>NZ_VJYI01000015.1 GCF_008065375.1 Nonomuraea sp. SYSU D8015
CCGAGTTCCTTGGCCACATGCGCCACCGGCCGCGGGCCGTCCAGCACCATGCGGACCGCTTCGTCCTTGAACTCCTGGCTGAATCGTCGGTTACGCCCCGCCACAGCCTTCCCTTCCGGTTCTCCCTGAACCTTAGTTGGGGACCTGTCCGGAAGATCCGGGGCACCTCAGAGCCAAGAGGCGAAAGCCCGTGTCCTGGCCGGACTATGGAGCATGTCCACGATCTTGACGCGACTGCCGGTGGTGCTCCCAGCCGTTGTCATGGGAGGTTTCCTGCTGGTGAAGCGCTGGCGGCGGATGCCATGTCGCTGATCGTCGGGGAGAGCGGGTGACTGGCACGTAGATCGGCATACCGGAAGGCGACGCGACGGGCGGCTCGCCCAGGTTCGATGGCCGGATGCCAGGCGTAGACAGCGCGCTTGCGCTCGGGGTCCCAGCCGGTCCGCCACCAGAACCGGTAGCCGTCGCACCACACCACCGGCCCCACCCAGACCGACACCAACGCGAGCCCGTAACCGTCGTGAACGTCTGCGGCGATGCCCTCCTGCGCGAGAGCCTGTCGCAGCAACTCGGCGTGAAGCCGTTGCGTGGTGTCCTCTGCTGGATCGGTGCGCGTCGAAACTCGTGAAGGATTCATCACGTCAAGCAAAGCGGCCCCGCTCTTGCCGGGCACGATGACAATAGGAGACAGCCGAGGACACGGCGTATCCGCGAATATCCGGAGGTGAACGATGGGCACCCCAGGAACACCGCCCCCGTGGGCCGTACGGCTCCGGGCCGAGCGCAAGGCCAAGGTCGGCACCGTCGCGGACATGGCCAGACGGCTCAAGGCAGTGGCAGACGGCCCGCTGCCCACCGCGGGAGATCTGACACGGATGATCCGAGGGTGGGAGCGAGGCGACCACTACCCCAGCGAGCGCTACCGCCTCCTGTACGCTCGCGCGCTGAAGGCGACAGAGGCCGATCTGTTCGACCTGGATGAGCGGCCCAATGTTCCTGTTCCCGCCTTGCCTCTGGAGAGCGTCGCCCCTGACCTGGATCTCTATGAGCGCATTACCCGTACGCTTCAAGATCCTCGCCGTGTTGACCAGGGCACCGTGGACTGGCTCGCCACCTGCCTGGCCGAACATCGCAAGGTCGAGGACACCATCGGCTCGCGTCCCCTCTTGGGCATCGTTCGACAGCAACTCGGCATCGTGGTCGAGCTGGCGCAGAGTGCGCGAGGCAGCATCGCTGACACCGTGGTGGATCTGGCCGCGCAGTACGCCCAGTTCGTCGCGTGGATGTCACTCGACATCGACGACCAGGCCGCCGCACTTGCCTGGTACGACCGAGCCCACGACTGGGCGCTGGAGATCGGCGACGTCAACATGGCCACCACCACGCTCAGCATGAAGGCCCACCAGGCGTGGAGCGCTGGCAACGCCCGCAGGACCGTCCGACTAGCTGAAGCCGCGCGCTGGCACGACGGACGGGTGACTCCCGGAGTGCGCGGCATGGCCACCCAGATGGCCGCGCGAGGGCACGCTTTGGCAGGGGAGGCCCGTCCGGCCCGCACGCTTCTGGACGAGGCCGAAGCCCTCATCCGTCGAGCCGCCGAGCACGCCGACGACGAACCGGCGTGGATGTACTTCTATGACGAGACGTGGTTCCGACTCCAGCGCGGCATGACGGAGCTGCATCTTTCGAACTGGCCCAAGGCCGTCGACTTGCTGACGGCCGGGCTGGCGAGCCTACCTGCCTCCTACAAGCGCGACCGCGCGTGGTACGGATCATGCCTGGCCAAGGCACACGCGGAGACGGGGGACGCGCGGGCATCCCTCGATGTAGGGCTCCCGATCGTGGGAGATGCGGTCAAGCTGAACCGCCATGCCCACAAGGAACTCGTCAACGTGCAGACACTCCTTCGAGAACGCCGCTCGCCGCACGCGGAGACTCTGGCGGAGGCACTCACGGCCGCGCGCCAAACGGCAGGCTGAGCAGCCAGAACGTCCTTTCCGCTGAGTGACCAACTGAGTGACAACGACGATGGATCGAGCCGTACGCCGGTGGACGGGAGCGGACTGTTAGCCCAGGTCGGGGCGGGAATCGTCTATGATCCCGCCCCTCCGTGATGTGCCTGGGGGTCAAGGGGTCGCAGGTTCAAATCCTGTCGTCCCGACTTGCTTCGCAGCAGGTCAAAGGCCGTGTCCGAGATAATCGGGCGCGGCCTGTTTGACTTTGGGGGCCAAGATCGCCTCGTGCCTCTCCTCGACCGCTGGTCAAGCGAGGATTGCCGCCACTCTGATGTGGCGAGCTGTACGGCCCTGGGGTGGGGCTGGCCCTCGACGCGCTGCAGACCTGTCGTCTCCAGGCCGCGCGGCAGGTGGCGTCTTCGCAGGAGATGGAGCGTCCCTGCGCCGTCTGATTCGACGCACGGCTGTCTCGTTCTCCTGGCTGAACGGGGCTGGTTGCTGTGGACCCACGACGTCATCCCCGCCATCCGGCTGCTGACGTGTACGGCACAGCGCCACCTGTCGCCCGGTCCTCACCAACGGTCCCGGGGGTTCTGGAACGATTTCCTGACGGGGCAGGGCGCGGGCCCGCCCTGCCCGGGCCGCTACTCCACACCTCGAACGCCGATCCCTGGGAATCAGCGGGGCTACCATGGGGACGCGTAGGGCCAAGTCATCGCCGACGACCTGCCACCGCCGCGAGATCACGGTCATGTTCCGCGAGCTGCTCACCCGCCTGCCCCAGATCAGCGGTGGCAAGCCCGACCGGCTGCACTCCAGCTTCATCAACGGCTCAAGCACATGGAATGCACCTTCCGATCAGCTCGCCTCACGCAACGCACGCACCACGGTGAGCGACTCCTCGTCGCCCAGCTCGATGAAGACCGCCTCGGCCCTGGCCAGAGCGGAGGCGGACTCCTCTGCTCTGCCCGCCAGCCTCAGCGGCGGGCAGCTCGGCCAATATTGGCAGCTGCGGCTGACAGAACCTGCGGAATGAGTCAGGTTGTTCTTATCGGGGTGAACGGGACCAGCATCTGGCGCCTGGCGCCGACATGGGGGCAGCCTGTAGCAGGAGGACGTGATGCGCGTCGGCTTGTGTGAACGCCAGCGCGGCGCTAAGAATCAGCGATGGATTATATAAGCGAAGACCGGTATAGTCGCTGTCGTGCACGCCTTCGACATACTCGGTGACCCCGTGCGCCGACGCATTCTGGAGCTGCTCGCCGACGGTGAGCAGACCTCCGGGGCAATCACGGAGATCATCCGGGCGGAGTTCGCCATCTCCCAGCCGGCTGTCTCCCAGCATCTGCGCTGCTGCGTGACAGCGGGTTCGCGTCGGTGCGGGCTGAGGGTACGCGCCGGTTCTACGCCGTCGAGCCCGAGCCGCTGAGCGAGGTCGACGCGTGGCTGGACCGGTTTCGCCGGTTCTGGGAACAGCGCCTCGACGCCCTGGGAACCGAGCTGGCCCGGGGTAGGCGTGCACGCCACCTGGCCGTGGGGAACCCATCCGAGCTGCGGGGTCCGGCGCCGACGGGCAAGACCGATGCACCACCGAAGGAGACATGACATGAAAGATGTTCTTGACGAGCTGGCTGCCGTGCGCCGGGCGATGGGCACTGGCAGCGTGCCCGCCGGCGAGGCGTACACCATCGAGCTGCGGCGTCGATACGACGCGGAGATTGATGACGTCTGGGACGCCATCACCAACCCCGAGCGGCTGCAGCGCTGGTTCAAGCCGGTCACCGGGGACCTTCGGCTTGGCGGACAGTTCGCTTTGGACGGTGGAGAGCACGGCGAGATCCTCCGGTGCGAGCCGCCGCGTCTGCTGAAGGTGTCTTGGCTCTACGGGCCGGACGCCGACGCTTGGCCCGGCACCAGCGAGGTGGAGGTGCGCCTGGCCGCGGGCCCGGCCGGCGACACCGAGTTCGAGCTGATCCACGCAGCGGTCGTCGGGGAGCCCTTGTTCCCTATCTACGGCCCCGGCGCCGGAGGCGTCGGCTGGGACCTGGCTCTCCTCGCCCTGGGACGGCTCCTGGTCGGCGGCGTGATCACCGGTCACGAGGAGTTCGAGAAGTCGCCCGAAGGGCGCGAGTTCGGCCGCCGTAGCGCCGCAGCCTGGGGTCAGGCTCACCTGGCCGCCGGTGGCGAACCGGAGCACGTCGCGGCCGCAGTCGAGGCCACCACCAAGTTCTACGTACCCGACCCGACCTGACACTCCTGCTGCGGTGGACTGACCGGCTTCCTCGGCGCCCACGACGCGTAAGACAAGCAGGACTGCAGCAAGTTTTCCCACACCACAAGAAAGAGCGATACCCCATGAAGTACACCGTCTCGACCGAGATCGCTCTGCCGCGGGAGACAGTGGTCCAGCTCCTAGCCGACCCGGCACACCTGCCGAAGTGGCTGCGGGGCCTGGTGCTGCACGAGCCGCTGAACGGGAAGCACGGGCAGCTCGGCACCAAGTCGCGCGTCGTGATGCAGATGGGGAAGCGGAAGATCGAGTGCACCGAGACCATCACCCGCCGGGAACCGGCAGACCTGCACGAGATCCCGAAAGGCAGCGTCGTTCACTTCGACCGCGAGATCGTCAGCAAGGGCACGTGGAGCGCCGTGCGCGAGCGGCTGACCGAAGCCGGTCCGGAGACGACACTCTGGGAAAGCGAGAGCGAATACCGGTTCAGCAGCGTGATGATGCGGCTGGTGGCACTTCTGATGCCCGGCGCCTTCCGCAAGCAGTCGGAACAGCACATGCAGGACTTCAAGCGTTTCGCCGAGCAAGGCAAGGACGTCCGAGAAGAGACGGACTGATCTGCCGTCACGTTCGGCGATGGCCATGTAGGCGGGTTCTGTGCGGTGGACGATGAGGACATGATCTTCGAGGAAGAGGCTATCGAGACGTCGACTTGGCGGGGACGGTTGCGGCGTATCGGGCCCAGTGGCCGCCTTCCTGGGTCCAGGCGGTGGCGGTCTCGGGGCTGATTCCCAAGAGCTCCGTGAGAACCACAGTGGGCAGTTGTGTGGAGAGTCCCATCAGGGCGGAAGCCCGGCCCGGACGTGAGTAGATGCCCAGCCGTTTCAACCGTGTTCCGAGACGGTGGCTGCTGAGTGGCTGACCCGCGAAGGCGCCGGGGAAGAGCCAGGGGGAGTCCGCCGAGGTGCCGATCGTGGTGTGACCGCGTCGTCGGGCGACGAGCCGCCGGGCGAGCTTGTCAACGGGATCAGGCAGTAGCAGGGGGGGTGTCGCCCAGCATCAGCGACGTCTGCGGACCATCCGTGATCACTGCTGTGGCCGGCAGTTGCGAGACTGTCGTGAGGGGCTGGGCATAGATCAGGACGAGGAGCCCGGCGAACCGGTCCTCGATCGCGAGGTCGTCGTCGTGCATCAGGCGACGGCTGACCGCCCAGCGTTCGTCTTCGAATCCACTGTTCCAGGGCCGCGAACCGTTCGTCGCGTGCGGGCAGGACACCGGCGGTGACCAGGGCGGCCCGCAGGAAGGCCACGGACTTGTTCGGCAGGAGCGCGTCCAGGCCCTCGTGGGTGGGCGGGCAGGTGCCATCCGCGAGCGCGTCGAGGATCGTGCGGGCACTGGGCCGTTCCAGCCGGCTCAGTCCGGCCTTTGCCCCGCCGGCGACGAGGACGTCGTGGACCGGCTGGAGGCCGGGGCGCATGGCACCGTCGCGGGAGAGCGCTTGGCGGGCCTGCTGGTCATGGACACAAGAGTGGCAGCGGCCGTAGCTGTGCAGACACTCGACCGTCCCGCAGAGCCGGCAGGGGTTGAAGGAGATCGGGTTCTTCTGCCAGCAGGTCTCGCAGAGGTGACCGTCCTCGGTCCGGGCCGCGGCGTGCTTGTTCTTGCCTCAGCCCAGGCAGGTCCGGCGGGCGCGTGAGCAGGTGTCGCAGCGGGGCATCCCGGTCGCGGCCCGGTAGCAGCGTCGCGGCCCTTTGCCGCAGAACGAGCAGATCCGCAGGGTCGGCCGGAAGCAAGCGCGACAGAGGGGACCGTCCTTGGTCCGTCGCCCGATGGGACGGACCGGTCGCAGAGAACGCAGCTGGGCCCCTCAGCACACTGGCTTTTGATATCGGGAGAGGCGTAGTTCGAAGCCGGTGTCTCGGCCGGAGGCCGTGAGGGCGATGCCGCCGCTGGTCGTGGCGCTCCAGAGCCAGGGCTGTACGTGGCGCAGTGGGGACTGTTCCGGGCTGGTGCAGATGGCGTGCCGCAGTGCCAGGCGAAGACGTTGTAGTTGGTCCAGGTCCGTCGCCGGATGATCCACGGCTCGCTGCAGGCCGTCACGCCCGGTGGCCTCGGCCAGGGCCATCGCCGTTTCTTCGACCGCCGGAGGTTCATCTCTTCTTGCAGCGACCCGCTGCGCCCGCCAGTGGGACCAGTTCGATCCGATGCTGTCCAGCGCCGCCAGCAACATCGTGAGGATATGCCGTTCCTCGTCCGTACCCTCGCCCCAGACCTCGTCCAACAGCGGGAGGATCTGTGTCCAGGTGACGTGTGCGAATTTGGTGCCATCCCGGCCGGCCGGCGGCGTGAAGGTGAGCGGTGGCGTCAGATAGGTGAGGTCCACGGCAAGGCCGGGATGATGATGGCCGGCGAGCGCGTAGTACCCGGCGAGTTGGTCTGGCCGGTGACTCGCACTCTCGGTCTTCAGTTCGATCATCCAGAGCCGTTCGTTCCACAGCAGTGCGTAGTCGGGTGCCCCGCCCTGCTCGTCGTCGTGCCGTGGGGGCAACTCGAACTCGTCCACGAACAGCGGCTGTCCGCTCCATTCACTGCGGCCGAACGATAGCTCATCCAGCGACCGCAGGAACCGAGCGCCTTGGGGTGACGGCGGGGTGCGGCTGTTCCATGGGGGATAGGGGCCGCCCACGATCAGCATGGTCAGGAGGCGCTGGCAGTATTCCTCCCTGCCCAGTCGTAGGCGTCCTAGCAAGTGGAGGGGATTTTCCATCGTCACACTCATCACGGTTCCAGGCGGATGCCCGCTCTGCACGAGTTCGTCGGCGGTGATGACGGTTCGTGATGGCGGACTTGAATTTGCGACAGTGTGGAACGCGGTCGCCGATGCCCAACGCCATCGTGTTCCGGTAGGAGCAGGTGCCTCGCTGGAGATGTGGTTCGGTTCCCGGCGACGCGGGCGTTGACTGCGTTTCGCCTCAATTGGGGACTCGGACATGTAGTGACGGCTCCATGGCCTGAGCGCTGATTGGCTGGGGACCACTTGGGGACCACACGCAGTGCGCAGGTCCGGACGACGTGCCGGTGGGATCACCCAACGCGCGTGCAGAAGCGCGTTTGACGTGCGGAAACGCCTGAGGCCATGTCCTGGCGGTCAAGGGGTCGCAGGTTCAAATCCTGTCGTCCCGACGGTGGGACGAGGCCGGTCGCCTTGGGTGAAAGCCCAGGTAGACCGGCCTTTCTGTCTTTTCTGACGATCATGCTGATCATCTAGACCGCCTTCAGTTTGGGACCAGCCCGTGGTGAGGTGGGCGCTCAGGGCGGTGCTCGCCGCCACGAGGGAGTCGTGGTCCGGGTGGAGATAGCGCTGGGTGGTGGTCAGTGAACCGTGGCCGGCGATCCTCCGGAGCACGTGGATGGGGACGCCGGCGTCGGCCATCCAGGTGAGCCCGGTGTGGCGAAGATCGTGCCGACGGAGGTGCTCGTAGCCGAGCCTCGCCACGACCTCGTCCCAGTGCGTCGCATTCCGCAGGACCGCCGTGGTGATGCGGCCGCCCCGCGGACCCGTGAACAGCCGGGCGGATGGATCAATTCCTGCGGCGTTGAGACGCCGCAGGACCAGCTTTCGAACCTCTGCGATGATCGGGACCTTTCTGGCTCCTTGCCCTTGGTGCCTTTGTCTGCGAGACCTCCGGGGGCCCGGCCGCCACCGCATGCACGATCTGCTCCGCCTCCACGCCCGCGAGCAGGCGGAGCAGATCGACCAGGCGGTGCAAACCGGGGCCATGCGCCGCGCGCTCCTCCACTGTGTGGCCGCCGCGGATGCCGCGTGCGTGCTGATCGACTCGAGCCTGCACTCGCTCCGGGAGTCGATGGACCTTCCGGAGGTAGCTGTAGCGACGCTGAGGGAGGCCAACGACTGGCTCTCCGCGGAGCGCGACAACCTGCTGCAGCCGGCCTGGCAGGCCGTGAACTCGCAACACCCCGAGGTCGCGCTGGAGCTCGCCGTGCGCCGCGGAGACCTGCCCGGCCAGGCACGGCTCCTCACCGACCTGGGCTACATCCTCGCGGAGCAGGGCCGCCATACCGAGTCCGTTGAGCACCTGGAGCGCGCGCTGAACTGCTGGGACAAGGCCGACCTGCCGCTGAAGAAGGCGGGGACGTACAACGACCTCGGCATCACCTACACGATGATGGGCCGCTACGACGAAGCCCTGTCGGCGCTGGCCGCCGGCCAGTCCATCTCCCAGCAGACCGGTCTCCGGGAGAAGGAGGCCGTCGTGATCAACAACCGTGTGCATGTCTACTACCGGCAGGGCCGCTTCGAGGAGGCGATCGAGGAGGCCCGCATAGCGCTGGACATGTGCCCCGACCCCACCGGCCCGGGTGCGGCGACGTCCCACGACACGCTCGCCGACGCCTACCGGGCCGCAGGCCGGCTCGCCGAGGCGGAAAACGCCTACCGGACGGCCATCGAGCTTCAGGGCGAGGCCGAATTCGACTTCGGTACGGCGCTGTCGCACTGGTGGCTCGGCCGCACCCTGCATGACCTAGGGCGGCGGACCGAGGCTCGGCTGCACTGGCGGCGGTCACCGGACCTGCTGTTGGAGGCCGGGCTCAGCACCCCTGAGGAAGCTGGGCAGTTGCTTGAGGACGAGGATCCCGCTCCGCCCTTCGCGGTCAAGAACCACATCTAACGCCACTGGCCAAGTGGTTGCTGCTCAAGCCCCTTATTCGCGACGCCGGTCGACGGGGCGATCGTGCAGACGTTGCCGCAGACCGTGGCCCTGGCCGCGCTGCGTGTGCCACCTTCCGCGCCCCTGCCGGCGCCTCCCGGGATCGCGGAGCAGGGCGGTGGGTTGGCCGAGGCCGGCGCGCCGGCGGACGCCTACCGCAGGTCGGGCAGCTCGACGAACCGGGCCGGAGTCTGCTTCAGGCGGCCGCGTAGATGAGCGCGCCCGCGCGTTCGAAGGGAACGACCGCGCCGTTGAGGACCACCTTGGCGGCATCCGGCGCCGCGATCGCGATGGCCTTGGCCGGGTCGGTGCTGGCGGTCAGCCCGCTGCCGTCGATGCGTACGGTGCCGTCCCAGTCGAAGGTCACGGCCAGGTCCTTGACCGCGGCCGGCGCCTTGACCAGGGTCGTGCCGGCACGTTCGACCGACGAGCCGTCGACCATCACGATCGATCCGGCGTCGGCGTAGAGCAGCTTGCCGTCGAAGATGTAGGACCCGAACGCGCGCGGCGCCTTCGTGGTCCAGGATTTGTAGTAGACCCCCGCGCCGCCGTTCAGGCTCAGGGCCGTCGCCGCGTACGACGGGATGGTGCCAACGGGGAGCCGTTCCACCGTCACGGACGTCTTGGCCGCGCCCTTGGACGGCAGCAGGAGGGTGTCGAAGGTCGTCCGGCCGGTGGCCGTCTTGACGTAGGAGGCGTACTTCGCGTTCTCCACCGAGTAGAAGCGCGGCGCATAGTAGCCGTCGCGCAGGTCGGAGTCGACCTCGGCCGGGTCGGCGGGGACGATCGTGAGGTTCGGGCCCGTGGCGAAGGCGGTGGTCGTGGCCTCCGTCCCGGTGCGGATCGAGGGATCGGCGTCCGCGGCGAAGTGCCAGTTCTGCTCGTAGCGGTGCGTGGCGGTGTCCACCGGCTTGAGCCGGTCGGAGACCACCCATAGGCCCGAGTGCAGCGACAGAACGGATCGTTCGTGGACGGCGCCGGCGGAGCTCTCGGTGTTCGCACCGATCAGGTCGAAGGCGGGGTTGGTGATCAGATGCGAGATCCCGCCGGCCGCGGCCGAGGTCTGCGGCTGCTCGTCGATCTCGATCGTGTTGTGCGCCTCGGTGGTAAGCCGCAGCCACTTCGCGCGGGCGTCCGTGCTGTAGGTGAAGGTTCCCATGTCGGGCAGGAGCGGCCGGCCGTACGCGTAAGCGGTGATCGCCAGCTCGTCAGGGTGGCTGTGGTTGCCGCGGTCGGCGTTGATCCGGAGGTGGGAGTCGTCGGTGGTCCAGCCGGAGCGGGAGACCGCGACCCGGGTGTCCGGGTAGAGCGCAGAAGTGTGCGCCGGCTTCTCGCCCGACTTGCCGGAGGTGCCGACGTAGAGGAGTTCGGGGTCGTTGAGCAGCTCGCCCAGGCTCCTGAGGGTGCTGCGCAGGTCTTGGGAGTCGCTGTCGCCGTAGGCCGGGCCGTACCCGTTGGGATAGCTCTGGTCCATGAGGAAGCGGCCCAACTGCCGCAGCTTGGCGGTGGCGGTGAACGTGATGCCGTTGCGCCGCATGAAGGCGACGACGTCCACGTACTGTCTGAGGTAGCCCCGCAGGTAGGCGTCCGTGGACTCCTTGTAGCCGCCGTCGGCGTAGGTGGAGTCGTTGAGCTGCGCCGAGAGGAAGTCGGCGGCGTTGGTCCGCCACGCGGGCGCGACGCGGAACTCCGGGAAGTAGACGGAGGCGTGCAGCAGCGTGATCTTCTGCGACTGCATCTTGTTCGGCGTGGCGTTGACGTTCTGCTGCAGGTGCAGGCCGGCCCGGTTCATCGTCTTGAGGATCGCGGTGTTGGCCTCGGGGGTCAGCGACGGGCTCTTGCGCAGGATCTCGTAGACCGCGATCCAGTTGTGCAGGCGCCGCGCGGCGTGCAGGTTGCCCGGGTAGGAACCGGCGCCCTGGTCGGCGTCGTAGGCGTCGGCGTCCTTGATGAAGTCGGTCATAAGGCCGATGAGCGTGCGGGCGTACTGCTCGTTGCCGGTCTTCTGGTACTCCAGGGCCAGCGGGCCGGCGAAGTAGAAGCGGGGAAGTTGGTAGAGATACTCGTTGTCGGCACCGGCGGGGAGCTTCCAGTCGAAGCCGCCGGGGTCGCCCTCCCAGGAGAACGTGTTCTGCACGGTGTTGGACCAGGTGCGGGTGGCCTCGTCGAAGGTCTCGGCGTTGCCGTACAGCATGATGTCCTTCGCGGTGTCGGCCGTACCGGTCAGCGTCAGCTCCGCTTTCTTCACGCCCGTGACGCCGCCGAGGTCGAACCGCAGGTACGCCTTGCGTGTCTCGCCGGTGAACGGCCCCATGCCCTGGTCGCTGACCTGCATGTAGTACTTGGTGCCGTACACGTTGCCCGGGTGGGCCGCCCAGATGTAGGTGTCATGCGTGGGGTGAAGGGTCTTCATCGAGCCGTCGGCCAGGGTCAGGCGGAGGGTGGGCTTGCCCGACCCCTTGCTCCTGCTGTTGATGAGGGCGATGACCGCGTCCTTGTAGCGGCTCATCAGGAAGAATCCGGGCTTGCCGCTGTTGATGCTGCTGGTGACGTCGGCCGTGACCGTCTTTTCCCCCGGGCCGAAGGTCAGCGTCTTGATGTAGACCTCGCCCGATCCCAGCGTCCAGATGTGGCTGGGGGTCAGCTCGAGTGCGCCCGGCCAGGTCGTGTGCGAGAAGCCGCCCGCCTCGATGGCCGGGCGCGCGCGGTAGTAATCCAGCAGTCGCTGCTTGGCCAGCACGTAGTCGCCCGCCTTCACCGCGCTCTCCACGGGCTTCAGGCCCGCGTGCGCGTAGTTCAGTCGCGGCCCCACCGTCCAGGCACTGGTGCTCCACCTGCCGAAGAAGCCCGCGTCGGACAATGCGGCCGCGGCGGCCGGAGAGGCCGGCACCAGGAACGCGGCGACCAGAATCAGGACGGCGAGCCGCCGCAACGAGGGAGACATGCACGCCAAGGTAGGGGTGCGCGGTATGTCCGCGGTATGTCGGGCGCAGGAGGCGAGGTGATACGCCCCAGGCGGGGCGGCAGGTGCCAGGTGAAGATCGCCTCCACGCTCACGGCGTCGAGCGTCCGCTCCGATCCCACGTTCACATCTCGCCGCCTTCGCTGAGCACCGTACTACTCTCCTGAGCACGGCGGAGCACCGGAACTTGCCTGACATCCATCCGCTTGGCACATCTCACCCGGGACATGCAGAACTGCCCCGGCAGAGTTCAGGAAGCGATCACTTCTCATGCGGGGAGCGATCGAGGCAGTGTCCCCTCCGCCGCAGGCGCCGCTTATACGTGAATCAGGTCAGGTCCGCGCGGGCTACAGCCGGGCTCCTGAATGGATGCCTCCACCGCCTCTCTTGCGAGGACGGGGCTCGAACCTCCTCTCACCGACGGCTGGCCTCCAAGTCGGTCACGACTCGCTGCCGGTAGCCGTACAAGTGGATGAGCTGTACAGATGACATTGTCGGCAGGAGCAGTAGAGCTCAGGTGCCCCGACCTTGATCCTGTTCGGCGGCCGGAAGAACGACATCCGAAGTACGGCGACCATGGCTCTCAAGGATGCGTCCATGCGCCATCTCCACGACGCGATCCGTGTTTCGCACGCGCGGAAGCCGATGCGCGATGATCACCAGCGTTCTCCCCTGGCAGTACGTCCGGAGGGCGTCGTAGACCTCGTCCGAAGTGACGCCGTCGAGTGCGCTGGTGACCTCGTCGACCACGAGCACCTGCCATTTGGCAAGCAGCGCCCTGGCCACGGCCAGGCGCTGACGCTCGCCACCTGACAGCTGATGCCCTTCCTGGCCGATGGGGGTGTCGATGCCGTGCGGCAGCTTGGCCACCAGATCGTCCAGTCGGACAGCGGCGATGACCCGGAGGATGTCCTCCTCGGTCACGTCGTCGCGGGCGTACATCAGGTTCTCGCGGATCGACGCGTCGAAGAGGGTGGTGTGCTGTGGGACGATCGTGGCCACGTCCCGCAGCTTCGCGCCATCCGCGCCGTCGACATGGACGACTCCCTCGGCCGGGCGCAGAAGGCCGGCTACGATCAACCCCAGGGTGGTCTTGCCCGACCCCGTGCGTCCGCGCACGATGGTCACCGATCCCGAGGGCAACTCCAAGTCGATCCCGTTGAGGATGGTCCGCTTCCCCGCACCGTAGTGATGGCCCACGCCACGCAGGGTCACGCTGACTCCGGCGCTCGACGTCGGGGCCGGCCCGCCGTCGGCCGCCCAGGGGGCCGGCAGGTCAAGGTATTCGATGACCCGCTCGAACTTGGCCAGCGCGACGTGGAGGCCGCTGGACAGCTGCAGTAGCGACTGGATGGGAGTGGACAGCTGCATTTGCAGCATCACGATGACGATCACCGTCCCGATGCTGAGCCCGGAGACCGCCGTGCCGGACAGCCAGAACACCAGGGGCGGGACGCAGGCGAACGACGCTCCGATGATCACGTGGGCGACGGCGCCCACAACCCGCTGCCGAACGGTGACCTCGCGCAGTTGCCGGCACACGTCGATGAACCGTTCGAGCTGCCAGCCCGTCCGGTGCAGCGTCCTGCCCAGAATGACCCCGCCCAGGCTGAGGTCCTCGGCGGCGAAGCGCAGCACCGAGGTGAGGTGCAGTTGCCGCTCCCGGGCCAGGTCCTTGCGCTTCTTGGCGAAGCGGTGATTGAGCAGGGCCAGCAGGTACGCCATGGCGAAGGAGAGCAGCGCCAGTGGCCAGCTGAGCACCAGCATCGCGATGCCCGCGGCCGCCAGCGCGGTCGAGGCGGCCAGCGCCTGCTGCACGGTGTTGGTGACGAACCTGTCGACTCCGTCGATGTCGCTGACCAGCCGCATCTGGACCTCGGAGGTGTTTTCCTCGGTGTAGAAGTCCAGCTCCTGCGCTTGGACGCGACCGTAGACGGCGGCGCGTAGCGTGGCCGTCACCTGCTGGCCGATGCTGTTGGTGAGCGCCACGTTGCCGACGGCCAGCGCGCTGTTCACGATTCCGAGCACGATCATGAGCCCGCACAGCAGCGTCAGCAGCGTGATGTCACCCTGGAGCAACCCTCGATCGACGACCATGCGGGTCAGCAGCGGGTTGACCACCCCGATGGGCACGGAGATCACCACGATGAGCAGAGAAACCATGAGGCGCCACCGATGTGGTCGAAACCACGTGAGCATGCGCCGGACCACCGCGCCAGCCATCATGGGAAGGGGTGCGGGTCGAGGTTGAGCTCACCGGGCGTCAGATCCCGGTAACCGAGCAGCCGGGGCACGGTCAGCAGCCGCGGCAGCCCGTCCACCCGGCGGTTGTCGTGCCCGAAGGTCATCGACAGCGTGCCGGGAATAAGCACCTTCACGCAGGACAACCCACCTGCCCGGTGCTCGGAGCCGCTCTGATCGATCACGATCACATCGAGCCCGGTATCCAGGTAGCGCCCGACCGTTTCGGTGAGCACGCCGGTCAGATCCGTACCGGCGAAGGCCCCTGGGATTCCCATGTCAGCCGGCTTGCGGACATCAGAGCCTTCGGTCAGGAAGCTGAGCCGCCGTGCCGCGGCCGGGTGTGCGTAGAGCAGGGAATGGTCTTCCATCTCCTTGACGAGGCGAGGATCAGCCACCATTCGCTCTGCCCGGTCGGCTTCCCTGGCGTATCGAGTGGCCATGGGAGCGATGTCGGGTGCGAGTTCTCCCAGGGCGTTGGCGATGGCCCGTTCGGGATCGGGGCTGGATCCGGCCGCGCAGATCACAGCGGGTCTGCCATCGTCACGAGGGTTCACAGCCATGGCCCACACGCAGGGAATCCGCTGCTCGACGCTGATGTCGAAGAGCATCACGTCATACCCGGTCTCCGCCTCCAGCGCCGCGTGCCACAGGGGCAACCGGCGATCGGCGGCCGCGCGCACCTCGATGCGCGGAGCGGGCAGCCGGCAATACCAGGTCAGGAGGAAGGCATCGCGCTCAGCCACCTCGAGGATGCCGTGCAAGATCGCCTCTTCCAGGGAGCCGCCGAGCGCGCATCCGTTGGAGATCTCGTGAACCAGCCCGTGACCATGCTGGTAGTAGGCGCAGCTCTCCGGCACCAGGATCGGCTCTTGCCGGGCGAAGGAGTACCCCCAGACCCAGGCGTAGGGCGTGTTCACGTCGAACGGCCGGTAGCGGAAATCCGGTAGCCGGTACCGTTCCGGAGGGTAGAGGCCGAGAGTACGCGGATCGAGTGCGCGATCGGCGACCTCGCTGAAGGGGGCGTTCACGGTCGTCCTGCGAGCGCCCGGGGCTCCGCCATACCGTTCGATCCCCTCCAGCACGGCGATGAGCCGGCTGGCCGTGCGGGTGTCCGCCCGCCCGTAGCCGACTACGTCGCCCCCACCTCGCGCGCCCACCGTCGCCGACGTGACGCACAGCCCGGCCGCCGTCCACTCGGAGAGCGTGCCGATCAACCCGCACTCCGGGTCGACGTACAGCTTTTCCAGGTCTGCGAAGATCTCTCGCGTCCGGAAGCTTCCCTCGCGATACATCGGCCGGGGCTCCAGGATCAGGTCAGCCGACTCGGCCGTGTCAGGGGGCGCGTCGCCGCAGGTGCCACAGAATGCGTCAGGCAGGAAGGCGTGCAAGCTGACGTCGAGCCTTTCCAGGTTCATGAGGAAGAAGGCCTGGTGCGTGTGGGGCGAGCCGCCGTCGAACAGCAGCGCCGCCTCGGCTGCGACGATCTCCCCCACCAGGGCGGCGCCCAGCCGCGTGAGCCACGTAGACGGGCGCTCACGCAGGACCTCGCGATGTCGCTGCCAAATGGCCCGGTGCCCGTCCTGGTCAGGGCGGATGCGGCGGCGGCGCCGCTCGGCGCAGGACACGCATCCCGCCCGGCCCGGACTCTCCATCGGACCGATCACCACCCGATCCAGCTCCGCGCGGACGCGCAGCCAGGGCATCGCCAGAGCGGTGGCAACCGCCCGCACCTCTCGGGTGCGCGCGGTGTTCCAGCTGTCGTCGGACGCGATGAGCAGGCAAGGATCCCCGGATACCTGTGACGCCGTTTCGTAAGATCTGACGAGCCAGCCCTCCGCGAGTTCTTCGGCGATCGCGTCGCGCACCATTCCACGACCGATCAGCGCCACCTCACGCATCACACCACCACCCGGGCCAGATAAGGCATGATCTCGGCCACCGCCGGATCATGATCAAGAGGTACGGCTGTAGCCACCCGGCCTCGGGCGCGCAGCCGTGACGCCACCGTTGTCACGTCGACCGCCGAGGCCGAGAACTGTCGCCATGAGCCGCGCAGCCGATCGGGCAGAGGGTCTGCCGGGCCGTAGCCGGATTGCAGGCGCAGCAGCGCGGCCCTCAGCCCCTCCTCCAGGGCCTCGGCCGGGTCCAGGGCGGCAAAGTAGCCGATCGTGTCCGCGCCGGAGCAGCAGGCGAGGACTGTGACCCCGAGTGGACCGGTGAGGTCGTACACCTCGGGTAACTCATCGAGCCGGGCGAGGATCTCCCGGCTTCTCGTGTCGCGCAATGCGACGGTTGTGAGGTCGACCCGGGGATACGGCTCGGAGCGCGACGGTATCTCGGCCAGGGTTATCCGCAGACATTGATCGGCCAGGCCTCGGCCGACGGCATGCTCCCAGTCATGACCGGTGGCGAGACCGGCGCCCTCCGCCGTGAACACGTCGGCTACCGGCACCAGGCGAGCCGTCTCACGGTCGTCGATCTCGTACCCCCAGACACGACCGTGCTCGGACGGATCGACACGCGGATCCGTCAGCGGGCGCCCGTCGGCCCCCGCCAGCCGCCGTGGGTCCACCATGCGGGCCCCGTAGGCGGCCAGCGCTTTACGTGCGGCATCGCAGCGTGCCGCGTTGTAGTCGAATCCGGTACCGATCGTGAACCTCCCATCCGGCAGTACGGCGCGGCAGAGGTTCAGCGGGCTCTGCGGACCCGGGGCCTCGGTGAGGGTGAACAGACCCACGTACTCGTCGTGACAGGGCGCGATCCTGTGCAGGAAGGACTCGCCGTCGAGCGGCTCACCTGCCCGCAGATCGCGCACCCGCTGGAGGAACTCCTCCCGTGAGCGGACGGACGCCGTTGCGGCGAAGGGATGGGGCAGGCACGAGTGCCACGTGCTAGTCCATGAGCCGTGCTCCATCCGAACCATGCGGCCACGCTCGGCGGGCGGCATGGCACCCGTCAGCGCGCGGATGGTGGCCTGGACCAGGCGCGCGGTGGCTCCCGTCGGCGGTGTGCCGACATGCGCCCCCGTGGTGCCCATGCGGCGCCGGGCGTCGTCCCACATCGCGGTCCCGGGCGGAAGGAGCCACGTGGCATCGTCGGTACGCACCATCAAGGCGAGCGGGATGCCGAGATGGGCGCACGCGCGCTCCAGCGGCAGTGCCGTCGGCCCGTCGCCGGCGTAGAGCACCACGCCGGTTTCGTCGGGCAGGTCGATGGTGTGTTTCCGCGGGAGCAGGTCCAGCCGCATCACCGTGATGTTGCGCAACTCGGAGGCCCGCGCCGCCCGTACCAAGGGCGTCAGCATCGGCTCGACACCCGCGATAACCGTGACGCGGTCGTCAGGGATGTCCTGCTGTTGCGGCACCAACTGGACGGCGTCGCATTCCACCAGGAGCTCGATGACCCGCTTCACCGATCTGGCAGGACCGGGGGGCAAGCTGGCGGTTAGTTCCTCGAGCGTGTGCTCTCCGCCGAGAAACGGGGTGAGCCGATCGAGCCACTCCGCGATCGCGGTCCCGTCGATCCTGGCCAGCCCGCGATGCGTGAGGATGCGAACGCCGTCGTCTGTCGCGGCTATGTAGACGTCGTCGCGCAGCCGCAGCCTCATCGTCCCGTCTCCGGGGGGAGGGAGCCGAGCGAGAACTCGCCCACCGTGCCTTCTTCCAGCGGGTCCAAGCCGGTGGCCTCGGCGAACGCGGCGTGGTCACCGCCGCCCAGCGCGCAGGGTGCCAGCCCCATCGCGGTGGCCACCAGGTACATCGTCTGGAATAGGACACCGACATGCTTCATGATCAGGGAATAGGCCATCGACCGGTATTGCCACATGACACGCCCAAACCGCGCCGTGATCAAGAGGAGCACCTGCGGCTCGGAAGCGGCCGCCGACATCGCACCGGCGCGCAGGAGCCGCCGCACCTGGAGAGTGGTCTCGGTGATCCGTTCCAGCCGATGGTGCTGGGAATCGTAGTGATACAACCCCGGCTGGAGCCCGGATACCTTCCTGACCACCGTGTAGATCTCGAGTTCGTGCATGGCCCCTCCGGAGGGGAAGGGCCGGTTCACGTGATCGACACCGTTGACACGGTGGATGCCCCGGTCTCGCGCGCATCGGTAGAGGAAGTCGCCGAGTTGGGCGACGCTCAACGGATTGGCGTCGTCGTGCCTGCGGACCGACCGCCGATCCTCCAGCACGGCGGTCAGGCTGGGGTCATTGTCACGCGCGCGGCCCAGATCGGGCGGGGCAAAGGAGACGACCTCGCCGCCGAGGGGCGCGCGGCGCGCCGCCGGCGCATCGAACGTGCCGGCCGCCCAGTCGCTCTTGCCGTGCGGGGTCCCGGGCCACCGGGTGCGGCTGCGGTGATGAAACCACAGCTCGTGCGGCTGCCATTGGCATGTCGACAACTGAGCGTCCTCCTCGTCGGGCTGGGAGACCGCCAGGCCGGCGCCCCACAGATCGCGGCGGAGCCTGCGCAGGGCAGGAACGTCGTCGTCGGCCAGCCGCGAAGGCCCCAGCCAGGCCAGGGCCTGGGAGGTATGGAGCCGCACGCGGCACCATGAGCGTGGGGATTCCAGGACTACCTCGGTTCCGTCTCTGCGCGCGATCGCGAATCGCGACAGCGCCAGGTCCGGAGGCATCTCATCGGTGCGGGGGACCTCGGGCCCTTCCGGCTCCACGGTGTAGAGGTCCCGGCCGTCGCAGGTCACGGTGACGTGCAGCCATCCGCCCGCCCGCAACAGATCCAGGTGGGCCTCGAAATCCCGCAGCTCTTTCACGGGAATGGCTTCCCGTCCCAGCCGGTGCAGCAGGGCCTGCTGCTCGACGCTCAAGCGGCCCATGGACATGCTGTGGGGCCAGCTGAGCAGATAATAGGACGCGTCAGGAGCGGCGATCCCGGCCACGTCCGGCCTGAACCGGACGGTCTCCTCGATCTGCGACGTCATTGCGGCTGTCCTTCTTCGTGCAGTTCCAGGACGGTTTGTGAAGCCAAGGCGGAGGCATACCGCTCGGAGAGCGGATCGATTCCCAGGCGGTTCGCCGCGAGGTGGGCGCACGTGACCATCACCGTGGGCAGCCGGTGAGGATCTTCCTCCAGTGCCTTCCGCAGCCTTCCCGTCGTCTGCGACCAGCCCGCCAGGCCGTCGTCACGTTCCATCCGATCCGCGTGGTCGACGAGGGCGCGCATGCGTCGGCCCAGAGGAAGCAGGACATCGCGTTGAACCGCGAAGTGCTCGGCATATTCCGCGTCCGGCTGCGCCATCTCGGCTGTTCCGCTGAGCCGTAACCACACGATGAGGTACATCGCGACACCGATGGTGATCCGCTGTTTGGCGGTGGCCCCTTTCGAGAGCATGGACAGGACGATCCTGCTGGAATCCACGAAATGCTCTTCGACCGCCCGCATCGCCACTCGCCCGTACCGCCGATACTCTCTGCGGTACGGGATGAACGACACGGAGTTGTTCGGTGCCAGTTCTCGAGTGAAATCCGGCATCCCCTCACCGTGGGCCAGCAGCGCGGCTGACTTCTCGTATTCTTCCTGGCGCATTCCGTGGGCGGACGGACAGGCGCGGAAGAACGCGCGGCACCTCTCCTCGATGACGCGGCGGACCCGGTCATGGTCGCGGGGCTCGGCGCGCACCCGCAGGCGCACGTGTGGGCCCGCGTCCCAGTAGCGGAGAAAGAAGAAGTCCGGGTCGGGCCCGCCGTCCGCCAGTTCCTCCACGATCAGCTGAATCAGGTAGACGATGACGGGATCCTGATCGCCGTGGTAGAAGATGTGCGCGCTCACCCACTGGTCGTCACTCACGTCAATGGGTCCATGCCGAGACATCTATCACCATCTCCATGACGTGGCCTCCGCCATAGTTCTCCTGCGACGCCATCGGGTCGGGTAACGCCTCCTCGAACACGACCGCGTCGTGCGGGCGTCGCAGAAATTCGGTGAAGGCCTGCAGCAGGAACGGGTTCGCGAAATCCATGTAGAGCGGCTTGTGCTCGCTCCGCCGAGCGAGGGAACGCCTCTTGGAGAGCCCTTTCACGAAGCAGGTCTCCGGAATTCCCGCCTCCTGCCGCCATCCGGCGAGCCGTACGAGGTAGCAGGACTCCCGCTCGCCCGACCGCGGCGCGGGGACACTCGACGGAGCCAGCTGCCAGCTCGCCCGGCGGACCACCACGCGCCCCACCCGCGCCCGCGGGACCATCCACATCTCCGGCAGCCGCGCCCAGTGCCCTCTGGGCGCGATTCTCGCGATCGGCAAGGGGGGTTCCTCCCCGAACGCCCTGACGAGCAGCTGCGCCGCCCGCGGCAGTGTCCACGGGGCGCTCATGCCGAGGTGCAGCGGCCATACTTCCCGGTCGAGGCTGCCGGATCGCAACCGCAGCAGCCCGCGGGCGTGATCTCGCTCCACCCACAGGTCACGGAGCTCGATCCGGCCGACACCTGGCCGTGCGTCCCCATGCCACGGATAGACGATCTCGTACGGCTCGCAGGGCTCCCGGACGTTCAACGACGTCCCCAGTGACCCGCCGAGAGCAGCGAACACCGGGTAACCGCCAGGGAGTTCCGCCCGCGGGCCCGTGCGGTCGCCCAGCAGGTGGTCGACGCGGCGGAGGCCCTTCCTGTATCCGGTGAAGACCTCGTTCACCACGAAACACGGCCCTGTCTCGCCCGCCAGCGGCTGCCCGTACATCCCCAGTGAATACAGATCGTCCACCCACCGGGGGAACGCGGCGACCGCGTCGGTCAGCTCCCCGGGATCGATGTTGACCACCCCGCCGGGCTCGGCGTCGCGCCAGAGTAAGCGGGCCGCGTCATCGCGGAGGGTGTGCAGCTCGTTGACGCGAGCGAACACACTCTCACGCCGGCCCCTGGCTGAATGCCAGAGTCGGCCGATCTCCTTCCCCGCAGGGGAGCCACCGGCGACCTCCTTCATGACCTCGTGGTAGAAGTCCATGAAGGAGATCCGGCCGTCCGCGCCGGGGTGCCCACTCCACCAGGCGTCCAGAGCGTTCTTCAGTTCCTGGCCGGGGCTGAACAGCGTGAGCCATCGGCGGATGACCTGCAGGTCGGCCAGCACCGGCTGCCACGCACGCTTGCCGCACTCGGCCAGGGTCCAGTCGGTCACGGCCGTGTCGAAGGTGACCTGGTCGTCGTCCAGCGCGACCGGCTTTTCGAGGACGTTGGCGAGGTTCGCCAGCCCACGGCGTACCGTACCCAGCCGCCGCCGATGCCGCTCGAGCTCCTCGATCGGTACGGCGGCGCACACGGCCTCGCTGACCGCCTGAAGGAGCGAGCTCTCTTCCGCGAACTCCTCGCCGAACGACCCCAGCCAACGTGCCACCTCGCCCGGCGTGGTGATCTGCCCGCCGGGCTGCGGCGCGAGCTGCAGTAGATCGATCTTGACGAGGTGATCGACGAGTGCGCCGGCCTGGGACGGCTGAGCGTTTCCCACCGCTGCCAAGCGTGTAGCGAGGTCACCAAAGGTGGTCGCGGGCCCGTTGAGAAGCAGCTCCAGACAGGCGTGGATCGCCGGTGTGCCATCGATTGTGATCATCGGCTCCTGCGGGGGCTGCCCCAGAAAGCGCAGCCTGTCACCGATGGCGACCACGCTGGGGTTGACGCGAACGATCATGCCGTGTCGTGTGCGTTCGCTGCTCACCAGCGCGGCGTGCAGGTCAGACCGCGCGACATGACCGAGATCCAGCACACCTCGCGCGCTACGCAGCCCCTGGACACACTGGCGGACCGCGACATCGTCCTCGGTCCACGCGCCACGCCCCGTCACCATGAAGGCGCTGAAGGGGCTGGTCTTGGCCGCTGCCCGGGTCACATACCTGGTCAGGGCCGACGCCAGCCGCCGGGTGCCGCGGCTCGGGTCCGCCAGCCATTTGTCAAGGTCCGCGGACAGATCGGGGCTGGCGTGCAGCAGCGCTCGCCGGAAGGCGGGGGCCGCGGCGATATCCCGGAGCCGGGTCATCCTGGCCGCAGTCTGTGATCTGATCAGATCATCGAGGACCTGGGCACCCCCTCGCCACTGCTCGTGCGTCACTATCCACCGGTTCATCCGATCAGCGAGCTCGTGGCCGAGCAACTGCCGCGTTCTTGGGCTCCACTCGCGCGGGGTGGGCTTGCGGAGCTGGTAGAGGGCACGGCGCAGTCCGACAAGGAGGGGTCTCGAGTGCTCCTCGGTCAGGGCACCGATCACCTTGTACAGTTCCTCGCTCAGTGCCTCGCCTTCGGCTCTAAGCCACCGCCATGACTCAAGCCGGTCCTCCACCACCCGGCCGACCTCAGGGAACCGCAGTTCACGCAGGACCTCCGACGGCATTCCGGCCAGGCGGATCAACGGAGGGACGTCCACTTTCACCTCGCTAGACAAAGCCACGGGCCGTGTGTGCGGGCCGTCCTCTGGACGGCCCGCACACACGCTTACTCGTCTTCGTCTTCGTCGAGATCGGGGGCAAGCGGCGCGGGGTGGTCGGTGCACGAGCTACAGCCGGTCGTGCCGGAACAGGGGTAGCAACGGGTGGAAAGGCAGGACGCCACCACGTCCAAGCCGCGGCCTAGGGTGAGGGTCTGCACCTCCAACCCACTGATGGTGAGGTCGAACACGTCCATCGGAAGATCCTGGACATCGAAGTCGAGAGTCTGGTCGGTCGGCATCGGAACCCCTTTCGGTGTGCGAATGCACCATCGAGTAGGGCCGATGCTAGGCAGGGGCGGTATGCGCCCGGTATGTCGCCGCTATGCGGCAGTTCCACAGCGGTCGCAGTCGGCTCGCCGTACGACGGCGTCCTGGCGCAACGACCACGCGCGCAGGCCGAAGGTGGCGACCGTGTCCGCCGCGAGTGGCGTCCCCACCCTGGCGCGCTGATGGAAGACCTCGCCCGCGACGATCGCCCAGGCCAACTCGGCCAGAGCGGCATCGGGTGGACCCTCCGCAGGGGTGCCCACGGCGGCGTGGAAGCAGGCCAGGCAGGGCGTGAAGCGACGGTCGAAGCACGGCCCGAGCTGGAGCACATCTCCCGCAAGCCGCGCTCGCAGCCATATCGCACCGCGGTCGAAGCAGGCCGCGTCGAGCTGTTCGAGCACGTCGGCGTCCGCCTCGCCCGCTGACGCGACGACGACGAACTCACCGGCCGCCGGCACATGGTCGGGTGCAAGCAGCGTGACGCGGTCGCCCGACGCCGCCAGCAGTTCGGCGACCCGCTCGGCGGGTGCTCCTGTGTCCGCTATCAGGACGGGCGAGGCGTGCAGCGCCTGGAAGGCAGCCTCCACGTTGGGCCAGGTCATGGTGGTGCCCAGCATCCTCCCCACGGCCTGCGCGACGCCCGGCGGTACGCCGGCGGGCAGCGCCGGATCACCGTCACCTTCCTGCAGGTGGCCGGTGGTGTGGAGGAGGCGAAGGGTGGCAGCGATGGCCTCAGCCATGTGATGGCCCAGTTCGCCGGCGAGATCCTCCCGCGTCCGGGTGCCGTCCAGCAGGGGCAGGAGCCGGGGCAGGAACGTCCGCGCCGCCGGCCCACCGAAGACCTTCTGCTCCGCCGTACCTTCGACGAGGAGTCCGCGCTCATAGGGCAGCACACTCAGACCGGGGTGAAGCTTCGGCTTGCGCGGCAGCTCTGTCATTCGGCATTCATTCCTTCCACGACGCTCATCAGACGAGCGACGCTGCGTTGCCGGGGCGCCTGCGCGTCGGCCGGTGCGCACACGCCGCAGCCGTGCACGGGCACGAGCCTGCTCACCGCCGGTGTGTTCGACAGTAGGTCCACATGACGGACACGCACGCTGTCCGCCAGGTCGGCTTGCCTGGCGAGCCCGGCCGCCAATGCGGGCCAGTGCGCCGGGAACCCGCGCTCGGCGGCCTCCGGATCGCGTCGGAAGTGCTCCTCCAGCGCGTCTTGGGCGAGCAGGTCGACCGCGTGCTGCCGAATCCTGTGGCGATAGCAGGAGGAGCATCCTCGAGATCCGGCACGGGACACCGGGCCGACGCGAAGCCGCGGATGTTCCAGCACGATGGGAAGGAAATCGACGCTCTGGCTGTGCGCCACTTCCGAAAGTCGCAGCTCCACGTGAGGCGCGGGCACCGAGGTGGCCAGCAGCAGAGTCGTGACCTCCGGAGGGATGGAGATTCCGCCACCGGCGACCGGCATGTGGATGACGTGGGTAGCGGGCGACAGCGAGCGGGCGACAGCGACACCGAACGCGCCAACGGCGATGATGAGATCGGGCGAGTGCATGGTCATCCTCAGGATCACGCGAACGGCTGGGGCCAGGGATTGAGGTCAGGCTCGGCGTGAGCTGTGTATCCCATGGCGGTGGGCGCCTCGTACAGCCGCGGCGTCCCCCGGAATTGCGCGGTGCCCACGAAGGACAGCGGCATCAGTGCGGGGACGATGACGCGGACGACCCACATTCCCGCGGCACGCGCCTCCTCGCAGGTCAGATCGACTGCGTACGCCTCCATCCCGAGCGCCTGCAGCCGTTGCAGCAACCACCGCAGGGCCGGTCGGCCATGTGCGACCTCGGGGGCGGCAAGCTCGGACAGCCTGCGCCGGTGGGGCGAGTTCAGCAGGAAGTCGAAGGCGTGCGCCCGTTCGGGGGACGCCATGTACAGGGCGCCGTCGAAGACGTCGTGAAAGGTCTTGGGGTCGGTTCGCTCGGGCTTGCGGTGCCGCAGGGCGATGCGGCACGCCACCGCATCGCGAAGGACCTTCTCGACCGCCGCACGCGGGTCGAGGTCTGTGGCGCACGTCACCAGGGTCCGCGTCGTCGGATGGTGCGGCGCGACCTCCACTGCGTACACGGTGGGCACGCCAAGGTCGGTCGTCGCGTCGAACAGGTGGGTGACGCACTGTTCGGAGCCGGGGAGTTGCTCCGGCACGTCGTCAACCTCCAGCCGGGGCAGCGGCAGCCGCTGCAACCAGGTCAAGGCGATCGCGTCCCGTTCGATCACCTCGCACAGCGCCTTGGCGAGCGCGGTGTGCACGTCGGTGTGGGCCGCGCAACCGGTGGAAATCGGCGCGGTCAGCCGCTCTGCTCGAGAGGCGAGGCGAAGATACAGGTAGACGTAGGGGACCGGGATCCACGTAGGCTTTGCGGTCATCAAGGAAAGGCCCAAGACCCAGCGCATGGGGGCATGCTTGTCCGGCTGGACCAGGGTGCAGGCGGGATCGGCTGCCTCGGCGTCGGAGATCCTTGGCACCTGATCGAGATCGAGCGCCTCCTCCCCCAACTCGGCAGCGGTCGCCCGGATGAACTGGTCCTCGCTGTAGACGGAACTGGAGTAGCGCTCAAGCGCTTCGGCGATGGCCAGCCAGCGCGCCTCCCTCTCATCGGAGGAGACGCCGACACCGTCGATGGACCCGGTCGTGGAGTGTCCGCGCCTGGCCCTGGCCACCGACGGGAGCACCTGGGTGAGGTCACCGACCGTGGCCATGTAGACGGGGAGATGCGGGTCTTCCTCAGGGGCCCGCAGCCGGATGGTCGAACCGACGAGTCCGCCGAGTGGCGACACCATCGCCTCGAGTCGATCAGCCACCATATCCATCAGGTCACCGTAATGCACCCCGTAACAGAAGGCTCCTCAGCGGCTTCGCCACCCGGCCAGCTCATCACGATGCACGGGCCCCAGCTGACGATGGTGTCAGCCGCAGCGTGCATGACCATGGCCTGAACCCGAGATCAGGCCCGGCTCCCACGACTGCCCAGATGCCGGCCACCAGCACCACCGACAAGGTGGTCGTCCATCGAATCCACGCATCAGCAGAAGAGGACGAGAGAAACCGCGCTCTCATTCGGCCTTGGGGAACATCTGCGCACCTGCTATCGCCTCCAGCCCGACGCCCTCGACCCGCTGGAAAACCAGCTCCGCGCCGGAGCGATCACTCCCAGCACCTTGACGTGCCTCATACGCCTGTCCTGGACGCTGGCCGACCTGCGCGCCGCCGCGCGCCCCAGCAGGGACGACACGCAGCGCGCCCTGCATCTCTGGGAAATCTTCATGTCCCGCGAGAGCCTGACCTGGCTGAACCGGAACACCCTGATCGGCTTTACCACCAAGCGCGGCACCGCCTGGCACTCCCGCGCCAGACACCAGGGCGACGAGCCCAACCACTACCCCGGCCCCATCCCTGTCTCCGACGTCAAGCGCCGCCTGTTCGGCTGGGAGCCCGTGAGGGCACCCTTGAGGCGACGTACGTGACCGGTGAGGGCGTCACCCGGTTGACCGATCCCACCCGCAAGACGATCATCCCCGGCCGGCCTGCTCAAGGGCGGCGCGGTGGCATGGGTTCAGATCGAGCTGCCCGACACCTGCACCGTCCCGGAGGGGCGCCGTCGTGGGACCCGGAGGTTGCGGGTGGCCGGGACCGGGGCGAGCAACACCATCTCGGCATAATCACAGTCCGTTGAGGAACTCCATGATCTGGTCGCTGGGTTGGTAGCGGCCCGGGGTTGCGTTGATCGGGGTGGTGCGGGCCAGGGCCGTCCCTTGAGCGCGAGGTCGGCGTGGACGTAGACCTTGGTGGTAGCGACGCTTTCGTGGCCGAGCCTGCCGCTGGTATTGCCGACCGCTTGCTCGTTTCCCGATCCGTCCGGCTCCCCGGCACCGAGCACACAGCACGAGCTCGGCACCGGGGTGTGAGGGCTGTACCGCGGATCCGCGGTCACGTCGAGACGACCGTTAGACGGCCGTGCGCGACCACTGCTGGTTGGTGCCGGTGTTGCACGGATACTGCTTGAGGATCACGCCGTCCGCGGTCGATGCGGCCGGTACGTCCACGCATTTGCCGCTGTGTCGTGCCCGGAGCTGGAAGTAGCTGCCGTTGGCGACCATCTGGAACTGCTGGTTGGTGCCGGTGCCACAGGTGTACTGGATGAGCTCGGCACCGTCGGCGGTTGAAGCGCTCACCACATCGAGGCACTTTCCGCTGTGGCGGCTGATGATGCGCCAGTAGCCGCTGCCGGCGTCCTGGAACTGCCACTGCTGCCACGCGTTGCCGCCGTACGTGTACTGGCCGACGCGCGCACCGTTGTCGGTGTTCGGTTGTTGGACGTCCATGGCCTTGCCGCTGTGGCGCACGTTGATCCTGTAGGTGGTGTCGCCGCCGCCGATGGTGTCGCCCCAGGCATACCGGATCCGGTCAGCGCCGGAGGTGTTGCGGACGGTCAAGTTGAGATCGGTGCCGCTGCCGCTCAGGGCGTACATCGAGTACCAGTCGTAGCCGATGTCGCCCGGCTTGCCGCCGAGGGCGGGCCAGTAGGTGCCGCCCATTTGGTTGTCACGCATGACCTGGGCCATGGCGCGGATGTGGCGCACGAAGTTGTCGGTGCTGTTCGCGTCGCCGTAGTTGAGGCCGGTGGACATCGGCGCGCCGAACTCGGTGGCGACCGCGCGGGAGGCGCAGTTGCCCAGACGCGTCTGAATGTGGCTTCGGAAGGCGTCGTAGGTCATCGCGCTGTAGAAGAAGGCGTAGTGGTGGAAGGACAGCAGCGTCGAGTTGAAGCGGCTGTCGTTGCAGATGTCCCGCAGGTCCTGGCTGTAGCCGGTGCCGCCGATGAGCACCCGGCCGGGCACTGCCGAGGTGTGATAGCTGAGCCAGTTCGCCGCGACGTTGCGCCATTCCGCCGATGTGTAGCCGTGCGGCTCGTTCATCGGTTCGAAGTAGACGTTGCTGTTCGAGCCGTACGTGTTGGTCACGCTGGACCACATCGTGTTCCATGCGGCGAGGTTCGTGATCCTGCCGCCGGAGGCGGCGCCGTCCTCCCAATAGGCGAGGATGACCTTGAATCCACGGGCGGTGGCGGCGTCGATGGCGCCGCGGTAGGCGTTCCACCAGGTCGTGTTGGCCACGGTGTGCGTGTTGATAGGCAGCCGGACGGTGTTGACCCCCATGGTGGCGGCCATGTCGTCGTAGAGGGCGTTGGCCTTGGCGCGTACTGTCGCGTTGCTGTCGGACTGGCTCAGGCCGTGCAGGACGAGCGTGCCGGTGCTGAAGTTGTCACCCAGCACGGCCCAGTTCATGCCTCGGAATTGGCGGGTGGCGGCATCGGCCGGCGGCGCGGAGACGACGAGGCTTGTCACTGCGGTGAGCGCGGTCACCACGAGGGTGATCAGTAACCGGCGCGACGACCGGGTGCTCCGCGACGGTCCTGATGAGTGGCCATCAGACGCCGTGATCAGTGTCATGAAATGTCCAATCACTAGAGCTAAATTCCTGGGTCTAACCTCACTTGCAGACATCATGGTGATGACGCACCTCCGGGCCGCGCGCATCGTGCTGCTCCAACAGCAGGACCGGCGGCTGTGGGACATTGCTACGTACGTAGGGACGGCGGCGGTGACTGAGGCCGGCCGTGTTCGCCGAAGCCTTCGACGCCGTGCTGGTCGATGCCGCAGGCTCAGAGGGTCGGCACGATCGGACGGATCGTTCCGTCTGCGGCGAACTCCATTCGGTCGACGGCCACCTCCCTGTTGGTCCCGTTCCCCGCTGGCACGGCGAACCGGTGGTAGGCGATGTACCACGTGTCGGTGCCGGGCATGCGGACGACCGAATGGTGCCCGGTGCCCTTGATTCCGGCCTCCAGCCGCTTCTGCAGCACCACGCCGCGCTTGGACCACGGTCCCAGCGGGCTCGACCCGGTCGCATACGCCACTCGATAGTCCTCGCTGCGGGTGTCGTTCTCCGACCACATGAGGTAGTAGATCCCGCCGCGTTTGAACACGAAAGGCGCTTCGTTGTAGCCCGGTGGGGTGATCGTCCGTACTTGCGCTGGGTTGAAGGAGGTCATGTCGCCGTTCAGCGGCACGACGCGGGCGACGCCCTGCCCCCAGTAGAGGTATGAGCGGCCGTCGTCGTCGGTGAAGACCATCGGATCGATCGCCTGGCCGGAGTACTGGCCGGCGGCGATGAGCGGCCGTCCGAGCGCGTCCCGGAACGGGCCCGTCGGCGAGTCGGAGACCGCGACGCCTAGCTGCTTGGCGGTGTTTCCGGTGGCGGCGCCGCCGCTGAAGTACAGGTAGTAGCGGCCATTGGTGGCCGCGACCGCCGGGGCCCAGGCCGAGTCGTCTGCCCAGGACACGTCCGGGCCGTGATCCAGGACAACGCCGTGGTCCGTCCAGGTCACCAGGTCGGCGGAGGAAAACGCCTTGTAGTACGTCCCGCGCCAGCTCGCGTAGCCGTCGGTCGTCGCGTACAGGTAGTAGCGGCCGTTGATCGCGGTGATGTGCGGGTCGGCGAACAGGCCGGGGATCACTGGGTTCCGGTTCGTCTTGGGTGCCCACGGCGCGGCGATCCGGAACGAGCTGTCCGCGCGGAAGGTCGCGGTGTCCTGGTAGGGGTCCAGCCAGAGCTCGAAGTCGCGGTGCCTGATCCGCCGGTTCGGATGGTTGTAGGAGGTCAGCGACGTCGATGCGGCGACGGAACCGTCGACGGCGCAGAACGTGGCGTCAGCCCGGAACGTCGCGTCGCCGGTGTTGGCGTCCACACGCAGCCGCCAGTCGCGGTGCCGCAGAAATCGGCCGTCCTTGGTCTGGAATGAGTAGCAGGAGGGCATGGCCAGGCCGTTGACGATGGTGAAGGTCGCGTCGAGCTTGGTTTGGGTCGCGGCGGCCGAGGTGACCGGGTCGATACGGCCGAGCGCGGCGGCGTGCCGGACGTACCGGCCGGGGTAGTTGACCGACTCCAAGGACCGGGCGCCGGTCGGCAGCGTCGCGGCGAGCGCCGGAGCGGCCGTGGTCACTAGGTCAAAGCAGGCCAGAACGAGCGCGGCCGTGGCGGCCGTCCATCTGCTCACCGTCATGCGTGCCTCTTTCCGAGCGCCATCGACGTCAGCGCTATCAGTCTTGGGTGGAGAGTCGATTAATCATCCGGCCAGGTCAGGCGCCGTCATAGGGATCGGCGACCGTGCCGCCGCGCGGGTCGAGCCGTTGACGGGTGATCACACGGGCGGGGCGCTCGGCGTGTCGAGCGGCTGAGTGCTCAGCCCCACCGTTGCAGTAGCCGGTCGTACTCGGCCTGGGTGATCGGCAGGACGGTGCCGTGGCGCGGCCGGCCGGGCATGGTGTAGCCGGAGACGGGTGACCATTGCCGGGTGTTCAGGTCGGTGGTCGTGAACGGTACGTAGCCCCGGCCTCCGTACTCGTCGATGAACATGTACCAGCGCTCGTCGGTGTTCGATTTGAAGACCAACGGACCCTCGCCCTGACTGATCGCGTTGTCCCCGAGGCAGTCTGCGACGAACGAGTAGGTGCGGTTGAGCACGGTCGCCGACTTCTCCGCGAGGATGAACTTGCCGCACGGGGCCTGCGACGAGCTCCGCTCGTCCTTCGTGAAGCGGTAGTAGGTACCGTTGTGCTTGATGAGCGTCGAATCGATCGTCGAGTAGCCCTTGTCGACCCAGACCTGCGCGGCGCTGAAGGTCCGGAAGTCGGATGTCGTGGCGTACATCATCCGGTTGTAGGTGTTGCCGGTGTGATTCGGGTCGCCGGCGGAGTACAGCTTCGACGCCCAGAACACCACGTACTGGCCGAGTCCCTCGTCGTAGTACGCCTCCGGGGCCCACGTGTTGCCGGCCGTGTCCGGTGAGATGCGTGCCAGGCGCGGTGCGCTCCAGTTCACCAGGTCGGCCGACTCCCAGACCACTATGGACTTGCTGCCCGTCCGCTGGACCTGGTCCCAGTTGCCGTTGCCGTACATCCGCAGGTCGGTGGCGATCTGGTAGAACTTGTCGCCCTGCGGGGAACGGATGATGAACGGGTCGCGCACGCCGCCGGTCCCCACGGTCGAGGTCAACACGGGCCGTCCACCGTTGAGCTGGCGCCACCGGGTCGGGTCGTTGCCCTGGCTGAGCGCGAAGTAGACCTGCTCGCCGGCGGAGGTGTTCTCGCCGGTGAAGTACGTGAACAGATAGCCGGCGTACTTCGGGGCCGGTGGCGCGTCGGCCCGGATCAGTTGCCACTGTTGGTTGGCGCCGCCCGTGTCGGTGTACTGGGAGATCCGCGCGCCGTCGGCGGTGGACTGCTCCCAGACGTCGAGGGGCTTGCCGCTGTTGCGGTTGATGAGCTTGACATATCCGCTGTCGGTGTCCACGACTCGGAATTGCTGGTTGGTGCCGCCGTTATCGGTCCACTGGACGACGTTCGCACCGTTCGCCGTGGACGCCGAGGCGACATCCAGCACCTTGCCGCTGTGCCGGGCTCGGAGTTTGTAGTGGCCGCTGCCGGCGTCGACGAACTGGAACTGCTGGCCGGCCTGGTCGGCGCGGGTCCGTTGCTGGACGGCGGCGCCGTCGGCGGTCGATTGGTCGGCGATGGCGACGGCTTTGCCGCTGTGCCGCGACACGATCTGGTAGTACGCCGTCGGGTCGATCACGGCTGCGTTCGCCGGCGGTCCCGTGAGCAGCGCGGCGGCGCAGCTCGCGATCAGTGCGCCGACGAGGACGAATGTGATGCGACGTCTGTGCGGAGGTCGCGGTGAGGTCGGATCGTGGAGAGGCTGTGTCATTGAACCCGTCCAGTGTGATGGCGAAGGGGGATCGGCGCTATGCCGGGGCACCGCCCGCCCCCGTTGCCGAGCGGTGCTCCGTCGGGTCTCGTGTCAGACGCGGCGGCGGGTGAAGCGCTGGTTGGGGTTGCCGTTGTAGGTGTATAGGGTGATGCGGGCGCCGTCGGCGGTGGAGTACTGCCAGACGTCCATGGCCAGGCCGGACTCCCGGTTGACGAGGCTGATCACGTCACCGCCGTGGTCGACCACGCGCCACTGCTGGCCGACGGCACCGGTGCCGGCCTGTTGGACGACGTCCGCGCCGTTCGCGGTGCCCGTGGGCTGGAGGAACAGGCCACTGTGCCGGGCCTTGAGGCGGACGTGGCCGTCGCCCGAGTCCACGAACTCGAACTGCTGGTTGGGGCGGCTGTTGGCGGTGTATTGGATGAGCCGTGCGCCGGCGGCGGTGGAGGCCTCGTTGATGTCGGCGGCCTTGCCGCTGTGCTGGGCCACCAGGGTGTAGGCGGCCGGGCCGCCGGGCGAGTCACCCAGCTGGGCTTCCCACCTGGTGTTGGACCCGGCCGCGTCCGCCGGGAGGCGGTCGCGGGCGGCGGTGTCGCCGTACATGGTCCAGCGGGCCCAGTCGACGACGGTGTTCGGGAAGCGGTTGTCGCTCCAGAAGCTGGTGTGGCTGCCGCCGACGAAGGTGAGGAACGCCTTGGGCCAGGTCATCTCCGTGTACGCCTGCCGGGCCGAGGAGTACGACGTGGTCGAGTCGCGGTCACCGTGGACGAACAGGACCTTGGCCGAGACCGAGGCGGCGGGGTCGCCCATGTCTACGCAGGACTGCGGGTTGGCGGAGATGATCCGGCTGTCGGGCCAGGAGGTCAGCAGGCCGTGGGTGGTCATGCCGCCCAGGGAGTGGCCTGACACTCCGACGCCGATGCCGGTGTTGATGTGCCCGGCCAGCGGTCCGCTCGTGTTGAGGGCGAGGGTCTGGGTGAGGATCTGCGAGACGTCCTTGGAGGTGTTGCCGTTTCTGACGTCGTCGAAGTTGTGGTTGAAGTGCGGGGCGGGGACGATGAAGCCGGCCGCGGCCAGGGCCCGGATGATGAACAGGGAGTTCTGCGGGCTGCTGCCGTAGCCGTGGGTGAAGTTGTAGACGGGGAAGACGCCGTTGGCGGCCGGGGCGTTCGTCACCGGGTTGCCGCCGGGGGTGCCGGTGGCGGGGTAGTAGACGTAGGTGGTGCACGGGCGGCTGCCGCGGGTCCAGTCATGCCGGCGCACGCCGACCGCGAACGGCGTGGTCGGCGCCGTGTCCAGCGGCCCGAGGGCGGCGAGCGCCTGCCCCGCGCCGAGCAGGGACAAGCCGAGGCCTGCTGCTCCAGCTGCGCTCACGCTGAGGAATGTCCGCCGTTGCATGGTCATGGATGACTCCTTGGGTGCGGGGGTGGCTGTAGCGAGGAGTTCGGTTGGGTCCGTTGCCGGAGTTGTCTATGTCGGCCGGGTTCCAGCCGTTGCCCTGTACGGCGTGCTAGGCGGGCCCGCGGCAGGGACCTCGATGGCTCCCGCGTTGTGAGCCCGCACACCGCGGCGCCGCGGACATCCTCCTGACCGCACGTAGTGAGTAGTCAGCCGGCCGTGGCGCCGACGTCGAGGTAGTCGATGTTGGGCAGTCCGGCTGTGGTGGTCGGATCCACTCGGATGGTGTTGCCGCCGGCGTTCAGCGGGACCGTTACGGTCTTGGTGGCCCACGTCGTCCAGACGCCGGTGGATTCGAACGACACCGTCGCCACCGTGGAGGCGGTCTCCGCCTCATACCGCTGCCCCGGCGGCGTGTCCCCGGACGTCCTGACGAGTCCGAGGTCGTCGACGAACAGGTATCCGTTGCCGGAAGCCGCCCGGATCGTGATGGTGGCCGTGCCGGCGGACACCGGGATCTCCGCGAGCTCGCGCCGGGTCCAGCCGCTTGATGCCGGAATGTTGAGCGTGCGGGAGCTACCACCGGCGTCCGTGATCGTCACCTGCGCGGCGCTGAGCGAACCGGTGGTCCTGGCGAACGCGGACAGTCTGTAGACGCCGGCCGGCACAGTGATCTGTTGCCGCACGCCACCCGCGTAGGACTGCGTGGCCCCGATCCGCAGCGCGAAGCGAGACCCGTTCGCGCCGCCGTCGACGTTGGTCACGAGGGATGTCGGCCCCGACTCGCGGAAGTTGGTCCATCCCTGAACTTGGGAGACGATGATCCGGTCGGCCTGGAAATTGGGGTTGAGAGCGTAGTTGTTGGCCGGCCCGACACGCCACTCTCCGGTCGTGGCGTTGAACTGCCATTGGCTCACGGAGTGGAACTGGGGCCGGGCGCCAGTCTTGGTCACCGGCATCCACTGGTTGTAGCCGATGCCGTTCCAGGCGAAGTCGGCCCAGCGGTCGCCGGCGTAAATGACGGTGTTCTGCTTGGTTCCCTTGACGGTCACGAAGAATCCGGTCTGGGTCACGTGGCTGTAGTCCATCTCGGTGCCGGCGAGGGTGTACTCACCGGTGTAGGCCCCCTGGATGTTGCTGGTGGTCGACTCGATGACATGGGTGACCGAGGTGTTCCAGCCATGCAGGTCAGAGGCCGCGTGGTAGTACTTGCCGTCGAGCTTGAACATGGCGTTGCCCTCGCGCCCGGCGGAGTTGTAGCCGATCTGCACGGCGGGCTCCACCCGCAGCGAGTCGGACTCTCTCAGCTTGGCGACAAAGGCACGAGAGCGCCCTTCCCGGTTGGAGAAGATCAGGTAGTCCTTCCCGTCCTCGTCGGTGAAGACGGTCTGATCTCCGGTGCCCGTCGTCGGAGAGTTGACCACCTGGGTCTGGAAGTAGGCGTAGTCGAAGGTGTCGGTGGGAGAGTCGCCCCGGAGGAACAGAACCCCGTCGCCACCCATCGCCGGCAGATACGCCTGCACGACCAGCACGTACTTGCCGGTGTTCTCGTTGTACGAGACCCCAAGACGTCCAACCCAGCCCGCCTGGCCGAGGGTGGCTCCGCTGGCGAGGCTCGTGGAGCGCGTGGCGACACGGTTCTCGAATTTCCAGTTCACCAGATCCTTCGACGAGTACACGGGGATCGAGACGAACGTGACGTCGCCGTCGTACTTTCTCGTCGGATTGGCCCGATAGAGTTCGGCGCCCGTGTAGTGCACGCCGTACCAGTAGTAGGTGTCGCCGAACTTGAAGACACCGCCGCCTTGCGAATAGATGGGGTTGCCGCTCGTGTCGTTCCAGAAGACATCGTTCGTGATGGTCTGGAACGTCCCCTCGTCGGCAGCCACCAGGTTGCCCGCGGCGGTCGTCAGCGCCGTCTTCGCGGCGGCGACTTCCGACGCGGTTGCCGAGGCGTCGGCGGCGACGCCGTCCGCGTTGGCCAACGCCTTGGCGAAGGGCACCCAGGAGTCGCTCGTGTACTTGCCGGCGGGGCGGGTTTTGTAGTCCGCGACCAAACTCTTCAGGCCACGAACCATGACCAGACCATCAGCGGCCCTCTGGAGTTTCTCGCGGGTGGTGGCGTCGTCGCCTCCTCGTTGGGTGAGCGAGTCCCTGGCCGAGGAGAAGGCCGCCCACGAGCTGGCGGTGTAGTCCGCGGCAGAGTAGCGGGAGACGTTGTCGTAGAGACCGGCCAGGGGTTCAGCCGCCGCGGCCATACCACCGGGTGCCGCCACCGACATGAACAGCAATGCCGCGGCGACCATCCCTCCCCGCTCCAGCGTTTTACGCAGGGTACCGATCATGGTGCTGCCCTTCGTTCATCGTGGCGCCGGCGCTCTCACCCGCTGACGTCGAGGTGTCGACGTTGGGCGGTCCGGTCGCAGTGGTCGGGTCCCATCGAATGGCCAAGAGAAATAGCTGAGGTATCGGCCGCCTCGCAGTGGGTGTGGTCGTCGGCGAAGAACGCGCCGACGGGGCCGGAGGTGTAGTCGCCGTTGAACGGGCAGAAGCTCAGGCCGTCGTAGAGGGTGTAGCTCACTTTGTGGAGGTCGATGACCGGGGCGCCGGTGGCCCTGCCGGCGTCGGAGGTCTCGGTCAGGAATCCCGATCGGGCGTCTCCGTGCTTCCGCCCGGCTGGCTACCGGGACCGCACGGCCACGAACCGAAGGCGGTCGTATCGGTCCCCGGCGCCGGAGGGGCCGGGGAGCCGGTCAGCTATGTGTTCAGCGGACGTAGATGTCGGGTTGCGGTGGGGTGCTCATGCCGTTGCCGAGGAAGAAGCTCGGGTGCGGGGGCTGGTTGTAGGCGGTGTTCTGCCAGGCGATGGCGACCCGGTACTGGGCGTCGTGCATCAGCGTGTGGATCCGCCGGTCGGTCTGGCTGGTGGTGGCGTAGATGCGCAGCGCGGCGTTGTCGTCGCGGGGCAGGATGATCTCCTCGCGCCAGTCGCCGAACAGGTCGCCGGACAGGGACGGCGTGGCCTTGGTGCCGTTGATCGAGTGCGCTCCGGAGGCGGTGAGCAGGCGGGTGTCGCCGCCGGTGCCGTATTTGTCGACGTGGTTGCCGTCCAGCAGCTCGCGCACCGGGTCGCCGTCCCACCAGGCCAGGAAGTTGTAGCTGCTGGGGTTGCGCCCGACGCTGCCGCCGGAGGCGTTGAAGAGGCTGCCGAGGCCGGTGCCGGACCCCCAGAACTCGCCGCCGGCGTTGCCGGCGTGGATGTCGCCGGCCACGCCGCGCGCCGGGCCCTCGCAGTTGCAGGTGTTGTTCTTCTGCATGATGATCGAGCCGTTGCCGGCGTCGCGCAGCGTGGCGGAGGCGCCGGAGCTCTGCTCGTGGATCATCCAGATCTCCTTGCCGGCACGGCCGGGCACGAAGTCTCCGACGTGCAGGGCGTCGCCGTGGGCGTAAAAGCTCGTGGTGTAGCGGCCGGTGCCGTTGGCATTGATGGTCATGCCGCCGTAGATCACTTCGTCGGTGCCGTCGCCGTCGACGTCGGCGATGGACAGCGAGTGCGCGCCGCGGCCGGTCCACTGGTTGCCGGCGCTGCTGGAGTCGAACTTCCAGCGCCGGGTGAGCTGGCCGTCGCGGAAGTCCCAGGCGGCGATCGCGCTCTTGGCGTAGTAGCCGCGGCCCATGATGAGGCTGGGGCGCTGGCCGTCCAGGTAGGCGGTTCCGGCCAGGAAGCGGTCGCCGCGGTTGCCGTAGTTGTCGCCCCAGTCGTTGATGTTGCCGCGGGCAGGCTCGAAGTTCACCGTGGACATAGCCGCGCCGGTGAGCCCGTTGAACATGGTCAGGTACTCGGGACCGGTGATGATGTAGCCGGAGGAGTTGCGGTGCAGGGCGCTGCCGTTGCCGATCACCTGCCCAGTGCCTGAGACGGTGCCGTCACCGGTCTTGACCGCGAGCTCGGCCCGGCCGTCGCCGTCGTAGTCGTAGACCTGGAACTGGGTGTAGTGCGCGCCGGCCCGGATGTTGCGGCCCAGGTCGATGCGCCACAGCCGCTGGCCGTTCAGCCGGTAGGCGTCGATGTAGACGTTGCTGGTGATGCCGGACTGGGAGTTGTCCTTCTGGTCGTTGGGGTCCCACTTGAGGAAGATCTCGTACTGGCCGTCGCCGTCGGCGTCGCCGACGCTTGCGTCTCCGGCGGTGTAGGTGCTTCCCGGCCGGGAGATCGGCACGTCCAGGTAGTTGCCGCCGGTGAAGCGCAACGACGGCTCGGACGCGCCCTGCTCCTCCCCGTTCACGACCGCGCGGACGGTGTAGGAGGCGTCGGCCGGCGCGCCGTTGTCCAGGTAGTTGGTGGCGCCGGTGAGAGGTGAGGCGTTCAGCTTGGTCGAGCCCCGGTAGAGGTTGAAGCCGGTGCTCATGCTCTCGGTGCCCAGCAGCCTCCAGGACACCAGGTTGCCGCTGCCCGAGCGCACGCTGATCAGGCCGCGGTTGAGATCCTCCATCTGGCGGCCGGTCGGGTTCGGGTTCGGGCCGCCCTGGTCGGTCTCGAGGTAGTCGAGGTTGGCCAGGCCGTCGGCTGTGGTCGGGCTCAATCGGATGATGTTGTCGCCCGCGTTCAGCGATACGGTCAGCGTCTTGGTGACCCACGTCGTCCAGGCGCCGGTGGGGTCGAACGCGCTGGCCGCGTGCGCGACCGCGCCGTTGACCAGCACGTCGGCGGGACGGTTGGCGGTGGCGCCGTTGGCGTAGCGGACGGCGATGGTGGCCGTGCCGGCCGCGGACGCGGTCACCGTGAACTGCGCCGCCGCCCCGGCGGCGTTGGTGCCGTTGCAGAATCCGCTGCCGGAGAAGCCGGCGTGGTTGGACTCGATGACGCCGTCGCACGTGGCCGGTGCGCTCTCCGCCTCGTAGCGGGTCGCCGCGGAGGCTTCCGCGGCCATGACGAGGCCTGCGGCGGCCATCGTCAACGCGACGCCGGCGGACAACAGCGCGGTGCGTGGTCTACGTAAGGACATGAGGGAACTCCAACAGGTAGGTCGGGGGTGGTTATCGCAGGTACGGCACCGGCGACAGGTTCATCTCGCGCATGCGCCGCAGGACGAGCTTGGCCATCTCGTTCGCTCCGTAGGAGGAGAAGTGCGTGTTGTCGGTCACCCCGTCGGTCGCCTGCGTCAGGTAGAGCGCGGCCGAGCCGTTCGGGCCGAGCCCCTCCACCAGCGCCTCGCTCGCAGCGGTCAGGTCGACGGGATCGGGCTGGCCCCGGCGAGCGGGCCGTTGGGTGCGGGCGAACTCCCACCGCACCTCGGAGCCACTCAGCGTCGCCGCCCTTCCGAGGTCGACCTGCCACCGGCGGCCGGTCCTGCCGTCGGCGGCGCACCAGCCGGTGGCGGTGTCGCCGTCGTTGGCCAGGGACGGTCCGCGACCGGACTGGCTGGAGTCGGCACTCGCGGCCTTGCCCAGCGCCAGATCCGTCACCGCCCCGGCCGGCGTCGCGAGCGGTACGGCCAGCAGGCCGACTAGGAGGGTGAGGAAGGCGAGAACGACGAGCCTCGAAGAGCCCGACAGGTCGGGCACGCGGCCGGCTGACCGAGAGGAACCCATGGTGATTCCGCGCTTTCTCGTGAAGGTCTGCAGTGGCACCCTGGTGTCCCAGGTGCAACGGGCCCTGGCCTGCCAGGAGCGGGCGGGGTGCTCGGCAGGCACGGTTGCCCTCGGGCTTACGGCGTCCACCTGACGTGGGGATTGAGGTGGCCGCTCCAGTTGAAGACGGCCATGTTGTCCCACTCGTTACCGCTGCTTGCGATATTCGCCGGGTCCCAGCCGTTGCCGGGCACCGCGTACCAGGTCGGCTCCCAGTAGAAGACCCCGATCGCACCGGCGTTACGCGCTGTGCTTTGCACCGCCGCGAACTGCGCGCCCTGCCCCTGCCAGGTCATCCGGTACCCCGAGCAGCCCGAGGTGACCACGTTGCGGGTGGAGTCGGCGTTGTCGGCGGTGAAGGGGTAGGCGGTCTCGGCGATGACCACGTCCTTGCCGTACCGGGCCCGCATGTCGGCGATGACCGTGGAGAGGTTGGACGTCGTGCCGTGCCACATGCAGTAGTACGACAGGGCGGTGATGTCCCAGGACACGCCCTTGGCCTGGATCCCGTCGTAGAACCTGCGGGCAGAGGACAGGCTCTCCGCCAATGCCGTGTGGATGATCACACGCGTATCGGGGTTGCACGCCTTGGTCGCGTTGTAACCGGCCTTGAGCAGGAGGCTCAGGTTCGTGAAGTCGTTGTTGGTCACCCTGCCGTCGTTCCACAGCATGCCGGTGTTGATCTCGTTGCCGATCTGGACGCTGTCCGGGACGGTGCCCTGTGCCTTGAGGCTGGTGCAGACGTCGTAGGTGTAGTTGTAGACGTCGGTCTGCAGCTGGCTGATGCCGTGGCCGGCCCAGGCGGCCGGCTTGTACTGCTTGCCGGGGTCGGCCCAGGTGTCGGAGTAGTGGAAGTCGACCATCAGCTTCAGCCCTTTGGCCTTGACCGCCCTGGCCTGCTGCAGCACCTTGGCCTTGTTGTTGTAGCCGCTGATCGGGTTGTTCCAGATCCGCAGGCGGGCGTAGTTGACGCCGACCTCCTTGAGGATGTCCAGCGGATCTCGCTGCACGCCACCGGCGTCGTAGTACTTCGCGCCCAGATCCAGCGCTCGTTGCAAGGAGGAGACGTCTGCGCCGAGCATGCTGAGCGAAGCGGCGGCGGCGTGGGCCGGTTGCCCGGCGGGGACAGTCGCGGCGGCGCATAACGCCAACGCCACCAGGATCCTTTTCATGGGTCCTCCGGCGGTCGGAACAGGGATCGAAAAGCAGGGATCACCCCAGCACGCGCCCATGTAGATGGCGTGGCCGACCGCGCACGGCCGGCGGTGTCGCCGGCTGCGGACACGGTGGACCGGCCCAGTGGCGCCCACGTCCTGGGACGCGGGTGGGCGGACAGTTCACATGAGCGGGCTGGTGTCGACGGTCGCAGTTAGGCGGATGTCGTTTCACCGCATGTTTCTGCGGCAGCGGGCGATGGCGGGGATCGGGCGCGAAGTCGCGAGTGGGGTGGGGGATGCGACCACATGTCCTCCTCACAGACTGGATGAGGCTCTGTGAACGTGCACAGTAATGCAGAGCATGGCGTACTGAAAGGGCCTGTTTGAAATCCGAGGTAAGGGCGCTGTCAGCAAGCAGGCCACTGCAATCGTCGGCGAAAAGGCCATCTTCCTCTCTGTGTACGTTCCCAGAGGCTGCGATCTCCGGAGTGTGGACGTGAAAGTTTCATGCGCCCCCTCCACCGGGCGCATGTAGAAGCCGGCCGACCGCGCGGGCGTGGCACAGCCAACCGGATGACGTCAGGAGTCTTGTCGGGGACGATCGGTGCTCTGTTGTGACCGGTTCGGCCGGCCATGCCGCTGGAGTCCGCTGCGGCGGCCGTCGACCGTCCCGGCAACCCCATCCCGCCACGTCGGCGGCGAGCCGCTTGCTCGGAAACCGCATGCTCACAGCCGCCTCACCATGCGGACTGCCTGCTGAAGACCGCCACCGCGCCTGCTCGTTCGCCACGCCATCTCTTGCCCTTTTGGGGGAAGAGCCGTCGATGTCGGGCTCGGGTCGAAACGCAAGGCGGCGCCAATGTTTGGTGCAGCAGAGAGTCCCCGTCGCGGAAGCCGTCCACGTCGACAGAGCACTTGTGCCGCGAAGGACGGGGTGCCGAGTCGAAGACGCCGGAGAGCATCTCGAGGGCTGAGAGAAACGGATGCCTTGACGAGTTGATGTCAACGCTCCTACGCTTGCGCCGTTATATCGATTTAACTGCTCCGACCCCCCTAGGAGCTCCCATGCGCCCCACTCGATCAGCCCTCACGATCGAGGCCGCCCTCGTGTGTGCGCGTGCTCCCGGCCACGCCTGCCGACGGCCGGACCATGCACGGGATGGAACGCCTCGGTCCTGTTCGGCCGCCACGACGACACCTGGTGGCATATCTCTGAGCTGGCCTTTCCCGGGTATCAAGGTGACCGGAGCCGGAACGGGCGGCAGAGTGGGTGCCGGCTTCAGCGTCTACCGCGAGGGCCGGCCGATCGCCATGGTCACAGACGGCACCAACTACCTGGAGCCCGCTGGCACGCCTGCCTTCACGTACGCCATCGCCCCGATCGCGAGGGGCAAGGAGGGCGGAAGCCCTCCTGTCCGCGCTTTGGAATGAATCGTTTCATGCCGTCCAGCTCCTGTGCTCGCTGATGGCTGTGGCCTGGCTCGGCCCGTTGGGGCACGCCCCTCCGCCCGGGTATCTCGCGAGGTTCCCGTTTTCTGTGAACGTGCACAGAAAAAATCTCGTGAATTTCGTACACGAACGTACATGTTTTTTCCAACGGGAGCGCTCCCTTACTGGATGGCAGCCGTCCACACCAAGATGCCGCGCCCGGAAGGCGGGCGCCATTCGCGCAGCGTTCATGCTGAGCGTCACCGACTGTTTGGCCAACGCGTAGCCGCACACCTCGAGAGGAAACATGATCAATAGATATGGGACGCGCGTCACCGCAGCACTCACTGTGCTCGTGACCGCGCTGGTGGCGGGGATGTTCACAGCGCCCGCGCCGGCGCACGCCACCTTTGGCACCGCGGACATCAAGCCGATCGAGAGCAACATCGCCGCCAAGTTCTGGGCCTCCGCCACGGCAAGCAGCGGCTTACCCACCGCCCGACTGGCCATTGACGGAGACCCGACGACGTCCTGGTACGCGGACGGCCCCAGCGCCCGACAGCGGCTGACCGTCGACCTTGGCGGCGCCTACGACAACCTGCGGAAGGTCAAGGTGATCTTCGCTGACCCTGGCGTGGTGTACCGGTACGTCATCGAGGCCTCGTCCGACGGTCGCAGGTGGACCAAGATCGCCGACAAATTTCGCAACCGAGCCGCGTCACGGGGAGCAGTGCACTTGTTCACCCGGCCGGGAACACGCTTCGTCCGGCTCACGGTCACCGGCGCGTCAGGCCATCCCAAGGTCGGGGTGAGCGAGATCCAGATCTTCAACTACCTGCGCGACGACCTCATTCTCGGCGCCGACCTGTCCTGGGTGGACGACGTCCAGACCCGGGAATACTGGGTCAACCCCTTGGCCGCCGACCGGGGTGCCGGACCGCACCTACTCGATGTGGCCAAGGACCGCGGCATGGAGTACGTCCGGCTGCGGATCTTCAATGAGCCGAGGGACGAAAGCACCGGCGAACCGACACCGATCCCACGCCAGGGGCCGGAACGCTCGCTGCAGTCGGCACGGTGGATCAAGGACCGGAGCATGGGGCTCGGCATCGACTTCCACTACGCGGACTCCTGGGCGGACCCCGCGAAGCAACCGAAACCGCGTGCCTGGGCCGAGTTGGAGTTCGACGATCTGACGCAGGCGGTGTACGACTTCACCGGCGGCTACCTTCGTCGGCTGATCAAGCAGGGCACCACGCCTGACAAGGTGGCCGTCGGAAATGAGATCATCAACGGCTTCCTGTACGGCAGCGAGGCGGCCCTCATCGGCACGACCAATCCGCCGTACTTCGTCAACCAGGCCGACATCTACCAGTCGAAGCCCGGCGGCGGCCTGCTGTGGCGCTACTGGCAGTCGGCCGACCCGGTCGAGCAGCGGCTCTACCACGAGGCGTGGGACCGGTTCACCACGTTGGCCGCGGCCGGGATCAAGGCCGTCCGCGATACGTCGCCGAAGACCAAGGTGGAGATCCATGTGATCGTCGACGCCGGGCGGCTCGCCAAGACCATGGAGTTCTGGAGCCAGTTCCTCACCCGGGTCAAGGCCAAGGGCCAGAACCCTGACGTGCTCGCGATCTCGTACTATCCGGAGTGGCACGGTTCGCCAGACGCACTGGATGTCAACCTGCACACGATCGCGACGACCTACCCCGACTACGAAATCGACATCGCCGAGACCGCCTACCCCGCGTCCGGCGGCGACGGCTCGCCATTGCCCAACTCGCCCTTCCCCCGCACCGTCCAGGGGCAGGCAGACGCTGTCCAGCGGGTCTTCCAGGCCGCCAACGACGTGGTCGACAACCAGGGCACCGGTGTGCTGGTCTGGGAGCCGGCGGGCTACCAGCCGATGTTCCGGGCCGTGCCCGAGTTGCCCAACACCTGGGAGCCGCACGCGTCGATCAACGTGTTCAACGCGAGCCAGGCCAAGCACATCCTTGAAGACACCGTCTACGTCACCACCAAGGTAGGTAGGCCTCCGGCCCTCCCCTCCTCCATCCGCAAGCTCACCACTGCGAACAACGCCATCACCACAATCCCCGTTCACTGGCAGGCGCTGCCGGACGGGGCGACCGACACGCCCGGTGAGGTCGTCATCGTCGGGACGACGGCGCTGGGCCAGGTCACCGCAGTCATCGACGTCATCTAGCGTCATCTAGCGACATCTAGCGACGCGGTCGACGTGATAAGTTCCTGCTCTCCGACGAGGTGCAGGTCGAGGTCTATGGCAAGGCACTCAACCTCGGTGCGTCCGTCGGCGGGCTGGAATTGCCGCAGGTAGCGGCGGACTGCTTGGGCCTCACCGGTGAAGCCCCGGGCGCGGAGTTCGGCATGCGGGGCGGCGGCGTTGTCGATGCCGTCGCGCCGGCGCTGATTCAGACACGGCTTGTAGGGGTCGAGGATGCTGGCCCGGCTGATGGCCTTGGCCAGCACCTCCTCGATGCAGGTGGCTCGGCGAAGCGGCGGACGGTGTCGCGCCCGATGCCGAGGCGGCGTGCGATTTCGCCGAGTGAGCAGCCCTGGCCGAGCAGTTCCTGCACGGCGGCGTGGCGCTCGCGGTGCCGGGTGACCAGGCGGCGGTCCTTGCCGTTGGCATCCCGGTATCCGTCCGGTTCGGGGACGGGCGGCTTTGCTGACGGGGTCGTCTGCTCGATCACGGTCACGGGCACGCTCTCAGTCGCGGCGTCTGCGCCTGCCGAAAATTACATCCGCCGCAACGCTTCCTGAGGCGGAAAGCCCTCAGCCGCCCATCCCCGGACCATGGTGCTCCCCCCGGCTAGGTGGTCGCTGACCGTGTAGGAGTTTCTGTGGGTTTTGAACCGAGGTCAGGCAGCGGGGTCAGGCGGGCACCAGCAGGGTGGTGAGCAGGTCGTCGAGGCTGACGATGCCCGCGACGGTGTCGTCCTCGGCGCGAACGAGGGCGATCTGGCTGCGGGCGGCGCGCAAGGCCCACACCCCGATGAGCAGCACAGGCACCACCGGATCCAGGCCCAGGATGAACAGCGGCGTCAAGGGGTACTCGGCGGCCCTGGTGAGCACCGATTCCAGGTAGCCGCCCGCGCCGGCCCCGGGCGGCTGACCGCCGATCGAGCCGCTGGCGTGCGCGACGGTCCACAGCCCCGCCAGCAGGACCCCTGGAGCGCGGTGATCAGCGCGATGGACCGGTTCAAGCGCCGGTCGTCGCTCAGCATCAGGCCGGCCAGCAGCACGGCCGCCGGCCCGTACGTCCCCAGAATCTCCCCGGAGAAGACCAGCGCGCCGTGGAGGAACCCGAACAGCAGCAGCCGGCCGCGGCGGCGCGGCAGCCTGAGACTCTGCCGCCGGTCATGGCCGGACCGGGACAGCTTGCCGGCGATCAGCACCATGCCGTAGCCGAACAGCGCCGTGAACATGGTGTAGGAGCGTTCGTGCACGAACACGATCCGCAGGAAGTTCGCGATCTGGTCCGGCAGCGATCCGCCGGCGGCCGGCGCCACCCCGGGCATCACAGCTCTGATCACACCCATTGCCGGGCGGGTGTGAACAGGTCGGCCCGCAGTCGCCGCACGCGGCGGTTGAGATTGGCACGCAGCGGATCTGGAAGGCATCGTCGCCGAGCAAGCGCTTGCCCAGTCGCGCGACTTCGACACCGGTGGTTGCCCGTCCCGTCCCGGCCCGGTAGCGCGTCTCCTCTGGCCGTATGGGGGACGCACGTCGGTGATGGTGTACGCCCTCATGTGGCCACCGGTGATGGTGATTCCGTGGTGCCGGCCGAGCAGACCGACGAATGGGCCGAAGCCCGCCGCTACATGGGTCTGGACATCGTGCAGAAACAGGAACACGCGAAGATCGATTCGTACACCGCGTCCGTGGACGTGGCCCTCGCCGATGCGCGCCGCCGTAGACGCCCGAGCGGGCGACGGCGGTTTCGGGCGGTCTTCGCCGGCCGACGGGTCCGCTGGGTCGACCGTGGGTGCGGTGATCCGACGGTCAGTGCAGACGATCATGCCTCTGGCGGCGTTGCTGGCAGCCGGCAGCTCACCTCCGAGCCGGCACTCTGGTCGAGCAGGGAGAGTCGAGCAGGGAGATCCGAACACGGCACTGCTGGAGTTCTCACGCATCTGGTCGAGGAGAAACCCCTGTGTGTCAAGAACCGGTTGATGTCCCCGAGCAGGCGCGCGCTACCAGCGGCCTGACACCATTACCGCCCTCCGCCACAGCCACCACACGAGCCAGAGCCGGCCCATCCAACGGCCTCAAGACCCCGGAAACACGAAATCCCGCGCGACGCGCCGCACGATGGCGGAGCCGAGATGCGGGGAGGTTCCGTTCTCATAGCCGCTTGTCCGGCGGCAGGCAGACCGTGAGCGCGCCGGCCGCCGCCTCGGCTTTGATCCGGTTGGTGGGCTCGCGTTCCCCGCCGTCGAGCTCGTACGTCAGCGGGAACCCGAACCGGGCCGACACCTTCTTGGCCCGCGTGATCCGCACGAACGGTGAATCGTCGGAGCGTCCTGCGGCCATCCTGCCGATCACCCGCGCCCATTGGAGCGGCCCTTTGGCGGTGGAGACGCCCACCTCCAGCCAGCCGTCGTCCGGCCGCGCGTCGTCGAACGCCTTGACGCCGCCGGCGATGGTGCTCACGTTGCCCAGCAGCAGGCAGCTCGCCCGGCCGTCGAACCAGGTCGTCCCATCGATCTTGATCTTCATCGGCACGAGCGGTCCGCCGAGGTGCCGGACGGCCGCCTTGACGTAGCTCAACTTGCCGAGCCGCTTCTTGGCCCGCCCACCGGCGTCGGCGATCATTTCGGCCTCGAAGCCTGCCCCCGCCATCACCGCGAAGTGCTCGCCGTTGAGCACCCCCAGGTCCAGCTTCTCCCGCCGTCCGTGGAAGCCGATGCGCACCGCGTCGTCGAGGTCGGCGGGGATGTCAAGGTTGGCGGCGAACAGGTTCGCCGTCCCCGCGGGCAGAACGGCCATCGGCACGCCGGAGTCGGCCATCACGTCGGCGCAGCGCTGCACCATGCCGTCGCCGCCCCAGACGAACACCAGCTCGGCGCCCTGGTCGAGGGCTTGGCGGACCTTCTTGGGCGCCTTCTTGCTCTTGGGTACCTCGTACCAGAGGAGCTCGCCGACGCCCTCTTCGGTGATGAGCATGCGCAGTCTGTCCAGGCCTGCGCCGAGGATCTTCTTGCGGTGCGCGACGACAGCCACGGTGGGGGACATGCGTTCCGGACTACCCTGGGCGCCGGATTTCAGGCGGAGGAATCCATTCCCCCTGCCTGGGTAGCCGTGTACGAATGCGTATCGGGAAAGGGCGTCAAGGGCACGGCGACTTCGGACTGGGGTTGCGGCTGACGGTCGCCGGCTTCGCGGCGGCGCTGGTCATGATCCCGTTCAGCCTGCTGCTCGTCGTTGCCAAGATGCCGCTCAACGAACTGGACGCGGGCGTCGCCAGGGAACTGCACGAGTACGCGCTCGCCAATCCCGACGTGACCGGGTTCCTCATTGTGTGGACCGATCTGTTCGGGCCATGGCCGTGGCGCATCGCCGTCATCGCGTACGCCGCCTGGCTGCTCTACAAGGGCGCACCGAGGCTGGCCGCCTGGGCGGTCACCACCATGATCGTGGGAGGGCTGCTCGGCCTGGCACTCAAGATCATCGTGGCTCGGGCCAGGCCGCACCTGCCGGACCCCGTCGCGCTGGCGCCGGGCGACTCCTTCCCGTCGGGTCACACGGTCACCGTGACGCTCGGCGCGGGAGTGATCGTCCTTCTTGTCCTGCCCATGCTGCCTCGGTGGGGGCGGGTTGTGGCCTGGGCCATCGCCTGCTTCCTGGTGTTGTCGGTGGGCTACACGAGAATCGCGCTCGGCGTGCACTGGGTGAGCGACGTGGCCGCCGGGATCGTGCTGGGCGCGGCCGTGATCGCCGCGACTGCGGCGGCATTCGAGACGTGGCGGCGCGAGCAGGGGCGCAGGCCCGCCTCGCCGCCGGTCGAGGGAGTGGAACCCGAGTTGGTGAAGGCGGCCGATGCGCGGAACTGAGCATGTGAAGCACTACGCGTTATCGATCTTGTTGCCGATGCTTCTGATGGCCGGAGTGACGTACGGCGTGGGCCAGGCGATCCTCCTCTGGCCCACCGGGGAGGCGTCGCTGAGCCGGAGCCTGGCCGCCGACCGGACCTCGCTGTGGAACAGGATTACCGACTTCGGCAGCAGCCTGTCGGACACCCCGTACATCGTGGCCCTCACAGCGATCGCCGCGATCGTCTTCAGGCTCGTGTACAAGCGCTGGCTCGAATCGATCTTCCTCATCGTGGCCGTCTGGAGCCAATCCCTCATCTTCCTGGCCACCACCGAACACGTCGGCCGGCACCGGCCGCCCGTGCAGCACATCGACCCTGCCCCACCCACCTCCAGCTTCCCGTCGGGGCACGTCAGCGCCGCCGTCGCGTTCTACTGCGGGATGGCGCTCGTCCTGACCACGCACGTCCGCAACAGGGCGCTCCAGGTGCTCATCTGGGCGCTCGGGATCATCGCCCCGCTCGCCGTCGGCTTCTCACGGCTGTACCGCGGCATGCACTTCCTCACCGATGTGCTCTGGGGCGTGCTGCTCGGCGCCGGCTGCGTCGTCATGGCCGCCCGGGCGATCCTGTACTCGCGCGAGCGGCGGCGGCAGCGCTCAGAACTCGTTCGATCTGCGTAGATGCGGGGGCCGTCCGTCGGGGTCCACGACGATCCGGTACAGCGGCATGGCGAGCGCCCGGCGGACGCGGCCGAGGCCGGGCCGCGGATGCGGGCGCAGCCGGCCCGGCGGGCGGGGCCCACGGCAGCCGCCCTGGTGCCAGGCCTCGAGCCGCGCGGCAGACTCGGCGAACGCCTCGAACGCGCTCTCCGGGTCGCACAGATCGTCCATGCCGCCGGGGTCGCGGTCCAGGTGCTCGGCCGCGAGCGTGAGCCGGAGGTCCCTGGCGAACCTGCGGGCCCCCGAAGGCGGGCGCGGATCGGGCTCCGCGTCGAGTACGGCGCAGCTCAGTTCGGAGTCGAACGTCCACGAGCGCAGGTTCACGTTGTCGGAGCCGACGCTCGCCCACACGTCGTCGACCACGCAGACCTTGGCATGCACGTACACCGGCGTGCCCCGGTGGTTCTCCAGATCGTAGATCGCGACCCGGCCGTCACCCGCGCGCATCAGCCTGGACAGCGCCTCCGATCTGCCGATCAAGCTGGCCGGGCCGGCCAGCCAGCCATCCTGGTCGGGATGGCGCGGCACCACGATGATCATGTGTAGGCCCGGCTCCCGCTCCAGCGCCTCGGCGAACGGCTCGATCACCTCCGTGGACCACAGGTACTGGTCCTCCAGGTAGACCAGCGATCTCGCCCGCGTCAGCACCTTGTGGTACGCCCTGGCCACGCTGCGCTCGCCCTCCGGCGCGAACGGGTAGGCACGGGGCAGGTGGGGATAGGTCCTCAGGAGTTGCACGGCATGCGTCCCGGCCGGCCTGGGCGGTGGGCCGGGCTCCGGCAACGGCGGCACGTCGGCCATCCGGGCCATGCGGTCGCGCAGCCGCCTGAGCGGCTGGCGGGTCTCGGGCGCCGGGTCCTCCCAGCGCTCGCAGAAGACCTTCTCCACCTCGGCCACGGCCGGGCCGCTGATCGCCACCTGGACGTCGTGCCACGGCGGGCGCTCGCCGTACACGCCCGGCATCGGCGCCGTCTGCGGGTCGCCCAGGTGCCCGGCGTGGTCACGGCGGCTGTGGCACAGGTCGATGCCGCCGACGAACGCCACGTCCCTGTCCGGGCCGCGGTCATGGCGCAGGACGACGAACTTCTGGTGGTGCGAGCCGCCGTGCCGCACCCGGGTGTCGAGCAGCGCCTGCCCGCCGGCCGCCTCGATGGCCTCGCCGAGGTGCCGGTTCTCGGCCGAGCTGAAGCGCAGGAAGTCCAGGTGCGAGCGCCAGATCAGTCCTCTGACCAGGGCTCCCTTCTCGGCCGCCCGCGCCATCGCGGCCGCCACCTCGGGGCCGTCCGGTGTGAGCCGCTCGTCGGGGTCGCCGCGCCAGTCGGCGAACAGCAGCAGGTCGTCCTTGCCGAGGCCCGCCAGGCGCGCGGCGAGTTCGGCGAAGTAGGTGGCGCCGTGCACGAGCGGGCGCACCAGGTTGCCCTCCGTCCAGGGCACCAGCCTGGTCGCGTCGTTCCCACGTTCGGGGCCGGTGAGGAACCAGTCGTCCAGCCTCATGTACGCCGCCAGCGGGCCTCTCCGAAGCAGTATCCGGCGAACAGCAGCAGCCCGAGGGCCACCACCGCCAGCAGCCAGAGCCCCGCCGGAGTATCGGCCAACGCCCTGAGCGTGGCGTCGATGCCCCCGGCCTTGTCCGGGTCGAACGTGACGGCCGACTGGATTACGAAGACGCCGGCCAGCCCGGCGATCACCCCGCGCGCGAGATAGCCGGCGAGCCCGAGCCGGTCCATCACCGAGCCGGCCCGCGTCGGCATCGGCCTGAGCTGCTTACGGAACTCCTTCTTGACGCCGTACCGCAGCCAGTAGACGCCGAGCGCGATGACGCCGAGCCCGAGCGCGCCCACGATGACCTGCCCGGCGGGCAGCTCGAGGAGCTTGCCCGTCAAATCCTGGGTCCGCTGGTCGTCGGAGCCGGTCTTGTGCGTCAGCAGCATGGTCACCAGCGCGGCGCACACGACCGTGTAGACCACGACCCGGCCGACCGACTCGACCCGGTCCTTGAGCCGGTGGGCGCCGAAGATCGCCTCTGACGCCTGCCACACGGTCAGTGCGGCGAACCCCACGACCATGACCCATAAGATCACGGCCCCGAACGGCAGCCCCGCGACCGCGCTGATCGCCCCGCTCTTGTCGGCCTCACGCCGGTCGCTCCCGAACGCGACCTGCACCGCCAGCACCCCGATCAGCCCGTACAGCAAGCCGCGGCAAACCAGCCCGACTCGCGCCAGCTTGTCCATGGCCGGGCTGTCCGCCGCCTGTCGCGCCACGGCTTTGGTATCGGCTTCAGTCATGACTTCTCCAAAGAGTTCACCAAAACCGGCGAACTGCCCTGGATTCCGCGCCCTAGACCTTCACCCGACGGGACCGGCGGCGGGGGCCGCCATTGGTTGCTGATTTGCCTCGGGACCACACGATGTACGCGTGCCCGAACAGTGCGCAGGTCGAGTCACACGACGCAGTCGCCAGGAGTTGCTTTTGATCTGCGAAAACGCCTGAGCCCATGTCGTGGGGGCAAGGGGTCGCAGGTTCAAATCCTGTCGTCCCGACGGTCACGCAAGGCCGGTCGACTTGGGTGAAAGCCCAGGTGGACCGGCCTTTTTCGTTGCGGCATTCGCGGGGTTGCCGTCTCTAGGCGATCTTCAGCTGGGGACCATTCGGGTACCGGCCGTTGGTGAGATGGTTGCTGAGCGCAGCCCCCGCAGCGGCGATGGACCGAGCATCGGGGTGCAGGTATCTCTGAGTGGTGCTCAGGGATCCGTGGCCGGCGATCTTGCGAGTACGTGCACCGGCACGCCCGCGTCGGCCATCCAGATCAGGCCGGTGTGGCGTAGATCATGGCGGCGGAGGTGCTCGAAGCCGAGGCTTGTGACGACATCGTCCCCATGCGTGGCGTCCCTCAGAATGGCCGTGGTGATCCGGCCACCACGCGGACCGGTGAACAGCCTGGCCGGCTCCTGGTCGACACGGCGTCGCCGGGGCGACGCTGCCACCGCTGCGCGAGCGGCGCGGTGGTCTGGCGCCGTACGGTCCACGTCCACTTCGTCGTATGCGACGGACCGCCACGCTGGACTCGCGCGGCCCGGGGCAACGATGAAGGTCAGGAGTTCGGGCCGAGATGGCTGCGGCGTTCTTCCGCGGTCAGCTCGCGGGTACGGCGCGATCTGGCCAGTTCGAGCACCGTTCCGGCCGGCCCGCACACCTCGCAGGCGCGGGTCCGGACGAGGCTGCCGCCCAGACCGGTCACCAGCGCGCGACCGAGGAAGATCTGCGGGCTCAACCCCCTGACGATCCGCGTACCGTCGGGGCTGAACGCCGCGAGACCGCCGGTCGCGCCCCAGCCGGTCAACTCCAGCGGTTCGCCGCCGCCTGTCGCCCGCCAGAGCCGCAGGTGGCCCGCGGGTTCGTTGGTGACCAGCCAGGTGCCGTCAGGGCTGAACCTCACCTTACGGACGGTGTTCTCGGCGCCGTGCAGCACGGCCGCGGGCTCGCCCTGGCCGCCGATGTCCCAGAGCCGGATGGCGCCGTCCGCGGCCGCGGCGGCCAGCCGCAGCCCGTCTGGGCTGAAGGCGAGGCCCGTGATGTCCTCCACATGGCCGCGAAGAATCTTCGGCTCGCTCTTGTCGGTCAGGTCCCACACGACGACGGTGTGGTCGTCACGGGCGTCGGCCAGCTTCATGCCGTCCGGGCTGAGTGCCACGTCGCCGTCGGCGCGGCCCGTGGGCCGGGCCTGCCAGCCGGTGACCGCTGTCAGCCCGCCGGACGGGGAGATCTGCCACACCTGCGGTTCGGTGTCGAAGGCGCCCGCCACGATCCGCTTTCCGTCGGCGCTGAACGCTAGGCCGGCTGGGAGGCCGCGGAAGGGCGCGGGTGTGGTGACTGGCGCGCCGGCGGTGGTGAGGTCCCACAGGCTCAGGGTCCCGGCCCGGCCGATGCCCGCCATCCGCCGGCCGTCCGGGCTCAGCGCGACGAGGTAGCCGGCATCACGCGGGCCGCGCACCTCGGCCGGGGTCGTGCCGCGCCATATCTTGATGCGGACGTCCCGCGGGCTGATGAGTGAATCCGGCCCCGCGCTGACCGCCACCGTGCTCGTGTCAGCGCTGAGCGCCACGGGCCTGCCCTCGCTCGGTGACGGGTCGCCCGCCGTGATGTCCCACGTCCGCAGGGAGCCGTCCGCATCGACGCTGACCAATGACTTCCCGTCCGGGGTGAACGCCGCCCCGCGCGGGTTCCCCTTCGGGCTGCGCAACACCAGCGGGTCGGCGTCGCTGCCCGTCGTCCAGACGCGGATCACGCCGTCGGCGCCGTAGGTCGCCATGCGATCCCCGGCCGCTGTGAACACCAGGCCGTTCAGCTTCGGGGCGTGGCCGGCCAGCTCGATCTGCGGGATCCAGTCGCCAGCCGGCTCCTCCGTCGCGTCCCAGACACGGGGAACGTCGCCTTCGACGGTCGCGACCCATGGTCCGCGCGGGCTGACGGCCACCTGCTCCGGCTCGCCGCGCGCGGCCGCGCGCTGCAGAACGGGCCGGTCCCGGGTCATGTCCCACAGTCGCAGCGGCGATCCGTTGCCCCCGGTGGCGAGCAGCCGGCCGCTGGGGCTGAACGAGACGCTCCTGACCGCGCGGCCGGGGACACTGAGTTTGACGGGCTCGGAGCGTCCCGGCTTCCAGATGCGCACGCCGTCGCTGTGCGCGCTCGCCACCCTACCGTCCCGGCTGACGCTGACGCCGTGGACGCCACCGTCAACGGTCCCCAGAACCACGGGCGGACCGCTTGACGCCAGGTCCCACAGCACCAGTTCTCCTCCGGAGTCTCCGGTGACCAGCTGCCGGCCGTCTTCGCTGAACGCGGCGCTCTGGATGCCGTCCGTCCGATCCGCCTGGAGCGCATGGCCGGCCCGGCGCGGCGCGGTACCGTCCAGGCTCCAGATCTCCAGGCCCGCCGGGCCCGACCCGGCGCCCCAGATCGCGATCTTCCGGCCATCCGGAGTGGCCGTCGTTCCTGTGACCCTGCGCAGGCCAACCGGGGTGGAGCCTCGCAGCCGGGAGTCCGCGCTGGCCTGGCGGAGCACGAGGTCGGCCTCCGGGGTGGGCTCCACCTCGTACGCTTCGATCGCCAACAGCAACGCCAGTTCCGGATCTTGCTGGAGCTGGCGGCGCGCTTCGGCGGCCAGCCGTACCGAGGCGGCACGGTCGCGCTCGACGTCCCTGTTGCCTACCTGGACCAGGACGAGCGCGGCCAGCACGATGACCGCGGCGGCGGCGACCGGCAGCCCGCCGAAGGCGAGACGGGTCCGGCGGCGGGCACGGTCGCGCTCGGCCGCGCTCGAGCGGCAGGCCGCCAGGAAGGTCCGCTCCAGCTCGTTCAGCGGTACGAAGCTCGCCTCGCCGTCCCAGAGGGCGAGGCGAGTGCCGCGGTACAGGTAGTCCTCGCCGCGCCCGTTGCGGTCCCACTCGGCCGCGTCAGACGTGAGCCGCTGGTGCCGCAGAAGGGTCTCGCGGTCGGCGGTGAGCCATTCCCGCAGCCGGGGCCAGCCGGTGAGGAGCGCTTCATGCGCGATGTCGACCAGGTTCTGGTCCACGACGATGAGCCTGGCGGCGGCGAGCCGGTCGAGGACCGCGTCCAGTTCGCCGGCGGGTCCGATGCCGGCGAGCTCGTCCCGGTCGAGACCGCGGCGGGTGTCGGAGCTGCCCGAGCCCAGGGCGACGAGCCGCAGCAGCACGGCGCGGAGCAACTGCTGCTGGTCGGCTTCCAGATCGGCGTACAGGTGCTCAGCGGTCCGCGCGATCGCGCCGGACACGCCACCCGCAGCCCGGTAGTCCGCCAGCGTCAGCGTGTCTCCCTGCTGCCTGCTCCACGTTTCGCGCAGCGCGTGCGCGACCATCGGGAGCGCCCCCGTCTGCTCGGCGGCCTCGGCCACCACGGTGACCACCAGATCCGGGTCCACGCTCAGCCCCGCCCGGCCGGCGGGTTCGGTGATGATGGCGCGCAGGTCCTGCTCGGACATGGGCCCGACGGGCAGGTGAACGCTGTCGAGGAGGGCTGCGGTCAGACCGGGATGCGACATGCAGCGCTCGTAGAAGTCGGTGCGGATCCCGATCACCAGCGCCGGGCCGTCCTGACCGCGGACGAGCTCGCTCAGTGCGTCCAGGAAACCGGCGCGTTCCCGCTCGTCGGCGCAGAGCGTGAACGTCTCCTCGAACTGATCGACGATCACCACGTCGCAGCCGTCAGCGTCGGCGGCGTGCAACCGGGACAGCGGGTGCGCACCCGGAGTGAGCAGCGTGACGGTGGTTCCGTCGGCGGTCAGCCGCGCCGCCAGCCCGGCCCGCAGCAACGAGGATTTGCCGCTGCCGCTGGCCCCGCGGACCACCGTCAGCGGTCCCTGCTGCACGGCCTTCAGCAGGACCTCGAGAAGGTCGTCCCGGCCGAAGAACAGGTCGGCGGCGTCGACGTCCAGCGGAAGCAGGCCGGGGTAAGGGCAACGGCGCTGCGACCGTTCGAGTTCGGCCGCGGCCAGATGCCACTTCCGCTCCCATTCGGCGCGGTCGCCACCGCAGGCGACGGCGTACGCCAGTGTCGCCTCAAGAGTGGGCAGCCGCGTCCCGGTGGCCGCCTCGGCGAGGGTGCTCCGCGAGAAATGCGCGCGCTGCTCGAGTACGCGGTAGCTCGGCCGCCCGGCCTCGTCCCTGAGCCGGCGCAATTCCCAGGCGAGTCTTTCGACGGGACCGGCCAGCGGATCCACCGGCTGCTCGGGCCGCCCCAATGTGCACCTCTTGTTGTCCGGAGTCTTCGCCGCGTTGTCCTGAACCCACGGACGGCTGCTTTCGGACATCCCTGGGCCGCCTTAGACCTTAGATCTCCGGCACGACAAGAGGGGGCAGATCATGAGATTTCACGTACTGGGACGCTTGGAGATCCACACGGGGGATGGAGCCCTTCCGCTGCCGCCCAAGATTCGCGATCTGCTGGCGGTGCTGCTCTGCAACCCCAACCAGACCGTCTCGGCCGACCGGCTGATCGACGCGCTGTGGCCGTGCACGCCGCCGCGCACGGCCACCAAGACGTTGCAGGGCTACGTCCACCATCTGCGCAAGGCGCTGGGAGCCGCCAGGCTGGAGTCCCGGCGACCCGGTTACGTCCTTTCCGTGGGCCCTGGCGAGCTCGACGCCGAATCCTTCACTTCCCGGGCCGAGTCAGGGCGCGCGGCTATTGCCGCCGGCCTGGCTGAAGAGGGGACGGCGGCCATCCGCGCGGCACTGGCGATGTGGCGGGGCGTCCCGTACGAAGGCCAGGAGCACCTCGGGCCGACACAGGCGGAGGCCTTCCGGCTCACCGAGCTCCGGCTCACGGCCGCCGAGGAATGGGCCGACGCCGAGCTGGCCAGGGGGCGGCCCGCCTCGATCGTCGGCGAGTTGCACGGGATCGTCGCCGACCATCCGTTCCGGGAACGGCTCCGGGCCGGGCTCATGCGCGCGCTGTATGCGATGGGCCGGAGCGTCGAGGCACTCGAGGTCGGCCGAGAGGGACGCAGGGTGCTCGCCGACGAGCTCGGCCTCGACCCGAGCCCCACCCTCCGGCGCCTCGAACACGCCATCCTGACCCACGACCCGGCCCTCGGCGGCCAGGTCTGGGCGAGTACATAAGAGGCCGCCCCCAGGAGCTTATGCCTGGGGGCGGCTCCTGGTGTCGCGTCAGCGGGTCGAGTGCAAGCAGGCGGCTTGAAATGGGGGCTTGATCGGCCCCGGAGCGGGGTTGACATGCTTCTACCCGTTCTCGCCGTAGTCCGCGCTGCGGTAGGAGGTCCCGGGTCTGCGACGTGCCCCTCATGTGGTGGTGAGGACCTCCGAAAGAGAGCCGTCGGGCCACGGACAGGCGTGTGCGCAGGCCGAGGCGGCGTCCGGCGAGGGCGTGGAAGCCCTCATGGATGAACAGCGCGGGGATCTGACCGAAGAACAGGGTCAGGGCGGCTAGCGTGTGGTAGTCGGTGAACGGAAGGTTTTGGTAGCGGGGTACAAGGTCGAGGGGGCGCGCCATCACGCCGACCCAAAGCACCAACAGCAGCGCATGGCCCAATCATGCGAACGGCGAGCACACCGCCCGGCCCAGGCCCTGGCGACGGACCGGGTGCCGCGCCTGAGTCGGGTCCCCGGGGCGGTCGAGGAAATCGGACATGTCGACGTCCGTGCCATACGTCGTTCCGTACCATTTCGCCGTCTGGAAGGGCGTGGCGCCGGCGGCCAGCTCGCGGATGAGCTCCGCGCCTTCCGCTGGAAAGGCCGTGTAAGAATCGACGTGGGTTCGGTTGATCGTCTCTTCTCCACGCTCGGAGTGGTAAGCGAGGGAGTGAACGGCAACGGGCCTGGGCATGGTGATGTTCTTCATCGCGTTACCCCTTTCAAGGTGTGGACCAAATGGTGCATTTGCCTGCGCAAACCTTGCGGGCCGTATCGTCACCCGGAGGTGGTCCTCCCTCCGCTTGGTTGCGAATGACACCAAGCTTGGCCAAATGAGGCTGGAAATTGGTTGGGGATCGGAAGGGGTGCGGGTCGGGCGCTTCGGAGGGCGTTTGATTTGTGCAGATTGCGCCTTATGCCCGGATGTGGCTCCTGGCCCGCGCCGAGGTGGCGCCTGGCAGGTCGGCGGGGAGCGCATGCACCTCGCCGTGACGGAAGCAGATAAACCGGCCGCCGGGCGGCACCTGCGCGGCGATCGAGCGACCGGCGACCGACCGTTGCGCACCACGCGCAAGGCCTGCAAATTCGACTGGAGTCCCAACGGCTGCTCGGTGCCCAGGGAAATAAAGAACGCCGACTCCTGGAAGCTCATCTTCATGAGTCCGTGCAGCCGGCACGACTTCGGTTAAAGAAACGTCAAGAGACTCTCGGGCGCGAGCAGCCGGAAGACGTTCAAGAAGGGTGTGGAGCGGCCTGCAAGACCGTGGCGTACGAGTTTTACGCCGCGGTCATGCTGTTCGGATAGTCACAGCTGATTCCTGATCGGTTCCGGCGTGTCCGGGACCGGTTGTGCGAGGTAGCGCGCCACCTCGACGGGGGCGAGGAGACGGGCTTCGCGCAGGAGTTCCAGCGACTCCCGCCAGGACTCCCTGGCCTGCTCGTGCCGACCCAGGTCGTGCAGGGCGTGGCCGAGCCACCAATGGGACACAGCGGTGCCCATGGTGAATCCGGCCTCGCGCCCGAGTTTGATCGCTTGCTTGTACTCCTCGACTGCCTCCTGGAGCAGGCCGTGGGCCCGCAAGGCGTCGGCGAGGGTGTCGTGGAAGAGGCCGAGGACGCCGGCGTCGCCGTGCTCCTCCACCATCGCCAGAGCACGACGTGCCTCCTCCACGGCTTCTCCGCATCTCCCCTGGCGGTAATAGACCTGCGCCCGGTTGTTGCGAATGTAGGCCCCATGGTCCCTGCGCCCCGTCCGTTCGGTGATGACGAGGGCACTTTCCAGAGCGGTGAGCGCGTCGTCATAGCGGTTCATCACGGTGTACGTGACGCCGAAGTCGTTGAGGATCCCCGCCTTCCGGTCTGGCAGCCCTGCCCGGTCCCAGCAGTCCAGGCCGTCCTCCATGCAGGACACCGACTCCTGAAAGCGCCCGAGCTGCTGGTGGACGTGGGCGAGCCCCTGCAGCAGGAGGGCCTGGGTCGCCCAGTCCTCCTCCTCCCTGGCCAGCCGCAGCGCCTCCTCGCTCACCCCGACGAGCTCAGCGAACCATCCTCGGCGGTTGAACATCCACAGGATCGCGTCGGCGAGTCCCGCTGCCGAGCGATCGTCTTCCCGCGCCGCCTGCCGTACCGCGGCCAGCAGGTTGTCCCGCTCGCGGTCGAGCCAGTCGTTGGCGGCCTCCAGGGTGGCGAGCTCCTCCCCGGCCTGGTCGGCTTCGAACACGGCGCCCTTCGTGTTGCGGCCGTTCACCACGACAGCGGCCCGTTGCGAGGTGGCCAGATAGTGGTGCAGCACACGACCGACCGCACTCGCCCGCTCCTCGGCCGGGACGTCCTGCTCCCGCGCGTACAGCCGGACGAGGTCGTGGAACTGGTAGCGGCCCGGCCCCGCGGGTTCGAGCAGGCGGGCGTCCATCAGGTGCTCCAGGGCGGTCTCGGTGCGGTGCTCGGTCCAGTCGGCCAGCGCGGCCGTGGTGGCCGGCGTGTGCGTGGGCAAGTCCAGCAGCCCGAGCAGGGAGAGCAACCGCGCCGCGTCCTGTCCGGCTGGGTCCTCGCGCAACTGCTGGTGGCTGACCGCGATGCTGGCGCGTACGGCCAGATCGGCGTACTCCAGCAGGTCGAGCCGTCTGGTGGCATCGGCGAGCCGTACCGCCAGCTCGGAGAGCGACCATTCGGGACGGGCGACCAGACGGGCCCCCGCGATGCGCAGGGCGAGCGGGAAACCGCCGCAGAGCCGTACGATCTCCTCCGCCGCCCGCGGCTCGGCGTTCACGCGGTCGGATCCGACGACCCGGGCGAGCAGCGTGGCCGCATTGGTGTCGTCGAGCCCGCCGAGGTGGAGGTGCCGGGCGTTGTTCAGGGTGGCCAGCGGATCGCGGCTGGTGATCAGGACGCGACAGCCCGGTCCGGCCGGGATGAGCGGGCGTACCTGACGTACGTCGCGTGCGTTGTCGAGGATCACCAGCAGGTTGTCCGTGGCGGTGAGCGAGCGGTAGCGGGCGGCGGCCTCCTCGGTGTCCGTGGGTACGGCGACGCCGTCCAATCCCAGGGAGCGCAGCAGGTGGCGAAGCGCTTCGATGGGTGCCAGCGGGGTGAGCCCGGCGGTGGAACCGTGCAGGTTGACGTAGATGACGCCGTCGCCGAAGCGCCCGGCGACGGCATGGGCGACATGGACGGCCAGCGCGGACTTGCCGATGCCGCCAGGCCCGTCGATCACGGTGACCGCGGCGCCGCTCACCAGATCGGCACGCAGCCGCTCGATCTCGGCCGCCCGCGCCGTGAACGCCCAGGTATCGGGGGGGAGCTCGGCCGGCGCGACGTGTCCGGCCAGCGTAGTCTGCCGCCGTGGCACCAGGTCGAGCACGGGATCCTTGACGAGGACGGCCTGGTGGAGGCGGCGCAGTTCGGAGCCGGGTTCGATGCCCAGTTCCTCGACCATGACCCGGCGCAGTCGCTGGTAGACCTCGAGCGCCTCCGGCACCCGCGCGTCGCGGTACAAGGCGAGCATCAGCTGGGCGGCGGGCCGCTCCCGCAGCGGGTGCGCTCTGACGTGCACGGCGAGCTCGCCGGCCACGGCGCGATGGTCACCGGCGGACAGGCGCAACTCAGCGTGGTCCTCCAGCACGGCCAGCCGCTCCTCCTCCAGCCGGTCGGCCTCGACCCTGGCCCAGGGCGCGTCCACCTCGGCCAGCGCCGGGCCTCGCCACAGCCCGAGCGCCCGGCGGAACAGCGCGTCAGCAGTCTCCATGGCACCCTCGGCGCGGGCGTCGCGTGCCCTTCCGGACAGGAGGGTGAAGGCGTGGGCATCCACGTGGTCACGCTCGACCGCGAGCCGGTAACCTCCGGGCACGGTCTCGATGATCTCCGCACCGCCGTGGGAGGCGAGCGTCTCCCGGAGCTTCGACACCACGATGTGCAGCTGCTTGGCCGCGGTCGCGACCGAACTGTGCGCCCACACGTCGGCGAGAAGCCGATCGGTGGGCACAGCCTGCCCCGCGGTCATGGCGAGCCGGGCCAGCACCCCGATCCGCCGCAGCCCGACGATCTTGACCGAGACGCCGTCAGCCTTGACCTCCCAGGGGCCAAGGCACCTGATCTCCAGCCTCAAGCGAGCGCTCCCGTCGTCAACGAAGATTCGGAAGTCTAGCGATTTAGGCAGGTATGTCGCTGGCATGTTCCGCGCCCGACTCACGCCAGATTCGTGCTGCTCGTCCGACCCGAGATCGACCAGGCCCTTCGCGGACACGCCCTGCGCGGGCAGCCGCAGCGGTGTCGGGCGCGACGCAGCCTCATGTCGCTGGCCGCCGCGCTGCTCGCCGCGGACTCGATCTTAGTCATCCTCCTCATGTCGTCGGCCTCAGCGGCAGCCTGCGCGACGGCATGGAACGCCTCCACCGCCTACCAGGGCGGCGCCGTGGTCTCTTACCACGGGCATAACTGGTCGGCCAAGTGGTGGACGCAGAGCGAAACCCCCGGCAACGCCGGCGTCTGGGCCGATCAGGGCACCTGTGGAGGCGGGGCGGGACACCTGCCCCGTCCTGCAACCACCTGAACTGGGTGGCCGGTCAGTGGTACGCGGTGGGCAGCATCGTCCGATATATGGACGGCAAGTACTACATCGCCGTACACGGGAACCCCGGCTACGACCCGGTGATCTCCCACCGGCAGCGACACGATCAAGAAGCAGGAGGCCGCCGCCTTCCTGGCCAACGTCAACCACGAGACGGTCGGGCTGGTCCACATCGTCGAGCGGAACACCGCCGACTACCCGCACTACTGCGATGTCGGCCAACCCTACGGCCGCCCCGCGGGACAGGCCGCCTACTACGGCCGCGGGCCGATCCAGTTGAGCTGGAAGTTCAACTACAAGGCGGCGGGTGACACCCTAGGCATCAATTTGCTGACCGACCCGTGGAAGGTGGAACGGGACTCCGGCGGTCGCGTGGAAGACCGCGCTGTGGTGCTGGATGACCCAGAACGGCCCGGGAACCATGACCGCGCACAACGCCATGGTCAACAGCCGTGGGTTCGGCGAGACGATCCGCAGCATCAACGGCAGCTTGGAATGCTGTGGCGCGAACCCGGGCCAGGTTCAGAGCCGGGTGAACGCCTACCAGAGGTTCACCCAGATTCTCGGCGTGAGCCCGGGCGGCAACCTCTCCTGCTGACGGTTCAGTCGTCGTGAGCCAAGGGCGCGTGGACTCCCGCCATTTGCGGATCATCGTCCGGACGTCCACCGGCCGGCCGGGTCGCGCGCCTGGTGGCGGTCCGATTCTCGCGTCAGTGTGGAGACCGAACCGGGCGTTCGACGCGGGTGGGGTTGCCGCGTACGAGCTCATCGTGGATGCGCCAGCGGGCGGTGCTGACGGCGCGCTCCGCCGCCTCGTCGCCGTGCTCTATGCGCTGTCGCAGCAGCCGCATGGCGATGCCGCGGTTGAGGCTGAATTGCCGCTCGGTGTCGACCACGACGACAATCCCCGTGGGCCGATGGGTCGCCCGTACGGCCGTGCTGGCCTTGTTCCGATGTTGACCGCCGGGACCGCCGGTGCGGCAGGCGACGATGTCGACGTCTGCTTCCGTGAACGTCGTGCGGGGGGTGTCGGCCTGGCACGGCCGGGCGATGACGTACCAGTTCTTTCGGCTGGTGTTGGCCCGGTATGGGCTGGGGGCCTGCCAGCACAGGGTTCCGGTCCACGAGGCGGCGAACGCCTCGGCGCCGTCACCTGTGATTCGGATGAGGACCGATCGGTAGGTGCCGGGCCTGTCACCGGAAACGGTATGGGCCCGATGGGTCTCCAGGTCCTGCCGGGTGGCGTCGGCTTCCAGGCGGCGCAGCAGCTGGGCCAATGCCCAGGCACACTCCTGCGGGCCGCGCCCGGCCGACAGAAGCAGGTGGACGCTCACGACCGCCCTCGCTTACGGCGGCCATGGGGCGTGGATCCGAGGTCGGGCGTCTTGTAGGTGACGAGAGGGATCGTGGTGGTCACGGGCGTGGCCAGGTCATGCTCGACGAGGTCGGCGATCACTCGCTCGATGCGCTTGTACGCCGTTGGCGCCTCCTCGAAGAGCAACTGGCGGTCGCCGCACACCACCAGCGACCCCATCGGTGTACGGCGCAGTTCCTCGACCGTGTGCTTGGCCCGCCCCCGGCGCAGGGCGTCCGCACGCGACATCTTGCGGCCCGCGCCGTGTGCCACGGAATGGCCGGCGTCCGGCCCGGCGTGGGCGGCCACGAGGTAGGAAGGGGTGCCGCGCGTACCTGCGATGAGCACGTCGCGGCCGTCACCCGGCGCCGCCCCCTTGCGGTGCAGGTAGATCCCGTCGCGGATCTCGACCAGGTTGTGGCACTGGTCGACGATCGGCTCGGTGGGCTCGAACCCCAGGGCATGGGCGACCCGGGCGGCCAGCAGCCGCCGGTTGAGCGAACCCCAGCGTACGGCGTCGTCATGCATCGCCAGGTAGGCACCGGGATCAGGGGCGGGACCCGCGCCGTGGACCTCGGTGTGCGCCCGCAGGATCCGTTCGCCCAGCCCTCGTGAACCGCTGTGGACGATGAGCACCAGGTCACCGGTGGCGAGCCCGAGACGGCTCGCGTGGCCCGGCTCGAAGACGGTCCCGATTCTTGCCAGCTCGACGAAGTGATTGCCCCGGCCGACCGTCCCGAGACCCTCGACGTGACCGGCGGGAATATCGCCCTTCACCACGGCCCAGGCGGGGTCGTCGGCATCCTGCTCGGGATCCAGCGCGCGATCGAGATCGGGGAACCGGGCGGCGAGCTTCTCGGGTACGGCGCGCTTGAGCTTGACGGGGAACACGGCGATGCCGCAACCGATGTCGGAGCCCACCAGGAACGGGTACAAGACCGTTGACGCCATGGCGGCGCCGATGGGGGCGCCCTTGCCGGGGTGCAGATCCGGCATGGCGGCGACGTGCATCATGCCTTCGAGGGCGGCCACCTGGTGGCACTGCGCGACGGCATCGGACTCGATCCAGCTCGTGGGGGAGGCGAACACGGTGACGGTGGCCGGCCCCATGGCCGGGGTGGACGGCGGCGGGGACTCCTGCCGGAAGTCTTGCTGAGACAAAGACGCTCTCTTCGCTGAACAGGTATGGGTGGGCGGCATCACGGCGCGAGCCGACGCCGTGGCATTTCGGTGTAGAGGGGTGCTGTCCGTCAGAGCATCATGAACACCACGATCTCTGAGCCCGCCAATGCTGGGCAAGCGGTTTTAGCCCGTACGGGCCTGCACGCCCTCATCCTGGGTCTTGCGTGATGCCTCTTCGCATCGCTGACTGACTAACTGAGTGACTACGGGGCGAGACGAAGCCGCGAGGCTCAGCCGGACCGTTACCCGTAGCGCCGTAGCTGGCCGGTCAGGCGGTTGGGCTCGGCCTGGGGAGCGCACCATCGCCTCGCTCGGCGGATACCGCCGCCTCACACTCCGATACGAGCGCCACGGCCACCTGTTAACGTTAGCTGCATTCCCCGCCCTTGCAGCCGCCATCACCTGCTACAAGAAACTCACCAACTGGGACATGCTCTTAGCTTTTTCGCACAGCCCAGCGCGCCGCCCAGGTCACGACCGACACGTGGGAACGTGGACGACGGCGCCGACGTGACCGGCAACCTCGGGGCCACCGGGCCCGGCTCGGCGGCCCGCCGGCTACTGCTCACCCCGACCATCGCCAGCCTGGACACCCACAGCTGAGCCGTCACCGTCACCAGCTCGGCGACCAACACGACGGCCGCGAGCGGACTGCAGATCCGGGCGCGTCGGGCGTTCCTGTGAAGGCGCGATGATCATTCTGATGGGTTGCGGTGGCGTGGTGGGTGAGCGTCGAATCGCTTCCGGAGGGTATCGACAAGCCACACGAGCGCGCCGAAGGCGGACAACACCACAAGAATCGCAGCACCGAGCCCGGTGTCGTTCCTGGTCTCGACCCCAGCCCACAGCAGCAGGGCTGAGAGGCTTCCCCAGGTGCGGAGGTTTGACCGTAGTGCCCAGCACAGACCGGCGACGAGGGGGGTGACCGCTCGCGATGCCGTCCATGTGACGCGCGAATGTATGCCAGCGTAGAGAATGCCTACCGCGAAGCGGACGACTCCGGCTCGAGTACCCGTGGCAGCGATCTCCCGGAGCTCGTAACGCCACTGATCATCCCGCTCGGGCTCCACGGCCAACGCTGAGCCCACGGTAAGTAGTCGCTCAACAACCCCCGAACGACGATTGAATCGAAGACGAGATCCCACAACATGCGCCCGTATGTCCACAGGAATGTACAGGGGGACCGGCTCGCGTGGATGAGGTCGTCTGAGGAGCTGCGGATGCTTCAGGAAAACCTGAACCGCGTCGTCAGTGAGGTCGACAGAAAGATTCCGATCCCCACCGTCGCTTAAGACGATCATCTGCCCTTGCAGATCCACCAGGAAACGCCACGTCGAGTCAAGCGCAGGATCCCATCGGGCGTTGGCCATGCGAGTCAGGTCGGCCATGAGGGCTCTCACGCCGCGGTGGTATGTGTCCAGGTTGTTGTCCAGCGACACATTCCGGTTGCTCATCGGACCCAGCCCAGTCGATGGGTAACGGGCGCAGCCCGCTGCGCCGCACGCTCAGCTTCTTTGGCTCCCTCAGCCGTTAGCTCGTACATGCGACGGCGGGGGCCCCGAGCCTCGGTTGAATCGTCTTCCCAGTAGGTGCGCACCAGGCCGAGACGCTCGAACTTGGTGAGGATCGGATAGACGGTCCCGGACCCCAGCTGAGTCTCCCGGCAAATTTCCAGGCCGTAGGTTGATTCCCCGCGGCTGGCAGCAGCCTGGAGGACCTGGAGCACCGCGCGGGTGGTGCTCGTCATTCTCAACGCCATCGACTGCACCTTGTCGTCGTCGACCTATGTCGACTTAGACACTACAGCGGCCAGGGCGCGTGTGCGGTCCGCTGCAATCTTGGTTGTTGAAGTGGTCAGAGGGCTGGCGGGGGGGTGAGGCGGCTCTCGAAAGCGCCAGCTGATCGCCTCACCAGGCTCGATCAACCGTCACGTGGGTCCGCCATGGTTGAAGCCCGGCGGAGCCTGTCAATTTGATCAAGGCAGCTGAGCTGAATTAATTCTGTGTCGAGTTCACTGTGGTGACCTCCTGGGCGGTGTTGGCGGGCTTGTCGATCCACGCCGGGCCGGGCAGGTCAGGCGGGAGGGGAGTGCCGCGGCCGGCGAACCGCTCGGGGTGGGTGTTCTGAGCGGCGGTCAAGACAGCGGCTCGCCGGTCGCGGATGGCGGCAGCGCGGCCGTAGCACGTGGACGCCCTCGTTCGCGTACCTGAGGGTCAGGGATCTCCGGATCCGGCTTGCTCGCTCCCGCGAAGGGATGTCTCCTTCCCCACCCTCAGCACAGAGTTTCATGCCTGTTTGATGCCTCTGTCCATTTTGACAGGGAGGGCTATGAGGTCTGATGGCTTGGCATGATCGGCGCGTTGGCCGGGTTGCCGAGTATGAATCCGCCAATAACGCGCTTTAGGGCATAACCTGAAATGTGGCAGAGCAACCCCTATAAGGGATCTTCGGTGACGAACCGCTAGGGAGTCTCGACATGTCAGTGACTGCCGAACACCGTCAGCACGCCGATCACACTCACGAGCATGGACCCGGCTGCGGGCACGTGGCCGTTCCGCATGACGATCACGTCGACTACGTCCACGACGGTTGCCTGCACCGCATCCACGACGATCACGTGGACGAGTGCGAGCCGAAGTCACACGCCACGCATGAGGGCCATGATCACCAGCACGGGCCGGAGTGCGGGCACGTGGCTGTCCCGCACGAGGACCACGTCGACTACGTCCATGATGGACACCGTCACGCCTCGCATGAAGGGCATTGGGACGACCACTGAGGCGCGCAGTTCCGACTGGGCGCTCAACATTCGAAGCGCGGCTCCCATAGCACCGCCGTCGCGTGCAGCGGGCGGCCTTGGACGTCGTAGCCGGGCCAGCCGTCGAGGCCGTGCCCGGACCGTATCGGCCCGGGAGCCCCGTTACGGCCGTCAGGGCTCCCGGTAACTCGTCGGCACGGGTCAGCTGAAGCGGTCCTTGGCCTTGTAGTAGGCGCCGGCGAACGGCAGGAACCAGGCGGTGCCGTTGTAGAACGGCACGGGCACCTTGGGGAAGCCGAGCCCGCGCCACGGGTTGGCCTCGGGACGGCCGTCCATCATTTCGGCGAGCGCGCGGCCCATGTACGTTGCCATCTGCACGCCATGGCCGCAGTAGCCGCCGGAGTAGTACAGGCCGTTGTTCTCTCCGGCGTGCGGGATGCGGTCGTAGCTGAAGCCGACGCTGCCGCCCCACACGTAGTCGATCTGGACGTTGGCGAGCTGGGGGAAGATCTCGGCCATCTCCCGTTTGAGCACCGCGCCGCTCTTGCGGTCGGAGGCCGGGTTGGACGGGGCGAAGCGGGCCCGGCCGCCGAAGGCGAGGCGGTTGTCCGGTGTGAGCCGGATGTAGTGGCCGATGTTCTTGGAGTCGACCACCAGGCGCGCGTTGGGGATGATCTCGCGGGCCAGCTCCTCGCCCAGCGGCTCGGTGACGATGATGAAGCTGCCGACGCAGATGAGCCGCTTGCGCAGCCACGGCAGCGCGCCGTCGCTGTAGGCGTCCGTGGCCGTGACGACCTGCCTGGCGCGGATGAGCCCGTTCAGCGTCTCCACCTCGAAGCCGCCACCGGGCGTGCGCCGCAGCGCGGTTGCGGCGTTGCGCTCGTGGATCTCGGCGCCGGCGCGCTCGGCGGCCGCGGCCAGGCCGTGCACGAACTTGCCGACGTGCAGGCCCGCGCTGAGCGGGTCGAGCAGCGCGCCGTGGTAGTAGTCGGAGCCCAGCTCGGTGCGCAGCTCGCCGGGGCCGATGAGGGTCGTCTCGTGGCCGAAGTTCTCGGCGAGATCGCGTTGCTTGGCACGCATCTGCTCGAAGTGGGCCGGTTTGAAGGCGACACCCAGGCGGCCGGAGCGGCGGAAGTCGCAGTCGATGCCTTCCTTGAGCGTCAGCTCCTCGACGAGGTCGACGGCGTGGCGGAAGGAGTCGTACAGCTCGCGGGCGCGCTCCTGGCCGTAGCGTTCGCGTGCCTGGCCGGTGGTGATGGTGATGCCCTGGGTGCACATGCTGCCGTTGCGCCCGGAGGCGCCCGAGCCGACCTTGTCCTTCTCGACGAGGACGACCCGGGCGCCCTTGCGGGCGGTGTGCAGGGCGGTGGACAGGCCGGTCAGCCCGCCGCCGATGACCACCACGTCGGCCTGGTCCGGCAGCGGCCTGCCGGAGCGGTCGGGCAGCGGGGGAGCGGTGTCGAGCCAGTACGGGATCTGTTTCATCGTGGGGTCCGTTCTCAGCAGCCGAGCAGTGCGGGCAGGCCCGACAGGTCGTTCAGCTCGTCGTAGGGCTGGTAGTCGGAGCTGCCGGGGCGGCGGTAGCGGTTGATCCACACGCGCCGCGCGAGGCCGAGGTCGCGGGTGGGGATGTGGTCGTACTCCCAGCCCTGGGCGGTGTGGATCACCTGGGACGGCTCGACGTCCATGACCTTGAAGGCGTGCTCGAAGGCCTGCCGGTCCGGCTTGTACGCCCTGGCCTGCTCGGCGGTGATGACGTGGTCGAACTCGACGCCGATGTTGGCGACGTTGTGCTTGATGAGGTCGTCGTCGGTGTTGGAGATGATCGCGATCTCGTACTTGCTCTTGAGCGCGCGCAGCGCGTCCGGCACCTCGGGCCACGGGCCGAACGTGGGCACCGCCTCGACCAGGGCGTCGCCGTCGGAGGTGCGGTAGTCGAGGCCGTGCAGGCGCATGGCGTTGCGCAGGCTGGAGTGCAGCACCTCGTGGTAGGGGCGGTAGGCCTCCAGCACGGCCTGGAAGCGCATGACGCGGAAGTCGTCGAGGAACTCCTCCACGTTGAGCCCGTCGAGGTCCAGCCGGTCGGCGAGGACTTTGAGCGTGGTGGGGCCGAGCTGGAAGTCGATCAGGGTTCCGTAGGCGTCGAAGGTGACTACCTGTCGCATGTCGTCCAACCTCATGGTGTTCAGACCACCCGTTCGCCGGGTGGCACGATGTGATCGAGCGCGGCCAGGTCGGCCGCGTCGGGAGTCCAACCGGCCGCCGCCGCGTTGGCGGTGACCTGCTGCGGGGTCATCGCCCCGCAGATGACGGAGCCGACCTGGGGCAGCGCGGCCAGGCCGCCGACGGCGACCTCGAGCAGGGTCAGGCCGCGGTCGGCGGCATAGGCGGTGAGGGCCTCGACCCGGTCGAGCGCCTGCTCGGTGAGCCAGCCGTGCCGCCACGAAAGCCTGCTGCCGGGCGGCGGCGGCTCGCCGCGCCGGTACTTGCCGCTGAGCAGGCCGTTGGCGAGCGGGTAGTACGGCAGGAGCCCGACGCCGAACGCCGCGCAGGCCGGGACCAGCTCCTGCTCGGCGCTCCGGTCGAGCAGGTGGTAGCGGGCCTGGGTGCTGACGAACGGCGCGCGCCGGTCCCAGCGGGCCTGCCAGGCGGCGTCGGCCAGCATCCAGGCGGGCATGTTGGAGCATCCGGCGTAACGCACCTTGCCCTCGGCGACCAGCTCGCTCAGCGCTTCGAGGGTGTCGGCGAGCGGAGTGACGCCGTCGGGCTCGTGGTACTGGTACAGGTCGATGCGGTCGGTGCCGAGCCGGCGCAGCGACTCCTCCACGGCGTGGCGGAGGTAGCGGCGGGCGCCGCGCGGGTCGAGCCCGTCGTAGGCGGCGCCCATGCTCATGCCGAACTTGGTGGCCAGCACCACCTCGTCGCGGTGGCCCTTGAGCGCGGCGCCGAGCAGGCGCTCGCTGTCGCCGACGTCGCCGCCGCCGTAGGCGCCGTAGGTGTCGGCGGTGTCGAACAGGGTGATGCCCGCGTCCAAGGCGGCGTGCACGACGGCCCTCGTGCCGTTCTCGTCCAGGCGGGAGCCGAAGTTGTTGCCGCCGACGCCCACCACGGACACGACCGGGCCGTCAGCGCCTAGCCTGCGGTAACGCATGGCACTCATCGGGGCGACCCGAAGCCGAGGCAGACGTTCTTGAGCTGGGTGTAGCCGTTCAGCGCCTCCAGGCCCTTCTCGCGGCCCCACCCGCTGTGCTTGTAGCCGCCGAAGGGCAGCTCGACGCCGGTGCCGACGCCGGCGGCGTTGACGTACACCTGGCCGGCCCGGATGCCTTCGGCCAGCCGCATCGCGGTGGTCATGTCGCGGGTCCACACGTACGACGACAGTCCGTACGGGCTGTCGTTGGCGATGTCCAGGGCCTCCTCGGCGTCGCCGAACTCGATGACCGTGAGGACGGGCCCGAAGATCTCCTCCCGCGCGCAGCGCGCGACGTTGGTGAGCCCGGTCAGGACGGTCGGCTCGATGAAGTACCCGTCGGCGAGCGCCGGGTCTGCGGGCCGTCCGCCGCCGGTGCGGATGGTGGCGCCCTCCTGACGGGCCAGCTCCAGGTACGTCTCCACGCGATCGCGTTGCCGCGCCGACACCAGCGGCCCCATGTCGGGGTCGTCCAGGCCCGGGCCGAGCCGCAGCGACGCGGCGTGCGCGACGAGCCGGTCGAGGAACTCCTCCGCGCCGCGCTGCAGCAGCAGGCGGGTGCCGGCCGAGCACGTCTGCCCGGCGTTGCCGAACGCCGAGGCCGCCACTCCGACGAGTGCCTGGTCGAAGTCGGCGTCGGCGAAGACGATGGCGGGCGACTTGCCGCCCAGCTCCACGACCGACGGCACCACGTTCGCGGCGGCCGCCTGCGCGACCTTGATCCCGGTCGGCACCGAGCCGGTGAACGTCACCTGGTCGATGCCGGAATGCCCGGCCAGGGCCGCGCCGGTCGCGCCGTCGCCGGGCACCACGTTGAGCACGCCGGGCGGCAGCCCGCACTCCAGCGCGATCCGCCCGATCTCCAGCGGCGTCAGCGGCGCCTCCGGCGACGGCTTGAGCACGACGGTGCAGCCGGCGGCGAGGGCAGGGGCCGCGCCGCGGGCGGTGTTCTGCAGCGGGTAGTTGAACGGGATGATCTGCCCCGACACGCCGATCGGCTCACGGACGGTGTAATCGAGCAGACCCCGGCCGAGCGGAATCGTGGCGCCGCCGAGCTTGTCGGCGATGCCGGCGTAGAACTCGAAGTAGCGGGCCGCCGCCTCGACGTCGGCGCGGGCCTGGCGCAGCGGCTTGCCCACGTCCAGGCTCTCCAGCCGCGCCAGGTCGCCGGCCTGGCGGCGGATCTCCTGGGCGATGCGGGTGAGCAGCCGACCCCGCTCGGCGGGCCGCAGGCACGCCCAGCCGGGGGAGGCGAGCGCGGCGCCCGCGGCGGCGACCGCGCTGTCGATGTCGGCGGAGCCGCCGTGGGACACCTCGGCGATGGGGGTGCCGCGAGCCGGGTCCACGACGGTGAAGGTCGCCCCGTCACAGGCGGGGACGGTCTTGCCGTCGATCAGCAGCTCACGCACGGAACCGCTGGTCACGGCCGGATCTCCCCTTCGATCGCGCCGAAGATGACGACCTCGTCGCCGGGGCGGACGGTGCGGATGCGGCGCACCCACAGCACGATGCCGTCCTGCGGGGCGCGGACCTCCTCCAGGGGGGCGCCGTAGTGGTCGACGATCCGGGCGATGAGGTCGCCCTGCTTGCACTCCTCGCCGGGCTCGGCATGGGCGAGGAAGAAGCCGCCGGCGGCCGAGCGGGCGAAGGTGCCGCTGACCTCCGTGTACGAGCCGAGCAGCTCCGCCTCGCCGTCGATCATGCCGAGGTGCCGCATGACGTTGCGGACCGAGCGCACGTGCTGGGTGACCGTCTCCTCGCGGTAGGTGCCGCCGCCGGCCTCGATGGTGACGGCGGGCTTGCCGGCCGCGAGAGCGGGGTGGCGGACCGTACCGCCCCACTTGCCGCCCTTCCAGACCAGCTCGTGCCCGGCGGCGAGGGCGAGGTCCGTCGCGAGGTCCTCGTAGCCGCCCTGGAGGATGACGAGCGGGGCGATCTCGCCGTAGGCGCCGCCGGTGTGCAGGTCGACCAGGGCGTCGACGGCCGGGATGACCTGCTCGACGAAGGTGGCGGCCAGCCGCTGCGAGTAGGAGCCCTCCGCGTCGCCCGGGAAGATGCGGTTGAGATTGAGGTGGTCGAGGCCGCTGGCGCGGGCGGCCGCCTCGAAGGCAGGGGTGTTCATGCAGGGAATGCCGACGAGCGTGCCGCGCAGTGTGGCCGGGTCGGTCTCGGCGAGGACGCGGCGGACGGCCTCCTGGCCGTCGTACTCGTCGCCGTGCACGCCCGCGTCCACGCACAGGACGGGGCCGTCCTGTGCGCCGTTGACGATGATCAGGGGGATGCCGAGCTCGACGCCGTAGGTGCTGACGCCGACCTGGATCAGCCCCTGGGCCCGCTCGCCGGGCGCGCAACTGAGGGTGCCGATGGTGTAGGTCATGGATTCTGCCTTTCGGGGGAGACGAGCCGCTCGGACGCCTCGTCGAGCGTGGCGGCGATGATGTCGGCGATCCGGTCGAGCAGGTCGCCGTCGGCGATCAGGGGCGGGGCGATCTGCAGCAGGGGGGCGGTCCGGTCGTAGAGGCGGGCCAGCAGGCCGGCCTCGCGCAGCCGGCGTGGGATGAGGTCGCGGACGAGCGCGGCCCGCGCGGCCTCGCTGAACGCGCCGTCCTCCCCGTCGCCGGCCAGCTCGACGGCGTAGAAATAGCCCGCGCCGCGTACGTCGGCCACGATCGGCAGGGCGCCCAGCGCGACCATCCGCTTGGCCAGATGCTCCTGGTGGGCGCGGACGTTGCCCAGGACGTCGTCGCGTTCCATGATCTCGATGGTGCGCAGCGCGATGGCGGCGCACAGCGGGTGCCCGGAGAAGGTGTAGCCGTGGTTGAGCACCTCGCCGGGCCGGTTCAGCACCTCGGCGACGCGGGCGCCGACCATGGTGGCGCCCATCGGGGCGTATCCGGCGGTGAGGCCCTTGGCCAGGGTGATGAGGTCGGGCCGGGCGCCGTAGCGGTCGCCGCCGAACCACTCGCCGAGCCGGCCGAACCCCGTGATCACCTCGTCGGCGACGAGCAGGAAGCCGTACCGGTCGGCCAGGCGGCGCAGCCCCTCCCAGTAGCCCTCGGGCGGGGTGATGCAGCCACCGCGGTTCTGCACCGGCTCCGCGATGAGCATCGCGACGGTCTCCGGGCCTTCCGCCAGGATCGCGGCCTCCGCGTCCGCCAGCAGCCAGGCGGTGAACGCGGCGTCGTCCAGCGGCTCCGGCAGCAGGCCGCGGTTGGTGTTGGCGACGAACGTGGTCGGCACGGCGGGGGCGCCGTACGGCTCCGTGAGTCCGGGGTCGTCGGTGAACGACAGTGCGCCCAGGGTGAGCCCGTGGTAGGCGCCGCGCCTGGCCAGCGCCTTGGTCCGGCCGGGCTCGCCGCGCAGCACGTGGTAGCGGCGCACGATCTTCCAGGCGGTTTCGACGGCTTCGGCGCCGCCGCTGCTGAAGAACGCGTGCTCCATCCCGTCGGGGGCGAGACAGGCGAGCCGCCGGGCCAGTTTCAGGGCGGCCGGGTGCGCGGAGGCCGACCACAGGGGGCTGTAGGACAGCTCGCGCAGCTGCTGCCGGGCCGCTTCGGCGACCTCCTCGGCGTAGCCGTAGCCGAGCTGGGCGCAGTAGAGCCCGGACAGGCCGTCGATGTAGCGGTGGCCGGCCGAGTCGTGCACGTACGGCCCGTCGCAATGGGTCACCACGAACAACTTCTCGCCGGCCGCGCCGAGCGAGCCGTTCGCGGTCATGTTGAGCAGCAGGTGCCTCTCGGCTGTCCGCGTGGCGTTCACGGCGTCTCCTTGCCTGGAGCGCCGAGGGCCGTGGCGGTCTCGACCGACAGCAGGGCGTTCTGTCGGCCGGAGCCGAGCCAGCGCACCAGCCCGACCAGCACCAGGGCCAGGATCGCGAAGGCGATCAGCAGCGCGCTGACCGCGGTCACGCTGGGATCGATGTCGAACATCAAGGAGTTGTAGATCTGCACCGGCAGCGTCAGGGTGCCGACGGAGGACAGGAACTGCGAGACGTAGAAATCATCGAAACTGGTGATGAAGGAGAAGATCGCCGCCGCGACCATCCCCGGCGCGGCCAGGGGCAAGGTGATCCGCCGGGCGATCGTCAGGCGGCCCGCTCCCATGCTCGCCGCGGCGTCCTCCAGGCGTTCGTCGATCCCGCGCAGCGTCGCGATGAGGATCATCACCGCGATCGGCGAGGCCATCACGGTGTGCCCCAGGGCGATCGCCAGCGGGCTGCCCAGCATCGAGGCGGGCTCGAAGAGCAGGAACAGCCCCAGCGCGGTGACGATGTGCGGGATGATCAGCGGCCCCAGGACCAGGGCGTAGACCGCCGAGCGCAGCGGCAGTTCGCTGCGGGTCAGCGCGGTCGCCGCGGTCACGCCGAGGATCAGTGAGAACACGGTGCTGAGCGAGGCGATCACAGCGCTCAGCGACAGCGCGCCCGGCCATTTGCTGCCGTCGGCGAACAGCGCCTGGTACCAGCCGAGCGAGAAGGAGTCCGGCGGGAAGGATGCGAAGGCGCTTTTGCTGAAGGAGGTGATGACGATCACGACGATCGGCAGCGCCAGGAACAGCAGGATGACGGTGGCGAACGCGGTCAGCGCGATCCGCCCGGCCAGGGTGCTGCGCAGTCCGATCATGACGCGCTCCTCTTCTTGGCCTCGCCGAGGGAGCTGACGAGCTTGACCAAAAGCAGCCCGGCGAAGGTGAGCAGCAGCAGGATGACGCCCTCGGCGGCCGCGCCGTTCCACTGGTTCTGCTTCATCACCTGCTGGTTGATGAGGGAGGCGATCATCGTCTGGTTGGGGCCGCCCATCAGGGCCGGGGTGATGTAGTAGCCGAGCGCGAGGATGAAGCTGAGCAGCCCGGCGGTGGCCAGTCCGGGAGCCACCAGCGGGAGGTAGACCCGGCGGAAGATGACCAGGCGTCCGGCGCCCATGCTGGCCGCGGCGGCGAGCAGTCTGCGGTCCACGCCGCGCATCACGCCGTACAGCAGCAGCACGGTGTAGGGCAGCATCATCGCGGTGGTGCCGATGACCACGCCGATCTCGTTGTAGAGCAGCTGGTACGGCGCGCCGGGCACCCCCAGGCCGGCCAGCAGCTGGTTGACCAGGCCCTTGTCGCCGAGCATGATGATCCATCCGTAGGTGCGCACCAGGGCGCTGATGAAGTGCGGGACGACGACGATCAGCATGGCCAGGGCGGCCGGCAGGGGCCGCAGCCGGGAGATCGCGTTGGCCAGCAGGAACCCGATGACCAGGCTGAACAGCGCCGTCTCGGCGGCGATGCGCAGCGTGGTGAACAGCACCGACAGGTTCACGCCGGTCAGCGCGTCGGCGTACCAGTGCAGCGTCAGGGATCCGTCCAGGTCCTGCACGCTGAGCAGCAGCGTGCTGAAGATCGGGTAGACGAACAGCGCCAGCAGGTAGGCCACGGCGGGCAGGGCGTACAGGATGCCGATCCGGGTCCGGCGGGAGGCCAGCAGCCGGCGGGGGCGGGCGGGGACGCCGGCGAGGGTGGCGGCCATCGCTCACCTGCCCTGTTCGCCGGGGAAGAGGTTGACGTCGTCGGGGTCGGCGCAGATGCCGACCCGCTCGCCGGTGACCGGTCCGCGACCCGCCGGTACTTCCAGGCGCAGCAGCGGGGCGCCCCGGCCGGTGTCCCGGCCGGTGTCACGGCCGGTGTCACGGCCGGTGTCACGGCTGGTGTCACGGCTGGTGTCCCGGCTGGTGTCCCGGCTGTCGATGCGCACGCCGGCCCGCACCACACTGCCCACGTACGTCGCGGTCTCCACCGTGCCGGTGCAAAAACCGTCATCCGGTGGGCACACCCGCAGCCGGCCCGGCTGGACGGCGACCGTGACCGCGACACCGGCGGCCAGGTCGTGGCGGCGGGTCTTCAGCAGGCCGCCGCTGTGGTCCAGGCGGACCAGGGTGTGCGCGTCGCTCTGCTGCTCCACGCGGCCGGGCAGGAAGTTGGCCGCGCCCAGGAAGTCCGCGACGAAGGCCGTCTTGGGCCGCTCGAACAGCTCCCGGGGCGTGTCGAACTGCTCGATCCTGCCGTTGCGCATCACCGCGATGCGGTCGGACAGGACCAGCGCCTCCTCCTGGTCGTGGGTGACGTAGATGACGGTCAGGCCGAGCTCCTGCTGGATGGTCTTGATCTCGACCTGGAGCTGGTCGCGCAGCTTCTTGTCCAGGGCGCCGAGGGGCTCGTCCATGAGGATGACCGGCGGCCGGTAGACCAGCGCCCGGCACAGGGCCACCCGCTGCTGCTGCCCGCCGGACAGCTCACGCGGCCGGCGGCCGGCGAAGCCCGACAGGCCCGCCATCTCCAGCGTCTGCCCGACCCGCCGCCGGATCTCCTCCTTCGGCACGCCGCGCAGCTGCAGCGGGAAGGCGACGTTCTCGCCGACGGTCATGTGCGGGAAGAGGAGGTACTGCTGGAAGACGAAACCGAGGTTGCGCTTTTGCGGGGCCAGCCGGGTCACATCGCGGCCCCCGACGGTGATGGTGCCGGAATCCGGCTCGCAGAAACCGGCGATCATCATCAGCGTCGTGGTCTTGCCCGACCCGGAGGCGCCGAGGAAGGTGACGAACTCCCCGGCGGCGATCTCCATGGACGCCTCGTCGACGGCGACGGCGTCGCCGTACGTCTTGCGCAGGGCCACCACCGACAGCGCTTTGCCGGTCGAGGCGGCCGGCTTGGCGCCGGCCACTCCAACGGATGGTGTGGACACACCGAACTCAGCCACGAGCCCACCCCAGCCAGCGCTTGGTGACCGCCTCTTCGTTCTTCAGCCACCACTCGGTGTCGGCGTCGAAGCCCTTGTCGTAGTACTGCGGCGCGCCGGCCAGGCCGTTGCGCACCTCCTCGCTGATCTTGTCGTAGGCCAGGGGGGAGGACGGGTTCGTCGGGTAGGTCATGGCCAGGCGGGCCTGGACCTCGGGACGGATCGAGTAGTCGAACAGCTGGTAGGCGGCGTCCAGGTGGGGTGCGCCCTTGGCGATGGCGTAGCCCTGGAACTGGCGGCGGGCGCCGTTGAGCTGGGCCGCGACCGGCACGCCCTGCTTGAACAGGTCGGCAAGGCGGCCGTGCCAGACGGTGGCCATCGTCACCTCCTGGCGGGTGAGCAGCATGCCGGGCAGCGGGCCGCTGTCCCAGAACTTCTTGACCTCGCCCCTGATCCGCTCCATCGCCTTGAAGGCGCGGTCCACATCCAGCGGGTACAGCTTGTCCATCGCCACGCCGTCGGCCAGCAACGCGAACTCCAGCTCCGGCAGGTCGGCGTCCGGGTTACACATCGACCGGCCGCCCTGGAAGGCCTTGGCGTCCCAGAAGTCGGCCCAGGACTCCGGCTTACGCCCGCCGAAGGCGTCGGTGCGGTAGGCCATGCACTGGGCGTAGAAGTTGACCGCGACGGCGTACTCGGTGATCAGATTCTCGGGCAGCTGGGCGGTCTTGACGTTCTTGAGCCGATCCAGGTCCAGCTGCTCCAGGGCGTTCTCACGGACGAACTTGGCGTGGTCCATCATCGAGTTGTCGATGAGGTCGACCTGAGGGCGACCCTGCTTGATCTGGGCCAGGACCTGGGCGCCGTCGAGGTTGGCGACCTGGACGGTGATGCCGGTCTCCTGGGTGAACGGGTCGTAGATCGCTTTCTTGAGGGCCTCGCCGTAGGCCCCGCCACTGTTGCGGACGGCCACCGTCTTGCCGCCGCCGGCGCCGCTGCCGCCGCTGGCCGACGAGCTCCGGCTGGTGCCGGTGCCGCAGGCGGCGAGCGCCGGCAGGGCGGCGAGGGCGGCGGCGCCCCGCAGCAGCGCCCTCCTTCCGATCGGCGAAGTTGTCATGGCGGTACCTCCGGGTGAGTCGTGAAGCATGGGTTGGGGGATGGTGTCGGGAATGTCAGGCGGGGATGGCGGTGGCGGGCATGCGGCCCGTCAGTCGTGCGGGGTGGCGATAGCGGCGAGCTCCGTGCCGGGGCGGACGGTGAGCCCGTTCATGCCGTAGATGATCTTTCCTGTGGCGGGGGCGGTGACCTTGTGTTCGGCGCCGTCGACGGGGTCGACGATCCGGCCGATGGTCTGTCCTTCGGTGACCTCGTCGCCGGTGACGGCGTCGGGGTACCACAGACCGGCGGCCGGAGACACGACCTCGCCCGTCCAGACCCACTCGCGCGGCGTGGCCACCGGCGGGGGGACGGGTCCGTCGAGGGCTCCCAGGTGGTTCAGCAGCCGGTGCAGGGCGTCCAGCAGGGTGCGCACGGTCGCCGGGTCGCGGTCGCCGCGCTGGCCGGTCTCGATGAGGACCGCCGGGATGCCGAGGCGGTTCGCGGCGGCGTGGCTGTTGCCGCCCTCGGCGGAGCGGCCGAACACGACATGCTCGTAGCCGACGGCGTGGGCCATCGCGCGATTCCTGGCGTCGGTGGTTTCGTCGCCGGTCAGGCGGTATCCGACGAAGTCGAGCAGAGTCTGGTCGATGCCGCCGCTGTGCAGGTCGGCGTAGGCGTCGGCGCCGGGGATGAGGTGCTCGAACAGCCAGGCGGCCATCCGCTCGGTCGGCCCGCCGGCGGGGTCGCCGGGGAAGACCCGGTTGATGTTGACGCCGTCGAGCGGGGAGACGTTGAGGCGGCCCCCGTAGACGGCGGGCGGGTTGGCGACGGGGCAGATCACGATCCGGCCGAGCACGTCGTCGGGCTGGAGCCGGGCCGCGAGCTGGGCGGTGGCGGCGACCCCGGCGAACTCGCCGCCGTGCACCCCGCCGGTGATGACCACGGTGGGGCCGGGACGGGAGCCGTGGACAAGGATCAGCGGGACCTCGACGGTGGTCGTGCCGAGGTCCACGGTCACGGTGCCGCTGGTCTTGGCGCCAGGTTCCGCGGTCAGGGTCGCGATGGTCCAGGTCATGTCACACCTCGTTCAGGCGGCCGTGCGGCCGAGGGTCGTCATGAAGTCGATGGGCTGGTCGGTGTGGCCGTCCAGCGCCAGGTCAGCGGCGATGTCGCCGAAGGCGGGCGAGAGCTTGAAGCCGTGGCCGGAGAACCCGGCGAGCAGGATCACGTTCTCGTTGCCGGCGCCGGGCAGCGGGCCGACCAGCGGGCGGCTGCTCTCGGTGTAGCCCTCCATGTAGACCGACAGCCGGATCGGGTCCGGGTGCAGGTCCGGCAGGTGGCGGCGGAGCAGCTCGGTGAAGATCTCCAGTTCCTCCGGCTGGACGACGCGGTCCAGCGCGTTGGGGTCGCCGGCCGGGCGGTGCAGGTCGCGGGAGAGCCCGATCTTGACGGAGACGCCGTCCGGGGAGGGCAGGCCGTAGCAGTGCGTGGGCGCCGTACGGATGAAGGCGGGACGCTCCTCGCCGAACCAGGCGTCGGTGGTGGGCACGTACCAGACGCTGACGAGGCGGCGGATGTCCACCTCCCACGGCAGGCCGGGGAGCAGGTCGTTGACCCAGGGGCCGACGGTGACGACCACCGCGTCGAAGCGCTCGCTGCCGGAGTCGGTGCTGACCTCGACCCCGCCGCCGACCGGGATGATCTCCCGCACCGGCGTGTAGCGGTGGATGCGGGCGCCCAGCTGCTCGGCGCGGCGGGCCGCGGTCTGGACCGTCAGCTCGGGCCGGATGAAGCCGGCGCGGCGGTCGAGCACGGCGGCGTCACCGTCCTCCAGGAGGTACTGGGGGAAGCGCTTGGCCAGCGCCTCGGCCTCCAGCACCTCGTGGTCGAGGTCGTGCTCGGCGATGGACTGGAGGACGGTGGCCATCTGGTGGTGCTCGACCGGCCCCATCAGCAGGCAGCCGGTCAGGCGGCGCAGCTCGCGGCCGGTCTCCTGCTGGAGCCGCTCCCACAGGGCGTCGGCGTGCTTGAGCAGCGGCACGTACCGGGAGTCCTCGAAGTGGGCGCTGCGGAAGATGCGCGTCTCGCCGCCCGCGGCGCTGCGGTCGTGGCCGGGGGCGAAACGATCGAACCCGACGACTTCGGCTCCGCGGGCGGCCAGCCGCCAGGCGGCCTGGCTGCCCATGGTTCCGACGCCGACGACCGCGACACGCTTCCTGGCTGCCACTGGGGGTTCCTTTCAACGGCTGGGCACCGGGGCGTTGACCGGCACTCCGGGGATGGATTGTGATTCGGGAAGGGCCCGCTCCGTCTGGCGAGCCTCGCATCTGTCGTGCCACATTGTGGAACGCTGTGCTACTATTCGGCATTATTAAGAGCCGACGGTTTCCCGTCAAGAGGGTGTGTACGTGTGGTTACCTGCTATTTACCTTGGGAGATCTTGTGGAGATGAAGAGCGTGACGCGCAGTCTCCGGGTCCTGGAGGCCGTGGCGCAGTTGCAGCCGGTCACCGTGGGAGAGCTGGCCAAACACTTCGATCTCCCCAAGTCGACGGTGCAGCGCACACTGGTGACGCTGCACGAGGCCGGATGGCTGCGCGCCAGCCGCGGCGACACGACGCGGTGGGAGATCGGCGCGCGGGTGCTGGCCGTCCGCCCGGCCGCGCTCCAGGGCTCCACCCTGTTCGCCGCCGCGCGCGAGCCCATGATGCGACTGCGTGACGCGGTCAACGAGACCATCCACCTGTCGGTGCTCGACGGGCTGCAGAGCATGGTCGTGGTGGACCGGGCCGACTGCGACCGGGCAGTGCGCACCTTCCACCAGATCGGTGACACCTCGCCCTTGCACGCCACCGCGGTGGGCAAGGCCGTGCTCGCCCATCTTCGCGCGCACGAGGTGGACGAGGTCCTCGCCCGGGGCCTGCCGAGCTACGGCGAGGCCACCGTCACCGACCTGGACACGCTGCGGGCCGAGCTGGAGCAGGTGCGGCGCGACGGCTACGCGGTGAACCGCAACCAGTACCGCACGGACGTGTGCGCGATCGCCGCGCCGATCCTGGAGAGGGACGGCACACCGCTCGCCGCGGTGGCCGTCTCCATGCCGGACTCGCGCTTCGACGAGGACCGGCTGCCCGAACTGGGGCGCACGGTCGCCGAGACGGCCGCCGAGATCACCGGTCGCCGGCTCGGCTGACCCGCCTACCGGGGACCGTCCGTCCCAGGGCGGTCTCCCGGTCATGGAGCGAGGTCCGCCGGGACGTAACCCCGTGCCTTGTCCACGACGTTGCGCAACGGCCGGCCGGCGAGGTAACGGTGCAGGTTGTCGAGGAACAGCCCGGCCTGCGCCTCCCGCCAGCCGTGCACGTCGCCGGCCATGTGCGGCGAGACGATCACTCCGGGCAGGTCCCACAGCGGCGAGTTCTCCGGCAGCGGCTCCTCCTCGAAGACATCCAGCGCCGCGCCGGCGAGCCGCCCGTGGCGCAGCGCGTCCACGAGGGCGTCCTGCACGACCAGCCCGCCGCGTCCCACGTTGACGAGCCGGGCGGTGGGTTTCGTCGCCCGCAGCGCCCGCTCGTCGATCATCCCCCGCGTCTGCGGGGTGAGGGGCGCGGCCAGCACGACGTAGTCAGCCTCGGCGAGAGCCTCCGGCAGCTCGCCGCTCCCGTACACGGTCCCGAAGTCGGGATCGTCGGATCGGCCGGTACGGCCGGCGCCGCTGACCCGCATGCCCGCGGCGCGCAGCTGGCGGGCGATGGCCCGGCCGATCGGACCCGTGCCCGCCACGAGGGCCGCGCGGCCGCCGATCCGCTCGCTCTCCCGCCATCGCCACTGGCGCCGCCGCTGGTGGGCCAGGGTGCCCGGCAGGTCCTTCGCCAGTGCGAGGATCAGGCCGAGGACGTACTCGGCGATGGCCTCGTCGTAGACGCCACGCGAGTTCGTCAGGGTGAGCCCGGGGTCGCGGACCAGCGCGTCGAACAGCACGTGTTCCACGCCGGTGGCGGCCACGTGGAGCCAGCGGGGGGCGAGCGCCGGGTCCGCCGGCCAGGCCTGCGCGATGCGGGTGAACCCGGCACCGCCCACGAGCAGCACGTCCGCGCCCGGCAGGGCGGCGGCCAGGTCGTCCTCGCCGACGTGGCGGACGTCGGCGAGGGCCTCGACGCGTTCGGGGTGCGGCAGCGGCGTGCCGTCGTGCAGGGCCACCAGGAGGGGACGGTGCACGGCGCTCACACCGGCACGGCCAGGTACTTGTACTCAAGGAACTCCTCGATGCCGACCCGGCCGCCCTCCCGGCCCAGTCCCGACTGCTTGACCCCGCCGAAAGGCGCCGCGGGATTGGACACCAGGCCGGTGTTGAGCCCGACCATGCCCACCTCCAGCCGCTCGCCCACGCGCAGCCCGCGGCTCAGGTCCCGGGTGAAGACGTAGCCGACCAGCCCCCATTCGGTGTCGTTGGCGGCCCGTACGACCTCGTCCTCGTCGTCGAACGTCAGCACGGCCGCGACCGGCCCGAAGATCTCCGTGCTCATCAGCCGGGATCCCGGGTCGACGCCCGTGAGGACGGTGGGCGGGTAGAAGCAGCCGGGCCCGTCCGGGATCTCGCCGCCGATCAGCACCTTCGCGCCGCGCTCCACGGCGTCGGCGACCAGCTCGGCGACCTTGGCCCGGCCGGCCCGGTCGATGAGCGGGCCGACGTCGACACCCGGCTCGGTGCCCGGCCCCACGACGAGCAACCCCATGCGGTCGGCGAGCCGGGCGGCGAACTCCCCGGCGACGGAGGAGTGCACGAAGAAGCGGTTGGCGGCGGTGCACGCCTCGCCCATGTTGCGCATCTTCGCCACCATCGCGCCGTCCACGGCCACGTCCAGGTCGGCGTCGCCGAAGACGATGAACGGGGCGTTGCCGCCCAGCTCCATGGAGGGCCGCACGACGGTGTCGGCGCACTGGGCCAGCAGTGTGCGGCCCACCTGCGTGGACCCGGTGAAGGACAGCTTGCGGATGCGCCCGCCGCGCAGCAGAGGCTCGACCACCTCACCGGCGCGGGAGGTGGTGACGACGTTCAGCACGCCGTCGGGCAGCCCGGCCTCCCGCAGGATGTCCGCCAGCGCCAGGCTCGACAGCGGCGTCTGCGGCGCCGGCTTGAGCACCATCGTGCAGCCGGCGGCGATCGCCGGGCCGATCTTGCGGGTGCCCATGGCCAGCGGGAAGTTCCACGGGGTGATCAGCAGGCAGGGCCCGACCGGGCGGCGCATGAGCAGCATCCGGTTGCGGCCGTCGGGAAGCGTGCCGTACGCGCCCTCGATCCGGACCGCCTCCTCGGAGAACCAGCGGAAGAACTCGGCCGCGTAGGCCACCTCGGCGCGCGCCTCCGCGAGCGACTTGCCCATTTCTGAGGTCATGAGCAGGGCCAGCTCGTCGGTGCGGGCGATGATGATCTCGTACGCCCGGCGCAGGATCTCGCTGCGTGCACGCGGCGCGGTGCGCGCCCATTCCTCCTGCGCGGCGACCGCCGCCTCCTCGGCGCGCCGCCCGTCGTCGGGGCCGGCGTCGGCCACGTGGCAGAGCACCTGGCCGGTGGCGGGGTTCTCCACGGGCATGGTGGCGCCCGAAGCGGCGTCGGCCCACTGGCCGGCGATGAACAGCCGCTTCGGCACCTGTTCGATGATTGAGGTCACGGTGAGCCTGCCTTTCGTTCGGTCGTGATGTCTGTCTGGGTTGCCGGCCCCGGGTCGAGCAGTTCGGCCAGGTGTACGGCGGTGATCCCCCGGCCGGAGCCGAGGTGCTTCACCTGGGTGGCGCAGCCGAACCCGTCGGCCACCACCACCCCTTCGCCGCCGTCGCCGAGCTCGTCCAGCCTGGGGCGCAGGGCCAGGCCGGCGACGGCCATGGAGGTGTCGTAGTGCTGGGCCTCGAAGCCGAAGTTCCCCGCCAGGCCGCAGCAGCCCTCCGCCTCGGCGACCTCTCGCACGCCGAGGCGGCGCAGCAGGTCGCGTGGCCGGTGGCCGGGGAACTGGGCGTACTCGTGGCAGTGGGTCTGCAGCACGACCCGGCCGGGCAGCGGGGGCGGCTCCCATCCGGGTGCGGCCAGCTCGTCCAGGGCTGCCGTGAGTGTGCGGACCCGCCGGGCGACCCGCTCGGCGGCCTCCGTGCCGAGGAGCCGGGGCAGGTCGTGGGCGAGCGTGGCCGCGCAGCTGGGCTCGGGCACCACGATCGGCACCTGCTGCCCGCCGGAGCTCGCGGAGCCCGCGTCGAGCCGCGAGACCGTACGCGCCATCACGCGGCGCGCCACGTCGAGCTGGCCGGTGCTGACCCAGGTCAGCCCGCAGCACAGCCCCGTGCGCGGCAGGGCGGGCGCGCCGGCGCCCGCCAGCACCCGGCCGGCGGACGCCGCCACATCCGGACGGAACGCCGCGGTGAAGCTGTCGACGAACAGCACCGCGCCCGGCTTCCGCGCGCCCGGGGCCGGCAGCGCGGCGAGGGCGGTGCGCAGCGCCTTGCGCGAGGCGAACGCGGGCAGCGGCCGCTGCGGCGCGACGCCGCCGAGCCGGGCCAGCAGCCGCCCGGCCGGGCCGCGCAGCAGCGCGTTGACCGGCCGGGCCGCCATCGTCGCCACGCGGGCGACCGCGGGCAGCCAGCCCAGGGAGTAATGGGTACGGGGCCGCAGCCTGCCGCGGTAGTGGCGGTGCAGGAACTCCGCCTTGTAGGTGGCCATGTCCACGCCCGTGGGACAGTCGGCCGAGCAGGCCTTGCACGACAGGCACAGGTCGAGCGCGTCACGCACCTCCCGCGAACGCCAGCCGTCCGTGACGGTCTCGCCGCGCAGCATCTCCTGCAGCGCCCGTGCTCTTCCCCGGGTGGAGTCGCGCTCGTCGCGGGTGGCACGGTAGCTGGGGCACATGACACCGCCCGCGCTGGAGCGGCAGCGGCCGACGCCCACGCAGCGGCGCACCGCCCCGGCGAAACCGTCGCCGTCCTGCGGGAAGAGCGTCAGGGTCGGCCACGCCCGCGCGCCGGGCGGGGCGTCGAGTGCCAGGTCGGCGTCCAGCGGCGCCGGGTCGACGATCACACCGGGGTTGAGCAGCCCGCCGGGGTCGAAGACCCGCTTGACGGCCGCGAACAGCTCCAGGACGCGCCGGCCGTACATCACCTCGAGCAGCTCACCGCGGGCGCGGCCGTCGCCGTGCTCTCCCGACAGGGTGCCGCCGTGCCGGGTGACCAGCTCCGCCGCCTCGCGCAGGAACCGCCGCGCCGCGGTCCTGCCGGTGTCCGTGGACCAGTCGAAGTCGATGCGCACATGGACGCAGCCCGCGCCGAAATGCCCGTACAGTACGCCGCCCAGCCCGTGCGCCGCCAGCAGGGCGCGGAAATCCCGCAGGTAGGCGGCCAGGTTCGCCGGGTCGACGGCGGCGTCCTCCCAGCCCGGCCACGACTCGCCGCCGTCCACCAGGCGCGCGGCCAGGCCGGCGCCGTCCTCGCGCACCCGCCACAGCGAGCGGCGTTCCGCCCCGCTCTCCACGATCCGTCCGGCCAGCAGCCGCCCGCGTGAGAGCAGCACGCCGAGCAGGTCGCGGGCCCGGGCCGCCGGATCCTCGGTGCCTTGACCGTCGAGCTCGACGTACAGCCAGGCGCTCCCGTCCGGCAGGCCGGTGACCGAATCGGGGCCGCGGCGGGCCCGCATGGTGGCGACGATGGCCTCGTCCATGCCCTCCACGGCGGCAGGCGACCAGCGCAGGATCTCCGGCACGTCCTCCGCGGCGGCGACCACGTCGTCGTAACCGAGCACGAGCAGGGAGGTGGCCACCGGCTCCGGCACCAACCGCACGGTGGCGCCGGTGACGAGCACGCAGGTGCCCTCCGTGCCGACCAGGGCGCGGGCGACGTCGAAGCCGTGCTCGGGGAGCAGGTGCTGGAGCTGGTAGCCGGAGACCTGCCGCGGGATGCGGCCCAGCTCGGTGCGGATCGGCGCGAGGTTCTCCTCGACGAGCCGCCGCAGCTCCTTCTCCAGCGCCGCGATCCGCTCGCCGTCGGCGGGATCGGCGGCGCGCAGCCCGCCGCGTTCGGCGTACGCCAGGACGCCGTCGGCGGTGACGATCTCCAGGGACTCCACGTGCGCGCTCGTGCGTCCGTGGCGGACGGAGCGGTTGCCGCACGCGTCGTTGCCGATCATGCCGCCGAGGGTGCAGCGGCTGTGCGAGGACGGGTCCGGGCCGAACGTCAGCCCTTCGCGCCCGGCCAGCGCGCGCAGGTCGTCCAGGACGACACCGGCCTCCACGCGGGCGGTGCGCGTGCCGGGATCGATGTCCAGGACGCGGCGCATGTGGCGGGAGAAGTCCAGCACGACGCCCGCCCCGACGGCGTTGCCTGCCATGCTGGTGCCGCCGCCGCGCGCGGTGAGGGGGATGCCGAGTTCGTGGCAGGCCCGGACGACAGCCCGCACGTCGCCTGCTGACCGGGGGAAGGCGACGGCCAGCGGCGGCACCCGGTAGTTGGAGGCGTCGTAGGCGTACTGCGCGCGCCGGCCCGCGTCCGTCTCCACGTCCAGCCCGGGAGCGGTCCGCCCGAGCAGGTCCAGCAGCTCACGGGCGGATGCGGGCCGGTGGGGGGCGCGCGAGGCGTCGTCGGGCCTGCCGGTCATCGGCCGGGCGCTCCGGCCCGCACCGCCGCGCTCCAGGCGCGGATGCCCTCGTCCACCCCCGCCTCGTCGATGACGAGGGCCGGGATCATGCGCACGACGTTGTTCCACGCGCCGCACAGGAGCAGCAGCAGCCCCTCCTCGATGGCGGCCTGCTGGACGCGGGCGGCGATCTCCGGCGCCGGCTCGCCGTCCTCGGTGACGAACTCGCTGGCCAGCATCAGGCCGAGTCCCCGCACGTCGCCGATGCAGGAGTGCCCGGCGGCCACGTCCTCCAGCCCGGCGCGCAGCCTCTTGCCCATGGCCTCGGCGTTCTCCACCAGGCGCTCCTCGCGGACCGCGCGCAGGGTGGCGACGGCGGCCGCGCAGGCGACCGCGTTGGCGCCGTAGGTGCCGCCCTGCGACCCCGGCCAGGCCCGGCTCATGAGCTCCTCGGAGGCCGCGATGCCCGACAGCGGGAAGCCGCTGGCCAGGCCCTTGGCCGTGATCAGGATGTCCGGGGCGACGCCGAAGTGATCGTGTCCCCAGAACCGCCCGGTGCGGCCCACACCCGTCTGCACCTCGTCCATGACGAGCAGGAACCCGTGCCGGTCCGCCCGTTCCCGCAGTCCCTCCATGAAGGCGCGGGTCGCGGGCACGTACCCGCCCTCGCCGAGCACCGGCTCCACGACGACCGCCGCCGTGTCGGCCGGCGAGGAGATCGTCTGCAGCACGTAGTCGAGCTCGCGGAGGGCGAAGCGGGTCGCGGTGTCCTCGTCCCAGCCGTACCGGTAGGCGGCCGGGAACGGGGTGACCACCACGCCCGGCATCAGCGGCGCGAAGCCCGAGCGGAAGCGGGTGCCCGATGTGGTCATGGAGGCGGCCGCGACGGTGCGGCCGTGGAAGCCGCCGTGGCAGACCACGATGTTGGGCCGGCCGGTCGCCTGGCGGGCCAGCCGCAGCGCGGCCTCCACCGCCTCGCTGCCGGAGTTGGTGAAGAACAGACTGTCCAGTCCGTCCGGGAGCACCTCGCCCAGCTCGGCGACCAGCTCTTGGAGCGGCCGGTGCATGACGGTCGTGTACTGACCGTGAATGAGCGTCGCCACCTGCTCCTGGGCGGCGGCGACCACCCTGGGGTGGCAGTGGCCGGTGCTGGTGACCCCGATGCCCGCGGTGAAGTCCAGGTAGCGGCGGCCGTCCTCGCCGTACAGGTGGACGCCCTCGCCACGGACCGCCACCACGGGGGTCGCCTGGCGGAGGTGCGGCGACAGATTGGTCATGCTCGTCTCCCAGCCTGCTGGTCGTCGGTCGCGTCGGCATCCGAGCATCGTCCAGCCGCCGCGGCCGGACAACGGCTGCGGTGTCCACCGCCCGGCCCCGCTCTGGACGAAGTGTCAACCTGGGTACGGGGCCGTTTCCGCAGCTCGCCCACGGTCGCGTACCGTGGTCGCGGAGAAAGGAGCCATGATGTCAGCACCCGGACGGGGTTCGGCGCCGGCACACGGCCGCGTGCTCACCGTCGCCGACGTGCTGACGCTCCCCGTCGTGGCGGCGGGCCTGCCCCAGGTGGCCGCCGGCGAGTCACAGCTGGGACGCCCCGTCCGCTGGGTCCACATCACCGAGCTGACCGATCCCGCGTCGTTCCTCAAGGGCGGCGAGCTCGTCCTGACCACGGGGATGCCACTGCCCCGCGAGCCCGAGCTGGTGCGCCGCTACGTCCACGAGCTGGCCACGGTCGGCGCCGCCGGTCTCGTCCTGGAGCTCGTCCGGCGCTACCATCGGCCGCCCGAGGAACTGGTGCGCGCCTGCCGCGCCCATGACCTGCCACTGGTGCTGCTGTCCCGGGACGTCAACTTCCTGGAGGTCACCCAGGTCGTCCACGAGCTACTGCTCGGCAACCAGGTGGAGACCCTGCGCCGCACTCAGGAGATCCACGAGACGTTCACCGACCTGACGCTGCGCGGCGCCGGCGCCGCCGAGGTGATGCGCGCGGCGGCCGAGATGAGCGGCCGGGCCGTGGTGCTGGAGAACCAGGCGTACCAGGCGCTGATCTGCGAGCCGTCGGCCCACACCGTGGAGGAGGTCCTCAAGAACTGGGAACGGCGCTCCCGCGCGACGCCGCCGTCCGACTCCGCGGCGGTGAGCGGCCCCGAAGGATGGCTGGTCTGCCCGGTGGAATACCGCGGCGAGCGCTGCGGCCGCGTGGTCATGCTGCCCGACCGGGCCTCGGCGGAGCCGGCGTTCGGCGAGGAGGACACGACCGTGCTGGAACGGGCGGCGATGTCCCTGGCGATCTCCCGGCTCATCCACCCGGCGGCCTGGGAACGCGGAGCGCATCGGAGCGCCCTCCTGGACCTCGCCGAACAGCGCTACCGGACGGCCGCGGAGGCGGCGGTCCGCACGGCGGCGCTCGGCCTGCCCACCCGCGACTGCCGATACGTCGCCGTCCTGGTGGACCTGCCCGCCGGCGAGGGCGTCGCCGAGCTCGAGGAGCGCCTCGTACGGGATGTCACGGCCGCCGGCGTCAGCGCGCTCGTGGGCGAGCTCCGGGCCGGGCGGATCGGCATGCTGCTCGCATTGCGGCCCGCCAGGCAGTGGCGGCCCACGGTCGAGCTGCTCGGTCGCGCCGTCCTGGAACTGATCCCCCAGGCGATCGTGAGCGTCGGCTCGGAGGTGACCGACCTCTCCCACGCCGCGCGTTCCTTCAGAGACGCCTCCCACGTCGCGGAGTCGGCCCTGCCCGGCACGTCCTCCCGCAGGCCGTACCACGAGCTGTCGGACATCGGGCTGAAGCAGTTGCTGTACGCGCTGCGCTCCGACGTACGCATCCAGAGCTACGTGGAACGCCAGGTGGGCCGGCTCATCGACTACGACCACCGGCACAACACCGACCTGGTGTCCACGCTGCGCCACTACCTGGACGCCGCGGGCAACAAGACGGCCGCCGCCCAGGCGTCGGACCAGTCGCGGCAGACCCTCTACCAGCGGCTTCAGACCATCGAAAGGCTCCTCGGCGGCGATCTGGAGTCAGGCCGGCGGCGCACCGAGCTGCACGTGGCCCTCACAGCGCTCGACGTGCTCCGCCTCGATTCGCGCTGACCCTCACGGCCCGCGGAGTACCTGCCAGGCCGCCGCCCCCGCGCCCCCGATCTTTCCCGGGCGGTGGGGCAGCAGAGCCACTGCCAGAACCGGAGGGCGGCGAGGAGCAGCCAGGGCACGGTGGCAGGGGGCCGAGGTCGAGCACGAAGACGGCGGCTCCGGCACGGCTTTGCTCCTGCTGGGCCGCTCGCATCTTGACACCAGGATATCGATCGATAACCTTAGGGTGGTTATCAATCGATAACTAGAGCTGTCTCGAGGAGGTTCTGTGAGCACCACCATGTCCTCACGGCCCGCCGGCCCGGCGCTGGATGAACTGCTGGGCGAACTGCGCGCCTACCTGAGCTGCAACCCGCCGATGCTGAGCCTGCCGCCCCGGGCGTTCACCGACCCGCACCTGTACGAGCTGGAGCGCGAGAAGGTCTTCGAGCGGTGCTGGTGGCTGGTGGCGCACGCCGACGAGCTGGCCGAGCCCGGCGACTACGTGGCCCTGTCCATCGCGGGCGAGCCGGTCGTGATCACCCGCGACGCCGACCGGAACCTGCACGCCCTGTCCTCTGTCTGCCGCCACAAGCAGATGCCGGTGGTCGAGCCGGGCGCGGGAAACACCGACGCCTTCACCTGCCCGTACCACCTCTGGCGCTACCGGCTCGACGGGCAGCTGACGGGAGCCCCGCTGATGAAGGGCAACCCGGACTTCGATCCGAAGTCCTGCCGGTTGCCGGAGTTCGCCGTCGAGGACTACGGCGGTCTCATCTACGTCAACCTCGACAAGGACGCCAGCCCGATCAGCGCCCACATGGACCTGGCAGCCGGCGAACTGGCCAACTATCGGCTGGACGAGATGGTGCAGGTCGCGTCCTGGGTGGAGCAGTGGCAGGCGAACTGGAAGCTCGCGGTGGAGAACGGCAGCGAGAACTACCACGTCATCGGCCTGCACCGGAGCACCCTCGACCCGATCATGCCGGGCCGTAACGACGTCTACATCCGGCCGTACTCACCGTGGGTCACCTTCGGGCGGTTCCCCTTCGCCCAGCCCATCGACGCCGAGGTGCTGCCGCTCACCGAAGAGCAGCAGGCCAACGCCACGGTCGTACTGAACTTCCCCTCCGGGGGGCTGATCACGTTCGGCGACCAGCTGGCGTGGCTCAGCTTCATCCCGCAGTCCATCGACCGGACCGAGGTACGCGGCGGGGTGCTCCTGCCGCGCGCGCTGGCCGAGCAGTCCGACCCCGAGCAGCTGCGCAAGGACCAGATCGAGGGCGCCGCGTCGATCAACGAGGAGGACCGGATCGGACTGGAGGCCGTGCAGCGCGGGGTCGGCTCCCGCTTCGCCGAGCGGGGCCACCTGAGCCCCAAGGAACAGCCGGGCGTGCTGACCTTCTACCGGAACCTGGCCAGGGCGCTGGTGAGCGGCGATGACTATCCGGGTGAGCTGTGAGCGCCATGACCATCGGGGGCGGGCCCGCACCCGGTGGGAAGGTCTTCGACGTCGTCGACCCCGCGACGGGCAAGCCGTTCGCCGTCGCGCCCGAGTGCACGCCGGAGCTCCTGGACCAGGCCATGGAGGCGGCCAGGAAGGCCTTCCCCCAGTGGCAGGCCGACGAGGGGGCCCGCAGGGCCGCCCTGCGCGAGGCGGCCGCTGTGCTGCAGGGAAACGTCGAAGAACTGGCCGCCCTGCTCACCGCGGAGCAGGGCAAGCCCCTCATCGAGGCCGGGCACGAGGTCTTCGGCGCGGCGCTGTGGCTGGACCACCACGCCGACGCGGAGATGCCGCACGAGGTGGTGCACGAGTCCGGTGAGGCGAGAGTGGAGGTACGGCGACGGCCTCTCGGTGTGGTCGCCGCCATCACTCCCTGGAACTTCCCACTGGCGCTCGCCGCCTGGAAGCTGGGGCCGGCGCTGCTGACCGGCAACACCGTCGTGCTCAAGCCGCCGCCGTACACCCCGCTGACGACTCTGCGACTGGGCGAGCTGCTCCGCGAGGTCTTCCCACCCGGCGTGCTGAACGTCGTGAGCGGCGGCGACGAGCTCGGCGCGGCGATGGTCGCCCATCCGGTGCCACGCAAGGTCAGCCTGACCGGCTCGGTGGCCACCGGCAAGCGGGTGGCCGCGGCGGCGGGCGCCGACCTGAAACGACTGACGCTGGAGCTGGGCGGCAACGACGCCGCGATCGTCCTCGACGACGCCGACCCGGCCACGGTGGCGGAGGCGGTGGTCACCGGTGCGTTCGCCAACTGCGGCCAGGTATGCACGGCGATCAAGCGCGTGTACGTGCCGGAGCGACGCAGTGGCGAGTTCCTGGACGCGCTGGCCGGGGTGGTCGGGCGGCTGCGGATCGGGAACGGCGCGGAACGCGGGACCACGCTCGGGCCGCTCTGCACCCAGGCGGGTTTCGTCCGGATCGGGCGGCTCGTGGACGAGGCTTCGGCGCGCGGCGCCCAGGCCCTGACCGGCGGCCGCGCGCTCGGCGGGGACGGCCACTTCTATCCGCCGACGATCCTGACCGGCGTGCCGGACGACGCCCGGATCGTCACCGAGGAGCAGTTCGGACCGGCGCTGCCCGTGCTGACCTACCGCGATGAGGACGAGGCTGTGGCTCGGGCCAACGACACGATGTTCGGCCTGTCCGGATCGGTCTGGGGCACCGACGCCGATCGGGCCGAGGCGGTGGCGCTCCGCCTGCAGGCCGGCACCACGTACGTCAACACCCACTTCGACATGGTCGGGCCGGAGCAGCCGATCGGCGGGATCAAGTGGAGCGGCCTGGGCGTGGAGCACGGCCGCTGGGGGCTGGAGGGCTTCACCGACCTGCACGTTGTGCACCGAGCGTGACGACCGACGAGACAAGGAGAAGCACGATGACGAGATATCTCACCGAAGAATGGATGGAGCTGGCGCTGAAGACCGCCGAGAGTCTTCCCGAACGGCGCGGCGCAAACGGCCGCCTGCAGTACGTCCTGACCGGCGGACCGGACGGCGGCGAGATCCGCTACTACTGGATCCTGGAGAACGGCCGGCTCACCGGAGCGGCTTGCGGGCAGGTCGACGACCCCGACTTCACTGTCACGATGACCTACGCCGACAGCGTGCTCATCGAGAAGGGGGAACTGTCCGACGAGGACGCCTACGCTCAGGGCCGCACCAAGTTCACCGGCAGCATGAGCAAGGCGATGCGGCTCATGCCACTCCTCAACTCCGCGGAGTTCAAGGAGGTCCAGGACCGGATCCGCGCAGCGACCGAGTTCTGAGGGCGGTCGAGGGCCAGGCGTCCGCTAGGCTCCAAAACCATGGTGGCCGAAGGGACGATTCGTGATGGCGTTCGGCTGACCCCATCGGCCGAACGCATCCTACGCACCGCGGCCAGGCTCTTCGCGCTGAACGGCTACTCGGCCACGTCCACCCGGGACATCGCCGCCGCGGTGGGCGTGCAGCAGCCGGCCCTCTACAAGCACTTCTCCTCCAAGGACGACATCCTGTCGGCGCTGGTCAAGCTGGGCCTCGGCCGCCCGGTGGAGCTGGCGGAGGCGATGACGCGGCGGCCCGGCCGGGCCGCCGCACAGCTGTGCCGCTGGCTCGCCGAGTGCGTACGGCACCTGCAGGGCTCTCCGTACGTCCTGGTGTCCATCATCACCACGCCCGAGCTCGGGCAGGAGCACTTCGCGAGCGAGCGCGCGTTGCTGGATCGGCTGGACCGGCTCGTCGCCGAGCTCATCGGACGCGGCCAGCGTGAAGGCGACCTGCGCCCGATGGACCCGCTCAGCGCGTCCCGGCTCGTCATGGCGCTGTTCGACGCGATGGCCATGCCCGAGATCGCCGTCCGTGGTGAGGAGCTCATCGACTTCGCCATGAACGGCCTGGTGGAGGATAGGAACGCGCTGGAGGACATTTACCGCGAGGCGGCCGCTCTGGACCTGGCTTCGCTCGACACGCAACCCGGCTGATCAGCCGAGCCGGCGTCGGGGTGGCGGTCCCGACGTCGCCGAGCCGTGGAACGCGGGATCGGATGCCTCCTCAGAGACCGTGTGGGCGATGTCGATGAGTTCTTGGCAGCCCTCGACCGCCTGTCGCCGACAAGCCGATGATCAGCGACGCCGCGGTCGCCGAGCACATCAGCCGCATCTTCGCCAAGCTGGGCCCGGGAGTCGACGACTCCGTTCACAAACGCGTGCAGGCTGTGCTGACCTGCCCACAACGATGACCGCGCCCGGCCGGGCGCGACCTCCACAGAGGAGACGGCCAGGTGTTCGGTGTCTGTATGTTCGGCCGGCCATGTGGGTTGACGCTGGAAGCAATCAAGATCAACACTGATCGCACCATCAGAGACGACAATCGGGGGGAAGCGCTGTGCCGGACGAGGTGACCGCGTGGCTGGCCGGACGGGCGATCCCGCTCGCCGGCGTGGAGCCTGCCACTGTTGAACGCCGCCCCCGGCAGAGTACCTCGGCGGACTCCGGGCCGGTGGACCTGGCGCCGCTGCACGAGGTATTCGCCGGGGTGCGGGCTGTGGGTTTGGGCGAGGCCACGCACGGCAGCGCAGAGTTCTTCACGCTCAGGTGGCGGCTGACGGAGTTCCTGATCAAGGAGTTGGGCTTCACCACGCTGGCGATCGAGGCCAGCGCCGCAGCAGCGCGGGCGGTCGACGACTACGTACGCGGCGAGTCGGGCGATGCCCGGGAAGCGCTGGCGGGGCTGGGCTTCTGGACGCTCAACACCGCGGAGATGCTGGAGGTGATCGAGCGGTTGCGCGAGCACAACCGCACCGCCGCCCGCCCGGTCCGCTTCGCCGGGGTCGACCCGCAGCATCCGGCGGCATCGCTGCGTACCCTGCGCGCCTGCGTGGGCGGAGCCGCCGCCGCGCTGCTCGACACGCTCGACGACATCGGCCGGCTGGACCTCCGGCACCACAAGCCACTGGACCGGCAGGTCGAGGCGGACGCGCGGCGCCTAGAGGAGGACATCGCCGCGCACGGCCCGGCCGAAGCCCGCCACCACGCCAGGATCGTCCGGCAGTTCGCCGAGTTGGCCACCCGGCCCTTCACGCACCCGGACTCCCAGCAGACCATCGGCTTCGCTCGCGACCGCCACATGGCCGAGAACGTGAACCTCCTCATGGCCGATCCCGATGCCCGGGTGGTCGTCTGGGCCCACAACGGCCACGTCATGAAGGGCAACTACAGCGGCGGCGCCGTTCCTGCCATGGGGCGGCACCTGGCGCGCGAACACGGCCCGGCGTACTACGCGCTCGCGGCGTTGTTCGGCGAGGGCGGCTTCCGCGCCAATCGGATGCGGTTCGGCAGGCTCGTCGGGGAGAGGCGGCCCGAGCAGTTCCGTGTTCCCCGCGCCACCGCGCCACGCGTCGTGGAGACGCGCCTGGCGGCGGCCTGCCCCGGCGACTATGTGGTGGACCTGCGCAGCGGGGGCCGCCCGGCGTCCGTGGATCACTGGCTGGCCGAGGCCAACCACATGCGCGCCTTCGGCGCGGCCGCCGGGCGGTTCACCGCCAAGTTCGCGTTCATGCCGGTCGTCCTGTCCGACCACTTCGACGGCGTCGCCTTCGTGCGCGAAACCACCCCATCCACCCCTCTGTAGCACCAGGAGCTCGGGCGGGCCACGTGACATCCCGGAGATGGCTTCACGGCTGCGGTGCTCGTCCTTTCTCACAGCGACTGGTAGAGGCCGGCCACCCGGTGAAAGGCGGCCTTGCGTTCCCAGCGATCGCCAGGCCCCGCTTTCACGATGCCGTAGCTGGCCAGGTCCAGGTCATGGCGGCGGTCAGGAGCGTGCGGGTAGCTGGGCTCGGAGAACTCGAAGACGAAGGCGCCGCGCACGCCCTCGGTCGCGTAGGTCTCGATCAGGTCTCCCAGGTAGTCGGCCTGCACCTGCTCGTTCCTGGTACGGGAGCCCTTGATCCTGGGCGGGGTGGCGCGCCAGTCGACGATGTCGTCGCCGGACGCGCCCTTGGTGTCGGCGCCGTCATAGGCGCAGCAGCCGAACTCCGTGATCACCACGGGCTTTCCGTGCCGCTGCAGCAGGCGCAGGTCGGCACAGTAGCGCCCCTGATTGGAGGAGTCCCGGTAGAGGTTGACGCCGACGAGGTCGAAGGGTCGCCAGTCCACGCCCTCCCAGCTGCCGGCCGCGTAGCTCACCTCGCCGCGGAAGTGCTCTCGCGCCACCGCGGCCGCCTCGCCCAGAAACCGGTTCAGTTTCCTGTTGTACAGCTGGAGCAGGAAAGGCCAGGTGAAGGTGAGCATCCGCGTGCGCCGTCCGAAGGTACGGCCGGGCACGATCCCGCGCATGAAGATGCTGAGCTCGCAGCCGACGGTGAGGGTGACCGGCACCGGGTAGGACCGGCGGATCTCCTCGGACAGGACGCTGACTTGGCGGAGGAACTCCAACGTCTGCGTGGGGCCGTTCTCGGGCAGGCGGGGCTGCAGCCAGACATGCAGTCCGCGCCGTGCCGCATGGTGTGCTGCGTCGGCGAGCCGGTCGAGCCGGCTGCCGAAGACCGTGACCGCGTTGCAGTGCAGTTCTTCGCCGATGACCCGGATGTCGTCGCGAGCCTCGTCGGAGTTCCACGTGGGCCGGGACAGGTGTCGGGGATGGTAGGCGGTGCCGACGTCATAGTTGATGCCTTTGACCGGCAGCCCCCGGACCTGCCGGGAGACGGACTCCGCCGGGAGGCGGGGGTCCTGGTGGAGGGCTCGCTTGTGCCGGAGCCGGGTGCACAGGGTGAGGGCCGTGGCGAAGGGCAGCATGCCGAAGGCGAAGACGGTCAGGACCGCTGAGTTGCTCACCGTGACCAGGCCGCCGACTGAGCCGAAGAGCTGGGCGGCCGTCTGGAAGGCGAGATGGAAGCCGATCGAGGTCCACACGCTGCCCGTCATCGTGCGCAGCAGCCCGGCGACGACGGCGAAGGCGAAGAACAGCACGCTTCTGGACAGCGAGTTCTCGCCGCCGTTGACGAGGCCCCAGAGCGTGAACAGGACCGCCTGCGACCAGAGCGCCGGCCACTGCCCGAGGCGAGCGGCCAGGTTTCTGAGCACGTACCCGCGGAAGACGAGCTCCTCGGGGAAGGCCTCGAAGACGAACACCAGCAGGAGCAGGCCGGCGGCGGTCACGAGCATCTCGCTCACCGACCCGTTCAGGGCGATCTGGGCCCAGCCTGACGCCAGGCAGACGGCGACCCCCGCGGCTGCTGGGATCAGCCAGCAGGCCATGCCTCGCAGAAGCTGGAGCACTCCCTGCCGGAGTGGGCTCAAGCCGATGCCGGACAGCGGCATCCGGTCGAGAAGCCGGGTGGCCAGCACCACGGCCGGCACGACCAGGAGGAACATCGCGCCGGCCCGTGCCATGTGCGACCAGCGGTCGTAGCCGGCGCCGAAGATCGCGTTGGCGCCGTGGAAGACGACGAGCGCGGCAAGGGTCACCCAGGCGAACATGCCCGTGACGCGCCACCACAGCCTGCGGCTGTCGGATAACTCTCTCATGGCCATCACCTCAGCCCGCTCGCCGGGTCGCGCGGTCGAACAACGCGGCCAGCTCACGCGCGTAGTCGCCCGCGTCGGCATCCGGCTGCGCGCGCAGCTCGGCAGGGACGGCCTCGAGGCTGGCGAGGATGGCGGCGGCCATCACGCGTGGCGGGAAATCGCCGAACTCCTCCACGCGCTGGCCTCCCTCCAGCAGGTTTTGGAACTCGACCAGGGACCGGTTGCGTGCGGCCCACGCCGCGGCGCTCGGCGCGGTCCCGGCCGCCGACCGGATGGCCTGCAGGGCTGCGGTCTCCGTCCGGTGGTCGGCGAAGTAGCGCACCTGCGACTCGATGACGATCCTCAGCGCCTCCGCGTAGGACGTCGCCTCCTCGGCTTGGACGGAGGCGGTGCGCATCGACTCCACCACGTTGGTGACCACCTGTTCCAGCAGTTCCTCCTTGCTGGCGAAGTGGTAGGAGATCAGCGCCGGGCTGACCCCCGCCCGCTCGGCGATCCGGGTGAACGAAGCCCGTGCGTATCCGAGTTCGGCAAGGGCCTCGATGGCGCCTCCGACGATCTGGTGGCGTCGCGCCTGCTCGATGAACGACCGCCGGTCCTGGTTGGTTGCACAGCTTTCTGGTTGCATGACCAGGATACTAAATGAACAACCAGGAATGCGCGCATGGGTCCGGATTGCGGGAACTGGTAGGGGACCATCGACTAGTGCGCAGGGAGAGCTGAATGAGCTCGTCGCCCGCGACGAGCACGGCCAACGCGACCCGCGGGCGTCCACCGCTCAGGCGGTGTTAGCGACCCAGGCCGTTGTCCCTGGCCCACAGAGCGATGCCCACGCGGTTCCGCACAGCGAGTTTGCGCTGGATGCTGGCGACGTGCGTCTTCGCGGTCCCCGGTGAGATGAACAGTTCCCTGCCGATCTCCGCGTTCGTCAGGCCGCGGGCGACCAGCCCGGCGACTTCGATCTCCCGCTCGGTCAGCGGCTCCGCGGGTGGACTCGTGGCGGCGCCCGACGGCACCAGGTGACGTAGGAGGCGCACCGTGATCGACGGGCTGATGAGCGCCTCGCCGTTCACCGCTGCGCGCACCGCCTCGGCGAACAGCGCGGGGCCCGATCGCTTCAGCAGGAAACCGCAGGCTCCGCGACGGAGCGCGAGATGAACGTACTCGTCGAGGTCGAAAGTGGTGAAGACCACCACGCGCAGCGGTTCGGGCACATCAGGTCCGGCGAGCAGACCGGTGACCTCGAGACCGTCCATGACCGGCATTCTGATGTCGACGAGCACGACGTCGGGGCGCAACCGCCTGCTGAGCACAACCGCCGCACGGCCGTCCGCGGCCTCACCGACCACCTTGATGTCTTGGTGTGCCTCCAGCATGACGCGCAGGTTGCGGCGGGCCGACTCCTGGTCGTCGGCCACCAGGACGCGGATCACGGCATCGGTACGGCATGCCGTACCGGAATCGTGGCCCTGACCTGCCAGCCGCGCGGCTGGCGCGGTCCGGCGTGGAAGGAACCACCGATCGCCTCGACGCGTTCCGCGAGGCCGATGAGCCCCAGCCCGGTGCCCTGCCGGTTGCGTGCCGGGCGCACGCCCTCATCGGTGACCACGACCTCGACGGCGGCGCCCGGCGCCTGCCGTATCTCTATCTCGACGCGGCACTTTCCTGCGTGCTTCCGCGCGTTGGTCAGCGACTCGAGCACCACGCGGTAGGCCACCGCGCCGACCCCGTCAGGGACGGTCAGATCCGATGCCATGCGCAAGGAGACCTGTTCGTATCTGGCAACCAGCTCTGGCAGGTCGCCGATGCCGCGAACGGGAGCCCTGGCGACCGGATCGTCGTGCAGCATGCGCACCGTGTGGTCCATTGAGGTCAGAGCGGACAGTCCTGCCTGCTCGATGCGGCCGAGTGCGGTCATCGCCTTGTCGGGGACGAGCTGGGCCGCCTGGGCCTCGAGAAGGATGTCGCTCAGGTCATGCCCGATGAGATCGTGCAGCTCGCGGGCCAGTTCAAGGCGCTGGGCGCGACGTGCGTCCGCCACCGCGCGCTCCCGGCGCTTGTCCAGCGTCCTCAGGTATAGTCCTGCGGCCGTGGCCCCCGCCGTGGCCAGCGTCCACAGCAGGGACAGCACCGCCATTTCGAGCGGCTCGGCGGGCGGCTGCGATCCGACGGTGACGCGTAGCGGCAGCACCGCCAGGGCGACGCCGCACATGACACCCGCGGCTGTCCCGCTCGTGCCGCGCCCTCGGCGCATCACCAGGGCGTGCATGGTCAGCAGCGCAACCGTTTCCAGGAGCATGCAGATCGCGGCGAGGTCGTACATCGGCGGCGCTGGTGTCACAGTGAGCGCGGCACCTGACAGCGCGGAGATCAGTGCCACCGCCGCGACAGACCAGGCCAGGCGATCTCCCGGCCTCAAGATCGCGGTCGCGAGGACCGCAGCGACCGCGACGCCCGCGGGTATGGCGATCAGGGCTCCTACTTGGGGCGCGGCAACGCTCGCCAAGATCAACGGCCCGACGGTCGCCGGGCCCAGCCAGATGTGCCGTGCCATGAGTTTCACCATATCCGCGGTGGTACGGCGATGCGGCCTCAGCGATATCTACCGATCGGCAGATGCGTGTGAGGCCGAGAAGGCAGGAAGCTCAGGGACCTGAACATCGGGGAGGGAACTGTGACATCCGTACGTCACTTGGCCATTGGTGCGATAGCTGTTCTGACCACGGTGACCGGGTGCGCCGCGTACGTGCAGGCGCAGCCCGAGGAGAAGACGTTCGCCTTCGCGGGCAGGACGTTGGACGTCGTCGCCAACGGCGTACCGACCGACCTTGTGGCGGCCGATCGCGAGGACGTCAAGGTCGTGCGCTGGTTCGACGTGAAGAGCGGGGCGAAGAAGACCAGCTGGGTGCTCAAGGGGAACACGCTGACCTTGAAGGCCGAGTGCCTCGGGTTCGCCAACTGTGACGCCCGGTTCCGCGTGGAGGTGCCTCGTACGGTCAGGGTCCTGCGCGACGGTCGTCCCACCAAGCTCAGAGGCGTCGCGGCGGCTGAGACCACGCCCGCGTCGGCCTCGGCTCTGGCCGGGCCCAGCCCAATCTTCCACGCCCAGCTTCAGGGTGGGGCGGACCCTATCCGTGACCGTCTGCAGAGCGGGGCTGATGCGGTCCGCGACGTCGGCGTCAGCGGCGTGCTGGTCGACGCCCGGTCGGGGGAGAAGCGGACGCTCGTGCGCAGCGGTGTTGGCGACATCGCCACCCGGGCACCGGTTCCGACCGACGGCTATTTCCGCATCGGCAGCACCACCAAGACGTTCGTCGCCACCGTGGCCATGCAGCTGGTCGGCGAGGGCAAACTCCGTTTGACGGACACAGTCGACCGATGGCTGCCGCGTCTAGTGTCGGGCCCGTATAACGACGGGCGCAAAATCACCATCCGGAGCCTGTTGCAACATACGAGCGGATTGCCCGACTTCTGGCCGGACCTCCCCATCGACAAGGTCAAGGATGAGAGGGGGTACAGACGCGAGCGCTTTCGCTCTTACCGGCCAGAGCACCTGGTCAAGCTGGCGGTGAAACGCAAGCCCGATGCACGGCAAGGAACGTGGCGCTACTCCGCCACCAACTACGTGCTCATGGGGCTGATCATCCAGAAGGTGACGGGCCATCCGTGGGAGCAGGAGGTGCAGGAGCGAATCCTCGAGCCGCTCGGGCTGCGTCGTACCCTTCTCACGGGAACCTCGCCGCATGTGCCGCAACCGCGCGCCACCTTCTACGAGCGCTTCAGTCCGGGCGGCAGGCTCGCTGACGTGTCGGTGGTCGTCGACGGGCAGGCCGATGGCAGCATGATCTCCACCACCGGCGATCTCCTCGTCTTCATGAGGGCGCTGATGAGCGGGCGCCTCCTGCGCCCGGCGCAGCTGGCCGAGATGCGGAGGACCGTGTCCGCCGAGCCGTGGCGGGCCGTCTACATGGAGGCGGGCTACGGCCTCGGCATCGCGCGGCGCCGCCTCCCATGCGGTGGGTGGGCGTGGTTCCACGGTGGTGACACTTGGGGGAACTCCAGCACGAACGCCGTGTCTCCGGACGGGCGACGTGCCGTTTCGATCTCAATGTTCACCGAGAACTATGGCGATGAGGATCGAGCGTTCCGGCAGGCACAGGTGGCGGCCAGACTCGCCGACGACGCGATGTGTGAGCAGCGTTGAAACGCCGCGATCCCGGCCCTCCAGTAGCTCCGTAGGGGTGACACCGCGCCTGATGCGGCCCGATCCCCGCCGAAACGGCCACGCGATCGGTGACCCTGCAGGTGGATTTCGAACATTTGCCGCCCTTTCTCCGGCAGAGGCCTTGCCGGCTGTGGTGCCCGAGCCGGCCGACAGCAGATGCGGCCGGATGCGCTCCACCAGATGTTCAGGGGAAACGCGGCCGGAGTAGCCGTGCCTGCGGCAGAACGTCTCCGTGCGCGCCGGGCCTGCCAGCCGGGCCTGAGCGGGGGTCGGGTCACTCCGCAGGGCCGGCTTCCTCGGAACCGCATCTCGGCGCTCGAAGCGCACCTCCCGCTGACCGATGCGAAGCCCGCCGCCGTCCCTGGCCGACAGGTCTGCGTCTGGACCTCGAAGGTACTCGTCTGCACAGGTCGTGCCCGGGACGGTGCGAGTGGACCAGCGGGACGTTCCCGCCAACACCAAGCTCAACAGATGAGGTCTGCACGGTGGGGAGCGGGAACGCCCCGTGGATGGCGTCTTCGAAGCCGGCCAGGCCATCGGGGCAGGCGATGAGAGCTTTGCGGAGCCGTCTATCTACTGGCCACGCGGTGGAACGGGGCTGCGGACCGCGTGCCACAACGCCACCACGAACGTCGCTTCTTGAGTGGCCGGCAAGACCAGGTTGAGGGGTGGAACGTATCGAGGCAGGCTACGTGCGCGGCTTGCGCCGCTCCAGCCACTCAGGGTTCACGGCGATCCGGTCAGGCGAGATGCCATAGTGATCGGCCACCTCGCGCAACTGCTCGGTGCCGCAGCCGAGGATGAAGGTGTGACCGTCGGGGTCACGGACCACGAAGTCGCGCATGCCATAGGCGCGGGTGGCGACGGGGCTCACGATGTCGGCGCCTGCCTGCTGGTATTCAGCGCACAGCGCATCGGGGTCCTCGACGTAGACATATGTTTCCTGGGGTGGTGGCGCCCCTGCTCCTGACCATGGCACGAGCATCAGGGTCTCGATGTCACCACTGCTGAGGGCGACAACCTGGCCATCGGCGGTGCGCCAGTCGAGCCGGAGGCCGAGCGCCTCCTGGTAGTACGTGATCGACCGTTCTGCGTCCGTCACCGGAATGTGTGGCATCAGGTGCAGCCAGCTCGATATGCAGGTTTCGGTGCTCATGTCGTTCTCCTCGGTCATGGCGTCTACGGCTTCCAGCAAGCGGCGGACCTCGTCCAGCCGGGCCTCGAGGCGAGCTCGGTGGCCCCGGAAGATGCGCACGCGCTCGGGCTCGCCCGCGCCGGACACAATGCGGCGGATCTCCGCGATGGGCATGTCCATCGACCGGAGCAGGGCGATCACCCGCGCGGCTCCGGTCTGGCCACGGCTGTAGTAGCGGTAGCCGGACTCGGCGGAGCGCCCGGCCGCCTCCAGGAGCCGGAGCCGGTCGTACCGCCTGAGCTGCGGGATGCTGAGGCCCACCAGTTCGGCGAACTCCCCGATCTGGAGCCGATCCTGTGCGTCGTCCACAGCGCTGATTCTTCAACCCTGACGCGAGTGAGGGTCAAGGCCGGCACTCCGCGCCGCCGATCTGGCAAGCGCGAATCGCCGTCGCCACACCAGCAGTCTGGAGCAAAAATGTTCCTCATAGGATATATCTGTTCCAATCGGTGCTAATCTGTTCGCTATGGACCGAGATCTGCTCTTGCGGAATGCCGCCGCCGTGCTGGCAAATGACCTGAGCGTGTCCCTGAGCGACCTGGCCGCACGTATCGGGGTGGGCAGAACGACGCTGCACCGCTCCTTCCCGACACGCGAAGTCCTGCTGCATGAGGTGGCACGGTTCGCGGTCGCGGAGGTCTCGAGGATCTACGACAGGATCGGCCTCGACGAAGATCCCATCGAGGACGTGCTCAAGAAGATGGGCGACCACGTGCTGGATCTGGCCGTCGCCTACGCCCTGCTGTGGGCGGAGCCGCCGATCACCGAGCTCACCGACCTTCGCGCCGAGGCCGAGGCACAAGACGAGCGCTTCCTCCGCTTCGCCGCCCGCGGGCAATCCCAAGGGCAGTTCCGCTCCGACGTTCCCGACGGCTGGATCGGCTACTCGCTCGGCGCGCAGGCGCTCGCGCTCTTCTACGCCGTGCGCTCCGGCTTCGTCGGCGAACGCATGGTCCAACGACTGTTCGTCACCACCGCGCTGGACGGATTGGCCGCTCGATGACTTCGACGGACATCCGCGACGACCACGCGAACACCGCTACCCACAACCGGTGGTGGGTGCTCGCCGTCATGTCCGCCGCCGTGCTCATCATCGTGATCGACATGACGGTGCTGCACATCGCCTCCCCCGTGATCGCCGGAGATCTGCGGCCGTCACCGGTGTCGCTGTTGTGGATCATCGACATCTATCCCCTGGTCGTCGCGCCCCTACTGGTCGCGGCCAGCACGTTAGGCGACAGGTTCGGACGCAAGAAGATGCTCATCGCCGGGCTGGTGGTGTTCACGCTGGCTTCGGCCGTCGCCGCCTACGCCTGGTCACCGGGCGCGCTCATCGGCGCCCGCGCCGCCCAGGGCCTCGGCGGCGCGCTGGTCATGCCCAACGCGATGGCCATCATCCGCGCGGTCTTCCCCGATCGCCGCGAGCGGGCGCAGGCCATCGGCATCTGGTCGGCGTTGCTGGCCGGCGGCGCGGCCGCCGGCCCGCTGCTGGGCGGCTTCCTCGTCGAGCATTTCTGGTGGGGTGCGGTCTTCCTGATCAACGTACCCTTGCTGGCCGTCGTGTTCCCGCTCGCGATCCACGGCCTGCCAGAAAGCCGCCACAGCACACCACCGCCGTGGGACACCCTCAGCGTGCTGCTCGTGGTCGGCGGCGTGCTCGCCCTCGCCTACGGCATCAAGGAAGGCGCCCGCCACGGCTTCCTCATGGTCTGGCCGCTCGTGTCGCTGGCCGGCGCCGCGGCGCTGCTGATTCTGTTCGTCCGGCGGCAGCTCCGCAAGGACCAGCCCCTCCTCAACGTACGGCTGTTCACCCGCCCGGTCTTCGCCGTCTCCGTCGCCGGGGTGCTCCTGGTCGTCTTCGCGCTGGTGGGACTCGAACTCTACTTCGCCCAATACCTGCAACTCGTGCTCGGCCTCGGTCCCTCGGAGGCGAGCTTCCGGCTGGTCCCACTCCTGGCCGCCACCTTCGTCGGCTCCCTCGTCGCGGCACCCGTGCTCCATCGCCTCGGCACTCGGATGACCTTGACGGCCGGGTTCGGGTTGTCGGCCGCAGCGCTCCTGCCGTTGCTCGCGCTGGAGAAGAGCCCGAACTTCATGCTCCTCTCGGTCCCGTTCATCGTGCTCGGGCTGGCTCTTGAAGCCGCTCTCGTCGCGGCCAACGACGCGCTGCTCAGTTCGGTCTCCGTGGACGACGCGGGCCAGGCGGGCTCCATCGAATCGACCGCCTACGAACTAGGTGGCGGCATCGGGGTGGCGGTCCTCGGTGCAGTGGGGGCAGCGATCTACACCAGCGTCATAGGCCCGGAAGCCGGCCTCGCTGGGGCCGATCACGCCGCGGTGCGCACGTCGATGGCGGAGGCGGTGGCGGTCGCCGAGCGGCTACCCGGGACTGCCCGTCAGGTGGTCCTGGATGTCGCCCGGGACGCCTGGCTCTCGAGCTTCCGCGTGGTCGTGGTGTTGGCTGCCGTGCTCATCGCGGTGGGCGCGCTCGCGTCGCTCATCGTGGTGCCTCGCCTCCAGGACGCGAAATGAGGCCGGGCGCAGGCTACGGCAGGCCTACAAGCAGATCGAGGAAGCCGATTCGCCCCTACCCGAGGCGTTCCCGACTGCCGCACCAGAGAGGGGACACGGCCACCTTGTCGCAGTCGCCTCCGGCTGTGTCCCCAATCCCAGCACGCTGTCGCCGAGTCTCGCCCGCGAAGAAGGGATCAGGCGCAAAGAGCTGTGAGTGGCGAGGAGTCCCCGGGCGGCTTGGCGTCAAGCATTTGCCGAGCAGGAGGATCTGGGAAACGCGCGATCGCCCTCAAGGCGCTTGCTCACGATGCCCTGCCCGGCTCCTTACCACGACCAGGGGCGGGTCCCGTTCAGCGGGGCTACCCGGCCTCTATGGTGATGGGCCGTTCGAAGACGGTGCGCAGGACGACCGTGGAGTTGGTGTGCGAGATCGCCGGGATCGCGCGGACACGGTCGAGCGCGTCGGCCAGCTCAACGGTGGTGCCCACCCTGACCTTGATCAGGTAGCAGTCCTCACCTGCCACCTCGTGCACCTCCAGTACGCACGGCTCCCGTTCCAGGGCCGCGTTGACCTCCGCCTTGACCCCGGGCTCGGAGCCGAAGCGCAGGGCGACGAACGCGGCCGTGCCCGCGCCGACCTGCGCCGGTTCGACGATCACGCGGTAGCCGGCGACCACTCCATCCCGGGAGAGCTTGTCCAACCGGTCCCGTACAGAGGGCTCGGACAGCCCCACGAGCGCGGCGAGCGCGCGGACCGTCTTGCGTCCGTCGCGGGAGAGCTCCGCCAGGAGGACGCGATTGATGGCGTCCAAGGAGTGCGCAGACATGAAATCCTCCGCTAGTCTCTAAATGTAAGGAATATGTCTCACAATACCTTATTAAATAAGGAGACGTGCATGCATCCGCCGTCGCTCGATCTTCCGTACCAGCCGCGCAGCGTGCGTTTCCTACGCCGGGCAGAGCTGGATGACTGGGTGGTCAAGCTGTACACGATCGCGCCGCACGGGCGGCCTGCCCGCGCGGAAGTCGTCGACGCCGCATTGCGCGCCGCCCGGGGTGTGCTCCCCGCGCCTGCCGTCGCACCGGACCGGTACGGTGTCGGGTTCGTCATCGCCCATGATGCGCCCCCACTCTGCTATGCGCTGGCCTGCTGGTGGGCCGAGAAGAACGAGGTCCACCAGCGGATCCTGTCCGCGCCGGTCGACCGGCCGGAGCACCTCGCGCCGCACCCGGGCGAAGCGGTCGGGTGCGTGTGGGAACTGAGTGTCACCGACTTCGAGCGGCGCGCCTGGATCACGCACGTCCTCGCCAACCCGGCCGGCCCGGACCTGGAGACTTACCTCGTACGGGAGTACAACGACGATGTCTGAGACGAGCCCGCGTGAATGCCTCGAACGTTTCGCCGACGCCTGGGCCAGGCGTGACGTCGGCGGACTGCTGGAATCGATGACCGTGGACGCGGTCTATGCCTCGTCCGTCGGCCCCGAGCCGGGCCGTACCTACCGCGGCCATGCCGAGTTGGCCGACGGCTTCCGCGCCATGTTCGAGCACGATGCCGGTGCGGTCATCGAGCTCGGCGAGCCGCTCATGAACGGCGAATGGGCTGTGTGCACCTGGACGTACCACCTCGTCGCCGATGACGGCTCGCCGTACTGCGAGTATGGCATCGACCTGTGGCGCTTCCGCGACGGGAAGATCTGCCTCAAGGATGCCTACAGGAAGACCCGCGTCTGACCTCCGCGCGGAGCCGGATCCTGCGGAACAGGACGCCCGATCGGCTGCTGTGACCTGAAGTGACTTTCTTGCAGACGTGATGGCGGTGCCGACGGACCACCAGGTCCGGGCCCTGGCGCGTTGTGAGCGCGGCTTCCACCGCAGGACCGTCGCCTGGCCGCGCTCGACCAGGTCCGTCAGGAACAGCGCCAAGCGTGGCCGCAGGCCGGTGACGACGGGGAGAGCCGTGCTGCTGAGACTGGGTGTCTTGCGCTCGATCTCCCTTCTGGCCGCAAGCCGGCAACAAGCAGTAACGAAGGTAATCCCAATAGGTCTGCGTGTCCGTTGGCTTTTTCGTGGCATTGCGGCGGATCGTACACTTCCGAAAGAGCGGAAATTAATGCAAGCGTACTACCCCGAACTCGTAGCGCCGGTACGATGGATTGGGAGGCGAGAGTTCGACTTCGCGCGACACATAGTCGTGATGGGAATTGTGAACCGTACCCCAAACAGCGGGCTGGACCCGAATAGATCGATGGAAGTCGGCGAGGCGGTCGCCAGGGCGGAGCAAGCGCTACGCGAGGGGGCGGAATGGATAGACGTCGGAGGGCGAGCGTTTCGCAGCGATCAACCGCCCTTGTCTGCGGCTGAAGAGATAGACCGCGTGGTCCCGGTGATCCGAGGTATTCGGGAGCTGGGTGACGTCGTGATCAGCGTGGACACGCACCTACCGGAAGTGGCGGAAGCAAGCCATAAGGCAGGGGCGGATCTGATCAACGACACACACGGACTTCGATCGCCAGGCATGGCGGAGCTGATCGCCGAAACGGGGATGAGCGTCGTGATCACGCATAGCCTAGGAGGGCCAGGAGAAAAGGTAGAGAGGCCGGCCTATGGGGACGTTGTCTCAGAGGTGGCGGCCTTCCTGCGGCAGCGCGCGGACTACGCGGTTGGGTCGGGAATTGACCCGGAGAAAATCATCATAGACCCCGGACATGACCTGAACAAGAACACCCAACACTCCAACGCGCTGACTCGCAGGCTCAGAGAGATCACGGCTATCGGCTATCCGACGCTGGTGGCGTGCAGTAACAAGCATTTCATCAGAGAAAGCCTCGGGGCTCAGCGAGGTGCGGATGAATTGCGAATAGGAACAATCGCAGCAAACACGATGTGTGTATATCAAGGAGCGCGGATCGTGCGCGTGCATGATGTCGCAGGGAATGTCGCGGCAATGAGCACGGCGGAGCGCGTCCTTGGATTGACGGAAAGATAATACGGCGAGAGTCGGCGGCCGAGCGTGCTCGTTCGGGCGCTGCACCCTAATGCGTAGCACCCGAAGGTTGCACGGCTGTCTGCCGATCAAGTCCGGCGTCGTCAAGGGACACGAAATCAACTGAGCTATGCGGTGAAAGCGAGAAGAGGAGAACTGATGATCCGTGGGGCGTGGTGCCATCGGCCGAAGCATGATTCAGCCAACCCAATGCGGTTGCAGCCGGCGGGTTCCGGATTCATCGTGTCCTTGAACGCCTGCGACGAGGTGCGGATCGCATGCTGTCCACACGGTCTCCCTCGACCCCCCATGGCCTGGCCGTGATGGCTGGGCCGGGTGGAAACCCATGATCAGGCTGGCGGTGGTTGACGGTCAACTGGCCATACGTCAGGCGCTCCGCTTCTACCTCAATTCCGAGCCTGACATCGAGCTCGTCGCCGAGGGGGCCGATGGACGGGAGGCTGAGGACGTCGCCAGGAGGATCCAGCCGGATGTGATGCTCATCGACATCCGCATGCCGGGCACCGACGGACTCACCGCCATCCGTCGCATCTGTGCCATGAGCCTTCAGCGACGTCCGGCTGTGATCGCATTGACCACGTTCGACCTGGACGAATATCTGTTTGGTGCGCTACGGGCCGGGGCAGTGGGATTCCTGCTCAAGGACGGTTCGCCGGAGATATACGTACAGGCGATCCGGCTGGCACATCAGGGGTACGGGTTGATCGACCCGCAGGTGACTCCCCGGCTCATCCAGCAGTTCGCCCTCGCGTCAGACCTGCCGCCCCCGCTGACGCCGGCCACGGTCGACGGCGTGGAGAATCTCACCCTCCGCGAGCTCGACATCGTCCGCCATGTCGCGCGCGGCTTGTCCAATCGCGGTATCGCACGCCGGCTCGAAATCGGAGAAGGGACTGTGAAGACCCATATGAACCGCATCCTGGCCAAGTTGGATCTGCAGTCGCGCGCCCAGGTGGTCATTTACGCCTACGAGCACGGAATCGTCACCCCGAATGGGCGTCGGGATCGTCACGGAGTCGAGCCCCAGTCAAACCCGACCGACCCCAAGGAGGAAGATCCGTATGGCAGAAGAGAAGAGACCCGAGGATGGCAAGTCGGAGATCGGCGCCATGATCGGTGAGCTTCTGTCCTTCTGGGCATTCGGCCCGGACGCTTACGCGTCCGAGCACAACCTCCGCTACAGTCCGGCGAAGCTCGTCGTCTGGACGCTCGTGGCAATCGCCGTGTCGACCATCGTCTCCGCGGCCAGGCTCTCGCTTGTCGGTGAGCCTAGGGCGGGATGGGCCATCGCGTTGTTCCCCTTGCTGGTGCCGCTGACCGGCGCCGTGGCGCACAAGCCGCCCAACTACGTCCCGGCCCTGGTGTGGGGCCTGAAAGCCGGAATGGTCACCGCGCTACTGATCGGCATAGACATGGGGACCACGCTCAGCTCGTTCTGGGCCGGGTTCGCGGGATTGTGCTCCGGGTTCCTGGTGTGCTCGGTGGTGTTCGCCGCGATCACTTGGCCGCGTCCGGAGCCTCCCGGGTAGCCGTCAGCCCGGGAACCCTTCACCGTCAGGAAGGGATACAGGTCTCTCTCAAGAATGAGCTCCCCGTGACGATGGATCCTGGCGACGCACCAATCAGATGCACCAGCAGCTCACGATCCGGTGCGAACGTAGTAGGCGACAGCAGCGTCGAGCTCCGACACGCTGCGGCACACCTGGCTCTACTCCCAGCCGCCACCGCCTTGCCAGAACGCACCCTCGAACACGGAGAAACTGTGGATGCCACCCCAATCGCACGAGTGAACACCGGAACTCTGCCGATGCCCCGCGTCCGGCGATCAGGCTGGAAAGCTTATGAAACACGCCCCCAGTGGTAGCCACCGAGGCCGCGTTCACTGGCGAGAGGATGGACTACCTGCGGGGGCCGCTCCGCCCTGATCGAGGTGACTCCGTACGCGGTGCGGGCGCTCGCGGTCAACACGGTGGACGTCTCGGGGATCACTCGCTTTCCGGTCTGCCGACACTGCGCCAGACTCCGCTGGTCCGGAACCAATCCGCGCGGGTAGAGGCGGGCCACTTGGCCGAAGGCGGCTTTGCGTTCCCAGCGATCACCGGTGTGCTGTGACAGAACTCCATCTGGGTGCACCTTTACGATGCTGTAGCCGGCCATGTCCAGGTCGTGACGCCGGTCGGGCGAATGGGGTGGCTCGCTCGGAGAACTCGAGGACGAAGGCTCCATGCACGCTCTCCGTCGCGTACGTCTCGAGTAAGGTCGCTGAGGTAGCCGGCCTGTACCTGCTCGTTCCTGGTAGGGGCACCCTTGATCGTGGAAGGTGTGGCGCGCCAATCGACGCTCTCCCAACTACCGGCCACGTACCTCAGCTGCCCCTGCACGTGCTCTCGCACCACTGCGAGCGCCTCACCGAGGAACCGGTTTCAGGTTCCTGTTGTACTGCTGGATCAGCAGAGGCCAGGTCAGAGTCAGCATCAGCGTGCGCCGCCCAAAGGTACGGCGGGCACGATCCCCAGCATGAAGATGCTGAGCTCGCAGCCGACGGCGATGGCGCCGCCAGACCTGCAGGCCTAGCCGAGCCGCGTGGTGCGCCGCCCCCGGTGAGCCGGTCGACCTGTCATAGTTGATGCCTTTGATCGTCAGGCCCCGGCTTTGCGGGGCGGCGGACAATGCCGGAGGGTGAGGGGCCGGCGTGACGGCTCGCCCGCGTATGAGCCGGAGGCAAGAAGGCAGTCAGGCCCAACTCGGGCAGGTCGGACGCGGCCGGGTGGCGGTGCCGCCCCAGTCGATGAGGAGCGGCACCGGCCGCACCGCCGCTGGATTGTCGTGCCGGGTGAGCCGCCATTCCAGCAGCGTCCCCGAGGGGGTCAGGCGGTCAGCCGCGGCGCCTTGAGGCCCTCCAGTCCCAATGCCCGCGGTCGGACGCCCGCTGCGGGGTCGGGACCGACGATCTCCAAGGAGAACGTCGACCCGAACCGCACGAGGTGGTTGGCCGTACCGCCCGGATGGCTGCCGCCCGGCACCGGCTTCACCCCGGTGCGCTCGGCGAACTGGGCGACCCCCGCGGCGAGGTTGGGGACCGCGTACACGAGGTGGTCTAGGGCCGTCATAAGGTCAGCTCCGCGAGCAAGCCGGGCTCTCTCCCGGCCAGGTGGTCGATGACAGGGGGATACGGCGGGTCAACCTCGCGCACTGGAGGACGAGGTCGGTGACTCGTTCGAGGGTCTGATCGGCCCGTAGGCTCCCTATAGTGACGTGGGCGCTGCAGGAACTCCTGCAGCGCCCACGTCACTTAATGCTGTCCAATCTCGGATACACGACGTCCTGGACCGTCAACGTCGAGGGCCCAGGGTGCGAGGCGTCCTGGGCCGTCAACGGTCCAGGACCGGGATGGTTGATATCCGCCGCCAGAGCAGGCGTGGCCATGGTGGCGCCGGTCAAGGCCACCGAACCGACGGCCAAGGCCATGACCAGAGCCCGGCGCAGCGGAGTGTGCTTGCTCATTTCTTCTCCTTCATCGAAGGTACTTACTTCCATGATCTGCAGGTTCTCCTCAACCCGCCTCCTCCAGCAGCACGAGCCCGGCTCTGCCTTTGGGCATACATACCGCCAGGGTTGCGTGAATCAGAGGTCGCCCCTCAATCTGGGCAACAAGTGCTCGGCGGCGAGACGTACGTCAAAGATTCGCCTCAACAGCCGGTGTGGGCCACGCCGAGGCAAGTCGTCACTGAGAGATCCGGCAAGGGCAGGCAGCCGCCGGTGATGTCCCCTGAGTACGGCATCCGCAGCGTGCAAGAAAGCCAGCGGATGGCTGTCCAGTATGCTGTGCCCGATACCGGTCAACGGCACGAGCACCCCATCCGGCAGCGATTCCACGATGAGCTCAGCTATGGGGCGCGGCGTACGGAGGTCCCATTCACCGGAGATGACGACGGTCGGCCAGTTGAAACCCGGTAACGCACTCTGCAGGTCGTATGGTTCTCCCTCGAACGGAGGGAACCGCTCGGCCAGCTCGGCGAAGGGCAGATTTGGATCGAACGCCCGACCGTCAGGGGCCGGGCAGAGGCCGAGTTCCCTGAAGGCGATGGCCCCGACGAGGTCGAACTCCATGGCATAGCGCTTGAACCGCTCGGCCTTCCACACACCCAACCTTGCCAGCCAACGCCATGTCCGCCTCCCGCGCCCGGAGCAGAGCAGATCCAGCAGTCGCCCCAACGGCTGGATCCCGCCGAACGCGTAGGCCACCTGTACGACGGTGACGATCTCTTCGAGCTCGACCACCCCTTCGGCGACAAGGCGGCGAAGCTTGCGGGCGATATCGGCGGTGTGCGGCTCCTCGCCTTCCCAGAACAGCCGCCGCAGGTACTCTCCCACGGTGTCGGGATCATGTGCGGACAGGACGGGCGAGTCGAGGACCATCGCGGCTATGCGCTCAGGGTGCCGGACGGCCAAGCCCTGGGCGAGATAGGCGCCGTACGACGATCCGCACACCACCGCCTGCCCCACGCCGCAATCGTCAAGTACGGCCGCGAGGTCCTCGACCACCTGGTCGATGGTGAGTGCGTCCAATGGGAGGTCGATCCCGTCATCGTCCTGCCGGGACAGGCCCACCCCGCGGTGCTCGACCATGAGCACGTCCAACCCGAGGGCGGTCGCGTCGGCGCGCAGCGATCTGTACGGCACCACCGAGGCCGGCCCAGGGCCGCCAGGGATCACGAGCACCGGCCGGTCCGTACGGGGACCCGTACGCACATAGTGCAGGTCGAACTCCCGGTGCACAGCCGGCGCCACCGGCCTGCGTACCGAGTGCACCTCCGGCCATGCGGCGAGCTTCGCACCCAGCCCAGCCGAGTACTCAGTGTTCACGCCGAACCTTCGCCCCATTACTGGGCCGCCCAGAGCACCTTGCCTGTGGAGGAACGGACCACGAGGTTGCCGTCATCCTGAAGGTGCACAGTCGCGCCTTTGTGCTGGGTCCCCGTGTCCCAGAGCGCGTCGCCAGACGCCGAGCGGACCACCAGGTTCCCGTCCAGCTGCAACTGCATGAAGGCCCCGGGATTTCCCTCGGTGTGCGACGACCATACGGGCCTGCCGTCCGTCAGCAGAACCAGGTTCCCATCCGCCTGCATCAGCAGTTTGTCGTCGCCGTCGACGGACCTCAGATACTGGTGGGCCCGTAGCACCTGGTCGGGGTACATGCGCGAGACCGCCGTGTGCCACGACCACAGCGGTTTGCCGGTCTTCGACCGGATGACCACGTTGCCGTCGTCCTGCACGTGCAAGGTGGCGCCACGATTCTGGGTTCCGGTGTCCCAAAGCGATTTGCCCGACGCCGATCGGACGACGAGATTGCCGTCCCGCTGCATGTGCGCGTAGGCGCCGGAATTGCCGTCAGTCCTCGTGCCCCATACGGCTCTGCCCCTGGACTGCAGGACCAGGTTCCCGTCCGCCTGCATGACCAGCTTGTAGGCGCCGTTGGGCGAGAGCAAGTGGCGGCCCGGCTCCAGGCGCTGGTCGGACTTCAGCACCGCGGGCTGTTCGACGCTCACCGACGAGCCCGGCCTCGCGTCGGCGGGGGAGGTTCCCGTCACCAGAACGGCGACTGCCAGGCCCAGGGCGCTCGCACTGCGCAGGACGAGCCCTTGTTTAGCTGACATCGTCGATATCTCCTGTCTCAGAACGGTTCATGTGGCCGGTCGGCCGCGCGGAACAGCCTGACGTGGAGGACTCCTGTGACGCATCGTCACTGAGAACGACGCCGCCTCTAACCAATGGCATACAGGGGCCCCGCATACCGGTGAGACCGAGACGTTCCTGGCCACGATCCGGCGACGCGGGGCCCGGCGGGGTGACGGAGCAGGGCACGGAGCGCGGCCAGACCGCCCCCACGGCTTGATCCATGTCGATCTCAAGAGACTCGGCAGCGGATGGACCCGTTCCATGCCGTTGCAGCCGACGACTCAGCCGGTTATCGGGCGCAGGTCCAGGGCGGCGGCGATCGCATGGTGTCCGGCGTCGTTGGGATGCAACCCGTCCATGAAGAGGTAGCCGGGCCTGGACCGATCCGGAGTGGCAGGGTCGGCCATGGCGTGGTCAGCGTCGAGAACGGCGTCGTACGTACCGCTCGTCCTGATCCACCGATTGAGCGCGTTCCGCGCCTCTTCCACTTCTTGGTTCCAGTACGGGAACAAGGCGTCCCGCAGCGGCCCGATGGTGACTCCGACCACCTTGACGCCGCGTGCGCGGGCTGACTCGACCAGTTTCCGGTGTCCGGCAATGAGCTGCTGGACCGTGACCTTGGCCTTCGATCCGGCGCATGCGCCGCCGGCCTGCGGAAGTCCTAGGTCGTTGGCGCCGAGATGAACGATCACCGCCCGCACCCCCGGCCGGTCCAGCACATCCCGCTGGAAGCGGTCGGCGGCTCTGTCTCCGTAGCAGGGGGATCCACTGAGCAGGCTCCCGCCCGCGATTCCCGCGTTGACCGTGGCGAGTGGCCTGGCTGCGGTGCTGAGCCGTTCAGCCAGCTGGTCTACGAACCGGACATCAGCGCCGGCGCTCGAACCCACGCCATCGATCAGCGAGTCGCCGAACGCGACCACCGCGGCTGCTGCGCTGTCTACCTCGACGCCGGTCAAGTAGTACCAAGCGGATGTGGTCTCGCGGAATGCGTCGCCGGCCACGTCATCAAGATGGTCGCCGCGGGTCCGATAGGACGTGGCGGTGGTGAACCTGTGAAAGGTCGCGGGTCCTGTGGCATCGGACATGCGGATCGTGACAGCCAGCCGTTCCAACGCTGAGACGGTCAGCGCGACGGGATCGCTGACCAGCTCCTTTCCGGGTGGGATGTTCGCCGACGGCTTTCCGGCAAAGGTCACCGAGCGGGAGCTGGCGGGCCACACCACGGCGCCTCCGGCCGACCTGGCGACCCGGGCACCGGCAATCGTCAAGGGCTTGGTGCCATAGACGTTGGACAGCCGGATGCGTACCCTCGTCCCGGCTGTAGTCACCCTCACCACCTGCCGCAGGGTGTGATCTTTGAAGCCTTTGATCGACCAGTTCGGACCATTGTCCGCAGTGCTTGGGGTGGGCGGCTGCATCGCAGACCCCCATGCCGCTACCCATCGCGCCGGGCTCGTGTCCGCCATCACGGCGGGTACCGTCGCCGCCACCGCAGCCACTGCCACACCCAACACCACAGCCCATCTGGGCAGTTTCATTTTCGGGTACACCTCCGTTGTCGCGACTGTTGATCACAGGAGTGTTCCGACGTCTGCGGGTTTCGGGAATCGACCGTTCGGACGATCTCCGCCATCGCCCGTCATCCGTAGGAACAAATCCGACGTCAGCCGAGCCGAACCCAGCCAGGCACCCCCGCCACACTTGGGGATCTTGAAGCCGGCCTCGACATGCAGGCTGTCGTGTAGACCGGGCAGCGCATGATCGGCCGGCCCGCAGGAGCCGCTCGGCGGGATCGAGTGGAGCGGTGTCGGCGCCGAGCACGGCCGCTGGGGCCTTCGAGGCCGCCGGAAGCCTTCCCGAGCGTCGCGGAGCCACCGCACGCATGCAGTACGTCCTGACCGGCGCACCCGAGTTCACCGGCAGCATGGTCAAGGCCATGCGGTTGATGCCGCTCCTGAACTTCGACCGAAGATCGACGCGTCCGGCCGGCCGATGCGATCGTTCATGTACAGGAATCCATCCCACTACGCTTGAAAGCTATGGCGCTGGAAAAGGACCCGAGCGGCGCACGGCTGACACCGTCGGCCGAACGCATTCTTCGCACCGCCGCCCGCCTCTTCGCGCAGCACGGTTATTCGGCCACCTCGACCCGCGACATCGCCGCCGCCGTGGGTGTTCAGCAGCCCGCGATCTACAAGCACTTCTCCTCCAAGGACGACATCCTGGCGTCCCTGGTCAAGCTGGGCATCGGCCGCCCCACCGAGAAGGCGCAGGCCCTCGCGGACCGGCCGGAGCGCGCCGCCGTCCGCCTGTGCCACTGGCTCAACGTGACCCTGGAGCACCTGCAGGACTCGCCCTACGTTTTGGCGTCGATCCTCACCACGCCCGAACTCGAACAGGACCGCTTCGCCGACGAGCGCGCCCAGCTGCAGCGGCTGGAGCAATTCGCCGCCGCCTTCATCGAGGGCGGACAGCGCGAGGGCGACCTGCGTCCGATGGACCCGCTGTCCGGCGCGCGGCTGGTCCTGGCCCTCTTCGACGCGCTCGCCGTGCCCGAGATCGCGGTCAGCGTCGAGGAGATCGTCGACTTCGCCATGACGGGCCTGGTGAACGACCGTGCCGCGCTCGACGGCATCCGGCGAGAGGCCGCCGCACTCGACACCACTGACGACCGGATGGTCCCTTGACCCACCGCCTCCTCTGCTCGCGACCGTCGCCGTGTCTTGCGGTCATGTGACCGATCCATCAAGCCGCCCGTCCGAACGGCAGGTCCGGCCGCATGAGCATCCCTGATGCCAACCGGCATCGTTGCCGTTGGCAACCCCTCAACGCTCTCACGGCCGGGCCCTGGGCATGGATCGTCGTCTTTCAGGTGGTGAAGGGACGGTCACCGCCGGTGCAGCCGACGCCTGGCAGCCGACCGTCAATGAGGTAGCGGGCCTCGGCCTCCAGGACGCAGGGGACGCGGGTGTCGTGTCCGTATCCTCGCACCGTCAGCAGGTGCGCGGACGCCAGCAACCGGCTCGCCCGTACCGCTCCCTGATAGGGCGTCGCGGGGTCGTACAGGTTGTTGACCAGCAACAGGCGCGCGGAGGTGGGCTTGTCGAAGGGGCCGGGATAGCGATCGGCGGCCTTGCCGGACCAGGTGGCGCAGGGCAGGGTTCCGCCGTACAGGAAGTACCGGCCGAAGATCGGGGCCTGTCGGTCCAGGGCGCGGGCGGTGCGCGTCCAGTGCGACGGGTCGCGGGGCGTGACGCTGTCGGTGCAGGTTACGGCGTGGTTGGCGGCCCAGTTGTAGTCGGCCACGTCAGAGGAGGGCCGCTTGTCCAGCGGCTCGTAGGGCCTGCTGGCCACGGCGGCCTCCAGGGCGGCCAGGTAGCGCGCCGTCGCAGGCCACTCGCGGGGCCAGTACATGCCGCGCGCCAGGTCCAGCACGGTGACGTCGTAGGTCATGGTGACCGGCTCGGCGACCCCCTTGAAACGCACCCGGACGGGTTCGTCGCGCAGCCGGTCGTACAACCGCGTGATGCGCTGGTGAATGTCTCCCGGACGTGCCGCGAGAGCGCAACGCTCACCGGCGGCGCGGCACTCGCGGCTGAAGCGGCGCAGGACCTGCTCGCTCGCCCGCGCCTGGTCGCCCGCCCGGCCCAGCTGGTCGCCGGCCCACGCCTGGGGGTCCACCACGGCGGCCAGCGCCATGGCGCGGACGCGGTCGGGGAACATGTTCGCGTAGACCATGCCGAGGTAGGTGCCGTAGGAGCCCCCCTGGTAGGTGAGCTTGGCGTCCCCGACGGCACGGCGCAGCAGGTCCAGGTCACGGGCGACGTCCGCGGTGGAGACGTGGTCCAGCAGCCGCCCGGCGCGTCTCCCGCAGTCCTCGGTGTACGCGGCGGCGGCCGCCAAGTAGGCGGGCTCTTGGGCGCGTTCGTACGGGAACAACGGCAACCGGGGATCGCCCATGTCCGGGCAGTGGACGGGGGTGCTGCGGGCGACTCCCCGCGGGTCCATGCTGACCAGGTCGAACCGTTCCCGCAGTTCGGGTGACCAGCGGCGGACGCGCTCGGCGTCGCGGATCAGGTTCACTCCGGAGTCGCCCGGTCCGCCGGGGTTGAGGAAGAGCGTGCCTATACGGTCGTTCGAGCGGGCCGGGAGCTTGGCGACGACCAGCTCGATGGTGCCCGCTCGGGGATCGTCGTGGTCCAGCGGCATCCGGGGCTTGGCACACAGGGCGTCGGCGGGGAAGCGTTCGGCCGGGTACAGGCCCGTACACGGGCGCCATTCCAGCTCGGGCACCGCGGCCGCCGCGGCCGGGACCCGGACAGCACCGAGTATCAGGAGCAGGGCGAGAACTAAGGATCTCCACAACATGCGTCCCAGCATCCGCCACGCCTGCACGGATCTCTTCGGCCCGCCAGACGAAATCCCTGCTACATCCTTTGTCGGATCGCCTCTCGTCCCGGATGCCGGACCTCGTACAGAAACTGGGGGACGGACTTCTCATCGGGGCCGATATGTCCGGTCGAGCGTGCGCCGAACTGATCGCTCACCCAACGCCGGCGGCCGCCGCGGCCGGCATCACCGCCGCCGCCGCGCCCGCTACGCGACAACGCGGGCGAGCCGCCGACCATTGGCATGCGTATCCATAAAGACATACCCGCACTCCTACCGCGGTAGGAGGTGCCCGCGCGCGCTGGTCATCGAGACTCGGCATGCAACGTGAGCCGTTACGTTGCCAACCAAAGAATGGGGGCGGCACATGGCATGATCCACCTCCCTCCCCGGCGCGTGAACGTCATCGGTTTCCGGTCCGCCGTCAAGTGACGCGTGTCCTTCGGCGACAGAGAGCGGCTGGGCGCGGAGTGACATCCTCGCTAATCGGCACGGGACCGGGATAGAAGACACCGAAATGTCGGCTTCGACGACTCGCTTGGAACTTATGAGGAAAGGGAGATTCCCTATGAAAAACGTTCATATGGACGCCGAGAAGGCGCGGGCCCGCTTCAAGCAACTGCGGAACGTCGACGGCGAGGTCTCCCCACAGGAGCTCGACGAGATCTGGACCGCGCTGGACGTGGTGCGCCCTGAGCAGATCCTCGGGCAGTGGCAGGGCAGCGAATTCGTCACCGGCCATCCGCTCAATGGCCGGCTCGGGCAGGTCAGCTGGTACGGCAAAACGTTCATCTCACCCAAGGACGCCAAGCCACTGATCTGCCACGCCGAGGACGGCACGCTGTACTCCAACACCGAGATGGGCAACGGCGAGGCAACCCTATGGATGGTCGAATTCCGCGGAGAGGTGACCGCCACCATGGTTTACGACGGCCAGCCGATCTTCGACCACTTCAAGAAGGTCGACGACAACACCCTGATGGGAATCATGAACGGCAAGGACGTCCCCGACGAAGGCCCCTTCTTCTACTTCGTCCTCGACCGCGCCTGATCCGCGGCCAAGGCCGGAAGCACCATGCGTATCCAGTCAGTCAGCCCTCGTCAGATCCGCGAGGGCTCCCCTGGCGAGCCCCACCGAGGATGCCGGCGCCTCAGCTCATACCCCGGCGCCTCGATGCGGCCGACAACCGGGAAGGTCGCAGCCGGCTCAGCACGTACGGCTCGCGTGGCCGGTCGCCGGCATCCTGCGACGCCGCCCGCGCCATGCGGGGTCCGATTACCGCCGGTGTCGCGTTGCGGCCGTCGGGCAGGGTGCCGAAAGGCGAGGGGAGGACGATGACTTCCATCGGGCGAGAATTCGCTGAGGTGCTGGAACGCGCCTTCGGGCATGCGGTGCGCTGGAGATCGGACGTGGGCGACCGTCCGGTCTTCCAGACGTTCGATCCGGGCGAGCTGCGTGCCGTGCTTGGTCCTGACGGGATGCCGGAGCGGGGTGAGGAGGCCGGGACGGTGCTGGACGCTCTGGCACGGGCCGGTGAGCTCGGTGCGACGGCGAGTGCGGGGCCGCGCTATTTCGGCTACGTGATCGGTTCGTCTCTCCCCGTGGCCCTGGCCGCGGATTGGCTGGTGTCCGCCTGGGACCAGAACGCCACGCTCTATTCGTGCGGCCCGGGGGTGAGCGTGATCGAGGAAGTGTGCGCCGGCTGGCTGGTCGATCTACATCGCCAGCGGGCAGCGTCACACCTCCATCGATCCGCCCTGCGCTACCTGGGCATGGGCACGCGGGTGCGGTCCCTCGCCTGTGAGCGGAGCGGTGCCGTCGACACGCGCGACCTGTCCGCCGCGCTGGAGGAGGCGGAACGACCGCCGATCGTGTGCGTCCAGGCCGGCGACATCAACACCGGCGCCGTCGACCCGCTCGCCGAGATCTGCGAACGCGTCCACGCCCGGGACGGATGGGTCCACGTGGACGGGGCCATCGGCTTGTGGGCTCTGGCCAGTGCCGACCACCGGCATCTGCTGCGTGGCGCGGACCTGGCCGACTCCTGGACCACCGACGCGCACAAATGGCTCAACGTCCCCTTCGACTGCGGAATGGCTTTCGTCGCCCATCCGGCCGCGCACACGGCGGCTCTTCGGGTGAGCGCTGATTACCTGGAGACGTCGCGGCACCGGGACCAGATCAACACTGTGCCGGAGTGGTCGCGGCGAGCCCGTTCCGTCCCCGTCTACGCGGCCCTGCGGGCGCTCGGCCGTGCGGGCGTGGCGGACCTCGTCGACCGGAACATCGGCCACGCCCGTCACATGGCGGCCCGGCTCGCCGGCGAACCCGGGATCGAGGTGCTCAACGATGTCGTGCTCAACCAGGTGCTCGTCCGGTTCACCGGCCCGGGGCACGACCCCGACGGTCTCACCGCGGAGGTGATCCGGCGTGTCCAGCGGGAGGGCACGTGCTGGCTGAGCGGATCGGTTTTCGCGGGCCGGCAGGTCATGCGCGTATCGGTGTGCTCGTGGCTCACCACCAAGGACGACATCGACCGCAGCGCCGACGCCATCATCGGCTGTTTCCGCGACGCGTTCGCCTGATGGCTCCGACCTCGGCGGGTGGCCGGCACGGCCGGCTGTCCGCTACTGCCGTCGCCTTGCCGATCACGGCGGCCGTGCCGGCCAGGGGACAGCTTCTCGAGGTCGTGTCCCAGCCCTCACCCAGGGGCGGGCCGCGTCCCATGTCCGATGGCTCTGGAAGATCGACGCCGCGGACGAGCAGGCCCATGACCGGCTACGAGAACCTCGTCGTGATCGCCCGCCTGTTCGGCCACGACCGGCGCGGCGCGTGGCCGACGCCGGGCTGGACCGGACGGACACCCCGGCCGGGCTGAAGCCCCAGCACCCGCCGCGACATGATTTTCACCCTCACCGAAAGAGCTCCGTCATGAGACGTGATGTCACCCTGGAGATCGATCTGCCTTGCCAGCCCGCCGACGTGTGGCGAGCCCTCACCGACCCCACCGCCCTGTCGGAATGGCTGATGCCCGTGGCCGGCTTCACCGCCATGGTCGGCCAGCGCTTCCAGTTGCGGGCCAAGCCGATGCCGGGCTGGGACGGGGTGATCGAGGCCGAGGTCCTCGACGCCGAAGGGCCACACCGGCTGGCCTACAGCTGGAAGGGCAGCCAGATGCGCTCGACCACCACCGTACGGTGGACACTCACGCCGCTGCCTGATGGCGGGAGCACGCGGCTAAGCCTCCATCACCAGGGGTTCGAAGGCGCGAGCGGCGCTCTCATGGCGGTCATGCACCGCGCCGGTTGGAGGAAATTCGTCACCCGGCGCCTGCCGTCCTACCTCGCCGCACACGCCGGCGCCGCCGGCCCGGACAGCTCAGCCTGAACCGGGTATGCCCGATCCGCTGGGCCTTTCATCCTGACCACCGGCTGTCTTCGATCGTTCGCGGGACGAGGATGGCCTGGAGGATCGGAGTGGTGCGGCGCGGGCAGCACTGCAGCTCGGTCAGGATCTTCCAGGTCTTCAGGGTGGACACAGCGCGTTCGCCGTTAGGTCGTGGGTGGCGCGGCAGACCGTCGGCAGATCCCCTAGTTTCCCGCGCCCGTCGCGGACGGTGCCGCGGGGCGTAGCCCTTCCGCCTTGAGGAGTCATGACTTCCTCCAATTTCTGGCGAAAGAGTATGGGCAAGTTCAAGATCTCGTCTTATATTCGGCGCAGAGCAGCGTTATCCCCTCCATGTTCCAGCGGATAGGACCCGGCATCCGCCGACCGATCCAGCCATTCCGGCGATGCCGTACCCCCAACGCCGAACGCGGCGCCCACACGAGATGGGATAGGCCATGCCGAAATTACCCCTGTTATCCGTCTTACTGCTCACCGCGCTCTCCTGCCTCGTCGTACCCGCTCAAGCGCACGCGACGGTGCCGCCGCAGCAGCCCGGCGTCACCCTGCGCACCTATGACGTCCAGGTCGAACTGTCCAAGCTCTGCACGCTCAAGCCCGGTCAGACACCCAACGTGGACAAGCTGATGCCCACGATCGACTGGACCTCCGACGCGGACTTCGGTCTGGCCGACATGTTCGTCACCGAGGTCATCGGCAACATCGCCATCGCCGCCGCAGGCACGTACGAGTTCCGGCTCACCAGCGACGACGGCTCCCGGCTGCGCATCGACGACACCGTCGTGATCGCCAACGACGGCCGGCACGGGCCGATCGCCGTGGACGGCACGATCACCCTGACCACCGGCTACCACGCGCTGCGTGTCGACCACTTCGAGCACCTGTACGGCCAGCAGCTCAAGCTGGAGTGGAAACCGCCTGGATCCTCGGAGTTCGCCCTCGTGCCGAACTCGGTGCTGAGCACGGACGCGGACGTGGTGCGGGTCACCGCCCCCGGGCGAAAGGAGTGCGAGAGCGGCGCCGACTCGCCCGGCGACGGGCTGCCGCTGGAGTCGGTGCACCCTGACTTCACGCTCACCGACCTGCGACCGGACGGTTTCCAGCCGCAGGTGACCGCGATGGACTGGCTGCCGGGCGAGCGGTTGGCGATCGCCACGTGGGGCGGCTCGGAAACCAAGCTCGGCGAGGTCTACCTGCTCGACAACGTCACAGGCAAGACTTCACCCGCGCGGGTGACCGCCAAGAAGATCGCCGGAGGGCTGCAGGAGCCCATGGGCATCAAGTACGTGGACGGCAAGCTCTACGTGTCGGAGAAGTCCCGGCTGGTGGAGCTGAACGACACCAACGGCGACCAGGTCGCCGACAACTTCAGGACCGTGGCGAGCTGGCCGTTCGGCGGCAACTTCCACGAGTTCGCGTTCGGGCTGCTCTACCGTGGCGGGCATTTCTACATCAATCTCTCCGTCGCCATCAACTACGGCGGCGCCACCACCGACCCGCAGCCGGCGCCGGACAGGGGCACGACCATCAAGGTCAGCAAAGTCACCGGCGAGGTCGAGTACATCGCCGGCGGTCTGCGCACGCCCAACGGGCTCGGCTGGGGTCCGGGGGATGAGCTGTTCGTCACCGACAACCAGGGCGGCTGGCTGCCCGCCTCGAAACTGGTGCACATCAAGAAGGACCGGTTCTTCAACCACTACACCAACCCTGACGGCCGGTTCGACGACAACCTGGTGAGCCCGCCCGCGCTCTGGCTGCCGCACAACGAGATCGCCAACTCCCCCAGCACCCCGCTGGTCATGAGGCGGGGCAGGTTCGCGGGGCAGGTGCTGTTCGGCGACGTCACCTACGGCGGGATCCAGCGGGCCTACCTCGAGAAGATCAACGGCGAGTACCAAGGCGCGGTCTTCCGCTTCACTCAGGGACTCGAAGCGGGCGTCAACCGGATCAGCCTGGGGCCCGACGGCGCCATCTACGCCGGAGGTCTGGGCGCCGGCGGAAACTGGGGCCAGCCGGGCAAGCTCACCTACGGCCTGCAGAAGCTGACCCCCAGCGGCGACAAGGCGTTCGACATCCTGAAGATGCGCGCGGTGGAGGGCGGCTTCGAGCTGGAGTACACCCAGCCGCTGTCCTCGGAGACCGCCGCGTCACTGGCGGCCAGGTATCAGGCCACCCAATGGCGGTACGCCGCGGCCTCCACCTACGGCGGCCCCAAGGTGCACGAGGAACCGCTGACCATCACCTCCGCGAAGCTGGGCTCAGGCGGGAAGAAGGTCACGCTCAAGATCGCGGGTCTCAAGCCGGGGCGCGTGGTGCACCTGCGATCACCGCGTCCGTTCAGCTCGGCATCAGGGCAGTCGCTGTGGAGCACCGAGGCCTGGTACACGCTCAACTCGATGATCGACGGCCCGGCGACGGACACCACGTACGAGGCGGAGAGCGCCTCACACAGCGGCGGCGCGAAGCTCGGCACCGACCATCTGAGCTACTCGGGAAGCGGCTTCGTCGACGGCTACTGGACCGCGGGAGCGGCCACGCAATTCGCCGTACGGGCAGCCGAGGCAGGCACGTACCACGTGGGCCTGCGCTACTCCAACGGCCCGCACCCCGCACCAGGCACCAAGTCGCTGAGCGTGTACGTCAACGGGACCAAGGTCAGGCAGGTGCCGCTGCCCACGACGGAAACGTGGGACCTGTGGGCCACCCGGGTCGAGCCGCTCGCGTTGAAGGCAGGCGCCAACACCATCGCCTACACGTACGACAGCGGCGACGCGGGCAACGTCAACGTCGACTCCATCACCGTGGCCGCGCGACCGGTGCTCGAGGCGGAGAACGCCCTGGTGCGCGGTGGCGCGAAGGTGAGCACGAACCATCAGGGCCACACCGGCAAGGGCTTCGTCGACGGCTACACGGCCGCGGGCGCGAGCACGTCGTTCACCGTGCGGACGGACTCACCCGGCCTGCACAACGTCGGGCTCCGCTATGCGGCCGCCGCCGGCACGTCGGTGAGTGTGTACGTCAACGGTGACAAGGTCAGGCAGGTGCGGCTGGCCGGGACCGGCGGCTGGGACGCCTGGGCGATCCAGACGGAGGCGCTCAACCTGAAGCGGGGATCGAACAGGATCGCCTACAGGTACGACTCCGGCGACTCGGGGCAGGTCGGCCTCGACCACATCACCGTGTCGAAGGCGCAGCGGATCACGCTGTTCGACGGGTCCAGCCTGGCGGCGTGGGAGAAACGGGCCGGAGGGGCGGCGACCTGGCCGGTCGCGAACGGCTCCATGGAGTCCTACGGCGGCGACATCCGTACCCGGCAGACGTTCGGCGACTTCAAGCTCCACGTCGAGTGGTACGAGCCGGACTACCCGCCGGACGTGACCGGGCAGCGGCGCGGCAACAGCGGCGTCTTCCTCCAGGAACGCTACGAGGTGCAGGTCCTGGAGTCGTACGGCGACACCACACCGGCCGCCGACGAGGCGGGCGCGATCTACTCCAAGCGCGCGCCCGACCGCAACATGGCCACCGCCCCGGGAACGTGGCAGACCTACGAGATCACCTTCCGCGCGGCCCGCTACACCGGCGCGGGAGTGAAGGTCGACAACGCTCGGGTGACAGTCGTCTGGAACGGCGTGGTGGTGCACAACGACGTGGCCATCGACGGCGGCACAGGCGACAACATCCCGGAGAACGCGGCGTCGGGCGGGATCCGCCTCCAGGACCACGGCGACCCTGGCGAGAATCCCCGCTTCCGCAACGTGTGGATCGAACCCGTCTCCTGACCTCATCCTGCCTGGCAGGCCGTCCGCCTCTGCGCGTCGCCGGCCTGCCAGGTCAGCCCGCGCTCTAGCTCCGCAGTGACGAACCGAGGGTTCTCCTCGAAGAGCCAGTGCCCTGCGCGCGGCACGTCCGCCGCGCGCACGATCTTGGTCATGCGCGGGGCCACGGTGGCCCGGATCGCGTCGAGGTGCCCCTGGGCGATCATGAGAAGGGTTGGGTCTCTGGCCGGCTGCAGGTCCGTGCGTACTCGTTGATCTCGGTGTCGGTGAACGGGGACCGATCTGAGGTGCCGCCGAACGAGACCTGGGGGTGGAACAGCGCCAGGTACCCGGGCCGTAGGTGGCTTTGTCGTAGCCGGTCGGTGAGCCGGTGCTGTCGCCCAGCCCCGGAAGGTCGACAGCGTAGAAGGTGTGCCGCTGCGGTGATCATGTGTTCCTGTCCTGGAGGAAATGGCGGGGTCAGCGTCCGGTCGCTCCGTCGATCAGTTCGCGGAGGATGTCCGCGTGGCCTGCGTGGCGGCCGGTTTCCTCGATCATGTGGGTGAGTGCCCAGCGGATGCTGGGAGCGGGGCGGTCCGGCCGCGGTCGGGGGAGCGGTGCGCCGAGGTCGGTGCACCTGTCGAGCACGTCGTCCGCGCGCTCGACCGTCTCGTGGTAGAGGGCGACGACGTCGGCCACGCTGTCGGCTGGTGCGGCCTGGAACGTCGCCTGCCAGTCGGTGACGTCGTCGCCGAGGAAGATCGAGCGTTCGACGAAAGCCAGGTGATTGAGCAGGCCGAGCAGGTTCGTGCCTGACGGCACTGCGCCGCACGCGGTCAGCCATGGTGGTCTTCTCCCTTCGTGGGGTGGGGCGGCGCTGTTCGGCCGTGTCAGGCGGTGCGGTGGATGAGCAGCGTCCGCTCCGTCTCACCAGGCGCCCACCGATCTGGCACGAAATCTTGCGATTCTGGCAAAATGACCTCGTGGATCATGAAATCGATGAGGTGCTCGACGCGGTGGGGCCGCGGCTTCGTGCGCTGCGTCGTCACCGCGGCATCACTCTCGCCGACCTCGCGACGACGACCGGCGTGTCGGAGAGCACCCTGTCCCGGCTGGAAAGCGGGCAGCGCCGGGCGACCCTGGAGCTGCTGCTGCCGCTGGCCCGTACTTATGACGTTCCGCTGGACGAGCTCGTAGGAGCCCCGCGCACCGGCGACCCCCGGATCCACCTCACGCCGATCCGGAGGTTCGGGATGACCTTCGTGCCGCTGTCCCGGCGGCCGGCGGGGTACAAGCGTTCAAAATGATCATCCCTGCCCAGCCGGAACCGCTCGTACCGACCCCGCAGACCCACGACGGCTTCGAATGGCTGTACGTGCTCAACGGAAGGCGGCTCGTCCTCGGCGAGCGCGACCTGACGTTGCCGCCCGGTGAGGCAGCCGAGTTCGACACGTCCTTGCCGCACTGGCGGCAGCGCCGACGGAGGCGTGGTCGAGCTTCTCATCCTGTTCGACCCGCAAGGGATGCGTACGCACATACACGCCGACCCGCATCGGCCCTCTCACGGCGGGAACCGGGGAGCCAGCGCGGGTGGGTGATGTCTGTCACAGGGAGTGCCGGCCGCCGCCACTCGGCAGCGGCATAAGGTCGTCCTCCCGGGTAGATGCATAGGTATGAGCAAGCTAATGGAGCGAGTACGCGCATATCTGCGCAGCCCGAAGGGGCAGCAGACAGTCGAGAAGGCCAAGCGCATGGCGCGCGACCCGCGGAACCAGCAGAAGGCACGGCAATTCCTGGAGCGTTTCCGGGGGCGGCGTCACTGATCCGATCGGCTGATCGTTCGTCCAAGGGGTGGCCTCCGTATGGGCGGTTGAGCGGTGGCTTAGCATGCGGGCATGCAGACTGCGGCGGGCGTTGTGCTTGCGGGCGGGCGCTCCACACGGATGGGGAAGCCGAAGGCCTGGCTGGAGTGGCACGGTTCCACGTTGTTGTATCGCGCCACAGCGGTGCTCGCCAGGACGGTCGGGGGCCCGGTCGTCGTGGTGGCCGCCCCTGGGCAGGAGTTGCCGCCACTGCCCTCGGGGGTCACCGTGGTCGAGGATCCTGTGGAAGGGCTCGGCCCCATGCAGGGCCTGGCCGTGGGGCTGGCGGCGGTGGCAGACCGGGCCGAGACCGCCTTCGTATGCTCCACCGACCTGCCGTTCCTCCATCCGGCTTTCGTCCGGTGCGTACTGCGCGGCCTGGCCTCGGGGCCCGACGTCGTGCTGCCCGTGGCACGTGGTTTCCGGCAACCGCTGGCGGCCGGTTACCGGACCGCCCTGGCCGGGCTGGTCGCGGATCTCCTCGCCGAGGGCGACCTCCGGCCGGGCATGCTCTTCAAGCACTGCGAGGTGGCTCAACTGAGCGACGAGCAGCTGCTCGCCGACACCGCGCTCGCCCGGCATGATCCGATGCTGGAATCCGTGGTGAACGTCAACACCCCGGAGGACTATGCGGCTGCCCGTGATCGGCCTCCACCGGAGATCGTGGTCGAGTGTTTCGGGGCGTTGGCGAAGAAGGGCGGGCACCGGCCGCGAGGTGTCCGGACCGCCACGCTCGGAGCCGCGGCCGCCTCGGTCGGGCTGACGTTGGACCGCCACGTCGTGGCCGCGCTCAATGGTGATCAGATCACCCGGGATGAGTTGCTGCCTCTGGTCGCGGGGGACGTCGTTTCCTTCCTGTCCGCGGACGCCGGCGGATGAGGCTTAGGGTCGGAGCATGGCGCCTGGTGGTTTCTTCGGACGAGCGTTGCTCGTCGACGTCGGTGGCCGGGAGGCCACGGGCACCCCGTTCGAGCTGACGGAGCGGGTGTTGCGGTCCTACTTGGGCGGGGTGGGGCTCGGCACCTGGTTGCTGCATCGGCTGGCGCCTCCCGGTGTCGATCCGCTGGCTCCGGCGGCGCCGTTGGCCTTCGTCTTCTCCTCGTTGGTCGGGACTCCGCTGACGACCAGCGCGAAATTCGCGGTCGTGGCCAAGTCGCCGTTGACCGGATTGCTGACCGATGCCCTCGCCTCCAGCCAGTTCGCCATCTCCGGCAAGCTCACCGGGCATGACGCGCTGGTGATCCGTGGTCGTGCCGACGAGCTCTCGGTGCTCTTGATCGACGGCGACGGCGTACGTCTCGAGCCGGCGCCGGACCTGGCCGGGCTCGCGGCCGGCGAGGCCGAGACCGCGGCGAAGTCGCGGTTCGGCCGCAACTGGCGCACCGCGGCCATCGGCGCCGCGGGCGAGCGAGGGGTGAGGTACGCGACGATCAGCCATGACGGCCGCCATGCCGGCCGGGGTGGCCTGGGCGCGGTGCTGGGGGCGAAGAACATCAAGGCCGTGCTGGTCAGGGCGGCGACCAAGGTGTCGGTCGCGGATCAAGCAGGTGTCCTCGCCGCCGCCCGTGACCTGCGTAAGCGCAGCTTCGGGCCGGCCACCGCGAAGTACAGGGAGCTGGGCACGCTCGCCAACCTCCTGGCCTTCAACGCCGTCAGCACGTTGCCCACGCGCAACTTCACCGCGGCGACCTTCGAGGGCGCGCCCCAGTTGGCCGCCGAGGAGCTGCACGAACTGCGCGGGGTGGCGCGTAACAGTTGCGCGTCGTGCTCCATCGGCTGTGAGCACATCTACTCCCGCAAGGGCGGCGGCGGCCAGCGGATGGAGTACGAGAACGTCTTCGCGCTCGGCCCGCTGTGCGGGGTTTCCGATCCCGATGACGTGTTCGCCGCCAGCGCGCGATGCGACGAACTGGGGATCGACACCATCTCCGCGGGCGGCACGATCGCCTGGGCCATGGAGTGTGTCGAGCGTGGCCTCATCGACGAGCCGTGGCTGCGGTTCGGCGACGGCAAGGCGGTGTTGCGGGCCCTGGACGCGATCGGGACGCGCTCGCCCGGCCTGGGGGAGTTGCTGGCGCAGGGTTCGCGCCGGGCCGCCGAGGCGGTCGGCCACGGCTCGATCGACTTCGCGCCGCAGGTCAAGGGGTTGGAGCTGCCCGGTTACGAGCCGCGAAGCCTCCAGTCGATGGCGCTCGGGCTCGCGGTGAACGCCAGGGGAGCCGATCACAACCGGTCCGGCGCCTACGAGGCCGATCTGTCGGGCGAACTCGACCGGTTCGACGGCGGCGCCGCCCACGTCGCCGCGGCGGTCGGCACCGAGGACCGAGCCGCGGTCATGGACTCGATGATCCTGTGCAAGTTCCTTCGCGGCGTCTTCGACGATCCCTTCACGGAGTGGGCCAGGCTGCTCGCTCTGGTCACCGGATGGCCGTTGGACGCCGACGAGCTACGCGGCGCCGCGCGGCGGATCGTCCGGGCGAAACGGGCTTTCAACCTGCGTGAGGGTGCCACCGCGGCCGATGACACGTTGCCGGCCCGGATGCTGGAGACGCCGCTCGAGCTCGGTTCCGGCCGCAGTGCCGTGCTCGACGCCGACCGCCTGCGGTCGATGATCGCCGGGTACTATGCCGCGCGCGGCCTGGACGAGGAGGGGCGCATCGCGGCGGCCGATCTTGAAGATCTGCTGCTCGATGCTTAACTCGGGGACGCGCATACGTTCACATAGCTTGACAATCTACCCATACTGCCACTAACGCCGAATTTGGTGCTAAATGGCGTCGAGTTGACACTTTAGACTGCGAGTGCCGCATTGTGGGGGCCGGATTGTATGCCGTATTCTGTATGCTACTAGCCGCTCGAATGACGGAGTTGAGATGACGACTCTCGAGGAGCCGGTAACGGCCGTCCGGACTGTGACGGCCGAGATCGACGGCCGTGCTGTGACCGTGCCCGAGGGCACCAGCATCTACGATGCGGCGAAGCAGGTCGGCATCGATATCCCGGTGTTGTGCCACAACGAGCGCTATGACCCTGTTGGCGTCTGCCGCATGTGCGTGGTCGACACGGGGGGCAGGGTCTTCGCCGCGGCCTGTGTGCGCCCCTGCGAGGACGGCATGCAGGTCAGGACCAGCACGCCGGAACTGGAGCGCAACCGGGCCACCTTGACCGAGTTGCTGATCTCCGACCAGCCGCCGCGCGCGGAGGATCCGAAGCAGACGACCACCGGCGACAACCTGCTCCTCGACCTCGCCGATCGGTTCGACGTGGCCAAGGAGACCACCGACCTGCCGTGCGGCTCCGGCCGGGGAGTGGACTCGTCGAACCCGGTGATCGAGGTCAACCACGACGCGTGCATCCTCTGTGACCGCTGCGTCCGGGCCTGCGACGACATCCAGGGCAACGACGTCATCGGCCGTTCGGGCAAGGGCTACTCGACCAGGATCGCCTTCGACCTCAACGACCCGATGGGCGCCAGCTCGTGCGTGACCTGCGGCGAGTGCGTGCAGGCCTGTCCCACCGGCGCGCTGACCAACAAGGCGATCAACAACATCCCCATCCGGCCCCGCGAGGAGCTGGACGCGGTCGACAGCGTGTGCCCGTACTGCGGCGTCGGCTGTGCCCTCACCTACTACGTCGACCGGTCACGCGGCGCGATCGCCTTCGCCGAAGGCCGCGACCAGCCGGGCTCGAAGAGCCGGCTGTGCGTCAAGGGCCGGTACGGCTGGGACTACGCGGCGTCGCCGCAGCGGCTCACCGTGCCCCTGATCCGCAAGGAGTCGTCCTATCCCAAGGGTCCGCTGTCGGCGGACGTGCGCGGCGACGCGGACAACGACCGGGGGCGCGCCGGCGCCGGCGGCGACCGCAGCGGCGGCGGCCGCAGTGCCAAGCTGAGCAAGAACGGCAAGGACGGCCGGCGCAAGCCCGGCGGCCTGGTCGACTACGACGAAGTGCTGCCGCACTTCCGCGAGGCCACCTGGGAGGAGGCGCTCGACCTCGTCGCCCGGCGGCTGAAGGAGATCCACGCGGAGCAGGGCCCCGGCGCCATCGCGGGGTTCGGCTCCGCGAAGTGCTCCAACGAGGAGGCCTACCTCTTCCAGAAGCTGATCCGGGCCGGCTTCGGCACCAACAACGTCGACCACTGCACCCGGCTCTGCCACGCCTCGTCGGTGGCCGCGCTGTTCGAGGGGGTCGGCTCCGGCGCGGTCTCGACCACGTACGGCGACGTCGCCAACGCCGAAGTGGTGATCATCACCGGGTCGAATCCGACGGCGAACCACCCCGTCGCGAGCTCCTTCTTCAAGCAGGCCCGGCGGCGCGGCACGAAGATCATCTATGTCGACCCCCGCGCCAGCACCGTGGCCGAGCACGCCGACTATCACTGCCAGGTCAAGCCCGGCACCGACGTGGCGTTCTACAACGCGGTCATGCACGAGGTGATCCGGCTCGGCCTGGTCGACCGGGAGTTCGTCAAGGCCCGGGTCTCCGGCTTCGAGGAACTGGTCCGCACGGTCAACGACTACCCGCCGGAACGCGCCGCGCAGATCACCGGCGTCGACGCGGACCTGATCCGTACGGTCGCGCGAGTCTGGGGCGAGGCGAAGGCCGGAGTCATCTACTGGGGGATGGGCATCTCCCAGCACACCACCGGCACCGACAACGCCCGCTGCCTGATCGCGCTCTGCTCGATCACCGGCAACGTGGGCAGACCGGGGACCGGCCTGCACCCGCTGCGCGGGCAGAACAACGTCCAGGGCGCCTCCGACGCCGGGCTGATCCCCATGTTCTTCCCCGACTACCAGGGTGTCGACCGGGAGGCCGCCCGCCGGCGGTTCGAGGAGGCCTGGGGCGTCGAACTGGACCCCAACAGGGGTCTCACCGTCACCGAGATCATCGGGTCGGTGCTGAAGCCCGGCGGCGTGCGCGGCATGTACATGCTGGGCGAGAACCCGTTCCTGTCCGACCCCAACATCAACAAGGTGCGCAAGGCGCTGTCGCAGCTGGACTTCCTCGTCGTGCAGGACATTTTCCTGACCGAGACCGCGGAGTTCGCCGACGTGATCCTGCCGGCGTCGTCGTACCTGGAGAAGGAGGGGAGCTACACCAACACCGACCGCCGGGTGCAGCTCGGCCGCAAGGTGATGGACCCGCCGGGCCAGGCACGGGTGGACTGGGAGATCATCCAGGACATCGCCCAGCGGATCGGGCTGGACTGGTCGTACTCCTCGCCCAGCGAGGTGTTCGACGAGATGGTCGAGCTCATGCCGTCGTACGCGAACCTGCGCCACGCCAACCTCGGGCTGACCGGGAAGCTCTACCCCAACGACGACCCCGAGCACTCCGACGGGACCGTGGTTCTGTTCGACGAGCGGTTCAACACCGACGACGGCCTCGCCCATCTCGTCCCGGCGCACTGGCTGCCGGCGAAGGAGTTGCCGGATGCGGAGTACCCGCTGGTGCTCAACACCGGCCGGCTGCTCGAACACTGGCACACCGGGTCGATGACACGGCGGTCGTACGCGCTGGACACGATCTCGCCGATCGCCGAGGTGTACATGCATCCCAAGGATGCCGCCGACCGAGGGCTGTCGCACGGTCAGATGGCCCGGGTGCGTTCCCGGCGCGGGGCCATCACCCTGCAGGTGCGCGTCTCCCACCGGGAGCAGCTGGGCAACTGCTTCATCCCGTTCCACTTCCGGGAGGCGGCGGCGAACCTGCTGACGATCGACGAGGTCGACCCCTACGGCAAGATCCCCGAGTTCAAGTTCTGCGCGATCCAGGTCGAGGCGTTGAGCGTGGAAGACGCGGAGCCCCTCAGCAACATGGGAAGTGTCTAGATGACCCTGAGTTTCGAGTTGGGACGTCCCCGGGTGCCGGGTGTGGAGGCACGGGCCGGGAAGTTCCCCGGGCCGTCGCTGATCCCGGCGCTCAACGCCATCCAGGCGCGGCTGGGCTGGTTGCCGCGAGAGGAGCTCGAGGAGCTCGCCCGCACCATGCGGCGGCCGCTCTACGAGATCGAGGGCCTCATCTCGTTCTACCCGCACTTCCGCACGACCCCGCCCGCCAAGGTGGCCGTCAGCGTGTGCCACGACCTGTCGTGCTGGCTGCGCTCGGCGGACGACCGGATCGCGGAGCTGCGCGAACGCTACGGCGATGACACGGAGATCGAGCTCGTCGAGGTGTCCTGCCTGGGCCGCTGCGACATCGCCCCCGCGCTGGCCGTGAACGAGCACCCGGCGCCGGTCGCCGACGTCGATTCCCTCGTCGGCGCCGCACGGGACGGAGAACTCGCCGAGGCCACCGTCGCAGGACGGGCCGAGCCCTGGCCCAACGATCCGTACCCGGCCGGATCGGATGTCTCGACGCGCTACGCGAGCCTGCGCGCGCTGCTGGCCGGCGAGATGAGCGCCTCCAGCGTGGTGGCCACGCTGGAGGCCTCCGGGCTGCGCGGGATGGGCGGCGCCGGGTTCCCCACGGGCAAGAAGTGGGGCCTGGTCGCCTCCGCCGAGCCGGGCGGCGTCAAGTACGCGATCTGCAACGCGGACGAGTCCGAACCGGGCACGTTCAAGGACCGCCAGATCCTGACCGATCAGCCGCACCTGGTGATCGAAGGCCTCCTGCTCGGCATGGCCGTGGTCGGGGCCGAGCAGGGCTGGATCTTCATCCGGCACGAATACGGCCCCGAGGAGCGCGTGCTGCGCGCGGAGATCACGGCACTGCGCCAGGCCGGCGTGATCGGCGAGAACGCCTGCGGCAGCGGCCGGCGCCTCGAACTCGACATCTTCGTCTCGCCCGGCGGCTACATCCTCGGTGAGGAGACCGCGCTGCTGGAATGCATGGAGGGCCACCGCGGCGAGCCGCGCAACAAGCCGCCCTTCCCGGGCAACTACGGGCTGCACGGCCATCCGACGTTGATCAACTCGGTGGAGACCTTCGCCGACGTGCCGGTGATCCTGCAACGGGGCGCCGAATGGTGGGCCGAGCAGGGCGAGGGCGACTCCGTCGGCTGGAAGTTCTTCGCCGTCTCCGGGCACGTGGAGAGCCCCGGCGTCTATTGCGTGCCGATGGGCACGACGGTGCGCGAGCTGATCGACATCGCCGGCGGCGTGCTCGGCGGCGCTCGAGTCGGCGCCGTCCAGCCCGGTGGAGCGTCCTCCAACTTCATCGGCCCCGACAAGCTGGACCTGGCGCTGGACTTCGGGACACTCGCCGAGGCGGGAACCATGCTGGGCTCCGGCGCGCTGGTGGTGCTCGCCGAGGGCACCGATCTGCTGGCTGCCTCGACGAACGTCCTGCGCTTCTTCCGCAACGAGTCGTGCGGCAAATGCGTGCCCTGCCGGGTGGGATCCACCAAGGCCCACGAGTTGCTGCGCGGCGTGCTGGACACGGGGTCCTCGACCCTCGATGACGCGCAGAGGGGCCGTATCCTGCAGTTGGAGGAGACCATGCGCAAGACCTCGATCTGCGGGCTCGGACAGGTGGCACTGGGCCCGGTGGTGTCCGTGCTCGGGCTGAGCAAGGGCGCAGCCGCGGCTCGCCCGCAGCCCCGGCCCGAAGGCTCTAAGGAGCAACCGGACCGTTGAGCGGCAGGGAGTTCTTCACCGCCCGCACCCTCGCCGAGGTCCGCTCCGGATTCCGGCCCGCGCATCGCACGCCCGCGGAGCGCGTCCCGCTGTCGGCGGCGCTGCACCGGGTGCCCGTCGCGGACATCACGGCGCCCGCCGCCCTGCCCGGCTTCGCACGGTCCACCGTGGACGGCTTCGCGGTCCGGGCGATGGACACCTACGGCGCCTCCGATGGGCTTCCGTCCTACCTCGACCTGCTCGGCGCGGTGCGGATGGGCGCCGAGCCCACCGTGGCGGTACGGGCCGGCGGATGCGTCGCGATGCCGACCGGGGGAGTGCTTCCGGCCGGCGCCGACGCGGTGGTGATGGTCGAGTACACCGCGGAGACGATGCCGGGCACGATCGAGGTCACCCGGCCCGTCGCACCGGGCGGCGGCATCGTCCGCGCGGACGAGGACGTGGCGGCCGGCGGCGTGCTGGCCTCCGGCGGCCGGCCGTTGCGCGCCCCGGACCTCGGCTTCCTGGCCGCCGCAGGGGTGACCACGGTCGCCGTGCACCGCCGCCCCCGGGTGGCGATCATCTCCACCGGGGACGAGGTGGTGCCCCCCGGCACGGTGGAGCTCGCACCCGGGCAGGTGCGCGACGCCACCGCCTCCGCGCTGGCCGGGCTGGTCACCGACGCGGGCGGCGAGCCGGTGATCGCCGGCATCGTCCCGGACGAGCCCGGCGCGCTCAAGGAGCGGCTGGTCGCGGCCGTGGCCGAGTCCGACCTGGTCGTCGTGTCGGCGGGCTCGTCGGTCGGGGCGAGGGACGAGACGGCGGGCGCGGTCGCCGCCATCGGTGAGATCTGGTGCCACGGCATCGCCGTCAAGCCGGGCAAGCCCACGCTGCTGGCCGAGTGCTCCGGGATCCCGCTCATCGGGCTGCCGGGCAACCCGCTGTCCGCGCTGGTCGTGTTCGGGCAGGTCGGGGTGCCGTTGCTGTGGCGGATCGCCGGGTGCGAGACCCCGCCGCCGCAGCCGAGCACGCGGGCGCGGCTCTCACGCGACCTGGCCTCGGCGGCCGGCCGGCTCGACGTGGTCCAGGTCAGGGTACGGGACGGCGTGGCGGAGCCGATCTTCGGCCCGTCGGCGCTGCTGTCGGTCCTGACCCGCGCCGACGGATACGTGATCGTGCCCGAACCGGCCACCGGCCTGGACGCGGGCACCGAGGTAGAGGTCATCCTGTACCGATGAGCGCAGAGAGCCCCTTCGTCTCCGATGTCCCCGCGGCGCATGCCCTTGCCGTCTGGCGCGAGGCACGTGCCGCGGCGGGGTGTCCCGCCCGGGTCGACGCGGTCCGGGTATCGGTCGGTGCCGCCGTGGGCCGGGTGACGGCCGAGCCGGTGTGGGCGCTGCGATCCTCACCCGCCTTCGACTCCGCGGCCATGGACGGCATCGCCGTACGCGCCGCCGACACCGTCGGCGCGGCCGAGACCAGCCCGGTGTTCCTGGCCGCCGGCGACTTCGAGGTCGTCGACACGGGCGACCCGCTGCCCGACGGGTACGACGCCGTGGTCATGCGTGAACACGTGCATCGCACCGCGGACGGCGGGGCGGAGCTCCGGGCCGCCGTTCCGCCCTACCAGCACGTCCGGTCCATCGGGGAGGACATCAGCGCCGGTGAGCTGCTGCTCCCGGAAGGCCACCGGCTGCGCCCCGTGGACGTCGCCGCCTGCGCGGCGGCGGGAGCGGCCGAACTCGGTGTCCGCCGCGCGCCGCGCGTGGTGATCGTGCCGACCGGTGACGAGATCCGCCCGATCGGAGCGGAGCTCGCCCCCGGTGACATCCTCGACACCAACTCGATGATGCTGGCCGCCCAGGCGAGGCAGGCGGGCTGCGAGACCCGGGTCACCGAGATCGTCCCCGACGACCCCGAGGCCATCACCGCAGTGCTCGAAGAGGCCACCCGCGACGCCGACCTGGTGCTGCTCATCGCGGGTTCGAGCGCCGGGCGGGACGACTACACCGCTCGCGTGGTCGCCGCCGCCGGCGTCGTGGCGGTCCACGGGGTCGCCGTGCGACCCGGCCACCCGGTCGTCCTGGGCGCGGTCGCCGCGACACCCGTGATCGGAGTCCCGGGCTACCCGGTGTCCGCGGCGCTGACCTTCGACATCTTCGCGGCTCCGCTCCTCGCCGAACTGGAGGGCGCCGCGCCGCGTGAACGCCCGTCGGCCGTCGCACGCCTGGCGAGGAAGCTGCCGTCCGCCATCGGCATGGACGACTGGGTGCGGGTACGTCTCGGCCGGGTGCGCGATCAGCTCGTGGCCACCCCGCTGCCCCGGGGCGCCGGCGTGCTCACCTCGCTCGTACGCGCTGACGGCCTGCTCGTGGTGCCCTCCGGAGTGGAGGGCCACCACGCCGGCGAACAGGTCCGGGTCGAACTGCTGCGTGGCCTGTCCGAGATCCGCCGGACCATCGTCGCGATCGGCTCGCACGACCTGGTGCTCGATCTCGCGGCCTCCGCACTGCGTGCCGCCGACCCGCTGATCACGCTGGCGTCGTCGAACGTCGGTTCGCTGGGCGGCCTCGTGGCCCTGCGTGACGGACTGTGCCACATCGCGGGGTCGCACCTGCTGGACCCGTCGACCGGCGAGTACACGCTGCCGTACGTGGACAAGCTGCTGGGTCCGGCCGCGGACGTCGCCGTGGTCCGGCTGGTTCACCGGGACCAGGGACTGATCGTCGCACCTGGCAATCCCCTCGGCCTGGCCGGGGTGAAGGATCTGACCCGACCCGACCTGCGCTATGTGAACCGGCAGCGAGGCGCCGGCACGCGGGCGCTGCTGGACCACGAGCTGGCACGCCTCGGCATCGACGCGAGTGAGGTGCCCGGCTATTCGCGCGAGGAGCACACCCACCTCGCGGTGGCCGCGGCCGTGGCCGCGGGCCGGGCGGACGCCGGCATGGGCATCCTCGCCGCAGCCCGCGCGTTCGGGCTCGACTTCGTCCCGGTGGCCCAGGAACCCTACGACCTGGTACTCCGCACCGGCGAGCTCTCCGAGGACCTGCTGGCTCCGCTGTGGGCACTCCTGGAGCGTCCCGATTTCCGCGCCAGTGTGGAGGCGCTGGGCGGTTACTCCTGTGCCGAAACAGGGCGACGCATCCGCTGACCGGAACACGGGTTCGCCCGCTGCGCGGTGCCGCTATGCTCCTCTTACAGTCAGAGCTGACGGTGAATGAACGAGGTGACGTGGTCAGCCGGGAGGAGCAGCGGCGGGCCGGCGTGAGCAGGGGCGCGCTGCTGCATCACTTCCCCACGCACGAGGACCTGCTCGCAGCGGCGGTCGGACTGCTGGTGGAGCGCAACGAGGAAGCGGTCCGCAAGGAGCCGGCCGTCACGGCGCCGGGCAAGGAGCGTCTGTCGCGCTCGCTGCGGGTGCTGGGGTCGCTGCTGCGCAGCCCCTCCTACGGTGCGGAGCTGGAGCTGTGGGCGGTGGCGCGTACCAATCCGCGGCTGCGGGAGGTGCTGCGCCGCGCCGAGGGTGCGGTCAGGCGGGATCTGTACCGCGTGCTCGGCGATGTGCTGGGCCCCGAGGCGACGGCAGCGCCGGGTTATCCGCTGGTGGCCGAGCTGACGGTGCAGCTGTTGCGTGGCATGGCGATCTCCGAGGTGCTCCACCGCGACGACGCCGGCCGGGAGGCGTTGCTGGAGCGGTGGGGCCAGATCGCTGACTCCCTGCTGGCCGCCGCGCCGCCCGCACCGTCGGCTCCCACCGGTGAGGAGGAGCCTCGATGACCGACGCCGACGTCGAGCCTCGCGTGCTGTACGAGGTGAGGGACCGTAAGGCGTACCTGACCCTCAACCAGCCGGACCGGCTCAACGCGATCGACTCCCACATGCCCGGCGACCTCGCGGCCGCCGTCCGGCGTGCCAACGAGGATCCAGAGGCGCACGTGATCGTGCTGCAGGGGGCGGGGGCGGGCCTTCTGCTCGGGGTACGACCTGAAGATCTACGCCGAGGACGGCAAGGGCACCCAAGGCTCCGCCGACGGCGACACGGTGTGGGACCCCATCCGGGACTGCACGATGATGAAGCAGTTCACCGACGACTTCCTCTCGCTGTGGCGGTCGCTGAAGCCGACCATCGCCAAGGTGCACGGTCACGCGGTGGCCGGGGGCAGCGACATCGCCCTGTCGTGCGATCTGGTGGTGATGGCGGAGGACGCCCGGATCGGCTACATGCCCGCGCGGGTGTGGGGCTGTCCGACGACGGCGATGTGGGTGTACCGGCTGGGCGCCGAGCGCGCCAAGCGGATGCTGCTGACCGGCGACACGATCGACGGCCTCACCGCCGCGGAGTGGGGGCTGGTGCTGGACGCGGCACCTGCCGAGGAACTGGACGCGCGGGTGGAGCGGCTGGCGGACCGGATCGCGGGCGTGCCGGTCAACCAGCTCGCCATGCAGAAGCTGATGATCAACCAGGCGTACGACAACATGGGCCTGCACGGCACGCAGCTCCTGGCCACGCTGTTCGACGGCATCACCCGGCACTCGCCGGAGGGCCGCTGGTTCCAGCGGTTCGCCGCTGACCACGGCTTCCACGAAGCCGTCAGATGGCGCGACTCGGGCCGCTGGATCCCCGACGGTGGCGGCCCGATCCCCACCACGGCCGACCTTGCGGAGAGCTGACAGCCATGCCCACCCGCGGCGAGCGCATCGCCGTCCGGGCCCCCGACGTCCCAACGCCGACCTCGGCGTGGCCGGCCGCACCCACGCCGCCGCCGTCGCCCACCGCGAAGGACCGGCCGACGGCGGCCGGCGCTCCGTCACTTGTTCCAGGCCACCAGGAACTCCGCCAGCGAGATGCGCCCGTCCACGTCCCCGTCGCGCTCATCCGAGACGTTGAAGATGGAGTCGAGCTCGGCGGTGGTGACCTCCTCGCCGCGCGAGTTCATGGCGAGCGCGAACTCCTCGCGCGTGATGTATCCGTCCCCGTCGCGGTCGAACTCCTGGAACGTGGCGGTCGGGTCGTCAAGATCCGGCATGGGTGACCTCTCGATCGTGCGATTCATGTGATGTACGGACAAGGCAACATCGAAGCACGACCTTGTGCCCCACGCGATGGATGGCGGGCCGAAAAGACGCCGCGGACGGCTATACGCCGGAGTCAGCGGCCGCCACGCCGGCGAACAGCGATCGTCCGGGCACTCCTGACCAAGCGGGACCGAGGCACCTGGTGCCGGACGATCTGCAGGACATCGAACCCGGCTCGTTCAGCAATCACACCTTCGCCTCGGTCCGCTTCAAGGCGGCACGCTCCCCGTGGGCGCGCGTCCATGGTGAGGCGTGATTGATTGTGGCCTTTGCTGAGCTGTCCGCGTGTTGGCGCCCATAGTGACGCTATGGCGAGAACGGGTGCCACACCGCCCAGGCGCTGGCTTCGAACAGCTGGAGAAGCCGGGAGACGGGCGACGATCGCCGGAAGCGAAGTGCCGGCTCCACGGGCTGTGGAGCGACGTCAGCGCCGGCGCGGTCCCTGGGGTCAAGCGATGGGGCACGGGCGGGCTCGTCGTCGCGGCCGGTGGCCACCACGACCGTGCGGGTGCCCGCGCGGTCCAGTGCCTCGCCGACCAGGGTGCGGCCGAGGGCTCCCAGCAGTTGGCCGCCGTCGAAGGCCCCGACCCAGGTCAGCGGCTCGGCGAGCAGCTCCTCCAGGGTTTCGCGCAGCGGGGATACGATCGTCGCCGATGAGCTCGGCTTCGATGGCGTAGGAGAGGCGCTGGAGAGTCCTCGGTCACGCATAACTCGCCCCGATGAAGGATCTCCACAGGGATCCGCTGATCGAGGAGCATGCCCGTCAGCAGGGCGAACGGGTCCTCAGCGAGGAGCTTGCCGGCTTTCGAATCTTCCGCCGACGCAGCGTGCCGATCACTCCATGTTCGCGAGTTCACTCTCAAAGCGCTTGCGCAGCGCGTCCTTCTCAGGCTCCGGCAGCCAGCACGCCTCCACCCCGGCCAGCGCCATCGCACGCAACCGCTCATCTGGTACGGCGAGCTGGTCCGAGAGGATCCGATACTCGTTCGCCAGCGACGTCGGGAACATCCCGGGGTCGTCGGAAGCGGGAATGACGTTGAGCCCGGCCTCGATCATCGCCGCGATCGACGCCCGCCGCCACGGCCGCCACGAGCGCCGCGAGGTGGTCGAGATGACGGTGAACGGGGTCTGCTCGTCCCTGACCCTGGCGACGGCCTCGTCGTCCTCGAGGACGAAGTAGCCGTGGTCGATCCGGTCGCACCCGAGTATGTCGAGGCAGGTGACCGTGTTGGCGGCCACGGGCGCGTGTTCGGAGGAGTGAGCGGTGCGGCGGAGCCCGGCCTCACCGGCGAGCCGGAAGGCGGCCTCGAACCGCTCGGGCGGCCCGGCGGTCTCGAGGTTGTCCAGCCCGATCCCCGCCACGTAGTCGTGCGGGTTGTCCACGACCGTGCGTATCCAGGAAAGCGCCTCCTCGCCCGACGTGCTCCGGTCGATGGCCGCGATGAGCCTGCCCGACATGCCGAAGTCGCGTTCTGCCATCCTGATGCCCTCGGCGTACGCCTCGATCACCGTGGCGTAGCCGAGCTTCTCCTGATGTTCGCTCAGCGCGTCGAAGGAGAGCTCGAGATGCCTGGTCGCGCTGGTCCGGTGGGCGTCCTCGAAGGCCTCATAGGTGATTCGGGTGAGATCGTCGGGGTCGCGCAGGACCTGGAGAACCCACGAGGACACCTGGAACAGCGAGTAGGAGGTCTCGGGCTCGTCCGCGCTCCTGCCCTGCGGAACCGGGATCCGGGTGTTCAGGTAGAGCGCCGGGTCCGGCGGAAGCGAGTTCACATCCGCGTAGATCCGCTCGGGCGTGTCAGGCAGGTCGAGCCCCGCCCGCCTGGCCAGCTCGGCGAAGGTCGAGGCGCGCACGGTGCCGATGAGGTGGCAGTGCAGGTCGACCTTGGGCATCAGGTCGAGGTTCACTTGCCGGCCACCTCGCGGGTGAAGCGGTCGACCCAGGTGGCGCGGGTGTCGACGAGCTGGGCGGGGTCGAGGGTCTTGAACCCGGCGGCCACGGGATCCTTCGCCGCCTCGCCCGTCACCTTGGCGATGTCGGCCGGGATCTCGGCCTTCGGGTTCGTGGGCAGGTCGCCGACAGCCTTCGCCATGGCGCTCTGCGCCTCGGCCGACAGCATGTAGTCGATGAACTTCGCCGCTCCCTGCTGGTTGCGCGCGCCCTTGGGGATCATCGCCCGGTTGGTGGCCATGTAGCGGCCCTTGGCGGGAGCCGTCCAGGCGATCGGCTCACCCGAGGTGACGAGCTTGGTGGCGAAGCCGCTCAGCGCGTCGGCGGCGACGATCTCGCCTTGGGTCAGCAGGTTCGTGACCTCGGTCGAGGAGGTGTAGAACTGCAGGACGTTCGGCGCCCAGCCGGCCAGGGTCTTCAACGAGGCGTCGATGTCGTAGGGGCCCTTGCCGTACGACTCACCCACGCCCGAGATCATAAGTTGTCCGGCGGTCACCGAAATATCAGGAAGCGCTACCTTTCCCTTGTTCGCCGGGTTCGCGAACAACTCCCAGTCGGCGGCCTGCTTCTGGCTGAGCTGGCCGGTGTTGTAGATGATCCCGTTGAGCTGGTGCGTGTAGGCCGGCCCCTCGTAGGCGCCCTCGGTCGCGAACGGCGCCAGCTCCTTGATGTTGGGCACATCGACCTTCTGGAAGAGGCCGTCCTTCTGCCCGAGTGCGGCGAAGTAGTCGGAGATCAGCACCACGTCCGCCTCCGGCTCGCCCTTGGCGAGCTTCAGCTTCGACAGCCGGTCGGAGTTGGACCCGGTGTCCAGCTCGACCTTGATTCCCGTCTGCTCGGTGAACGGAGCGACGACCGCCTGCTCGAACTCCTTCACACCGAAGGGGAAGGTGCTGACGACGATGGTGTCCTGCTCGGCCTGCTTCTCACCGGAGCCGGAGCCGGAACATCCGGCTGCGGCGAGCACTGTCAGAGCAGCGGCCAGTACGGCACGGCGCGTGGGCATGGGGTCGTTCCTTTCAGCGGGCTTTCAACGGGGGAGTGAGACCAGACGGTCGTCTGGCGCGATCACCGTCACGCTTGATCCGGGTGTCAGGGTCGCGCCGCTGCGTACGTCGGCGAGCAGCCTGACGGTGGCGCCCGACGGGTCGACCACGTCGAGCGAGACCAGCAGGTCGACGCCGCGGAAGGCCACGTCGACCACCATCGCGTCAAGGCCGTGACCCTGCTTGTGACCGTTCTCGACGACGCGCAGATGTTCGGGCCGGATGGTCAGCGGGGTGCCGTCGGCCGCGGTGAGGAAGTTCTCGTAGCCGAGGAACTCGGCGACGAAGCGGTCAGCCGGACGGGGGAAGACCTGCTGAGGAGAGCCCTGCTGCACGATCCTGCCCTCGTTCATGATCACCATCTCGTCGGACATCTCCAGCGCCTCGTCCTGGTCATGGGTGACGAGGATGACGGTCAGCTGGGTCTCCGCCTGGATGCGCCTGATCTCGGCCCGCATCTGGACGCGCAGGCGGGCGTCGAGGTTGGACAGCGGCTCGTCGAGCAGCAGGAGCCTGGGCCTGATCGCGATCGCCCTGGCCAGTGCCACCCGCTGCTGTTGCCCGCCGGAGAGCTTTTTCGGCTTGCGGTCGGCCAGGTGCGCGAGACCGACGAGCTCGAGCGTCTCCATGACCCGCGACCGTCTCTCCGCGGATGGCACCTTGCGCAGCTTGAGCCCGTAACCGACGTTGTCGGCCACCGTCATGTGCGGGAACAGCGCGTACGACTGGAAGACCATCCCCAGATCGCGCTTCTCCGGCGGCGTGCGCGTGCTGTCGATGCCGTCGATGCGGATCGTCCCCGACGTCGGTGCCGAGTAGCCGGCGATCATCCTGAGCGTGGTGGTCTTGCCGCAGCCGCTCGGGCCCAGCAGCGTCGTCAGCTTCCCTGGTGCTATGGCGAGGCCGATCTCATCGACGGCGGTGAAGGAGCCGAACCTCTGGGTGACCCCGATCAACTCGGCGGCTGCGGTCATTGGTTGATCCCTCCGAAGATCTTGGCGAATCCGACCGTCCGCTCGGCGATCACCGCGATGACCACGGTGGCGGCCAGGATGAGGGTGGAAGCGGCGGCGACCATCGGGTCATAGGACTGCTGCACGTAGTCGAGCATCGTCACCGGCAGCGTCCGGAAGTCGCGCCCCTGCAGCAGCAGCGACAGCGGCACGTTGTTGAAGGACGTGACCACGCTGAGCAGCCCGGCAGAGAAGATTCCCGGACGCAGGACGGGCAACGTCACGGTGAAGAACGCGCGCAGCGGTGAGGCGCCGAGCCCCCGGGCGGCCTCCTCCAGCCCGGGATCGGCCAGCGCGAGCGAGGCGCCGGTCACGCGCACCGCATACGGCAGCATCAGCGCCGTGTGCCCGACCAGCAGGGTGCTGAAGTTGCCCAGGTCCATGCCGATCATCAGCTGCTGGAACAGCGCGAGGCCGACGACCAGCTCGGGGACGATGAGCGGCGACAGGAACAACCCCTCGACCAGGCCCTTGCCAGGGAGCTTTCCCCGGTGGACGGCGAGCGTGGCGGGCACGCCGACCAGCAGCGCGAGCACGGTGGCGAGCATGGCGAGCTGCAGGCTGGAGATCGCGGCCTCGATGAACGGCTCGTAGCCGAGGGCCTCGTCGAACCAGCGCAGGGAGATCCCGTCGGGCGGGAACCTCAGGGTGCTTCCCGCCGTGAAGGCGGTGGCGACCACGAAGATGATCGGCACGATCATGATGACGTAGCCGATGACCGCGAGCGCCGCTGTGATCGGCCGCTTCATGAGGTGGCCCCCTTCCGCCCGATCAGCGAGGACAGCCCGGAGACCAGGAAGACCAGGACCGTCATGATGAGCGCCGTCGCCGAGGCGGAGGCCCAGTCGACCGTGGTGCTCGCGTAGTTGAACAGCTGCGTGGAGAGCATCCGCTGGCTGGACCCGCCGAGCAGATAGGGCGTGGTGTAGGCGGTGACGGACCCCGCGAAGACCAGGGTGGCGGCCACCACGATGCCCGGCATGGTCAGCGGGATGACGACGTTCCACATCGTGCGGATCCTGCTCGCGCCGAGCCCGCGCGAGGCGTCGTCCAGGCCGGGATCGACCTGGGCGACGGCGGAGTAACAGGAAATGATCGCCAGCGGCAGGAAGAGCTGGGTGAGGCCGAGGACGATCGCCAGTTTGGTGTAGAGCAGTTGCGGCGCCACGTCGACGATGCCGAGCTGGACGAGCAGCTGGCCGAGCGCCCCCTTGGAGCCGAGGATCACCAGCCAGCCGAACGTCCGCACCACGTTGCTCAGCATCAATGGGAAGATCGCCACTGCCAGGAAGACTCCGCTCCAGCGTGACGGCGAGCGGGCGAGCCAGTAGGCGATGGGAAAGCCGAGGACGACGCAGATGATCGTGACAGCCAGAGCCAGCCCGACCGTGCGCCCGATCACCTCCAGGTCGTAGGGATCCGTGAGCATCTCGCCCAGGCGCGCGAAGATCTCGCTGGCCGGCACGTCCGGCGGCGCGAAGAGCATCGCGGCGGAGGGAATGAGAAAACCCGCGATGAGAAGGAGAAGACCAGGCACCAGTAGAAGGGCCGATTTGGGGGAGATGTCGGCGTCCTTTCTCCGTGGCGTACGCTTGCCTGGAACCGGTTGTGGAACCGGTTCCAGGAGCCCGACCATAGATTATGAGCGGCCTCTCGCACAAACCCGCGTGTGAATTCCGTGTAACGACTCAAGGAGGAGCATCAGTGCCGACACTCGCGGACGTCGCCGCGCTGGCCGGGGTCTCCAAAGCGACGGCCTCCCGCGCCCTCGGCCGGCCGGACCTGGCCGCCCCGGAAACGGTGGCCCGCGTCCGCGCAGCCGCTGAGCAGCTCGGATTCGTCCCCAACCGGGCAGCCACCCAGCTGGCCCGCGGGAAGACCGGGGTGGTCGCCGTCGTGGTGCCCACGCTCGACAACACCTTCTTCACCCCGATCATCGGCGGGGCTCAGGCGCGCGCGGCCGACTCGGGCATGCAGCTGACCATCGCGGTGCACTCTCTGGAGCACGCGGCCCAGCTCGCCGCGGTCGAGCAACTCGCGCACCAGGTCGACGGCTTCCTGCTCACCGCGCCCCGAGGTTCAGACGAGATCGTCCGCGCCGCCGCGTCGTTCAAGCCGACCGTCCTCATCGACCGTGAGATCGAGGGCATGACGTCGGCCGTCGCCGACACGGCCACCGCCTTCGGCGCGCTCGTCACCCGGTTCGCCGAGAAGGGTCACGAGCGCATCCTCTACATCGGCGGCCCCGCGGGCTCCTGGCAGGATCGTCAGCGCCAGGCAGCCATCCGCGCCGCGGCCGAGTCGAGCGGTGCGACGCTGACCATGCTCGGCCCCTACCCCTCGACCTTCGCCGCCGGAGTGGAGACGGCGGAGGCCGTGGTGGCCGCCCGCGCCACCGCCGTAGTCCCCTACGCGACCTCGATCGGCCTCGGCCTCATGTTCGCCCTGCTCAGCCGCGGAATCCGCGATATCGTGGTCAGCTCCGAGCGCATGATCGTCGAGAGTCTCGGCCTGGGCGACGTCCCCTCGATCGACGTGGACGGCGAAAAGCTCGGCGAGGTTGCCATGGACCAGCTCATGACCCTCCTCGGCGAGCGCAGGGAGCCAACGCCCACCAGACGCCGCCTCACCGTCCGGATCAGCTAGGCGGATCGTCCGCAAAGGGGTCCGGTTCGCCTGGCGGCCCTCCCGAGGGGGCCGTCCGGCTGGAAGCGAGCGTGCACATGCCAGGGATCGGCGCCGGGTGGTAGTGCGAGCCGAAGAGCTGCGTCGGCATCACCGAAAGGGCCGCCCAGAGGATCGTGACCGATCTGCCGGCGGCCGGAGGGCCGCTGTGACCCGCTATGCCGTTGTTCCGGGCCGTCCCCTGCGTCACCCCGCCCAGAGCGCCGTTCCTGTGCAGGCGCTGCGAGGTCGCTACCAGGGCGGTTGTGAACGCCCTCCGCACGTTGCTTTCATGTCGGCGCATGACAAGTGATTCGCAACATGGCACCCTTGTCGCCGGCTCAGGCCTGACGCATCATCGCAAGCTCTGCCTGAATCGCCGAACAGCATCTCCGGCCGGACGAGGTGATCGCCCCGCTACCTGAGCGGCCTTCGGCGCCGGACCACGAGGCGGCACGCACGCTGATGGCCGGGGCCGGCGACGCGCGGGCGTTGAAGATCGACGTGGAGGTAGGGGACGGCCGTCGCGGGTGACGCGCCACGAGCGGGGCCGCATCGGCAGCCTGGACCAAGGCGTTCACCGCCCCCTTGTTCACGACCAGCAACTTCTGGCGGCAAGCACCCCCGGCTGTACTCCATCCTGTGGGGCACCAAAGCCGACGCCCCGCTCTACGACGTCACCGAGGTGGACGCCTCCCTCGGCTGGGCCAGAGACCTGAGCCGGTTCCTCCACGTCCTATTGCGCGGCAAGCAATGCAGGAAGTGCACGGGACCGGCCGCCGCGGCGACCGCGCCGTCGAAACCCGGCCGGCGCGGTGCGGCGCCGCGGGCGAGGGCATCCGCCAGGTGTCCGGCGGGGCCGGACACCCCCTGGAGCACACCCGGCACCGCTGCGACCAGCGGCTTTCAACGGGCGCGGCCAAATGCGTCCGGCGCTCTCGCCGGACACCGTCCCCTGCCCCGATCGTCGATGGCAGGTCGCTCCGACCACCCGATCGAAAGGAACTACGGTGAAGCATCTCTCGCTGGTCCCTCGGCTCTGGCTCCTCTTAGCGGCGTTGGCCGTTGTGTGCACCGCGCTCGTGCCCGCGACGAGAGCGTCGGCTCAGGCCCCGCTGAGCTGGCACTCCGGCTGGTTCGTCAAGTCCATCTGCTACTCCGACGCCCGCCAGATCGCCAGCTCGGCCCTGAACCGGCACGGCTACCGGACCGTCTACACACCCCCCAACGCCGTCGTGGGTAGCAACGGCTCCACGATCGTGGAGGTCTCGTACGCGCCGGCGCAGACCAGCTACTCACCCAACGACTTCTCCCGGGTGTACTTCACGGTGACCGGGACGTCGAACGTCTCCAGCGCGGCCGAACTCGGCCGCAACCGGGTCCGCCAGTCGATCGTCGCGCAGCGCTACTTCGACACGTGCTGACCGACCGCGGAAGCGACGCGGGGCGGAGGACCTCCTCCGCTCCGCGTCTCACGCTGCACATGCACCTCGACCCTGACATCGAGGTGGTCGCCCAGGCGGCGACAGGCCACGAGGTTGCGGGCATGCCCGGCCGACCGCCGTCCGGCCGACCGCCTGGGGCCCGGCTCACCCTGCTGCGGACCGCTCTGGTGCCGGCCGCCGGCGCCGCGCTGACCGGGTTGGCCTACCCGCTGATACGGCGGCGCGCGTTCTTCGCCCACCTGGACCCGATCGGCTGACCCGCCGGGCACGCCTCTGCCGGCGTCACCGCCGGCCGGGAAACAGCGCGGTCTCGCCGACCGCGGGTGGGCTTCGGCGTGATGTACTTTGCCGGCGGGGTCGTTGTCGGGTCAGTGGCCGAGGGAAGGGACGCAGGAGCGTGCGGCTGGGGCGGGGCGTCAATTTCGGCAACGGGCTGGACGCCAGAGGTGAGGGTGAACCGGGCCTCAGGCTCGAGGAGCGGTACTTCGACGAGGTGGCGCGGGCCGGATTCGACACCGTTCGCCTTCCCGTGCGATGGTCGGCACACGCCGAGGAGACCCCGCCGTACAGGATCGATCCGGGCTTCTTCGACCGAGTGGACCAAGCGGTGAACGGCGCACTCCGTCGCGGCCTGAACGTCGTCATCAACGTCCACCACTACGACGAGGTCTGCGCCGCTACCGACGAGCAGGAGGCGCGATTCCTCGCGCTCTGGCGGCAGATCGCCCCGCGCTATGCGCACGATCCGGAGCCGCTCTGCTTCGAACTGCTCAACGAGCCCCGCGATCCTATGACGCCGGAGCGATGGAATGAGCTCGCCGCTAAGGCCTTGGCGGTTGTGCGCGAGTCGAACCCGGACCGCTCGGTGCTCATCGGCCCGGCGCGGATGAACGACGTCGACGCGCTCGCGCAGCTGGACCTTCCGCAGGACGACCATCTGATCGCCACGGTTCACTACTACGCGCCGTTCGCCTTCACCCACCAGGGCGCCGGATGGGTCAAGGGTGCCGACGCCTGGCTGGGCACGCGCTGGGGCGACGACGCCGATCGGGCCGCCGTACGTCGTGACCTCACCACGGCCGCCACTTGGGCCAGCGAGCACGGCCGCCCGTTGTTCCTCGGCGAGTTCGGCGCCTTCTCCAAGGCCCACGCGGCCTCCCGCGTGGAATGGACGGCGTTCGTGCGATCGGAGGCCGAACGCCTGGGGATGAGCTGGGCCTACTGGGACTTCGGTACGGACTTCGGCGTGTTCGATCCGCAACTGGACAAGTGGCGCGAACCGCTGAGACAGGCCCTGATCCCGGGACCGGCGACGGCCGCCGATCGGCGGGCATAGCCGATGAGGTCTTCGGCATGTGAGGGCACGACGTCGCCTGCCGTGCGTGCGTTCACCTTGCCATCGAACGAGATCGGGGTCGCAAGGAACCAGGCATCCGGCCGGGGCACGTCGAAGCCCCCCACCTGCGAACCTTGTCGGCGGCCGGCAGCACCAGCGACGTGCCTCTGCATCGCCTCAGACAGGTTCGGACGTGGTCGCGTTCGGCGACGGTGAACTGCCGTGCGGCAGTGTCGCGACTTCTTCGTATATGTGGATGATTCGGATATTCTCACAGCGCGTTGAGTACGGTGGGAGGTCTGCTGGTGGGTGTGGCCGAGGGCGTGAGGTTCGGCGTCCTGGGGCCGCTCCGGGCCGACGTCGGCGGTCGCGTGGCAGGGCTCGGCGGACCCCGTCAGCGGGCCGTGCTGGCGCTGCTGCTGATCGCGCGGGGCAGGAGCGTCTCGGCAGAGCGGATCCTCTCCGAAGTGTGGGAGGGCTCGAGACCTCCCTCCCCGACGACACTCCATGGGTACGTCGCCGATCTGCGCAGGGCGCTGGAGCCGGAAAGAGCACCCGGCGCTCCGGCCCGGCTGCTGGTGCGCGAGGGATCCGGATACGCCCTTCGGGCGGTACCGGCCGCGATCGACGCCGGGCGCTTCACCGATCTGGCCGCTCGTGGCCGGCGCGCGTTGGAGGGCGGCGAACCACAACTCGCCGCGGACCTGCTCGGACAGGCGCTCGCGCTGTGGCGGGGTCCGGCTTATGCCGACTTCGGCGGAGCCACCTTCGCGGTGCCCGAGGCGACCAGGCTGGAGAATCTGCGGGCCACAGCCCGCGAGGACCGGCTCGCCGCCGTCATCGCGGCGGGGCAGCACGCCGCCGCCATAGGCGAGCTGGAGGCGCTGATCGCCGAGCAGCCGCTGCGGGAGCGCGGCTGGGAGTTGCTGGTCCTCGCCCTGTACCGGTCGGGGCGTCAGGCCGACGCGCTCGCCGCACTTCGAGCGGTACGCAGGAGGCTGGCCGACGAGCTGGGCATCGACCCGGGACGCGGCCTGCGTGACCTGGAGGCGGCCGTGCTCACCCAGGACCCGCGGCTGGCCCCGGTACCGGCTGAGCCGAGCCCTCTGTCACACCCTGCGGCCGCGGCTCCGGCACCGCCCCAGGGCAATCTGCCGTTCGCACTGTCCAGCTTCGTCGGCCGCCGCAGCGACCTCGCGGCCGTGGCATCTCTGCTGGACGGGCACCGGCTGGTCACGCTCACCGGCCCAGGCGGGGTCGGCAAGACCCGCCTGGCCCTGGAGGTCGCACGCGCCCGTACCGACGCCGACGGGCCCTGGTTCGTGGAGATGGCCGGTCTGCACGCACCCGACCTGCTCACCGCGACCATGGCCGCCGCTCTCGGGCTGCCCTCCGCGGCGTCCCCCGATCAGCTGGCCGGGATGATCGCTGGCCGTGACATGCTGATCGTCCTGGACAACTGCGAGCATCTGCTGATCCCCGCCGCCATGCTGGTCCACACCCTGCTGACCCGCTGCGGCTCTGTACGGATGCTGTGCACCAGCCGCGAACCCCTAGGCATCTCGGGTGAAACGGTCTACGAAGTACCGCCCCTGGATGCCGCCACGGAAGCCGCGGATCTGTTCCTGCGCCGTGCGGCGGCCGTCTCGCCCGGCTGGGTGGCCGCGCCGGGCGACAGGGAAAGGATCGCCGCCCTGTGCGCGCGGCTCGACGGCATCCCGTTGGCCATCGAACTCGCCGCCGCGCAGAGCCGGGCGCTGTCCGTCGCCCAGATCGCCGATGCCGTGGAGGACCGCTTCACCCTGCTGGTGGACGGATCGGCCGGACGGCCGGACCGCCATCGCACGCTGCTGGACACCGTCGCCTGGAGCGATCAATTGCTGCAGCCGGCGGAACGCCGGCTCTTCCGCCGGCTCGGGGTGTTCGAAGCCGGCTTCGATCTGGAGGCGGCCGCCGCGGTCGGAGGAGTCGATCCCGTCCTGGCGCCGCTGTCGGCGTTGGTCCGCAAATCGCTGGTCACCGCCGAACCCGGCACGGCGCCACGCCGCTACCGGATGCTGGAAACCCTGCGCCAGTACGCCTTGGCCGCGCTTTCCCCGGACGAGCTGGCCCGGGCGCGGGAACGCCACCGCACCTGGGTCCTGGCCCGGGCCGAGAACGCCGAACGCCATCTCCGCGGCCCGCAGGGAGCGGCGTTGCTGAACGGGCTGAGCCGCGATCAGGCGGAGTTCCGGGCCGCGTTCGCCACGTCGCTGGCGGCGGGTGACGGCGAGTACGCGCTCCGGCTGAGCGGCGCGCTGTTCTGGTTCTGGTTCCGCATGGGGCATGTCGGGGAGGGCCTCGCCTGGCTGTCCGAGGCGTTCGCGGCGGCCCCGCGAGCCGGTGCGGATGCCCGGGCGCGTGCCTGGTACGCGCTCACGGGACTGCACTACCTGGCCGGACAGCCGCTTCAGTCGTACCAGGCGGCCCGTTCGGCGATCGAGGAGGCCCGCCGGGCAGGTGACCCGGCGACGGAGGCGGGCGCGACCGCCTACGCCGCCTACCTGGGCCTGCTGGCCGGGGTGGCGCTCGACGCCGAGGCCCTCACCCGCGAGGCCGTCGAGATGGCCCGGCGCAGCGCCCTCGACTGGCTGGAGGCCGAAATACTCATGGTCCAGGGCATGACCCTGCGGGTGTTGGGTGATCTTCCGGGCGCCGGCGGCGTCTTTCAGAAGGCCATCGACGCCGCCCGCGCCAGTGGCCACGACTGGGCGGCGGACGGAGCGGCCTGGTGCGAGATGAAGACGGCCTCGGACCGCGGGGACGGCGCTCGGGCACTGGCCGTCGCGGCGGACCTCCTGGCCACGATGGACCGTTACGGAGACATCTCCTTCTGGCTGGTGACGGTTCACAGCGCGGCCCGCGCCCTCGCCCTGACCGGGCAGGCTGAGCACGCGGCCGTGCTGATGGGGGCCGTGGAGGCCATCGGCAAGCGAGCCGGCGTCTCCCCAGAGCTGATGGATCCGCTGGACGGGCCGCGCGAGGCCGCCGCCGTACGCGGGGCGCTTCCGCCGGAGGAGTACGAACGCCATGCGGCCCGCGGGCGCGCCATGTCCCGGCAGGACGCGAGCGCCCTGCTCACCTCGTTGATCGCTGGACGATGATCCTCTGATCGCAGCGACTCCACGCCATCGGCGGGGGGTTGATCCGGGCCTTGGAAGCCTTGGAAGTCACTGGGAAAGCCCGTTCCCACCGGCTCCGAAGCAGGCCGGCGCACTCTCGTTGTCGTGAACGCGGCGCCGCCCGGTCGGGGCGGCCGGACAACGAGGTGAATCATGATCAAGCGAATGATCCGTACCGCGGAGCTGGCGGGTTTCGTGCTGGGGCTCCTGCTCGGCCTGGGCGCCACGGCGGTCCACGCCGCCGAGGGGGACCCCACCCAATGGGTGGCCGTCGCGGGCGACCCCTCCCAGTGGTGAGGGCTGAGGAGCTGTGACAAGCATCGGACACGCCGTCGTCGCGGGAGCCGGGATCGGCGGGCTCCTGGCGGCCCGGGTGCTCAGCGAGACGTTCGAACAGGTCACCGTGATCGACCGTGACGCGTTGCCCGCCCAGGGCGTCCCCCGGCGCGGCGTGCCGCAGGGGCATCACGCGCACGGGATGCTCTCCCGGGGCTGCGAGATCCTCGAGGAGCTGTTCCCCGGGCTGACCACGGACCTGGTCGCCGCGGGCGCCACCACCTGCGACATCCAGGACGACGTCCGCTGGTACAACGACGGCCGGCTGCTGCACCCCGCGCCTTCGCAGATGCGCGGCCTGACGGTGAGCCGGCCGGAACTCGAACGGTATCTGCGGTCCCGGGTCGCGGACCTTCCCGGCGTGGTCATCCATGAGCGCTGCGAGGTGGTCGAGCCGATCGCCGGCAGGGACGGCGCGGTCACCGGAGTACGTCTGCAGCGCTCCGGGCACCGGCCCGAGGACATGGCGGCCGATCTCGTGGTGAACGCCGTGGGCCGGGGAAACCGGGGCGCGGAGTGGCTGCGCCGGCTGGGATACGAGCCCGCACGGGAGGAACATGTCGACTCCCGGCTGCAGTACGTCTCGCGTGAATACCGGCGCCGGCCGGGCGACGCCGACTTCGTCGCCATGGTGGTGGGGCACAGCGCCTCGGTGCCCCGGGGCGGGGTCGCCCTCAGCGCCGAGGGGGACCGCTGGCTCGTCACCCTGTTCGGCATGGGCGACGACGTCCCACCCGTCGACCCGGACGGGTACCACGGGTTCGCCGCCCGGCTTCCGGTTCCGGACCTGCACCGCCTCATGGAGCGCCTGGAACCGCTCGGGGAGCCGCGGCGGATGCGCATCCCCGTGAGCATTCGGCGCCGCTACGAAGAGCTGGGCCGTTTCCCCGAGGGCTATGTGGTGTTCGGTGATGCCCTGTGCCAGTTCAACCCCAGCTACGGGCAGGGCATGACGGTGGCCGCCTGCGAGGCCGTCGCCCTGCGTGAGTGCTTGGAGGGCGGCCGGCGCGACGGCCTGGCCCGCCGTTTCTTCCAGCGGGCCGCGCGGATCATCGACGTGCCCTGGGACCTGTCGGTCGGCGGTGATCTGCGCTTCCCGTCCGTCGAGGCTCCACGCCCTCTGCGCGTGAAGCTGCTCAACCGCTACATCACACGCCTCCACGTGGCCGCGGCGGCGGACCCGGTGGTCGGGCACGCCTTCCTGAGCGTCGCCAACCTGCAGGCCCCTCCACAGCGCCTGTTGTCGCCGGGCGTCCTGGCCCGTGTGCTCCGGCCGCGTCCCGGCGGCGGCCCGGCCCGCTCCGGGCTTGCCGTCCGGGAGCAGATCCCGGCCGGTCAGTGACGTCGCCGCGCATCCCGGCGGCGGAGACCGTCCGCCGCCACGTCTCGGCCAAGGCCACCTGCACGAGCTGACAATCCCCACAGCTACCGGTCAACCGCCTCCGCCCCCTCCCTGAGCCGCAGCCCTTCGGTTACCCTCGCCTGAGGTCGTCACGAGGTGTGCGAGAGGGGGGCCGATGGGTGATGTCGCTCCCGATGCCGTGCGGTTCGGGGTGCTCGGTCCCCTCCGGGCCGAGCTGGCGGGACGGGCCGTCGGCCTCGGGGGCCTGCGGCAGCGGGCGGTTCTGGCCGTCCTGCTGATCGCCAGGGGCAGGATGGTCTCCGCCGAGCGGATGACGTCCCAGGTGTGGGAGGGCTCCCCGCCCTCGTCACCGACGACCCTCCACGCGTACATCTCCGAACTGCGCCGCGCCCTGGAGCCAGGACGTTCGCCCGGCGCTCCGCCCCGGCTGCTGGTCCGTGAGGGGCCGGGATACACGCTGCGGGCTGATCCGTCCGCGGTCGACGCCGAGCGCTTCGCCGACCTCGCCGTGGCGGGACGGCGTGCTTTGGACGGCGGCAGGCCGGGCCCCGCCGCGGAGCTGCTCACCGAGGCGCTGGAGCTGTGGCGTGGTCCCGCCTACGCGGACTTCGACGGGGCCGGTTTCGCCTTCACAGAAGCGGCCCGGCTGGAGGACCTGCGTACGGCCGCGTACGAGGATCGGCTGGCCGCCACCATCGACCTGGGCAGGCCCGCCGAGGCGGTCGGCGAGCTGGAAGCCCTGGTGGCGGAGCAACCGCTGCGCGAACGCGGCTGGGAACTGCTCGTGCTCGCCCTGTACCGGTCCGGGCGGCAGGCAGACGCGATCGCGGCGCTGCGCACGGTACGGCACCGGCTCGCCGACGAGCTGGGCATCGACCCCGGACTCGCGTTGCGAGACCTGGAGTCCGCGGTGCTCACCCAGGATCCCCGGCTCGACCCGCCGCCGGCACGCTCCACCGCAACCATCGGCGCCCACGCCACTCCCACTGCCGCCAGGCCCCGCACCAACCCCGTCGCGCCTGCCCGCCCTCCGGCGGCACCCGTCGGCAACCTGCCGTTCGCATTGTCAAGCCTCGTCGGACGCACGGACGACATCGCCGCCGTCGACCGTCTGCTGGCCGAGTACCGGCTGGTCACCCTCACCGGCCCGGGCGGAGTGGGCAAGACACGCCTCGCGCTGGAGACGGCCAGAGGCCGTACCGACAGCGCCGACGGGCCCTGGCTGGTGGAACTGGCCGCCCTCACCTCACCCGAACTCCTGCCCGCCACGATCGGCGCCGCCATCGGCATCCCCGGAGCATCCTCCGCCGAAGACCTGTCGGCCGTGCTCGCCGGACGGCGACTCCTGCTGGTGCTCGACAACTGCGAGCACCTGCTGGACGAGGTCACCAGGCTGGCCGGTGTGCTGCTGAGCCGCTGCGGCGGCCTGCGGGTCCTGGCCACCAGCCGCGAAGCGCTGGGCGTGGAGGGCGAGGCGGTCTACGAGGTACGGCCGCTCGACCCGGCCGGGGACGGCGCCGAACTCTTCAGGAAACGGGCTGCCGCCGTGCTGCCCGCATGGTGCCCCGACGTGGACGACCTCGACCGGATCCCCGGGCTCTGCGCCGGCCTCGACGGCATCCCGCTCGCCATCGAACTGGCCGCCGCGCAATGCCGGATGCTGTCCATCGGCCAGATCGCCGACGCCTTGGAAAACCGCTTCGATGTCCTGGTCGACGGCCCGCGCGACCTGCCCGCCCGGCATCGTGCGCTGGAGTCCGCCATCGCCTGGAGCCACCGGCTCCTCGAACCCGGGGAACGGCGGCTCTTCCACCGGCTGAGCGTGTTCGCCGCCGGATTCGACCTCGACGCCGCGGGCGCGGTCGCGGACCAGATTCCCGTGCTGCCTCCCTTGTCGGCCCTGGTCCGCAAGTCGCTGGTCGACGTCGAGCCCGGCACCGCACCGCGCCGCTACCGGCTGCTGGAGACGCTGCGTCAGTACGCGCTGCGGGAACTCGACCCGGACGACCTCGCCCAGACCCAGCAACGACACCGAGCCTGGATACTGGCCCAGGCGGAGAGCGCCGAGCGCAGGCTCCGGGGCCCGCAGGCGGCCGAGCTGCTGAGCCGGCTGACCCGGGAGCAGCCGGAGTGCCGCGCCGCCTTCGCTTCCGCGCTGGCCGCCGGGGATGGCGACTACGCGCTAAGACTGGGCGGAGCGCTGTACTGGTTCTGGTACCGCATGGGCCACATCGCCGAAGGCCTGTCCTGGATGTCCAGGGCTTTCGCCGCGGCGCCGCACGCCGAGCCGGCGGTCCGGGGACGGGCCCGGCTCGCCGTCAGCGGGCTCAGCTACCTGGCCGGAAAGCCGGCGCAGGCGTACGAGGCGGTCGTGCTGGCGGAGCGAGAGGCACGGGAGGCCGGTGACCTGATGGTCCAGGCAGCCGCACGGGTCTACCAGACGCACTTCGGCGTACTCGCCGGAATACCCATTGACGCTCCGGCGCTGGCCCGCGGCGCAGTCGAACTCGCCCGGCGTGCCGGAGAAGACTGGCTGGTGGCCGAAGCGCTGATGGTGCAGGGCATGCTCGCCCGGGTTCTGGGAGATCTTCCAACCGCCGCCGCGGTCCTGGCCGAAGCCGTCGCGACCGCCGACTCCTGCGGCCACGACTGGGCGGCCGGCTCCTCCGCGTGGGCCGCCATGAAAACCGCCTGCGATCTTGGCGACGGTCGGCGCGCCCTGGAGATCGCCGCCGGCATTCTGGACGCGCTCGACCGTCACCACGACGTCACCTCCAGGCTTGTGCTCTTCCACACTGCCGCCCATGCCCTCGTGCTGACCGGACAGGCCGAGCAGGCAGCCGTGCTGATGGGCGGCGTGGAGGCGGTCGGCCGCCGGGTGGGCTTTTCCCCCGAGATGATGGACCCCCTGGATGGCCCCCGCGAGGCCGCCGCCGTACGCGAAGCCCTCCCGCGGGACGACTACGAACGCCTGGTGGCCCGGGGACGCGAACTGTCCCTGGCGGAACTGACCACCCTCCTGATCGATCTGCTCAAGATCCGCTGACCGACGCCGAATCGACGAGCGGATTCCACTGTCCTCCAGCCTTTGCGCGAGTCCGGGGAATTGTCTGTACGGGACTCGCCGGCTGGCTGAGGGGGCTGAGGTCGCCGGGCGCCGGGGTCTTGTGGTCGAAGACGTGGTGACCTCCGGTGGTCAGGTCATGCCCGGCATGTCCGGCACGGAGGCGACCCGGCAGCTCATCGACCGCCGCCCCGACCTCGGCGTGCTCGTCCTCACCATGAGCGAGGACGACGCGCCGGTGTTCGCCGCGCTGCGGGCGGGCGCGCGGGTACGTGCTCAAGGGCACCGCCGGCCCCGACTTCCTCGCCGCCGTGTCCGCCGTCGCCAGGGGAGAGGCGGTGTACGGGCCGGGCGTGGCGCGAAGGATCCGCCGCTTCCTGACGAACGGGCCCGACAGCGGCCCGTTCCCCGGGGCTGACCCAGTGGGAGCGGGAAATCCTCGGCCTGCTCGCCTCCGGCGAATCCAACGCGGAGATCGCGCGGGCCCTGTTCCTCAGCCAGAAGACCGTCAAAAAACCGCCTGACGTCCGTCTTCGCCAAGCTCCAGGTGGCCGACCGCGCCCAGGCGGTGGTCCGCGCCCGCCGCGCGGGCTTGGGCGAATAGCACCTCAGGCCGGCGACGCAGCCCATTGCCCGCGGTCCTGGCGGGGCAGCGCCTCGCGCTAGTGTCGTCCGCCGGCCTTGATCCGCCCCAGCGAGAGTCATGGCTCGGAAAGGGAGCCCCGACGACGGGTGCCTGCCCTGAATCATGCTGTCATGACGGAAGCTCGTGACCTCGTCCCGCTGAGCGTGGGCGACCTGCGCCGGTTCCTGGAGAAGGAGAAGGTACCCGACCATGTGCCGGTCATCGTCGGCGGTGTCGACTTCGGCAACCCCGGCAACAAGCTGATCGGCATGGCGGACGACATTTGGCTGGACGGCGACGGCTTGCTCCGCGGTCGCCTGGTCATCGGCACGTTGGGGCTCGGGCTCATCGTCGACGGGAGCACCTCCCCGCCGCCGCCGGCCGCGTAGTCCTACCGCAAGCACTCACTGCCTCCCGACGCACCAGTACCAGGCCGGCTGCTGCCGTAGCGGAACGGCGGCGGGTGTCGACGGCAGGAGCCAGAAAGACGACGGAGGCGACGAGGGCCGGCACCACCGGCATGGCGGAGCGCAAGCCGCGGTGCTCGCCGAGGAAGCCGCGACGTGGAGCCGGTGACGGCGCGCCGTCGACGCCCCACGGTGCAGGCGTGGGACGTTGTCGCGGCGCTGACGGCGGTCGTCAGCCTGCGACCAGGTCCATGCGGAGGAACTCGGTGATGCGGAGCAGCTTCGGTGGGCGTGCCACCTCAGCGGGGAGGGCCTGGAACGCCTCGTCCTCCCCGACGAGGCGTGGCGCGGCGAGTTCCACCTCCTTCCCGTCGACCCGGAGCCGCGCACCGCCGGCTGCCAGGATGTTCTGCACCCAGTCCGAGCGCGATCCATATACCAGGATGAACAGGTAGCCGCCGTCGACAGGATGCGCATCGAGCGGCGTGCGGTACGTCGTGCCAGAGATGCGACCGGCGTGAATCAGCACCGGCCGCCTCCCGCCCGCGATCGCGCGAGGGTTGAACACCCTCTTGTTCACATGCCCCAACCACCTCGGCATCGGCATCGGGATCTCCTTCTCAGGGGACTTACACCGGTAAGGCCGCTTACGTACGTAAGATTGGCTTACGCTTGTAAGGCTGTCAACCCGCCGAGACCCCGGAGCTGTCGTGTCACCACCCCCGCCACAACCCCTCAGCCGAGATCTCGTCCTGAAAGCCGCCATCCGAGTCGCGGATCGCGGCGGCGTTGAGGCGATCACCATGCGACGCGTGGCGCAGGAACTGGGCGTGGAGGCGATGTCGCTCTACCACCACGTACCGAACAAGGACGCGATCCTCGACGGCGTCGTCGACATGGTGTTCGCGGCGATCGAGCTCCCCAGTGCCGAGTGCGACGACTGGCGCGACGCCATCCGTGCGCGCGCCTCCTCAGCACGGGCGGTCCTGTCGCAGCACAGCTGGGCCCTGGGCCTCATGGACTCCCGCCGTAGCCCGGGACCGGCGACGCTACGCCACCACGACGCCGTCCTCGGCGTCCTCCGCGAGGCGGGTTTCACGCTGCCGATGGCCGCGCACGCTGTCTCGCTCATCGACAGCTACATCGCCGGGTACGTCCTCCAGGAGGTGAGCCTGCCCATGACGACCCCGGACGACGTCGAGGAAGTGGCCGGCGGCCTCCTCGAGCTCCTGCCGGCGGACGAGCTGCCGTACCTCACAGAGATGATCCGCGACCACGCCCTGCGACCGGGCTACGACCACACGAGCGAGTTCGGCTACGGCCTGGAGTTGATTCTGGACGCGCTAGAAGCTCGCCGGAAGTAGAGCCGGGCCGGTGTGCAAGCGGATTCCCTGATGACGGGGAAGTGATGAACCTGATCGGTCTCTCGTCCGACTGTGCAGGGTGACGGGAGGACGAGATGACCGATGAGCTGCTGGTGATACGCGCCCAGCTGGGCGAGCGAGCGGCACTGGCCGAGCTGGTGGCCCGCTGGCAGGAGCCGGTGTGGACGTACGTGCGACGCATGCTGGACGCCGAGCGGGCCGACGACGTGACCCAGGAGATCTGGCTGGCGGTGGTCCGCGGGCTGCCCCGGCTGCGCGAGCCGGCCCGCTTCGTGCCCTGGCTGTTCACCATCGCCCGCCGCTCGGTCACCGATCGCCTGCGTGGCCAGTACGCCAGAGAGCTCGAGGCGCGGGCCGCCGGCGAGGTGGTCGCCGAGGACCCGGTGGAGGCCATGGTGGACCGCGCCGAGCTGGTGAATGCCCTGGCGGGGCTGCCGGTGCTGGAGCGGGAGATCCTCGTCCTGTTCTACCTGGAGGACCTGTCGGTGGAGGACTGCGCGCAGATCTGCCGGATCCCGGCCGGCACGGTCAAGTCCCGGCTCAACCGGGCCCGCCGCCTGCTGCGCGCGCACCTGGAGGAGAAGGGATACCGGCCATGACCGAGGAGGGACCGCGCCTGTCGGCGCGCGAGATGATCGAGCGGCTGGAGCCGTCGCTGTCGCCCCGCAGGCGCGTCCGGGCGGTGGCGGCGCTGCTGGCCGGGCTGGCCGGGACGGTCTTCGTGGCAGCGCTGTGGTGGAGCGAGCCCGGCCCGCTGCCCGGCCGCACTCACCTGGCGTTCGCGCTGTTCACCGTCTTCAGCCTGGCGTGGGCCTGCTACGGCGGCTGGCTGCTGACGCGACGGGTGCCGCTGTTCGCCACCGATCGGGTGGTCGCCGCGTGGATCGGGCTGGCCGCCTCCGTCACCACCGCCGGGCTCGTGGCCGTGGTCGCCGCCCAGCGCGGCACCGGCCTCGGCCTGCCGCTGGCCATCGGGGGCCTGCTCGTGGCGGCGGCGCTGGTGCTGGTCGTACGCGCCCATGCCCGGCGGGCCGCGCTGCTGCGCCGCCTGCGCGAGCTGACCGGCCAGGAGACCGGCGGGGAGGAGAGATGAACGCGCTGGAGACCAGCGGGCTCGGCAAGCGCTACCGGCGGCGGTGGGCGCTGCGTGAGGCCACCATCGAGCTGCCCGCCGGGGCCAGGGCCGCGCTGGTCGGCCCGAACGGGGCGGGCAAGTCCACACTGCTGAACCTCGTGACCGGCCTGCTGGCGCCCACCTCAGGAAGTGTACGGATCTTCGGCCGGCCGCTGGAGATGCCCAAGGTGGCCTTCGTCGCGCAGGACAAGCCGCTGTATAGGCGCTGGAGCGTGGCCGACCTGCTGCGCTTCGGCGCCGCCACCAACCCCCGATGGGACCACGGCCGCGCGAGATCCATGCTGCGCGTCCACGACATCGACCCGGACGAGCGTGCGGACCGGCTGTCCGGCGGCCAGCGCACCCTTGTGGCACTCGCCCTGGCCGCCGGCAAGCGCGCCGAGCTGATCGTCCTGGACGAGCCGCTGGCCGAGCTCGACCCGCTGGCCCGCATCCAGGTGATGGACGTGGTACGCACGCTGGAGGCCACCGTCCTGCTGTCCTCGCACATCCTGGCCGACCTGGCGGAAGCGTGTGATCACCTGATCCTGCTCGGCGCCGGCCGAGTCCGGCTGTGCGGCGGCTTCACCGACCTGCTGAGCACCCACCCCGCCACCGATCTGGAGGACCTCGTGCTGGACTACCTGCGCCGCCCCGAGCAGGCTCGATGACGGGGCTGTTGTGGGTGGCCTGGCGCGGACAGCGCGCCCAGGCCGCCGCCATCGCCGCCCTGCTCGTGCTGTACGGCGTGTCCGTCGTGGCCGAACGCCTGGAGCCGGAGCTGGGCGGGCTCACCGCTCAATTGGCGGGGTTCCTGCCCGGCGCGGTCTGCCTGATCTGGGGTGCCCCGCTGATCGCGCGAGAGCTCGAGACGGGCACCTGCAAGCTCGCCTGGACACAGAGCTTGTCGAGGGGCCGCTGGCTGGCCGTCACCGTGGCCGTCGCGGCCGCCGGCGCCGTGTCCGCGACCGCGGCCTTGGCCGCGCTGCTGGTCTGGGCCCTGCCCTCGGCCGGGGGCGATCCGACGGCCTGGCCGTACTACGAGAGTCACGGCCTGGTGCCGTACGCCAGAGTCCTGCTCGCGCTGATGCTCGGCGTCGCGCTCGGCGCGGTGACGGGGCACACCCGCATCGCCATGCCGCTGTCGGTGCTGCTGACCGGCATCAGCCAGCTCGGCGGCCGAGCGCTACGCGAGGGGGCGGACCTGCCCTACTGGACCTCGCAGAAGATCGAGACGGCCGCCTGTCTGGCGCTGGCTCTCGCTCTGACCGGCATCGCGTACCTGGCGATACGACGGCGAAGCTAGGGTCAGCGTGGTCACCGTGCTGCCGGTCTACCTGGTGGACGTGCGCGGCCTGCCCGGCTCATGGGCGAGCCTGCTGGCCGTCAACGGCCTGGCCGTCTCGGCGGTGTTCGCGGCGCTGCCCGCGGTGGCAGGGGATCGTGCGGCCTGGGGAGTCGGGGCGGTGACGCAGCTGGGCAGTCTGGGCACGCTGCTCGGGCCGCCCGGGTACGCGTGGGTCGTCGAGGTGAGCGGGTGGAGCGCAGCAGGGGCGTTGACCGCGGCGATCGTGGCCGGCGGGGTCGGCTGCGCCATGGCCGCACGGCCCCGCTGACCTCTGGTCATGAGCGGAAGGCGTCGTGCTGGATGGCGTGCAGCTCGGCGTACACGCCGGGACGGGTGATGAGGTCGTCGTGGCCGCCCTGCTGGACGATCCTGCCGCCGTCCAGCACCACGATCAGGCCGGCCATCCGCACCGTCGGGAGCCGGTGACACCGCCCGTGAGCGCCTGCTGGCGGCCATCGCCGACCTTTACCGCTGAGCACCGCAGCCATGGGAACCGCCACCGCCCTCGGGCCACTCCGTCGATAAGCTGCGGTTCCATGCGAGTACTGCTCACTGCCCGACTGGCGCTGATCCGCTGGGAGCAGCGGTTCCAGGAGGATCTCATCCGGCTGTCCAGTGACGAGCGGGTGATGAGGTTCATCGGCAGCGGAACGTGGAGCCGGGATTACGCCGTTCAGCGTCACGAACTCGCCATCGAGCAATGGGAGCGCCGCGGTTTCGGGATGCGGGCGATCACCGAGAGGGACGGTGACGCGTTTCTCGGTCTGGTCTCCCTCGGTGACGGGCACACTCCGGAGCTCGAGGCTCCCGTGCTCGAGATCGGCTGGTGGGTCGATCCAGGGGCGTGGGGACGCGGCATCGCGACCGAGGCCGCGGCGGCGGCGCGGGACGAGGCCTTCGCGCGGCTGGGCGCGTCATCTCTGACCGCGTGCTTCCACCGTGACAACCTCCGATCTGAACGGATCATGGAGAAGCTCGGCATGAGCTTCGCGGGCGAGGTCATCGACCGGTACGGCCAGCCCGCCCGCATGTACGCCCTCACCCGATCCGCCTGGGCACCCGCCACCTCCTGACGCCCGACGGGAGCCGGCCGTCCCCCGGGCCGCTGTCTGTAGGCCGTCATTCCCCTGTCATGACCGGACAGAAATGGGGAGGCCGCGCATTTAACGATTTCCATGTCGATAGTTGACTGGTCTGGTCAGGGGCGGCGGATAGCGTAGGGGGACGTTTATCTGCTTCTGTGCGGTTTTCGCAGGATAAGTGATCTATTTCGCCATTAGTGGGAGGTACTGATGTCGGACCCGCGGTTGGCGCTGCAGGTCGATGACCATCACGGCGTGACCGTCCTGCGCCTCAACGGCGAGCTCGACCTGGGGACGGGGGAGACTTTCATGCGCGCCTGCGCCCAGCTGCTCGTGCGCGACCAGGTCAAGATCGTGGTGGACGTGAGCGGGCTCGGCTTCTGCGACTGCAGCGGCCTGAGCGCGCTGATTGCCGAGCAGCGGGAGGCCGAGCGGCGTGGTGGTTATCTGCGCCTGCTGGGGGTGCACGGACCGCTGGCCCGGCTGCTGACGCTCGCCGAACTCCTGGAGGCCTTCCCGCCGTACACGGATCTGCGGCAGGCCTGCGGCTGACGTACGCGGCCCCCGTGCTTCCTGATGCCCGGGTACGCGCCGCTGCGGAGCTAGATGCTCATTTCACGGAAGCGCGCTCAGAAGGTCCAGAACTCATGCGCGTTCTTCTTGGTGGCCAGCTTGATGGGAACTGCCACTGACTCCGCGATGACGTGCCCCCTCGCTACCTTGATGGCCTCGTTCACGGCCTGCCAGCCGATGAGCCTGGGCTGCTGTGCGACCGTGGCGGCCATCGTGCCCGACCGCACCGCCTTGATCCCCTCGGGCGTGCCATCGAAGCCGACCACCTTGACCTGCCGCCCCGCTCTTCCCCCCAGCGCCTGGATCGCGCCCAGCGCCATCTCGTCGTTGCTCGCGAACACCCCTGTGATGTCGGAGTGGCGCTGGAGCAGGTTCGTCATGACCTGCCGTCCCTTGGCCCTGCTGAAGTCGGCCGACTGCCTGGCGAGGACCTTGATCTTCGGGTACGCGGCGATGCCGGCGCTGAAGCCCCGGTCGCGGTCCCGGGAGGCGGAGGTGCCGGCCGTCCCTTGGAGCACGACCACCTTGCCCTTGCCGCCGAGTTGCTTGGCCAGCTCCTGGGCGCCCAGCTTGCCTCCGGCCACGTTGTCGGAGGTCACGGTTTGCGCCACCCGGGAGCCGTTGACGCTGCGGTCGGCCGCGATCACCGGGATGCCGGCGCTACCGGCCGCCCTGACCGCCGGGGCGACGGCATCGGAGTCGACCGGATTGACGATGATCGCCTTTACGCGCGTTTTGGTGAAGTTTTGGATCTGGGCAGCCTGCCGGGAGGTGTCGTTGGCGGCGTCGACGACTGTCAGCTTGATGCCGGAGTTCAGTGCCGCGGCCTCCGCTCCGTCGCGGAACTGGACGAAATAGGGGTTGTTCAGCGTCGACACCGACATGCCGATCGTGAGGTCTTCCGACGCCGCGCTGACGACTGGTGAGCCACAGGCGGCCAGGCTGGACGCGCCGGCGAGTATGACAGTCGCGAATATTCGCATGCTCTTTCTTCTTACTGGTTCGTTGGCCTGCGCCGTCGTCGGCGATCGTGCCGAGCGCCCCGCGCTTCCCACCGGACAGGCTCGCGTATCCGGTCACGACGGCTCATGGTCGGCCGTTTCCGGCTCCGCAGGAGGCCGGGCCCCGATCCATCACCACCGCGAAACTGCAGGTCAAAGCATATGTGGTGAATTTCACGCACTGAACAGGTTTGCCGAAAATTGAGCTTGATTCGCCCCACCCAGCAGGGAGACATGGGCTTGCCACCAGAGCGCCTGCGCTCCGCGGCCCTGACGGCCATGGAGATCGCCCCTTTGCACCGGCTCTTCCCCGGCCGGGTGTCCGTGGGTGTCGGGCATGGCGTACGGCAGGGGCGGGCGCCGATCAGGTGGTGCTCGAGCCCGCGGACGACGAGCGCGACCCTGAGGGATTCGTACGGATGGCCGCCGAGGTCGCCTCCCTGGCCGGCAAGGATCGATCCGGGGAGCGGCGCAGGAGCGAGGCCACCCACGCGGCCGGCCAGGGTGCGCTGCGGGCTGGGACGTCGCCGTCGTGCCCACTGCCGACGTGCACCGTGACGTAGCGCCCGGAGGCGGCCCGCGCCCGCGGGCGATCGGGCAGTTCCTCCCCCCAGACTTCGAAGGCGAACGACATCGACGACGTCCCGATCCGCTCGAGCTCGACGACCACCGTGACTTCCTGGCCGAACCGCAGCGGCGCCTCGAAATCGACCTCGTAACGGACCCGCGGCGCCCGGAGGAAGTAGTCATGGAGCCCGTGGGCCCGCATGAGCTCGGACTCCGCAGCCTCGATGTACCGGACGACGGCGGTGTTGTGATAGATGCCCGCGGCGTCGGTGTCGATCCATTCCACTCGCGTGCGGTGGACCCCGCGCGGGGTGTGCGAGCCGTTCACGATCCGGGAGTCCATCGGACGTGGACGTTTTGGCCGGCCTGGTGCCGCAGGAGCGCGAGGCGCGGCGGGACCCTGTCGGTGCGCGAGGCCGGCGGCTTGCGGCTTCCCGCGGCGAACTGGTTCGGCCACGCGGCGCCTTGGCCCCGGTAATCCTGCTCGGCCGCGGCCTGCAGCGTCCAGTGGGGGTTGTAGAGGTGAGCCCGCCCGAGGGCGCACAGGTCGGCTCGCCCGGCGAGCAGGATGGAGTTCACGTCGTCGTAGGAGGAGATGGCGCCGACGGCGATGACCTTCACCCCGGCCGGCTCCGCGACGAGCCGGCGGATCAGGTCGGCGAACGGAGTCTGGTACGAACGGCCGAAGGCCGGCCTCTCGTCCTTGGTCACCTGTCCCGAGGACACGTCGATGGCCGCCGCTCCGTGCTCGACGAAGGCCCGGGCGATCTCGACGGCGTCGTGGGCGGTGTTGCCGTCCGGCACCCAGTCGCTCGCCGAGATGCGGACCGTCACCGGTATCCGTCCGGGAACGGCCGCGCGGACGGCGTCGAAGACCTCCAGGGGGAAGCGCAGCCGGTTGGTCAGCGAACCGCCGTAGGCGTCGATCCGCTTGTTGGCCACCGGGGAGAGGAAGGAGGAGAGGAGGTAGCCGTGCGCGGCGTGGATCTCGATGAGGTCGAAGCCGGCCGCCACACCACGCCCGGCGGCGGCGACGAAGTCGGCCACCACCTTGTCCAGGTCGTCGCGGGTGGCCTCGCGGGGCAGGTGGCAGCCCTCCCCGTACGGCAGGGCGGACGGCCCGATGACCTCCCAGTTGCCCTCGTCGAGAGGCTGGTCGAGACCCTCCCACATCAGTCTGGTGGAGCCCTTGCGGCCCGAGTGGCCGAGTTGGAGGCCGATCTTCGCGGTCGTCTGCGCATGCACGAAGTCGGTCACGCGGCGGTAGGCGTCACGTTGCTCGTCGTTCCACAGACCGGTGCATCCGGGGGTGATCCTGCCTTCTGGGGAGACGCACACCATCTCGGTCATCACGAGCCCGGCGCCGCCGAGCGCCTTGGAGCCCAGATGCACCAGGTGGAAGTCGGTGGGCACGCCCTCCTCCGCGGAGTACATGTCCATCGGCGACACGATGATCCGGTTCTTGAGCCGCAGCGGCCCGATGTCGACCGGCTGGAACATCGCGGGAGCGACCTCGTCCGCCCCGGACGCCTCGGCGAACGCCGCCTCGACGCGGTGGGCGAACTCCGGATCGCGCTCCTTGAGGTTCTCGAAGGTGATGCGCCGCGACCGGGTCAGCAGGTTGAAGCAGAACTGGACGGGGTCCTGGCCGGCGTACATCCCGATGTTCTCGAACCACTCCAGCGAGGCCTGCGCCGCGCGCTGGGTCGACTCCACCACCGGCTTGCGCTCGCGCTGGTAGGCCTCGAGCGCCTCGCCGAGCGACGGGTGCTCGTGCAGGCATGCCGCCAGCGCCAGGGCGTCCTCCATCGCGAGCTTCGTGCCCGATCCGATGGAGAAGTGCGCGGTGTGGGCGGCGTCCCCGAGGAGGACGACGTTGCCGTCGTACCAGCGCTCGTTGCGGACGGTCGTGAAGTTCAGCCACTTGGAGTTGTTGGTGAGCACCTGGTGCCCGGCCAGCTCGCCGGCGAAGATCTCCTTGATCTTCTTGACCGCGTGCTCATCGGACACTCCGGGAGGGAACGACTCGTTCTCGGTCGCGTCGAATCCCGCGCGGCGCCACACCTCCTCGTGCATCTCGACGATGAAGGTCGAGCCGCTGGCGGAGTACGGGTACCCGTGAATCTGCATGGTGCCCCACTCCGTCTGCTTGACGAGGAACTGGAACGCCTCGAACACCAGGTCCGTGCCGAGCCAGATGTACTTGTTACGCCGGTGGTCGAGTGAGGGGACGAAGGAGTCGGCGTACTTGGTGCGGATCCTCGAATTGAGGCCGTCGGCCGCCACGACGAGGTCGTGGGCGGCGCGCAGCTCGTCGGCGTCGGGCGCCTCGCTCTCGTAGTGCACGGTCACGCCGAGCTCAGCGGCGCGCCGTTGCAGCAGGTGCAGGAGGTCCTTGCGGCTCATGGCCGCGAAGCCCTGCCCGCCCACCGTGAAGGCGTGGCCGTCGACCTCGATGTCGATGTCGGTCCAGCGGGCGAAACGGCGTGCCATCTGGTCGTAGATGACCGTGTCGGCGTTCTCGATCCCTCCCAGCGTCTCGTCGGAGAAGACGACGCCGAATCCGAAGGTGTCGTCAGGGGCGTTGCGCTCCCATACGGTGATCTCGTGGCCCGGGCTCAGCTGCTTCATCAGCGCCGCGAAGTAGAGACCACCCGGGCCGCCGCCGGCGATTGCGATCTTCACTGGGAATGCTCTTTCTCGACGATCTCACGCAGGATGTAGTGCTGCAGCTTCCCGCTGGGATTGCGCGGGAGCGACGTGCGGAAACGCACGTCACGGGGATACTTGTACGGCGCCAGCTGCCGCTTGACGTAGTCCTGGATCTCCTTGGCCTTCGCCGCGTCGCCCTCGACCCCGTCCCGGAGCACGACGAAGGCGCACACGATCGATCCGCGCTCGGGATCCGGCTCGGCGACGACCGCGGACTCGACCACGTCCGGGTGGGTGTCGATGGCCGCCTCGACCTCGGGACCGCCGATGTTGTAGCCCGAGGAGACGATCATGTTGTCGGTGCGTGAGCAATAGTGGAAATAGCCGTCCTCGTCCCGGTAGAACGTGTCGCCGGTGACGTTCCAGCCGTTGACGACGTACGTCCGCTGGCGGTCGTCGTCCAGGTAACGGCAGCCGACCGGGCCGATCACGGCCAGCCGGCCCTCGACGCCAGGAGGCAGTTCCTCGCCGTCCGGGCCGAGGATCGTCGCCCGGAAGCCGGGAACCGGCTTGCCCGTCGCGCCGGGCCGGATGTCGTCGCCGGCCGCGGAGATGAAGATGTGCAGCATCTCCGTGGCCCCGATGCCATCGATGACCTTGAGCTTGATGTCGGCCTCGATCTGCTCCCAGACGCCCTGCGGGATGTGCTCGCCGGCGCTCACCGCGGCGCGGAGGCCGCGCAGCTTGTCGATCTTGCCTGCCTTCAGGATCTGCTTGTACGCCGTCGGCGCGGTGGCCAGCACCGTGATCCCGTGCTCCTCGACGAGGTCGGCGAGCCGTGCCGGCGTCGCGCTCTCCACCAGGAACATGCAGGCGCCCGCCCGGAGAGGGAACACCACGAGCATCCCGAGACCGAAGGTGAAGGCGAGCGGGGCCGTGCAGGCGACCACGTCGTCGGCCTCGAGCCGGAGAACTCCCCGGCCGAACGTGTTGTCGATGGACAGGATGTCGCGATGGAAGTGGATGGTGATCTTGGGGGCGCCCGTGCTGCCCGACGTCGGCCCGAACAGGGCGACGTCGTCGGCGGCGGTCAGGATGTTACTGAAAGCACCGGATTTCGCCGCGCAGCGAGCGGTCAGGTCGCCGTCGCCGGAGCCGCCGAAGGACACGACCACCAGGTCAGGGGCGGCCGAGTCGCGCACCACGTCGACCTCCTCGAGGAAGCGGTGGTCGACCAAGGCGATCGACGGCAGGGACTTGGCGACCACGGGGGTGAGATCGCGGGCACGCAGCGCCGCCATGGTCGTGACGACGACGCCCCCGGCCTTCAGCACCCCGAGCCAGCAGGCCACCGCCCACGGGTTGTTGGGGGAACGCAGCAGAACCCGGTTGCCGGGCACGAGGCCGAGGTCCTCGACGAGCACCTGGGCGACCTGGTTGGACCGCCGCAGGAGGTCGCCATAGGTCCACTCCTCGCCCCCGTCGGTGCGGATCGCCGGCCGATCGGGGCCGAAGGCGGCCACCGCGGCGTCGATGATCTCCGCGGCCGCGTTCAGGCGGTCCGGGTAGCGCAGGAGATCGGTCGTGAACTCCAGCCGCGGCCACTGCTCGAACGGCGGCAGGCGATCGCGGGCGAAGGTGTCGATGTGCGAGGTGGGTGACAGCTGCATCGGAGGGTCCTTCCGGAGCCACGTCGGCGGCTCGACTGCAGGGCGGGGGGGATGGATCAGGAGATGCGGATCATGCCTTCCTGCACGACCGTGGCCAGGTGCTCCCCGTCGCGGGTGAAGAAGCGACCATGCCCGACACCGCGCCCGGAGCCCGCCGAGACGGCTTCCTGCGCGTAGAGCAACCAGCCGTCGAGCACTCCTTCGCCCGGCACGCGGTGGAACCACATCGCGTGGTCCAGGCTCGCGGTCACCAGTCCGGGCCGAGCCCACGGCAGGCCGAGCACGCGCAGCACCGGTTCGAGGATGGTGTAGTCGCACACGTAGGAGAGGGCCGCCAGGTCGCGCTGCGCGCGGGTCAGGCCCTCGACCGGCCGCAGGTCGTCGTACGGCTTGACCCAGACAGCCTGGTGGGGCGCCTGCCCTCCGTCGACGGCCAGGTAGACGGGCCCGGGGACGTGACGCATGTCGAAGCTGCGCCCGCCGCTCCAGTACGCCTTGGACTCCTCGGTCATCGTCCCGCCCTGCCGCTCGGCGAGGTATGCGGCCGAGGAGGGCAGCGTGCCGGGATCAAGAACCTCTGGAGGCGGTGCGGCGAAGTCGCCGCCGGGCTCACCTGCCGCGAACGACGCGAGCGCCACGTAGATCGGCCGCCCACCCTGGTAGGCGCGGACCTGCCGAGTGCCGTAACCCCGGCCGTCGCGCAGCAGCTCCACCTCGTAGCGGACCTCGGCTCCGATGTCGGCGGGGCGCATGAAGTAGGAGTGCATCGAGTGCAGCGCCTTGCCCGCCGGAACGGTCCGCATGGCCGCCGCCGCGGCCGCGGCCACCAGGTCGCCGCCGTAGGCCTTGGGCCAAGGGCAGGGCTGGGTCACCGCGGTGAAGGCCGCGTCGTAGTGCTCCGGCTCGGTCTCTTTCAGCGTCACGGCGGCCGTGAACGTCTCGGACGTCATGGCCGCTCGATCCAGTCGCGCAGTGCCTCGTCCGCGACGTCGGCGAGATTGACGACGATGTTGTCGGGCGTGCGCGTGGTCATCCAGGTGAGCGGCCGGTTGCGGTCCAGGTTGCACTCGACGTGCGGCATGAAGGGCGGGACGAAGACCCAGTCGCCCTCCTCCATGTCGATGTAGTCGGCGAACTTCTCGCCGAAGTAGATGCGCGCCCGGCCCGACAGGACGTACCCGCCGGTCTCGGCCTCACCGTGGTGATGGGGGACCGAGCGGTAGCCCGGCTCGTTGCTGACCTTCCCGAACCAGATCCGCCGCGCCGGAGTGTGCTGGGGGCTCACCCCGGCGATGCGTGAGGCGCCTTCCGACTGGCCGGTCAGCGCCGACTCCAGCCCTCCTCGGGTGACGACCGGGACGACGAGGCCACTCTCGGTGGCGTACGCCGAGTTGTCCCCCGGGAAGGCGCTGAGGTCTCCCTCGGTCGGCTGCATGGTCGACTCCTAAACGTTGGTGAACACGATCCGGTTGCGCAGGACGCCGATGCCGGAGATCTCGGCTCCGAGGACGGCGCCGTCGGCGAGACGGAGACGTACGCCACCGGCGAGCACACTCCATGTTGTGTCGTTTTTTTCACGCTCGTCAGATAAAGTCAACACCCCGAGACTCGACGGAGGCGTCATGACCCCGATCCCGATCAACCCGGACGGCCTGCCGGTCCCCAGCGGCTACTCGCACGGCACTCTGATCGGCAACACGCTCTACCTGGGCGGCCAGACGGCGCTCGACCAGGACATGAAGATCGTCGAAGGCGGCATCGTCGAGCAGTTCCGGCAGGCCTTCAGCAACGTGCTCACCACGCTCCGGGAGGCGGGCGGCCGGCCGGAGGATCTGGTGAGCATCACGCTCTACCTGACCGACATCCCCGGCTACCAGGCACACGGCAAGGAGATCGGCCGCATCTGGCGGGAGCTCGCCGGGCCCGTCTACCCGGCGATGGCCGGCATCGGCTGCACAGCCCTGTGGCAGCCGGAGGCGATGATCGAGATCCTGGGCGTCGCCGTCATCCCGCCGGAACGGCTGCGCGTCAGAGAGCGTTGACCACGACGGCCGTGGCGAGGCCGTCGAAGGCCGTCACATCGCGGTCGTGATCCCGATCACCGAGCTCGCGTGGCGGTGCGCGGGCTCGGCCAGCCTGTCCTTCAGCTCGTCGAACAGCGCCGCCGCACGCACGCCGTACCAGTCGGGCGGCAGGAGCTCCGGCGGCAGGCCCGGGTCGAGGAACGGCAGTCTCCGCCACGCCGTCAGGGCCCGCACATAGTCACTGAACGCTTCGGCGTCGCCGCCGGCACCGCCGAGCTGCCAGCGATTCAGCACAGGATCGAACGAGCCCAGGAACTCGGCGTAGAGCCGCTGCAGCCCGTCCAGATCCCACCACTGGCCGACCAGTTCGCTGACGTCTCCGAACGCCAGGTACTCGGCATGGAACAGGTCCACGTAGCCCGACAGCTCGTAGCGTTCCAGCACCTCGCGGGTCTCCTGATACAGGTAGCGGGGCGCGATCCAGACCCCTGCCGCCGTCGTACCGAAACCCAGCCAGCTCAGCCGCGACCGCAGCACGTGCCGCTGCTGCCGCTGCGACTCGGGAACGCTGAAGACGGCGAGCAACCATCCGTCCTTCAGCACGGCACGCTGCCGGCCGAAGATCCGCTGATCGCCCTCGTCCAGGATCTCCCGGGCCTGCCGCGACAGGCCGTATCCGGCCGATCCGCTGACTTTCCGCGCCTCGAGCAGGCCCCGGCGCTTCAACCGGGAGATCGCGGATCGCACCGACGGCGCGTCGATCTTGAGCTGGGCCATCAGCTGGATCAGAGACGACACGCTGATCCAGCCGCCGACCTCGCGTGCGTACAGCCCGTAGATCGTGACGATGAAGGACCGGGGTTGCGTCGACCTCGACTCCGACTCTTCTGTTGCACTGCTCAGCGCCGTCACGTAGACACGATAGCGCCAGCCGCTCGGCGGCCCTGTCGCAGGAAATGGTCGTGCACGCGGGCCGCGGCACGAGCACCGTCCGGCGATTTGCCCATCCGCGACGCGTGCCTGCGGGTGAGCTGCCGCTGGAGCACGGCCCGAAGGGATATGAGATGTTCGAGGAGAAGCAGGACGGCCGCGTCCGAGCCGTGTTCCATCCCGTGAGAGTGGGCATGCGGCGATGACGCGACGCGGCGAGCCGTCGGTGGCGGCTTCGGGGCAGTGGAGAGACGAGAACGGCGTGCGGCTCCCTTCGGGGGAGGTCCACGCCTGGTATCCGGGAACGAACCAGACCTTGTGCGGGCTGGCGCTCAGCCGGTCAGGGCTGCTCCGATTCCACCATGTGCGGTGGCCTGACGTGTTCCCGGAGTCGGGTGGCGCGGCTGACGAGGTGGGACAGGTGTGCCGTCGTTGCCTCGCCGCATCGGGCCGGCGCTCGCACCGCGGCTGGAGCAAGGGCTGGACACGAACGGACCCACGTCCTTGACGGCGCGCGCTACTTGTCCTGATTTCTGCAGACTTGACCGTTGGGACTGTTCCGATCATCACCTTTTACTGAAAGGGTGGTGTTTCGACCGGGGATAGAGCGACTGTAGGGATGAGGATGATGAGATGACTCGGGGCACTCGTCGTCAGCGTACGGACGAACTGCCGTCCCCTTGGCCCGGCGACCGCTACGAAGTCCTGTGCCAGCGTCCTGCGCCTTACCCAGGTTCGCGGGATCAGTACCACTTCGCCGAGTACGCGGTGGAATCGGCGCGGGCACTGGAGGAGGCCGGTCTCGCCACCCGCGTCGCCGTGATCAGGCTGGAGGATGACACCATCATCTACGATCCCGTCGCCGGCGTGGAGCTGCCCCCCGGGCAATGGTGAGAACGCGGACGTTTCCGCGGTCACGTGTTGCGATGGATCTGCGAGGAGTCGCCCGGCTGTCCCGCTCCACGGGGTGCCGCCGCCGCTTACGTGGCTGGACAGCAGGTGCCGGACCCGGCCGATAAGGGAGGGGCCCGTTCCCGGCCGTCTGCCAAATTTTCCCCACGATAGCCCTGCGGGGCGCCCGCCCGGGTAGGCGCTGACCTCATGAGATTCGGTAATTGGGATGTCAGACCGTTGGGCGGCTGGGCGGGCTGCCTGGTCATGATCCTCATATCGGTGGTGCTGTCGATCGTATTGACGATCGTCATCAATCTGCTGCTCTAGGGTAACGACTACGCCAAGCAGCTCGCCGCCTCGGGCCAGCTGCCCGACGTGCAGATCGGCATGCTCTTCGCCGAGGCGGGCGTCACCGCGCCGCCCAAGACGTACGCCGAGTTGCCGGCCGCCGCGGAGAAACTCAAGACCGCCGGGATCACGCCGTTCGTCAGCGGCGGGGTGTTCGTCACCTCCCGGCCGTGGACCGCCATCCTCGCCATCGACGTGTACGCCGAAATCCGCCTCACCGGAGAGGGCAGGCAAGGGCGCGATGTACCCGATGGGCAGCTGGTTCGCCGCCGCGGCAGACAAGTCCGACATGAAGGGCAGGGGTGTTCGCCTGGCCGAGCGACGCCGGCACCCTGCATCTGCCGGCGTTCGCCGGCGGCGGACTGTCCGGGAGCGCGACCGCCAGGAACAGGGCGGCGGCCAAGAAATTCGCCCTGGCCTTCCAGCTCACGAAAGAGAACCTGGATGCCTCGGTCAAGGCCGACGCCCTGTTCCCCACGATCAAGGGCTACACGCCGCCGTCCGACACCGGACCCGTGTTCAAGCCCGTGTACGACCTCTGGCAGCAGGCGCTCGCCCAGAACGCGACCGTGCCGCCGTTCAGCTGGGAGGCCGGTGACACGGCCATGTTGCCGGGAATGCAGGGCACGTTCTGGTCGGCCGCGCAGGATCTCGTCAGCGGCAAGAAGAACGTGGACCAGGTGCCGGCGTTCCTCGACACCGAGTGGGAGAAGAGCGGCTGATGGCCGTCGGCGCCAGCGAACGCAGCCCCGGCCACGCGGCCACCGGAGCGCGAGGGAGCCGCGTGAGGCGGTCGCGACGGCCGGGCCTGTGGCATTTCCTGACCTTCGCGGCGCCGGGCACGCTCCTTCTGCGTGGTCGTCTACCTGGCCGCTGCCGGCCCCGGCGCTGACCGTCAACACCGTCGTGCTGCTGATCTCCGCGTTCAAGATCTTCGATCACGTGAAGGTCATCACGTACGGCGGCCCTGGCGGCGGGCGATGTTCAGGTGGTCGTGCAGATCGCGGCGGGCCGGCGGGGGCGCGTCGATGCGCCAGGAGGAGGCCGAGACGGCCGCCGGACGATGGAGCAGCCGTCCCGCCCGGGCCGGGTCGATCAGGGCGAGCAGTCCGTCGGCCGCGCCGCGGACGATGGCGTGCGGCGTGTTGGCCGGGATGAGCGCGGCCGTCATGGCGTGGTCGGTCCCGTCCGCGCCACGCAGGACCAGCCCTTCGCCGATCAGCAGCTGGGCCGCGTAGTGGGCGTGGAGCGCGGCGGGGCCGATCCGCCCGCCGAAGTAGAGCCGGCCGGTTGTGATCGCCGCCCAACCCTGCCAGCGAGGCGCTGGTCTGCCCGGCGGCGCCGAGCTCGTGGGTGGTGGGAGGCGACGGATCGTCATCGTTCGGGGGTGGCGGGGGAGCAGCAACCGCCCGAGCACCCGCCGGGGGCGCTGAGCGAGGTGGCGGCGGGCACGGCGCAGCAGGCGTCGCCGCGCCAGGCTTCGCGGCCCTCCTTCACCGCGACCGCGGCGATGACCAGGGCGGCGACGGGGTCGGCCCAGGACCAGCCGAAGAGGCTGTTGAGCGCCAGCCCGGCCAGCAGCACCCCGGACAGATAGGTGCACAGCAGCGTCTGCTTGGAGTCGGCCACGGCGGAGGCGGAGCCGAGCTCACGGCCGGCGCGGCGCTGGGCGTACGACAGGAACGGCATGACGATCAGGGAGAGCGCGGCCAGGATCAGGCCGGGCGTCGAGTGCTCGGCCTCACCGGCGCCGAGCAGTGCCCGGACGGCGTCGAAGCTGACGTACGCGGCCAGGGCGAAGAACGAGATCGCGATGACGCGCAGCGCTGTCCGCTCACGGCGTTCGTGGTCGGCGGCGGAGAACTGCCAGGCCACCGCGGCGGCCGAGGCCACCTCCACGATGGAGTCGAGGCCGAATCCGATCAGCGCGGCGGAGGAGGCGATCGTGCCGGCGGTGATGGCGACCGCCGCTTCGATCACGTTGTAGGTGATGGTGGCGGCGACCAGGAGCCGGATGCGGCGTTGCAGCAGGGTGCGCCGGGCGGGGGAGGGGCCGAGGCCGGGCAGGTTCAGCGCGGTCATGACACCGTTTCCTCCTCCGCGAGCGCCCGGTCGTAGGTGGGGCAGAGCGCGACGGCGTGGCCGGTGGCGGCCAGCAGGTGCTCGGCGGAGGCGAGCAGGTCCATCAGCTCGGGGCGGGTCAGGGAGTAGAACGACTGGCGGCCCTCGGCGCGGTAGTCGACGAGGCCGCAGTCGCGCAGGCAGGCAAGGTGCTTGGACACGGTGGACTGGGCGAGCCCGAGCTCGGCGGTCAGATCCACCACGCGTGCCTCGCCGCGGGCCAGGCGCTGCACGATGCGCAGCCGGTTCTCATCCGCCAGGGAGTGGAACAGCGCCGCCGCCGGAGGAATCCCGGCGGCGATGTCCGCACTCACACACCGCCCGGCATCAGTATCAATCGCCATATGTCGATGATAACGCCATTCCGGCATGTCATTGCAAGATGGCAACCAAAGGTGGCGTCGCCGGCTGACCCACCGAAGGCCGACCGCGCCCAGTCCCGCGCCCAGTCCCGCACCCAGCCCGATGGCCTGCCACGGCGCGAGCGCCGCGCGGGTGTACCCCCCGCCCGAGCCTCGCGACCTTAGCGAACACGTCCTGTTCGGTATCGCGGGGTGAGCGCCCGAGCGACGCCGCGGCGGACGGAATGCAGGAGCAGACATCACGTCGTTGTGCTCATCGCGTGCCCCTGCGAGGGCGGCGGAATTCGCTGACACGACAGGAGTCTCCCCGGTGCGGGTGTTACCGCGGTCTCGTCGTCGCTCGCGCGAGGAGGTTGGACGACCGCTGATGTTCACCCTCGTGCTATCTGCACGTGATGTCGCACTTGTCCCCGGTGCGGCAGGATCTGGCCGGGGGTATGGACCGTGGCAATCGATCAAGGGCCCCGTGACCTCGAGCGTGGCCGGTTCCTGTGGGAGTTCGTCAAATCGCCGCTGCGTACGGCCTCGGTGGTGCCGAGCTCGGTCTGGCTGGCGGAGCGCATGGTGGTGGGCGTTCCGGAGCGCGGTCACCCGGTGGTGGTGGAGCTCGGCGCGGGGACGGGCGCCTTCACCTCGGCCATCCAGCGGCGGCTGGCCGGCCGCGGCAGGCACGTCGTCGTCGAGCTCAACGAGAGGTTCGCGGCGGGGATCGCGCAGGCGTACCCGTCGGTCGAGGTGGTGTGCGACGACGTCACCCGCCTGCCCGAACTGCTCGCGGAACGTGGCATCGGGCCGGTGGACGTCATGGTCAGCGGCCTGCGTGGGTCGCCTACGCAGGGGAGCCTCCCCTGATCCGGTCGGTGGCCCGCGCGCTCGCCCCCGCCGGGGTCTACACGCAGTTCGCCTACACCTGGACGCGCTGGGCGGCCCCGGCCCGGCGGCTGCTCGGCGACCTGCGGACGGAGTTCGAAGAGGTCGTGACCAGCATGACGGTCTGGCGCAACCTGCCGCCCGCGGTGGTCTACGTCGCCCGCCGCCCCCGCTGGAGGTGAAGGCACGTCACCGCGGGTCGTTGCGCTCGGGGAGGTCGATGACGCCGCAGGCGGCCAGAGGAGCCGTATGTCAAACGGGCTTGAGCAGGGTGAGGAAACTGTCGAGCTGTGCGGTGAGGGTCTGAGCGGTCTCCAGGGTGGGCATCAGGGTCGCGGTGATCTGCGCGCCGAGCAGCGCGGTGAGCAGGTGCCCGATGACGTGTTCGTCGGGGATCGGGGTGCGGATCTCTCCGGCGTCGCGGGCTTCGGTGAGATGGCGCTGTAGTTGTTGGCGCCACTCGCGCATGGCGTGCTCGTGCCGCGCGGCCAGGTGGGGACTTGCGAGAGCTTTGTACCAGAAGGGAATGACGATGCGGGCCTCGTCCAGGGTTGTGTCATCCAGCGGCAGGATCTCCCTGCAGTAGGCGCGCAGGGCCGTCAGGCCGTGCTTGCCGGCGGTGGCCGCGGCCATGCGGCGGCCGGTCTGGACGTAGATGTAGTCGAAGGCGGCGGCCAGCAGGTCGTCCTTGGTCGCGAAGTACGGTTTGAGCGCTCCGTTGGAGAAGCCGGCTTCGGCGGCGATGGCGGCCATGGTGGCCGAGTCCCATCCGGTGCGGGCGATGGTGCGCCAGGCGGCCTCGATGAGCTCCACGCGGCGTCCGTCGTGGTCGACGACCTTCGGCACGTCTCGTCCCTTCCCTCGGTCGGCGGCTGGGGTGTGTGCGGGCCGCTACGCGTCGGCGTCGGCGAGCAGGTCGAGGACGTGCTGGTGCAGGGACGGCACGTGCTGCTCGGTCTCGGGCTTCATGAGCACGCTGCGCAGGATGCGGCCGTGCGGCACGTCGGCGGTCACCTGGTGCCCGCGCGCGGCCAGCGCGGCGGCATCGACGGTGTACGTGGCCACGAACAGCGACTGCGCCGGAGGCAGGTGCATGCCCCGCGTCAGGACGTGGGCGCTGGCCCGGTCCACCTCGGACAAGCGGTCACGGGTGGGGTAGTAGGTGAGGATGTCCAGCTGCGGCTGCTGGTACAGGCTCAGCTGCTCGCTCGCCCTGATGCGCTCGGCCCAGGCCAGTGCGGCGCGCCGGCCGGGGCGCAGCGCCGCGCCCAAGCCCTCAGGCGTCAGCGGCAGCAGCCGGAGTGTCAGCCACAGGGCGGCGGCCGCCGCGCCCGCGCGGGAGCACTCCAGGGAGATCTCACCCAGGTGCAGTTCCTCGGAGGTGAAGTAGGTGTAGGGCGATTCGTGCAGGTAGTGCCGCGCCGCGCCGGGGTCCTTGAACAGCACCGCGCCGCAGCCGTAGGGCTGCAGGCCGTGTTTGTGCGGGTCGATGACGACCGAGTCGCACTCGGCGATGGCGGCGAAGGGGGCGGCGGCCACACCGTCGGGGCCGTCGTCGGCGATGAGGCGGAAGAACCCGCCGTAGGCGGCGTCGACGTGCACCCGGGCCCCGTACCGCCGGCACAGCGCGACGATGTCGTGGACGGGGTCGACCGCGCCCAGCCCGGTGGTGCCGGTGGTGGCCACCACGGTGCCGATGCCTCCCGCGCGCAGCAGCTCCTCCAGGGCCTGCAGGTCCATCGTGCCGTCGGACGCCGTCGGGACCGCCGTGCCCGCCACGCCCAGGAGGTGGCACATGCGGGAGTGGGTGTAATGGGCGTCGGCGCTGTAGGCCACCGCCTTGCCCGGGTGCGTCTGGCGGGCGACGAACAGCGCCTCGAGGTTGGCGATGGTGCCGCTGCTGGTGAGGTGGCCCAAGTGCTGGTCGAAGCCGAACATGGCCGCCAGCTGCGCCACGACCTCTTTCTCCATCCGCGCGGTCGCCGGCCCGCCGTCGAGGGCGTGATTGTTCGGGTTGATCAGCATCGCGGTCACGTAGCCGATCACCGCTGCCGGGTGCGGTGGCTTGAGCATCTGCCCGACGTAGCGGGGGTGGAAGAACGGGTAGTTGTCCCGCAACCGGGTGCGCAACTCCTCGGTGGCCCGCTCCAGTGCGCCCACCTCGACGTCCAAGGACGTGTGCGGGCTGAAGCTCCCGTACTCGTCCATCCAACGGGCCATCTCCGCGACGGCGGTCTGCAACTGCTCGGCCAGCGCCGCTGCGCCTGCCGGGCCGCTGTGCAGCAGCCGGCTCGCGGTGTGAGGTGTCGTCGCCACGTCGTCATCCCTCCAGATCCGCCCTCACCGTCATCGCACCGAGGGCCGGGGAGGACGGAAACCGAGGATCGTTTTTCTATAGTCATAGAAAAACGCTGGTCGACGGTACCACCGGGCCGCCGGGCGGGTCAACGGCAGGAAACCGCCGCGAGCTCGGGCCTTGGCCTGGGAGCGCGGCGGACCTCGAACACGAGAAAGCCGCTCCGTCGAGCATGCCGACCCGTAAGGACGGGAGCGTCTCCTGACAGTGAAACGGCCGCGGCATGTCCCGGTCGGTGGAGGTGCAGCTCATCGGCGGGCCGCCGAGTGAGACGCCTCGGGCTCCTTACCGGGGTCTCCTGGATGACGGGTCTGATTCTCCGCCGAAGCCGGAACGGCCGGAAACCCGTGAGAAGGGTTTCCGGCCGCTGCGGAGCCGATGTCAGTTGCAGGTGGTGGTGTAGAGGTACTTCGCCACCTCGGGGTCGTCGACGTTCTCCTTGGTGATGACGGTGGAGTCCGTGCCGATCTGCTTCCGCACCTGCTCGCCGCGTGCCGCCGCGGCGGCCTGTGCGACGCCGTCGGCGCCGATCTGCGCCGGCTGCTGAGCGACCAGGGCCTGGACCACGTCTTCGCGCAACTGCTCGACCTGCGCGGGTCCGGCGTCGAAGCCCACCAGCTTGATCTTGCCGGCCTTGCCCGCCGCCTTCACCGCGTTGTTGGCACCCTGGCTCTGGTCCGTGCTGAGCGCGAAGATGCCGGCCAGGTCGGGATGCGCCGCGAGCTGGGCGGAGACCAGCTGGGAGATCTTCGCGACGCCGTTGGAGGTGAACACGTTGCCGAGATATTTGATGTTGGGATATTTCTTCAGCCCCTCCTCGAACCCCTTCTGACGCGCCTCGGCCGTGCTCACCCCGGGCTGGCCGCCGACCAGGAGGACGCTGCCCTTCTCGCCGATGAGCTTCGCCAGCGCGTCGGCGGCGACCTGCCCGCCCTTGACGTTGTCACTGGCGATCGCCGAGGAGACGAAGCTGGTGTCCGACAGCGTGGTGTCCACCAGCACCACCTTGATGCCGGCCTCGGTCGCCTGCTTCAGTGGCTGGACCAGGGCCTCGGAGTCGTTGGGGGCGATGAACATCGCGTCCGGCCGGGCGGCGATGACCGAGTTGACCATCGGGATCTGCAGGCTCACGTCCCAGTTCTTGGCGCCCTGTACGTTGAGCTCCACGTTGTGCTGCGCCGCCGCCTCCTTGGCGCCGCAGGCCATGGTCTCGTAGAAGGGGTCACCGGCGACCCCTTCGATGAAGGTCACTTTGACCTTCTTGGCTCCCGCCGCGGTCGACGCGGCGGAGGCGCCGGCGTGCGAGGCGGTGTCCGTGCCGCTGGAAGCGGAGGAACCGCAGGCGGCGAGCGTGGTCACGAGACCGGCGACGACGGCCAGCCATGCCATGGGTGTTCTCTGCATCGTCGACTCTCCTGATTGATGCGGCCGCACACGGTCGGCGTGTGCAGGCGATGGCGTGAAACGTGCGTCGTCGGAGGAGGGAGCCTCGTGGGCGGCGCAGGGCGTGAGGAGACGTGGGGGTGAGCGGGATGGATCCTGTGGAGGTCCCGTGGTCCTCTGGAGGCCTGCGGGGATGAGTTCCGTGGGGGGACGGGACGTGTCGTGGTGCGGGTGAGCGTGCGCGGAGACCGCGCTATGTCCGTACGTCGCGCCGGCGGCGGCGCTGGTCGACCATCACGACCACGACCAGAGCGACGCCGAGCGCGACCTGCTGCCAGAAGGGCTCCAAGCCGAGGATGACGAAGCCGTCCGTGAGCACCGATGGGATCATGACGCCGACGACGGTGCCGAGCACGGTGCCGACACCCCCGATCAGACTCGTCCCGCCGATGACGACCGCGAGAATCGCCTGCAGCATGTCGGTCTGGTGTCCGTTGAGCGTCGTCGTCTGGAACCGGGCCAGGCTCATGAATCCGGACAACCCCGCCAGTGCACTGGAGAGAACGTAAACCTTGACGATGTGGTTGTTGACGTTGACCGCGGCCCGGCGGACCGCCTCCTCGTTGGATCCGATCGCGGCCGTGTAGCGGCCGAACCGCGTCTGTGACATCACGAAGGCGCCGACGGCGGCGACCGCCAGCGCCACCAGCACCGTGTACGGCACGCCGAGGAACTCGCCGAAGCCGAGGGTGTCGGCCAGCGTGCGTGGCACACCGTGCATGTCCTGCCCGCCGGCCAGGAGATAGGCGAGGCCGGTGGCGGCGGCGAAACTGCCCAGCGTCGTGATCAGTGGAGAGACGCCGCCGCGGGTGGTGACCAGCCCGTTGACCAGACCCCATGCCAACCCGGAGAGCACCGCGGCGGCGAGTCCGGCCAGCAGGACGAGTGGCCCGTCACCGCCGATCGCGAGCATCACCTTGAGGCTGACGACGCCGGAGAACACGAGCACCGAGCCGACCGAGAGGTCGATGCCCGCGATCGTGATGACGAAGGTCATCCCGACCGCGATGAGCAGATAGCTGGAGGCGTCGACGGCGATGCTCTTGGCGTTGAACCAGGACACGAACTGCTCTGGGCGCATCACCGAGAAGATCGCGATCAAGGTGAGCAGGACGAGCACCGACCAGCTGCGTTGCGTCCGGTGCAGGTTACGGAGCCGGCCGGGCATCTGCGATCTCGGCCGGGCGCCGTCCGCGGCGGCCACCGGACGTGCCGCGTCGGCGCTCGTCGGCGCTGTCTCAGTCTCTGACATCGCTCACCTCTATGGGGTGCGCCATTGGTGACAACGTTGTCACATCGGATGAGGCACGGTAACCCCGGCCGCCGGTGGTCGTCAACGCCGGTGGCCGAATTGTTGCCGGCGGAGGGTCACCGGGGAGTCCGCCGTCCGTACGGCGTCGGCCACCTCGGCCGGCACAGGAGGAATCGGACGCGGCACCGGGAGCCCCGCCAGGGAGAGCGACACCTCGGCGAACAGGGAGTTCGCCCAGGCGAACCACGGCCGGGTGAAGGCGGAGGGGTCGTCGGCGTGGAAGCTCTCGTGCATCAGGCCGGTGCCGGCGTCCGTGGCCAGGAGCACGCGGTAGACGTCGGCCGACTCCTGCCGTGACCCGGCGGTGAGGGCCTGCACGCACAACGCCATCGGCCAGACGTGCCGGGCGGGTGTGTGCGGGCTGCCGACGCCTTCCGCAGCCCGGCCCCGGTAGTAGTAGGGGTTCCGCCCGCTCAGCACGAACTCGCGGGTCCGCCGATAGAGCGGATCATCGCGGTCGCACCAGCCGAGATAGGGCAGCGACAGCAGGCTGGGCACGTTGGCGTCGTCCATCAGGTTCACGTTGCCGAGGCCGTCCACCTCGTACGCGTAGACGGGGCCGGAGTCGCTCTGCGCCACTCCGTGGCGGGCGATGCCGTCCGCGAGCTCGACGGCCAGCTCCAGCGCCCGGGCGCGGAGGGCCGGCTCCAGCAGGCCCTCGTCGCACAGCCGTACGACGCCGTTGAGCGCGACCACGGCCGCCGCGTTGGCCGGGATCAGGTAGCCGTACTGGCACCGGTCGTCGCTGGGCCGGAATCCCGACCAGGTCATCCCCGTGCGGGCGACCGGCGACCCGAGACCGCCGCGGTCCAGCGTGTCGCCCCGGAACGGGCCGGCCACGCGCTCGAACCGGTACGGCGAGGCCCGCTCGTGGTCCTGCTCGACCCGCCAGACCCGCATGACCAGGTCCGCCGCCGCCGCGAAGTGCCCGTCCAGATGCGCCGCCGATCCACTGGCCGCCCACAGCTCGTAGCCGAACGACAGCAACGAGCACAGCGAGTCCACCTCGTACTTGCGCTCCCACACGTCCGGGGACGGCGCCGGCCGGTCGTGCTCGTCCGCATGGCCGCCGGTGGGCCCGTCGTTCACCGCGTTCGCGTAGGGGTCGGCCAGGACCGCGCGGGCCATCCGCCGGACGACGCCGGTCAGGACGCGCAGCACGGCCGGGTCCGGCAGCCCTGTCAAGTACGGCCGGAGCTGGCCGACCGTGTCCCGGTGCCACATGGCCTCGATGTCGCCGGTGATGACGAAGGGCTCGGCCGGGTCCCCGCGCAGCGTGGTCGTCCACGCGTTGGCGAAGCAGCGCCGGAACATCTCACCCGCACCGAACTCCGCCTCCAGCCGAGCCGCCGCCCGGGAGGACACGGAGGCCAGGCTCTCGGCGAGAACCGCCCAGTGTGCTGCGTGGACGTCGGCTGACAAGAGAACGCACCCCTCACCTGATCGGCGGAACGGCGCGGCACCGCGAGTGGCGGCGGGATCTCCGCACCGCGGATATCTTTGCAGGCGAACGCTACCCTAGTACTGTCCGATGCGACAGCGTTGTCACCCCTGTGATGGATCTCCGGCTTCCCCCGGCCGGACGGGATCCGAGGAGGCGCCCATGAGCAGCAGCCCTGACACCCCGCTCCTGCAGTTGTCCGGGATCGTCAAGCACTACGGGACGGTCCGGGCCCTCCAGGGCGCCTCGCTGACCGTTCACCCGAACGAGGTCGTCGCCCTGGTCGGAGACAACGGCGCGGGCAAGAGCACCGTGATAAAAGTGATCTCGGGAGTGATCCAGCCGGATGAGGGCGAGATCGTCGTCGACGGCCGCCCGGTCAGCTTCTCCAGCCCGCTCGATCCGCGAAGCCACGGCATCGAGACCGTCTATCAGGATCTCGCCCTCGCCCCCGACCTCGATCCCGCCGCGAACCTCTTCCTCGGCCGTGAAGTGCTGCGCGGCGGTCTGCTCGGCATGCTGGGCATGCTGGACAAGCCGAAGATGCGTCGCCAGGCCGACGACGCGTTCGCCCGCCTCAGCGTCGGCCTGCAGGACACCCGCAGCACGGTCGGCACCATGTCCGGTGGACAGCGGCAGGGGATCGCGGTGGCGCGGGCGGTGCTGTGGGCGAGCCGCCTGGTCCTGATGGACGAGCCGACGGCCGCTCTGGGCGTCGTCCAGACCGGCCGCGTCCGGGCGTTGATCGAGTCCGTACGGGAGCAGGGCGTGTCCGTGGTGCTGGTCAGCCACAATCTCCCCTTCGTCTTCGAGGTGGCCGACCGGATCGAGGTGCTGCGGCTGGGGCAGCGCGTGGCCGCCTTCACGCGGGCGGAGGCCACGGCGGAACGCGTGCTCGGCGCCATGACCGGCGCGCTGGCCGAGGTGCCGCCCGGCGATCCCGCCCCGGATACGATGATCGGTAGCGTGATCGACGCCGGGGCGGACGGCATCAGCCGGGTGGACGACACCGGCGGTGTCAGCGGAACCCGCGGGATGGAGGCATGACGGGCCCCGCCGACGTGCCCGCGGCCTTGTAGTGATCGACGAGCCGCAGGAAAGGGGACGGACCGTGACTCGGCCGACGATGAAGCAGGTGGCCGAACTCGCCGGGGTGGGCATGAAGACGGTGTCCCGGGTCGTGAACGGGGAGGGGCGGGTCAGCCGCGAGACGCGGTCGAAGGTGGAGGCGGCCATCGCCGCGACCGGCTACCGGCGCAACGAGGTGGCCCGGAGCATGCGGGGCATGCGATCGGGGCAGAGCACCGGAGACATCGGCCTGCTGCTCGGAGACCTCACCAACCCGTTCTTCGCGGCCATCGCCTCGGCGGTGATCGGCGTGGCCCGGGCGCGCGGCTACGCCGTCGTGCTGGCCAGCGCCGACGAGGATCCCCAGGCGGAGCGCGCGGCCATCGACGGCCTGCTGGGACGCCAGGTGGCCGGGCTCCTCGTCGTTCCCGGCGGCCGGGACTACAGCTACCTGCAGCCGGAGATCGAGCGCGGCACCCCGGTCGTCTTCGTGGACCGCCCAGGCGCCGGAGTGGAGGCCGACGAGGTCGTGCTCGACAACGCCGCCGGAGCGCGGATGGCCGTACGGCACCTCCTCTCGTACGGGCACTCCCGGATCGGCGCCATCGTGGCGCCGAGCCGCTGGACGACCACGCAGCGCCTGCGCGGCTTCCGGGACGCCATGCGCGCCGAGGCCGGTCCGGCCGACCCCGCACTGATCCGGCGCCTGTCCACCGGTTCCGTCGCCGAGGCCGAACGGGCGGCCCGCGAGCTCCTGGCGATGCCGGACCCGCCGACGGCCGTCTTCACCACCACCGGCTTCATGACCCAGGGCCTGCTGCGTGCGCTGGGGCCGCGCCGGGACGTCGCGGTCACCGGCTTCGACGACTTCCCGCTGGCCGACATGCTTCCGGTCCCGCTGACCGTCGTCGCGGGCGATCCGGTCAGCCTGGGCACGGTCGCCGCGCAGACCCTGTTCGCCAGGATCGACGGGTGGACCGGGCCACCGGCCCGCCGCGTCATCCGCCCCACGCTGGTGCCGCGCGGCAGCGGCGAGATCCGTCCGCCCGCCTCGTCGATCCAGCCGGCCCTGCTGCCCTCCTGATCAGGCGAACGCCGCCCAGCGCCGCCCCCGGGTATACCCGGGAGGCGAGGGCGGCCACGCTCACCGCCGCCACCACCTATGGCCGCACTGCCCGTTCCACACCGGCCCGACGCCGACCTGGCCGGCCGCCCCATCCTCGTCGACCCGGTGCGCTGGCGCGGCGGAGCCGCCCGCGATGCCACCGGCCCGGCCGTTCCTGGTCGCCGGTCACCGCGGCGAGCCCGCACTCTTCCGGACCGATCGGGCCCTGTCCGCCGCCATCCTGGTCCGCCGCCATCCTGGACGAGCCCGTCCGGCGCCGCGGCGACGGGCTGGAGTGGGCCGGCGTCTGGGACGGCCTGCGCCGCCGCATCGACGACATTCCCGCCCCGCTGCCGTCACGGTCAGCATCCACCGGGACATCCTGGACGAATTCCTGCGCATCCAGGAGGCCGACCTGGCCGGGCCCCTCCCGCCGACCTCCCACCCGGCACCGCGCCCCGGCCGAGCTCCGCCAGGCCCTGGCCCGCAAGCGGCCGAGGCCGCCGCCCGCTACACGCGGCTGATCGGCCCCGGCCGTCATGCCGGCCGCTGTCTAGTGGCGGCCGCGGCCGGACAAGCGGTCGCGTACGCGGTCGACCAGCCCGGCGCCGGGAGCCAGCAGCTTGTTCAGCGGCGGCCGGTCAGGGGCCGACGGATGCGGACGAGTGGGCGCTTTCGCCTTGGCGGATTCGACCTTCTTGCCCAGTTCGAGCAGATCGTCGGGGGTGGCGTGCCGGGCGAGCGCGGGGAACAGGTTGCTCTCCTCGTCCCGTACGTGGGAGGTCACGTCCTCGACCAGCCGGCGCACCAGCGTGTCGAAGTCCGCGCCGGTGGCCGTGTCCATCTTCTCCAGTTCCTTGAGGACGCGTTCGATCTCGGCGTGGTCGGAGAGCTCCTTGTCGGCGATCGCGTCGCCGTCCGGGACGTGCCGGCGTACGGCGGGGTACAGGTGCATCTCTTCGGCGATCGCATGCCGTACCAGCTCGATGGTGACGTCGTCGGCGATCCGCCGGCGCTTTTCCGGATCCGTTTCGGCGGTCAGCTGGGTGAACATGTCCTCCACCTCGCGATGATCCTGAGTGAGGATCTCGATGACGCTACGTCGGTTCTCTGCCATGACCACTCCCCGCGACGGCAGACGTCGGCCTCGATGGACCGTGATTGCGACGACTGCCTACCCGAATGCCGCACAACGTAAGGGCAAGGGCGCGCCAAGTGGACCAAGGATTCCAGGCCTGAACCACTCGTTTCCGGCGTTGAGAGGTCACATCCGGAGATGAACGGATATTCCGGACTCTGCAGGGTACACGGCGCTTGTGGCCAAGAGTGGCCGAACCGTTACGGAAGGCAACACGATGGCCGCTGCGGTAGCGGCGTCCGTGTCAGCAGGTGAAGGAGCGCGCCTGATGGAATTCGAGGGCCTCGTCGTCGAGGAAGAGGCGAGGTGGAGTGGTGACGGCGCGGCGCGGCAGGCCGCGCGCGGCCTGGGGTGGCTGAGCCTCGGTCTCGGTGCGGTGCAGCTGGCCGCACCTCGGGGAGTCAGCAGGCTCGCGGGGGTGGACGACTCGGCCGTGGCCCGTGTGGCGGTCCGGCTCGTGGGCGTACGCGAGCTGGTCCAGGCGGCGGGCCTGTTGAGCGGTCGCCGGCCCGCCGAGTGGATCTGGATGCGGGTCGCCGGCGACGTCCTGGACGTGTCGGCACTGGGCTGGGCGCTGAACGCGCGGCGCGGCGGGAGGCGGCTGCGGGCCGGGTTCGCGTCGGCAGCCCTCGTCGGCATCGCGGCCGTGGACCTGATGACCGCCGCTCGCGTGGCCCGCTCCCGGGCGGTGACGGCTGGGGGCAGAACCATGCGCCTGGAGCGTTCTGTCACGATCAACCGGCCGGTGTCCGAGGTGTTCTCGTTCTGGCGTGACTTCACGAACCTGCCGCGCTTCATGACGCACCTGGACCGGGTCGAGGTGCTGGACGAGCGGCATTCGCATTGGGTGGCGAAGGCCCCCATGGGGCACGTGGCGTGGGACGCCGAGATCATCGCCGAGGAGCAGGACCGGATGATCGCCTGGCGGGCGATCGGGGCGCCCGGCGTGCCGAACGCCGGGCAGGTCACCTTCGCGGCAGCGCCGGGAGGACGCGGTACGGAGGTACGCGTCAGGCTGGCCTACCGTCCGCCGGGCGGGGCGGTCGGGGTGGCCCTGGCCCGCCTGGCCGGGCGGGAGCCGGACCAGCAGGTGCGCGAGGATCTGCGCCGGCTCAAGCAGGTGCTCGAATGCGGGGAAGTGATCGCCGTCGACGAGCGCGTGTCGGCTCGAGGGCCGATGCAGCGGCGTGTGACCCGGGTGCTCCGGCGGCGTCTGGCGACGGGAGGGCGGCCGTGAAGGCGATCTGCTGGATGGGGGTCAACCAGGTGAGCGTCGAGGACGTTCCCGAACCGGAGATCCTGAGCAGCCGGGACGCGATCGTCCGCGTCACCGCCAGTTCGGTGTGCGGCTCGGACCTGCATCTCATCGACGGCTACCTGCCGGGCATGCGCGAGGGCGACGTCCTCGGCCACGAGTTCACCGGAGAGGTCGTCGAGGTCGGGTCCGACGTGCGCAAGGTCCGCCCTGGTGACCGGGTCGTGGTCGGCTCGTTCGTCGGGTGCGGCGGCTGCCACTACTGCCAGGAGGAGCTGTGGTCGCTGTGCGACAACACCAACCCCCAGCCGCTGCTGCAGGAGAAGCTGTGGGGGCACGCGATCGGCGGAGTGTACGGGTACACCCACGCGACGGGCGGCTTCCCGGGTAGCCATGCCGAGCTGATCCGGGTCCCGTTCGCCGACAACAACGCCTTCCCCGTACCCGATGGGCTGTCCGACGAGCAGGTGGTGTTCGCCTCCGATGCGCTGCCGACCGGCTGGATGGGCGCGGAGATGTGCAACCTGTGGCCGGGCAGCGTCGTCGCGGTGTGGGGATGCGGCGCCGTCGGCCAGGCCGCGATACGGGCGGCTTACCTGCTCGGCGCCGAGCGCGTGATCGCGATCGACCGGCTGCCGGAGCGGCTGACGATGACCGCGCGGCATACCGGGGCGCAGACGCTGAACTACGAGGAGGCCGACGTCCTCGAGGCGCTGCGGGAAGCCACCGGCGGACGCGGGCCGGACGCCTGCATCGAGGCGGTGGGGATGGAGGCGCACAGCACCGGCCTGCAGCACGCCTACGACCGCACCAAGCAGGCGCTGCGCCTGCACACCGAACGGGGCGCCACCCTGCGGCAGGCGATCCTCGCCTGCCGCAAGGGCGGCACGGTGTCGATCATCGGCGTGTTCGGCGGATATCTCGACAAGATGCCGATCGGCGCCGCCATGAACAAGGCGCTGACCTTCCGGATGGGCCAGCAGCACGGCCAGCGGTACATCCCGATGCTGCTCGACCGCATCGCCCGCGGCGAGATCGACCTCCGGTACCTGGCCACCCACTCGCTGCCCTTGGAGGACGGCCCTTGGGGCTACGAGATGTTCAAGCACAAGCAGGACGGCTGCGTGCGGGCGGTCTTTCACCCGGCCGCCTGAGAAGACGCGCGGTCAAGGGACGGAACCACCTGTCGGCGTCGTGCGGACTCACCGGGACGAGACTTGCGGCTGGGGCGTGGGACGGGTCAGGAAGGGGCCGCCTGTTCGCTCAGAAGGCGCTGTTCGAGCACCACGTCGAGTTGGAGCTCGCGGTAGCCGGCCTCCTCGAAGAGCACCGTCAGCCGGTCCTCGCCCCGCTGGATGACCTGACCGGGCCCCCAGGTCCGGTGCTCCACCCGGGCGTGCACAGGGAACGGGCCGGCCTCCTCCGGCGGCCGGCCGGCGGTTCCGGCGCGGCACGTGTCACAGTTGCCGCAGGCGTCGGCGAGTTCCTCGCCGAAGTAGCCGAGCAGGAAACGTCGCCGGCAGTCGCCGGTCTCGGCGTAGCGGCGCATCATCTCCAGGCGGGTGCGTTCGACGTCCCTGCGGCGCTCGGCCAGTTCTCGGGCGAGGCCGGCCGCCGTGCGCGGGTCCGGGGCACCGGGTACGGGGTCGATCAGGCGGGTGCCCAGCCGTACCGCGCCGGCTCGTTCCAGCAGGTCGAGCAGGGCCGTCAGACGCCGTGGGGACAGCCCGGTGCGCTCGCGCAGCCCCTTGCGGTCGCTGCCGGGACAGGCCGCCGCGACCGCCTCGGCGACCCGCGCCAGCGTCTCCAGATCGGGCACCCCTCCCGTGAAGTAGCGTTGAAGCGCCAGGTCCTCGGGCCGGTAGAACAGCATCGCCCTGGCCGCCTCGCCATCCCTGCCGGCCCGGCCGATCTCCTGGTAGTACGCGTCGGGGGACCCGGGGATCTCGGCGTGGAAGACGAAACGGACGTCCGGCTTGTCGACGCCCATGCCGAAGGCGTTGGTGGCGACCACGACATCCAGGTCGCCGCCCATGAACCGGCCGTGCACCTCGTCACGTTCGGCGCGTCGCAGGCCCGCGTGGTAGGCCGCCGCCCGTACGCCGGCCTCGGCCAGCAGCCCGCTGAGGCGGCCGGTCTGCTTGCGCGATGCCGTGTACACGATGCCGGGCTTCGGTTCCGCCGCGACGGCGGCGAGGATCTCGGGGGCGGGGTCGTCGAGCATCCGGCGTACCCCCAGCCAGATGTTGGGCCGGTCGAACCCCTGGACGATCTCGACCGGCCTCCGCATGCCCAGCCGCTCTGCTATCTCGGCCCGCACCGGCGGCGCGGCGGTCGCCGTCAGGGCGGCGATCACCGGACGGCCCAGCGCCTCCGCCACCGAACCGAGCCGCAGGTAGTCGGGGCGGAAGTCGTGCCCCCACGCCGAGATGCAGTGGGCCTCGTCGACCACCATGAGCGAAGGAGCGGCGGCCGCCAGCTCGCGCAGGACGTCGGGGCGTGCCAGCTGCTCCGGCGCGCAGAACAGGAACTCCGTCTCGCCCGCGCGCAGCGCCTCGAAGGCCGCCGTCCGCTTGCCCGCCCGCGTTCCCGCGTCCAGGCTCACCGCATCCTCGTCGCGGCTGCGCAGGGCCTCGACCTGGTCGCGCTGCAGGGCGATCAGCGGCGACACCACCAGGCTCGGCCCCCGCAGGAGCAACGCCGGCACCTGGTAGATCGCCGACTTGCCGCTGCCGGTCGGCATGACCACCAGCGTGTCCCTGCCCTCGGCCAGCGCCGTCATCGCGCGCAGCTGGCCGGGCCGGAGATCGGTCAGGCCGAGTGCCTTCCTGGCCATCCGTTCGCATTCCGCTGCCGTATCCCGCATCGGCCCCTCCTCGCCGGCAGAACGTCCTTACTGCCCCGCCCGCTCTCCGGCATGTCACCTTGTCAGGCTTGTTTTCCCGCAGCGCCACAAGACGAACGGCAGGGTGCGCGAGCGACTGTCTCGACCTTTCCAGCCATGCGATGGAGGCGTTGGAGCAGGTCTGTTCCGGCCCGCCGAACTTCCTGGCGGTCCGCCGCGTGCGCGTCGTCATCACGGCGACGGTGGGTGCTCAGATCCTGCTGCACGAGGTGTTCGGCAGGAGTGCTCCCGTCGCGCATGCCGCGACGTGCGCTGTTCGAGAACAACCCCAGCAGCCGCAGCCCCTTGGCCGGCACCCACGTACATTCGCGTCAACGGCGACAAGGAGAGCTGATGAGAGCGCGACTGGCCGGGCTGCTGCCCGGCGAACTCGACGAGGAGCAGGCGCAGGTCTACCGGGCCATCACCGGCGGCCCCCGCGCCGCCGGTCCGCAGGCATTCGCGTTGACCGACGAGGATGGGCGCCTGCGCGGCCCGTTCAACGCCATGCTCCTGAGCCCGCCGGTGGGGCTCGCGGTGCAGGCCCTCGGCGCGGCCGTGCGCTACGGCTCCGTGCTGAGCGACCGGGCGCGGGAGATGGCGATCCTCGCCGTGGCCGCTCACTGGGGCAGCGCCTTCGAGCGAGAGGCTCACGAGGCGGTGGGCCGCGTCAGCGGCCTGACCGAGGCCGAGATGGCCGCGCTGCGCGCCGGCGGGGTGCCGGAGCTCGCCGACCCGGTCGAGCGGGCCGTCCTGACAGTGATTGCCGGGCTGCTGCGGCGCGGCGCATTGAGCGACGACGAGTACGCCGACGCCAGGGACGCGGTGGGGGAGCGAGGCCTGTTCGAGCTGACGACGCTGGTCGGCTACTACGCCATGCTCGCACTCCAGTTGCGTGTTTTCGCAGGCGAGGGGGGTGAGTGCGGTGCTGGGGACTGCGGCTCTCAGCCCTCCGCGATGCCTTGACGCTCCATCACTTTCGGCGGCGGGCGGGTCGGCAGGCTGGAGCCGGAGGAACGGCTGGTGCTGCCGCTGGAGGCAGGGAGCACGCGGGAGGACCGGCTCAGCCCGCGGGTGATGAAACTACCTCCGCCAATACCCGCGCCGCCCGCTCCACGTCCGCGAACGACACATACAGCGGCGTGAAGCCGAAGCGCAGCACGTCCGGGTGCCGGAAGTCGCCGACGACCCCTCGGGCGATCAGCCGGCGCATCACCTCGGCCGCGTCGGCGCACCGCAGCGCGACCTGGCTGCCCCGCTCGGCGTGCCGGTCCGGGGTGATCGACTCGACTCGGCCCGCGGGCACGTACGCCGCGACGCATTCCAGGAAGAAGTCGGTCAGGGCCAGGCTCTTCTCCCGTACCGCCTCGATCGACACCCCATCCCACACCTCGAGTGCCGCCTCCAGGGCGAGCATCGAGAGGATGTCGGGGGTGCCCACGCGGCCCCGCGGCGCGCCGTCCGCGGCCTCGTACCGCGGTGACATGCCGAAGGGGTCGCGGTGCGAGTTCCACCCGGGCAGCGGGGAGTCGAAGCGGGCCTGCAGGTCCCGCCGTACATAGAGAAAGGCAGGCGAGCCGGGGCCTCCGTTGAGGTACTTGTAGGTGCAGCCGACCGCGAGGTCGACGCCGTACGCGTCGAGCCCGACCGGCAACGCGCCGGCGCTGTGGCACAGGTCCCACACCACCAGGGCGCCCGCGGCGTGCGCGGCGGCCGTCACACCCGGCAGGTCGTGGAGCCGCCCGCTGCGGTAGTCGACGTGGTTGACCAGCGCGGCGGCAGTGCGTGGACCGAGGGTGCTCGGGAGTTCCGACGGGTCGACGGCGACCAGGCGGCGGCCGGTCATCCGGGCGGCGGACTCGGCGATGTAGCCGTCCGTGGGGAACGTCGTCGCGTCGACGACGATCTCGTCCCGTTCGGCGGCGGACATCCGCACCGCGCCCACCAGCGCCTTGAAGACGTTCACGCTGGTGGAGTCGCCGACGACGACCTGGCCGGGCGCCGCGCCGACCAGCGGGGCGATGCGGTCACCGATCCGTTCCGGCGCGGTCCACCACCCGGACTCCGTCCAGGATCGGATGCGCAGCCGTCCCCACTCCCTGGCCACCACGTCGGCCACCCGGCCGGGCACGGTGGCCGGCAGCGCGCCCAGCGAGTTCCCGTCCAGGTAGACGGTGTCGTCGTCGAGGACGAACTCGGCGCGCTTGGCACGCAGCGCGTCCATCTCGTCGAGCTTGGACGCCTTCTCCGAAAGATCCAAAAAGTTCACGAGATTCGCGGTTTCCTGACGTCGAAGGTTCGCGGTGCGGGTGGGATCAAACATGGCTGCGCGCCGTCCACAGCTCGGGGAACACGTTCTTCACGGCCCGCTTCTCCAGCCAGGCCACGGTGCTGGAGGTGGGTGAGGACGTCCGCGCGGACGTAGTCCTCGTACGGGGTCGTGCCCGCGAAGTCGAGGTTCGGGGACTCCGAACCGGCACCGGCTTCTCGGGACTCGGGGCGATGCGGCATCGCTGTCTCCTCGAGGCGTGACTCCCTTCCTCTCGGCACTGGAGCCCCGGTCCCCTCGGGCCCGTCCGTCTTGGTACGTCTCGGTACGGCGACGAGCCTACCGGGTAGCGGTCCGGCAAGTGCTGCGCACTGCGTGCCCCGGTGGGACGGATGTGACGGGGGAGGGCGAAGCGGCAGGGGCGGTCGCCGTGGCGCGTGACCAACAGTCAGGGCAAAATGCTGACCGTTGGTCGGTATGTCACGACTCCTGATGGCCACAGCCGGAATCACACGGACTGAGCTGAAGGGAACACTGTTGCCCGACAGGGAAGCGCCCCCATCGCCGCGCCCCCGGCCCCATGAGAGCTTCGGCCCGAAGGAGAACCTCCTGATCGAGGTGCTCCGGCGCCGTGACGACACGCCGTGGACGCGGGCGAGCCGCGGCCCGGGCCCGACGCCGAGACGCTGTCCCGCATCATGCGAGGATCGCGCCGCCGGGATCGGCGCCCCGGGCGGCACGGCGTGAACGGCCGGGGCTTCGGGCCGCACAGTCTGCTCGCCGACGTCCTCGACCACGCCGAGGCCAGCGGCATCCTCCGCCGCGCGTTGCCCGGGGTCGTGAACTCGCCGATGCTGGTGCAGCTGCGCCGGCGCACGCTCGGCGACATCACGGCCGCCGGCCCGCACGCCCGCCTCACCTCCGCACAGCTCGATGACCTGTGGCGCGAGCTCGCCGCAGTCGATGCCGGCGATCCGAGCGTGCGCCCTGATCCGCCGGCGATCGCGCCGGATCCCCGCTACGAGCCGGCCGGCACGCCCCGCGGTTCGGCGGAAGTGATCTCCGCGCCCGCCGCAGGCGAAGTGTGGGCGACCTGGGAGCTCGCACTCGCCGGGCCGAGCCATGGCAATCCGTTCGTCGACGTGGACCTGCACGCACGCGTGACCGCCCCCGACGGGTCGGCACGCCGGCTCGGCGGCTTCTACGACGGCGACGGGATCTGGCGCCTGCGGCTGCTGCCCGACCAGCCCGGACGCTGGGTCGTCACGACGGAGGCGACCACGCCCTCCCTCGACGGCGTCACCGTGGAGCTCACCGCGGCGGCCGGTACCGGCCGGGGCCCCGTCCGGGTTGCCGACCGGTTCCACTTCTCGCACGCGGACGGCACGGGTCATCTGCCGCTCGGCACGACGGCGTACGCCTGGACCCACCAGAGCGAAGCGCTGCAGGAACAGACGTTGCGCACGCTTGCCGGCTCGCCCTTCACCAAGATCCGGATGGGGGTCTTCCCGAAGGCGTACCTCTTCAACGCCAACGAGCCTCCGCTCTACCCCTTCGAGCGGGACGGCGACGGCTCGTGGGACTTCACGCGCTTCAACCCCGCCTGTTTCCGCGCCTTCGAGCGCCGGATCGCGGAGCTCGCGGCGATCGGCGTCGAAGCCGATGTCATCCTGTTCCACGCCTACGATCGCTGGGGCTTCTCCGACATGGGCGCCGCCGCGGACGACCGCTACATCCGCTACGTGGTCCGGCGATTGTCGGCCTTGCCGAATGTCTGGTGGTCGCTCGCGAACGAGTACGACCTGCTGTCCTCCAAGACCGTCGACGACTGGGAGCGGCTGGCCGCGATCGTCGTCGAGGAGGACCCGGTCGGGCACCTGCTCTCCATCCACAACTGCTTCGGCTTCTACGATTACGGCCGCCCGTGGATCACCCACGCGAGTGTGCAGCGCATCGACGTGTACCGCACCGCGGAGAACACCGACCAGTGGCGTCAGCAGTGGGGCAAACCCGTCGTCGTCGACGAGTGCGCCTACGAAGGCGACATCGACCAGGGCTGGGGCAACATCACGGGAGAGGAGATGACCCGGCGCTTCTGGGAAGGCGCGGTGCGCGGCGGCTACGTGGGGCATGGGGAGACCTACCTCAACGACCGCGAAGAGCTGTGGTGGTCGAAAGGCGGCGAACTCGTCGGCTCGAGCCCGGACCGGATCGCCTTCCTCAGACGGATCATCGAGGAATCGCCGACCGGTGTGCTCGACCCGCTGCCCAGCGACTGGGACGTCCCCTGGGGCGGTGTGGCGTCGCGCTACCTGATCGCCTATTTCGGCTTCAACCGGCCGTCGTATCGCGACGTCACGATGGAGCCCGGCACGGTCTGGACGGTCGACGTGATCGACACGTGGAACATGACCGTCGAGAGGCTGCCCGGCACGTACTCGGGCAGCTTCCGCGTCCCCCTGCCGGCGCGCCAATACATGGCGATCCGGCTCGTCGCGGTCACTACGGAACCGCCTGGTCGCATGGAGCCGGGTGGGGGCCAGTAGGATGCATTCCCGCCCGGTGCGATGCCCCTCATGGCGGAAGAAGGCGATCATTCCCGTGTTGTCCAAGCTTGCCCCGCATGACACGGACTGTCTGCTCTTCGACTGGGATGGCACGCTGGTGGACAGCCAAAGCGCCAACTACCGCGCGATGGCGGCGGCCTTGTCCCAGGTCGGGGTGGCGTTGGAGGAATCCTGGTTCGGCTCCCGGACCGGGCTCTCCTCAGCAGAGATGATCGATGCCCTTGTTCAGGAACGCGGACTGACCTTGCCCGTGCCCGTGCAGGAGATCGTCGCCCATCGCGACGAGCGCTTTCTCGCAGAGGCGCATCACGTTCGGGCTCACCCGGCTCTGCTGGAGATCGTCAACACCTGGTACGGCCGCCTGCCCATGGCGGTCGCCTCCGGCGGTTCCCGCCGCATCATCATGGAGACCATGCGGCATCTGCCCTACGCGTCGCGCTTCACCACGGTGGTCACTCGCGAGGACGTCGAGCGCGGCAAACCCTCGCCCGAGATCTTCTTGCTGGCCGCACACCGACTGGGTGCCGTTCCCGGACGATGCACCGTCTACGAGGACAGCGACGAAGGCATCGCCGCCGCCGCGGCGGCGGGCATGACCGTCATCGATGTCCGCCCCTTCACCCGGCGGTAGCCGGCGAGCGGATCAGGCGGCCGTTCAGCCCCGCCGAGCTCGCGGACTGGGAGCCGGCCGAGTTGCTCCGCTTCACGAAGGGGCTCCGGACGATGCGGATGCCGGCGGGCCGCGGTCGGATGAACCCCTGGCAGCACGGCAGCCTGCTGTTCGACCTCCAGGCCGACCCGGTGCAGGACCTCTCGCCGATGGTCCTCATGCCGGGAACCGTGCGCGGGCAGCCCCCTCCATGGCCGGCCCCCCGAACACGCGGTCGAAGCCATCGGAAAGGGGTCTGCTTCAGAGCCGCGGGGACCGGGCCGTTGGAAAAGCGGGAGATCGGCGTCTGCCAGGCCTCTCGCCTGGCGCGATGTCGCCTGCCCTTAACATTCTCGACAGGTGTCGCTGTGCGATCGACCTGCTCGCGACTGAGCTGATCGCCAAGGAGAGCTTCATCAACGACGTCGACCGCGGCGTGTTCGTCGTGCCGCCGGTCTGAGGGGGCGGGCATGGGACGGGTATCGGGCAAGGTCGTCGTCGTCACCGGCGCGGCCCGCGGCCAGGGCGCGGCCGAGGTGGAGGCGCTGGCCAGGGAAGGCGCGACGGTCGTGGCGGCAGACGTGCTGGACGGCGAGGGCAGGGCGCTCGCCGACCGCCTGACGGACGAAGGGCTGCAGGTGAGCTACGTGAGTCTCGACGTCCGCGACCAGCGGGCGTGGGACGACCTGGCCGCGCTGCTGCGGGAGCGTCACGGGCGGGTCGACGCCCTCGTCAACAACGCCGGAGTGGCCGCCAGAGACCGGATCCCCCACGTGGATCCGCAGGTCTGGCAGCGCACCTTCGACATCAACGTCACCGGTCCGCTCCTCGGGATCCAGGCGCTCGTGCCGTTGATGAGCGCGGGCGCCTCGATCGTCAACGTCTGCTCGGTGGCGGCGATGGCGGGGCACGTGGCGGCCGCGTACACGGCGAGCAAATGGGCGCTGCGAGGCCTGACCAGGAGCGCTTCGCTCGAACTCGGCGAGCGCGGCATCCGGGTCAACGCCGTCATGCCCGGGCTGATCGAGACCCCGCTGATGGCGTCGGCCTCCCCGGCGTTCACCGGGGCGGCCCTGGCCGAGATCCCCCTGGGCCGCGCCGGGACGCCCGCGGACGTCGCCCCGCTGATGGTCTTCCTCGTCTCCGACGAGTCCGCGTACGTCAACGGCGCCGAGCTGGTGGTCGACGGCGGTCTCACCGCACACGTCTCCCACAAGGGCATCGCCGACGCCACCCGCTCGTGACCGTCCCGGCGACTACCTCCCCTTCCAGCACGATCCCGTAGTCGATCGACGCCGTCCGATGCTCCGGACCGGTGACTCTGACCGGCTTCTCACCGAACCGCACTGGTGTCCATGGGTCGCCAAGTTCAAATCCTGACATTTGACACGTCATGCGTCTTTGGGGCTAAAGTACATGACGCATCACCTGATGTGTCATGTAATGAGGAAGTGCTCAGCGAGGAGCCCACCCATGTCTGATCTCGTGTTCGGCCTCGACACCTTCGGCGACGTGCCGGAGGACGACTCCGGGACGCTCCTTTCCCACGCCGCGGCCATCCGCCAGGTCGTCGACGAGGCGGTGCTGGCCGACGAGCTCGGCATAGACGTCGTCGCCCTCGGTGAACACCACCGGCCGGAGTTCTCCATATCGACCCCGGAGACCGTGCTGGCCGGCATCGCCCCGCGCACCAAGCGCATCAGGCTCGCCTCCGGCGTGACCGTGCTGAGCTCCGACGACCCGGTCCGCGTGTTCCAGCGCTTCGCCACGGTGGACGCCTTGTCGAGCGGCCGCGCCGAGGTCATCCTCGGCCGCGGCTCGTTCACCGAGTCGTTCCCGCTGTTCGGCTACGACCTGCGCGACTACGACACACTGTTCGAGGAGAAGCTCGAGCTCTTCGTGAAGCTGCTCGACGAGAAGCCGGTGACCTGGAGCGGCACCATGCGCGCCCCGCTCGAGCACGCCGACGTCTTCCCCAAGACCGAGTCCGGGCACCTGACCACCTGGGTCGGCGTCGGCGGCTCACCGCAGTCGGTCATCCGCACCGCGCGCCACGGCCTGCCGCTCATGCTCGCCATCATCGGCGGCCCGCCCCAGCGCTTCGCCGGCTACATCGACCTGTACCGGCGCGCCGCCGAGCAGCTGGGCACGACCGCGCACCCGGTCGGCATGCACTCCCCGGGCTTCATCGCCGACACCGACGAGGAGGCCAAGGAGGTGTTCTGGCCCCGTTACCGGGTCATCCGCGACACGATCGGCGCCCTGCGCGGCTGGCCGCCGGTCAGCCGTCAGGAGTTCGACGCCGAGATCGAGCACGGCTCCCTCTACATCGGCTCACCGCAGACCGTCGCCCGCAAGATCGCCGCCACGGTCGGCAGCCTCGGCGTCGGCAGGTTCGACCTCATCTACACCGCCGGATCGCAGCCGGTCAGTGCCCGCCTGCGCGCCGTCGAGCTGTACGGCAGCACGGTGATCCCCATGGTCCGCGACATCCTCGCCGGCTGACCCGCCCCTCGGCAGGCATCGAAAACTGGAGTACGACATGAACGGCAGCGCCCCCAACGGCCCTGAGACCATCGGCATCCTCGGCGCCGGCAAGGTGGGCACCGTGCTCGCCCGGCTCGCCGTGGCCGCCGGCTACCGGGTGCTCGTCGCCGGCTCCGGCGACCCCGCCAAGATCGCCCTCACCGTGGAGGTGCTCACCCCCGGAGCGGTCGCCACCACCGCCGCCGACGCCGCGGCCGGCGCCGACGTCGTCCTCCTGGCCCTCCCGCTCGGCAAGCACCGCGGCATTCCCGCCGAAGCGCTGCGCGGCAAGCTCGTCGTCGACGCCATGAACTACTGGTGGGAGGTCGACGGCATCCGCGACGACCTCACCGACCCCCGCACCTCCTCAAGCGAGATCGTCCAGGCGTTCCTTCCCGGCTCCCGCGTCGTCAAGGCGTTCAACCACCTCGGCTACCACGACCTCGAAGACAAGGCCCGCCCTGCCGGGCAGCCGGGACGCACCGCCATCGCGATCGCCGGCGACGACCCCGCCGGCCTGGCCGCCGTGGCCACCCTCGTCGACAGGCTCGGCTTCGATCCGGTCGTCGCCGGCCCCCTCGCCGAGGGCATGCGTTTCGAACCGGGTACCGAGCTCTTCGGCGCCGTCGTGGACGCCGGCGAGGTCCAGGCCAGACTCGACCGCTTCCCCGATTCCGAGCGCGGGCGGATCGTCGGCCGCGCCCGTGCCGCGACCCCTGCGGAAGCGTCCGAGGCCCGCCGGACCTGATCCCCTACCGCCTCCACGCCACGTGACCACGACGGCCGCGCAGGCCCGGCACCGCCACGTGACCGCGACGGCCGCGCAGGCCCGGCACCGCCACGTGACCGCGACGGCCGCGCAGGCCCGGCACCGCCACGTGACCGCGACGGCCGCGCAGGCCCGGCACCGCCGCCGGGGCTGACGACGTGGTTCTCGGCTTGGGGGTGACTCGCGCCCCCCCGGCCTGGAGACCGCGGGGAAGACCGCCGCTCCCGCGATGGGCAGGACCGCCCGCCGGCTGAACGCCGGCCCAGGCCCAACGGCCCCGGCGCGACCCTCCGCCATGTCCTCGGCAGCGCCCAGGACGGCGGCTACGAGTGGCGGCCCGGCGGCAGCGGGCCCGTGCGGAACGGGATCACCGCGCTGGAACCGGACGGCGACGGCGTCAGCCCAGTTCTTTTCTCAGCCAGTGCAGGACGTCGGGGGTCACGGGGTCGGTGATGTCGGCGAACTCGTCATGCTTCTTCAGGAGTTTGGCCACGTACGGGCAGACGGGCACGATCCGCTTCCCCGAGGCGCGCACGTCGGCGAGCGCCCGCAGGACCAACCGCGCGGCCAGGCCCTGGCCGGCGAAGGCGTCGTCGACCTCCGTGTGGTAGAAGACCCGTTGCTCACCGCGGTCGAGGTACGCGGTCAGGCCGGCCCGCTTGCCGTCGACCAGGATCTCGTATCGATGCTCGGCATCCACCCGCTCGACGGTCGGAGTGGCAGACGGCTGTGTCATGGCGTGCCTTTCGGACGAAGCTCGGTACGCGGAGGGTTCCCGCGCGGCTTGATGGTGGCATGGGGCAGGACGGGCGCGCGAAGGCGGTCCCCGGGATATCCGTCGACGACGCCGAAGCGGTCGGAGGAGGCCTCCCAGTCCTCTCGGGCCCGGACGATGTCCTCATGTGTGCGGCCGATGAAGTTCCACCACATGACGATCTCCTCCTCGAACGGAGTGCCGCCGAGCAGGAGCGCCCTCGCCGGGCCGTCCGAGGTGTTCGTGAGCTCCAGGGCGTCGGCGCCGGGGCGGACGTAGCCGAGCTCCGCCGGGCGCAGCAGGGTGCCGGCCACGCGGACGTCGCCGCTGTCCACGAGAAGGCCGTGCTCGAAGGCGGCGTCCACGGCGAGGGTGATCGTCGCATGCGGTTCGAGGGTGATCTCGGCGCCGAGCAGCGGGGTGAAGGTCCGCACGGGGGAGGCGTCTCCGGCGAGCGAGCCCAGGAACACCCTGATCTCGGCGCCGTCGATCCGCACGGGTTCGGGTACGTGGTGCTGGAAGTCCCGTCCGGCGTTGCGGTGCTCTTCGGGCAGCGCCACCCACAGCTGGACGCCGTGGAGGACGGTGGTGCGCGGGGTGGAGACCTCCGAGTGGGCGATGCCGTACCCGCCCGTCATGAGGTTCATCTCACCGGGCCGGATGAAGGCGTGGCTGCCGAGACTGTCGCGGTGTTCGACCTCCCCGCTGAAGAGCCAGCTCACCGTCTGCAGGCCGGTGTGCGGATGCGGGGGCACCTCCATGCCGCCTGACCGGGCGACGTCGTCGGGGCCGTAGTGATCGGCGAAGCACCAGGCTCCGATCAACGTCCGGGCCCGCTGCGGCAGCGTCCGCCGTACGGACATCGCCCGCGGCCCGCCCAGGGGCACGTTCCGCGCGGAGAGCACGTCGACCGAGGGCACCTCTCCCGGCCGCCCCTCGCCCACCGGCTCTCCACATCTCATTTCGACAGGCTCGGCTTCCACGTTGCTCACCGAGACCACCTCCCACGCAATCTGGTTTCCAGCTACGACGCCACGACATGACACCGGACGGCGCGATCCGATCGTCCCGCGCCGCCCAGCCAGGATGGACCCCGCCCCCGCGACAGGTCAGTCCGGGTCCGGGAGCCGCACCGCCCGGCTCACTCGGAACATGTGCCCGAGGCGCTGCATCTGGTCCTCGTCCAGCGGCGGCGGCAGTTCACCCGTCGCGGCCGGGTCGACGGTGATGGCTCCTCCCTTCCAGGGACGGATCGGTCAGGTGAAGGGGTACGGTCCGAAGCGGCCCCAGACCACGAACAGGGCCAGCGCGAGCAGCACCACGTTGATCACGATCGGCTGGGTCTCCTTGCGCCGGGCGTGTGTGAGGATGGCGCCGATCATCGTCACCGCCAGCCCGGCGGCGGCCAGCGGCGCGAGCACCGGGGCGATGCCCAGCGCGGGGGGCAGGATCAGCCCGAGCGCGCCCAGCACCTCCAGCGCGCCGATCGCCTTCAGCGCGCGGGGCGGGAAGTCCTCGGCCCAGCCCATGTTCGGCGAGGCGGTCAGCTTTTCTTTCGATTGGGCCAGTTTCGCGCCGCCGGCGCCGAGGAACACCAGGGCGAGCAGGGCGGCGACGATCCACAAAACGATGTTCACGGGCGATTTCCAGGACTCGTGGAGAGGGATGCGGGGGGCGGCGGGGTCGTGGTCAGATGCCGGCCAGGTCGGTCTTGTGCGCCGCCAGCCACTGCTCGAAGTCCTGCAGTTGCGGGTTGAGGCCGCGGACGACGTCGAGGTCACGGTCGGCGACGAACTGCGGCACCTGCGCGTAGAACTGGAACATGTTCCCTATCTCGGCGGCGGCGGGGAACGGCTGCGCGCGCATGGCGTCGAAGGGCACGGGCACGTAGGTGACCTGTTCGCCCAGCGCCTTGCTGAGGTGGGCGGCCATCTGCGCGCCGGTCAGGTGCTCACCGGCGATGGACACGCTGTGCCCGACGAGTTCGTCGCCGCGCTTGAAGATGCCGTAGGCGGTCTTGCCGATGTCTTCGGCGGCGATGCCGGCGAGCTTGCCGTCGGCCATCGGCAGGGCGAGCACGAGCCGCCCGTCCTGTGCCCTGTGGGCGCGGGTGTCATCCAGCGTCGACCAGATCACGTGGCGCAGGCCGGCGTTCTTGGCCGCCCGTGCCATCGTGGCGGCGTCCTGCTTCTCCTGCTCCGGCGACATGTGCTCCCAGAAGTCGGTCACCAGGAAGGCGCCGTGCGCCCCGTCGAACGCCTCCGTCAGCCGCGCCTCGTCCCTGATGTCGGCCTCGACCACCACGGCCCCCTGGGCGGCCAGTTTCCGCGCCTTGTCCGAGGAGGGGTTGCGGGTCAGCGCGCGGACCGCGAAGGCGCCGCCGGCATCGGCCAGGATGGCGCGGGCCAGGCCGCCGCCTTGGGCTCCGGTCGCGCCGACCACCGCGATCACTTTCTTGTCCGCCACGGTCTTCTCCTTCGTCCGTCCGTTACATGACGCATCAATTGATGTGTCATGTACTTTAGCCGGAGCGTATGACGTGTCAAGTGGGCGGGTGGGCTCCCAACGTCACGATCTACTGGCTGACCGGCACCGCCCGAGGCCTCGTCCGATGACCGCAGTCGGGCTTTTCAGCCACCGTGCCCGGCGTCACCAGTCGGCGCAGAGCCGCTCGGCCGCGCGGAACGCCAGCGCCATGATCGTCAGTACGGGGTTGAGCGCGCCGTTGGTGACGTGCACGGAGGCGTCCATGACGTACAGGTTGTCGTGACCGTGCACCCGGCCCCATCGGTCGACGACCGACGCCCGCTCGTCGTCGCCCATCCGGCACGTTCCCGACTGGTGCTGCCCGGCGTGCAAGGCCAGGTGCGCCGGCTCGGTCCACGTCCGCCGCGCGCCCGAGGCGTGCAGCCAGGCGCGGGCGCGGCCGGCGAGGTGGGCGGCGGTGCGCAGTGTCTCCGGGTGGGTGGTGCCGGACAGGCGGGCGACCGGGATGCCCCAGCGGTCGCGCACGTGGCGGTCGAGCCGCGCCCTCGCGTCAGGGCTGGGGATCTCCTGGACGGGACCGCCGACGCGCATGACGCGGCGGTAGTTCTCCCGCATGTACCGCTTGTTGTCCAGGCCCCAGCGGGGCAGGTCAGGAGGCAGGTTCCGGGCCCAGAAGGCGATCGGCAGCACGGTGAACTCGTCCGCAAGCATGGCTCCCCCGACGACGCCGTCGTTCTGGTGCGCGAAGTCCAGCGTCGCGAGCGAGACGCCGGGGCCCAGCCCGTCGTGCACGGGCTCGGGCATCTCGCCGAGAGCCCACGCGTAGGTGTGACCTTGCAGGTGCCGCCCGACCTGGTCGTGGTTGTTGCCCAGCCCGTACGGCTCGCGCCGGGTCGGCGAGTTCTGCAGCAGCCGCGCCGTCTCGATCGCGCCGGCCGCGCAGATCACCACCTCGGCCTCGACGACGTGACGCGCCCCCGAGCGGTCCACCCAGCGCACGCCGGTGACGCGGCCGGCGGGATCGCATTCGACGCGTTCGGCGACGGCCTCCGGCAGCAGCCGGGCGCGGCCGGTGGCGAGCGCGCGGCGCAGGACGGTGTTGTGCGAGCCGTTCTTGGCGTCCGCCGGGCACGCGAAGCCGACGCAGTGCCCGCACCGCGTGCAGCCGTCCCGTCCGGCGTACGGCACCGAGTTGATCAGCAGCGGCACCGGCAGCACGTCCCAGCCCAGGGCGGCCGCGCCCTGCCGCAGCGCCCTGGCCTGCAGGCCCTCGGGGAGCGGTGGCATCGGGTACGGCTTGGCACGCGGCCAGTGGCGGCTGCTCGCCACATGATCACCGCACACCCCGATCTCCCACTCGGCACGCTCGTAGAAGGGCGCGAGGTCGTCGTAACCGATCGGCCAGTCGGCGAGGCTGCTCCCCGCGGGCACGCCGTACGTGCTCGCCATCGCGAAGTCGGCCGGCAGGAAACGCCAGGCCTGGGCCCCATAGAGTCGCGTGCCTCCGCCGACCAGCGTGGGGTTGCCGTGAAAGCCCGGCTCGTGTGCCCGCACCAGACGCTCCCGGCCCGCGACGTCGACGAAGACGCGGGGGTTCCCCTCCAGGTCCGTCCCGGCCCGGTGCGGATGGCGGGCGATCCGGTGGTTGCGCAAATGATCGCGGCCGATCTCCTCGTAGGTGACATCGCGGCCGCGTTCGAGAACGAGCACCTGCTTGCCTGCCTGCGCGAGGACCGCGGCGGCGACCCCGCCCCCGGCGCCCGAGCCGACCACGACCGCGTCCACCCGCATCAACCCCGAGCCTCCGGCTCCGCCTCGACCGCGGCTTCCCGCATCAGTCCCGCACCTCGAATCTGATCATCCGCCACGAGACGGCGTCGCGGTTGCCGCCGTTGCCCGGATCGCCGTAGAACCCCTCCATGACGTGCCCCACCACCGTGCTCACGAACGTGGCCGCGTCGAACGGCCACGGCGTGTGCGTGTCGCCGGCTTCGACCGCCTTCAGCAGGGCCTCGCGACGGCCGGGCCGGAGCAGGGCGAAGCCCGCGCCGTACACCTCGCGCGCCTCGGCGTCGATCGCGTCGAGGCCCGCGCCGTAGTAGGCGAGCAGGCCGGCCAGGTCGCCCCGGAACTGCCCCGCGAGGTAGCGGAGGACGCCGGCCTCGACGCCGCCCGGGTCGTCATCGGCGGGGACGACCGTGTCGACCACCGCGCGCAGGGTCGCGGACTGCGACGCCGTCAGGTCCGCTGCCATGATCACTCCTCGAAACGGCCCGCCGGGCGCTCGCACCTGCTTCCCAAGCGTACGACCCGTCCTCTTAATGATGTTCAGGGTGTCTGTACGGCGGCGGCCGTGAAGCGGGGCAGGCCCGCGCACAGCGCCGGCAGGTCACGCCCCGCGCGCAGCACCGTGCCGTCCGGGCGGACGACGGCGGCCGTCGCGTTTCCCCGCCGCAGCCAGCGGTGCAGTTCGCCGCCCGGTCCGGCCACGAGCAGGACGCCGCCGCGCCGCTCCACCTGGGCCCGCTGCGCCGCCGTCACCCCGATCGAGGACACGACGGCGAACCGGCCGGCGGCCACCTCGTCGAAACGCCGCCCCCCGTCGATGATCGGATTGGGACACAGCCGGCCCGCCAGACTGCGGCGCAGGCGCGGCCGCATCACCAGGGCGGACCGGCGCAGGGCCGGGGTCTGGCTGCTCAGGATCCGCCGCTTGAGCCCGGGCAGCCGGGGCAGGAGCGGCGCCAGGACGGCGCGGAGGAGATCGCCCAGCTCGCCGCCTTGTGTCATCGCCGTCCCGACGAGCTTGGCCATCCGGATCAGGGTGCGCACGTGCGGTTTTCGTTCCGTTTCGTACGTGTCCAGGACGTGGTCCGGCAGGCTCCCGTTGAGGACGCCCGCCAGTTTCCAGGCCAGGTTGGCCGCGTCCCGCAGCCCGGCGCCCATGCCCTGGCCGATGAACGGCGGGGTGAGGTGGGCGGCATCGCCCAGCAGGAAGATCCGGCGGTCTCGCCAGCTGTCGGCGACCTGGGCGCGGAAGGTGTACTCGGCCACGCGCAGGAGGCGCAGCTCCTCGACCGGGACGTCCCCGGTCCAGGGTGCGAGCAGGGGATGCAGGCGGTCCATCGCCTGGTACACGGCGGCGCTCTCGCCGTGCCGCAGGCGGAACTCCCAGCGGTGGCGGGGGTGCCCGACGCGCATGTAGGTGGCGGCGCGGCGCGGGTCGCAGACCTGGTGCACGCCCTCCCACACGGCCAGATCGGCGTCGGTGGCCACGTCGACGACGAGCCAGCGTTGCGCGAAGCGCAGGTCCCGCATCGTGACAGCCATGGAGGCGCGGGTCAGGCTGTTGGCGCCGTCGCAGCCGAGCACGTAGACCGCGTGGACCGAGTGGCGCTCGCCGGTGGACCGGTCGGTGAAGTCGACCCGCACCGGGCCGGGCCCGACCTGGCGGAGTGCGGTGACCTCGGCGTCGCCGCGCAGTGCGATGACGGGGTGGCGGCTCAGGTTCGCGCGGAGGAGCGCCTCCAGGTCCGGCTGGTCGAACATGTTGGCTTCGGGGTGGCCGTTCCTGCCGATGGCGGTGCCGCGGCGGAACTCGGCCAGGACCCGCAGGTTCCGGTCGAGCAGGCGCAGGCCGCAGGCGGGCCGGGAGATCGCGGCGAACTCCTCGCCGAGTCCGAGGCGGGCCAGGATGCGGTGGATCTCGTCGTCGAGGTGGACGGCCCGGGGCTGTGGATAGATCGACTCCCACCGCTCCAGCACCAGGCATGTGACGCCGTACTGCGCGAGCAGCGTCGCGGCGGTCAGCCCGGTCGGACCTGCGCCGACGATCACCACCGGAACGACGTGCGATTGACCGTGATCGCTCATGCCGTGCTCTCGAGATAGCTGCCGCCGTAGACACGCTCGACGGTGATCTCGACGATGACGCGGTTCATCGCGGCCAGGTCGGCATCGCTCAGCGGCCCGGCGTTCTGGCCGCCGATGCGTGACCAGACCCGTGCGGTGTCCGGCCCGATGCCGGCGGTCCGGATCCGGGCCACGCCTTCCAGCGTCACCGACGGGTACGGCGGCGCCGCGCCGACCACGCACAGGGATGCGCGCCCGGTGCGCCGCACGTCCTTGGCCTTGGCGCGAGCGGGTTCGGTGGAGACGAGCAGGCGGTCGCCGTCCAGGGCGAAGTGGACGACCGACTGCCGCACGCCGCCGTCGGGCCTGGTGGTGGCCGGCACGCCCGCCGGATGCCGGGCGAGGAGGTCGCGGACAACGGGTTCGATCACGGGGTCACCGTCCGGCGGCGGATGAGGAGTAGCGGTCGAGCGCTGCGGCCGGCTCCGGGTTCTGGCCGATCAGGGCGGCCGGGCGGCCGTCCTCCAGGACGACTTCGGCCGGGGCGCCGGGGTTGAGCTCGCGGCGGGCCAGGACCAGGGAGCGCTCGCCCTCCGTGTGGTGCGTCATCGTGCGTGCCTCACGACCGTGCGCTGGGTTCCCAGGTCGATCGCGCCGTCGTCGGTGGCCACGCCGGCCTCGATGACATCGCCGTCCTGCAGGTATCGGGGGTTCTTGGCCTGGCGGTCGAAGAAGAGCTTCCACTTGATGGCCGGTGGCAGGAGCGAGGCGAGGATCTCGATCGGCTTCGGGGGCGCGCTCAGGGCCGTGCCGACGGGGGTCCCGGTCAGCAGCAGATCGCCCGCGTCCAGGCGCTGGAAGCGGGTCAGCGCCTGCAGCGCCTGAAGGGGCTGGTAGATCATGTCGGCGACCGTCATGTCCTGCCGGAGCTCGCCGTTGACCCACAGGCGTAGCCGCAGGTCGCTGAACCGCTTGAGCTCGTCGGCGTCCAGCAGCACCAGCGCGGGGCCGACCGGGGTGAAGGTGGGGTAGGACTTGGATTCGTAGAACTGCGTCTTGGGCAGTTGCAGGTCGCGCGCGGAGATGTCGTTCGTGACGACCAGGCCCGCCACGTAGTGGTGGAGGTCGCCTGCGGTGACCGCCGTGCCGACGGGCATCTCGCGGCCGATGACCAGCCCGATCTCCACCTCGTAGTCCAGCAGCCGCACGTGGGCGGGCCGGATGACCTCGTCGTGGGGTCCGCTGATCGAGCCGGAGGACTTGCGGAAGAAGGTCAGCGGGACGGCGGCGGGGTTCATCCCCGCCTCCTCGACGTGTGAGGCGAAGTTGGTCATCTGGGCGACGAGGCGGCAGGGCGCCGTCACCGGCGAGTGCAGGGTCAGGCTGCCGGTGGGCACCGTGGCGGTGCTCGCGGCGGCAGCGGCGATCGCCTGCCGGTCGGCCAGCAGCTGCCCGGTGGTGGTGGCCCGGGTGTCCACCTTGGCGGCGCCCGACGGTGTGGCCACCCACCAGGCGTCGGCGGTCCGCAGGATGGAGGTGCTCATGAGGTGGCTGCTCTCAGCAGGCCGCGCAGGCGGTCCAGGTCGAATTCGTTGTCCTCGCGCAGCGCGCGCACGATCCCGGCCAGTTCGCGCAGCGACTCCCGGCCGGGTCTGACACCGAGGAAGTCCTTGCTCGCCGGAGGGCCCCACTGGGCCAGGCCGGAGGCGGTCATCGGCGCCCACCCCGGTTCGAGCGTGCAGTCGAACAGGTCGCCGTCGCTGAAGTGCTCGACCAGGAAACCGTCCGGGTCACGCCAGTAGTCGAAGATCTGGCTGCCCTGGATGTGCCGGCCGATGCCCCAGGAACGCCGGTAGCCCTCCTCCAGCAGGTACTGGCCGCCGGCGGCCAGCGCGTCGAGGTCGGCGACCTGGTAGGCGGAGTGGACGTAGCGGTTGACCGGGCCGAGGGTCATCGCGAGCGTGTGGTGGTCGGTGGGCGTCATGCCGAGGTCGCAGCGGATGAAGCTCATCACCGGCCCGCGTTCGCGCTGCCCGGGGTAGTAGAGGAAGTCGCTGACGATCAGGCCGAGGTGCTCCAGATACCAGTTCAGCGTCTCGACGTACCGAGTGGTCTGCAGCACCACGTGCCCGAGCCGCTGAACCTTGGCGGGCTCGCGCGGCGGGCGCTGGGCGGCGTTCGTCCGCGCCGTCGCGTGGCCGAAGTTGAACGTGAGCGGGACCTGCGCGGGCAGCGCGGCGAGCTCATGCGTGCCGGACACGACCCGCACCCGGTTGCCGCTCGGATCGACCAGGTCGACGGCGAGCCCGCCCAGGCTCTCCGGCAACGGCGCTGCCCTCCGCCCGGTGGCCTCCGCCAGCCGCAGCACGTCGCTCGGGTCGGCCGCGTGGAACGCCGGGCCGGCGAACGCCGGCCGGGATCCCCTGCGGACGAGCACGCAGGGGGAGCCGGCGTCCGTGCCCCTGAGCCGCAGCTCGTGCGCGGTACGCAGCGACGTGGTGAATCCGAAGGCGTGGGCGAACCGTTCGGCGCCCTCGAGATCCGGCTTGCGGAACTCCAGCCAGGCCAGGTCGCGCACCTTGACGATCGGGTTGGCCGCCCTCCCGGGGTGTTCGCCCCCGAGGGCCCCGTGCTCGCTGTGCAGGCCGGTATGAGGATCGTGGTGATCGATCACGGCCACCTCCTTCCAACGTTTCTGACGATATCCTCAGTTATGAGTATTTAGTCAACCGTCAGAAGTGATGAGTTCATCACAATGAAGCGGCGCTAGGGTGGGTGCCGGACGCGGCAGCTGGGGGAGGGGCGAGCAGGGATGGCCCGGAGGGCGGGGGCGGCGCCCAGCCGTCTGGATCGGCGCAAGGCGCGCACCCGCGCCGCGCTGGTGCGGGCGGCTCAGGCCTTCATCGCCGACGGCAAGACGAACGTCCCGATCCTGGAGATCACCCAGGCCGCGGACGTGGGGATGGGGTCGTTCTACAACCACTTCGACAGCAAGGAGGAGCTCTTCCACGCCGCCGTGGAAGCGGCCCTCGATCGCCACGGCGCGCTGCTCGACGAGCTCACCCTCGACCTGGACGACCCGGCCGAGATCTTCGCGCAGAGCTTCCGGCTCACCGGCCGTCTGCACCGGCGCCGGCCCGAGCTGAGCAAAGTGCTGTTGAACCACGGGCCGGTCCTGACCCGCTCGGAGCGGGGGCTGGTGCCCCGGGCCCGGCGCGACATCCAGGCCGCCGCCCGGGCCGGACGTTTCACGGTGGCCGACACGGAGCTGGCCCTGACGGTCGTGGTCGGCGCCGCGCTGTCCCTGGGCCGGCTGCTGCACGACCAGCCCGGCCGTGACGACGTCCAGGCCACCGATCAGATCACCGAGGACCTGCTGCGCATGTTCGGCCTCCCCGCCGGCGAGGCCCGCGAAATCTGCCGCCGCCCCCTGCCGGACCTCGAGGCGCTCGACCGGGACGACACTGACGTGGCGGGCCATCACCCCTGACGGACGCGGCGCGGCAGGCGGGCGATCAGCGCCGGCATGGCGAGCACGGCGGCGAGGACGCCGCCGGCCGCCGCGATGACGGCGCCCAGGACGCTCGGGGGAGAAGCAGGTACGCCGGCGAGAAGTCAGCGGGTCGGGTGCTGCTCACGGGTTTCCCGACCGGCAGATCCCGCCGGAGCGGAATTCGACGGATGCGCCGGTCGCGTCGGAGATCACCGCGCGGATGTCGTAGCTCGAACCGGGCTGGCAGCCGATCCCCACGAACGATCTGTTGTCGTAGGCGGGGACGTGGTTGCCGTTGACGAACCAGCGGATGGTGACCGGCGCCACCGCGCCGCTGTAGGAGACCTCGCAGAGAAAACGCCGCGCGAGCCGCTCGCAGCTTCCGCCGTCCAAGGTCAGGGCCATCATGGCCGCCGGCCCGGCCGGCCCGGCCGACGCGGGGGAGGCGAGCACGCCGGGGACCGTCAGCAGGCCGGCCGCCAATAAAACGGATGCCATGATTCCGCGCCGGGTGGGCATTCCTCACTCCTTTTCGCCGAGGAGGGAATACGGCGAGATCCGCCTCCAGTATGAGAGGCCAGATGGCCGTTGACCACCATGGTGTGAGGCATTGCCACCGGCGCCCGAACGAGCAGCACAGGGATAATCGACCCGCTTTATCGGCGGGAGAGGCAAGAGAAAATGCCCGTCCTATTTCGGGGCGTCCTTTCCCTGCCCGCACACGTCCTCGTAACGCGTGTTCGGAAGGGAGGTGCGCCGGTTCTGTGGGGGAGAGCCGGCGCGGGCCCGCGCGCACACGGCCGTGATCAGGCGGTCCGGGTCGAGCGGGAGCGCGCGCAGGAAGTCGTCACCCAGCAGGAGCAGCCGCCCGTCGACCGGCATCCCGACCATCGCGGACACCAGGGGAACGCGGCCGATGGAGCGGCCGGTCGCGGTGTCCCACAGGCTCAGGGCGGAGCCGTCGGAGATGACGGCGGTGGAGCCGTCGAGCTCGACGGCGGAGATGTCCTGCGGGGTGTCCTCCAGGACGAGCGTCCGCGGGCGGGCCGCGCCGGGCGGCCACACCCAGAGACGGTTCGCGTCGTCCTGGCGGGCGTGGAAGGCGCCCGAGGCGCTGAAGTCCAGGCGCCTGGCGCCGGGGCCGAACAGCTGGCCGGCGTCCACAGTCTTGCCCGAGGCCGCGTCGACCAGGACGATGCCCGCGGGGCCGCGGACCGCGATCGTCCGGCCGTCGGGGGTGAAGCGGAGGTCGTCGACCTCCGCGCTCTGCGACCACGTCCAGAGCCGGCGGGCCGTGCGGAGCTCCCACAGGACGAGCCTGACCCGTGATTCGCCGTCCGCCGCCGGGTACTGCTCGGCGACGGCCAGCCGGGTGCCGTCGGGGCTGAAGGTCATGCCACGGGACGAGGTGGGCTCGTCCTCGGTCAGCGTGGTCGCGTGCCGGCCGGTGCGGGTGTCGTGGACGGTGATGCGCCCGTTGTCGTCGCGGACGGCGAGCAGGCCGCCGTCGTCGCTGACGACGGTCAGGTCGACGTCATCGGTGCCCAGGTCGACGCCGGGCCCGGCCGGCTTGCCCGTGGCGGTGTCCCACAACAGCACCCGCGTCTCCTCCTCGGTGGCGAGGGTGCCGCCGTCGGGGCTGAGCCGGCTAGAGCCGGTGACGGGCACGATCGAGCCGGGCGGGCCGGCGTCGTAGGACACCACGGTGTCGTCGGCCAGGACGCGCAGGGTGCGGCCGTCGGGGTCGAAGGCGGGCGTCCCGCCGCGCCCGAGTTCGAGCACCGCATCCAAAGGATCTTCGCCGCCGAGGCGCCACACCTTGCGGCCGTCGGTGAGCAGCCGCCCGTCGTGGCTGAGGACGGGCGCGCCGTCCGCCCAGTCACCGGGTGTCGCCTCATCGCGTTCGCGGCCGGTGACCGCGTCGATCATGACGGGGTCGGGGTCGTCACTGATGATCAGGGTGCGGCCGTCAGGGGTGAGCGCCATGGCGCACGGCGGCCGGCAGTCGTCTCTGAGCCGCTCGGCCTCTCCGGCGGGGAACGGCTTGCGGAAGATCTTGCCGGTGAACGCGTAGAACACGGTCGCGCCGTCCTCGGAGGTGGTCACGTCGCCGCCGAGGGTGGGGACGTGGACCTCCCGCCCGGTCCGCACGTCCCAGGCGGTCGCGCCCTGTCCCTGGCCGACGATCACGATGTGCTCGGCCTCCCCGTATCCCAAGGTCAGGTCGAATTCCTCGGCGTCCGGAGCCAGCGGACGGCGGGTCCCGTACGGCCGCCCGGTGCGGACGTCCCAGACCCGGATGCCGCGCTCGGTGGCGACGGCCAGCCCCTGCGCGCCGGGGCTGAGCGCCGCCCGGACGATCCGTCCGTCCCGGTCGTCGCCGACGGGGAAGCGGCCGGTACGGGTGCCGGTGCGGACGTCCCACACCCTGGCCTCGCCGTCGCCCACACTGACCAGCGTGCGGCCGTCGCGGCTCAGCAGCCGAAGGGCGTCCGGCGCCGGGTCGCGGAAGGCGGCGACCTCCGGCCCGGTGAGCGAGCCCACCAGAGCCGCCCGCGCCTCGGGCACCGGCGCCAGCCGCCAGGCGGCCACGCTCAGCAGCATGGCCCGGTTCGGGTCGAGGGCGCGCAGGTCCTCGGCCGCCGCGGCGAGGCGGCGTGCCTCGGCCTCGTCCCGCTGGACGGAGATCTGGCGGCCCTGCCAGACCGCCAGGCCGCCGCCGACGAGCGCGGCCACCAGCAGCGCCGCCATCGTCACCGTCACCAGCCTGCCGCGCCGCACCCTGCGCCGGGCCAGCGCCGCCCCCGCCGTCAGGAAGTCCCGTTCCATCGGGGTCAGCGTGATGTCGCGGCGGTCGGTGGCCGCCCACCGCAGCGCGCCGTCCAGGTCGTCGCCCTGCAGCAGGTCGCCGTCCCTGCGGCCGCGGCCGTTCCAGCGCCGCGCCGCGGTGGCGATGTGCCGGTGCACCGCCAGGCCGTCCCGGTTGGCGGCGATCCAGCCGCGGAGCCGGGGCCAGGCCTGCGGCAGCGCGGGCCGGGCCAGCGCGATCTCCTCACCGGTGGTCAGCAGGTAGGCGAACGCCTCCAGGACCTCCCCGGCCTGCTCCTCCAACTCCTCCCGGGGCGCGCGGCGGGGCAGCAGCTCGCCGTCCTCTCCCACGGTGACCAGCCGCAGGAACACCTGCCGCGCCGCCTCGCGCCCGCCCGGGCTCAACCCCGCGTAGCAGTCTTCGGCCAGCGCCCCCAGCGCCGGGTCGTCACTCACTCCGGAGGCGATCGCGCCTGCCCGGCGGGCGCCCGCGGCCAGCAGCCGCGGCAGGTCCAGGCGCCGGCCGTCCCCGCTGATCAGGGCAGGCAGCAGCTCGCCCGCCGTGGGCCGGGCCGCCGGGTCCTTCGCCAGCGCCGCCCCCACCAGGTTCCGCAGCGAATCGGGCAGCACACTGAGGTCGGGGTCGGCCGACAGCACCCGGTGGATCACCGCGCCCAGCCCGTCGGCGTGGAACGGATCCGTGCTCGTGGCTGCGAACAGCACCACCGCGCCCCAGGCGAAGATGTCGGCGGGCCTGCCCGCCCGCTCGCCGGTGAACACCTCCGGCGCCATGTAGGTGGGCGTGCCCGCGGCGACGCCGCTGGCGGTCAGCGTCATGTCCTCGGTCCGGGCCACCCCGAAGTCGATCACCCGTGGCCCGTCGGGGCCGAGCAGCACGTTGCCCGGCTTCAGGTCCCTGTGCACCACCCCGGCGTCGTGGATCGCCGCCACCGCCGTGGCGATCGCCGTAGCCAGCCGGTGCAGTTCGTCCCCCGCGAACCGGCGGCCGGCCGCGACCGCCTCGCGCAGGCTCGCCCCCGGCACGTACTCCGTCACGATGTACGGCCGGTCGGCGTCCAGGTCGGCCGCCAGCACGCGCGCCGTGCAGAACGAGGCCACCCGCTGCGCCGCGGCCACCTCCCGGCGCACCTGCCCGGCCGCGTGCCCGTGCAGCAGCTTGACCGCAACCCGCGTCCCGTCGCCGTCGTAGGCCTCGTACACCACCCCCTGGCCGCCCGCACCCAGCCGTCCCGCGAGCCAGTAGCCGCCCACGCGCTGCGGATCCCCGTCGACAAGCGTTCGCCTCATGTGCCGGTCCCCGTTCGGTGCGTCCCCGTCGAGGCATTGGACGCCACCGGTCCGGGCGAGGTTCTGGACGGAGGCCGGCCGCACCGGTCAGATTCGTCCAAGAGATCCCGGCCCCAACCTTTGTACGGTGGCGTCATGGACATCGACCACCTGATCGTCGGAGCGGGGACCGCGGGCTGCGTGCTGGCCGCCCGGTTGTCGGAGGACCCCGCGCGGCAGGTGATGCTCCTGGAAGCGGGACCCGAAGGCGTCGAGGACGCCGAGTACGACTGGGGGCTGCGCGCCACGGTGACCGCCGGCCGCGACGACGGGCTCGCCCGCGGCAAGGTGATCGGCGGGTCGGCCCGGGTCAACGGCATGGGCGCGGTACGGGCTCCGGCCAGGGACTACCACGCCTGGGCGGCGCTCGGCCTGCCGGCGTGGGGCTGGGACCGGGTGCTGGAGTCGTACCGCCGCGTCGAGACCGACCTGGAGTACGGCGACCAGCCCCACCACGGCGACAGCGGGCCCGTCCCCATCACCCGCCACCCGCGCGAGCAGTGGATCGCGCCGGTGAGCGCCCTGGTCGAGGCCGTGCGGGCCGCCGGGCATCCCTACTGCCCCGACATGAACGCGCCCGACGCGTCGGGCATCGGCCCGTACCCGCACAACCGAAGGGGAGGGGCGCGTATGCCGACCTCGGTCACCCACCTCGCTCCCGCCCGATCGCGCCCGAACCTGACGGTCCGCGCCGATCTCCCGGTCGAGCGGGTCGTCGTCCGCGACGGCCGCGCGGCCGGCGTGCTGGCGGGCGGCGAGTTCATCGCCGCCCGGGAGGTGATCCTGTGCGCCGGCACGCCGCTGAGCGCGGTCCTGCTGCTGCGCTCGGGCCTCGGCCCCGCCGACGACCTGCGGGAAGCCGGGGTGGACGTCGTCGCCGACCTGCCCGGTGTGGGACGGAACCTGTACGACCAGCCCGGCGCGGTCATCCCCGCCCTGCCGGTACCCGGCGCCGTCCCCGGAGGAAGCCCCGTGACCCAGGTGATCGCCCGGCTGGCCGCGATCCCCGGCCACGAGCCGGACGACGGCTTCTACCTGTGCCTGTTCGCCGGGCCGCCGCCGGGCGGGACCGAGGTCATGATCAGCATCATGGTCGGCGACCTGAACCCCGCCTCGCGTGGCGCGATCACGCTCACCGGCCCCTCTCCGGGCGACCCTCCGCGGATCGACCTCGGCTTCTACACGGCGCCCGGCGACCTCGGGCGGATGCGTGCCGCCTACCGCCACGCCTGGTCGATCGCCCAGCACGAGGCGTACGCCCGCACCGTGGACCGGTTCTACGAAGTGAGCGACGAACTGGTCGGCTCCGACGAGGCGCTCGACGGGCTGCTCCGCGCGATGACCTTCAGCCGCCTGGCCCTGCTGGGCGGCGCGGCCATGGGACCACCGGACGACCCGTCGGCCGTCGTCGGCGAGGACTGCCGCGTCCGCGGCGTCGGCGGACTCAGGGTCGCCGACCTGTCCATCGTCCCGGTGGCGCTGCGCGCGCCGACGGCCCTGGACGCCATGATGATCGGCGAGCACGCCGCCACATTGATCACCGCCTGACGGGAGACCGGATGGCTGCCGCTCGGGCCGATCCCGGCCGACCATGGGGGAGCGGATCGCCGAATTCCACGAATGTGCTGAGCCGGATTGAGGCCGGGTCTTTCGAAAACCGCAGCGGGGCCTCACACTGATGCGTGTTCTCGAGGAGGCCGATCATGACCATGCGTGTCGAGCCGTCCCGGCAGGCGGTTCAGGAACGGCGCCCGGAGCTCGACGCCATGCGTGCCCTCGTGGTGGTCGGGCTGGTGTTCTTCCACGCGTCACTGGTGTTCGACTCGCGCGACGACTTCTACGTCAAGAACGCCGAGACCACCGAGATCACCCTCTACATCGCGGCGCTGTGCGTGATCTGGGCCATGCCGCTGCTCTTCCTCATCGCCGGGCTGGGGTCGTGGCACTCGATGCGGCGCCGCGGCCCCGGCGGGTTCGCCGCGGAGCGATTGCTGCGGCTGGGCGTGCCGCTGGTGTTCGCCACGGCCACGATCGTCCCGGTGCCGCAGTGGTTGCGGCTGCGGGCCGATCCCGCCTACCACGAGTCCTACCTGGCGTTCCTGCCGAAGTTCTACACGGTGCGGCTGGATCTGAGCGACTTCCCCTTCGTCCTGGACGGCGCCTACTTCGAGACCGGGCACCTGTGGTTTGTGGTGCTGCTGCTCACGTTCTCCCTCCTGCTCGCGCCGCTGGTGCGGTACGTGCCGCGCGAGCGCGCCCGCCGCCTCCGCGCCCGGCTGGCCGCCATCGCCCGGCCGCGGTGCGCGCTGCTGCTGCTCGGCGTGCCCATCGCGGTCGTCTGCGCGCTCGTGGGGCTGGAGGAGGCGTTCGGCGGCTGGAGCCGCTGGGCGTACCTGGTGTTCTTCCTGTACGGGTTCGTGCTCGTCACCGATCCCGGCTTCCGCGCGGCGATGCGGCGGGATCGCCTGCCCGCCGCCGTGGCCGGGCTCGTGCTGATGGCGGTGGGGGTGCCCGGCTTCGTCGTCGCGGGCGACGTGCCGGGCGCCGACCCGTTCACGGACCTGACCCCGCTCGCGATCGGGGTGCGCGCTCTGTACGGCCTGGCCGGATGGTGCTGGCTGGTCGCGATACTCGGGGCTCTGGACCGCCCGCGCCCCTCCCCGGCGGCGCCGGCCGGGCGGCCGCCGCGCCGGCTGTACGCCTACCTGGCCGCCGCCGTGCTTCCCCTCTACGTGCTGCACCAGCCGATCGTCGTGGCCGTGGCCTACTTCGTGGTCGGATGGCAGGCGCCGATCCTGGTCGAATACCTGGTGATCGTGGCGGTGTCGCTCGTGCTCACCGTGGCGGTCTACGACGTGTTCGTACGGCGTACCAGGGTGACCAGGTTCCTGTTCGGGATGCGGGGCCGGTGAAGCAGCCTCAGAAGGCGGCCGCGGTCAGTGTCTGCAGCTCGCCCTGGTACAGCAGGCGATTGACGAACAGCACGTCCGCCGTGTCGCTCAGCGTCAGGACGGCTCTCAGAACCGTGTGCCCGCCCGCACGGACCTGATCGTGTGCGATCTCCGATGCGTACTTGCCGTACGTCCCGCCGTCGCGCATGTTCCCCGCCGGGGTGAGCCGGGTCGTCAGCGCCCGTTCGACCTCGGCGGCGGCCGACGCGGTGGGCAGCACGCAGATCACGTTGACCGGCCGGTCCGCGAGGCCGGCCGGGCGGCGCAGGCCCACGGCGTACAGCGTGACGGCGCCCGGCGCGGGCGAGGCCATGATCGTGGCGGTGGCGACGTCGCCGAGGCAGCCGGCCACGGCGGCGTGGCCGGGGCTGTCGGCCAGCGACGACGATCCCGCATCCAGAACGGCCGCGAGCGGGCCGGGGGCCGAGGCCGTCGCCACCGTGGTGTCGGTCACCACGACTTGGTTGAGCTGGTTGGTCACCCCGGGGACGATCATCCGGGAGGCGTCGATCTCGTCGCCGGGGGAGAAGGAGAGCCCGTCGTGGCCGCCCATGCGCCGCGGTTCGGCGCCGAGGGCGGCCAGCTTCTTCCGTACGGCGTCCGGGTCGACGCCGCCGTCGAAGCGGAAGGCCTGCCGCGGCGGCACGCCGATCGAGATCACCCGCGTGGCCGCCTCCGGTGTCATGCCTGTGATCTTCGGCATGACCGCCGCGGCGTCGGCCAGGCTCCCGAGACCGGAGAAGGTCACGGGCAGCCAGCGGCGGCCGTCGCCGGAGCCGTCCTTCACGCCGAGGCCGCGCCACCAGGCCGGTTCGCCGTATTCGAGGTACGCGGCGGCGGGCCCCTCGCCGGAGACCCCGGCCAGCGCCTTCAGCAGTCCGCTCGTGGCGGCGGCCGTGGCCGACACGGACGGGGAGGCCGTGCCCCGCGGGGGCTCGGCGGTGGTGTCGGCGGCCTCACGCGCACACCCTGTCAGGACCAGCAGCGCCGCCAGCGCCACACTCACTTTTCGCATGCACGTGAAACTAGACGGCCGCTCTTGGAGCTCACTGGAGGGCTGCCGCAAGCCCGCCGGCGTCGTCGTGCCCAGGGTTCTTCGAGCGTGGTGCTGCTCTCGGGCCCTCCAGGCCGAAGCGCGGGCCGATCCGGCAGAATCCGGTGACCTCCGGCGCCCCTGTCCAGCTCCAGCACCGTCGCCGGCTTTCCGGCGCGTCGTCCAGACACCACGCCCCGCTCCGCCGTCCTGCCGGTCCCCGGACCCTGGTCACTGCCGGGCAAGGGGCCGGCGTTCAGCAGACCCATGGCATCGCGAACCGCTCCGCCCCATGCCGCGTATCTCCGGGTATGCGGTGGAGTAGGGCGGCCTGACCATGTCGAAGGTTTATCCGATGCGTAAGCGTGCCAGCCTGCCGGTCCGGCTCGCGTGGCCCACTGTCCAGGACAGCCGTATCCGGCGGATCTACGCCGGTTCGGCGTTGATCGCCGCGGGCCTTCTGGCCCTGGTCGTCGCCTTGGGGTCAGCCGGGGCAGGGCAGCAGGAGATCACGGGGCTGCCCACGGCGGGGCCGCTCACCGAGTGGGGCCTGCCGGTGGTCCGGTTCTGCTCCAACCTGTGCGCGGTCGCCACCGTGGGGACGCTGCTGGCGGCCGCCGTCCTGGCCCCCGCCGCCTCGCCGGAGAGGGCGGCCTGCGTGCGGGCGGCCCGCCGGTGGACGCTCGGCTGGGCGGTGGCCATCGTTTTGAGCTACGTGCTGACCGTCTCGGACGTCACCGCACTGCCCGCCGCGGGCCTGCTCGCCTCTTCCGACCTGCTGACCTACGGCATGACCATCCCTCAGGCCCGGATCCTGCTGCCGGTCCTGGCCGTGGTCGCCGTGGCGGGCCTGGCCACGCGGGTGCCGCGCCTGCCCCTGTGGATCCCGCTGCTGATCGCCGTGTTCGCGATGCTGCCGCCCACCACCGTGGGTCACGCGGCCTCCGCCGCCGACCACGACATCGCGCTGTCGGCCCTGATGGCGCACCTGGTCACGGTGTCGCTGTGGGTCGGCGGGCTGGGCGCGGTCCTCGTCCACTTCCGCCGCTCCGACGATCTGCGGATCGTGCTGCCCCGGTTCAGCACCATCGCCCTGTGCTGTTTCGCGGGGGTGGCCGTCTCCGGCCTGGCCGCCGCCTGGGTGCGCCTCAACGCCGTCTCGGACCTCTGGCTGAGCGAGTACGGCTGGTTCCTGCTGGCCAAGACCGCCGCCCTGATGATCCTCGCCCTGTTCGGCCAGGCCCACCGGCGCCGTACGGTCGCGCGCGTCGCCGACCGGAGCGTGCGCCAGGTCTTCACCCGGCTTGCGGCCGGCGAGATGATCGTGATGGCGGCGGCCATGGCGCTGGCCGTCGGCCTGTCACGCACCCCGCCACCGGTCCCCGAGGGCGGCGCCGGCGGCGGGCACGACATGCGGGTGCTGGAGTACGACCTGGCCCCCGTCTCGCCCGCCACGTTGCTCACCGAGATCCGCCCGGACCCGATGATCCTGCTGATCTTGGCGCTGCCCGCCATCGGCTACCTGGTAGGCATGCGGCGGGTCCCCTCCTGGCCGGCCGGTCGCGCGCTCGCCTGGTACGCCGGCCTCGCGCTGATGGCGCTGGTCCTGCTCGGCGGCGTCGGCGGCTACGCGCGGGCGATGGCGTCGGTCCACGCCCTGCAGCACACCGTGCTCGCGGTCGTCGCCCCGGTCCTGCTCTGCCTGGGCGCCCCGCTCACCCTCGCCGCCCGCGCGACCACCGCCTCCTCCCAGTACGGCGACCTCGGCTCCCGGTTCCCGGTCCGGCGCCTGAGTCTCCTGGCCGTGCTGCCGGCCGCGTACATGCTGGCCTTCCCGCTGCTGTTCCGCACGGGGTGGCTGGAGTGGTCGCTGGCGGGCCACGTGCCCCGTCTGGTCACCGCCTCCGCGTTCTTCGGTGCCGGGTTGCTGGTGTTCTGGGTGGTGGCGGGCGTGGACCCGCTGCCGCGCCCGATCTCGTGGACCGTCCGCGCCGGGCTGCTGGCCGCCGTGCTGGTGGTGCAGCTGGCCGTGGGCGCGTTCCTGCTGCGTGGACCGCTGGTCGCGGCCGACTGGTTCCTGCTGACGGCCCCGCCGGCCGCGCCGGACCTGGTCACCGACCAGCGGCTGGCCGGGGCCGTCTACCTGCTCGTCCCGGTGCTCCCGCTCGCGCTGCTGGGCTTGCGCCTGGCCCGGGCCCGCCGGGCGGCCCCGGCGGGGGCCGGCGTGCGTCCGGTGCGCGAGGGCCTGGAGGTGAGGGTCCCCGACCTGGGCACGTGAGGGCGATCAACCGCGGTCGAGAGCCGTCCCTATGAAGATGGAAACGGTTTTCATGTGCTAATCTCTCGATCGCCGATTCCCTCAACTCTGGACAATCCGTGCTTAACCGTAGTTTTTTCCTTGCCCTCGGGGCGGTTTGCGCCCTCTCATTGACCGCGTGTTCTGTTCCGGCGGGCGGGCAGAGCGCGGACCCCGCCGGCGGGCGGATCAAGGTGGCCATGCTCCTGCCGCCGCGTTCCGGCCTGTCGCCGTTCAGTGACGACGCCTTCAAACTGTCGCGCTGGTCCACCGCCGAGACCCTGGTCAATCTGGACGAGGAGGGCGACGCGCAGCCGGCGCTCGCCACCGCGTGGTCCCGCAGCTCGGACCGCACCTGGGAATTCACCATCCGCCAGGGCGTGACCTTCCACGACGGCAGCAAGCTGACCGCCCAGGTCGCCGCCAACGCGCTGACCAGGGCCGGCCAGGCGACCCCCAAGCCGCGCATCCTCGACGGCGTCGAGCTCACCGCCAAGGCCGAGGGCGACAAGCTGGTCGTGACCACCGGAGAGCCCGATCCGCTGGTGCCGCACCGCCTGTCCTCGCCGCAGCTGTCGATCCTGGCCGAGCGCGCGTACGGCTCGGACGGCCAGGTGAACCCGGTCGGCACCGGCAGCGGCCCGTTCAAGCTGACCCGGATCAACGGCACCACGACCGCCACCCTCGACCGCTACGACGGCTACTGGGGCGAGAAGGCCAAGGCCGCCGGCATCGACGTCTCCTTCGTGCCCGACGGCACCGCCCGCGCCGCCGCCATCCGCAGCGGCCAGGCGCACGTCGTCGAGGCGGTGCCGGTCTCGCAGGCCGCGCTCCTGCCGAAGGAGACGATCAGCGAGGTGCCGATGCCCCGCACCAACACGCTCTACCTCAACACCGCGAAAGGCCCGTTCAAGGACGCCGGCCTGCGTGCCGCCGCCCGCACCGCCATCGACGCCGGGCAACTGGTGAACGGCGTGTACGAGGGCCGCGCCGACGTCGCCGCCGGACTGCTGGGCCCCGCCCTCCCGTGGGCCGCCGAAGGCCGCAAGCCCCTGACCCAGCGCACGGCCGCCGCGGACGCCAAGGGCACGCGGATCACCCTGGCCACCTACTCCGACCGGCCGGAGCTGCCCGAGGTCGCCTCGGTGCTGCAACAGCAGCTCCAGGCCGCAGGCTTCACGGTCAAGCTCGTGGTACGCGAGTACGCCCACATCGAGGAGGACGCCCTCGCCGGCGAGTTCGACGCGTTCATCCTCTCCCGGGCGACCATGCTGGACTCCGGCGACCCGGTGGCGTACCTGCAGGCCGACTTCACCTGCGACGGCTCCTTCAACCTCGCCAAGCTGTGCGACGACGGCGTCGACAAGGCGGTGAAGAAGGCCGCGGCCACGGAGGCCGGTGCCGCGAGGCGCGCGGCGATCCTCGAGGCCGAGGCGGCGATCCTGCGCACCGACGCCGCCATCCCCATGCTGCACGAGCGCGTCATCCAGGGCGACGCCACCACGGTGACGGGCTCGGCGAAGGACCCGCGCGAGCGGATCCTGATCACCCTCGACACCCGGCTGAAGTGATCGCGCCGCCGATGCGCGAGCGCGCCGGCGCCGTGCTCGCGCGGACCGTCGCGGTCGCCGCGATCATCGTCGTGGTGGGGCTCCTGCCCTGGCTGTCCGGCCGCGACGCGGCCCTGTCGCTGCTGCGCGCCCGCTCCGCCGAGCAGGAGCCGACGCCGGAGGTCCTGGAGGCCATCCGGCGCGAGCTGGGCCTGGACGGCGGTCCGGTGCCGCTGCTCGGCGGCTGGCTGGCGGGCGTCCTGCGCGGCGACCTCGGCCGCTCCTGGGTGGACGGCGGCCCCGTGCTGCCCTCGGTCCTGTCCGGCCTCGGCGTCTCGCTGACGCTGATGACCGCTGCGCTGATCGTGACCGTGGCGCTGGTGTGCGTGCTGTGCGCGCCGACGCTGGTCCGCGGCGCGCGCGGCACCCTGCGCGGCGGTCGCGCCACGGGGGCCGCGGCCGCCGCGCTGGCCGCGCTGCCCGAGTTCCTCATCGCGACGCTGCTGCTGGTGACGCTGTCGGTGTGGCTCGGCTGGCTGCCGCCCTACGGCTGGCAGAACCCGCAGGACATGGTGCTGCCCGCGCTCGCGCTCGGCATCCCGGCGGGCGGGGTGCTGGGGCGGCTGGTGGACGACGCGCTGCCCGCGGTGTTCGCCGAGCCCTGGGTCGGGCTGTGGCGCTCGGCCGGCTGCCGGCCCGGCGTCATCGCCCGGGCGGCGCTGCGCCGCGCGCTGCCCCCGCTCGTGCCCCAGTTCGGGCTGGTGGCCGTCGGGCTGACGGGCGGAGCGGTCGCCGTCGAGACGGTGTTCGCGGTGCCCGGCATCGGCAGGACCGCGCTGGGTGCGGCGGAATCCCAGGACCTGCCGCTGCTCCAGGGCTCGGTGCTCGCCCTCGTCCTGCTCGGCGTCCTCGCCGGGACCCTGGCGACCGCCGGCCGGCGCTGGATGCTCGGCCCCGGGCTGCGCGACGCCGCGCTGTCGCTGCCCGCGCCCGCCGCCGGCGGCGGTGGCCGGTGGCGCCGCCTGGTGCCGGCCGCCTGCGCCGCGGTGCTGGCGGTGGCCGTCGGCTGGGGGCTGTTCCTCGACCCGCTGGCCATCGACGTGGCCGCCAGGCTGGCCGGGCCGAGCTGGGACCATCCGCTGGGCACCGACGCTCTGGGCCGGGACGTGCTGGCCAGGGTCGGCCACGGCGCGGCGGCCACACTGGGGGTCGCGGCGCTGGTCAGCGCGGGCTCGTACGTCGTCTCCCTGGCCCTCGGCTTCCTGCCGGGGCCCGCCTCGGGCGCCGCCGAGATCGCCAACGCCGTGCCGCCGGTGATCGCCGGCATCCTGGTCGCGGCGGCGCTCGGCCCCGGCACACTGGGCGCCTCCGTCGCGGTGGCCCTGGTCTCCTGGCCCGTGCTCTCCGCCCACACCGCCGCCCTGGTCTCCGAGACCCGCGCGGCGGCCCACCTGGTGGCCCAGCGCGCCATCGGCTCCCCGCCCTCCTGGATCCTGACCCGTCACGTCCTGCCCGCGGTCGCCGGGCCGATCGCCCGGCACGCGGTGCTGCGCCTGCCCGGTGTCGCCCTGGCCCTGGCCTCGCTCGGCTTTCTCGGCCTGGGCGCCCAGCCGCCCGCTCCGGAGTGGGGGCTGACGCTGGCCGAGTCGCTGCCGTACGTCGAGCGCGCGCCGTGGGCGGCGCTGGCCCCTGCCACGATGCTCCTGCTGCTGGCCGCGCTGGCCGTCTCGCTGTCCACGCTCCACGGCACGGAGGGCCGCCCGTCATGACGAGCACCGACCCGGCCGGCACGACGGGTGCCGAGCCGCTGCTGAGCGTTCGCGACCTGCGCGTCGCCACGGACTCGGCCGAGATCGTCCGGGGGCTGTCCTTCGACGTGGCCCTCGGTGAGATGCTCGCGGTCGTCGGCGAGTCCGGCGCGGGCAAGTCGCTCACCGCGCGTGCCCTGCTCGGGCTGCTGCCGCCCGGCCTGCGCGTCTCCGGCAGCGTGCGCCTGGAGGGAGTCGAGCTGGCGGGGGCGCCCCAGCGCGTCTATCGGCGGGTACGCGGCCGGCGCGTCGCCTTCGTGCCGCAGGACGCGCTCTCGGTGCTCAGTCCCGTCCACACCGTCGGCGACCAGCTCGCGCTCGCCGCCCGCTCCGTGCGGCGGCTGGGCCGCAGAGCCGCCTGGGACCACGCGGTGGCCGCACTGGACCGGGTCGGCATCCCCGACGCGGCGCGGCGGGCACGCGCCTACCCGCACGAGTTCTCCGGCGGGATGCGCCAGCGCGCGGTGATCGCCATGGCCACCGTCAACGACCCCGCCCTCGTCGTCGCCGACGAGCCGACCACCGCCCTCGACTCCGCCGTCCAGGCCATGATCCTGCGCATGCTCGCCGACCTGCGCGAACAGGCGGGGCTGGCCGTGCTGCTGGTCACCCACGACCTGGCGGTGGCGGCGGGGCACGCCGATCGCGTGCTCGTCATGTACGCGGGCCGGCAGGTCGAATCCGGCCCGGTCGGCCGCGTGCTGCGCCATCCGCGAGCCCCCTACACCGGCGGCCTCATCGCGTCCCTCCCGCGCCGTGAGGCGGTGGACCGGCGGCTTCCCGTGATCGGCGGCGCGCCGCCGCACCCCGGCGCGCTCCCGCCCGGCTGCGCCTTCTCGCCCCGCTGCCCGGCCGCCGCCGACGCCTGCCAGGACCGCGAGCCCGAGCCCGGCGAGGCCGGCGACGGGCACCTGGCCGCCTGCCACCGGCTCGGCGAGCTGCCGGACCCGGTCACCGACCTGTTCCAGGCCACTCCAGGAGCCCGCATGACGCCGTCCGAGCCGGTCCAGGAGTCGCGATGACGGAGGAGTCTTGTATGACGCGTCTGAGGCCGGTCCGGGAGGTCCGATGACGGATGAGCCCCGCATGACGCCGTCCGAGGCCGGTCCGGGAGTCCCGATGAGGGAGGAGCCCCGTATGACGCCGTCCGAGCCGGTCCGGGAGTCCCCGGTGACGCCGCCCCTCCTGGAGGTGCACGATCTCGTCGTGCGCTACCCGGCGCGCGGCCGCCGCACGCCGCCCGTCCTCGCGGTGGACGGCGTCTCGTTCGCCCTGGCCGCCGGCGAGACGCTCGCCCTGGTCGGCGGCTCGGGCTCCGGGAAGTCCAGCATCGCCGCCGCCGTCCTCATGCTGCGCAGGCCCGAGAGCGGCTCGGTGCGCTTCGAGGGCCGCGAGCTCACCACGCTCGACGAGCGGGCCCTGCGCCCGCTGCGGCCTGCGCTGCAGCCCGTCTTCCAGGACCCCTACGGCTCGCTCAGCCCGCGCCTGCGCGTGTCGGACGCCATCGCCGAACCCCTGCGCGTCCAGGGCCGCTGGGACCCGCTGACCGGCCCGGCCCGCGTCGCCGAGCTGCTCGACCTGGTGCGCCTGGACGGCGCCCTGGCCCGGCGCCGGCCGTACGAGCTGTCCGGCGGCCAGTGCCAGCGCGTCGGCATCGCCCGCGCCCTGGCCTGCGAGCCCCGGCTGCTCGTCCTGGACGAGCCCGTGTCCGCGCTGGACCCGTCCGTACGGGCCGGGATCGTCAACCTCCTCGCCGACCTGCGGGACGACCTCGGGCTCGGCCAGCTGTTCATCGGCCACGACCTCGCCCTCGTCCGGCACGTGGCCGACCGCGTCGCGGTGCTGCGCCACGGCCGGATCGTCGAGACCGGACCCGTCCGCCAGGTGTGGGACGCGCCCGCGCACGACTACACCCGCGAGCTGCTCGCCGCCGTCCCGGAGCTCACCCGGCCCCGCCCAGCGGCATCGAGCACGGCCGGCGCAGCGACGGCAGGCGGTCCTCGGGCGGGCGCCGCTTGACCTGCCCGCCCACCGGACCGGCTCGCCGGCGCTGGCCGGCCGGCTCGTCGGCCTGATCCTGGGCCTGCGCACGTCCAGCCGGCAGCGGCTGTTCGTGATGCCTGCCCGTCGAGGTCGAGCGGGCCACGGGCACGCAGGGTGCGCTCGGCCGGTTGTTCGCCCTCTCCTGGGCGCTGGTCGTCGCCGCGCAGATCCCGCTGTCCGGGTGGGCCGCGCGCCGGCTGTCCCTGCGCGGCGCGCTGCTGACCGGCCTGGGGCTCATGGCCACCGGCGCGGTCGCCGCCGGGCTGCTGCCGCCCGTGCGCGCGGCCGGCGGTCTGCTGCCGTCGCCGGCCATCGTCGTGCTGCTGACCGCCGGACAGATGCTGCTGGTCCCCGTGGCCCGCGCCAGGCTGCCGGACCTGGCCGGGGGACCACCGGCTGGGCCTCTACACGGGCGCCATGTCGTCCTGTCCGGGCTGCTCGTGCTGCCCGGCGGCGCCCCGCCCGGCGGGTCGAAGAGCGCCCCGCCCGGCGCGCTGTTCGACGCGCGGGGCCGGACGGCGGAGAGGCGGCGGTCAGCGTTCACCGAGGGGAGATCTGCGGGTGGCCCGGGTCAGGCGGCCAGCGCCGCCGGCACGTCCAGGGGTGTGGTGCCGGCGGCCGCGTACGCGGGAAGGTCGAACCGGACGACCTTGCCGCCGGCCGTGGGAACCGCGTCCCAGCGGCTGGACAGCGTGTCGACCAGGAACAGCCCGCGCCCGCTCTCGTCATCGACGGCGGCGTCGCACAGCCGCGGCAGCCTCGGGTCCTCGTCCTCGACCTCGCACCGCACCAAGCCGTCCACGACGGACAGACTCAGGCGAACCTGCCCGCGCGCATGCTTCAGCGCGTTGCCGACCAACTCGCTGACCAGCAACTCGGCGACCTCCACCGGATCCTGCAGATCCCACTCGGCCAGCGTCGCCCGGGTCAGCCGGCGCGCCGCGCGCACCGAGCCGAGGTCTCGCGCCAACGTCCACGACGCGCTCCGGCACCCGTTCATCTCGGCCGAGGTCCTGCTCGCCGCAAGCCCCTTCATCTCGCACGCTCCCCGTGACCGCTTCCGCTCAGTGACAGCCAACGGGCATAGGCGAGAATTCCCCGTGGAGACAGCTCTTGAGGGGAGCCTGCGGCCGGGGTCAGCCCTTGCCGGCGGCGTTCACGATCCGGGTCGTGGAGCGGCCCGGGATGGCCTCCAGCTCCCAGCACTCGGCGCCCAGGATCGCGGCCGCGGCGGCGCGGGCGCCCGCGTGCGGGTCGCCCGCCGTGTGCGCGAGCGCGCCGGGACGCATCGGGGCGAGCAGGTCGATGTAGTCCTCCGGGCCGTGGGCCTCGGACGGGCCCGTGACGATGAAGACGCCGGTGACGAAGCGGAGCGCGGCCAGGACCTCGGCACGCTCGGCCGCCGGGTTGAGCGGGCGGCTCGGGCCCTTCCAGGCGCGCACGCGGGGGTCGTCCTCGACGCCGACGACGAGCGGCCGCCCGCGGGCCGCCACCGCGCCCAGATAGCGCACGTGCCCCACGTGCAGGATGTCGAAGACCCCGGTCACGACCGCCGCCCCCGGCAGGTCGTACGGCTGCACCCAGACGGCCTCCAGGCTGCTCACGCGACCTCCTCCGCTGCCCCACGGGCCTCGACGCTTCCCCTGCGGGCCTAGACGACTCGTCGATCGCAGCGTACTCGGTCGCCGCCGGCGCTCGTGCAGGCGACCTTGGGAAAGGGCATTCCTACCTTTTTGCGATAGTCCGATGGCCTCCACCCGGGCGTCTCATAACGCAGCGTTGAGGTTGGGGCCCGACTATGGGGGAGGTCGCTGTGGCGCCGCTGGATTCTCATCGTGTCAATGGGGGCGACCCAATCGGCTCGGGCGGGCTCATGGCTCGGCTGCCGGGGGTTCCCTCCCAGGTGTCACGGGCCAGGGGGATCGTGACGGCCGCGCTCGGCCGCGATCACCCCCTCTACGACGACGTGGTCCTGCTCACCAGCGAGCTGGCCACCAACGCGATTTTGCACACCCGGTCCGGCGTGGGCGGCTCGTTCACGGTGACCGTGACGAGCTCGGAGGCCGCGGTGCGGGTGTGCGTGTCGGACGCCGGCTCCGACGGGCCGCCGTGCGTGTGCCGTACGAGCGCGCAGTCCACCAGCGGGCGCGGCCTGCCGCTGATCGAGGCGCTCAGCCACCGCTGGGGCTTCACCCGCGAGGCCGGCTCGACGACGGTCTGGTTCGAGCTCCTGCAGGCCGACCTCCCGGCCGTGGCGGTCTAGACGTCCAGGCGGCACAGGCCCTCGGCGAGGGCCTTGGTGGTGAGGCGGGTGCGGCTGTCGCAGCCCAGCTTGGCGAAGATGTGCTCCAGGTGGGTGGTCACCGTGCGGACGCTGAGCACGAGCGCGGCGGCGATCTGCGGGTTGGAGTCGCCCGCCGCGACCCTCGTGAGCACGTCCACCTCCCTGCCGGTCAGGTCGTACGGCAGCGCGCACGGCCGTTCCGCCGCCACGGCCCCCTGCAGCGCCCCCTGGAACCCGACGCCGGCCCGGAGCAGCCGTAACTCGTGCCAGCGCCCGTCGCCGTCGAGCCACAGCCCGTGCCTGCTCAGCTCGCGCGAGTCGATGAACGCCCGGGCGTACGCCGCCACGGCCGGGTCGTCCCAGAGGGCGGCCGACACCTCACGCCCTGGCACCTCGCGGCGCACGCCGACCCGGTCGAAGGCCACGGCGCGGAAGTCGGGAGGCAGCCCCACGGGGTCGATCACGCACCTGGTCAGGTCGGTGAGATGGGCGAGCATCGGGCTCACCGCCGCCACAAGGGCCCCGGTGAGCCGGGGGAAGGCATCCCGGGACGCCAGGTGCAGCAGGCCCGTGTAGCGGCCCTCGGCCAGGAACAGCGGAGCCGTCAGCCCGGCCCGCCACCCGTAGGGCGCCAGGTGGCGGCGGAAGTAGCGCTCGGTGCCCGGCTCCGGCATGCTCACGGGCGCCCGGGTGGACAACGCCCTGCGGTAGGCGTCGAGGCCGGCGTATTCCTCGGCGGCGTCCCGGTCGATGCGCCGGTGCCCGTCGGACACCACGCTGTGGTGGCGGCCCGTCGCCGGATCGAACGCGACGAACTCGTAGGCGTCGAGCGGGACCACCCGGCGCAGCGCGGCCATCGCCCCGTGCGCGTCGCCGCCGCCCGCCGCCTGGTAGCCGACCTCGGCGAACGCCTGCAGCTGGCAGACGTCCAGAGTGATCTCGGCCACGGAGCCTTTATATACCATTTGCCAAACCTTGAGGTCTTCTTGAAGGTTTTTTTCACCAGCGGGTGCGAGGTCACCGATGCTACGGTTGAGGACATGCAGCGCGCCCACGTCTTCGTCACGACGACGCCGGACCTCGTCCCGGCGCGCTGATTCCACGCTTCCCGGGCGAACGCCCGGGACAGCTGGTCGTTCGCCCTTTCCCTGGAAAGGATCATCATGAACGACCACCGCAGGCTCGGCCGTGAGCTGGGCATCTTCGACACCGACCCGTTGATCGGCTCCGGCCTGCCCTACTGGCTGCCCGCCGGGGCGGCCATGCGCAAGGCCATCGAGGACTATGTCCACGAACTGGAGCGCCGCAACGGCTACCAGCACGTCAACTCGCCGGTGCTCGGGAAACGGGAGCTCTACGAGCGCTCCGGGCATTGGTCCCACTATGCGGACGACATGTTCCCGCCCATGAACGTGGGAGGCGAGGAGTTCGTCCTGCGCCCCAGCCTGTGCCCGCACCACGCGCTCATCTACCGCCGGCGCCAGAGGAGTCACCGCGAGCTGCCGCTGCGCCTGGCCGAGCTGGGCGGGCAATACCGTTCCGAGCTGTCCGGCGTCCTGGGCGGGCTGACCAGGGTGCGCTCCATCTCCCTCAACGACGGCCACGTGTTCTGCGCCCCTGAGCAGGCCGCCGCCGAGGTGTCGGCCGCGCTCGACCTGATCGAGGCCGCGCACGCCCGGCTCGGCATCCGGGCCGCGCGCTACCGGCTGTCGCTGCGCGGCGACGGGGACAAGTTCGTCGACGACCCCGTCATGTGGGCCCGCTCCGAGGCCGTGCTGCGCGAGGTGCTCAAGGAGCGCGGCCAGCCCTACGAGGAGGAGCGCGGCGAGAGCGCCTTCTACGGGCCGAAGATCGACATCCAGATCGCCGACCCCGCCGGGCGTGAGTCCACCCTGTCGACCGTCCAGGTGGATCTTTACATGCCCGAGCGCTTCGACCTGGGCTACGTCGGCGGCCACCGCCCGGCCATGGTCCACCGCAGCGTCGTCGGCGGCCTCGAACGCCTGGTCGCGCACCTCATCGAGGTGCACGGAGGCGCGTTCCCCGCGTGGCTGGCGCCCGTGCAGGCGGTGGTGCTGCCGCTGTCGGACGCCGAGCTGCCGGCCGCCGAGGACCTGCTGCGGCGCTGCGTGGCCGCCGGGCTGCGGGCGGAGCTGGCGCCCGCCGACCGGGGGAGTCTCGGGGCCAGGATCAGGGCGCACCGGCTGGTGCCGTACCAGCTCGTCGTCGGGCCGCGCGAGGTGGCGAGCGGGCTGCCCGCGGTACGGCTGCGCGACGGGAGCCAGGCGGGGGAGGTGCCGATCGAGCGGCTGGCGGCCGAGGCGCGACCTTTGATCTGACAATCAGGTAACAGAGTCTTCCCTGATCGTGGAAACGCCTCGTAAAGTCCCTGCAACGCCGTGTCGGGGGAGGACGTCTTGACCGAGCTGAGCGATCGTGAGGCCGAGCTGGTTTCCGCTCACGAGCAGGAACGCCCGGCTCGGCATCTGGGCGGCGGGCTCCGGCTCGGCGTGTGGATCGTGGGCGGCCTGCTGTCGGCCTACTCGCTGGTGGTGGTGTTCCGGCCGGTCGAGGCGCTCCAGCATCGGATGACGTTCCTGGCGGTGGCGCTGCCCCTGGTGTTCCTGTGTTACCGCTCGGGCGTGCCGGCCGGGCTGGACCGGCTGCTGCGCCGCCGCCCCGCCTGGAAGAAGGCCCGGGACGCCGCGGCGCCCGTGCCCGCGGGCGACGAGTCGGGCCCGCCGGCCGGGACGGCGCCGGGCGACCGGGCGGCCGTGACTGCGCTGGACGACCGGGCGGCCGGGACGACGGTGGACGGGCGGGCGGTTCCGCCGGCGGAGGAGGAGCGGCCCGACCCGCTGGCCGGGGTGTCACGGGCGGTGGTGCATCCGGAGGGGACGCGGCGCGCCGAGTGGCCGACCGTGGCCGACTGGCTGCTGGCGGCCGCCGCCCTCGCCGTGCTGGTCTATCCGCTGCTCGACATGGACGGGTTCCGCGACCGGGGCTCGGGTGCCGCGCTGACGGACCTGGACGTCGTGGCCGGCCTGGTGTTGACGGTGCTGCTGCTGGAGGCGGTACGGCGCACCGTCGGATGGTCGCTGGCCATCATCTGCATAGTTTTCCTGATTTATACCTATTACGGGTCGTATCTGCCGATTGACTGGACGATCGGCCATCGCGGCTTCGACCTCGAGCAGATCGTGGCGCAGCTCTACACCGGCACGGAGGGCTTCTTCGGCGTCCCGATGCAGGTCGCCGCGAGCTACATCATCCTGTTCACGATCTACGGCGCCGTGCTGGAGTTCTCGGGCGCGAGCCGGTTCTTCATCGACCTCAGCTTCGCCGCCTTCCGCCAGTCGCGCGCCGCCCCCGGCCGTACCGTCACCCTGGCCGGCTTCCTGCTCGGCACCGTGTCGGGCTCCGGCGTGGCCACCACGGTCAGCCTCGGCAGCGTCGCCTGGCCCGTGCTGCGGCGGGCCGGCTATCCGCGGGAGCCCGCGGGCGGCATCCTGGCGGCCGGCGGCATCGGCGCGATCCTCTCCCCGCCCACGCTGGGCGCGGCGGCGTTCATCATCGCCGAGTACCTCAATGTCAGCTACCTCGAGGTGCTGCTCTACGCGACGATCCCCACGATCCTGTACTACCTGGGCATCTTCCTCGCCATCGAGATCGACTCGCGCCGCTTCGGCACCCACGCCGTGCAGGTGGACGCCCCCAAGGCCGGGCGGTTGCTGCTGCGCTTCGGCTACCACTTCAGCTCGCTCATCCTCATCATCGTGCTGATGGCGCTGGACCGGTCGGCGTTCCAGTCCGTGGTGATCGCCACCGCCGTGGCCTTCGCGCTGTCGTTCCTCGACCCCGCGAACCGGATGACCCCCAAGCGCGTCGGGCAGGCGCTGGCCAAGGGCACGCTGGAGGTGCTGCCGGTGACCGCGGTGTGCGCGGCGGCGGGCATCATCGTCGGCGCCATCACGCTGACCGGGCTCGGGCAGAGCCTCGCCGACATCATCGTGGACATCGGCGCGGGCAGCCTGATCATCACGGCGGTCATGGCCGCCATCGCCGTCATGGTGCTGGGCCTGGCCGTGCCGGTGACCGCGAGCTTCATCATCGCCGCGGTGATCATCGGCCCGGCGCTTTTGAAGCTGGGCGTCACGCAGGCCGAGGCGTACATGTTCGTCTTCTACTACGCGGTGCTGTCGGAGGTGAGCCCGCCCACGGCGCTGTCCGCGGTCGCGGCGGCCGCCATCACGGGCGGCAACACGTACCGGACCATGATGATGACCTGGCGGTACACCCTGCCGGCGTTCCTGGTGCCGTTCGCGTTCGTGCTGACGCCGAACGGCCAGGCGCTGCTCGGGCAGGGGCCCATCGGGACCGTGCTGCTGATGGCGGCGGTCTCGGCGGTCGCGGTGGCCGCCCTCGCCATGGCCACGGGCGGGCTGACCGGCGTGCCGGAGCGGCTGCTCGCGGCGGCGGCCGCGGTGCTGCTGCTGTTCCTCGAACCCGTCCCCATCGTCGCCGGCCTGGCCGTGCTGGCCGTGGCCGCCGCCCTGCATCTCGTCAGAAGAAGGAGAAGGGACCCAGCGTGAAGCGGATCTTTGCGATAGTCGCCGCAGCAGCCCTGACCGTGGCGGGCTGCGGCGGCGGCGGAAGCGGCGGCGGCTCGGGCAACCGGCTGTCGATCGCCACGGGCGGCACGACGGGCGTCTACTACGTGTACGGCGGCGGCCTGGCCAAGCAGCTGTCGGCGAACATCGCCAACACGCGGGCCACCGCGTCGGTCACCTCGGCCTCCGTCGAGAACATCAAGCTGCTGGCCGAGGGCAAGGCCGACATCGGCTTCTCCCAGGCCGACACCGCGGCCGACGCGGTCAACGGCAAGGACACCTTCACCGCCAAGCAGCCGGTCAAGGCGATCGCCCGCATCTACGACAACTACACGCACGTCGTGGTCGCCCCGGGCGTCGAGGCCACCAAGGTCGCCGATCTGAAGGGCAAGCGCGTCTCGCTCGGCCCGGCGAACTCCGGCACCCAGGTCGTGGCCCGGCGCATGCTGGAGGCGGCCGGACTCAACCCCGACACCGACATCACCAAGCAGCAGCTGTCGATCAACGAGTCGGTGCAGGCCGCCAAGGACGGAACGATCGACGCGTTCTTCTGGGTCGGCGGGCTGCCCACCGCGGGCATCACCGACCTGGCATCCAGCAAGCCCGACATGAAGCTGCTCGACACGGCCGACGTCCTGGCGAAGATGCAGTCCACGTACGGGCAGCAGTACGTCGGGCTCGACGTCGACATGTCCACCTACAAGCTGGACGGCACCGTCAAGACGGTCGGCATCGCGAACGTGCTGCTGGTGCCGGACAAGATGAGCGAGCAGCTCGCCTACGACATCACCAAGACCCTCTTCGAGAAGAAGACCGAGCTGTCGGCCGTGCACCCGGAGGCCAAGAAGCTCGACGCGAAGCTGGGCCAGCAGGTGGCCCCTGTCGAGCTGCACCCGGGCGCGGCCCGCTACTACAAGGAAAAGGCCTGATCAGGCTCGTCCTCGCGGTCCTGGCGGCGATGGCGCTCGGCTCCGGCGACGGGGCCGGGCGCCTCACCGTGAACGGCCTGCCGGTCGGCTCCGGCGGCTTCATGATCGGTTACGTGCACTCGATCTACAAGGCGCCGTCGGCCGAGCTCTTCACGGTCGAGGGCCGCCGGTTCACCATGCGGGCGGTCATCTCGGCCAGCGAGAACGTCCTCGACTACTACGCGCTGGCGGGCACCCGCAGCCGGACCCGGACGGGGGCGTGGCTGCTGCGCCTGGCCGAGCCCGCCACGTACGAGGAGCTGTCGCTGCTCACCACCTCCATCGGCCGCCGCACGCTGATCGCGGGCGGCCGCTGCCTGCCGCTCTACCCCGGCGCGGGCGCCGCCGAGGTGCGGCTGAAGGTGGAGCTGACGCGTGACGTCCGGGGCGAGCCCTGCCGCCCGCCCTACGACCGGTCCTTCCTCTAGCCGAGCCGGGCGAATCGCCGCGCGTTGCGGACCGCCGCCCCTCCCACGTCGTTGTTGAAGTACACGTAGACGTCCTCCCAGCCCGCCTCGCGCACCCGCCGCACCCAGGTGCGCAGCGAGGTGTCGCCGTACTCGACGCCCGCCCGGCCCTGGTGCATGCGCACGTACCCCCATCCGGCCGTGCGCCAGAGCGGATTCCGCGGCCGGCCCAGCCGGTCCGCCCAGCACAGGGCCGCCCCGTGGGTCAGAAGGACGTCCTGCACCTCGTCGGTCCACCAGGAGTCGTGCCGCGGTTCGACGGCCACCCGCACGTCGCGCGGGAAGCACCTCAGGCACCGGTCGAGCCGGCCGGGCTCGGCCCTGAGCGTCGGCGGCAGCTGCAGCAGGATCGGGCCGAGCTTCTCCTTCAGCGCGGAAACGGCGCCCATGAGCCTCCGGACCGGCTCCTCCGGCTCGTCCAGCCGCTTGATGTGGGTCAGGAACCTGCTGGCCTTGACCGCCATCACGAACCCGTCGGGCGTGCGCTCCCGCCAGGCGCCGAACGTCTCGGGCGTCGGCAGCCGGTAGAAGGCGTTGTTGCTCTCGACGGTGGGGAACTCGCGGGCGTACACCTCCAGCCAGAGCCGCTGCGGCACCCCCGCCGGATACAGCACCCCCCGCCAGTCCTTGTACTGCCACCCGGAGGTGCCGACCAGCCATGTCATGCTTTTACGCCTACCCTGACCTTCCAGGTGCAGTACTGTCACTATTCGTCAGCCGAGGAGGACCTTCACGTCGATGGGCGCACATCACGCGCACGGCACCGCCGTCCCCACTTCGCGACGCACGCTCGTCGCCACCCTGGCCGTGCTGGTGCCGCTGGCGATCGTCACACTGGCCGGCCTGCTGTGGCTCTGGCCGGACGGGCCGGACGCCGGCCCGCCGCAGGCCGGGGTTCAGCGGCTCACCGGAACGGTCACCAGCGTCACGCTCAAGACCTGCCCGCCGGCCGCGGAGGGCGCGCCTCGATCCGACCCCGCCACCTGCGGGAACGCCACGGTCAAGGTCGGCGCGGGGCCCGATGTGAACAAGGACGTCACGCTCCGCCTGCCGAGCGGCCCCGGCGCGCAGCGCTTCGCCCCGGGCGACGACGTCATCCTGCTGCGTGACGCGGACGGGGCCTACCAGATCTCCGATCACGACCGGGCGGTGCCGCTGTGGCTGTTCGGGGCGGCGTTCGTGCTGGCGGTGATCGCCTTCGGGCGGTGGCGCGGCGTCACCGCGCTCGTGGGCCTGGCGGTCACGTTCGGGCTGCTGCTGACGTTCGTCATCCCCGGGCTCCTCGAGGGCAAGCCGCCCCTGCTGGTGGCCATCGTCGGGGCGGCGGCGATCATGCTGACCGTGCTCTATCTCACGCACGGCTTCTCGCCGACCACGTCTATGGCCGTGCTCGGCACGCTGGCCAGCCTGGCGCTCACCGGCGGGCTGGCGTACGGGGCGCTGGGGCTCGCGCAGCTCAACGGCGTCACCGACGACGCCTCCGTGGTCGTGGGCATGAGCCTGCCCATCGACACGCAGGGGTTGCTGCTGGCCGGGATCATCATCGGCGCGCTGGGCGTGCTCGACGACGTCACGGTCACGCAGGCGGTGACGGTGGCCGAGCTGGCGCAGGCCAACCCCTCGTACGGGTTCGCCCGCCTTTACAAGGCGGCCGGCCGGATCGGGCGGGCGCACATCGCGTCCGTCATCAACACGATCATCCTGGCGTACGCGGGGGCGTCGCTGCCGTTGCTGCTGCTGTTCAGCATCGGGTCCCAGCCGCTGGGGGACGTGCTGACGACGCCGGTCGTCGCGCAGGAGATCGTCCGCAGCATCGCCGGCACGCTCGGCCTCATCTCAGCCGTCCCCATCACCACCGCCCTCGCGGCCCTGTCCGCCTCCCGCCGCTCCCGCCGCTTCGAGACGGCTGAAGGCGGTGAGGAGGCCGGGGAGGACTTCTTGTCCCGCCGGGACGGCGCCGAGGAGGACTTCTTCTCCCGCCCGGCCGACGCCGACGACGACTTCTTCTCGCGCTCCGACGACACGGACGACGGCTTCTTCTCCCGCTCCGACCACGACGGCTTGGTCACCGGCCGCGGCCGCCGCCACCCCGAACCGGCCCGCGACCTGGGGCCGGTCATGGATCGGCGCGAATCCGCCACGCCGGAAGGCGGCTTCTTCACCCCGGCCGTGCGCCGCCCCGGCGGCCCATCGGGCCGTCCCGTCGACCACGCGGGCCGGGGCCCACTGGCGTCCCCCGCCGGACCTGCCCCGGACGAGCCCCCCACCGACCGGCCTCCGGGCCGCCGCCGTCGCCGCGCGGACACCTGAGGCCCGGCGTCGGCGCGTCGGCCGCCGAGCACACGAGCATCCAGTGGACCGGCTCCAGGGAATGCGATCAACCGGCCGGGAAGCGCCGGGGAGGCCATCAGCAGGTGGGCCGGGCACAACCGGTGGAGTCGGGGGGTTCCAACGTGGGCCCGTCAGTCGATCGCGGCGCTGCCGCCCACCCGGAGCTTCCGCCGGGCCCGTTCGTAGAACGTGGTGCCGACCCGCACCACCTTCGCCGCGCCTGGCCACGCGGACACCGTGATGCGGTCGCCCGGGCACAGATGCCCGGCCACGGCCCCGTCGACCTCCACCGCCAACCGCCCGCTGGAAGGCAGCACCTCCAGCGTCACCTCCTCGTCCGCGGGCAACACCAGAGCCCGGTTGAACGCGGAGTGCGCCGCGGCGGGCACGACGAGCACCGCCTCCACCCGCGGCGACACGATGGGCCCTCCGGCGGAGAAGCTGTAGGCGGTCGATCCGGTGGACGTCGCCACGATCACCGCGTCCGCCGCGTACCGCACGAAATCGCTCCCGGCCGGGGTCACCGCCACGGCCCCCAGCCCTTCGCCGGGGATCCGCACCAGCGCGATGTCGTTGAACGCGGTGACCTCCGTGTCGCCGACCCGGCTCCTGATCGCCATGCGCGGCTCGATCGTGTACCGGTGCCCGTCGATGGCCGACAACGTGTCGCCCAGCTCGTCCACGTCGATCTCCGCGAGGAACCCGAGCCGCCCGAGATTGACGCCGAGGATGGGAGTGGGCCGTCCGGCGAGCAGCCGCATGGTGCGCAGCATCGTCCCGTCCCCGCCGAGCCCGACCAGCAGGTCGGCCCGCTCGACGAGCGCGTCGGCGTCGACCGGCACGGCGCTGCAGTGGATCCGCCCCACCTCCTCGGGCAGCCCCAGCACGGTGGCGCCCTTGCCCGCCGCCCAGTTCAGGATGGTGTCTATCGCCTTCTTCGAGTCGCGCTCCGGGTGCAACACCAGCCCGACCGTCCCGACCATGCCCATGGGGCCACCCTATGCCGTGGAGCCGGCGGGCTCCGATGTCGGGGAGCTCCGATACCGTCGGGTCCATGCGGCTTCATGTGGGATGCGCGATGTGGACGCACGCGTCGTGGCAGGGCCGGCTCCTGCCGCACCCGCTCCCGCCCGGGGAGCGCCTGCGCGCCTATGCGACCTGGTGCAACGCGGTGGAGGGCAACACCACGTTCTACGCGACTCCGACGAGGAGCGCGGTGGAGTCGTGGGCCGCCCAGACCGACCCGGATTTCCGCTTCGTGGTCAAACTGCCCAAGCCGATCACTCACGAACGCCGCCTCGTCGACGTCGACGAGCAGGTGCGCGCGTTCCTGGCGGCCATGGAGCCGCTCGGCCCGCGTACGCATGCTCTGTGGGTGCAGCTGCCGGGCTCGTTCGGGCCGGGCGACCTCGGCGCGCTGGCGGCCTTCCTCGGGCGCCTGCCCTCCTCCCACCGGTACGCCGTCGAGGTCCGCCACCGGGCGTTCTTCGAGGAGGAGCGGTCCGCGCGGCTGCTGGAGCGGGTGCTCGCGGGCGTCGAGGCCGAATGGGTCCCGTTCGACACCACCGCCTTCTTCACCCACCCGCCGACCAGCGACGCCGAGCGCGACGCGTGGACCAAGAAGCCCCGGGTGCCGCGCCGCACGCGCGCCCTCACCGCCCACCCGATCGTCCGCTACCTGGGACGCGACGCCACGGAGCGCACGGTGGAGGGCTGGCGGCCGTGGGTCGGCACCGTCGCCGGCTGGCTGCGCGAGGGGCGCTCGCCGACCGTCTTCATCCACACCCCCGACAACGCCGACGCGCTCACGCTGGCACGCCGCTTCCACGACGAGGTACGCGCCCGCGTGCCCGAGCTCGACCCCCTTCCCGAGCCGATGCCGAACGAGCCGCTGACCCTCTTCTGACGGCGGTCCGGCCATGCGCCCGCCTAGCTCGCGACGGGTTTCCCTCCGGGGGAGAGGCAGGGCAGACGCGCCGAGCGGATCAGCATGACGATCAGCACCACGAGGGCCGTGAACCAGGCGATGGCCGTGGCCGGGCCGGGGATCGCGTAGCCGTACCCGGCCGGCAGGGCGAGTGCGCCCAGGCCTGCCACGGCCCAGCGCAGCACGTCGAGCCGGGCGGCCCTGGAGGTCTTCCCGCAGGAGCGGAGCCGTCGGACGACCGCCTCGACGACCAGCCAGAGGGCGATCAGGGAGCCCAGGGTGTCGACGACCTCGATCACGTGCTCGGCGGCGGACTCCGTCACCCCGCGGCCCGCGCCCGGGCTGGGTGAGAGCAGGGCGGCGAGCGAGACGAAGATCATGACCATGGCGGCGGCTTCGGCCCGTGCGAAGGGGCCTTCCGGGGAGCGCTGCAGCCGAGACGCCCCGGCCGCGCACATTCCCCATCCGACGGGGTCGAACAGCAGGTCGAAGCCGTTGAAACGGAGCGCGCCGAAGACCACGACGAACCCGAGGGCGATCGTCGTGACGGGCGGCATTCCCGGCGTGCCGCCGCCGGCGGACGGGTTGCCCGTCAGGGCCATTCCGAGTTCACCGCCTCATTGCAGGCATCACCGCTGAGCCACCGTTGCCAGGCCACGGGAACGCTCTTCTCGGGTCCGTTGAGCCGCCATGAATCCCACGTCACCTCCGCGGAACTCGTGCCCGCCCAGGTTCGGTAAGTGAAGCGCACCGGCCGGGGATCGTGGGGCACCGCCGCGCAGTCGGTGACGACGATGCGCCGTTTCAAGGTTTCAGCTTCGCCGGGCGCCACGGTGACCGCCGGGAGTTCCTCGTTCGCCTTGTCGGCCGGCAGCCAGCGGAGGCCCGGGATTTCCGCCGAGATATCGGTGAGCGTGAAGCCGGTCGCTCCCTTGTTTTCCAGGCGGGTGCCGCGATCGTGTTGTCGGCGGCCCTGCTCACCCCCGGGCAACCACCGCGGCATGAACTGCCTGAATACTCGATGCCTCAACCGTTTCCGGAATACACCGCCGAGTTCTCCATGGTGGCCAAATACCAGGCGCCCAGTTGTCCGTGGTTCGACCAGGTGGAAGACCCCTGTCGGTACTGGCTGGTGAACGGGGAGCCGTTTCCGCAGGCCGCGACGTACGTCATCAGGAAGGGCGGAGCACCTCAGCGGGCCCCGTTCGCGATCAGCGCTGACGGCCGGGCGGTCGTCTGCCTGGACCGGCGCACCCGCCGCATGACGTACCAGGACGCCAAGGGCATCCGCCACCTCACCGGCAGGATGCCCGACACCCAGGTGGTGCCCACGCCCACGTTCGCGGGCCAGAGCAGGTACGTCGCACTCACCGAGGACGGCACGCAGATCACCGACACCAAGACCTGGACCACGGTGTCGGTCCCCGGCGCCCGGCGGGTCCATGTGCTGAGCGCGAGCGGGAGCGTGGTCACGACGGCGTCTCAGGTGCTCGTGCTCGACAGCCGGGGGAAGACGCAGATGCGCCTGTCCTCCACGAAGGTCCGGGACGACGCCCCCGACGACACCTACAACCTCCGGCCGGATGGACGTCGGTTCGTGGTCATCCGAGGAGATGACGGCCGTGTGGAGACCTTCGACCCGCGCACCGGCGAGCGTGTGTCCAGGGTGACGCCCAGGTTCCCCGGGGACGACTTCATCGACGTCGGTCTCGGCTGGTCGAAGCAGGGCATTTTTCAGGTCCGCGGCTACCGGAGCAGCCGGGTCTACTACCTCGACCTGGAGACGGGCAAGTTCTGGCGGCGTGAGAAGTGAGCACCGGCATGATCGCGTAATCTTCCGTGTCATGACAGGCGACATGGTGGCGAAGCGGGTGACGGATCTGCTGGCCCCGCAGGTGCTGGTGATCGTCATGCCGCCCCTGGTCGGCCTGCTCGCGCAGGGGTGGCGCGGTGCGGCGTGGGGGCTGGTGGCCTCGCTGTTCTGCGGCGGCGTGCCGGCGGCGGTGATCGCGGTGGGCGTGCGGTCGGGGCGGCTCGACTCGCATCACATCGTGGATCGTTCCCGCCGTACGAAGCCGCTGCTCGCCGCCGTGGCGGCCGTGCTCGTGGCGCTGGCGCTGCTGGTCGTGATGGGGGCCCCGGCGTTGCTCGTCGCCACCGTGACGGCGATGCTGGCGGCGCTGGCGGTGACCGTGCCCATCACGTTGCGCTGGAAGATCTCCTTCCACGCCGCCGTGTCCGCGGGCACGGTCGTGGTGTTCGCCCACGTGCTGCCCGCCTGGCCGGCCGCGATCGTCGGAGCCGCCGTCGTGGCGCTGGTGTGCTGGGCCAGAGTACGCCTCGCGCACCACACCTGGGCGCAGGTCGCGGCGGGGGCGGTGGTCGGCACGGTGACGACGTGGGGGACGCTGGCGGCGTTCGGGGTGCAGTTCGGGGTGCAGTAGGAATAGCCGCGATGCCAGCGGAGTTGCCGCGAGCATGGAAGCTGGGAATCGCGGCCGGGTCCGCGTCGAGCGGACGGCTAAGCGCGTGCGGACCTACCTCGGCGGCCGGGTGGTGGCCGACACCACCTCCGCCCTGCTGGTGTGGGAGGTCCCGTATTACCCGACCTACTACTTCCGGCTCGCCGACGTGGACGAGTCTGCGCTGAAGGCGACCGGGACCACCAAGCACTCCCCGAGCAGGGGCGACGCCGTCGTCTACACGGTCACCTCCGGTGCGGCGGAGGCCGTGGAGGGGGCGCTGGCGTACCCGGACTCGCCGCTGGAGGAGATCCGCGGGCACGTCAGGTTCGACTGGGACGCCATGGACGCCTGGTTCGAGGAGGACGAGCAGGTCTACTTCCACCCGCGTGACCCGTACACGCGGGTGGACATCCTGCCGAGTTCGCGGCACGTGCGGGTCGAGGTGGACGGCGTCACCGTGGCCGACTCGCGCAGCCCGCGCATCCTCTTCGAGACGGGGCTGCCCGCCCGCTACTACCTGCCGAAGACGGACGTACGCCTCGACCTGCTCGAGCACACCGACACCGTCACCCACTGCCCGTACAAAGGGACGGCGGAATACTGGTCGGTCAACGGCAAGAAGGACCTGGCCTGGTCGTACCGGACGCCGCTGCCGGAGAGCGAGCGGATCGCCGGGCTGATCGCCTTCTACAACGAGAAGCTCGACATCTACGTGGACGGCGAACTGGAGGAACGGCCGAAGACCAAGTTCTCCTGAGCCGCCGGAGCGGTCAGGCGGCCGTCCAGCGGGGGTCGCGGCCGAGGTAGCGCAGGAGCGCGGCCACGTCGTCGTCGCCCGGCTCGGGCTCCAGCGCGGTCGCGTACGCGCCCCACGCGCGCAGCGGCTCGACGATCTCCTTCGCGACCTTCATGAGGGGGACGGCCAGTTCGGGCGTGAGCGGTGAGGGGGCGCCGACGGCCATGGCGATGTCCCAGGCGTGGACGGCGGCGTCGAGCCCGCACGCCGCCGACCCCGACCACGGCGACATCTTGTGCGGCGGCACCGGCGTCGGGACCTCGGCGGCGTCCCGGTCGACCGCGGCCCACGCCTTGGCCGAGCGCGCCAGGGCGGCCTCGAGGAACGCCGACGGGTCCTCCTCAAGCACGCCGGAGGGGTCGAACGGGTTGAAGTCGGGGCCGGGCTCGCCGGTCAGCGCGGCGGCGAAGCCGATCTGGTCGCCGACGGCGTGCTGGAAGACCTTCGTGACGCTCCAGCCCGCGCAGGGCGTGGGCAGGTCCCAGCCGCCGGACGGAACGGCGGCGACCGCCTTGCGCAGCGCCTCGTGCGAGGCGTCCAGGACGTCCCAACCGCTGGAGATCGTGGTGTCGCTCATCGGTGAGCCCCCTTTCGTGGTGCTCACCACTCTATCAGAACGGAATGGTTTGTTCCACTGATGTGAGGAGCCGGGTGAGGACGCGGGTGCCGAACTCCAGGCCCTCCACCGGAACGCGCTCGTCCTTGCCGTGGAACATCCCGAAGTAGTCCAGGTCCGGACGGAGCATGAGCGGCGCGAAGCCGTACCCCGTGATGCCGATCCTGGCGAACGACTTGGCGTCGGTGCCTCCCGCCATCACGTACGGCACCGGCCTGGCGAGGGGGTCCTCGGCCACCAGAGAGCCCGCCAGTTCGTCGAAGAACGCCGACGGGTACGGCGCCGCCGGCGCGTCCTCCAGGTTGACGAACTCGCGGGTGATCTTCGGCCCGAGCAGCTCGTCGAGCGTCTCCAGGAACTCCTCTCGCAGGCCGGGCAGGTAGCGCCCGTCCACGTGCGCCTCGGCCGTCGAGGGCACCACGTTGACCTTGTAGCCGGCCTCCAGCATCGTCGGGTTCGCCGAGTTGCGGATCTGGCTCTTGAACAGGCCGCCGAGCGGCCCGAGGCGGACGGCCTCGGCGTCCAGCCGGTCCAGGTCGATCGGCTGCCCGGTGATCTCCGACAGGCTCTGGAGGAGCGCCGCGACCGACGGCGTCAGGCGTACCGGCCACTGGTACGAGGCCACCCGGGACAGCGCGTGCACCAGCGTGGCAACCGGATTGTCCACCGGGGGACGGGACCCGTGACCGGCCACGCCGTGCGCGGTGAGCTTCATCCACGCCGTCCCGCGCTCGCCCACGGCGATCGGGTAGACCCGGTGCCCGCCGGAGGCCACGCTGAAGCCACCGGACTCGCTGATCGCCTCGCTCACGCCGTCGAACAGCTCCCGGTGCTCGCTCACCGCGTGCCGCGAGCCGTAGTCGCCGGTCGCCTCCTCGTCGGCCAGGAACGCCAGCACCAGGTCCCGCTTGGGGCGCACGCCGCGGGCTGCCAGGTCGAGCACGGTGGCGAGGGTCATCGCGCACGAGCCCTTCATGTCGACCGCGCCCCGCCCGTACACGCAGCCGTCGGTGATCTCGCCCGAGAACGGGTGCATCCGCCACTCGGCCGGATCCGCGGGCACGACGTCGAGGTGGCCGTGGATGAGCAGCGCGTCGGGGGAGTCGCCGTCGATCCTCGCCACGACCGTGGTCCGCTTGGGCGCCGACTCGAACACGACCGGCTCCAGGCCCGCGTCGGCCAGCAGCGTGGCCACGTATTCGGCGGCCGGGCGCTCGCCCGAACCCGGATTCGTGGTGTCGAACCTGATCAGATCCGAGCAGATCTCGGCGACGCTCTTCACGCTCTTCCCTTCAGCTTCAACGGCGGCACCTCGGGCGTCTCCATCCCGAAGATCAGCCCGTAGAAGGCCAGCTCGGCCTCCAGGGCCGCGACGATGGTCTCCTCCCGGCGCCAGCCGTGCTGCTCGCCGGGGAAGGTCAACAGTGCCCACTCTTTGCCATGTTTGTCCAATTCCGCGGTGAACCGCTCGGCCTGCGAGACGTCCACGATCGCGTCCTCCAGGCCGTGCAGCATGAGGCACGGGCCGGACGCGCGGGCGGCGTTCAGCAGCGGCGAGCGCTCGGTGTAACGCCGCCGGGTCTCGGGGAGCGGGCCCACCAGGCCGTCCAGGTAGCGGGACTCGAAGTCGTGCGTCTCGGCGGCCCAGCTCTCCGGGTCGGTGATCGCGTAATGGGCGACGCCGCCCGCGAACACGTCGCTGTGCACGAGCGCCGCCACCGTCGTCCAGCCGCCCGCGCTGCCGCCGCGGATGGCCAGCTTGGCGGCGTCGGCGCGGCCCAGCTCGACCAGGCCGCGGGCCACCTTGGCGCAGTCCTGCACGTCCACGACGCCCCACTGGTGGCGCAGCCGCTCCCGGTAGGCGCGGCCGTAGCCGGTGGAGCCGCCGTAGTTCACCACGGCCACGCCGATGCCGCGGCTGGTGAAGTAGGCGATCTCCAGGTCGAGCACGATCGGGAGATGGCCGGTGGGGCCGCCGTGCACGAAGATCACGTACGGGCCGGGGCCCCGCACCCCGGACGGCGGGTAGAGGTGCGCGTGCACGCCCTCGATCGTCACGGCCTCGGGCGTGGGCAGCAGGGCGCGGTCCGGCAGCGGCTTGCGCGCCGACACGACCTCCTGCGTGCCGTCGCCGAGGTCGACGAGCGTCACCTCCAGCGGCGTGTACGGCGTCGCCCGCACGGCCGCCGCCTTGCCGCCCGCCGCGGACCCCGCTGCGGACCCCGCCACGGACACGGTCGAGGACCAGTGGGTGGCCGCCCCTCCGATCTCCCGCAGCTCGCCGGTCTGTGGGTCCAGCACGCCGAGCCGGCGCCGGTCGGCCGTCCCGTACACGGCGACCAGGCTCCCGTCCTCGGCGACGGCGAAATAGGTCATGCCCGGCTTCCACGCGGCGCCGCCGAACTCCAGCTCCAGGGGAGTGAGGTTGCGGCCCGCGGAGCCGTCCACGGGGACGAGGTGGATGTTCCACCAGCCGGTGGGGTCGGTCACCGCGTACAGGGTCGCGTCGTCGCGCCACTCCGCCTGGGCGACCGCCTCCCGCGGGCCGCCCGCGATCACCCGGTGCCCGCCCGCCGCGCCGGCCTCGGTCAACGGGGCCACACAGAGCTCGGTGCCGTCCCACGGCATGTTCGGGTGGTCCCAGCCGATCCAGGCGACATTCCGCCCGTCGGGCGATATACGCGGATTCATCAGGAAATGTTGTGCTTTAACGATCACTCGGAGGGGGCCGTCGCCGCCGAGCGGCACCGCCACCAGGTCGCGCACGTCGTCGATCTCCCGTACCGCCCACACCTCGTCACGGCCGGGCGGCAGGTAGAGGTCCGCGTAGCGCGCGGGACCCTCCGGGGTGAGCGGCACCGGTTCCCCGTCCCGCACGCGGTAGAGGCGCTGGTCGGCCCAGTTCGTGAAGACCAGCCCGCCGCCCGGCAGCGGCCGCCAGGAGCGGCCGCCGTACTCCATCACCCGGTTGCGCGCGTTCCAGCCCGGAGGCAGCGCGTCGGCACGGGTGCCGTCCGGCAGCCTGCGCACCACGCAACGCCGGCCGCCCTGGTGCGGGCGGGGCTCGTCCCACCAGACCTCGACACCGGAGGGCGTGGCCACCGCCTCCACCCACTGAGGGCCGCCGTCGGTACGGGCCACGTCGATCGGTCGAATGCTCATCAACTCACCAATTGCCATCGATACAAGGGGGAAGAGGGTGCTCAGGCGGGTGCAGGACGTACGCGATGCCGCCGCTGCCCGAGCTCCTGAGCCACACGTTCTCGAACGCTGCCCGCGGATAGACCCGGCGAACCTCGTCGTCGCGGGGCGCGGCCGGGTCGTTCACGACGACGTCGCCGGCGGCCGTGAAGCCGATCACGACCAGGATGTGCCCGTTGGTCGAGTAACAGGAGCCGGGCAGCTCATGAGCCTTGAACGACTGCGAGGTGATCACCGGGATCCCGGCGCGAACGAACCGCTCCAGCTCGGCCGCCGACCTCAGCCGCGTCACGAACCCGGACAAACCGTATCGGCCCGCGTAGGCCACGTTGAACGGCCAGTTGCCGGTGCCCTGATAACTGGCGTCGTACGTGCCCATCGCCGCGTGGTCCACGGCCGGCGCCGGGTCGCCCGCCCCCACCCACTCCAGCTCCTCCGGCCCCGGGCCGCGGCCCCAGAAGCCGAGCACCATGGCCACCGAGGCCGGGCTGCACCAGTTCGTCCCGCCGCCGTCGAAGCGCGGATGGTGACCGGCGTGCACGTGCTGCGAGTGCCGCGGCACCGCCAGCTCCACCGGGTCCGCCGCGAGCGGAGCGCTCGGCACGACCGGGCGCCGCGGCACGGCCGAGGCCATCACGCCCAGGCCGCCGACGCGAGCGGGGCCGTGCCGGGTGACCCGCGCCTGGTAGGCCACCACCGGCCGCCGGGCCACGAACGTGTCCACCGCCACGTCCCCGTCCTCGTCGCCCTGCCCGGGCACCGACGTGCGCGGGTCGCCGTGCTCGGACCAGTGCCCCATCACGTACCACTTGGTACGGGCCCCTGATGAGACCCTGGCCCGAAGAGCGACCTCGATCCACGCGCCCGGCGGGGTGCGCGCCGTCCACGAGGGCACGAGCTGGGTGGCGGCGAAGCCGATCTCGTGTTCCTCGCCCGTCCACACCGCTTCGGCCGTCAGGGGCACGGCGAAGCGGGTGAAGGCGACACGGGCCAGATCGACGGTGAGCACCAGGCACATTGTGGTTTCGTACTGCATGTCGCACATCGGATGGTTTACGTACCAGCCCGAATTGTGTCGGTGATGATCTCTATGGTTCGGGGCATGACTCAAGCGGTACAGGCATACTCCTACGCCGGGCCCTCCACACTGGCCGACGGCAAGCTCGGACTCTCGACCTCGGGCGGCACGGCGTTATCCGGCCCGCAGACCCACCCCAGGTTCTTCAGCGGCCTGCTCGCCCAGGCCGCGCCGGCCGCGGCCGGGCTGCTGGCGGTGGCCGACGTGGCGCTCACCCGCTACCACCAGCCCCGGCCGGGCTGGACCCGCGACCCGGTGGTGACCTGCGACGGCGGGAGGCTCCGGTTCGAGTCGTTCTCGGCCTGCGGCGGCGTCTACGCCCGGCTCGACGTGCTGGAGCTCGACGGCGACGTCCTCGACCGGGGCACCACCAACGTCGACGTCAACGGCCCGCTGCGCGAGGCCCTCGCCAGGGTCGGCGGACGCGACCCGCTCCACCTGGGCGTCGGGCCCGACGAGCTGACGGTCACCACACTCGACGGCGCGGTCGTGGAGAAGAAGGTCCCGCTGCCGTCGCGGTGGCTGCGCGGGTTCGCCGAGGTGCAGGTGATCGCGGCCGGGTTCGACCTGCGGGCCGAGCTGACCGGGCCGCACGCCGTGCGTTTCCTGCGCTCGCTGCCGCGCGGCGCCCGCTCCACCGTCTGGGCCGTGCCCTCCGGCCGCGACCTGCGCGTCTCCTCCGGCCCGGCGCGCGGCGGCGTCTGCCTGTCGGGCACCGGCCGGGTCGCCACGCTGCTGCCGCTGCTCCGCTTCGCCAAGAAGCTGCGTGCGTACGGCCCCGCCGACGGCTCCTCCACGGCCAGCGCCTGGGAGCTGGAGCTGCCCGGGATGCGCTACACGCTCGCCGTCTCGCCCGAGCCGTGGCGCGGCTTCTCCGGCGAGGGGCAGGTCCTGGGCGACCTGGCCACCGACGAGGCGGCGGGCGACGCCGACGTGGTGGGCATGCTGCTCAGCTTCGAGCCCACGGTCGAGCTGGGGCTCCTCGCCGACCGCTCCGGGCTGTCCATCGATCGGGTACGCGCCGCGCTCACCCAGCTCGGCACCGCCGGCCGCGTCGGTTACGACCTGCACGAGGCGGCCCACTTCCACCGAGAGCTGCCCTATGACCGCGACCAGGTCGCCCAGCTCAACCCGCGCCTGACGGCCGCCCGCGCGCTGGTGGACTCGGGGGCCGTCCGCCTGCTGGGCGACTCCGGCTCGGCCGAGGTGTCGACCGACGGCGGGGTCCGGCGGGTCCGCATGGAGGCGGGGGAGTGCACCTGCCCCTGGTGGTTCGACCACCAGGGGTCGCGCGGCCCGTGCAAGCACGTGCTGGCCGCCCGCATCGCCGCCCGCGTCGACGTGACGGTGACCCCGTGACCCCGGGACCCCGTGAACGGCTCAGTGTTCGGCCAGGACGATCACCGAGTCCTGCTCGCCGAGGACGAGGGGCTCCGACTTGCTCGGGTTGAGCACGATGCCGTAGTGGGGCGGGTCGTTGCGGGCCGCGGCGCTGCGGTAGCCGATGGCGGTCTCGCCCCTGCGCCGGGCTGCCTCGATGACCGTGGAGAACGTCACCTTCACCCCCGTCTTGACGTACGAGGCGGCGGGCCGCGGGTAGATCTCCGAGCCGCGCGAGTCGAACAGGTAGCCGAACACGTCCGCCAGGTGCCTGTTCTCGGCCAGCTGGGCCAGGAGCAGGCCGATGACGGTGTCGCTGATCACGATGTCGTCGGCCTCGGTGACCTCCGCCAGGGCGCGGTTGTTCTCGTCGTGCATCTCGCTGACGATCGAGTAGTGCTCGCCGAGCACGCTCTGCATGTCGCGCAGTTGCAGCAGCGTCATGAGCGTGCGCGTGTCGGAGTGATGGGCGTCGAAGCGGTCGTCGGAGAGCACGATGACGTGCTGGAAGAGGCCGACGCCGAGCGACTCCAGCGCGTACCTGTCGGTGGTGTCGCAGTCCTTGACGTTCACGGTGAGGTTGCGCAGCCCGGACAGGCCGGAGCCGGCCTTGGGGTGGTCGGCGGCGATCTCCAGGACGGAGCCGGGCGCCACGTACGCGTCGAGGTAGCGGACGATCTGCTCGGCCCGGCCGTTCCAGTTGAGCAGCAGCGTGCGCTCGGGCTCGGGAGCCTGCGGCGCGGCCTCGACGATTGCGGACTCGTCCACGGACGGCTTGCCGGCGGCCAGTCGGACGTGGGAGTCGTCGTGCGCGATGACGATGATCTGATCGTCGGCGTCGATCACGGTGTCGGACGGCGGGTTCAGCACGACGCCGGAGGGCCGGCGCAGGCCGATGACGGAGGCGGTCTGGTAGGCGTGCAGCGCATCTCCGTACGTGACGCCGACGAGCTTCTTCGGGGTGCGCATGTAGATCTCGCCGCCGTCGAAGTTGAGCAGGTCCATGCAGACCACGGACATGCCGGACTGGCGGGAGGACTGCACGATGAGCCGCGAGGCGGTGTCGTCGGAGTCGACCAGGTGCACGTCCTCGCCGCCGGCCAGGCGGGCGGCGGCGATGTTGCGGTTGGAGGCCAGGGCGGCGACCACCGGCGGGTGGGTGCCCTCGCGTTTGGCGAGCGCGAGGAGGATCTTGATGACGTGCGCGTCCGGGTCCTCGCCCTCGGGCGAGAGCACGACGACGGAGCTGGCCGAGGCCAGGTTCATCAGCGCGAGGTCGCGCGGCTCGGTGGGCCGCCCCGTGCGGCACACCAGGCGGGTCCTGCCCAGGTCGCCGACATGCTCGCGGATGGCCTCCTCCATCTCGAGTTTGTCACGTTCCGCCAGCACCGCGACGACCGACCGCTTCTGGCTGGCGTGGGCCTTGACCAGCTCGCCCACGATCGTGAACACCTGGTCCGACCAGCCGAGCACCACGGTGTGACCCGACTCCGCGATCCGCGAGCGGCCCCGGCGCAGGCGGTCGACCTTCTGCTTGAGCCCGTTGGCCAGCAGGCCGACGAGCATGCTGACGATGAACAGACCGCCGAGCGAGCCGACGAACATGACGGCCAGGTAGGCGATGGAGCCCTTGTCGCTGGCGATCTTGAGGGGGGACAGCGCGTGCATGAGGGAGATCCAGAGCACTTCCCCGGCGTGGCTCACCCCTTCCGGCTCCCCCGGCGCGAGCCAGAGCGTGAGACCGGTCACGACCACGACCAGCACCACCGACACGATCGCCAGCCAGCCGATGAGCGAAGCGGTCCCCCTGGACATGGTGTTGTCGAACCAGTACCGCACTCGCTCGCGGAACGTGACCTTCGACACTTCCCCGTTACCTCCGTGAAAGGAGTGATTTGACCCAACGCACCAAGGTACCGCTCGATCTTCGCTTCCGCATGGCGACCGGTAACGTATCGGCCATGGTGAGCCCCCTCACACCGGACGACCCGGCGTCGCTGGGCGGCTTCCGCCTGGCCGGACGGCTCGGCGAGGGCGGGCAGGGTGTGGTCTACCTCGCCCATTCGGCCGACGGCGAACCTGTCGCGATCAAGCTGCTGAGCACCGGCGACCGGGAGACGCGGGCCAGGCTCGCGCGTGAGCTCGACGCGCTGGAGAGCATCGCCTCCTTCTGCACGGCCCGCGTGCTCGACGCCTCGACCGACGGGCCGCGGCCGTACGTGGTGAGCGAATACGTCGACGGGCCCTCCCTGGCCGACCGGGTGAGCGAGCGCGGCCCCTTACACGGGGGCGAGCTCGAACGGCTGGTGGTCGGCACCGCCACCGCGCTGGCCGCCATCCACGCCGCCGGGATCGTGCACCGCGACTTCAAACCGGCCAACGTGCTGCTCGGGCCGGACGGCCCGCGGGTGGTGGACTTCGGCATCGCCCGGGCGGAGGGGGCCGCGACGATGACCTCCGGTCTGATCGGGACGCCCGCCTACCTGGCGCCCGAGCAGATCGGCGGCACGCCCGCGTCGCCGGCGTCGGACGTGTTCGCGTGGGCGGCGTCGATGGTGTACGCGGCCACGGGGACGAGCCCGTTCGGGGCGGACACCGTACCGGCGGTGCTGCACCGGGTGCTGCACAGCGAGCCGGACCTGACGCCGCTGCCGGAGCGGCTGCGCGGGGTGATCGCGTCCTGCCTGGCCAAGGACCCGGCGCGGCGGCCCACGGCACAGCAGCTGATGGTCTCCCTGGTCACCCCCAACACCCCGCCACCCGCTCCGCCCTTCACCGCACCACCGGGACCGCCGCCCTCCCCCTCCACCGCCACAACACCGCCTGCGGCAACACCGCCTGCGGCCACCTCGGCCGGACGGCCCGGAGCCGTGCAAGGGCCGCCCGGCGCGGCCGCCGGGACACCCGCCGCCTGGGCCGGACCAGCCGGCGCCCCGGCGCCGCCGCACGGCACCCCATCGGGGACGCCCGGCGCCCCGGCCTGGTCACCGGCCGCCTCGGGAGTCACCGGGCCGCAACACCCCGCCTCCGCCTCCACCACGGCACCGGGGCGCCGCTCACCCTCGCGGGGCCTGATCGCCGGCGCGGCCCTGGCGGTGGTCGCGCTGGCCGCGACCGTCGCCACGGTGCTCATGCTCAACCGCGCCCCCGCGACCACGGAGGCGGGCCGATCAGCGTCGCCCGTCCCGCCCGCCACCCAGTCGTCACCCGCCCGGTCACCGTCCGAGGAATCCTCACCCACCACATCCCAGGCCGAGACCTCATCCGGTGAGTCGTCGCCCGGCGCCACGCGGACCCAGCCCGCCGCGGGCCTGAAGATCCCGGCCGCGTTCGAGGGCGAGTGGTCCGGCCACACCACCAGCACCAACCCCATGGACCCCGACGGCGCCGAGAACACGGTGAAGCTGGAGAAGGGCGAGTCCACCGCGGCATGGACGGAGAAACACGCCGAGGTCGAGTGCAAGGGCACCATCACGCTGACCAAGGTGGAACGGACCCGCCTCACCTTCTCCCTGGGCCAGAACGAGGGCAACTGCATCGCCGGCACCATCTGGCTGGCGCTGGAGGGCGACGTCCTCACCTACACGTGGCGGGACGTGCCGGGCATGGACCTCGTCACGCAGACCGGCAAACTGATCAAGAACGGATGAGATTCCCTCCCAAAACCCTTCGACATCGAGCCCGGTGGCCTAGATCATTGACGTTATGTCTGTGATTAAGGAGGTGCCCTTCCCCAGCCCTGACTCGTCCTCCGAGCTGCCGATGAACATCTGGCTCGACGACGCCGACTCCGCCGTCGACGTGATCGACGCGCTGGCGCTGTCGCCGTTCGCGACGGGCGCCCAGCCCTGGTCCCACCTGGCCAATCTGGAGCGCGTCCGCCCGGACGCCCCGCTCAGCCCGGCAGGCGGCCGCCTGCTGCGCACGGCGCGCATCGAGGACGGCTCGGAGTCGCGGCTCATCTGCGGCGACGGCTGGACCCTGCGGGTGGTGCGCCACCGCAACCGCACCGCCACCGTCAGCGTCACGGCGGTCAACGAGGAGCTGGCCAAGAGCGTCCTCAAGGAGAGCATCGAGGGCGCCGAGGAGGCCGCGCCGGAGGCCGACCACGTCGAGATGGGCTTCTGGTGGCGCGGCACGCACGGCGGCAACCGGTCGGAGAAGCCGATCACGGCCCAGCCGTGGTACGAGATCAGCCAGAATTACTCGGGGAAGATCCGCCCGGCCCTCGGCAGGCTGATGTCGGTCACGCCCGGCGACGTGACGGGCCGCCTCATCCTCCTGCACGGCCGCCCCGGCACCGGCAAGACCACGCTGCTGCGCACGCTGGCCAAGCAGTGGCGCGAGTGGTGCCAGGTGGACTGCGTACTCGACCCGGAGCGCCTGTTCAACGAGCCCGGCTATCTCATGGAGGTGGCGGTCGGCTACGACAGCGACGAGGACGCGCAGCGGTGGCGGCTGCTCGTCCTGGAGGACTGCGACGAGCTGATCAGCTCGGGCGCCAAGGCGCAGGCGGGTCAGGGCCTGTCGCGCCTGCTCAACCTGACCGACGGCCTGCTCGGGCAGGGCCGCGACGTGCTGGTGGCGATCACCACGAACGAGGACCTGGCCCGGCTCCACCCCGCCGTCGTACGTCCGGGGCGGTGCCTGGCGCAGCTCGAGGTGGGCCCGCTCAGCAGGGAGGAGGCGATCGCGTGGCTCGACAGGTCCGAGGGCGTGGGCCCGTCGGGGGCGACGCTCGCGGAGCTGTACGCCCTCCGCGCCGGCCGCGAGTTCACCTCCGCCGAAGCCGACGACTCCACGGGCCTGTACCTCTGACCTGTCCCGCCGTCAGGTCAGGTACGTGTGGAGCCGCCGCTGCGTGGCGATCGGCCCCGCATTCCGGGACCGCGGACACGATCCGTGCCGCCCCGACGCGGCGCGTACGCGGGCGGCCAGGACGCTCAACACCGTTCGGAGCGTTCGGCTGAGCAGGTGCCACTCATGCTCAGTCCTCAGGAAGCGGTTAGCGTTGCCGTGTGAGGACCATTGACTGGGTCGACGGCGCCGTCGAACTCGTGGACCAGACGCTGTTGCCCGACAAATGCGTGATGCTCCGCATCCGCACCGTCGACGAGCTCGTCGACGCCATCCGCCGGCTGGCCGTGCGCGGCGCCCCCGCGCTCGGCGTGGCCGGCGCCCTCGGCGTCGTACTGGCCGACGGCGACGCCGAGCAGATCGCCCGGCTCCGCGCCGCCCGCCCCACCGCCGTCAACCTGGCCTGGGGCGTCGACCAGGCCGTCGCGCACCTGAGCGAGGGCCGCGAGGCGGTGCTGGCCGCCGCGCTGCGCGTGCGCGACGACGACATCGCCGCCTGCAAGGCCATGGGGGAGCGCGCTGCCGACCTGCTCGAGGGCGACCGGTTGCGGATCATGACCGTGTGCAACACCGGCGGGCTCGCCGCCGTCGAGCGCGGCACCGCCCTCGGCGTCGTGCAGACGTTGCACGAGCGCGGGCGGCTGGCCGAGGTGCTCGCCCTCGAGACCCGGCCGCTGCTGCAGGGCGCCAGGCTCACCACCTGGGAGCTGGCCAGGATGGGCGCGCCGCACCGGCTCATCGCCGACTCGGCGGGGCCGTACCTGCTGGCCAAGGGCGAGGTGGACGCGGTGCTCATCGGCGCCGACCGCATCGCCGCCAACGGCGACACCGCCAACAAGATCGGCTCGTACGCGCTCGCGCTCGGCGCCGAACGCGCCGGAGTGCCCTTCGTCGTGGTCGCGCCCGAGTCCACGATCGACTCCGGCACACTGTCGGGCGAGCACATCACGATCGAGGACAGAGGCGCCGACGAGATCGTGTCCATCCGCGGCGTGCGCGTGGCCCCCGAGGGAACCCCGGCGTTGAACCCCGCGTTCGACGTGACCCCGCACGACCTGATCACCGCGATCGTGACGGACAAGCGTGTGATCAGGCCCTAGACCGATCCGTCCAGCCGCACCCGGTAGACGGCCCGGGCCTGCTCCAGCAAGGAGACGTGGTCGCCGAACTGGTAAGGGCTCGCCAGCCGGGCGTGCTGCTTGATCAGGTCCTCGAGCAGGTCCAGCCACTCCAGGCACCACCGCACGTCCTCGGCCCTGGCGACCCGCCGGCCGTCCACGTCCACGTAGACGGGGCTGGTCAGGGCGTACCCGGTGGTCGTCATGGTGCGCGGATGCGGGTCGCACAGGACCTCGGCCATGATGTACGTCGGCGCGTCCGCCCGCAGGTCGGCCGTCACGGTGAGGGGCTCGGCCCCGCCGGGGAGCCGCTCCGCCCCCGCCCGCACGCCGTCGGCCGTGCGGATGCGCACAGCCACGACCTCAGGACCGACGGCACGGGCGGTGACGCTGACGCGGTCGCCCCGGCGGGCGTGGATGACGTGGCCGGGGCCGTGGCCGTCCACGGACAGCTCCAGCCAGGGCCCGGTCGTGGCGAACGTGCGGCCCGCGCGTACGGCGGCCGCGAACGACCGGGCGGTCAGCTCGCCCTCGACGCGGGCGTAGACGCGGGCCCAGCCGGGCGGGTTCGACTGGTTGTCGGAGCGGGTGAAGGAGATCATCGCGTCCGTGCCCGCGGTCACGGCCAGCCGGTTGCCCGCGCCGATCAGTCTCCGGTACACCGCCGCCGTGGCCGGGATCGAGGCATGGGTGAGCACGTCGAGGCTGTCCACGAGCCCGAGCGCGGCGTCGGCGACCAGCTCGCGGGCGGCGCAGTTGCGTGGCACCGGCGAGACCACGCCCTTGGGCGGGCCGTCGTCGGTGATCCATGGGCCGAAGGGATGGCTGTAGCCGACCAGCGCCCCCAGCCCGCGCAGCTCCCGCAGCCCATCGGCGTTGGGGGGCCAGTCGGCGTCGCCGTCGAACCCGGTGTGGAAGCGCCCCGGCGCGGCCCGCGGCGCGAAGGCGTAGATGTGACCGAGCAGGTCGTTGCGGTATTCGACGCCCATCCTGGCCAGGTGGGTGACGTCGGACCAGGGCAGGTCCCGGTCGATCCAGTGCTCCAGCGCCTCGCGGTCGTAGACGCGCCGGCCCGACACGTTGCCGGCCAGCAGGTTGAGCACGTGGAGGTCCTCGCCGTGCTGGGCGGCGGCCGCGTCGGCGGGCACGCCCACGAGGTCGCCGGCCCAGTTGAGGTGGACGTGCATGTCGCCGCCGTACCAGCCGCGGGCGGCCGCGTCGTAGAGGCGCTCGGGGGTCAGCCTGATCAGGTGCTCGGCGCCCGGGTCCGGGGTCAGCTCCCGCGTGGCCTCGCCGTACTCCATGCCGCGGGCGACGGTGACCGTCAGCGGCTGCCCGGCCGGGACCTCGACCACGACGTCGTCGCCGTGGAAGTACGGGCGGCCGTGGTAGTCGTGGCGGTGGGGCGTGCCCGGCGGGAACCAGCCCCCGTCGGCGCCCATCACGCTCCAGCGGCACGGCATCCCGGCCACGAGCCGGAGCCTGGCCGCCGGAACGGGCCTCAGCAGCGTCTCCAGGAGCACTTGGGCGCCGTCGACGGCGATGGTGCTGTCCCGGTCCACCTCCACGAGCCAGGCGCCGCGCGGGGCGAGCAGGCGCTCGGTCCCGTCCACGAGGACCTGGCAGGAGGCGTCCCTGCTGGAGTCGACGAGCAGCGGGATGCGCTCCTCGCCCCGCCCCCGCAGCCCCTCGCGCGCCCGTCGCGAGCCGGCGCGCTCGACCGGGCGGAGAGGTCGCGAAGGGAGCAGGACCGTGCGCGGCGTGCCTTGGAGCGTGTGCCCGTCCGGGCCGACCCGCAGCGCGACCAGGTGCCCCGGCAGCTCGCCCGCGAGCGTGTCGCGCAGCACCTCGTCGTAGTCGGCCTCGCTCAGCCGGGCCCCGATCCGGTCGGCCGGCTCCCCGGGATGCCGGGCGGCGACCGACTTGAAGACCAGTTTCCAGAACCGGTCGATCAGCTCGGGCGGCAGCACCCTGCGCCGGGCGAAGAACTTCACGTAATGGAGCTCCGGCTCTCCCCAGGTGATGCCGTGCTCACCCAGCAGCCCGCCGTACTCCTCGAGCGCCCCTGCCACCGGCTCCGGCAGCATCGCTTCCGCATGCATGCGCGCCTCTCCCACGTCGGTTGCGCGACACCCTGATGTGACTGATCCACTCCTCGGCCGAACCACGCGCCGCATCGGACGGCGATCATGCATGGGCGCACGCCGAACGCGATCGACCGAACCGACTCGATGACGGTACAGGCACGCGTTGAGCGGCCCCCGGAAGCACGGGGCGCACGGGACGCGATATTTCATCCCTGGTAGAAGTTTCTCCACCGGCGTTGAAGCCGACCGGTGACCGAACGCGGCTCAGTGTGGCCTTTGTTGGTGTTGGCGTAGCTTCGGTTCGCCGGGCCGCGCTACGTCCCCTGGACCGTGCGGTGGCGCTCGGCGGGTTTCGCCCTCATCGCGGCGGCAGGGGGGCCGGTCAGCGCCTCGTCCATCGCGTACGTGCCGCCGCTCGTCGCGGCCGGACGCCCGCAGCCCGATCATGGCGTCCCGGAACCGGTCAGGGGCGCTTGAAAGCGGACAGGATGCGGTCGGCGGCGAGGGACGGAGTGAGCTCGCCCGCCAGGACCTTGGCTTCGACCTCCTGCCTGACCGCGGCCACCTCGGGGTCGTCGCGCAGCTCGGACAACAGCCGGTCGCGTACCAGGGTCCAGGTCCAGCGCACCTGCTGAGCGCGGCGCTTGGCGGCCAGGTCGAGCGACTCCCGGTGGTCCAGGACGTGCCGCCAGAGCTTCTCCAAGCCCTCGCCGGTGAGGCCGCTGCAGGTGAGCACGGGCGGCGGGGTGGAGTCGGAGCGCAGCATGCGCAGCGCGCCGGCCAGCTCGCGGGCGGCCTTCCTGGCCGGCATCTGGTGCTCTCCGTCGGCCTTGTTGACCGCGATCACGTCGGCCAGCTCCAGCACGCCCTTCTTGATGCCCTGCAGCTGGTCGCCGGTGCGGGCCAGGGTGAGCAGCAGAAACGTGTCCACCATGTCGGCCACGGCGGTCTCCGACTGCCCGACGCCGACGGTCTCGACCAGGACCACGTCGAAACCGGCGGCCTCGACCACCACCATGGCCTCCCTGGTCGCCTTGGCGACCCCGCCCAGGGTGCCGGACGTGGGGGAGGGGCGGATGAAGGCGGCCGGGTCCGTCGCCAGGCGGGCCATGCGGGTCTTGTCGCCCAGGATGCTGCCGCCGGTCCTGGTGGAGGAGGGGTCCACGGCCAGGACGGCGACTTTGTGCCCCTGTCCGGTCAGAAGTGTGCCGAGGGAGTCGATGAACGTGGACTTGCCCACCCCGGGCACGCCGGAGACGCCGACCCGGCACGCGTGGCCCGTCAGCGGCGTGAGCTCGACGAGCAGACGCTGGGCCAGGGCCATGTGGTCGAGCCTGGTCGACTCGACCAGGGTGATCGCGCGGGCGATCCATGTACGCGAGCCCGCGCGTACGCCCTCGGCGTACTGCTCCAGCGAGTGCACCCGGCTTGCCCCTTTCTTCTGATTGATCAGCCTAACTTCTGACAAGTCTTGACATTTGCCGTAGGGTGCTGGAGTTCTCTTCTCAGCCGTCACAGGAGTCACTCCCCTCATGCCCAACGTCGAATCCCTGCGCGAGGGGGACCCGGCAGCGGTGGGCCCGTACCGGCTGGTCGGGCGGCTCGGCGCGGGCGGCCACGGTGTCGTCTACCTCGGTCAGGCCCGCAACGGCACACCCGTCGCCGTCAAGGTGCTGCGCGAGGAGCTGGCCGGGAGCGACCGCCTCGCCAGGGAGATCGCCGCCGCGCGGAGGGTGGAGCCGTTCTGCCTCGCGGAGGTGCTCGACGCGTCGACCGGCGACAGGCCGTACATCGTCGCCGAGTACGTGGACGGGCCCTCGCTGCAGGAGGCGGGCCGGGTCGGCGGGGCTGAGCTGCAGCGGCTCGCCGTGGCGACGGCCACCGCGCTGGACGCCCTGCACCAGGCCGGCGTCCTGCACCTGAACCTCAAGCCGGCGAACGTGCTGCTCGGGCCCGACGGGGCGCGGGTCGTCGACTACGGGATCGCCCGGGCGTTCGCCGGGCCGGGGGCGAGCGCGACCGGCGCCGTCGTGGGCACGCCCGCGTACCTGGCGCCGGAGCAGGTCGCGGGGAAGGCGGCGGGGGCGCCTGCCGACGTGTTCGCGTGGGGTTCGGTGCTCGTGTACGCCGCCACGGGGATGCCGCCGTTCGGGGACGACTCGCCGCCCGCGGTCATCGAGCGGATCCTGAGGGAGAAGCCGCGCATCGACGGTGTGCCGCGGCCGTTGCGCGAGGTCGTGACCGCCTGCCTGATCAAGGACCCCGGCGCCCGTCCCACGATGCGGGACGTGCTGCTGCGGCTGCTCGGCGGCGAGCGACCGCAGCAGACGCGGCCCTCGCGCGCGGTTCCGTCCCGCCTGCCCGACGACGCGTACGCGACCCCGGCCGCTCCCGACCGCGGCCCCGCCCCCACACTCGACCGCCGCGTCGCCCCAGCCTCGGGCACCCCCGATCACGCCGTCAGCCCGACCGCGGGCACGCTCGATCACATCGCCAGCCCGACCGCGGGCACGTTCGGTCACGTGGTCAGCCCGACGGCGGGCACGCTCGATCACGTCAGCCCGACCGCCGGCACGCTCGATCACGTCAGCCCGACCGCGGGCACGTACGATCATGTCAGCCCCACCGCGGGCACGCTGGACCACATCGCCGGTCCGACCGAGGGCCCGCACGACCCCGGCGCCGCGCCGACCGCGGGCGCGCAAGGCCGCAACGCCACACCCGCCTCGGCCGCCCAGGACCGGGACGCCGCACCGGCCTTCCGCGCCTTCGATCGCGACACCGCCTCCTTCCCGGCGGCCTTCCATCGTGATGCCGGGTCCTCGCCGGCCGCGTACCCCGGCGACGCCGGGTCCTCCTCGGCCGCGCACCGCCGCGGCGACGCAACGGCCTTCGGCGGGCATGCGGATCCCGCGACGCCGCCGGGGCCGCCGCACGGCACGGGCGGGGACACGATCCCCGCCGCGCACCCCGGCGCGTCGCGAGACCACGCCCCGCACGCGGGCCCGGCGTGGCGTGACGGCGGGGCGCATGATTTCGGCCCGCACGCGGGTGCGGCGTCGCACCACGGCGCGGCGGACACGGGCCGGGCCTTTCACCACGACCCGGCGGACGCCCATGCCGCCTATCACGGCGAAGGGGCGCGCCGGCCGTCCGGGCCGCGCCAGGGCGCGTTCCCGCTGGCGGCTCCGGTGGAAACGCCCTCGGCCGCCGTGTACCCGGGCCAGGCCGGCCACCACCCGACGGCCGAGCACCACGCCACCCCCGGGCACCCGTCCGCGGACGGCCGGCCGGGCGCCGGCGAAGGAGCGCCCGCCGATGAGGAGCCGGGCCGCGGCGGGCCGCCGGTGCGGCATTCGCAGCTCGTCGACATCCTCGTCGCGGGCACACCGGGCACCGGCGGCAAGACGCCGGCGAAGCGACCGGCCCGCAGGCGGGTCAAGACCGTGCTGATCGCGGGCGTCTCCGGCGTGTCCGTGCTGGCCCTGGCCGCCGCCATCGTGTGGCTCACGCCCACGACCCCCACGCCCAAGGCCGACAACGCGGCCGCCGACACCGGAGCGCCCACCTCCGCGGCCGCCCCCACCTCCTCCAGGACGCCGCGCCCCCAGCGGACCCGTACCGCGAGACCGACCCCGCAGACCGAGGGCACGCCCAGCACCGTCCCGACCGACGGCACCACCCCGACCGCCGCGACCGGCCGGCTCAGGGTCGTCTACCTGCGCCCCGGCGGGACGCGGAACGGCGACTGCTGGGCGGGTGGCGAGGTGACGCTGCAGGCGCTGGTGACGCGGACGGGCGGCCCGCTGACGTTGAGGTACACCTGGCTCATCGACGGCACGCCCGTGGGCCGCTCCTCGACGATCATCGCGGAGAACGGCCGGCGCTATCTGACCGCGCCGCGCAACCTCACAACCCCAGGCGCGACCCACCGCGTCACCTTGCGGATCACCGCCCCCGTGCCCATCCAGCGGTCCATCGACGTCACGCTGTGTGACGACGTCTGAGCTCCTCCAGGAGGTCGAGCGCGGCGTCGGCGATCACGGTGCCCGGCGGGAAGATCGCGGCCGCGCCCGCGGCCCGCAGCTCGTCGTGGTCGCCGGGCGGGATGACGCCGCCCACGACGATCATGATGTCGGCGGCGTCGAGGTCGGCCAGAGCCTGGCGCAGCGCCGGCACCAGCGTGAGGTGCCCGGCCGCCAGCGACGAGACGCCGACGATGTGCACGTCGGCCTCGACCGCCTGCCTGGCGACCTCCTCCGGCGTCTGGAACAGCGGGCCGACGTCCACGTCGAAGCCCAGGTCGGCGAAGGCCGTGGCGATCACCTTCTGGCCGCGGTCGTGGCCGTCCTGCCCCATCTTGGCCACCAGGATGCGCGGGCGGCGCCCCTCGGCCCGCGCGAAGTCCGCGCAGGCCTCGCGGACGCGCTCGATGCCGGCGGCCGGGCCCGACTCGTCGCGATACACCCCTGAGATGGTACGGACCTGCTCGGCGTGCCGGCCGAACACCTTCTCGAGCGCGTCGGAGATCTCGCCCACCGTGGCCTTGGCGCGGGCGGCGTCCACGGCGAGCTTGAGCAGGTTGTTCTCCAGCCCGGGCGCGGGGTTCGCGGCCGCCTTGGTGAGCGCGTCGAGGGCCTGCCGGACCGCCTCGTCGTCGCGTTCGGCCCGCAGGCGCGCCAGCTTGTCGAGCTGCTGGGCGCGCACCGCGCTGTTGTCGACCTTGAGCACCTCGATGGCCTCGTCGCTCTCGGCGCGGTACTTGTTGACGCCGATCACCGGCTGCCGCCCGGAGTCGATGCGGGCCTGGGTGCGGGCCGCGGCCTCCTCGATGCGGAGCTTGGGCAGCCCGGCTTCGATGGCCTTGGCCATGCCGCCGGCGGCCTCGACCTCCTGGATGTGGGCCCAGGCGCGTTCGGCGAGGTCGTGGGTGAGGCGCTCGACGTAGTAGGAGCCGCCCCACGGGTCGATGGGGCGGGTGGTGCCCGACTCCTGCTGGAGGAGGAGCTGGGTGTTGCGGGCGATGCGCGCGGAGAAGTCGGTGGGCAGGGCGAGCGCCTCGTCGAGGGCGTTGGTGTGCAGCGACTGGGTGTGGCCCTGAGTGGCGGCCATGGCCTCGACGCACGTCCGTACGACGTTGTTGAACACGTCCTGGGCGGTCAGCGACCAGCCGGAGGTCTGGCTGTGCGTACGCAGGCTCAGCGACTTGGGGTTCTCCGCCCCGAACCCTTCGACCAGCTTGGCCCACAGCAGGCGGGCGGCGCGCAGCTTGGCGACCTCCATGAAGAAGTTCATGCCGATGCACCAGAAGAACGACAACCGCGGCGCGAACCTGTCCGCGTCCATCCCGGCCGCGACCCCGGCCCGCAGGTATTCGACGCCGTCGGCCAGCGTGTAGGCCAGCTCCAGGTCGCAGGTCGCCCCGGCCTCCTGGATGTGGTAGCCCGAGATGCTGATCGAGTTGAACTTCGGCATCTTCTCGCTGGTGTAGGCGAAGATGTCGGAGATGATCCGCATCGACGGCGCCGGCGGATAGATGTAGGTGTTGCGGACCATGAACTCCTTGAGGATGTCGTTCTGGATGGTCCCGGCGAGCTGCTCCGGCGCGACACCCTGCTCCTCGGCGGCCACGATGTACAGCGCCAGCACGGGCAGCACGGCGCCGTTCATGGTCATCGACACCGACATCTTGTCGAGCGGGATGCCGTCGAACAGCTGCCGCATGTCGTAGATCGAGTCGATCGCCACCCCGGCCATGCCGACGTCGCCGGCCACGCGCGGGTGGTCGGAGTCGTAGCCGCGGTGGGTGGCCAGGTCGAAGGCCACCGACAGGCCCTTCTGCCCGGCGGCGAGGTTGCGGCGGTAGAAGGCGTTGGAGTCCTCGGCCGTGGAGAAGCCGGCGTACTGGCGGATCGTCCAGGGCTGGTTGACGTACATGGTGGGGTACGGGCCGCGCAGGTACGGCGCCGCGCCCGGATACGTGCGCAGGAAGTCGAGCCCCTCGAGGTCCTGGGCCGTGTACAGCGGCTTGACGCCGATGCCCTCGGGCGTCTCCCAGATCTCGCCCTCGTGCGCGGGCGGCGCCTCCTCCGCCTCCTTCGGCAGGCCGCCCAGCGGGACGCCGGAGAAGTCGGGGATCATCGGGTCACCTCCAGGTCGTCGAAGGTCGTGCGGAGCACGTGGAGCGCGTCGCAGCCCGCGTGGAGAGTGGCGTCCACGCCGTCGTACTCTCCCTTCCCCGCCAGCCACACCCTCTTCGCCCCGGCTCTCCGCAGCGCGGTGGCCACGGCGGCGGCGTGCTGGGCGTACAGCTTGTCGCTGGAGCACAGGCAGGCGACCCGCGCGCCGCTGACGGCGAACGCGGTGGCGATCTGCTCGGGGTCGGCCCCCGGTCCGGCGGTTTCGGTGGCCAGGCCGCCGGACTGGAACAGGTTCGCGGCGAACGACGCCCGCGCCGTGTGAGCGGCGACGGGGCCGATGGTGGCCAGGAACACCTTGGGACGCTCCGGCTGGGCGTCGGCGAGATCGCGCAGGGCCTCGAACTCCTCGGCGTAACGCACCTTCGGCAACCCGCCGACCGGCGACGCGCCGGCGCCCGCAGCCGGCTCGGCGGCGGGCGGGGGAGCGGCGGAGGCGGGTGGTTGCGCGACCGCATCAGGCACCGGCGCCGACGGTTCGCCGGTTGGCGGCGTGCCCGCGCCCACGTTCCCGGCGGGGGCGGTGCGGCGGAGGGGGGTCTCGTTGATGTCAGGGAACTCGCTGACGCCGGTGATCGGGAAGCGGCGGTGGGCGATGTCCTCGGCGCGGCGCGCGCGGGTGGCGGCGATCCGCTCGGACACCAGCCCGGCGGCCGCGTCCGCGCCTCCGGCGGCCTCGATCTCCTGGAACCAGGCCCACGCCCGCTCCGCCAGCTCGGCGGTCCGGCGCTCGACGTACCAGGAGCCGCCCGCCGGATCGACCACGCGCCCGACCCCCGCCTCCTCCAGCAGCAACGACTGCGTGTTGCGGGCGATCCGGCGCGAGAACGCGTCCGGCAGCCCGAGGCAGGCGTCGAACGGCCGCACGGTCACCGCCTCCGCCCCGCCCACGCCGGCGGCGAAGCAGGCCAGGGTGGTACGCAGCATGTTGACCCAGGGATCGCGGGCCGTCATCATGGCCGCGCTGGTCACCGCGTGCTGCCGCTGACCCCCGTGCGCGGCCGCGCCGCACACCTCGGCGACCCTGGCCCACATCCGCCGGGCGGCCCGCAGCTTGCAGATGGTGGCGAACTGGTCGGCGGTGGCGGCGTACCGGAACTCGATCTGCCCTAGCGCTTGTTCAACTGAGAGCCCGGCGCCGGTGAGCGCCCGCACCTCCGCGACGCCCCGCGCCAGAGAACATCCCAGCTCCTCGGCGTCGCTCCCACCCGCGTCGTGGAAGGGCGTGGCGTCCACGGTGACGGCCCGCAGCCCGGGGAACTCGGCCGCGCACCGCAGCGCCAGCTCCACCCCCACGGCGCCAGAAGCCCCCAGGTTGCCGCGCGGCGCGACGCCCCGCGCCGCGGCCAGCCCGAACAGCGCCTCGGCGGCCTCCCGCGCCGACGCGCCGGCCTCCAGCACGACCGGGGCCAGGTCGAGGTAGACGTCCTTCAGCACCGTCTCCAGCGCGCCGACCGGGATCGCGTCGTCCCCGACGACCAGCCACAGCGAGGTGACCCCGTTCTCCAGATCGGCCAGCACCGCCTCCGGGTCCGCTACGGCGTGCCGCTGCCGCACGTCCCAGCCGGAGACGGCCCTCGACCCGCGGACGTAAGGCGGCGCCCCGGGCAGCCCCGGATCACCGGGCAGATCGTCCAGGTCGTAGAGGGGCGCGACCGTCAGCCCGTCGTAGGTGGCGACGCCCAGCGCCTCCTCCGGTGAGCCCGCCTCGATCCCCGACTTGCGCAGGACCTCCACCGCCAGCGCCCGCCAGTCGTCCCGGGTCGTGGGCGCGAACCCCGCTGCCAGTTCCATGGTTCGGATAGTAGGCGGAGCTCCGGCTGCCCGGTAACCCCGGGGCCGTACCAGAGCGGATCATCTCGCCGAGACGGGGGCCTCCCAGGCCAGCCGCCACGTGACCGGCCCCACGATCCCGTCGTCCGCGACGCCCTGCTCACGCTGGAACCGGCGGCACACGTCCCGCGACTCGGCGCCGTACGCGCCGTCCACGGCCACGTCCCAGCCCCGCGCCCGCATCTGCCGCTGCCACGTGCGCACGTCCTCGCCGCGCATCACCGGCGGGTACTTCAGCAGCCGCCCCGGGAAGGGCGGCGCGACGGGACGCGGCGGAGGAGGCGCGCTCCCTCCCGGCCGCGGCGCGCCCCGCCGCACCCAGGCGTAGAGGGGCTCGCCGGGGCAGTCGGTGGCGTATCCGTCCCGGTGCCCCTTGATCTCCCTGCCGGCGTGGCCGCGGTCGCGGACGTACTGGACCGCGTCGAGGATCCCGTGCAGCAGCCCGTCGGGCGGCTGCACGAGCCCCGCGTTGCCGACCAGCCCGAGCACGGCGTAGTGGCCGGCGTTGAGCCCGGGGCCGTTGGCGGCGGGCAGGTGGTGCAGCCCGCGCCCCTCGAAGACCTTGCGGTGTGGACAGGCGATGTACGAGTTGCCGGTGAAATAGACGCTGCCCGCCCGCCGCGCCATCCAGCTCCGGTTCCCGGTACGAGGGCACCAGATCTCACCGTGATAGGTCTCCCGGCTGATCGCGGCAGTGCCGGGCGAGAAATGCTGCCGCCCCGTGACGTCCACCTGCCAGGCGGGCGTCGAAGGCAGGCGACGCAGCGAGGCCGAGGCCCCGGTCAGCAGGACGGCGAACATGAACGCCTCAGCCGCCGCCCGATCCTGCCACACCGGCGTGTCCCCGCGGCTCGCGAGCGAGGTCTCGACGAACAGGGACAACTGCGCCCTCGTCAGCGAGAGCAAGAAATCGAGGCCGGGGGCCACCTCGCTCAGCCGCCTGCCCGCGTCGGCGGACAGCCGGAACTCGACGAGCCGCCGGTCGGCGACCTCACGCCAGGGGGACACCCCGTCAGGAGCGGGAGGGCCGAAGACCGACGTGAGCGCGGCGCGGATCCGGGCGACATGAACCGGCTTCTCCAGGGACCGGCACACCGCGGGGCCGGCGGCTCCGGCGCGGCCGTCCGCCCATAACCACGCCACGAGCTCGACGAAGGCGTCCGACCATTTCGCTTCCACGGGCAGGTCCGCGCAGGGCGCCGCGAGCGGGATCCGGTCCCCGAGCCCCAACGTCTCCGTGGTCACCCATGAACGCTCGAAGCCGGCGACGACACGTGGAGCCTTCCCCGCGCCGGCTCCTCTCCGCCACCGCATTCGCGTGCGCCGGCGTTCGACGGGCCAGCGGTGGTGGGGCGTGGTGAGCGACGAGTGGTGCGGCCCCTCGATCCGCACCATTTCGCGGGGGCGCGCCGGAAAGACGCACACCTCCAGCACCGGCTGCCATTCCGACAGCCCGCTCTCGTGATCGAGCGTGAGCGCCAGGTCCCCGGTGCGTAACTCGCGATACGACTTCCAGCCCTCCCGGGTCAGGATCTCCGTCTCCTCGTCCACGCAGTAGCCGATGTCGATCCAGCCGTTGGCGTCCATGTGGTAGCCCTGGATCGACCGGACCAGCGCGACGCACTCCTCGTGGTCGTCCACGATGCCGGGGGCCACCCTGCCGCCCGTGTAATGCACCTTCACCCCCCTGGTGGAGTCGAGCTGCGTGTAGCTGCCACGTGGCGCACGCGCCTGCCAATCCCGCCGCAATACCAGATCAATGGCCACGGTGCTCTCCGGGGGGTCTAGTACATGACGACTGAGCGTAACAATGCCAATGCGACCAGGTCCCGAGATTCAAGATTTCAGGTCATTCAGGCGTAATAGGCTGATGATGATGGACGCGAAGGCGCTGCTGCGCGACCACCCCGAGTGGCTCGCGCACCTCGAATCCCTGGGCGGCCTCGACCTCGCCTTCCCCGACGATCTGCCGTCGGAGCTGCTCCGGCTGGCCGTCCCGCACGAGGACGTCAACGCCGTCATCGCCACCCGCCCCGAGCCGGGCGGCCCGCAGTGGTGGCTGGCCGAGCGGTGCGCGCACTCCCTGGTGTCCACGATGGGCGGCCTCGACGGCCCGCCGCCGTTCCAGCCGCTGCCCGAGCTGGGGCCGTACTTCTACGTGCACGTCTTCCTCGCCACGCTGCCGCACACCCGGCGTCACCACCGCGAGCTGGGCGTCCCGGAGGAGGTGTCCTGGGCGACGTTCACCGACCTGGGACGCAACATGGCCGTGCACCGCAAGCGCCACGGCACCGGCGGCCTGCACGCGCCCCACTGGTTCATGCTGCACGCCCGCGGCGTCCTCTACCAGCTGGGGCGGCTCCAGTTCAACCGGTGCCGGCTGGGCCGGAGGACGGCGGAGGCGATCCGCGGGGCCGGGCTGCCGGCCGCGCCCGGCGACGCGGCGCTGGGGGTGCACGTCCCCGACTTCCTGGGCCCGCTGACGCCCGCGGCGTGCGACGCGTCGTTCGAGCGGGCCAGGGCCTTCTTCCCGCGCCACTTCCCGGACGAGCGCCACCCCGTCATGACCTGCGGGTCGTGGCTGCTCGACGAGCAACTGGCCCGCTACCTGCCCGCCGACTCCAACATCATGGCCTTCCAGCGGCGTTTCCGCCTCCTCCACCGGCTCGACGACTCCGGCATGCTCGAGTTCGTGTACGGCCGCGACGCCGCCGACCCCGCCCGGCTGCCCCGCCGCACGCGGCTGGAGCGGGCCGTCGCCGACCACCTGGCGGCCGGCGGCACCTGGTACGGCCGGACCGGCTGGCTCCCCTTCTGACACCCGTCACCGCCGCGCACGTTCTAGCCGTATGGGCTAGGTTTTGGCCATGCGGTCAGAAAATGAGCCGAGCGGACAGAAGGCCCGCTCCTTCATCGAGGAGGCCCGGCGGTCCCAGATCGTGGCCTCCGCCGTGGAGGTGATCGCCGAGGTCGGGTTCCACCAGGCGTCCCTTGCACGGATCGCCCAGCACGCCGGCATCAGCAAGGGCGTGATCTCCTACCACTTCGCCGGCAAGGACGAGCTCATGACCGAGGTCGTCGAGCGCACCTACGGGGCCATCGCCGAACACGTGCTGGCCAAGATGGCGGGCCTGGAGTCGGCCACCCAGCTGCTCAGGACGCACGTCATGTCCGTCGCCGAGCACATGCGCGGCCACCGCACCCAGATCAAGGCGCTGGGGGAGATCTTCTACAACTTCCGCGCCCCCGACGGACGACCCCGGTACGGAATCGAGTCCAGCGAGGAGATCTATCTGTCACTGGAGCGGATCTACCGCCTCGGCCAGGAGACCGGCGAATTCCGGCAGTTCGACCCGCGGGTCATGGCCGTCACCCACTCCGCGGCCGTCGACACCATGTTCGCCTACTGGATGGCCCACCCCGACCACGACCTCGACGCGCATGCGCGCGAGCTGGCCGACCTCCTCGAAAGGGCGTGCGCAAAATGAAGACCGAGACCACCACCAGGCTCTACGCATTAGACAACCTGCGCACCGCCCTCACCGCGCTGGTCGTCGCCCACCACGTCGCCATCACCTACGGCAACATCCCGCTCTGGTACTACCTGGAGCCCGCCAAGGACCCGTCGGGCATCGCGCTCGACATCTTCGCGGTGTTCAACCAGGCGTTCTTCATGGGGTTCTTCTTCCTCATCTCCGGGTTCTTCACCCCCGGCTCCTACGACCGCAAGGGCGCCCGCGCGTTCCTGCGCGACCGGCTGGTGCGGCTCGGCATCCCCCTGCTGGTCTTCATCCTGCTGCTGCGGCCGCTCATCACCTTCGGCGGGCGCGACGGGATGCCGTACTGGCAGTACTACCTGGTCTCGTGGGACCCGGGGCCGATGTGGTTCGCCGAGGTGCTCATCGCCTTCGCGCTGGCGTACGCGGGCTGGCGGAGCCTGCGCGCGCCGCTCGACCAGCGCCCGGCGCCGCTCACCTTCAAGGGGATCGCGTTGTTCACGGCGGGGTTGGCGGCGGCCACGTTCCTGTGGCGCGTCCCCGTGCCCACCGGCACCTACGTGCCGGTGCTCGGGCTGCCGACGCCCAACTTCCTGCCGCAGTACGCCGCCATGTTCGCGCTCGGCTGCGTGGCCTTCAGACGCGGCTGGTTCGAGACGTTGCCGGCGCGGGCCTCGTGGCTGGGCTTCGTCACGGCCGGTGCGTCGAGCGCGGTGCTCCTGGTGCCGGCGTTCACGACCACCGGGACGCTGTCCTCGGCGCTGACCGCCCTGTGGGAGTCGGTCTTCGCGGTCGGCATGATCATCGGGCTGACCGTGTGGTTCAGGGAGCGGTTCAACCGTCAGGGGCCGCGCGGGAAATTCCTGTCCGACCACGCCTTCACGGTCTACATCATCCACCCGCTCGCGCTGGTCGGCCTCGGCTGGGCGCTGCGCTGGCTGCCCGCGATCGCGATCGTCAAGTTCGCCGTCATGCTGGTGCTCGCGCTGCCGCTGTGCTGGTGGATCGCCTACCTGGTGCGCCTGCTGCCAGGCGCTAGGCGGGTGCTGTGAGCATCGCCGGCAGGGGAGCGGCGCGGCCGTCGCGGACGCACACGTACGTGATCGTCCCGACGGCCACCAGCTCGTCGCCGCCGCGCCGCATCGTGAACGTCATCGTGATCGAGGTGCTCCCGACCCGGGCGGGCGCGCTCTCCACGGCCAGCACGTCGCCGAGGCGGGCGGGGGAGTGGTGCTCGCAGCCGCTGACCTTGACCACCAGGTCGGCACCCTCCTGCCGGAGCCGCTCGTAGCCGCCCCTGGCGCCGAGCCAGTCGAGGAAGGCGTCCTCGAAGAACTCGTAGTAGCGGGTGGCGTGCATCATGGCCTGGGCGTCGCAGTGGCGGGGGCGTACCGGAAGATGCGAGATCACGCCAGGGACCCTACGGTACGCCTCCAGCCCGGCGCCGACGCGGGGCCGCGTCAGCCCTCGTAGAAGGAGTCCAGCGTCTCGCCGTAGCGTTCCTCGACCGCCTTGCGCTTGATCTTGAGGCTGGCCGTCAGCTCGCCCGTCTCCACGGCGAAGTCGTCGGCCAGGATCGCGAACTTCTTGACCGTGGCGTAGCCGGCCTCGCCCGCGTTGACCTGGTCGATCGCCTTCTGGACCTCCTCACGCATGCGCGGGTGCGCGCTCAGCTCGCGCGGGTCCTCCGGCAGGCCCTCGGCCTGCGCCCACGGTCTGGCCACGTCCATGTCCAGCGTGACCAGCGCCGTGACGTAGTTGCGCCGGTCGCCGTGCACGAACACGTGCGACAGGTACGGGCAGGCCGCCTTGATGCGCGCCTCCAGGTACGTCGGCGCGACGTACTTGCCGCCCGAGGTCTTGATCAGCTCCTTCTTGCGGTCGGTGATGCGCAGCCGCCCCGCCTCGTCCACCTCGCCGATGTCGCCCGTGTGCAGCCAGCCGTCCTCCAGCGCCGCCGCCGTCTCCTCCGGCAGGTTGTGGTAGCCGCGCATGATGCCGCGCCCGCGGATGAGGACCTCGCCGTCCTCGGCGATGCGGACCTCGGTCCCTGGTAGCGGCGGGCCCACCGTGCCGAACTTCATCGACTCCGGCAGGTTGAAGAAGTTGCCCGCCGACGTCTCGGTCAGGCCGTAGCCCTCGAGGATCGGCAGGCCGGCCGCGTCGAAGAACTCGGCCATCTCCAGGGACAGCGGGGCGGCGCCGGAGACGAAGAAGCGGATCCGGCCGCCGAACCGTTCGCGGAGCTTGGCGAAGACCAGGCGGTCGGCCAGGGCGTATTCGATGCGGGTGGTGAGCGGGATCGCCGCGCCCCGCTGGCGGGCCCTGCTGACCCTGATGCCGGTCTCGCGCGCCCAGTTGAAGATCTTCAGCTTCAGGCCGCCCTCGCGCTGGACCGTGGCGACGACCGTGTTGTGGATCTTCTCGAAGATACGCGGCGCGGCGCCCATGAACGTCGGCTTGACCACGCCGAGGTTCTCGGCGATCTTGTCGAGGCGGCCGTCGATCGCCGTCGGCACGCCGATGTCGATCATCACGACCTCGAGCAGCTTCCCGAACGAGTGCGACAGCGGCAGCCACAGGAAGTGCAGGTCGGCGGGGGAGATCAGGTCGAGCCTGCGCACCGCTTCGGCGACGTAGAGCCAGTTGTCGTGGGTGAGCTCCACGCCCTTGGGCCGGCCGGTGGTGCCGGAGGTGTAGATGAGCGTGGCCAGGTCGTCCTGGGCGATGGAGTCGACCATCGCGTCATAGTCGCCCTCCTCGGCGGGCAGCGAGTCGAGCGTGATCACCCAGCCGTCGTCGCTCGGCGAGCCGTCGATGACGATCACGTGTGTGACGTCGGGAAGTTCTTTCTGCACGGACCTGATCTTGGCGACCTGGTCGTCGTTCTCGGCGATGACGATCGTGCTGCCGGAGTCGTTGATGACGAACGCCGACTCGGCGGCCGTGTTGGACGGATAGATCGTGGTCGTGGCCGCGCCCGTCGCCAGCACGGCCAGGTCGGTGAGGATCCATTCGAGCCGGGTGGAGCACAGGATGGACACCCGTTTGCCCGGTCCCGCGCCCAGCTTCGCCATGCCCAGCGCCAGCCCGCGCACCCGTTCGCCCACCTCCCGCCATGAGATCGACTCCCAGCCGCCGTCGGAGGGCACTCGATACGCCTCGGCGTCTGGGGTGGCCGCGATCCGGTCGCGTAGCAGGGCGGGAATGCTCGACATGCCTGGCCTCCTGGGAAGTGTTGACCAGACTTTAGGACGTCGGGACCGCGTCAGTCGATGGTTACGGCCGGGCGCACCCGGACCGTGGCGACCATCCCCAGGGTGCGCACCTCCCACGCGCCGCACGCGCAGCGCAGGTAGGAGACCAGGCCTTCGGAGGTGCGGTGCGAGGAGACGACGGTCAGAGCGAGCGGGTCGTGCAGATGTCTGGAATGCATGGTTCCAACCTGCTGTAATGGCCTTATGCATTTCAATGCTTACGGCGGCAACGGGGCGGCCCTCGCGGCGGCGCTGGTCAACGCGACCGACTTCAGCGCGCCGGCGGTCGAGGCGATGCTCACCGAGCACCGGCTGCTGCGCACCGCCGTCACCGCCGAGCAGGCCGGCGAGCTGCGGGCCTGGGCGCGCCGGCTCGCCCCGGTGTTCGGCGAGACGGACCAGGAGGTGCAGATCAAGCTGGTCAACGACCTGCTCGACGTCACCGCCTCGAAGCCGTACATCAGCGCCCACGACGGCCGTGAGCCGCACCTGCACTTCTACTCCCCGCACGCCGACATCGTCTCCAGGGCCAAGGACACCACCGCCGGCGGCCTGGCCATGTGCATGTCGTTCGCCGGCGGAGGCCGCCTCGGCCGGTGCGACCGGGACGGGTGCGAAACCGTCTACGTCGACACCTCGCGCAACGGGCGGCGCCGGTTCTGCTCGCTGGCCTGCGCGAACCGGGTCAACGTGGCCGCGCACCGGGCGCGCCGGGTTGCCAGGTGATCGGCACGTCGCATAACCTGGCGAGCGTCTCATCCCCGAGCCGTGAGGGCAGTTGATTTGAGGATCTGAGGTCGCGGGCACCGCGCCGTTCCGCCCTGTCGTGGGCACGCGCGCACACCTGGACCTCTGGCGACCTCCTCGCCCTCTGTCGCGGACTCGGCTGTCGAGTTCCTGGTGCGTAGCGCGCGTTTGCGGTGATTCCCGCCAAGTCACGAAATTTTGATTTTTGTGATGGGAGCCGCCTTATGTCTTTTTCCATTGTCGTCGACCACGTCTCCTTCGCCTGGCCGGACGGCACCACGGTGCTCGACGGGCTCGACGCCGCCTTCCCCGCCGGCCGCACCGGCCTCATCGGGGTCAACGGGTCGGGCAAGTCCACCCTGCTGAAGATCATCGCCCGTGAGCTGGCTCCGCGGTCCGGGTCGGTCTCCGTCTCCGGCGAGGTCGGATACCTGCCGCAGAACGTGCCGCTCGCCGCCGCCCGTACCGTCTCCGACCTGCTGGAGATCAGCGGGAAGCGGGCCGCGTTGCACGCCATCGAGAGCGGCGACGTCGCCGAGGAGCACTTCGCCTCGATCGGGGACGACTGGGACGTCGAGGAGCGCGCCCGGGCCGAGCTCGACCGGCTCGGCCTGGCCCACATCGGGCTGGACCGCACGGTCGGCACGCTGTCCGGCGGCGAGACCATCATGGTCGCGCTCGCCGCCCAGCTGCTGAAACGGCCCGACGTGCTGCTGCTCGACGAGCCCACCAACAACCTCGACCTCGACGCCCGCGAGCGGCTCTACGCCGCCGTGTCCGCCTGGCAGGGCGTGCTGGTGGTGGTCAGCCACGACCGTATGCTGCTCGAACTCGTCGACCAGGTCGCCGAGCTGCGCGAGGGCGTCGTGCGCATGTACGGGGGCAACCTCTCCGCCTTCGAGGAGCAGGTGGCGGCCGAGCAGGAGGCCGCCCACCGCATGATCCGCACCGCCGAGGGCGAGGTGAGACGGCAGCAGCGCGAGCTGATCGAGGCCAGGATCAGGATCGACAGGAACATCCGGGCCGGCAAGAAGGCGGCCGCGAACAACAAGGCGCCGAAGATCGTCGCGAACGGCCTCAAACGGAAGGCCCAGGTGACCGCCGGCAAACAGCGCGCCCTGCACCAGGAGAAGCTGGAGGAGGCGCGTGAGCGGCTCACCGAGGCCGAGCAGGCCGTGCGCGACGACGCGGAGATCCGCATCGAGCTGCCGGGCACCGAGGTCCCGGCCGGCCGCACGGTCCTGACCCTCCCGCTCGACCCGCCCTGCACCCCCTGGGACGCGGACGCGGAGGACGAGGCCCCGCGGGCGAAGCCGCTGGAGACGCTCGTCGTCCGCGGTCCCGAGCGCATCGCGCTGACCGGCCCGAACGGCTCCGGCAAGACCACGCTGCTCAAGCGGATCGTCGAGCACGGCGCCCACGTGCCGGTCCGCTACCTGCCGCAGCGGCTCGACCTGCTGGACGACGCGCTCAGCGTGGCGGACAACGTGCGGGCCGTGGCGCCCTCCGCCTCGGTCAACGACGTACGGGCCCGCCTGGCGCGCTTCCTGTTCCGTGGGGAGCGGGTCAACCAGACCGTCGGCACGCTGTCGGGCGGGGAGCGCTTCCGCGCCACCCTGGCCGCGCTGCTGTCGGCGGAGCCGCCGCCCCAGCTGCTCCTGCTCGACGAGCCGACCAACAACCTGGACATGCCCAGCGTGCGGCAGCTCGCGCAGGCGCTGTCCGCGTACCGGGGAGCGCTCATCGTGGCCAGCCACGACCTGCCGTTCCTGGAGATGATCGGCATCACCCGCCGGCTGCGGCAGGACCGAGAGGAGGGGCTGACGGAATCATGATCGACGGGCCGCAGAGAGGGGCCCGATTGACGGGCGCGATTGACGGGCGGGGAGCAACCGGGCGATAGTGTGGCAGGTGGCTGCACCCCGGTTGATCTCGTGTGTTCTCGCTCTGGCGGCACTCACGCTCAGCGCCTGTTCCTCACCCGTTCCGACGCCGGAAGGCGGCGAGCCGAGGGTCAGCGGCATCGCCGGCGGCAAGGGCGCGGCGCCCTCGGGCAACGGCGGCGCGCCGTCCAGCAGCCCGAGCGCGGCCGCGCTGACACCCGAGGCGTACAAGTCCGAGCTCGACAGCAGGCACAAGGCCATGACCGACGTGATCAGCGCCATGGCGGGCGCGCGCGGGGTCAAAGCGCTGGACCAGCGGGTGACCCGGGCCGAGGAGGCGCTGAGCGGGGCCGCCGACGCGTTGTCCGAGCTCAGCCCGCCCGACACCGTACGCACCCAGCACGAGGCGTACGTCACCAGCCTGCGGGACTTCGCCTCGGCGCTGAGCACCACGGAGGGCAAGGTCGGCGCGCGGGACCTGTGCACGCCCTCGGCCGTGCTCATCGATCTCGACGACAAGCTGGCCGCGCTCGACAAGGCCGGCGAGGCCCTGCAGAGCGCCGGCGACTACCCGGCCGACGTCGTGGACGTGAAGGCGGGCAAGAAGCAGACCAGGCGGCTGAGCAACGGCTCGTTCATCCGCAGGGGCACGCTCAACGGGCGCAGCTCGCTGGAGATCGACAACGGGGCCCCGCGCGACGCGGTGGTGACCGTGATGCGGGGCGGCAGCAAGGCGTTCAGCGTGTACGTGCGGAAGAAGGCGAAGTTCAAGGTCCGGGGTGTGCGGGACGGCAACTACAAGATCTACTTCACGCACGGGGTGGACTGGGACGGCAAGAGCAAGGCGTTCACGCGGGAGTGCAGCTTCGAGCGGTTCGAGAAGCCGGTGAAGTTCAAGACCACGTTCACCGCGACGCAGATCCGCTGGCACGACTGGCGGATCACCCTCCACGCGATCGCCGGCGGCAACACCCCCACCTCCCCGGTGGACCCGGACGACTTCCCCGGCTGACGAGCCCCGCGGTCGCCTGCCTCATCGCCCTTGAGCTCTCGGACGGCACTCGCGCCGGGCAATGCGCTGGTCTTCGCGCTGCACGCCGCCCGGGACCGGGCTCCATCCGGCGTTCACGATTCCGGACGGCGACGTGGTGGTGACCAAGCGACGGACGAGCGCCTTCACGGGAACCGACCTCGACATGGTTCTCCGCGCCCGGGGCGTGCGCCCGCTGGCGGTGACCGGTGCGGCCACGAGCGCGATGGTGGCCGTGACGCGGGGAGGCGCCGAAACGGTGACGTCCATGCCGGATCTGCTGCGTGATATTGCCCGGCCGGCGATGCGGCTGGCCGGGGCCACGTCGCCGGACCGGGCCAGGCGACGGCCGGCGATCGCCGAGGCCGCCGTCGGAGATGACGCCGATGCGGCACGAGACGCGATGGAGGGGAGGACTGCGGCGGAGGTCCCTCGAAGTCCTCACTCACACTGGCGGCGTAGGACGGGGAGGACTTCGGTGAAGGTCTTAGGGACGGGGAAGGGCCGCGCATCCCTCCTCGGTGCGCGGCCCGGCGACGATCAGGTCGAGAACAGCATGCCCACCCAGCTGCGCTGCCGGTGGTGGCCGTGGTGGTAGCCACCGTGCGGCGCGCCCCAGGACGGGCCGGGGGCGGGCGGCGGCGGGGGAGCCGCGTGGTACTGCGACTCCATCCTGGTCAGCGTCTCCAGCTCGCCGTAGTCCAGGAAGATCCCACGGCAGTTGTCGCACTGTTCGATGTGGACGCCGTTGCGCTCATAGGTCCGCATGTTGCCGCGGCACTTAGGGCACTGCATCTAAGTCGCTCTCCTTGGCTTCGAGGTCTCCAGGATGAAACCTACCGCGCGCAACCACGTCACGCTCTGACGATTCTGTTGCACGATTCGACCAACGAATGTTCGACCTCGTCCAGTTCCCGGCCCTCGCGCTCGGCGTTGACCACGGCCACCGCGGCCAGCTGGACGGTGAGCGCCCTGGCCGGCACGTCGAGCCGCCGCCACGGGTCGTCCCCCTGCCCGAGCGCGGGCCCGCCGGAGGCGAGGTACGCGCCCAGGAACCGCTCCCAGACGGCCGGCTCCAGCAGCCCGGCGGCGTACCAGGCGGCCGGTCTGGCCAGATCCCATGCCGGGTCGCCGACGCCCAGGTCGTCGACGTCGATGAGCAGCCACCGGTCGCGGTGCACGAGCTGGCCGAGGTGCCAGTCGCCGTGCGTGAGCAGCCCCGGCGCGGGCGCCGACGCGGGCAGCTCCTTGAACACCCGCCTGATGAGCTGCTCGACCGGCCCGTCGCCGGTCATGCGCCCCACCGCGCGGGCGGCGCGCGCCGGGCCGCCGGCGGCGGGCAGCGGCGGCAGCAGCGTGAGAGGGACGGCGTGCAGCGCGGCCAGCAGCCTGGCCCCCTCCTCCCACGGCGCCGAGCCGGGGTCGTCCTGCGCGACGGGGCGGCCGGCGGGCCACACCGTGACGGCGCGGCCGGCGGCCGTCAGCACCTCGGGCTCGAGCGGGGCCAGCATGACGCCGCTGACGGCGGCCGAGGCGGCGGCCCGCAGCCGGACGCGCAGCGCCTCCGCGTCGTCGCGGGCGGAGTGGGCCTTGACCACGACCTCGCCCATGCGTAACACCACGACGTCCGTGCGGGTCGGATGCAGCCTGGGCTCGCCCGATCCGCCGTACGCGGCGGCTATGCCCGCCAGCTTCTCCTCCAGACCCACTCGTACAGACTATTCGCCGGTGTTGGGGGTGCACGCCGCCGGACGCAATCGCCGGACCTAGCCAAACCCCTGGCCATACCTGCGGTAACGGCGGCCCGTCCGCGTTCGGCATGTGCCATCGTGTGCCGGTCGATGCCTGCGGGTGCCGCTGGCTGCGGAATACGGGCGGAATGATCTTGCTGCCCGTGACACCGGCGTCCCCAGCCGTGGCACCATGACGGCGGCGGCCTACACGGGCCGCCCACGACAGCCCCAGCGCGGCCCAATAGGGTGCGCCGCGTCTGTGGGGGCGGGCCCGCATACACGCCTGCACGCTGTACGTCCGGCAGGCGCGCACCAACCATCCAACCGCCCGAGCACTCCCCGAACCACCTGGCGGCGAGGTACCGCCGTCTCGGGCCTGCCCGACCTCGTCGGAACGCTGTCGCGGGCGCTCATCGCCGCCGCGGTGCCGCGCCGCATGCGCCGGGCCGACTCGCAGAAAGCCTTCCTCCGCGCCCTCAAGGAGGACGCGGAGGTCCTGGGGTTGCGCAGTGACGGCTACGCAAACCTCGTACTGATCTGCACCCTCATCGCCCGGCGCATGAACTGGGAGACCAAGTGCTCCCGTCCCACCATCGCGTGGCTGGTCGAACAGTCTGGCCTGTCCAAGCCGACCGTGAAGCGGTGGGTGCGGTGGCTGCGCGAACGCGGCTGGCTCGGCGTCGTCGAGCAAGGCTCCACCGTTCGCTACCGCAAAGGCACGAACGCGGGCCTGGATGACGACGGGTTCGGCAACCGCGCCGCCGTGTGGGTGCTGTGCGTGCCGCGCCGGACACGCCGTGATCGCCTCCGCGACAACCGTGATCAAGATCAAGGTTGCGCCGCTGACCAGCAGGAACAGATAAGTGAACCCCCCTCTGTGTCTCTCCCTGAGAGACACAGAGTTGATCCCACGCGCACGCGCGAGACACGCCGCCGCTCCCATGATCATCCCCGTATTTCGCCGACATGGGGACTGCACGCCACGCCACGGACCAAACGAGATCGACTAGCAGCCTGTGAACGGCTCCGCCTGGAGTCGCCGGTGCTACGTAGGATGTCGGCCTGGTATCTGCGATGGCTGCTCAAAATCCTCTTCGACGCGGGGGCGACCGTCGCCGACGTGCTGCATGGTCTTGACGTGCGCGAGGACGACAGCCACTGGACGTACACGTGGTCGAGCACGAGCGAGATCCGGCACCCGGCGGGCTGGGTGCGGCATCGGCTATCGGCGTGGATCGGCCCGGACGGGCAGGTGCTGCCGCTACCGTCGCAGCGGCGCGCGGCGGCGGACGCGGCCCGTCGCGCGGCACAGGAGGCGCGGCGGCAAGAGTGGGAGACGATGGCGCGGGCGGCCGGCCACGTGCTCACGCCTCGCCCGGCTGTCGAGCACATCACCGCGGCGGCACGTCTCGAGACCGTGGCGCCGCTCGCGGCCCCAGCCGCCGAGCCACCAGCCGAGTATCGGGCGGTGCGAGCGGCGTTGGAGCGGCGTCGCCGGGAACAGGAGGCGGCCGAGCTGGCGATGCTCGCCGCCTGGCGGGCTAGGAGGTCGTCATGACGGACGCGCGTCAGTGGGCGGAGCTGGCCCGCGAGTGGCTAGCATCGTCGTCGCCGCGGGCGGCCAGGGCGATGCAGGAGCGAGAGCAGGAGGCCGCCAGGCGTCGCCGTGAGTGGCGGCCGGGCGAGAGCTGGAGGGGGAAACGAGCCGACCAGGAAGCGGAGACCGCCTTGGCACGGGCCCGCTGGGCGACGGAACCCGAGACGATGGCCGAGCCGAGCCCAGAGGACATCGAGGCGGCCGAGGAGGCGTTGCGTCGTGCCGTGTCGCTGGCTCGGGCGAGAGCACGAGCACGAGCCGAGCAGAAGGTTGCGGCTTCCGCTCAGGCCCCTCAGCGCCAACCGCAGTGCAAGCACACGACCAAAGCCTCGTACGCGACGACACCCGCCACAACCGGAGACACGAGAGTAGACACCTGGCTGGCCGCCGCTCGCAACGGCACGCGCGCCACCTTGGTGACGGCCCTACCGCTCGACGAGTTCCGGACATGGCTGGCCGCCACCCTGGCCGGCGTCCCTGCCGCAAAGTACGGGGCCAAGCAGTTGACGGACGAGCAGGCGGTGCGGGTCGTGCACGCCGAGGCCGAGTGCGCCGCGCTGCCGCTGTTCCTGACTGAGGCTCACACGCTGGGCCAGTCGCTCGGTACGGCCTGGTGGGCGACGCGCGGCATCCAGCTCGTGGTCGTCCAGGACGGAGCGACCATGCCGGAGACCGACCGGGACATGCTCGCCCGAGCAGGCGTGCGGGTGGTGGGCTGAGATACGCCGCAGGGTCATCGGCGTGCTGCCCTCCACCACCAACCACCGATCACGAAGGAGCGCATGATGAGCAAGAAGAAGCCCCGCAGGCCCGGCCGCCGCGCCCGCCTGGAGCAGCGCATGCAGGAACGGCGGGAACGCACGCGCAGCACGCTGCCGCCCGACGGTGGTGAGATGCTGGCCGTCGCGCCGTGGACGGTGTTCGACCACATCGACGCCGACCTCGACGACCAGGACGCGGAGCAGGCTCGGGCGGTGGCCGCGCACCTGCCGTTCCGGCTCGGCGGCCCGGACAGCGTCGTTTCCTTGGCGTTCCTGGCCGACAGCGCGGGAGTGAGCGTCGAGGAGCAGGTCAAGCAGATGCGGTGGATGGCCGAGCGAGGCTACCTGTGGTGGGACGAGGCGGGTCAGACCGTGGTCCCGACGATTCCAGAACGTCCGTGATGAGGCACCCCGATGAGTAGGAAGCCCGGCAAGGCCCAGGCCGCCGAAGCACTCGCCGCTCGCATGGCGGCTCACGCCTACTGCGAGACGCATCCGCTGGAGGACGAGCGGCCAGACTGCCCGTACTGCCTGGACCGGGCGGCGTACGCCGAATGGCTGGCCAGCGGCGGCCATGACTACCGGCCTGTCGATCCGCCGGGGGCCACGACGGTCAGCCTGTTCGAGCTGCGGGCCAAGCACGAAGGGATCGGGTACCAATGATGTCGTGTCGCGGTCGGCTCTCGCCGGGCGCCGAGGGGGACCGGCCCGTCCCCCTCGTGTGGCCCCGGAGGCGAACCGGGCGAGCGTCTAGCCATCTGGCCCACCACTGGCAGGCGATCAGCCCTGCCGCGATCATCATACGGTGCGGCCGGAAGACGGCAGGTGCGGGCCGCGTGGCGACTGCTGGCGTCGGCGTGGCCGCGAGAGACGCGCGGAATGGTCTTCATGGTGGCCGCTCGCAGGCGAACAGGCGCTCTCTGGTGTTGTCGCTACCGCCAACAATGATCTTGGCTCAGAATCGCGTACAGCGCTAACGCTGCGAGCTGCATCAATCCGTTACATATACATATGTGCGAACAGAGGTAGACTGGAGGTAGCTCCACACAAGATCAAATATGCAGTGACCAGGCCAAACACCCCAGCCGGAGGACGCCATGCACTTGCCCACCCCCGAGTACGACATCCCCACTGGCCGCCCCAGCCCCGCCGACGTCGGCGAGCAGGCCGCACGCGAAGGAGCCACCCCCGCCCAGCAGATCGAACGCGTCGCCGACGCCATCACCGCCGAGCTCCGCCAGTACCACCACCCGCTCATCCCGGCCGCCACAGTCCACGCCCACGCCGTCCAGCTCATGACCGCCGACGACCAGGACTGGCCGAACCGGGCCGCCGACGCCTTCGACGCCATCGAGCGAGCCCTCTTCGACGGCAGGATGTACGAGTGGGCCGCGCTGAGTGGCCAAGCCACCACCACCGTCCGCCTCGGCCGGGTCATCTCCCAGATCGCCCGCGACCGCATCCCCTCGACCCCTGGCCTGGAGGTGTGGGAGGTGATCGGCCAGGTCCGCGCCGAGACGGAAAACAGGGCACGCAGTTGGCTCGCCGCCAGCCATCACCAGGACGCCCTGGACGACTGGGACACCTTCGACAGCCTGCCCGCCGACGTCGCGGACGCCATGGTCCAACACCTCACCGCCGTCCCCGCCGACCAGATCGCCGCCCTCACCCCGTCCCAGGTCCTCGCCGACGCGCGGGCCGCCGGCGCCCGCCCCGAGCACGTCCTGGACGCGGTCACGGTCGCCATCGCCGCCGTTCTGGCCTCGGCAGCGGGTGCCGACTTCTACGAACTGCTCCCTGCGGTCTACGCCGACGTGCGAGAGAGGGCGCACGGATGGGTCCACGAGACGCTCGGCCTTCAGGTGGGGGACAGCACCGACTACATCGCCGAGCTGGGCGCCGACAACGTCGCCGGGATGCTCGACCACGTCGAGCAGTTCGCCCGGCAATACGACACCTACGCGGGCTAATTCGTTGGCGGTATGGCAAACGAACCCCGAACATGCATTGAGCCGGACCCATCGCCACATGGGTCCGGCTCACCAACCAGCTATGAACCCCCACCACCACAGGGAGTACGTGACCAGTGCTCCCACGATAACGCACCGCGCGGGCCACACCGCAACCCCCAACCCGATCACCGCACGACGCGATGGGAGATCAACGCCCATGCACAACGACAAGCTCGTCGCCACCGGCGACCCGGACGCCGACGCCTACCTGAGCATCGCCCGAGAGATCCACGGCATGGACGTGGTTCTCGCCGAGGCGACCGAGATGCTCGAAGCCGGACACGCGCGCGGGTCGGTGACGTGGCCGCCCGCGATTACGGACCAGAACCCGCTCGGCTACGAGCGCGCCGCCAGCGTCACAGAGCGCGCCCCCGCCCTGATGGAGGAGGCGTGGGAGCGGGCGCACAAGCACTACCGAGCCGCGCTCGACAGCGACCCGCGAGCGGCGGAGCTGGCGGACCTGCACGCGGGTCGCCTGTGGAATCCGGACTTCACCCTGGAGGACTGAACTCCATGACAGCAATCCCTGTCCTGCCCGAACTGCCCGGCACGAACGGCTACCGCACCACGCGGCACCTGCCGCGCGAGGTCCTGAACAGCCCCCAATACACGAGCCCCGATGCCTCCCACACCTACCCGACTGTCCGGCACGTCGGCGTCAGCCGAGGCTCGTGGGGTTCCCGCCCTTACGACGTCACCGTCGTTCACGTGCCCGGCTGTCCCAAGCTCAGCGACCCGCAGGAGGAGCCGGACGCCGTCCCCGGCCTGGGCGAGTGGACCGGCACTGGCCTGGACCTGCACTACGCCGACCCCGACCTCATCTGGTGTCGCGACTGCACTGCTCACCGCTACCACCACGTCGTCCTCCCGGACGGGCGCCGCGCCTACCGGCCCGCCGGCCCGATCGGTGTGAACGGCTGGGGTGACCAGGCGTGGGCGTCTTGGGCGGTGGCCGCGGAGGAGGACGGCGTGTGGTCCGTGGTCACGTGGACCGTGTGCGAGGCGGAGGCGGAGTTCATCGCGCAGGGGTGGCCGACGATGGCCGTGGTCCTCGACCCGGACAGCTTCCCGTGGGAGCGGGGCGAGGGATGACTGACCTGCTCACCCCCGCGGCCAGGCCGACTCCGGTGGACCTGATCCGGGACTCAGTCGAGCTGATGCGCAGCACGTGGCGGGTGCGTGGCGACTTCGTCATCGGCCGCCTCACAACCGGTCACGGGTTCTGCCCGGTCGGCGCGATGAGCGCGGTCGCCGGGGACGTGTTCGTGGGCGGGGTGCCGCGCGTGCGCGTCCCGCTCGTCCAGGAGACCCTGGCCTGGCTGGTGCGCTACCACCGGCTGCCCCGCTGCCGCCAAGAGCGCGCGAAGCGCCGCACCCTCCCGCGCCTGGCGTACCTGCGGGTCGCCGAATGGGCCGATTCGTTCCCCGAATCGGCGGACGATGAGCTGTACGCCGCACTGGAAGCCGCCGCCGACGCATGGCGGCTCAACCCGTATTCGGTTGGCGGTACCGCCAACAAGACGAGGAGATCAGCATGACGACCATCTATGCCGAGCGCGCGTGGCGAGCGTTCGACCGCATCACCCTTGCCGACGAGATCGGCACCGATCCCTACTGGGACCAGGCGGTGTTCCGCTCCGACTGCGGCACCGGCTGCTGCTACGCGGGCCACCTCGCCCTCGACAACGGCGGCGCGTGGCTCGTGAACATCCGCGACAACGGCGACATGTTCATCGACGGCACGCTGGTCTCCGACGACGACCCAGGGCTTGAGTTCGCCATCTGGGAGTACATGCTGGCCGAGCCCGACGACCCGGAGGACGCGATCGAGGAGACGCACGGCAAGCAGGTGGTCCACGTGTCCTACCGGGCGGAACGCCTGATCGGCCTGGCCAACGTCAGCCACGACCTCTTCTACAGCAACAACACGAGAGCCGACCTGGAGCGGCTTATCACCAGGTACATCGGCCCCCGCCCGAGCAACGTTGGCGGAAACGCCAACTAGACCCCTCGCCGGCTGGCCCGCTCCGTGCGGGCCAGCCACCCCACCACCAATAGGAAGGAATCACTGTGTCGAGAACCGACATGACCCCCGAGGAACTGGCCGCCTGGCAGGCCCGCAAGGACAACGGACGAGCCGCCGCCAAGAGCGCCGAGGTGCAGATCGCCGCAGCGATCAGGGACAAGCCCGAGCTGATCGACGGGTTCCGGGCGTTCTGCGCCCGCATGAACCCGTACTCGATCCGGAACTGCCTGCGCATCTTTGGGCAGAACCCGGAGGCTACGCACGTGCAGCCGCGCTTCTTCTGGGGCGGGTACGGACGCGCCATCATCGACGACAACGCCGCCGTGTGGATCATGGCTCCGAAGGTGGAGCGGACCAAGACCAAGGAAGTCGAGAACCCCCGCACCGGCCAGGTCGAGGAGGTCGAGGACACCTACAAGTTCTGGCCCGTCGAGGACGTCTACCCAGCGAGCGCGACGGTGCCGAAGAACGGGCCATGCCCCTTCTGCAACGGACCGGAGGGCGAGCGGTGCCCAGACTGGTGTGCGGTGATGCAGCCGCAGGCCGGGTCCGCTCCCTCCCGGGAGGACGTCGCCGAGGCGCTGAACGCGGTCCTCAAGCAGATCGGCGGCTTCGACCCCAACCTACTGCACGGGCTCGGCCCCGACCCGATCGACGAGGACGACGGCTGTCCTGGGGTCACCTGGCACAACGTGACCATCACCAAGGGCGCCGCCAAGGACAAGAAGCCGAGGACGCGCCGCTACCGGTTCATCCACACGATCGACCTGGACCGGCCCGGCGTCCGCTACGCCGTCGCCGGCCTGGGTGTGATCTGGATCGGGCCGCACGAGTTCCGACGCGACACGGGCGGCGACGACGCGGTGACGGTGCAGTACGGCGACGACGTCCCCTCGGACTGGGAGAAGCCGCGCTGGGCGTGGGGTGACAGCGCCTACCACCAGGCTGGTCCGCACGCGCCGAACATCAACGGGATCACGTTCGCCTCGTACAGCGTCGTCTATCCGAGCGAGGATCGGTGGCGGTGGTTCGAGCCGTGGCGGGAGGGCAAGGGCCGCGTTCCCGAGACCACCGCAGAGCAGATGGGCCAGGTCGTCCGACAGCTCCTCGACCACTACCGCGGGCTCGTCGAGTTGGACGCAATCGAGCAAGCGGGATTCCGGAAACGGTCAGCGTACCGAGCCCGGGAGGCGGAGCACGAGGCATCCCGGCTCGCGAAACGGGAGCAGGAACTGGCCCAGCAGCGGGCCGAGGCAGAGCAGCGCGCCGCCGCGCAGCGGGCGCTGGCTGAGCAGTAGAAGCGCGAGCCCGCGGCTATCGGGCTCGCGCCACCCATCGATCGTACGGCCTCGCCCTCGCCGGCGGGCGGGGGCATCCTTAACCCCACAGGGAGCCAACCGTGAAACTCACAGCACTCGCCGTGGCGGCGGTACTCCTCGCCGCCGAGCCCGCAGGATGCGGCGCGAAGGGCAAAACCACCGACCCGTACAAGCCCGGCGCGCTCGGCTGTACGCGGGCGGTCCATGTCGAGGCCGTCCGGATCGGGTCGGCCGAGCCGCGCGTCCGCGTCCTCGTCAACGAGTCATGCACCAAGCCGTCCGGCGTCGCCACCCAGCTCCTGTCCATCAACCTGGAGTACCGCGAGACGTTCGGCGCCCCGTGGCTGGCGGTCAACAGCCAGCATTTCCCTCACATGACGTCCAATCACCGGTACGTGCTGGTCCACCATCCGTGCCTGTCCGGCCGCTACCGCGCCAAGGTCGGCGTCGCGGGCACGTTCGACACCGGCAAGGAGTTCCGGGCGTCGGTCGAGGAGTCGGCGCGGGTCAACTGCGACAAGCCGCGCAACATCTCCTCCTACTAGCGGCGCCACCAGCGGCGGCGGGCGGCGCGGGCGCGGAAGCGCGCTTCGCCGTCCGGGTCGCCGGCGTAGGGGCAGCGCACCCGCAGCCGGGGATGCGGCGGCACGACGCCGACCGCCCAGTGTGACGCCGCCTCCGGCGCGGCGTGGGTGATGTTGCCGGTGGCGTAGGCGGGCGGCGCGGTGCAGTCCGGTGTCTCGCCTGGCCAAACGCCCCATCCGTCGCCCCACCAGGCGACCGTCCACACCTGCTCATCCACGCATCCGATCGTACGACCCCGCCCCGCCACGGGCGGTGTCATCCAGCCCAGAACCACCACCACGCAGGAGGAAGGCAGTGGCCAACACTGCGATCCCCATCCAACTCGCCTACGCCGAGACCTACAACGGCATGGTCATCCCGTTCATCACCCTCCGGCACGCGGACGGCACCCCCGAGTTCGGGCAGATCGACCACAACCGCGTCGCCGAGTGCATCACCGGCCGCCTGTGCCAGCTCTGCGCCCAGCCACTCACCGACGCCGCGGTGCTCATGGCCCGCCCCATGGACTTCGGGTACGGCTACGTGCCCGAACCCGCCCAGCACCCGGAGTGCGCCGCCTACGCCATCAAGGCGTGTCCGATGCTGTCGGGCCGGCTGCCGCGTCTCCGCGACCGGACCCGGCCGCAGCGGCGCCGGTGCACGCTCTCGGCGGCTTGCTGGTGCGGGGAGCCGCCTGCGCCCCCGAGCGTGGAGGCCATCGTCCGGTCCGGACGGCCCGCCACGCCGTGGTACTCGGTCCGCTTCCCGATGGCCGAGTACGAGGTGACGATGACGGCGCGGAAGGGGCCGCGCGGCATCTCCCTCCACGCCCTCACCCATCGGAAGATCCGGCTCGTGTCCTGGGGCGACCCTGACAAGGCCGACCTGGGCCGCGTCATCGTGTACGGCCTGCCCATGCCCGAGGCCGGGAGCGGGTCGTGACGACCATCAACCGCCAGCCCGCCAAGCACGGGCGCGACAAAGAGTCTGCCCGCCACCTGGCCGCGCTGCTCGAACACCTCGCCAGAGCCCTGACCGCCGCCCACGGCGGCAACTGGCGGTCCTTCCGCGAACACCTGGCGCGCGTCCGGGAACGGTCCGCGTTCACCGACATGTGCATGAACGGCGACAGCTTCCCGAATGACCCGGGCCACTACCTCGCCACCATGCGAGCGCACCTACCGGCCGAATGGGCGAAGGCCCTCACCCAACACCTCACCCAGGAGTAGCCATGGCCTGCCACCACCTGTTCCACCACCCGCAGACTCCCGAGGAACGGGAGGCGATCGTCAACCAGCTGAACTACTGCCGACGTATCGGCGACGGCCAGGGCGCTATGATCGCACTCGTTCAGCTCACCGAGCCCTGCTTCCCGCTGGAGCCGGACGCTGAGGGGGCCAAGTGAGCCGCCGCCCTTCGCAGAAGCGCCGCACTGCGACACACCGCCCCGCCGTGCGCAAGCGCCGGTTCCGCCACGACGACCTCATCGCCGTTGACCTCTTCAGCGGGTTTGGCGGACTCACGCAGGGGATCGAACGAGCCGGATTCACGACGATCCTGGCCGCGAACCACAACGCCTACAAGGTCGAGGTCCACGAGAGGAACCACCCGCACGCCGAACACTGGATCGCGGACCTGGTGGACCCGGACTCGTCCGACTACCACTCCGTCCAGGATCTTCCCCCAGCGGATCTCCTCGTCGCCGGAATTTCATGCGTTAATCACTCGCAGGCGAACACACAAAAGGCGTACCAACTGGGCCTGGCGCTGTTCGAGCTGGACGACCCCGAGTTCGAGGAGCGCGCCACCCGATCGGAAAAGGACCGGGCGACGGCGACGTGCGCGCTGCAATACGCGGCCAAGCACCATCCGCGCATGATCCTCATCGAGTGCACCACGGAACTGTACTCGTGGGGTCCGAGAGTGCCGGGCAAGAAGTACGGCGACGGCAGCACCTACCGGTGGTGGCTCAAGCAGTTCGGCCTGCTCGGGTATAAGCACCGCGTCCTGTACCTCAACAGCATGTTCTTCGGGGTGCCGCAGTCCCGCGACCGGTGGTATGGCGTCTTCTGGGACGAGAAGCTGCCCGCCCCGGACCTCGACCACCGGCCGGAGTCGTGGTGCTCCTTCGAGGGCAAGATCGTGCAGGCCGTGTGGACGTGGCGGACGGGCATCCCGCCCACCGGCAGCGTCCGCTACGGCAAGCAGTACGAATACCGGTGCCCCTCCTGCCGCCGGATCGTGATCCCGCCGTCCGCGCCAGCGATCAACGCCCTGGACCTGACCAACCTGGGCAAGAAGATCGGCGACAGGCCGCTGAAGAAGTACACCGACAAGAAGACGGGCGAGACAGTCTGGAGCCGGCTCGCGCCGTCCACGATAGCCCGCGCCGAGCGGTGCAGGCAGAAGTTCGCCGACTTCCCGGCGGTGCTCATGCCCGCCAAGGCCGAACGCGGTTCCGAACGCCACCCGTGGCAGCCGCTGGTGACGCAGACCAGCCAGCAGGAGACGGCGATTCTCTCGACCGGGGCGCTCATCGCCGCCGCGGGCAACACCTACGAGCGACCCGGTTCCGACTGCCGCACCCGCAATCTACGCGAGCCTCTGCCTTCGCAGACGGCGACGAACACGCAGGCGCTGTTCACGCCTCCGGTGTCCCTGGTGACCGGGCACATCATTGCGGCGCACCGGCACAACGGCGACGGCCAGCACATCACCAAGCCGATGGACACGGTCACGACCACGCACGAGAAAGCGGTTCTGTTCGCCGCCGTGGACAACTACCAGGGCGCACCCCGCGGCGTTGATGAGCCGCTGCCCACGCAGGGTGGGTCGGAGACGCTGGGGCTGTTGTCCGCTGGTGTCCTACCGTTCCGGCAGAACACGCTACCGACATCGCACGCCGAGGCGATGCCCACCATCACGTCCGACCAGTTCCCCGGCCTGCTCACGGCGGCGGCAACCGTCCAGTTCAATCAGGGCACCGACCGGCGGATCGCGGGCGTGGACGAGCCGCTGAAGACCGTCATCGCCGACAACACGATGGCCCTGATGTTCAGCGGCTGGTACAAGCAGAACGGCAGCTCGGCGGACGCGACCGCGCCGCACCCCATGTCGGACCCGCTTGGCACTCTGACCACCCACGACACCACGGCGCTGCTGCACGCCCAATGGCGGGAGATGTTGGCGGACCTGCCGCTGGAGGAGTGCCATCTGCGGATGATGGGTGAGCACGAGGTCGGCGCCGGCTGCGGGTTCGACGTGGACTTCCCGGGCCGCAAGGGCACCTTCATCGTCTGGGGGAGCGCACGCGACCAAATCGACGGGTTCGGCAACGCCGTCAGCCCTCCGGTCGGAGAGTGGATAGGCAGACGAATTCGTGCATCCCTTCACGCGGAACAGCTCGACGAGTAGTTCGTTGGCGGTTCCGCAAACCAACCACCCCCGCTCGACCGGGCGGGGCCACCCACCACCACGACAGAGAGGTTCCCGATGGCCATTGACCTGGAATCGACCAGACCAAGCACGTCATCACCCAACACAGCAACTGGGTGGACTACGGCAACGGACGCGGCGGGCTGCACGCCTACACCTACTGCGGCTGGCTCTACGCGGATGGACGCATGGAGGGCGCCTACACCTACGGCTATTGGTGGCAGAACCCCGACATCAAGAACGTGTGCCCACACTGCGTGCACGCCCTCACCTGCGACGTGATGTTCGACGATGCCCGTGCCACCGAGCGCGCGGCCTGCTCTGGCTGTGTCGCCTACGACGCCGACAAGGCCCTCGGCCACCCGACCAAACGCGGCCACGCCGCCCAGCAGACCACCACCACCTCCTGAACCCACCCCAGGCTCCCGCCGGCCACGGGCTGGCGGGAGCCGCCCCCACCACCACGAAGGAGATCAACAATCATGGGCGACGACAGCCTCATCGAATGGCTACTCGGCCCTGACGGGCGACGGGGCCTGACCTGGAACTTCGTCACCGGCTGCGACCGGCTGTCGGAGGGGTGTCTCGGCTGCTACATAGAGCGGCAGACGCCCATGCGGGTTGCTGGCCGCCGCTTCAGCGGGCCACAGATCGGCGCCACTACCGGCATCCTCCTGCATCCGGACCGGCTCGACATGCCACTGAGGAAGCGCGACCCGCGCCGCATCTTCGTCAACAGCATGTCCGACCTCTGGCACGACCAGGTGCCCGACCAGATGATCGCGCAGGCGTTCGCGGTCATGGCGATGACGCCGCAGCACACCTACCTGATCCTCACGAAGCGGCCTGCGCGGATGCGGGCGGTGCTCCGTTCCGATGGCTTCTGGCGGGCGGTCGGCAAGTACGGCCAGGAGATCACCGAAGCCCGGATGCTGGGTAAGTACCGCTCAGCGTCGCCGATGCAGCTCACCGACGACGACGGCAGCGCGGACGGGTACTGGATGCCGGTCCGGCCGCTGCCGAACGTTCAGATCGGTGTGTCGGTTGAGAACCAGAAGTGGGCCGACATCCGCATCCCGATCCTGCTCGACACCCCGCACATCGCCACCCGCTGGATCAGCGCGGAACCGCTGCTCGGCCCGATCAACCTGGACAAGGTCCTATACGGCGACGGGCCGTGCCCCATGGGCGACCCTGACTGTCTCGGCGACGAAGGCGACTGCCACGACGCGTGCGAGCGGGCACTCGACTGGGTCGTGGCCGGTGGCGAGTCCGGCCCCAAGGCGCGGCCGATGCACCCTGACTGGGCGCGCGGCCTCCGCGACCAGTGCACCGCGGCGGGCGTGCCGTTCTTCTTCAAGCTGCACGGCGAGTGGATGCCGATCGGCCCGCTGTACGGCGATCTCGAAGAGACCGACGAAGGCCACGTGGAGGCCGTCCACCTGGAAGTCGTCGAGGGCAAGCAGGTCATCCAGCTCGAATCCAGCGGCTACATCGCCGAAGGCCACCAGCCCGGCGACTCCCGCACGTGGCTGATGGCCAAGGTCGGCAAGCACCAGGCGGGCGCCGTCCTGGACGGCCAGACGTGGACGGAGTACCCGGATGCCTAGGCGCGTCAAGGTCACCGGGGACGTATTCCACGGCCAGGTCCCCGAGGGAGCCGTCTACATCGGCCGGCCCGCGCCCGGCCTGCCGGGGTCGCCGTTCGCGAACCCGTTCACCGTGGCCACGTACGGGCTCGAGAACGCCCTTGACCTCTACCGGCTCTACCTGGCCGAGCGGCCGGAGCTGCTGGAGCGGGCCATCGCGGAGATCGCCGATGCGGATGTGGCCTGCTGGTGCAAGGAGGGTTCTCCCTGCCACGGGGATGTGCTGCTCGCCGCGATGGCGGCCAGGCGGTGACCCGATGCAGTTCTTCCTCGGGACCAACGCGCCTTCCTGGCTCAAGCGGGAGGACGTGGGCGTGCCGCTCTGCGTCGCCTACCCGCGCCTGGCCAAGATCAAGGGTGAGCTGCCGCGCGCTGTGGTGCCGTGGATTCTCGACTCGGGTGGCTTCAACCAGGTCACGCAGCGGGGCGAGTACACGGTCACGGCAATCGACTACGTGCGGGCAGTACGCCGGTACGCCGAAGAGATCGGCAACCTGCGGTGGGCGGCCTGCCAGGACTGGATGTGCGAGCCGCCCGCGCTCGCCAGCTCGGGCCGGTCGGTGAACGGCCACCAACACCTGTCGATCGACAACTACATCACTTTGCGTGGGGAGTGGGGGCCGGACTGCCCGCTTGTGCCGCCGCTCCAGGGCGACAGCCGCGACGCCTTCCTGCGCCACGTCGATATGTACGCGCGGCGCGGGATCGACCTGACGCGGGCGCCGCTCGTCAGCGTCGGGTCGGTGTGCCGAATGCAGAGCACGCCGGAGATCGGACGCGTTCTCGGCGCGCTGGCCAGCCTGGGCCTGCGGATGCACGGGTTCGGCGTGAAGACCCTCGGTCTGCGCCGGTTCGGGCATCTCCTTGTCTCGGCTGACTCCACGGCCTGGTCGAGGAATGCCCGCGAGAACGCTGACGACATCTACATCGAAGTCCCCGAACACACCCATCCCCGCGGCGGCAAGACCTGTTCGAGTTGCCCCGTCTACGCGCTGGCCTGGCGTGCGCGCATGCTGGCCAGCATTCCAGCCGCGCCGCCGCACACGGTGATGGAAGTACCTGGCATTTACGGGGAGGGGCTGTCGTCCCTGACCAGGGCGGAGCCGCCGCGCGTGCGATACCGGCCGGGCATCCCCATCTACGACAGGAGATCATGATGACCCAGCTCAACGACATCCCCACCACCAGCCCGGCCGAGGACGAGGTGCCGCCGGTCGAGCCCGCCGACTTCCTGCCGTACCTCGCGCGGAGCGTTGCCCGCGACGTGGACGGGCTCACCCTCGCGACCGCTGACGGCGTGCCCGCGGTCATCGCCGCCGCGGCCGAGGACGCCGCCCACGGCATGGACTCGCTCATCAGGGCGCTGATGCAGGCCGAGGGCCTGACCGTCGAGGAGGCCCAGTGCCGTGCCGCCGCTCTCATCGCCGAGCAGGGAGGGCTCGAAACGCGCGGTACCCGGATGAGGGAGCTGATGGACGGGCTCGCGCTGGAAGAGGCGCAGGCCCACGCCGAGGAGGAAGGCGCGGGCCGGTGAGACGAGACAAGTGGGAACGCCTCATGGAGTTCCTCGACCTTTCCCGGGCGGGGTTATCTCGTTCCCAGATCGCGGAACAGCTCCACGTCAGCGAGCGAACGATTCTCCGTTATGAGCACCACGTGAACGGCGGGAGCCGACGCCCGACGACGTACTACGAGCGGATGATGCCGCTCATTCTCGCCCACCTGCGCCGCTACCCGAAGTCCCGATTCACGACAGGCGAACTGGAACGGGTGCTCGTCCGAGACAGGCCGGTGTACCTGGACTCGGCGATGCGGCGCATGGAACAGGCCGGGCTGGTGACACGTACGGTCGAGCCTCGCAACGACGGCCTCTTCGCGCCGACGCAGAGCGTCGTCTGGTGGCAGCTGAACACCGGCGGTGCGCCCCGGTTCCTGGTGTGTACCGCGTGCAATCTCCGTCCGGTTCGGGTGCAAGAGCGCGGCTGGTGCCGCGCCTGCAACGAGCGGTGGTACCGCGCGGGCAAGCCAGCAGACGGCCCCCCGCAGCCGAAGAAGGGCGGCCGGCCACGCCAGCCCGCCACCGAGGAGAAGGTGCAGCAGACCCGGGAGCTGCTGGCCGAGGGCAAAGGCACGATGCAGATCGCGCGCCTGCTCGGCGTGGGGGGGTCCACGGTGACCTACTACAAGCAGCGCCTCGCCGAACGGGACGAACTCCCACAGGCGTGCTGACGTTGGCGGTTACGCCAACAGCCGTCGTACGCTGCCCCAAAAGATCCGCACGACAAGGAGAACCAGGGTGAACAAGCAAGAATTGATGGACGCCGTCGCCGACCACGTCGGCGCCGAAACCCCGAAGGACCGCAGGCACGTGAGCGAGGTCGTGAACGCGGTCCTGGCCGTCATCAAGCAGGAGGTCGCCGAGGGCGGGAAGGTGTCGGTGGCCGGGTGGGGGAAGTTCGAGTCCACGCTGCGTAAAGCGCGGACGGCTCGTAACCCCGCCACGCAGGCGGAGGTGAAGGTGCCTGCGACATGCGGGTGAGGTTCACCGCGGGGTCGGACTTCGCGGAGGCGGTGGCCGGCCGCCCTGTCTGACCGGCGGCCGGGAGGCGCGAGGGCGCGGACCCACGGTCCGCGCCCTTCGTGCTTCACTGAAGACCGATGAGCGAAGAACGAGAGATCGGCGGAGACCCGCTGCGCCGCCGCTCCTGGTACAACACCGCCGAACTCGACGCCGCCCAGGTCGTGCCGACCGGGCTGGACGACGGCCGCTACTACGTGCTCGTCGCCGGAAACCTGCTCGGCACGGTTGGCCCGGCGCGGGCTGGGGGTGGCCGGCGCGGCGCCGCAGCGGCACGCTGATCGAGCGCGCGACTGCGGTACGGCGGACGCGGGCGCTAGCGGTGGCCGAGCTGATCGCCGATGTGATGCGGGCGTGGCGCGCGTCCTAGGGCTGGTCGGTCTCGTCAAGGTGGTCGAACCACGCGTTCAACGCCTGCGGGATGAACTCCCGCCCGCCCAAACCTGTGCGATGGCAGCCTGCCACGAGTCGGGCGCGCGTGTTCGGGGTGATCCGTACGGTGATGAGCGTGCCGGCCTCGGCTGCGCGCTCGCTAGGGCGCGGGATAGCGGCCTTTTCGCTGCCTGGCGGCATCTCGGCGGGGATGCCGAGCCGGTCGCAGTACCAGTTGATCGCGGCTTCCCACACGGCTTGGAGACCCAGGCCGGTACGTGCACACGCGAGGTCCATGCGTTCGATCGTGTCCTGGTCGAAGCGGGTGCCGGTGTTGATGCCCTTGGTCCACTGGACGGCTCTGGTGCGGACGGGGTTGGGTCCGGAGCGTGTTTGCGGTTGCGCCAACGCATGGGTGCCAGGTATGGGGGGTTGGAAGGTGACCTGGCGTGGGTCGGGTCGTTGGCGGCGGGCCACGTGGCGCTCCTGGTGGTGTGCGGTGGTGCTGGGCGTGATCTCTACCGTAGTCCGTGGCGTGTCTCACGACAAAAGCATGTCCGTTATGTCCGTTTATCATAGGTGCCGAGAGCCTCCTGCACCTATGCAAAGGTGTTTCAAGAGATATGCTCAATGAGCAACCGATCAAGCCTCTCCGACCGACACAGCCACGCGGACAGGCATCTCACGCCCTGATGGCGGACCGCCAACGAATGGAAACGATCATGAACGATCCTGCGACCAACGACCCCCTCCTCCCGGGCAACTACGTCCGCAGCCTCGTCTGGCCCGACCATGTCGGCACTGTCACCGCCGTGGATGAGGACGGCGACCTGTTCGTCACCTGGCACGGCCACATGCCCAACGACCAGATCAGCCCCGACAAGGTCATAAAGCTCACCGACGAGGAGAAAGCGGCCTACATCGCCGCCTGGCAGTCCGAGGACGACGCCCGCATCCACACCGTCTGCGATGAGGTGACGCCGGACTGGCTGGAGTGGAAGGCCAGCCACCCCGACGTGTTCGCGCAGGAAGGCGGAGCCGCGTGAAGGCAGTCACCGTGTGGAATCCGTGGGCGTGGGCCATAGCGGCGAACCTCAAACCGGTGGAGAATCGCACGCGCGCCACCCGTCACCGAGGCGAAATCGCCATCCACGCGGGGCTTCGCTGGGACGAGGCCGGGGCCTGGGACTGGCGCATCATGGAAGCCGCCCGATCGGAAGTACCGCTGGAGCGCGACGACCCACGGTTCCTGTTCGGCGCGGTCGTGGCCGTCGCCGACCTCGTGGACGTGACACGAGACGCCTCGTCGCCATGGGCGGAGCCGGGCCAGGTCCACTGGCTGCTGGAGAATGTGCGCCCGCTCGGCGAGCCAGTGCGGTGCCGGGGCTGGCAGAACGTGTGGGAGGTGCCGCCGGAGGTCGAGGCCGCCGTGCTCGACCAGCTCGGCGCGGCAGGGCGGCCACGATGACGAGACCATGGGTGGCCCCGGAGACCAACTGCGACTGGTGTGGCGGCAAGCCACATCCGAATCGGATCGTGGTGACGGGCGCGGGCATGGCGATCTGCGAGCACTGTGTAGAGCTCGCGGTCATCCTCATCGAGGAGGCGAAGAAGGAGGACGGGCAGCGTGTAGAGTGCCCCAAACCGTCTGGCCAACCGGGCGGATGACCACATAGAGTGCCCCATGCGCGCGTGATCTGCATACTCCGTTGCGCACACCCAAGGCCCCGGCAGGCATCCACCCGTCCTGTCGGGGCCTTTCGCGCATCTATACACAGGTGCGTGCTGAGGTACGGTAGGGCCATGATCCAACGCCGCGCCGCGAGACCCCACGTCGCTAAACCCGTCACGGTCGCGGCCCGGATCACCAGCGCCATCGACAACGGCACCTTTCAGCCCGGCGACCGTCTGCCATCCGAGAGAGAACTCGCCGCGACGTATCAGGTGTCCCGGGCCACGGTCCGGGAAGCCGTTGCCCTCCTGCAAGAGGAAGGCCGCGTCCAGGTCCGTCACGGGAGCGGCACGTTCGTGGCCGGAGACCCGGCCAGGCCGTCCGGGCGGCGTGACGCCACCTACCTGAAGGTCGCACAGGCAATCGCGGCCGAGATCGACGCGGGCGAGTACAAGCCAGGTGATCTGCTGCCGTCCGAACTCGAACTAGGCGCCCGGCACAAGGTGAGCCGCCAGACAGTGCGGGCCGCCATCAGACATCTCCGCGAACAGGGCCGCGTCGAGACGGTGCACGCCAAAGGCACCTACGTGACCGAGCACGGCAAGGTCAGCCCGCCGGTGCCGCCGTCCCGCCGCCTCGTCCAAGACCTGCGCGACGCCATCACCTCCGGCCGACTCAAGCCTGGCGACCCGCTCCCTTCCGAGCAGGAGCTGATGGAGGAGTACGGGTTGGCCGCCATCACCATCGCCATCGCGCTGCGCCCGCTCCGCGAGGAAGGGCTGATCCACCACATCCCGGGCAAAGGGAGGTTCGCCGGCCCTGCCCCCGGCACGGGCGTGGATCGGGATCGCCGCACCACACGGTGAAAACCTGGCGGCCGGGTCTACATTGCCTCTACATTCCGGGGGATGGTCATGTCTGAGTCCCGGGTCAGCCCTCCGTACCGCCTCCGGCTTCTCGGCGTGCGCCTGGCCCGGCTCCGCGAGGCCCGCGGCCTGACCGGCGCGCAGGTCGCCCAGCAGACCGGGTTCACGCCGTCCGCGCTTTCACGGCTGGAACGCGGGAAGAACCGCTACGTCACCCCGGGCGACGTGCGGCTGCTGCTCGACCTGTACGACGGCGACCAGAAGGTGCGCGAGGAGTGCCTGGACCTCGTCGCCAGCGCCCGCGTCACCCCATACTGGGCGCCGCATCGGCGCGCCTTGGGAGAGCTGGAGGAGTACGTCGCTCTCGAGACCGAGGCCCAGCAGATCCGGTATTGGCACCCGCTGCTCATCCCCGGCCTGTTCCAGACGGAGGCGTACGCGCACGCGGTCATCTCCGCCGACTGGTTCGACCACGAGCCGTCGCTGGTCCGGCTGAAGGCGCGGGCCAGGCTGGCGCGGCAGTGGATCGTCCGCTGCGACGACCCCGTCCACGTGCACGCTGTCATCGCCGAGGGGGTGCTGCGGCAGCACGTCGGCGGTCCCGTGGTTATGCGGGAGCAGCTCGACCGGCTGGTGGAGGAGGCGGCCCGGCCGAACGTGACCGTCCAGGTGCTGCCGCGCGAGGTGGGCGCGCACCCGGGCATGGCGGGCGGGTTCGTGCTGCTGAGCATGCCATGGCTGGGGGAGGCGCTGTTCATCGAGGCGGGCGGGGGAGGGGTCCTCGATCGCGGTCCACGCGTGCGGGAATATGGTCGGCTACTGAGTCGGCTTCAGGCGTTGGCGTTGCCGGGCGAGGAATCGGCCGCGTTCATCGCACGCGTGGCAGAGGAGATCGAATAAGTGCTGGGCGAGGATTGGGTGACGGCGTCGGAGTCGGGCGGCTGTGTGGAGGTGCGCCGCGGCGCTGACGGCGGGGTTGAGGTGCGCAACAGCCGTCGCCCCAACGGCTTGGTGCTGAGTTTCACGCCGGAGGAGTGGTGGTACTTCGTGCGGGGGGCGCACCGAGGGGTGTTCGATCTGCCGGAATGGCATTCTGCGTCGGAAGGGTAGCTCTCCTCCCTCAAGGCCGCGCCAACCACGCTCGGGCGGCGCGTCTTGACGTGCGCTGGCCGCGGCCCTCGTGAGCCGCGGCGCAGCGGCGGATCGGGAGCTATCGTCTCTGGACGGTGAAGTCGGCGGTGGCGATGATGTTCTCGGCCTGCCGATATTGAATGAGCTCTTTTCATCCTGAGTAGCGGTTCTCCTCCATCATCTGAAGGACCAGGATGGCGTGCACCACAGCGGTCGCGCGGCGTGGGCAGCAGCGCAGCTTGGCCAGAACCTTCCAGGTCTTCAACGTCGCCACCGCTCGCTCGCCGATCGCCCGGATCCGGGAGTGGGAGCGGTTGACGTCCTGCTGCGCCCGCGACAGCCGGGAACGGTAGCGGTGACGCTTGAACGGCGTGCGGATGGTGCCGCCCGCGCCCTGATAGCCGCGGTCGGCGAACGTGGTCACGCCGGCGCTGGTCAGCGCGTCGATCAGGCCGGTGGTGCGGGCCGCGGTCAGATCGTGGGTGGCGCCCGGCAGGGCGGGCGAGGCCCAGACCAGGCGGCCCAGAGGATCGGCCAGGATCTGGACGTTCACCCCATGGCGCTGGTGTTTGCCGCTGTAGTACGGCCGTTCATCGGCCAGGCGGTCGATCGGGACGAGCGTGCCGTCCAGGATCGCGTAGGCGAGCCGGGCGGCTCGGGCAGCCGCGGCCTGCACATCTTCGGCGAGTGCTGCCAGCAGGTCGATGCTTTCGCGGACGTAGCGCCAGGCGGTGGCGGTGCCGATACCGAAGCCGGCGGCCAGGCGGGTGTAGGTGTCGCCGTTGCGCAGGTGGGCCAGGACCAGCAACGCCTGCCGGGCGGGGTCTAACCGGCGCCATCTGCTGCAGCGCTCTGCTCGCCGCTCGCGGATCAGGCCGGCCAGGCGGGTCAGGGTGCAGTTGGACAGCGGGATGGCGGCGCGGTAGAACAGCAGCTCGGAGTCTCTGGTCCAGCGGTTGATCTTGGTCGACAACCCTTGTACCAGGGGCTCCTCTACTTGTCGATCAAGCCTGCCTACGTATCCCGCTCCCGACCTGCAGCTTCAGGTTGGAAAACCCTCCGTCAATCCCTTGAACGAAGAAAATCATGCATGTTCGGGATAGCTGCCCGGGCGGAAGCTCGTCAGAATGATCATAGGAAGAAGGTCGCGGGCGTAATGTGATCACTGCCTGTGATTAATGAATGCAGTGGTCGTGGACGGGTCTATGACTGGCCGCCATGATATTCCAACGTTACGACAGAGCTTGCATGGCTGACAGAGTTCGGTGGCGAGCTAAGACTGATACAGATCAACAGATGGCTGAGACTTATGCCGGGGTTCAGATGTCCAGAAGGGAACTCACCATGTTTCGACGCGGAGCCCACACCTCTATGACTGCTTTGGCGATTGGAGTTTTCCTTGCGGGAGCGGGCGCGTCGCCAGCGGCTGCACAGGATTACTCGGCGCTAGCGAAGTGGCACTATGTGAAGACGTTCCACGACCCCTATCGTATTGGCCATTGCCAAGCGGTCGCCGACTGGGCCAAGCTGGGAGGGGTCGAGGACGCGACGTGTGTCCAGAGCTTCATAGGTCCGGATTACCAGGACCTCTTTTACTGGTACTGAGCCCTTTTCATCCTGAGTAACGGCGCTCCTCGATGAGTTGCAGGACGAGGATGGCCTGCACGATCGGGGTGGTGCGGTGCGGACAGCAGCGCAGCTGGGCCAGGACCTTCCAGGTCTTCAAGGTGGCGACGGCGCGTTCGCCGCGGGCGCGGATGCGGGCGTGAGCACGGTTGACCGATCGCTGGTGACGCGACAGCGGCGGCCGGAGCCGGTGGCGCTTGAACGGCGTGCGGATCGTGCCGCCTGCGCCCTGGTAACCCTTGTCGGCGAAGGTCTTCACCTTCGCGGTGGTCAGGACGTCGATCAGGCCGGTGGTGCGTGCCGCGGTTAGGTCGTGGGTCGCGCCGGGCAGGGCGGGTGAGGCCCACACCAGCCGGCCCGCTGGGTCGGCCAGGACCTGGGCGTTCATGCCGTGGCGTTTGTGTTTTCCGGAGTAGTACGGCCGCTCGTCGGCCAGTCGGTCGATCGGGATGAGGGTGCCGTCGAGGATGGCGTAGGCCAGCCGGCAGGCGCGTAAGGCGGCGGCGTGGACGTCGTCGGCGAGCGTGGCGAGCAGGTCGACCGCCTTGCGGACGTAGCGCCAGGCGGTGCTGGTGCTGATGGCGAACCCCGCGGACAGACGCGCGTAGGTGTCGCCATTGCGCAGGTGGGCCAGCACGAGCAGGGCTTGCCGGGCCGCATCCAGGCGCCGCCACCGGCAGCGCCGTTCGGCCCGCCGGGCGCGGATCAGCTCGGCCAGGCGGATCAGGGTGTGATTGGACAGCGGTATCGCGGCAGGGTAAGACAGCAACGAGGCTCTCCGGTAGAGGCATCGGATCTTGGTCGACTGCTGTCTTACCGAGAGCCTCTTGTCATGCCAACCCGTCTCCTTACGTGCCCGCGATGACCTGCGCGATCGTCCAGGCTGTCCT
>NZ_VJYI01000016.1 GCF_008065375.1 Nonomuraea sp. SYSU D8015
AGGATGGCGCGCTGGCTGTCGAGGGGTTTGCCTTCGCCGAAGTTGTGCCACAGGCCGAGGGAGACGGCGGGGAGCAGCAGACCGCTGCGGCCGCACCTGCGGTACGGCTGACGTGCGTAGTCCAAGGCTTACCTTCCCGCGATGCCGGTGAGCGTGACGCCCCGGATGAACGTTTTCTGGGCCAGGAAGAAGATGACGAGGATGGGCAGCATCGACAGCAGCGCGACGGCCATCATCTGGTTGTACTGGGTGACGTACTGGCCGCTGAACATGCCCAGACCCTGCGCCAGCGTGATCTTCTCCATCGACCGCAGGTAGATCGAGTTCTCCAGATACTGGTTCCAGTTCCCCACGAACGAGAACAGGCAGATCGCCGCGATCGCCGGCTTGGCGAGCGGCAGCATGACGCTCCACAGGATGCGCAGCTCCGAGGCGCCGTCGATGCGGGCCGCGTCGATGAGCTCCTGCGGGATCGTGGTGAAGAACTGCCGCAGCAGGAAGATGTACAGCGCCACGCCGAAGAACTCCGGCACGACCAGCGGCAGGTACGTGTCCACCCAGCCGAGCTTCGAGAACATGATGAACTTCGGCACCAGCGTGATCTCCCGGGGGATCATCATGGTCGCCAGCAGGGCCGCGAACATGAATCCCGCCGCCCGCGCCCGCAGCCGCGCGAAGGCGTAGGCGGGCAGGATGCACGAGATGAGGTTCCCCGCCATGGACAGCGCGGTGATCAGGATCGTGTTCATCAGGAACCTGGTGAACGGCAGCGACCCCGTCCAGCCTTTGACGTAGTTCTCGAAGTGCCAGGAGTCGGGCAGCCACTGGGGCGGGAAGGCCAGGTTCGCCTCGTCGGACTTGAGCGACGTGGTCAGCATCCACAGGAACGGCAGCAGGAACACCGCCGAGCTGATGATCAGCAGGATGTAGGCGCCGCTGCGCCGGATCTTCCTGATGCGCTCGGCCTGCTCCGAGGTCAGGGGTTTGCGCGGGTGCCGGGGTCGCGCGGGCGCCTTGTCACGCGCCGCGGTCTCGAGGAGCATGACGACCTCACTTGAACTCGTAGTGCACCCAGCGCCTGGCCAGGCTGAACTGGATCGCGGTCACGACGATGACGAGCACGAACATCGCCCACGAGAGCGTGGCCGCGTACCCCATGTCGAAGTAGACGAACGCGTGCCGGTAGATGTAGAGCCCCAGCACCATCGTGGCGTTGCCGGGGCCGCCCTCGGTCATGACGAGGATGAGCACGTAGCTCTGCAGCGCGGCGATGAACCCGGTGACCACGTTGAAGAAGATGACCGGCGACATCATCGGCACGGTCACGCTCCAGAACCTGCGCCACCACCCGGCGCCGTCGATCTCGGCGGCCTCGTACAGCGTCTTCGGGATGCCCTGCAGGCCGGCCAGGTAGATGACGATCGTGTTGCCCGCGCCCCACACGCTCATCAGCACCAGCCCGGGGATGGCCCACTCCTGCGAGGCCAGCCAGCCGGGGCCCTGGATGCCGACCGAGGCCAGCATCTTGTTGATGAGCCCGTAGTCGGGGTGCAGGATGTTCAGCCACAGCAGGGCCGTGGCCAGCCCGGACACCACCGACGGCAGGTACATCACCGTGCGGAACAGGCCCTGGAAGCGCAGCGGCTGGTTGAGCAGCAGCGCCAGCGCGAACGTGAACGTCACGCCGAGCGCCACCGCGCCCACGCCGAACTGCACGGTGTTCTCGATCGACTCCCAGAACTCGGGGTCGTTGACCATGCGCACGTAGTTGGCGAAGCCGACCCAGCGCGGCGACTGGAGCAGGTTCCACTCCATGAAGCTGAGCACCACCGCGGCGACGATCGGCCCGGCGCTGAAGAGCACGAACCCCACCAGCCACGGCGAGACGAACAGGTGGAAGCGTCGCGCCTCCCGGCGGGCCAGAGTGCTGCGGACGCTGACGGCGGTCATGCGATCTTGTTCTCGCTCAGGACCGGCGTGACCTTGTCGACCATCTCCTTCAGCGCGTCGTCCACACTGATCTTGCCGAGCTGCGCCCGCTCCCAGATCGGTACGGCGGTGTCCACGACCTTCTTGTTGGCCGGCAGCCGCAGCACGCCGTCATCGGAGGCGTAGTCGGCCATGATCTTCTTGACCAGCTCCGCCTCCTCCGCCGGGACGCCCAGTGCCTTGGCGTTGTCCTCCCACGCGGACTGGCGGGCCGGTGCGGCGATCCGGCGGAACTTGTAGCCCGAGGCCGACAGGTACTCGTGCATGTAGATCCAGGCGGCGTCCTTGTTCTTCGACGAGGCCGCCATCACCAGCGCGCTGCCGACGGCCGGGGTGGTGCGTCCCTCCGGCCCCTTGGGCACCTGCGTGGAGCCCCACTTGAACGCCTTCTGCTTGGACAGCTCCAGCATGACCCACGCGCCGTTGACGAACAGGGCCGCGTGCCCGGACTTGAACGGGTCGACCTTCTCCAGGAGCTGAAGCTCGGCCAGGCTCGGCACCGCCTTGTCCTTCTGCAGCAGGTCCAGCCAGCGGGCCATGACGTCCCTGGCGGCCGGCTCGGCGATCATCACCTTGGACTCGGCCGCGTCCAGGAACCGGCCGCCGAACGGCATCAGGTACACCGAGCTCAGGTCGGGGGACGGCTTCGGCATCGGCGAGATGCCGTAGATCTTCTCCACGCCCGACCCGCTGGTCATCTTCCTGGCCGTCTCGAAGACCTTGTCCCACGTCCAGGTCTCGTCCGGGTACTCCAGCCCGGCCTTGTCGAACAGGTCCTTGTTGTAGAAGAGCAGCTTGGGAGCCATGTCGGTGGGCAGCCCGTACAACGCTCCGTCGCGCTTGAAGTAGCCGAGCCCGCGCTGCGGGATGTCGTCCATGTCGAACTCGGGCGTCTTGGCGATGAAGTCGTCCAGCGGCTGCAGGACCTTGTTGGCGATGAGGTTCTGCGTCCAGGAGTAGTGGTTGTAGAGCACGTCGGGCAGCGAGCCGCCGGCCGCCTGGGCCATGTACTTGGTGAGGAACTGGTCGAACGGCGCCGACTCGCGCTTGATCTCGATGTTCGGGTGGCGCTTCTTGAAGAAGAAGTCGAACTGGGCGTTGCGTACCTCGGTGACGGCGTCCGTGGTGAACGCCAGCGTGATCGTCACCTTGGACGCCGGGTCGGGCACGTTCGTCTTCGGCCAGGTCAGCGAGTTGTTGAGCTGCTCGGCCTCCTCGAAGGGCCAGTCGTCGCTGCTGGGACGGTTGGGGTCGATCACCTGGGCGCCGGACTTGACCGGGGCGGCGGCCTGCTTCTGCTGGCGGCTGTCGCCGCAGGCGGACAACGTGGCGGCCGCCACTGCCAGGGCCAGCATCTGGCGACGGTTCATCTCCATGGGGGTGGGCCTTTCACAGGAAGAGCTCGATCACCGGCACCGCCACGTCGGGGCGCTGCACCGGGAGCTGCAGGGTCAGGGTGCCGGACGGCAGGGAGCCCAGCTTGGTGTGCCCGCTGTCCACCGCCGGGTCGGGCACCAGCGTGCGGATCTCCGAGGCGTCGTTGAGCAGTTGCGCGTAACGCACCTTGCCGGCCAGGCCGGGCAGGTGCAGGTGCTTGAAGGGCCAGGCGAACAGGTGCACGTACAGCCGGTCGCCGCGCTGGGTGTAGCGGCACTCCGGCGGGGCCTCGTACGTGCTCGGCCCGGCGCCGTAGATGGAGCGGCCGTGCAGCCGGGTCCACCGCCCGATGCCGCGCAGCGTCTCCAGCGCCCGCGGATCGAACGCGCCCCGCCCGTCGGGGCCGACGTTGAGCAGGAGGTTGCCGTCCTTGGAGACGGTGTCGACCAGCATGCGCACGAGCAGGTCGACGGGCTTGTAGTCGAGGTTGTCGCGGTCGTAGCCCCAGCTGCCGTTGAGGGTCTGGCACGCCTCCCAGACCCGGCCGGGCGGGGCCGGCGGCTGGAACTGCTCGGGGGTGGTGAAGTCGCCGGGGATCTCCAGCCGGTCGTTGATCAGGCAGTCCGGCTGGAGCCGGCGCACCAGCGCCGCCAGCTCCTCGGAGCGCCAGTCCGCCGCGCCCTTGCCGCCGGGCGTGAGCCGGCCGTCCCTGACCCGCTTGGAGTAGGAGAAGTCAAACCACATCGTGTCGATGCGGCCGTAGCGGGTAAGCAGCTCTTCGACCTGGCTGTGCAAATAGGACTGGTAAATCTCGATATTTCGGTCGTCGTTGGTGACGCCCTCGGTGTACGCCGGGTGCAGGCCGTCGATCGGGAAGTGCGGGTGGTGCCAATCGATCAGCGAGTGGTAGAAGCCCACCCCGAGCCCGCGGGCACGGAACGCCTCGACGATCGGGCCGACCAGGTCCTTGCCGTACGGGGTGTTCGCCACCGAGTAGTCGGTCTGGGCCGAGTCCCACAGGCAGAACCCGTCGTGGTGCTTGGTGGTCAGCACCAGGTATCGCATGCCCGCCCCCGCGGCCGCCTCCGCCCAGGCGTCCGGGTCGAACAGGTCCGGATCGAAGTGGTCGAAATACCGCTGGTACTCCTCGTCCGTGAGGCGCTCGCGCTGCTTCACCCACTCATGGCGGGCCGCGAGCGCATACAGCCCCCAGTGCACGAACAACCCGAACCGTTGCTCACGGAACTCGGTCAGCCGGGCAGAGGTCGGATGTGTGCGGTTGTCCTGTGACAGTCCGTGAGACATGGCCGTACCGTAGACCCGGTAATTAACTTCGTCAAGAATTGAATTGAAACCCGTCGCAACCTAGGCTCTTGCCCACTGTGAGGAGACTGGACGGCCCCCGTGGGCCCGAGCGCCGCTAAGGGCGAGCCGTGATCGACTCCTCCTATCTCTTGACTCGTGGAGGGCACGTGCCGAACTGGACGCTCAGCGACGGGGATCTGGAAGCTGCGCTCGACCTCTCCCCGGAGGGGGAGTTGACGCTGGAACTGCGGCACGCGGGGAAGACCGTGGTAGAGCCCTCGAGGCTCGGACTCCGGACCGCCCACGCGGATCTCACCACCGGGCTGGAGTTCCTGGGGCTGTCGGAGCGGCGGGTCGAGGAGTCCTACCGGACGGTGATCGGGAAGCGGCGTGAGCACCGGTACGAAGCCGGGGAGTGGACGTTGTCGTTCGCCCGGGGCGGGGACCGGCTCGATCTGCTGGTCCGCGTCGGCGGGGGCGGTGTGGCATACCGGTATGTGGTGCCATGGAGCGGGCCGGTCACCGTAATCGACGAAATTTCGGAATATGTCGTGCCGGGCGACGCCCGCGCCGTGCTCCTGCCGTACGAGAACGGGCGCTGCGACTACGAGGAGATCCACCGGCACACCACGGTCGGCGCCGCCGAGCCCATCCTGTACGGCTACCCGTCGCTCTTCCAGACCGGCGCCGCCTGGCTGCTGATCACCGAGTCCGACCTCGACAGCGGCTACGCCGGCTCCCGCCTCCGCTTCGACGGCCGCGCCTTCCGGCTCGACCTGCCCGACCCGTACGTCACCGCGGCCAGCCCGCTGGTCACCCCATGGCGCACCGCGATCGTCGGCGACCTGGCCGCGATCGTGGAGAGCGACCTGGTCACGAGCCTCGCCCCGCCCTCCAGGGTCGAGGACACCTCGTGGATCAAGCCCGGGGCGGCCGCCTGGTCGTGGTGGTCCGACGGGCCTTCCACCCGCGACCTGGACGCCCAGAAGCACTGGGTCGACTTCGCCGCCGAGCACGGCTGGCCGTACGTGCTGGCCGACGCCGGCTGGAACAAGGAGTGGATGCCCGAGCTCATCGCCTACGCCCGCGACCGGGGCGTCGGCGTCTGGCTCTGGTCGCACTGGCAGCACGTCGACACCGAACTGGAGCACCGCGAGAAACTCGCGCTCTGGAAGGAGTGGGGCGCGGCCGGCGTGAAGATCGACTTCACCGAGTCCGACGGCCAGGACCGGATGCGCTGGTTCGACGCCATCCTGGCCGCCACCGCCCGGCTGAAGCTCATGGTCGTCTTCCACGGCGGCACGATCCCGCGCGGCACCGAGCGCACCTGGCCGCAGTTCATGACCGCCGAGGCCGTCAAGGGCGCCGAGTGGCTGAAGCCGAAACCCGGCAAGGAGCCGCTCTACCCGGCCACCCACTACCTGTCGCTCGCGTTCACCCGCAACGTGCAGGGGCCGATGGACTTCACGCCATGCACGTTCACCGGGGTCCGCGCGATCTCGGCCGGATTCGAGCTCGCCCTGTCGGTGATCTTCGAGTCCGGGATCCAGCACTTCGCCGACTCCATCGAGGCATACCAGGCCAGGCCGGAGGCGCTGCGGCTGCTGTCCGCCGTCCCCACCGCGTGGGACGACACGCGGCTGCTGTCCGGCGACCCCGCCGACCACATCCTGCTGGCCAGGAGGAGCGGCGCCGACTGGTACATCGCCGCCGGCGTCTCCGGCGAGGCCCGCACGCTCACCGTACCGCTCGGCTTCCTCGGCCAGGGGGAGTGGGCGGCCGAGATCTACCGCGACGCCCCGGGCGACGCGATCGCCGCCGAGACGGTCACGGTCTCGGGCGGCGGAGAGCTCGACCTCGCCGTGCCCTCCAACGGCGGGTTCACGCTTCACCTCAGGAGACAGACCCCATGACAAGCAAAGTGCCCGGCGCCTTAGCGACTCCCACGGCCACCGCCCCTGCCGGCCTCGGCAGTCGTCCGGACCTTGCGCTGGAGCCCCGGCCTGTCGCCGGGGCCGCCGGCACATTCACCCACCTGGAGGGAGGGGGCTTGCTCTCAAGACGTCCGGCTGGATGCGGGACGACCGTAGCGTATGGGCGGTTGACTGCGCCCAGAGCGGCCTGCCGCTCCGGGCTGCAGGACACCTGCCTGCTGATCAGGAACCTGCGGGCCCACCAGCTCACCGGCGGCGGCGAGGAGCCGCCCTCGTCGTCGTACGAGGCCGAGCAGGGCTCCTTCAGCGGCACCCGCGGCTTCCAGGTCAGCGTGAACGACGGCGCGAGCGCGCCCGACCTCGACGGGGTGACGCTCTCATGAGGCGCTTCGCGGGCGCCCTGGCGGCTCTGGCGCTGATCCTGCCCGCGACGCCCGCGGCCCACGCCGCCGAACCCGTCGCCGCCGGGGCGCCCCGCTGGGAGACGCGGTGGAACCCGAGCCCGTGGCGGGACGGGGTGAACGCGTTCGAGGCGCTGGAGGACGACCGGCGCGGCTCCCACCCCGAGGGGCAGCCGCACATCTACGTCCAGGGCAACGCCTGGCGTTTCGACGCGCACCTGGAGGATCGCGACGGGTCCGACCGCATGCGGAACGAGGTACGCGGCATGCGGGCCGCCGACGGCCGGGCGCTGGAGATGCGCAAGGACGAGACCTGGCGCATCACCTACCAGATGTACATCCCGGACACCCTTGACGCGACCACCAGCTTCTCTCACATCTGGCAGCTCAAGACCTCCGACATCGGCACCCCGGTGGCGCAGATCTCGCTGCCGGTCGTGAACGGCGTGCAGAAGATCTCGGCGCGCTACTGGACGCTGGAGGACAACAGGGCCCATGACTTCGCCCAGGCGGACCTGGAGCCGATCCAGAACAGGTGGGTGAGCGTCACCATCGAGCTCAAGTCCGCGGATGACGGCTACATGCGCTGGGTCCTGCGTGACGGGCGGCGGACGATCGTCGACCAGACGGCCGAGGGCATCGACCTGTGGTGGACGCCGGAGCAGTACAACCGTCCCAAGTGGGGCATCTACCGCAGCATCCGGAGCGCCGGGCTGCAGGAGACGTACCTGCTGATCAGAGATCTCAAGGCGGAGCAGCTGGGCCCGGCGACGCCGCCGGTCAAGCTGCCGCCGCCGGACCGCGGCCCCGGCGCGTACGAGGCCGAGCGGGCCGGCAACGTCTGGGAGGGCGCGGCCGAACCCGCGTACTGCGCCGTCTGCTCCGGCGGGCGGAAGGTGATCCTCATCGGCGGCAACATCTACGACTACGCCGTGGTCAGAGGCGTGCTGTCGGAGACCACCGGGACCAGGCAGATGACCGTGCACGCGCTCGTGGACGGCTCGCAGACGTTCGCGGTCAGCGTCAACGGCGCCGACGCGATCCAGCTGCCCATGACCGGGACCAAGGACGAGGTCACGACCGCGACCGTGCCGGTGAACCTGGTGGCCGGGGTCAACTCGATCCGCTTCTACAGCCACACCGCCCGCTCTCCCGAGCTCGACAAGATTGTCATCGCCCCATGAGAAACGACCTCAGCAGACGCGCCGTGCTGGCCGCCGGCGGCGCGCTGGCGCTGACCGCGGTGGCGGGCGCGCGACCCATCCGGCACGTGCCGGTCGTCAAGGCCATCCGCCCGTCGAGGGCGACACCACCGCCCACATCCAGGCAGCGCTCGAACTCGATCGCCGGACGGCGGGGCGCGCTGCTCCTGTTGCCCGGCGTGTACCCGGTGGCGGGCACGCTGTACGTGCGGGCGAGCGCGACCGTCCTGCGCGGCGTCGGCGACGACCCGTCGAGCAACTCGATCATCAAGGCGACCGGGAACAATCCCAAGGAACGCAACGTGATCGTGGCCGGCGGCGGCTGGACGGGCGAGGTGCCCGGCACCCGTACCGAGATCACCACCGGGTTCGTGCAGGTGGGCTCGCGGGAGTTCGAGGTGGCGAACCCGGGGGACCTGCGCCCCGGCGACAACATCGTCATCACCCACCCCTGCACCGAGGAGTGGCTCAAGGCCATCGACTACGGCGGGCACGACGTGGGCCCGCCGTGGAAGGCCGGTGAGCACCCGATCATCTACAACCGCTACATACGAGACATTTCAGGAAATGTCGTGAAGATCGATGTGCCGGTCTTCAACCACCTCAACCGCGCCCACGCCACCTCGTTCCTCTACAAGTGGGACCGGGCCGGGCTCGTCACCAACGTCGGCGTGGAGCGGCTGCGCGTGGACATCGAGTACCACGGCGACCCGGAGCAGGACGAGGACCACGCCTACAACGCGATCGTGCTGCTGCGTACCGAGGACTCGTGGGTCAGGGACTGCACCATGCTGCACTTCACCCAGGCCGGCGTCAGCACCCAGGAGACGCCCCGGGCCACGGTCGAGAACTGCCGGGCCATCGACCCGGTCAGCATCGTGACCGGCAGCAGGCGCTACAACTTCAACACCTACGTCTACTCCCAGCAGGTGCTCTTCCGCGACTGCCACGCCTACAAGGCCAGGCACGGTTGCGACTGTGGGTAATCAGACGGTAATGTTAAGTCACAGCCGGGCGCCTGACTGGCGTTCGGTCCCCGCCCCCGTTGGTGTCCGCATCAACGGGACAGCGTCCGGCGGGGCGGTGGCCCAAGAGTCGCACTCCATCCAGGAATGAGAAGTCAGGCCCCGACGACGCGGCTCTCACCGACGGTCCGCCCGGCGCGCCGGGCGGACGCGGCTTCGGCTTCCACCGGATCGCTTCCCGGCCTCGGTCGGCATGCGACGAGGCTACGCTGATGTCCGAACACAGAGAGCTGAAGACGCTCATCGTCCAGAAGCCGCCGACCGCGCAGAACTACGCGATCGGCTGCCACGGCACGGTGACCGGCGACGGGCCGTTCCAGCAGCCGGCCGGCCACATCGAGGGCGCGAACCGGCCCGGTCTCTTCCCGCACTCGCTCTACCAGGCCCAGCTCCTGGACCGGCTACGCGGTGGTCTCCAGTCGTAGCAGCCCGCCCTCGGGGACGGTGACCTCCACCGTCCCCGGGGTCAGGGTCACGACTTCGTCGCCCTCGACGCGGCCCCGGCAGTCGAACACGGTCGACCGGGCCCTGCCGGGGCGGGCGACCTGGAGCAGCACGCCGGTGGAGTCGTCGCCGTTGGCCAGCCACAGCGTGCCGGTCGCGGGCGCCTCGACGGGCATCGGCGCGTACCTGGCGGTGATCACCGTGCCGCCCGAGCGGGCCGTGACCTGCGGGTAGGCCAGATCCGGGCGGGCCGGCTCGAAGTCGGCGCGCTGCAGCACCTCGGCGTGCTCGCGGAAGAACGCCAGCCAGAACCGCAGGGCCTCCTCCTGCGCCGGGTCGAGCGCCGTCAGGTCGACCGAGATCTGCGGCACCGCGAACAGCACGCTGATCAGCTGGGTCGCGATCCGCTGCGGGCGCTCGTCCGGGTGCCACATCAGCATGTCGGCGTGGACCGCCAGGGGCCCGGCGATGAGCCTCAGGTCCACGGTGCGCTGCCGGTTGTGCGCGGGGCTGAGCGGGCAGTCCGAGGCGCGGATCATCGTGGCGTACGGCCACAGGCCCGGGCTCACGTACGGCTGGCGCAGCTCCACCAGGCAGTCGCGGGGCAACTGGGCCAGCAGCCTGCGCACGCCCTCGTTGACCGTGGCGCAGTCGGCCTCCGGCCCCGGCTCCGGCGGGTCCTCGACCGCGAACTGGTCGATGAAGTCGATCTTCAGGCCGTCGGCGCCCCACTCCGTGACCGCCCTGGCGAGGTGCCCGGCGAGCAGGTCGCGGACGGCGGGGTAACGCGGGTCGACGATGGCCGCGTTCATGTGCTCCTTGTACGCCAGCGTGTACGGCCGCACGCGGTCCCAGAGGGCGGTGTGGCGGCCGACGAACGGCAGGGCGTACCAGAGCAGGTAGGCGAGCCCTTCGCCGCGGACCTTCGCCACGTGCTGCGACATGTCGGGAAATGAGGTGGGGGACGGCTCCCACTCGCCCACGTAGCCGTAGCCGCGGCCCCGGTCGTCGCTGTGCCAGCCGTCGTCCACGATGATCGCCTCGCAGCCCAGCTCGGCCGCGGGGGACGCCTGCCGCTCCACGCCCTCGGCGTCGACGTGCTGCTGCATGGCGTACCAGGTGGAGTAGGCGGGCATCCGGGCCGCCCGCGGGACGTCGTGGTCCGGGCCGTGCAGCGCCCGCCACCAGTCCGCCACGCCCGCCAGCGTGGTCGCGAAGTGCCGGCGGGTGAGGTCGAGCCGCAGCAGGAGCCCGCCGTCCGGGTCGGCCTCGTGCTCCACCCAGAACCCGAACTCGCCGGTCTCCTCCACCACGCCGGTGCGGGTGCGCACGGGCCTGACGACCTCGCCGGCCGCGAACGTGCACAGGGCCTGGTCGCGCGTGCCGACCAGGCAGCCGACGGGCGCGTTCTTCTCGAGCGCGGCCGTGCGGGGGCGGCGCCAGAAGGGCGGCAGCCCGCGGTGCTCGCCGCCGTCGGCCGCCCAGAAGGCGGTCGCTCCCACGCACGGCACCCGCCAGCCGACCCGCACGACGGCCGTCCGGTCAGGTGTGACACGCAGCTCGACGACGCCCCCGTCCTCGTGAGCTGTCCAGGTCAGCCCGGCCTGCGACGTGCACTCGAACGCGAGCCCCGCCACCTCGATCCGCTGGGCGCGCGTCACCGCCTGATCATGTGGCTGCCAGATTCCGGGGGTGGCGGTCACTCATCGTTCCCTTCTGAACATTTGACTCCCTCGCGGCTCATGGCCGCACTCCGCGCGGCGGCTCGGTCGCCACATGCCGCCGCCTTCCCCCGCTCTGGTCGCTGCGCTCCCGCCGCTCCTCCAGGCGACGGCACTCCCTCGCGGTCATGCCCGCATGCCGTGGGGCCGTGCCCGGTCGCCGGCGGAGGTCACCACCGGTGCCTCCTCGCGGGAGAAGAGGGTCTGGATGGAGACCGCGGCCGCCCCGCGCGCCCACTGCTCGAAGGTCCGCGGGCGCAGCAGCAGGCGGCAGTCGGCCGCCGCGCCGAACGCCTGGGCCGCGAACGACCGGTTGATCTGCTCCTCGAACAGGTCGTAGGCCGCCAGCCCCGGCACGTCGCCGGTCACGATGATCCGTTCGGGGCCGAAGAGGTTGGCCATCGCGGCCATGCCCAGCCCGATGGCGTGCCCGGCCCGGGCGAACACCTCCCGCGCCGCGGGGTTCCCGGCGTGCGCGGCGTCGATGGCCGCGTTCACCGACAGCGTCGGGTCGCCGAGGGCCGCGCGCACGCCTGCGACGATGGGCGCCGTCCCGGCGATGGCCTCGACGCAGCCGCGCCCGCCGCAGTGGCACGGGGGCTCGTCGCCGCCGACGGGGATGTGGCCGATCTCCCCGGCCACGCCGTGCGAGCCGGCCACCACCCGGTCGTTCACCACCAGCCCGCAGCCGATCCCCATCCCCACGGTGACCAGCGCGAACGACGACGCCCCCACGCCGTCGCCGAACCACTGCTCGGCCACGGTGAGCGACTTGACGTCGTTTTCCACCGTGACGGTGAGGCCGGTCGCCGCGGCGGCCAGCCGCGCCAGCGGCACCTGCCGCCAGCTCAGGAAGGGGGAGTAGCGGACCATGCCGTGCGCCTTGTCGACGTCGCCCGACACGGCCAGGCCCAGCGAGTGGCAGCGCTCACGGTAGGCGGGATCGGCGGCCAGCAACTCGGCGACCAACTCGGCCAGCTGCGCGACCACGCCCTCGACCCCGCTCGTCTCCAGCCTGCGGTGCGCCGAGGCCAGCGGCTGGGCGCGCAGGTCGGTGATCACGCCGATGAGCTCGTCGTCGGTGATCTTCACGCCGGTGAAGAACTCCCGGTCCGGCCTGATCGTCAACGGGCTGGCCGGGCGTCCCGCCCCTGGCCCGGTCCGCTCGGTGGCCTCCAGCTCCGCCAGGTAGCCTGCCTCGATGAAGGGCCGGGCCGCCTTGGTGACGGCGGCCGAGGACAGACCGCTGCGCCTGGCGATCTCCACCCGGGAGACCGGGCCCTGGGTGAGCACCATGGTGAAGACGGTGGCCTCAGCGCGGGTGGTGGTGGTGAGCCGAGGGTGCATGGCGGTCATCGTATCAGTAATTAACTTCGTCAAGAATTGAATTGGCAACGAATGAAACCGGTGAGGTTTGTGTTATCGGAAGGGTGATTCTCCAGTCTCCTGTTCGGAGCATCGGAGGCTCCGATCAGGAGGTGATGGATGTACGCGCGGCCGACGTACGAGGTCGAGACGGTCCTCGCGGCCCGGGCAGGCGATCGCGGGGCGATCGACGAGCTGGTCACGAGCCACCTGCCGCTGGTGTACAACATCGCCGGCCGGGCCATGAACGGCCATCCGGACGTCGACGACGTGGTCCAGGAGACGATGGCCAGGGTCGTGACCGGCGTCTCCGGGCTGCGCGACCCGGAGAGCTTCCGATCCTGGCTGGTCGCCATCGCGCTCAACCAGGTCCGGGAGTGGCGCCAGGCCACGGCCGCCACCCCCGCCGCCCTCGACGAGGCGCTGTGCCTGCCCGACGCGGGCGCCGACTTCGCCGCCGTCACCGTCACCATGCTCGGCCTGTCCGGGCAGCGCAAGGAGACCGCCGAGGCCGCCCGCTGGCTCGACGCCGACGACCGCGAGGTGATCGCGCTGTGGTGGCTGGAGGTCGCGGGCGAGCTGACCAGGGCCGACCTGGCGGCCGCCCTCGACACGAACGAGCGGCACGCGGCCGTCCGCGTCCAGCGCACCAAGCGGCGGCTGGAGTCGGCGCGGGCGGTGGTGCGCGCGCTCTCGGCCCCGGCCCGCTGCCCGGGGCTGGCGGCCGCGGCCGCGACCTGGGACGGCATGCCGTCCGACCTGTGGCGCAAGCGGCTGTTCCGGCACGTGCGCGAGTGCCAGGCGTGCTCCGAACAGGCGTCCGACCTTGTGCCGGCCGAGCGGCTGCTGGCCGGTCTCGGCCTGGTGGCCGTGCCCGCCGGGCTGGCGGCGGGGCTGCTGGAGGCCGCCCGTACGGCCGCCGTGCCGGTGGTGAAGGGCGGACTGCTTGCCAAGGGCAAGGCGGCGGCCGGCTCGCTGCTGACCGCCAAGCCCGTCGCGGTCACGGCCGCCGGGGCGACGCTGATCGCCGGGGGAGCGGTCGTCGTCCAGACCATCCGGCCGGAGCCCGCGCCCCCGCGGGCCGCGCCGGCGATCGCCACGTCGGAGCCCGCCTCCGCGCCGCGCTCGCCCAGCCCCTCGTCCAGCCCCTCGCCGACGCGCAAGCGCCGCCCGGTCAAGCCGTACGGGCGCACCGTCGACACGGTGGACCAGGCCCCGCCCAGGAACCGTCCCCCCGCCCCGCTGCCCCGCCGCCCGGCGGGAACGGTGACCATCAGCGGCACCTACGGGCACGCCCGCTACGGCGCCCCCACGATGACCCACCGCGGTGAGCGGCTCACCATCACCGGCAGGGGCTATGTCCAGGTCCGCTGGGGCATCCTCTACCACAACCGCGTCGGCCACTTCCAGCCCGCCACCTGGACCGGCCTCAAGGGCAAGCTCTTCCACGTCGCCTCGGGCGGCGGCCGGCGCATGGACGACGAGAATGCGCCGGGCGTCACCTGGATGGGCTCACCGGAGACCGGGTTCGTCCGGCTGCCCCGCGGCCACCAGCAAATGTGGCAGAACGAGTTCTACTACCTCGACGGCAGCGTCACCCTCCACAACAACGAAGCCGGCACGGACATTGACCTGACCGTCGCGCCCAAGACCTGGCGTGAGGTCTGGGCCGACATCTCGGCCAGGCCCGACCCCGCCAAGGGCATCTTGCGCTACGGCCTGACCCGTGACACCGGCGACGACCGCGCGCCCGTCCCGCAGTATCTCACCAGGGCCCGGCCCGCGGACCCCGCCCGCGTCCCGCAGCGCAGCCGGGTCTGGGGCAGCTGAGGGCGCGTCTCACGCCCGCCCGGCCGGCCGGCGGACGAGGGGAAGGAACACCTCGTCCACGATCTCGGAGATCGTCTCGTCGGAGACGGGTTGCCGGGTCAGCAGCAGCTCGTGGCGGAGGAGGTCGACCGGCAGCGAGACGACCCGCGGGTGCGGCGGCATGAGGCCGTGGACGGCGTCCGGGCCGAGGTCGCGGAAGCGCCGGGCCATCCGCCGCAGCACGGCCACGACGTCGCCGCGCAGCTCGCCGGTGTCGGGTGGCTGCTCGGCGATGGAGCCGGTGGCGTGGCGGACGGCGGCCACGACGAGCCTGCGCCGCGTGCTCGGGCCTTCGCCGGCCTGCTCGGACATCCATCCTCCATTAGAGACGTTGCGTCTCTTGCTGTCGGCAGCCGGCACCGGTGTGCTCGCCGGCATCCCGCAACACCGGCTGGCCACCCACCCCGCCACCGCCGCCGGGCAGGCGGGGGCCTAAGGCGGGGCCTTCTCCTGGGCCCTGGTCTTCACCGCCCTGGCCCTGCTCCTCGGCCTCATGCTGCCCGCCGCCCGGGTCAGCCGGCCGCCTCGCCGGGGGTGATCAGACCGTGCTCGTACGCGAACGCCACCGCCTGCGCGCGGCTGGAGAGCCCCAGCTTGGCCATCGCGCGGTTGAGATGGGTCTTCACCGTCGACTCGCTGACCGTCAGGTGATCCGCGATCTCCTTGTTGGACATGGCCCGGCCCACCAGCACGAGCACCTCGGCCTCCCGGCCGGTGAGCGAATCGGGCACCTGCGCCGGGCCGTCGCGGCCAGGCACGGGCTCGCGGGTGTGACAGAACGCCTCGACCAGATGCCGCGTCGCCGCGGGCGCCAGCAGGGTGTCGCCGCCGGCCACGGTGTGGATCGCCGAGAGCAGCCGCTGGGGCGTGGTCTCCTTGAGCAGGAAGCCGGAGGCCCCCACCCGCAGGGCCTTGTAGACGTACTCGTCGAGGTCGAACGTGGTGAGGATCAGCACCTTCGGCTTATTCGGACCGGCTGCGGCGAGAATGCGCTCGGTGGCCGCGATGCCGTCCATGCCCGGCATGCGGATGTCCATCAGGATCACGTCGGGGCGCGTCCTGGAGGCCAGCTCCACGGCCTCCTCGCCGCTTGCCGCCTCGCCGACGACGTCGAGATCGGGAGCCGCGCGGATCAGCGCGGCCAGGCCCGCCCGGATCAGCACCTGATCGTCCACGACGAGGACCCTGAGCATGTGCCGATCTTAATCGGCGCCGCCGGGGGGCTCGTCGTCGTACGGGCGCGGGAAGGTGGCGACCACCTCGAACCCGCCCGGCCGCGCCGGACCCGTCACGAGCGTCCCCCGGTACAGCTTGACGCGCTCGCTCATGCCGATCAGGCCGTGCCCCCCGGACCCGACCGGCGCCGCGGACGACGCCCGCCCGCCCCCGTCGTCGGTCACGGACACGGTCAGGGCGGTCTCGCCGTACGACACCGCGACCCGCGCCCGCGCGCCGGGCGCGTGCTTGAGCACGTTGGTGAGGGCCTCCTGGACGATCCGGTACGCGCACAGGTTCAGCCCCTGCGGCACCGGATGCGGCCGGCCGGTGACGGACACCTCGACGTCCAGGCCGGCGGCGCGCATCCGGGCCACGAGCGGGTCCAGGCGCTCCAGCTGCGGGGCGGGAGCGTAGCGCTCCTCGTCGGCGTCGTCGATCTCGATGCGCAGGATCGACAGCACGCGCCGCAGCTCGAAGATGGCCTCGCGGCTGGTGTCGGCGACGGTGTCCAGGGCCGCCCGCGCGGCGGCGGGGTCGGTGTCGATGACGTAGCCGCCCAGCCCGGCCTGTACGGAGATCACCGACATGTGATGGGCGACGACGTCGTGCAGCTCCCTGGCGATGCGCAGCCGTTCGTGGGTGACCGCGCGCCGGGCGGCGGCGTCCTGCTCGCGCCGCAACTGGGCGGCCAGGTCGGCGAGCTGGAGGTTGCGGCGCGCCAGCAGCCGTACGCTCGCGCCCATGCCCCACGCCACCCCCGTCACGATCACGGCCTGGCCGACGGCGGACCAGATCTCGACGTCGGGGTGGAGATACGCGGCGTGCGCCCACTCGGCCAGCATGAAGATCCCGCCGGCGACCGCCAGCGGCCACGGGCGGTGGACGGTTACCGTGTAGAGCGCCAGCAGCGGGCCCAGGTTGTTGGTCCAGTAGTTGTAGCCCAGCGCGTGGAAGACGATCGCGGCCGTGCACGACACCACCAGCACGGTGAACGCCGCCCGCCGCCGCCAGGCCAGCGGCAGGTTCGTGACCGCGGTCAGCGCCACGGCGACCGCATCCGCCGGACGGGTGGCTCGCTGCGGCTCGTAGATCGCCCACATCACGGCGCCGACGGTCTGCGCCACCGCCAGGGCGCCGTCGACCAGCATGGGGTGCTTCGCCCAGAGACCCTGGGCCCACGAGAGCACCCTTCTCTGCATCACCGCTCGCCGATCAGGACGTTCCTGAAGGTGCCCAGCTTCGGCAGGTCGATGTCGACCGCCTCGACGTCCTTCGGCACGCCACGGAAGGACGCGTACAGGTGCATGGACTCGCCTCCACGCAGGAGCGAGCCTTGTTCCCAGCTTGTGCACGCGCACTTGCCGTCCACCTGGAGCGGCTTGAGGGGGAATGGTGCTCCCGGCACGAAGAGCTGGATGTTCTGGAGGTTCGTGGCCGTGTCGGTCGATGCCGCCTTCTCGGTGCCCGGCTTGAGGGTTCCGGTCGCGACGGTCGTCCTGGGAGGGGACGACGGCGTGGAGCCGGTCTTGGCGGTCACCTCGTGGGTGACGGTGGAGACGACCGTCGACGTCACCGTCTTGGGGAAAGGGGCGGCGGTCGTGCCGGTCCACGGGCGCCAGAGCGCCAGCAGCACGCCTGCCGTGATGAGGACGGCCAGGGCGGAGGCCGTCAGCGGGGCCGTCAGCGGGGCCGTCAGCGGGGCCGTCAGGTTGCGGCGCGGCCGGGGCGCGGGCTCGGGCGCGTCAGGCAGCACCGGGGTCCAGGAGTCGCTCACCGCCTGCGTGGCCGAGGCCACGTTCACCCGCTCGCGCCCCATCAGACGATCCAGGAGCTGCTGTGCCGTGGGCCGCCGGGACGGGTCCTTGTGCAGGGCCTGCTCGACCAGCGGCCATAACCGCTCATCCAGGCCGTCGAGTTTCGGGACGTGGCGGACGACGCGATAGAGCACCTCGGGCACCGCGCCGGTGCCGAACGGCGGACTGCCGGTGCCCGCGTACGCCACCACGCCGCCCCAGGCGAAGACGTCGCAGGCGGGCGTGAGCGGCAGCCCGTTCGCCTGCTCGGGCGCCATGTACGCGGGCGTGCCCGACACCACCGCCGACTGGGTGGCTTCGGCCACGGTCAGCCGGGCGATGCCGAAGTCGATGACCCGCGGGCCGACGGCGCTCAGAAGGATGTTGGACGGCTTCAGATCCAGATGCACGACGCCGGCCTCGTGGATCGCGGTGGGCGCCGTGGCCACCCCCACGGCGAGCGCTTCGAGGCCGGCGCCCGCCATCGGGCCCTGGGCCTCGACGACCGACGAGAGGTCGGGGCCGTCCACATATTCGGTGACGATATAGGCGACGTCCTCTTCGATGCCCGGGTCGAGTATCGGAGCGGTGCAGAAACGGGCCACCTTGCGCGCCGCCTCCGCCTCCCTGGCGAAACGGCGCTGGAAATCCGGTTGTCCCGCGAGTTCGGGGCGGAGCACTTTCAAGGCGACCGCTGCGGAATCGGCGTCGTGTGCGAGATAGACGATGCCCATTCTTCCTTCGCCCAGCTTCCGTATGAGACGGTACCGGCCGATCCGGCCGCTTCGATCATCCACGCCATGCATTGTGCGCCATCGCCGGGGCCGTGGACAGCGGCCCGGCCGGTTGCGTCCCGCAGCGTCAACCCGAGGTCGATGCGCAGGCAGGACGGGTCAACCTCTGGTTGTAGACATACCGCAGAAGTCGACCCCCGCGTTCAACCCAGGCGTTGACGCGGCGGCGGGAAAGCGCGGTTACCTTTCTGTGCGGGCCGTTCATGCCATGTCCCATCGAGCTCTGGAGCGTTTTTGTCCAGCGAAGCCGCCGGCAATTATGGGAAGGACCTGCCGCAACGCACTCCGTTTCCCCTCGCACCTCTGGGTTTACGGCTCGCCGCCTATGTGCTGGACTTCGTGGCCCTCATAGGATTCTTTGTGCTCCTGACAATCCTGGGCACGCTGCTCGTGCCGGAACAAATGGCGACGCCCCAAGGGTTCCAGCTGGTGTTGCTGGCGCTCTTCGTCGCGGCCTATTCGCCGGGGACCACCAGCCGCTGGGGCGGCACCCCGGGAAAGCTGCTCTGCGGGCTCCGCGTGGTCACCATTCGCGACGGGCGCGAGCTCGGCTACGGACGTGCACTGGCGCGGCACCTGTCCCATGTGGTGCTGTACATGATCCCGCTCGTCGGCCTGATCAACTCCGCCATGCCCTTGTGGGACAGGCCGTACCGGCAGTGCCTCCATGACAAGATCGTCGACACCGTGGTGATCCGGCGGCGGCTATGACTCCTTATGGTCTGTCTCCCGTGCTCGCCCTGCAGGACGCGGATCCGCGGCAGCTCGGCGCGTACCGGGTCGCCGGGAGGCTCGGGCAGGGCGGGATGGGCACCGTCTACCTGGCGGAGGGCCCGACGGGACCGGTCGCGATCAAGGTGATCAGCCCGCATCTCGCCGCCGACCCCGACTTCGTCGCCCGGTTCCGCGGCGAGGTGGCCGCGGCCAGGCGGGTCCGCCGCTTCTGCACCGCCCCGGTGCTGGACGCCCAGCTCGACGTCGAGCCGCTCTGGCTGGTCACCGAGTACGTCGCGGGCCCCGACCTGGCCAGGGTGCTGCGTGAGCACGGGCCGCTGACCGGGTCGAACCTGGAGGCGCTGGCCGTCGGGGTGGCCACCGCGCTGACCGCCATCCACGGCGCCGGGATCGTCCACCGGGACCTCAAACCCGCCAACGTGCTGCTGTCCCCGCTGGGCCCGCGGGTCATCGACTTCGGCATCGCCCGCGCGCTCGACACCGAAAGCGGCAGGACCGCCACCGGCCGGCTGATCGGCACGCCCGACTACATGGCGCCGGAGCTGGTGAGCGGCGGCACATGGAGCACCGCCTCGGACGTCTTCGCATGGGGGTGCGTGGTCTTCGCCGCCGCCACCGGCCGCTCGCCGTTCGCGTCGAAGACCGTTCCGGAGGCGCTCTACCGGGTGGTCCACGAGCGACCGGACCTCACCGGGCTGGACCCCGCCCTGCGCGAGAGCGTCGCGACGGCGCTGGCGAAGGACCCGGCGGCCCGGCCGTCCGCGCAGGAACTGGTCGGCAAGCTGGTCGGCAACGGCGCGGAGGCAGACACCGAGCGCGTGGCCGGCACGATCAGGCTCGACCTGCCCGGCCTCGCCGCCCCCACGCCGCCGCCCCGGCCGCGGCGCAGAAGACGGTCGCTGATCGTCGCGTCCGCCGCCGCACTGCTCGCGGCCGCCACCGTGGCGGGAGTGCTCTGGACGCGTCCCAGCGGCCCGCCGGCCATCGGCGACACGCTGTATTTCGACAGCTTCGACGAGAAGAGCTGGCCCACCGATCAAGGGTCGTACCGTAACGCGGGCCGGTACGACCTCATCGCCGACCTCTACGACAGCCGCTTCGTGGACGCACCCATCAACGCCGTGATCCCGGACCGGCTGCTGATGGAGACGAGATACCGGCTCCAGGGGGACCCGTCAACGCGCAGCGGACTGCATTGTTCGTTCACGGATCACGGGGATGGTGCCGACTACTGGTACGAGCTGAGCGTGCGCCGGGACGGACATGCCCGGATCGTCAAGACCTCCCCCACCAACTCCTGGAACCTCACCCCCGATCTCCGCGTCCCGGGCTTCCGCGGCGCCGACGTGAGCCTCGTGTCCGAGTGTGTGTGGGAGGGCGACCGCGTCCGGCTGATCATGTGGGTGAACGGCCACGAGATCGCACGCGTGGTGGACGGGGTGCCGGGGCGGAAAGGGGAGCACTCGGTCGGGATGTTCGTCAGGCGCTTCGGCGATGTCGACGCCGAGGCCAGTTTCGAGCACTTCAGGGTCGGCCGTCCCTGATCAAACCGAAAACCGGTAGATCATCCCTGATGACGGCGGCTACCGTGGGGGACCTGAGGGGTACGCAGAACAGCGGCGCACCGGCATCGCCGGACGGCGTACCGCGCATCGAGACCCCTTGGACATGGTTCAGGTCCAGCGGATCTGGGGTTCGAATCCCTTCCGGACGGTCCCCGGCACCGTGCCTCGGCAACGACGGCAAGGCCCTGCGGACTCCCGGACCACCGCCTCCGGGCGGCGGCCGGGGACGTCCCCGCCGCGCCGTCGGCGGTGCCCGGGGATCGTCCCATCCCTGTCTCATGGAGGTGAGCAGTAGTGGCGGCACACGTGACCGTGATGGAGTGGCAGCGCGTCCTGATGTACGTGGACGGGCGGCTGCAGCGCGTCCTGGAGCCCGGGCGGCATCGCTACCGCCCCCGCCGCACCCAACTGGTCACCGTCGACCTGCGGCCGCGCCTGCTCACCGTGCCCGGCCAGGAGCTCATCACCGCGGACGGCGTGACCGTGCGGGTCACCGTGACGGCGCAGTGGAAGGTCACCGACCCCGCCGCCTACACCGCGGCGGCGACCTCGCCCGACCAGTTCCTCTACGCGACCGTCCAGGACGCGATCCGGCAGCGGGTCGCCGGCCTGTCCCTGGAGGCGGCGCTCGCCGACCGGGCCGCGCTCTCCGAAGGGCTGACCGGCCTGGTCCAGGCTGAGGCGTCCGGGTTCGGGATCGAGGTCTCCGACGTACGCGTGCGCGACCTCATGCTGCCGGGCGAGCTGCGGCGCGCCGCGATGGACGTGGTGATCGCGCGCGAGCGGGGCAAGGCGGCGCTGGAGGAGGCCCGCGCCGAGGCGGCGGCGCTGCGCTCCCTGGCCAACACCGCGCGGCTGCTGGAGGAGCACCCGGCGCTGCTGCGGCTGCGTACGCTCCAGGTCGCCGCCGAGCGTCAGACCACGCTGGTGCTCGACCCCCGCGCCGACGGCGGCGGCTGATCGGCCGCCGTCCGCCTCACGGCACTTTCGCCCGTCCTCCGGATTCGTCTCTGTATACGCGGCTACGTGAGCTATATGGTTGGGGACGGGCCCGAGGTGATGCTCGAGGAGGCCGCACGCACATGAGTACCGTCGCCGCCGGCCGCGGGCCGCGGCTGGTCCACCATGCGCTGATCTACCGCGGCGACGCGGAGTTCCTTGCCGCCACCACCGCCTTCTGCCTGGACGGGCTGGCCGCGGGCGAGAAGGTCCTGGCCGTGACCGGCGCCGCCAACATCGGCCTGCTCGCGGGGGCGCTGGGGAGCGCCGCGGCCGGCGTCGAGTTCGTCGAGGCCGGCGACTGGTACGACGCGCCGGGCCGCACCCTGGCCGCCTACGCCCGCTACGTGGACACGCACAAGAATTGGCACGGCCGGATACGCGTCATCGGCGAGCCTGTGTGGCACGGCCGCACCGCGCTGGAGGAGGCCGAGTGGACGCGGTACGAGTCGGTGATCAATGCCGCGTTCGCCGCCCAGCCGGCCTGGATCCTCTGCCCGTACGACGCGCGCACGCTGCCCGCCCGCATCGTCGCCGACGCCCGACGCACCCACCCGCGGCTCCAGACCGGCGAAGGCACCCGAGTCAGCGACGCCTACGTCGATCCGGACGCCTTCACCTGCGCCTCCGACCTCCTCCCGCTCCCGCCGCCCCCGGCGGACGCCACGGAGATCGGCTTCGACGACGACCTGCACGGCATGCGGCGCCTGGTCTCGGCCGCGGCCCGGCGGCTCGGCCTGCCCGACCACCGCATCGAGCGGCTGCTGCTGGCCGTCAACGAGGTCGCCGCCAACGCCGTCGAGCACGGCGCCGGGCACGGCCGCATCCTGATGTGGGCCGACGGCACGTTCGTCGTCTGCGAGGTCGCCGACCCCGGCCGGCTGGAGGCCCGCCTGCCGGGCTACCTGCCGCCGGAGCCCACCGCGGAGCGGGGGCACGGCCTGTGGGTGGCACGCCAGCTGTGCGAGCTGCTCGAGATCCGCTCGGACCCCGCCGGCACCCGCATCCGGCTGCACCTGGCCCGCACCTGAGCCCCCCCGATAAGGCCGGGCCGCGGGAGCGCGTCCCACGGCCCAGGGGCGGCGCGGGCGGCCGGAAGGCACCTGGCGGGCGGTGGGCGGCCGAAGGCACGTGGCCGGCGGCGTGCGGCCGGAACGCACGTGACCGGCTGACCCGGCGACGGGGCCGCCCGCCGCCGGGTCAGGCGCGGCGGAGCTGGAAGGTCAGGGACAGGTCCTCGTCCGCGTGGGACGGCAGGTCCGCCACCGTGCCCTCCGTGACCGTCGTCGCCAGAACCTCCTCCGCCACCACGTGCGGCTCCGACCGCAGCGCCGCGGCCAGGTCTGGTGACGAGGTGGACCACCACAGCGCGATCCGGTCCGTGATCGACAGGCCGGTCGCCTTGCGGGCCTCCTGCACCAGGCGGATGACCTCGCGCAGCAGCCCGGCGCGGCGCAGCTCGTCGGTGAGCTCCAGGTCGAGGGCCACGGTCTCGGCCGAGCTGGCGCCGATCGCGCCCGTCTCCACCGCCCAGCCCGCCCGGGGCTGCTCGTTGACGATCACGTCGTCCGGGCCGAGCATGATCTCGCCCAGCTCGTCCGCCTCCACCATCACCGTGCCGCCGGAGCGGATGGCGCGCGCCACCCGGGCCGGGTCGGCGGCGGTCACCGCGGCGGCCACCAGCTTGGTCTGCGGCCCGAACCGCTTGCCCAGCGCCCGGAAGTTGGGCTTGACCGTGTAGGACACGAGATCGGCGCTGAAGCCGGACATGTCCTCCAGGGTCTGGACGTTGAGCTCGTCGGCCACCAGCCCGCGCAGCTCGCCCGGCAGCGATTGCCAGCCGTGCGCGCCCACCAGGGCCCGCCTGAGCGGCTGCCGCGTCTTGACGCCCGACGAGGCGCGGGCCGAGCGGCCCAGCTCCACCAGGCGCCGGACGAGGGCCATCTGGTCGGACAGCGCCGGGTCGAGCAGGTCCTCGCGCACCTGCGGCCAGGACGCCAGGTGCACCGACGGGGGCGCCTCGGGCGAGCGCAGGATGTCCCACAGGTAGTCGGTGACGAACGGCGTGATGGGCGCCATCAGCCTGAGCACCGTCTCCAGGCACTCGTACAGCGTCGCGAACGCGTCCTCCGAGCCCTGCCAGAACCGGCGGCGCGAGCGGCGGACGTACCAGTTGGACAGGTCGTCGAGGAAGTCGCCCAGCCGGCGGCCCGCCCGCACGCTGTCGAACACGTCCAGCGCCGCCGTCACCTCGGCGACCGTCCGGTGCAGCTCGGCCAGCGCCCAGCGGTCGAGCAGCGGCCGCTCGCCCGCCGGTGCGGCCTCGGCCAGCTTGGCCGGCGACCACGACTCGGCGCCCGCGTAGAGCGTGAAGAACGACGAGGTGTTCCACAGCGTCAGCAGGACCTTGCGGACGATCTCCTCCAGCGCGTTGTGCCCCACGCGGCGGGCCGCCCACGGTGAGCCCGAGCAGGCCATGAACCAGCGCAGCGCGTCGGCCCCGTGCTGGTCCATCAGGGGGATCGGCTCCAGGACGTTGCCCAGGTGCTTGCTCATCTTGCGGCCGTCCTCGGCCAGGATGAGGCCCAGGCAGAGCACGTTCTCGTAGGAGGACTGGCCGAAGACCAGCGTGCCGACGGCCATGAGCGAGTAGAACCAGCCGCGGGTCTGGTCGGTGGCCTCGCAGATGAACTGCGCCGGGTAGACGCCCTCGGGCTTGCCGCGCTCGCCCCACTGCGCGAACGGCATCGAGCCCGAGTCGTACCAGGCGTCGATGACGTCGGGGACGCGCCGCGCGAGAGCGCCGCAGGCCGGGCAGTCGAAGGTGACGTCGTCGACGTACGGGCGGTGCGGGTCGAGCGCCGAGACGTCCTGGCCCGCCAGGCCGCCCAGCTCCTCCAGCGACCCGACGCAGGTCACGTGGGACTCGTCGGCCGTGCACACCCACAGCGGCAGCGGCGTGCCCCAGTAACGCGAGCGCGACAGCGACCAGTCCACGTTGTTGCGCAGCCAGTCGCCGAACCGGCCCCACTTGATGCTGTCGGGATACCAGTTGGTGCCGGCGTTCTCGGCCAGCATCTGGTCCTTGACCGCGGTGGTGCGGATGTACCACGACGGGAGCGCGTAGTAGAGCAGGGGCGTGTGGCAGCGCCAGCAGTGCGGGTAGGCGTGCTCGTAGTGGCCGCCGCGGAACAGCAGGCCGCGGGCGCGCAGGTCGTCGGTCAGCTCCTCGTCGGCGTCCTTGAAGAACGTCCCGCCGACCATGGGCACGTCGTCGAGGAAGCGGCCGTCGGGGCCGATCGGGTTGACGACCGGCATGTCGTACCGCCTGATCACGGCCATGTCGTCGGCGCCGAAGGCCGGCGCCTGGTGGACCAGGCCGGTGCCGTCCTCGACGGTGACGTACTCGCCGAGCACGACGTAGTGCGCGCCGGGGATGTCGACCAGCTCGAACGGGCGCGAGTACGTCGTGCGCTCCAGGTCGCGGCCGGTGTAGCGGGCCACCTCGGTGACGCCCTCGCCGAGCACGGACAGCAGCGGCTCGGCCACGACCAGCACCTCGCCGTCCGTGGTGCGGGCCGCGACGTAGGTCACGTCGGGGTGCACGGCCACCGCCGTGTTGGACACCAGCGTCCACGGCGTGGTCGTCCACACCAGCAGGGCGGCGTTCAGCTCGGCGAGCGGCCCGGAGGTCACCGGCATGCGGACGTAGACCGACGGGCTGGAGACGTTCTCGTAGCCGCCGGGCTGGCCCAGCTCGTGGTCGGACAGACCGGTGCCGCAGCGCGGGCAGTACGGCGTGATCCGGAAGTCGCGGAACAGCAGCCCCTTGTCGAAGATGACCTTCAGGGACCACCAGACCGACTCGATGTAGGACGGGTCCATGGTCCGGTAGGCCTGGGACAGGTCGATCCAGTAACCCATCCGCTCGGTCATCTGCTCGAACGCGTCCACGTGCCGCAGCACCGACTCGCGGCACTTGGCGTTGAACTCGGCGATGCCGTACGTCTCGATGTCCTTCTTGCCGGACAGGCCCAGCTCGCGCTCGACGCCCACCTCGACGGGCAGGCCGTGGCAGTCCCATCCGGCCTTGCGCGGAACGCTGAATCCGCGCATGGACTTGTAACGCGGGAAGAGGTCCTTGAACACGCGCGCCTCGACGTGGTGCACGCCCGGCAGGCCGTTGGCGGTGGGCGGGCCCTCGTAGAAGACCCAGGCGGGATTGCCGGAGTTCTGCTCCACGGAACGCTCGAAGATCTTCCCGTCCCGCCAGCGGTCGAGGACTTCGCGCTCGAGCGCGGGCAGGTCGACCTGCGCGGGAAGAGGGCGGAAGGTTGGGGAAGACATTTCGGGCGTGACCTCCACGCTTGATCGTCCGGTTGGGCAAGCGCGAAGGGACGAAGCCACGCGGCTCCGCGGTACCACCCTTCTTGACCCACCTGCGGGGGCTCCGCCCCCCGCACGCCCCGGAAGGGCGTGGAAGGGCCTCTTCCCCCACAACCCCTGCGGGCTTGTGGGCCCTCTTCATTTGGTCTGCTGCCGGTTCTAATGAGCTCCTGAGAGCCGTTCTTCCGGCGGCTCCGGGGTGATATCCCTCACAGTCGGGCCCCATCAACGCCTTGCAGTCTCAAACCATAACGCAGAGTGGAGGCTGAGGCTTCCAGGTTTTCCTGCTCCCGCCCCGCGCCGGCCACGCCGTCGGTAACGCCGTCGGTACGGAAGGCGTAAACGGCAACAAAGTTGTGGGAATGGACGTCGCTGAGGAGGAGTTGAATCGGCGAGGCGGGATAGTACGGGGGAGGTAAACCGTCCGGCGGGTCGTTTGCCGTTCCGTTATCAGGATCCTAAGCTGCCCGCACCCTTAACGGCCTTGATCAGCAATGGAGGCACACCATGGCGGCAGTCACGCAGACCGCTACCCCGTCGATGTGGTCGGACGAGGAGCTGGCCGAGGTTCGCAGCACGCTCCAGGCCGAGATCGACGAGCTGGAGGCCGACATCCTCCGCCACGAGACGGAGATAGCCTCTGGAGACGTCACCCAGGGCGCCGGCGACGATCCGGCGGACGCAGGTGCCAAGACGTACGAGCGCGAACGCGAGATCGCCCTTACCCTGAATGCGCGCGATCTGGTCGCGCAGAACGAACGTGCGATCGCCAGGATCGACGCAGGGACCTATGGAGTGTGCGAATCGTGCCACAAGCCGATCGGCAAGGAACGCCTTCAGGCGTTCCCGAGGGCGACGCTGTGCGTGGCCTGCAAGCAGAAGGAGGAGCGCCGGTAGCAGCGCCGACGGGTAGGCCCCGCGGCCGCCTGTTCGCGGTCCTCGTCGTGCTGGCGGCCGTGATCTACGCGGCCGACCTCATCACCAAGACGGTGGTGCTGGAGACGCTGGAGGGCAAGGCGCCGCTGGTCGTGATCCCGGAGGTCCTGCAGTTCCGGGTGATCTTCAACTCCGGCGCCGCCTTCAGCATCGGCACCGGCATGACCTTCGTCTTCACGCTGATCGCGGCTGCGGTCGTGGTGGCCATCGTGCGCACGGCGCGCAAGCTCGGCAGCCGCGCCTGGGCGGTCACGCTCGGCCTGCTCCTCGGCGGGGCGCTCGGCAACCTCACCGACCGGTTGCTGCGCTACCCGTCGGGGTTCGGCCGCTCCACGCAGCTGCAGGGGCACGTCGTCGACTTCATCGAGGTGCTCCCGGGGCACTTCCCGATCATCGACTACTTCCCCATCTTCAACATCGCCGACTCCGCGATCGTCTGCGGCGGCATCCTGGCGGTGTTCCTGGCCTGGCGCAACGTGCAGATCGACGGCACCAAGGAGACCAAGGAGACGGACGGCGAGGGGGGCGAGAAGAGTGGCTGAGCAACGGAGCCTGCCCGTCCCCGACGGGCTGGAGGGTGAGCGGCTCGACGCCGCACTCTCGCGGCTGTTCGGCTTCTCCCGCACCCGCGCCGCCGAGCTCATCGGCGCCGGCGAGGTGCTGGTCGACGGCCGCCAGCCGGCCAAGTCCGACCGCGTCCACGCGGGCGCGTGGCTGGACGTGACCCTGCCGCCGCCCGTCACCACGCCCATGCCGGTGGCCGAGCCGGTGCCCGGCATGACTGTCGTGTACGAGGACGACGACATCGTCGTGGTCAACAAGCCCATCGGGGTGGCCGCCCACCCGACCGTCGGCTGGACGGGCCCCACCGTGATCGGCGGCCTGCTCGGGGCCGGCCACACGATCGCCACCAGCGGAGCCGCCGAGCGCCAGGGCATCGTCCACCGCCTGGACGCCAACACCACGGGCGCCATGGTGGTGGCCAAGAGCGAGCACGCCTACTCGCGGCTCAAGCGCGCCTTCAAGGAGCGTACGGTCGACAAGCGCTACCACGCGCTGGTGCAGGGGCATCCCGACCCGTTCAGAGGCACGGTCGACGCGCCCATCGACCGGCACCCGTCGGGTGACGGCAGGTTCGCGGTCGTGGCCGGCGGCAAGCCCTCCGTCACCCACTACGACACCGTCGAGGCGTTCCGCGCGGCCTCGCTGCTGGACATCAAGCTGGAGACCGGGCGCACCCACCAGATCCGCGTGCACATGGCGGCGCTGCGCCACCCGTGCGTCGGCGACCTGCTCTACGGCGCCGACCCCACGCTCGCGGCCCGGCTGGGGGTCACCCGGCAGTGGCTGCACGCCGTGGCGCTCGGGTTCGAGCACCCGTCCACGGGGGAGTGGATGTCGTTCAGCACCGACTATCCGCAGGACCTGCAGAAGGCCCTGGACATCGTCCGCGCCGAGTCCTGAGCCCCCGCCGCGCCTCCCGCACGGCGGGCATGCCGGCGGGGATCACCACCGGCAGGTCGATCTCGCTCATGCCCCGGAGACAGGGGCGGGGACCGCCGGGGGCGCACGGTCAGCCGGCCCGGCCGCCCTTCTGCTTCTTCTTCTGCGCGTCCGTCGCCCGGCCGTTGCCGGAGCCGCCGGAGTCGTCGGAGTCGTCCGAGCCCTCGCCGGAGCCCTCGCCGGTGCCCTCGTCCGACCCGTCGACCTCGCCGGGCTTCTGGGTGGGCGACTCCTGCTTGTCCTTCTTGGACTTCTCCGGCGTCGGCTCCTCGGTGGGGGTCTTCCGCTCGTCCGACGGGGTCCTCGGCTGCCCCCTGGTGGGCGGCGGGCTGCTGCGCGGCGCCGGCGGCTCGTACGTGGACTCGGGCGACGCGGGCACGGCGGGCGCCGTCTGGGTGTCGTTCTCCGTGGGCGCCGAGGACGGCTCCTCGGACGGCGACGGGACGGAGGGCGTGGTGACCACGGCGGGCACGGGCTTGGGGGAGTGCACCGGGCCGGAGGGACGGCTGGACCACCAGGCGGCGCCGCCCGTGACCACGGCCACCAGCAGCGCGCCGCCGCCGATCGCGGCCAGCGGCAGCCGGCGCCGCCGTCCCTGGACCGCCGTGGCCGGGACCTGGACCGGCCCGGTCCGCTCGGGCACGCTGCCCGCCAGGATCGCGGTCAGCCGCCGCTCGGCCTCCTCCAGCGTCATGCGCTCGGCCGGGTTCTTGCGCAGCAGGCCCAGCAGCACGGGGCCCAGCACGCCGGCTCGGGCCAGCGGCTCCGGCTCGGCGTGCATGACCGCGCCGAGCGTGGCCAGCGCGTTGTCCCGCTGGAACGGCGAGTGGCCCTCGACGGCCATGTACAGCGTCACGCCCAGCGACCACAGGTCCGACGCGGGCCTGGCCGAGCCGCCCGCCGCGCGCTCGGGCGCCATGAAGGCGGGGGTGCCGATCAGGATGCCCGTCCTGGTGACCGGCGCCTCGTCCTCGGTGGTGGCGATGCCGAAGTCGGTGAGCACCGCCCGGCCGTCCTCGGCGAGCAGCACGTTGTCCGGTTTGACGTCCCGGTGCAGCACCCCGGCCGCGTGCGCCGCGCGCAGCGCCTCCAGCAGCTGCAGCCCGATGCTCGCGGCCTCGGCCGGGGACATCGGGCCGTCCTCGCGGATCACGTCGCCCAGCGTGCGGGACTGGACGAGCTGCATGACGATCCACGGGTGGCCGCGCTCCTCCAGCACGTCATAAACGGTCGCCACGCCGGGGTGCGCCACCCGGCCGGCCGCTCTGGCCTCCCGGAACGTGCGCACCGAGAACACCTCGCGCTCGGGCTCGTTCAGATCAGGCGGCGGCAGCACCTCTTTCACGGCGACGTCGCGGCCGAGCACCTCGTCGTGCGCCTGCCACACCTTGCCCATGCCGCCCTTGCCGATCATCTTGAGCAGGCGATATCTCCCGCCGATCATCCCCGCTGAATCGGACATGCATGACGGCTACCCCAGAAGTATCCGGGCAAGCGCGGTGACGACCGCCGCGGCCGCCAGGACGACGAGGAACGGCGCCCTGAGCAGCAGCGCCACGGCCGCCGCCCCGAGCCCGGCCGTGCGGGCCGGATCGACGTGCAGCCCGCCCTCCTCCGTGAACACCTGCACCGCGATCAGCGCCGCCAGCAGCGCCACCGGCACCAGTTCCGCGAACCTGCGCACGCCCGGATGGTCCAGCACCCTCCGGGGCGCCGCCAGCCCGGCCAGCTTCAGCGCGTAGCAGCCCGCGCAGAGCGCGGCGATGGCCCACCACAACGTCATCGCGCCATCACCACCAGGACCGCAGCGGCGGACAGCAGCACCGGCACGCCGGGCGGCAGGAACGGGGTGGCGCACAGCGCGACCGCGACGGCGACCGCGGCCAGCCGGCGCAGCTCCGGGCCGGACGCCAGCCGCGGCCACAGGATGGCCAGGAACGCGGCCGGGCCCACCGCGTCCAGGCCCAGCACACCCGGGTCGCCCAGGAACGACGTGCCGAACGCGCCCGCCAGCGTGGTGAGGTTCCAGGTGACGTACAGGCTGGCGAACGTGGCGACGAATCCGGCGCGGGCCGCCGCGGGGTCCGGCTGGGCCAGGGAGACGGCCGTGGTCTCGTCGATCACGCCCTGCGCGGCCACCAGCCGGCGCACGCCGCGCACCCGCAGCAGGTCGGCCAGGCGCAGGCCGTACAGCGTGTTGCGGCTGCCGAGCAGCAGCGCGCCCGCGGTGGCGGCCACCAGGTCCCCGCCGGCGCCGACCGCGCCCGTCAGCGCGAACTGCGAGGCCCCCGTGAACGCCAGCAGGCTCAGCACGCAGGCCTGCGGCACGCTCAGGCCCGCGGTGACCGCGGCGGCCCCGAAGGCGACCCCGGACAGCCCCACGGCCAGGCCCATGCCGAGACCGTCCCGCACGGCGGCGGAACGATGTGTTGTCTGATCCATGGGGCGAGAGGCTAGGTGGTGAGGGAACCGCCGGTCTTGTACGTTCCTGCGGCACGCTGGTAGGCGGCGGGCGGCACGCCCACGATGCGGCGGAAATGCCGGGTGAGGTGGGCCTGGTCGGTGAAGCCCACTTCGGCGGCCACCAGCGCCGGCCGCATCCCGGACTCGAGCAGCCGGCGCGCCCGGCCGACCCGCAACGACGTCAGGTACGCGTGCGGTGGCAGACCCGTCGCCTCCTTGAACGCCCGCAGCAGCGGGAACGGCCTCGCCCCCACCGCGTCCGCCAGGTCCTCCAGCGTCGGCGGGTCCAGCAGGCTCGCGTTCAGCAGGTCGAGCGCCTCCCGGACGGCCCGGCGGCCCTCCCGGGGCGGTGCCGTGTCCGGCCGGGGCGTGGCGTGCCGGGCCAGCAGCCGGGCGAACAGCGTGCGGCTCAGCGTCGAGGCGGCCAGCGCGTCGCCCCGCTCGGCCGCCCGGTGCGCGCCGGCCAGCAGCGCCGCCACCGGATCGTCGCGCACGACCTGCTCGGGGAAGTGCGGCGTCCCGAACGGCGCGCCCAGCTCGGCCGCGATCCCCGCCAGGGCGTCGATCGACGGGTAGAGCATGCGGTACGACCACCCGCCCGGCGTGCCCGCCTGACCGGTGTGCACGGCCTCGGGGTTGACCAGCACCAGCTCTCCCGCGGCCGCCCGGTGGGTGGTGCCCCGGTAGTCGAACTCCTCGACGCCGGAGACGATGAGGCCGATGGCGTAGCCGTCGTGGACGTGCCGGGAGAAGCGGTGCGTGACGTACCGGGCCCTGAGCAGGTCCGTCTCCGGCACCGCCGGGTGCCGCCAGAAATGCGCCTGCTCTTTCGCCTCGGGTCTCACAGCGGTTTGAAGGTCTTCGCGAACGTCGTGAAATAGCGCCGGTCCTGGGCCCACCGGGAGTCGAGGGTCTCCCAGTAGAGGGCGTAGGGGCGGCCGTCGGCGGTGCGGAAGCCGCGGTTGATCACGTGGATCAGCTTTCCGTCGCGGACCCTCGTGAACTCCCAGTCGGCGGCCGCGCGGCCGAGGTATTTCGTGGAGGTGATGCCGATCTTGGTGTACTCGCGGAACTCGCCCTTCTGCTGGATCTCCCGTTCCAGGGCGGCCCACTGCTTGGCCGGGTCGACCCAGACCATCTCGGGCACGGTCCACTCCACGATCAGCGTCCCGGGGGTGCCGGGGCCGGAGATGGAGATGCTGTCCCTCTTGGGGTTCTTCTTGGCCTGCCACTCCTTGGGCACGGCGATCGAGAACCGGCCCACCTCGCTCGTGAACGTCCGCCAGCCGGCGGGCACCGTCCGGGCGGGCGTCGTCGCCGAGCTCTTCCCGGCGGTGGGCGAGGCGGTGGGCGAGGAGGTGGGGGACTGCGCGGACCAGCTGTTGTAGAGCATCATCCCGCCCGTGCCCAGGACCGCCAGCGTGGCCAATGCGACGGGCAGCCCGATCCACAGCGCCTTGCGGGACCGCCGCGGACCTTCCGGCACGGTCGGACGCGGCCGGCCGGCCGGAGGCCGCGCGTCGTGCGGTGAATCGGTTGTGGGGTGGGCCTGGTGGGCTCCACCCGCCGTGGGATGCATGGGGCGCGCTCCGGTGGCCGCCGGGTGGGCCGCGGGGGCGGGCGCCGGGGCGGGCGCCGGGGCGGGCGCGGGGGCCAGGCCGTGGGCGAACGGCATGGCGTGCTGAGGAGCCGGCATCGGGTGCCGGGCGGCGGCCGCGACCTCGTACAGCAGCCGGGCGGCCTCCTCGGCGGGCATCCGCGCGCCCGGGTCCCGGCGCAGCAGCCCCGTGATGACCGGCGTCAGCGCGCCGGCCCGCGACGGCGGCTCGGGCCGGTCGCGCAGCACCGCCGCCACCGTCGCCGCCCACGAGTCGCGCCGGAACGGCGGCTGCCCTTCGACGGCCGCGTACAGCGTCGCGCCCAGCGCCCACAGGTCCGACTCCGGCCTGGCCGGCTCGCCGTTGAGCCGCTCGGGCGGCATGTACGCGGGCGTGCCCACCAGCCCGCCGGTCGCCGTGAGCCCCGCCTCGGCCTCCATCGAGGCGATGCCGAAGTCGGTGAGCACGACCCTGCCGTCGTGGGCGAGCAGCACGTTCTCGGGCTTGACGTCGCGGTGCAGCACGCCGGCGGCGTGCGCGGCCCGCAGCGCGTCCAGCACCATGCCGCCGATCATCGCGACCTGCCCGACCGGCAGCGGCCCCTGCTCCTCGACCGCCTGGGCCAGTGAGCGGGACCGGATGAGCTGCATGACGATCCAGGGGCGGCCGTCCTCCTCGACGACGTCGTGCACGACGATCACCGAGGGGTGGTCGAGGCGGCCCGCCGCCCTGGCCTCCCTGATGGTCCTCTTGACGAGTTCGGCCCGCTTGGCGTCGCCGACGCCCGTGTACCGCACCTCCTTGATCGCCACCGTGCGGTCGAGCAGTTCGTCATAGGCCCGCCACACCACGCCCATGCCGCCCTCGCCGAGCGGCTCAATGAGGCGATAGCGGTTACTGACCTGCCTTTCCACGCAGAGCAGCCTACTTGGCCGGTTTGAAGGTCGCGTTGAACCCCTCGAAGAAGTCGTAGTCGTCCTTCCAGTGGCTGTTCAGCGTGTGCCAGTAGATCGCGTACGCCTCCCCGCCGGTGGTGGTGAAGCCCCGGTTGCGCACGCGGGTCAGGCCCGTGTTCGTCTTCCACGTGAAGTCCCAGTCCGCGGCGGCCTTCATGTAGCCCATGAGCTCGTCGTCGTCGAGCTTCTTGATGTCGAGCTTCTCGTAGCCGCCGAAGTTGTGCTTGAGGCTGGGCTCCTGCTTCTTCCAGTCCTTGTACGGGTCCGTGCCGGGCTTCTTGGCCTTGTCGATCATGACGTACGCGTTCGAGGCCGCCCCCGGGCCCTTGAACCTCACCCAGGTGCCGCCGCGTTCCCACACGTCCCAGCCCTTGGGCAGGCCGATGGAGAAGCCCAGTTTCTTGTCCTTGTACATCTTCCAGCCCTTCGGCAGCGGGTCGGCCTCCTTCGTGGGGCTCGGGCTGGGGCTGGTGGTCACGGTCGGGCTCGGGCTGGTGCTCGGCGACGCCGACGGGGAGGCCGACGGTGGCGGGGAGGCGCTCGGCGAGCTGCTCGGCGGGCTGCTCGGAGGGGACGGCGACGGCGTCTCCGGCACGGCGGCGGCCTGCTGCGAGGTGCCGGGGTCCGGCGTGCCGTCGTCGGGGGCCGAGCGCAGGCCGAGGTAGCCGCCCATGCCCGCGACCAGCACGACCGCCACGGCCGCCGCGATGACCGGGCCGGGCCGGCGCTGGTCGGCCCGGCCCGCGTCCATGGTGGACTCGGCCGGCGGCGGCGGGTCCACGGTCGCCGGGGTGAGGCGCGCGCCGGTCTCCGGCACGGCCGGGGCGGGGACGAGGTTCGGGTCGGTCGGCGTGTCGTCCTCGACCGGCACCGGACGCGGCGTGGGCTGGTACGGCGGTTTACGCGGCTTGGGCGCCGCCTTGCGGGGCTCCGGCGTGGTGCGCGCCTTGGGCGTCGTCGCCTCGAGCTCTTGCGCCGCGGGGAACTGCGCCGTCGGCGCCGGGCTCGTCTGCGCGATCGCCCGGCGCAGCAGCCGCTCGGTCTCCTCGTACGTCAGCCGCTGGACCGGCTCCTTCCGCAGCAGCCCGCTGATCACGTCGGTGAGCGGGCCGGCGTTCCGCGCCGGGTCCGGCTCGTCGGTCAGCACGGCGTGCATCGTCGCCAGGGCCATGCCGCGCTCGTGCGGCGAGCGGCCCTCCACCGCCGTGTACAGCGTGGCGCCCAGCGACCACAGGTCCGACTCGCGCCGCGCGGGCAGGCCCTTGAGCCGCTCGGGCGCGATGAACGCCGGCGTGCCCGCCAGCCCCGTCACGGTCAGCTGCGTCTCGGTCTCGAGCGTGGCGATGCCGAAGTCGGTGAGCACGACCCTGCCGTCGTCGGCCAGCAGCACGTTCTCGGGCTTGACGTCGCGGTGCAGCACGCCGGCCTCGTGGGCGCGGTGCAGCGCGTCCAGCACGGCCAGGCCGATCTCGGCCACCCTCTTGGGCGGCAGCGGGCCCTCCTGCTTGATGACGGCGCCCAGCGAGCGCGACTGCACGAGCTGCATGACGATCCAGGGACGATCGTCCTCCTCGATCACGTCGTGCACGACGATCACGTTCGGATGCTCGAATCTGGCCGCCGCCCTCGCCTCGCGCATGGTGCGCCGGTTCAGGAGCTGCACTTCCTCGCCCAAGGCGGCCGCGTACCTGACCTCCTTGACCGCGACCGTGCGGTCGAGGAGCTCGTCATAGGCACGCCAGACGATGCCCATCCCGCCCCTGCCGATGGGTTCCTGCAGCTGGTAGCGGCCGGCGATGCGACGTCCGTCCTGCTTCCGATCCGACATCAACGGCCTCAAACCCTCCTCTAGGCCAAGAAATACTCCCATAGGCCGGGATCAACGGCGACTCGCCGGAAGGACAGTCCGCCATCTGAGAATGACTGTCCAGCAGCTGAGTTGGTTCGGGTAGGGTTCCACCTATGACTTGTCGCTACGCGTTTACCGAGCCGGCTCCGGGAGGGCCGGTCGGCGGCTAGCGACCACCTGGAGTCGGCACAAGGCAGAGACGCCTGTCTCTGCCTTTTTGGTTTTCTGCCGGTTCCAGGAGCCGGCCGGATGGGGAGTCGAGAAATGTCATCGACCTTGGAACGGCACGCGGTGGCCGTCGGGGACCTGCTCGTGGGCGACGGGCCCGCCGTGGTGATCAGCGGCCGGGTGAGCCTGCGGGCGCACGGCGGGCGGGCGGACGCGTACGAACTGCTGCGGGATGGGGCCACGCTGGCCGAGCCGCACTCGGCGGCGGACCTGCCGGCGATCGCCGAGCTGGCCGACGCCGTGGTGGTGGGGGCGTCGTGGACGCGCGACATCCCGCTGGTGCGGGCGGCCGCCGGCCTCGGCCTGCCCGTGGTGGTCGAACGGCGCGCCGGCGCGTCGCTGGAGGAGTGGCTGGGGCTCGCCGACTACTGCGCCGCCGAGGGCGACGGCCGGGTGATCCTCTGCGACGGAGCTCGGAGCGGCCGCCTGGACCTCGGCCTGATGCGCACGGCCCGCCTGACCTCGGACCGCCCGGTCCTGGCCGACGTCTCCGAGGACACCGGCCTGTCCGCGGCCGCCGTGGCCGCCGGCGCCGACGGCCTGATCGTCACCGGCCCGGGCCGCGGGCCGGCGGAGGAGGCCGTGACGCTCGTCGGGGCGCTGCTGCGGCCCGAGTCGCCCGCGACGCTGCCGGAGTGCCGGGAGGCGATCGACCGCGTGGACGCCGCGCTGGCCACCCTCCTCGAACGCCGCGCCGCCCTGGCGGGCATCGTGCAGCGCCTGAAGCCGGTCGGCGGCTTCGCCGGGCGGGACATGGCCCGGGAACGCGCCCTGGTCGCCAGAATGGCCCTGCGCGCGCCATCCCTGGGAGAGGCCCGGCTCGCCCCCATCATGAACGCCGTCATCGAGGCGGGCCTCCACCTGGCGGAGGAACGCGCCGCCCAGTAACGCCCCACCCGGCCGCCCACCGCGCCCGCGATACGGCCCCGCGCCGCCGTGCCGGTCGTCCGGCCCCGCGCCGCCGTGCCGGTCGTCCGGGCCCGCGCCGCCGTGCCGGTTGCGCCGATGCGCGTCGTGCCGGGCCACGCCGCCCTGCACCCACGCCCGGCCGTCCTCACGCCGACGTCGCCGCCGAGGCCGGCCCGCGGTGCGGGTTCGGTGCCGTGACCCACTTTCGGGACCCAGGCGTGCCGGACGCGCCGTTCGTCGCCTCGCCGGGGCCGGTCAGGGGTTGGCCAGTTGGAAGTTGTTCATGGGACGGCCGGGGCCGGCGGCGATCTGCTTGCTGATCAGATCGGCGAAGCGGCGGTAGCCCTCACCCGTCGGGTGGTAGCTGCGGGCGTTGACCCTGAGCTCCTCCATGTCCACGTGCAACCCGTTCAGGTACGGCTCCGGCCGCCCCACCTCATGCCCCGAGAACGCCTCGTACGCGTCCACGTACTCGACGCTCCCCGTCCCCCCGAACGCCGCGATCCCCCGGTCGAACTCGGCCGCCACCGCCCCCACCGTGTCGTTGAGCCGCCGCGTCATGCCGTTGAGCCACCGCTGGTCCTCGACGCCGAGGTTGTCGACGCCCGCCACGGGGTCCTCGGGGAACGGCCGGGGATAGCCGAGCACGATGATGCGGGCAGCGGGCGCGCGCACCCGCAGCTCGCGCAGCACCTTGCGCATGTCGGTCCGCAACCGCTCGATGCGGCGGGTGACGGCGGCCTCCTGGTCGACGCACGCCGACGACCACGGCAGCTTGGCGATGCAGGCGGTCAGCACCTTCGTGAAGCCGGCGTCGTTGCCCCCGATGCTGAGCGTCACCAGGCTCGTGGCCGGCCCCACGCGGGTGATCTGGGGCCGCTGGCCGTATTGGCCGGAGAAGAGCTGGGCGGTGGTGGCGCCGGCGCAGGCGTAGAAGGCGGTGCCGCCGCCGAAGCGGTAGGCCTGGGCGACGAGCGGCACGTAGGAGCCGGTCGAGCGGTGGCAGCGGTCGGCGCCGTCGTTGAGCGGCCGCTGATCGAGATCGTAGACGCCCTCGCCGGAGGAGTAGGAGTCGCCGAGCGCGACGTACGCGCCGCTCTGCGCCACCTGCACCGGCGTCAGGCGGACCAGCTGGGGTAACCGCCCGCTCGGCGCCCGCTCGGGCGCGGGACAGCCCGCGTCGAACACGGCGCAGGTCAGCTTGGGGAGGACGCCGAGAGGCAGGCAGGCGAGGGCGAGCGAGGCGCCGACGGCGGCGGCCGCCGCGATGCGGGCGATCACGAGCCACCTGGGGCGGGCCGCCGGCGGCCGGACGGTCTCCGGTCTCGACGTGTCCAGCGCGGCCTCCCCCCGGTACGGCGACTCCTGCCTCATCGAGGTTAACCCGCGATCTGGGCGTCGCTCGAGACTCTGCGGCGCCTGACCGCCAGCCAGCCCAGGGCGATGCCCGCCACCAGGACCGGGACCAGGAAGAAAGCGACCCGCTGATCGCGGTCGGCGAACGGCATCAGCAGCACCACCAGCGCCAGGAAGCCGAGCGTGAGCCAGTTCGTGTACGGCGAGCCGGGCATCGGGAACTCCGAGCGGTGCCCCGACCGCCGCAGCCGCAGCTGGCAGTGGACCAGCACGCCCCAGGTGGTGATCACACCGAGCGAGGCGACCGCCGTGGCGATGTTGAACGCCCGCTCGGGCAGGAAGTAGAACAGCGCCACCCCCGCCAGGAAGGTGACCGCGGTGAACAGGATGCCGCCGACCGGGACGTGGCGGCCGCTGAGTGCCCCGGCGAAGCGCGGCGCCTCGTGCTTCAAGGCCATCGAGCGCAGGATGCGGCCCGTGGCGTACAGGCCCGAGTTGCAGGACGAGAGCGCCGCCGTGATCACGACGAGGTTCATGGCGTCGGCCGCCCAGGGGACGCCGAGGCCGGAGAAGACGGTCACGAAGGGGGAGACGCCCGCGCGGTAGGCGGTCCACGGCAGCACCATGGCGAGCAGCGCCACCGACCCCACGTAGAAGATCGCGATGCGCCACACCACCCCGTTGATCGCCTTCGGCATGACCTCGTGCGGCCGCGCCGTCTCGCCCGCCGTGATCCCGACCAGCTCGATCGACGCGTACGCGAACACCACCGACTGCAGGCTCATCAGCACCAGCGGCAGGCCGGTGGGGGCGAAGCCGCCGTGCGAGACCAGGTTGTGCGGCCCCGCCCCGCCCACGGAGAAGACCACCAGCACCAGGCCCACCGCCAGGAAGACCGTGATCGCGAGGACCTTGAGCATGGCGAACCAGAACTCCAGCTCGCCGAACAGCCTGACCGACAGCAGGTTGACGGTCAGCACGAAGCCCAGCGCGATCAGCGCCGTCGTCCACTGGGGGAACGCGGGCGCCCAGTAGTGGATGTACGCGGCGATCGCGGTCAGCTCGGCGATGCCGGTGAACGCCCAGTTGACCCAGTACATCCACCCGCTGGCGAACGCCGCCCACGGCCCGATGAACTCGCCCGCGTACTCCACGAACGACCCCGACACCGGCCGGTAGAGCACCAGCTCGCCGAGCGCCCGCATGACGAAGAACGCGGCGAGCCCGGCGGCGGCGTACGAGAGCACCAGGGCGGGGCCCGTGGCGGCCAGCCGGCCCCCGGCGCCCAGGAACAGGCCCACGCCGATCGCCCCGCCGATCGCGATCATCTGGACCTGCCGGTTGCCCAGCGCGTGGGCGTATCCTTCGTCGGTCTGCGTGCGCACCGAGTGTCCCCTTCACTACTTTGTGTGACATCGACGATATCGGCGCTGCTGGCCGCGAGTGTCCCCGGCGCGCCGGTCCGGATGATCGCGCGGTGCGGCCCCGGAATGTCGGTCGGGAGCACTAGAGTCGGAGCACATCTTCACCATCAGACCGGGAGGCGCCGCTCCATGTCGTCCAGCGACTCGTTCGTGCATCTGCATGTGCATACGGAGTACTCCATGCTCGACGGGGCCGCCCGGCTCAAGCAGATGTTCAAACAGGTCGGCGACCTGGGCATGCCGGCGATCGCGATCACCGACCACGGCAACATGCACGGCGCCTACGACTTCTACCGGCAGGCCACCGGCGCCGGCATCAAGCCGATCATCGGCATCGAGGCCTACGTGGCGCCGGAAAACCGCCACAACAAGAAGCCGGTGCTGTGGGGCGAGCCGCACCAGAAGAAGGACGACGTCTCGGCGGGTGGTTACTACACCCACATGACCATCTGGGCGCGCAACAAGACCGGCCTGCACAACCTGATGAAGCTCAGCTCACGCGCCTACACCGAGGGGTTCGTGCGCAAGTGGGCGCGCATGGACGCCGAGATCCTGGCCGAGCACGCCGACGGCCTGATGGCCACGACCGGCTGCCCGTCCGGCGAGGTGCAGACGCGGCTGCGGCTCGGCCAGTACGACGAGGCGCTCAAGGCCGCGGCGAAATTCCAGGAGATCTTCGGCAAGGACAACTTCTACCTGGAGATCATGGACCACGGCCTCGACATCGAGCGCCGCGTCCGCGACGGGCTGACCCGCATCAGCAAGGAGCTGGGCATCCCGCCGCTGGTCACCAACGACTCCCACTACACCTACGAGTCCGACGCCGCCTCCCACGACGCCCTCCTGTGCATCCAGACCGGCAAGCAGCTGTCCGATCCCGACCGGTTCCGCTTCGACGGCACGGGCTACTACATCAAGACCGCCGACGAGATGCGCGCCGTCGACTCCTCCGACCTGTGGGCCGAGGGCTGCCGCAACACGCTGCTGGTCGCCGAGAAGGTCGATCCCGCCGGCTTCTTCGAGTACAAGAACCTGATGCCGACCTTCCCCATCCCCGACGGGATGACGGAAGAGCAATACTTCCGGCAGGAGGTCTGGAAGGGCCTCGAGCGCCGCTTCCCCGAGGGCGTGGACGAGGAGCACCGCGCCTGGGCGGAGAACGAGCTCGGCGTCATCATCCAGATGGGCTTCCCGAGCTACTTCCTCGTGGTCGCCGACTTCATCATGTGGGCCAAGAGCAACGGCATCCGCGTCGGCCCGGGCCGTGGCTCGGCGGCCGGCTCACTGGTGGCGTACGCGCTGGGCATCACCGACCTCGACCCCATCCCGCACGGCCTGATCTTCGAGCGCTTCCTCAACCCCGAGCGCGTGTCCATGCCCGACGTCGACATCGACTTCGACGAGCGCCGGCGCGGCGACGTGATCCGCTACGTGACCGAGAAGTGGGGCGCCGACAAGGTCGCCATGATCGCCACGTTCGGCACCATCAAGGCGAAGGCCGCCATCAAGGACGCCGGTCGCGTCCTGGGCTACCCGTACGCGCTGGGCGACAAGGTCTCCAAGGCCTTCCCGCCCGCCGTCATGGGCAAGGACATCCCGCTGTCGGGCATCTTCGACAAGGACCACCCGCGTTACGCCGAGGCCGGCGAGCTGCGCAAGCTCTACGAGGAAGACGTCGACGTCAAGGCGACGATCGACCTCGGCAAGGGCCTGGAGGGCCTGATCAGGCAGACCGGCGTGCACGCCGCCGGCGTCATCATGTCGGCCGAGGTGCTGACCGACCACATCCCGATCATGCGCCGCGACTCCGACGGCGCGATCATCACGCAGTTCGACTACCCGACCTGCGAGACGCTCGGCCTGCTGAAGATGGACTTCCTGGGCCTGCGCAACCTCACGATCATCGACGACTGCCTCAAGATGATCGAGGCCACCACCGGCGAGAAGATCGACCTGCTGAAGCTGCCGCTGGACGACCGCAAGTCCTACGAGCTGCTGGCCAGGGGCGACACGCTCGGCATCTTCCAGCTCGACGGCGGCGGCATGCGCTCGCTGCTGCGCCTCATGCGCCCCGACAACTTCGAGGACATCTCCGCCGCCCTCGCGCTCTACCGGCCCGGCCCGATGGGCGCCAACTCGCACACCAACTACGCGCTGCGCAAGAACGGCCAGCAGGAGATCACCCCGATCCACCCCGAGCTCGAAGAGCCGCTGAAGGAGATCCTGTCCACGACCCACGGCCTGATCGTCTATCAGGAGCAGGTCATGGCCATCGCGCAGAAGGTCGCCAACTACTCGCTGGGCGGCGCCGACCTGCTGCGGCGCGCGATGGGCAAGAAGAAGAAGGCCGAGCTGGACAAACAGTTCGTGACCTTCGAGCAGGGCATGAAGGACAACGGCTACTCCGACGCGGCCGTCAAGGCGCTGTGGGACATCCTGCTGCCGTTCTCCGACTACGCCTTCAACAAGGCCCACACCGCCGGCTACGGCCTGGTGTCCTACTGGACGGCCTACCTCAAGGCCAACCACCCGGCCGCCTACATGGCCGCGCTGCTGTCCTCGGTCAAGGACGACAAGGACAAGTCGGCCCTCTACCTCAACGAGTGCCGGCGCATGGGCATCAAGGTCTTCCCGCCGGACGTCAACGACTCCGACTTCGACTTCACCCCGCGCGGCACCGACATCCGCTTCGGCCTGTCGGCCATCCGCAACGTCGGCGCCAACGTCGTCGACGGCATCATCGCCGCCCGCAAGGAGAAGGGCCGCTTCGCCGACTTCAAGGACTTCCTGCGCAAGGTGCCGGCGCTCGTCTGCAACAAGCGCGTGATCGAGTCGCTGATCAAGGCGGGCGCCTTCGACTCGCTCGGCCACGTGCGCAAGGGCCTGGTCATGGTGCACGAGCAGGCCGTCGACGCGATCATCGACATCAAGAAGAACGAGGCCATCGGCCAGGACTCGCTGTTCGGGGCGATCGAGGGCGGCGAGGACCAGACGTTCGACGTGCAGGTCCCTCCGGGGGAGTGGGACAAGACGACCCTGCTGCAGTTCGAGCGGGAGATGCTGGGTCTCTACGTCTCCGACCATCCGCTGTTCGGCGTCGAGCACATCCTGGCGGCCGGGGCCGACTGCTCGATCGCCGCCCTCCAGGACGACAGCCGGCCCGACGGGCAGATCGTGACCGTGGGCGGCATCCTGAGCGGGGTGCAGCGCAAGGTCACCAAGAAGGGCGACACCTGGGTGCTGACCCAGCTGGAAGACCTCGAAGGCTCGATCGAGGTGATGATCTTCCCGTCGGCGTACCAGTTGTGCGCGACGATCCTGGCCGAGGACGCGATCGTGTTCGTCAAGGGCCGGATCGACAAGCGGGAGGACGTCGCCAAGATCATCGCCATGGAGGTGACGGCGCCCGACCTGACCCAGGAGGCCGGCGGCCCGCTGCTGGTGAGCCTGCCGCTGACCCGCTGCACACCCCCGGTGGTGAGCCGGCTCAAGGAGATCCTCACCACCCACCCGGGCACCTCGGAGGTCCACCTCCAGGTCCACAACGGCCCCAAGACGACCGTCATGCGCGTGGACGACCGCCTCCGGGTGACCCCGTCCCCGGCGCTGATGGGCGACCTCAAGGAGCTCCTGGGCCCGGCCTGCCTGGGCGCCTGACGGCGACCCTCACCAGGGGCGGTGCGGCGGCCTCGGCAACCCTCGCCGTCGCCCGCCCACGAGCCGTGGGGCAGGATCGCAAGGGTGAGCGAACTGCACTACCTCAGCGCGACCGAGCTGGCGCACCTGATCAGGACGGGGCAGGTGAGCGCCGTCGAGGTCGTCCAGGCGCACCTCGACAGGGTCGAGGAGGTCAACCCGCGCGTCAACGCCATCGTGACGCTGGTCGCCGAGCAGGCCCTGGAGGCGGCCGAGGCCGCGGACGCGCGGGAGCCGGACGGGCCGCTGCACGGCCTGCCCGTCGCGCACAAGGACCTCGTGGACACCGCCGGCATCCGCACCACCTACGGCTCGCCGCTCTTCGCCGGCAACGTCCCGGACCAGGACGACCTGATCGTGCGGCGGCTCCGGGCGGCGGGCGCGATCACCGTGGGCAAGACCAACACGCCCGAGTTCGGCACCGGCTCCCACACCGTCAACGAGGTGTTCGGCGCCACCAGGAACCCCTACGACCTGTCCAGGTCGGCGGGCGGCAGCAGCGGGGGAGCGGCCGCGGCGCTGGCCACCGGCATGGTGCCGCTGGCCGACGGCTCCGACATGGGCGGCTCGCTGCGCAACCCGGCCTCGTTCTGCAACGTCGTGGGCCTGCGCCCCACCCCCGGCCGGGTGCCGGTCGTGTCCGACGTCAACGCCTGGTACACGCTGTCCGTCCTGGGGCCGATGGCGCGGACGGTCGAGGACGTCACGCTGATGTTCGGGGTCATCGCCGGGTTCGACCGCCGCTCCCCGTACGCGATCAAGGAGGTCTTCGCGCCCGAGCCCGAGGAGGGCGTGGCGGGCATGCGGGTGGCGTGGAGCCCGGACCTGGGCGGGCTGCCGGTGGACCCGCGGACGGCCGCGGTCACCGCCACCGCGCCCGCGGTGTTCGAGCGCCTCGGCGCGCGCGTCGAGCAGGTCGAGCTGGACCTGTCCGACGCGGAGGACGCGTTCCGGACCTACCGGGCGTGGAACTACGCGTTGTCCTTCGGCGACCTCGACCGCCTCGGCCCCAACACCGCCTGGAACGTCGAGCAGGGCCGCAAGGTCACCGGGGCCGACCTGGCCCGGGCCGAGCAGGCCCGCAGCCGCCTCTACCAGCGGATGGCCGCGTTCTTCGACACCTACGACGTGCTGATCACGGTGGTGAGCCAGGTGCCGCCGTTCCCGGTCGAGCATCCCCACGTCAAGGAGATCAACGGGCAGGAGCTACCGGATTATCTGGCGTGGATGCGCTCGGCCTACTGGATCAGCGTGCTGCACGCCCCGGCCGCCTCCGTCCCGGCCGGGTTCACGCCGGACGGGCTGCCGGTCGGGGTGCAGATCGTGGGCAGGCCCTTCGAGGACGCCAGGGTCCTGCGCGTGGCCCGCGCGTTCGAGCAGGCGACCCAGCACGGCCTGCGCCGCCCGCCCCTCTAGAGCGGCTCACCGTACGGGTGCCGCAGCGGCGACTCCCGGTAGCCGTGCATGCCTTCGAGCAGGCCGAAGAAGCCCACGGCGACCAGCGGCCAGGACACCAGCACGCCGGAGGCGGTCAGCTTCAGCGCCCCGGGGACGATCTTCACCCCGGGCGCCGCCGCGGCCTCCACCGTGACCGCCCCGATCGTGAACGTCGAGCCCACCCACAACGTCAGCAGCGCGCCCGCGATCCCGCCCGCGCACAACCCGAGCAGCACCGCCAGCATCCACCGCCGGCCGGCGAACCACGCGACCCCGCCGCAGACCAGCCCCAGCCCGCCCGTGATCACCGCGAACCAGCCGTCGGCCGCGATCAGCGCCTGCGTCGACGGGTCGGCCAGCACCGTCCCCTGCTCCGTGACCTGGTACGGAGCACGCGGCGACACCCCGGACCAGAGCAGCCCGGCCGCGATCCCGAGAGTGGCGAGTGCGAGGACAGTTACCGCAAAAGGGCGTACTTCCCTCGTCACGCCACTCCCCCTCATATCTACGTCCGAATCAGCTCGATGGTATCCCCCGGTTAGGCTCGCCTCGTGATTGCAGAAGAGGTCTGGCTGATTGAACCCTCCGGTCCGCTCCGGGGAGACGTCCAGGTACGCGGTTCCAAGAACGGCGTTTCCAAGCACATGGTGGCCGCCATGCTCGGCAACGGCGAGAGCAGCATCCACAACGCGCCCGAGGTGGGCGAGGTCGGCATCACGGCGGCCATGCTGGAGGCGCTCGGCATCCACGTGCGGATCTCCGGCTCGGAGATCACGATCGAGCGCGGGCCGGAGATCGAGCCGCGGGTGCCCGACGCGTTCACCGGGCTCAACCGCATCCCGATCCTCATGCTCGGCCCGTTGCTGCACCTGGCGGGAGAGGCGTTCGTCCCGCTGGTCGGCGGCGACCCCATCGGGCGGCGGCCGGTGAACTTCCACGTGGAGGCCCTGCGCGCGATGGGGGCCGAGGTGGAGGTGGGCGACACCGGCATCTTCGCCAAGGCCGGCCGCCTGCACGGCACCAGGATCGAGCTGCCGTACCCCAGCGTGGGCGCCACCGAGACGATCCTGATGTCGGCGGTGCTGGCCGAGGGCAAGACCGTGCTGAAGAACGCCGCGATGGAGCCCGAGGTCGTGGAACTGGCGCTGTTCCTGCAGCGGATGGGCGCCAGGATCGAGCTGTCCCCCGACCGCAGGATCGTCATCGAGGGCGTCGACCGGCTGCGCGGCGCCTCCACCTGGCTGAACGGCGACCGCATCGAGGCGTTCTCGTACCTGGCGGCGGGCCTGGTCACCGGGGGAGAGGTGCGGGTGCACGGCTGCCCGCAGGACCGCCTGGTCACCGCCATCACCACGCTGGCCAGGATGGGCGCCCAGTTCGACATCAACGACGAGTACCTGTGCGCCACCGCGCCCCCCGAGGGGCTGCGCGCGGCGGCCGTGCAGACCGACACCCACCCCGGGTTCATGACGGACTGGCAGACGCCGCTGATGGTGCTGTTCACGCAGAGCCAGGGCATGTCCGTCCTGCACGAGACGGTCTTCGAGAACCGTCTGGTGTACGTGCCCGCGCTGCAGAAGATGGGCTGCGAGATCGAGGTGTTCGACCAGTGCCTCGGCGGCCCCGCCTGCCGCTACCACGACACCAACGCCCGGCACTCGGCGGTCGTGCGCGGCGTGTCCAGGCTCAAGGGCGCCGACGTGACGCTGCCCGACATCAGGGCCGGGTTCTCGGCCGTGCTGGCGGCGGCGGTGGCCGACGGGCCGTCCACGCTGCGCGGGGTGCACCACATCGAGCGCGGATACCACCAGCCGTTCGAGCAGTTCGCGTCGTTGGGTCTGAACATCCGCAGGCACCAGTAAAAAGGTAGGAAGCGGGCGTTTGCCGGTGATCGTCCGGTTGCAGACCTCCTGAGTGACCGTACTGAGATCCGTCGGCGCGCTCGGGCTGGCGGGGGCGATCGGCGGAGTGCTGGTGGCCGCGGTGGCCGTGCCCGTGGTGAGCGGGGGCGGCCTCGCGGTCAAGAACGTCGCGAACACCTTCGTCGACCTGCCGCCCGCCCCGCGCGAGGAGCCGCTCGCGCAGGTGACCAGGCTGCTGGACAAGGACGGCCGGCCGTTCGCGCAGTTCTACGAGGCCAACAGGACGGCCGTGCCGCTCGGCGCGGTGGCGCCGGTGATGCGCAGGGCGATCGTGGCCATCGAGGACGCCCGCTTCTACGAGCACGGCGGCCTCGACGTCAGGGGCACCTTCCGGGCGCTGCTCGCCAACACCCAGGCGGGCGGGATCAGGCAGGGCGGCTCGTCGCTGACGCAGCAGCTCGTCAAGAACATCCTGGTGGAGAGCGCCCGCACCGACGTCGAACGCGACCGCGCCCGCGCGCCGAACCTCGCCCGCAAGATCACCGAGCTGAGGTACGCGCTGGCGCTCGAACGCAAGTACCGCAAGGACGAGATCCTGGAGCGCTACCTCAACATCGCCTACTTCGGCGCCGGCGCGTACGGCGTGGAGGCCGCGGCCCGGCGCTTCTTCTCCACCTCTGCCGCCCGGCTGACCCTGACGCAGGCGGCCACGCTGGCGGGCGCGGTGCGGATACCGTACGCGACCGACCCCTCGCTCGGGCAGGCGCACCGGGTGCGGCTGAAGGAGCGGCGGGACCTCGTGCTGGACCGCATGGCCGGGCTCAAGCTGATCACGCAGCATCAGGCGGCGAGCGCCAAGCGCGCGCCTCTCGCCCTCAGGCTCAGGCCCGAGCCGGGCGGGTGCGCGCAGAGTTCCTACCCGTTCTACTGTCTGTACGTCCAGCGCGAGCTCCTGTCCAATCCGGTGTTCGGCAACACGGCGGCCGCGCGGCAGTCCAGGATGGCCAGGGGCGGGCTGACGATCAGGACCAGCCTCGACCCGATCGCGCAGGAGGCCGCCGAGCAGGCCATCCGCCGCCACGTGCACCCCGAGGACACCGAGGTGGCCGCCGAGGCCATGGTCGAGCCCGGGACGGGCCGGATCAGGGCGATGGCGGCGAGCAAGCGGTTCGGCCGCAACCCCGGCAACAGGAAGAACGGCCCCAGGACGACCTTCAACCTGGCCGCCGACGTGGCGCACGGCGGCGGGCAGGGCTTCCAGGCCGGATCGACGTTCAAGGTGTTCACCCTGGCCACGGCGTTGAAGCAGGGGTGGAGGTTCGGCGACGGCTTCGAGACGCCGGGGGCGCTGGTGCCCGGCCAGGGCTACCGCGACTGCTCGGGCCGGCCGGTGAACGCCCCGGGCACCCGCATACTCAACGCCAGCGGCGAGGGCGAGGGCGGCCCGCACAGCATCGAGACCGGCACCTGGAAGTCGGTGAACATCTTCTACATGATGCTGGAGCGCAAGGTGGGGCTCTGCAACGTGGTGAAGACCGCCAGGGCGCTCGGCGTCGTCAGGGCCGACGGGAGGCCGCTGCACGAGGTGCCGACGTTCACGCTGGGCGTCAACGAGATGGACCCGGTGACGGTGGCGGCGTCGTTCGCGGCCTTCGCGGCGCGGGGCCGCTACTGCCGTCCGCTGGCCATCGTGGAGATCGTCGGCAGGGACGGGCGGCGCACGCACGTGCCGCCGTCCTGCGTGCAGGGCATCGAGCGGGAGGTCGCGGACGCGGTCAACCACGTGCTGGAGGGCGTGTTCGACAAGGGCACCATGAAGGGCCAGGGGCTCGGCCGGCCCGCCGCGGGCAAGACCGGCACCAACAACGGCTACACCTCGGCCTGGTTCGCCGGATACACCCCGAACCTGGCGGCCGCGGTCAGCGTGGGCGACATCCGCGGCTCGTACCGCTTCCCGCTGCAGGGCGTCCAGATCGGGGACCAGTACTACGGCTCGGTGCAGGGCGCGTCGCTGCCCGGCCCGATCTGGGTGGAGTCGATGCGGCTCGCGCTGCGGGACGTCGAGCCAAAGGGGTTCCACGGGCCGGACATGAGCCGCTTCGGCGGCGGCCACACACCTGGGCTGGAGGAGGCCCTGGCCGAGGAGGAGCGGCGCAAGAAGCGGCGCGGCGACCGGGCCTTCGCCAGGCGGCACCGCATGATCTTCGAGTGGCTGCTCGGCGAGCGCGCGATGGAGCCGCCACTGGAGTGGCCGGTGCCGTACGAGCGGCGGCGGCGCCCGTAGCCGCGGTTCCCGTCCCCACCGCTGGGCACCGCCTCTCGCCCGTACCACGACGGACTGGCACCGAGGCGCGGCTTGCCGGAAGGGCCTCAGCCCGCCTTGCCGATGGGGGCGGTGACGGCCCTGGTCAGGGTGATGAGGTTGTCGGGCGCGGTCTCGATCTGCAGCCCGCGTTTGCCGGCCGAGAAGTAGATCGTCTCGAAGTCGAGCGCCGAGGAGTCGACCACGGTGGGGAGCTGCTTGCGCTGGCCCAGCGGGCTGATGCCGCCCACGACGTATCCGGTCACCCGCTCCACCTTGGCCGCGTCGGCCATCGCGGCCCGCTTGCTGCCGAGCGCGCTCGCCAGCGCCTTGAGGTCGAGCTTGCCCGCCACCGGCACGACCGCCACCGCGAGCCCGCTCTCGACCTCCGCCACCAGCGTCTTGAAGATCCGCTCGTACGGGACGCCGAGCGCGTCCGCGGCCTCCTCGCCATAGGCCTGGGCGGAGGCGTCGTGATCGTAGGGGTGGAGCGTGAACTCGGCCTTGGCCTTGGTCAGGGCCATCGTGGCCGGGGTGCCGCCGCCCGCTTTGCCTTTCGATTTGCTCACGGCCAACGATTGTAGCGAATCTACAATGTAAAGGGCTCAGGTGAAGGCCCGGCCCGGGGTGTACCCGAAGGCCCGCCGGAACACGTCGATGAACGCGCTCGCCGACGCCCACCCGCACCGGTGCGCCACCGCGGTCACCGGGACGCCGTCGGCCAGCAGCAGCAACGCGTGGTGCAGGCGGAGTTGCGTGCGCCACTGCGGGAAGCTCATGCCGAGCTCGCGGCGGCAGAGGCGGGCCAGCGTCCGCTCGCTGGTGCCGGCCGCGGCGGCCAGCCGGGCCAGGGTCCTGCCGTCGGCGGGGTCGCGGTGCAGGATCGCGCAGACGGCCGCCAGCCTGGGATCTTCCGGGGCGGGCAGGTGGAAGGGCTGTTCGGGGGCGCGCCTGAGCCGGTCGAGCAGCACGGCGAGCAGCCGAGCGCGCTCGCCGCCGTCGTCGGGGGTGGCCCCGCCGGCCGTGTCGTCCGTGTAGGCGATGATCAGCTCGCGCAGCAGCGGGCCGACGGCGAGGACGGCGGGCCGGTCGAGGGCGAGGGGGTTGCCGGTGAGGCCGACCAGGCGCAGGTCGGTGTCGCCGTGGGCGCGGTGCTCGTGAACGGTGCCCGCGGGCACCCAGATCGCCCGGTTGGCCGGGGCCACCCAGGTGCCGGCGTTCGTGGTGACGGAGAGGACGCCGCGGCAGGCGTACACGATCTGGTGGGTGTCGTGCCGGTGCGCGTCGATGCCGGCGCCGGGCGCGAGCGGCCGCCGCCCGGTGGGCGCCTCCGGCATGTGGCGGATTTGCGGCATGAATTGGCATTTTATCGGAAGCGAGCCAGGTGGCGGCCGGGAAAGATCGGAGGGTGAACAGGATCCCCATGCTCGCCGCCGGTCACGCCGCCGTCGATCTCTACCAGGGGGCGGTGCCGGCGCTCGTACCGTTCCTGGTGGCCGAACGCGGGTACGGCTACGTGGCCGTCTCGGGCATCGTGCTGGCCGCGACGCTGCTGTCGTCGATCGTGCAACCGGTGTTCGGCGTGCTGACCGACAGGTGGCGGATGCCGTGGCTGATCCCGGTGAGCATGGTGGTGGCCGGGGCGGGGGTGGCGGTCGGCGGGGTGACGGACTCGTACGCGCTGACCTGGCTGGCCGTGGCGCTGTCCGGGCTCGGTGTGGCCGCCTACCACCCGGAGTCGGCGCGGCTGGCGAGGATCGCCAGCGAGGGCAGCCATGTCCGGATGAGCTGGTTCTCGCTGGGCGGGACGCTGGGTTTCGCCTCGGCGCCCGTGCTGGTGACGCCTTTGCTGGCGGTGTGGGGGCTGGGGGCCTCGCCGCTCCTGGTGGTGCCGGCCGTGCTGGGGGCGGTGGTCACGCTTCCGGCGATCCGCGCGCTGGCGGGGGGCGGCCAGGAGGCCAGGGCCGCGGCGCCGGTGCAGGGGCGGGACGACTGGCCGTCGTTCGCCCGGCTGACGCTGGTGATCGTCTTCCGTTCGGTCGTGTACGTCGGCCTGAGCGCGTTCGTGGCCCTGTACATGGGCGGCGGGGCGGCCGGTGCGGTGGCGCTGTTCGTGCTGTTCGCCGGCGGGGCCGCCGGGACCGTGCTGGGCGGCAGGATGGCCGCCCGCTGGGGGCGGGTGCGGACGATGCGTCTGGCCTACGCGGTGGCGATCCCCGCGGTGGCGGGCGTGGCACTGGCGCCCGGCCCGCTCGCGTACGCCTTCGTCGCCGCCTCCTCGATCGCCCTGTACGCCCCGTTCTCCCTGCACGTCACGCTGGGCCAGGACTTCCTGCCGCGCCGGGTGGGCACGGCCGGCGGGGTGACGCTGGGGCTGGCGGTGAGCGTGGGCGGCCTGGCCAGCCCGCTGGTGGGCGCGATCGCGGAGGCCGCCTCGCTCCGGACGGCGCTGGCCTGCCTGATCGCGTTCCCGCTCCTGGCCTGGCTCCTGTCCCGCACCATCAAGGAACCCACCCTCCAGCCCACCCCGTAACCCCCGCCCTCGCACCCACGGAAGCCGCGGCCTGCGCGACTGCCATGGCGCCGCCCTACCTCCGCGCACCCGAAAGCGCGGCCCGGGCCGGCGGCGGGCTCACGGTCGCGTTGGCGGGGGTCCGCGCCCACCAAGCGCGCGGTGCGCCGTGGACGCGCACCCCACGGATCCATGCGCGGATGCGGCCGAGCGCCATGCTCCGGGGGGTGCCGGAGCGCCGTGGCCCGGGCAGGTGCGCCTGAGCGCTGTGGCCGGGGCAGGTGCGCCTGAGCGCCGTGGCGCGTGCCTGCGCCCACGGTGGTCATGGCCCTGGCGAAAGTGCGGCTGATCGCTGTGGCCGCGCGCATGCGAGTGCCTTGGCGCCGCTCTGCCCCTGCGCGCCCGAAAGCCGCGGCGTGCATGGCTGTGCCCCGGGCGGTCGCGGCAGAGCGCCGCGTGCGGCAGAGCGCCGTGGGCGGGCCGAGGGGGGCGCCGCGTCGCCCCCCGCCCGCCACGACAACCCCCGAAGGACCTCAGCCCGCGCGCCCGGGAAAAGTCATCGCCGGGTGAGGACGCGGGCGACGGACGTGTTGTCCTGCTGGGACGGGTCGAGCGCACTGGAGGTCACCTGCGCGGTGACCGGGAGCGACCGCCCGGCGCCCCGGGCGACGTGCACGCGGGCCGAGACCCGCTCCGGCCGGCCGGGGCGGACGGCGCCGATCACGCATGTCGCCTCCCGCTCGGCCCGCTCGCACGCCGCCCCGCGAACCTCACCCAGGCTCGCCCCGTCCGGAATCCGGAGCGTGAGGGGCACCTTGGCGGCCGCCATCAGCCCTCGCATGGCGACAGTGGCGGTGACGGTGGCGGCGCCGCCGCGCCTGACGGGCTTCGCCGGCCCCGAGGCCTCGACGGACAGGGCGTCGTACACGCCGTGCGGGTCGGCCTGCCTGACGATCGCGCCGTAGCTCTCGGCGTCGAGGGCGTTGGCGACGGAGTAGCCGATGGAGTGGTCGTCGTCCGTGCCGGCCGACAGCACACCCACGAGGTCCTGGGTGCCCTCGAGCACCCACGGGCCGCCGCTGTGCCCCTTGAACAGGTGGCAGTTGTACGTCTCCAGCTTCCAAGCCCCGGCCGTCGCGGCCACGCGGGCCGGCTGGGTCCTGGCCACGCACGAGAGCTGGTCCTTGCCGTCGTACGGCTTCCTGCCCAGCACTCCCGGGTAGCCCATGGTGACGATGGTGTGCCTGCCGCTGTGGCTGCGCATCGGGGTGAACGCGCCGACGGCGTCCTGGAGGGTGCCGTTCCTCTTGCCCACTTCGATGAGGGCGATGTCGTAGATCGAATTCCAGTCGCCGCCGCCGAGCCCGGTGTAGCCGTCGGGCTTCCAGGCGCGCCGCCCGCCCCACCGCCCGTACGGCTCCCGCTGCCGTTCGGCGGAGGCCTGCCCGTCGTAGGCGGGCACGAACGCGAAGTTGCTGTGCCAGTGGCCGCTCGCGGCGCCCTGGGGGACGCTGTAGACGCAGTGGGCGGCGGTGACGACGAGCAGCCCGGCGGCTGATCGGACGACGGAGGCGCTGCAGGAGTCGCCGCTGCCGGCCGCGTTGACGAAGAACAGCCGGCCGGTGATCCTGCTGTGCGCGGCGTCCGCGTACGGGCGGCGCACGGGGGCGTATCCGTTGGCGTCCCCGCCCGGGGTCAGCCGCTCGGCCGTGGGCACGGTGCGCCGCTGGGCGGAGGGCGGCCGGCTCGGCAGGGTCGCGGGCAGGTCGGCGGCGTCGGCCTTGGCCTGCTTGCCCCGGGTCCAGTACCGCACGGCCTGGCGGGGTCGCATGAGCGGGGAGGACTCGGCGCCCCAGACCTGGTCGTCTCCGGCGCCTGCGGGCTGTCGCCCCGGGGTGGCGGGCGGTGGCCGGTCGGCCGCGGCGGGCAGCGCGAACGCGACGCCGGCCAGCGCGGTGAGCGTCGTGACCAGAGTTCTCGGCACAGTGTCCCCCCGAACAGATCAGATCGGCCAACCCATGATCACTTTAAGTCACTTGAGAACGGCGAAGCGTAGTGATGGGGTTCGTGTCGTGATCGGGGGTGATGGGCGGTCAGCCGGCCGCCGCGTCGCCGCCGGTGCGCTGCTGGAGGATCTCGGCGGTGCCGACGTCGGCCGGCTCGCGATCCGGACGCAGCCCGCGCCATGACGGATGGCGCAGCATGCCGTCACCGGTGACCTCGGCGTACTGCACCTCGCCGACCATCCGCGGCTCCACCCAGTGCGCGTGCCTGGCGTGCTCGCGCGGCACCGGCTCGGCGAACGGCGGGTCGGGCCGCTCCAGCGGCGCCAGCCGGTCCTGCAGGTCGCGCAGCATGGCCTGGGTGAACCCGGTGCCGACGTGCCCGACGAACAGCAGCCGCCCCGGCCGCTCGTACGCGCCCAGCAGCAGCGACCCGATCATCCCCGAGCGCCGCCCGCCGCCGGGACTCCAGCCGCCGATGACGACCTCGACGGCGCTGACGTTCTTGACCTTGGTCCACTCGCCCGTGCGCTTGCCCGGCCGGTACGGCGACCGCATCCGCTTGCACACGACCCCTTCGAGCCCGAGCTCCCGGGAGGAGCGGAGGGCACGCCGGGCGTCGTCGGGGAACCAGACGGGCACCTCCCACCGGTAGCCGGGCGTGAACGTGCCCTCCAGCAGGTCGCGGCGCTGGACGTAGGGCAGGGTGACCGAGCTGGCCTCCTCGAGGTGCAGGATGTCGAACGCCATGAACGTCACCGGCACCGCCCGCGCCAGCGCGGCCACGGCGGCCGGGTTGCGCTGGTGCATGCGGGGCTGCAGGGCCTCGAAGCTGGGCCGCCCGGCCTCGTCGAAGGCCACGATCTCCCCGTCGACGACGGCGGGGCGGCCTCCGGTGGCGCCGGCCATGAGCTGGAGTTCGGGGTAGGCGGGGGTGATGTTCTTGCCGTTGCGCGACATCAGGCGGACGGCGCCGTTCTCGAGGTAGGCGAGGGCGCGCACGCCGTCCCATTTCATCTCCACGGCCCAGTCCGGGCCCTGCACGGAACTCAGGGTGCCGAGCTGGGCGAGCATCGGCGCGTACGCCGGCAGCCGCACCATGGAGCAGGCCGTACCCCGTCCGCTTGATCGACAGTGGTGTATCGGGGTCTACAGATGGTCAAGCCGTTTGTCTTCCACGAGGTCGGCCAAGTCGACGCCGTGATCGCCGAGTTCGGCGACGGTGGCGCAGTAGCCGCGCAGGTAGGTCCGGCCGTTGACGCGGTGGGTGACGCGCAGCAGCGGACGGTCGTCCAGAATGATCGCCTCTACCAGGATGCCGTCCGGGCCTCGCCACTGTCCCATGGGCGACAAGTGTACGTATAAGGACATAAAGGACAAGAGGCATCAAACAGGGCCTTCATGGGGCCGTGGCCGCCGCATGTGCCACGAAAAGGTGTCTCTGATGGCAAAGATGACCTGACGTAACTTTGTCTTGCTTAGAGTAGTTTTTGTTCCTGCGTTAGACGGCGCGCGTCATGGGCAGAGGGAAGGGCTCAAAGCCTTCACCGGCCGTGGCCGCGCCCCCGTGGCGGCCACGGCGCCCGCCCCGGTAGGCCCGGTCCGGGGCGACGACGGCCGCGGGCGCGGCAAGAGGCGAATGCCGCCCCCGCGGCCGTCGCGTGTCCCGCAGTTTGGACAGAACCAGACTCGGGAGCCGGACTCCGTAAACTGTGAGGGTGATTTCCCGTATCGACATGCGCGGTTCCCTGCCGGACAACCTGCGCGACGTGCTGCCCCGCGCCGAGCTCGACGTCGAGGCCGCCCTCGAGAAGGTGCGGCCCATCTGCGACGACGTGCGCCATCGCGGCGTGGCAGCCGTACGGGAGCTCACCGCGAGATTCGACGGCGTCGAGATCGCCACCACCCGCGTCCCCGCCGAGGCCATCGAGCGCGCGCTCGCCGAGCTCGATCCCAAGGTCAGGGCGGCACTCGAAGAGTCGATCAGGCGGGCCCGGCTGGTCCACCGCGACCAGCGGCGCGCCGACGTCACCACCCAGGTCGTGCCCGGCGGCACCGTCACCGAGCGGTGGATGCCGGTCGACCGCGTGGGCCTCTACGTCCCCGGCGGCCGCGCGGTCTACCCCTCCAGCGTGGTCATGAACGTCGTCCCGGCCCAGGAGGCCGGCGTCGCCTCGCTGGCCGTGACCAGCCCGGCGCAGAAGGAGTTCGGCGGGCTGCCGCACCCCACCATCCTGGCCGCGTGCGCCCTGCTCGGCGTCGACGAGGTCTACAACGTCGGCGGGGCGCAGGCCGTGGCCATGTTCGCCTACGGCACCGAGGAGTGCCGGCCGGCCACCATGGTCACCGGGCCCGGCAACATCTACGTGGCGGCGGCCAAGCGGCTGCTCAAGGGCCGCATCGGCATCGACTCCGAGGCGGGCCCGACCGAGATCGCGATCCTCGCCGACGAGAGCGCCGACCCCGTCCACGTCGCCGCCGACCTGATCAGCCAGGCCGAGCACGACACGATCGCCGCCGCCGTGCTCGTCACCACCAGCCCCGAGCTGGCCGACGCCGTGGAGAAGGAGCTGCCGGGGCAGGTCTCGGCCACCAAGCACTCCGCGCGCATCGCCGAGGCCCTGAGCGGCCGCCAGTCCGGCATCGTGCTGGTCGGCTCCCTCGACGACGGGCTCAAGGTCGTCGACGCCTACGCCGCCGAGCACCTGGAGATCCACACCGCCGACGCCGCCTCCGTGGCCGCGCGGGTCCGCAACGCCGGGGCGATCTTCGTCGGCACATACGCGCCCGTCTCGCTCGGCGACTACCTCGCCGGGTCCAACCACGTCCTGCCCACGGGCGGCTGCGCCTGCCACTCCAGCGGCCTGTCGGTGCAGTCGTTCCTGCGCGGCATCCACGTCGTCGACTACACCCGCGAGGCGCTCGCGGGGGCGGCCGCCCACGTGTCGGTCCTGGCCGACGCCGAAGACCTGCCCGCCCACGGCGCCGCGATCCGCGCCCGATTCGACTGGCGAGTGCCCACGGAGACCGAGTGAACCTGGACGATCTGCCCATCCGCGACGACCTGAGGGGCAAGACGCCGTACGGCGCGCCCCAGATCGACGTCCCGGTCCGGCTCAACACCAACGAAAACCCCTACCCCCCCTCCCCGGAGCTGGTCGCCGACCTGGCCGAGGCGGTGCGGGCGCAGGCGGGCGAGCTCAACCGCTACCCCGACAGGGACGCCACCGAGCTGCGTGCCGACCTGGCGGGCTACCTCGGGCACGGGCTGCGCACCGAGCAGGTGTGGGCCGCAAACGGCTCCAACGAGGTGCTCCAGCAGATCCTGCAGGCGTTCGGCGGCCACGGCCGCACCGCGATCGGGTTCGAGCCGTCCTACTCGATGCACCCGATCATCACCAGCGGCACCAACACCGAGTGGATCCAGGCCAGCCGCGAGGACGACTTCTCGCTCGACCCCGGCAAGGCCGTGGCGGCGATCGAGGAGCACCGGCCCGACATCGTGTTCATCGCCTCGCCCAACAACCCGACCGGCACCGCGCAGCCGCTGGCCACGATCGAGGCGATCCTGGCCGCCGCGCCCGGCATGGTCGTGGTCGACGAGGCCTACGCCGAGTTCGCCCGCGAGGGCACGCCGTCGGCGCTCACGCTGCTGCCCGGTCACCCGAGGCTGATCGTCACCAGGACGATGTCCAAGGCGTTCGCCATGGCCGGCACGCGGCTGGGCTACCTCGCCGCGCACCCGGCCGTGGTGGAGGCGCTGCTGCTGGTGCGGTTGCCGTACCATCTGTCGACCCTCACCCAGACGGCGGCGCGGGTGGCGCTGCGGCACCGGGCCGAGCTGCTGGGCACGGTCGACGCGCTGCGGCGCGAGCGGGACGCGACGGTGACCTGGCTGCGGTCCAAGGGCCTGGCCGTGGCCGACTCCGACGCCAACTTCGTGCTGTTCGGGCGCTTCCCCGACCGGCGCAAGGTGTGGGAGGGGCTGCTGGAGCGCGGCGTGCTCATCCGCGAGGTGGGCCCGCCCGAATGGTTGCGCGTGTCGATCGGCACGGGCGAGGAGATGGCGGCCTTCCGCGCCGCGATGGAAGGAGTGCTTTGACCTCCACTCCGGCCTTGCGGGCCGAAGCTTCCGCCGACGCCGATCAGGTGACGACGCCCGACCGACACTATGAGGAGAACACGATGCCCTGGGACTCCACCTTCGCCTTCGGAGGAAAGCTGTGAGTCGGGTCGGGCGCATTGAGCGCGTGACGAAGGAGACGTCGGTCCTGGTGGAGATCGGCCTCGACGGCACCGGCCGGGTCGAGGTGGCGACCGGGGTCGGCTTCTTCGACCACATGTTGGCCCAGCTGGGCAAGCACGGGCTGTTCGACCTGACCGTCAAGACCGAGGGCGACCTGCACATCGACTCGCACCACACGATCGAGGACACCGCGCTCGCGCTGGGCGCGGCCTTCCGCGAGGCGCTGGGCGACAAGTCGGGCATCAGGCGGTTCGGCAGTGCGTCGTGCCCGCTGGACGAGTCCCTCGCCCAGGTCACGGTCGACCTGTCGGGCCGTCCCTACCTCGTGCACACCGAGCCCGAGGGCATGGCGCCGATGATCGGCCCCGACTACGACACGACGATGACGCGCCACATCCTGGAGTCGCTCGTCGCCCAGGCCGCCATCTGCCTGCACGTGCACGTCCCGTACGGCCGCAACGCGCACCACATCGTGGAGGCCCAGTTCAAGGCCCTGGCCAGGGCGCTGCGCGAGGCGTCGGAGCCCGACCCGCGCGCGACCGGGGTGCCCAGCACCAAGGGCGTCCTATGACGGAAAACCTCATCGCCGGCGTGATGGTGTTCATCGGGCTGTTCCTGATCGGCGGCGTGTTCTCCCTGGCCAAGCAGGGACTGAAGATCGGTGCCGTCATCTGCGCCGTGGGCGCGGCGATGGCGATCACGGCGGGGGTGCTGTGGTGGTGAAGAAGATCGTCGTCCTCGACTACGGGTCGGGCAACCTGCGCTCGGCCGAGCGGGCCCTGGCGCGGGTCGGCGCCGACGTGACCGTGACGTCCGACTTCGACGCCGCGCTGGAGGCCGACGGGCTCGTCGTGCCGGGCGTGGGGGCGTTCGAGGCGTGCATGCGCGGGCTCAAGGCCGTCCGCGGCGAGCAGATCATCGGCCGGCGCCTGTCCGGCGGCCGCCCGGTGCTGGGCATCTGCGTCGGCATGCAGATCCTGTTCGCCCGGGGCGTCGAACACGGCGTGGAGACCGAGGGCTGCGGCGAGTGGCCGGGCACCGTCGAGCGGCTTGAGGCGCCCGTCCTGCCCCACATGGGCTGGAACACCGTCAAGGCCCCCGCGGGCAGCGTGCTGTTCGCCGGGCTCGACGCCGCCACCCGCTTCTACTTCGTCCACTCCTACGGGGTGCGCGAGTGGGAGCTGCGTGCCGGCGAGGGGTTCGCCGAGCCGGTCGTGACGTGGGCCGAGCACGGCGTGCCGTTCGTGGCCGCCGTGGAGAACGGCCCGCTGATGGCCACCCAGTTCCACCCGGAGAAGTCCGGCGACGCCGGCGCCACGCTGCTGTCCAACTGGCTGGGCACGCTGCGATGAGTAAGGAGCGGGCGCGGCGGCGGGCCGAGCGCGAGGCCGAGGCCGCCCGCGCGAGGCGGGCCAACGAGGAGCGGCAGGCGCGCCTGGCCCGCCGCCGCGCCGTGCTCGCCAGGCTCGTCCCGCGCCCCGTGCGGGTCCGCCGCCAGGGCGGCCTGCTGGCCCGCAGGCAGCGCGCCCAGAACGCCGTGGTGGCGCTCGGCTTCCTGCTCGTGCAGGTGCTCGTGTGGCTGCTGTGGGGGTCGTTCCTCGCCAGCTTCGCCGCGCTCGTCCTGTCCCTGCTGCTCGTACCCGTTGTCGTGACCCTCGCCTTCGACCGGAGGACCTGAATGTCGCTCGTTTTGCTGCCCGCCGTGGACGTCGCGGACGGCCAGGCCGTACGCCTGGTCCAGGGCGAGGCCGGGACCGAGACCGGCTACGGCGAACCGCTCGCCGCCGCGCTGGCCTGGCAGGAGGCGGGCGCCGAGTGGATCCACCTGGTGGACCTGGACGCCGCGTTCGGCCGGGGGACCAACCGGGACCTGATCGCCGACGTGATCGGCCGGCTCGACGTGAACGTGGAGCTGTCCGGTGGCATCCGCGACGACGACTCGCTGGCCGCCGCGCTGGCCACCGGCTGCCGCCGGGTCAACATCGGCACCGCCGCGCTGGAGAACCCGGACTGGTGCCGGAAGATCATCGCCGAGCACGGCGACAAGATCGCGGTCGGGCTGGACGTGCGCGGCACCACGCTGGCCGCTCGCGGCTGGACCAAGGAGGGGGGCGACCTGTGGGAGGTGCTCGACCGGCTGGAGGCCGACGGCTGCCCCCGCTACGTCGTCACCGATGTGACCAAGGACGGCATGCTCCAGGGCCCCAACCTCGATCTCTACCGCCAGATCTGCGCCCGCACCGACAAGCCGGTCATCGCCAGCGGGGGCGTCTCCAGCCTCGATGACCTGGTCGCACTCGCTTCTCTCGTGCCGGACGGAGTGGAGGGCGCCATCGTGGGCAGGGCCCTGTACGCTCACGCGTTCACACTGGAAAACGCGCTGGCCGCGGTACGCGTGTAGCTTCGCCGGGAGGGGGCGAGATGAGCGTCGGTAGCGTCAGCATGCAAAGCACCGGACCCAGGGTGTTTTCTGGCGGCATCTGGGAGGAGAAGTACGGCTACGCGCGCGCCGTGGTCGTCGGAGAGCGGGTGATCGTGTCCGGGTGCACGGCCACGGTCGGCGGAGAGGTGCGCCACGTCGGCGACGCCTACAAGCAGAGCCTGACCGCGATCGAGATCGCGCTGGAGGCCGTCCTGATGGGCGGGCTCACGCGCGAGGACGTCGTCATGGTCCGCTACTACGTGGTGGAGCAGCGCCACTTCGACCTCGTCGGACAGGCGATCGCCGAGGTCTTCGGCAAGGTGCGGCCCGCCTGCACAGGAGTACGGGTGGCCGGTCTGGTCGACCCGAGAATGCTGGTCGAGATCGAAATCGAGGCGTCGCGAGCATGACCGTAGCGGTAAGAGTCATCCCCTGTCTCGACGTGGACGCCGGGCGCGTGGTCAAGGGCGTCAACTTCGAGAACCTGCGCGACGCGGGCGACCCCGTCGAGCTGGCCAGGCGCTACGACCAGGAGGGCGCCGACGAGCTGACCTTCCTCGACATCACCGCCTCGTCCGGCGAGCGCGAGACCATGCTCGACGTCGTCCGCAGGACCGCCGAGCAGGTGTTCATCCCGCTCACCGTCGGCGGCGGGGTGCGCTCGGTCGACGACGTCGACCGGTTGCTGCGGGCCGGCGCCGACAAGGTGTCGCTCAACACGGCCGCCATCGCCCGGCCCGAGCTGCTCACCGAGGCCTCCCGGAGGTTCGGCGCCCAGTGCGTCGTGCTGTCCGTGGACGCCCGGCGCGCGCCGGGCACCCCGAGCGGGTTCGAGGTGACCACGCACGGCGGGCGGCGCGGCACCGGGATCGACGCCGTGGAGTGGTCGGCGCGCGGCGAGGAGCTGGGCGTGGGCGAGATCCTGCTCAACTCGATGGACGGCGACGGCACGCTGGACGGCTATGACTTGGAGATGATCCGGGCGGTCAGGGCAGCCGTCCGGGTCCCGGTGATCGCCAGCGGCGGGGCCGGGCGCCTGGAGGACTTCCCGCCGGCGGTGGCGGCCGGCGCGGACGCGGTCCTCGCCGCCTCGGTGTTCCACTTCGGCACACTCAAGATCTCCGAGGTCAAGCACACCCTGCGCCTGGCCGGCCACCCGGTCCGCTGACCCACCGGCCCTCGCCGGCCCTCGCCGGCCTCCGCCGGCGGCCCGCCTCACCCGACGGCCCGCTCCGCCCGGTGGCCCGCTCCGCCTGGTGGTTCGGCTCGCCTGGTGGTTCGGCTCGCCCGGCGGGCCGCTTCGCCCGGCTCGCCCGGCGGGCCGCTTCGCCCGGCTCACCCGGCGGTCTGCACCACCCGGTGCGTGCCGGTCGAGGGCCAGCGCTTCAGCCGCCCACCTGCCCTTCGGCGGGAAGGGCCGGCGCCGGCCAGCGGTCCACGGCGCGGCGTGCCGTCGCGCGACGAGCGTGCGCACGGTGGCAGGCCGCCGATGACGTGTCCGCTGGGCGGTGCGGTGTCGGCGGTGGCGTGCGTTCTGTGCGCGCCCGGGGCGCGTCGTCCGGTAGGCGTGCCGAGGGGCGGCACGTCGTCTGGGCATGAGACCGGTAGGCGTCTGCCGGCGTCGGTGTGCTGCGGTGTCAACGGGCAGGCGGCCACCGGGGTCGGTGTGCTGCGGTGTCAAGGGGCAAGCGTCCGCCGGGGTCGGTGCGCTGCGGCATCGACGGGCAGGCGGGCGACCCCATCGGCGTGCTGCGGCAAGCGTGCCGCCCACTGACGCGCTGGTCGCACCCCGCCGCTCAGCGGGTCCGCGGCGCGGCGTGGGTCGTTGCGAGCACGCGGCGGCCGGTGCCGGTCGGCGGGGGCGGTCAGAACGCCCGCATGTGGTTGAACAGCTCGAACGACACGTCCTTGGCGGCGAACGCGGCCGCCTCCGAGCGCTTGACCGCCAAATAAGCACTCCGCCGCAACGGCCCCAGCGCCTCCATCAGCACCTCGTCCGCCTCCAGCGCGTCCAGCGCCTCGTCCAGAGAGGACGGCAGCCGCGGATACCGGCCGGGCCGCGTGTCCGGATCGACGTCCACGGGCTCCCCGGGGTCGAGCTTGCGCCGGATCCCGTCGAGGCCGGCGTGGATGACGGCCCCCAGCGACAGGTAAGGGTTCGCCGAGGAGTCGGACGGCTTCAGCTCAAGGTTCGGCTCGCCGGTCTCTCCGAGCGGCGAGCACACCCGCACGGCGGCCTCCCGGTTGTCGGGCCCGTACACCGCGTACGCGCTGGACCACGAGCGCGGCGCCAGCCGCCGGAAGCCGTTGACGCTGCCGCACGTCAGCGCGGTCAGCGCCGGCAGGTGGGCGAGCAGCCCGCCGATGAAGCCGTCGCGGACCTCCCCGTCGTCGGCGAAGACGTTGTGCGTGTCGCTCCACAGCGACAGGTGCAGGTGGGCGCCGTTCCCCGCCTGGTCGGCCAGCGGTTTGGGGGCCAGCGTGGCCCACATCTGCATGCGCAGCGCCACCCCGCGGACGGTCTCGCGGAGCATCACGTGGTTGTCGGCGGCGCGCAGCGCGGGCGCGTGGCGGATCGACAGCTCCTGCTGGCCCGGCCCCAGCTCGGGATGGTAGTGCTCGACGCGCAGGCCCTGCGTCTCCAGGGCGTGGATGAGCTTGACGGTGTAGTCGTGGGCCGTGTCGAACCCGATGTTGGCGTAACACAGCGAGTCGTCGAGCGGCACCAGCCGGTCCGGGCCGCCGGCCGGGTCGGGCAGGCGGCGGCCGAGGGTGAATTCCGGCTCGAACGCCGCGACCAGGGTGTAACCCTCCGTGGCGAGCTCCGCGATCGCGTCCTTGAGGAACGTCCGCGGGCACGCCGCCCAGGGGGAGCCGTCCGGCAGCCGCAGATCCGACAGCATGGCGGCGGCGCCCGGGGCGTGGGGCAACGGGACGTACGTGGCGGGGTCGGGGACGATGCGCACCTCGCCCACCGGACCCATGTGCTCGACGTCCTGGAGCTGGTCGAGCATGTTCATCGCCATCATGGCCACCGTGTGCCCGATGCCCGTGTTGAGCCGTTCGGCCAGCCGGGACCGGGATGCCGCCTTGCCACGGATCACGCCACCGTGGTCGGCGTACAGAAAGCGGATCAGCTCGATGCCCTCGAGCTCAGCCCGCTCGAGGATGCGCCGCGCATTGGGGTCGAGCTGATTGACCTTGGTGCCGCTGGGGCGATCTCTCATTCTGCCTGCGTAACACGATCTGGCAGCGCGGGGAAGCACCTGACGCAGACAGAACTCCCGTCAGGTCAGAACGTTGGTGAAGAAGACGGCCAGTTGGTTGGCTCCTTGAAGAATTCCATCAAATACTCCGTTGACCGCCGCCGCAGCCTGGGCCGGCTGGGTGAACAGGTAGAACACCACGAACGCGACAGCCACGTAGGTGAGTACCTTCTTGACCTGCATGGGGGGCCTCCTGCAGTCCATTCCCAGCCGTATATACCCGGATCTGGGCGATCACTGGCATCCTCTGTGAAGATGTTCATGATCCTAACCGGGGGGCTTCATTCCTCTGCCATGGTACGGGCTCCGCTTCATGCGTGAGCGCCTGCCGCGCCGTGATTTACGCGATAGGCGAGGCGGATCAGGCCACCCCCGCACGGAAGACGCTAAATGCCCAGGGAGGCCGCGCGGAGCCGGGCGACCGCGCCGGGCTCGCCGGTGAGCTCCACGCGGGCGTGCGCCTGGCGGCCGAAGCAGAACATCAGCAGCTCGGAGGCCGCGCCCGTGACCTCCACCCGGGGGCCCTGCCGGGATCCGCCGACGGCCACGCCGCCGCCGAGGCGGTGCAGCACCACGCCCACGGGCGACCTGCGCAGCATGAGCCTGGCGCCGCTCGACACCCGCTTCCAGATGAGCCCGTCGAGGTCGGCGGGCAGCTCGCGCGGCTCCCACGACGGCTGGGCGCGGCGCACGTCCTCATGGTGCACGAACAGCTCCAGCGTGTTGACCGCCTCGTCGAGGGCGGGCAGCAGGCCGTACACGCCGCCCGGCTTCCGTACGAGCCCGACCAGCTCGGGGTAGGGATGCCTGGCCTTGAGCCCGTTCTGCACCGAGGCGGTGTAGCCGGCCAGGGGCTTGAGCGCGATGCCGCCCATCGCGTCCGGCCGGCGCTCGCGCAGCACCAGGTGGGCGGCCAGGTCGTAGGTGGTCCAGCCCGTGCAGAGCGTCGGCGCTTCGGGGCCGAGCCGGTCGAACAGGTCGCAAAGCGCGGAACGTTCATCACGTGCATGGTTCACGCATCCAACCCTACCCGTGGGAATAACGAGATGATCAGAGGTGATGTAGTGACTTACGTACATAGGACATAAACGGGGAGGCTCACCGAGTGGCGAGCAAGGTCACCTCGGCCGTCATGCGTCAAGGACTGCGGGTCCTTGGGGTGGCCATCCGCACCGAGAAGGCGGTCTTCACGCTGGCCGTGCTGGCCAGCGCGGTCTACGGCGGCATGACCGTCGCCTCCGCCTGGGCGCTCGGCTGGGCCACGCAGAACGTCGTGCTGCCCGCCTTCGCCGAGGACCGCGTCGCCTCCGGCGCGCTCTGGACCGGCATGTTCCTCATCCTCGGCACGGCGCTGCTGAAGGCGTTCGGCGTGGCCGGCCGCCGCATCCTGGCCGGCGTCATGCAGTACCGCATGCAGGCCAGGTCGCGCAGGGACGTCACCAAGCAGTATCTCCGGCTGCCGCTGGCGTGGCACCACCGTCACCCCACCGGACAGCTGCTGTCGAACGCCAGCTCCGACGCCGAGGCCGCCTGGGCCCCGCTCGCGCCGCTGCCGATGGCCGTGGGCGTGATCGTCATGCTGTTCACCGCGGCGGTCGCGATGCTGTTCACGGACCTCATGCTCGCGCTGGTCGGGTTCCTGATCTTCCCGGCCATCGCCGTGCTCAACCTCGTCTACCAGCGCAGGCTGAGCCCGCTGGCCACCCGCGCGCAGCAGCTGCGGGCCGAGGTCAGCGAGATCGCGCACGAGAGCTTCGACGGCGCCCTCGTGGTCAAGACCCTCGGCAGGGAGGACCTGGAGACCGAGCGGTTCATGCGCCGCGCCCACGAGCTGCGCGACGCCAACATCGCCGTCGGCCGCGTGCGCGGGCTGTTCGACCCGATGCTGGAGGCGCTGCCCACGCTCGGGGTGCTGGCGGTGCTCGCCGTCGGCGGGCTGCGCCTGTCCACCGGCTCCATCGACTCGGGCGACCTGATCCAGGTCGCCTACCTGTTCACCCTGCTGGCCTTCCCGATCAGGGCGCTGGGCTGGGTGCTGGCCGAGCTGCCGCGCAGCGTCGTCGGCTGGGAGCGGGTGCAGGCCGTGCTGGAGGCCACCGGCTCCATGGACTACGGCAGCGTGAACACAAAGGCCGCCACGACCTCGCCCGAGCCCGCCGCCCTGGAGGTGCGCGGCGTGTCGTACCGCTACGGCGAGGCCGAGGTGCTGCACGACGTCACCTTCGACGTGCCGGCCGGCCGCACCGTCGCCCTGGTCGGCCCCACGGGGTCGGGCAAGTCCACGCTGGTGCAGCTGCTCGTGCGACTGGTCGACCCCGACGCGGGCCAGGTGCTGCTGGACGGCGTCGACCTGCGGGAGCTGGCCTACGGCGCCGTCGCCGAGTCCGTGGCGCTGGTGCCGCAGCAGACGTTCCTGTTCGACGACACCGTGCGCGGCAACATCGCGCTCGGCCTGGACACCGCCGACGAGGACGTGTGGGCCGCGCTGCGGCTGGCGCAGGCCGACGGGTTCGTGGCGCGGCTGTCCGGCGGCCTCGACACGCGCGTCGGCGAGCGCGGCGCGACGCTGTCCGGCGGCCAGCGCCAGCGCCTCGCCCTGGCCCGCGCCGTCGTGCGCCGCCCCCGCCTCCTCGTGCTCGACGACGCCACCTCCAGCGTGGACCCGCAGGTCGAGGCCAGGATCCTGCATGGGCTCCGGGACACCGCCGAGGCGTCGACCGTCGTGGTCGTCGCCTACCGCATGGCCACGATCGCGCTCGCCGACGAGGTCGTCTACCTCGACCACGGCCGCGTCGTGGACCGCGGGCCGCACGAGGATCTGCTCGCCCGCTGCCAGGGCTACCGCAACCTGGTGACGGCCTACGAGCGCGAGCAGGCCGAGCGCGCCGCCATCGAGCTCACGGCCGGGGAAGAGGAAGAGGTCAGCGCATGACGGCGCAGAGCATCCAGCGCAGTTCCGACCGCTCCGCCCTGGCCACGATCCGGCACGGGCTCTCGCTCACGCCCGAGTTCCGCAAGGGCCTGGTCGTCACGCTGATCCTGGCCGTCGTCGCGACCGCCGGCAAGATCATCGTGCCGATCGCGGTCCAGCAGACGATCGACACGGGGCTCAAGGGCGGCACACCCGACATCCCGTACATCACCCGCGCCGTCCTGGTGTGCGCGGCGGCCGTCGTGCTCACCGCGCTCGCCGGATACGTCATGAACGTCCGCCTCTACAAGGCCACCGAGTCTTCCCTGGCCACCCTGCGCGTGCACGGCTTCCGCCACGTGCACGACCTGTCGGTGCTCACCCAGAACACCGAGCGGCGCGGCGCCCTGGTCTCACGCGTCACCGGCGACGTCGACCAGATCAGCACGTTCATGCAGTGGGGCGGGCTGATGATCATCGTGGCGTTCGGGCAGCTGTTCGTGGCGACCGTGCTGATGTTCGTCTACTCCTGGCAGCTGACGCTGCTGGTGTGGGCCTGTTTCATCCCGCTGATGATCGCCCTGCCGCGCTTCCAGCGGCTGCTGTCGCGGGCGTACACGGTGGTGCGGGAGCGCACCGGCGACATGCTCGCCGCGATCAGCGAATCCGTCGTCGGCGCCACCGTCATCCGCGCCTACGCCTCCGAGCGCCGCACCGCCGAGCGCATCGACAAGGCCGTCAACGCCAACCGGTCCGCGCAGGTCAAGGCGCAGACCATCGTCGGCTTCGTCTTCCCGCTGACCGAGATCGTGGCCGCCGTCGCGATCGCCGGCATCGTGCTGCTCGGCGTGCGGCTCGGCCTGTCGGGCGACATCACGCAGGGGCAGCTGGTGGCGTTCCTGTTCCTGGTCACGTTGTTCGTGGCGCCGCTGCAGACGGCCACGGAGGTGCTCAACGAGGCCCAGAACGCCGTCGCCGGCTGGCGGCGCATCCTCGGCGTCCTCGACACCCCGCCCGACGTGGCCGACCCCGGCGAGGAGGGCGTGGAGCTGCCGCGCGGCCCCATCTCGGTCGCCTTCGAGGACGTGCACTTCGCCTACCCCGGCGGCGCGCCCGTGTTGCGCGAGGTCTCGCTCGAGATCCCGCCCCGCTCCCGCATCGCGGTGGTGGGGGAGACGGGGTCGGGCAAGACCACGTTCGCCAAGCTCCTGACCAGGCTGATGGACCCCGGCTCCGGCCGCGTCACCGTGGACGGCTGCGACCTGCGAGACATCCGCTTCTCGTCCCTGCGCGAGCGCATCGTCATGGTGCCGCAGGACGGCTTCCTGTTCGACGGCACGCTGGAGGAGAACATCCGCTACGGCAAGCCGTCGGCCACCCGCGAGGAGATCGAGCTCGCGCTGACCGAGCTGGGCCTGGCCGACTGGCTGGAGGGCCTGCCCGCCGGCCTGGACACCCCCGTCGGACAGCGCGGCGAGTCACTGTCGGCCGGCGAGCGCCAGCTCGTCGCGCTCGCCCGCGCCTACCTCGCCGACCCCGACCTGCTCCTGCTGGACGAGGCCACCTCGGCGGTGGACCCGGCCACGGAGGTGCGGCTGGCCCGCGCGCTCGAGGGCGTCACGCGCGGCCGCACCGCCATCTCGATCGCCCACCGCCTGTCCACGGCCGAGAACGCCGACGAGGTCCTGGTCTTCGACCAGGGCCGCCTGGTGCAGCGGGGCCCGCACGCCGAGCTGGTCGGCGTGCCGGGGGTCTACGCCGACCTGCACGCCTCCTGGGTCTCGGCCGCCCGTTCGTGACGCTCAATCGCGTAAGGCGGCGAAGGTCACGGTCGTGCCGCGCGGCCCCGACACGATCGTGATCTGGTCGCACAGCATGCGCGTCAGCCACAGCCCTCGCCCACAGCCCTCGAAGCCCGTGGGCGGGCGCATGTCGCCCATCCACCCCGGCGGCAGCCCCGGCCCCTCGTCGGTCACCTCGCACCACAGCCGCCCGCCGTGCGACCACATCCGCAGCCGCCCGTGCCCGCCGCCGTGCACCACCGCGTTGGTGGTGATCTCGTTGACCGCCAGCACGAAGTCCTCCAGGCGGCGGCCGGTCAGCCCCTCGTAGGCGGCGTGCTCGGCGACCGCCCTGCGCAGCACCGTGATGCGCCCGCGCGCGAAGGCCGCGCAGAGCACCTGCCTACACATGGCGCACGGCGAGGAACTCGTCCGCCCTGATCAGCCGTAGCACCCGCGCCATGGCCTCGCGGCAGACGACCACGGTGGACCCCTCCGGCCTGGCCATGGCCATGACGGTCAGCAGCCGCGCCGACCCGGCGTCGATGAAGCCCAGCTGGGAGGCGTCGATCACGACTTCACCCGGCTCCTTCTCCAGCGGCGACAGCACCGACGCGAACGCCTGCCGGTTGGTGAGGTCGATGTCGCCCCACACCCGCAGCCCGGGCGGCGAGCACGTGTTGGCGAAGCGCAGCAGCGCCTGCTGGGGCGAGATCGGGTGGACGGAAGCGGCACGGTCGATGGCCTCGCGGGGGAACAGGCCGCGGTCGTACTGGCACACGGCCGCCAGCCAGCGCTCGCCGAAAACCTCGTTGGCCGCCGCCTCGAACGCCGCCTGCCGGCCCGCGTCCCGCACGCCCCAGGAGGCGTCGACCAGCGCGTACACGCCGTGCTGTCCGTGCCTGCGCGCGCGGTCCTTGGCCTCGGTCAGCCGGCACAGCACCCGCTCGGGATCGAGGCAGCCGTCGGTGAAGTGGGTGTCGGCGCAGGCCAGGATCTCCACCTGCCCCGCCGACTCGGCGTCGGCGAAGCCCGGCACGAGCGGCGCCAGCCAGTCGCGCGTCCGCTCGGGGCTGTCCGCGTGCGTGATGATCACCACCTTGGTGCGGCGGCGCAGCCCGTTCATCGTGAACAGCCGCGTCGCCGTCATGCGCTCGCGCTCGCCGTCGAACGGCAGGCAGACATGATCTCCCAGATCAGGGTCGAGGACGGAACCCGCGACGTGCACCACGATGACGAACACCTCCCCCTAGCACGCGCCGGGTCAAGAAAATACCCCTCGCCCCGCCATCACGTTGCGCATTCTCTGCAAAACCCACTGTGACGCGATCCCGGCCGGTGTACCTTTTCGGCGGGGCCGCCCACGGGGAAAGGCATGAGCGACATGGGCGTGGATGTGCTGGAGATGACGCGACGCCGGCACGGCGATCTCGTGGTGGTCAGCCTGGCGGGGGAGGTGGACGTGGACAACGCGTCCAAGGTGCGGCGCTGCCTCGGGGAGGCGGTGGAGACCCACGGCCCCCGGCTGGTCGTCGACCTGACGGGACTGACCTTCATCGACACGACGGGGCTCGGCGTCCTCGTGCGCCAGCTGGCCGACCTGCGGGCGCGCGACGGCACGATGGCGCTGGTCGCGCCGGACGGCCAGGTGCTGCGGCGGCTGCGCAGGACCAACCTGGCCCCGCTGTTCGCGATCTACGAGACCCTGTCGCAGGCATTGGATTGACGGCCCCGGCATCGGTGGCGGGGGCGCGGGCCCCGGCTGGTTGAATGGGGGCATGGCCCTTGATCCCAAGATCGCCGCACGGTTGAAGCGCAACCCCGACGGCCTCGTCCCCGCCATCGCCCAGCAGTACGACACCGGCGAGGTGCTCATGCTGGCCTGGATGAACGACGAGGCGCTGCATCGGACGCTCACCACCGGCCGGGCCACCTACTGGTCGCGCAGCCGCGGCGAGTTCTGGGTCAAGGGCGACACCTCCGGCCACGTCCAGCACGTCAAGTCGGTGGCGCTCGACTGCGACGGCGACACCGTCCTGGTCAAGGTCGACCAGGCCGGGGCCGCCTGCCACACGGGCGACCGCACCTGCTTCGACGCCGGCCCGCTCGAGATCGCGCTCGGCCCGGCGTGATGGCCTCAGGCGGTGGCACGGGCTCCGGCGGCACGGGCTCCGGCGGCACGGCCGCAGGCGGGGACGTCGGTTCCGGCGGCGGCATCGGCTCCGGCGGCGTGGACTCGGGGGCCGGCGTGGGTTCCAGCGGTGGCGCGCCCTCGGGCGCGGAGGGCGGGAGTGCGGCGGCGCGCAGGGAGCTGTGGGGCTGGCTGGCTGTGACCGTCCTGGGTTGCCTCCTGGTGCTGCTGGCCGCGGGACAGACCTGGGTGCGGGTGGCGCAGGCCGGCGCGGTGACGCCCACCGGCGGCCAGCTCGGACCCGCGCTCACCCCCGTGGCGCTGGCCGGCCTGGCCGGCGTGGTCGCCGTCCTGGCCACCAAGGGCGCCGGGCGCCGCGTCGTCGGGGCTTTGCTGGCTCTCTGCGGGGCGGGCGCGGCGGCGGCCACGTGGACGGCCCTGGACGGGACGGCCGTGACCGGTTGGCTCGCCGAACGCAACGCGCTGCGCGGCGCCGCCGCGCTGTCCTGGGAGATCGTGCCGCTCTGGCCCGCCGTGTCCGGGGCCGGAGCGGCCCTGATGATCGCCGGAGGAGCCGTCGCGATGGTGCGCGGCGGCAGGTGGGCGGGCATGTCCGCGCGGTACGAGCGGAGCGGCCCGGCCCCGGCGCACGACGACAAGGCGCTCTGGGACGCCCTCGACCGAGGGGACGACCCCACCGACTCCCGGTGAGTCCGGCAGTGGCGAAATCTCCACTGTTTCGGACCTCTGCCCACGTGGCCGCCGTTTCCTCACTAGGCTGCCGTGTGCGACTCGCCACGAAGCCGGGAGCCACAGGCATGAGCCACGGGGATCAGGGCCGCCACCGCGTCCGAGGACGCCGGTTACCGAAAGGTAGTTTGTCGTTCGCGTAGCCGGGCCGTGACGGGCCGCTTGCGGTCCGATTACGAATTGTCCGCAAATTGGACGTTGATCCACGTAGTAGATGGTTTCTCGCTAGGCTGCCGCGCACTCGCCACAAAGATGACGACATGAGGAGTCATAGCATGACTTACGGTAACCAGGGCGATGGCGGCTACGGCTCGCAGCCGCCCGGCGGCGGCTACGGCCAGCAGCCCCCGAGCGGTGGTGGCTACGGCCAGCAGCCTCCCAGCGGTGGCGGCTACGGTGGCGGCTATGGCCAGCAGCCCCCGAGCGGTGGCGGCTACGGTGGTGGCTATGGCCAGCAGCCCCCGAGCGGCGGTGGCTACGGTGGCGGCTACGGGCAGCAGCCCCCGAGCGGTGGCGGCTACGGCGGGCAGCAACCGCCGGACAACCAGTTGGTCCCAGCGATCCTCACCACCCTGTTCTGCTGCCTTCCCTTCGGCATCGTGGCGATCGTCAAGTCGTCGCAGGTCAACCAGAAGTGGCAGGTCGGCGACTACCAGGGTGCGATGCAGGCGGCCGAAGAGGCCAAGACGTGGTGGAAGCGCAGCCTGATCTTCGGCGCCATCTCGATCGTGCTGATCATCCTCGCCTACGTGCTGTTCTTCGTGATCTTCGCTGCCAGCATGAGCGCCACGTACTCCTCGTACTAGGCCGCGCGAAGAGGATCACGCACGGAAGGCGGATACTGGGAACATGAGCATCGCAACCACCGGGCGGCGCGGCACCGATCGGCTCAAGGGCCTGCTCGCGCCGCTCGGTGTTGCGGCCGGAGCGGGCGCCGTGGTGGCGTTCGTCGGCGTGGTCGACCCCAACGAGCCCGGCCACTACCCGACCTGCCCGTTCCTGTGGCTCACCGGCCTCTACTGTCCGGGCTGCGGCACGCTGCGCACCATCCACGCGCTGGCGCACCTCGACCCGGTGGCCGCGCTCGGGCTCAACCCGCTGGCCGTGGCCATGATCCCGCTCCTGCTGTTCTGGTGGGGCAGATGGGTGGTGCGCGCCTGGCAGGGCAAGCCCCGGCGCACGACGCTCGCCCATCCGGCGTGGCTGTGGGCGTTCCTCGCGCTCGTCGTGGTGTACTGGGTCGTCCGTAACCTGCCGTTCGGGGCGTTCCTGGCACCGTAGCCCCGCGCACTTGTGGGGCCCTGTGGTGAGGTGACCCCGCCGGGGCCGATACCATCGCAGGACAAGGCGGAGAGCGGACGCGACGCGAACTCTCAGCCACCCCCACAGTCGACCGGAGGGACCCCAAGCGCGTGAGTGAGCGGACGGAAGGGCCGAGTGTCCTCGACGACATCCTCGACGGGGTGCGCGCCGACCTCGCCGCACGTCAGCAGGCCGTGTCCATCGACGAGCTCAAGCAGCGGGCCGAGCGGGCGCAGCCGCCCAGAGACGCGATGGCCGCGCTCGGGGGTGACCGGGTCTCGGTGATCGCCGAGGTCAAGCGGTCGAGCCCGTCCAAGGGCGCGCTGGCCGCGATCGCCGACCCCGCCGCGCTGGCGGCCGACTACGAGGCCGGCGGGGCGCACGTCATCAGCGTGCTGACCGAGCGGCGCAAGTTCGGCGGCAGCCTCGACGACCTGGCCGCGGTGCGCGCCAGGGTCGACATCCCGATCCTGCGTAAGGACTTCATCCTGACCTCCTACCAGCTGTGGGAGGCCAGGGCCCACGGCGCCGACCTGGCGCTGCTCATGGTCGTCTGCCTGGAGCAGGAGGCCCTGGTGTCGCTGATCGAGCGGGCCGAGTCCATCGGGCTCACCCCGCTGGTCGAGGTGCACACCGAGGAGGAGCTCGACCGGGCGGTCGCCGCCGGGGCCCGGGTCATCGGGGTCAACGCCCGCAACCTGAAGACGCTCGAGGTCGACCGCGAGGTCTTCGCGAAGCTGGCGCCGAAGATCCCCGACAATGTCATCAAGATCGCCGAGTCGGGCGTGCGCGGCCCGCACGACCTGCTCGCCTACGCCAGGTCCGGCGCCGACGCCGTCCTGGTGGGGGAGAGCCTGGTGACCGGCAAGGACCCGCGCAAGGCGGTGGAGGCGCTGGTGACCGCCGGCGCCCACCCATCGACGCGCCCCGACCACTCAGCAGAGGGATAGCAGTGGCAAACGAAGGCACCATCCTGACCGCCGCGGACCTGGCGGGCAACGGCGCGCACGGCGACGATCCCGACGTGCACGGGAAGTTCGGCATCTTCGGCGGCCGGTTCGTGCCCGAGGCGCTCATCCCGGCGCTGGACGAGGTGGCCGCGGTCTACGAGAAGGCCAAGAACGACGCGCAGTTCATCCGCGAGTTCGACCACCTGCTGCGCACCTACGCCGGCCGGCCCACCACGCTGACCGACGTGCCGCGCTTCAGCGAGCAGGCCGGCGGCGCCAGGATCGTGCTCAAGCGGGAAGACCTCACCCACACCGGCGCTCACAAGATCAACAATGTGCTGGGCCAGGCCCTGCTGACCAAGCGGCTGGGCAAGAAGCGCGTGATCGCCGAGACCGGCGCGGGTCAGCACGGCGTGGCCACCGCCACCGCCGCGGCCCTGCTCGGCCTCGAGTGCGTCATCTACATGGGCGCGGTCGACTGCGAGCGCCAGGCGCTCAACGTGGCCAGGATGAAGCTGCTCGGCGCCACCGTGGTGCCCGTCACCAACGGCTCGCAGACGCTCAAGGACGCCATCAACGAGGCGTTCCGCGACTGGGTGACCAACGTCGACACCACCCACTACCTGTTCGGCACCGTCGCCGGGCCGCACCCGTTCCCCGAGATCGTGCGCGACTTCGCGCGCATCATCGGCGTCGAGGCCCGCCGCCAGATGCTGGAGCTGTCCGGCAAGCTGCCCGACGCCGTCTGCGCCGCCGTCGGCGGCGGCAGCAACGCGATCGGCATCTTCCACGCCTTCATCGGCGACGAGGGCGTCCAGTTGCACGGCTACGAGGCGGCCGGTCACGGCCTGGAGAGCGGCGAGCACGCGCTCACGCTCACCGCCGGCTCGGTCGGCGTGCTCCACGGCTCGCGCACCTACGTGCTGCAGGACGACGAGGGCCAGACCATCGAGTCCCACTCGATCTCGGCCGGGCTCGACTACCCGGGTGTCGGCCCGGAGCACGCCTGGCTGAAGGACTCCGGCCGCGCCACCTACCACGGCGTCACCGACGACCAGGCGATGGCCGCGTTCTCGCTGCTGGCCAGGACCGAGGGCATCATCCCGGCCATCGAGTCCTCCCACGCCCTGGCGGGCGCGCTGGAGCTGGGCCGCGAGCTCGGCCCCGAGGCGACCATCCTGGTCAACCTCTCCGGCCGCGGCGACAAGGACATGGGCACGGCGATGAAATACTTCAACCTGTAGCGGGCTCGCGCCGTTCTCGCACCGCCGCCGTACTCGGGCCGAGGTCTTTCGGGGTGGGTGGGCGATCGCCCCACCGCACTCCGGCTGAGGTCCGGGGTCGGTGGGCGCCCACCGCTCCCTGGCCGCCGCACTCCGGCCCGGTCCTTCGGGGTCTGGGCGGCACTCGGCCCGGACGCCGCCCTCGGGCCGCGGTCTCGAGGTGGGGTGCCGGGGCGGGAGGGCGCGGGCAGGCGACGTGGGCCCGGGACGGGGAGCCGCTGCGGCGCGGGGATTTCGGGCGGGCGCGACGGCAGGGCATCATGGTGGGACTCGACCTTCGAAACGGATTGACATGACGACTCTTCAGACGGTGTTCGCCAAGGCCAAGGCGGACAACCGGGCCGCGCTCGTCGGCTACCTGCCCGCGGGCTTCCCCTCCAAGGACGGCGGCGTCGCGGCCGCCGCGGCCCTGGTGGAGGCCGGCTGCGACGTCATCGAGATCGGCCTGCCCTACTCCGACCCGCTCATGGACGGGCCGACGATCCAGGACGCGGTGCACAGGTCGCTGGTCAACGGCACGCGCATCGCCGACGTGATGCGCACGGTCGAGGGCGTGGCGGCCACCGGCGCGGCCACGCTCGTCATGACGTACTGGAACCCGATCGACCGCTACGGCGCCGAGCGCTTCGCCCGCGACCTGGCCAACGCGGGCGGCGTGGGCACGATCACGCCCGACCTGACGCCGGAGGAGTCCGAGCCGTGGCGGGCGGCCTCGGCGGACGCCGGCATCGACACGGTGTTCCTGGTGGCGCCCAGCTCGACGGGCGAGCGCATCAAGGCCGTCGTCGACTGCTGCACCGGCTTCGTCTACGCCGCCTCGCTGATGGGCGTCACGGGCGCCAGGGAGACCGTCAACTCCGCCGCCGAGGGTCTGGTCGAGCGCACCCGGGCGCACACCGATCTGCCGGTGTGCGTCGGCCTGGGGGTCGGCACGGGCGCGCAGGCGGCCGAGGTGGCGGGCTACGCCGACGGGGTCATCGTCGGGTCGGCGTTCATCCGCCGGCTGCTCGACGCCCCTGACGAGGCGGCGGGGCGCGCCTCGATCGCCGAGCTGGCCCGGGAGATGGCCCAGGGCGTGCGCCGCTGACGTGTGATCGCAGACGAGCGCGGTCCCCTTACGGGGGCCGCGCTTTACCGTTTCTGTCAGATCATGTGACGAAATATTTGGACAAGTGCGAAGATCTGGCGCGTAAGTCCATGGCGTGCGCTGCCGCGCCGGGTGATGATCGGGGCTCCCGAGCGGTGTGACGCATGACCCCCGGAAGGACACCTATGCGTCAAGGTCCCGTTGTCTACGCAGCAGCCCTCGTCCTCGCGGCCACGGCCATGGCCGCCCCGTCGGCCTCCCACGTCGATCCGGCCCCGCATGCCGCGGCCCCGCCTGCCGCGACGGCCGCCGAGCCGGAGCCGCCTGCGGCGATGCTTGCCGAGCCGGAGCCGCCGACTCCCGAGCCGACGCCCACCTACGACCTCCCCTCGCCCGATGCCTCCCCGACGGACGCGCCGCCGCCGAGCCCGACCGCGCAGAACCCGCCGCCCGCGCCCGCCCGCGTGGCCGAGCCGATCAGCGTCTCCTCGCCGGAGCTGACCGTGGAGCTGGACCCCGCCTTCCCGCGCGTCCTGCGCTACGTCGACCTGGCCGGCGGCGCCACCCTGGGCGGCAGCACGGGCGTGCCCGCCGTCGTGCTGAACGGCCAGGCACGGGCCGCCGCCGCGGCGCTGACCGGGAACGACGGCGCGACCGCCCGCTACCGGCTGACCTTCGACGGCCTGCCGGGCGTCACACTGGACGCGAGCATCGCGGTCAAGGGCCGGGTGACGACGTTCAGGATCGACTCGGTGGCCGACACCGAGGCGTTCCGCGTCGGGACGATCGACCTGCCCGGGCACGACCTGGTGTCGGTCTCGAGCGAGCAGCCGGGCGCGGCGACCGCTTTCACCAGGCTGGACCCGAACTCCACCCGCACCGCCGACGTGTTCGCCCAGGTCACCAGGGACACCGCGGCCGACCCGGCCCCGGTAGGGGCGACGTACGCGATCGTGAACACCGACCGGCTGGCCGCGGCGATCGAGTCCAACTCCACCTACGACCGCCCCTCCGGGCCCACCGACCGCGACGCGGCCAGGCTCTGGCACCAGGCCAGGAAGGACGCCGGCGGCACGGTCACGGTGGGCGTGTGGAGCGGCCAGTGGACCCACCGGGCGGCCGGCTCCCCGTTCACCGAGGAGGCGCCCTGGGCCAAGGTCGTGATCACCCCCGACGCCAACGGCGACGGGACGCTGGACTGGCAGGACGGCGCGGTCGCCTTCAGAGACATCGCGGTGAAGCCGCTCGGCGCGGAGCGGACGAAGGACCGGGTGGTGATCCACATCCCGTTCAACTTCTCCAGCCAGGCCACGCACCCGTTCCTGCGCACGCTCGACGACGTCAAGCGGATCTCGCTGGCCACCGACGGGCTCGGACAGCTGGCGCTGCTCAAGGGCTACCAGTCCGAGGGCCACGACGCGGCGCACCCCGACTACGGCGGCAATTACAACCGCCGCGCCGGCGGCCTGGCCGATCTGAACACGCTGCTCAAGGTCGGGAAGGGCTGGAACGCCACGTTCGGCGTGCACGTCAACGCCACCGAGGCCTACCCCGAGGCGAAGAACTTCAGCGAGCAGCTGGTCGACAAGGACGCCAAGGGCTGGAACTGGCTCGACCAGGCGTACCTGATCGACCAGCGCGGCGACCTGACCAGGGGGACGCTCGCCCGCAGGTTCGGGCAGCTGCGGAAGGAGACCGACAGGAACCTCGCGGTGCTGTACGTGGACGTGTTCCGGCCGTTCGGCTGGGTCGCCGACCGCACGCTGGCCGAGCTGCGCGCGCAGGGCTGGCAGGTGACCACCGAGTGGTCGGACAAGCTGGAGCGGTCGTCGCTGTGGGCGCACTGGGCCAACGACCTGAACTACGGCGGAGTCACCAACAAGGGGCTGAACTCGCAGATCATCCGGTTCATCCGCAACCACGAGAAGGACGTCTGGAACTCCCACCCGATCCTCGGCAACGCCCGCATCGTCGAGTTCGAGGGCTGGACCGCGGAGAACGACTTCACCGCCTTCTACCGCAACATCTGGGAGCACAACCTGCCCGCCAAGTTCCTCCAGCACTACAAGATCATGGATTGGTCCGCCGACGAGATCGTGTTCACCGGCGGCGTGCGCGGGACGTACCGGGACGGCAGGCGGGAGTGGTTCGCGGGCGGGCGCAAGGTGCTCGACGGGGGCACGTACCTGCTGCCGTGGCAGGGCAGGCTCTACCACTACAACCCCGCGGGCGGGACCACCACCTGGGACGCCGACCGGCCGATGAGCGTCTACAAGCTCACCGACCAGGGCCGCGTTCCCGCGGGCACGGTCACCCCCGCGGGCGGGAAGATCACGCTGCGGGCGGAGGCCGGCGTGCCGTACGTGCTCTACCAGGGCAAGGCTCCTGAACTGCCGGGTCCCGCGTGGGGGCAGGGGGGCGGCGTGCGCGACCCCGGCTTCAACGGCGACCGGCTCGCCGGATGGCGCGTCAGCGGGCCCGTGAGCGTCGAGAGGAACTCCCTGGGCCATCGGGTCGCCCTCCTGCGCGGCGGCGCCCAGGCGCGGCTTGAGCAGCGGCTGACGGGCCTGCGGGCGGGCCGCACGTACACCGCGTCGGCCTTCGTCGAGGTCGAGCCGGGCAAGACGCGTGAGACCGCGCTGGAGGCCGGCGGCGAGGCGGTGACGATCCAGCGCTCCACGGCCAAGAACTACATCGCCTCCGACGAGAAGCACGACACCTTCTTCCAGCGGGTCAAGGTGACGTTCACCGCGCCGGGCGACTCCGTCACGCTGCGGATCACGGCCGCGGCCGCGCCGGGGGACGTCCGGGTGGACGACGTGCGGCTGTTCCGGCGCGACCCGCCCGGGCGGGTCGAGACGTTCGAGTCCGCCGAGCCCGGCTGGGGGCCGTTCGTGAAGGGGGACGCGGGCGGGTCGTTCGACGCGCGCACGCACCTGTCCGAGCGGCACGAGCCGTACACGCAGGCCGGATGGAACGGCAAGGCGATCGACGACGTGCTGAACGGCGACTGGTCGCTCAAGGCCCACGAGGAGCGGCAGGGGCTGATCTACCGCACGCTGCCGTGGACCGCGCGGTTCGAGCCCGGGCGGGCGTACGAGGTGTCGTTCAGCTACCAGAACGCGCAGGCCGACACCTACCAGTGGGTGACCGGCTACGACGCGCGCGGCGCGAGCGTCGAGACGCGGCGCACGACCATCCCCGAGCGGCGGACCACCGCCACCTTCACCGAGCGGGTGGTCGGCGGGTGCGGCGACGTGTGGGTCGGGCTGCGCTCGCTCCGGCCCGAGCAGGCCGGGGCCGACTTCGTCCTGGACGACTTCTCCGTCACTGACCTCGGGCCCGCGCAGGACGCGCCACCCTGCGGGACGCTGGAGCTGACGCCCGCCTCGGCTGCGTTCGAGCAGGGGGCCGCCAACGGCGTCACCACCGTGTTCAGGAACCTGGAGGACGCGGCGGCGCAGGATGTGCGGGTGACGCTGGAGGTGCCGGAGGGCTGGGCCGTGGCCGGCGACGGCGCCGGCACGGTGGAGCCGGGCGGCAAGCTGACCACCGAGTGGCAGGTCACGCCTCCCGCCGAGGCGGCCTACGACACGTACGAGTTGCGGGCCGCCGTCACCTACACCGTCGACGGCGCGGCCAGGACGCTGACGGCGTCGGCGCGCGTGCGGACTCTGCCGCCCCCGCCCGCGGCCGACGCCTACGCCAGTGACCTGGAGTGGGTCAGCGCGGACAACGGCTGGGGTCCCGTCGAGCGCGACCGGTCCAACGGCGACACCGGCGAGGCCGACGGCGGGCCGATCGTCATCGGCGGGCGGACCTTCGCCAAGGGGCTCGGCACGCACGCGCCCGCCGAGATCCGTTTCTACCTGGCCGGGCGGTGCTCGGAGTTCCGCGCCTTCGTGGGGGTGGACGACGTGCAGGCCACGCGGGGGTCCGTGCGGTTCGGCGTGCTGGCCGACGGCGCGGAGCGGGCGCGCAGCCCCGTGCTGAGGGCCGCCGACGACGCGTACGAACTGGTCGCCGATCTGTCCGGCGCCAAGTTCGTGGATCTCGTGGCCGACGACGGCGGCGACGGCATCGGCAACGACCACGCAGACTGGGGAGAGGCGAGGTTCACATGCGGCTGAACGGCCGCAAAAGCAGCAGCTCAGACGCGGAAACCTCGTTTAACTGACGCTTATCCCCGCCGTGGTCGGATGGAGCCGGGTACTGTGCGCCTTTTCCGGCACAGAGAAAGAGGAGATGACCCGTGGCCGCGTCACTACCGCTACCCAACGCCAGACCGGCGATACCCTGGGTGACGACCGTCGCCCGGCTGGTTCTGGGCGGGGTGCTGATCGCGGCGGGCGCGCTGAAGATCGGCAACCCGTCCGACTCGGTCGTGGCGGTCAAGGCATACCAGCTGCTGCCCGACTCGATCGCCGTCCCGGTGGGCCACGTCCTGCCGATCCTGGAGATCGTCGTCGGCGTGCTGCTGGTCGTCGGTCTGCTGACCAGGGCGGCCGCCGTGATCGCGGGGCTGCTCATGGTGGCGTTCGTGTTCGGCATCGCCTGGGCATGGGCGAACGGCCTGCGGATCGACTGCGGCTGTTTCGGCGGCGGCGGCCAGCTGGGAGAGGGACAGGAGCCGACCTACCTGCTCGACATCCTGCGCGACTTCGGCCTCGTGCTGCTCGCCGCCTGGACCGTCCGTTTCCCGCCGGGCCGTTTCGCGCTCGACGGCGCCCTCGGGCTGGGGGGCGACAGTGCTGACGAGGAGGAGGACGAGTGATGAGCAAGGGCAACCGTACGAAGTCGCCGGGGTCGGCGAAGTCGAGGAGCGCGCGCGAGAAGATCAAGGAGCAGCAGGCCGCCGCACGGGCGCGTGACAAGCGCAAGCGGGTGGTGACGTACGTGACCGCGGGCGCGGTCGCGGTGGCCGCGGTCGGGCTCGGCTGGTGGTACGCGGCCAGCACGTCCCGCTCGGAGGAGGCCACGGCCGCCCTCGCGCCGGTCACCGTGCAGGCCGACGGCAGCGTCGTCATGGCCAAGGCCGGCGTCACCGCGCCGGTGGTCGACATCTACGAGGACTTCCAGTGCCCGGCCTGCAAGGAGGCCGAGCGCGTGAGCGGGCCGACGTTCAAGAACCTCGCCGCCGAGGGCAAGGCCAAGGTCGTCTACCACCCCATCACGATCTTCTCGCAGGAGCCGCTCAGGTCCAACTCCGTGCGCGCGGGCAACGCCGTCCGGTGCATCGCGGACGGCAAGCAGTGGATGGCCTTCCACGACCTGCTCTTCCAGAACCAGCCGCCCGAGGGCGTCGAGGGCTTCAAGACCGACGAGCTCCTGCAGTGGGGCAAGCAGGCCGGGGTGACCGCGCCGGACTTCCAGCAGTGCGTCACTTCCCAGAAGAACGCCCAGGCCCAGCTCGACTACAGCAAGAAAATCAGCGACGCGCAGAAGCTGACCCATACGCCGACGGTGAAGTTGAACGGCACAGAAATAGACAATGCGGTCCTCTTCAGCCCCTCGCAACTTCGCGATGAGATTACGGAGGCGGCTAAGTAGGCTCGCTTCCGCTACCCTCACCTGACATGCCCCTTCTCTCGATTCCCAGCCCTTCGCAGGGGGTCTGGTATCTCGGAGTCATCCCGATCCGGGCTTATGCACTCTGCATCGTGCTCGGCGTCATCGTCGCCGTCTGGCTGAGCGAGCGGCGCTGGCGCGCCCGCGGCGGCCAGAAGGGGACGATCATTGACATCGCGGTCCCCGCGGTCATCTTCGGCCTGATCGGCGGCCGCCTCTACCACGTCATCACCGACTGGCAGACCTACTTCGGCAGCCGCGCGATCAAGGAGCCCATCCAGGCGCTGTTCATCTGGGAGGGCGGCCTGGGCATCTGGGGCGCGATCGCGCTCGGCGCCGTCGGCGTCCTGTGGGCCGTGCGCAAGCGCGGCATCTCCTTCAGCGCCGTCGCCGACACGGTCGCCCCCGGCATCGCCTTCGCGCAGGCCATCGGCCGGTGGGGCAACTGGTTCAACCAGGAGCTCTACGGCTCGCCCACCACGCTCCCGTGGGGCCTGGAGATCGACGTCGACCACGGCGGCGAGCCCGGCGTGCTCTACCACCCGACCTTCCTGTACGAGTCCATCTGGGACGTGGCGCTGGGCTTCGTGCTCATCTACGCGGGCCGGCGGTTCGCGCTGCACCACGGGCGGCTGTTCGCCCTCTACGTGGCCGGCTACACCCTGGGCCGCTTCTGGATCGAGGGGCTGCGCATCGACCCGGTCGGCGGCGTGGACCACGCGGTCACGTTCCTCGGCATGCGGATCAACCAGTGGACGTCGATCGTGCTGTTCGTCGGGGCGCTGATCTACCTCTGGGCGACCAGGCACAAGGAGGGCGTGGAGGTCGTCGTCCCGCCCTCCGACCCCGTCGCCGACCCGGCCCACCCCGCCGACCAGGCGGACGCCGGGGAAGAGAGCGGCAAGGCGGCCGAGGCGACCGACGGCGAGAAGGAGGAGCCGGATACGGCCGGGGAGTCCTCCGATACGGCGGAGAAGCCCGGCACGGCAGGGAAGACCGCCTCGGCGGGGGACGAGACCGGCGAGGACGGGAGCTCTGCGGCCGAGACCGGCGAGACCGGCGAGACCGGCAGCACGGAATCCGGCACCGCGGTGACCCGAGGCGCGGACGGCGACGAGGCCGCGGGCGACGAGGCCCCGCGTGACGAGGCCCCGGGCGACAAGGCCGAAGCCGTGACGAAGGAGAAGAACCCCCGATGAGTGATCGCGCGGAGGGCCACCACCAGCATCGCGACGTCACAGGAGGCTGGTTGCGGCCCTCGGTGTTCGGCGCGATGGACGGCCTGGTGTCGAACTTCGCGCTCATCGCGGGTGTCGCGGGCGGCACGACCAACACCAAGGTCATCGCCCTCGGCGGCGTCGCCGGGATGGTCGGCGGAGGCCTGTCCATGGCGGCAGGCGAATACGTGTCGGTGGCCAGCCAGCGCGAGCTCGCCCAGGCCGAGATCGCCGTCGAGCGGCGCGAGCTCGACCGCCACCCCGAAGACGAGCGGGCCGAGCTGGCCCAGACCTTCGTCGACAAGGGCGTCGAGCCGGAACTGGCCGCCGAGGTAGCCAGGCAGATCTCCCAGAACCCCGACCGGGCGCTGGAGGTCCACTCCAAGACCGAGCTGGGCGTCGCCCCCGGCGAACTGCCGTCGCCGATGGTGGCCGCGGTGTCGTCGTTCCTGTGTTTCTCGTTGGGGGCGGTGTTGCCGCTGCTGCCGTATGTGCTCGGGTCCGAGGGGCTGATGGCGTCGGCGGTGACGTCGTGCGTGGCGCTGTTCGCGGCGGGCGCGATCGTGTCGGCCGTGACGGCGTGTAGCTGGTGGTATTCCGGGTTGCGGCAGCTCGTGGTGGGGGCGGTGGCGGCCGCGGTCACCTTCGGCGTGGGGAACCTGATCGGGGCGTCGAGGCTGTGATGGCCCGGAGACGAGCCGGTTCCCGCCCCAAGAACGGGCGCCCGAACCCTGGCACGGAGGACGCGGGGCCGCTCGGTGGCGGCTCCGCCGGAGGTGGCCCTGCCGGTGGCGGCACCGGCCCTGGCGGCGGCTGGCCCGCGTCTGACGCGTATGGCCGTGGTGTGACCGGTGGTCCTCAGCCGTCCGTGGGCAGGCATGGCGCGGGCGCGGGCGGTGGCGCCCAGCCTGTGGAGGGAGCGTACGGCGGCGGTCCTGCGCCGGTGCCGGGTTCGTACGGCGGCGGGACCGTCACCGGTCCTCAGTCGGCGACCGGTTCGAATGGGGGCTTTGCCGGAGGCGCACAGGCGCCCGGCAGCGGCGTCGCCGGTGGTGCGCAGGCGTCACTCGGCCCGCCTGACGACGGGCGGCCGGTGGCCGGATCGGACGGAGCCGGCCCGTCGGGGAGGTCGCGTGGGCGCCGCTCGTCGGAGGGCAGGCGTGGCAGCCGGTCCGCGGCGGGTGGGCGCGGCGACGGACGGGCACCCGCAGGCATCGAAGGCGACGGCCGGCACGTCGCGGACGCCGACGGAGCCCACCGGTCGGCGACCGGCACCGACCACCAGGGATGGACGGTGGCCGCGGGGCCGATGCCGCATCCCGATCAGGGCGGCTTCTCATCGGCCGAATCCGGTCAGAGCCATCTCTCACCTGCGGACGCGGGCGAGAGCGGCCGGCCGGCATCGGGTGTCGGCAGGCGTGGCCGGTCCCGGTCACGGTCTGGCGAGGACGGCCGCCGGTCACGGTCTGGCGAGGACAGCCGCCGGTCAGTGGCGGAGCCGGATGACAGCGCGTGGGCGGCCGGAGCCGTCGACGACGGCGGTCTGACGACGCCCGGTGCCCGTGAGAGCGGGCAGTCTGCCCGTGGGACTGGTGAGAGGGAGCGGCCGGCCGGTGAGGGCGGGCGGTCCGCGCGTGGGACCGGTGAGAGCGAGCGGCCGGCCGGTGAGAGCGCGCCAGAGGCGGTGGTCGTCTCCCGCAAGCGGCGCCGTACCCCGCGTTCCGACTGGCAGTTCCCGTTGCTCACGGATTGGGGTCTCCGACCGGAGCAGCAGCGGCTGATCGTCATCATCGCCACGGTCGTCGGCGTGCTGGCGGGTGCGGGCGGGCTGGTCGCCGTGTTGGGGTCGATCGGCACGTACTCGCCGGAGCGGCATGCCAGCGCCGCCGTGGTGGGACCCGATGTGACCTTGCCGCAGGTGTTCCGCGGGTGGGGCTCGCCCAAGCTGTTCGACCCCATCTCCGACAGGACGAAGGACGGCCGGGCGCTCACCGAGAAGGAGGTGTTCGGGCAGAGCGAGCTGGCGGTCTCCAAGAAACTCAAGCTCAAGCTCGTCGCCAAGCAGCTCGACGCCGACTGCTCGGCCGCGTTGTGGGGGGAGGGCGTGCTGGAGCAGCTCGCCGAGACCGGATGCACCCAGGTCGCCCGCGGCCTCTACTCCAGCTCCGACGGCCGTTACGTCGGCCAGTACACCCTGCTCAACCTCAAGGACGGCAAGTCGGCCGCCGAGCTGGTCGAATCGTTGAAGACCCTTTACCGAGGCGGCTGGGTACGCCCCCTGAGCTCGTCCAAGGCCGCCTTCCCCGCGGGTGGCTACTCGGAGGCGGGCGGTTACGCCCTCGGCCACTACGTCGGCCTGGTGTGGCTCGGCAGGGTCGACGGCACGGAGCCCGGCCCCAAGGACGACTTCGTCTCGCTCACCCTGGCGCTGCGCGGTGCGGAGAAGGCCGTCTACCGCCGCGTCGTCTCCATCACGGGACCGTCCTCCTGATGCCCGCCGCCCCGCCGAGTGTCCGCCGTCGCCGTGTCGTCGTCCCGGCACGCGCCCGAGGCTCCAGGCGCGCCTGTGTGGTCCCCGGGGTGGGTGTCGTGCCGGGGCCGCGAGCGGCTGTTGAGCGTGTCCACAATGTCGTCACCAGCAGGGGAGCGGCCCGCTGATGTCCCGACGTGTCGTCATCTCCGTCGTGGTCGCCAACGTGATGGTCATCGCCGTGGTCGGATGGCTGTGGCTGCGGCCCGACGATCCCCGGCCCGGCGCGTTCCACGGCGAGTCCACGTCCGCGTTCTACGCGGCCATCGACAACCGCCAGAACGACTCCGCCCCGCTGACCCTGCAGGAGGTCTTCACCCCTGCCGTCCAGACCCTGGGCACCATGCGTTTGGACTCCACGCAGGAGTTCACCGACTGCGACGAGGTCCTCTGGGGCGCCTCCGCCACGGGGTGCACGCAGGCGCTGCAGGGCACGTACAAGGGGGACACGATGGCGGGGCAGTTCGTCATCTTCAACCTGAGCGACGGGCGGGCGGCCGACGCGCTGGTGGCGGCGCTGGGCAAGGACGGGTTCATCCGGCAGGGGATCATGTTCGACGCCGCCGGGAGCCGTGCCCAGGCGCGCGCCATGGGCCATTACGTGACGGTGAGCTGGGCCGGCGGTCCGGCGCCCGCCCAGGAGTTGGTCGCCGCGCTGGTCGCACTGGACAGCCTCGGACGGGTGGTCCAGGGACGCATCGTCGCCGCGACCTGACCTGCCTGCCTGGATCTCGGCGGACTGACCTGAGCGCGGCGGGCGAGGGCGTCGCCGGGGTCGGACTGGACTCCGCCGGGCGGGGCCATTGGGCCGCAGAATTGGATCGCCGTGCCCGCCCTCAGGCGATGGGACGGAAGAAAGGGCGGCCGCACGTCAGCGCCCCTCGATCGGTGGCTCCGCGGGAGGTGTGGAGGTCTGCCGTGGATCCTGATCCGAGTGTGGGATGGGGCCGACCGCGGCCTCGGGCCGCACGTCCGCGCACCGTCGGATCGGACTGGGAGGCCGGTGTGAGGGTGTGCCTCCGGTCGGTGCGGTGCGCTGTGGCGGTTCAGGGGATCGTCTTCCTTGAACCCGGGCCGGCGGCGTGTCGCCCGGGGAGCGGTCGCCTGCCCCGGGGTGTGTCCGGCCTGGTCATCAGGCCGTTGTGACGCGTTCTCAGCGTGTGCTGGTATACGGGCCCGGAGCCGTCGTCGTGAGGAAGGCGCTCAGGTTGTGGTGGTGAGGGCCGTGACCGTTGTCGCGACCGCGTCCGGGAGGGCCGCCAGGCGGTGGAGTGGGGCCTCCAGCGGGGTGAGGTCGTCCGACCACGGGGCCGCCTCCCGGATGAGGATGCGCGCCTCGTTCTTGGTGAGCGCGCCACCCTGGGCGCGGGCCACCGCGATGAGGCCCTCCCGCCAGGTGTTGGCCAGCTTGGCGTGGCCGTTGTCCAGGATCCTGCGCAACACACCCGGCGCGTCGCCCTCCGGCTGCGGGAGGCGTACGGCGTCGAGGGCGAAGGCGTCGGCGCTCGGTTTGTAGACGGTGGTCAGCACGTCGGGCAGAGGCGGAAGGCCGGTTCCGAGGACGCGTACGTGCGCGGCCCGGGTGGCCAGGAGCAGGCGGGGGAGCGCGGCCTCCAGACCTGGGGGTACGGAGATCGCCACCCGGTCCGCGGTGGCGGCGTACGGCTTGGCCAGCCACGTCGAGAGCTTGACCCGGGGCTGGCGGAGCTCCTTGGGCCAGTCGCCCACCAGGAGGTCGGGGTCGAAGTCGGCCGGAAGTCCAGGGACGGCCTCCGGACCGGAACCGGGCGTGGAAGGAAGGGGTGTTCCCGGGGCTGAGAGGGCGGTATGGGCCGATTCGACGGATTGAGGGCCCTGGGTATAGATGGCGGTCGTCAGGCGGCTCAGACGCGACGTCGCGGCCGGGCGGGTCTTGGTGGTGGGGCGCAGGATGTACAGGTCAGCGGCCGATCCGATGGCCTCCGCGCCGAAGTAGCGGTTGAAGTCGGGATAGATCGCCTCGTACGCGAGGTTGAGCTCCGACAGCGCCTGCTGCACCTTGAACGCGAGCATCGGCGTGCGCTCGCTCGCCCCGTACGCCAGCAGCACCCGGCCCTCGTCCGTCAGGCCCTCCACGGCGCGCGCCACGAACAGGCCGATGCCCTCCGGTGTGTACGGGGGGTCGGTGAGCGCCAGGTCGTGGTGCCGGGCCGAGGCCGGGAGGCCGAGCCGCAGGTCGGCCCAGCGGGTGCGGACGCCGAGGTCCTGGTCGTCGATGTAGGCCAGGATGCGGTCGTCGATGTCGACGACGGTGACGTCGGTTTCGGGGTGGACGAGCTTGACGGCCAGGGACGTGAGGTCGTGGTCGCCGACGCAGAGCAGCCGCGTGCCGGGGAGCCAGAAGCGGGCGCCGAGCAGGAGCGCCCGGCGCAGCACCGTCTCCGGGGTGGCCGCGACGTGGTCGAGCACGTGGCGGGCGCGCGGGGCGGCGGCGACGAGCTCGGTGAGGCGGTCGAGCACGTGGGAGTAGTGGGGGACCAGGTGGGCCACCGGATCCTCGGGAGGCGGCGCCACCGCGAAGAGGTCCTGGTAGTCGGGCGCGTGGGTCGGCGGCACCCGGAAGCGGTCTCCCGTGCGGTCGAGGGGGAGCTCGCGGAGCAGGGTCTCGATGGTGCGCCGTGACGTGGCGGTCGCTCTGACGAGGTCGGCGAGGGTCCACCACTGGCCGTCGCACAGGAGCGTCAGGGCGTGGCGCAGCCGCCTGCTGTCTGCCCCGGCCGCGTCGAGCAGCCGCTCCACCCCGTCACGCTCCATAGGGCAACCCTATCGGCGCTCCAGGATCCCTCCCGCCCGCCGACCGCCCCTCGCCGCCGCCCGCAAACCGCCTCTTGCTCGGTACTTTCGGGCGCCCCTCTGCGCGCTTCCCCGCCAGCCCCGACGGGACGCCAGGCGGATGGCGGAGGGGAGGAGAGGCCAGGCGGCGGCAGGAGGGAGGCGGGGAGGGTGGGGCTCGATGGCGCGTCGGTGAGCCGCTGGCGGGTGCGCCATGGCTACAGAGAGATGCCGGCGATGACCGGATGGGGCGATGCGGCCATGACCGTGGGGCAAGGGGGTCAGGGGGTCCTGGGATCGCGATGGGGCCGGTGGGACGAGATGGGGGCGGTGGTCTGGTGGGGCCCGATAAAGCGGGCGGGCCGCTGGCGCAGCGGCGGGAGCTGGGGCTTGGTGCGGCTGCAGGGCCGCTTGGCGGTGCGCCAAGACTAGGAAGCGATGCCGTGCTGGGGTCGACGGGTCCTGAAGGTTCTCATGGGGCCGATGGGATAGGTGCGATGTAGCGGGGCCGTGGACGTGACCTGGGCTTGTGCGTGCCGGGCGATCTCAAGTAGTGGGGGAGGGCCGAGGTCTGCGTGAAAATCGCTCCCGATGCCGTAAATCGCAGCGTGGGTCGGGAATTTCGCCGCGTACCTGCGAGGTTTGGGATAGGGAGTTCGGATGCTGGACGGGCCACAATGTTCGCAATGCGGACGTGGCGGGCACCATTCCGGCAGGGTGCGGTAACCTCTACGCACGATATGCAGCAGGGCCAACGTCGTCCCTCGCCTGTGAAGCGGTTTGGAACAGACGATGACGACGGGAGGGATTACATGCCTGCTGCCCACCTCGGGTTCCCCGAGCCCCAGGGCCTCTACCACCCCGCCAACGAGCACGATGCCTGCGGTGTCGCCATGGTCGCCGACGTCGCGGGACGCCGGGGGCACGGGATCGTGGTCAAGGCGCTGACGGCGTTGTGCAATCTTGATCATCGGGGGGCCAAGGGTAGCGAGCCGGACACCGGCGACGGAGCCGGGATCCTGACGCAGATCCCCGATGCGTTCTACCGGGCGGTCGTGCCGTTCACGTTGCCCGCGGCCGGCGCGTACGCGACCGGCATCGCCTTCCTGCCGTCCGACGAGCAGGCCAGGAGCATCGCGACGGGCCTGATCGAGGAGATCGCCGCGGAGGAGGGCCTCACCGTGCTCGGCTGGCGCGAGGTGCCGGTCGACCGGGCCCTGCCCGGGCCGAGCGCCCGGGCCGTCATGCCGCACTTCGCCCAGCTGTTCGTGTCCGACCCCAGCGGGCGCGAGGGGCTGGAGCTGGACCGGCTGGCGTTCTGCCTGCGCAAGCGGGCCGAGCACGAGGCGGACGTCTACTTCCCCTCGCTGTCCGCGCGCACGATCGTCTACAAGGGCATGCTCACCCCCGACCAGGTCGAGCCGTTCTTCCCCGACCTGTCCGACGAGCGCTACGAGACCGCGATCGCCCTGGTGCACTCGCGTTTCTCCACCAACACGTTCCCGAGCTGGCCGCTGGCCCACCCCTACCGTTACATCGCGCACAACGGCGAGATCAACACGGTCAAGGGCAACCGCAACTGGATGCGGGCCCGCGAGGCCATGCTGGCATCCCCCCACATCCCGGGCGACATTTCGCGGCTCTTCCCGATCTGTGACCCGGACGGCAGCGACACCGCCAGCTTCGACGAGGCCCTGGAGCTCCTCCACATCGGCGGACGCAGCCTGCCGCACGCCGTGCTGATGATGATCCCGGAGGCCTGGGAGAACCACACGGAGATGGACCCTGCCCGCAGGGCCTTCTACGAGTTCCACTCCTCGATGATGGAGGCCTGGGACGGCCCCGCCTCGATCACGTTCACCGACGGCACCCTCGCCGGCGCCGTGCTCGACCGCAACGGCCTGCGCCCCGGCCGCTTCTGGGTGACCGCCGACGGCCTGGTCGTGCTGGCCTCCGAGGCCGGCGTGCTGGACATCAAGCCGGAGGACGTCGTCCGCAAGGGCCGCCTGCAGCCCGGCAAGATGTTCCTCATCGACACCGCCCGCGGCAAGATCATCGAGGACGACGAGATCAAGGCCGAGCTGGCCGCCGAGCTGCCGTACGAGGACTGGCTGCACGCCGGCCTGGTCCGCTTCGAGGAGCTGCCGTCCCGCCAGCGCGAGATCCCGACGCACGAGGCGCTGATCAAGCGGCAGCAGACCTTCGGCTACACCGAGGAAGAGCTGCGCATCATCCTGTCGCCGATGGCGAAGACCGGCCAGGAGCCGATCGGCTCCATGGGCACCGACACCCCCGTCGCCGTGCTCAGCGAGAAGCCGCGCCTGCTGTTCGACTACTTCACCCAGCTGTTCGCGCAGGTCACCAACCCGCCGCTGGACGCCATCCGTGAGGAGCTGGTCACCTCCCTGGCCAGCACCATCGGCCCCGAGGGCAACCTGCTCGACCCGGGTCCGGCCTCGTGCCGCCAGCTCGTGCTGCCGTACCCGGTGATCGACAACGACGAGCTCGCCAAGATCATCCACATCAACGACGAGCACGACCTGCCCGGCTTCCACCCGCGCGTCATCAGCGGCCTGTACGAGGTCGCCGGCGGCGGCGAGGCGCTGCTGCGCCGCCTGGAGGAGATCCGGGCCGAGGCGTCCCAGGCCATCGCGGACGGCGCGCGCATCATCGTGCTCTCCGACCGCGGCTCGTCCGAGACCCTCGCCCCGATCCCGTCGCTGCTGCTGACGGGCGCGGTGCACCACCACCTGATCCAGGAGAAGACCCGCACCAAGATCGGTCTGGTCGTCGAGACCGCCGAGGCCCGCGAGTGCCACCACATGGCGCTGCTCATCGGCTACGGCGCCGGCGCGATCAACCCGTACCTGGCCATCGAGACCGTCGAAGACCTGGTGGACACCGGCGTCCTCCAGCTCGACAAGCGCAAGGCCGTGCGCAACCTGATCAAGGCGTACGGCAAGGGCGTCATCAAGATCATGTCCAAGATGGGCGTGTCGACGGTGGCCTCCTACACCGGCGCGCAGATCTTCGAGGCACTCGGCCTGAGCCAGGAGGTCATCGACTCCTGCTTCACCGGCACCACCTCGCGCCTGGGCGGCGTCGGCTTCGACGTGCTGGCCGAGGAGGTCGCGCAGCGGCACCGCCACGCCTACCCGCGCGTGGAGAACGCCCACCGCAAGCTCCAGGTCGGCGGCGAATACCAGTGGCGGCGCGAGGGCGAGCCCCACCTGTTCAACCCCGAGACCGTCTTCAAGCTGCAGCACGCCACCAGGACCCGCCGCTACGAGATCTTCAAGGAGTACACGAACCTCGTGGACTCGCAGGCGGAGAAGCTGATGACCCTGCGCGGCCTGTTCAAGCTGCGCAAGGGCAACCCGATCCCGATCGAAGAGGTCGAGCCGGTCGAGAGCATCGTCAAGCGGTTCTCCACCGGCGCGATGTCGTACGGCTCCATCTCGATGGAGGCGCACGAGACGCTCGCCATCGCGATGAACCAGCTCGGCGGCAAGTCCAACACCGGCGAGGGCGGCGAGGACCCCGAGCGGCTCTACGACCCCGCCCGCAGGTCCGCCATCAAGCAGGTGGCCTCCGGCCGCTTCGGCGTCACCAGCGAATACCTGGTCAACGCCGACGACCTGCAGATCAAGATGGCCCAGGGCGCCAAGCCCGGCGAGGGCGGCCAGCTGCCCGGCCACAAGGTCTACCCGTGGATCGCCAAGACCCGGCACTCCACGCCCGGAGTCGGCCTCATCTCGCCGCCGCCGCACCACGACATCTACTCGATCGAGGACCTGGCCCAGCTCATCCACGACCTGAAGAACTCCAACCCGGAGGCCAGGGTCCACGTGAAGCTGGTCGCCGAGGTCGGCGTCGGCACGGTCGCCGCGGGCGTGTCGAAGGCGCACGCCGACGTGGTGCTCATCTCCGGCCACGACGGCGGCACCGGCGCCTCGCCGCTGACGTCGCTCAAGCACGCCGGTGCGCCGTGGGAGCTCGGCCTGGCCGAGACCCAGCAGACGCTGCTGCTCAACGACCTGCGCGACCGCATCGTCGTCCAGGTCGACGGCCAGCTCAAGACCGGCCGCGACGTCGTCATCGCCGCGCTGCTCGGCGCCGAGGAGTACGGCTTCGCCACCGCGCCCCTCGTCGTCAGCGGCTGCGTGATGATGCGGGTCTGCCACCTCGACACCTGCCCCGTGGGCGTCGCCACGCAGAACCCCGAGCTGCGCAAGCGCTTCACCGGCAAGCCCGAGTTCGTGGTCAACTTCTTCGAGTTCATCGCCGAGGAGATCCGCGAATACCTGGCCGAGCTGGGCTTCCGCTCGCTCGACGAGGCGATCGGGCACGTCGAGATGCTCGACACCACGGCGGCCGAGGAGCACTGGAAGGCCAGCGGGCTCGACCTGTCGCCGATCCTGCACCAGCCGGAGCTGCCCGCCGGCACCGCGCTGCACAGGGTCATCGAGCAGGACCACGGGCTCCAGCACGCGCTGGACAACACCCTCATCCAGCTCGCCGAGGGCGCGCTCAACGAGGGCACCCCGGTCACGCTGGAGCTGCCCATCCGCAACGTCAACCGCACGGTCGGCACCATGCTCGGCTACCAGGTGACCAAGCGGTACGGCGGCAAGGGCCTGCCCGACAACACCATCGACATCTCCTTCACCGGCTCGGCCGGCAACTCGTTCGGCGCGTTCGTGCCGCGCGGGATCACGCTGCGCCTGACCGGCGACGCCAACGACTACCTCGGCAAGGGCCTGTCCGGCGGCCGGATCACGCTCCGGCCGCACGACGAGGCCCCGCTCGACGGGCACATCATCGCCGGCAACGTCGCCCTGTACGGGGCCACGTCCGGCGAGGTGTTCATCCGCGGCGTCGTCGGCGAGCGGTTCTGCGTCCGCAACTCCGGCGCCACGGCGGTCGTCGAGGGCGTGGGCGACCACGGCTGCGAGTACATGACCGGCGGCCGCGCCGTCGTGCTCGGCCCGACCGGGCGCAACTTCGCGGCCGGCATGTCGGGCGGCATCGCGTACCTGCTGGACCTCAAGCCCGAGCGGGTCAACCGCGAGATGGTGGCCATCGAGGAGCTCACCGAGCAGGACGCCGAGTTCCTGAAGGAGACCGTCGAGAAGCACTTCGCCGAGACCGGCTCGCCGGTCGCCAAGCAGCTGCTGGCGGAGTGGGACGAGGCGGTCGGCAGGTTCGGCAAGATCATGCCGACCGACTACAAGCGGGTGCTGGCGGCCGCCGAGGCCGCCCGCATCGAAGGCAGGGACATCGACGAGGCGGTCATGGCCGCCGCGGTTCAGGGTTAAGGGAGGCGTAACGGATGGCTGACCCGAAGGGGTTTCTCACGCATGACCGGGAGCTGCCGGCGCGCCGCCCCGTCGACGTGCGCATCAGCGACTGGCGTGAGGTCTACCAGGACTTCTCGCAGGAGAAGCTGACCAAGCAGGCGGCCCGCTGCATGGACTGCGGCATCCCGTTCTGCCACAACGGCTGCCCGCTCGGGAACCTCATCCCCGAGTGGAACGACCTGGTCTACCGCACCGACTGGCGCGAGGCGATCGAGCGGCTGCACGCCACGAACAACTTCCCGGAGTTCACCGGCAGGCTCTGCCCGGCTCCGTGCGAGGCGGCGTGCGTGCTCGGCATCAACTCCGACCCGGTGGCGATCAAGCGGGTCGAGGTCGAGATCATCGACCGGGCGTTCGCCGAGGGCTGGGTGACACCGCAGCCCGCGGCCGTCAAGACCGGCAAGAAGGTCGCGGTCGTCGGCTCCGGGCCCGCGGGCCTGGCCGCCGCCCAGCAGCTCACCAGGGCCGGGCACGACGTGGTGGTGTTCGAGCGCGCCGACCGCATCGGCGGCCTGCTGCGTTACGGCATCCCCGAGTTCAAGATGGAGAAGCGGCACATCGAGCGCCGCCTGGAGCAGATGCGGGCCGAGGGCACCGAGTTCCGCACCGGCGTCAACGTCGGCGTCGACATCACCGCCGCCGAGCTGCGTGAGCAGTTCGACGCCGTGGTGCTGTCGGGCGGCGCCACCCAGTGGCGCGACCTGCCGGTGCCCGGGCGCGAGCTCAAGGGCATCTACCAGGCGATGGAGTACCTGCCGCTGTCCAACAAGGTCCAGGAGGGCGACTTCCCGGTCTCGCCGATCTCGGCCGAGGGCAAGCACGTCGTGGTGATCGGCGGCGGCGACACCGGCGCCGACTGCATCGGCACGGCGATCAGGCAGGGCGCCGAGTCCGTCACCCAGCTGGAGATCATGCCGCAGCCGCCCGCCACGCGGCCGGCCAGCCAGCCGTGGCCGACGTACCCGATGCTGTTCAAGGTGGAGAGCGCCCACGAGGAGCTCGCCGACGGCGGCGGGCAGCGGGTGTACGCGGTCTCCACCACCGAGTTCGTCGGCGACGACGACGGCAACGTGCGGGCGCTGCGCCTGGTCGAGGTCGAAGGGCCGCAGACCGGGTTCAAGCCCATCCCCGGCACCGAGCGGGAGATCCCGGCCGAGCTGGTCACGCTGTCCATGGGCTTCCTCGGCCCCGAGAAGGGCCCGCTGCTGACCGACCTGGCCGAGGTCGCCGGCGGGGACGACTTCTACGACAAGCGGGGCAACGTCGCGCGCGACAAGACGTACATGTCCAAGGTGGACGGCGTCTTCGTGGCCGGCGACATGGGGCGCGGGCAGTCGCTCATCGTCTGGGCCATCGCCGAGGGGCGCGCCGCCGCCTCGGGCGTGGACCGGTACCTGACCGGGGACACGGCGCTGCCGTACCCGATCCTGCCGACCGCGCGGCCGCTGGTCTGACCGGTGCGAACGAGGCCGGGCGCCGCCGTCAGGCGCGCCCGGCCGCCGGCACGCACGAGGCCGTGATCGTGTCCAGCACGCGCTGGGAGTCGGCGTCGGCGGCGCGGTAGATGACCAGCCGCTGGTCGGCGGCCTGCAGCGGGGCCAGCACCTCGTAGGCGACGGTCAGCGGGCCGGCCGTGGCGTGCCGCAGCCGCTTCTTGCCCCGGCCGTTCACCCGGACGTCGCGCAGCGCCCACAGGCGGGCGACCTCCTCGCTGCCGGAGGTTAGCTCCTCGATCAGCTCCGACAGCGCCGCGTCGTCGGGGTGGGCCGCCCACGCCGCCCGCAGGTCGGCGATGCCCTCGCGCAGCGTGCGCTCCCTGTCGCGGTAGAAGTCGCGCAGGCCCGGGTGGAGGGTGCACAGCCACATGGCGTTGCGCTGCTCCGGCGGCAACGTGGCGAAGTCGATCACCAGGGCGGCCATCTCCGGGTTCCACGCGATGATGTCGAAGCGGTGGTTGAGCAGCATGGCCGGCAGCGGCGACAGGTCGAGCACCAGGCGGGAGAGCGGGCCCGCCTCGTCGGCGGCGGCCGCCCGCCGGGCCGCCGAGTGTTGCCGGGTCGGCCGCTGCCGGGCCAGGTCGAACAGGTAGACCCGCTCGTCCTCGCTCAGCCGCAGCGCTCCCGCCAGCGCCTCCAGCACCTCGGGGGAAGGGCGCAGGCCGCGGCCCTGCTCCAGGCGGATGACGTAGTCGACGCTGACGCCGGCCAGCTCCGCCACCTCCTCCCTGCGCAGGCCCGGGGTGCGGCGCTGGGTGCGGCGGGCGGGCAGGGCGATGTCGCGGGGATCCAGGCGTTCGCGGCGCGTGCGCAGAAAGGCCGCCAGTTCGCGGGTCTGGTCCACGGTGCTCATCGCTTCAATCTTATGACTGGGAAAGCGAGTCCCAGGAAGAGCCTTCCCTTCCCCGGTGCCAGCGGGCGCAGCAGCCTGGAGGGCATGACGACTCTTGACACGTACCGTTTGCTGGGCCGTTCCGGGCTGAGGGTCTCGCCGCTCGCGCTGGGGACCATGACGTTCGGGACGGATTGGGGCTGGGGCTCGGACAAGGACGAGTCCCGCCGGATCTTCGACACGTACGTGGACCGCGGCGGGAACTTCCTCGACACCGCCAGCCAGTACACCGACGGCACGGCCGAGACGATGGTGGGCGAGTTCGCGGCCGGCCGGCGCGAGCAGCTGGTGATCGCCACGAAGTACACCATGGCACGGCGTCCCGGTGACCCCAACTCCGGCGGCAACCACCGCAAGAGCATGGTCCAGTCGGTCGAGGCGAGCCTGCGGCGGCTGAACACCGACCACATCGACCTGCTCTACCTGCACGCCTGGGACTTCACCACCCCGGTCGAGGAGATCCTGCGCGGCATGGACGACCTCGTCCGCTCGGGCAAGGTCCTCTACGTCGGCATCTCCGACACGCCGGCCTGGCAGGTGTCGCGCATGCAGGCCATCGCCGACCTGCGGGGCTGGACGCCGCTCATCGCGCTGCAGATCGAGTACAGCCTGGTCGAGCGCACCGTGGAGCGCGATCTCATCCCCATGGCGCGGGAGATGGGGCTCGGCGTCATCCCGTGGTCGCCGCTGGCCAGCGGCGTGCTGACGGGCAAGTACAGCCGGTCCGACCTCGAGCAGGAGGTCTCGAGCGATCCGGCGGGCACCCGCAAGAACGTCGCGGCGGCCAACGGCTCGCTGACCGAGCGGGCGCTCGACATCGCCGACGTGGTCAAGCGGGTCGCCGGGGAGCTGGAGGTCGAGCCGGCGCAGGTCGCGCTGGCCTGGACGCTGCTCAACCCCGGCGTGACGGCCCCCATCGTGGGGGCGCGGACGCCGGCGCAGCTGGAGGACAACCTGGGGGCGCTCGACGTGCGCTTCACCGAGGACCAGCTGGCCGCGCTGGACGAGGTCAGCCGGGTGGACCTGGGCTTCCCGCACGAGTTCCTGGCCCGGCCGATGCCCCGGCAGGTCATGTTCGGCGGCGCCACCATCCTCCCCCGCTGACCTGCGCGGAAGCGGGCCCCGACACGGGGCCCGCTTCACCCCATCATCGACCGAAATTTCATCACTAAGTTGCATCACTCGGTCAGTGCCGGGAAGATGTCTGATTCTGCGGCAAGTCGGTGGATGGGGGAAGTATGCGGCGAGTCGCCTCAGTCGTGACGGCGCTGGCCGTCGTCGGAGCGCTAGCCGCCTGCTCGCCGGAAACACCCGAGAAGCCCCAGAAACCCGTCGCCCGGGACACACCCCCGGACACCCGGGGCCGGGCCACCCCCGAATACCTCGTCTTCTACGCCGACGGCAAACACGACCAGGCCCTGCAGGCCGTCGAACGGGCCGGTGGCACCACCGTGGGGGAGGACTCCAGACTCGGGTACCTCCTGGCCACGGGACGCGGCGACACTTTCGTGGAGGAGCTGGGGGCCGACCGGGCCATCGTCGGCGTCTCCCCGGACCGGAACATCGGCTTCGCCACCGCCCGCGGCACCGGATCCACGGCCCCCGGCACCCGGTCCGCGACCCCCCGCACCGGGAAGGCCGCCTTCCCCGACGCGTCGGCGTTCACCGAGAGCGGCGGCGGGGAGCCGCTCGCCGGCCGCCAGTGGGACATGCGGATGATCGGCGCCGACCGGGCGAACGCCAAGGTCCCCGGCAACAAGCAGGTCCTCGTCGGGATCATCGACACCGGCGTCGACGGCAAGCACCCCGACATCGCCCCGAACTTCGACCGCACGCTCAGCCGCAACTTCGTCACCGACAAGCCGAAGGACGAGAACGGCGAGACGCTCGACGGCCCCTGCGAGGCCAAGGGCTGCAAGGACCCGGTCGACGCGGACGACGACGGCCACGGCACCCACGTGGCCAGCACCATCGCCTCCCCCATCAACGGCATCGGCATCGCGGGCGTCGCCCCCGGCGTCCGCGTGGTGAACATCAGGGCCGGCCAGGACTCCGGGTTCTTCTTCCTCAAGGCCAGCCTCGACGCGCTCACGTACGCCGGAGACATCGGCGTGGACGTCGCCAACATGAGCTACTTCGTCGACCCCTGGCTGTTCAACTGCGCGAACAACAGGTCCGACACCAAAAAAGAGCGGCTCGAACAGCAGGGCATCATCACCGGCATGCAGCGGGCCATCGACTACGCCCGCAAGAAGGGCGTCACGCTGATCTCCGCGCTCGGCAACGGCGCCACCGACCTCGGCCGCCCCACGGTGGACGACAAGAGCCCCGGCTACCCGGAAGGCGAGCAGAAGGTCCGCAGGGTCGACAACTCCTGCATCAACGTGCCCGCCGAGTCCAACGGCGTCATCTCCGTCTCCTCGGTCGGCCCGTCCGGCCGCAAGGCCATCTACAGCGACTACGGCCTCGAGCAGACCGACCTGTCCGCCCCCGGCGGCGACACGCTCGACGGCAAGGCCGCCAAGGCCACCAGGTCGATCCTGGCCGCCGCCCCCGAGCGCGTGCTGCGCGCCACCGGGCGGATCGACGCCTCGGGCAACCCCAAGGGCGCGGACGTCGTACGCGACTGCGCCCGCGGCTCCTGCTCCTACTACCAGTACCTCGACGGCACCTCCATGGCCGCCCCGCACGCCACCGGCGTCGCCGCCATCCTCGTCAGCCGCTTCGGCAAGCCCCGCTCCGGCGGCCTCTCCCTCGCCCCCGCCAGCGTCGAGGACCTGCTCTACAAGAGCGCCACCCAGAAGGCATGCCCCAATCCCCGCCAGTACGTCTACAAGGCCTACGGCGAGACCCAGACGCACGCCTGCGAGGGCGAGCCCTCCCGCAACGGCTTCTACGGCAGAGGCATCGTGAACGCCTGGAAGGCGGCTACCTTCGAACCATGATGTATCGCATCATCGCGGACGCCGCGATGGTGGTGCACTTCGCGTTCCTGGCCTACATGGCCACGGGCGGGTTCCTGGCGTGGCGCTGGCGGCGCACGATCTGGCCCCACCTCGCCGTGGCCGCCTGGGGCGTTCTCTCGGTCGTCACCGGGATGGAATGCCCGCTGTCCCTCGTCGAGGACTGGGGACGGCGGCAGGCCGGGATGGAGGGGCTTCCGGCGTCCGGATTCATCGACCACTACATCGAGGGCGTGATCTACCCGGAGGAGTACACGAACTTGGCGCGATTAGGGGTCGCCGTTCTCGTGGTGTTCTCCTACGTCGGGTACGTTCTCCGTCGTCGGTGACACCAAGTGGTCTGTACCAATTAAGGTAGGACTCGTGACTCGTCGCGCGAAAATCGTCTGCACCCTAGGCCCTGCCACATCGTCCGAAGAACGCCTCCGCGAGCTGATCGCCGCAGGCATGGACGTGGCACGGTTCAACCTCAGTCATGGCACTCATGACCTTCACCGAGAGGTCTTCGACCGGGTGAGGAGGGTGGCGGCCGAGCTCGGCCGCGGCGTAGGCGTGCTCGCCGACCTGCAGGGCCCCAAGATCCGCGTGGGCACCTTCGAAGAGGGCCCGGTCAGGCTCGGCTTCGGCGACGTCTTCGCCATCACCACCGAGGACGTGCCGGGCGATCGCGAGCAGGTCTCCACCACCTACAAGGGCCTGCCCAACGACGTGCGCCCCGGCGACACGATCCTGGTCGACGACGGCCGCCTCGTGCTGGAGGTGACCCGCATCGACGGCGACCGCGTCGTCACCCGCGTCGTCATCGGCGGCATGATCTCCGACAACAAGGGCCTCAACCTGCCGGGCGTCAACGTCAGCGCGCCCGCGCTGACCGACAAGGACGAAGCCGACCTGCGCTGGGCGCTGCGCACCGGCTTCGACATGATCGCCCTGTCCTTCGTGCGCCGCCCCTCCGACGCCGACGTGGTGCGCAACATCATGGAGCAGGAGGCCGTGCGCCTGCCGCTGCTCGCCAAGATCGAAAAGCCGCAGGCCGTCGACCGCCTCCCCGAGATCGTCGAGGCCTTCGACGGCATCATGGTCGCCCGCGGCGACCTGGGCGTCGAGCTGCCCCTGGAGCAGGTCCCGATCGTGCAGCGGCGCATCATCGAGCTGTGCCGCGAGAAGGCCCGCCCGGTCATCGTCGCGACCCAGATGCTCGACTCGATGATGAACTCCCCGCGCCCCACCCGCGCCGAGGCCTCCGACGTGGCCTACGCCGTCATGGACGGCGCCGACGCGATCATGCTGTCCGGTGAGACCTCGGTCGGCAACTACCCGATCGAGTCCGTCTCCACGATGGACCGCATCGCCTGCGCCGCCGAGAAGTCCTCCCTGCAGGCCACGCACACGCTGGAGCGCATGCCCGAGACCACGGGCGGCGCCATCGCCCGGGCCGCGGCCGAGGTGGGCGCCATCGTGGGCGCGAAGGCGCTGGTGGCGTTCACGATGTCGGGCGAGACGGCGCGGCGGCTGGCCCGCTACCGCTCCCCGATCCCGCTCCTGGCCTTCACCTCGGCGCCCCACGTGCGGGGGCAGCTGTCGCTGACGTGGGGCGTGGAGACCTTCCACGTGCCGTTCGTGCACCACACGGACGACATGGTGCGGCAGGTGGAGGCGTCGCTGCTGTCGCTCGGGCGGCTGGAGAAGGGCGACAAGGTGGTCATCGTGGCCGGCTCGCCTCCCGGCACCCCCGGCTCCACCAACGCCCTGCGCGTCCACGTCGTCGGCTCCGCCGTCTCCCACGGCAACTAGGGGCATTCACTTCACGGCGGAGCCACCTGGGCTCCACCCGCCGACGCCGGTGGCCGGCTCTCCAGGGGGACGGTCACCAGCCTCAGGGCCGGTTCTCTGGCGAGGGCAGCGCACGACGACACGCCGGCGGCCGGGACCGGGAAACACGCTCCCGATCCCGGCCGCCGTGGTCAGCAAGCCGCCTCAGTTGGCGTGGAGCGCCGCGTTCAGCTCGATGCCGGTGCCCGTACGGGGCACCGCCTCCACCGCGCCCGACTGCGAGTTCCGCCGCAGCAGGATCCCGTTCGCGCCCGACAGCTCCGCCGCCTTGACCACCTTGCCGTCGGGAAGGGCGACCTTCGTGCCCGCCGTCACGTAAAGACCGGCCTCCACCACGCAATCGTCGCCCAGCGAGATGCCGATGCCCGCGTTCGCGCCCAGCAGGCACCGCTCGCCGATCGAGATGACCTGCTTGCCGCCGCCCGACAGCGTGCCCATGATCGAGGCGCCGCCGCCCACGTCGGAGCCGTCGCCGACGACCACGCCGGCCGACACCCGGCCCTCGATCATGGACGAGCCCAGCGTGCCCGCGTTGAAGTTCACGAAACCCTCGTGCATCACCGTCGTGCCACCGGCCAGGTGCGCGCCGAGGCGGACGCGGTCGGCGTCGGCGATCCGCACGCCCGCGGGCAGCACGTAGTCCACCATCCTCGGGAACTTGTCCACCCCGTACACCGTCACCGCGCCCCGCGACCTCAGCCGCAGGCGCGTCCGCTCGAAGTCCGGGACCGGGCACGGGCCGAAGTTGGTCCACACCACGTTGGCCAGCAGGCCGAAGACACCGTCCAGGTTCGCCCCGTGCGGCCTGATCAGACGCGCGGACAGCAGGTGCAGCCGCAGGTAGACGTCGTGCGCATCCACAGGAGCCTCGGACAGCTTGGCGATGCCGGTGCGCACCGCCACCACCTCCACGCCCCTCGCCGCGTCGGGGCCCGTCAGAGAGGCCAGCTCACCGGCCTCGTCGGCGGACAGCCGCTCAGTGCCCGAAAAGGGCGCGTCGCCCAGCTCGGGGGTGGGGAACCAGGTGTCGAGTACGGTGCCGTCGGCGGCGATGGTCGCGAGGCCGACGCCGAACGCGCCGGTCGAGGTGGGATCGATAGCAGTCACGGGGCCAAAATACCGTTTCAGGAGCGGCCCGCCTCAACCGAGGGAGCCCAGGTCGGCCGAGAGCCAGCGTTCCGGCCGCATCCTGAACGTCACCAGCGCGTTCAGGTCCGAGCCCTGCACGTAGCCGGGCACGGCGTCGGGCGGCAGATAGCGGGCGGCGATGCGCGTCAGGTCCTCCAGCGTCGTGGGGCCGGTGCGCACGACCGGGCCCTCCACGGACACGTACCGGTAGGTCGGGCTGACCCGCTGCACCAGCATCGAGAACCTGCCCGCCTTCGCGATCAACCGCGCCTTGACGGAGTCGCCGTTCGTCAGGAAACGGATCTCGCCGCCGGGAAGGTAGTCGTACCAGACGGGCACCGTCAGCGGCGCCCGGTCCGCGCCCGCCTCCACGGCCAGACCTCCGATGTGCGCCTCCGCCAGGAACGCCTCCCGATCCACCACACTCAGTGGCATCCCGCCCACCCCCCGTATTCATCGATCTTGACACGGCTATTCCCGGCCCCCGCCCCCTCGAACCCGCCCGCCGTCGGCGCGGGGCCGTCGGGGGGCGGAGTTCTCGGGTAGCTTGCGCTCCCGCTCCCTCGAGCCGGCCGTCTGGGGGTGGGGAGGGTTCTCGGGTGGCCTGGCGCGCCGCTCCCCCGAACCGGCCGTCTGGGGATCGGGTCGGCGGTTGCCTGCGCCCCCGCCGCCTCCTCGAACCTGCCGCCGTCGGCCCGGGGCCGTCCGGAGGAGAGTGGAGATCTTGGGCGGCCGGCGACGGCGTCTGTGCCCCCTGAACCGGCCGTCGCACGTGCGGGACGGGCTCCCTCACCCCTGCGGGGTGGCCGCAAGGGAGAGCCGGTCGGCGACCGTCGTCGCCGTGCGGACGAACGCCGCCAGCGCTCGCGACCGCGTCCCCTCCGTCCAGGCCAGCACCACGGTCGTCGGCGCCCCGTCGGCGACCGGCACGCACGCCAGATCCCGCCGCAGATGATCCCGGACCGACTCCGGCGCCACCACGATCAACCGGCCCAGCGCGACCAACTGCATCAACGTCGCTGGATCCTTGACGTCAGCATGCCGCCCGGGCCAGCAGGGTGTCGGATCGGTCTCCAGCTCCGCCATGCGCACGATGTGACGGCTCGCCAGCCGGTGCCCCGGAGGCATGACCGCCACGCTCCCCTCGACCCGCAGCGGCTCGCTGTCGAACTCGGTCAGGTCCTCGTACGGGGCGTGCAGGAACGCCACGTCCGCCGTCCCGTCCCGCAGCAGCCGCGCCCGCTCCGCCACCCCGCACAACACCAACTCCACCTCGACGGCGTCGGGATGGGCCGGATACGCCTCCAGGATGTCCGGCAGGAGCCCGCCGTCGCCGCCCGGCTTCAACGCCACCACCAGCCGCGGCTCCACCCGGCCGGCCCGCTGCGTGCGCGCCGTCGCAGCCGCCACCGCGTCCAGGACCTTGGCCGCCTCCCTCGCCAGCACCTCGCCCGCCGGCGTCAGCGACACTCCGCGCCCCGACCGGTCGAACAACGTCACCCCCAGCCGCCGCTCCAGCTTCTGGATCGCCCGCGACAGCGGCGGCTGCGCCATGCCGAGCCGCGCGGCCGCCCGCCCGAAGTGCAGCTCCTCCGCGACCGCCAGGAAGTACGCCAGCTCCCGCGTCTCCATACCCTCAGGGTATTGGCCATGACCGAGCCGGTGTTGGCCCCGCGACACGGCGCGATGGTGTGCTCGATGACATGACCGAAAAGATCACCGCCCTGGTGACCGGGGCGAACAAAGGAATCGGCCACGAGGTCGCTGCGGGGCTCGCGGCCAGAGGCATGACCGTGCTGCTGGGCTCCCGCGACCGCACGCGCGGTGAGGCCGCCGCCGCCCGCCTGCGCGCCGCCGGGGCCGACGTGCGCCCGGTCGTCCTGGACGTCACCGACCCGGCCACGATCGAGGCCGTGGCCACGGGACTGACCCGCCTCGACGTGCTCGTCAACAACGCCGGCATCTCCGGCCCGCTGAACGAGCCGCCCAGCGCCACGTCGCCGCGGACCCTGCGCGAGGTGTTCGAGACGAACGTCATCGGCGTCCTCACGGTCACCAACGCCCTGCTTCCCCTGCTCAGACGATCACCCGCCGCCCGCATCGTCAACGTCTCCAGCGGCGTCGGCTCCCTCGCCCACCACACCGACCCCGATCACTACATGTCAGGACTGCCGGCCTCGGCGACGTACCCGATCTCCAAAACCGCCCTCAACCAGCTGACCGTCCAGTACGCCAAAGAGCTCCGCAAGGACGGCATCCTGGTCAACGCCGCCGCACCCGGCGCCTGCGCCACCGACTTCACCAAGGACCTGCCCTTCCCGATCACCCGCACCGCCGCCGACGGCGCCGCCATCGTCATCAAGCTCGCCACCCTTCCTGCGGACGGCCCGACAGGCGGGTTCTTCGACGATGCGGGGGCGGTGCCCTGGTAGTCAGTGTTTCGGTCCTACGTAGAGGTCCAGCAGCTCGACGGCCGCCCGCCGGGCGACCGACAACTCGTTGCGGTTGTTGTAGCGCCAGGCGACGCCCAGCAGGTCGAGCGCCTCGCCACGGAGGGCCAGGATGTCGCGGGACTCGTTCTTGAACATGTAACGCGGGTATTCGTACCAGTGGACGCCGCTGGGGAGGACGCGGCGGACCCGATTGATCCCTCGGCAGCCGTCGGAGTAATAAGGCCTCGGACGAACCATTCGGGATGCGCGCGGTGACGATCTCCCGCTGCCACGGTTCGAGCACGATCGCGCGATCATGCTTCTTGCCGGGGCCGTGCTGCGGAAACAAGTGGGGCCAGTGCTTCCAGAGGCTTTTGACCTCCGTGCACCCGTTGCGTCGGCGACGACTCACCACCGGGTTCGGCATCACCCGGGCCATGGTGGCAGCGGCTTCCTCGATGAGGCCGGGCCAGTTGTCGTCGCAGAAGATGGAGAGTTGGTAGACCCCCTTGCGACAGCGCACGATGTGGCCGTCTCCCAGGTAGAGGCCCAGGAGGTGGGCGTAACTGCCGGCCGGTGCGGGGAGAAGGGCAGGCGATGCGCAACGGGGGCAGGTGCGGGTCGCCGGGAGGTCATGGGACGGCTTGTTGCGCCATCGGTGGATAGTGGCCGGGCTGACACCGGTCTGGCGGCTCGCCTCGCTGATGCTGAGTCCCGAGGCGAGCAGGCGGAGGGCTTCGTCACGAAGGGCGAGATCGTGCATGCGGAGAGTGTCGCAGCCGAGTACGACAAAACCGCCTGGCCGAGAGAACCGGGCGGTTAGTCAGTGCCCCGGGTGGGACTCGAACCCACACTGAATGGATTTTGAGGCCATCTTCTCTGCCAATTGGAATACCGGGGCCGTTGTCCGAAATTTCCGGACTCTTGGGTATCGCGTGATCGAAGCTTAGCCCAACCTGGGACCACATCGATCCGACGTGGCTCCAATCTACCGGACATCGGTACTCTTCTGCTCGTGAGTACGCAGCGGCGAGTAGTGATCGCGGAAGACGAGGCCCTGATCCGCCTCGACCTCAAGGAGATGCTCCAGGAGGACGGCTACGTCGTCGTGGGCGAGGCCGGGGACGGTGAGCAGGCGATCCGGCTGGCCGCCGAGCTGAAGCCCGATCTCGTCATCCTGGACGTCAAGATGCCCGTGCTCGACGGGATCTCCGCGGCCGAGCGGATCGTGGCCGATCGGATCGCCCCGTGTCTGATCCTGACCGCGTTCTCCCAGCGTGACCTGGTGGAGCGGGCGCGGGACGCGGGGGCGATGGCTTATCTGGTCAAGCCGTTCACGAAGGCGGATCTGGTGCCGGCGATCGAGATGGCGGTCAGCAGGCACGAGGAGATGGTGGCGCTGGCGGCCGAGGTGTCGAGCCTGTCGGAGCGGCTGGAGACCAGGAAGCTGGTGGAGCGGGCCAAGGGTCAGTTGATGGCGCAGCACGGCTGGACGGAGCCGCAGGCGTTCCGGTGGATCCAGAAGGCGTCGATGGATCGGCGGCTGAGCATGCGTGAGGTTGCCCAGATCGTTATCGACGACGCGGCCAAGCAGTCCTGAGGGAGCCCTATATCAGGCGTTTTGGCCTGATGGGTTGTGGTGTGGTCACGACTGGGCATCCAACCGGCTTCGGGTGCTTTCTCCGGTGGCGTCTCCGCGCGTAACTGATGGGCGGATGGAAGGTCCGCTCATCTTCGAACGGAGACGCTTTCGATGATCCGTATTTTCCGCGCACCGGTCGTGGCCGCCGCGGCGTGCCTGGCTCTGGCGGCGTGCTCGGGCGGTGGCACCACGGCCGTTCCGCAGGCTTCGGGCACCGCTTCGGTGCAGTCCTCTCCGGCGGGCAAGGGGGACGGCACGCTGATGATCGGCACGGTGCTGCCGCAGACGGGTTCGCTGGCGTACCTGGGGCCGCCCATGTTCACGGGTGTGGACCTGGCGCTCAAGGAGATCAACGAGGCCGGCGGGGTGCTGGGCAAGCCGGTCGCCAAGTCGGACACGGATTCGGGTGACTCGGGGACGAACATCGCCTCGCAGTCGGTGGACAAGCTGCTGGCGCAGAAGGTGGACGCGATCGTCGGCGCGGCGTCGTCGTCGGTGTCGGAGTCGGTCATCGACAAGATCACGGGGGCGGGGGTGCTGCAGTTCTCGCCGGCGAACACCTCCGACAAGTTCACCACGATCGATGACAAGGGCCTCTATTTCCGTACGGCGCCGCCGGACAAGCTGCAGGGTCGTGTCCTGGGCGACCTGGTGGCGGCGGACGGCAACGAGACCATCGGGATCCTGGCGATGCAGGACTCCTACGGCACGGGCCTGGCCGACCAGGTGACCGAGACGGCGGAGGCGGCGGGGACCACGGTGGTGGAGCGGGTCGACTACGACCCGAAGGCCGCGGACTTCTCGGCGGACGTCGCCAAGATCAAGACGAAGAACCCGAAGGGCATCGTGCTGATCGGGTTCCAGGAGACGGCCAAGGTCGTGAACGAGCTGGTCAAGCAGGGTCTGACGGCCGACAAGCACAAGTGGTACATGGTGGACGGCAACATGTCGAACACCAACTACCTGAGGACGCCGAAGGGCACGATGGACGGCGTCAAGGGGACGCTGCCGGGGGCGGCTGCGCCTGAGGCGTTCCAGAAGCGGCTGCTGGCGGTCAAGGCGGATCTGGCCGAGTTCACGTACGCGGCGGAGTCGTACGACGCGGTGACCTTGATCGCGCTGGCCGCGGAGGCGGCCAAGAGCGACTCGGGGGCGGCCATCGCGGCGAAGCTCGTCGAGGTGAGCAAGGGCGGCGAGAAGTGCTCCGGCTTCAAGGAGTGCGTCGATCTGCTGAAGGCCGGCAAGGACGTCGACTTCGACGGCGTGAGCGGCCCGGTGGACTTCAACGACGTGGGCGATCCGTCGGTGGCCACGATCGGCGTCTACCAGTACGGGGCTGACAACAAGTTCAATTCGGCCAAGGCGCTGGAGTATCGGACCGGCAACATCGCCGGCTGAGCGGCGGCTCTCCGTTCAGGTCCTGATCCGGATGTTCCGGATCAGGACCTTTCCGTTTTGGGGCCGACCGTAACTCTGGAGAAACATGTCCTTACTGTAGGTGTTCGGGACATCACAAGTCTGCATAAAAGCCGTGCAGAAAACCGGAGCACTCTCTGCGGCCAGGCATGCTGAGCTGGGAAAACACGGCGAAGGAGATCGTTTCTTCGCTGGGATAGGGAGTCTCTTTCATGATCCGCATTGCTCCAGCGGGGCGCGTTCTGGCCGTCGCGACCGCGGCATGCCTCGCCCTGACGGCCTGTGGTGGGGGCGGTGGCGACACCTCCGCCCAGCAGCCCGCCACGTCGGCGCCGGCAGCCGCCGCGAAGGGCGACGGCACGCTGACGCTCGGCACGGTGCTGCCGCAGACCGGCTCGCTGGCATTCCTGGGCCCGCCCGAGTTCGCCGCGGTGGACCAGGCAGTCAAGGAGATCAACGAGGCGGGGGGCGTGCTCGGCAAGCCCATCGCGAAGATCCACACCGACTCGGGCGACACGACCACGAACATCGCCTCGCAGTCGGTCGACAAGCTGCTGGCGCAGAAGGCGGACGCCATCATCGGCGCCGCGTCCTCGTCGGTGTCCGAGTCGATCATCGACAAGATCACCGGTGCCGGCGTGGTGCAGTTCTCGCCCGCGAACACCTCCGACAAGTTCACCACGATCGACGACAAGGGCCTCTACTTCCGTACGGCCCCGCCGGACAAGCTGCAGGGCCGCGTCCTGGGCGACCTTATCGCCGCCGACGGCAACGACACGGTCGGCATCCTGGCCATGCAGGACTCCTACGGCTCCGGACTGGCCGACCAGATCACCAGGACGGCCGGGGAGGCCGGCGCCACGGTGGTGGAGCGGGTGGACTACGACCCCAAGGCGGCGGACTTCTCCGCCGACGTGGCCAGGATCAAGGCGAAGAACCCGAAGGCGGTCGTGCTGATCGGCTTCGAGGAGGGCGCCAAGGTCGTGAGCGAGCTGGTCAAGCAGGGGCTGACGGCCGACAAGGTGAAGTGGTACATGGTGGACGGCAACATGTCGAACACCAACTACCTGAAGATGCCCAAGGGCACGCTGAAGGGCGTCAAGGGCACCATCCCGGGCGCCGCGGCCCCGGACGCCTTCAGGAAGAAGCTCCTGGAGGTCGACAAGGACCTGAAGGACTTCACCTATGCCGCGGAGTCGTACGACGCCGCGATCCTGATCGCCCTGGCCGCCGAGGCGGCCAAGGACGACAGCGGCCGGTCCATCGCCTCCAAGCTGCCCGAGGTCAGCAAGGGCGGCGAGAAGTGCACGACCTTCAAGGACTGCGCGGGCCTGCTCAAGAGCGGCAAGGACATCGACTACGACGGCGTGAGCGGCCCGATCGACTTCGACGCCGCCGGCGACCCGTCGGTGGCCACGATCGGCGTCTACGAGTACGGGGCCGACAACACCTACCCGGGCAAGGCGCTGGAGTACCGCACGGGCAACATCCAGGGCTAGGGATCTCTGATGAGAAACCTGCTCATCAGCCCAGGCCGCACGCCTTCAGCGCGAAGGTGACGAGGCGGTCCTGCAGCGGCTTGGGCGGCACCACGGTCACCACGCGTTCCTCGCCCCCGTCGATGCTCGCCCGCACGGGGAACAGGAACGCCTTCTTCGCCTCGCCGAACGCGTGCGCGTCGCAGCGGCTGGGCGCGAGCGCGATCGGCGCCACCAGCCGCTGCTCCGCCGCGTCCAGCACGCCCAGCGACTCGCCCTCGGGCGTGACGTTGTAGTGGGTGGTGCCGCCCATCTCGTTCAGCGCCACGGTGCCGGGTCCGCGCCGGGTGACCACCAGCTCGCCCCGCATGGTCTTGCCCGACACCGTCCACTTTGGGCCGAACTCGATGCTCACCGCCTGCTCGATCAGGAATTGGGAGCACTCGTCCCGCAGCAGCCGCGCCAGCAGGGGGTCGGGGTGCGGCACCGGGAAGACCACCTTGCGCGGCCGCTCCGAGCCGGTGCTGACGTGCGCCACGACGGTCGCCGGCTGGACCTCGGGCAGGCCCTGCGGGGAGCAGTTGGCGGCACCGTACGGGATCTGGATGTCCGTCCTGTCTGTCCGCTTGATGGTGGTGTCAGCCCTTTCCGGCGGGAGGGTTTTGAAAGACGGCGTGACGAGCTGGACGTCGGCGAAATAGACGGGGGTGTCGGTGGTATTGCGGACCGCCACCTGCATCCTGTGGACGGGCTCGTCGGAACGCCATTGCCCCAGGGACACCGATACGCCGGGCGGGGGGTCCCCGGACGGCGGCGGGGGCGGCTCCGACGTGCCGCAACCGGCAAGGACGGCCGCCATGACGAGGGGGAGCGTTATGCGCTTCACGTGCGCACATTAGGCATGCTTGCGCAGGTCCGTAAGTTGAGGACTGATTACGACTCCGCATCCAAGTGCCGACAGTTGCCCATGGCATCTAGTGCCCCAGCCAGCCATTTTGTACGTTTCCACCATTCGAATCGGGAACGCTCGGCGGTGCTGACGGATCCCGGCCTGGAATGAAGGAGACACTTCATGATCCGCATTGCTCCCGTGGGGCGGGCGCTGGCTGTCGTGGCTGCCACCAGCCTGGCCCTGACAGCCTGCGGCGGTGGCGGCAGCAACACCGCCACGCAGACCTCGCCATCGGCGCCGGCATCCTCGGCGCCTGCCGCCACGAAGGGCGACGGCACTCTTACTCTCGGCACACTGCTGCCCCAGACCGGTTCGCTCGCCTTCCTCGGCCCGCCCGAGTTCGCTGGTGTCAACCTGGCTGTCAAGGAGATCAACGAGGCCGGCGGCGTGCTCGGCAAGCCGGTGCAGAAGTTCGACACGGACTCGGGTGACACGTCCACGAACATCGCCTCGCAGTCGGTGGACAAGCTGCTGGCGCAGAAGGCGGACGCCATCATCGGCGCCGCTTCCTCGTCGGTGTCGGAGTCGGTGATCGACAAGATCGTGGGCGCCGGCGTGGTGCAGTTCTCGCCCGCGAACACCTCCGACAAGTTCACCACGATCGACGACAAGGGCCTCTACTTCCGTACGGCCCCGCCGGACAAGCTGCAGGGCCGCGTCCTGGGCGACCTGATCATCGCCGACGGCAACGACACGGTCGGCATCATGGCGATGCAGGACTCCTACGGCACGGGCCTGGCCGACCAGGTGCAGAAGACCGTCAGCGACGGCGGCGCCGAAGTGGTCGAGCGCGTGGACTACGACCCGAAGGCCGCCGACTTCTCGGCCGACGTCGCCAAGATCAAGGCGAAGAACCCGAAGGCCGTCGTGCTGATCGGCTTCGACGAGACCCAGAAGGTCGTCAGCGAGCTGGTCAAGCAGGGCATGCCGGCCGACAAGGTCAAGTGGTACATGGTGGACGGCAACATGTCCAACGCCAACTACCTGAAGATGCCCAAGGGCACGCTCGAGGGCGTCAAGGGCACCTACCCCGGCGCCGCGTCCCCCGAGGAGTTCCGGACGAAGCTCCTCGAGATCGACAAGAAGCTGACGGACTTCAGCTACGCCCCCGAGTCCTACGACGCGGCCAACCTGATCGCGCTGGCAGCCGAGGCCGCCAAGAGCGACGCGGGCGCCGACATCGCCACGAAGCTGGGCGAGGTCAGCAAGGGCGGCGAGAAGTGCAAGAACTTCAAGGAGTGCGTCGACCTGCTGAAGGCCGGCAAGGACATCGACTACGACGGCGTGAGCGGTCCGGTCGAGTTCAACGAGGCCGGTGACCCGGCCGTCGCCACCATCGGCATCTACCAGTACGGCGCGGACAACAAGTTCAACGCCGCCAAGGCGCTCGAGTACCGCACCGGCAACATCGCCGGCTGAATGAGCGTCGGCTAGCCGAATAGACAGCGAAGGGCCCGGCCGCCACGGCCGGGCCCTTCGCGTCGAGCGGCCCCCTTCGTCACTTGCAGCCCGCCACGATCTGGCCGGCCGCGGTCCGGTACTCCTTCAGCAGCGCCACCTGCCGCTCGCGCGGCACGTCGGTCTTGGACAGGCTCTTGGTGGTCCGCTTGACGGTCTCCACCGCGCCGCTCAGCGAGCGGGGGAGCCGGTCGCCGAACTCCAGCGTGATCCCGTACGCCTCCGCCAGGCGGCTGATGACGGCGTCCTCGAAGTTCTGCCGCTCCTCCTGGCCCTTGGGCTCCAGCATGAGCTCCGCGTACCCGATGGCGGAGACCACCCGGGCGCACGGGCTGTCGGCGGGATCGCCGCCGGTGCTGAACTTCTGCTCCGAGGACGCGTCGTCCTGGCAACCGACGAGCAGGAGGGGGACGATGAGCGCTAGCGTCGCAAAACGTTTCACATCGCTCATTAAAAACGGCGGAGGGGCCCAGGGGAGTCCCTCCGCCGTTTTGATCGTGTTTACGCCTTGGCGAGCGTGCCGAGGTACAGCTCGATGACCTTCGGGTCGTTGGCGAGCTGCTTGCCGGTGCCGGTGTAGGCGTTGCGGCCCTGGTCGAGGACGTAGCCGCGGTGGCAGATCTGCAGGCAGCGGCGCGCGTTCTGCTCGACCATGATGACCGTGACGCCCGCCTTGTTGATCTGCTGGGCCTGGATGAACACCAGGTCCTGCAGCTTGGGCGACAGGCCCGCGGACGGCTCGTCGAGCAGCAGCACGGACGGCTCTGTCATCAGCGCCCGGGCCATCGCCACCATCTGCCGCTCACCGCCGGACAGGGACCCGGCGCGCTGCTTGCGCCGCTCCTTGAGCGCGGGGAACAGCTCGGCGACGAACTCGAAGCGCTCCTTGAACTTCCCCGGCACCTGGAAGGCGCCCATCTCGAGGTTCTCCTCGATGGTGAGGCTGGGGAAGACGTTGTTGGTCTGCGGCACGTAGCCGACGCCCCGCGCGACCAGCGAGTGGGCCTTCATGTTCGTGATGTTCTCGCCCTTGAGCAGCACCGTGCCGCTGCGGATCGTGACCAGCCCGAACATGGCCTTGAGCAGGGTCGACTTACCGGCGCCGTTGGGGCCGATGATGCCGATCAGCTCGCCGTCTTTGACGTACAGGTCGGAGCCGTTGAGGATGTTGACGCCCGGCAGGTAGCCGGCGATGAGCTCGTCGCACCGCAGGATGGCGTCCTCGGCGCCCTCCAGGTGCGCGCTGCGGTCCGTGACGGCCGCTTTGGACTCCGGGACGGTCACTTCTGCGTCTCCTCTTCGATCTCGGCCTCCAGCGCCGCCTCAGCCTCGTGGAGCTGGGTCTCCAGGTCGCTCTCGGAGAGAGGCGCGTCGTGGTGCGCGCCGAGGTAGGCGTCGATCACACGCTCGTCGGACATGATCGTGGAAGGCGGGCCCTCGGCGATGACGTTGCCCTGGGCCATGACGATCACCCAGTCGCTGATGTCGCGGACCATGTCCATGTCGTGCTCGACGAACAGCACCGTCATGCCCTGCTCGCGCAGGTCCTTGACGTGGCCGAGCAGCGACTGGGTCAGCGCCGGGTTGACGCCGGCCATCGGCTCGTCGAGCATGACCAGCTCGGGGTTGACCATGAGCGCGCGAGCCATCTCCAGCAGCTTGCGCTGGCCGCCGGACAGCGACCCGGCGAAGTCGTCCTCCTTGGCGATGAGCTTGAAACGGGTCAGCAGATCCTCGGCCCGCGCCGTGATCTCCGCCTCCTGCTTGCGCCAGGAGCCCGGCAGGAGGGCGCGGAAGAAGTTCTCGCCCTTCTGCTGCTGGGCGCCCAGGCGCATGTTCTCCATCACGGTCAGCCGGGACAGCGCCTTGGTGAGCTGGAAGGTGCGCACCATGCCCGCGCGGGCCACCTTGTGCGCGGGCACGCCGTTCATGGGGCGGCCGTTGAACGTCCACGAGCCGGAGTCGGCCGTGTCGAAGCCGGTCAGCTGGTTGAAGAACGTGGTCTTGCCCGCGCCGTTGGGCCCGATCAGGGCGGTGATGGAACCGCGCTGGATCTCGACGTGGTCCACGTCGACGGCGGTCAGGCCGCCGAAGCGGCGCACCACCTTGTCGACCACGAGGATCGGGTCCGGCTTGGGCACGCCGGGCTCGCGGGGCAGGTCCTTGAACGCTGCCAGCGCCGCGGCCTTGCGCTCGGTGGACGTGGTTTCAGCGTGCATCGATTGCTATCTCCCTCTTGTCACCGAAGATGCCCTGTGGCCGGAAGATGAGCAACAGGATCAAGCCGAGACCCACCAGGATCCAGCGCACCGCGCCGACCTGGTAGACGGTCAGGAAGGTGATGTAGCCCGAGCCGACCGCCTCGGCGAGCGTGTTGTAGATCAGGACGAGCAGCACCCAGAACACCATCGCGCCCACGACGGGGCCGAGCACGCGGGCGGCGCCGCCGAGGATGACCATCGTGTAGAGGTAGAACGTCGTCTCGGTGCCGAACACGTCCGGCTGGACGGAGCCGGCGGCCAGGCCGTAGATGAAGCCGCCGAGGCAGCCGATGACGCCGCCCAGGACCAGCGACTGCATCTTGTACGAGAAGACGCTCTTGCCCAGGCTCCGCACGGCGTCCTCGTCCTCGCGGATGGCCTTGAGCACGCGTCCCCACGGGCTCTTCATCAGCAGGTAGACGATGCCGCAGCACAGGGCGATCAGCGCCCAGCCGACGACCATCACCCACAGCTGCCAGTGAGGGAAGAAGATCGGGATCGGGCCGAGGTTGAAGCCGTACTCGCCTTCGGGGAAGGGGCTGAGGGCGTGGAAGCCCTCGGAGAAGCCGCGCCGGCCGTCGGAGCCGCCGAAGACGTCCTTGAACGCCACGGAGCGGAAGATGAGCCGGATGATCTCGGCCGCCGCGATGGTGACGATGGCGAGGTAGTCGGCGCGCAGCTGCAGCGTCGGGATGCCCATCAGGAGCGCCAGGAGCACCGCCGCCGCCAGGCCGACGAAGATGCCGACCCAGAAGGGCAACCCCAGGACGGTGACGGTGACGGCCAGCCCGTAGCCGGCCACGCCCATGAACGCGGCCTGACCGAAGTTGAGCAGGCCGGTGTAGCCGAAGTGGATGTTGATGCCGATCGCGGCCAGCGCGTACAGCACCGTCTCCACGTTGATAGCGGCCTTGAGGGTGGTGCTGATGATCGTGATCCAGTCCATTCTGATCCTCCCCCGATCAGCCGATCCGCTCACGGCGGCCCAGGATGCCCTGAGGCCGGACCAGGAGCACGATGATGAGCACCACCAGCGCGCCGACGCTCTTGAGCTCCGGCGGCACCCACAGTGTGGAGACCTGGATGAACAGGCCCACCACCAGGGATCCGACCAGAGCGCCGAACGCGGTGCCGAGCCCGCCGAGCGTCACGCCGGCGAAGATGAGCAGCAGGATCTCCTGGCCCATCGTGTACTTCAGGCTCTGCGAGAGCCCCAGCATGACGCCGGCCAGCGCGGCGATGGCGCCGCCCAGCGTCCAGATGATCCGGATCACCCGGTCGACGTTGATGCCGGACGAGGCCGCCAGCGCGGGGTTGTCGGCCACGGCGCGGGCCGCCTTGCCGGTGCGGGTGCGCAGCAGCGCGAAGCCGACGATGACCAGCACGGCGAGCTCGATGCCCATGGCGACGAAGTTCTTGGGGGCGGCCGTGATCGGGCCGACCTCGACGCCCGGCTGCGCAGTGTACTGCGCGAAGGCCTCGTTCTCGCCGCCGAAGAAGATCAACATGACGTAGCGGAGGAAGAGCGCCACGCCGATCGAGATGATCATCATGGCGATGATGCCGGTGCCGCGTCTGCGCAGTTGGCCCCAGAAGAAGCGGTCCTGTCCGTAGCCGAGCGCGCCCGCCACCAGGACGGCGAGGATCGCGGCGGGGATCAGATGGAGTCCTAGGCCCACGTTGAATCCGTAGGCGAGGATCGCGCCGAGCGTGACCAGCTCGCCGTGGGCGAAGTTGGTCAGGCCGGTCGTGCCGTAGATGAGCGACAGACCGAGCGCGGCCAGGGCGATGATCAGGCCCAGGTTGAAGCCCTCGAACGTGAGCTGCGCGGCCCGCGTCCAGAACGAGCTCTCACCGCCGGTGTCCTGCTGCTGCGGCTGTCCGGGGGCACCCTTGGGCTGCAGCGCGAACAGGACGGCGGAGCAGTTGCCCTCGTACACCGTCGGCGTGCGGGTGTTGTTGCCGCCGCGGATCTCGGCGTTCTGCGGAAGGGTGCCGACGTCCAAGGTGACCTTGTACTTGCCTGGTTGTTCGACCTCGACGTCCCAGGCGCCTTGAGCGTTGGTGGTGACCTCCTGGACGGGTTGTCCGCCCTCGGTGGTCACGGCGATTTTGACGCCGTTCACTGGCTGGCCTTGGAGTCGGAGTGTCCCCCTCAGTCCCTGCTCACAATCGACGGGACCCGCGTTGGCGGGTCCGGCGAGCAGGAAGACGAGTCCACCCAGGAAGGCCGTGAACGCGATCACGGCTCTGCGCAATGGTGCTCCCTCAAAGTTAGGTCAAGGCGGGGTTGTGCCCCTCCATCTCGACACGCGCGCATCGCAGGCACAACTGGGATGCAATGGCGGGAGCTTATTCTGGCTACGCCCGGTTCAGTATCGTTCGTCACCAATTAGTGACAACTGCGTGTCACTCATGTGAGCAAACAACACGCCAGGTCAGGGGCTAAATGAGCCGAGACGCCTGGCCGCCGGCGGAAACGAAGCCGTAACGATTTTACGAAAATATTGACGAGCCCGCGGGGGGCCTTTGGGGCCGTGCAGAGCGGAATCCCCGCGTGCGCGGGGCCGGTACACGTTTTCTACTGGGCCTCCCGCGGGCTCGCCCGGAACACCCCCGCATGCGCGGGGCCGTCTGTCCCTGTGGGCTCGCGTTCGGACAACCGTAGCGACCCGGGGGGCGCTGCGCAAAGCTTCGTCGTAAGTGACCGTAGGGTCAGCGGTCGCGCAGCATGCACGTGAGGCGGGAGGTGCAGACGCGTCGTCCCTGCTCATCGGTGATCTCGATGTCGTACGTCGCCAAAGTGCGACCGGCGTGCAACCTGGTCGCGACGCCCGTGACGTGACCCGACGACGCGGCGCGGTGGTGGGTGGCGTTGATCTCGATGCCCAGGGCGATGCGGTCGGGACCGGCGTGGATGGCCGCCGCCACCGAGCCCAGCGTCTCGGCGAGCACCGCCGAGGCGCCGCCGTGCAGCACGCCGTAGGGCTGGGTGTTGCCCTCGACCGGCATCCGGCCCACGACCCGCTCCGGGCCGGCCTCGAGGAACTCGATGCCCATCCGGTCGGCGAGCGTGCCCTCGTGCATGCCCGTCAGCACGGGGAGGTCCAGGGGGTTGGTCTGCGTCAAAGGGACGTCTCCACTCTTCCGAGCTCAGGTTTTCTGTCGCAGACGCAGACTAGGCTGCGGGTGTGCCGAAGAGTGAAGTGACCCCCAGCCGCCCGTGCCTGTTGCTGCTCGACGGGCATTCCCTGGCCTATCGCGCGTTCTTCGCGCTCAAGGACGCCAACCTGATGACCACCGACGGTCAGCACACCGAGGCGGTCTACGGGTTCACCTCGATGCTGACCAACGTCCTGCGCGACGAGCAGCCCACCCACGTGGCGGTGGCCTTCGACAGGTCGGAGCCGACGTTCCGCCATGAGGAATACTCCGACTACAAGGCCAACAGGAGCGAGACCCCCGAAGACTTCCGCGGTCAGATGCAGCTCATCTTCGAGCTGCTCGACATCCTGCGGATCCCGCGCCTGTCCAAGCCGGGCTTCGAGGCCGACGACCTCATCGCGACGCTCGCCACCCGCGCCTCCGCGCAGGGGATGAACGTCCTGATCGTCAGCGGCGACCGCGACACGCTGCAGCTGGTCGACGAGCAGGTCACCGTCCTGATGACGCGGCGCGGCATCAGTGACATGACGAGGTTCACGCCCGAGGCGGTCGAGGAGAAATACGGCCTGACCCCGGCTCAATACCCCGACTTCGCGGCGCTGCGCGGCGACCCCAGCGACAACCTGCTGAGCATCCCCAGCGTCGGGGAGAAGACCGCGGCCAAGTGGGTGCGCGAATACGGCTCGCTGACCGCGCTGATCGACCGCGTCGACGAGGTCAAGGGCAAGGTCGGCGACAAGCTCCGCGAGCACGTCGCCCAGGTGCTGATGAACCGGCGGCTCACCGAGCTGCTGCGTGACGTCCCGCTCGACGTCGAGCTCGACGACCTCACGCAGGGCGCCTGGGACCGCGAAGAGGTCAACAAGCTGTTCGACAGCCTGCAGATCCGCGGCGAGCTGCGCGAGCGGGTGTTCAAGGTGCTCGGCACCGGCGAGCGCGAGCCCGACCAGGGCTTCGAGGTCGAGACCGTGCTGCTCGGCCCCGACCGCGTCGCCGGCTGGCTGGCCGCGCTGCCCGAGGGCCGCGCCGGGCTCGCCTTCAAGGGCGTCTACGGCAGCGGCACCGGCCGCATCGAGGGCATCGCCGTCGCCCCGCCCGGCGGCGCCGCCGCCTACATCGACCCCGTCAAGCTCACCGAGGCCGACGAGACCGCCCTGCGGGCCTGGCTGGCCGACGAGACCAGGCCCAAGGCCGTCCACGACGCCAAGGGCCCCATCCTGGCGCTGTGGGCGCAGGGCATGGAGCTGCGCGGCCTCGCCTGCGACACCGCCCTGGCCGCCTACCTGGCGATGCCCGGGCAGCGCACCTTCGCGCTGGAAGACCTCGCCCGCCGCTACCTCCACCGCGACCTGCGGGCCGAGGAGGAGTCCAACGGGCAGGCCGCGCTGTTCGGCGACGACGAGGACGCCCCGGCCAAGGACCTCGCGCTGCGCGCCCACGCCGTCCGCGAGCTGGCCGACTCCCTCGAGAGCTTCCTCGCCGGCCGCGGCGGCACGCAATTGCTCGGCGACGTCGAGCTGCCGCTGCTGCACGTGCTGGCCGAGATGGAGCGCGCGGGCATCGCCGTCGACAGCGAATACTTCGCCGGCCTGGAGGCCGAGTTCGGCGCCGCGGTCAAGCACGCGGTGGAGGAGGCCCACCGCTCGGTCGGCGAGCAGTTCAACCTGGGCTCGCCCAAGCAGCTGCAGGAGATCCTCTTCACCAAGCTCAACCTGCCCAAGACCAAGAAGATCAAGACCGGCTACAGCACCGACGCCGACCAGCTCGCCTGGCTCGCCACCCAGACCGACCACGAGCTGCCCACGATCATGCTGCGCCACCGCGACCAGCAGAAGCTGCGCACCACGGTGGAGGGCCTGATCAAGGAGATCGGCGACGACGGCCGCATCCACACCACGTTCAACCAGATCATCGCCGCCACCGGCCGCCTCTCCTCGGAGAAGCCCAATCTGCAGAACATCCCGATCCGCACCGCCGAGGGCCGCCGCATCCGGCAGGGCTTCGTCGTCGGCGAGGGTTACGAGACGCTCCTGACGGCCGACTACAGCCAGATCGAGCTGCGCATCATGGCCCACTTGTCGGGCGACGAGTCGCTGATCGCCGCCTTCGAGTCCGGCCACGACTTCCACCAGGCCACCGCGGCCCGTGTGTTCAACCTGCCGCCCGAGCAGATCGACGGCGAGCTGCGGGCCCGCATCAAGGCGATGAACTACGGCCTCGCCTACGGCCTGTCCGACTTCGGGCTGAGCGGGCAGCTCAACATCGCGGTGTCCGAGGCGCGGGCGCTGAAGGAGGAATACTTCCAGGAATTCGGCGGCGTGCGCGACTTCCTGCACGCCATCGTGGCCCAGGCCCGCAGCGACGGCTACACCGAGACGATCATGGGGCGCCGCCGCTACCTGCCCGACCTCACCAGCGACAACCGTCAGCGCCGCGAGATGGCTGAGCGGATGGCGCTCAACGCCCCCATCCAGGGCTCGGCCGCCGACATCATCAAGGTCGCCATGCTCAACGTCCACCAGGCGATGCGCGAGGAGGGGCTGGCCTCCCGGATGCTGCTGCAGGTCCACGACGAGCTCGTGTTCGAGGTGGCGCCCGGGGAGCTGGAGCAGCTCACGCAACTCGTCTGCGACCAGATGAACGCCGCCTACCACCTGCGGGTCCCGCTGGAGGTCTCCGTGGGCGTCGGGCGCACCTGGGAGGACGCCGGGCACTGACCCCGGCCTCGGGGCGCGACGCGGCATTCCGCGTCGCGCCCCGAGGCTGTGTCCGACTCCTTCGCACGCCATCAGCGTCAACAACGTGCACTACCCTGAAGTGTCTTTTTCCCCGAGCGGCACGGGAGTTGTGTGCGCACGTCAGCGTCGCTCACGCGGATCATCGGTCTCGCGAACGTCGTCGTGGTCACCGTGGCCATCATCGGGTTGAGCCTCATGCCGTCCCCGGTCCGGCCGCATGCCGGGCCGCCGGTCCGGGCGAAGACCGAGGAGAGCACTCCGCAGCCCAGCCTGACCCCGGTCGGCCCGCCGCCCGGCATCGTGGCCACGCCCGAGTTCGCCAGGCAGGTGCGCGCCAACGAGCTCGGGCGGGTGCCGATCCTGATGTACCACCGGATCGTCCGCAAACGGATGGCCTCACTCGACCGGACGCCCGACCAACTGAGGGCGGAGCTGGAGAAGCTGGCGAAGAAGGGATACGTGCCGATCACCGCCAGGGAGTTCGCCATCGGCGACATCCGGGTGCCGGCCGGCAAGTTCCCCGTCGTGCTGACGTTCGACGACGGGCATCACAGCCACTTCGCGCTGGACGCGAGCGGCAACCCCGCGCCGGACACCGCCGTGGCGGTGATCCAGGAGGTGGCCGCACGCCATCCGGGGTTCCGGCCGGTCGCCACGTTCTGGATCAACAAGGAGCCGTTCGGGCTGCGCGACGAGGCGTCCCAGGCGGCCGCCGTGCGATGGCTGGTCGACCACGGCTACGAGGTGGCCAACCACACCTGGGGCCACCCCAATCTGCGCGCGCTCAAGAAGAAGAAGGTCCGCGAGCAGATCGTCCGGTTAGAGCGGCTGCTCAAGAAACTCGGGGTGCCGCCGTCCAGGACGATGGCGCTGCCGTACGGGGCGATGCCGCACGGCAAGAAGGTCGCGCGGCGCGGATCTTGGGACGGGACACGGTATGATTTCGCCGGCGTGTTCCTCGCGGGAGCCGAGCCGTCGCTTTCGCCCTACGCGAAAAAATTCGACCCCGGGGCGATCCAGCGCATCCAGAGCAACGGCAAGAAGGGCGAGTGCCGCAAGTGGTGCTCGCAACACTGGCTGGAATGGCTGGACAAGCACCCTGGCGAGCGCTACGTCTCCGACGGGGACCCCGACCGGATCTCCATACCGGGGAATCTAAGAGGTAATATCATCGCCAAGCGAGGGCTCCAGGTCATCGCGTACTGACCGCTCCCCGGATTGACCCCGTGCCCCAGGTCTCATATGCTGATCGCTGCGCTGTGGGCTCGCGCGCGCCTCAGACGGAGCGGGCTCGCGCTCGGTCACGTCGATGTCGTAATTCCTCGGCTTGATGCGGAAGAGGGCCTGCCGCGCATCCGCCACATCGACATCCTGTCCGCGTTCGGAGCAATTCCACACATGACGTCCAGCACTGAGGCCACCTCGAGCACCCCGCAGGTAGCGGTCAACGACATCGGGTCCGAGGAAGCCTTCCTCGCCGCGATCGACGAGACCATCAAGTACTTCAACGACGGTGACATTGTTGAGGGCACCGTCGTCAAGGTCGATCGAGACGAGGTCCTTCTCGATATCGGCTACAAGACCGAGGGTGTCATCCCCTCGCGCGAGCTTTCGATCAAGCACGATGTCGACCCGGCTGACGTCGTGGAGGTCGGCGAACACGTCGAGGCCCTGGTTCTCCAGAAGGAGGACAAGGAGGGTCGCCTGATCCTGTCCAAGAAGCGCGCCCAGTACGAGCGCGCCTGGGGCACGATCGAGAAGATCAAGGACGAGGACGGCATCGTCACCGGCACCGTCATCGAGGTCGTCAAGGGTGGTCTCATCCTCGACATCGGCCTGCGCGGCTTCCTCCCGGCCTCCCTGGTCGAGATGCGCCGTGTCCGCGACCTGCAGCCGTACGTCGGCCGCGAGCTCGAGGCGAAGATCATAGAGCTCGACAAGAACCGCAACAACGTGGTCCTGTCGCGCCGCGCCTGGCTCGAGCAGACGCAGTCCGAGGTTCGCCAGACGTTCCTCAACACCCTGCAGAAGGGTCAGGTCCGCAAGGGCGTCGTCTCCTCGATCGTCAACTTCGGCGCCTTCGTCGACCTCGGCGGGGTCGACGGCCTGGTCCACGTGTCCGAGCTGTCCTGGAAGCACATCGACCACCCGTCCGAGGTCGTCGAGGTGGGCCAGGAGGTCACGGTCGAGGTCCTCGACGTCGACATGGAGCGCGAGCGCGTCTCCCTGTCGCTCAAGGCCACCCAGGAAGACCCGTGGCAGCAGTTCGCCCGCACCCACCAGATCGGCCAGGTCGTGCCGGGCCGCGTCACCAAGCTGGTGCCGTTCGGCGCGTTCGTCCGGGTCGAGGAGGGCATCGAGGGCCTGGTCCACATCTCCGAGCTGGCCGAGCGCCACGTGGAGATCCCGGAGCAGGTCGTCCAGGTCGGCGACGAGATCTTCGTCAAGATCATCGACATCGACCTCGACCGTCGTCGCATCAGCCTCTCGCTGAAGCAGGCCAACGAGGGCGTGGGCGCCGAGGTCGAGTTCGACCCGACGCTCTACGGCATGGCGGCCACCTACGACGAGCAGGGCAACTACATCTACCCCGAGGGCTTCGACCCGGAGACCGGGGAGTGGCTCGAGGGCTTCGACAAGCAGCGCGAGGAGTGGGAGCGGCAGTACGCCGAGGCCCAGCAGCGCTTCGAGGCCCACAGGAAGCAGATCGAGGAGGCCCGCAAGGCCGAGGCCGAGGCCGGCGACGCCGCGCCCTCGTCCTACAGCGGCGAGACCCAGGCTCCGCAGGGCGGCTCCTCGTCGGCTCCCGCCAGCGGCGCGCTCGCCTCTGACGAGGCGCTCGCGGCCCTTCGCGAGAAGCTCGCGGGCGGCCAGAGCTGACCTTGAGGCCCTAGGCCCATCGTGAAAGCCCCGCACGGCGACGTGCGGGGCTTTTCGCGTCCTGTGGGGGTACAGGTCGTGAGGGGCTGTGCAGTCGCCAAACGGGCCGCGTCAACGACGGATCAGGTGACGCGGCGAATCCGGGTGACGTGGCCGGACTTCCGCTGTGACGGGACTTGCGCTGCGGCGGGGACTCGTGCTGCGGTGGGGACTGGTGCTGCGGCGGATCGCCGAGCGCAAGAACGACATCGTGTACTGGGGCGAGGCGCACAGCCCGAGCCGCATGCTCACCATGGCGGCGCCGGACACGCTCGTCGAGGGAGTCCGGGCGTTCTTCCGCATCGTCCGCTGACGGGGGGAAGGCCTTACCCGGCGGGCGGACAAGCGCGCCGGGGCCGCGTCCGCCCGATAGGGTGCTGCGGGTGACGATCGAACGGGCGGTGGCGGCGGACGCGGGGGAGATCCTCACCGTGCAGCGGGCGGCGTACGTGAGCGAGGCCCAGCTGTACGGCGATCCGTACATCCCGCCGCTCGTGGAGTCGCTGGAGCAGTTGCGCAAGGTCATCGAGACCGCCGTCGTGCTCAAGGCGCTCGACGCGGGGCGCATCGTCGGCGCGGTGCGCGGTCAGATGTCCGGCACCACCTGCCTGGTCGGCCGGCTCGTCGTCGCGCCCGACCGGCAGGGTCAGGGGCTGGGCACGGCCCTGCTGACCGCGCTGCACGAGCAGGTGCCGGAGGCCACGGCGTTCGACCTGTTCACCGGTCACCTGTCGGACGCCAATCTCCGGCTCTACCGCCGCCTGGGCTATCGGGAGACGCATCGCGAGCGGATGGACGATCACCTGATGATGGTCCACCTGCGTAGGCTGCCAGATCGATCCCCTCCTCAGCGATGATCACGGCGCGGGCCATGTCGTCGTCAACCCAGTTCCAGCCCCACCGCCACTCCGAGCCCGCCGGGTGCTCGGCGTTGAGCCGGTCGAGCAGCGGCCGAAGCCTGGACGCGGGCACGACGATCTGGTGGCCGCCGCGCCACGGGACATGGACGGGCGGGTCGATCGGCGGCGCCTGCACGCCGTGCGCGCGCAGCGCCTCCACCACCCTGGCCGGGTCCAGGCCGAACACGTGCAGCGGCGTCGCCTCCCTGTCCCGGGCGTCGTACGCCAGCGCGAGCAGCCAGTGCTCCGGCGCCGGGCTCCGGTGACCGGCGGCGAGCGCCAGGCCCGTGGCGATGCCCTCCAGCTTGTGGAAGGCCGGGTTGGCGAAGCCGCCCACCCCGTGGCCCGGTCTCGCCTCGTGACGCAGGCACTCCAGCGCCTTGTCCCGGTCGAGCCCGGCCTCGGTGAGCACGCGGGCGGCGATCGAGTCGCCGGCGAGCAGCGCGAGCACGACGTGCTGCGGCCCCACCCAGTCGTCGCCGGCCGCCGCGGCCTGCTCGTGCGCCACCCGTAGGATCGTGGTCGTCATACCTTGATGATGACTCCATACCCTTCGGTAGGCTTTTGCGGTGCTGAAGATTGGGCTCACCGGCGGCATCGGCTCCGGCAAGAGCGAGGTGTCCAAGCGGCTGGCGGCCAGGGGAGCCGTCGTGATCGACGCCGACAAGATCGCGCGTGAGGTGGTCGAGCCCGGCACGGCCGGTCTGGCACGGGTGGTGGCCGCGTTCGGCGACGAGGTGCTCCATCCGGACGGCTCACTCAACCGGGAGAAGCTCGGCTCCCTCGTCTTCGCCGACTCCGAGAAGCTGGGCTCGCTCAACGCGATCGTCCATCCGCTGGTTGGGGAGCGGGTGGCCCAGCTGCAGGCGGAGGCGGCCGACGACGCGATCGTCGTCTACGACGTGCCCCTGCTGGCCGAGAACAAGCTGGCGCCGATGTACGACGTGGTCATCGTCGTCGACGCGGCCGACGAGGTGCGCATCAGACGGCTGGCCGCGCACCGGGGGATGGCCGAGGCCGACGCCAAGGCCCGCATCGCGGCGCAGGCGAGCCGGGAAGACCGGCTGGCGGTCGCCGACATCGTCATCCCGAACGAGGGCTCGCTCGAGGAGCTGGACGCGCGGGTGAGCGACGTGTGGGACGACCTGCTCAGCCGGGCCGCCCGCGGCTGAGGGCCACGCCGGAGGGCGGGTCCGAAGCTCCGGCGGCTAGTCGTCCGTCTCGGCGGCGTCGTCGTGCGGGGGCTCGGTCACCTTCCTCGGCGCCCGGCCGGACGGTCGCCCGCTCCGGCGCTGGGCGGCCGACGTGGGCTGGGACGCCGCGGGGGTCCCGGTGGGGGAGGTCGCCGGCGTCCCGGTGGGGGAGGAGGCCGGCGTCCCGGTGGGGGAGGAGGCCGGCGGGCTCGTGAGGCCGGTCTCGACGGTGTCGATCACCACGGTCTTCTTCCTCGGGCGGACCGCCTGCGGGCGCACGGAGCGGGCTCGTGGCCCCCGTACCGGGGCCGTCCGCGCCGCGCCCTGGGGCTGGACCGCCCCCGGGGTCGTCGGGACGCCGGCGCTCGACGGCGGTGCGGTGGGGGTCGGAGCGGGGCGGACGGGCGCGCTCGCAGCCGGTGCGCTGGGGGCGGGGGTGCCGGAGTTCGGCGAAAGCGGGACCGGAGTGGCCGCGGGGCTGCGGGTGAGGGCCGCCGCGGGAGGCGTGGTACGGCCCTCGGCCGGGCCGGGGACGGCGTCGAGCGTGGTCTGGAAGCCCGGGACGCCGATCAGGACCCCGGCCGCCGCCAGATTGACCACGCCGACCAGCACGACCGCGACCTTGACGGCCCGCGACCGCCCGTCGGAACGCCGCTCGCCGGGCTTCGGTGCGAAGTCGCGCTCACCGGTCACGAGCGCGACTCCCGGCAGGTAGCCATGTGAGATCCCTTCGCGATGCTCGGCTTCATCGAAACGATCTAGGCATGGATCTTTCCACAGTCGCGGGACTCCAGGGGTGACTGTCGCACATTCCCGCCGTTGACGAGCATGACGTTCATCCGTGACCATCGGAAAGATCGCCCGACAGGATGGGGAAGGACCGTTGATGCCGCGCTTGACGCTGTGGTGTGCCCTCGTGGCCGTCGCCCTGAGCACCGTGGCCGGGCCGGGGCCGGCGGCCGCCGCCGATCTCACGCAGACGTTCAGGAACCCGGTCAACCCGAGCGCCGACCCCAGCCTGATGTACCACGACGGCAACTACTACGTGGCCACCACCCGCGGCGACCGGATCGGCGTCTGGAAGTCCCCCAGCCTCGCCACCCTCCTGGTCGCACCCGAGCAGGTCGTCTGGCGCGACGGCGACCCCAGCCGCAACAAGCAGATGTGGGCGCCCGCCTTCCGCCACGTCGGATCCCGCTGGTACATCTACTACACGGCCTCCGACGGCGTCGACGCCAACCACCGCATGTACGTCCTGGAGTCCACCGGCGACGACCCGATGGGCCCGTACTCCTTCAAAGCCAAGATCGCCGACTTCGGCGAATACGCCATCGACGGCGAGCCCATCACCCACAACGGGCAGTCGTACTTCGTCTGGAGCGGCCCGGGCCGCGGCCAGGGCGGCCCCGCGCAGCTCTACATCGCCCGCATGAGCAATCCGTGGACGGTCACGGGCGGCCGGGTGGCCATTCCGGCGAGCGGCGGCTGCACCGAGGTGCGAGAAGGGCCCACGCCGCTCTACCGCAACGGCAGGACATTCCTGACATATTCGACGTGCGACACCGGCAAGCCCGATTACCAGCTCTGGATGAAGAGCATCGCGAACGGCAAGGACCCCATGGTGGCGGCCAACTGGACGCAGCACGCCGGGCCGGTGTTCGCGCGCAACGACGCCACCGGCGTGTGGGGGCCGGGGCACCACTCGTTCTTCCGCTCGCCGGACGGCACCGAGGACTGGATCGCCTACCACGCGAAGAACACCGACGTCTACACGTACGCCTTCCGCACCGCCCGCGTGCAGAAGTTCACCTGGAACGCCGACGGCACCCCGAACTTCGGCCGCCCGCGCGGCGCCGGATCCACCCAGCAGCTGCCCTCCGGCGATCCCGGCGCCGCCACGTCGGTGATCAACGACACCGACGCGCAGGTCGCGTACGCGGGCGCCTGGCAGTCCGGCTCCCAGTGCGGCACCCAGTGCTTCTGGGGCAACGACCACTGGAGCGGCCAGGCGGGCGCCACCGCGACGATCCGCTTCACCGGCACGCGGGTCGCGCTGCTGAGCGTGCGCGACGCCGGCAACGGCATCGCGGCCATCTCCATCGACGGCGGCCCCGAGCAGCGCGTGGACCTCTACAGCGCCATTCGCGTCGGCGAAGAGCTCAACTACGTGAGCCCCGTCCTGCCGGCGGGCCCGCACACGCTGCGGGTCCGCGTCACAGGGGAGAAGAACCCCGCCTCCGACGGCACCGTGATCAGCCTGGACCGCATCGAGGTGTACTAGAAAGGCGAGTCGAGCGCCACCGGCCGCACCCCCGTCAGGTAAGGATCCAGCTCCCCGAGCTCGAACCGCGACATCCCGATGACGTGCCAGAACTGCCCGCCCGGCTCGCCCTGGATCTTGTAACGGCCGTCGGGCGCCAGCGCCGCCCACCCCTCCGGCAGCCCCAGCAGGGTCGCCCGCCGCTCGGCCCCCTCCCAGAGGATCACCACGCCGTCGTCGCCCGCGCTTGCCAGCAGGTCGGAGGAGGGGCTGAAGGCGACCGACCACACCCGGCGGGCGTGCCCGGCCAGCGCGTGCAGCTGCCGCCCGCTCGCGGCGTCCCACACCCGCACCATCAGGTCGTCGCCCCCGGTGGCCAGCCGTTGGCCGGAGGCGTCGAACGCCACGCTCCACAGCCGCCCGGAGTGCCCGTCCAGGGTGTACACGGGCTGCCGCTGCCAGTGCTGTCCCGGGCGCAGCTCCCACACCATGGCCCGGCCGTCGTTGCTCGCGGTGGCCAGATGGCGGCCCGAAGGGGAGAAGGCCACCGAGTAGACGCGGTCGGTGTGCCCCTCCAGGATCGCCACCCGGCCGCCGGAGGCCACGTGCCAGATGCGGACGAGCTTGTCGTCGCAGCCCGTGGCGACGTACGCGCCGTCCGGGCTGAACGCGATCGACCGCACCCGTCCGCGGTGGTCCATGAGGTTGGCGGCCAGCCTGCCGGTCGGGCGGTACCAGATCCTGACGCTGTCGTCGTCGTTGGCCGTGGCCAGCATGTTGCCGTCCGGGCTGAACGCCTCGGCCCAGACGTGGTCGGTCTCGGCGTTGAGCTCGCGCTCGTAGTCGCCGGTCGTGGCGTTCCAGAAGTGCACGCCGCCGTCGTTGCTGGAGGTGGCCAGCACCGGCCCGGCGGGGGAGAACAGGGCCGAGATCAGCCGGTCGGAGGTGCCGCTGAACTCCCGCAGCCGCCGTCCCGTGCGCGGCTCCCACACGCGGACGACGCCGTCGTTGCCGCTGGTCGCCAGCATCGACCCGTCGGCGCTGAACCGCACCGACGAGATGCGCCGCCCGTGCCCGCGCAGCACCCGCTGGCACTGGCCCGTGTCCGGGTCCCACAGGCGCACGGTGCCGTCGTTGCTGCTGGTGGCCAGCTGCCGGCCGTCGGGCCGGAACACGAACGGCCACACCGAGCTGCGGTGTCCGGCCAGCTCGACCCGCTGCCCGCCCCCGGCCTGCTGGAGCCGCTCGCCGCCGACGGCCTGCAGCCGCACCACGCCGCCGGAGTCGCCGCTCGCGAGGACCTGCCCGTCGGGGCTGAACGTCACCTGGTAGACGGCCGCCGCGTGCGTGGTGTGCGTGCCGAGCGCCTGCCCGGCCGGGTCCCACAGGCGTACGGCGCCGGCCGTGTCGCCGGTGGCCAGCAGCGACCCGTCGGACGCGAACGCCACGCAGTAGACGCTGCCCGCGTGCCCGGTGAGGGTGTGCAGGAGCTCCCACGTCGAGGTGTCCCAGAGGCGGACGGTGCCGGCCTCGTCGCCGGTCGCCAGCAGCCGGCGGTCGGGGCTGGGCACGGCGCGGTAGACGCTGCCCCGGTGCCCGTCGAGCGTCCGCCGCACCCGCCCCGACTCCAGGTCCCAGACCCGCACCGCGCCCGCCGAGTCGCCCGTCACGAGCGTCGAACGGCCGAACGCCGCCGTGTAGACGGGCGCCTGGTGCCCTTCCAGCTCGTGGACCGGCCGCCCGGTGGCCGTCTCCCACACCCGGACGAGGCCGTCGCCGCCGCCCGCCGCCACCAGATCGCCGTCGGGGCTGAGGCGGACCGGCCAGACGCCGTCGGGGTGGCCCGTGAGCGTGCGCAGCCGTTCGCCGGTGAGGGCGTCCCACAGCAGCACGGTGCCGTCGCTCGCGCCCGTGGCCAGCAGGTCGCCCGCGAAGGTGACGGCGTAGACGCGGCCCCCGTGGCCCTGCAGCGTGCGCACGGGCGCGCCGCCGACGCACAGCAGCACGCCACCGTCCTCGTTGCCGATGGCGAGGGTGGCGCCGTCGGGGCTGTACGCGATCGGCTCCGGCAGGCGGCTGGTCTGGAAGTGGTAGCCGTACGGGACGCCGATCCCGGCCGGCGCGAACTCCACCTCCACCTGCTGCCCCGGCACCACGGCCGCGCCGTGCAGGTGCGGCAGCGTGCCGGTCACGTTGATCAGCGACGCCCGGTGCCAGCGGGCGCCCTCGACGGCCACGTCGCTCATGTCCACCTGCGCCAGCCGCGCCCCCGACAGGTCGGCGCCGGTCAGGTCGGCCCCGGTGAGCACGGCACCGTCCAGCCGCGCCCCCACGAGCCTGGCCTCACGCAGGACGGCCCTGGACAGGTTCGTGCCGGCGAGCGTGGCCTCGGACAGGTCGGCGCCGGTCAGGTCGACCTCCCGCAGGTCTCTGGCCGACAGGTCCTCGCCCTTGAGGTTCGCGCCGCGCAGGTCGGCGCGGGCGGGGGTGCGGAGCCTGGCCGCGATCTTGACGGCGTTGGCTCTGGAGACGTCGTCGGCGGGCGGATCGGCCACCCACGCGCGCAGCGCCCGCATATCGGCCAGGTCGCACAGGAACTCCACCGTGAGCGCCGACAGCGGCCGGCGCGACAGCGGCGCGAGGTCGTCCCGGGCGATGTGCCGGGCGATCAGCCACTCCATCACCGAGGCGTGGATGAACCCGAACATCCCCTCCTCGGTCCGCACCAACAGGCTGCCCGAGCCCATCGCGTGCGCGGCGTGCGCCGCCGACAGCTGCCCGCCGGCCAGGTCGGTCAGCGTCTCGCCGATCTCGGTCAGCTCGTCCACGCCCAGCAGCGACTCCCCGGTCTCCCACAGCCGCAGGGCGAGGAGCGTCACCACCCGCCACAGCTCGTCGGTGCTGAGCGCGGCGGCCGAGCCGGGGACCTTGGCCCGCCGCTCCTCGAAGGCCAGCCACGAGCCGAGGATCTCCTCGTACAGCAGCGCCGGGCTGATCGTGTGCCGGGCCCCGGCCACCGTGCGCAGCCGGTCGGCGTCGAGGTCGGCGATGAAGCTGAGCATGCGCGGGTTCTGCGCGAGCGCGAGCAGGTCCTTGATCTCGCCCATCAGCGACATGCGCGCCTTGGCCTCGTCGCCGTCGTCGAACCGGTTGGCGAGGTAGGAGCGGATCTGGTCGTGCGTGAAGTCCTCGACGCTGAGCACCCGCCGCTGCGGCAGCACCCCCACCATCTCTCCGAGCGAGGTCAGCACCTGGCTGTGCGACTTGAAGTGCTGGGTGCGGCTGGCCACCACGATCTTCGCCTTGTCCTCGGCCGCCGACAGCAGCGTGGCCAGGTGGTCGGCGGCCCGGTCGTACGTCAGGCGGGTCACCAGCTCGTCGAACCCGTCGAACAGCAGCACGATCCGCCCCTGCCGCAGCAGGTAGCGGAACGCCTTGAGGTCGATGAACTCCTCGCCGTGGCTCGCCAGGTGCGCCGCCACCAGCGCGTCCACCGAGTGCGCCTTGTCCAGGGCGCGCAGCTCGATGAAGATCGGCGTCAGGTGCGGCAGCTCGGCGGGGATGCGGCGGGCCAGCTCGCGCAGCGCGAACGTCTTGCCGTGGCCGAAGTCGCCCAGTAACAGCAGGAACCGGCCGTGGTCGGCGGCCAGCAGGCGCATCAGCTCGTCGGTCAGCCCGTTTCTGACCTGGCTGCCGGGCCGGTCGAGCTCGCGGTAACGCTGCGGCACGTACAGGTCGGGTGGGTAGCGGCGGTCGGTCGTCAGCCGGGCGGTCTGCTCGGCGACGTATCCCGTCAGGTCGAGCAGGCCCTGGAACTCGGTGAAGCTGCGCAGCCGCACCCCCTTGCGCATCAGGTCGTCGCGGACCGCGCGGGGCGCGGGCGGGCCCTGGTAGACCAGCTCGGCGGCCAGGCCGGCGGCGTGCGCCTGCCGGACGAAGGCGTCGACCGCCTCGCCGGTCAGCTCGCCGGCGTGCGCGCCGATCATCGTCTGCCGGACGAACCCGTCCTCCGGGTGGGTGACCACGAGATGGGAGGCGAACCTGCGGATCCTGGCCCGCTCGTGCCGGGCCTCGCACACCTCGGTGATGCGGTCGAGCAGCAGCTCGACGGGGCTCGCCTCGCGCTCTTCCGGCTTGGGCCCGGGCGGCGGGACGGGCTCGGCCTCACCGGTGAACGTCGCCCGCGCGGCGCGCCACGTGTGCGGCACCGGCTCCGGCACGCCCTCGTCGGGCCGCCACACCCGCAGGCCGTCCGGGGTGATCTCGACGACCTGGTGCCGGCCGGCGCGCGGCGCGGCGATCCGGCCCTCGCCGCCGTCGCCGGAGCCGCCGTGGAAGACCAGGTTGAGCCGGTGGGCCAGCAGCCGCTCGAACGTCGGCGCGTCCCGCAGCTCACGCGGCGGGTGCCCGACAGCGCCGAGCCGCAGCCACCCGGTCTCCTCGTACGGGCGCAGCCGCTCGGCGAACCAGGCCGCCTGCGCCTCGCCCAGCAGCGCGTACGCGTCCCGCTCCAGATGGCTCATCGCCATCGTCGAGTTGAGCCCCGCCACGACCACCCTCAGATCGGGCACCTCGAACAGCGTCCACGGCTGCCCGCCGTCGAACACCCGGTCGTCCAGCCCCTGGTAGACCTCGCCGAACAGCCCGGCGAAATGCCGCCACTTCGGCCAGTAAGGCGGTTGCGGGCTCACGTCGTCGGCCTCGCAGGTCATGAAGTACGCGCTGGCGGCCGCCTTGGTCACGTCGCGCGGCCCCGGCAGCAGCACCAGCCGGTGCGGCTCCAGCCCGAGCAGCAGCCGCAGGTCGGTGACGAACCGCGTCGCCTGCCCGAACTGCCCCAGGCTGCCGGACTCCGTCAGATCCCCGCTGACGACCATGAGGTCGGGACGGGGCATGCCCCGGTCCTGCATGGCGGTCAGATCCGCCCAGATCCGCGCCTGCATGTCCTCCGGCGTGAACGGGTCGCCGGGATCGGGAAGCCCCCGGCCGAACCGGGGGCCGCCGATGTGCAGCACGCTGACCGACTCCCGCCCGCCGTCCGGGCGCGCCGCGGGCGGGAACTTCGGCGCCGTGACCGGCGTGCGGCGCGCCCTGGCCCGCTCGGCCGGCGGCGGCAGCGTCGGCGCGGCGGCCGGCACGGTGGACGACCCGTCGGGGAACGCCGGCGCCGACTCCGGCTTCGCCCGCCCGGCCAGCGCCTCCCTGACCCGGCCCAGCAGCAGCGCCCTGGCCTGGCCCGGGTCGGTGACGCCGAGCAGGTCGACCCAGGTGATCGTGGACAGCAGGCCCTCCAGCTGGACGTCCTCCAGCCGGATCGTGACGAGCTTGTTGGACGGGTTGTCCGGGTCGGCCCGCAGTGCCGCCTGCCACTCCATCCGGCCGTACCGGGAGGTCAGGTAGTTGCGCGAGAGCACCGCCACGACCAGCTGGGCCTCGCTGACGCCGCGGTCCATGAAGTCGATGAAGTTGGTGCCGGGCACGAAGTCCCACGCCTGGATCATCGTCTTGTAGCCCGCCGCCTCGAGCTCCCAGGCGATCCACGTCGCCCAGGCCGTGTCGGCCGGGGAGTAGCTGACGAAGATGTCGGTCGGCCTGCCGTCACGTGCCATGCCGCCCAGTATCCCTTCCCACAGGCGCCTGCGCCCCCGTCCGGCGCCTCACCCTTCGCTCACCCGCCCGACCATGATTCCACCCGCCCCACCCCGACGAACCCCATCCGCCCCCATGGAGCCCCATCCGCCCGGCCCCGTGTACTCCGGCTGCCCGGCCTGCGTGGGACCGGATCGGCCTCACCTGCGTGGGACCGCTGCTGTCCCGGCCCGTTGGACGCCGCCGCATCCGCCCTACCACCCGTGGGAGCCGGCCGTCCACCCTCCGGTGGGACCCTGCCGTCCTGCCTCAGCGGGCACCCGCCCTTTCCACCCCCAAAAGGGCCCCAGCCGGAGTGCGGCGAGGGCGACCCTCCCGAGGCATCCGCAAGACGAAGCTATGTGCGATCATCGTTCGCGTGTTGCGGCGTCTTGGCGTGCTCGACTGGATCAGGATCGGGCTGCTGCTTCTGGGCCTGGTCTTCGTGGCGACCGGGCTGCTGCCCTGGGAGGCGGCCACCGAGAGCATGGACGAGATCGGCCCCCTGCTGATCTTCCTGGTCGCGATCATCGTGGTGGCCGAGCTCACCAAGGAGGCCCAGGTCTTCGACGCCATCGCGGCGCGCATGGCGGTGCTGGGCCGCGGCAATTACGCCGCCCTTTTCTTTCTTTGTGTAGCTTTCGCATCTTTTGTCACGATATTTCTGAACCTGGACACGACGGCGGTCCTCCTCACCCCCGTCATGCTCGCCCTGGCCCCCAAGGCCCGCATCGCCGCCCTGCCGCTGGCCATGACCACGATCTGGCTGGCCAACACGGCGAGCCTGCTGCTGCCCGTCTCCAACCTGACGAACCTCCTCGGCATGGAGAAGATCGGCCTCGACGCCCAAGAGTTCGCCGCCCGCATGTGGTCGCCCCAGATCGCCGCCATCGCCGTGACGATGGTGTTCCTGTGGGTGTTCTACTGGCGGCGGGGCGAGCGGCGGGACCTTCGGTACACGCCGCCGGTGCTGGAGCCGGTCGCCGACCGGGTGCTGTTCGGCGCGGCGTCGGCCGGATGCCTGCTGTTCATCGCCTTACTGCTGCTCGAGGTGCACGTCGCCGTGGCCGCCACCGCGGCCGCCGTGATCGTGCTGGGCGCGTTCCTGCTGCGCGCCCGCGAGCGCCTGACGTGGAGCCTGATCCCCTGGCAGCTCGTGATCTTCGTGACGGGGCTGTTCCTGGTGGTGCCGACGTTGAGCCTGCACGGCATGTCCACCCTGATGACGTGGCTGATCGGCGCCGATGGCAACCCCTACCGCACCGCCGCCGTGGGCGCCGGTTTGTCCAACGTGATCAACAACCTGCCCGCCTATACGGCGGTCGAGGCGGTCATCCCCGCCGCCGACCAGGACCGCCTGCTGGCCCTGCTGGTCGGCACCAACGTGGGCCCGGTCGTGACGCCGTGGGCGTCGCTGGCGACGCTGCTGTGGTTCGAGTCGTGCCGCCGCCACGAGGTCAAGGTGCCGATGCGCCGCTTCCTGCTCACCGGCACCGGGCTGGCCGTGGTGGGGCTGGTCGCCACGGTGTGGGCGCTCGTGAACGTGGGCTGAGCGGCGCTCACGCGGCGGCCAGCGCCGACGCGTAGGCGTCCGCCACCGCGCCGAGCGCATGCGTACGACGTACGTCTCCGGGTGGTCGCCCGCCTCCTGTGCCACGTACGCCGCGCACCACGCCGGGTCGCCGCCGCACGCGCACAGCCGCTCGTCCACGGCCTCGCGGATCTGGTACGGGGACAGGTCGTCGGACGGCTGCAGGGCGGTCGTGAAGAGCACCTGCGCCAGTTGGGTCGTGGTCATCATGTCCGGCTCCTCTCGACGGTGCCGTGTCTCCGGCACCCTCTAAGTAGACGTCGGACGGGAGCGGAACTCATCGACGAAGGACACACAATATCTGCGGATTTTTCCTCAGTCAGGGAGGAGGGCGAGCAGCCCGGGGATCGCGCGCGGGTGGGCGGCGACGAAGCTGCGCCGCTCGGCCGGGGCGTCGATGCACGCCTCGAACGGGCCGCCGTCCAGTGTCCTGATCTCGATGCCGGCCTCCTCGGCGAGCAGCGCGCCGGCCGGCAGGTCCACCAACTCGGCCCGATAGCCGACGATGCCGTCGATGTCGCCGCGCGCCAGCATCGCCCACGCCAGCAGCGGCGCCCACAGCTGCAGCATCCTGCGCGCATGGAGCTCCAGTGCCTGCTTCAGCGCGCGCACGGTCGCGTCGCCTCTGCTCACCCCGTGCCCCTGGGTCCAGGCCAGCAGCGGCCCGTGCGGGCTCGGCGCGTACGGCGGCGCCAGGCGCACCCCTCCCGAGGAGAGCGCGCCGCGCCCCCTGACGGCCGACCAGGTCTGGGCGGAGACAGGATCGTGCACCACGCCGAGCACCGGCAGCCCGTCCCGGCACAACGCGATCCCCACCACGAACGCGGGCAGCCCGATCGCCACGTTGTTGGTGCCGTCCAGCGGGTCGACCAGCCACGTCCACTCGCCGTGCCCGTCGCCGACCAGCCCCGACTCCTCGGCGATCACCGAGTGCGACGGATAGGCGGTCAGGATGCGCTCCAGCAGGAGTTTCTCCGAGGCGAGGTCGAGGTCGGTGACCACGTCACCCCCCGCGCCCTTGGCGCGCACCCCCACGACGCCCCGCGTCCCCTCCAGGAGCAAGGCCCCGGCGGCCTCGGCGGCCTCGACGGCGACCGTGCGTGCGTGGTCCAGGTCCATCAGGTGCCCCTCAGGTCAGGTGCGCGGTGATCAGTCGTACGGCCAGCGCGGTCTCGTCGGCGTCCAGTTGCTGCCTGGACACGTGGTGCGGCCCGGCGCCGAGCGGGCCGAGCGACAGGTCGCGCCCGCCTGGCCGGCCCCTTCCGAGCGCGATCGTGGCCGCCTCGCCGCCCTCGGGGACGACGCTGCTGTGGAAGCGGTCGGCCGGCAGAGTGTACGTGTCGCCGGGCCCGAACACCTCCACCAGCCCCGTCGCGTGCCGCACGGTGCGGCGGGTGGGCGAGATGCGGTCGCCGTCGGCCCCGCTGACCACCTCGAACACCCGGTGCGTGGCGTCCGCGCCGGCGTCGGTGACCACCGCGTGGACGTTGCGCACCTGCCCGTAGAGCACGTGGCTGACCAGGTCCCAGCTGTGGCAGTGGATCTGCGAGGTGGTGCTCTCGGCGTGCGCGAGCGAGTCGGACCACAGGTGGATGCACACCCCCTCGCCGCCGCGAGCCCGGTCGCGCTCCAGCGGCAGGCAGACGAACCCCAGCGGGTGGCGCACCGCGGTCACCGGCCGCGAGAGCGCCTCCAGGGCCCACGACCGGGCCTGGCCCTCGATCACCTTCTGGTGCACGTCGTGGTAGCTCATGGCCCATGCTCACGCGCCGTCTCGTCGATGAGGCGCCGGCCGCGCCTCACCGTAGGGATCCAGGGCGCGCAGCGCCTTGCGGGCGATGTCCACGACGTCGTGGCCGTTGTAGGACTTGGGCAGCGGCATCCCGATGCGCTCGAAGAGCTCCTGCACCTCCTCGATGGTGGGCTCGTCGCTCAGCGGCACCTTCTTGTACATCTCCAGCGGCACCCGCCGCGCCTGCTCGAAGCTGAGCCGCAGCTCGGTGTCGCAGTTTTCGTAGTAGAACGTGCCCGCCAGCGCCGTCATCGCCATGTTCGGGTCCTCGACCGTCATGATCAGACGGGTGGTCGACAGGTCCCAGCGGAACGTCGTCATCGTCTGCGACAGGCCCACTCCGATGTCGAGCAGGCCGTAGCGCTGGCGGTGCCAGAAGGCGGCCAGGATCGTCGCGTACGACTCTTTCCTGACCCGGTCGGTCGTCCAGGTCTCGCCGGTGCCGTCGGGGAGGTCGGACAGGGAGCGGCGGTAGTGGGCGTACGTCTCGCACACCTCGGTGTCGGACGGGTCGATCACCTCGATCCTGACCGTGAGGGGGCGTTTGTCCCTGCGGGCGGCGGCGACGCACTCGGGCAGGGTGACCGCGCGCAGATAGGTGCCGGTGCCGCCCTTGAAGGTCCACCGGGTGGTGTCTTTGCGGGCCTCGGCATGGGACTGGGCGATCTCCTGCCGGCTGCCCAGCACCCGGACGAGCTGCAGCGTGTCCAGGGCCCTACGGGTGCTGTGGGCCAGGCTCTCGATCTGCTCCAGGCGGGCCAGCCGCACCGGCAGCTCCGCCAGCGCGCCCGAGGTGATCGTCTTCTCGACGGGGGCCTGGCGGGCGCGGTCGCGCAGCAGCGCGGTGGCCACCAACGCCATGATCACCAGCGTCGCGGCGGTCACGAGCTGGCGCTGGATGTCCTGGCCCTTCTCGCCGAAGATCTCGTGGGGCATGATGCCGAGCACGCCGACCACGATGGCCAGGCAGAGAGCGATGGCGCCGTCGGCGTTCCGCACCGCCCATGGGGCGACCCGCTTCACCGCCGCCATGAACCGTGCCATCGTACGCCCCGTCGCTCGACGATCAGTCAGTCCCCGACGTCATGGTAACGAGCGGGCCATGCGACCACCAGAGAACGATCACATGGCGAATCGGTTGGATTCACGGGCGGTGGCGGGCGGGACGCCGCCCGCCACCGCCCGCGGCGGTCAGAACCAGCCGCGGTGGCGGGCCATCTGCTCCAGGCCGCGCTGCAGTGCCGCCTCCGCCGCCTGCGGCGGCTCGTCGTAGCGGACCGTGAAGCGGTTGTAGGCGTCGTGGCTGGAGGTCAGGAAGCCGCCCCGCTTGTCGGCCTCCAGGATGACGTCCATCTGCCGCGGCCCGGCGATGAACGTCAGCTCCAGCTCGTTGAAGTACTTCCGCCACTGCCCGCCGGCGTAGTACTCGATCTCCTGGAAGAACGGCATCGTCGAGCCGTACAGCGTGCCGCGCTCCAGGTCGGCCTTCTTGAAGTGGAAGCCCATCCGGTCGAGCGCGCCGATGACGTGCTCCTGCGCCGGCAGCGGGCTGACGAACAGCGGGTCGAGGTCGCCCTTGTCGAGCGCGCCCGCCAGCGCCAGCTCCGTCTGCACGCCCAGCTTCATCCCGTGCAGCGGGTGACCGGCGATCGCGCTGATCGGCGTCTCCCACGGCATCATGATCTCGAAAGACTGCTGGTGCTGCGCGCCCTTGGCCAGCTGGAACATCCCCGCCACCTGCTGACGCAGGAAGCTGTAGGTCGTCTTGTACTCGCTGTCACCCGACTCGACCTCGACGACCGCGGTCAGGTCGATGTAGATGCCCTCGACCTTGTAGTCGGAGTTGCCGCCGCGGAAGTTCACCACGCCGCGCAGCGCCTCGCCGGGCCGCACGCCCGTGTTGGTCAACACCGTGTCTACCTCGACGCCCGCGCCGAACGCGGCCATCAACTTGCGGAACACCATGGGGTTCTCCTATGCGGAAGGTGTGTGGCCGTTCATTTGGCCTGTTCCCGTGCCCGAGATGCGGGGGAGCAGCTGGGCCAGGAGGAGGGTGGAGAGCGCGGAGTCGGCCTGACCCTGCTGGGTGCGTACGACCAGCGGCTGGGGTGCGTTCTCCGCCAGTTTGGCGCCCACGTCGAGGCGCCTGCGGGCCAGCTCGTACTGCAGCACGGCCCGGTTGTCCCGGTACGACTCGGCCAGCCGGCGCAGCGCCTTGGCCTCGTTCTCGGCGGCGGTGAGCTCGGCCCGGCCGCGCGCCTCGATCTCCCATGTGACCCGCTGGGCCTCGGTCTCCTGCTCCTCCAGCATGCGCGCCACGTCCTTGCGCGCCTTGTTGTGGGCGGCCTTGACCTCGACGACGCGGGCGTCACGGGTCTTCTTCGAGCGCTCGATCTCCATCAGCAGGGTGTCGATGCGCCGCTTGCGGGTCAGCTCCCACTCGCGCTCGTACGCCGACAGCTCCTTCGCCACCTTCTCGCGGGTGGCCAGGTGCTGCTGGTACTGGTCGGGCAGCTGCACGTCGGGGATGTTGGCGCCGGTGATGCGCACGCCGTAGCGCCCGAGCTGGCGGTTGAGCGCGTCCTGCATGTCGCCGACGTCGGAGCCGCGCAGGTCGTACGCGCGCTCGGTGTGGACCCGGCGGCTGCGCTGCCTGATCGCGTCCTGCACCGCGCTCGACAGCACCAGGTCGAAGTTGCCCGCGCCGATCGTCCGGACGAACGCGACCGGATCGACGATGCGGAACTTCAGGAAGAACTCGATGGACTTCAGCGGCACGTTCTCGGCCGTCGGGCAGGCCACGATCGGCGCCGAGTACGGGATCTCGGTGGAGGTGTCGACGACCGCGTCCACCCGGTCCCACGGCAGCCACAGGTAGTGGCGGCCCGGCGGGAGCGTGCCGGTGATGGCGCCCCAGCGGCTGCGTACGCCGGTGGTGCCCTCCTCGATCTCGATGATCGCCTTGCGCCACATCGTGACCACCGCCAGCAGCAGCGAGAGCAGCGCCAGGAGCGCCGCGACGAGCGTGAGCTCGGTCAGCGCCGCCATGCCGGCGAAGTAGACCGCCAGGAACACCAGCGACATCCAGGCGAAGCCGCGCCGGTCCTTGGGGATCACGACGGGCACGAGCTGGCCCTGCTCGCCGCCGCGCAGCAGCTGGCGGATCTCGCCCCAGGAGGCCAGCGACTCCTTGATCTTCGAGAATTCCCTGCTCATCGGTCGTCACCCTCGCCCTGCACGTGATGCCTGCCGGTGGGCAGGAGCCGTTCGACCGTCCGCTCCAGATCCTGGTCGGGCTGCGGTGGCTCCTGAGCTTCGGTGACGTCGGCGGCGGCCTTCTTCAGCAGCGCGGCGATCTCGGCCTCGCGGCCCTCGACGCGGGCGCCGATGTCGTCGAGCCTGGCGCGGATGGCGGCCATGTCCTCGGCGGAGAACAGCGCCGCGCCCTTGCCGCCGACGAGCTGCTGGGCCAGGGCCAGGAAGTCGATGTCGGTCTGCTCGCCGACCTGCACCACCTGCGGCAGCCTGGTGGCGACGGACTCCAGCTTGTTCAGCAGGTCCTGCTGGAAGCGGTAGTCGAGGATCTCGGGCGCCTCGGCGGCCGACAGCGCCCTGATGTCCAGCGCCTGCGCCTCCAGGAGCGCGGCGTTGGCGTTGGCCGTGGACTCGGCCTCGACCAGGCGCTGCCTGGCCTGCGCCTTGGCCTGGTGGGTGGCGCGTTCGAGCGCGGTGTCCATGCGGGCCTGGTAGCCGGCGATCTCGGCCTGGATGGCGCTCAGCGTCTCCTGCAGGCCGGCCAGCTCCTTGATCAGGTCGCCCTCGTTCTGCTCCTTGCGCAGCTGCAGCTCGTACTCGTAGGTGTAGGCCTCCTTGGCGACGCGGACCATCTCGGGGGCCGCCAGGTCCATGCGGTATTCCTGGCTGGACGGCTCGGCGTGGGTGATGTTCACGTCGGTGAGCCGGACCGCGGGCAGGAACTGCTGGTTGAGGCTCTCCAGCATGCCCAGCGTGCTCTCGCCCACCAGGTCGTAGATCTCCTCCGCCCGCTGGGCGTAGATGAGGGAGCGGGTGACCTCGCTGATGGCGTTCTGCAGCTTGGACTGGAAGCCGCTGACCGAGCCGAGCACGAAGATGAACTCCGCCGGGTTCTCGATCCGGAACTGCAGGAACAGGTCCACGCTCGCCTTGACGCCCTGCTGCGTCGGGGCCTCGCTGATCGGCGCGTTGAACGGGTACTCGCGGGTGGTGTTGACGATGTAGCTGACCCGCTTCCACGGGTTGAACAGCGTCACCCGGCCCGGCTCGGCGATGTGCACCAGCTTGCCGAACTTGGTGATCAGCGCCTTGCAGCCCTCGGGCACCATCACCACGCTGCGCCGCCACCACAGGAACACGGCGGCCAGGACCAGCACCACCCAGTAGTGCGGCCCGAAGATCAGATCGGTGTTCGGGATGACGTTGCCGAGCGCGCCGATCAGGCCGAGCACCACGAGGATGCCCAGCGGCACGATCACCTTCGCCGTGGTGCCCTTGGGGATCACCACCGGTGAGATGACGTGCATGCCGTTCTCGGCGAAGCTGCGGTTGACGATCTCGCCCGCCTCGTTCAGAGACGCGGTCCTGGCCTCGATGAGCGTGCCGACGGAGGCGCCGCCGTCGCGGGCGGCCGCGAAGTCGTGCGGGTTCAGCGCGAAGCCCCGGGCCTGGCCCGCGAGCTGCCCCGCCTGGTCGACGACCTGGCCCATGGCCTGTCCCATCGCCTGGCGTACGTCACCCCCTTGAGCAACCGCTTGGGCTACGCCTTGGCCTGCCTGGATCAGTGCCTCTCTGGGTCGTGACATGGGACCTTCCTTTTCCGCTACAAGGCGATTCCGACCGTATCGGGTGTGACTTGCTGTTCGCTTGCAATGTGGTGTCACAGGTCTATTGCGACCTGTAGTAGGTATGCTATGGATGTAGTAGATGTACTACTTGGAGGTGCCATGGGGGCTGTAAGTGAGCTCGAAGGCGACCTCGATCAGGTGAACACGGATGCCGCGATCGAGGTCCGGGACCTGCGCATGGCCTACGGGCCGAAGCGGGTCTTACAGGGCGTCGACTTCACCGTGGGCGCGGGCGAGGTGATCGCCCTGCTCGGGCCGAACGGCGCGGGCAAGACCACGACGATCGAGATCCTGGAGGGCTTCCGTGCGCCCTCGGGGGGTCATGTGCGGGTGCTCGGCACCGAGCCGATCCGCGGCGACGAGCGCTGGCGGGCCAGGCTCGGCGTGGTGCTGCAGTCGTGGCGCGACCACGGCCGCTGGCGGGTGCACCAGCTGCTGCACCACCTGAGCCGCTACTACGAGCCGTACGCGAACCCGGCCAGGCGGCCCTTCGACATCGCCGAGCTGATCGACGCCGTCGGCCTCACCGAGCAGGCCGGACAGCGCATCAACCGGCTGTCCGGCGGGCAGCGCCGCCGGCTCGACGTCGCGATCGGCATCGTCGGGCGTCCCGAGGTGCTCTTCCTCGACGAGCCGACCGCCGGCTTCGACCCGCAGGCCAGGCGCGACTTCCACGACCTCGTCCACCGCCTGTCCGACCTCGACGACACCACGATCCTGCTCACCACGCACGACCTCGACGAGGCCGAGAAGCTCGCCGACCGGATCCTCATCCTGTCCGGCGGCAGGATCGTCGCCGACGGCAGCCCCGACCAGCTCTCCCGTCAGATCTCCCGCGACGCCCAGGTGCGCTGGAGCCGCGGTGGAGAGCACTTCGTGCACGCCACGGAGGACGCCACCGGGTTCGTGCGCGGGCTCTTCGAGCAGTACGGCACCGAGATCGGCGACCTGGAGGTGCGCCGGGCGACGCTGGAGGACACGTACATGGCGATCTTGAAGAGGGAGGAAGCGTGAACGCCGCGCTGCACGCCGTCAAGCTGGGACTGGCCAGGGGCTGGATCGAGTTCAAGAACAGCCTGACCAACCCGCAGGACGTCTCCTTCACGATCATCTCCACGGCGGCCTTCGTGGTGGTGATCTACTTCCAGCGCGACGCGACGGTGCCCGGCACCACCTTCACGCTGGCCGGCGTCACGCTGCCGAGCATGCTCGGCATGCTGGCGGCCTTCAACGGGCTGATCGGCGCCATGTCGATGATCACCGTCGAGCGCGAGGACGGCACCCTGCTGCGTGCCAAGGCGCTCCCGCAGGGCATGCTCGGCTACATGGTCGGCCGCATCGCGCTGCTCACGCTGCAGGCACTGGGCAGCATGGTCATCCTGCTCGCGGCGGGCCTGCTCCTGCTGCCGGACCTCGCTCAGGCCGGGCTCGGCGGGCTGCTGCTCGTGCTGGCCATCACCCTGATCGGGCTGGTCGCCACCCTGCCGCTCGGCGCGGTCGTCGGCTCCCTCTTCAACAACCCGCAGGCGGTCACGGGGCTGTCGATGCTCGTGGTCGGCGGGCTCGTCGCCATCTCCGGCATCTTCTACCCCATCTCCGCTGTCGCGGGCTGGTTGCAGGCCATCGCGCAGGCGTTCCCGGTCTACTGGCTGGGTCTCGGCATGCGCGCGGCGCTCCTGCCCGACTCCATGGCCGCCGCCGAGATCGGCGGGTCCTGGCGGCCGATCGAGACGATCCTCGTGCTCAGCGCGTGGGTGGTGGCCGGCCTGCTCCTCGCGCCGCCGATCCTGCGCCGGATGGCCAGGCGCGAGTCGGGCTCGCTGATGGAGGCCCGGCGTGAGCGGGCCATGCAGCGGGTCGGCTGAGAAGATATGTGGCGATGAGCGAGACCGTCTACAACCGCATCGCGCTGCTGCGCGCGGAGCGGGGCGTGACCCGCAGGCAACTGGCCGACGCCCTGGGGGTGCACTACCAGACCGTCGGCTATCTCGAACGCGGCGAATACAGTCCCAGTCTTTACCTGGCGCTGAAGATCGCCGAATACTTCGAGGTGCCGGTCGAGGTCGTCTTCTCCACCACCCCGTTTCCCCGGATCGGGGAGCGGTCGGCCTGATCTCCGGCATACGAGAGCGACGTCCGGGCCCGCTGCCTCACTGCCTGGGGCGGCGGATCCGGATGTTCGCGCTCATGACGGCGCCGCCACGGGGTGTCACCAGCGTCGAGGTCAACCTGTCCGGCTTCACGCCGATGAAGGGCGGGCCCGTCACCGGGTGACGGTTCTGTCGGTCGCTCGGCCTACAGTGGCCATATGCGACCGGTCACAGATTTGCAGCGGAAGGTGGCGCCGTTCGAGGTCGTCACCGAGATGACTCCCTCTGGCGACCAGCCGACGGCCATCGCCGAGCTGGAGCGCCGCATCAAGGCCGGGGAGAAGGACAGCGTCCTGCTGGGCGCCACCGGCACCGGCAAGACGGCCACGATCGCGTGGCTGATCGAGCGCCTGCAGCGGCCCGCGCTGGTCATGCAGCCCAACAAGACGCTCGCCGCCCAGTTCGCCAACGAGCTGCGGGAGATGCTGCCCAACAACGCGGTGGAATACTTCGTCTCCTACTACGACTACTACCAGCCCGAGGCGTACGTCCCGCAGAGCGACACCTACATCGAGAAGGACTCCTCGATCAACGACGAGGTCGAGCGGCTGCGCCACTCGGCCACCAACTCGCTGCTCACCCGCCGTGACACGATCGTGGTCGCCTCCGTGTCCTGCATCTACGGCCTGGGCACGCCGCAGGAATACGTCGACCGCATGGCCAGGCTGCGCGTCGGCATGGACGTCGACCGCGACCAGCTGCTGCGCCGCCTGGTCGACATGCAGTACACGCGCAACGACCTGGCCTTCACCCGGGGCACGTTCCGGGTGCGCGGCGACACGATCGAGATCATCCCGAAATACGAAGAGCTCGCCGTGCGCATCGAGATGTTCGGCGACGAGATCGAGAAGCTCTCGACCATGCACCCGCTGACCGGCGAGGTCATCACCGAGGACGAAGAGCTCTACATCTTCCCGGCCTCCCACTACGTCGCCGGCGAGGAGCGCATGGCGGCCGCGGTGGCGGGCATCGAGGCGGAGCTGGCCGAGCGGCTGTCGGAGCTGGAGCGGCAGGGCAAGCTGCTGGAGGCGCAGCGGCTGCGGATGCGCACGACGTACGACATCGAGATGATGCGGCAGATCGGCACCTGCTCCGGCATCGAGAACTACTCGCGCCACATGGACGGGCGCGAGCCAGGCAGCGCGCCCAACACGCTGCTCGACTACTTCCCGGAGGACTTCCTTCTGGTCCTCGACGAGTCGCACCAGACAGTGCCGCAGATCGGCGCCATGTACGAAGGCGACGCCTCCCGCAAGCGCACGCTGGTCGAGCACGGCTTCCGGCTGCCGTCGGCGCTCGACAACCGGCCGCTGAAGTGGGAGGAGTTCCTCGAGCGCATCGGGCAGACCGTCTACCTGTCCGCCACGCCGGGGCCCTACGAGCTGGGCCGGGTCAAGGGCGAGGTCGTCGAGCAGGTCATCCGCCCGACCGGCCTGGTCGACCCCGAGATCGTCGTCAAGCCCACCAAGGGCCAGATCGACGACCTGGTCCACGAGATCCGCGAGCGCGCCGACCGCGATGAGCGCGTGCTGGTCACCACGCTGACCAAGAAGATGGCCGAAGACCTCACCGACTATCTCCTGGAGCTCGGCATCCGGGTCCGCTACCTGCACAGCGAGGTCGACACGCTGCGCCGCATCGAGCTGCTGCGCGAGCTGCGCACCGGCGAGTTCGACGTGCTCGTCGGCATCAACCTGCTGCGCGAGGGCCTCGACCTGCCCGAGGTGTCGCTGGTGGCGATCCTCGACGCCGACAAGGAGGGCTTCCTGCGCTCCGAGACGTCCCTGATCCAGACCATCGGCCGCGCCGCCCGAAACGTGTCGGGCCAGGTCCACATGTACGCCGACAAGATCACCCCGTCGATGGAGCGGGCGATCGACGAGACGAACCGGCGCCGGGCCAAGCAGATCGCCTTCAACGAGGCCAACGGCGTCGACCCGCAGCCGCTCCGCAAAAAGATCGCCGACATCCTCGACTCGCTGCAGCGCGAGGACGCCGACACCGACAAGCTGCTCGGCGGGGGCGGCCGGCAGCAGTCGCGTGGCAAGGCGCCCATGCCGGGCTTCGCCTCGCGGCAGGCGGGCCAGCACGCCAAGGCCATCGCGGGCGAGATGCCGCGGGCCCAGATCGAGTCGCTCATCGAGTCGCTGACCGAGCAGATGCACCAGTCCGCGGCCGATCTGCAGTTCGAGGTGGCTGCCCGGCTGCGCGACGAGATCAAGGAGCTCAAGCGCGAGCTCCGCGACATGCGCGAGGCCGGCGTGCACTAGTCGAGAATTACAGCAGTCGAGCGGCGCTCACCCCGCCTGACCTGGGAGAATGGACCGGCCTCCGATGGGCAGCGAGCAGTCATGAACAAGACGCTCACGGGGGTCCTGGTCGGCTCCGCGATGCTCGCGGGTGGTTGCGGCGCCGTGTCGGGGCAGGCCGTGCTGCCCGCCCTCCCGCCCACGCCGCCGACCGGCGTCCCGACCCCTGGTCCCACCGGCACCCCGACTGGTCCCACCGGCACCCCGACGCCGGGCCCTGGCCGGGTTGGCCTGGACGACCTGCGCCAGGCCGGCCAGGCCGCGCTCACCGCGGTGCCCGGCTCCATGCTCATCTCGATCGAGACCGAGGAGGACGGCAGGCTGTGGGAGGTGCAGGTCGTCGATCGGGCCGGCACCGAGCACCAGATGGACGTGGCGGCGGGCAAGGTCGTCGCCGGGCCCACGCAGGAGCGCGACGACGCCGAGGACAAGGCCAAGCGCCGGAACCGGGTGCGGGCGGCCAAGCTCGGCTACCTGGAGGCGGCGGAGAAGATCGTCGCCACCGTGCCGGGAGGCCGCATCACGGAGCTGAGCCTGGACGGGGAGCTCGGCAGGACCGTCTGGGAGTCCGACGTGGTGACCGCGGACGGGACCAAACACGAGGTCACGCTCGACGCCGTCACCGGAGCGGTCAGCCGGCCCAGGCCGACCAGCTGACCTCCTGACGCTTCGACGCCGCCGGCGCACGTAGCCGGCGGCCAGCTCGTACGGACTGCCTGACGGCCGTCCATGCGCCCGGCTGGCCGTCCATGCGCCCGGCTGGCCGTCCATGCGCCCGGCTGGCCGTCCATGCGCCCGGCTGGCCGTCCATGCGCCCGGCTGGCCGTCCATGCGCCCGGCTGGCCGTCCATGCGCCCGTGCTCGCGGTCGATGCGTTCGGCCGGCTTGCTCGGTGTGTCGCCCGGTGGCGCGGGGCCGGCGCTGCCCGCTCCGCGCCATCGGCGGTTCAGCCGGCGAGGCCGGCCTCCGTGCGCAGGAGGGCGGTCAGGGAGTCCGGGTCCGCGGCCGTCACGCCCTTGGCGGCGAACCACGTGGCCACGTTGCGGGCGTCGCGGTCGAGGAACGACGGCCCGGCCGGGTGGGCGATCACGTCCACGATCTGCGGCAGGTCGATGATCACCAGCCTGCCCTCGTGGACCAGCAGGTTGTACGGGGACAGGTCGCCATGCGCCAGCCCCTCCCCGGCCAGCGTGACCATCGCAGCGACCAGCTGCTCCCACAGGTCGTCCAGGTCGTCGGACACCTGGGCGAGGCGTGGCGCCGCGTACCCGTCCGGCGTCCCGATGAACTCCTGCAGGATCTCCGTCCCGACGATCTGCACCGGGTACGGCACCGGAACCCCGAGCTCCCACAACCGGCACAACGCCCCGAACTCGGCCACCGCCCACTGGGCGGCGATCGCCTGTTTGCCGAACGCGGTGCGGGCCGCCATCGCCCGGTTCATGCGGTCGTCGCGGGTCCTGCGGCCCTCCAGGTAGCCCGAGTCGCGGTGGAACAGGCGGTGCTCGGCCGAGCGATACCGCTTGGCGGCCAGCAGGCAGACCCGGTCGGTGCCGGGCACGCCCCGGGAGATCAGGTGGACGTCGGCCTCCTTGCCGGTCTTGAGCACGCCGTGCTCGGTGTCGACGGCCGCCAATTCGGTGACCAGCCAGCCGGGGTACGGCCGTGGGCCCTTCTCCGTGGGCGTGCTCTGGTCCCAGGTGGACCAGCGGTCACCCTCGGGCGGGCCGTCATCGGTGTGGTCGGGGGTGCTCGCCAGCCATTCGAGGTCGTCGGCGTCGAGGGCGTACTTGCCGCGGCGGCGGTGCTGCGAGTGCTTCGGCACGGTGGAATCGCTCCAAGGGTGGGGCCCCACCGGCGCGTCGATCAGCTCAGCGCACGCCCGGCGGGAAGGATTGAGGACGCGGAAAACGGCACGCGAACAGTCGTTATCACGGTCTCACCCTCCCTTCGCGTCGTGGCGATCAACCCGCCCGAGTATGCCGGGGCGGGGATGGGCCGCGCAACCGATTAACGGCCGCGCAGCCGGCGCCCGGGCGCTTCTGCGATCTCGCGGTTTTATGCGGTCGCGACAGGCACGGGCCGGCTTGTAGCGTGCGGGCATGCGACGATGCGGCGAATGCGGTCACTGGGAGCCCGCCGGGGCTCCGGGCTGCGCCCGGTGCGCCCGGTTGGTGGACGAGATCGTCGAGGAGGGGTGGCGGGCGTTCCTGGAGCGCGAGTTCGGAGCGGCGAGCCTGGGGCGGAGAGCGGTAGCTTGCGTGACCAGCGGAGCCCCGTGCGAGCGCGACCATAGACACGGCACCGCCGAGTCGTCCGACGAGCGGCTCATCGCCGAGATGGTCGTGGACGAGCCCGACAAGCATCCCTGGCGCGTGGTCGACGCCGCCTACGACCGGCTGACCTGCGCCGAGTGCGGCGGCCGGCTCAGCCGGGGCCCGGCCTCCTGCGCCGCCTGCAACCTGGCGAACGGCTTCCGCTACTCGGCCGTCGAGATCGACCGTCCGGGCGTTCCACCGGGGAACGAACACGCGCTGCGGGTGAACGTGGCCGTGATGCGCCGGCCGTACGGGATCCCGGAGTCGGAGGTGCTGCTGCGGCGGCTGTCGCTCCCCGTCCTGCTCGACGGCCTGCTCCCCACGAGGGCTCAGGCCCAGGCCACCAAGGCGATGGCGAACAATGGGGCCACGGAGGCCGAGCTCGCCGCGCTGATCTATGCCGAGTGGGGCCGTGTCTAGTCCGGTGGCCACTCCAATGTGAGATCGATGTCCACGTCGAAGCCGATGTCGGTCTGCAGGCGCTTGCGGTGGACGCCGGTCGGGACGTAGACCATGACCGCCGGCTCGAGCTCGAAGGTGTAGACGACGGGGAGCCCGTCCTCTTCTTCCACTCGCCAGACGTGCTTGATCCCTGCCTTTGAGTATTTGATGGGCTTTGTGGTCCGATCTCGCTCCATGGACTCATCTGAGACGACTTCGGCCACGAGGTGCACATCCTCCGGTTTGAAGGAGGTGAGCTTCAGAGACGTGATCGCAGACCTCTTCACTACGAGGATGTCGGGCTCCGGCCGCTGGCGCAGGCCCAGTGTGACCGTCATTTCGCGAACGACCTCCAGATGCGCCGGTGGCTCGAGGGAGTGCTCGAACCGTCCGACCGCGCGCATGTGGAAGAGGGTCTGCGGCGGCCTCATGACGAGCGCCCCGTCGATCAACTCGACGTGCCTGGGCGCGTCGGGAGGGAGATGATCGAGCATGTCGGCCGTCCAGCCGCCAGGAGGGCCGGGATAGAACCACTCAGGCAAAAGCTCGTCACGTGGCGAAGCAATCCTGCCACGCTGGGTAGCCGTCAGGGGAGGTCTTTGCGCTCCTCCATGGTGCGGCGGTAGAGCTCGTCGATCTCCTCCAGCGGGTCCGGCGCCCGGCGGCGGGCCTCGATCTCCAGGTCCGTGCGGGAGCTGAGCTCGGCGATCCCGGTGGCCGTGTGGTGGACCTGGTCGCCGAGGAGGTCGGCGCGGATGCGGGCGCACATGGCCGTCAGCTTGGCCTGGTGCTCGCGCAGCCGGTCGAGCGTGGCGTGGTCGACGTAATGCGACACGCGGCGCTGCTGGGCGTACATCCCGAGCTGGCCGTCGTGCACGTCGGCCTGCGCCTCCAGGTCGGCCAGCAGCCGCGGCAGGTCGCCCAGGCCCCAGCCCTGCGCCTGCGCCTGCTCGACGGCCTGGCGGGTGAGGGAGACCTCGCGGCGCAGGTCGAGGCGGAGCCGCTCGACCTCGGCGGCGTCGCCCGTGCCCATCGCATTGACGTGCGTGGTCAGCCGCGTCGCCGCCTGACGGGCCTTGCCTGCCGCCTTCTTGCCCAGCTTGACCAGCAGGTAGACGCCCACGCCGGTGAGCAGCGCCAGAAACGCGAGGATCACCAGCACGATGACAAGGACTTGCTCGATCTCCGCCACCTCCCGTTGGGGTCGATGTCTAGAGGATAGTCGGCCGCGGCGGCTTTGGCGCGCCGAGCCAAGCAAGCACTTGATCTGCATGTACGGGCTGTGTTTCAGTGCACATACTTTGCGGATCGCGGCGGGAAGGGGCTGGTGCGCGTGCTGGACGGCAAGGTCGTGATCATCACTGGCGGGGCCAGGGGGATGGGGGCGGCGACGGCGCGGCGGTGCGTGGCGGCCGGGGCCCGGGTGGTGCTCACCGACGTGCTCGTGGAGGAGGGCACGGCCACCGCCAAGGAGCTCGACGCCCGGTTCATCCCGCACGACGTGACGGACCAGGAGCAGTGGGCCGCGGTGGTCGCGCGGACGGTGGAGGGGTTCGGGCGGCTCGACGGGCTCGTCAACAACGCCGGCATCGCGACCTCGTTCCCCATCGAGCAGCAGGCGCTGGAGGAGTTCGAGCGCGTGCTCCGGGTCAACCTGGTCGGCGTCTTCCTGGGGCTCAAGGCCGTGGTGGGCGCCATGCGCGCGTCGGGCGGCGGCGCCGTGGTGAACCTGTCGTCGGTCGCGGGGCTCTTCGGATTGCCGGGCACGGGCGCGTACGGCACCTCCAAATGGGGCGTGCGCGGCCTCACCAAGATCGCCGCCCTGGAGTTCGGCAAGGACCGCATCCGGGTCAACTCCGTACATCCAGGCATGATCGTCACCCCGATGACGCGGCAGTTCGGCGCCGTGTCGGGCGAGGGCACCTTCCCGCTGGCCCCGGCCGGGCGCTGGGGTGAGCCGGAGGAGGTCGCGGAGGCGATCGCGTTCCTGCTGTCCGACGCCGCCTCGTACGTGACCGGAGCCGAGCTCGCCATCGACGGAGGCTGGACCGCGGGGGAGTCGGCGCTGCTGTCCCGCACGGCCGGGGGAGAGGCGGGCTGAGCCATGCCGTACGCGGACGTCGGCGAGAACATCAGGCTCTTCTACACCGACGACGGCGGCGGCGACGGGCCGCCGCTGCTGCTCGTGCACGGCTGGGGGACCGACTCCCACCAGTGGTCCTGGCACCTCGACGCGCTCACGGCAGCCGGGCGCCGGGTGATAGCCGTCGACCTGCGCGGGCACGGCTACTCGTCGGTCCCGGAGACGGGCAACACACCCCGCATGATGGCCGAGGACCTCGACGCCCTCCTCGACGGCCTCGGCATCCCCCAGGTGATCGCCGTCGGGCACTCGATGGGCGGCCAGGTCGTGTCGATCCTGGCCGTCGAGCACCCGGACCGCGTGCGCGCGCTCGTCGCCCTCGACCCGGGCTACGGCATCACGGACGACATCGCCAGGGACTTCCCCAGGACGATCGCGGGCCTGCGTGGTGACCACCCCCACGCAGCGGCCGAGGCGCTCGACGAGTGGTGCACGAACGCCGCCACCCCCGCCGTCATCCGCCGCTGGCACAAGCGCAGGCTGTACGGCATGCCGCCGCACGTCCTCGTCCAGGCGTTCGAGGCCATGTTCGTCGAGGACGGCGCCATCGGCGTGTGCCCGGCGAGCGACGACTACCTGGCCCGCAGGCAGTGTCCGGTGCTGTCGATCTGGGCGGACCGGCGGCGCGCGGCGTGGGAGGCGGGCCTGCTCAAGCACCCGGCGTCCAAGGTCGTGTGCTGGGAGGGCTCCAGCCACCGGCTGCACGAGGAGCGCCCGGCGGAGTTCGTGCACCTCCTCGGCGGGTGGTTGCGGCGGCTGCGCGTGTGAAGGGCCCGGCGGCACGGATCCGCCGGGCCCTTCGCTGTGTGAGCGCGCCAGGGTCGGGGGCCACGTGACGCTCACACGATTCGTTCGCTAACCGGGAAGAACCGTAGAGGGCGCGGGCACGGCGGCGGATCACCCTGCGGGTGGAGCGGAGATCATCCTGGCGGGTGACTCCGGGCGGCTCGTCTGCGGGCGCGCAAGCGCCGTACCTTCCTGATCAGCCACCACGCCGCCACGGCGAGGACCAGCAGCGCGACGACCACCAGGATCGGGGCGAACACCGCGATCAGGCTCATGCCGAGCGAGCCCGCGTCCTCCACCGTGCTCACGACCGGAGCGCCGACGCCTGCCGTTCCCGCGTTGACCACGGGGCGGGTCGCCGCCTTCATCGCGTGCACGGCCAGCGCCACCACGATGCCCAGCAGCCAGCCGGCCCACGGGTGCTCCGTCATCCACGTGGAGTTCTCCAGCTCGGCGGCCGCGTTCGTCGCGGAGAAGACCACGCCGCCGGAGGCCGGGCGGATCACGGTCTGGATGGCATCGTTGACGCTGTCGACGGCAGGCACCTTGTCGAGGACCATCTCGGCGATCAGGAGCACCGAGATCACCGCGAGCACGCCCCAGTTGGACAGCCACGCGTAGCCGTCGGGCAGTTTCACGGCGTCGGTGAGGTTGGACAGCACGCCCACGACCAGGAGCGGGATGTAGGCGTTGAGGCCGGCGGCCGTGGACAGGCCCAGACCGGTCAATGCGGCGAGCATGCCACCCAGTCTGCCCGCCCTAGTCCGGCCGCGCGGCCTCGTCCATGAGGTCCGCCAGGCCGGATCCGGTGAACTCGGCCACGGCCCGCTCGTACTTCTCCATCCCCCACGACCAGAAGTCGAAGTCGATGCTGTCGTTGGCGCCGTCCTGGATCGAGGCCCACAACGTCCAGCCGTACTTGGACATGAGGCCGAGCAGCCGGGCGCGGGCGATCTTGTGGCGGAGGCGGCGGCCGTAGTACGCGGTGACGAGCTCCTCCAGGTGACCGAGCGGCAGGTCGGACTCGCTCCAGATGTTGCCGAGCTCGAAGCAGGCGTCGTTGTTGCCGGAGTACTCGTAGTCGATCAGCCACAGGCGCGCGCCGTCGTCGAGGATGTTGCCGGGGAGGAGGTCGTTGTTGCAGGGGACGGTGCCTTCGTCCCGCACCTCCAGACATTTCCGGATTTCAGCGACGGTGGGCATGAAATCGAGATATTTGGGGGGAAGTCGGAAGCCGCGCTCCTGGACGATGCGCAGATACCGCTGCTGGACGTCGAACATGTCGAAGTCGCACACGAACCGCGGCCCGGAGTGGAGACGGCGGCAGGCCTCCGCCACCCGCGGCAGGTTCGCCGGGTCCCGCAGATCCGCCTCCGTGAACGTCCGCCCCGGCAGATAGCCCACCACCAGCACGCCCAGCTCGGGCAGGTAGGCGTGCACCGGCGCCCCCACCCCGGCGGCCGCCGCCGCGATCGAGTTCGCGTGCTCGGCGTCCCTGTCGATGGCCAGCAGGGCCCCGTCGCTGGCCCACACGCGCGCCACGTAAGCCCCGCCGGGCGTGACGACCTTGTAGTTGCGGTTGGTGAGCCCGCCGGGCAGCTCCTCGACGGTACGGGGCACGCCGGACAGCAGCGGGATACGATCGAGCACCTCGGGCAAGGCCATGGTCGATGCTAGGACGACCCGCGCTAAACGGTCTAGACCTTTTACGGCGTGGCGGCTAGCCTCGCGACCATGAGCGACTCGGCCCGCATCGTGATCATCGGCGGCGGCGTCGGCGGCGCCTCCGTCGCCTACCACCTCACCCAGCTCGGCGAGCGCGACGTCGTCGTGCTGGAGCGGGACGAGCTGACCAGCGGCTCGACCTTCCACTCCGCCGGACTCGTCGGCCAGCTCCGCGCCGACCCCACCCTGACCAGGATGAACCAGTACTCCGTGGAGCTCTACCGCACCCTCGACGCCGGCTGGACGGAATGCGGCGGCATCAAGCTGGCCTCCACGCCCGAGCGGATGGCCGAGATCCGGCGCCAGATCGGGTGGGCCCGCACATTCGGGCTGCCGCTGGAGGAGATCTCGGTGGCCGAGGCCGTGGAGCTGTTCCCCCTCATGGACCCCGCGGGTGTCGTCGGGGCCGCGTACCTGCCCACGGACGGCCAGATCGACCCGTCCCAGCTCTGCTACGCGCTGGCCAAGAAGGCCCGCGACGGCGGGGCCGTCATCCGCACCCGCACCCGCGTGCTCGGCATCAGGACGGCGGGCGGCAGGGTCACGGGCGTGGTCACCGACCAGGGCGACATCGACTGCGAGATCGTGGTCAACTGCGGCGGCATGTTCGCGGCCGAGATCGGCCGCATGGCCGGGGTGCGGGTCCCGATCGTGCCGATGTCGCACCAGTACGTGGTGACCGACGGCTTCCACGACCACACCGGCCTGCCCACGCTGCGCGACCCCGACCTGCTCGTCTACTACCGGCAGGAGGTCCAGGGCCTGGTCATGGGCGGGTACGAGCGCACCTGCGCCCCCTGGACGGCCGGACCGAACGCGTACGACGCGGTGCCGGGCGACTTCAATGGCCGCCTGTTGTCCGAAGATTGGGCCAGATTCGAGGAAATTTCCGACAATTCCCGGATTCGCGTGCCCGCGATGGGCGACGTCGGCATCCGCAAGATGATCAACGGCCCGGAGGCGTTCACCCCCGACAACGAGTTCTGCCTCGGGGAGACCGAGGTCGGCGGCTTCTTCGTGGCGGCCGGCTTCTGCGCGCACGGAATCGCGGGCGCGGGCGGCATCGGCAGGGTGATGGCCGAGTGGATCGTCGAGGGCGAGCCCAGCATGGACCTGTGGCACATGGACGTGCGCCGGTTCGGCCGCCACTACCGCTCGCCGTCGTACACGCTGAAGCGGGCCGTCGAGAACTACGAGACCTACTACGACATCCGCTACCCCGGCCACGAGCGCTCGGCCGGGCGGCCGCTGCGGGTCTCGCCCGCCTACGCCTGGCACAGCGCCCACGGGGCCGTCTTCGGGGAGAAGTCGGGCTGGGAGCGGGTCAACTACTACGCCTCCAACGAGACCGACGGGGGCGAGCGGCCGGGAGGGTGGGCCGGGCGGCTGTGGTCGTCCGCCATCGGCGCCGAGCACCGCGCCACCCGGACCGCGGCGGGGCTGTTCGACGAGAGCTCGTTCGCCAAGATCGAGGTCACCGGGCCCGACGCGGCCGCGCTGCTGGAGTGGGTGTGCGACAACCGGGTCGCCCGCGAGGTCGGCGCCGTCACGTACACGCAGGCGCTCAACCGGCGCGGCGGCATCGAATGCGACTTCACGGTCACCCGGCGCGGCGAGGAGGAGTTCCTGATCGTCACCGGCACCGCGTTCGGCGCGCACGACCTGGGGTGGCTACGCAAGCAGGCCGCGCTCACCGGCTCCACCGCCAGGATCGCCGACGTGACCGGCCAGTACGCCTGCTTCGCCCTGTGGGGGCCGCGGGCGGCCGACGTCATGCGCGGGCTCACGCCCGACCCGATGGACTTCCCGTTCATGTCGTCGCGGGAGATCACCGTGGGGGACGTGCCGGTGCTGGCGCTGCGGGTGACGTTCGTGGGCGAGCACGGCTGGGAGCTCTACTGCTCCAGCGAGTACGGGCTCGGGCTGTGGCAGACGCTCTGGCGGGCGGGGGAGCCGTACGGGCTGGTGGCCGGCGGCTACCGGGCCATCGACAGCCTCCGGCTGGAGAAGGGCTACCGGGTGTGGGGCGCGGACATCGGGCCCGAGACGACGCCGTACGAGGCGGGGCTCGGATTCTGCGTGAAGCCGGACAAGGAGTTCCTGGGCAGGGACGCGCTCGACCCCGCCCCGGAGCGACGGCTGCGATGCGTCACGCTGAGCGACCCGAGGGCCGTCGCACTCGGCAACGAGCCCGTACGGGTGGACGGCCAGGTGGTGGCCCGGGTCACCTCCGGCGGCTACGGCTACACCGCCCGCGAGTCCATCGCCTACGCCTACCTGGCGGTCGAGCCGGGGGCCGAGGTCGAGATCGAGGTGGAGGGCGCCTGGGTGCCGGGCACGGTGGTCAAGACCCCGCTGGCGCCGTGACGCCGCTGCGTACCGAGATCCGCACCCGGTCGGGGCGGAACAGGTCGCGGGCGAACTCCACCGGCATCCCGTCGGCCGCGTACGCCGTGCGCTCGATCAGCATGAGCGGCGCGCCCGGTTCGATGCCCAGCTCGGCGGCCTCCTCAGGACGGGCGATCACCGGGTCGAGATGCTCGACCGCCGTGCGCGGCTCCAGGTCGTAGCGGGTGGCGAGCAGCGCGTAGAGCGAACCGGTCAGGTCCTGGCCGAGGAAGCCGGGCAGGGACGGGAAGAACGAGCGCTCCAGCGCGATCGGCGACCGCCCGGCCGAGCGCACCCTCGCCACCTCGTGCACCGGCGAGCCCGCCTCGACGCGCAACGCCCTGGCCGCCGCGGCCGGTGCGGGCACCGTGGCGGCCACCAGGATCCGCGCCTCCGCCCGCAGATGGGCGCGGCGCATCTGCTCGGTGAACCCGGCCAGCCCCGTCAGGTCGCACTCGATGCGCGGCTCGGCGACGAACGCGCCGCCCGCCCTGCCGGGCACCCTGACCAGGACGCCGTCGCGCTCCAGTGTCGCCAGGGCCTGCCTGAGCGTCATCCTGCTCACGCCGAGCCGCCCGGCCAGCTCCCGCTCGCCGGGCAGCCGGTCGCCCGGCGCCAGCTCGCCCCTGTCGACGGAGTCGAGCAGCCAGCGCTCGATCTGCACGTGCGCGGGGACGCCGGTGCCGCGCTCCAGCTCAGGCGGTGTCCCGACCACACGCGCATCTTGACACGGGTTTCCCCGGGAACGCCAAACGTCCCCTTCGGCCCGAACGAACCCGCCGCCCGTGTTTTGGGGTGGGGATGACATGCCGGGGGAGGGGGACAGGGCCGTAGGCCGGGGATGCCCCCCGCCCCCCGTGGACGCCCCGCCCGTGGACGGGCCTTCCAGGAGGCGGGATGGCGTGCCAGGGGAGGAGGGACGAGGTCCTTTGGGGAGGCGGACGGATGTCGGCGAGCCGGGGGCCGGTGAGGGCGGTGGTGCCGGCTTCGGGATCAGCCCTTGATGGCGCCCTGGGTGATGCCGTTGACGAAGCTGCGCTGGAAGAGCAGGTAGACGACGACGATCGGCGCGATGACGATCAGGCAGGCCGCGGCCAGCAACGGGATGTCGGTGGTGTACTGGCCGACGAAGAGACCCAGGCCGCCCGGTGCGGTGCGCCGGTCCGGGTCCTGCATCATGACCAGCACCAGCATGAACTGATTCCAGGACCACATGAAGTAGAGCACCGACAGCGTGGTGATCGCCGGCCACGAGACGGGCAGCAGCACCCGCACCAGCACGACGAGATCCCTGGCCCCGTCGATGCGCGCCGCCTCCACCAGCTCACCCGGCACGTTCGAGAAGTGCGTCTGCATCCAGTACACCCCGAACGGCATGAACAGGGCCGCCTCGGCCAGGATGATGCCGGCGTAGGAGTTGGTGAGCCCCACCTCGCGCAGATTGAAGTAGAGCGCCACCACGATGACCTCGATCGGCAGCGTGAGCCCCAGCACGAACCCGAACGACAGCGTCCGGTGCCCCCACACCTTGAGGACCTCCAGCCCGTAGCCGGCGAGCGTGGCCAGCGCCACCGAGAGCGGCACCACGAAGACCGCGATCAGCACGCTCGAGCGCATCAGGGCGGTGAAGTTGCCCCGCTCCCAGGCGAGCGCGAAGGTCTCCCACGACCACCGCTCCGGGATGCTCAGCCCGTCGAGCTGCGCGCCCGGGGGATGCAGGGCGGCCAGGATGATGCCGGCGAACGGCACCAGCACCATGGCCGTCAGCACGACGAGCACTCCGTAGCGGAAACTGACACCGCCGCGCTTTCTCAACTCGCATCATCCCTGGTGAAGTATCGGACCGCGGCGACGACCGCGATCACGATCACGGTCAGCACGACGGCGAGCGCGCTGGCGCCGCCGATGTCGCCCTCGTTGAAGGCCAGCCGGTAGACCAGCAGGCCGGGCACGTTCGTCTGCCCCGCCGGGCCGCCGTTCGTCGTGACGAAGACGAGGTCGAAGCTGGCCAGCGCGGCGATCGTGGTGATGACCCCGGCGACCGTGATCTCCTTGCGCACCCCGGGGAGGGTGACGTGGAGGAACTGCCGGTACGCGCCCGCGCCGTCGAGCGTGGCGGCCTCGTACAGGGATGGGTCGATCTTCTGAGCGCCGGCGAGGAAGAGCATCATGCACAGCCCGCTCATCACCCACGTCCCGATGAGCCCCAGCGCGACCAGCGCCAGGCCGTAGTCGCCGAGCCAGGCGCGGGTGATCGACCCCAGTCCCACCGCGTCGAGGAACTGGTTGACGACGCCGGACTCGCTGTAGAGCCACCGCCAGGTGATGCCGACGGCGACGAGCGGCAGCACCTGGGGGAGGAAGAAGACGATCCGGAAGAACGTCATGCCCCGGCGCACCTTCCCCATGAGGAGGGCCGTCATGAGCAGCCCGGCCGCGATGGGGATGACCGAGAAGAAGACGATCAGCACGAGGCTGTGCAGGATGGCCTCGTACAGCGCCGAATCGCGAAAAATCTTGACGTAGTTGTCGAGGCCCGCCCAGACCGGCGGCAGGATGCCGTCCCAGGTCAGGAGGGACAGGCGCAGCGTGGTGATCGCCGGCCAGATGGCGAAGCCCAGGTAGACCGCGAGCGCGGGCAGCACGTACAGCCAGCCGCGCGCCCGCCGCCCGCGCCAGTGCCCGGGGCGGGCGTGCCCGCTGGCCGCCTGCCCCCCGCCGCGTGCCGTGGCGGCGCGCGACGGGGAGACGGGCGAGGTCGCCTCACGAGCCATGGTGCGCGTCCCACGACTCCTGCAGAGACTTCAGGAAGGCGTCGGCGGTCATCTTGTCGTTGATGAGGCCCTGGATGCCGGGGGTCAGCTTGTCGATCATGCCGGGGGAGGCGAAGTCGGGGAAGGGGACGATCCCGTTGTTCTGCGCCACCGACGCGAAGACGGTCGCGATCTCCCCGCGCAGCCCCGTGGCGCCCAGCTCGGCCTTGGTGTCGACCGGCATGAACCCGCCGTCGAACTCGATCTTCGCCGCCTCGGGTGAGCTCAGGTAGTCCAGGAACGCCGCGGCGACGTTCGGGTTCTTCGACTTCGCCGAGATGGCGTACGCCACGCTCGCCCCCGAGGCGACCTTCGCGGGCTCGCCCGAGGCCGTCGGCATGAGGAAGAAGCCGACGTCGTCCTTCATCTCCGTCTCCAGGGTGGAGGCGGCCCAGTTTCCCGTGATCAGGAACGCGCTGCCGCCCTTGGAGAAGGCGGCCAGAGCGTCGGCGTCGGCCGTGGCGCTCGCCCCCTTGGAGATGTATCCCTTCTTCGCCCAGTCGATCAGCGTCTGGGTGGCCTGCTTCGCGGCCGGGGTCTCGATCGTCGAGCCCGGCTTGCCGTACACCCAGCCCCGGTAGTCGTTGATGTCGCCGGTGACGTTGAGCAGCGCGTTCCACAGGTGGAACCCGCCGACCTGGAGCGCGCCGTTGGCCAGCGGGGTCTGGCCCGCGTCCTTGGCCTTCTGCATCGCGGCCTCGAACTCGGCCAGCGTCTTCGGCGCCTCCTTCACGATCTTCTTGTTGTAGAAGACGCCGAGCACGGACAGCCCGCCGGGCACGGCGTACAGGCTGCCGGTGCCGAACTGCTTGGCGGCCTTGTCGGAGCTGAGGACCTCGATGCTGGCCGGCGGGAACTTGGTGGTCCAGCCGTACGCCTTGGCCCACGGACCGAGGTCGAGGATCAGCCCGGCCGGGACCAGGGAGTTCATCGCGCCCGGGTTGTACTGCGCGATGTCCGGCGCCGCGTCGCCCGACATCGCCAGCTTGATCGACTTGATGTAGTCGTTGAACGGCGTCATCTGGGGCTTGATGGTGACGTTCGGATGGCGCTTGGTGAAGCCGTCGATGAGCGCCTTGGTGGGCGGATCGTTGGTGTAGGCCAGGGTGAGCGTCACCGGATCCTTGGAGATGGTCGTCAACACGTCGATCTTCTGTGCCGTGTTCCCACCGGAGCTGCTGCCGGCGCCCGCGCAGGCCGTCAGGGCGACGGCGGCCGTGACGCTGAGCGCCGCGAGCGCCGCGCGCCGGGCTGGTCTGGTCATATGCATGACTCTTTCTCCTTATCGGGGTGTACCGCCCTCATGACGACCGCTTCTGACCAGGCCGAACCTGGTCCGCTCGATCTCGTCCAGGGAGTGGAGCAGCGCCCCGTGGACGACGGCGTCATCCTGGAGCGTCGAGACCTCCAGGGCCGGCTGGTCCAGCGGCTCGCCGGCCAGGTGCCGCCGCAGCGCCGCGAGCAGCGTCTCGCCGCACCTGGCCAGAGGCCCGCCGATGACCACGAGCCGGGGGTTGAGTATCGCCCGGATCACGGCGATGCCCTTGGCGAAGCGGCGGGCCACCACGTCGAGCGCCTCCAGGGCGGCCGGCCTGCCCTCGACGACGGCGTCCAGCACGGCCTCGAGCGCGCCCTCTCCCGCGATGCGCGCCAGGAACTCGCCGTCGCCCGCGCGCTCGGCCGCCGCCGCGGCCTGGCGGACGATCTCCGCGCCGCCGACCCGGTCCTCGAACGGGCCCAGGCCGTGCGGATGGCCCGACGCGGCGGGGGAGGAGCCCGTCACGTCGCAGAACAGGTCGAGGAAGCCGACGTCGCCCGCGTCGTTGGAGGCGCCGCGGTAGAGCTCGCCGTTCAGCACGATCCCGGCGCCGACGCGCTCGCCCCAGTGGAGCATCACCAGGGAGTCCTCGCGCCGCGCGTGTTCGATGGTCGCGCTCGCACGGGGCTCCGCTGGTGACGCGGGCTGCCGCTCTCCGCTCCAAGCTCGCCGCTCGCGCCATCGCTCGCCCTGGGTGGCCAGCTTGACGTCGTTGTCAAGGTAGACCGGGCAGCCCAGCGCCTCCTTGAGCCGGCGGACGAGGACGTCGCCGGCCAGGCCGGGCATGCTCGGGATGAGCTTGATGACCCCGGCCGCCGGGTCGACGATGCCGGGGGTGCCCACCGAGGCGAACCACAGTCCGGCCGTCGTGACGCCCGTCGAGCGCAGCGTCCGCTCCACCGTGGACAGGAGCGTCTCCACCACCCGGTCGCCGCTCTGGTCGGGGCCGAGCGGCGTCGCGTCGGCCGCGGTGACCGTCCCGGCCAGGTCGGACACCGCCACCCGCACGTCCTGCGGGCTGATCGAGAGGCCGAGCACGTGACCCGCCTCCGCCCGGAAGCGCACGAGTTGCGCGGGCCGTCCCGCCCGGGTGGATTCGCGGTCGAGCGGGCCGAACTCGACGAGCCCCTCGGCGGCCAGCGCGTTGAGCGAGCGGGTGACCGCCTGTCGGGAGAGCCCGACGGCCCTGGCCAGCGCGGACACGCTCATGCTGGTCTCGGCCCGCAGTCTCCGCAGGACGGCGGCGGCGTTGACCTCCCGCATGAACTGCGTGCCTGCGGCGACCACCTGCTCCATGTTCTCTCCCTGGCAGCGACTGGCCGGTACGCTAGCATATTAATTATGTACCGTACGGAACTAATTAGTCGAGGGGCGTGACCTGCGATGTTGCCGGGTGACGGCGAGTGGGTGGACGCCGTGCGCGGCCTCGCCCGTCGCGTGCTGGGGCCTGTGGCGGAGTCGGTACGGTTCACCGCGCGCGACGGCGACGGCGAACGCCGGTACGCGTACGAGGCCAGGGGCGGGACGCTCATCGTCGCCGCGACGGACGGGGTGAGCGCCTCCGTCGCGCTCCATCACTACCTGCGGGAGCGCTGCGGCATGTCCGTGGGCTGGGACACGCGGCTGCCGCTGCCGTTGACGGCCCTTCCCGACGCCCCGCCCCGCCGGGGGACGGCGCGGGTCCGGGAGGGGTACTACTTCAACTTCTGCACCTTCAGCTACACGATGCCGTACTGGGACTGGGCCGACTGGGAACGCGAGATCGACTGGATGGCCCTGCACGGCATCACCATGCCGCTCGCCGTCACCGGCCACGAGGCCGCCCTGCATGCCGCCTACTCCCTCCTCGGGCTCGACGACGACACGATCAGGAGCTTCCTGGGAGGACCCGGCTACCTGCCGTTCCAGTTCATGGGCTGCCTCGACGGTTTCGCCGGGCCGCTGTCCTCGTCCTGGATCGAGAGCCATCGCGAGCTCGGGGCGCGCATCGTCGACCGCGAGCGGGCCTTCGGCATGACCCCGGTGCTGCCGGCCTTCACCGGGCACGTCCCACGCGAGATCGCCGCGACGGCCCGGGCCGGCCGCCGCGACTGGCAGGGGTTCGAGACCTGGGTGCTCGACCCGGCCGACCCGCTGTACGAGCGGATCGGCGCCGAGATCGCCCGCGCGCAGATCAAGCTCTTCGGCACAGATCACCTCTACGCCGCCGACCCGTTCATCGAGATGATCCCCATCGACGCCGACCCCGCCTTCCCCGGGGCCGTGGCGGCGGCGACGCTGGCCGGCCTGCGGGCCGCCGACCCGGACGCGGTCTGGCTCATGCAGGCCTGGCCGTTCTCCTACCAGCGGGACTTCTGGACCGAGGACCGCGTCACCGCCTTCCTCGACGCGATCCCCGACGATCGGATGCTCGTGGCCGACCTGTGGGCGGAGCACGATCCACTGTGGGGCCGCTTCGAGGGGTTCTCCGGCAAACCGTGGCTCTGGTGCGCGCTGCTCAACTTCGGCGGCCGCACCGATCCGGGCGCCGACCTGCGCGGTCTCACGGCCGGGATCGACGCGGCGCTGGCCGCGGACAACCCGCCCGCCGGTCTGGGCCTGTCCATGGAGGCCACCCGCAACAACCCCGTCTTCTTCGAGCTCGTCGCCGACCAGATCTGGAACGCGGTGCCCGACCTCGAAACCTGGCTCGACGCCTTCGTGACCCAGCGTTACGGCACCGGCGGCGGCGAGCTGAAGGCGGCCTGGAGGGATCTCCTGGACACGATCTACGCCCCGGACAGCGTGCAGATCGCCCCTCCCGACCGGTTCAGAGGCGTCATCGTCACCCTGCCCACCTATGGCCCCACCTACGGCGGCGTGGCGGATGCGCGAGCCCGCGCCGCCCGCGCCCTCTGGTATGACCCGGCCGTGCTGGCGCGGGCGTGGGAACGGCTGATCCAGGCCGCCGAGCACGATCCCGGCCTGCTGGCCGGACCGCTGGGGCACGATCTCGTCGAGGTGGCCGTGGCCTTCATGGCCAGGGTCGCCGACCGTTTCCACGCCGACGCCGTGGAGCGGTCGGTCGCGCTCGGGGCGGCCGGCGGGCCTGAGATCGGCCGGTTCCTGCGGGTCTTCGACGACCTGGAGCGCGTGCTGGCCTGCCGGCCCGAATACAGCTTCCAGCACTGGGAGGCGAAGGCGACGTCGTGGGCCGCCGATCCGGCCGACCGCGACGTCCTGGCCGACAACGCCCGGCGCATCATCACCGTGTGGGGCACGTCGGACAGTCCGCTGCTCGACGACTACGCGGGCCGCCACTGGAGCGGGCTCGTCGGCGGCTACTACCGCGATCGCTGGGAGCTGTGGGCGAGCGGCCTCGACCGCGCGCTCGCCGCACCCGAAGAGGCCGAGGCGGAGCTGCGGGAACGGCTCCGCGACCGCGCGGAGGCGTTCCTGCGCGAAGGCCCGGCTCCGGTGCCGCGGGACCTCGGCGACCTGGCCACGGAGTCGCGGCGGCTGTTCACCGCCTACGCGGGCGCGCTCGCCGAGCCGTACGAACACGATCGATGAGGAGAACGATGCCCCAGCCGGCACCACCGACCGAACGCCGCAACCCGCGCACCGCCGCCATCGACACCCTGGCCTCCGGCGACGTGCTCGGGCTGCTGCTGGACGAGGACGCCCGGGCGGTCGAGGCCGCCCGCGCCGCGACCGGGCCACTCGCCAGGGCGGTGGACGAGACGCATCTCCGGCTGGGCCGGGGCGGGCGCGTACACTACTTCGGCGCCGGCGCGTCGGGGCGGCTGGCGGTGCTGGACGCCACCGAGATCACGCCCACGTTCGGGGTGGCGCGCGACCTCTTCACCGCGCATTTCGCCGGCGGCGCCGCCGCGATCACCGACTCGTCCGTCGACCGCGAGGACGCCGAGCCGCTGGGCGCCGCCGACGCCCGGGCCCTCGGGGACGACGACGTGGCGGTGGGGATCACGGCGTCCGGCTCCACCCGGTACGTCGCCGGCGCCCTCCGCACGGCCCGCGCCGCGGGCGCCCTCACGGTGCTGGTCACCTGCAACCCGGACGCGCCGCTCCGCGACCTGGCCGACATCGTGGTCGTCGCGGACACCGGGCCGGAGGCGCTCACCGGGTCCACCAGGCTCAAGGCCGGCACGGCCACCAAGGTGCTGCTGAACGCGTTCTCGACGGCACTCATGATCAAGGCGGGGCGGACGTACGGGAACCTCATGGTGGGGCTGGTGGCCACCAACGCCAAGCTCGGCGAGCGCGCGGTGCGCCTGCTCGCCGAGGCCACCGGCGAGGACGCGGCGACCTGCCGCGCCGCGCTGGCCGAGGCGGACGGGCGCATCCCCGAGGCACTCGTGCGGCTGCTGACCGGCTGCCCGCCCGAGCCGGCGCGGGCCGCGCTCGACGCACACCCGGGCGTCCGGGCGGCCGTCGCCGCGCTGCGCGGGCGCGCCGGATGAGCCGCGGCGGCCACGCCGGGGTGGACGTCGGCGGCGGAGGCATCAGGGTACGGATCGAGACCGCGGGAGAGAGCGCGTACGGGGAGGACGCGGCGCCGGTGCCCCGCGAGAAGGGCCGGGTGGACCTCGACCGGCTCGCCTCCCGCATCGCCGAGATCGCGGAGAAGACAGGCGCCGTCGGCGGCCTCGACGCCATGGCGGTCGGGGTGACCGGGCTGCCCGGGCTGGTCAGGGAGCCGGGCGTGTTGTGGCACGCGCTGCGCGAGCGCCTCCGGATCGGGACTCTGGTGGTCGCCGGTGACATGGTGACCACGCACGTCGGCGCACTCGGGTTCCGGCCCGGGGTGGTCGTGGCGGCCGGCACCGGCGTCATCACGCTCGGCACCGACCTGAACGGCGTATGGAACCAGTCCGACGGATGGGGGCACCTGCTCGGCGACCAGGGCGGCGGCGCCTGGATCGGCACGCAGGGGCTGCAGGCCGCCCTGCGCGCGTACGACGGCCGGTCCGGGGGCTCGGCCGTCCTGCTCGACCTCATGACCGCCCGGTTCGGTGAGCCCCTCGATCTGGTGGCGCTCGTCTACGAATCGGGGTCCCCGGCGCATCACCTGGCGTCGTTCGCGCCGTGCGTCGGCGAGGCGGCGCGGGCGGGAGATCCGGTCGCCCGGGGCATCTGGACCGAGGCGGGACGGCAGCTCGGCCTGACCGCGGTGGCCGCCGCCGGCGGGCTCGAACCGGTCTTCTCCTGGGGCGGGCGGCTGTTCGACGCCGCCGACCTGCTGATGGAGCCGTTCCTGAGCGCCGTGCGCGAGGCGTTGCCGGAGGCGCGGTTCACGCCGCCGCTCGGGACCTCGGCCGACGGCGCCCTGGCGCTGGCCAAGGCCGCCGCCGACGGCACGATCCGGCCCCGCCACCCCTACCTGTACGTCTTCACTCCGACAGGCGGGCCAGGCGTTCCACCGCTTCGCCGTACTCGCTGATCATGTCGTAGACCACGTCGCGGGCCGGCTTCACCTGGTTCAGCTGGCCCACCACCTGCCCGACGTAGTAGTTGACCAGCTCAACCGCCCCCGGCTCGCCCTTCTCCGCCGCCGCGCCGATGCGGGCCATCGCCCCCTCGGACAGCAGGATCTGCAGCGGCATCCCCAGAGGCCCCGGGCTCTCGGGGCCGGAGTCCCACTCCTCCGTCCAGGCCGACTTGAGCTGCCGGGCCGGCTTGCCGGTACGCGACCTCGACCGGACCGTGTCGAGCGACGAGGCCGCCAGCATCTTCCGCTTGACCGCGGGCGCCGTCTCCGCCTCCTCCGTGGTCAGCCACACCGACCCGCACCACACGCCCTCCGCGCCGAGCGCCATGGCGGCCGCCATCTGCCGCCCCGACGCGATCCCGCCCGCGGCCAGCACCGGCACGGGGGCGACCGCGTCCACGACCTGCGGCACCAGCACCATGGTGGAGATCTCACCGGTGTGCCCGCCGGCCTCGGTGCCCTGCGCGACGATGAGGTCCGCGCCCGCCGCCACCTGCCTGCGGGCGTGCTCGACCGTGCCGACCAGCGCGGCCACCGGCACGCCCGCTTCCCTGGCCTTGGCCACCATCTCGGGCGGGGGCGGGCCCAGGGCGCTGGCGATCAGCCCGATCGGGTGTTTCAGCGCGACGTCGATCAGGCCTGTCGCGCCGGAGGCCGTCACCCGCCTGCCGAGCTCATCCGCGGCCGCCGTCAGCGGCTGGGCGGGCGCGCTCACGCCGTACTTGCCCAGCAGGTGCGTGACGAAGTCGCGGTGGCGGTCGGGGATGAAGTCCATGAGGTGCGCGCGCCGGTCCAGCGCCGAGGCGTCGATCTTGCCGGGCACGAGCACGTCCACGCCGTACGGCCGGCCGCCCACGCGCTCGTCGATCCACGTCAGCTCGGTGTCGAGCTCCTCCGGTGAGTACGCGATCGCGCCCAGGACCCCGAAACCGCCCGCGTTCGTCACGGCCGCCACCACGTCCCGGCAGTGGCTGAAGGCGAACAGGGGGAACTCGATGCCCAGGCGCTCACAGATGGCGGTCCGCATGACACGACGCTAACGGTCAGAACGATGTTCGGTCCATCCCCCGGCCGCACGTCCGCCCGAACACGTGATCGCGACCCACCCGGACCGGCTCTCCCCGCCCGCTGGGGTTGAGCCTCCGCCGCCGACTCACCGTCCCATCAGGGGGCGAGTGGTGCCGGGGTGCTGCCCCGTCTGGGGGCGAGCGGGGCTGGGATGCTGTCCCGTCTGGGGGCGCGAGGGCTGGGATGCCGCCCGTCTGGGGGCGCGAGGGCTGGGATGTCGGCCCGCTCGGGGGAGGGCGACGCCGGCGTGGACCACCTTCCAGCAGCACCCCGGTCCCTGCGATGGGACGGCCGCCATGCCACCCGCCGCCGCCCGGTCACGAGCGCGGCCGCTCAGCACGCCGGCCCCAGGTCGGCGGGGGCGGCGTCTCGGCGATGGCCCTTCATCCGGCGTGGCCGAGCTCGGCACGCCGCCGGCCCCATGCCGTGGACCTGCCGGGGAGGCGCATCGCACCCGCCGCGCGCGGGATCGCGTCGGGCGCGGCAGACCACGGCGGCCACGGCGGCCACGGCGCGGAGGCGCGTGGCGCGGTCGGCGTGGTCAGCGTATGGATGGCCGGGTGGATCGTGTGCTCAGTGCACTGAGCTCAGTGGGCGGTGTGGTCGGCGGGGAGGCGGCCGTTGGGGGAGTGCCAGCCCAGCTCCGGCGTGTAGCCGCGGACCCGCTTGGCCGGCACCCCGGCCACCACGCTGTGGTCGGGGAACTCGCCCCGCACCACCGCGCCGCCCGCCACCACGCACTGCCGGCCCAGCGTGGTCCCCGGCAGGATGATGGCCCCCGTCCCCAGCCACGAGCCCGAGCCGATCGAGACCGGGCTGTTGCGCGGCCACTGCCTGCCGATGGGGATCCCGGGATCGTCGTAGACGTGGTTCTGGTCGGTGATGTAGACGTACGGCCCGGTGAAGACGTCGTCGCCGATGTCGATCGACTGGTGGGCCACCACGTGCGAGCCCCGGCCGATCGAGCAGCCGCGGCCGATGCGCAGGACCGAGCCGGTTCCGAGGTCGTGGCCGGGCATCATGCCGCACGAGAGCGACACCCGCTCGCCGATCAGCGTGTGATCGCCGATCTCGATCCACTGCTCGCCGAAGATCGCGCCCGGAGGGAACGCGATGCAGACACCGTCCCCCAGCCGCCGGAACCGGTAACCGGCGGGCGAGCCCGGAGTGATCGCGCCGGCGTGCCGGATCGCCCGATAGGCGCGGTGAATCAGCGCGCCCGCGGCCCGCCGTACTAATGACATAAGGACCAAAGTTACCGCTAGGTCATGCCTGTTCGGGCATGTGAGGGGCGTTGTTTGATATCCTGAGAGCCCGTGGACACTTCGACCACACCTCGAGCCACGGGAGCCCCTTTGCGCAGCGCATCGCAAACCAAGCATCTGTTCGTCACCGGCGGTGTCGCCTCCAGTCTCGGCAAGGGGCTCACGGCATCCAGCCTCGGTCGCCTCCTCAAGGCACGCGGTCTCCGGGTCACCATGCAGAAGCTCGACCCGTACCTCAACGTCGACCCCGGGACCATGAACCCGTTCCAGCACGGCGAGGTGTTCGTCACCGACGACGGCGCCGAGACCGACCTCGACGTCGGCCACTACGAGCGGTTCCTCGACACCGACCTGCACGGCTCGGCCAACGTCACGACCGGCCAAATTTACTCCAACGTCATCGCCAAGGAGCGGCGGGGCGAATACCTGGGCGACACCGTCCAGGTCATCCCGCACATCACCAACGAGATCAAGGACCGCATCAGGGGCATGGCCGGTCCTGAGGTGGACGTGGTCATCACCGAGGTCGGCGGCACGGTCGGCGACATCGAGTCGCTGCCCTTCCTCGAGGCCGTGCGGCAGATCAGGCACGAGGTGGGCCGCGACAACGTGTTCTTCCTCCACGTGTCGCTGCTGCCGTACATCGGCCCGTCCGGAGAGCTCAAGACCAAGCCGACCCAGCACAGCGTGGCGGCGCTGCGCAGCATCGGCATCCAGCCGGACGCGATCGTGCTGCGGTCCGACCGGCCCGTGCAGACGGCGATCAAGCGCAAGATCAGCCTGATGTGCGACGTGGACGAGGACGCCGTGGTCTCCGCCGTGGACGCGGCCTCCATCTACGACATCCCGAAGGTGCTCCACTCCGAAGGGCTCGACGCGTACGTCGTGCGGCGGCTCGGCCTGCCGTTCAGGGACGTCGACTGGAAGGAGTGGGAGGAGCTCCTGCGCCGCGTGCACCGCCCGGCCAAGGAGGTCACGATCGCGCTCGTCGGGAAGTACATCGACCTGCCCGACGCGTACCTGTCGGTCACCGAGGCCCTGCGCGCCGGCGGGTTCGCCAACGACGCGCGGGTCAACATCCGCTGGGTCAAGAGCGACGACTGCGAGACCCCCGACGGCGCCGAGCGCGAGCTCGACGGCGTGGACGGCGTGCTCATCCCCGGCGGATTCGGCGTGCGTGGCATCGAGGGCAAGATCGGCGCGATCCGTCACGCCCGCGAGAACAAGATCCCGCTGCTCGGCATCTGCCTCGGCATGCAGGGCATGGTCATCGAGGCCGCCCGCAACATGGCCGGCATCCCCGGCGCCAACTCCGCCGAGTTCGACCCCGACACCAAGCACCCGGTCATCTCCACCATGGCCGACCAGGAAGACGTCGTCGCCGGCGAGCGCGACATGGGCGGCACCATGCGCCTGGGCAGCTACACCGCCAAGCTCGGCGAGGGCACGCTGGCCCGGCAGCTGTACGGCGGCAAGGCCAAGGCCGACGAGCGCCACCGCCACCGCTACGAGGTCAACAACACCTACCGCGAGCAGCTGGAGAAGGTCGGCCTGGTCTTCTCCGGGCTGTCGCCCGACGGCCGCCTGGTCGAATACACCGAGCTGCCGGTCGACGTCCACCCGTTCTACATCGGCACCCAGGCCCACCCTGAGTTCCGCTCCCGCCCCACCCGCGCCAACCCGATGTTCAAGGGCCTCATCAGCGCCGCGCTGGCGTACGCCGACAGCCGGGTCGGCGCGAAGGTGAGCCCGTGAAGATTGAGGACACGCCCGAAGCGTGGGAGGTCGTCGAGACCAAGGAGCGGTTCGAGGGCTACGTCATCCGCGTGGTCACCGACAGCGTCAGGATGCCCCGCGACGAGGTCGCCGACCGCGACTACGTGGTGCATCCCGGCGCCGTCGCCGTGCTCGCGCTCGACGACCAGGACCGCGTCCTGATGATCAGGCAGTACCGCCACCCCACCCGGCAGCTGATGTGGGAGCTGCCGGCGGGGATCCGCGACGTGGCGGGCGAACCGCTCGTGGCCGGCGCCGCCCGCGAGCTCGCCGAGGAGGCCGGATACCGGGCCGAGACCTGGCACACGCTCATCGACCTGCGCTCCTCACCGGGCATGACCGACGAGCGCGTCCGGGTCTTCCTCGCCCGCGACCTCACCAAGATCCCCGACGAGGAGAACGGCTTCGTCCACCAGCACGAGGAGATCGGCATGCCGGTCGAATGGATCCCCCTGACCGACGCGGTCGAGAGGGCGCTCATGGGAATGATCCACAATTCCGCGACCGTGGCCGGTATCCTCGCCGCATATGCGGCTTCGGTCGAGGGTTTCGCAACGCTGCGCCCCGCCGACGCCCCGGAGGCGTGACGGAAGGACGGGTTCGTGGAGGCAGTGCTCTCCAGCTACCTCGCCCATCTGGCGGTGGAGCGGGACCTGGCTGCCAACACGCTCGCGTCCTACCGTCGTGACCTGCGCCGATACTTCGAACACCTGCAGGCGCGGGGCCGCGCTCAGCTCGACGAGGTGGGGGAGGCCGACGTCCAGGCCTTCCTCGCCGCGTTGCGCGAGGGCGACGGCGAGCACCCGGCCCTCGTGGCCAGCTCGGCCGCCCGCGCCGTGTCCGCCGTGCGCGGGCTGCACCGATTCGCGCTGCGCGAAGGGGTCACCACCCACGATCCCGCCCACCAGGTGCGCCCGCCGCGCCAGCCCCGCAGGCTCCCCAAGGCGATCACCGTGGACGAGGTCGAGCGGCTCATCGCCGCCTCCGGCCCCGACGGCGCGCCCCTGACGCTGCGCAACCGGGCCCTCCTCGAGGTCCTGTACGGCACCGGCGCCCGCATCTCCGAGGCCGTCGGCCTGGCCGTGGACGACCTGGAGGACGACCAGGTACGCCTGCGCGGCAAGGGCGGCCGGGTCAGGATCGTGCCCTTGGGGCGGTATGCCCGCTCCGCGCTGGACGCGTACCTGGTCCGGGCCCGGCCCGGTCTGCTCGCCCACGGACGCGGCACCCCCGCCGTCTTCCTGAACGCCCGGGGCGGGCGCCTGACCAGGCAGGGTGCGTGGGAGGTGCTGCAGGCCGCCGCCGAACGCGCCGGACTCGCCGGGATAAGTCCGCACGTACTGCGGCATTCCTTCGCAACCCATCTCTTGGACGGCGGCGCGGACGTTAGGGTGGTCCAGGAGCTGCTCGGTCACGCCTCGGTGACGACCACCCAGGTCTACACCCTGGTGACGGTCGACAAGCTCCGCGAAGTCTATGCTGCGGCGCATCCCCGTGCCCGGCAGTGATCTATAGTCTTTTGCGACGTGCGGCGCGGACGGCGTGCCGCCTTGCCGCGTTAAGTGGTGACGCCATAGTGTCCGTCCGGACGGTCCGGTTCGGGATCGTCAGGGAGGTTCGAGCTGGTGACTGTGACGACCAAGGGTTCGACCCCGGGGACCCCCGACAACCCCTGGGGCGACACGAAGACCAACGCGCCTTCCAATGGCGTCAACCTGGGGCCCACGCAGCGGCCCCGGCCGGTGTTCCCCGAGCCGGTGCCGCCCGCCGTGCACGGCCCGGCGCGCGTGGTCGCGATGGTCAATCAGAAGGGCGGGGTCGGCAAGACCACGACCACCATCAACCTGGGCGCCGCGCTGGTCGAATACGGCCTCAAGGTGCTGCTGGTCGACTTCGACCCGCAGGGCGCGCTCTCCGTCGGCCTGGGCATCAACCCGCTCCAGCTCGACCTGACCGTCTACAACCTGCTGATGGAGCGCGGCGTCACCGCCGAAGACGTGCTGCTGGAGACCGGCGTCGAGGGCCTCGACCTGCTGCCCAGCAACATCGACCTGTCGGCCGCCGAGGTCCAGCTGGTCACCGAGGTCGCCCGCGAGCAGGTGCTCGGCCGCGTGATCAAGCCGCTGCTGCCGCACTACGACGTCTGCCTCATCGACTGTCAGCCGTCCCTGGGCCTGCTCACGATCAACGCACTGACCTGCGCCCACGGGGTGATGGTGCCGCTGGAGTGCGAGTTCTTCGCGCTGCGAGGCGTGGCCCTGCTCATGGACACGATCTCCAAGGTGCAGGAGCGTCTCAACGAGGACCTCGAGATCGAGGGCCTGCTCGCCACCATGTACGACGCCCGCACCCTGCACGGGCGCGAGGTGCTGGCCCGCGTGGTGGAGGCGTTCGGCGACAAGGTGTTCCACACCGTGATCAACCGGACGGTGCGCTTCCCCGACGCGACCGTCGCCGGCGAGCCGATCACCACGTTCGACCCGTCGTCCCTCGGCGCCAACGCCTACCGTGAGCTGGCGCGTGAGGTGCTGGCCCGCTGGTCGGAGCCTGCCACAATGGCCAGGTGACCACCGCCGAGCAGAACGAACCCCAGGGATTCCAGGTCCATCTGGACGTCTTCGAGGGACCTTTCGATCTGCTCCTCGGCCTCATCGCCAAGCACAAGCTGGACATCACCGAGGTCTCGCTCTCCAAGGTCACCGACGAGTTCATCGCCTACATCCGCTCGCGCGGGCCCGAGTGGGACCTCGACCAGACCAGCCACTTCCTGCTGGTCGCGGCCACGCTGCTGGACCTGAAGGCGGCCCGGCTGCTGCCGTCCGGCGAGGTGGAGGACGAGGAGGACCTGGCGCTGCTGGAGGCCAGGGACCTGCTGTTCGCGCGGTTGCTGCAGTACAAGGCGTACAAAGAGGTCGCGAAGGTCTTCGCGGGGCGGATGGCGGAGGAGGCGCTGCGCTTCCCGCGTACCGCGCCGATGGAGCCGCAGTTCGCCAACCTGCTGCCCGAGCTGATCCTGGGCATCGGGCCCGAGCAGCTCGCCAGGATCGCCGCCAAGGCCTTCACGCCGAAGCTGCCGCCCACCGTCAACGTCGCCCACATCTACCAGCCGCTGGCCAGCGTCAAGGAGCAGGCCGCCATCCTCGTCATGCACCTGCGCCGCATGCGGCGGGCCACCTTCCGCGCCCTGGTGGCCGACTGCGAGGGCACCTTCGAGGTCATCGCGCGGTTCCTGGCCGTGCTGGAGCTGTTCCGGGAGTCGGCGGTCTCGTTCGAGCAGATCGAGCCGCTGGGGGAGCTGCACGTGACCTGGACCGGCGCCGACGACGGGGACGTGGCGGTGGGCGACGACTACGAGGAATCCGCGGAGAAAGCACCCGATGACTGACAATCCCAATCCCCTGCCCAACCCGCGCCGGTCCCCGGACTCCGAGCCGCCGCTCCCCGTCTGGATGACCCTCCCCGGCTCCCTCGCCCAGCCGTCCGCGCCTTCGCTGGAGGTCGAGTCGGAGCAGGAGGACACGACCGGTCCCGCGGACGCGGACGAGGCGGCCGGCGAGGCTTCGGAGGAGGCGGCCGACGCGGCATTGGAGGGTGCATCGGCGCTGGACGAGCCGCCGTCGGGCGACGCGCCGACGGGCCATCGGCCCGCGGCCGCCGGGCCGGAGGGAGGCGGTGCGGCGGAGTCCGGCGCGAGCCGCGCGGCCGAGGATTCGGGTGACGCCGGGGCCGGGTCGGGTGGGTGGGATGCCGAGCCGATCGCCGATGACCGCGACGTGCGGGGTGGTATGGCGGACGAGCCCGAGCGCCTGAAGGCCGAGCCGTCGGCCGGAGCGTCGGTCCCGGAAGCGTCGGCCGGCACTGGTCGCGGGATGGCGGCCGATGCGGCGGTCGCTGGGCCGACGGCCGGGACTCCCGCTCCCGGATCGGCGGCTCGCCCTTCGGGCGCCGGGTCGGCGGGAGGCGGTGCGCTGGAGCCCGGCGCAAGGCGGGCGGCCGGGGAGCCGGGTGACGCCGCGGGTGAGGCACGTGCCTGGCAGGCCGGGCCGATCGCCGGTGAAGGGGACGACGACGAAGGCGATCCGGAGCAGGGAGACAGGGGGCCGACGCTTGAGGCGGCGCTGGAGGCTATCCTGCTAGTCGTTGACGAGCCTGTGGCCGAGGTGACTCTGGCGCAGGTGCTGGAGCGGCCCACCCATGAGGTGGCCGCGGCGTTGCGGGGGCTGGCGGCGGAATATACGGCCGCCGGCAGGGGTTTTGACTTGCGAGAAGTAGCAGGCGGCTGGCGGTTTTACACCCGCGCCGACTGCGCGCCGCTGGTCGAGCGCTTCGTACGGGACGGCCAGCAGACGCGGCTGACCCAGGCCGCGCTCGAAACACTCGCGGTCGTGGCTTACCGGCAGCCGGTGAGCCGTGCCCGCGTCGCCGCCGTACGCGGCGTCAACAGCGACGGCGTCATGCGGACGCTCGTCGCCAGGGGGCTGGTCGAAGAGGCCGGCACCGACCCGGAGAGCCAGGCAGTGCTCTACCGGACAACGTCATACTTCCTTGAACGTCTGGGACTGCGGGATCTCAGCGAGCTCCCCGAGCTCGCTCCCTTCCTCCCTGACGACGTGGAAAACCTCGAGGAGACAACAAAGTGATCAACAGGCGAAGCACCCCGTCCGGTGATGGACGCGGTCGTGGACGCACCGGCGGCTCGGGCCGTAGTGCCGGCCGCGGTGGACGTCCCGCCTTCCGCTCCGACCGCGACGACTTCCGTGACGACCCCCGCGGCGGCTCTCGACGCGACGACCGCGACCGCGGCTACGGCCGCGACTCCGTGAGCGACGCCCGCCCCTCCCGCGACTCCCGCGACTCCCTTCGCGCCGACCGGGGCGGGACCCGCGCCCGGTACGGCAGGCCCGCCGGCCGCGACGGCGACGCCGAGGGCCGTAACACCCGTTCCGGAGGCCGCGAGGAGCGCTACTCCCGCAATGATCGGGATGACCGGTACACCCGCGACGACCGCTATGCCGGCGGCGACCGCGACTCCAGGCCGCGCGGAGACCGAGACGACCGGTATTCGCGTGGCGACCGCTATGAGCGCCCTCGCGGCGACCGCGACGGCTCCCGCTCCGACCGCCGCGACGACCGTGGCGGCTACGGCGCCGGGCGCCGGGACGAGCGGGCTGGTTACGGTGCCAGTCGCCGTGACGACCGTGGCGGCTACGGAGCCGGGCGTCGTGATGACCGTGCGGGTTACGGTGCCAGTCGCCGTGACGACCGTGGCGGATACAGCGCCGGGCGCCGCGAGGAGCGTGCGGGCTACGGCGCCGGTCGCCGCGAGGAGCGCGGCGGATACGGCTCTGGGCGTGGCGAGGAGCGCGGCGGATACAGTGCTGGGCGCCGTGACGACCGTGGCGGATACAGCGCCGGGCGTCGCGAGGAGCGTGGGGGATACGGCGCCGGGCGCCGTGACGAGCGCGGCGGTTACGGTGGCGAGCGGCGGGACGAGCGGGCGGCCTTCCGCGCGGACCGCAGTGGCCGCAGGGAGGACACCGCCCCCCGGACCGTGGCCTCGACCCGTGCCCGCTACGGCAAGCCCGACGGCGACGCCCGTACCGGCCGTCCCGACCGTGCCCCCAGGCGTGACGACGTGCAGACCCTCGGCAAGAGCCCGGGCAGCCCGCAGCAGGCCCGCATCAAGGCGGCCCGCCAGCCCATCCGCGACCGCGACCTGTACCCCGAGGGCTACACCGACGAGCGCGACACCACCGAGGTGCCCGACGGCGTACGGCTGCAGAAGGTGCTCGCGCAGGCGGGCGTGGCCAGCCGCAGGGCCTGCGAGGAGATGATCGGCGAGGGCCGGGTCACCGTGGACGGTCAGGTCGTACGGCGGTTCGGCGCCAAGGTCGACCCCGCCAGGCAGGTCATCCACGTGGACGGCAAGCGCATCCCCACGGCTCCCAACCTGGTCTACTACGCGCTGAACAAGCCCATCGGCGTCGTGTCGACCATGGACGACCCGCAGGGCCGGCCGTGCCTGGCCGACTACGTCCAGGAGCTGGCCCCGCGCCTGTTTCACGTGGGCCGGCTCGACACCGAGACCGAGGGCCTGCTGCTGCTCACCAACGACGGCGAGCTGGCCAACCGGCTGACGCACCCCAGCTACGGCGTGCAGAAGAAATACTGGGCCAAGGTGCCCGGGCCGATCCCCAGAGACCTGGGGCGCCGGCTCAAGCAGGGCATCGAGCTGGAGGACGGCATCGCCCGCGCCGACGACTTCAGCGTCGTGCAGGAGCACGGCCAGCAGGCGCTGGTCGAGGTCGTGCTGCACGAGGGCCGTAAGCACGTCGTCCGGCGCATGCTGGAGGAGGCCGGCCACCGGGTGATCGACCTGGCCAGGATCGAGTTCGGCCCGGTGAAGCTGGGCCGTACCAAGCCCGGCACCGTACGGGCGCTGACCTTGAAAGAGGTCGGCGAGCTGTATGCGGCCGTGAAGCTGTAATCTGGCCGGAACGCAGGAGCCCGTGCGAACCTCCGCACGGGCTCTCCCGCTTATCAGAAGGGGACGAACCATATGGTGCGGGCGATTCGTGGGGCGATCCAGGTGGACGCCAACGATCGTGACTCGATCATCGCGGGCACGACCGAGCTCGTCAGCGCGATCATGGAGCGCAACCGGCTGACCCCAGACGATGTGATCAGCGTGCTCTTCACGGCCACGCCCGACCTGACGGCCGAGTTCCCCGCGCTGGCGGCGCGGAAGCTCGGCTTCCACGATGTGCCGCTGATCTGCTGCACCGAGATCGACGTGCCCGGCGCGCTGCCCCGCGTCGTACGCCTCATGGCCCACGTCGAGACCGACCGCCCCCGGGCCGAGATCCAGCACGTTTACCTGCGTGGCGCGGTGGCGTTGCGGCAGGACATCGCGCAGTAAGCCGCCGGCAAGCGCGGCCAGGCACACTCACAACCCCAAACGGCCCGATAAATCAGGACATCGAGATGGAACTTCGTACCGTGCTCGTCGTCGGCACCGGTCTCATCGGCACCTCCGCGGCGCTGGCGCTGCGTAAGCACGGCGTACGCGTCCTGCTCGCCGACCGCGACCAGGGAGCCGTACGGCTGGCACGGGAGCTCGGCGCGGGCGAGGAGTGGGTCCTCGGCAGCCCGGCCGCCGAGGGGGTCGACCTGGCCGTCATCGCGGTGCCTCCGGCGCATGTGGCGAGCGAGCTGCTGGAGCTGCAGCGGCACGACGTGGCCCGGTTCTACACCGATGTGGCCAGCGTCAAGGCCGAGCCCATCGACCGGGCCACGCAGCTGGGCTGCGACCTGACGACCTACGTCGCCTCCCACCCCCTCGCCGGGCGCGAGAAGTCCGGCCCCGGCGCCGCGCGGCACGACCTGTTCCTGGGCCGCCCGTGGGCGCTGTGCCCCACGCAGGAGGCCCGTCCCGACGCCAAGGCGGCCGTGCTCAAGCTGATCGAGCTGTGCGGCGCCAACCCGGTCGAGGTGAGCGCCGGCGAGCACGACCGCGCGGTGGCCGTCGTCTCCCACGCGCCCCACGTCACCGCCTCCGCCGTGGCCGCGCGCCTGGCCGACGCCACCGACGTCGCGCTCGGCCTGGCCGGTCAGGGCGTCCGCGACGTCACGCGGATTGCCGGCAGCGACCCCGGGCTGTGGCTCGGCATTCTGTCCGGCAACGCCGCCCCGGTCGCCGAGGTGCTGGAGGCCGTCGCGCACGACCTGGCCGAGGCGGCGAGCGCGCTGCGGGCCCTGGCCGAGGGCGACGGCACCGCGACCGGCGAGCTCACCCAGCTGCTGAAGCGCGGCGTCGCCGGCCGCGAGCGCATCCCGGGCAAGCACGGCGGCCCGGCCTCCGCCTACGCCGTCGTCCAGGTCGTCATCGGCGACCGTCCCGGGCAGCTGGCGCGGCTGTTCCAGGTGTGCGACGAGGTGGGGGTCAACGTCGAGGACGTGCGTCTGGAGCACGCCCCCGGCCTGCCCCTGGGCATCGCCGAGCTGTCCGTCCAGCCCGACGCCGCCGCCCCTCTCATCGACGCCCTCCGCGAACGCGGCTGGCAGGTTCCCTGAGCCGTCGCGCCGGCGTCCCCGGGCCGCGCACACGCGGGCGGGGACGGACGCCGGCCGGGATGTCACATTCGCGCCTCCTCGATTCGTCCTCTGCCACGAATCGAGGAGGTAAGGAAAATGACCGACATTCTCGTACTGGGTGGCGGCTACACCGGGATCGCGGCGGCCATCAGGGTCGCGGCCAGGACCCGCCGCATCGGTGGCAAGGTGACGCTGGTGAACGCCTCCGAGAGGTTCACCGAGCGGCTCCGGCTGCACCAGACGGCGGCCGGTGAGGAGTTGGCGGACTACGCGCTGGAGGAAGTGCTGGCGGGCACCGGCGTCCGGTTCGTGCAGGGGAAGGTGGCCGGGCTCCACACCGGGCGGCGCGAGGCGCGGCTGGAGGGCGGGCGGGTGCTCCGCTACGACAAGCTGATCTACGCGCTCGGCACCGTCACCGACACCTCGGTACCCGGCGTGGCCGAGCACGCCTACACCTACGACGATCACGCGAGCGCCGTACGGCTCTCCGAACGGCTCGACGCGCTCGCAGGCGGCGGCACGGTGGTCGTGGCCGGCGGCGGGCTGACCGGCGTCGAGTCGGCGGCCGAGCTCGCCGAGGCCCGCCCCCACCTGCGGGTCGTCCTCGTCACCAGAGGCCGGCCCGGCTCCATGATGGGCGAGCGGGCCCGGGCCCACCTGGACGCGACGCTGGCGCGGCTCGGCGTCGAGGTGCGCTCGGGAGCGGACATCACCAAGGTCCTGCCCGACGCGGTGGAACTGGCCGGCGGCGAACTGATCCACTCCGACGCCACCCTCTGGACCACGGGGACCCAGGGCCTCCCTCTGGCCGCCGGGGCCGGGCTGACCGTGGACGAGCGCGGCAGGATCGTCGTGGACGCCGCGCTGCGCTCGGTGTCCCACCCCGACGTGTACGCCGTCGGCGACGCCGCCGCGGTCAGCCTGCCGTTCGGTGTGCTGCACGGCACCTGCCAGGGCGGCATCCCGACCGGGCTGCACGCGGCCGACTCGCTGGCCGCCACGCTGCGCGGCAGGACCCCCAAGCCCTTCAGGTTCGGGTACGTCCATCAGCCCGTCAGCCTCGGGCGCGGGGACGCGGTCATCCAGTTCACCCGGCCGGACGACAGCCCGCGCAGGTGGTATCTGACCGGACGGGCGGCCGTGATCTACAAGGAGACGGTCACGCGCAGCCCCCTGCCGACGTTCCGGCTGCTCAAGCGCGGCCTGGTGCCGGTGTGGGCGTTCGCGCTGACCGCCGGGCGCGGGTGAGCGGCACAGCGCGGCGGGCGAGCCGGTGGGCCCGCCCGCCGCGCTCCCACGTCACCGTTTGGCGACCGCCTGACTGACGGCGTTCGGGCCGTCGTACTCGCGGTCCGGCATGGCCTCCAGGGCCTTGACGATGTCGTCGCCCGCGCCGTGGTCGCGCGCGGCCTTGATCAGGTCCTGCTTGCTGGCGGGGTAGTCCACGCCGCTCAGGTGCTTCTGCAGGTCGATCGGATTCGGAATTGTCGTCATGACTGTCTGCTGCCCCATGCTCACGAGATGTAACGGCGGGCGCGCGAGCCGGCCTGCGAGGCCTCCAGACTCGCCAGTCTGGCCTCCACCCGCGGCGGCACAGGACGCCGCTCGGCCAGCACCCACGGCAGGCCGCGCAGGGCGTCGAACGCGGCGAGCGCCGAGATCCGGTCGCGGGGCACGGTCCTGGCCAGATGCGCGGTGCGGCGCAGCGCCGCCCGCACCGGCCGCCGCAGCCAGGTGAACCACAACGTGTTGCGGAGGCCGACCCGCCGCCTCGCGTGCGGGTCCCTGCTGCGTGACGCCTGGTGGTGCACGGTGAGCTCCTCCAGGTAGCACAGCTCCCATCCGGCCGTGGCCAGGTCGACGGCGAGCAGCTCCTCCTCGCCGCCCAGCCACAGCCGCCGGCTGAAGCCCCCGCATCCCAGGAACGCCTCCCGCCGCAGCACCGACGCCCCGGCCAGGAAACTGCCCAGCGCCGGACCGGGGAGCCAGGCGGGGCCGGCTACGGGTGAGTCGCGCAGCTCCGCCACGATCGGGTCGTCGCGGCCGCCGGGCTCGGCCAGGATGCGGGCCGTGACGACCGCCAGCCTGGGGTGTGCGTCGAGCACGTCGGCGGCCCGCTCCAGCGACCCGGGCTCCCACCAGGTGTCGTCGTCGGCGAAGGCCACGTACGGGGTGCGCAGCCGGGCCACGCCCACGTTCCGTCCCACCGCCCCCAGGTTCTCGCCGAGGGCCACGACCTCGACCTCGGGATAGGCGGCGGCGACGGCCCGGGCGGTGCCGTCGGTGGAGCCGTTGTCCACCAGGACGACGTGCGGGCGCTCGGGTAGCGCGAGGAGCCTGCCGACGGAGGTCAGCGCCTCCTCCCGGCGGTTCCACGTGATCACGACGGCTCCCACGCGCGGATCACCCATCGGCCCGCTCCAGCGTGCGCCGGGCGCGCTCCACCGACTGGGGGAGTTCGCGGCGTTCGGCCAGCGCCCGTGGGAGCCGCGGCACGGCCGTACGCAGGCCCTTCCATCCGGCCGGGCCGCCGCGCAGGGCGTCGAGCGAGCGGCGCGCCACCACCCGCCAGGGCCGGCGCAGGACGGCGGTCAGCACGGCGTTCCGCGCGGCCAGCACCTGCCTGCCCCGCGGGTCCCTGGCCGGGGACGGATGGTGGTGGGCCACGACGTCGTCCACGTACGCCAGCCCCCACCCCCGCGCGGCCAGATCCACGGCCAGCCGCTCCTCCTCGCCGAAGAAGAAGATCACGTCGTCGAACCCGCCTGCCTCCAGGAACGCGTCCCTGCGCACCACCGCCCCGCACGCCAGGAACCCCAGCACACTCGGCCCCGGCAGATCCGGCTCGACGCCGAGCGGCGAGCGGCGCATCTGCTCCGACACCGGATCCAGCCGCTCCTCGGGCCCCACCAGGACCCGCGCCCCCAGCACGGCCAGCCGAGGATGGGCGTCCAGCACGTCGGCGGCCCGCTCCAGCGCCCCGGGCGCCCACCAGGAGTCGTCGTCGGCGAAGGCCACGTACGGCGTCTCGGCCAGCCGCACGCCGACGTTGCGGGCCGGTGCCCCCAGGTTCACACCCGCCTCGACCACCTCGATGTCGGGGAAGTGCCGCCGGACGAAGGCCGCCGTCCCATCGGTCGAGCCGTTGTCGACGAGGATCACCGGGCGCGGGTGCAGCGGGAGGGAGCGGGCCAGTGCCCGCAACCTGTCCTTGCTGGCCACCACGACCGTTACTCGCGGTCCGTCTGTCCTGGTCACATGAGGGCACTTACCAGCAAAGACTCTCTTAGTCCTCCGGCACCGTCTCAGCACCGGCCACGCGTGCTCGAGTAAGCAATTGACAATGACATTGACGACCGGTGATACATGCCATATAAGAATCCATTCGGCGCCGGGAAAGCATGCGATGCGGGCAGCGCGAGTCAAGGGCTGAGTGGTAAAGTCGCGGTGCGGTGACCGTGCACAGGCATTTCGTACCGTCCTCTCCTGGGGCTTGTGGAGGTTAAAAAATGGCCTCTGTCATCACGGACACTCAGTGGACTTTCGTGCGCACAGCTCTAGAACGGACCGGCGATCGCTTCTCGGCGATGGTCTCGTCCGCGCCGGCCCTCGATGTCAAAGCGACCAAGGACTGGTCGATCGCGGAAACCGCGGCTCATGTCACCGCCATCACGTGGTTGTACACATACGTGATCCGGTCGGACCGCGACCCGTTCCCGTTCCCGGATCTGAACGACCACATGAAAAGCGCGACACTCGACACCGTGGCAGAGTTCAACGTCATCACGTTACGACATTTCACCGAGCGGGACACCCGGGTCCTCGCCGAGCGTCTGCGCGCCGAGATCGGTCAACTGCTGCGCATGACCGAAAACCTCGACCCGGCCCGGCAAATCGCCTGGCTGGGTGATTCCCGGATCCCGCTCGCCGGCCTTTTCGCCCACTTGCTCAACGAACTGCAGATCCATGGGCACGACATATCCCGCGCCATCGGAACGCGATGGGAGATCCCGCCCCGGGAGGCCGCGCAGTTCTTTGAGCTGTTCTTCATGGGCGTGGCCCACAACGACGTCGGACGACTGCTCGACACCGGGGTGCCGCCCCTGGATCGCCGCATCGCCATCGCATTCCACTCCCCGTACACCACGGATGCGACCTTGGTGCTCCGAAAGGGGCGCATATCGGCTGAGGAGCCGGGAGGCGACGTCGACGTACGGGTGTCGTTCGATCCGGCCACGCTCAACCTGATGTTGTTCCACCGGATCAGCAGGCTCCGTGCCCTCCTCAGCGGCAAGGTCGTCGTGACGGGTCGCAGACCCTGGCTGCTGCTTCCGTTCCTGCGCCTTGTGAACATGCCGTGAGGCCAGATCACGGTCAGCGGGGGTGCACTGTCATGCTCGCCGAATTCTTGTGTGGTCGGAAGGGCGCGTGAAGTCGGCCGCCGGGAAAACATCTCGATTCATATGTCGAGTTCCGGAGCGTCGCAATCGACGAATGCGCGGCAATGCCATCCGTGCGGGACTCGCCCCTCCATCGACCAAGCCTACATATGAGCGGACGAATATGACCCGAAGGGAGGAGCCATGGCCCGCCGCACCCAGGCGCAGCGCACGGATGCGACGACAGGCCGGCTGGTGTGCGCCGCACGAGAGCTCTTCGGCGGCAAGGGGTACGCGGACACGTCGATCGACGCGATCGCCGCGGCCGCGGGGGTGACCAAGGGGGCCGCGTACCATCATTTCGGCGGCAAGGTGGCGTTGTTCCGCGCGGCGTTCATCCGCGAGCAGCAGGAGGTCGCGGCCAAGCTGGAGCGAGCCGCCGTGGAAGAGGGCGGCGGATGGGTGTCGCTGCGCCGCGGCTGTCATGCCTTCCTCGAATGCTGCAAGGACCGGCGTTTCCGGCAGATCGTGCTCCTGGATGCGCAGTCCGTATTGGGCTGGGAGGCGGTCCGCGAGATGGAATATGCTCACGTGCTGCGGGTTCTCCTCGAGGGCCTGCGCGCGGCCGTCGAAGCAGGCGACGTCGTCGACGGCAACCTGGCCCAGCGCGCGCAGCTCCTGTTCGGCGCCCTGTGCGAAGGCGGCATGCTCCTGGCACGCTCGGCCGACCCCGCCGCGGACCTGTCGCGACTCGCTGACGAGACGGACCGTCTCCTCCGCGCGTTCAAGGTCTGATCGCACGGGCCGCGGTGCGCAGCAGGAAGCCCAGGATCGTCAGTCCGCAGAGAAGAAGCAAGGCGCTGAACATCCACTCGTTCGAGCCGCCCGGCTCGTAGACCCGGTGCGGCCGGCCGACATCGATCGCCGCGGTCTGCTCTCCCGCCCGCAGCGTGTCCCGGTCGCGGCCGTACAACTCCACCCCGGACTTGACGCCGGCGCCGTGGTACGGCCGGAAGTCCCCCGTCCAGGTGCACGATTCGTGACCGGGATGGCGGACACAGGTCAACTCCCTGGCGACGAAGGTGCCGGGGGTGCCGTCGGCCGTGGCGGCGCGCACACCGGGGCCGATGCCGGGCACGGCCAGGCACACCAAGGAGATCGCGAAAAGCGCCGCCAGGACGGTGAAGGGCGTGAGCCGCCGGCGGGCCGAAGGCGCCGTGTTCGTCATCGGGAAACCCCTCTGCATATTGGTGACTGATAGGGGTCCAATTCGTCATTTCGCGGTACCAGGCGAGATTTGGTCCTTTGGCTCTATATCAAGACATGGATGGATGATTGAGCATGTATTTCGCTTGATTCGCTAAGCAGATACATGCTTTATCTCGCCACAAATGCCCTCCTCCCTGCGGAGACCGCTGTCTTCGCGCTGCCATGAAAGGTTCACTGATTGTGACAAAGGTGTCGTTACGCTGGCTTGCCCTGATCGGCGCGAGTGTCGTAGCCCTCGGCCTCCTCCCGGCGGGGTCCGTCGCGGCGGCTTCCGCGCCCGCGGAATCGTCAACCTACGTCAAGGGCACGGTCGACCTCCTGGGACAGACGGTCGAGGAGATCGGCCCTCCCGACAAGAGCGGTTTCAAGCTGCTCAACACCGTGTTCAACACGCGGTTCTCCGGCGGTCTCGTCGGCAACGGATACCACGTCTACGTGGAGATCTTCCGGCCCGACGGCAGCGCCACCTCCACCGGAACGGCGAGATTCGTCGGCAAGCTGGAGGGCAGGAGCGGCACCTTCGTGATGGAGTCCTCCGGCACCTCCGATCCCAACGGCGCGATCAACGCCGACTGGTGCGTCGTCAAGGGGTCGGCCACCGGCGGCCTCGCCGGCCTCAGCGGCTGCGGCAAGGTGACCACGACCGGCGACCCCGTCGCCTACTACACGCTGGAGTACACACTCCCGATCCGGTGATCGGAGCCCGCCGCCCTAGACGAAGCCCTTCATGGGCGGGCCGGCGGGCTCCCAGCCGTTGGCCAGGTCCGCCAGCGCGCCGTCCAGCGCGTGCGCGATCTCGGCGACCTCCTCGGCCGAGACGATCAGCGGCGGGATGATCATGATGGCGGGCACGCTGTTCAGCACGGCCACCAGGACGCCCCGGGCTTCCATCGCAAGGCGTACCTTGTTGGTGAACCAGGGGTCGCCGGAGGCGGCGAACTCCACCGCGAACATCAGCCCTGCGCCGCGCACCGCGCTCACGCTCTCGTGGCGCTCGGCGAGCTGTTCCAGCCGGGTCTGCAGGGTCAAGGACTGCGCCTGGACGTTCTGGAAGATCTTCTCCTCGTTCAGTACGCGGATCACGGCGGTCGCGGCGGCGAGGCCGAGCGGGTGCCCGTCGTGGGTGGAGCCGCTGGCGAAGAACCGCTCGACCGGCGCGTCCAGGAGCTGCTGGTAGAGGCCGCGGGACAGGCACACGGCCGACATGCCGACGTAGCCGCCGGTCAGGCCCTTGCCGAGGGTGAGGATGTCGGGCGCGAGCCCCAGCTGCTCGCTGCGGGTGTAGGCGCCCATCCGGCCCATCCCGGTGGTGACCTCGTCCACGATCAGATGGATGTCGTGCTCGCGGCAGAAGTCCGCGATCTGGCGCAGGTACTCGGCGCCGAGCACGTGACCGCCCTCACCGATCACCGGCTCGACCACGACCGCGCTCACCCGCTCCGGCCCGTAGTCGGACACCACACGCACCAGATCCGGCGTGCCCGTCTCCCCGATGGGCGCGAACGGCCCCGGCACGTGGATGACCTCCGGGAGCAGCGGACCGGCATGGTAGTGCAGGTACGGCAGGCCGGTCAGGGCACTGGCGCCCGGCCCGAACCCGTGGAACCCGCCCCACATGGCCACCACGGCGTTCTTCTGCGGCCGGCCGCCCAGCAGGTGGAGATGGCGTGACAGCAGCGCGGCGGTCTCCACCGCCTGGGCGCCGTTGCTCTGGAATTTCACCATGTCGATGTCCCCCGGCAGGTGCGGTGAGAGCATCGCGGCAGTCTCCACCGCCAGGGAGGCGGGACGGCCGTAGCCCCACAGGCTCGCGTACGGCAATGTCTCGACCTGGCGCTTGACGGCCTCCACCAGCGCCGGATGCGAGTAGCCGAGCGTGACGTTCCAGAACCCGGACCTCGCGTCGAGGTACCAGCGGCCCGCGGAGTCCCGGACCCGGGTGCCCCGCCCTTCCACCAGCATCTCGCCCGGCTCCAGGCAGGTGAGATAGAGGCCCATGGCCGTGCTGTTCCAGAGCTTGAATCCAGCGGCGTCGATCATCACTGGCCCGCCTTCGCGTACACGGAGATGTTGACGATCGACTCGGAGGTGAACGGCTCGCGCTGCCAGCTGCTCCACCGGTGGCGCAGCCGCAGGCCGGCCATCCTGGCCATGAGGTCGAGCTCGGCCGGCCAGGCGTAGCGGATGGGCACGGGCCTGATGCGGACGTTCCCGTCGGTCAGCGAGACCTGCTGCATGAACATGCGCTGCTCGGCACGGTTGTGATCCACCACCCAGAGCCCGACGCGCTCGGGAGTCACGCACTCGACGAAAATGCCGTTCTCGTCCTCGTCCATCTTCGGCACGCGGGCCGGGACCTCGATCACGAAGTAGCCGTCGTCGGCCAGCCGGGCGGCGACGTTGGCGAACAGCCGCACCTGCTCATCCTGGGAGGGCAGCAGGAACAACGTGTTGTCCACGCACGTGATGAGCCTGTGGGCGCCGTCGATCGGCACGTCGGCCATGTCGCCCCGGACGAGGGTGACGGACTCGCCGCCGGGCTTGGCGCGGAGCTGGTCGATCATGTCCTTCGAGGACTCCACACCCGTGACCGCCAGCCCCGAGCGGGCCAAGGGGATCGCGACGCGGCCGGTGCCGACGCCGAGCTCCGCCACCGGGCCGGGACCGGCCAGCTCGGTGAGCACCTCGATGCAGGCCTTGTCGCTCTCCTCGCCGTACCAGATGTCGAACACGTCAGCTATGCCGTCGCCGTATGCGGCCTTGTCGTCGTTCATTACCGCCGTTCCATGCCGCGAGGGGGAGTGGGATCAACGCCAGGATAGGCAGGCGATCTGCCGTCGACATGGGCACAAGGGACCAGACTCAGACCCACTGAAACGCCGAAGGCCGGATCGTGTGATCCGGCCTTCGGACGAGCGGATGTCAGCCCTTCAGCTCCACGAAGGTCAGCCGATGCGACTCGGGCCCGCGGAAGTCGCTCCAGGACAGCGCGCCCTCGATCTCCTGGACCTCGCCGGGCGTGACGCCCATGTCCCGCAGCTTGGCCAGCGCGCCGCTCAGGCTCTCCACGCCGAGCAGCACCTTCGCGCCCGCCTCCGCGGCCTCGGCGTCATCCTCCGACAGCATGAGCCAGACATCCTGGCCGAGCTGGAACTCGGCGTTGCCCGGAGCAGGCTCGGAGTCCGGGCCGTGGCCCAGCAGGTCGCTGTAGAACTTGGTCGCGGCCGCCAGGTCCTTCACCGGCAGGGTGATGGTGACCAACGTCGGCTTGATGGGTTCGGCCATGTTCTCCTCCAGAGGTGGTTGCTGGACATTCTGAATCGCATCTCGGATCACATCTCGAAGAGCCGTCGGACCTCCAGCGCGCCCCAATCGAGATGCGGATGGGTGGCGGCGAGCCGCACCGCCTCGTCGTAGTCGGCGGCCCGGACGATCACGAACCCGCCGACCGTCTGCTGCCCGTCCGGAGCCTCGGTGACCGAGAGCCCGGAGTCCCCGCGGGTCAGCACGCGCCCGCCGGGGTCGCAGGCGCCCCCGGCGATCCACCTGCCCTCCGCGCGGACCGTCTCGTTCCACCTCGCGTAGGGCTTGAGCAGTTCGTCGTCCGGCTCGCCTCGATCATCAGGGTCCACCCGCGCGAACACGACGAAGGTCGGCACAGAGTCTCCTTGCACGGTTGCCGTCGGGTCTATCCCGCACGTGCTCATACTTTGGCGCGCGTTGATTATGGCATTCACCGTGACTGGGCTTCCAGACGTTTCTGTGAAATCGCCGGTAAGTTCCGGAGATACGGGCCGAAGGTCCTACTCGACTTCTGGTACCCCTCCTATAAAGCGGTTAGTTTGTTTATCGCGTCAACGATTCTGGAGGTGTCGGTCAGGTCCGGCACCACGAGCGCGGCCCCGGCCGCCGCCAGCTCGGCCGCCGTCGCGGTGCCGGTCGCCGTGGCCAGCACCTTCGCGCCGCCTGCCGCGCCGCCGATGACGTCCGACAGCGAGTCTCCGACCAGGATCGTGTTGGCCGCGGAGAACGTGGTCCCGTGCCTGCGCCCGGCCCGCTCGCGAGCGCCGGCGACCACGGCGGTCTTGTCGCGGCCGTCCTCGGCGTAGCCGCCGGCCTCGAGGTCCAGGTACTCGGCCAGGCCGAACGCCGTCACCTTGGCGTGCGCGACCCGGCGCAGGTTGCCCGTCGCGACGGTCGTGACGGTGTGCGGCAGGCCGGCCGTGGCGGCCAGTGCGGCACGGGCCCCCGGCATGGTACGCCCCATGGCCCGCATCTTTCGCAGGTCCCCCGTCAGGCCCTGTTCCACCAGCTTCAGCGCCTCGGGCAGCAGTGCCGGCGCCACTCCGTTGGCCTTCAGCAATTCCTCGACGATTACCGTTTCGGTCCGCCCGGTGCCCCCCGGAGGGAGTCTGACCTGGTCGGCGCCGGCCAGACGGGTGATTGTGTAAACGTATACATGGCGATCGAATCCGGTCGACCGGATCAATGTCCTGTCGATATCCCACAGCACCAGGCGACGATTGTTGACCATGTGTCCGCCTCAAGGTAAAAACAACTCACCGGCAGCAATTCGAGTAGGATGTAATTTCTTCACGATTAGCGGCTTGGGGAGAGAACCTAGTGCGCCTGCTCCTTGTGGACGACGCCCGACTATATGCTGACCCCCTGGCGGACCGCCTCAGGCGGCATGCACCGGAAATACACGTCACCGTGGTACGCGCCGAGCAGGCTTTGGAGGAGGCGGCGGCCGGCCGCTACAACATCGCGCTGGTGAACGGCGCCATGGGCGCCGGACACAAGATCGTCCTGCAGCTGTCGCAGCAGCAGATCCTCCCCACGCTCGTCATAGGCATCGACTCCACCGCCGAGGCGATCCTCCCCTTCGCCGAGGCCGGGGTGAGCGGGTTCGTCTTCAAGGAGGACACGCACGGGGACCTGCTGCGAGCGCTCGCCGCGTGCGAGCGGGGAGAGCTGCTGTGCCCTCCCCGGGTCGCCGCGCTGCTGCTGCGGCACGTCGCGTGCCTGGCCGCGCGGCTCCCGCCCACCGGTCCGCCCGTCTCCCTGACCCGCCGCGAGCGCGAGGTGCTGGCGCTCATCGCCCGCGGCGCGTCCAACCGGGAGATCGCCCGGCAGCTCGTCATCGAGGTGCGTACCGTCAAGAACCACGTGCACAACCTGCTGCACAAGCTCGGCGTCAGCCGCCGGGGCGAGGCCGCGGCCCGCGCCAGGGAGTTGCTCGGGTGGGGGCTTCCAGCACATGAAGCAGGAATCCCGCCTCCTCATGACGCACGACGACCGGCAGGCGGGAGCGGCTGAGCACCACCTGGTGCACCTCGGCCCCCTCCCACGGGCCAGAGCCGTCGCGCCGGTGCACGCACACCAGGTGGCCGCCGGGGAGCAGGGCATCGATCACCCGGTCGACGAGCAGCTCCAGGTCGCGCAGCGACAGGTAGTAGAGGAACTCGGACAGCACGATGAGGTCGAAGCGCTCCTCCGGCAGGTCCTCCGGAAGGACGGCGCGGGCCACGTGGACGTGCGGGAGGTCCGCCACGGCTCTCGCGGCTGCGGCCACCGCGTCCGCCGCGCAGTCCACGGCGAGCAGCCGGTCGCACCGGGCGGCCAGCCCGCGGGTGAGGACGCCGATGGAGCAGGCGGGCTCGTAGGCGAGGGCGTACCGCTCGTTCGGCAGGCTGGCCAGCGTGACGTCGTACTTGTGCCGCTCGTACCAGCTCGTGGCGAGGTTCCACGGATCGGCCGCCGCCGCGTAGCGGGCGTCGAAGTAGGCCGGTGTGAGGCTGACCTCGTGACCGGGGCTCACACCCATGACGGGACTAGGTCCTGGTTGTCCCGCACCCAGGCCAGATAACGGTCCAGCCCGGCGCCGAGCGAGGTGTCGGGCCGCCAGCCGAGCGTGCGCTCCAGCAGCTTCACCGTGGCGGCGGCGCCTTCCGGATCGCCCGCCGGACGCGGGCCGCGCTCGATCGCCGTCCCCGGCACGCGCTCGGCCACCAGCTGCGCGAGCCGGGCGATCGACGTGGCGGTCCCGGTGCCCACGTTCATGGTCTGCCCCTCCGCGGCGGGGGTGGTCAGGGCGCGCACCACGGCATGCGCCACGTCCTCGACGTAGACGAAGTCACGCACCTGTGACCCGTCGCCGTGGACCACCAGCGGCCGTCCCTTGACCGCCCGCATCGCGAAGGCGGCCACGGCCCAGCTGTGGCTTCCTTCCTTGGGGACCTGGCCCGGGCCGTAGACACTGAAGAACCGCAGCACGGTGGCCCGCAGGCCGTGCAGCTCCCGATAGAGCCGGATCTGCTGCTCACCCCAGTACTTGGAGTTGGCGTAGAAGGAACCGGGCGGTCCGGGGGCGTCCGGCTCGGCGAAGACGCCCGAGGGCGGGGTCGCCTCGCCGTACACCTGCGCCGAGGAGGTGAACAGCAGCCGCTCCACCCCGGCTCTCCTGACCGCTTCCAGCACGGTCTGGAGCGACGCCACGCCCGCGGCGAAGTCGCGCGCCGGCTCCCGGTTGGTCGCCGCCACATCGGCGCACGCGGCGGCGTGCACCACGGCGTCGGCCCGGGACACCAGACCGCCGACCAGCTCCGCGTCGGCGGCGTCCCCGTGCACGATCTCGGCGGCGTGCGCGGTGACGCCGAAGCGCTCGGCGTAGTCGAAGGCGTAGGCGTCCATGGTGTCCAGCACGGTGACCCGCGCCCCCGCCCCGGCCAGCAGCTTGACGACGTGGCTGCCGATGAAGCCGCAGCCACCGGTCACCAGGATCCGTGAGCTAGGCACCGTACCTCCCGAGCAGATCGGTGGAGGAGGAGGTGACGAGCGCGTCGGTGAACACCGTCCGTCCCCCCAGCTCCTGGACGGCGCGGGACTCGGCGGCGAGCCGGTCGTCCGTGCAGCGGGCGTAGTCGGGGCCTTTGACGTAGAAGTCCGGCCGCAGCGCCCTGATCACCTCGACCGCGGTCGCGGCGGGGCTGGCGCACACGTAGTCCACCGCCTCCAGCGCCGCGATCACCGTCATCCGGTGCGCCAGGCCGAACGCGGGCCGGCTGGGCCCCTTCGCGCAGGTCACGTCCGAGCTCACACTCACCACCAGGATGTCCGCCAGCTGCCTGGCCTGGCCGAGGTGATGCACGTGTCCGATGTGCACCAGGTCGAAGCAGCCGTGGCAGAGCGCCAGCCTGCGGCCCGCCTCACGGGTCTCGCGCGCGGTCCGGGTGAGCCACGCGAGCTCCACGATCTTCTCTTCCGGTGCCCTGCTCACCGGACCGATCCCGTCGCCTGGAAGCGGGCGGCCGCGGCGGCGCGGCTGGGGACGTCCAGCTTGCCGAGGATCGCGTGGACGTGATTCTTCACCGTGCGCAGTCGTACGCCCAGCCGGTGCGCGATGGCCTCGTTGGACATGCCCGCCGAGATCAGCGCCAGCACCTGGGTCTCCCGGGGCGTGAGCCGCCGTCCGCCCAGCCGCCCGCGCGCCGCCACCTCGATGATCGCCGCGGCCAGGCTGTCGACCGGCTCCTGCCAGGAGACGAAGCCGACCGCCCCGGCCTGCAGGCAGCCCACCACGCTCTCGTGCCGCTCGGCCGCCCCCAGGATGAGGACGGCGGGTCCGCCGGCGCGGTGGAGTTCGGCGACCAGGCGGGCGCTGTCCGGCATGCCGGTGTTGACCAGCACGACGTCGAAGCGTGCTGCCTCGATCACGTCCAGCCGCCTGCGGACCTCGACGTTCGGCAGTCCCGCGCGGCACAGCCGTACGGCCAGCGCGTCCGCGTAGAGCAGCGTCTCCTCGAGGATGAGAACAGCGGGCCGGTCTGTCATGAGATGCCCTCCAGGGGAAAGGCGAAGGCGGTCGTGGTCAGGTCGGACAGCCGCGCTCGTGGAAAGGCCAGGGAACGCGGGTCGGACACGTGGCGCCAGGCGTACTGCGAGGCCGCCGCCAGGGCCTCCGGCCAGGCACAGCCGTGCTCGCGGGCGGTGAGCAGGGCGGCGGCGAAGGCCTCACCCGCACCGTTGGCGTTGCGGGCGACGTCCGCCTCCGCCGCCGCGCCGACGGACAGCGCGCGGTTGCCGGTGAAGACTGTGCTCCCGCGCTCGCCGCGGGTGACCACCACAGCGGGCACCCGATCCAGCTCGGGCAGGTGACGGAGCAGTTCGTACTCGCGCTCGTTGACGATCACCAGCTCCGTCGCGGCGAGGACGGCCGCGCGGTCCGCGGCGGCCATGGCGCTCAGCTCGCGGCACTGCACCGAGTGCGGCATCAGGACCATGCGGCCGCTCACCCGCGTGAGCAGCCGGTCCAGCCGAGTCGGCGAGCAGACGACCGTCACGTCGGCGGAGTGGCGGCGGACCGCGGGACGGGGCGCCCGCCGATGCGTGACGATCATCGAGTCCCCGTCCGGGTCGATGACGGTGATCGCATGGTCCAGCGCACCGGGGTGGCGCTGTGCGAGCACCGTGACGCCCTCGGCCTCCAGCGTCTGCAGCGCGAGCTCGCTGTCCGCGCACCGGCCCAGCGTGGTCAGCAGCGTGACCGGATTGCCCAGACGGCGCAGCGCGACGGCCAGGCACAGACCGGGACCGCCGGGGCTCGGCTCATGGGCGGAGGCCTGCAGGCTCAGGTCGAAGGCGAACGCGGTCTCGCTCCAATAGACGTCGTCCCGGTACGTGCCGCCCACGACCAGGTAGTCGCTCACCGGGTCTGCTCCCGCACCGCCAGCTTCTCCAGGTCCGCGACGAACTCGTCCAGGGAGGGAAGGGCCAGGATGGACCGCTGCATGGAGCGGGCCCGCGCCCGGTAGCCGGGGTCTTCCAGGACGGTGCGGCAGGCGTCGGCTACCGCCGCCGGGGTGAGCGCCTCCCAGTCGAGGCGTACCGCCAGGCCGAGCTCCACGCAGCGCTGCACGATGATGTGGTTCTCGGCGATCCAGGGCACCGCCACCATGGGCACCCCGAACCGCAGCGCCTCGCGCACGCTGGTGAAACCACCGTGGGTGAGCAGCAGGTCGGCGCACTCCAGGAGCAGAGGCTGGGCCACCACGTCGGTGAGGTGCACGCCCGCGGGCGCCGGGCCGTAGGCGGCCGGATCCTTGTCCGCGCCGACCGCCACCACGGCCGCGACGTCGAGCTGCCCGAGCGCTTCGACGATGGTCCGCAGGGTCCGGTCGGCGGCGCGGAACAGCGGCGCCACGGTGCCGAGGCTGGCGTAGACGAGGGGACGGTCGGCCGGCAGCGCGGCCACGAAGCCGGGCAGGCGGTCTCCCGGCCGGTCGACCGTGTGGTGCCGGTAGCAGCGCAGCGCCGGGATGGCCAGCTCGGCCGGGTCGTAGTGCGGCGGCATGAGGTGGGCGTGCAGATGCGCGTAGATGCGCTCGCCCGCCGGGTCGGGCCGCAGGCCCAGCGCGCGGCGCTGCTCGCCGAGCGCGGGCGCCATCAGCCTGACGTCGAGGAACTCGGTGATCCGCCCCACCACGCCGACGGACGCGTGCGGGATGGACAGAGACTCGCCGGCCAGGCAGCCGCCCAGCTCGTACGCCTCGCGCACGATCACGTCGGCGCCGAAGTCCTGGGCGTGGCCGATGACGTCCTTGGCCATGGCCAGCGCGCCCCCGCCCGGGATCCCCGAGGTCACCAGGCGGTTCATCAGCCGGGCGATCTCTTCGGGCGGGATCTGCTCCTCGCCCATGAGGGGGGCGAGCATCGGAGTGATCCAGTCGCGTCCCGCCGGGAGGTGGCGCAAGCCGTACAGCTCGACCTCGTCCTTGAAAGAGGGGGTGGAGCACACCGCGACCTCATGCCCACGCCGCCGCGCCGCGTGCGCCACGCTCACCAGGGGTCGCAAGTGGGTCTCCACCGGCAGCGTGGTGAACAAAATCCGCATGATTCCGCCCTGCGTTCGTGGAGGAGCCGGAGAGGCGGGCCGGCGGTCGTCACCGCCGGCCCTCCGGGCCGTCAGTCGACCAGCCCGGTCAGTTCGCTATCGGTGCCGATCTTCATGCAGACGATCTGGCCCGCGGCGTTGTACAGCGGAACCAGGCCCTGCTGACGGTACGGCTGGCCGATGGGCGGGATCTTGGTGAGCTCGCACACCATGACGGCCGGCTCCCGGTTGTGCAGGGTGCCCAGCGGAGTGTCGGCCACCAGGTAGACCTCCTGCACGCTCCGGACCGGGTCGGTGCCGAAGTTCACCAGCGGGGAGATCTCCAGGCTGCCGAAGGTGGGCCGCATCAGCGGATCCATCCCACGGCCCACCCGGAGGCGGATCTCCTCGCCCGGCCAGAGAACCTTGCTCGTCCCGACCGCCTCGTAGGTCCGCGTCTCGAGGTCCAGCCGCATGGCGCCGTCCAGGGTGAGGACGGGGTCGTGCAGGCGGATCTGCGAGCGCTCGGCGATCAGGGTGATGGTCTCGGTCGGGGTGTCCGCGGTGGCGTCGTCGCCGAGCTTCAGGGTGATGGTGGTCTGCACCCTCGCCGCGAAGCCCAGCGTGCCGTCGTCCAGCTCACGGCGGGGAACCATCACGTCGACCAGGTGCCTGGCCTTGCTGTGAAGCAGTTCCGCCGCGCTGGCTGGATCGGCGGCCTGCAAGCGCGACCGCAGATCGTCGATCACTGGCATTGCCGCTCCCTTCCGTACTGCCGTGCCGGTCCTCATCAACTGCGCCACGCTGTCCTGACCGGCTCGGACAGGTAGGCGTCGATTGCATGGAGCAGGGTCGGCGGCACGGGGACGGGAACCAGCTCCGCAGCCTCCCGTCGCAACCAGGCCACCTCCTGCTCGCCGCGGGCGACGAGCTCCTCCTCGCCGCCTCGCAGCCGCCAGTACTCGAACCGCAGGGACATGCGGTTCTGCATCACTCGCCCCACCCGCATCCGCACCGCGATCTCGTCGAAGGCCACCAGTTCGGCCAGGTACGTGCAGGAGACGTGGGTGGTGACGAGCGCGTGCTCCTCGTCCAGGCCGGCGAGCACCTCCGGGGCCATCCTGCGCAGGAACAACTCCCGGGCCTGCCCCTGCCAGCGCAGGAAGTGCGCGAAGTAGACGTTGCCCAGCTGGTTGGTCTCCTCGAGCGTGACCACGTGGCGGTGTTCGAAGACCTCAGGCATCGCGGTCCTCCGCCTCCAGCGCGACGGCCGTCACCAGGCCGCCGGACAGGTGCGTGACGACGGAGATCCGGCCCGACCTGAACAGCACCATCGCGCCGTCCGTCCCGGCGAAGGTGAGGGGTGCGCCCGGCCGGCCGGCGCACTTGCGTACGGCTTCGCGAGCCGCCCAGACCCGCGCCGCGCCGTCGTCGCCGAGCAGGGCGCGCAGTTCCTCGTCCTCCGGCCCCAGCGGCTCGAACTGCGCGGCGGGCCCCAGGCGGACCAGGTCCACGCCGACGGGCACCGTGGCCGTGGCCGCGATCGTGAGGTCCTCCTCGTGGCTCACGGAGATCCGCCGCCCGCCGGAGACCTCGGGACGGCCGTCCCCCCGCCCCCGGATCACCGTGTCCGGTCCGAACAGGCGGGCCGCCGCTCTCGCCCGGCGCTGCACCCTGCCGCCGCCCGACTCCACGGTCAGCTCCAGGCCGGTGTCCGCCAGCCGTTCGCGGCAGTACCGCTGGAGGTGGGGCGCGATGAGCGCGGGCGGGATCAGGGCCGGTCCGGCCTCCAGCACCCGCAGACGCAGCCCCTCCCACCGCTCCAGGACGCGGCCGGAGGCGTCGGCGACCTCGAAGTCGAAGACGTAGGTCGTGCCGTCGCTGTGCCGCTCGCGGGCGTGCAGCACGGCGTCGGCGCTCTCGGTCGCCATGATCGTGATCCGCTCCACGCCCACGGGCAGGAGCCGCGCCCGGGGGAGGCAGGCCTGGATCGCGTGGACGGCCGCGTCCCTGCGGCCGGGGTCGCCCAGCGCCAGGCCGCGGGGCAGGTGACCGGCGAACCAGCGCGCGCCGGCGTCGGCGGCGAGCTCGGCGGCGCAGGCGTAGCCCGTCAGCATGAGGTAGCCGCGCACCCTGCGGAAGCGTCCGCTCTGGAAGAGCAGGCCGCCGTAGAGCTGCTCGCCGGGGTCGAGCGAGATCGGCTCGCCGGTCAGGGTGAGGGGCGGCATCAGACGTTCCGAGCCCGCGCCGTTCTTGGCCACGCACGTGGCGGTGAAGTGGTCCACCACGAAGCCGGTCGCCGAGCTGCGCAACGCCACCCGGATCGCGCCGTCCTCGTCCACCAGGGCGGCCACCCGCACCGTGACCTCCTCGGCGGCCGGGACGGCGATGGGCTGGGCGAAGCGCACGTCGGTGAAGACAGGCGGCTGGTCCAGGCCCGCGACCGCGGCGGCCGCCTGCGCCATGGCCTCCAACCCCAGCACGGCCGGGAGCAGCCGGTCGCCGCCGAAGACATGGTCGTCCAGGTAGAGATCGGTGGCCGTGCTCACGTTCACGTCGGCGACCAGCTCCACGCCCGGCACGAAGCGGCGGGGGTGTTCCAGGAACCGGGTCATCGGCAGCTCGGCGGGCTCCCTCCTGACGGTCGGGGCTTCGCCGTACCGGCCGGTCACCACCACCTGGTTCGCCCCGACCGGCGCGGAGACCAGCCGGGTGAGGACATCCAGACCGGTGTCCACGGGAATGGGATCGATGCCCCGGCGCGCCAGTGCGTCCAGCACGCCGAGCCGCTCTCCCATGCCGGCCCCGGCCCACACCGACCACTCGATCGCCAGGCTGCGGCAGTCGTCGCCGGACATGTCCGCGACGAGTGCTCCCAGCCAGTCGTTGGCCAGGGCGTAGTGCGCCTCTCCCGCCAGGCCCGTGCGGGCGATGAGCGAGCTGAACGCCACGAAGAGCCGCAGGCGGTCGCGGTCGACGGCGGCGAGCAGGTTGCGCGCCCCGCGTACTTTGGGGGCGAACGTCCGCTCCAGCAGTGCCGCGTCCAGCTGCGCCAGCGGCGTCGGCTCATTGTCGGCGGCGCAGTGCAGGATGCCGGTGACCGGGCCCAGTTCGGCCTCGGCCCGGCGGCAGGCCTCGGCGACCGCGTCGGCGTCGGTGACGTCCGCCCGGTAGTAGCGGTGCTCGATGCCGTCGAGGCGGTCCAGGCCGGACCGCAGGCCGGGGTCCTCCGCCGGATCCGACCGGCCGAGGAGGGCGAGCCTCGCACCGGTCCGCCGCGCCAGATGCCTGGCGCACTCCAGCCCGATGCCCCTGCCTCCGCCGCTGACGAGCAGCACGTCCTGCGGGCCGAGGTGGCCGGGCCGGCCCTGGGGGAGTGGCTGGAGGCGCAGGACCGGCACCGTCCTGCGGCCTTGCGCGTCGTAGCGGGCCTCGACGTAGCCGCTGGTGGCTGAGGCCAGTTCGGCCCGGATCCAGGCGGCCGCGTCAGGGGTGTCGGGGACGGTGATGACGGTCGTCGGGATGCCGGTCTCCAGGTGCGCGCTGCGGGCGAAACCCGCGCCTGCCTCGGCGTGCTGGACCACGACGAGGCGTGGCGCGCCGGGGAGCGCGGCCGCGGCCTGGGCGAACAGGTCGAAGGGGGGCTCCGCGGCCTCGGGAAGGCACAGGACCAGCGCCTCGGGCAGGTCCGCCAGAGCCGTGGCGAGGGGGTGACCGGGCGGGGCGAGGACCCGCGCGTGTCCCGCCGGCGTGACCGCGCCCGGGGAGTTCAGCGGCTCCTCGACGTGCTCCACCGTGAAGACCCGGACCCACGAGTCCACGCCCGCGACGGGGTCCGCGGCGTCCTGTTCGGCCTCCCCGGCGGCCAGCGCCTCGGCGACCTCGGCGATCGAGGCCCCGGCGAACTCGGTCAGGTGAACCGGCACCGGTAGCCCCAGCCGCCGGGCCGCCTCGGCGATCAGCTGGGCCACGGTGATGGAGTTCAGATGCAGGTCGGCCGACAGGCGGCTGGCCGGCGTGACGGCCTCCAGCGGCAGCTCCACCCGCTCGGCGACCAGCCTGCGCACCACCTCCGCCGGATCGTCGCCGTCCGCCTGCGCGGGGACCGGCTCCACCCGGACGGGCTCGGCACGCGGCACCGACGCCTCCGGCGCGCGCTCGCACGGGTTGGCCAGGAAGGACGGCGCGTAGGACAGGTCGATCGGCCGGATGAGGCGACCGGCGAACAGCGCCTGCAGCTTCAGGTCCTGCCCGAGCACCCAGGCCGCGGCCGCCGCTTGGAGCAGCCCCGCCAGGGTACGGCCCGCGGCCCCGACGGCGAACGAGGTCCGGCCCATGGCCGCGGCCAGCCCTGTCAGCACGCTGTCCGGTCCGGCCTCGACCCAGCAGGCGATGCCGTCGGCGGCGCCGATGGCATCGGTGAAGCGGACCGGGGCGGTGATCTGCCGGGTGAGGTGGGCACGCAGGTCGGTGGCCGGATCCACCGGGCCGCCGGTCACCGTGGACAGGACGAGCCCTGCCGGCCGGGCGAAGCCCACCTTGTCCAGGTGGCGCGCGAATTCCGCGGCGGCGGGCTCGATGAGCGGAGAGTGGAAGGCGTGGGAGACCGGCAGGCGGGTCGCGCCCAGCTCGCGCACCGCGCGGTCGACGCCCTCCCGCGAGCCGGAGATGACGGTGGCCGACGGGCCGTTCAGGCACGCGATCACCGTGCCGGGCGGCAGCCGGTCCGCCACGTCCTCGGGGCCGCCGGCCACACTGGCCATCGCGCCGTGCTCCCCCGGGATCGCCGCCATCGCCTCGCCTCTCGCCCGCACCAGGGCCAGCAGGTCCTCCCGGCCGAGCGCGCCCGCCCAATGAAGCGCGGTCAGCTCGCCAAGGCTGTGCCCGAGCGCCACGTCCGCGACGACTCCCAGGTCGCCGAGGGCGAGGAGGGCCGCGATCGAGGCCGTGGTGATCCGCGGCTGCGCCGTACGCGTGTCGGTGTCCGCGGCCTCGCCCACCAGCCCGGCCTCGGCGTACAGCTCCGCCACGGAAGGGAAGCGGCGGGCCAGCGCGCCGCCGGACGCCGGCGCGCGTGATGCCTGGCCGGAGCAGAGCAACCCGATTCCCCGGGGCCCGGGCCCGCTGGTGAAGGCACGCGGGCCGAGCAGGCGCTCACCCCTGTCCAGCGCGGCCAGCGCCTCGGCCAGCCCGGCGCCGAGGTCCTCCGGCGTCGCCGCCACGACGGCCGCGCGGTGCGCGCCCTCGCCGCAGGTGCCCGCCAGGTGAGCGGCGAGGTCGGCGACCTGGGCGCGGGAGAGCAGCGGGGCCACGCGTGCGGCGGCCGACAGGCGTTCGCGCAGGTCCTTCGCGGTGGGTGCGGCGAAGACCAGCAGCTCGCGGTCCTGGCTGGTACGGCCCAGGGAACGCGTACGGCCGTCCAGGCCGCGCCGCCGGTGCGATGCCAGGCCCTCCAGCACCACGTGGGTGTTGATGCCGCCGAAGCCCATGGCGCTGACCGCGGCGCGCAGCGGGCGATCGGCGGGCCACGGCTCCGGCTCGGCCAGCACACGCAGAGGCCGGTCGCCGGTCAGCAGCTCGTGCGGCTCCTCGCAGGCGATGGCGGGCGGCAGCGTCTGACTGTGGACGGCCATCACGGCCTTGATCAGACCGGCGGCGCCGGCGGCCGCCTTGGTGTGGCCGATCGCCGCCTTGACCGAGCTGATCGCGGCGCTCCCGCCCGTCCCGACGACCTGCGACAGGGCGGTCAGTTCGGTGAGGTCGCCGATCGGTGTCCCGGTGCCGTGCGCCTCGAACAACGCCACGGTGTCGGCGCCGAAGCCGGCGCGCCGGTAGGCACGCTCGAGGGCGCGCCGTTGCCCCGCCACCTCGGGGCGCGTGATGCCGCCTGTGCCGTCGGAGGACACGCCCCAGCCGCGCAGCACCGCGTACGGCCGCAGGCCCCAGGTCACCGCGTTCTCCAGGCGGGTCAGCACCAGCATCCCGCAGCCCTCACCAGGCCAGAAGCCCTGGGCCCGCCGGTCGAAGACGCGCATCTCGGTGGTGGCCAGCGCGCCTGCCCGGGCGAAGCCGACCAGCTCGAACGGGTCCAGGCTGAGGTCGACGCCGCCCGCGACCACGAGTTGCGCGTCCCGGGACTCCAGGGCCTGGCAACCATGGATGACCGCCAGCAGCGAGGCGGCGCAGGCGCCGTCCAGGGTGTAGCCGCCGCCGCCGAACCCGAAGTGGCCGCAGATGCGCCCCGCGATGGTGTTCGACAACCCGCCCGCGAGGGAGTCGCCGTCGGGCTCGGGGAAGGGCGCGCGGAAGCGCCGTCCGAACTCGGCGAGGGTCTCCTGGTCACCGATCAGGCCCGAGGCCACGCGGTGCACGTACGGCCAGCGGGTCCTGAGCACGTGCGCCCTGGTGAACTCGCCCGTCAGCGTGTTGCCCACGTACACGGCCGTCTCCTCCGCCACCGGCCCCCCGTCGCCGAGGCCCGCGTCGGCCAGCGCCCGGGCGGCCATGTCCAGGGCGAGCCAGTGCGTCAGGTCGGTGGCGCGGTAGGTCGGGCCCGACACGCCGTAGGCGATCCGGTCGAAGGCGTAGCCCTCCAGCACGGCGGCCTGGGTGAGGGCGATGCGGTCGGGGTCGACGCCCTCGGCGTCGTAGTAGTCCTCCAGCCGCAGGCGTTCCGGCGGTATGCGGCGGAAGGCCCGCCGTCCCGCCAGCGCGTTCTCCCACAATTCGCGTGGGGTGGCGGCGCCGGCGTAGACGCATGCCATGCCCACGATGGCTATGTCCGTCATGCCGTGGCACCCCGCTGAGAGCAGCCGAACAGGTACAAGCCGCGCACCGCGCACACGATGGTCAGCGCGAAGAACATCCCGAAGGCTACGTGCAGGCTGGTCAGCAGGCCGTAGAGCGCTGCCGCCCCCGCGCCGAAGAACACCTGGTTGAGCGGCTTCACCGGCGTCGTCGCCGGGTCGGTGATCATGTAGTTGGTGAAGAGGACGAAAGCCAGGCCGGTCATCGGGAGCAGCACGCTCGCCGGCGGCGCGTCGAAGAGCGCCACCCGCACCAGGCCCTGGGCCGCGAAGCCGCCCACCCACGCCGCGATCAGCGGCATGCGCTTGGTGAGCTTGGCGTTGAGCAGCGTCCCGGTGGTGATGATGATCGCGGGGAGCAGCCAGTCCCACAGGCCGGTGACGTTCTCGGTGAAGTGGTACGGCGGTGCGATCCCCACCCAGGTGAAGCAGAGCAGCGTGACGGTGATCCCGAAGTTGGAGGGGTTCATGACGTGGCGGTCGCCACGGCCCATGCGCACGCGCAGGAGAGTCTTGCCGCCCAGCGCCACGACCACGCCGAAGACCACCGGCCACACCTGACCGCCGGAGTAGAGCAGCATGCTGACGGCCAGGGCGGTGATGTGGGCGGGGAGCAGGAAGTCCACCAGCCCGCGGACCCCGGCGCCCAGGAAGCGGGGCGGGCGGCGGCGCATGCGGGCGTCGAGGTACTCCAGGCCCAGGTCCATCGCGTAGGCGGTGGCCAGTGCCGCGATGGGGCAGATGAGGGCGGGCTCGAAGCCGAGGATGGCATACCCGGCGATGTTGAGCACCGTGATGGCCAGGGCGAAGCGACGCAGGGCTGTGATGCGCACGTCCTTCGCGGCGGCCGCGGCCGGGGCCGTCGGCGTGGCACCGGGCGCGCTGGTGACGTCCCCTTGCGGCAGGCCGGGGACTTCGGCTGGCTGGGGGCGGGTCGTCGTCATCACGAGCTCCTCATGCCGGTGGGGGACGGGACCGCGCGATCGGTCAGCAGGACCGCGGTGCGGCCCGGGGTCAGGGTCAGCGACTGGCGGTGGGGCCGACCGTTCTCGTCACGCCAGCCGATCTCCACGGCCAGCGGTCCCGGATCGGGGCCCAGGCCGAAGGAGACCTCCGGGCTGCGCTTGCCGGAGTGGCCGCTGCCGCCGTCCGACTGCGCCACGTGCCGGGCGCCCCGCTGGTCCCGCACGGTCACCGTGGCTCCGATCAGCGGCGTCGTGCCGTGCTCGGCCGGACGGGCCAGGCTCAGGGTCAGCGAGGCGTTGCTCCGGGCCGTGGGCGAGTCGTTGCGGTAGAAGACCGGAGCCGCCCACTGGTTGGCGACCGCGACGTCCAGGTCGCCGTCGCCATCCGCGTCGCCCAGGGCGATGCCGCGGCTGATCGTGCTCTCGCCCATGCCGACCAGGCCGGAGATCTCGGAGTAGCGGGCGCCCTCGCCGGTCTTGGCGAAGAACTTGACGCCGCCGTCGCCGGCCAGGTCGGTTCCCGGGCCCAGGAGCGGCCATCGGTCCGGGTCGGCGAGCACCTCGTCGTTCATCAGCGCGAGTTCCTGGACCTCGGGCCAGCGGTTGACCGCGCCGCGGACGAACCCGGTGGCCTGCAGCACCTCGACGATCCCGTCGTTGTCGAGGTCGGCCATCCTGGCGTCCCAGCCCCAGCCCGTGCGGCTCAGGCCGTACTCCTCGCTGCGGTCGGTGAACGGCGCCTGCCCACGGGCCAGGCCCTGCGCCTGCCCGGTGTTCACCCAGACGAAGTTGCTCTCCTGCAGGGCGAACTCCTCGGTGATGTTGCTCACCACGATGTCGAGGTGACCGTCGCGGTTGATGTCGCCGAAGTCGGTCGCCATGCCCTTGAAGGAGTCGTGCCCGAACCGCTTGGAGCCGGGCGTGGTCAGCGTACGCGCCCCCTCGGCCAGGGCGAAGGCAGGCGCCCCCGGCTTGGAGCGGTTGTGCAGCAGCCGGTCGGGACCCATGTCGTTGGCCATGTAGATCTCCGGCAGCAGGTCGCCGTCGAGATCCTGCGCGCCGAGCGCCAGCGTCCAGCCGTCGGACATCTCCCAGGTGAACGCCTTGCTGGCGTCCTTGAACAGGCTCGTGTCGCCTGTCCCGAGGAACAGCCGGTTGCGACCGGCGTTGAAGGCACGTGACCAGGAGTGGTTCATCCACACGGGGCCCTGTCCCGCGGCGTCCAGCACCGCCGTGTCGTCAGGGAAGTAGTTGCCGATGATCAGGTCCAGGCGGCCGTCGCCGTCCACGTCGGCCGTGGAGGCCGCGTTGGTGTTCCAGCGCTCGGTGCTGCCGGGCACCAGATCCGTGGCGCGGTACGTGCCCGGCGACGGGGTGCGGCCGGTGGCGAGGTGCAGCGTGGGCGTGCGGCCCCAGTAGTACACCAGCAGGTCCATGCGGCCGTCCGCGTTGGCGTCGAGCGGCAGGCACCCCATGGGCGCCATGGCGGCGTCGTACCGCAGCGACCCCACGTCCAGGGCGAAGGGCTGATATCTGGCCGGGCCGACCGGAGCGGGCGCCACGACGGCCCTGTCCACGCGCGGGTCCACATAGCACAGGTCGTTGGCCAGCCCGTCGCCGTCCAGGTCGGTCATCGCGATCCCCGCGCCGACCGACGACATCCACGCCTGGATCCGCCGGTAGTCGGGGTGCACCTGCCTGATGGTCTGTTGCGGCAGGCCCTGCGGCATGGCGATGGGCAGGGCGGCGAAGCGGTACCGCTCTCCGAGCCGCTGCCGCTCCTCCGCGCCCGCCTCGGGCAGCCGGGTGACGAGGAAGGCGGCGACCACCAGGAGAAGTGCTAAGCCGCGTGCGACATACGGGCGGACACGCTCCATGCGGTCAGGCGACATGACTGCTCCCTGTGGTCGTGAGTTCTCGTGCCACCCGCCGCCGCCATTCCTCGTAGGCCGGCACCGGGCCCGTGTGGCCTGCCAGCCCCGCCAGCACCCGGTCGGTCACCGCCGCCGCCTCGGCGCTGCCGACACCGGCCAGCGCCAGCGTGGCCGCCTCGGTGTGCGCCGGCGGCACGCCCAGGCGGATCCGCGCCTTGGCGGCGAACGCCGCGCCTTGGGCCAGGGCGGGCGCGTGGGCTCCCGCCAGCCGGGGGAGGCGGGTGACGTGGTCCTGCGGGCCTCCGGCGTACGTCGCGGCGAGCCCCACGCCGCTCCACACGTCGCCGTGGAACTCGGGACGGTAGCGGCGTACCTCGCCGGCGACGAGGTCGGCGTCGCCGCAGCAGAAGAACCAGAGCGCTCTTCCGGCCCCCTGCGCGGTGGCGTGCGCCACGTAACCGGGCAGTGGTGCGCGGACCGGCTCTCGGGGGTGGAAGAACACCTGGTGGAAGCCGTAGCCGTCCCAGGCGAGCCAGCCGAGCAGGGGGTCCAGGCGGCACAACAGCGGGCGCCAGCGCCATCGGGGCAGCCGGGCCAGTGCCCACCCGACGCCCACGTTGACCGTGTAGACGCTCCGGGCGGCGGGCCCCTCCCGGAAACGCGCCAGGCGGTCGCCGGGGATGGGCGACAGGGCGTCCAGGAGGGACAGGGCCATGGCCGCGCCTTCGAAGACGAAGCCGATGCCGTCGGCACGTCCGCCGCCGCCGTGATCGGTGTCCGCGCCCCGCGCGAGTGAGGCCCTGGCGCGGCCCTCGGTCGCATCGATGACCCGCCCGACGTGCTCGGGCTCGCCGATGTCCAACGCGAGCTGGTATCCCCGGACGAAGGCCGCGCCCGCGGCCTCCAACCGCGACCGGGTCTCATGATCACCAAGGTGGAACCCGCGGACGCTGAAGCTCACCTCTCGTGGCGAGATGCCCAGCATCCGGCGTCGAACCTTTCGAAGCATGGCCGCCCCCGTGCATCGACGTTTCGCGCAAGAGCGAGCCTAGAAGCGGGGGGCGGATGCTGAAATGAGACCTTGGGCCCGGTGATGGGTCCAACTTAGGTGGATAAATGCGGTTAATCCTCCCTCTCGGTGTTTGGCCGGTTTAAGACGGAACGGTGATAGTCGTCGTCGGAGCCGGGCTGGCCGGCCTGGCCTGTGCTGATCGCCTGCGCCGCGCGGGCGTGGACGTCCAGGTCTACGAAGCCGCCGAACGTGTGGGTGGCAGGTGCTGGACCCTGCGCGGCCACTTCTCCGGAGGCAGGCACGCCGAGCGCGGCGCGCAGCTCGTCGACTCCGGCGACAGCGCCCTGTTGTCCCTGCTGGACGAGCTGGAGATCCCGGTGGTGGACCTCCAAGCGGTCATGCCGCCCGGCGCCGCGCCACGGCTGTGGATCGACGGAGCGGAATACCCGCTGGAGGAGGCCGCCAAGCACTTCGCGGACGTCCAGCCGGCGATCCGGGCGGACCTCCTGGCGACCGGTCCGAGGCCCGGCCACGCCGACGCGACAACGCGCGCGGTGGAGCTGGATCGGCTGTCCATCAGCGACTACCTCGAGTCCATCGGCGCCGCCCGGCGCCTGCGCCGCTTCCTGGAGGTCGCCTACACCTGGGAGCTCGGCGCCGACGCGACGGAGCTCAGCGCCCTGCATCTCGTGACGCTCCTGGGACGGAGCCCTGAAGGGGAGTTCGAGCTGTTCGGCCCGGGGGATGCCCGCTACGCGATCCCCGACGGCGTGGACCGGATCGCCGAGCGCCTCGCCGAGCGCGTCGGAGACCGCGTCAACCCGGGCGCCGAGCTGGTCGCCGTCCGCCGCGACGACTGGGGCCGCTTCGTGCTCACCTTCCAGCGCGGCGTGGCCGTGCAGGACGTCCCGGCTGATCAGGTGGTGCTCGCCCTCCCGTTCTCGGTGCTGCGGGCCTCGGTCGACATCAGCCGGGCCGGGTTCTCGCCGCTCAAGACCCGCGCCATCGGCGAACTGCCCATGGGCGGCGCGGTGCGGACGCACCTGGAGGTGGTCGGACGGCCCTGGCTGGCCTCGGGCTGCGACGGGGCGACGGTCTCCGACACCGGCTACCAGACCTGCTGGGAGGAGACCCTGGGCGTCCCCGGCGAGACCTCGATCCTGGTCAACCTCCGATCGGGGGCGGACGCGACGCGGCCCGTGCCGCCCGATGCCCTCATAGGCGAGATCGACAAGGTGATCAGCGGGGTGGCGGCCGCGTGGACGGGCGGCTGGGCCTCCTTCGACTGGTCCGCCCATCCCTGGTCGCTGGGCTGCTACGCCTTCTACCGGCCGGGACAGTTCACCGCGTTCGCCGGCGAGGAGGCCCGTCAGGAAGGCGCCTGCCACTTCGCGGGCGAGCACACCAGTCCCTTCGACAGCGGCATGAACGGGGCCGTGGCCAGCGGATGGCGCGCGGCGGCGGAGGTTCTGACATGACCACGACCATGAATTCCGTACGGCACAAGCAGGCGCTGACGATCTTCCTCGTCATCGTGGTGGCGCATTGGGCCGAGCACATCGCGCAGGCGATCCAGGTCTACGCGCTCGGCTGGCCGTTGCCGGAGGCCCGCGGCGTCCTGGGCATCCCCTTCCCCTGGCTGGTCACCAGCGAATGGATGCACTACGGTTACGCGCTCATCATGCTGGCCGGCCTCTGGTTCCTGCGCCAGGGGTTCGTCGGCCGGTCGCGGACCTGGTGGAACATCGCGCTCGGCATCCAGGCCTGGCACCACTTCGAGCACCTGCTCCTGCTGTTGCAGGCGCTGACGGGATATCACCTCCTGGGCAAGCCGGTCGTCACCAGCATCGTCCAGCTGATCATCCCGCGCGTGGAACTGCACCTGTTCTACAACACCCTGGTGACGCTCCCCATGATCGTGGCGATGATCCTCCACCGGCGGCCGAGCCTGGCCGAACGCCGGCGGATGACGTGCTCCTGCGCCGTCGCCACGGCATGAAACCGGTGCCACCGGGCCACGACCGATCGCCGTGCCGGATCTCGCGCCGGAGGCGGTAGCCTTCTCAGGTTGGATAAACGTGAAGAGGGAGAGGCCGTGGCCGGTCTGGTCGTCGCCATGGACGGCCCTTCGGGGTCGGGTAAGTCAAGCGTGTCGCGCGGGGTCGCCCGCGCGCTGGGCCTGCGTTACCTCGACACCGGGGCCATGTACCGCGCGATGACCTGGTGGATGCTCCAGCAGGGCGTCGACCTCGCCGACCACGCCGCGATCGCGGCCAGGTGCGGCGAGCCGCGGATCGTCTCCGGCACCGACCCCGACGGTCCCGCGATCCACGTCGACGGCGTCGACGTGGCGGGGCCGATCAGGGAGGCCGAGGTCACGGGCGCCGTCTCCGCCGTCGCCGCCGTCCCCGAGGTGCGGGCGCGCCTGGTCGCGCTGCAGCGGGAGATCATCGGCGACGGCGACATCGTGGTCGAGGGCCGCGACATCGGCAGCGTCGTCTGCCCCGACGCCACCGTCAAGATCTACCTGACGGCCAGCGCGGAGGCGCGCGCCCGGCGGCGCAGCGCCGAGCTGGCCGGCACCACGGTGGAGGCCCAGCAGGAGGCCATGGCCCGGCGTGACACGCTCGACTCGACACGTAAGGCTGACCCGCTCTCGATGGCGGCTGGCGCCGTCGAGCTCGACACCACCGCGCTGACCCTCGAAGAGGTCGTCGCGGAGGTGCTGAGACTGGTCAAGGAGCGCACCTGAGGGTGCGGTACTCACATGAAGGATGAAAATTCGTGTCAACGGGGGACTGGGTCGAGGCCGAGCTCGACGACCTTGAGATCATCGAGCACGGCGACACCACGCCGCTGCCCGTCGTCGCCATCGTAGGACGGCCCAACGTCGGCAAGTCCACGCTGGTCAACCGCATCATCGGCCGCCGTGAGGCGGTCGTCGAAGACGTGCCCGGCGTCACCCGCGACCGCGTCACGTACGACGCCAACTGGCGCGGCCGCCGCTTCACCGTGGTCGACACCGGCGGCTGGGACCCCGACGCCACCGGGATGAACCTGCGCATCGCCGAGCAGGCCCAGATCGCGGCCGAGCTCGCCGACGTGATCCTGTTCGTGGTCGACGCCACCGTCGGCGCGACCGACGCCGACGAGATCGTCGGCTCCATCCTGCGGCAGTCCGGCAAGCCGGTCATCCTGGCCGCCAACAAGGTCGACAACCAGCAGCTGGAGCTGGAGGCCGCCGCACTGTGGTCGCTGGGGCTCGGCGAGCCCTACCCCGTCTCCGCCCTGCACGGGCGGGCCAGCGGCGACCTGCTCGACGTGGTGCTCGACGCGCTGCCCGAGACGCCGCGGGTCACGTTCGAGGCCCAGCGCGGCCCGGCCAGGGTGGCGCTGCTCGGCAAGCCCAACGTCGGCAAGTCCTCGCTGCTCAACAAGCTGGCGGGGGAGGAGCGCGTGCTGGTCGACCCCATGGCGGGCACCACGCGCGACCCCGTGGACGAGCTGATCGAGCTGGGCGGGCGCACCTGGCGCTTCGTCGACACGGCGGGCATCCGCCGGCGCGACCGCGAGCTGCAGGGCGCCGACTTCTACGCCGCCATGCGCACCCGCGCCGCCCTGGAGCGCTCGGAGGTGGCGGTCGTGCTCATCGACGCCAGCCAGCCGCTCACCGAGCAGGACCTCCGCATCATCGGCCTGGTCATCGAGTCGGGGCGGGCCATGGTGGTCGCGTTCAACAAGTGGGACCTGGTCGACGAGGACCGCCGCTACTACCTCGAGAAGGAGATCGACCGCCAGCTCGTCCGCACGCCGTGGGCGCTGCGCGTCAACATCTCCGCCAAGACCGGGCGGCACGTCGACCGGCTGGTCCCCGCACTGGAGAAGGCGCTCGACTCCTGGTCCACGCGCGTGCCGACGGCGCGGCTCAACGCGTTCCTGACCGAGCTGGTGCAGCAGACGCCACCGCCGGTGCGGGGCGGCAAGCAGCCCAAGATCCTCTTCGCCACGCAGGCGTCGACCGAGCCCCCCAAGTTCGTGCTGTTCACCTCGGGATGGCTGGAAGACACCTACCGGCGCTTCATCGAGCGGCGCATCCGCGAGGAGTTCGGCTTCGCCGGCTCCCCGATCGAGGTCACGATGAAGATCAGGGAGAAGCGGCCGAAGAAGGACAAGTAATCGCTTTGCCGGTGGCTCCGGCGTGGCCGTAAGATCGACGGCAAACGTTGACGGAGACGAGTAGCCGCGGATCCGCACGGGTCCAGAGAGCCGCCGGCAGCTGCGAAGGCGGCCCCGCGCCCCGCCGGCGAAGACACTCCCGAGTGCGGGGAGGAAATGCCCCGCCGGTCTGACCCCCGTCATCGGGTCGCCGAGGCCGCCCCGTGGCGGGGCGGCGAAAGTGCGGTGGCACCGGGAGCACCCTTCTCCCCCGCACTCCCAAGGGATCATGCACATCCTTTCCGAGGAGCTGTAATGATCTCTCGTGTCATGTCCGCGGAGCTCGCCGAGCACGCGGGGCGACGAGTGACGATCGCCGGCTGGGTGCACCGCCGCCGGCAGCTGAAATCCGTGTCCTTCCTCGTCGTCAGAGACCGGACCGGCCTCTCCCAGGTGGTCGCCGGGCGCGACCTGCCCGGCGAGGAGAGCGTCGTCCGGGTCACGGGGACCGTGATGGCCAGCGCACAGGCGCCCGGCGGCGCCGAGCTGGTCGAGCCGGAGATCGAGGTGCTGTCCGAGCCCGGCGCGCCGCCGCCGTTCGAGCTCTACCGGCCGGTGGTGCCGGCGGCGCTGCCGACGGTCCTCGACCACGCGCCGGTCGCGCTGCGGCATCCGCTGCTGCGGGCGCCGCTGGAGATCTCGGCCGCGAGCGTGGCCGGGTTCCGCGAGACGCTCGACCGGCTCGGTTTCACCGAGATCCACACCCCGAAGATCGTCGGCTCCGCCACCGAGTCGGGCGCGAACGTCTTCGGCATCGACTACTTCGGGCGGCCCGCGTACCTCGCCCAGTCGCCGCAGTTCTACAAGCAGGCGATGGTCGGGGTGTTCGAGCGGGTCTACGAAGTGGGGCCGGTGTTCCGCGCCGAGCCGCACGACACCGTGCGCCACCTGGCCCAATACACCAGCCTCGACGCTGAGCTGGGCTTCGTCGCCGGCCACAGGGACGTCATGGCGGTGGTGCGGGAGGCGATGGCGGGCATGCTGGAGTCGGTACGCCAGCGCGCCGCATCCGCCGTCTCGCTCCTCGGGGCCACGCTGCCCGGCGTGCCCGCCGAGATCCCGGCCGTCCACTTCACCGAGGCCCAGCGGATGACCTCGTCCGACGAGCCGGACCTGTCGCCCGCGCAGGAGCGGTGGCTGTCGGAGTGGGCGATGCGGGAGCACGGGTCCGAGTTCCTCTTCGTCACCGGTTACCCCATGGCCAAGCGGCCCTTCTACACCCATCCCGACCCCGCGCGGCCGGGGCACTCCAACGGGTTCGACCTGCTGTTCCGGGGGATGGAGCTGGTGACGGGCGGGCAGCGGCTGCACCGGTACGAGGACTACCTGGCGGCGCTGGCCGAGCGTGGGGAGCCGGTGGAGCCGTACGAAGGGTACTTGCAGGCGTTCCGGTACGGGATGCCGCCGCACGGCGGGTTCGCGCTGGGGCTGGAGCGGTGGACGGCGCGGCTGACGGGCGCCGCCAACATCCGCCAGACCACCGCCTTTCCCCGCGACCTCCACCGGCTCTCGCCATAGGCCCTTGCCCACACCGAGGGCTTTCCGTCGACGGGTCCCTCCACCGCCAGGGCGAACGCTCTGGGAGTGTCGCCTCGACAGGCGATTCGACGTCCACTAGAAAGGATCAAAGGTCAGGATTGGGGAAGTGACGTGGGACGAACCCAAGAGTAATTCACGTGGTGTTCCCCGTCGGATGTGGGATCGGGGCGCGGATGGACCCACCCTCCATGAGGTGGCCCCGGTACGTCTGGTTCATACCGGCCGCACTGATGGTCATCGGCACCGTCCTGAATATTCTGTCTCCGCGCGACTATTGGGGCGACTACCAGCTGGGTGCCGCGGTCGTGCTGGCCGGAGCACTGCTCTCGCTCCGGCACACGATCGCGGCCGGAGCGGCCCTTGTCCTGATCGAGCTGGCACTGCTGATCAAGGACGGTTACTTCGGTCGTGCCGCCGGCACCTTCTCGCTGATCGACGCGGTGTTCACCGCGCTCGTCGGCCTCGGGGTGAACCAGGTGATCGCTCGCCAGGGGCGCCGTCTGGAAGCGGTGCGTTCCGTCGCCGAGGCCGCCCAGCGTGCCGTGCTGCCCGCTCCACCGGCAGGTGTCGGCCCGCTGGCGATCGCCGCCGTCTACAAGACCGCGCAGATCGAGGCCTTGATCGGCGGAGACGCGTACGCCGTGCAGGACACGCCGTACGGCACCAGGCTCCTGATCGCGGATGTGCGGGGCAAAGGCCTGGGCGCGGTCGGCACCGTGTCCGTACTGCTGGGCGCATTCCGGGAGGCGGCAGACCGGGCACCCGACCTTGTGGCGCTGGCCGGGCGTATAGAGCGCGCACTGGTCAGAGAGGTCTCCTCGCGCGAGGAGGACGTCCGGATGGAAGGGTTCGTCACGGCGGTGCTCGGCGAGATCACGGCGAGCGCGGACCGTGTGCGGCTGCTGAACTGCGGCCACCCCTCGCCGTATCTCGTCGAGGGCGACGCGGTGTCCCCGCTGGATCCGGGCGAGCCCAGTCTTCCTTTGGGCATGAGCGGCCTGGGTGTGCCGCAGGCAGAGCCCAGGGACTGGCCGTTCCCGATGGGGGGCACGCTCCTGCTGGTCACCGATGGAGTGACGGAGGCCCGAGACCGTTCCGGCACCTTCTACGACCCGGTGAGCCGGCTCGCCGGGCGGGGCCCGTTCCGGAAGCCGGACGAGGTGGTCCAGGTCCTGGTACGTGATGTCGAGCGCTGGACCGGCGGTCCGCGCGATGACGACATGGCGATTCTGGCGATCACCCGGTGCGGCTGACGTGCATGTCGGCTGCGGCAGGTCTCATGCCTGGGATGCCACCGGATCCGGCGGCGGCCACCCCCGGGGCAGGGCTACGCGGGTTCGCGAAGACCACCCTGTGACCGCCCGGAGCCGGGCATCAGCAGCGCGATGGCCGCGCCCAGCAGGCAGATGAGCGCCGTGACCAGGAACATCTCCGTATATTCGGTGTGCAGCGCCGCCTGCACCTTCGCCGTGTAGTCGGCCAGTCGCCGCTGGTAGGTCTCCGGGTCCACGCCGAACGGCAGCGGCGTGTCCAGATGCGCGGTCAACGACTGGAACCGGTAGAAACCCCACGCCGACACGGCCGCGATGCCGATCAGCATGCCCATCATCCTGGCCACCACGATCGCCGCCGACGCCACACCGTGCTGGGCCGCCGGGCTCACCCGCAGCACCGCCGACGACACCGGGGCGATGACCACGCCGAGGCCCAGACCCGACACCACCAGGTCGACGTCCACGACCAGGCCCGCGCCCGCCAGGTCGAGCGGCCAGCGGCTCATCAGCCAGTAGCCGGCCGCCGCCACCGCCATGCCCGCCACCGCCACGAGCCGCTCGCCCACCTTCCTGGCCAGCAGGCCGCCGAGCAGGGCGCCGACGGTCAGCGCGCCCAGGAACCTGGCCAGGACGAGCGCCCCGCCGAACTCGTCCTCGCCCAGCAGGGTCTGGGCGGTGAACGGGACGAACACCATCGTGACCAGGAGTGCCGCGCCCGCCAGGAAGCTCACGCCCAGGGTGGCCAGCAGCGGGCCCTTGCGGGTGCCGGACAGGTCGAGCAGGCGTACGGGGGAGCGGATCTCCCACCAGACGAAGATCACGGCCGCCACCGCTCCGGCCGCGATCACCGGCAGGCCCCACGGCGGCAGGACGGACTTGGCCGGGTCGGGGTTGTAGAGGCCGACGACGAGGAGCGCGAGCGCCAGCGCCAGCAACGCCCCGCCGATCACGTCGACCCGCCCCACCGGGCCCGACCGGCCTGTCGCTCCTGCTCCGCCGGTGGAGGGGGCGGCCGCCGACCGGCCCACCGCGTCCGCGGACGGTCCCGGCTGGCCGGATGGCGGATCGGGGTGAGCGGTCCGCCCGCCGGCCGTGCCGACGTCGGCTGTCGTCCGGTCCGCGGCGCCGGGAGAGGGGGCGGTGGGGAGGCTGCCCGGGGCATCCACCGGACGCCCCGGGATCGCGCGGTGGACCGCCACGGCGGCCAGCGCCGTCAACGGGACGTTGATCCAGAAGATGGCGTGCCAGCCGCCCAGCTCCACCCCCGCCACCATGAAGGCGGAGATCTGCGCCACCAGTCCGCCGTACAGCGGTCCCAGCGCGCTCCCCAGCTCCTGAGCCGCCCCCACCGCCCCCAGGGCGAGGGGCCTCTCGCGTTCGTCCCACAGGTCGCCGATGAGCGCCATCGTGATCGGCAGCAGCGCCCCGCCGGCCACCCCCTGCACGGCACGCCCGGCGACCACCATCACCACACTGCCCGCCAGCGCCGTCAGCACCGACCCGAGCGCGAACGCCGCCAGGCAGGCGTGGATGAGCGGCCGCCGCCCGTACCGGTCGGAGAGCTGCCCGAGCAGCGGCATGGCCGCGATGTACCCGAGCAGGAACCCGGTCACGATCGGCGTGGCCCGCTCCAGATGGTTGAGCGGAATGCCGACGTCCGTGGCGATGGGGATGAGGACGGTCGCCACCACGTACGCGTCGAGCGCGGCCAGCAGCACCACCGCGCCCCCCGCGCCGAGCGCGACCCGGCGGGCGCGCCTCATCCGGCGGCGGGCGGCGTGATCGTCACCGGCGCGTCGTAGTCGCTGAACGACACCGTCACGGTGCCGTTCTGCAACGGCAGGCTGGCCTTGGTGAGCCTGCTGGTGGCCTGGTCGAGCCAGACCTTGCCGTTGACGCCCTGCGTGACGCCGGGCACGATCTGCCCGACCACCTGTCCGGGGAACGTGGTGGCGACTCGGTACGAGCCGCTCTCCACACCCTCGACCTTCGGGTCCGTCGCCGAGGCGAGCAGCTGCGCGATGCCCTTGGTCGGCTCCAGGATCACCGACGGGTCGTAGAACTGCGCCAGCTGTTGCCTGGTCATCTTCTGGAACCCGCCCGTCGGGCCCTTGAAGTGCACGGTGTCGCCGATGAGGGCGAAGGTGACCTCCTGCAGAGTGCCCAGGACGTCGAGCGTGATGGTGCCGTCGGCGTCACCGGCGGCGGTGAGCCGCCCGTCGGCCTTCTTGACCGGCACGTTCGGCTTGCCTTCGGTGGAGATCGAGAAGGTGGCCGACTTGACCCCCTTCATGGCCTCCGCGGCCTTCTTCATCAGATCGGGACCGGCGGGCAGCTGGTCCCCACCGCCCGACGAGCACGCCGTTGCCAGCGCGAGAACCGCCAGGACGAGCAGCTTTCTGAGCATGACCGGATCGTAGCGAGCGCTTGGGAACGCCGTGGTGCGTCACCGATATCGGTTGGGTGTCGGCGCGGCCTCCTCAGCTGATCAGCGCAGCTTCTTGAGGTGTTCCACGATCGGCGCGAACGCCGCCTCGATCGCGTTGAGCTGGTCGTCGGTGAGCCGGTCGACGAAGTGCTCGCGCACGCCCGCCACGTGGTGGGGCGCCACCCGCTGGATCGTCTCCCAGCCCTCGTCGGTCAGCACCGCGAACGTGCCCCGCCGGTCGTCCCGGCAGTCTTCCCTGGTCACCAGGCCCTTGGCCTCCATGCGGGAGATCTGGTGCGACAGGCGGCTGCGTGACTGGATCGTCGCGTCCGCCAGGTCGCTCATGCGCATGCGGCGTCCCTGGCTCTCCGACAGGTTGACCAGGATCTCGTAGTCGTTCAACGACAGGGAGTGCTCCTGCAGCTCGCGGTCGAGCCGGTGCATGAGCAGCTTGTGCAGCGCCAGATGCGTGCGCCAGGCACGCTGTTCGGCGGGAGAAAGCCAGCGAGGCGCGCTCATGATCTCCAATCTAGCGCACCGTACGTGAGCTGCACGGGGGAGAGGCAGAGCGGCCGGCGCTCGGCGATCCGCTCCTCGACCGGTTTCCGGTAGAACATGCCCGTCAGCCTATTCGCTGGATGAGCGCCCTCTTCGCGGGATGGTCCGTGACGACGGCCACCCTGATGTCCGGCCCGGCGGTCCACTCCAGCAGGTGCCGGCCCGTCAGGTCGCCGTCGGCCGAGCCGAACCGGTCGAGCGACAGCTCGCCGCGCTTGACCAGCGCCTCCTTGCGCACCCAGTGCCGGATCAGCTCGTCGTTGCCGGTGACCAGCACGCGTTCGCGCGGGGTGAGGACCCGGTCGGCCAGCATCCCGTCCAGCGGGCCCGGCGGCACGTGCTCGGCGTCCACCCCGACCTTGCCGGGACCGGCCGCGGCGCACACGTACCCGCGTGTGTGGCTCAGGCTCACGCCTAAGCCGGGGGCCTGCTCCAGGTACGGCCTGCCGTGCCCGGGGCCGTGCACGTCGCAGTGCTGCAGGAGCGTCAGCTCGCCGGGGTCGGCGTCGAGCGCGGCGGCGGCGCAGAGCCGTACCAGCAGGTGGGCGGCGACGAACGCGGCGCGGTCGGACTCGAACCGGAACCGCGCGGCCCGCTCCCGCTCCACCTCGGTGAGCCATTTCTCTGGGGCGCGCACCTCGTCGGGGCGGCCGCCCATCGCGATGGGGCCGATCGTCAGTCCTTCTTCTTGGCGTCGCCGCCGTCGAGGGAATACTGGTCCTCCGAGGCCGCGCCGAGCACGGTCACGTCGTGGACCTTCCAGGTGCCCTTCTCCTTCACAAGAGCGATCTTAAGGTGCGAATCCTTCACGGAGCGGATCGCCTCCGAGGTGTTCACCTGCTGGTCGACGACGACGATGGCGTGCGCGGTGGCCTCGTCCACGTCGGCCAGGTAGACCTCGCGCACGGTGGCCTGCGAGGTGGCCTTGAGCTTCACGATCACCTGCGCCATCGCGCCGCCGAACGCGGTGTCGTACGTGGCCAGGAAATCGCCCGTGGCCTGGGCGCTGAGCGTGGCCCGGGTGGTCTGCAGGTCCCGGTAGTCGTAGCTGAGCAGGGCCTTGCTGAAGGCGCTCGCCGCCCCGGACACCTCGAGCCGCAGCGCGCGCTCGACCGCCAGCTGGGCCCGCGCGTCCTCGGCCTGGGCGGCGGTGACCCACTGCAGGACGGCGGTCGCGGCGACGGCGGCCACCACCATCGCGGCCACCGCCCCGGCGATCCTGGCCCGCGTCACCCGCCCGAACCGCCGCCCTCCTCCGGCCCCGGCGGCCGGCCGCTCGCCGTCCGCCGGCTCCCCGTCACCGGACACCACGCCGGTGGCCGTCCCCTGAGCGTCGTCGGACGTGCCGGTGGCGTCCGGCCGAGAGCCGCCCGGCCCTGTGCCCGCCTCCGTGCCCTCGGCGTCGGTTGCGCCTGCCGGTGCCGCGCCTGCTTCCAGGCCCTCGGCGCCGGACGCCACGTCCGTCACAGGGCGGTCGTCGTCGGCGGTTTGCGGGTGCTCGCGGCCGGCAGGCGTGTGCGGCGCCTCCGCGGGGGTGTCCCCGGAGCCGGGGTCGGCGGCCGCGGCGTGGGGTGCGGCGGCGTCCTGCTCGGGGGGCATGGGGTCCTGCTCGGGGGTCATGGGGTCCTGTTCGGGGGTCATGGGGACTCCTCACGGCGGCGGGCGGCCCGGCCCGCCGCGATCCAGCCCACGATGCCACCACCTGCCACGACGGCGAGGAAGATCGCGACAATCAGCGGGACGGGGTTCGGTGCGGTACGGGACGACGCGGCGCCGGTGGCGGCCACGCCGCTGGGCGACGTCTCGGCGGCGTGCCGGGCGTCCTCGGGTTCCTCTGTCTTCGCCGGAGGCCGGGGGGACTCGGCGGCATCCTGGTGGCGGTCGCTCCCAGGAGCACCCGGGTCTCCCGCGTCCGCCGCATCGGCCGTGACGTCGGGGGCGGGCCGGCGATCCGGGCAGGCACGCAGGCGGGGCACCGAGGGCGGCCCCACCGGCCCGGCGTACTCCTCGGCCGGCGTCGGCCCGCCGGGCACGCTGAACACGAACGCCGCCTTCCCGTACACGGTCCCGTCGCGCCGGTCGCTGATGTCGTCGGCCAGGCTCAGCGCGGTCGGCACGATGCTCAGAAGATGGTGCACGTTCCGCTCGGTGCCGGCCGAGAACGCCGGCCGGTGCGGCAGCCCCGCCGCCGTCAGCAGGCACGAGAACCCCGGCCTGGACGCCCTGACGGCCGAGTCGATCTCCGCGAACACCCCCGGCCCGTGGTCGAGGAAGGCGTTCAGGTCGGTACGGGACGCCCGCAGCGTCGCCGTCACCGTGCTCAGATCCGTGATCCCGGACGCCAGCCGGTCCTTCTTCCCGGCCAGCGTGTGCGTGAGCCGGGTGAGCTGCACCGACAGGTCGTCGAGCACGTCGGCGTTGTCGGCCAGCGTGCCGGTCAGGGAGTGGGCGTCGTCGATGAGCTTCCTGATCGACGGCGCCCGGCCGTCCAGCGCGACCGCCAGCTCATGGGTGATCGTCTTGGCGTCCCTGGGCGGCACGGCGTTCAGCAACTTGCCGACGCCCTCGAAGAGCTCCTTGTAGTCGAGCGGCACCGTCGTCTTGGTCAGCGGGATCGTGTCTCCCGCCGCCAGCGCCGGCCCTCTGACCCCGGTGGCGGGCGGCGAGAGCTCCACGTACGGCTCCCCGATGGCGGACTTGCGCCGCACCTCGGCCGTCACGCCCTTCGGCAGCCTGACCTCCCTGTCGATGTCCAGCCCGACGACGATCCTGCCGGGCGCCAGCCGCACGTCGCCGATCTTGCCGACGCGTACGCCCAGGTAGGCCACGTCGAAGCCGCGCACGAGCCCGGGCGAGGAGACGAACTCGGCCGACACCCGGTACGGCCGCTCGATCGCGTCGAGCCGGATGATCGTGCTGAAGGCCCAGATCGTCATGACGACCCCCAGCACCACGAAGAACCCCAGGTTGAGATAGATCCGGTTTCTCATCGCGGCGGCTCCAGCAGCAGGCGGAAGTCCTCGACCCGGTTCGGCCGCGGCCCGCTGTCCGACCTCTGGGGCAGCAGCACGCCCTTCAGCCAGACGTAGATCAGCACCTGCCCGTTCACCGTGATCGGCGGCGCGTCCAGGTACTTCTGGACCTTCGCCACCAGCGCCTTCAGGTCCTCTTTGCCCCGCTGCATCGAGGAGGAGACGGCTTCGAGCTCGCGCAGCAGCGTGCGCAGCCGGGCGGCGTGGCGCGGGTAGACGGTCAGGTTGGCCTCCCGCGCCAGGTTCGTCAGCGCGACGATCGTCTTCTTGATGTGCTTGCGCCCGTGCGCGACGCGCGAGGTGGCCGCGGCCAGCGTTCCCGGCAGCCGGTCCAGCTCGGCGCTGCCCTTCGCCAGGTCGTCGCCCAGCCTGGCGAGCGCGTCGATGCTGGTGGCCAGGTCGGCGCGGGCGGCGGAGTACGCGTCGGTGACCTCGGCCGTCTGCCTGATCAGCTTGTTGACGTCGTCGCCCTGCCCGGCGAACGCGGTCGAGGCCGCGTCCAGGATGGCGTTGACGTCCTGCGCGCCGAGCGCCTCGATGAGCGGCCCCGCCTTGGCGGTGACCTGCTCGATGTCCGGCTCGACCGACGTGTCGGCGATGGTCGCCCCGGTGGGCAGGTACGGGCCCGTGGACAGGTCCTTGCCCTTCGGCGGGGTGAGCAGCACGTAGTTCTCGCCCAGGACCGACGTCTTGGCCACGGTGGCGGTGCTGCCCTGCGGCACCCGGTGCTCCGACTTGATCGACATCGTCACCTTCGCCCGGTAGCCCTGCAGCCGGATGTCGGTGACCGTCCCCACCCGCACGTCCGCGATCTGCACGCTGTGCCCGGCCACCAGGCTCTGGACGTCGTCGAAGACCGCGTGCAGCGTCAGGCCGCCGGTGGGCGCGCCGAGCGTCTGCAGCGAGCACGACGCGGTGACGAACAGGGCCAGGCATCCGGCCGCGATCCTCATCGCCGCCTCCCGCGCTGCTCGAAGGGGCAGTTGCTCAGCCCGTTGGGCAGGCACGGCACCCGCCCCAGGTTCAGGGCCTCGAACAGCGGCGTCAGCCACGCCCTGGTCATCGCGTTGAGCACGACGCGGATCTTCAGCACGTGCTGCTTCCTGTCCCATGCCTCGATCACCACGTCCGCGAAGTCGGCCGCGCCCTGGACCGCCTGCGCCATGGACGCGCTGTTGGCCCGGACCGTCAGCACCAGCTCGGCCAGCGTCCCCGCGGCCTGCGGCAGCCGTTCGGAGTACTGCTCGATGACCACGTCGCCGCGCCGTACGAACTCCGCCATGCTCGACACGAAGCCGCGCAGCCGCCGCCGCTCCTCGGCCAGGATCGCGCTGGCCTCGGAGAACGCGTCGATCGCGCCGGTCACCTGCCTCTCGCGCTCGTTGAGCGTGGTGGCGAGCCGGTTGAGGCCCTTGGCCAGGTCGATGAGCTGCTGGTCCTGCTTGGCCAGGGTGCCGGTGAGCTCCGCGGTGTCGGCGATCGCGTTGTTGATGGTCTTGCCGCGGCCCCTGACCCCGTCGGCCAGGTCGCCGGCCACGTCGCCCAGCTTCTCGTCGTCGAGCGCGTCGGTCAGCTTGGTGAACGCGTCGAGCGCGTCGTCGATCTCCACCGGCAGGTCGGTGCGCTCCAGCGGGATGATGGTGCCGGGCGCGATCCGCTGGTCGCCGGGTTTCCACGGGGGATAGAGGACGACGTTCCGCTCGCCGAGGGTGTTCTGGGGCGCGACCACGGCCTTGACGTCGGCGGGCAGCGGCACGTTCCGGTCGACGCGCAGGCCGACGCGGACCTTGTCGCCGTCGATGCGGATGCTGTCCACGTACCCGGCGTCCAGGCCCATCACCTTGATCCGCGCCTCTTCGTACAGGGACGGGGCCTTGCTGAAGATCGCGACCAGCCGGTACGGCTCCGCTCCGAGTACGGAGCATCCGGACGCCAGGAACACCCCGGCGACCAGCACCGCCACGAACCCCCTCACAGGCCCTCCCCTCTACCGCCCGAACCCGACCCGCCCTCCACCCCTCCTGGGCACACCGCCCCCTTGCACCCACCCGCGACCCTCGGCAGGACCCGGCGGGGCGCGTCAACAGGCGACCTGAGAGCCGGGCCGAACGCCTCAACGGAGCGCGGGGAGGCAGGGATGTCGGCGGATGCCGTGCGCGCCGGGCTGGGCGCTTCGGCAGAGGGACGTCGCCGCTCACGGCCCGACCACCGGCCACCTGGCGGCCCGCAACGCCCGCGCGACAGCGGACGGTGCCATCGACGCGCGGGATTCGCCGGCTGGGGGAGAGCCGGGGCGGGCGAGGCCGATGGCGCAAGGACGGGGTCGGGCGCGCCGGCGGGTCCCATGAGCCCCGGCCCGCACGTCTCGGCGGGTCGCGCCGAGGCCGGGGCAGGCGGCCCGGTGCGCCCCGGTGAGTGTCGGGGAGTCGAGGCGGGGCACGCCGGCGTGGAGGCAGGGAGGGGCGGTCCGGACGCCCCAGCGGGGCGCGGGGCGGGGGAGCAGGCCCGGAGGGCGAGGGGGCAGGTGCGGTCAGGGGGAGGGGTCATCGGTCGTTCCTCCTGTCCTTGGCGATGGCGGCGAGCACCTCCGGGTTGATCGGCCCGAGACCCGTGGCTATGGCCTCGAGCCACGGGCCCTGGCCGCCCATCGTGGACAGGCCGGTGAACGTCGGCCCCGCCCACGCCAGCAGCGAGTTGAGCTGCTCGTTGCTCCCGCTGAGCCGGGTGGTGATGGCCGCGTTGTCGTCCAGCACCTGCACCAGCGCCCGCTCGTGCTCGTTGATCAGCCGCGTGGTGCTCTGCACCAGATCGCTGCCGTCACCGAGCAGCACGCGCAGCTCGTTCCGGCGTCGACGCAGCTCGCTCAGCATGATCTCGATGCCGTCGATGAGCCGCACGAGCTGCTTGTCCTTCTTCTCCAGGACGTCCATGATCTTGGTGCCGTTGTCGAGCAGCCGCTGGAGCTGCGGCTCGCTCTTGCTGATCGTGTCCGAAAGGTCGCCGATGTTCTCCAGCAGCCGGGTGATCCGGCCGCGCCTGGCGAGGTCGACCTTGCCGAGCTCGGTGAGCAGGTCGTCCACGGCCTCGGTGTCCAGCCGCTCCACCAGGCGGGTCGCGTCCTTGATGGCGTCGTTGATCAGTGTGGGCACGCCGGTCCGGTCCATCGGGATGCGCCGCTGCGCCTCGGGGAGCTGGTCCATGTACGGGGGGGCCGACACGGCGCCGGTCAGCTTCAGGTAGCGGCCGCCGAGCAGGTTGGACAGGGCGACGTCGGCGCGGGTGCTCCGGCCGAGCCGCACGCCGTCGTCCACCCGCCAGGTGACGATCACGTGACCCTGCGCGTAGTCGGCGCGCACCTCGGTGACCTCGCCGACGCGTACCCCCGCGATCCGCACGTCGTTGCCGCTGCGCAGCCCGCCGGAGTCGGCGAAGACGCCCGACATGGTGTAGCCGCCCTCCAGCAGGCCGAGATTGCCGACCAGGAACGTGGCGACGAGGATCGTGGCGAGCGTGGCCAGCGACACCAGCCCGACGGCGTACTTGTTGCGGTCGCGGAAGGACTTGAGCGCCATCACCGGCCGCCCACCATGAGCTTGCGCAGGTCCTCGGTGCTCTGGACCCGGCTGTTGCGCAGCGGCGGCGGCGACTGCATCCCGTACGGGCACGGCGCCGGCCCCAGAGCCAGGCAGGGGACCGCGGTGATGAAGTAGTGGCCCCGGTTGACGGTGGAGTAGCCGCGGGCGAGCGACGGCTGCAGCGTGGCGACCGCCTTGTCTATCTTGTCCACGTTGCGCCGGATGCCGCCGGTGAGCCCGGTCAGGTTGTCGACCAGGGCGCCGAGCTCGCCGGCGTTCTTGCCGAGCACCTCGTTCTGGGTGCGGATCGTGGTCGAGAGCTCCACCAGCGAGTCGTCGATCAGCTTGCGGTTGGCGGCGAAGGCGTCCGTCAGCGTGACCAGGTTGTCGACGAGCCGCTCGATCTGCTGGTCCCGGCGGGCGACCACGTCGGTGACGGTGGCGTAGTCCTTCAGCAGCTGCTCGATGGTCTTCCTGCGGTCGTTCACCGTCGTGGTGATCGCGTTGACGTTGTCGAGCAGCCGCGGGATGTTGCGCTGGTTGCCTTTGAGCGACTTGGCGGCCGCGGTGAGAAGCTGGTTGATCTGCTCGGGGTCGAGGCTGCGGGTGAGCGGGCCGAGGTCGCTGACCAGCTCCCCGATGTCCACCACGGAGGAGGTGCGGGCGATGCGGCCGCCGGGCGGCAGCCGGTCCGGCGCGGTGCCGGGCAGCAGGTAGACCACGCGCTGGCCGACGGCGTTGCGCCAGCGGATGGCGGCCTCGGTGTCGGCGGGGACCCGGACCGCGTCCTGCACCTCCATGGTCACCTCGGCCCGGCCGTCCACCACACTGATCGCGGACACCTGGCCCACCGGCGCTCCGGCGATCTTGACCTGGTCGCCCTCGGTCAGTCCCGACACGTCGTCGAAGGTGGCGACGAGCCGGTAGCCGCCGCCGGCGCCGATCCGCTCGATCTGCACGCTGATCAGCACGATCAGCGAAACGGTCAGCCCGACGAACAGCGCGAACCTGACGAACAGCCATCCCCGGCGGGCCATCTCAGCGCCTCCCGTCGGTGGGACCGCAGGCGCCGACGATCAGCTCGCACACGTCGGTGGCGACGAACGCCTCGACCTGGAGCTGGCGGGTGTTGCCCGGGCCCTGCGCCTCGATCAGCTCGTTGAGGAGGTCGACCAGGCGGTTGAACCCGCGTACGCCGTCGCCGGCCAGGCCGAGCTGGGCGTAGATGAGGGCGGCCACGCGCTCGCCCGAGTGCACGCCTGCCCGCAGGTTCTGCCGGTGCTTGCGCAGGCCGTGCGCCGCCTGGCCGGAGACGGAGGTGACCTCCTGGAGCAGGGCGCGCACCTTGCCTGCGCGTTCGAGCAGGTCGGGGGTGATGACGTTGACGTCGGACGAGATCGACACCAGCTCGTCGCCCTTGTCCGACAGGGCCGTGCCGAGCGCGGCGGCGTCGTGCAGGAACTGCCTGGCCCGGTCTCGGTGCCGGTGTGCGACCCCGACGACGGTGCCGGCGTCGCCGATCAGCTCGCGCAGGTGCTTCCCCTCGCCGTCGAGTCCCTTGGCGAGGGTGTGCACGATCACCGTGACCTCGCGCGGGTCCACGGCGTCCAGCCCGCGGTAGGCGTCGCCGAGCGTGTCGGACAGGTCGATCGGCCCCTCCGTCTTCGTGATGATCGCGCCGCTGCCCAGGTAGGGGCCGGTGGTCTCGCCCGTGCCCGGCGTGAGCGCGACGAACTTGGGCCCGAACACCGACGACGGCTCGATGGAGGCGACCGTGGTCTCGGGCACCCTGACGCCGGGCTCCAGGTGCATGGTCACCACGGCCCGGCCTTTGGCGTCGAGTGACACGGCCGTCACGTCGCCGACCGTGATGCCGCGGATCTTGACCGGCGAGTTGGTGTCCAGCCCCTGGCCGGAGCGGGCGAACACGGCGTCGATCCGCGTTCCGCTGATCTCGGTCGCCGTGCGTACGACGAACACCGTCGCCGCCGCCAGCAGGGCGAGCACGGCGAACGCGATGCCCATCCGGGCGGCGAGGGAGAGTTCGAATCGGCCCACCGGCTCACCCCGTCAGCGGTATGTTGCCGCCGCCGCCCCAGAACAGGTACGACAACAGCAGGTTGAGGAGCACGATCGTGACGATCGACTGGCGGATGGCGCGGCCCGCCGCCACCCCCACGCCGACCGGGCCGCCGGTGGCGTTGAAGCCGTGGTAGCAGTGGATCACGATGACCGCGAACGCGAACACGCCCACCTTGGCGACGCTGAAGAGGATGTCGCTGACCGGCAGGTACAGGTAGAAGTAGTAGTCGTAGACCCCGGGCGCCAGCCCGAAGAGCACCGTGCACATCAGCCGCGTGGCGAAGAAGCTGGCGAACAACGCGATGAGATAGATCGGCATCAGCGCCAGCAGCGCCGCCACGACCCGGGTGCAGATGAGGTAGGTGAAGGCGTTGATGCCCATCACCTCCAGCGCGTCGATCTCCTCCGAGATCCGCATCGCGCCCAGCTCCGCCGTGAACGACGAGCCCACCTGCGCCGCCAGCGCCGTGGCCGCGATGATCGGCGTGATCTCGCGGACGTTGGCGAAGCTGCCCACCAGGCCCATGAACGACTCCGCGCCGATCGCCTGCAGCCCCTGGTATCCCTGCAGGCCGACGGTCGCGCCCACGACGAACGCCATCGTGAACACCACGAAGATCATGCCGCCGCCGATGACGGTCGCCCCGACGCCCACGACGACGTCGCTGACCTGCCGTAAGACGACCTTGAAGTAGCGCAGCCGCAGCACCACGTCGCGGACGGAGTAGTACAGCACCTTCCACACGAACAGCGGCCAGTCGGCCAGCGTCGCGAACCGCTCGGCGAGATCCCGCCCCCGGTGGGCGAGCCTCAGGCCGGCCGTCCGCGTCACCATCACAGAGACCTCGGCGGGTAGGCGAGGAAGTAGACCGCGGAGATCACGTAGTTGAACGTGAACACCAGCATGAACGTCACCACGGTCGCCTGGTTGACTGCCCGCCCCACGCCGACCGGGCTGGTGGCGCACGTCATGCCCTTGTAGCAGGCGACCGCCGCCGCGATGAACCCGAAGATCCACGCCTTGAACAGCGTGACGTACAGGTCGGAGGCCACGACGAGGGACAGCGCCCCGTCGAAGTACGCGCCCGGCGTCACGCCCTGCACGACCACGTTGAAGAAGTAGCCGCCGCTCGCGCCCGCCAGGATCACCAGCGGGCACAGGCACACCGCGATCGTGCTGGCCGCCCACATGCGCGGCGTGACCAGACGGTGGATCGGATTGACCGACATGACCTCCATCGCCGACAGCTCGTCGCGGATGTGCCGCGCGCCGATGTCGGACGTCATGGCGCTGCCGCCGGCCCCGGCGATGAGCAGCGCGCTGGCCAGCGGCGCCACCTCGCGGATGAGGCCGACGAAGACCGCGCTGCCGGTGGCCGAGCCGGCGCCGAGCTGCCAGGCCAGCTCGCCCACCTGCAACGCCACGGTTGCGCCCAGCGGCAGGGAGACCAGCAGGACGGGCACGCTGGTGACGCGGGCCAGGAACACGCACTGGTCGACGAACTCCCACCACCAGCTCTTGACGTCCCAGCTGCGGCGCAGCCCCTCCAGGGCGATGACGAACAGGTCGCCGACCTGCCCGAGCACCGACCCGGCCTTGCGTCGGACGTATCCGGACGCATTCCCGGACAGCGCCATGAGCTGACCACCTCCGCCGCCTACGGATCAGTCACCCTACTGACGGCCTGTCTAGTAGTCGACGCTTTCGCGGGAATTTGAGGAAAAGGTATGAGACCCACGTCACACGTTGTCAGCCCAGCACGAAACGTGTCCGCTTCGTTACACCAGTGCACCCATCCAGGACTCGACCTCGTCCGCGCGGCGGGGAAGCCCGCCGGACATCAGGGCGGCGCCGCCGGCGGTGACGACGAGGTCGTCCTCGATGCGGATGCCGATGCCGCGCAGCTCCTCGGGCAGCGTCAGGTCGTCCGGCTGGAAGTAGAGTCCGGGCTCGACGGTCAGCACGTGGCCCTCCTCCAGGACGCCGTCCAGGTAGACCTCCGCCCGCGACCGCGCGCAGTCGTGCACGTCCAGGCCGAGCATGTGGCCGCTGCTGCACAGCGTGTACCGGCGGTAGAGTCCCGTCTCCATGAGCTCGTCGGTCGAGCCTTTCAGCAGGCCCCAGTCGCGCAGGCCGTCGCAGATCACCCGCATGGCCGCCAGGTGGAAGTCGCGGAAGCGGGCGCCCGGCCGCAGCGTGGCGATGGCCGCCGTCTGCGCCTCGTACACCAGCTCGTACGCCTGCCGCTGCACCGCGCTGAACCGCCCCGACAGGGGGAACGTCCGGGTCACGTCGGCCGTGTAGAGCGTGTCGCACTCCACGCCCGCGTCCAGCAGCAGCAGGTCGCCGGCGTTGAGCGCGCCGTCGTTGCGGATCCAGTGCAGCACGCACGCGTGCGCCCCCGAGGCGACGATGCTCTCGTAGCCGACCGCGTTGCCCTCCAGCCGCGACCGCAGCCCGAACACGCCCTCCAGGTACCGCTCGCCCCGCGGGTGCCCGAGCGCCTGCGGCAGCGCGCGGACGACGTCCTCGAAGCCGCGCACGGTGGCGTCCACGGCCGACTGCAGCTCGCCGAGCTCCCACTCGTCCTTGACCAGCCGCATCTCCGCCAGGAACGACTCGAACTCCGCGTCGCCCGAGCCGCGCGGCACCCGCGCGTCGACCGAGGCGTCCACGCCGCGCAGCACCCGGGCGGGCCCGTCCAGCTCCAGGTCGCGGATGTGCCGGCACTCCACCTGGTACAGCTCCGCCGCCTCGGCCAGGTCCGGGCGGCGGCCGGCCCAGAACTCGCCGTAGCGGCGGTCGCGGTAGAACTCCTGTCCCTCCTCGCGCGGCGAGCGCGGCCGCACGTACAGGACGCTCTCCCCGGACGGCTCGACGACCAGCACGTCGTCCGGTTCGCCCGCGCCGGTCAGGTACGAGTACGCGCTGTGCGGCCGGAACCGGTAGTCGCAGTCGTTGCTGCGTACCTTGAGCGTGCCCGCCGGGATCACCAGCCGCTCGCCGGGGAAGCGCGCGGCCAGCGCGGCGCGGCGCTTGGCGGCCCAGGGCGCGATCGGCAGCGCGGTCACGTCGAGGCGCCGGGTGTCCGCCCAGCCGGTGCGCATGAACGCGGCCAGCTCCTCCGTGATGGGCAGGTCGTGGCTTCCGACGTTGAGCGGCTCGGTCATCTGGCTCCATCCCTGGTTAGGCGGGTTTTGGCTCCCTGTACGTAATTTGTACCGGAAGCAGCCTAGGGGAATGGTTGACGCCGTCCCCACGGGCTTGTTTGCCTTGACCCAAGGTTTGGAACACTGAGGGCAGAGGTGGTGCACATGCTCATCGGGACGATCCTTCGCGCCAAGGGCAGCGACGTGACGACGGTGGCTCCGGAGTCGTCCGTCCGCGAGCTGCTCGCCAAGCTCGCCGAGCACAACATCGGCGCTGTGGTGGTGTCCACCGACGGCGTCACCATCGCGGGGATCGTCTCCGAGCGCGACGTCGTGCGCCATCTGCACGACCGCGGCGCGGCGGTCCTCGAGGAGCCGGTCTCCGCCATCATGACGACGGACGTCCGCACGGTCGGCCCCGGCGACAACGTCGACGCGCTGCGGCGGACCATGACCACCCAGCGGTTCCGGCACATGCCCGTGGTCGAGAACGGCCGCCTGGTGGGCATCGTCAGCATCGGCGACGTGGTGAAGAGCGCCATCGAGGAGCTGGAGACGGAGAAGGCGTCCCTCGTGGACTATCTCCACCGTTGACAGGGATGGCACGCTTGGGTCCGTGATGTACGGGCCGCCTCATGGATATCCCCCGCCCGAATACCCGCGGGCGACGAGCAGTCCGCCGATCATCCTGCTCGTCTCGGGGCTCGCCGCGCTGCTGGGCTTCCTGCTGGGGATCTTCGTGGGGTTCGGCGCGGGGTCGCCGTCCGAGTCCTCCGAGCCCAGGGTCACGGTGACGATCGAGGACACCCAGCCGCCCACCGACCAGCAGCAGCCGACCGAGGCGCCCCAGCCCGGCGCCACCCAGCCCGGCGCCACCCAGCCCGGCGCCACCCAGCCGGGGCCCACGCAGCCCGGCGCGACGCAGCCCGGGGCCACGCAGCCGGGCGCCACACAGAGCGGCTCGCCCGGCGGGACGGGCGCCGACCCCGTGACCAACTCCGCCGCCCTGCGCATGCTCATCGTCGGCAAGGACATCCAGCCGGGGAAATACCGCACGGCCGGGCCGGCCGCCGGGTTCACCACGTGCTTCTGGGCCCGCATGAAGGGGACGTCCGCGAGCCCGGCGGACGTGATCGCCTCCGACATGCCGACGGGCCCGTCCACCGTCACCATCGAGGCCACCGACAAGGCCTTCTCGACCGGCGGATGCGCGGAGTGGATCCGAGCATGATTCTTTTGCGGAACTGCTGGAAGCCCGCGCTCGACACCAGCCGGCAGTGGCAGCTCTCCTCCCTGCCCGCGAAGCCCTACCAGCCGCTGGAGCTTCAGCGGGTTGAAGTAGCCCATGCGGGAGGGGAGGATGCGCTCAGCCCATCAAGGAGGATGACATGTCGGTGTTGCAGAGCTTCGTGGACCACGTGCGCAGCGGCGCGATCGAGGTGATCGACCTCACCGCGCCCCTCTCGTCCGAGACGCCGATCCTCCAGCTGCCCGGGCCGTTCGGCAACACGATCCCGTTCCGGCTGGAGGAGATCAGCCGGTACGACGATCGCGGCCCCGCCTGGTACTGGAACGACATCCACACGGGCGAGCACACGGGGACGCACTTCGACGCCCCCATCCACTGGATCACCGCCCGCGACGGCCAGGACGTCTCCCAGGTGCCGGCCCGCAGCCTGATCGCGCCCGCCGTCGTGCTCGACTTCTCCGCCGAGGCGTCCAAGGACCCCGACTTCCTCCTCCAGGTCGACCACGTCAAGGAATGGGAGCGTGCCAATGGGCCGCTGCCCGACGGCGGCTGGCTCCTCTACCGCACCGGCTGGGACACCCGCGCCTCCGACCAGGCCGCCTTCCTCAACGCCGACGAGACCGGCCCTCACACCCCGGGCATCTCCGTCGAATGCGCCTCCTGGCTGGCCTCCGACACGCCGATCATCGGGGTCGGCGTCGAGACGGTCGGCACCGACGCCGGGGCCGCCCACTCCTTCGACCCGGCCTTCCCCTGCCACTCGTTCCTGCTCGGCGCGGGCAAATACGGCCTGACCCAGCTGCGCAACCTCGACCGTCTGCCCGTCACCGGCGCCGTCGTGGTCGCCCCGCCGCTGCCCATCGTGGGCGGCTCGGGCAGCCCCGTCCGCGTGCTGGCCCTGGTAGAGCGTTGATCGTCGCGGAGGCCGTGGGCCGGGCCCTGGCCGCGTGCGGCGCCGGGGCCGTCTTCGGCGTGGTCGGCAGCGGCAACTTCCACGTCACGAACGCCCTCGTGGCGGCCGGCGTGCGCTTCGTCGCGGCGCGGCACGAGGGCGGGGCCGCCACCATGGCCGACGCGTACGCGCGGATGAGCGGGCGGGCCGGGATCGTGTCGGTGCACCAGGGGCCCGGGCTCACGAACGCCATGACCGGCATCGCCGAGGCCGCCAAGAGCCGTACCCCACTGATCATCCTGGCCGGTGAGGCCACCGACGCCCGCTCCAACTTCCACATCGACCAGGACGCGCTGGTCGCGGCGGTGGGGGCGGTGCCGATGCGGGTCACGTCCGCGGAGGGGGCGTGGGAGCAGGCGGTGGAGGCGTACCGTGTGGCCACGGAGGAACGCCGCACCGTCCTGCTGAACCTCCCGCTCGACATCCAAGCCCTCCCCGTCCCCTCCGAGCACGCCCGGCCGGATCACACTCCCGCCACTGTCCCGGGCATCGGCCCGTCGCGCTCGCGGGCCACCGTCTACGGGGCCGACCCGACGCGCCCGGCCGCCACCGTCGAGAGGGCCGCTCCGGCGCCCTCGCCCGACGCCGTTCAGAGGGCCCGTCCGTCCCTTCCCGCAGACGGTGAGGTGGAGGAGCTCGCGCGCCTGCTGGCGGAGTCGCGACGGCCCGTGTTCATCGCGGGGCGCGGCGCACGGCATGCGCGGCGGGAGCTGGAGGTCCTGGCCGACCGCGTGGGCGCCCTGCTGGCCACGTCGGCGGTGGCCAAGGGGCTGTTCCGGGGCAGCCCGTGGGACCTGGACGTGAGCGGCGGCTTCGCGACCCCGCTGGCCGCCGAGCTGATCCGCGGCGCGGACCTGGTCGTCGGGTGGGGGTGCGCCCTCAACATGTGGACCACCCGCCACGGCTCACTGATCCCGGCGGACGGGAAGGTGGCCCAGGTGGATCTCGACCGGGCGGCGCTCGGCGCACACGTGCCCGTCGACCTGGGCGTGGCAGGCGACGTGGCAGCGGTCGCCACCGCCCTCACCGCCCACCTGACCATCCCGCCCACCGCCCCTACCGCCCCGCGAGCCGGCACGACCGCCCCCAGCGCCGCACCCGCCGCTCCGCGATCCGGCACGACGGCCGCATCCGCCGCCGCCGAGCCCGCCGTACCGGCCGTGGAGGCCGGCGGGCCGGTCGGTGCCGCGGGCTATCGCTCACCCGAGATCGCCCGCCGCATTCAGGCCGAGGGCCGGTGGCGGGACGTGCCGTACGAGGACGAGAGCGGCGACGCCCGGATCGATCCGAGGACGCTCTCCATCGGCCTGGACGACCTGCTGCCGATGGAACGGATCGTGGCCATCGATTCCGGAAATTTCATGGGATATCCGTCGATGTTCATCGATGTCCCGGACGAGGGCGGGTTCTGCTTCACGCAGGCGTTCCAGTCGATCGGGCTCGGCCTGGCGACGGCGATCGGCGCCGCCGTGGCCCGGCCGGACCGGCTCCCGGTGGCCGCGCTCGGCGACGGCGGCGCCCTCATGAGCATCGCGGAACTGGAGACCGTCGTCCGCCTCGGCCTGCCGATGATGATCGTGGTGTATGACGACGAGGCGTACGGCGCCGAGGTCCACCACTTCGGACCCCACGGCCACCCGCTGGACACGGTCACGTTCCCGCCCGCCGACCTGGCCGCCATCGCCCGGGGACACGGCTTCGCCGCCGTGACCGTCACCGAGCAGGCCGACCTGGCCGGCGTGGCCGACTGGCTCAAGGGGCCGCTGGACCGGCCGCTGCTGATCCACGCCAAGGTCACGCGGGAGCGCGGCTCCTGGTGGCTGGAGGAGGCGTTCAAAGGCCACTGATCCGCCGGCCAAGGCCCGCTGGTCCACGGGGCGAGGCCGCTGGTCCGCGGAGCGGGGCCGCTGGTCCACCGGGCAGGGCCCGCCGCGGGGGCAGGGCCCGCTGATCCGCGGGCGTCCGCGGATCAGCGGCCACCGGAGTCAGCTCTTGGGGAGGACCACGATGGCGTCCCCGTCCGGCCGCTCGCCGGTGCTGTCGCTCGGCGTGCCCTGTAGCGCACCGCCGACGACCATGGCCGTCGACCCGCCGCCGTCGAGATTGATCGCGTCCACCGCTCCCAGGCTGCGCATGACCTCGGCGACCTCCGGGATGCTCAGCCCCACGCTGTGCGCGGGGCGGCGCCCGTCGACGGTGAGCAGGATGATCTGCCCGTCACGGCCGACGCCCGCGGCCGTACGCGGGTTCCTGCGCAGGTACCAGCCGTTGTAGAAGGCGCCGCGGTCGGCGCCGCCGATGTCCTGCGGGCTCCACCCGTCCCGTACCGGGTCCAGCGCGACCGCGCCATCGCGCAGCAGCAGCGGCCCGCCGTTGACGATCGAGCTCTGCGGCCGCAGCGGCAGCGGCGTGCCGCGTTCCGCGTCGATGACGGAGCGGCTCAGCGCGAGGTGGGCGCCGGGGCGGGCGTGGTCGCGCAGCCACTGGGCGCCGGTGCCGGTGCCCTGCAGGACGGTGCCCTGCGCGGACATCGCGCCCCCGAGCCCGTCCTTCGCGGCCACGACGACGCCTCGCCGGTCGATCGTCACCTGGTGGCCCTCGCCCTCCGGCAGCCGCGGTCCGAAGACGGGCGTGAACGCGATCACCTCGTTGTCGTTTCCGCAGGTGTAGTCGTGAGCAGGCTGCGCCAGCGGGTAGGCGTCCCCGACGCCGCCGCAGTTGACGATCAGGCCGGGCCTGCGGTTGAGGCCCGTGACCTCGCGGCGGACGCCGCTCGCGGCCCGTGCCGACAGGCGGGTCTCGAGCCGTCGTACGGCGGCGCCGCTTCCCGAGCCGGTGGGGACGACCAGGGCCGGGCGGCCGTTGACGGCTTCGGAGACGAGGTCGCCGCGGACCACGGAGATGCCGGCGAGGTCGCCGTCGGTGCCGGCGAGCCCGGGGCCGGGCTTGCCGCCGTCGCCGGCGGAGATGACGAAGTAGCCGCCGTTGACCGCGGCCAGCGCCTCGGTCCGCTGGGCGATCGAGCTGGTGGTCTCCCGTCCCGGCACGATCCCCGTGGCCAGTTCGGACCCGAGCCGTCCGCGGAAGCGGCGTGGATCGATGACGAGGAGGTCGATCGACCAGGGGCCGGTCGTCGGGTGACCGTCCTCGCCGGTGAACTGGACGCTGCCGCGCAGGCCCTTGGCGGCCAGGCCGTCCGCGGCCGCCTGCGCCGCCTGCTGATCGGCGTGCTTGCCGACCCGGACCATCCAGCCGAGTGGCCGGTCGTCCGGGCCGAGCGGCGAGGCGCCGGCGGCGGGGTCCCGGCGCGGCTCGTACCCCGCCGCGCGGATCCGCCGCTCCAGCTCGCTCGCCTCTTCCTCGGTGGTCGCCACGCCGATCGTGACCGTCCAGAAGTCGCCGGGGGAGCTCTGGCCGCGTTCGATGGCGACGTGGGTGACGCCCGGGGCCACTTGGCGGGAGGTGCGTTCCTCCCGCAAGGACGCCGGTCCGAGCGGGAGGCGCGCGGCCGACGTCACGGACACCGGTCCGGACGGCAGGCGCTCTGCCGACGGGATCGGCGCGGCCGTCGCGACCTGCCCGGCGACGAGGCAGGCCACGGCCAGCCCGCCGATCACTCCGAAACGTCCGGCTCTACGGCGCATGACAGTCCTCTCTGATGGGGAAGGGCCGGCTCACCCGTGGCCGGCGATGGTCGGCGCCGAGTGTCAGGACTCGACGTCGATGAAAATGGGGTTGGTGTAGAACCAGATGTCCAGCCACGGGTCTCCGTCGCCGGGCGTGTGGGCGATCGGCCCGTGCGGGTCGATGTCGCCGCCGAGCAGACCGGGACCGTGACGGCGCCCGTCGCTGCCGCGCAGCCGCAGGTAGCACGGCTCGGTGACCGGGCCGACGGGGATCCGCAGCGTGTACGTGCCGGTCCTGCCGCCGACGTCGAAGCTGCGGACCACCCGGGTGTCCGGCGCCCTCCAGGAGTCGCGGTCGGCCGCGGGGCCGCGGACCACTCCCTTGATCACGTCGACGTGGGCGAGCTTCGGCAGCTCCCCGTGGTAGTTCGGGCGGGACGCGGTCGTGATGGTGACCAGCAGGTGCAGCGGCTGCCCGCGACGGGCCCGTACGCGGCCGCCGAGCGTGGCGCCGCTGCCGCCGCCGGATCTGCCGACGAGCCGGACCTCGATGCCGTCGATGAGCTGGCCGTGGTCCACCCACACCCGGCCCGCCCGCAGGCCCTCCATCACCTCCAGGTAGCCGTACTTCCGCACGCCCACGTGGGTGCGGCTGAACTGCCCGGGCCAGAAGTCGCTGCCCGGCTGAGGGGTGCCGGTGTCCACCGGGTCGGGCAGCCTGCCGGTGTCGTCGAAGCTCTGTCCGGCAGGCCAGTCGCCGTTGCGCCAGGTGTCGCCGACGGTCCGTGGTTGTCGGAGTTGGAGGTGATCGAGAACAGCCGGCCCTCGGACAGCAGGGCGTCCCACAGGCCGCCGACGGTGGCGGTCATCCAGTCGAAGCCGCCATAGGTCACGTACGCCTCGCCGGGATAGCCCGGCCACGACTGCCCGGACGGCTTGTTCTCGTACTCGCCGCGGATGCTGCTCGCGCCGCGTCCGGGCAGGGCGGCGCCCTGCGCACCCGGTGCGCCCTCCATACCGATCATGATCTCCGGATCGGCGTCGTTCCAGGCACGCAGCTCGTGCGGCGAGTCGATGCCCAGCCGGGACGGATGATTGGCCAGCACCAGCACGTCATCGACGAAACCCGCCCGCTTGCGCTCGGCCAGCCATTTGATCGCCTCCACCGCGAGGGCCTCGTTGGCCGCCGTGCCGGCATGCGTAGGACCGCCCTCGGTCCGCTTCAGCAGCTTGCCGTCGTAGGCGAGTTCGAACTGGCGCAGGATCTCGGCCTCGTTCTCGCCCGGAGCGGCGAACACGGTGCAGTGCTCTGCCGCGGGGATGTACCACTCCAGACCCTGAAAGATCAGCATGCGCGGGTTCTCGGCGCGTGCCTTGAGCACCTCGGCGTGTTCGGCGAGCGCACCACCGGCGTTGGCGTGGCCGAAGTTGCTGTGCTCGGTGAAGACCATCCAGTCCAGGCCGAACTGGGCGGCACGCATCGCCTGCTGGGAGAAGGTGTACTTCGCGTCGTGGCTGTAAACGGTGTGCACGTGGTGGTCACCGACGAGGTACGCCAGCTCGGGGTCGTCCCCGCCGGGCTTGCCCTGCCGGGCGGCGGCCGGCTGGGCGCCCCCACTGGAGACGGCGCCGGCGATCGAGGCCGCGGCGAACCCCGCGCCGAACAAGCCCGCCCGGCGGAGCAGACCGCGCCGGGCCACGCCTTGAGTGTCCAGCCGCTCTTCCTCGACGTCGGGGTCGGCCCAGACGGGCAGCGGGTGCCGCTGGCCCGAGTCCGATCCCGTCCAATGCCGCTGTCCGGCCATGTGCCCATCCACCTCGGTCGTGCCGTTGTCTGGCCGAACGCTAGGCCAGGCAGATGGCGGGACGGTGATTAACGGTTGGCCGAATCCAGAAGCGTGAGCTGACCGCAAGAGGACGCCCGGCAGCCGCCGCGCACCTAGAGCTTGCGGAAAATGCGGGCCTCCTCGGCCGCGGCCAGCACGTCGGCCAGCGGCGCTCCCGTGCCCGCCGTCACAGCCGCCGCGATCGCGCCCTCCACGAACGGCGCATCCGCCAGCACGACCCGTCCGGGCTCCTCCACCAGCCGGGCGGTGAGCACCGAGCTGCCGATGTCAGGCACGAGGAGCACCCCATCACCTTGATCGACGGCCTGTATCGCCGCCTCGATGAGGTCCAGACTGGTGCCCAGCCCACCGTCGTCCGTCCCACCGGCCACCGCCACCGGCGCGTCGTGCCCGGCGATCCCGCGCACCAGCGCCGCCGCCTCCGCCGCCAGCCCCGCACTGTGCGACACCAGCACCAGCCCCACCATCACCCAACCTCCGCCCGCGCCCGCAGGGGCCGTTTCGCGAGGATCCCGTGGCCCTCAAGGGGCGGCATCACGCCGCGGCGGTGGCCAGCGCGGCCATGAACAGGGCCGCCGAGGCCGCGCCCGGGTCCTCGTGGCCGACGCTGCGCTCGCCCAGATAGCTGGCCCGCCCCTTGCGCGCCTGTAGGGGGATCGTCGCCTTCGCGCCCTCCGCCGCCGCACGCGCCGCCTGCTCGAACGCCTCCCGCGCCCCCACCCCATCCCGTACGGCCAGCGCCAGCGCGCGGGACGCGGGAGTCAGCGCGTCCACCATGGTCTTGTCGCCCAGAGCCGCTTTCCCCAGCCGCTGCAGCGCCACCACGCCCTGGTCGAACGCCGCCGCGAACCCCGCAAGCGTCACCGGCGTATCCAGCGCCTTGCTCATCTGGCGGAACACCGACCCGTACAGCGGCCCGGAGGCCCCGCCGACGCGGCGGATCAGCGTCGCGCCGGCCGAGCTCAGCACCTGCACCGGCGAGCTCGGCGGCCACTCGGCCAGGGCCTTGGTGACCTCGGTGAGGCCGCGGTCGAGGTTCGTGCCGTGGTCGGCGTCGCCGATCGCGGCGTCCAGCTCCGTCAGCCGGTCGCGGTCACGCCGCACCAGCCTGGCCGCCTCCTCGAACCAGGCCACGAAGAAGCCCGTGTCCATGGTGTCCATCAGCGCCCCCAGCGCAGCCCCGGCGTCTCGACCGGCGCGTCCCACAGCCGGGTCAGCGCGTCGTCGAGCCGGCAGACCGTCACGGAGAAGCCCTGCATGTCCAGGCTCGTCACATAGTTGCCGACCAGCGACCGGGATACGCGGGCCCCCTTCCCCTTGACGAACGACGCCACCTCGGCGAACACCACGTACAGCTCCATGAGCGGTGTGCCGCCCATGCCGTTGACCATGACCAGCAGGTCGCCGTGGAGCGGCATGTCCCCGTGGATGGCCTCCATCGCGATCGCGGCCAGCTCGCGGGCCGAGGCCATCGGCGCCCGCGTCCGCCCCGGCTCGCCGTGGATGCCGATGCCCAGCTCCACCTGGTTGTCGGGCAGGTCGAAGGTCGGCTTGCCGGCGTGCGGCGTCGTGCACGAGCTCAGCGCGATCCCGAACGACCTGCTGCGCTCGTCCACCTCGCCCGCCACCCTGGCCACCTCGGCCAGCGGCGCCCCCTCCTCGGCCAGCGCGCCCGCCATCTTCTCCACGAACAGCGTCGCGCCGGTGCCGCGGCGGCCCGCCGTGTAGAGGGAGTCCTGTACGGCCACGTCGTCGTCGACCAGCACGCTCGCCACCTCGACGCTCTCGACGAGCTCGGCGGCCATCTCGAAGTTGAGCACGTCTCCGGTGTAGTTCTTGACGATGTGCAGGACGCCCGCGCCGCCGTCCACCGCCCTGGTGGCCTCGATGATCTGGTCGGGCACCGGTGAGGTGAAGACCTCGCCCGGGCAGGCCGCGTCGAGCATGCCGTACCCGACGAATCCGGCATGCAGCGGCTCGTGCCCGGACCCGCCGCCCGAGACCAGGCCGACCTTGCCGTGGCGCGGGCCCTCGGCCCGGTAGACCACCTGATCGCGGATCCGCAGCGAGGGATGGGCCGCGGCCATGCCGTTCAGCGCATCCTCAACGAGGGTGTCCGCCGTGTTGATGAGCTTCTTCATCAGGTGTCTGGGGCTGAAACCCCGGGCTTCGGCCCGACGAGAAAGCCCCTCCCTCCTTCCGCGTGATGTAGGCATACCCGTCTTCTCGTCGGAGGAGACGAAAAGTGTTGATGATGGATGCCTTGGACGGTGCCGTGGGCGGTGCTGATGGTGAAGCAGCCGGTGGTACGGACGGCGACGCGCCCGGAAGCGCGCCGACAGCGCGGACGGTCGCGTCGGCTTTCCCTCGGGTTACGCCTTCTTGGCTCTCGCCTCGGCCTCGGCCGCGTCCATGGCGGCGGCCTCCTCCGGGGTCGGAGCCGTGCCGCCCAGGTGGGCGGGCTGCCACCACACCCCCGGCGGCACCTCCGGATAGGTGCGCTGCGCCCGGTCGACCAGCTCCGACATGCGGGCGTGCAAATCGGCGGTGTGCTGGTTGACGTCATCGCCCCGCTTCGGGTGCATGGGCTCGCCGACCAGGATGGTGAGCGGCACGTGACGCTGCAGCAGGTTGCGCGGCCGCCCCTTGGTCCAGAACCGCTGGCTGCCCCACAGCGCCACCGGGATCAGCGGCGTGTTCGTGGCCTGCGCCATCCGGATCGCGCCGTTCTTGATGTCCTTGACGGTGAACGAGCGGCTGATCGTGGCCTCCGCGAAGACGCCCACCACCTCGCCGGCCTTCAGCATGCGCAGCGCCGTCGCGTACGACCCCGCGCCCGCCCCCCGGTCGACCGGAATGTGGTGCATGCCGCGCATCAGCGGACCCGAGATCCGGTGCTTGAACACGTCCTCCTTCGCCATGAAGCGCACCAGCCGCTTCGACGGCAACGCGGCGAACCCGGCGAAGATGAAGTCGAGGTAGCTGATGTGGTTGCTCACCAGCACCGCTCCTCCGGACCGCGGCACGTGCTCGGTCCCCTCCAGGTGGAAGCGGATGTCGAGCACGCGAAAGAAGGTCCGCGCGGCGGCGATCACCGGCGGGTACACGATCTCAGCCATGTGCAGAACGTACCGCAGCTTGCTCAGGCAGGTGTGACGGTGGTCGGGAGGCTGATCATTCCTCGGACGTTGCCGTGGGTGGTGCGTCTGATCCCCTCCTCGTGGACCTCGTACTCGGGCGAGACGGCCTTCGTCAGCTCTTCCAGCGTCACCCGCGCCTCCAGCCTGGCCAGCGGGCCGCCGAGGCAGTAGTGGCGGCCGACCCCGAAGCTGATGCCCTTCGAGGTGTCGCGCGTCAGGTCGTAGACGTCGGGGTCGGGGAAGACCGACTCGTCGCGGTTGGCGGAGCCGATCAGGAGCCAGATCTTGGCGTCCTTGGGAACGAGCGTGCCGTGCAGTTCGGTGGGCTCGGTGAGGCGGCGGGCGAGGCCGTGCGCCGGGGTGTCGTACCGCAGCGATTCCTCCACCCACGACGCTATCGCCCCGCCGAAGGCGGCGGCGCGCTGGGCCGGGTTGCGCCACGCCCAGTACCAGGCGGCGCTGAGCAGGTGCGTCGTGGTCTCCGAGCCGGCGCCGATCAGGAGGAAGATGAACGCCACGATCTCCTCGTGGGTGAGCTCGCCGTCGGCGACGAGCGCGGAGACGAGGTCGTCGCGCGGCGTGGCCCGGCGCTCGGCGATGATCGAGGTGTAGTAGTCGCCGAGCGACAGCAGGCCCTGGAGCGCGTCGTCCGCCATCTTGCCCTGGGGGTTGTAGTTGACCAGGGTGAGGGACTTGCGGCGCACGTCGGCCCGGTCGGACGGCGGCACGCCCATCAGCTCGGAGATCACGTCGAGCGGCAGCTTGGCGGACAGGTCGCGGGCGAAGTCGAACGTGCCCCGTTCGAGTCCCCGCTCGATGTAGCCCCGCGTGAGCTTCCTGATCATGGGTTCGAGGGCGGCGACCCGGCGCGGGGTGAAGGCCCGCGACACGATGGCGCGCATGCGGGTGTGCTCGGGCGGGTCCATGGCCACGAACGACAGGTACGTCCGCGCCTGCGGCCCCCACGCGCCCCGGTCGAGCATGGGCCCGTGGTCGCTGGAGTAGCGGGCGCTGTCGGGGAGCGCGGCCGAGACGTCGGCGTACCGGGACAGCGCCCAGAAGTCGAGGTCCGGATTGTGATAGACCGGCGCTTCCCGGCGTAACCGCGCGTAGACGGGGTACGGATCGTCGTTGATCGACGGATCGTAGGGGGTGTAGACGACATCCACCCCCTCCACGCTAGCCGTCCACCGTCGGCACCGACAGTCTCCGCCTCGGAGGATCTCCTCTTCGCCGTCTGCGGGGAGCGTCGGCCAAGGCGTTCGGACGGTGTTCAACGGCGCTGAGCCGTCGGCTTCGTCGTCCCATGGGCGATGGGATCAGATGGCGGTCTGGTAGGTGCTGGCGCGCATCCCGGCCAGGAGGCCCGCCGTCTGCTCCGGCGTGAAGCGGCGTACCGGGTCGTGGTGCAGCAGCCCCTCGATCAGGGGACGCATCACCCCGGCCCGGCGGGGCGGCGGGTAAGGGCCGCTCCTGGCCATGCCCAGCACCGTGGCGGCGTCCTGGCCCGGATAGGGCGGCTGGCCCTCGACGGCGCTGTAGAGCGTGGCGCCGAAGGACCACATGTCGGCCTCCTTGCTGGCCGGCCCGCCGTGCAGGCGCTCGGGCGCCATGAACGCGGGCGTGCCGCGCAGCCGCCGCGACGTCGTCATGCGGATGTCGCCCTCGGCCGTGGCGATGCCGAAGTCGGTCAGCACCACCCGGTCGCCGGTCAGCATGACGTTGGCGGGCTTCACGTCGCGGTGCAGCACACCGGCCTGATGGGCCGTGCGTAATGCGGCGAGCAGGTGCTGCCCGATGGCCGCCACCGACTGCGCCGGAAGCGTGCCGACCTGGGAGAGCAACTGGTGCAATGAGAGCCCGTCCAGGTATTCCATCACGATCCAGAGCTTGCCGCCCTCTTCGATCAGGTCGTGGACCGTGACGATGTTGGGGTGCGTCAGACCGGCAGCCATTCTGGCCTCACGCAACACCCGGCGGCGAACCATCTCGACCTCACCGGCCAAGGTCAGCTCCTTAAGCGCCACCGTACGGTGGAGGAGCTGGTCGAACGCACGCCAGACGACTCCCATACCCCCACGACCGGCCTCCTCGTTCAGGAGGTACCGTCCGCCGATCTCCCGCATACCATCCCCTCTTGCTCGGGGATAATCATGTCACTTCAGCACCGGCTGTTGGGTGCCTAACGTTGCCTGGATATGTCAGAAAACGCAGGTGCGCTGGTCAGCGGCCTAGAAATTCGATCCGATAAGGCGCGCCATACCAGCCCGACCCCCACCAAACATACTCCTGCGGCGCCTGCGAGGACGGCTGCAATGCCCGTGAACTCTGCCACCAGGCCCCCGAGCGCCGCCCCTGCGGGCATGCCGCCCATGCCGACGAGGCGGTATGCCGAATTGACCCGCCCGAGCAACTCGGCGGGGATCAGCCGCTGCCGCGTCGAGACCACGAGCACGTTGCCCCCCGCCCCCACCACGCCCCACAGGACGGCGGTCGGGTAGAGCGCCCACGGCGTGGGCGCCGCCACGGGCACCAGGAGCAGGAGGCTGCTGATCAGCCACGCCCCCACGATCGTGCGGAACTCCCCGAAGAGCCCCGCCGCCCGCCCGGACAGCAGGGACCCGGCCACCGCCCCGGCCGCGAACGCCGCCATCATCAGCCCGTATTGACCGGGCTCCAGCCCGATCATCGACCCGTCGCCCACGGCCCACAGCACGAAGACGGCGAAGTATGCGGCGTTGGCGAGGTTGAGCAGGCCCGCCGTGATCGCCAGGCTCCGCAGCACCCGGTGCGACCTCAGGTAACGCAGCGCCTCGCCGATGTCCCGCCGCAGCGGGCGGCGCTCCGGGCGGGGGGCGGGTAACCGGTACGGGCCGCGCATGCCCAGCAGGAGCAGCCCCGCGGCGCCGTACAGCAGGGCAGGGGCGCCGAAGACGGCGGCGGGGAGCGCTCCGGCGAGGAGCCCGGCCAGAGGGGCGCCGGCGAAGTCGTTGCCGGCGAGCTGGGCGCTGGACACGCGGCCGTTCGCCCGGGGCAGGTCGTGCGCGGGCACGGTCATCGGCAGGATCGACTGCGCCGAGGTGTCGGCGAAGACCTCCGTCACGCCGGCCGCCAGCACGGCGGCGAGCAGCACCCAGAGGTCCAGCAACCCCAGTGATGCCAGCAGGGCGACGGCGGCGAGGATCGCGGCGCGGACGGCGTTGGCCGCCCCCATGACCCGGCGGCGGTCGGCCCGGTCGGCGATCGCGCCCGCGTGCAGCGCCAGCAGCAGCCAGGGCGCAGTCGCCGCGGCGCCCACCAGGGAGACCAGCGTGGGGGAGCGGGTCATCGACACGGCCAGCAGGGGCGCGCCGATCTTCAGCACGCCGTCGGCGAGGTTCGACAGCGCGGTGGACGACCACAGGAAGGCGAACGAGCGCCCGAGACCCGGCACGGCCGACTCCCCCTAAAGTAGACGTGTACAAGAGAAAGTGTGCATAGATTTCTTTGCAAAGATAGGCTTGCACGTGAAGCGGAGCAAGAGCTTTTCCGCGCGTACGCTCGACGCGAACGCGCTGAAGTCGTTCGCCCACCCCCTGCGCTTGCGGATCTACGAGCTGCTGGACGAGCACGGGCCGTCCACCGCCACCGGCCTCGCCGGTCTGCTGGGGCAGAACACCGGGGCGACGAGCTACCACCTGAGGGAGCTGGCCAGGCACGGCATGATCGAGGTCGCGCCGGAGATGGGGCGCGGCAAGGAGAAGTACTGGAGGATCGTGCCGGGCGGCTTCACCTACGGTGAGCCGCCGGACGACCCCGAGACGGCCGGCGCCCTGGAGCTCCTGCTCGACGACCTAGTGCGGCAGCGGGGGGCGGAACTGGCCAGGTGGCGGGAGCACATGTCAATGGCGCCCGAGGAGTGGGAGCAGGCCAGTGGATTCGCGCGACGGTCGCTGCGGCTCACGGCGGCGGAGACGGCCGAGCTGCGGGACGAGGTGCTGGAGGTGCTGGAGAGGTACCGCACGGTGTCGGATCGCAGGCGACGCGAGTCCCCGGAGGCCGCCGAGCGTTCCACCGGACACGTGGTCGTCCACTTCGACGTCCTGCCGCTGGGGGCCATCGGGGACGCGGACCAGGAGTGATGCGCAGACCTCTGGGCCCGCCCGACATCGGGCCCGGACGGGCAGCGCCCCGTCCCGGGCTGGAGGGCCGGAGACGCGTGCTTCGTCAGCTGAGCAGGTTGAGCGCGCGTTGCCTCGTCTCCTCCGACGCCGTACCGGGCGAGCCCGCGTTGAACGGGGGCCGCGGGTCGTACTCGATGGCGAGTTGCACCGCCTGCGCCGTCTCCGCGCCGCCCGCCGCGGCCAGCAGCGTCAGGGCCATGTCGATGCCCGACGACACCCCGGCCGCGGTCACGATCTTGCCTTCGATGACGACCCGCTCGCTCACCGGCTCGGCGCCGAACCGTTCGAGCAGCTCCAGCAGAGCCCAGTGGGTGGTCGCCTTCAGTCCCCGCAGCAGACCGGCCTCGCCGAGCAGGAACGAGCCGGTGCACACCGAGGTGGTCCACCGGGTGTGCCGGTGGGCCTCGCGGATCCAGCCGACCAGGGCCTCGTCGGACAGGGCGTCGAGCGTGCCGAGCCCGCCGGGCACGACGATCACGTCGGGGTCGGGCAGGTCCGCGTACGAGGCCGCGGCGGTCAGGGTCAGCGTGCCCTGGTCGTCGGTCACCGGCCCCGCCTCGGCCGCCACGAACGTGACCGTGCAGCCGGGCGCGGTGGCCAGCACGGTGTACGGCCCGACCGCGTCCAGCGCGGTGTACCGGGGATAGAGCGGGATGGCCACGCGCATGTCAGTGCTCCTTCGGCTGGAGGCCGCGGTCCCCGGACGAGGACCGCTCGTTCGGCTGGAGGCCGCGGTCCCGCGCCGGGGACCGCTCGTTCGAGGGGAGGCCGCGGTCCCGGGACCGGAACCTGCGGCGGTGATCGCCCGGCGAGACCCGCCAGTGGCGGCGGAAGACGCGGTAGAGCGTCTCCGCCGTGCCGAGCCCCGACTCCCTGGCCACGGTGTCCAGCGGATGGTCGGTGACCTCCAGGAGCCGCCTGGCGGCTTCGGCGCGGCTGAGCTCGACGTACCGGCCGGGGGACAGGCCGGTCTGGCGGGTGAAGACGCGGGAGAAGTGGCGCTCGCTCATCCCCGCGCGCAGGGCGAGCGCGGGCACGCTCAGGTCCGCGGCCGGGTGGGCGTCGATGTACGCCTGCAGCTCCCGCAGCGGCTCGCTGCGCGGCGTCAGCGCCCGCATCGGCGTGCTGAACTGGCTCTGCCCGCCCGGCCGGTGCAGGTACACCACGAGCCCGCGGGCCACGTCGCGGGCCACCTCGTGGCCGTGGTCCCTGGCCACCAGCGCCAGCGCGAGGTCCACGCCGGACAGCACGCCCGCCGAGGTCCACACGTGGCCGTCCTCGATGTAGAGAGGGTCCGCGTCCACCTCCACGCACGCGTACCGGGACCGGAGCTCGCCGGCGGCCAGCCAGTGCGTGGTGGCCCGCCGGTGGTCCAGCAGCCCGGCCTCGGCCAGCAGGAACGCGCCGTTGCAGACGGAGGCGATGCGCCGCGCGGCCCCGGCCAGCCGCAGAACGCCCTCGACGAGCTCCCGGTCCGCCAGGTGATCGGGCACCGACATCCCGCCCGCCACGAGCAGCGTGTCGATCGGCCCCGCGACCTCGCCGAGCGCCGAGGCCGTCACGGCGACGCCGTTGCCGGCCGGCACCGTGCCCGCGCGCACGGCCACGACCTCCACCCGGTAGCCGCCCCGCACGAGCAGCGCCGCCGTCGCGAACACGTCGGCGGGCCCGGCCATGTCGAGCAACTGGAACCCGGGGAAGACGACGATCACCACCCGCCGCTGCATGCCCTCATGCTGGTCGCGATCATCTCGTGGCGTCAACGACACGACGATTGCAGATTACGCCACGAGACCGCGGGGTCAGCGTCCGCGCGCGGCGGGCGCCACGGTGACACCGACGCCCTTGCGCCGCAGCCGCTCCACATGCTCCGGCGGCGTCCGCCAGTCGACGATGACGTGGTCGAACTCGGTCAGCGGCGCGAGGGCGTGCAGGGCCCGGCGCTCGAACTTGGTGTGATCGACGATCAGCAGGCGGGTGGCCGCCGAGTCGAACATGGCCCGCTTGGTGTCGACCGTCTCCTCGGTCTGGTGGAAGCAGATGTCGTCGGTGATGGCCGAGGTGGACATGATGACGATGTCGGCGCGCACCTCCCGGATCGCCGCGACGGTCATGTGGCCCATGAACGAGTTGGCCCAGGGGTGGAACCGGCCGCCGAGCGCGATGAGCGTGAGGTCCGGCTCGCCGGTCAGGTCTTCGATGACCGGCAGGAAGTTCGTGATCACCGTCAGGGGCGCCTTGTCGCCGAGCATCGGGACGAGGTGCAGGGTGGTGGTCGAGTCGTCGAGGATGACGGCGTGTCCCGGCTCGATCCACGCGCAGGCGGCCCGGGCGAGCGCCGCCTTCTCGGGCTGCTGCCGGCCGCGGCGGAACAGGTCGCTGGCCTCGACGAGGCTGGAGGGCAGGGCGGTGACCACGCCGCGCGACTTGCGGACGATCCCCCGGGCGACGAGCGCGTCGAGGTCGCGGTGGGCGGTCATCAGGCTGATCCCGTGTTTCTCCGCGATCGCCTCGATGCGGACCGAGCCTTCCGCCATCACGTCCGCGGCGATCGCGCGCTGGCGCGCGCGCTGCCGTTCCAGGCGGCCCTCCGCGGGCGGCTCCTTCATCGCACCTCCTGCTCGATCCGGATGTTTCAGCCTCCGACTATCGCGCATCCGGCCGGCCCACGTGACGGCCCGCGGCCGCGATGCGGACCAACGCGAGGAAATCCGCGACGTCCCACGCGGCCCGGCCGACGAACAAGCCGTCGATCCCGGGCACGTCGAGCAGCGCCGCCGCGTTGCGTCGGTTGACGCTTCCCCCGTAGAGGACGGCACGGACCCCGAAACCGGTGGACAGCGTCTCCATGACGGGGGCGATCTCGTACGTCACCGGTTCGCGGCCGCGCTCGCCGATCGCCCAGACGGGCTCGTACGCGACCACGACCTCGTGCAGGTCGCCGGCGGCGAGCCTGGACAGCCCGCGGGTCACCTGCCCGGCCACCCAGTCGATCTCCCGTCCGGCGGCGCGCACCGCGCCCGGTTCGCCGACGCACAGCAGCGGCGTGAGACCCGCCGCGACGGCGGCCTCGACCTTGAGCGCGACGGTGTCGTCGGTCTCGCCGAAGTGCTCCCTGCGTTCGGAGTGGCCGATCTCGACGAGCGTGGCGCCCGCGTCGGCGACCATCCCCATGGACACCTCGCCGGTGTAGGCCCCGGCGGGCGCCCAGTGCGCGTTCTGGGCCCCGATGAGGACGGGGACGTCGGGCGGCAGGCGCTCGCGTACGGCGGCGATCGCGGTGTGCGCGGGGATGACGAAGGCCGTGACCCCGTCGAAGGCGCCGCGGGCCGCGACCAGCCCGTCGGCGAACGCGCGGGCCTCGGCCAGCGTCTTGTTCATCTTCCAGCTGGTGCCGATCCACGTCATCCGAGCTCGGCCCATACCGCCGTCATCCTCTCCACGACGCGCTGGTAACGCCGGTAGTTCTCCTCCTGCCGCGCCACGCCGCCGGGCGTCGGCTCGCAGACGGCGGGCGGCGCGGCGACCGCGGCGGCGGCCTCCGCCAGGTCGGCGTAGACGCCCGCCGCGATGCCGGCCAGCATGGCGCAGCCGAGCGCGCCCGCCTCCCGTACGGGACTCACCCCCACCGGGGCGGCCAGGGCGTCGGCGAACATCCGCACCCACCGGGGGTTGCCTGCGGCCCCGCCGGTGAGCCGGATGTCGGTGACGTCGAAGCCGTCCCGCAGCGCGTCCACGTGGTGACGGTGGTTGAAGACCACTCCTTCCATCACCGCCCGGACGAGGTGGCCGCGCTCGTGCCAGCCGCGCAGCCCGACGAAGGCCGCGCTGGCGTCCACGGGGTAGGGGGAGCCGAAGAGGAACGGCAGGTACACCAGGTCGCCGGGGCTGGACTCGACCGCGCGCAGATCGTCCTCGACGAAGCCGAAGGGCCGGCCCGCGTGCGCGTCGGCGGCGAGCCGCGTGGCGAACCACTCGAGGTTGGCCGCGCTCGACGGGGACAGCGCCATGTTCATCCACTGGCCGGGCACGACGAACGCGCGGGCGTTCCAGCGCTCGTCCACCCGGGCCACGTCGGAGATCACCTCGTTGATGCTGAACGTCCCCGCGATGATCGCGAGCTGGCCCTGCAGCACCGTGCCCATGCCGATGGCCCCGCAGTCCACGTCGTGCGCCCCCGACGCGACCGGGGTGCCGGGGGCGAGGCCGCACTGCTCCGCCGCCGCGCCGGTGACCTCGCCGGCGACCTCATGGGACCCGATCACCTCGGGCAGCAGGCCGAACAGCTCCTCGACGCCGAAGATCCGCAGCGTCTCGCGGTCGTACTCCTGCGTGTGCACGTTCGTGAACGACAGGCTCGACTCGGTGGGGTCGGTGGAGACGACGCCGGTGAGCCGCTGCTTGATGACGTCCTTGCACGGGAGCGCGTACGCCGTGCGGGCCAGGACGTCGGGCTCGTTGCGCAGCAGCCAGGCGAGCACCGACACCGGCGAGCCCGGCCAGGGCTTCTGCCCGCTGAGCGGCAGGACGGCGGCGCAGCGGCCGGCGCGCTCCCACTCGGCGACCAGGCCCGCCGCGCGGGTGTCGAGCGACAGGATGCCCGGCCGGGTCGGCCGGCCCCGCTCGTCGACCAGATAGATCCCGTCGCCGTGTGAGGTGACGGCGACGCCCGCGACCTCCGCGGGCCGGACGCCGGCCGCGGCGACGACCTCCCTGATGACCGCGCAGGTCACCTCCCACAGCTCGTCCTGGTCGCGCTCCACGTGGTGGGGGCGCGGATAACGATGAGGCACCCGCCGCGCCGCCTGGCCGACCTCGGCGCCGGTCACGTCGAAGAGCACGGCCTTGGTGACGGTCGATCCGGCGTCGACGCCGAGGAGGTAACGTCCCATTCACGCCACCGGTCCCGGTTCGAATTCGCGGAAACGCCGGAGATAGCGTACGTACGCGGCCTTCTGCCGGGCGGTCTCCGCGTCGTCCCAGCCGAGCTCGGCGGCGCAGGCCGCGGCGACCGCGTCCATGGCCCCCTGGCCGAGGTCGGGTTCCAGGCCGATCATCGTCCGGCGGGCGAGCACGTCGGCGAGGGTCACGGCCTCCTCCTCCCTGATCGCGAACGCCACCTCGCCGGCCCGCACCCCCGTCGCCACGGTCAGGGAGAGCGGCTCGGAGGCGGCGATGAGGTCGGCGACCCGGCCCGCGCGGGCTCCGTAGACGCGTGTCAGCCGGCGGGACTCGGCGGCCGGCAGCCCGCTCGACCGCTCGAACGCGCGGGCGTGCTCCGCCGGCCCCTCGGGCGGGCGGCCGGGGAGGCCGAGCCCGCGGGTCCGCGACCTCGCCTTCCTGCCCAGGCGCCTGCCCACCTCGTCGACGGCGTGCTCGGCGAGGGTGCGGAAGGTGGTCAGCTTGCCGCCGACGACCGAGAGCAGCCCGTCGAGGCGCGGGCGGTGGTCGTGCAGAATGTGCCGGCGCGTGATGTCCCCGGGATCGCCCTCCGGCACGAACGGAAGGGGTCTCACCCCGGTGTAGGTGTACAGGATGCTGTCCTCGGTGAGGCCGGCGGCGGGGAACAGGCGGTTGGTCTCGGCCAGGATGTAGTCGATCTCCCCCTGGTCGGCGGCGGCCGTGCCGGGGTCGCCCGTGAACCGCTCGTCGGTGCTGCCGATGAGATATCTGCCGAGCCACGGGATCACCATGAGCGGGCGGCCGTCGCTGACGGCCTCGTAGTACATCGCGCAGTACGGCGCGCCGGGAAACGGGTCCACGACGAGATGCGTGCCCTTGGTGCCGCCGATCAGCCGTTCGGTCCCTGCGGCCGAGCCGGCGAGCACGGAGTCGGCCCACGGCCCCGCCACGTTGACGGTGAAACGCGCCGTCACCTCGTGGACGGCGCCGGTGAGCACGTCGCGGACCGACGCCCCGACGACTCGGCCCTGCTCGACCCGCAACCGGGTGGACTCGGCGTGGTTGAGCGTGGCCGCCCCGGCGGCGCGCGCGGCGAGCATGATCTCGACGCAGAGCCGCTCGGCGTACTCGACCTGCGCGTCGTGGTAGACCGCCGCGCCCTGGAGCCCGTCCGGGGACAGGCCGGGCAGCAGGGCGGCGGTCTTCCGCCGCCCATAGGTCCGGTGGAGCGGCAGCGACTTGTCGAAGGAGAGGACGTCGTAGAGCACCATCCCGGCGCGCAGCGCGAACCGGTGGTGCCTGTTGCCGCGGTAGAACGGCAACGCGAACGGCAGCGGCGCCACGAGGTGCGGCGCGCCACGCAGCAGCCACTCCCGGTCCCGCAACGACTCGCGGACGAGCCCCATGTCGAGCTTGTCGAGGTATTTGAGCCCGCCGTGGATCATCCGGGAGGACCACGACGACGTGCCGCCGCCCCAGTCGCCCTTGTCGATGACCAGCACGGACAGGCCGCGGTCGGCCGCGTCCCACGCGATGCCGAGCCCGTTCACGCCGCCGCCGATGACGAGCAGGTCGAACGTGTGCCGAAGGCGTTGGAGTGCGCGGTCCCGGTAGCTGCTCATCGCGCTCCTGAGTGATCATCTCATCTTTTCATGAGATTCATCGTGTTACTTCTAACGTGACTCGTGTAGACGCTATCGCGAGCCACGTGATAAATCTAGGCAGGCGTGACTTGAGTCACAACATCTCCGCATCCGCTGGTGCTCGTAACAGAAGAATCTTGATAGATAACGATTTGTTCTGTTACGTTCACGTGAACGCGTGTTGCTGGAAAGGAGCCCCCCGTCCGATGAGCAGCGCAGCCGCCGCCCCTCCCCGCCTGATCGCGCGCCTGTTCTGGCCGGTCGCGATCGCGGCCCTCCTGGTCGCCATGGCCCTGGACACCCGGTTCCTGTCCAGGCAAGAGGTGAGCGCGCTCAACCCCGCGGAGTTCAACGCCAAAGACTTCGCCGCCGCCGAATACCCCAAGATCGTGGCGGTCGTCGAGGCGAAGGCCGCGGATCTCAAGGAGGTCGCCGCCGCGGTGGCCGCCGACCCCTCGGCCGCCGGCCCCAAGTACGGCAACATCGCGGGCACCGACAAGTACGCGATCCCGGTGCGCTTCACCGGCAAGGTCACCGAGGCCGACGCGGGTCTGCTCACCGTCGACGTGGCGGGGCTGCCCGAGCGCAGCGTGGTCCGCGTCGCCCTCGGCCAGGCCGCCAACGGCACCGCCCTGCGCGACGCCCCGGGGACGCTGAAGTTCAAGGACTTCCAGAACCAGACCGACTACCAGCAGACGGCCAACGAGTTGAAGGCCAGGATGCTCGCGGAGGTCGCCGCCAAGATCGACCTCGCCGCCGCGAAGGGCGGGACCGCGACGGTGACCGGCGTCTACGTCACCAACACCGGACCGGAGGGCAGCTACCTCGTCACGCCCGTGAAGGTCGAGGTGGCGGGCTGATGTTCCCGGACGCCGCGACCCCCGTCGTCCTGCGGGCCATCGACATCACCAAGCACTACGGCGCCACGCAGGCACTCAAGGGCGTCAACTTCGAGGTGCACCGGGGCAAGGTGACCGCCCTGTTCGGCGAGAACGGCGCCGGCAAGTCGACCCTGATGAAGATCATCGCCGGCGTCGAGTCCCCGACCTCCGGACACCTGGAGCTCGACGGGCAGGCGATCGAGCTGCGCTCGCCCGGCCAGGCCGTCGAGCACGGCATCTCGATCATCCACCAGGAGCTCAACCTCTGCCCGAACCTGAGCGTGCGCGACAACATCTTCATCGGCCGCGAGCGCACGGGCCTGTTCGGCACGGTCGACTACCGCGGCGAGCGCGAGGTCGTGCGGCGGCTCATGGAGCGGCTCGAAGAGGACATCGACCCCGACACCCTCGTCGCCGACCTGCGCATCGGGCAGCAGCAGATCGTCGAGATCGCCCGAGCCCTGGCGCTGGACGCCCGCATCCTCATCATGGACGAGCCCACCTCGGCGCTCAGCGCCCCGGAGGTCGAGGTCCTTTTCAAGGTCATCAAGGACCTCACCGCCAACGGGGTCGCGATCGTCTACATCTCCCACCACCTGGAGGAGGCGATCGAGATCGCCGACCACGCCGTCGTGTTCCGCGACGGCGAGCTGGTCGCCACCGCGGACGCGGCGGACATCGACCTGGCCTGGGTCGTCGGCAAGATGGTCGGCCGGGCCGCCGAGTACGACTTCCGCGACGCCGAGCGCGACTTCGGCGACGTCGCGCTGAGCATCCGCGACGTCAAGATCGTCGACGCCACGGGAGAGGGCCGCCTCGCGGTCAACGGCGTCTCCCTGGACGTCAGGCACGGCGAGATCGTCTGCCTCTACGGGCTCATGGGCGCCGGCCGCACCGAGCTGGTCGAGGCGCTGGCCGGCCGCGGGGCGATCGCCTCCGGCCGGGTCGAGCTCGGCGGCAGGGACCTGTCCGGCGCCTCCGTCGCGGAGCGGATCGAGCTCGGCATCGGCCTCGTCCCGGAGGACCGGCAGCGCGACGGGCTGGTCCAGTCGATGTCCGTCGGCCAGAACCTGTCCCTGTCGAGCCTGCTGGAGCTGACCAGGTCCTTGGTCGTCGCCGGCTTCGTCTCCCGCAGGCGTGAGGCGGGCCGCGTCCGGGACGGGATCTCCGAGGTCCAGGTGAAGACCTCCGGCCCCGGCGCCCCGATCACCTCGCTGAGCGGCGGGAACCAGCAGAAAGTGGTGATCGGCAAGATGCTGCTCACCGGCCCGAAGGTGCTCCTGCTCGACGAGCCGGCCCGCGGCATCGACGTCGGCGCCAAGGGCGAGATCTTCTCGCTGCTCTTCCGCGAGGCGCGCAAGGGCCTCGCGGTCCTCTACGTCACCAGCGAGATCGGGGAGGCGATCACCGCCTCGCACCGCATCGTCGTCATGTCCAAGGGCCGTGTCGTGCGGGAGTTCGACCCGCGCACGGCCTCCCGTGAAGAGATCATGGCCGCCTCCGGGGAGTCCGAGGCCGGCGTCCACGCGATGGGAACCGCCAGTGAGTGAGCTGAGCCAGGCCGCCGTCAAGGCGACGGCGCCCCGCCCCCTCCGCAAGATCAACACCAGGGCCCTGATGATCGAGGGGCGTGCGCTGCTCGCGCTCGTCCTCATCGTGGTCGTCTTCTCGCTGCTGTCGCCCAACTTCCTCAGCGCGGACAACCTCATCATCATGACCCGGCACGTCGCGATGAACGCCATCCTCGCGATCGGGATGCTGCTGGTGATCCTCAACGGCGGCATCGACCTGTCGGTCGGCTCGATCGTGGGCCTGTCCGGCGTCACCGCGGGCCTGTTGCTCGAAGGACTCGAGATCGGCGGCCTCGACCTGGTCGTCTACCCCGCCGCCTGGGTCGTGATCGTCGTCTCCCTCGGCGTCGGCACCCTGCTCGGCTGGGTGAACGGGCTGGTGGTCGCGAGACTCAACGTCGCGCCGTTCATCGCCACCCTCGGCATGCTGTACGTCGCCCGCGGCATCGCGCTGCTCATCACCAACGGCACCCCGTTCTCCAAACTCGGCGGCGAGGAGACGCTGGGCAACACCGGCTTCCTCACCTTCCTCAAGAGCGCCCCGCTCGGCCTGCCCATGCCGGTCTGGGCGATGATCCTCTTCGCCGCGGTGTTCGCGCTGGTGCTCAGCAAGAGCCCGTTCGGCCGCTGGCTCTACGCCACCGGCGGCAACGAGCGCGCGGCCGAACTGTCCGGCGTCCCCGTCAAGAAGGTCAAGACCCGCATCTACGTCCTGTCCGGGCTGTGCGCGGCCGCGGTCGGGCTGCTCCTGACGGCCGACCTGTCCTCGGCGACCCCGGCGGCCGGCGAGTTCTTCGAGCTCAACGCCATCGCCGCCGTGGTGATCGGCGGCGCCGCGCTCTCGGGCGGCCGCGGCACCATCCGCGGCACCCTCATCGGAGCGTTCGTCATCGGGTTCCTCGTGGACGGCCTCGTCCTCGTCGGGGTCTCCCAGTTCTGGCAGCAGATCATCAAGGGCGCCGTGATCGTCGTCGCCGTCGCGCTGGACCAGCTCCAGCAGTCACTCCACAAGCGCCGGTCCGCCAAGGCCGCGCTGTCACCCCCCAAGCCGTCGGAGCACGCGCCGGCCCCGGTGTGACCCCGACGTACCCCGGACGGCCACGCGCCGTCTGCACCACCCAGAAAGGCTCCCCATGTTCCGAAAGATCGCCGCCGTCGCCGCGGCCAGCGCGCTGGCACTCGGCCTCGCCTCCTGCGGCTCGTCAGGGTCCGGCACCTCCGCCGCGGCCCCGAGCCCCGCGGCCGCCGCGGGCGGGACCATCGCCGTCATCACGGTGGACCTGGCCAACTCCTACTGGCAGGCGGAGGCGGACACCGCCAAGACCGAGATCGAGAAGGCCGGCTACCAGGCCACGGTCAACGCCCACGGGGCCGACCCCGACAAGCAGAACCAGCTGATCGACACCGCCATCAGCAACAAGGTCAAGGCCATCATCCTCGACCCGGCCGGCGCCGACGAGTCCGTGGCCGCCGTCCAGAAGGCCACCGACGCCGGCATCCCGGTCTTCCTCGTGAATGCCGAGATCGCCAAGCAGGGCGTCGCCAAGGCGCAGATCATCTCCAACAACGCCCAGGGCGCCACGATCGGCGCCGAGGCCTGGGTGAAGGCGATGGACGGCAAGGGCAAGTACGTCGAGCTGTTCGGCAACCCGACCGACAACAACGCCCAGGTGCGCTCCGACGGCTACGCCGCCGTCATCTCCGCCTACCCCGACCTCAAGAAGGTCGGCCAGGAGACCGCGAACTGGGACCGCGTCCAGGGCAAGGAGAAGATGGAAGGCCTCCTGGCCGCCCACCCCGACCTCGACGGCGTCATCGCAGGCAACGACGAGATGGCCCTCGGCGCGATCGAGGCGCTCACCGACGCCAAGAAGATCGACAAGGTGAAGGTGCTCGGCTTCGACGGCAACGCCGACGCGGTCGCGGCGGTGAAGGCCGGGACCATGGTCGCCACCGTGCTCCAGCCCATCGTCCAGGGGACGACCAACGCCGTCGCCCAGGCCGTCGAATACCTCAAGACCGGCAAGACCGGCGTCGCCGACGAGAAGCAGAGCATCGACTGCGTGCTGATCACCAAGGACAACGCCGACAAGTACAAGGGGCCGTTCGTCCTGGACAAGTGAGCGCGCGCCATCCGAGCCGGGGAGCGGGTGCCGACCTGCCCAGAGGCCGTCGCACGCGACGGCCGGCGCCCGCTTCCCCCACCCCATGAACGAGAAAGGGTCCGACAGCGAATGCCGAACGGCCAGCTCAGCCCGGCCGGGCGCGCCGAAGCGCTGGCACGCCTCGCCCGCACCGAATACGACGTCCTCGTCATCGGCGGCGGCGTCACCGGAGCCGGGGCGGCCCTGGACGCGGCCGCGCGCGGGCTGTCCGTCGCCCTCGTCGAGATGCGCGACTACGCGGCCGGCACCTCCAGCCGGTCCGGCAAGCTCATCCACGGAGGGCTGCGCTATCTGGAGCGGTTCGACTTCGGGCTCGTCCGCGAGTCGCTGCGTGAACGGCGGCTCCTCCTGAAGGACCTCGCCCCGCACCTCGTCAAGCCCATCCGCTTCCTCTACCCGCTGCGCCGGCGGGTCTGGGAACGCGCCTACGTGGGCGCCGGCCTGCTGCTCTACGACACCATCGGCGGCGCCGGCGCGCTTCCCCGACACCGCCACCTGTCCCGCCGCGCGGTGCGCGGCCTCGCGCCCGGAGTGAGGCAGAGCGGGCTGATCGGCGCGATCACCTTCTACGACGCCCAGGTCGACGACGCGCGCCACACCCTGGAACTCGTCCGCACCGCGGCGGCCCACGGCGCGGACGTCGCCTCCGCGGTCAAGGTGATCGGGCTGGAGACATCCGGCGGCGCCGTACGCGGCGCGCACGTACGGGACCTGGAGAGCGGGGAGACGTTCACCATCCGCGCCGGGCACGTGGTCAACGCCACCGGCGTCTGGACGGACGGGGTGCGCGCCCTCGCCGGCGGCAGGCCCGGCTTCAACGTGCAGGCGTCCAAGGGCGTGCACATCATGGTGCCGCGCGAGCGGATCAGGAGCGACGTCTCGCTGTTCGTCCGCGCCGAGGACAGCGTCCTGTTCGTCCGCGGCTGGCGCCGCCACTGGCTGATCGGCACCACCGACACCGCGTGGGCGGCCGGGCTCGACCATCCGGCGGCGACCTCCACCGACCTCGACTACCTGCTGCGCAACGTGAACGCCGCCCTGGAGACCGAGCTGACCAGGGACGACATCGACGGGGTCTTCGCCGGGCTGCGCCCGCTCATCCGCGGTGACGCCGGCACGACGAGCCGGCTCAGCCGGGAGCACGCGGTGGAGACGTCCGTCCCCGGGCTCACCACGATCGCGGGCGGTAAGTACACCACGTACCGGATCATGGCCAGGGACGCGATCGACGCGGCCGTGAAGGGACTGGGCCGCGCGACGCCGCCGTCGCGTACCGAGAGCGTGCCCCTGCTCGGCGCCGTCGGCTACGCCGCGACCAGGGCACGGGCGGGCGAGCTCGCCGCGTCCGCCGGTCTCACCGCGGCGCAGATGGATCATCTGCTCGGCCGGTACGGCTCGCTGACCGAGGACCTGATCGCTATGATCATCGAGCGGCCGGAACTTGGGCGGCCCGTCGAGGGAGCACCGGACTACCTCCTCGCCGAGGCGGTCCACGCCGTCACCCACGAGGGCGCGCTCCACCTCGACGACGTCCTCACCCGCCGTACCCACATCGCGATCGAGACCCGCGACCGGGGAGCCGCCGCCGCGCGCGCGATCGCCCCGGTGATCGGCGCGGAGCTGGGGTGGGACGACGAGCGCGTACGGCAGGAGCTCGCCCTCTCCCTGGCCCGCATCGAGGCGGAGCTGGCCGCCCAGCGCCTGCCCGACGACGAGTCGGCCATGGCGGCCCGCGACGCCGTCAGGGACCCCCGGCTCCGAGTGGCGGACGGCGAGCGGCTGTGACGAATCCCCCAAGTGTCCCCGACGTCGAAAGAGTGCCCGTGCGAAAGAACAGGGCTCGGCAGAGCCAGATCGCCGACCTCATCCTGGGCCAGGGGTCGATGACGGCGCAGGAACTCGCGGAGATGTTCGGCGTCAGCGTCATGACCATCCATCGCGACCTCGACGAGCTCGAACGGCAGGGTGTCCTGCGCAAGGCGCGCGGCGTCGCCACGGCCCAGCCGAGCGGTGTCTACGAGGCCCGCGTGGCCTTCCGGCACGCTGCCGCCGTCGAGCAGAAGCGCAGGATCGCCCAGGCGGCGCTGCGCCACGTCGAGCCCGGCATGTCCGTGCTGCTCGACGACTCGACGACCGTCCTGCACATGGTGCCCGGCCTGGCGGAGTGCGCGCCGCTGCACGTCGCCACGAACTTCATGGCCGCGCTCAAGGAGCTGACCGCCCTGCCCGACATCCGCGTCATCGGGATCGGCGGCGACTACGACCCGCTGCACGACTCCTTCCAGGGCATGCACGCCATCGAGATCATCCAGGCCATCCACGCCGACGTGCTGTTCATGTCCACTTCCGCGGTCGCCGCCGGCCACGCCTACCACCAGGAGGAGCGCATCGTGGCGTTCAAGCGCGCCATGATCGAGTCCGCCTCCGCCCGCTACCTGCTCGTCGACAGCAGCAAGCTCGACAAGACCGCGCTGCACCGGCTGTCCTCCCTGTCCGCCTTCGACCTGGTGATCACCGACTCCGATGCGAGCCCCAAGGCGATCGAGGCCCTGGAGGCGGCCGGAGCGACCGTGGAGGTGACACCATGACCGGCGCCCCGGCCATCGAGGGCGTCGTCTTCGACCTGGACGGCGTGATCATCGAGAGCGAGCACCTCTGGGAGGAGGTCTGGCGCGACTTCTCCGAGTCGCGGGGTCGCCCGTGGGAGCTGTCCGACACCCTGGCCGTCCAGGGCATGAGCTCGCTGGAATGGGCCGGATACCTCGCCGGCCACGTCGGCGCCCCCGGCGACGCCGACCTCGCCCGCGACCACTGCGTGACCGGGCTGGTCGGCCGCATCCGGCGCGGCGAGGCCGAGCTCCTCCCCGGCGCGCGCGAGCTGATCACCAGCGTGAGCGCCCGGGTGCCCATCGCGCTGGCGTCGTCGGCCGCCCGCCCGGCCATCGACGCGGTGCTCCACCACCACGACCTGACCGGGCTGTTCACCGCGGTCGTCTCCAGCGAGGAGGTGCCGCGCGGCAAACCGAGCCCGGACGTCTACCTCGAGGCCGTGGCCCGGCTCGGGATCAGCCCCGGCAACGGCCTCGCCGTGGAGGACTCCAGCAACGGCATCCGGGCCGCGTACGCCGCCGGCCTGCTCGTCGTCGGGATCCCCAACGCCACCTATCCGCCCCGGCCGGAGGCGGCGGCACTGGCGGACCACCTGGCCGCCGACCACGTCGATGCCCGCGAGTTCATCCTCGCCCAGCTGTCCGAGGGAGCACGCCAGTGACGAAGATCTACAACGACCCCGCCGAGTTCAAGAACGAGGTCATCGACGGGTTCGCCCTCGCCTACCCGGACTACGTCATGCGGGTGCCCGGTGCGTCCGGCTTCATCCGGGCCGGCGGACCGCGCCCGGGCAAGGTCAGCCTGGTCGTCGGGGGCGGCTCCGGCCACTACCCGTCGTACTCGGGGGTGACCGGCGCCGGGTTCGCCGACGGCGCCGTGCTCGGCGACGTCTTCACCTCGCCCTCGGCCGAGCAGGTCTCCCGGGTCGCGCGGGCCGCCCACGGCGGCGCCGGCCTGGTCCTGGCCTTCGGCAACTACGCCGGGGACCGGCTGAACTTCGCCGCCGCCGCCGACCGGCTGCGCGCCGAAGGCGTGGACGTCCGCATCGTGTACGTGACCGACGACATCGCCTCCGCGCCCGCCGCCGAGGTGGGCGACCGGCGCGGCATCGCCGGCACGTTCACCGTGTACAAGATCGGCGGGGCCGCCGCCGAGCGCGGGGACGACCTCGACGCGGTGGAGCGGATCATGCGGACGGCCAACGCCCGCACGTTCTCGTTCGGCGTCGCCTTCGCCGGCTGCACCTTCCCCGGGCAGTCCACCCCGCTGTTCGCCGTGCCGGAGGGGCGGATGGACTTCGGGCTGGGCATCCATGGCGAGCCGGGCGTGCGGTCCGACGACTGGATGCCGGCCGCGAAGATCGCCTCCGCGCTGGTCGAGCCGCTGCTCGCCGAGCGCCCCGAGGGCGCGCACCGCGCCGCCGTGCTGCTCAACGGCCTCGGGGCCACCAAGTACGAGGAGTTGTTCCTGCTCTGGGGCAACGTGCGGCCGCTGCTGGCCGCCGCCGGCGTCGACCTGGTCATGCCCGAGGTCGGCGAGCTCGTCACGAGCCTGGACATGGCGGGCTGCTCGCTCTCGATCACCTGGCTGGACGACGAACTGGAGGAGCTCTGGCGGGCACCGGCCGAGACGCCCGCCTTCCGCCGCGGCGCCGTCCCCGCCGCGGCCTTCCGCCGCCACGCCGCCCCGGACCAGGCCGCTGCCCGCTTCGCCCGGCAGCAGGAGTCCGCCCCGGAGCCGGCCGCCGCTCAGGAGAAGGGCGCCGCTGCGGAGAAGGCCGTCGCCTTGGCGGAGGCCGTGGCGGCGTGGGCGGCCGAGCAGCCCGGCCCCGAGTCGGTGCGTGCCGCCGAGGTCGTCCGGGACGCGCTGCGCGCCATGACCTCCGTCGTCGCCGACCACGAGGACGAGCTCGGGCGCATCGACGCCATCGCCGGCGACGGCGACCACGGCTCCGGCATGGTCCGCGGGCTGCGCGCGGCCCAGGCGGCGGCCGAGGAGACCCGCGGAGGCGTCCGGACCGTGCTCACCGCCGCGGCCGACGCCTTCGGCGACCGGGCCGGCGGCACCTCCGGAGTGCTGTGGAGCCTGTTCCTGCGCACGATCGGCGAATCCCTCGGCAACACCGCGCCCGTCGGCCCGGCGAACCTCGCGCGGGCCGTGCGGCGGGGCGCGGAGGCGATGAAGGACTTCGGCCGCGCCGAGCTCGGCGACAAGACCATGCTGGACGCGCTGTTCCCGTTCGCCGACGCCCTCGACGCGGACCTCGCCGCCGGAGCCCGGCTCGCCGGCGCGTGGAACGCGGCCGCGGGGACCGCGGTCGACGCGGCCGCCGCCACCGCGAACCTCGTGCCCCGGATCGGCCGGGCCCGCCCGCTGGCCGAGCGCAGCGTCGGCTCCCCGGACGCCGGCGCGACGTCCATGGGCCTCATCCTCACCGCCGTCGGCGACGTGCTCGGCCGGCACTGCGGCTGACCCACAGAAAGGAGACGACTTCCATGGTGTCCAAGCGCTGGCGTATGGCGATCGGCTGCGACTCCGCCGGGCTCGCCTACAAGGAGCTGATCCTGGCGGACCTGCGGGCCGACGACCGAGTGGAGTCGGTCCGCGACCTCGGCGTGCCCGCCTCCGATCCGGAGAGCGAGTCCTACGGGGAGGTCGGCATCAGGCTCGCCGAGCTCGTGGCGGCGGGGGAGATCGACCGGGGCGTCCTGATCTGCGGCACCGGCATCGGCATGGCCATCAGCGCCAACAAGGTGCCCGGGGTACGCGCCACGGTCGCCCACGACTCCTTCAGCGCCGAGCGGTCCATCCTGTCCAACAACTGCCAGGTGCTCGCGCTCGGCCAGCGGGTGATCGGGCCCGAGCTGGCCCGCCGCCTGGTCAAGGAATGGCTGGGCTACGAGTTCGACAGCTCCTCCCCGTCGAACGAGAAGGTCGTCGTCATCACCCGCTACGAGGACCGCAGCGCGAGCTAGGGAGCGAGGAACATGGCCGTCTTGTGCGTCGACGCGGGCACCACCATGGTCAAGGCCGTGCTGTTCGACGAGGAGGGGCACGAACTGCGGGTCGCCCGCCAGGCGACACAGGTGCGGCGCGGCGGGCCGGGCTTCAGCGAGCAGGACATGGACGGCGTCTGGGACGCGGTCGTCTCCACCGTCCGCGCCCTCGTCCGGGCGGGCCGGGAGCCGGTGCGGACGCTCGCCTTCACCGGCCAGGGGGACGGATGCTGGCTCGTGGGACCCGACGGCCGCCCCACCGGACCCGCCATCCTGTGGAACGACGGACGGGCCTGCGACATCATCGACCGCTGGGAGGCCGGCGGGGTGCTCGACGCCGCCTTCAAGATCAACGGGAACTACGGCTTCGCCGGCACGTCCGGCGCCATCCTCGCCTGGCTGCGGGCCCACGACCGGGAGCGGCTCGACGCCTCCCACAAGGCGCTCTACTGCGGCGGCTGGCTGTTCCTGCGGCTCACCGGCGAGTACGCGGCCGAGGAGTCCGACGCCGCCTCACCCTTCCTGGACATCCGCACGCGCGCCTACGCGCCGGAAATCCTGGACCTCCTCGGCATGCCGTGGGCCGAACGCCTCCTGCCCGGCATCCGCGGCGACGGCGACCGCATCGGCCAGTTGCGGACCCTCGCGGCGGCGGAGTTGGGCCTCCCGGCCGGGCTGCCGGTGGTGATGGCGCCCTTCGACATCCCCGCCACGGCGCTCGGCATCGGCGCCGTCACCCCGGGACAGGCCTGCGTGATCCTCGGAACCACCCTCTCCATCGCGACACCCGTCGCGGCCGTGGACACCTCCTGCACCCCATCCGGGATGACCCTGCCCTCCGGCGTGCCCGGAGGATACCTGCGCTCACTCGCCGCCATGGCCGGGATCGAGGCCATCGGCTGGGGGATGGACCTGATGGGGCTCGGCGAACCCGGCGGCATCTCCGACCTCGCGCAGGCCGCCGATCCCGGCGCGGACGGCCTCTTCTTCCACCCCTACCTCAGCCCCGCGGGCGAGCGCGCCCCGTTCCGCGACACCCGCGCCCGAGGCTCGCTGAGCGGGCTCACCTTCGAGCACACCAAGGCCCATATCACCCGCGCCATGCTGGAAGGGATGAGCTACGTCGTCCGCGAATGCCTGGAGTGCTCCGGCGCGCACGCCACCGAGCTGCGGATCACGGGCGGCGGCGCGAACAGCGACTTCTGGTGCCGGCTGCTCGCCGACGTCACCGGCGTGCCCACGATGCGGTCCGCCGACACCGAGCTCGGTGCCAAGGGCGCGTTCATCGCCGCGCTGGTCGCCACCGGAGCCGAGCCCTCCGTGCGGGCCGCGGTGGAGCGGCACGTGCGGCCGCGCGACGTCTTCGAGCCCGACGACAAACGCTCCGCGCTGTACGACGACCTGTACGGCGACTTCCTGACCCTGCGCGACGGCGCCAGGATCCACTGGAACCGCCTGGCCGTGTCCCGCGCGCGTTGCCGGGGAGACTGAGCCGTCCCAGACGCGGGATCAGAGGCCCCAGTCACAGACGTGACTGGCCCGGGCGGCATGCCACTTGATCAACGCCGGCATCTCGCCGTCCACCGGCTCTTCGTCGTAGTCCTCCGACACGTCGGGCGTCTGCGGCGAGGGGTCGACCTCCACGGTCTGAGCACCCCACCACCGTTCCACCCGCACCGGGATCGGCCAGTCCTCGTCGGGGACGGCGTCACAGTCGGTCACCTGGTAGACGAGCTCCACGTGCACCTTCTCCCCGGCCTCGAGCGTGTGCGGGAATCGGGGCCCGTCCGTCTTGACCAGCCGCATGAAAGAGCCGCTGCGCCCCACGCCCGTGATCGTGACCGCCGTCCAGCCGGCGTTCCTGATGTCGAAGCGCATGCTGACGGTCCGATCGGCGGAGTCGGAGAAGCCGCCGCCGGACTCCGTCGTGTCGGCCAGGAGGCGGGCGGTCGGAAAACCCGCCGAGCGCGCGAGTGACACCGCGATCAGCACGAGGGCCGGCACGGCCGCGAGCAGCAGCACCCACCGTAACCTCACACGCCTGGTCAGGTCGCCCACCCTCGGATCATCGCATACAAACGACCGCCGGCTCGAAGATCGAGGCGTCACCAGGCCCGGACCCAGGGCTCCCCGGGCATCACGCGCGGCGCCCTCGGCCGGTCTCGCAGCCGAGGGCGCGGGGTGAAGATCAGCCCATGTGCGGGTAGCGGTGGTCGGTCGGCGGGACGAACGTCTCCTTCATGGTGCGGGCGTTCACCCAGCGGATCAGGTTGAAGATCGAGCCGGCCTTGTCGTTGGTGCCCGAGGAGCGGGCGCCGCCGAACGGCTGCTGGCCCACGACCGCGCCGGTCGGCTTGTCGTTGACGTAGAAGTTGCCGGCCGCGAAGCGCAGCCGGTCGGAGGCCGCGGCGATGGCGTAGCGGTCCTGGGCGATGACCGATCCGGTCAGCGCGTACGGGGCGATGCCCTCCATCTGGTCGAGGACCTGGTCGAAGTCGCGGTCCTCGTAGACGTGCACGCCGAGGATCGGGCCGAAGTACTCCTTGACGAAGATCTCGTCCGTGGGGTCGGCGCACTCCAGGACGGTCGGCTTCACGAAATATCCGACGCTGTCGTCGTACGAGCCCGTGAGCACGTCGATGTTCGAGGCCGCCCGCGCCCGGTCGATGGCCACCTTGTGCTTGGCGAACGCCCGGTCGTCGATGACCGCGCCCATGAACGTCGACAGGTCGCCGGACACGTCGCCCACGGTCAGCGACTCGGCCGTGGCGACGAAGTCGTCGCGGATGCGGTTCCAGATCGAGCGCGGCACGTACGCCCGCGAGGCCGCCGAGCACTTCTGCCCCTGGTACTCGAACGCGCCCCTGATCAGCGCCGTCGAGAGCACCGCCGGGTCGGCGGACGGGTGGGCGACGACGAAGTCCTTGCCGCCGGTCTCGCCGACCAGCCGCGGGTAGCCGCGGTAGGAGGCGATGTTCTCGCCGACCGTGCGCCACAGGTGCTGGAACGTGGCCGTCGAGCCGGTGAAGTGGATGCCGGCCAGCTCGGGGTGGGGGAGGGCCACCTCGGAGACGGCCTGACCGTTGCCGGTGACCATGTTGATCACGCCGGGCGGCAGGCCGGCCGCCTCCAGCAGTTGCATGATGAAGTGCGCGGAGAACTGCTGGGTGGGCGACGGCTTCCAGACGACGACATTGCCCATCAAAGCGGCAGAAGTCGGCAAATTTCCGGCGATGGAGGTGAAGTTGAACGGCGTGATCGCCAGCACGAACCCTTCCAGCGGCCGGTACTCCATCCGGTTCCACACACCGGGCGACGACATCGGCTGGTCGGCGTAGAGCTGACGGGCGTAGGCCACGTTGAACCGGAAGAAGTCGATCATCTCGCAGGCCGCGTCGATCTCCGCCTGGTACGCCGACTTCGACTGGCCCAGCACCGTGGACGCGTTGAGCGTCGCCCGCCACGGCCCGGCCAGCAGGTCGGCCGCCTTGAGGAAGATCGCGGCCCGCTCGTCGAACGGCAGCGCCCGCCACGCGGGCGCCGCCCGCAGCGCGCTGTCGACGGCCGCCCGCACATCCTGGGCGGTTGCCTCGTGGGTCCGGCCCAGCACGGCGGCGCGGTTGTGCGGCTGCACCACGTCGATGGGCGCGCCGCCGCCGAGCCGCTGCTCGCCGCCGATGGTCATGGTCAGGTCGAGTGACGCCCCGGCCAGCTCCTTGATGCGGTCCTCCAGCGTGGCCCGCTCGGCGCTGCCCGGCGCGTAGCCGTACACCCGCTCGTTGGCGGGGACGGGGACGTTGCTGATGGCATCCATTTACTTACCCCCAAGGGCACGAAGGAAGAAGGCGACGTTGGCCGGGCGCTCCGCCAGGCGGCGCATGAAATAGCCGTACCAGTCGTCGCCGTACGGGACGTAGACGCGGACCGTGTGGCCGGCCCCCGCCAGGGCCTCCTGCCGGTCGGTCCGGATTCCGTAGAGCATCTGGAACTCGTGGTCGCCGATCGTCCGCCCGTACCGGTCGGCGAGCAGCTCCGTGATCGCGATCATGCGATCGTCGTGCGTCGCCACCATGGGGTATCCCTTCCCCGCCATGAGGATCCGCAGGCATCGCACGTACGCTTTGTCCACGGCGGCCTTCCCCTGGTGCGCGACCGAGGCGGGCTCGCGGTAGGCGCCCTTGACCAGCCGCACCCGGGAGCCCTCCGCCGCCAGGTCGCGGCAGTCCTCCTCGCTGCGGAACAGGTACGCCTGGATCGCCACGCCCGTCTCCGGGAAGTCCTCGCGCAGCTTACGCAGGATGCCCAGCGTCGAGTCGACCGTGGTGTGGTCCTCCATGTCGAGCGTGACCGCCGAGCCGCCGGCCGCCGCGGCGGCGCAGATCTCGCGGGCGTGCTCCAGTGCCATCGCGTCGTCGAGCCGCTGCCCGACGGCCGACAGCTTCACCGACACCTCTCCCCTGGCGCCCAGCTCCAGCGGCCGCAGCGCCTCCAGCAGGGAGATGTAGGCGTTCGCGGTGGCCTCGGCGGCCCGCGCGTCGCGCGTCTCCTCGCCGAGGTGGTCGACGGTGACGGCGAGGTTCGCATCGCGCAGCCGTTCGACGGCGTCGCGGGCCTCCTGGACGCTTTCGCCCGCGACGAACCGCTCCACGACCTTCTTGGTGAGCGGGAAACCCGACACGGTGCGGTGCACGACACCGCTCCTGGAAGCGGCGAGCAGCAGTTGACCCAGCATGGGCCCAAGTGTAAAAACCGCAGCTCAGAGGGGGCTATCGACGCGCGTAACGCCCGGTGTGGAATGCTGTTGTACAAATGTACGACGCCGCTGACCTCCAAGAGATCGTCGACGAGATCGCCGCCCTGCTGGGGGCGTCCGCGACGCTGGAGGACCGCTCGTTCCGGCTGCTGGCCTACGGCGCGCAGCACGGCGACATCGACACGGTCCGCCAGGAGTCCATCCTGCGCAGGCGCGCCACCGGCGAGGTGCGCGACTACTTCGAGCGCTACGGCATCGCCAGGGCCGAGGGCCCCGTCAGGATCCCCGGCGACGCGGCGCTCGGCGTCCTGGCCCGGGTGTGCTGGCCGCTGCGGCACGGTGAGGTCGCCTACGGCTACCTGTGGCTGCTCGACTCGGGCACGCTCACCGACGAGCGGCTCCGCTCGGCCGCGCCGCTCGTGGCCCCGCTCGTGGCCAGGGCCGCCGCCGCGCTCGCCCAGGAGGCCAGGAGCCGCCGCGACCTGGGGCGCGGCCTGCTCGCCCTGTTCTCGGCCGACCCGGAGGAGCGCGCCGGCGTCTCCATCGAGGTGCCGGGGCCGGTCACGGCCATCGCCGTACGGGAGTCGCAGGACCGCGTGGCCGCCCTCTGGACCCTCCCGCGCGGCGTCCTCGCCCGCCCGGGTTCGCCCGTCGCCCTGCTGGCCCCCGCCCACCTGGCGGTCGAGGTGGCGCAGACCGTCCAGAGCGCGTACGGCACCGCCGCCGGCGTCGGCGCGCCCAGAACCGATCCGGCCGACGCCTGGCTGAGCTGGCGCGAGGCCCGCCAGGCGCTGCGCATCGCCGAGCACTTCCCGAGGCACGCCCCCGTCGCCCGCTGGGAGGACCTCGGCGTGCATCGCTTGCTGGCCCGGCTCGGCCAGCAGGACCTGCGCGAGCTGGCGGCCGAGACCGCGGCGCTGGACGCCGAGCTGGCCCACACCGTGGAGGTCTACCTCGACTGCGGCGGCCACGCCCAGAAGACGGCCGTCGAGCTGGGCATCCACCGCCAGACGCTCTACTACCGGCTGGGCAAGGCCGAGCGGCTCACGCACCGGGACCTGTCGGACGGCGACGACCGCCTGGCCGTCCACCTGGGCCTCAAGGCCGCCCGGCTGCGCGGCCAGGACGGCGCCTGAGCCCCGCGGCGGTCAGGAGGCCTTGTAGACCTTCACCCAGTCGACGTACATGGACACGGTGGCGGGCGTCGAGGCGTCCCTGCAGCGTGGCTCGCACACCACGTCGTTCTGCAGCGCCAGCCCCATCCGGCCGCCGTCGGGCACGTACGCGCCGCGGTAGTCCCACACCTTCCTGCCGTCCAGCCAGAACGTCAGCCGGCCCGGCAGCCGGTCGACCGCCACCGTGTGCCACTTCGTGAAGTCGGCCCGCAGCTGCCGCTGCGCCCGCCCGTGCCCGCTGTGCACGAAGATGCCGCCGCCCTGCCGCTTCGGGTCCACGATCTCGGCGAAGTCGACCTCGGCGTAGCCGGCGCCCTCGCCCTGCGCCGTCGGCCACAGCAGCGCCACCGGCGTGTAACCGGCGCCCGCCTCGGCCCTGAACCTGACCTCCCACCGGCCGTACGTCTGCGCGTGCCGGGTGGCCACGCCGCCGGACAGGTCCTTGCCGCCGTACATGCCGCCCTTGAGGCGGAGCACGCCGTTCGAGACCGTCGCCGCCCTGCCCGTGCGGGGATTCCGCTCCGCGTCCGGGGAGTGGTAGATCATCCACTTGCTCGTGTCGATCGACGAGCCGTCGAAGTCCTCCACGAGGACGGGCGGGCCCCATGTCTGTGCCTGCGCGGTCTGGGGGAGCGCGGCGACGCTCAGAAGCGCCGCCGCCATGATCGAACTGCGTCTGAGCATGCGCCCCATAGAACCAAAGATGTCACTCCGGTAACAGCCCGTCCGGCCCGTAGGCCACTCTGGACATCGGCTGTGGGGCGCCGAGCAGCGTGCGGGTCAGCTCCTCCTGGCCGCGCAGCATCTCCTCCAGCGCGTCCGACAGATGCTCGGCCGACAGCCGGTCCACGGCGCCGTCGGCGGCCAGGGCACCCAGCACGGCCCTGCGCAGCAGCTCCTTGAAGAACGACGCCGTCATGCCCTCCGTCCTGGCCACCAGCGGCTCCAGGTCCGCCTCCGGCAGCAGGTCGCCGCCGTAGAGCCGCAGCAGCGCGGCCCGGCAGCGCGCGTCCGGCCTGGGCACCTCCACGGCCAGGTCCACCCGTCCCGGCCGGTTGGCCAGGGCCTCCTCCAGCACGTCGGCCCGGTTCGTGGTCAGCACGAACGTGACGTCGGCGTCGGCGCCGATCCCGTCCATCGCGTCGAACAGCGTGAACAGCAGCGGGCTGCCCTCGACGGACAGGCGGCGGTCGTGCGCCACCAGGTCCACGTCCTCCACGACCACGATGGCCGGCTGCAGCCGCCTGGCCAGCGCCGCCGCGTCCGAGATGGAGCCCACAGCCGTGCCGGCCAGGACCACGACCGTCACGCCCGGCATGCGCCCCATCAGGTAGCGCACCGTGTGGGTCTTGCCGGTGCCGGGCGGGCCGTGCAGCAGCAGGCCGCGCTTGAGGTGCTGGCCGCGCGCCCGCAGCGCCTCGGCGTGCCGGCCGATGCCGACCACGTGCCGCTCGATCGTCTCCAGCACCCCGTCGGGCAGGATGACCTCCTCCGGGGCGAGCGACGGGCGCGGCAGGAACGTGACCAGGCTGTTGCCCATGTACTCCGAGACGCCGAACGTCAGGATCTGGCCGCGCAGCACGTCGTGGCGCCGCGTCAGCCGCTCGATCTCCTCCCTGGCGGCGGTGGCGCTCGCGCGGGAGGCGGCCATCACCTCCACCCGGCAGCCGGTCCCGCCGTACCTCTCGCTGGGCCCGCGCAGGACGATCACGATGGGGGAGCCGTCCGGCGCCGACGTCTGCACCAGCCCGAAGTTCACCACCTCGATCATCTCGTCCGGGCCGACGGCCGTGGTGGCGTAGTCGACGGCGCTGATCTCGTACGCCTCGAAGCCGCGGGCGACCGTTGACAGGATGTCGATCGTGTCGCTGTGCTCGCGGCCCTGCCCCGACACCCCGAACCAGTCCGCCTTGCCCCGGGCGGCCAGGTAGGCGTCCACGCCGCGTTGCAGGCTCGCGTGCTCCCAGACGTTGAACGCCTGCGTGACGCAGATCAGGTCCTTCAGCTCGCAGCCCACGTGCCCGGTCACCCTGGCCACCAGCTCGGGTGTGGGCCGGGACTCGTCGATCATGGTGGCGGCCCTGTGCAGCAGCCTCTGGAGGGCCTGCGCCAGCGACCGTGCCTCGTCGATCTCCATGCGCGCCACACTCGCACACACCTGGGGTCCCCGGCCAGGCCATGAAACGGCTCCGGCAGGCCGTCCGCCCGCCGGAGCCGTCCGGTAGGTTCAGGCGCAGGCCGCCTCGTAAACCCGTACCAGCTCCTGGCTCACGCGTTCCCAGGAGTAACGCGAGCGCGCCCGGTCGGCGCCCGCGTAGCCGAGCGCGGTGCGCAGGGTCGGGTCCGACAGCAGCTCGCGGGCCAGGCGCGCGGTGCGCGCCGGCCGGTCCGGCGGCACCAGCAGGCCGGTGACGCCGTCGATGACGGAGTCGAGGTGCGCGCCGACGGCCGAGGCGATCACCGGCACGCCGCAGGCCATGGCCTCCAGCGCGACGATCCCGGTCACGGCCTCGCGCGGCACCGACACCACGGCGTCCGCGCTGCGCATCAGCTTCGGCACCGAAGCGCGCTTCACCTGGCCCAGCAGCGTCACCCGGTCGGCGACGCCGAGCTGGTCGGCCAGGGAGCGCAGGCGGCGCGCGTCCCGGTCGTCCTCCAGCTGGTCGGGCTCCGGCCCGCCGGCGATGACGAGCTCGACGTCGGACAGGCCCTGCAGCGCCCGTACGACGGTGTGCGCGCCGCGGTCCGGCGTGAGGGGGCCGACGTGCAGCAGCCGCTTGCGGGAGCCGCGCGTGGCCACCGGGCCGCGCCGCTGGAAGCGCTCGGTGTCGACGCCGTAGGGGACGACCGCGATGTGGCCGCGCGGCACGCCGAGCCGGATGAGCGCCGACTCCTCGTCTCCCGAGCCGGCGATGACCGCGTCGGCCCGGCGGCCGAGGGCCAGCTCGACGTCCTTGTGCGCGGCGTCGACGGTGTGGAACGTCTGCGTAACCGGCACCGACAGCCCCTTGGCGCCCGCCACTGCGGCCAGGCCCCAGGTCCAGGTGTGAGCGTGGATGACGTCCGGCCGGTCCTGGCTCCACCGCCGCATCAGATTCTCGCCGATGTCGTTGAGGTACGGCAGGACCTCGTCCCCGGGCAAGTCCTTGGCCGGGCCCACGTCGAGCTGCTCCAGTGTGACCCCTGGGGCCACCCGCGTCCTGGGCTTGCCCTCGGCGTTGTCACGGCGGGAATAGATGGTGACGTGGTGCTCGCGCCCCAGCTCTCGTGCGACGGAGAGGATGCGGTGGCGCTGGTTACCCCCGGCGGAAGCGACGATCGCGATATTCATGGCACACCTCAGCAGCGTGGAAAGCGTCAAAGGTGTGCCTGCGTCTTAGGCACATGCGTCTACGCCTTTGACGATACCCAGGTTTGCCCCGATCGCAAACCCCTACAGATCAGACACCGCGGAGAGCGAACACCACGATCTCATCCCACACCTGGCCGCCCGAGAACGCGTGCCGGTCCGACTCCACCGCCTTGACCACCGTGGACGGCGCCTGACCCGCGCACCGGCCCAGCACGTCGGCCAGCCGCTCCTCGCCGTACGGCTCGCCGTGCTCGTTCCTGGAGGAGATCAACCCCTCCGAATACAGCACCAGCGTCTGCCCGGGAGAGACCGTCAGCTTCTGCGCGCAGGTCTCCGCCTCGGCCGCGATGCCCAGCGGCACGCCGCCGCCCGCCGCGTACCGCACGCCGCCGTCGGGCTGCAGCAGCACGGCCGGATGGTGCCCGGCCGACGACAGCCGGATCTCGCGCCCCCGTACGAACCCCGCCACCGCCATCACGAACATCCCGGTGCCCTGCGCCACCAGGGCCTCGTTGACCTTGCGCATCACCAGGTCGGGATCGGACTCCCAGACGCTCAGCACCCGCAGGCCGCCGCGGACCATGGCGCTGACCGACGCCGCCTCCTCGCCCTTGCCGGCCGCCCCGCCCAGCGCGAAGCCCCACCCCCCCGAGACCGGGAACACGTCGTAGAACTCCGCCCCCACCGACGACCCCGGGTGGTAAACGGCGGCCGCCTCATAACCCGGCACGTCGGGCAGGTTGCGTGGTGCGACACTGGCCGACAGCGCGTCCGCGGCCCGGGAACGGCTCTGGTAGCTGCTCTGCGCGCGTACCGCCAGCCCCAGCTGCAACCCCACTTCCTGCAGCACCGCCAGGTCCGCCAGCGCGAAGGGCTGCTTGTCGTGCGTGCGCACCAGCGTCAGCACCCCGTCGCCGGCCCCGATCGGCACGCTCACCAGCGAGCCCGCGCCCATCGCCGTCAGCACCGGGCCCTCGGCGCAGAATCCCAGCAAGCTCTCGTCGTCCACCATCTCCAGGACCACGCCCGAGCCCCGATCGAGCACCTGCAGCACCACCTGACAGGTGGCCGGGTCGACGGCCTCGACCTGGCGGACGAGCTCGCCGACCGGCTGGTCCTTCGGCCCCACCACGATCGAGCGGCGCGGCAGCCCGCCGCGCACGACGTCGGCGATCACCCAGTCGGCCCACTCGGCCGCCAGCAGCCGCGTCGCCCGCGGCAGCGCGACGGGACGCAGCAGCGCCTGCTCGTCGAGGAGCAACGTGCCCATCTTGGCCAGCAGGTCCTGCCGCTTGGCCGCGGCGAGCAGCAGCGCGCCGTCGGACTGCTCGGGCCGCCGCGCGCCCGGCTCGGGCAGCTGCACCTCCATCGGCAGCGCCACCGCCGCCACCATCTGCTGCGGCTCGCCCGGCATCGTCAGCCTGGTGAGCGCGATCTGCACGACATGGCTGCGCCCCTGGTGCGCCAGCCGGGTCTCGAACGCCGCCGGATGCCCGGTCTGCAGCACCGACGTCAGATGAGACCGGAACGCCGCCCGCCGCGACACGTCCACCAGCAGCGGGAACGAGCGGCCCACCAGATAGCCGTCCGGGCTGCCGAGCAGCCGCGAGGTCTCCGGGTTGATGCGCCGGACCACGCCGCCGCCGTCGAGCACGATCACCGGCACCGGGAACGCCCGGAACACCTGGCGCAGCAGCTTCAGCTCGCGCTGCGCGCCGTCCTTCTTGCCCCCCGCCCGCTTGGGCGCCTTGCGCAGCTGCTCGCGCGCCTCGGCCAACAGCTCGACGGCGGTGTCGAGCTCGGCCAGCGCGGCGTCGAGCGTCGGCGCCAGGTCCGCGGGATAGGCGGTCCTCGCCTCACGCAGCGATGAGACGCGCCCCGCCAGCGCGTCCAGCGCGTGTTCGAGGTCCGGCATGGTCATCCTCCGACGCTACGCCACCCGGGATAATGGGTGCCATATGGGGTAGGGCGATATCGCTATGGAATCGACCGCGATGATCACCCCGGGCCTCGCGCGTGACCTCGCGTCGCTGGGGCGCCTGGGCGAAGACACCTCCACGGAGAGCGTGCTGCGCGGGCTCACGACGGCCCTGGCGGCGGGCGTGCCCGGCTGTTCCGGGGCCTCCGCCGAGCACTGGCGCGACCACCGGGTCCTGGCCGCCGGCTCGCACAGCGAGCTCATCATGCTCGTCGAGGGCGAGCGCGAGCTGGGCGAGGGACCGTCCATCGAGGCCAGGAAGAGCGGGGCCCGCGCCTCCGTCAACGACGTGCTCACCGACAGCCGCTGGCCGCGCTACGACGCGCTGGCCACCCGCTGGGGGGTGCGGTCGGCGCTGGTCGTCCCCATCGACGTGGCGTCCGCCGACCTGATCGTGGGCCTCTATTCCGTACGGCCCGGGGCGTTCTCGCCGCAGGGCGCCCACTCGCTCACCGACATGCTGACCGAGCAGCTCGGGGTGGCCATGGCGAACATGTCCGAGTTCGAGGAGGTGCGTACCGACGCAGCCCAGCTCCAGGAGGCGCTCGCCGGTCGCTCCGTCATCGACCAGGCCAAGGGCATCATCATGCAGACCAGCGGGTGCACCGCCGAGGCCGCGTTCGAGGAGCTGCGCCGGATCTCCCAGCACCACCAGGTCAAGGTGGCCGACCTGGCCAGGCTCCTGGTCGAGGAGCACCAGCGCAAGTCGCGGCGCTGACCTCAGTCGCCGCGCCGCCCTCTGAGCCGGCGCTGACCTCGGGCTTGGCGCCTCGGACCAGGCCCTGGCCTCGGGCTTTGGCTCTGGCTTCGGGCCTCAGCCAATGGCGGCCAGGGCGTCGTCGAGCGTGTCGTAGAGCGGCAGCCGCTGCGCCAGCCCGGTGATCCACATCACCTTGGACTTGGAGTATTCGACCCCGACCAGCGCGAACCTCGCCCCGGAGGCCAGGCTCGTCTGCCAGTGGTGGACGATCAGGCCGAGCGCGCGCGAGTCCATGAACGTCACTCCGGCGAGATCGAGAATCACGTCGGAACCCGCCATCGACAGGTAATCGGCGAACTGCTCGCGCGTGGTCGCGTCGAGCACGCCGTCGACACGGATCACGGTGATCTCGTCGACGGTCGATGACGTCAGGCTCAGGGCCGCCGAGGGCCCGTCGCCGTTTTCCGGCATTGTCACGGAGCAACCCTACTGTCACCGCACGAGGGAGGAATACTTCTGACGGCACGGGGGACACTGGAGCCGAAGTCCAGCAGCGGGCTTTCGTCTCGAGAGTAGAGCGAGGCGCGCCTCTGCATGGGCTTTTCCTGCTTCAGCAGAGGCCGCCTGCGATCCATATGAGGAGCAGCGAATGGCTGTGCAGGAATACGACCTCGAGGAGATGACGGCAGAAGAGCTCCTGGCCGAGATGGCCAGGGACGACACCCCCGACAGCCACAGGGAGCGGCTGCGCGAGCGCATCGTCGAGATGCACCGGCCGCTCGCCATGGAGATCGCGAGGCGATACCGCTATCGGGGCGAACCTTTGGAGGATCTCCTCCAAGCCGCGTATGTTGGCCTGATGAAGGCCGTCAACGGCTTCGACCCCAGCCTCGGGCATGCGTTCAGAGGTTACGCGGTGGTGACGATGACAGGAGAGGTCAAGCGACACTTCCGCGACCGCACCTGGGCCATCCGGGTGCCGCGCCTCTACCAGGAGCGCCGCTCCGAGCTCAACCGGCTGGTCGCCGACCTCAGCCAGGACCTCGGCAGGTCGCCCACCGTCGCGGAGCTCGCGGCCAAGATGAACATCACCGAGGAGGACGTCCTGCTGACACTGGACGCCTCCGCCGCGTACAGCACGCTCTCGCTCGACGCGCCGCTCGGCACCGACGACGACGCAGCCTCGCTCGGCGACGTCATCCCGGAGGACGACGACACGTTGAGCACCATGGTCGACAGGGAGGCCGTCAAACCCCTCATCGACGCGCTTCCCTCGCGTGAGAAGCACATTCTTCTGCTGCGCTTCTTCGGCAACATGACGCAGGCCGAGATCGCGGCGGAGTTCGGCATCTCCCAGATGCACGTCTCGCGCATCCTCCGCAAGGTCCTCGACCAGCTTCGCAGCGAACTGGTCGGTTGAGTAGAAGGTCGCCGGGTGAACGAGGACGTCGAGCCTCAGACGGGCTACACGAGCCCGCCACCCGGCGCGCCCGTGAGACGGTTCCGATTCCGGCTGCCGGATCTGCCCCGGGTCCGGCAGTTCGCCGAGGACGAGGCCCGTGACGCCGGCATGCCCGAGGAGGCGATCGGCGACTTCGTCATCGCCGTCAACGAGGTGGCGACCAACGCGGTCACCCACGGAGCCGACCGGGCCACCCTGCGGACCTGGACGGTGAACGGCGACCTCGTCGTCGAGGTGCACGACGAGGGCACATGGAAGCCCGGGCCCATGCCCGGCGCCATCGGCGGCATGGGCCTGTGGGTGGCCCGCCTGCTGTCGTCGGACCTGACCCTTCGCGTGGGCAGCGGCGGCAGCACAGTGATCATGCGCTTCCACGGCAAGGGCTGAGCTCCGTCGCCTGCGGCTTCACCGGCTGGGGCGCCTCGGCAAGGGGTGAGTTCCGCCGCACACACGAACGGCCTCCCGCACCGTCTTGGCGGGAGGCCGCTCCGTTCGGATGATCATCTTGGTCGGTCAGCGGCGGGCACGGCCCCGCCAGTTGCTGTAACCGGTGCGGAAGCTGGCCTTGCCGACCCCTGCCTGATGCAGGGCCAGCAGGCACAGCCCCAGCAGCGCGAACGTCATGCCCGAGAACCCGCCGGGGATCCTCGCGCCGACCAGATCGAGCAGGAAGCCCAGCCCGAAGATGATCGCTGCCACTATCGCGAGCATGTCATGTCACCTCGTTTCCTCGCTCTGGCCGGCGACCCCGGCCGTCTCGGCGCTTTGGGTCGTCTGGCGGCTGGACAGGGCGAGCAGGCGCTCGAGGACCGTCCTGTAGTCCCGGAGTGCCAGGCGCAGTTGCTCGGTGTCGGGGCCGGGGGCGTCCTTCCAGCGCTCGCGCAGGGCGTTCGTGCGGCTGGTGAGGCTGCTGGTGAGCGACTCCACCACCTCGCCCACCAGGCCGTCGGCGCGCTGCACGGCCTCGCTGGGGTCGTCGACGAAGGACGCCTGCAGGTCGCGCCAGCGGGCCTGCACCTGGGCGGGATCCTGGTCGAACAGCGCTACGTCCTGGGGCGCGGCATGCGCCGGCACCTCATCGGCCCCACCCGGGGCCCGGACCGGCCCTGGACCACCCGCCAGCTCCCGCTCTGGCTCCAGGGCCTCTGGCTCTGCCAGCATGTCGCCGTCGGTCCTGGCATACGGATCCCGATACGGCGCCTCTTCGTCCCCGGGGACGGGAGCGCTCCCAGAAGCAGGAACGCCGTGAGGGGCAGGAGTGACGACCGCCCCGGGAACGGCCGCCGCGTATTCGTCACCGACCCGGGGACTCTCCCCCCTCAGCCGATCGTCGTCTTTGTCGTTGTTGTTGTCGTTGCCGTGGCCGTCCGCCCGCTCGGCGCCCGCAACCGGCTCGGGACCCGCCGCTCGCTCCTCCTCGCGCGGACGCCCGCCGAACTCCTCGGCATCCTGAACGTCGTCACGGGCACGCGCGTCCGTCTCGTCGGCGCGCTCATCCGCGCGTTCATCGGCGCGCTCATCGGTGCGCTGCGACGGCACTTTGAGCTCGTCGCTGCTGCTCATATCGTTTCACCGTCCTCGGGTGGTCTCATTCAGCAGCTCCTCGAACAGCGCGCGGTAGTGCACCATGGCCTGCCGGAGCTCCTCCGTGGAGGCCTCCTTCCTGGCCGCGCGCCCGCTGATCTCGTGAGCCGCTCTGTAGTGATCGAGAGTTGCCGCGTGCCCCACCGACAGGTCGGAGAGCCGCTGCTCGAAATCCTCCGTCGGGTAACCCCGTTCCGCCATGACAGCCGTCACCAGTTGATCAGCCTCGGTCACGGCGAACCCCGGCGCGTCCACGAAGCGCTCCTGCACCTCGGTCCACCGGTTGGCGTAGGTATCGCGGGCCTCCTGGGGGAGAGGGCGGATGTCGAGCTCGGAAAGGCGCCGCTCGCGCGCGAGCAGCTCCTGCTCGGCCTCCCGCCGGTTCTCGCTTTCGGCGACCGTGCGTTCGTACTCCGGGCCGAAACGTTCGCGGAGGTGGTTGCGGCGCTTCTGCCGCTGAAGCACGACATATCCCACTACGGCGACCGCCACCACCGCGACCACGACGACGGCCACCCAAGCGTAGGTGGTCATGATGTTCGCCTCCGGTCTCTATGTTGAGACCGCGACTGCCCTCGAACAGGTATGTCGAAACTCGTCAGGCCATACCGGCAGGCCCGTGCTCAGCGGCTTTCGAGCCCTTTCCGCGCCGCCGCGAGAACGACTGCGACATGTGATCCCGATGGTGCCGCAGGGACCTCGCTGAACCCTTCGTCGGCGTCGTACCGGACGTCCAGCCCGGCGTCCACGAGCCGCTGCGCCCACCGCAGCGCCGTGTTGAGCCGCTCGGCCGCCGGCGGCCTGCCCTGAGCGGCCGCCGACAGGTTACGCAGATTCGTTGCCGGCCCCGACTGGGCGTGCGCCCGGGCCAGCTTCCACGGCACGGCGGCGCTGTGGTCCATCATCGGCTTGGCCAGCCCGGCAGCCCGCTTGGCCTGCAACACCCCTGACTCGCTGACCCCGAAATGAGCCGCCAACTCCTGCACGCTCGCCCCTTGGGCGACCAGTTCGGCCAGTTCCTTCCGATCGATGGTCGGCTTGCGGCCCACCTGGCCACCTCCACTCCGCTCTCCGTGTGCGCGTGCACCTCCGATGTGCGCTAAGGTTATGACGTCGCACCGCACAGGGAGCGGTCGACACAACCGGGACGTAGCGCAGCTTGGTAGCGCACTTGACTGGGGGTCAAGGGGTCGCAGGTTCAAATCCTGTCGTCCCGACCAGGTTTTCGCTGGTCGAGCAGGGTGTCACTCTCTAGGGTGGCACCCTTTCGCATTGCTGAGTGACCAACTGAGTGACTACCGGGCGAAGAGGGTGTCCATCGCCGAAGCTCCTTGCAGGAGTACGGGGCGGATCTGCTTGCGGTAGACGGCTTCGGTGACGGCCGTCCCGCTGTGGCCGACGAGGCGGGCGATGTCCTCCAACGGGACGCCAGAGTCGGAAAGCAACGAGACGAAGCTGTGCCGCATCTCTCGCGGCGTCCAGTAGTACGCGGGCATCCCCGCGTCCTTGACGATCTTCCGGAAGGCGCGGCGTACGTTGTGGGCGTCGAGCGGTGTGCCAACGAGGGAAGCGAAGACGAGACCGTGATCCTTCCACTTCTCGCCTGCCTCCTTCTTATCCTTCCGCTGCTGCTCCCGGTGCGCCTTGAGCGCTTCCACGCATCGCTTGGGCAGCGCTAGTGATCTCCGTGAGCGCTTGGTCTTGGTGTCGCCTCCTTCGCGTACCGAGCGCCACACGGCGATCCATGGCGGGATGTCCTTGTCCGGGTCGCCGACGAGATCCACCTCCTTCCACGTGAGCGCCCGCAGTTCCTCCGTACGGGCACCGATCAGCAGCGACAGGACGACGTAGGCGTACAGGCGTGTGCCCTCGGCCGCGTCGAGGAGGGCGCTCGCCTGGTCGAGAGTGAGGGACTTGGACGGGCGGCCTTCCTTGCCCTCAGGGATCTCGCAGAGGCCCACGACGTTGCGCTTCACCTTGTCGCGGGCTTGGGCGAACTTCACGGCACGGTTCAGGCACGAGTGGAGCAGCCGCACCGTGCGGGCGCTGAGAACTTTGGCCTTGCCGACGAGCCACCGGTCCACGTCCTCGGCGCTCAGCTCGCGCAACTTGCGCGCGCCCAGGTCGGGGAGAATGTGCTTGTCGCACAGGGTCCGGTAGTTGGTGACCGTGTTCTGGTTGCGGCCATGCAGGCCATAGGCGAGCCAGCCCGTCACGGCGTCCGCCACGGTGTAGTTCGCCGGGCCGCTGGCAAGCCCGTCCTCGTGGTCGCGGATGATCTCTTTGAGCTTGGCCTTGGCTTCGGTCTTGGTCTTGCCGCTGGCCTTCTTGACGATGCGCTTGCCGGCCGGGGTGTAGCCGACCGTCACCGAGGCGATCCAGCGTTGCCGCTTCTCGTCCCAGTGCAGGCCGCCGTCGCCCCGGCTGCGTCGTTCGGTCATGAAGCCTCCTGTTCGAGTAGGGCGATGTAGTCCTCAATGGCTGAGGCGGGGATGAGGCGCGTACGCCCCTGGGTGACGGAGCGGAGGCGACCTGAGCGGATGAGCTCGTAGATCACGCTCCGGCTGAGGCTGAGCAGGTGCATGGCGTCGGTGACGCGATAGAGCCGCCGATCGTGGGCGGATGGGGCTGGTGTCATCCGTCCTCCGGCTCTGCCGCGATCTTTCGGGCGGTCTGGACGCGCTGCCGGATGTGCTCGGCCATGATGGCTTCGCCGGACGTGTAGCCGATCCCGGCGAACCGCCAGTGCCCGAGCACGAGCGTGGTCGCATCGCTGACGGCGGGCAGGCCGTGACGCTCCCGCGCTTCGGTGGCCCGATGCTGGGCGCGTGCGCTGCGCAGGTCCCCGAGGGTGGTGGAGTAGCGGCGGCTCTTGGTGGAGAAGTGTCCCCGGAACCCGAGCATGTGCGCCCACTTCCGGAGCCGCAGGCTGGTGAACTCGGGTCGTGCGCCCAGGTCCCAACAGGTACGGATCATGCGCCGGGCGTGCTCGGTGACCGGCAGGGCGTCGAGGTGCAGGCCAGGCTTGAGACCTGTGCCGTGGCACAGTCCGCAGGTGGCCATCAAAGTCATCCGCCCACGGCCCGCGCACGCCGAGCAGGACAGGCGATGATCCACCGTCCCGGAGGCTTCCGCGCCCTTGGTGGCGTACTTGGCGATGTAACCGGCTACGGCCCGCTCGCTGAGCCCTTCGGCGCTCGGATCGACCAGGATCGGCCGGATGTCGAACTGATCGCCCCAGCTCAGTTCCCACTTGCCCAGGGGGCTTGGGGGAGTGGTGAGCCGGACGCGCCGAACGGTGGGTGGAATGGCACGGACCGCGAACATCGCCCTCAAGGACTCGGTCGGGACAGCGGTCCAAGGGACGACGGCCCTGGATGCCGCCAAGAAGGTGCTCACTTTCACTCCCGCTCAAGCGCTACGGCACGCGACCACCTACAGCGTGGAAGTGAACGGCGCCACGGATGTGGACGGCCAAGAGGTCGCTCCACGTCTCTGGCAGTTCACCACGGAGGCGGATGTCACTGCGCCTACGGTGGCGCACGTCAGTCCGGCAGGCGGCGCCACGGGTGTCTCGGTGAAAACCAAAGTCGTCGTGAGGTTCTCCGAGGCCGTGTCGGATGCTCAGATCACCGCTGCCGATGCGGCGGGAGCGCCGGTTCTCGGTGACATCGCTGTAGACGCTGCGAACACAACGTGGACATTGACATTCGGCGGTCCCCTGAACCCCGAAACCGCCCACACCGTCAGTGTCTCAGGGGGGAGGGATCCTGCGGGAAACGTGATGGAACCATATTCCTGGTCCTTCACTACCGCCCAGCCGGACACCGTCGCGCCGACAGTCACCGCGTCGAGCCCCGAACCCAACGCCGTCGATGTGGCTCTCGGCGGCCCGATCAAGGCGACTCTCAGTGAGCCGGTGTCCGAGGGCCAGATTGTGGTCAAGGATCCGGCAGGCGGCATCGTGGCCGGTACTCTCGCGGCGGACTCCACGACCGTCCTGTCCTTCACTCCCGCTCAGCCACTGGCCGAGCGCACCAAATACACGGTTGAGGTGACCGGCGCCAAGGATGACGCGGGCAACGTGATGGCGTTGCACACATGGTCGTTCACCACGAAGGAACTCCCACCACCGCCGAACTCACCGATGGTGTTGAGTGAGTATGTGACTCCCACCAGCGATGAGGAGGGCACGGTCACCTCGACCCTGACACCACGGTTCATCGGCTGGCTCAGCGATCCGGACGGTCGCTCGTCGACCATGACGGTGGAGGTTGAGCATGACCCGACCGCCTCCGGCCAGGGCAGCGGTCTGATCTGGTCGGGCAGCACCACCACAGCAGTGAGTAACGGCTCCTCCGCCGGGATCACCATCGCCTCGGGCAAGTTGACCGACGGATGGAAGGTCCGCTGGCGCGCCCGCGCCACCGCCGCCGGCGTCAACGGCGCCTGGACCACCTGGCACACCCTCAACGTGGACATCTCCAAGCCGACGGTGTCGAGTGAGTATGTGACTCCCACCAGCGATGAGGAGGGCACGGTCACCTCGACCCTGACACCACGGTTCATCGGCTGGCTCAGCGATCCGGACGGTCGCTCGTCGACCATGACGGTGGAGGTTGAGCATGACCCGACCGCCTCCGGCCAGGGCAGCGGTCTGATCTGGTCGGGCAGCACCACCACAGCAGTGAGTAACGGCTCCTCCGCCGGGATCACCATCGCCTCGGGCAAGTTGACCGACGGATGGAAGGTCCGCTGGCGCGCCCGCGCCACCGCCGCCGGCGTCAACGGCGCCTGGACCACCTGGCACACCCTCAACGTGTCTACTTCTACGCCAGCCCTACCTACTGGAAAAACAGCTCCGGCTGGAGTGACCGCGGCAACGGACACGAACACCAGCGGTCCGTTCGACTACCAGCGCATGAGCCCCGCGGACTGCAACGCGGAGCGTCTCAAGTCACCGCGCCCCTGGCACGGATTCGGCTGGACTGTCATGCGTCCCTATACCGGTTGCTACAGCCGGATCGCAGGATGGGGCGACTGGGAGGTCGACCTGCTGACCGGGCTCCCGAAGACGCCGTGCCCCAAGTCGCAAGGCGTCAGGATGACCGTCAACGTCATCATGTACACCAACCTCGGCACCACCAAGGATGGGCCGGTCGTATACGGGCAGAACAACCCCAACCTGAAGGCCAGAGACATCAGTATCTGGATCAACATCAGCGAACTCATCGTCGTGGGCGCCAACTGCGTCCAGACGAACGTGCTCGACGGGCGCAACATCACGGTCAGGGTGGAGGCCGCAGGGTCCGACAACTCCGACTGCGACATGATCGAGGGCCCTGAAGACGGAAAGAGAATCGCCACGATCGGTGAATTCAAGCGAAACGGCCAGACCGCTTTCGTCTTCCGGTCCCAGGGCTCCAATTGGGGAAACTGCACACTGCGCCCCAAGCTCTACCCAGGGGTTAGCATCGACTTCCTCGACCCGGAACCGTTCAAGCTGTGGCACCACCTCGGGACCGAGCAGATCCCCACTCGGCCAAAGGGCGATTTTCCCTTCGTCGCCCGCTGCGACAGCATTCGACTCAGTTATCCGGCGCGCAGGTCCAATGGCGACTTCTATTGGCCCGGCCACACCGGCGGATGCAGAATTCTCGGCGCCGACCGTGTCTACACCATGTACACGGAAGATCCCTTCCGTGGAGAGGTGGCGAGACACATCAGGGACGCCTTCCAAAACCCGCAGGCGACCGATCCGAAGCTGGATCGGCAAGGCCAGCCCATCACCAAGAAGTTCCCCGGCAACTACGACGTGATACCCAGGGCCCCCTTGACCAGGTGGGCGAACAGCGAGCTCGCCCCCGACGGCGTGCTGCTGAACGGGAAGAACCGCACCCAGATGACCTGGTACTGTCCGAACCTCAGCGGGAACGGCCCGGGCAAGGAGTGCGATGAGTATCCGTTCCGCTCCACCTTCCAAGCGCTCGGCGTCGAGGGCAAAATGGTCAACAATGTCTGGACGCCTACGTTCAACGCCTCACTTCGCATGGTGAGCGCGGCGCACAACGAAGCCGCCGGTTTCGATCTAGGCGCTTTCTACTCCCGCTATCGCGTCTTCACTTCGAGCTCCCGCGAAGGCGGCGCGGGCAACTGGCCGTCCAATGCCTTCTGGGTCAGAATCCGCGCGGGCGCGCCACCGTCATAACTCCACAGTCAGGAGGGGGCGTCTCCGGGATGCCCCCTCCTGGCGCACCTACAATCGAGAGGTGATCATGCGGTCGCCGACGTACCTGCACGACCTTCTGGTCTCGACTCTCTTCAACGATGAACTCGATCACGACATGGACCTGTGGTCGCTGGGATTCAGCGCCCTTTGGATCAAGGGAGCGGATCTCGACACCCTCGCCCAGGCCTTCTCCTTGGACCTTTCCACCCGCGTCCCGAGCCACTTGAGCGAAATCCTCGACCACAACGGCGACGACGGTTCTCTCTGGGTAGCCGAGGCCGGAGGGTGGACGGGCATCCTGCCGGCACGTTCAGACGACGCTTTCCTGCTGTCGCTGACCGAAGGAGGCCGTCAGGCCCTCAGCTTCAGCATGGACATCAACGGCCATGACAGATTCAAGTACATCCGGGACGGGCACACCATCGTCTCTTTCCGACCCACCTGGCCCGACTCCAAGCAGGGCAGCGACCCGCACGCGCTCGATCACCTGATGGATGGGCTGCGCTTTCAGGTCAGTGGCGATGACAACCCCGTGGAAGAGGACGAGAGCATTAGCTCGACCCTGGCGTTGATCGGCCGCATAACGGAAACAGACATGGCCGCTGACTGGCTTGAGGCGGTGCACTCTCGCATCGGACTGACCTCAAGGTGACGGGGGTGGCCCCGCCTCTGGTGTACTGGCTGGAGGTTGGCCGTTATCCCATCGCATAAGCCCAGGCCAGCTCGTAGTCTGTGATTTTCATGGGATCGGGCGGCTGGGCGCGGAGGGTCAGAAAGCGTGAGGCGATGACCTGGCGGCGGAGCAGGTAGCGCACCTCGATGATTCTCCAGCCATCAGCAGAGGGCTGTGTTGACAGCGAGGTTGGTACCGCTGGAAGCGGAAGGTCGCTGCCGCACCGCTTCCGGTGCCTCCGGGGTCAGGTGCTGTACAGCAGTTCGTACAGCAACAGCGTCATACAGCGCCAACCTCCGTCGCACGGCGGCGCACGTTCGATCTGTACGGCAGGGCTGTCGTCGTGGGCCCGCCCACAGTTCGCATCGAAGTGGTCATGGCCGTGACGATCGCAGACTTCGGCGCCCGCCGACCATGGCTGGGGCGATCGACGCCGAAGCCCTCCTTCGTCGGGCCCCGGCACCGGGTGACCATGGCTGAGGTGACAGCAGCACTGACAGCAACGTCCCCACACGCAGACGCATCCGCGCGACCGTACACATGCGCCTGACCACGGTCCTGGTCAGCTAGGCAGTGTGTTTGCTCCGCCTGAAAAGCGGACAGTCATTCTCGACGTGAGTGCTGGTTACTCCGTTCTGGTCTTAGCGCATTCGAGGTGGGATCAGGTCGTTGTCAGGGTCGGGGAGGGGCGGTCATGGGACGCACCAGTCCGCTGGCGGAGTCGACGGCGAGCGGATTTGATGGCTTCCTCTCCGCACATCCGAGACCACGGGGAGAACAAGCGCGCGCTCGTCGGCTTGCCTATGAAGGCTGCGCTGCCAAGCGGACACAGGCCGGGCATGCCCGAGTCGCCCTGGGCGAGAACGGCATCGACCAGTCGCAGATCGGCAGTGGATGGACTGGCTTCCCGCAGAGGCTCGTCCTGCTGCCAGCTTGTACGGCATGCTGCACGGCGTTCCGTTTGAGGCTGGATAGTCCCAGTCGGTAGCCGTCTTCGAGGTTCACTGGCCCGGCGTCCACCGTGTACACCAGCAGGTCATCCCAGTGGATGGGCCAGCGTCGTGCTCCGCCGAGTAGTTCGCTTGGCTCGCCGTCGAGTTCCACGAGTGCCAGCGTGCCATTGCGCAGGATGCTCACCACCTTGCCGCGCTGTCCAATGAGTGAGGAGCCCCGCGTTCTCCGGACAGCTTCCTGATGATCACTTCATGCTGCGAGCTGCCGGCTCAGGTACTCGTTGTGGACCTCAAGCGGAGTCCGATACCCGTTTGCGGAATGAAGCCTGCGCCG
>NZ_VJYI01000017.1 GCF_008065375.1 Nonomuraea sp. SYSU D8015
TCGACCAGCGGGGCTGCGACCTCATCGTCGCGTCCTTGCCGGTGGAGGAGGGGCTGGGCCTGGCGATCGCCAACCGGCTCCGCCGCGCCGCGGGGCCCCGGCCCGCCGAGTGACCGGCAACGCCCCTCGTCAGTGATCACGCTTTCCCCGCCCGTGGCACCCCTCGCAGTCCGCGGCACGGGCCAGCGCGGAGCGAGGTACGGGATGGGGAGCGTGACCGGCTCCGGGGTTGAGGAACCGAGGACCAGCCGTCGACGCTGTTAATGATCATAGTGTCTGGCGGGGTGGACGTGTGGACCGGGAGCGGGGTCCTGAGGTGCATGAGATCGCCTCACGTTCCCTAGGGGGAGGGATCGGAGGGAGGGCAGATATCCCCTCTCCCACCTGCGGCTCTCAAGACCACGACCTCTTCCTACCGCGCCACCCACGCGTGCATCGGTACGTGGTCCGACCATCGTTTCCTGGCGTAGTCGACGAAGCAATCTCGGATGCGGCCGTCGCCGGCGAACACATAGTCGATCTTCCGCTTGCGGGTGACGTAGGTCCAGCGGTTGCGCGGGTCGCATTCGTCGCGGCCCTCGTAGGCGCTGGCGGCATCGCGCGGCACCAGGTTGAGGTCGCCGCCGACGACACCCCGGCCGAGTTTGAACAGCTCACGAAGCTGGCTGTGCCGGTAGGGCGCGCCCTTCTGCCTGTCGTCGTAGATCGAGCCGGACGAGAAGTGCGCGGTGCAGAACGCTCGGTCGGCCGTACAGACCGCGTACCTGCGGGTGCCCCATGGCGGCGAGGTCAGCGCGTGTACTTCGAAGCGGGCGTCCTGCTCGGCTACGGCCAGTGTGACGCCCTGCACCCCGCGCGCTCTGCCGTTCCAGTCGGGGGAACACTGGTACGGCGAGCCGTCCGGATGGGCGAACCCGGCCGACTTGATGCTCCACGCCCGGCCGGTGCGTGCCTCCAGCTCGCGCTCCAGGTCGGCGTCCGCGCCCGTGCAGAACTCCTGGAGGAAGACCACGTCCGCCTTGGTGGCCAGCACGGCAACGTGCCAGGCCAGCTCGGCGGTGGTGCGGCGGAAGAGAGGGCAGCTGTTGTACGTGCCCGCGCAGACGTTCCACGTCATCACGTGAAGCACGGGGGCCTGCGCGGGCAGGCTAGGGGATAGCAGCGCGGCGATTCCAAGGTCGTGAACGGCCGTTCCGCAGTGTCGTCCGAAACCCGCGCCGCCGTGGAGGAGCTCATCCGCCGGCACGGCTACCGGCGACAGCGTCGCCGTTCCACTTCCTGCTCAACATGCCCGGCCCCATCTCCGGCGGCGGAGTCCCCCACCAGGGCGGGCTCGTCCAGACCCAGAACGGCGACTGGTACTACATGTCCTTCGTCGACGCCTACCCCGGCGGCCGCGTCCCCGTGGACGGCAGGCCTGGCGACTTCGAACCCGGCGAGAATTCCTGGACCAGACCGGTGGTGCGCGGCGTCAGTGCAGGTCGAGTGGCTGGTCGCCCGCGGTGGCGCCGATCCGGCGAATCGCGACCCCCTGCAACCACTCCGTCGACAGAAAGCCGAAATTCCGGGAATCGGTGGACTCGGCCGGGTTGTCGCCGAGCACCACCATCTGCCCGCTGGGCACGATGTCGCCGGTGCTGGGCGGCAGGTCGAGTCCCTTTCCGCGCGGGACGGGGTCGCCGGGCAGGGCGACCGCTCGTTTGACGATCCACCGGTCGGCCGTGGCGCTGCCGAACACGACGACGCGCCCGGCGCGGACAGCGGAGACGGGCACGCGGCGCGCCAGCACCCGGTCGCCCTCCAGCAAGGTCGGCTCCATGCTGCGGCCGGAGACGGTGACGACGAAATAGGTGCGCCGGACATGGCGCAGACCGGCGAACGCCGCGGCGCCCAGCACGCCGACGCCGACGCCGACGAGAATGGCGACCATGGCCACACCTCCGGGTCGCGTGGACGAACCATCCGCCTGTCGCCCTGGCCGGACCCGGGCGCGCTGGACAAGGGAGCCTAACATTGGACTACGCGGTCCTGATCTGCCGTTCGCTGCTGGGTCTGGTGTTCGCGGTGTCGGCACTGAGCAAGCTGCGCGGCCGGGCGCCCTTCGCGGAGTTCGCCACCTCGATCAGGCGGCTGGGGATCGTGCCCCGCGGCTCGGTCACCGCGGCCGCTGCCGGCATCCTCGTGGCCGAGGTCGCCGTGGTCGTGGCGCTGGCCGTGCCCGCCACCGTGCCGGCCGGCTTCGTGCTCGCGGCCGCCGTGCTGGCGGTCTTCATCGGCACGATCTCCGCGGCCGTCCGGCGCGGCACCACCGCGCCGTGCCTGTGTTTCGGCGCTTCCAGCAGGACTCTGGGGCCGCGCCACATCGTGCGTAACACGATCCTGCTCGCCGTGTCGCTGGCCGGCGGCGCGGGCGGCGTCTTCGCCGGCGCCGGGCCGCTGGAGCCCGCCGGGCTCGCGCTGGGGTTGTTCGTCGCGGCCGTGCTGACCGTACTGATCATCCGGATGGACGACCTGGTCGGCCTCTTCGCCGACCCGCCGTGAGACTAGCCCTACCGGATCCCCGGGAGCGTCGCGCATCCATCTCGCGTGTACGGTATGCGGCGTTCCATCCGGCCTCCCGCCGGGCACCGCAATGTGCCCATCTTGATCGGGCGTCGCTGCCCACGCGCCTGGTGAAGACGTTGCCGTTGTAGGCGTCGCCCGTCTTGGCGCGCTGCAAACAATCCCAGGTCCTGGCGCTAAGGAGACCGAAGAGACCCCAAGGAACTTGAGGCGTATTTCAAGCGGGAGCGCCTGAAGCGCCGACCGGCCCCGTCAGCAGGGGGCCGGGTCGGCGACCGTCGGGGTTAAGTCGTCACACGGAAGGTGGCGTCGTCACGGCCTTGGGCATCGGTGATCGGGTCGAGCCTGAGCAGGTAGTCGTAGTGGCGGAGGTACCGGTCGGGATGGTTGTACGACTGGAAGGACGTCCACGACGCGTTGGCGAGCCCGGCGACCTGGCGGAAGGTGGCGTCGGCCGCGAAGGTGGCGGTGCCGTCGTCGGGAGCCAGGACGAAGTCGAAGTTGTAGTGCCGCAGGTAGTAGCCGGGGAAGTTCACCGACGCGAACGACACGGTGCCGGAGCCGCCGGCCAGTCCGGGCACCAGCCGGAACTGCGCGTCCTGGGCCGGGCTGACGTTCGCGTCGATGCGCACGTCGAAGTTCGCGTGCCGGACGTACCGGTCCTGGAAGTTGTAGGACTGGATGCGGTTGATCGGGACGGTGGTGCCCCAGCGGCCGAGCACGCGGCTCTCTTCGGCGGCGGTCAGGTTGAGGATGGAGCCGTGCCGCTTGCGGTTGACGCCCATGCCGTAGTCGGAGCGGGTGCGGAAGTTCTGCGTGCTGCCGAGGTTGGCCGAGGTGATGGGCATGTAGCCGCGGCCGGTGGCGAACTGGTCCAGCCACAGGGCCCATTCGTTGCGGCCGTTGAACTGCGCCCACATCGGGCCTTCCACGACGTTGCCGCCGCCCGTGCCGTTGGAGATGCCCATGTGCGACAGGTTTCCGAGGGGCGTCCAGGATCCCAGGATCGAGTTGCTCGCCTCGATCGTGATGTGGCCGTCCGCCGAGGCCCGGTAGTACCGGTACCCGCCGACGCTGCCCGGCACCTCGATGATCTGGGTGTCGATGACGCCCTGGGTGCCGCCGCGCTCGATGTAGAGCTGCGGTGCGGTGAAGCTGCGGAAGTCGGTGGTGCGGGTGTACCAGATGCGGTGTTTGGTCACGCCGTTGCGCGGCGAGTTCGTCGCCCAGTACAGGACGTAGTCGCCGGTCGCGGGGTTGTAGATGGCCTCGGGCGCCCAGGCGTTGCCGGCGCCGGGGATGCCGCCCGCGACGTTGATCAGCCATGGGGCGGACCAGTTCACCAGGTCGCGCGACTCCCACACCACGAGCGAGGTGCTGCCCCGGTTCGCGGCGTCGCTCCAGGAGGTGCCGCTGGCGATGCGCAGGTCCGTGGCGACGATCCAGTAGCGGTCGCCGGCGGGGGAACGGACGAGGGCGGGGTCGCGCACGCCTCGCGTGCCGATGGTGGAGCGCAGGATCAGCGCGCCGTTGTTCAGGTCGGTCCAGTGCAGTCCGTCGTCGCTGTGGGCGAGGTAGATCTGCTCGCCGTTCGCCGATTCCCCCGTGAAGTGCGCCATCAGGTACCCGGTGAACGGGTCGAGGGCGGCCGCCTTCTTCGGGGTGGCCATCGTCAACGACGCGAACACCAGGCAGGCGGTGGCGAGCACCACGCCCATCCGGGATAAGCCTCTCGACATGCGCGTCTCCTCAGAGAGTGGGCACAATGGGGCGGATCATGCCATCTGTGTTGAATTCCATCCGGTCGATCGTGGTCTCCCGGTTGGTGCCGTTGCCGGCCGGCACGGCGAACCGGTGGTAGGCGACGTGCCAGGTATCCGTGCCGGGCGCCTGGACGACCGAGTGGTGGCCGGTGCCCTTGATGCCGGCCTCCAGTCGCTTCTGCAGCACGACGCCGCGCTTGGTCCACGGCCCGAGCGGTGTGGACCCGGTGGCGTACGCCACCCGGTAGTCCTCGCTGCGGGTGTCGTTCTCCGACCACATGAAGTAATAGGTGCCGTTGCGCTTGAACACGAACGGCGCCTCCTTGTAGCCGGACGGCGTGATCGTGCGGACCCGCGCCGGGTCGAACGAGACCATGTCGCTGTTCAGCGGCACGACCCGGGCGACGCCCTGTCCCCAGTACAGGTAGGACCGGCCGTCGTCATCGGTGAACACCATCGGGTCGATCGCCTGGCCGCCGGAGAACTGACCGCTGGTGATCAGCGGTCGGCCCAGTGCGTCGCGGAACGGGCCGGTGGGGGAGTCGGCCACCGCCACGCCCAGTTGTTTGGCGCCCCCGGCCAGGCCGCCGCTGAAATAGAGGTAGTACCGGCCGTTCCGTGCCGCGACCGCCGGCGCCCAGGCCGAGTCGTCCGCCCAGGACACGTCGGGCCCGTGGTCGAGGATCACGCCGTGGTCGGTCCAGTTCACCAGGTCGGTGGAGGAGAACGCCTTGGAGTAGGCGCCGCTCCAGCCCGCGTACCCGTCGGTGGTCGGATAGAGGTAGTAGCGGCCGTTGAAGGTGGTGAGATGCGGGTCGGCGAACAGTCCGGGGATGACCGGGCCCTTGTTCGTCTTGGGCGCCCACGGCGTGGTGATGCGGAAGGAACTGTCGGCGCGGAAGATCGCGGTGTCCTGGGAGGTGTCCAGCCACAACGCGAAGTCGCGGTGCCGGATGCGGCGGTCCGGGTAGTTGTACGAGGCGAGCGAGACCGAGCCGGCAACCGAGCCGTCCTCCGCGCAGAACGTGGCATCGGCCCGGAAGGTCGGGTCCCCGGTGTTGGCGTCGACCCGCAGCCGCCAGTCTCGGTGCCGCAGGAACCGGCCGTCTTGGGCCTGGAACGAGAAGCAGGCCGGCGAGGCCAGGCCGTTCACGACCGTGAAGGTGGCCTCCTGCTTGACCTGGGGCGTGCTGCTCGATGTGACGGGGTCGAGCCGGCCCAGGGCGCCGAGGTGTCCCACGTAGCGGCCCGGATAGTTGACCGACTCCAGCGAACGGGCGCCGGTCGGCAATGCCGCCGCGTACACCGGATCGGCTGCCACGAGTTCGCCGCTGAAGATCACGAGCGCGGCCATACCGGTGAGCAGGATCAGGGATGGTGGGGCCACAGGCGCCCCCTTCGCCGGTCGGCGATCATAGTGTTAGCGCTAACATTTCTGTGCCCAGAGGTCGCGTACGACATGTTTCAATGATTGAACGGCTGCGGCTGAGCGTTGTTACGGACAGTGTGATCGCTAACATCGCGGCGGTCAATACCCTAAAGTCAACGCCCTCTTGACAATGTTGGTGCGGGCGTTTTGCTCGGTGAGAGGCAGGTGGCCCGGACGGTTGCTCGCGGACCCGCTGACGTGACGTCTCTCGCAGGGCGCGACGGCGCGCTGCTCGAACACCGCATCTGCGGCCCTCTGACCAAGGACATCATCATGACGATGAAACGACTCCGATCGGCCGCCGTCGCAACCGTGCGGTTCCGGTGAACTACGCGACCGTGACGGGCTCGTACTGGAACTCCTACACCGGCGCCATCGCCATGGCCGTCAGCAAGGGGATGAAGGTCATCCTGAGCTACTGGGAGAGCGCCAGTTCGCGCAACGGCACGGTGGACATCTCAACCAGTTCTGGTCCATGTGGCAGACCATCGTCGCCGAGTACGGCGGCACAGGTCTGGTCTACTGCGAGCCGATGAACGAGCCGTACGCCTACAGCGACGCCGGCTGGAAGAACCTGGCCGCCCAATGGCCGGCCAGCCACCCCGGCGTGCCGCGCGGCAGGGTCATCATCAGCGGGGCCGGCTACAACCAGCGGCTCATCACGATCGGCAGTGACAGCCGCTTTGACGGCACTCTGACCTCACGTCACATCTACCAGTTCTTCGACACGAGCCGGACCACCGAGGAGTCCTGCGGGAGGGTGGCGGCCGAGGCTCGCGCGCTCCAGCTGGGCACCGTCTACTGGCCCGGCGTACGGCCCAACGACTGGTACCGCCTGCAGGCCATCAATGGCAGCGGCACGAACCTCTCCCTCTCCACCACAAACGCCTCCGGCAGGGACCGGCTGCGCTATTCGTGGGGCTGGACGGAGGGACGGCGCCCACGTACTACCGGATCACCGCCTGCCACAGCGGCAAGGTGATGGACGCGGTCAGCGCCTCGACGGCCGACAACGCCGAGGTGAAGCAGTATCCGTGGAACGGCGGCGGCAACCAGCAATGGTCGCGCACCGCGTCCTGATCAGCAGGTCGGCTCCCAGATTACGAGCTCGAAGGGAGCGATGTACGGCCGGTCGGGCGCAGGGCAGCGCGCCTGCGCAACGCAAATGGGGCGGGGCGGCGTCGGTTCGGGTCCGGCCGGGAGTGACGTCGGCCGGGCCCGGTGCGTGATCGTACGCCCCGTCACGCGCCGTCGCAGCCCGGCACTGCCACCGTGCGGTTGCCGAACCTTCATGGAGTGTTCTGACCTGCGGAATGGCAGGTCGGGCCCATGGGTGCCGGGCGTAGGGTGCTCAATCCGCTGGCGGTCGGACTCGGTGTCGTGCCGGACGTGGGAGGGCAAAGCGGCGGTGGTGGCGTCTCGCCATCGCACGCGCGAAGAGCGGCGAAACAGATCACGGCGAGAACGGCGGCTGTGGCGGCCAGGGTTCCCCTCTTCAGCGTCGTAGCGGTGACCACCCGCGTGACGGTGCCCGCGCGGGCCGCTCCGGAGGCCGGCCCCGTGACCGGGATCACGAAGGCTGGGCTGCTCTGGAGGGGAAAGGATTCCTCGGCGATGAGGAACCCGCGGTAGACGTCCACCACCTGGGCCCGCGATCGGCGCCACAGGTCGTCGTCGGCTTCGGGCTGTCCTGTGAGGGAGAGCAGGCCGTAGGTGAACTCCAGTGGCCTGCCGTACTCGTCGAGAACGTCGCTCTCGCTCGCCGTTCCCAGATCCTCAGGTGTCAGGCGCGAGGGGCGTGACAGGACGTGTACGCGCCGTCCGTCTGCCAGCGTCCCCGTGGCGGACAGAACCGCCACTTGTTCGGGCCGGTGTTGCGAGACGAGTCTCGCGACCCGGCCCAGATCCGCCCCGGTGTTCAGGAAATCGGGAGCCATCAGCAGGCGATAGCCGTGGCTCCTGCCCCGTGCGTACAACAGCAGCCAGGTCTGGGCGTCGCGGGCCGCGGTCACATCCGTGGCCCGTCTGACAGGTTGGACTCTGGAAGGATGCTCTCCAAGGCGGCGACCCTGCGCTCGAACTCGTCCAGCACCGTGTGACGGGCGAGCAGGAGGCGCTGGGTGACATCACCCGCTTCCAGTAACTGCTCCTGGGTGATGTCGTACCGCTGCAGGGCGGGCCGGCTGAGCCATTGGACGAAGAGCTCCATGCCGTGCACGCCCAGGGTGCCTGCCACGGGTACGGTGCCCAACGCGTTCTTGATGAAGGCCCCAGTGGGCCCCGCCATGCCGAGCTTGAGTGCCGAGAGCCAATGGCCGGCGCCGAGGGCCAGGCGTTTGTCCATCTCCGCCAGGAGCGTCTCTCGCGCGGTCCTGCTCGTCTGCAGTTCCAGCTGCCGGAAGATGTCCGGTATCACCGTCGCGAGTGGGAGGTCGACGAACTGCGGCTTGGCCGAGGCAGTCGGTTGCTTGACGACGTGTCCGTGCTCGTCGACCCGGGCGAAGCCGGAGCCGACGGCGGAGACGGGGATCAACCGGATGATCCGGTCGCGGGAATGTTCTGTGACGAGCGACCTGAAGTGGGGATTGGACAGCAGGAGGTCTCTGACCTTCCTGAGCCGGTCCCGGTCGTCGGCGCCGATCGATTCGAGGAGATCCCATTTGGTGATGACGAAGTGCACGGGGCAGGAGGCTCGGTAGGCCGTCCTGACGAAGGTGGAGATCGCCTCCTCCAGACGGATCGCGCCCTGCGGTTGCCCGGCGAAGTACTGGTAGAGGCGGAGACCGTCGATGATCAGCAGAAGGGCGTGCGCATCCCGGATGTAGGCCTGCAACCTGTCGACCGACTCATCGGCGTCGGGCTGGATCTCGGTGAGAAGCTCTCCGGCGTAGTCGACGTATGTGATCCTGGCCAATTCCTGGTGGCCGGATCGGGAGACGCACGTGAAGACGAATTCCCGCTCCTGACCGGCTCTCGTGCCGGCGTGCCACTTCTGTCCGGGGTCTGCGAGTTGCAGATAGATCCCGGTCAGCTCACGCGCCGACGGATCGGCAAGCGTGAGGTAATAGCCGCGACCGGCCGGGGTCTGCAGTTCGTGATGGAGGCTGGCGAGAAGAGCGGTCTTGCCGGAACCTGCGGCGCCGAGCGCCACGACCTGGAATTGGGGAAGCAGTTGTTCGCGCGTCACTTGGGCCAAGGTCGGCAGTTTCCGGACGTGGCTCGTGCGCCGTTTGTCGATCAACCACCACGCCGCCACCGCCAGCACGACAGCGGCTATGACGATGAAGCTCGCATTCACGAGACCGCTCCTCGGAAAGGGGCTGGAGTGGGTTCCCACCTACGACGCGAGGGTAGGCCGGGAGCACGTCGGCTCGCCTGAGTAAGGGCTACTCAACCGTTCTCCGGCCGATCGCCGCTAAGCCGGGCCAGGCCGGATGGCTGCACCGAACACGATGACCTCTCCCGTCCTCGGCGTTCGCCGGCCGGACGCCGGGGTCGGTCAGACGCGGTGCTCCACAGGTCCACCGCCCCTGTAGGTCCATTGGTCATCCACATCCGTCCGCCGCCGGGCTGTGAGAGCGGATGGAGGGCGCGGTCGTATCGGGGTCCCCGCCCGGCGGGCAGTCCGAGACTGTGGCGAACGTCCACGAGCGGTCATCGGCCGGTGTCCCCGGGCCCGGGAGCCGTCGGTCGTCCGCAACCAACGGCGTGCCGGTGGCGTCGTACTCTCCTGGAGGGGCAGCGATCAGACGGCCGGTCGGCGGGGTGGAGGTGCGATGGCGGCGGGTGATCCTGATCGGCTGGGCGGGTACTGGGTGGCGCGGCGGCTGGGCGAGGGTGGCCAGGGCGTCGTGTACGAGGCTTACGACGACGCGGGCGGCCGGGTAGCGGTCAAGGTGCTCCGGCGCGGGACCCGGGGCCGGGATTTCGCCCGGGAGGTGGCCGCGGCGCAGCGGGTGGCGTCGTTCTGCACCGCGCGGTTGATCGCGGCGGACGGCTCGGGCGAGGAACCGTACCTGGTGAGCGAGTACGTCGAAGGGCCGAGCCTGCGCCGGGCGGTGGCGGAGGGCGGCGTGTTCGCCGGCGACCGGTTGCACGCCCTGGCGATCGGCATCATGACCGCGCTGGTGGCGATCCACGAGGCGGGGGTGGTGCATCGGGATCTCAAGCCGGACAACGTGCTGCTGAGCCCCGAGGGGCCGCGTGTGATCGATTTCGGGATCGCCCGCACCGAGGAGATGTCGCTGTCGGCGTCCAACCACGTGCAGGGCACTCCGCCGTACATGTCGCCGGAGGTGCTGAGAGGGGAGCGGGCGGGACCGGCGTCGGATGTGTTCGCGTGGGGGGCCGTGGTGCTGTTCGCGGCCACGGGGCGCAGCCCGTTCGAGGCGACGACCTCGGCCGCGGTCATGCATCGGGTGCTGACGCTGGAGCCGGACTCCGAGGTGCTGCCGCCGGTGCTGCGCTCCGCTGTGCGGCGTGCCCTGGCCAAGCAGGCGCAGGACCGCCCTGCGGCGCGGGAACTGCTGCTGGAGTTGCTGAGCGGCCGCGGCGGGCACGGGTCCGGCGGGGCGCTGCTGGACCGGGGATTCAGCGCGGCGGCGCAGGCGCGGCCCGCGGTGATGGTCTCCTCGCCGCCGCTGGGGGCGGTGGCGGAGCGGACGTACGACTCTCTTTCCCCCGCCGAGCGGGCGGTGGTGCCGGACGTGTTGCTGCGGTTGATCCAGACGGGCGACGGGGGCGAGGACACGCCGCGGACCGCCGACCCGGCGGAGGTGAGCGAGGGCCGGCCCGGACACGAGGCGGTCCTGTGGGCCTTGCTCGAGGCTGGGCTGGTGGTCAGGCAGGACGCGGGAGTGCGGCTGGCGAACGCGGCGCTTCCGCGGGCGTGGCCGCGATTACGGGGGTGGCTGGAGGAGGAGCGGCCGGGGCTGGCGATCCACCGGCGGCTGAGTGAGGCCGCGCGGTTGTGGGATTCCCACGATCGCCGCCCGGGCGACCTCTACCAGGGCAGCGCGCTGGAGATCGCGTGTACGTGGGCGACCGGCGGGCGGCGCCATGTGATGCTGAGCCCGCTGGAGGACCGGTTCCTGACCGAGGGGCTGGCTGCGGCGGGGCGGCGGGTGCGGCGGCGCCGCCAGGTGACGGCCGCGCTGGCGGCGCTGACGTTGGTCGCGTCGGGCGCGGGCGGGTACGCCGAGGTGCAGCGGCGCGAAGCGGTGACCGAGCGGGCGGCGGTGGCGGCGCATCTGGAACGGGCGCTGGCACGGTCGCTGGCGGTGCGGGCGGAGGCGATGCGGGTGGCCGATCCGCGCACGGCGATGCTGCTGAACGTGGCGGCGTGGCGGATCGGCCCGCAGGAACCGGAGACGCGGGCAGGGTTGCGCGAGGCGCTGGCGCATCCGGCCCGGGACGTCTTCTCCCCTCCGGACGCGGCTCCGGGCACGCTGTACACGCTGAACACCACGGGCACGATGCTGGCCGGGGTTCGCGACGGTGTGGCGACGGTGTGGGATGTTGCCACGCACCGGCAGGCCGGGCGGGTGAAGGGCGTGAGCACGGGTGCGCGGCAGGCGGCGCTGAACCACGACGGCTCGCTGCTGGCACTGCGCGACGAGCGGTCGGTGCGGCTGTGGGATGTGCGGTCGGGGCGGCCGGTCGGCGCCGGATTCGGCGGCGGCTACTCGTTCCTGGTGGAGGGGTCCATGCGGTTCAGTGCCGACGGCCGGTTCCTCCGTCTGCCCTCGGGCACAGGGGCGCCGAACCCGGTGTGGGTGGATCTGCGCACCCGGCGGGCCCTCCGCGCGCCAGGGGGCGGCCTGGTGGAGGAGCTCGGCCCGGACGGCAGGTACGCGGCGGTGGGCCTGAACTCCGGCGGCGCCTCGCAGGTGCGGGTGTGGGACCTGGCGTCTGGCAGGCGGCGCGCGCTGGAGTTCCTGCCGGACGAGAGGGACGTCACGAACGCCTTGTTCAGCGCGGACGGCAAGGTCTTCGCCACGGTGCGCGATGGCGCCGTCAACTTCTGGGATCTCGCCGGCGGCCGCAACCTGAACTGGACGTTCGCCGACGGCGCGGGCACGCGTACAGCGGCGCTGTCGCCGGACGGGGCGTTGCTGGTGACGGACGACGACGGGGAGATCGCGGTGTACCGGACCTCGGACGGCAGTCAGCTCTCGCGGCTGCCGTTCGCGACGTCCGGGGTGGAGGCGCCCTCCGCGTTCGGCGCCGACGGCAGGACGCTGCGGCTGCTGGGCCCGAATGGGACGGTGCTGACGTTGCGGACGGCCGAGCCGGGCGGCGCGCGGGCCGCCGTACCGGTGAAGGGCGCCGTGGGCGACACCACGGCCGCAGCGGTCAGAGGGACTCGGCTGGAGGTGCGGCACGCGGAGACCGGCGGGTCGCCACGGTCGCTGCGGGTCGCCGCCGGAAACGGCGCGGGCGACCCCTCCTGCTGCCAGGTGGCGGTCAGCCCCGACGGCTCGCTGGTCGCGGTGGGCGGATTCCTGAACCTGCCGGGGGCCGACCCGGAGAAGACGTCGGTGGCGGTCCTGGACGCGGCCGATCTCACAGTGCTGGCGGTGTTCGCGATCAAGCAGCAGCTGGAGGGGGTGTCGGAGCTGGAGTTCGGCCCGGACGGCTCCTGGCTGGCCGTCTCTCCCACCCAGGTGGGCGATCTGGACGTGGGCGACGGAGCGCCGATGGAGCTGTGGCGATGGCGCGCGAAGGAGGGGGCACTGTTGCGGGAGGTGCCTGCCCATCAACCGGTGGCGTTCAATCCTGACGGACGGACACTGGTCGCCGGAAACGGAGCGGTGGTGGAGATGCCGTCGGGTCGAGTGACGCGGCGGGTGGACGCGGGCATCCCCGTCTTCGGCCCCGGCGGTAGATCGCTGGCGATGGCCGGACCTGCGGGGATCACACTGTGGGACGCTCGGACCTGGCGGCCGTCGGGGGTACGGCTGGCGGTGAGGTCTGCGTCGACGCCCGCCTTCTCCCGCGACGGCCGCACGCTGGCGGCGTCCACCCCGGCCGGAGTCCGCATGTGGGATGTGGCGACGGGACGTTCCATGGGGGCGTTCACCGCAGGCGAGGAAGCGGTGGACCTGGCCTTCGCACCCTCAGACGGGCTGCTGTACACGGTCGGGGTGCGGGGTGAGGTGCGGGCGGAGAACGTGGATCCGGGACGGACGGCGACGGCGGTATGCGCGCTCGCGGGCCGTGAGCTGTCGCCGGAGGAATGGCGCCGGTTCGTCCCCGAGCTGCCCTACCGCCGGGTGTGCGCCCCCGCGACCCAAGGGTGAACAACCACCACGGTTTCGAGGGCGCCCGGGATGGCCGACGTGCCGCTCCACTCACTCCGGCCGAACGCGCCAAGCCGGAGTACACCACGGTGATGGCCAACCGCCGGCGAGCTTGTCGCGGAATCAGAAGAGGGTCTTCCATGGAGTGCCGCGGCGTCAGGTCGCTCGGCCGAAGCCGGGCCGGGCCGAGCGACCTGTCATCTCAGCAGTTCCGTTGGCGGCCGGCTCGTCAACGCGCGAAAGTCAGCTTGGCGACCGGGCCGCTCCAGCCGTACGTATCGCGATCCAGGTCACCGCAGGCCATGATCCCCTTGTGCTTGCTGATCGGCCTCTTCTCGGGTGCACGCACCATCGGGTTGCCGCAGCATGGACCGGGGATGGTGGCTTTGGTCTCGAGGTTCTTCTCGGTGCCCGCGTCGTAGGCCATGGTCCGGACCGAGCCTGGCCGGGGCCGCAACGCATCCACGCCGGTGAAGCCGTCGTTGGTGTTGACGAGCATGCTGACGATGCTGACGCGGTCGCCTGGCCGTACCTTGACCTGGAACGTCACAGTTTTGCCCGGCGCGATCGGAGCGCCCGCGGCGGCGAACGCGTCACGCACGCCCGGCCGCCCGGACACCTCCTTGATCAGTCTCGGCGCGTCGCCGTCCTCGGCGACCGCGGCGACGCCACGGCTGGCGAACCGGCCGATCTGCCACACATGGACGCTGGGCGAGTGGACGACGACAACGGGCGGTGACAACGGCTGGGATCCCGACGGCGTCAGATTCTGGATTTTCACCATCCACGTCGTCATGGGCTCCGCCTGTGCGGCGGATGGCAAGGCGACCATGCCGGCGCAGAGAGCGGTCAGTCCTGCTAGCAGTTGGACAGGGCGCATTACGTGTGCTCCTTCGGGGGGACGTGACCCAAAGGACGTTATGGCGAGATCCGCCTTCAAGATCTTACACATGGCTTACCTGACGGTTACGGGCGATTACGGCTGCAGGCCGGAGCTCCCCGGCCATCGCTCACCGTGGACGGTCTCTTCTTCGCAGCCCGGAGTCACCCCTTGAACGGGGGGACCCTGCATGGGCATGTGCGCTCTAGACCTGCCGGGGAGTTTGGATCGCCACCTCCGGGGCGACGTCCAACGGCTTATTGAGCTCGTTTGCCCTGGTCGTGGCCTCTATGCGCGGTCGTGGCGGCGATCCTGGAGTGGACACGTCACAGCGGGCTTCCACAGGGCTGGGAGGGATCACCGTGAAACGCATGCTTCTCGCGGCGGCCTTGGCGCTTGCCGCAACCATGGCCGGCGCCGCCGGCGCGTCCGCCTCACCCGCACCCTCGCCAGAGATCTCGCCACCACCCTCTCCCGACATGTCTCCGCCGACATCTCCGGACATGTCTCCGCCGGCATCTCCGGACATGTCGCCCTCACCGGAGGGCAGCCCGTTCGGGGCCGGATGCAGCGCGATCGAGGACAGCCTCGCCGGCATCGCCGACCAGCCGGTCGGGACCGCGATCTCTGAGGTCCCCGAACTGTCCATGCTGGCGGACGGGGTGGAGCAGGCCGGTCTGGCCGACCGCTTGAACGCCGCCAAGGACATCACGGTCTTCGCGCCGAACAACGAGGCCTTCGAGGCGATCCCGCAGGAGAGGCGGGACGCGGTCATGAAGGACAGGGAACTGCTCACCAGGATCTTGTCCTACCACGTGGTGGAGGGCAAGAAGGCGCCCGCCGACCTGGAGGACGCCACCCTCAAGACCCTGCAGGGCCGGGAGCTGACCGTGAAGGGCTCGGGGGACGACCTTACGATCAACGACGCGAAAGTGGTCTGCGGCAACATCCCGACGGCCAATGCCACCGTGTACGTCATCGACAAGGTGCTCATGCCTCAGTAGTGACCCAGCGCATGACGGAGGGTGGAGAGCACGATCCGGTGAAGCGAGTCCGGCGCCGGGCTTCGGGATCGTGCTCTTCGCCGCCGGGATGACGCGAAGTGACCCCCTCGAGGATCATCGCGAGGTCTTCCAGCGCGTGCGTCAGCGTCTTGGGCGCTGAGGCGTTTGCATGACTTTGGTGGCCGTCGCGGAAGGCGGACCGCCGCGGCCCTCGCCGGACCACTGGCCATGGTCACCTCGCGCCCGGCCTGGATCCGGATCAGCGGACTGAAGGGCTGGAACACGTGCCAGATGCCTTCTTGCCGAGGACTGGCGATCAGAAACCGATGTAGCGGGCTTCGGCGACGATGAGGCTGATGTTCCAGCGTACTTCGGCCGGCTCCGCGAACGCGGGGGTGCACCATGAAACGGCCGCATGGACTCCTCGCCGTTTCCCGTATCCGGACCAGGTGATCGTCACCAGGTTCGGGGTAGCTGTCCTGATGGGCACCGCGCTGCTCAGGTTGCGGCTCGCCACCGAGCCGGGGAGTCGGCGTGCTGGCCGGCGGCATGGTTCGCCGCGATGTCCGCGGGATTCGCGTGGTGGTCCGAGAGCTTGATGCGCCTCGTCGCCCCCGACGCTCATCGGCGGGACGGTGCTTGTCGCCGTGGGCTCTGCCTGGTTCAAGAGAACGCACCCGCCGTTACCACGTACCGGAGGAGAGGGGGCATCGCTGGTGGACAAGAAGAGGGATCCCGTGGCGGTGATCGGACTGGGACGGTTCGGCAGCGCACTCGCCATCGAGCTTACCCAGCGCGGCACCGAAGTACTGGGCATCGACAACAGTCCCAAACACGTGCAGGCCCTTGCGGGGCAGATCACCGACATCGCCACGGCGGATTCCACCGACATGGCTGCCTTGCGGCAGCTCGGCGTGCCCGATTTCCACCGCGCCGTGGTGGCGATCGGAAGTGACCTCGAAGCGAGCGTCCTGACCGCTTCCCTGCTCGTCGAGCTGGAAATCGACCATATTTGGGCCAAGGCGGTCAGCCGGCAGCACGGGCGGATCCTGCGCCGGGTCGGCGTTCATCACGTGGTGTTTCCCGAGCACGACATGGGAGAGCGGGTGGCTCATCTGGTCAGCGGCCGGATGCTCGATTACATGCAGGTGGATGAGAACTTCGCGTTGGCGAAGATGCGTCCTCCGAAGGAGTTCGTCGGCATTCCGCTCGGGCAATCTGGCCTGCGTCGCCAATACGGTGTCACGGTCGTGGCCGTCAAGGCCCAAGGGGAGGAGTTCACCTACGCAACCGCGGAGACCGAGCTCGGGCATGGCGATGTGATCATCGTTTCCGGCCGTACGGACCGGGTCGAACGCTTCGCCGAACTGCTGTAAACGTACGCGGACATTCGCGGAATGGGGAGTAATGGAGCCGTGCGTCGGGAATGGAGTCGCTGGTATGGGGAGCCGTGGTCCGTCCGCCGATCATGTGGCGGACGGCCTGGTCAACACCGCCATCGCGCAGGCCGAGTCGCCGGCAGCCGGTGGTGGCCCGCCACGCCGAGGCGGAACGCGACCGCCGGGGTGCCTGAGCTCGTGTGGTGTCGCCCATCGTCTGGGCGCGATGGCGGTTGCGCAGGTGGGTCGTCTGTGGTCGCATTGCTGATCATGCGCCTGCCGATCCTGCGGGCGGTTCACGTGCCAAGGCTTTCTGAAGGCTCACCACGTTCGTGGCGGCTCGTTCCCGTGACCGCGTCGGCCGGCTGCGTCCGAGAGTGAGACCGGAATGAGGGTGCGCAGGGAGCGGGGCGGGCCGGCCCTCGGATTCACCGGTCTCTTCGGCAGGTTTCAGCATCCCGGGCAGGTCGTGGTCGGCGTCTTCGCCCTGACCATCCTCATCGGCACGCTGCTGCTGAAGATGCCGGTCTCCACTGACACGCCGGGTTCGGTCGACTGGCTGACCGCCCTGTTCACCGCCACCTCGGCAGTCTGCGTGACCGGCCTGGTCGTGGTCGACACCGCCTCCACGTGGTCGACGTTCGGTGAGGTCGTGATCGCCCTGCTGTTCCAGGCCGGCGGGCTGGGCATCATGACGCTGGGCACGCTGTTCGCCCTGCTCGTCTCGGGCCGCCTGGGATTGCGCGCCAGGCTGCTGGCTCAAGCCGAGAGCAAGGCGCTGGGCACGCCGAACCTGCGCCGCGTGGTGCGCAACGTGGTGCTGTTCACGCTGACGATCGAGGCGATGGCGGCGATCGTGCTGACCGTCCGGTTCGCCACCGCCTACGACCATGACCTGGGCCGCGCCATCTATCTGGGCGCGTTCCACTCGATGTCGGCCTTCAACAACGCCGGCTTCGCCCTATGGCCCGACAGCCTGGTGCGCTTCGCCACCGACCCATGGATCTGCCTGACCATCGCGCTGGCCGTCCTCGCGGGCGCGCTCGGCTTTCCCGTCGTGTTCGAGCTGTGGCGGCAGTGGCGCCATCCCAGACGCTGGTCGGTCCTCACCCGCATCACCGTGGGCGTCACCGCCGTGCTGCTCGTGGCCGGCACACTGATCTTCTTGGCCACCGAGTGGAACAACCCCCGCACCATGGGGCCGCTGGCCGACTGGGACAAGCTCCTTGCCAGCTTCTTCCTGACCGTGATGCGCACCGGCGGGTTCAACACCGTCGATCTGTCCCAGCTCAATCCCTCCAGCTGGCTGGTCAGCGACCTACTGATGTTCATCGGCGGCGGTAGCGCAAGCACCGCGGGCGGCATCAAGGTGACCTCTCTCGGACTGGTGATCTTCATGGTGTGGACCGAGATGCGCGGGTACGCCGATGTGAACATCGGCCACCGGCAGATCCCCGCCACCGCCCAGCGCCAAGCCATCGCGATCACATTGTTGGGGGTGAGCTTGGTCGCGATCTCCACCTATCTTCTGGTGGTGATCAGCCCCCATGCGCTGGATCAGGTGCTGTTCGAGGCCATCTCGGCCTTCGGCACGGTCGGCATGTCCCTGGGTATCACCGCCGGCCTTCCTGCGGCGGGGCAGCTGCTGCTGATCGTGTTGATGTTCATCGGCCGGACCGGTCCCCTCACGCTGGGCTCGGCCTTGGCGCTGCGCGAGCGTGACCGCCGCTACGTACTGCCCCAGGAGCACCTGATCGTGGGCTGACAGCGCAACGAAAAGAGGGGATGCATCACGTGCCCACCGGCCCCAGCGCCGGAGGAACGCTGCCTCTTACGGGCGACCTGAGGAGATCACGGAGGTTCGCAGCCGATGTCGGCGCGCTGCCCGCGAGCACCAAGCCTCCACACCCATGATCCATTCGCCCTCCTTGAGTTCTGCGGGAAGAGCAGCGGCCTGCAGTCGCAAACCGACGCCCTGCCGGCCTGCGATTTCCTCGGCACCGCCACTCTGAACGGGGCGGCGCCAGTACATCTTGGCGGTCACCCGCTGTCTGATCCGAGACCGGGATGGGAAGGTCCCGGCGCTTTGGAGGAGATTCTCGCCGGCGCCGGCATCCCAACGGTGCTTGCCGTCTTCCGATTCCGTGACGAGGAGGAGGTGCTCGACAGCGCTCCCCAGCGTGGCGTACGCGCCCATGGGCGGCGCCAAGCAGCCGGGGCTCGGCTGCGAGGGTGCCGGCCTGGGCCTGGCCGAGTTCACTGACGTCCGCCACGTCGCCCTCGGGTTGTGACAGGGCTGCTTCCGGTTCTGGCGGCCGTCTTCGCCGGGCGCTGATGCAGAGGGTCACCGGGGCTGGGCTTCGCACTGGTCGCCGCCTGGCTCCTGGTGCTCGCCGCCTCCGGGATGACGGGCGTGATTCCCGGCGCCCTTGCTGCCCGCCTCCTCCCGCCGGGCCCGCTCGCCATGGCTGTGGGGACGCTCGTCCTGGTGGGACTGCTCGCGGCGCCCCGTGGCGCTGCTGGACGAGGCGGAACGGCCCAGGCACCGCCGGGCCGGGTTCACGGTCGCCTACTGACGTTTCTGAGAACATGATCCGTACGTGACACCAGGGACGCCAAGGAGAACGGCATGACCATCGCCGCGTACACCATGACCGACCCCGTCGCCGAGCACGGGGAGGGGCCCGTGTGGTCCAGCCGCTGGGGCGGGCTGCGATGCGTCGACATGCTGGCCGGCGACGTGCTCGCGATCGACTCGCAGGGCGGGGTGCGCCGCCGCCACGTCGGCGAGGTCGCCGCGGTCGTGCGGCCGCGCGTGTCCGGCGGCTACCTGGTCGCTGCCGAGCGCGAGCTGCTCCTGGCCGACTCCGACGACCTCGACGCGCCGTTGCGCTCCCTGGGCGAGGCTTGGACCGACCCCGGGGTCAGGATGAACGACGGGGGCTGCGACCCCGACGGCCGCTTCTACATCGGCAGCATGGCCTACGACGAGAGCCCCGGGCGCGGCTCGCTCTACGTGGCCGAGCCGGACGGCACGCTGCGGGTGGTGCTGCCCGAGGTGACGATCTCCAACGGGTTCGACTTCAGCCCGGACGGCTCCCGCGCCTACTACGCCGACACCCCGACCGGGCGTGTGGACGTGCTCGACTACGACCCGGAGCGCGGGCTGTCGGGGCGGCGTCCGTTCGCGGTCGTCGATCCCGGGCGGGGCGCTCCCGACGGGCTGACGGTCGACGCCGAGGGCGGGGTGTGGGTGGCGCTGTGGCAGGGCGGGGCCGTGCACCGATATGACGCCGGCGGCCGCCTCGACGCCGTCATCAGCCTGCCCGTCCGCAAGGTCACCGCGGTGGCCTTCGGCGGCGAGCACCTCGACCGGCTGTTCATCACCACCTCGGCGCTGGACGTCGACCGGTCTGAGCAACCTGAGGCGGGCGCCGTCTTCGCGGCCGACCCCGGCGTACGCGGCCGCCCGGTCCTGCCGACGACCCTCTGACGACGGCCCGCGGGGGGACACCCGCCCGCCACGCCTGACGGCGACCCCGCCCACGGGGCTGGTCGTCCCGCTCGACGCCGGCCTGCACCGACTCCACAGCACCACGCGCCCGGGACGCGGCTCCGCCCGGGGCCGCGGTGGCTCGGGCGGTGGGGCGGGTGCCGATGACGGCGGTGGCTCAGGCGGTGGGGCGGGTGCCGATGACGGCGGTGGCGTCCAGGTCGTCGGAGCTGGTCGCGCGGGCTGCCAGGCCCGCCCGCGACATGGCCCGGGCGGTGTCGGCCGCCTGGCGTTCGCTGGTCTCGATGAACAGGTGGCCGCCGGGCGCGAGCCAGTCCGGGGCCTGCGCGATCACCCGCCGTACCACGTCGAGCCCGTCGTCGCCGCCGTCGAGCGCCACGCGCGGCTCGTACAGGCGGGCTTCGGGAGGCAGCAGCCCGACCGACGCGGACGGCACGTACGGCGGGCTGGCGATCAGGATGTTCACCTGCCCACGCAGTGCGGCCGGGAGCGGGTCGTACAGGTTGCCCTCGTACACGTGCCCGTCCGGGAGGTTGCGGCGGGCACAGCGCACGGCGGCGGGGTCGAGGTCGGCGGCGTGCAGCTCCACGGGCCGTGCCAGGTCGGCGGCCAGCGCGGCGCCCATCGCGCCCGTCCCGCAGCACAGGTCGAGGACGACCGGGGTGCCGGGGAGGTCGCGGGCGAGGCCGACGGCCTGCCCGATCAGAAACTCGGTACGGGGCCGCGGCACGAACACCCCGGGCTCCACCACCAGCCGCAGCCCGCAGAACGCGGCCCACCCCAGCACGTGCTCGAGCGGCTCCCCGGAGACCCGCCGCTCCACCATGGCGGCCAGCTCGCCGGGGGTGCGCGCGGTCGCGACGAGCAGCTCCGCCTCCTCCTCGGCGAACACGCAGCCGGCGGCGCGGAGCCTGGCGACGATGTCCGGCGCAGGGACGGGTTCGGAGCCGGGTTCGGAGACGGATCCGGAGACGGGTTCGGAAAAGGGCGACATGGGCGTCTTTCCTAGCAGAGTGTGCTCACCTCCCGGCAGTCGGCCCCAGCCGGGCGACCTTCGGGATGTCGCCGTGCAGGCGGAGCCCCGCGCCCGGTCTGGCGTCGATGGTGAGGGTGCCGCCGATCGCGCCGAGGCGGTCGTTCCTCTGAACGTAGGACGCACAGGCCGATGCCCTCACAGCGGCGGTGAAGGTGTGTAATGAGGCGGCGACCTTCGTCTCCCAGTTGGCCTGGCAGCAGCGTACCTTCGCCGTGGTGGAGCTGCACCGGCTTGCCCACTATCCGGTGCGCGCGCAGTTCGCCGCGCTGGGCGCGCAGGCGGCGGTGCGGGCGATTGCCAGGGTGGCCGGCGCCTACGCCAACCGGCGCGCCACCAAGAAGCGCGCACACGTGTTCCGCCCGCACGACGCCGTCGCCTACGACGCGCGCCTGATGAGCTGGAACCGCGATGCCCGCACCGTCTCGCTGTGGACCCTGACCGGCCGCGTGACCGTGCCCTACGTGGGGCGGCCAGAGGATCTCAAGGCCGTCGACACGCTCCCGCTCGGCGAGGCCGACCTGATTTTCCGGCGTGGCGTGTGGCTGCTGCAGGTAATGCGGCCGGCCCCCGTTCGTTGAAGGCATGCATCACATCCCGCACGGTGTCTTCATGCGCCGCGACCAGTCGCGCGGTCGCTGGAGCGGGAGACTCGGACGCGATGCCATGATGATCTTTGCCCGGCGTGCCCGGATCGAGTCGTGCTTGCCCCCGGCGCACGATCTGCTGCAACCGGCACCCATCATCTTCACTCAACCGCCGTGCGCTGACCGGTTTCGCCATCCAGGCACCTCGCTCAATGACAACAGGCGTGCATTGAGATTGACCGGTCAGCGCCCCACCGCGCATCCCGGAGCGGCGCCTTACCGACCCGGTGAACGTTCGTGGTCAACCCACTAGACCGTGCCTCCTGAGGAAGCCGAGCTGGTGCAGGAGCAGGCCCTCGAAGACGGCCGGGTCGGACGTGGGCGCGTGCGCGGCCCCGGACAGCGGCAGCACCTCGTGCGGGCGGCCGGCGGCCAGCAGCGCTGCGGACAGCCGCAGGGTTCCGGCCGGGAAGACGTTGTCGTCGGCCAGGCCGTGGATCAGCAGCAGCGGCCGCGACAGCCGGGACGCCTCGGGGAGGGGCGAGCAGGCCTCGTAGCGTTCCGGGTGCCGGTCGGGGTGGCCGAGGAAACGTTCCCGCCAGTGGGTGTCGTACAGGCGCTGGTCGCTCGTCCCCGCCCCCGCCACGGCGGCGTGGAACACGTCGGGGTGGCGCAGCACCGCCATCACCGCCAGCGTCCCGGAGAAGGACCAGCCGCGGATGGCGACCCTGTCCAGATCCAGTTCGGGGTGGCGGGCGGCGGCCGCGTGGAGGGCGGCGACCTGGTCCGCCAGCGGCCGGCCCCAGAGGTCGCCGTGGACCTCGCGTTCCCAGTCCGGGCCGCGTCCCGGGGTGCCGCTGCCGTCGGTGATCAGCACGGCGAAGCCCTGCTCGGCGAACCATTGGGAGACGAACGTCATGGGCGCCTGCTCGGCGGTGACGCGCTGCAGGGCGGCGCCCGCGTACGGGTCGACGAGCACGGGCAGCCTGGGGTCTCCCGGGCGGTGCCAGGAGGGGAGCAGCAGGTGACTGCGCAGCTCGCGCTCGGTGGTGGTGAGCGGGATGGCGCGCAGGTCCAGCACCGGCCGCTCGGCGAGCGAGGCCACGGTCACGGAGGGCCGGCCCGGCCGCAGGACCCTGGTCGTGGCGCCGGGGCGGGTCGGGGTGCGGGCGACGTGCACCAGCGTGCCCGCCCGCCACACCCCGGTGTGCACGCCCGGCTCGACGCTGAGCCGCCGCAGGCCGGGCGTGCGCTCGCTCGCCTCCGGGGCGGTGCCCGGCTGCCCGGGGCCCGGCACGCCTTCCGGCGTCTCCGGCGCCGCGGCGGGCGGGCGCGTGCCGGTGTTCTCCGGCTGGTAGAGCCACAGGTGCGTCTCGGTGGGGTCGGTGGAGGCGGTGAACAGGACCGCGTCGCCGTCCACGCTCAGCACCTCGCGCACCTGCAGCCCGGGCGGGGTGACGGGGACGCCGTCGACGGCGAGCCGCCGGGTGCCGTCCAGGTCGGCGTGGGCCACCAGCGCGCCCGCCGCCGTACGCGACGGCGTGCCGCCGGCGAGGTGCACCCAGTGCGCGTCGTGCTGCTCGGCCAGCAGCGCGGTACGCCCGGAGTCCGGGTCGACGCCGAGCGTGCGTACCCTGCGCTGGTCCCGGCTCTGCACGGCCAGGTAGGGGCCGTGGGCGTCCCAGCCGGCGGCCGTCACGTACTCGAAGGCCGCCCGGTCCCACCGGACCTCGACGCGCCTGCCGTCCAGCCCGGCGATCCACAGCGTGACCTCGGCGTTGGCGGTCCCGGCGGCCGGGTAGCGGACCGCGCGCGGCGGCCGGGCGGGCTCCGACGGGTCGGTCACGTACAACAGGGCCACGTCGCCCTCGTCCACCCTGGCCACCAGCAGCCGAGCGCCGTCCGGCGACCACCAGTGGCCGCGCGTGCGCCCCATCGAGGCGGCCGCCGCGTACTCCGCGACGCCGAACCTGACCTCGGGCCCGTCCGGTTCGGCGATCAGGCGGTCGCCGGAGCCGTCGACGCCGATCACGCGGAGGGCGCCGCCGTCGCTGACGTACGCGACGCGCCGGCCGGTCGGATCCGGGCGCGGATCGCTCACCACGCCGTTCGCGGGCAGTTCGCGTACCTTCCCCTCGGCGACGTCCACGACCCGAAGCCGTCCCGCCGACACGAAGGCCGCCAGCCCGGCCGCCTCGTCGGTGGCGTACGCGGCGATCCCGCCCGACGGGTCCGCCAGCGGCCGCTCGGCGCCCGACTCCACGTCCAGGGCCCACAGGCAGGCGGCGGGGTCGTCGCCGCCCCGGCTGCGCAGGAACAGCACCGTCGCGCCGTCCGCCGAGACGGTGAACGCGGACGGGGCGCCGAGGCTGAACCGCCGGGTCCTGGCGAACTGCCTGGGCAGGCCGTCCGCCCCCACTGATCGCGGGGCCGGGCCGTTCTCGGGCATGCCGATCATGCGTGTTTCCTCTCAATCGATCAGAAGGCGCGCCGAAGAGGCTGCCGGAGCAGCCCGCGCGCGGGTGGGTGGTGACGGGTCGCCGTTCGCCGTGCGTCAGGCGGGGACCCGGACAGGCGCTTGCCGAGCCGGATGGAGGCGATCAAGCGCTGCGGCATCGTAGGCACATCCCGGCCGGAACAGCAACGTGATCATGAAAGCCCGGGTGGCGCGCATCCCGGGTGCGGCATCGTCCCTTGGCGTACTTTTCCGTACGGACATGGAACCGGAGGGTGCGGCGGGGCGGTCCAAGATATGGGCGACGTTCACATCGGCCGGCAAACCCGCCCGCGGGTTTCCCGCGGTGCCGCCGGAGCCGGATGACGCCGCAGACGGCCCTTCCCGTCCGCAGGCGCGGGCTGGACGTCGCCCCCACCAAACCCCTGACTCCGCCCTTAGCGATGTTAAGGTGGCGGGCGATGGCACAGAAGGGACTGGCCCGCGAGACCGTCGTCCGCGCCGCGCTGGAGCTGCTCGACGAGGTGGGGCTGGACGGCCTGACCGTCCGCCGCCTGGCCGCCCGCCTGGGCGTGCAGAACCCCGCGCTCTACTGGCACTTCCGCAACAAGCAGGAGCTGCTCGACGAGATGACCCGCGAGCTGCTCGCCCCCGACATGGGCGGCCCGCACGAGGGCGAGAGCTGGCGGGAGTGGCTCGCCCGACGGGCGCATCGCTACCGGCGCCGGCTGCTGAGCCACCGCGACGGGGCGCGGCTGGTCGCCGGCGGCGACCCGGGACCCACGGTGGCCCGGGCCTTCGAGAAGGAGCTCGAGATCCTGACCGGCCTGGGCTTCACCCCCGGGCAGGGGCTGCACGCGATCTCCTCCCTCAGCCACTACACCCTCGGGTTCGTGCTGAACGAGCAGGCCCGCGGCGAACGGCGGACGGGCGGCGAAGCCCCGGACCTCGCCGCGTACGCCGCCGAGTTCCCCCTCACGGTCGCCGGCGTGCGCGAGGCCGGCGCGCCGGCCAGTGACGAGGCGTTCTCCCACGGCCTGCGGCTCATTCTCGACGGAATCGCCGGCACGATTGATCCCCCGGCCGCCGGCCTCTGACCGGCTTATTTCCTGGTTATGGGAATTCGCCCCCTTTTGTGTGCGGGGTGCGTTCACCAGGCTTTCCACCTGCATGGACTTCCCTCTGAATTCGCGATTTCATTTGCTCCGGCAGTTCACTCGGCGGCCTTCGACAGTGGGGGAGTAAATGGCTCTTTCGCGGAGAATAATGGCGGTTTCCATCGCATTCGCAATGGTGGTGGCGAATATCGCCCAACCGGCTTCGGCGGCCGGGCGCCGCGAACCGGTGCGGATCACACGCTTCCTGGGGGAGGAGCGGCTGCCGCACCTGATGCGGTTCGAGGGCACCGCCGTCGGCGGCCTGTCCGGGATCGACCGCGACCCGCGCACCGGCACCTGGTACTTCATCTCCGACGACCGGTGGCGCTACGACCCGGCCCGCTTCTACACCGGCCGCCTCGACTTCGACGCGGTGTCGGGGGAGCTCACCAGGGTGCGGCTGACCGGGGTGACCACGCTCACCAGGGCCGACGGCACGCCGTACCCGGGATACGGCCGGCCGTGGTCGGCGGACCCGGAGACGATCAGGTTCGACAGGTGGAGCGGCCGGCTGCTGTGGGGCGACGAGGGCGACCGGCCGGACGCCAGGAACCCCGGCATCCCGCTCTCCATGCCGGCCGTCCGCAGCATGGACCTCCAGGGCCGGCACCTGGGCCAGCTGCGGCTGCCGCGCAACCTGCGGCTGACGGCCGTCGAACGCGGGCCGCGGCGCAACTTCGGCTTCGAGGGGCTGGCCGTCACGCCCCGTACGATCACCGCCGTGACCGAGGGCCCGCGTTACGAGGACGGGCCGCCGCCGACCCTGGAGCAGGGCGCGCCCGTCCGGCTGACCGTGTGGAACCGCCTCGGCGGGCTGCACGCCCAGTTCGTCTACCCGCTCGACCCGCTGCCGGTCGCGCCCGTCCCGCCCTCCGCCGAGGCCGACAGCGGCGTGTCCGAGCTCCTGGCCATCGACCAGTTCCGCTACCTGGCCCTCGAACGGTCCTGGATCCCGGGCGTCGGCTACAAGGTGCGGCTGTACGAGATCGACCTGCGTGGCGCCACCGACGTCCTCGACCGGCGTTCGCTGTCCGGCGGCAGGCCGTACCGGCCGGTGGCCAAGCGCCTGGTACACGACCTGAGCGAGGTGCTCCCGCCGGCGCAGAACCTGGAGAGCATGGCCTGGGGCCCGCGCCTGCCGAGCGGCGAGTGCACGCTCGTGATCGGCTCGGACGACAACTTCCACCCGGACGAGGCCACGCAGTTCCTGGCGTTCGGCGCGACCGGCTGCCGCTGAGACGCCGAGCCCGTCGGCGTCGTCGCGCGTGAACGTGCGACCGTCGGACGGGCCGGCGTTCTACAAGCCGTGAATGCGGCGTCCGCTGATCTGGTGCGGGGCGATGCGGACGTAGAGCTCCCGCTCGCCGCCCGCCCACGGGGTCACGCCGCAGGCGGCCACCTCCTCGACCTCCTCCTCCGGAACATGGTGCGCCGGCCCCTGCACCAGCACGCTCCACCCCTCCCGGTTGATCTCGTCGAACGTGTCGATCTCGAAGGCGATCACGATGTCGACCCCCTCCAGCCCCGTACGCAGGTCCCGGTCCATGGGCCCGCCGAAGGCGGTGCGGAAGACGATGGCGCCCTTGTGCATCTTGTAGTTCACCGGCAGCACGGTCGGCCCGTGCGAGCCGCTGAACGCCACCCGCCCGATCCCGCCCGGCTCGATCAGCCGCCGGCACTCCTCCTCGTCGAGCACCTCCAGCGTCGGATGGGCCATGGCCGGGCCGCGCCCGGGCGGCCGCTCCCTGCCGCCGCCGAGCAGTTCGCCCACGGTCGTGTGCAGGGCGTCGGCCAGCCGGTAGAGGGCGCCGGTGTCCGGCGTGTCGGGGTTCTCCTCCAGATACTTGAGGTAGCCCGGGGACATGTCGGCGCGCTCGGCGACCTCCTCGCGGGTCATTCCGAGCCGCCTGCGGTGGTGAATGATGCGTCGTCCGAGATCGCCGGTGCCGGCCATGGTCGTCTCCCCCCGTCTGTAGAAACGGCGTGCGGTGCCGTTGATGCGTGCCTCGTGGTTGTCGGCGTCGATGAAGATCTGCCGCCCGCGGTAGCGGATCGGCATGGACAGCAGCCCCAGCTGCCCGGGCAGCAGTGGATCCAGCAGCAGCCCGTCCCGCCGCAGCTCCATGCCCAGGAAGCAGCGCTGCAGCAGGTCGAGCGTGCCGCCCATGGCGCCGAGATGGATGCCCTCCGCGGTGGTGCCGTTCTGGATGTCCTTGATGTCGCTGTAGAGGGCCTCGGTGAAGAACAGCCAGGACTGCGCCCGGTTGGAGCGGGCCAGCACCCACGCGTGCACGACCGCGCTGAGCGTGGAGCCGTGGCTGGTGCGCTCCAGGTAGTAGGAGACCGTACGGGGGATGAGGTCCGGGTCGGTCGCGTAGCCGAGCCGCTCCAGGATGCCGTGCAGCTCCTCGGCGGTCAGCAGGTAGAACAGCATCAGGGTGTCGGCCTGCTTGGACGCTTTGTACCGGTTGACGTCGTCGCCGTCGGCCTCCAGCGCCCGGTCCAGCCGCCGCACGCCGCGGTAGCGGCCCCAGTCGAGCTCCTCCAGGTGGCAGTATCCGCTGAACTGGCTGATGACCCCGTCGTGGAAGTCGACGCGCAGCCGGCGGCTGATGTCGTCCCAGCGGTCCAGCTCCGCCGAGGCGGGCGACTGGTCGGGGACCAGGGCGGCGGTCTCCTGGGCGCGCATCAGCAGCCAGGCGGTCATGACGTTGGTGTAGGCGTTGTTGTCCAGGCCCGGCCGGTCGGCGCCCGGGTAGCTGTCGTGGTATTCGTCGGGGCCCATGACGCCGCGGATCTCGTACCGGTCACCGTGGAGCACCGCCATCGAGGCGAAGAACCTGGCGATGTCGATCAGCAGCTCGGCGCACCACGGCGGCATCGAGCCGGTGGCCAGGTAGTGCTGCCACACGTTGTAGGCGATGGCCAGGCCGACGTGCCGCTGCAGGTGGGAGTGGTCGGGCAGCCAGCGGCCCGAGTTGGGGTTGAGGTGCAGGGTCTGGGTCTCCTCGCGGCCGTCGCTGCCGCTCTGCCAGGGGAACATCGCGCCGTCGTACCCGGCCTCCGCGGCCGCGTCCCTGGCCTCGGGGAGCCGCCGCCAGCGGTAACGCAGCAGGCCGAGCGAGATCTCGGGGAAGCGCAGATCGAGCCAAGGCTGGACGAACAGCTCGTCCCAGAACACGTGCCCGCGGTACGCCTCGCCGTGCAGGCCGCGGGCGGGCACCCCCGCGTCGAGGTCGGCGGTGTGCGGAGAGAGGGTCTGCAGCAGGTGGAAGATGTGCAGGTGGACGATCTGCGACAGTTCGGACCCGTCCACGTCGAGCCGGGCGCGCCGCCACAGCCGCTCCCAGGCGGCCGCGTGGCGGGCCAGCAGCTCGTCGAAGGGCGGGGCGCGGCGTACGTGACGCAGGGCCGTCGAGCGGGGGTCGTGGCTGGCGTGGTCGCGCGAGGTGGTCAGCGCCACGGTCTTCGTGAACGTGACCGGCCGCCCCTCGGCCAGCTCCAGTACGTGCTCGGAGACGATGCGGCCGGATTCCCGGTGCAGGGAGTGCGGCGCCGGCGGAGCGTCGATCCGGCCGGCCATCGCGATGACGATGTGGGAGCAGCAGGTGACGGCGGTCAGCCAGGCGATGTCGTCCTGCGTGCCGGTCTCGTGGTGGGTCAGGTGGTCGCCGCGCAGGTCCCGGTAGCGCGCCACCCCCTCGTTGGCCACCCGCCCGTCCAGCATGGAGCACACGCGCAGCGGCCCCGACCAGTTCTCGGCGGTGAACGCGGTCTCCATCGCCGCCAGGTACGGGTCGGCCATCGACACGATCCGGCGCTGGCGCACCGCCGTGATGCGGCCCGCGCCGTCGCGACAGCGCAGCTCCCGCACCAGGACCCCGTTCCAGAGGTCCAGCTCGTGGTGGTAGCGCAGCAGCTCGGCCCGCTCGGGCGCGAACCAGCCGGAGTCCGGAGTGGCGAACGTCAGCGGCAGCCAGTCGGGCAGGTTGACGAGGTCCTCGTTCGTCACGGTACGTCCGGCGACGACAGAGTCGAGGCGGTTGTAGCAGCCCGCCACGTACGTTCCCGGCGTGCGCCTCTCACCGTCCGGCGTGGCGCCCCGAGTGGCGAACCTGCCGTTGCCCAGCGTGCACAGCGCCTCGCGCAGCCCCTCTCCGGCCGGATCGAAGCCCTCGTAGGTGAACGTCCAGGCGCTCATCGCCGCCTCACGGGCACGCGCCCCGTCACGCCCGCGTCGGCCAGGTCACCGACGACGACGTCGGCCCCGGCCTGCCGCATGGCCGCCGCCTGCGCCCCGCCCCGGTCCACGGCGACGACCAGCCCGAACCCGCCCCTGCGCGCGGCCGTCACGCCCGGCAGCGCGTCCTCCACGATCGCCACCTCGGCGGCGGGCAGCTCCAGGCGGCGCGCGGCCTCCAGGAACAGCGCCGGATCCGGCTTGCCCGCCAGCCTCAGCTCGGCGGCCTCATTGCCGTCCACCAGCACGTCGAACAGGTGCAGCAGCCCCGCCGACGACACGATGGCCCGGCAGTGCCTGCTGGCGGACACGGCCGCCGTGCGGCAGCCGCGCCGCCGCAGCTCGTGCAGCAGCGTCACGGTGGACGGGAACGCCGCCACGCCGTGCTGCTCGATCGCCTTGACGAACAACGCGTCCTTGGCCCGCCCGAGCCCGTGGACGGTGGCCGCCCCCGGCTCGTCGTCCGGGCCGCCCTCGGGCAGCGAGATGCCGCGCGAGGCCAGGAACGTCCGCACCCCGTCCAGCCGCGGCCGCCCGTCCACGTGGGTCAGATAGTCGGCGCGGATGTCGAACGACGCCGCCCCGCGGCCCCGCAGGAAGCCGTCGAAGACGTGTTTCCACGCGGCCGCGTGCACGCGTGCCGTGTCGGTGACCACGCCATCGGTGTCGAAGACGACTGCGCGGATCCTGGTCAGGTCGAAGGTGGCCATGGTTGGACGCTACCCGCGCAAACGCCCCCAAGACCTGCGCGTCAGGCCTGGTCAGGAGGGCTCTCGGCGGACGGGGACCGTCGCGGCGAGACAGGCCGCCACGCCCAGGGCCGCGGCGGCGCCATAGGGCCAGGCGATCAGTTCGAGGGTGCCGGAGCAGCCGTGCGGCGCGGACGAGGCGAGCTGGGCGGCCGGTTCGTAAAGGGCCGGGACGAGGAGCGCCAGGGCGGCGGACAGCGCGGCCGGGCCCCGGACGAGCACGGCGCCGATCGCGGCCACGCCGACCCAAACGCCGACGGCTTCGGCCGTGAAGAGGTGCATCTGGACCAGCGCCCAGGTGTCCTTCAGCTCGGCGTGGCAGCCGAGGTCCTCGGTGGAGGAGACGGGCATGGTGGCGGCCAGGTCGAGGCCGAAGGCGGTGAACAGGACGGCGGTCCAGGCGAGGGCGGTCGCCCGCCTCACCGGGCGGCCCGGCACCCGTGCCAGGCGGTCGGGGAAGCCGATGCGATTGCGGAGGTCGTCGCGATCCAGGAGGCAGGCGACGATGGCGATCGCGTAGCAGAGCAGCAGCGGCCACTCTCCGCTCTGTGGCCCGCAGGGCGAGGTGTACGGGATGACGATCGTCAGCGCGCCCAGGAGCAGCACCGCGGCCGACATGGACGCGCCGAGGACCGGGAACCGGCGCGGCGCCCACAGGGCGAGCATCGCGAGCACCATGGGCAGGAGATCCGCGCCCCACCCGCCTGTCGTCCACACGACCGTCGCCGGCACGCTCGGCCCGGGGAACTCGTGGGCGGCAGGCGTGTAGGCGAAATACCCGCAGCTCTCGCCGGGGGTCAGCAACGACAAGACGGCCGGCGTCACGGCTGCCAGCACGGCCAGGAGACGGAACATCAGGCGGCCTCTCCCCGGGTCCATGTGATCTTGTGCGGGGCCGAGGCTACCGCATCGGCGCCCGGCGGGCGTCTACGGTTCGGCGTCGTGCAGGTAGACGCCCGGCGTGGAGTCGATCTGGCCGGTGGCGAGGAACCGGGAGGTGCCGGGGACCGACGCCAGGGTGACGAACTCCGCCGTGCCCGGGATCGGGCTGACCGGGGTCACGGTCCAGGCCCCGCCGGCGGAGCGGTGGGCCAGGGCCGAGTCGTAGCCGTTGACGTCCGTGGAGCCGAGGAACCAGTGGCCGCCCCGGCCGTCCGGGATGGGGGCGGACGTCTCCCGCCAGGGGCCGGTCACTTCAGTCACCGCCTCGGTGCGCCAGCCGTCCTCCGTACGGTGGAGCAGGATCGGCTTGGTGGTCTGGGTGGTGTCGTCTAAGACGTTCGCAGTGATCACGACGCCGGAGGCGCCGGCCGCCACGGAGGCGAGCGAGTAGCGGCGCGTGGGGGAGGGCGGCAGGGCCTCGCCGAGCGGGACGAGCCTCCAGGCCCTGCCGTCGTAGTGACCGACCAGGGGAGTGCCGCCCTCGGCGCGGTCCCAGCCGACCGCCCAGATGTCGGTCGCGGAACGGGCGGAGGCGCTGGAGACCACCATCGGGACGTGGGCGTCGGCCCAGCCGGAGGCGGTGCGGTGCCAGCTCTGCTCACCGAACAGCCAGACGTCGTCCTCGCCCAGCACGATCAGGTCCTGGGCCGAGGAGACCGGCGGCCTCGGCTGCGGCGTCCAGGCGCGGCCGTCCCAGCGCAGCACCTCCATTCCGGTTTCGTCGCCGCTGGTCACGGCCCAGACGTTCGTCGGGGAGGAGGCGCCGGCCGTCATGAAGGAGCCGCCCGGCCTGGTCGGCAGACCGGTGTCCGCCCACCGCTCGCCGTCCCAGTGGTAGGCCGTCGCGCCGAACCGCCAGTAGCCGATCTGCCGGCTGCCGAACGCCCACACGTCCCGTTCGCCGAGCGCCACGAGGTCGTCGCTGAAGGCGAGTGAGGACGCCTGGTGGACCAGCCGCCACGCCGAGTTGCCCGCCGAGCCGGACGGCATCGCCGTCAGCAGCCCGGCGGCGAGCATCCCCGCTCCGGCCAGCACCGCCACAATGACCCTCTTCATCGCTCGCCCCCGCGCTCGGCTGCCCCCATGCTGCCAGAGCATGAGCGGGTGACGTGCCTCCGCGGGCGTGTCCCTGTACGGGGGACGCCTGCGTGGGTACGTTCTCATAGGCACGACCCCCCGCTCCCGCCCCGGAGGCGCCGCATGACACCACGCACCGAGCGCGTACTGCCGCTGCTGCTCGCGCTCGGGCTGGCCGTCGCGGGCTGCGGCGACCGGCCGCCTGGGGAGACCGCGACGGCGACCGCCTCCTCCCCGACGATCACAGACCCGCCGACCACAGACCCGCCGACCACAGCCTCGCCGACCGCGGACTCGCCGACACCGGAGCCGCCCGCGCCCCCGTCGTCGCCCGCGTCCACCCCGGCCGCGTCACCACCGGAGCCGGGCGCCGAGGATCACCTGGTCGCCGGCCGCTACCAGCCGCTGTGGCCGTTCTCCACCCAGGAGGAGGCGGCGGCGTGGCAGCGCGCCCACCGCGAGGACGGCCGCGAGGCCTGGCGGCTCGACCCCGGCCGCACGGCGCTCGCCTTCACCCGCGACTTCCTCGGCTTCACCGAGATCGACCAGGCCGTCAAGACCGTGCGCGACGGCCGGCACGCGCGGGTGCACGTCGGGCTGCGCGCCGAGGAGGGGCCGCGCCCGCTGGTGGCGGCCGTCGTGCACCTGGTCAGGTACGGCTCGGGCGCGGACGCGCCGTGGGAGGTGGTCGGCACCGACGACACCTCCTTCTCGCTCACCGTCCCCGAGTACGGCGCCGCCGTCCGCTCCCCGCTGACCGTGGGCGGCCGCATCACCGGCGTGGACGAGAGCATCAGGATCCAGGTACGCCACCCGGACGCCGGCGCGGTCCTCGGCGAACGGTGCTGCCAGAGCGCCGGAGGCGAGAACGCCCCCTGGTCAGCCCGGGTCTCCTTCACCGGCGCGCCCGGCGGGACGCTGACCATCGTGGCCTCCACCGGCGGCCACGTCGCCACCGTCGAGCGCTTCGCGGTGACGGGCGTGACCGCCGTCCGCTAGCCGCGTCGTCCGCCCGTGCCGCCCCTTCGGCAGCCTCCCCGTATATCCCCGAGAAGACCTCCGCCGAAGTGCGGACATTCGGTCGAAGACAGCGGTGACGAAGGTGCGGAAAGAGGGCCGGTGGGCCGTTGCTAACCTGCCCGGCTATGGAACTGCGCCAGCTCGAATATCTCGTCGCGGTCGCCGAGGAGGGCGGCTTCACCCGGGCCGCCGCCCGCCTGCACGTCGCCCAGCCCGGCGTGAGCGCGCAGGTCCGCCAGCTCGAACGCGAGCTCGGCGAGCCGTTGTTCGACCGGACGGGGCGCACGGTCCGGCTGACCGAGGTGGGCGAGGCCGTGCTGCCGTACGCGCGGGCCGCGCTGGGCGCGGTCGCCGGGATGCGGCAGGCCGTGGAGGAGTTCACCGAGTTGCTGCGCGGCCACGTCGTCATGGCCGGTGTCACCGCGCCCTCGGTGCTCAGGCTGGCCGACATGCTCGCCTCGTTCCACGAGCTCCACCCGGCTGTGGAGATCTCGCTCGTGGAGACCCAGCCCGAGGCGCTGGTCGACGGCCTCCTGAGCGGCCGGCTCGACCTCGGCCTGCTCGGGCTCGGCGGCCCGCTCCCGCCGGGGCTGGAGGCGCAGGTGGTCGTCGACCAGGCGCTCGTGGCGGCTGTGCGCCGCGATCACGAGCTGGCCGCCAGAGACTCGATCACCGTGGCAGAGCTGGCCGGGCTGCCGCTGATCAGCCTGCCCATAGGCACCGGCTTGCGGACGGCGCTGGAGGACGTCTGCGCCCGGGCCGGCTTCGCGCCCCACGTGTCATTCGAGGCCAGCGAGCCGTACGTGCTGGGCGAGCTGGCCGCGCGCGGGCTCGGCACGGCGATCCTGCCGGAGTCGGCGGCCGCCGCGACCAGGTCCGAGCTGCACGTGCTGGCACTCACCGAGCCGAGCACCCGCGCCAGGATGGGCCTGGTCTGGCGGCCGGACGGGCCGAAGAGCCCCGCCGCCCGGGCGTTCCTCGGCCACGCCCGCCGCCATCTGCCCGACCTCGGCTGATAGTTTACGAACCACGATTCACTAACGAGGGGGAGGCGATCATGGGCAGGCCGCGCACGACCAGCGACGAGGCCATACTGCAGGCCGCCGCCCGCGCGGTCGGGCGGCACGGCCCGCAGGGCGTCACCCTGGCCGCGGTCGCCCAGGAGGCCGGGCTGTCCCCGGCCACGCTGGTGCAGCGGTTCGGCTCGAAGCGCGGGCTGCTGCTGGCGCTCGCCGGCCACTCCGCGGAGACCGTGCCCCTGCCGTTCCAGCGGGCCCGCGAGGTTCACGGCTCGCCGCTGGAGGCCCTGCACGCCGCGCTCGCCGAGCTGACGGAGGGCGTCTCCACACCGGAGGAGCTCGCCCACAGCCTCGGCTTCCTGCAGCTCGACCTGACCGACCCGGAGTTCCGCGGGCACGCCGCCGAGCACGCCCGCCGCACCCGCGACGAGATCGCCGGCCTGCTGTCCGCCGCCGTGGCGGCGGGGGAGCTGGCGGGCGAGGCGGACGTCGGACGGCTGGCCCGGGCGGTCCAGGTGACCTACAACGGCGTGCTCATCCTGTGGGCGCTGACCGGCGAGCGCCCTCTCGCCGAGGCCATGCGCGACGCCCTCGACGAGACGCTGCGGCCGCACCTGGCCGGCCGACCCTTCCACGACGCTCCCGTTGAAATCTGGACTGACACCCCCGGTGACAAGGGATGATCTGAATGCTGACGACCCACCGGTCACCGGGCGAGCGGTGACCGCAAAGCATCGAGGTGCCCATGAGCCAACTGGAAAACGCTTCCCCGGAGAGCGGGTCGCTGGCCGAGCTCGCCAAGAAGTACGGCCTCCGTCCTGCCATAGCACGCCCCCGGTTCCCCGTCTACCTGCGCCAGCTGTGGGAGCGGCGGCATTTCGTCCTGACGTACGCCACCTCGCGCAACGTCTCGAAATACTCCGGCTCGGCACTCGGCCAGCTGTGGCAGGTCATCACCCCGCTGCTCAACGCGGCCATCTACTACGTGATGTTCGGCCTCATCCTGGGCGGCAGCAAGAACATCGACAACTACCCGGCCTTCCTGCTGACCGGCATGTTCGTGTTCACGTACACGCAGCGGACCGTCACCGCGGGCGCCAAGTCGATCTCCGGCAACCTGTCGCTGATCCGGGCCCTGCACTTCCCGCGCGCCTCGCTGCCTTTGGCGTACACGATCCAGGAGCTCCAGCAGCTGGTGATCTCCATGGGGGTGCTCCTGGTCATCGTGGTGATCACCGGCGAGCTGCCCACCTGGTTCTGGCTCATGATCCCGGTGGTGCTGCTGCTGCAGACCCTCTTCAACATCGGGGCGGGGCTGATCCTGGCCAGGCTGGGCGCGTCCATGCGCGACCTCAACCAGCTGCTGCCGTTCATCATGCGGACCTGGCTGTACGCGTCGGGCGTCTTCTTCGCCATCCACGACAAGGTCGTCAACAGCGCGCAACTGCCCGAATGGGTGGCCACCGCCATGTACCTGAACCCGGCCGCCTCCTACATCGAGTGGATGCGCGACATCCTCATCGTCAAGCACACGCCGCCGCAGATGGTGTGGGTGTCGTGCCTGAGCTGGGCGGTGGCCGCGCTCGTCGTCGGCTCCTGGTACTTCTGGCGGGCGGAGGACCGGTACGGTCGCGGCTGACGGCCGCCGGCCGGAGGCCGTGACCCCCGGCCGGGCCCCCATCAGGAGCCGCCGTCAGGAGCCGCCGCCTCCGCATCCGCCGCCGCCCCCGCAACCCCCGCCCCCGCCGCCTCCGCCGAAGTCACCGCCGCCGAAGGAGAAGCCGCCGCCTCCGCCGAAGTCGCTTCCGCCGTACGATCCGGTGTCGTAGACGGGGACGTACGAGGGGCCGTACGACCCGCAGTGGCCCGGGGCGCAGCACGCGGCGGTCCCGCCGGACGCGAGGTGGATCCGGGTGTCGCGCTGCAGCGTGTCGGCCAGCTGCCGGTCCGGCAGCTTGGTCAGCCCGTGCAGCGCCACCACCTTGATGTCGTCGGAGCTCGACCACGACCCGTCCGCCGACCCGCGCAGGTCCGCCTGCTCCAGCGCGGCCCTGCCGGCGTTCGTCAGCGGGTTCGTCATGGCGCGGCGCAGCCAGGCGTAGCAGGCCAAGCCCACGACCGCGGCGGCGGCCGCCATCACGGCCGCGCCGATCGGCCCGCGCAGGGCCAGGCCTGCCACGGCCACGATCGCCGCCAGCACGCCGAAGACCATCAGCAGCCTCGTACGCCGCCGCGCCCGCACCCGGTCGGCCGGCGACATCAGCAGGCCGTTCCGCCACAGCGGCGTGGTCAGCCGCCGCATCGCGTTGTCCGCGACCGTGCTGTGCCGTACCTGGGCCGTCGTGAGCCCGCCCGAAGCCTGCCTGACGTACTTGAAGGCCGCCCGCTCGATCGGCGTGTCGTCGTCCGGCCGGAAGCCCTGCACCGGCGTGACGACCCCTTCGCTCGACACCCGGATCCCGCCCTGCGCGACCAGCGACACGAGCGCCGTGTTGACGACCCGGCGGGGCCCGCCGGCCAGGTACGCCGCCTCATAGAGGTCGAGGGGATGGCGCGAGGCCGGAGCGGGAGCGGTCCGGGCGAGGACCAATGCGAGCCGGGTCCTGATCGCGATGTACGCGACGAGCGCGAACAACACGATGGAGATCCCGTAGAAGACCTCGTGCATGAGCGTCCCCCTTACTGACGAATTTCCCGGATACCCCGTTTGGTCAAATGACGTTTCCGGCCGGAGCGGCGGTTCCCGGGAAAGTTGTCAAAATGAGCAAAAGGGGCCTCAGTTGCGGGCGCGCGCTTCTAAACGAGGGTGGAAATGGTCATTCTTACCGACCTTGATAAGCGTTTCGACGACCTTTCCCTTGAAGTTCACGATGCCGAACCCCTGGTCGGTGGGGGCGAGCAGATGGCGCTCGTCGTACCAGCCGAGCACCGGGCCCCGCGAAGAGCTGAAGGTGGTCTTGATGCGGGTGACGGCCTTTGCCGGTCGCCGTGTCTCACACGCAGGCCGCCTTCTCCAGTGAGGTGCAGGCGATGACGAAACGGCGGCCGGACGGGGTGAACGTGCCCCACGTCCGCGGCGGCCGGGCCGCGGACGTGCCAGGTCCACTGGAAGCCGCCGACGCCGTGCTCGAAGACGTTGACCAGCAGGTGCCGGCCGTCCGGCGACCAGGAGGGCGAGAGCGTGTCGAGGTAGGCGACGTTCCTCTTGGGGTCGAGCGCGACGGGCAGCTCGACCTCGCTTTTGCGGCCCGTCCGGCGGTCGGCGAACCGGACGCGCGGTGGCCGGCTAAGGTCCTTGAACAGGGTGGCCTGCCGGCGTTCGTCGGGAGACGGCCACGTCGCCCTCGGCCCAGACGAACGCCCTCTTCGCCGGGTCCCACGCCCGGGTCTTGCGGATGCCGATGGGGCCGTTGTACGAGGTGAACTGGACGGGCCGGTCGGCCAGGTTCGCCACCACCTTCGCCGAGCTGCTCGGCGGGCTGCCGCGCGCCGGCCGGGATGAACGGATGGGGCCGGCGGGTTGAGTGCAGGGGACGATCATTTTCCGCGAAGGAGATCCATGAGCACGCACACCGATCCGGCGGGCGGCCGCCCCGTCCGTCAGCTCCGCCTGGTGGTGGAGGCCGAGGACTACGAGGCCGCGCTGGCCTTCTACCGCGACGTCCTGGGGCTGCCCGAGCAGGCCGCGTTCTCCAGCGGAGACGGTGCCAGGGTGGCCATCCTGGACGCCGGGAGGGCCACCCTGGAGATCGCCAACCCGGCGCAGAAGAAAATGATCGACGAGGTGGAGGTGGGGCGGCAGGTGGCCCCGAAGATCCGGGTCGCATTCGAGGTGGACGACGCCCGGGGCACGACCGAGCGCCTGGTGTCCGCGGGCGCGACCGAGGTCGCCCCGCCCACGGTCACCCCGTGGCAGTCGCTGAACGCCCGCCTCGACGCCCCCGCCGGCCTCCACATCACCGTCTTCGAGGAACTGCGCACCTTGGCGGAACGCGAAACCCTGGACGGCTTCGCCACCGACGAGGACCGGCACCCGGACTCCTGACCCGCCTGCCCGGGATCGCCCCGCCCCCATGGCCCCGCCTCCACCCGCCCCACTCCGGCCGGACCCGGCCGATCCGCCGCCCACCCGCCCGGATACGCCCTATTCGCCCACCCCGCCTGGACACGCGCCCCACGGGCTCGGCGGTCGCGTCGGTCTGGGGCGGGTTGTGTGGCGTCGGTCTGGGCGGTCGCGTCGGTCTGGGGCGGGTTGTGTGGCGTCGGTCTGGGCGGGTGGGTCGCGCTGGGCCCGGTCGTACCGCGCAGTCGGCGCCCAGCGGTCCAGCCACGGGGCTTCCTCGCCTTGGCGCGGGTGTCGCTGCGGCGGGGCCCTGCTTCGGGTGCGGGCCCCGCCGCACGGGCCCCGCCACCCGCCCGGCTGCGGTGCCGTCTCCGGCCGCGTGTCCTGTCTTCGGCGGGGGTCCTGTCTTCGCCGCGCGTCCTGCGGCCGCCGGCACGCTTCCGGGGCGTGTGACGGCCGGCAGCCCGCCGAGAAGGGCCCCGGCTCCTCCTTCCACGGGATGTCGTGAAGTGGAAGGGCGGTGGGTCAGGAAGAAGTGGGGTGGGGGCGGCCTTGGGTCGGGGGGATGCCGTTGATGCGTTTGAAGGCGACGCTCAGCGAGAAGGCGTTGGCGTAGCCGACCTGACGGGCGACGGCCGCCACCGTGGCGTCGCTCTCGCGCAGCAGGTCGGCCGCCAGCGCGATCCGCCAGCCGGTCAGATACCGCATCGGCGGCTCACCCACGTGCGCCGTGAACCGGCGGGTGAACGCGGCCCGCGACGTTCCCGTCCGGGACGCGAGCCCCGCGACCGTCCACGGATGGGCCGGATCGTCGTGCATCAGCCTGAGGGCACGGTCGACGACGGGATCGCCCGTCGGCCGGTACCAGGCCGGGGCACGGGCGCCCGGCCGGTCGAACCAGCTCCGGAGCGTGGCGCCCAGCAGCAGGTCGAGCAGCCGGTCGAGCACCACCTGCTGTCCCGGGACGTCGCTGGTCACCTCGCCGGTCGCCAGGTCCAGCAGCGGCCGCTGCCGATCGTCCCCGCCGACCACCAGCACCTGGGGGAGCGCCCGCAGCAGCCGCGCGCTGACGCCGCCGCCGTACGCGCCGCCGAGGAGGAGGGCGGTCGCATCCGGACGGTCGCCACATGTGCGGGCGGCCAGCGGCCGGACGCCCTCGGCGCAGTAGCCGGAGGTCGTGACCACGTGTCGCGGCGGCGTGGACGGGTCGTCGGCGACGGTGAACTCCCCGCGGACGACCGCGACGTCCCCCGTGCCCAGCGACACCGGCGCATGGTCGTCACCGGGAACGAGCCACGCCCGGTGGCGCAGCATGGCGACCAGCGCCAGCGGCGCGTCCACGGCGAACCGCAGCGACCACGGCGGGTCCAGCACCGCCTGCCCGAACACGGCCCCCCGCGCCCGCACCCCGTCCATCAAGCGGGCCAGCACGTCCACGCCACCACCCTAGACGCCCGCAGATCACGCTCTGCCAGAGCCGCCGCCAAGACAGCTCGGACAGGCTTCGCCCTGACCGAGCCGCACCCGAGAAGGCCGCGGGTCTCGCCCTGCCCGACCTGCACCCGAGAGGGCTGCGGGTCGCGCCGTGCCCGGGCCGTAGGCAGAACGCCCTCTGGTCACATCCTGCCCGAACCGCACCTGAGTCGCCCGGAGATCACGTCCCGCCCCGAGACGCCCGGAAGGCGGCCACGGAAACGCGTACCGCCCCGAGACGCACGGACATGCGTGCGAGCCGCACAGGTATGGCCCGCGGCCCCGGCATGCCCGTTGACTTGCCCCATGACGATGCATTCGATTCTCGTGGTGGGCGGCACGGGCAAGACGGGCGGCCGGGTCGCCGCCGGATTGCGGGCGCGCGGGGCGGACGTCCGTGTGGCCGCCCGCTCTGCTGACGTGCGCTTCGACTGGAACGACCGTGCCACCTGGGACGCCGCCCTCGACGGCGTCGCGGCGGCGTACGTGGTGCCGCTCGACGGCGCGCTCCTCACCCGCCCCTTCGCCGAACGCGCCGCGCGTTTGGGCGTGGGCCGTCTCGTGTTGCTGTCGGGCCGCGGCGTGGACGTGCCGGGCTACGGGGACCCGTCCAGCGCCGTGGGCCGGACCCACGTCGACGGAGAGGACGCGGTACGGAGCGGCGACGTGCCCTGGACGATCCTGCGGCCGGGCTGGTTCGCGCAGAACTTCAGCGAGGGCTTCTTCCGGGAGGCGGTCCTGGCCGGCGAGCTCAGGCTGCCCGCCGGGGACGGCGCGGCCAGTTTCGTGGACGCCGAGGACATCGCCGACGTGGCCGTGGCCGCCCTGACGGAGGACGGCCACGCCGGACGCACGTACGAGCTGTCCGGCCCGCGCGCCCTCACCATGGCGGAGGCCGCCGCCGAGATCTCGGCCGTGACTGGCCGGAAGATCCGTTATGTCCCGCTGTCGCCCGACGAGTTCGTAGCCGAGCTGGTCGAGCAGGGATGGCCGGCCGGCGACGCCAAGGAGTACGCCGACGTGGTCGCCGCCATCCGGCTCGGCCTGGACGCCCACATCTCCGACGGCGTCCGGCACGCGCTCGGCAGGGACGCCCGCGACTTCACCGGCTTCGTCAGGGAAGCGGCCCGCTCCGGCGCCTGGCGGGCTTGATCTAGAGCCGACTCGAGCTTCTAGGCTTGCCCGCCATGACCATGCGCTATCGCACCCTGGGCGGCACCGGCATCGAGGTGAGCGTCCACTGCCTGGGCGCCATGATGTTCGGCGCGGTCGGCAACCCCGATCACGACGACTGCGCCCGCATCATCCACCACGCCCTCGACGAGGGGATCAACTTCATCGACACGGCCGACATGTACTCGGCCGGCGAGTCGGAGGAGATCGTCGGCAAGGCGCTGCGCGGGCGGCGCGACGACGTCGTCCTGGCCACCAAGGTGCACTTCCAGATGGGGCAGGGCCGCAACAGGAACGGGAACTCGCGGCGGTGGATCGTCAAGGAGGTCGAGGACAGTCTCCGGCGCCTCCAGACCGACTGGATCGACCTCTACCAGGTCCACCGCCCCGACCACACGACCGACGTCGAGGAGACCCTCGGCGCGCTGGGCGACCTGGTCGCCCAGGGCAAGATCCGCGCGTTCGGCTGCTCGACGTTCCCGGCCGAGGAGATCGTGGAGGCGCACCACGTGGCCGGACGGCGCAGGCTGCAGCGGTTCAGGACCGAGCAGCCGCCGTATTCGCTGCTCGACCGCCATCGCTTCGACCCGTCGATCCCCGAGAACGTCACCAAGCCGGAGGCGTCGAACGGCTCGCGGAGGTGGCCGAGGAGCTCGGGTGCACGTTGCCGGAGCTGGCCGTGGCGTTCCCCGCGACGCACCCCGCCGTCACGTCGGTGATCATCGGCCCGCGGACGATGGAGCAGGTGGACGCCACCCTCAAGGGCGCCTCGGTGACACTGGACGACGCGACGCTGGACCGCATCGACGAGATCGTGCCGCCGGGCACGAACCTGTACCAGCCGGACGGTGCCTGGCGGCCACCGGCGCTCGCCGACGTGGACGGGCCGCCGCCGCCCCCTCGCCGACCGCTCCGCCGGGTGACCGATCGCGCGCCGACCTCGCGGGCGGGCGGCCGATCTCGCGCCGACCTCTCGGGTGGGCGGCCGATCTCGCGCCGACCTCTCGGGCGGCCGGCCGATCCCGCGCCCCCTGCCCTGCCGGTCAACCGATCTCGCGGAGGCGTTCGGTGAGGAACTCCTGCTCGGCCGCGTTGTCGCTGAGCGCCAGCGCCGCCCGGTACGCCTCCACCGCCTCCGTGTCGCGGCCCAGGCGGTGCAGCAGGTCGGCCTTGGTGGCGGGCAGGTAGCGGTAGCCGGCCAGGCGGCCGTCGCGTTCGAGCGCCTCGACCTCGGCCAGCGCCGCCCCCGGCCCCTCCACCATGGACAGCGCGACTGCCCGGTTGAGCGCGACGACCGGCGACGGCCAGATCCGCAGCAGCTCGCCGTACAGGATGAGGATCTGCGGCCAGTCCGTGCTCGCGTAGCCGGGCGCCTGGGCGTGCACGGCGGCGATGGCCCCCTGCAGCGTGAAGCGCCCCGGCGGCCCCGACCGCAGTGTCGCCACCAGCAGCCGGTCCGCCTCGGCGATCAGCTCCCGGTCCCACGCCGAGCGGTCCTGCTCCTCCAGCCGCAGCAGGCGGCCGTCGGCGTCGGTACGGGTCGCCCGCCGCGCATGATGCACCAGCAGCAGCGCCAGCAGCCCGGCGGCCTCCCGCTCGGCGGGCAACAGCAGGTGCAGCAGGCGCGCGAGGTCCAGCGCCCGGTCCGTGAGCTCGTCGCGTACCAGCTCCCGGCCCGAGTGCGCGGTGTGACCGGTGGAGTAGAGCAGGTGGATCGCGGTGAGCACCGCGTCCACCCGCGCGGGCAGATCCCCCGCCGGCACCCGGTACGGGATCCGCGCGGCGATCTTCTTCTTGGCCCGGGTCAGCCGGGCGGCCATGGTCGGCTCGCTCACCAGGAACGCCTGCGCGAGGTCCGCCGTCGCCACCCCGCACACCAGCCGCAGCGTGAGCGCGACGCGCGCGTCGGGGGAGAGCGCCGGATGGCAGCAGGTGAAGATGAGCCGCAGGCGATCGTCGGGGATGGCCCGCGGCTCAGGCATGCCCGCGTCCTCCTCCGGCTCCACCAGCAGAGGCAGCTTGCGCCGCAGCGTCGCACGGCGTTGCAGCATGGTGAGCGCGTTGCGCCGGGCCGCCGTGGTCAGCCACGCGCCCGGACGCGCCGGCACCCCGTCGCGGGGCCACGTGCGCAGCGCCTGCACGTAGGCGTCCTGCACCGCCTCCTCGGCCGCGTCCAGGTCGCGCGTCACGCGCACCGTCGCAGCGAGCACGAAGGCCCACTCGCGGCGGTGCGCCTCGGCGACGGCCTCCTCGACCGCGGTCAGCTCTCCTCCAGCACCTCGTAGCCGACGAGCGGCCGGACCTCCACGCCGCCCTGCACGGTCGGGGTGAGCTTGGCGATGGCGAGCGCGTGGTCCAGGTCGCGGGCCTCGATCACGAAGACCCCGGCCAGCACCTCCTTCGTCTCGATGAACGGCCCGTCCGTCACCAGGCCGCCGCGGATCGCGGTGGCCGTGTCCGGCTGGTCCAGCGCCATGCCCGAGACGATCCGCCCGCCCAGCTCCTTCGCCTCGCCCGGCATCGCCAGGTGCCCCCGCTGGACCTCCTCGGGCAGGTCGGCCGGGGGGACGCGCTCGTACAGCAGCACCGCGTACTGGGGCATCACGCCACCTCCGCGCACACGCCGGGGATCTCGAATCCTCTGGTGGACATCGTCATCGGCCTCCGCTCTCGGGTCGTCGCCGGCCGCACTCCAGCGGCCCCGGTGCAACACCGACAAGCGGGTGAGGCCGGAATCGACAGGTTCCCAGAAAAACCTTCCCGGATCCATGACCAGGGGCATGGGCAGGGGCGGCGGTCTACGGGCGGCGCTCGCGGGTCTGGGAGATCCAGGCCGCGTCCCAGGCGCGGTACCGGGCGCGATCGAGCAGCCGGCGGAACCCGGCGAACGCCGCCGCCACGAGCGCCGCCGACACCGCCCAGACCAGCGTCCCCGTCGCCACCGCCGTCACCTGGAGCGCTAGGCGGCCCGGCGGGGCCAGGGCCGGCCGCCCGGCGGCGTCGACCCAGAGCGGCACGCGGGCGCCCGCCTTGGCCCGAGCCGGGGCGCGTACCTGCCCGGTGCGCTGCTCGCCGGAGGGCGTCGCCCAGCGCGCCGCCGTGGTCTGCCCGGCGGCGACCGCGCCGAACGACAGGTGCGTGACGGGCGCGTCCGCCAGTAACGTCGCCATCACCCGGACCCGTCCGCGGTCGTCCGCGGCCGAGTCGTGCGTCTGCCGCCCGGCCGCCACCGCCGGCCACACGCAGGCCGTCACCAGCAGCACCGCCACCAGCAGCCCGGCGGCCTCCAGGCGATCGGCGCGCCGGCGCAGCGGATTGCCGTCCGGCCAGTATCTCCGCAACCACCACCGCACACGCCGCATCGAGCACCCCCTGCCGCCGATGTGATCAAGTCGAGCGGAGTCACGCGTTCCTCCGCACTGGGACTTTAGGCCCTCGGCGCCGATCACGCGCCTCACTTGGCGGCAGGACGGGCCCTCACGTGCATGCGCTCGCCCTGCGGCCCGAACAACGCCAGCACCTCGGTCGGCTCGGCCTCCGGGTTGACGAAGGCGTGCGGCGTGCGGGTGTCGAACTCCGCCACCTCTCCCGCCGTCAGCACCACCTCGTGCCGGCCCAGCAGCAGCCTCAGCCGCCCCGACAGGACGTACAGCCACTCGTAGCCCTCGTGGACCTGCTGCTCAGGCTCGTAGCCCGGCCAGTGCGGCGGGTAGATCTGCTTGAACGCCTGCAGCCCGCCGGGCCGGCGGCTCAGCGGGATGTACGTCATGCCGTGGTGCTTGACCGGCCGCAGGTGCACCCGCGGATCGCCGGTCACCGGCGCGTCGATCAGCTCGTCGAGCTGCACCTGGTGGGCGCGGGCCAGCGGGAGCAGCAGCTCCAGGGTCGGCTTGCGCTGCCCCGACTCCAGGCGCGACAGGGTGCTCACCGAGATGCCGGTGCTCTGGGCCAGCTCCGCCAGCGTCGCGCCGCGTTCCTGGCGCAGCGCCCGCAGCCGCGGCCCCACCGCCTGCAGGGTCTCCTCGAGGTCCATCCGGCCACTTTGCCATTCCGGCAACGATATTTGTCAAACGCGCGCCTCCGGGCGGACAGTGGCGCATCCGATGGATGCGAGAGGAGTCGCGCTGTGGACGCGAAGTACGACGTGGTGGTCGTGGGCGGCGGGGCCGCCGGGCTGAGCGGGGCGCTCACGCTGGGCCGTGCGCGCCGCAAGGTGCTGGTGATCGACGGGGGCCGGCCGCGCAACGCCCCGGCGCGGGGCGTGCACACCTACCTGACGCGGGAGGGCACGCCGCCCCTGGAGCTGCTGGCCACCGGCCGTGAGGAGGTCGCCGGGTACGGCGGCGAGGTCGTGACCGGCACCGCCGTGGCCGCCGAGCGCCTCGGCGAGGGCGGGTTCCGGGTGGTGCTCGAGGACGGGTCCGCGGTCGTGGCGGACCGGCTGCTGCTGACCACCGGCCTGGTCGACGAGCTGCCCGAGGTGCCGGGGCTGGCCGAGCGGTGGGGGCGCGACGTGCTGCACTGCCCGTACTGCCACGGCTGGGAGGTACGCGACCAGGCCATCGGCGTGCTGGCCACCGGGCCGCTCGCCGTGCACCAGACGCTGCTGTGGCGGCAGTGGAGCGCCGACGTGACCCTCTTCCTGCACACCGGGCCGGGGCTCGGTGAGGAGGAGCGCGAGCAACTGGCCGCCCGGGACGTCACGGTGGTCGAGGGCGAGGTGACGGGGCTGGAGGTGGCGGGAGACGCGCTCACCGGGCTGAGGCTGGCCGACGGCCGGGTGGTGGCCTGCCGGGCGCTGGCCGTCGCCACCCGCCTCACCGCCCGCGCAGATCTGCTGGCGGGGCTGGGGCTGGAGGTGGAGGAACAGGAGATCGCCGGGCACGTGGTCGGCACCCGCATCCCGGCCGACGCGACGGGTGCCACGAGCGTGCCCGGGGTGTGGGTGGCGGGGAACGCGGCCAGCGTGACCGACCAGGTCGTCGCCGCGGCGGCGGGCGGAGTGCGGGCGGCGGCCGCCATCAACTTCGACCTGATCGCCGAGGAGACCCGCCGCGCGGTCGCCGCCCGCCGCGCCGCGCAGGCCACCCCCCACGACGGACCGGCGTCGCACGCCTCGATCCACGACGGACCGGCCTCGCGCGGGACGCCCCATGGAGGGTCGGCGTCGCACGGGACGCCCCACGGAGGGCCGGGGTCGCACGCATCGGGGTGGCACGGCCGGCCCGGAGAGATCCCCGCCTCCCCGGTGGAGTTCTGGGACGCCTTCTACGCCGACAAGCCGCAGGTCTGGAGCGGCAACCCCAACGCCGTCCTGGTCCAGGAGGCCGCCGACCTCGCGCCGGGCCGGGCGCTGGACCTCGGCAGCGGCGAGGGAGCCGACGCGATCTGGCTCGCCGGCCGCGGCTGGCGGGTCACGGCCGCGGACATCTCGCAGGTGGCGCTCGACCGCGCCGCCGGGCACGCCAAGGCGGCGGAGGTCGCCGGCCGCGTCGACTGGCAGCGGCACGACCTGGATGCGTCCTTCCCCGAAGGCTCCTACGACCTGGTCTCCGCCTGCTACCTGCACTCGCCCACCGACCTGCCGCGCGAGAAGATCCTGCGCGCCGCGGCCGCGGCGGTCGCGCCCGGCGGGGTGCTGCTGGTCGCCGGGCACGCGGGCTGGCCGTCCTGGGAGGACAACCCGCCGTTCGAGGCGCATTTCCCGACCCCGCAGGAGGTCCTGGAGACGCTGGAACTGACGGACGGGGAGTGGGAGGTGCTGCGCTGCGAGGAGTTCGAACGCGCCCAGACCGCTCCCGACGGCCGTCCAGGCACCCGAAGGGACAACGTGCTCAAGGTCCGCCGACTCCCCTGACCGGCCGTGGGGGAGCACCACGGCGCGCCGCCGGCCTCCGGCGGCGCGCCGTGCCCCCGTCATTCGGCGGGACAGACGGTGCCGGGCGCGGGCAGTTCCAGGTCGGTCAGGTACGTGGTGGCGTGCCGGATCGGGCACTTCTTGCCCGACAGGTACATGACGTGCCCGGGGCCGTCGTAGGCGACGGTGACCGAGCCGGGGATCATGTCGGTGAAACGCCTGGTCAGCACGTAGTCGCCCCACGTACTGCCCGCTCCCAGGGCCGGTGGCAGCCCGCGGACCGGCAGCGGGCGGGCCCGGTTGGCCACCGGCAGCGGCCAGCCGGCGCAGCCCAGGGAGTCGAACGCGGCGCCGCCGAAGTTCGGCGAGAGCTTGCGCGCCTGGCGGCTGTGCTTCCGCAGCTGTGCGAATCCGCGGTACCCGCGGTCGTCTCCGCACGTCATCGCGAGCGCCCCGGGCATGGCCCAGACACGGGCGTTGCCGAGCGCGAAGTCGGCGAAGCCGGACCCGTCCCCGCGCCTGGCCTTGTCCACGGCGTCGGCGAAGGCCAGCCACCGCGAGTTCCCCGGACCGGGGTCGCCGAGGAAGCCGAAGCTGCGAAGATGCCATCCGGTCAGCTGCCCCTCGCCGAACTGCTGCGAGGTGACCCGGATCGGTTCGCGATCGGCCTTCCAGGTGAGCGCGCGCCAGACAGCTCCGGCGTCCTCACCGTGCAGCGCGCAGGCAGCGGTGTCCGCGCACCAGCGGGTGAACCGGGCGAACGCCCGCTCGAACGGCGAGGTGGTCCCGCTCACCCGGTGCCACCCGAGGGTCTGGTTGACCACTCCGTCGACGTACATGGCCCGGATGCGCTGCGGGAACAGGCGGGCGTACGCGGCCATGGGCACCCCTCCGTAGGAGGCGGCCATGAAGCTCAGCCGTTCCTCGCCGAGGGCCTGGCGGACCGCCTCCATGTCCCTGGCCACCGACAGGGAGTCCATATGGGCGAACAGCCCGGTCTCATCCGCCGCACGGCATGCCTTGAAGGCGTGGCCATCGCCTTGACCAGGGCCTCGTACTGCCGGCGGTCACGCGGCTCGGACAGCGTGGTGCCGGGCCGCCTGCACGCGGGCGGCAGCCGGTCGGACCACACGGTGGTGCGGGGGTTATAGGCGACGAGGTCGAACCGCCGGCCCAGCTCGGTCAGGTCGCCGGCCGCGTGCTCGAGGTCCTCGATCCCCTTGCCTCCGGGGCCGCCGGGAACGCCCAGGACGGCGCCGATGCGGCGCGCGGGCTCGGTGGCGGGCAGCCGGGCCAGGTCCAGCGAGATCTTCCGCCCGGCGGGCCTCGCCCAGTCCACGGGCACCTCGATGGTGGCGCACTCCATGCGCGCGGGCACGCCCTCGCCGGTGCATGGCCGCCACCCGGGTCGCCGGTCCCCTTCCCCGAGCGCGGCCGATGCCGGTGCCGGGCTGATTCCGGCCAGCGCCACCAGCGTCAATCCGGCGACCAGCCGTCCGGTCCTGCGGACCATATGCTTCTCCTCCGTTTCCTGCGGACCTTCCGTCCACGCTCGCGCGGTCGATCGTCCGGCCGCCACGGGGATGTCCGCCGTGTCGGCTTCGGGATGTCCCCCGGGTGGCCCGGCGGGGCGCTGTCGGTCAAACTGGACGGGCATGCGTACGGACAGGCAGGCGGACGGCGGCTCCGGACCGTGGCGCGCATGGGCCAGGGCCGCGGTGTGGCGTGAACTCGCGTACGCGCTGGCGATGCCGCTGATGGCCGGGATCGGCGTCGCGTACCTCCTCCTCGTGCTGGTGGGCGTGCTCCTGGCCGCCAACGTCGTGGGCCTGCCGGTGCTGGCGCTGTGCGCGCATGGCGCGCGGGGCCTCGGCGCGGTCAACCGCGGCCTGGCACGGGTGCTTGCCGGGGAGCCGACGCCTGCTCCCGCTCCTTTCCGCGCTCCGCCTGGGCTGCTCAACTGGTTCACTGCGGCGCTCTGCGACGTCGCGGGATGGCGCGCCGTCATCCACAGCGTGGTCCGACTGCCGGCCGCGGCCCTCGCCTTCGGCGCCGCCGCCACACTGTGGGCAGGCGGCCTGTTCCTGCTCGGCGCCCCGCTGTGGGCCCCCGCGCGGCTCAGACCGGACATCTGGCCGGGCGCGCCGCTGCTGAGCGTGGCCGGGCTGGCGCTGCTGCTCCTGGCCCCCGCGGGCGTGCACCTGGCGCTCGGGCCCGAGCGGCTGCTCGCTCGGACCCTGCTCGGCCCCGCTCCCGGCGCCCTGCGGATCCGGACCCTGGAGGAGACGCGGGCGCGGGCGGTGCTCGACGCGGACGCCGCGCTGCGCCGGATCGAACGCGACCTGCACGACGGCACGGCGGCCCGGCTGGTCACCCTCGCGATGAGCCTGGGCATGGCGCAGGAGGAACTGGCCGAGGCCGACCGTCCCGAGCGGCTTGAACGCGCCCGCGCCCTGGTCGGCGGCGCGCACAGCAGCGCCAAGGAGATCCTGGCCGAGCTGCGCGACCTGATCCGCGGCATCCACCCGCCGGCGCTGGACAAAGGGCTGGAAGTCGCCCTGGCCACGCTCGCCGCACGCACCCCGCTCCCCGTCGAGCTCGACGCCGACCTGCCCGTACGGCCGTCCCCCGCCGTCGAGAGCATCGCCTTCTACTGCACAGCGGAACTCCTGGCCAACGTGGTCAAACACAGCGGCGCCCGGCACGCCGCGGTCGAGGTACGCGTGCGGGACGGCCTGCTCGTCCTGACCGTGCGGGACGACGGGCGAGGCGGTGCGGTGGTCGGCGCCGGATCCGGGCTGCGCGGCCTGGCCGAGCGGGTGGCGGTCGTGGACGGCGCGTTCGACGTCCGCAGCCCGGCCGGCGGACCCACGGTGGTCACCGTCCGGCTGCCCCTGCACATCTGATGGGAGGCCGAAGCAATGCGCATCGTCATCGCCGAGGACGCCGCGGTTCTGAGGGACGGCCTCCGGCTGCTGCTGACCACGCGGGGACACGAGGTCGCCGCCGCCGTGGGCGACGGAGACGCGCTCCAGGCGGCCGTGGAGGAGCACCGTCCCGACGTCGCCGTGATCGACGTGCGCATGCCGCCCACGCACACAGACGAAGGATTGCGGGCCGCCATCCGCATCCGCGAGGACCATCCGGACCTGGGCGTGCTGATGTTCTCCCAGTACATCGAGACGCGCTACGCCGCCCGCCTGCTCGCCGGCGGGGCCGACGGAGTGGGATATCTCCTCAAGGAGCGCGTCGCCGACATCAGGGACTTCCTCTCCGCCCTCGACCGCGTCGCCGCCGGGGAGACCGTGCTCGACCCGGAGGTCGTCACCCAGATCATGGGCGCCGGCAGGCGCGCCGAGGCCCTGAGCACGCTCACCCCCAGGGAACGCGACGTGCTCGCCATGATGGCCGAAGGACGCTCCAACGGCGCCATCGCCGAGGCGTTGTTCCTCTCCTACGGCTCGGTGGAGAAGCACGTGACCCAGATCTTCACCAAGCTGGGCCTGCCCCCCTCCGAGAGCGACCACCGTCGTGTGCTCGCGGTGCTGCACTACCTGCAGGCGTGACGGTGGCGGCCGGCCGCCGCTCAGCCGGTCCGCGCGAGCCGGTCCTCCACAGGAGGAAGGCGTATCTGGTCGTTCAAGGCCTCCATGGCGCGTACGAGCGCCAGATTCGCCGCGTTGAGCATGCGGATCTGCTCCTCGAGCTCCGTGACCCGCCTCTTCAATGCCATCAGCTCGACATCGAGGGCCGGCGACTCCATGAGCATCCGACCGCCAATCATCATCGGTTCACCTCCGTAAAGGGGACAAGACGATGGTCACCGGGCAGCCGGGGGAGGGATAGCAGCTAAGAGGTTGATTTACCGGGACTTGCGGCAGTGTTTGCCGCCAATGAATCTACTTTGTAAAGATGCCCGGTTTGTACGGTGCATCAGCTCCCGGGGAGCGCCCGGTACGCGGTGCCCTTGCCGTCGAGCCGGGTCGGCGAGGCGGCCGCCGGGATGAAGGCCGACTGCCCCGGCCGCAACGTCAGCGCGTCGCCCAGCCGGGCCTCGCCCTCGATGCACACGACGATCTGCGGCAGGCCGCCCGGCAGCTCGTGCGGGGTCTCGCCGTCGAGGTCGTGGCGGCTGAGCGCGAACTCCGGCGCCGGCGGCCGGTAGTGGTGCTCGCCGGGGGCGCCGGGCTCCGCCGGCACCAGGTGCGGCTCGCCGGGCGTGAAGTCGACGACCCGCATCAGCTTGGGAACGTCGATGTGCTTGGTGGTCAGCCCGCAGCGCAGCACGTTGTCGGAGTTGGCCATGATCTCCACGCCGATGCCGCCGAGGTAGGCGTGCGGGACCCCGGCGCCCAGGTAGAGGGCCTGGCCGGGGAGCAGGTTCACGTGGTTGAGCAGGAGTGCGGCGGTCAGGCCCCGGTCGGCGGGGCAGGCGCGCGCGATGTCGGCGTAGACGGCGAGATCGGGGTCGCCGGAGTCGAGCAGCGCGCGCTCGACCTCCTCGCGCAGCGGCCGGGAGGCGTCGTCGAGCATCTCGGCGAACACGGTGCGCAGCGCGTGGCCGGACTCGGCGGTGCGCAGGGTGTCGATCCAGGGCCGCAGACCCGGGAGGCCGAGGCGGGCGAGCAGATCGGCGGTGGCGGCGGGGGAGCGGAAGCCGCACAGCCCGTGGAACGGGGTGACCGCGCACACCATCTCGGGCTTGTGGGAGGCGTCTTTGTACGTGCGGGCGAAGTCGTCGAGGGGGATGCCGCGCGCCGTCTCGTCGGCGAACCCGGCCCGCGCCTGCTCGGTGGTCGGATGGACCTGCAGCGACAGCGGCCGCGCGACGGCCAGGACCTTGAGCAGGTAGGGCAGGGAGGGGCCGAAGCGGGCGGCGGCGGGCTCGCCGAGCGTGCCGCCGGGATCGGCGGCGATGAGCGCGTCGAGCGGGGTGTCGCCGACGGTGGAGGGGTCGGCGGGGTGGGCGCCCATCCAGAGCTCCGCCTGCGGTTGCCCGGTCGGCTCCGTGCCGAACAACTCGGGCAGTGCGGTCACCGAGCCCCAGTCGTAGGGGCGGATGGTGGTGGTCAGGCGCAGGGGGGAGTGCAGGTCAGGCTGTGACACGGCGCAAGACTATCGCGGAGACCGCCAGGCGTGTCGCCGGGGCCGGTACGCCACCACTTCGGCTCCAAGCAGGCGCCGGACGGGCTCGACCTGACCGTGCGCACCGCCTCCCATGCGGGTCCCCTCCCCAGAGGACCTCCGGCCATGATCGGCGGTGCCGGACGAACGGCGGGGCGGTCGTGGCAAGGTGCGGAAAACCGGGTCAGCGGGCGCGCGGGCCGAGCACGGCGGGCATGGAGCGGGTGCTGTTGCCCAGCAGCGTGTCCAGCGGGCGCAGCTCCTCCGGCCGGGCGCCCGCCCTGATGCCGGGGAACGCCTCGAACAGCGCCTTCAGTGCCACCTCGGCCTCCACCCTGGCCAGCGGCGCGCCGAGGCAGAAGTGCGGCCCGTGGCCGAACGCCAGGTGCGCGGCCGGCGGCCGGGTGATGTCGAAGCGGTCCGCGTCCTCCCCGGACTGCTCGGGGTCGCGTCCCGCGGAGGCGAAACAGGCCAGCACGGGCTCCCCGGCGCGCAGGTGCACTCCGTCGATCTCGACGTCGCGCTTGGCGTACCGGAACGGGAAGTAGGCGATCGGCGAGTCCCAGCGCAGCGTCTCCTCCACGGCGGCGGTGAACGGGCACTGCCCCGAGCGCAGCAGGTCGAGCTGCCCCGGCACATTGAGCAGGGCGCCGATGGCGTTGGTGATGAGGTTGACCGTGGTGACGTGCCCGGCGATGAACAGCAGGTCGATGGTGGCGAACAGCTCCGTCTCCGACAGCCGTCCGCCGTCCTGCTCCCGCAGCGTGATCAGGTCGGTGATCAGGTCCTCTCCGGGCGTGCGCCGGCGCTCCTCGATGATCTGGTGGAGCAGCCCGTGCAGGTCCCTGCGCACCTCGGGACTGTCCTCGAGGTCGCTGCTGACCTGCGCGACGGCGTCGGTGAGCTCGTGCAGCCGCTCCTGGTGCGCGCGCGGGATGCCGATCATCTCGGAGATGACCTCGCGCGGCAGCGGGTAGGCGAAGTGCTTGCGCAGGTCCACCGGCTCGTCCGGCGGCATCTCCGCGAGCCGGTCGATCAGTTCCGCGGTGATGGCGGCGATCTTGGGCCGGAGCCGCTCGATCCTGCGCGGGCCGAACCCTGCTGCCAGCGGGGCGCGCAGCCGGCGGTGGTCCTCGCCCTCGGCGTTGAGCATGGAGACGTCGGTGACGATACGGGTGATCGCGGTTCCCGGCGGGGCGCCGGCGCGGGCCACCGGGTCCCAGTGTCGGATCTCCCTGGTCATGTCCGGATGGGTCAGGACGGTCATCAGGGTCGCGTACCGGGTGGCGGCCCAGGCGTCCACGCCCTCCGTGGTCACGGGCACGAGCGGCCCGGCCTGCCGCAGCCGCTCGTTGTCGGCGTGCAGGTCCGGGGTGGCCGGGTCGAGGACGAAGCGGATCAGCTCGGTCATGGGTCATCCCGTCCGTTGTCTGCCGACCGCCAGGGCGGTCACGTCGATGCCGGGGTCCTGGTTCAGGTAGAGGTCGCGGACCAGCTCGCCGGCGGCCGGCGCGTTGCACAGGCCGTGGCCGGAGAAGCCGGTCGCGTACAGGAACGCCGGAGGTCCCGGGTGGTGGCCGATGAAGGCCGTGCGGTCGGGGCTGGCGTCGCGCAGCCCGGTGACCGCCGTGTGCAGGGCCAGTCCGGCCAGGCTCGGGTACGTCACCGCGAGCCGCTCGGCCACCTGGCGTCGCCAGGCCTCCCGATCGGGGCCCGGATAGCCCATGCCGATCAGCAGCCGGTCGCCGCGCACCCGTACCAGCAGGCCGCTCGCGGCGTGCAGGGTCATCGGGATGTTGGGCGTGCCGGGCGGCAGCGGGTCGGTGACCAGCAGCTCCTGCTCGATCGGCTCGATCAGCGGCATGTCCACGCCCGCGCAGCGCAGCAGCGAGGCCGACCAGGCGCCGGCGGCGCACACGATCGCGTCGGCGGTGAGCTCGCCGTCGGCGGTGAAGATGCGGCCGCTCTGCGTGTCGAGCCCGGTGACCGGGCACTTCGTACGCAGCCTGGCTCCGGCCCTCGCGGCCGCGTCGGCGTAGGCGTTGACGATGGCGCGGGTGTCGGAGACGTACGCCTGCGGCGAGTAGGCGGCGGCCAGCAGCGGCAGGTCGCCGATGAGCGGATTGCGCTGCCTGGCCTCCTCCGGGCCGATCAGCTCGACGTCCACGCCGGCCTCCCGCTGGGCGGGCAGGTCGGCCTCGAAGTCCGCCACCTGCTCACGCTCGGTGAACAGGACCAGGTAGCCGACCTGCCGCAGCGGCAGGTCGGCCCCGGGCCGCGCCGGGAAGGCGCGGTAGGCGTCGAGGCTGCGCACGGCCAGCGCCGAGCTGACGGGGTTGCCGGCGAAGTACGACCGGACCACGTCGGCGGTGGCGCGTGAGGCGCCGGAGCCGAGCGCGCCGCGTTCCAGGAGCGTCGTCTCGACCCCGGCCTCCGCGAGATGGAAGGCGATCGACAGCCCGATCACGCCGCCGCCGATCACCGCCACGCGCGTGTCGCTCATGCGCCCTCCTCCGTCGGTCGCATGAGCGACGGTCGGCTGTGTTTGATCGGTCGCCCGCTCATGCCGTCGCCTCCAGGCGGCGCAGGTTGTCGCCGGCCTGCCACGGGAACAGGTGCAGGTTCCACCCGCCCAGGCAGTTGCAGTAGAGCGCCATGTGCGCCATCGCCGACATGAAGTCGACGTGGCTGTTGAGGCGCTCCAGGCCGTCGATGAGCCGCTTGGTGAAGCCCCACAGCGTGTCCAGGCCGCAGTAGCCGAGGAACTCCGCCGGGGTGTGGGCGAGCTGACGGGTCATCTGGCGCAGCCACGGCAGCGGCATGCCGTCGATGGCGGCGCGGACGAGCCCGCCGTAGCAGCTGTAGCCGAGCGGGCGGGTCTCGCCGTTGACGAACAGCAGGGTGGTCAGGACCGTCTCGTAGCTGCCGGCCCGGGACGCGATCCGGCCCGCGTGCAGGTCGACCAGCTCGCGCGGCGGTTCGAGCCAGATGCGGTCGGTTTCGGCGTGCACGTCGGCGACCAGGTCGTTGAGTTCCGGGTCGCCGACGGGCAGCCGGGGCAGCTTGTGGCCGCCGGGTTCGCCGGCCCGCCGTACCTCGGCGATGACCGGCTCCTTGGTGGTGTAGACCGACCGCCACACTTCGCGGCCGGCCTCGATCAGGGCGTCGAGATCTTCGGGGACCACCTGCCCGATGGGCGTGGCGGTCATGGGTTCGGTGAGCTCGCCGTACTTGATGCCGAGGTGCTGCAGCCGCGAGCAGAACAGGGTCCCGTCGGGGACGGTGCGCCGGTCCACGCGGTACTCCGCGGGCGCGTGCAGCAGCGAATGGACCGGTGCGACGTGGTACAGATGATGGCCGGCGACCAGGGCGTGGCCCTGCAGGCTGCGGTACGGCAGCGCGTCCCAGAAACACTGGGCCAGTGCCGGGTTGCGTTGGTCGAGTTCGGCGGCCACGGTGATCCCGAGGCCAGGCCAGGCTATTTCCACACGCTTCGATTCGTTCACAGTTTGTCACTCTAACGTGACGGTTTGTGGCGATTTGGGGGAGGGTGTGGTGTTTTACCAGGTCATGACCGCCTCTGGGGGATTCGGCAGGGCACGGCTCCGGTCGTCGCCCCAGATCGAATCCGCGCCCACATACGGCTGCGGCGGCGCGCTGAGCCCGCGTCGGCGCGGCCGTTCAACTCGTCGGAGGCGCTTCCTGGCCACGCCGGCAAGCGCGTCGCGTCGTGGAAGGCCGCCCAAGGCCCGGCTGCGAACGCCCAGGCCCCTCCCCGATAGAGATCGATGGCCATGGGTCCTCCCCCGCAGGTCCGGTCGCTGCCCAGCAGCCGGCGGGGCGCGGCCTGGTGCTTCTCCCGCAGGATGTGATTCAGGCGTCGGTCGTGGTGAGGTCCATCAGCACGCCGGCATGCGTGAAGACGTCGGTGTTGCCGCCGACGAGCTTCTCGCCCTCGGCGCTCCGGGAAATGAAAGGGGTTCAGTACGACCCTCTTTAATGAAGGACAAAAATTGGCAATATGGGCTTCCGTGAAGTTGCTTGGCTACAATCGCATAACATGCAGGTATGTGCGGTTAGGGGCCGGTATTGATTAGGCGTATGGATGATGTGCTCGGGCTTCGCGTTGATCTGCAGGACGCCCTCGACCGGTCGGAAAGATGGCTCAGGCGCCTGGCGGACGTCCGGTTCGAAGGAAACGCGCCCGCGGCCGGGCTCCAGGCGCGGTTGTGGGCGGATAAATCCGAGATATCCAAGTTGCGTTCGCGAGCAGCGTCGAGCTTGATAAACATCGCCATGCTGGGAGGGTTCTCGTCCGGCAAGAGCTTTCTCGTCAGCGGACTGCAGGGCGGACTCTCGCTGGTCAAGGTGAGAACCAAGATGGGATACTCCGACCAATATATCGGGCTCCTTCCATCGGCTCCGACCCCGACCAGTGCGTGCCCGGCCAGCGTCATCCCGTGCAACGCGGACAGCGATTTCGACACGGCCGATCGCGGCTACCTCCGTGTGCTTTTCACGGACAGCGAAGAGTGGATCGACATCGGAAACTCCCCGAAACCGCAAGTAGTGGCTTCCTACGCTATGCAGGAGCCAGAACTGATAACGTATCGCCGTAAGGAACATTGGGATCGCGAGGTCGCCGAAATAGAGATCCTGCTCTCCTCGTACAAGCTGCCCGCGAAGCTCTATGATCTGCCGGGCAACGGATCCCCCAACGCGATGCACGATGCGGTGATACGCCGCGCGATGATCGACGCCGACTGCTTCATTTACGTGGCGAACGCCTCTCGGACGCTTTCCGAGAGCGACCTGTCACTGATTCGAAGTCTGTACGAGCATCACACGCACACCGGTAAGCCGGTGCTCTGGGTGGTGACCGCCATCGACCTCGCCATGAATCTCGGTCTCGACGGGGAGACGCTGGCCTGGGAAGCCACGGTCGCACGCAACAAACAATACCTGGAAGAGAACTTCAAACTTCCGGATGGTCGTCCGGACGCAGGGTTCATAGGCCAGGGATTCATCGGCGTTTCACCCGCGCTGGAGGCTCGCGGAGAGTACCTCAAGACCAATGAGGACGGCCGCGAGGCTCAGGAGTGCATCGCGCAAAGCAGGATGGGCGAACTCCGGGTCGCCTTGAGCCGGCTCATCGAGACCCAGACGGGCTCCAGGCACATAGCGCGAGTCGCGAGCGAGTCACGAGCGATCGTCGCACCGAGGTTCCGGCTCGTCTCAGAAATGCTCAGGTCAGCCAAGGTGCCCCTCGATCGGCTGACGATCGAACGAGAAGAATTCGAGCGGCGGCTGAACAGCGTCGAAGAACTGTCCGACGGCATCACGGCCACTCTCCAACGCCGCCTACAGCAACGGCTGAGAGCTGTTGACAGCAGTTTTCGCGGCCTGTCCGCGCACCTTCGTTCGCGCCTGGAGCAGTCCATTCGTTCCGCCGATCTGAACGATCCGACCGAGGTGAACAGGATCGAAGTGGAGAAGGCACAGGTCATTCATGAATGGATGGCCTCCGCGAACGGCCCGAGCGCGACCTGGGACACAGAACTACGGCATTTCCTCAAGGAGATCAAGCTCTCACTCAAGAGCTCCCTCGAAGACGCGTCGGGCATCGAGAAACTACGCGATGACGCCGATGTCGACTTGGACGGCATAGACATCCCGAAAACGCAGAGATCGCGAGAGGAGACCCGTGACCTGTTGCAGGGCGCACTCACCACGGCAGGGGTGGTGACGCCGGTCGCCACTACCGCACTGGCGGCTCTGGGCATCGTCACCGGTCCGCTTCTCGCCATTCCGGCGACGGTTACCATAGGTGTCCTGGCGATAGCGACAAGCCGGCAGCGGAAGGCGAGGAAGACCGCCCTCGAACTGCTCCGGGAGGAATGGGTCGAAGACCTGGGCCAGATCGCGGAAAACGTGAAACAGCAGTTCATAGCGGCGGCGTCCCTCAGAGGCATGGACGTGATCAGCCGGGCCGGGGAGCTCGTGACCCGCAGAAAAGACGAAATCGTCGAGGCCCTGCTGCTGATCGATCAGCGACTGGCCGATCCTGAACATTCCGGCAAGCAGCAGCTCATTCTGGACCTTGAACCGATCGCGGCCGAAGGCGAAGCCATCGTCGCGGACCTGACCAGACTTTCGAGGGTTGCCCAGGCGGCTCGTGTCTGAGACGTGCCTGAGCCGTTCAGGACACGGATCTCCGGTCGATCATGGGACTACTGCATGCGCGGGCTCTGACCATGATCGAGAGCCCGGCCGCTGCGCCCGTCCCCGTCCGGTCTCCGCCACCGCGGCCACGGCGGCCCCTTCCAGGGCGACAGGCCGTTGGGCCGGACCGGTTCCAGCGCTTGGTCGCAGGAGGCACGTCGTCGGGTCGATCCTGCACTGGATCCGGGGCGCTCCGGCAGGCTGTGTTCGACACGGCCATCGTCGCGCCGGCCTACGTGACCGGCTGAGCCGGAGATCCGGGCGCGGCGGGCTACAGCGACGTCCGGGTGAACTGCTGGTTCTGGCCGCCGTTGCACGGATACTGCTTGAACTGCACGTCGTTCGCCTGCGACGACGACGGCAGGTCCGCGCACTTGCCGGAGTGCCTGGCCACCAGCCGCACATAGCCGCCGCCCGCGTCCTGCACATGCCACTGCTGGTTGTGGCCGCTGCCGCACGCGTACTGCTGCAGCGCCGCACCGTCGGCCGTGCTGACGCCGTTGACGTCCAGGCACTTGCCGGAGTGGCGGGCGACGATCTGCACGTAGCCGCCGCTGACCGACTGGATGCGCCACTGCTGGTTGGCGCCGGAGCCGCAGGTGTACTGGATGACCGCGATGAGGTTGGCGGTGGAGGCGTTGCGCACGTCGGCGCACTTGCCCGAGTGCCGCACGGTCAGCCGGTCGTGGCCGGAGCCGGTGGCGGCGATCGTGCCTGCCGCGGCGTCGATGGTGAGCTCCCGCGCGTACGACAGGCTCATGGTCGTGTTGCTCGGGAACCGGATCGGCAGCCACACGTACCGGGAGTCGTTGACCGGGCCGCCCCAGGCGCCGGCCCACCGGTCGCCCATGTACAGGTACGAGGTGCCGGACGTGCCCTGGACCGGCAGCACGAAGGCCGGCTGGGAGCCGTACGTGACCGCGTCGCCCACGTTCTGCCAGGCGCTCCACGTGCCGGTGATGCTGGTGGCGGTGGCGTACTTGGCCTGGTTGGGCTGCCACCCGGTGGCGCCGGAGGTCAGCAGGAAGTACACCCCGTCGCGCTTGAACATGGCGGGGGCCTCGCGGTGGTCGCCGTCCCACATGCGCGCCAGCGTGGCCACGTCGGTGTAGTCGGCGGTCAGCCGGTAGACGTGCAGGTCGTAGTTCTCGTCGGCGGCCGAGATCATGTAGCCCGCGCCGTCGGTGTCGACGAACGCGGTGATGTCGCGCGACATGTGCCCGAGCGGCCGGAAGCTGCGGAGGTACGTGTAGTTCCCGTCCACTGTGTCGGAGACGGCCACGGCCGCGCGGGCCTCGCCGTAGTCGCGGCCGTTCTCCTTGTGCATCCACATGACGAAGCGGCCGGTGCTCGCGTTGTAGATGACCTTCGGCCGCTCGATGTTGGCGACCTGCAGCTCGGCGTGGCTGGACTGGGTGAGCACGTGGTTGCGGAACTCCCAGGTGCGCAGGTCGGCGGAGCGGTAGGCGGAGACGTAGCGGAAGGTGCCGTCGGCGTTGCGGTTCTCGCCGAACCAGTAGTAGTACGAGCCGACCTTGACGACCCCGCCGCCGTGGGCGTGCAGCAGGTTGCCTGAGGTGTCGGTGAACGGGGCGCCGACCGGCACGGTGACCGGCGCCGCGGCGGCGGGTGCGGCGGGTAAGAGCGCCAGGGCCAGGCAGAGCCCGGCCAGGAGGGTGAGGACGCGGGACATGGGTGCGGCTCCTCTCGGGGGGCCTTTGATGCCGGTGAGCAGGCCAGGTAACCGGTTACTTCAGGCGTCGTGACGCGGACGCTAGACGCGATCGGACGGCGACGTCAATCCGCTGTTAACTTTTCGTTACAATCGCTGTCAGGTCGGGGTTGACGGCTCTGAGGGGATCTCCTACCGTCCTGGTCATTGCTCAGTAACCGGTTACTCACGTGGAGGCCCGCATGACCACGCCCAACCGTGTCACCATCCGGGACGTGGCCCGGCGGGCCGGCGTCTCGGTGGCCACGGTGTCCCGCGTGCTGGGCGGCGACTACCCGGTGCTCGCCGCCACCCGCGCCAAGGTCATGCGCGCCGTGCGCGAGCTCGACTACGTCCCCAACGCCCACGCCCGCAACCTGTCGGCGGCCCGGCCCGGCGCCATCGCCATCGTCGTCAACTCCGTCGCGGTGCCGTACTACGCGCTCATCGCCCAGGCCGTGGAGGAGCAGGCCGCGCAGGAGGGCCGGCTGTCGCTGATCTGCACCACCGGCGGCGACACCGGCCGCGAGTTGTCGATCGTGCAGCTGCTGCGCGAGCAGCGGGCCGAGGCCGTCATCCTGGTCGGCAGCGTCATCGTGGACGAGGAATACCGCAAGCGGATGACGGAATACGCGCACGCCCTGGCCGCGGCCGGCTCGCGCCTGGTGCTGTGCGGCCGCCCGCCGCTGGGGGAGGGGGCGCCTGCCCTGGTCGTCGGCTTCGACAACACCGGCGGCGCCCACGCGGTGACCGCCCACCTGCTGTCGGCCGGGCATCGCCGGATCCTCTACCTCGGCCTGCGCCCCGGCCACACCACCTCCGACAGCCGCGTGGCCGGCTACCGCAGCGCCCTGGCCGAGTACGGCGTCGCCGCCGACCCCTCGCTGGAGGTGGAGGCCGAGTTCAACCGCGAGGCCGGGTACGCCGCCATGAACCGCCGCCTGGCCGCCGGCCCGCCCGACTTCACTGCCATCTTCGCGGGCAACGACCTGGTGGCGGCGGGAGCGATCCAGTCGCTGCGCGAGCACGGGCTGCGCGTGCCCGAGGACATGTCGATCGTCGGCTACGACGACGTCCCCCCGGCCCAGGACCTCGGGCTGACCACCGTCCACCTGCCGCATGACGAGCTCGGCAGGGCCGCGGTCCGCCTGGCGCTCGGCCGGATGGGGGGCAACCCCTTGACGCTGGGGACCCACATCGTGGTCCGCGACTCCGTCCGGCCCCTCGGCCCGCGATGACTCCTCTCGTGACCTCCGCATGCGGCCGCTCCTGCCGCCCGGGCTGTTGCCCCTGGACCTGTGCGATCCGGCCGTCCCCGCGCCGAGGCCCCGACTGCGCGGCGGCCGTGCACGCCACCGGCAACATGGGCCAGACGTGAAGGGCCATCTCACTCCAGCGGTCGTCGACCGGCGCTTCGCCGTCCCGCCGGCGGCCGAGGCCAACGCCGTGCCAGGACACGGCCTGAACGGGATCACCTGATGACACGGCCTGAAGCGGATCGCCCGGCGGCACGGCGGGAGCCGGATCACCTGGCGGCACGGCCGCAACCTGATCGACCGGCGGCACGACCGGAACCGGATCGCCCGGCGGCACGACCTGATCCCCCTCGACCGGCGGCATGGCCCGGACCGCAGCGCCCGATGCCCCGCCTCATCCGGGAGATCCGTGAGGAGGCCGTCAGAGCCCGGACCACCACGGCCCCCGAGCTCACCTTCACGTTGTGGCGGCGCTTCGCCGACACCGGCGACCGCCGCGCCTACGAGCGCGCCTACTTCGAGCGTCGCCGCCGCCTGGCCGCCCTCGCCCTGGCGGCGTGCCTGGACGACCGCCCCGACCCGGCGCTCGACGACCTGCTCTGGTCGGTCTGCGACGAGTACGCGTGGGTCCTCCCCGCCCACGAGCCGCAGGACCGTCCCGTCAACGACGCCGTCGACCTGTTCGCCGCCGAGACGGCCCACGCCCTGGCCGAGGTGGTCACCCTGCCGGACGGACACGTCGACCCCCGGGTCCGCGCCCGCGTGCGCGCCGAGGTGGACCGCAGGGTCCTGCGCCCCCTGCAGGAGAACCGCATGTGGTGGGAGACGGCCGAGCACAACTGGGCGGCCGTCTGCGCGGGCGCCGCCGGCATGGCCGCCCTCGCCCTGGATTCCGAACGCCTGCCCGCCCTCCTGCCCCGCCTGGAGCAGGCCATGGCGTCGTTCCTGTCCGGCACGGGCCCGGACGGCGCCTGCCTGGAGGGCCCGGACTACTGGACCTACGGCTTCGGCTACTTGGTGTACTTCGCCGAGGCGCTGCGCGAGCGCACGGGCCGGGACCTGCTCGACGACCCGCACGTCCGCGCGATGGCCTCCTACCCGGCCGGGATCGACTTCGGCGACGGCCACCGCCCGGCCTTCGCCGACTCCCAAGGCCACGGCGCGTATCCGTCCGGCCTGCTGGACCGGCTCTCGGAGCGGCTGGGCGTGGCCATGCCTGACCAGCCGGGAGAGACGTCCTTCCACGACGACCCCTGTTACCGGTGGGCCCACCTCAGCCGCACCCTGTGGTGGACCACCGGCGCCGCCCGCCACCCCGCCGAGCCGCAGACGTACCTTCCGGACGCCGGCATCGTCGTCGCCAGGGCCGGCGGCACGGCGTTCGCCGCCAAGGGCGGGCACAACGACGAGCCGCACAACCACCTCGACCTCGGCCACTTCGTCGTCCACGCGGACGGCGAGACGATCCTCGACGACCTGGGCGCCCCGGAATACACCCGCGGCTACTTCGGCGACGACCGCTACCAAACCCCGCAGGCAGCGGCCGAGTGGCACTCGATCCCGATGATCGACGGCACCGCCCAGCGCCCCGGCCGCGACCGCCGGGCCACGGTCGTCCACCACGCGCCGGGACATCCGCTGACCTTCGCGCTCGACCTCACCGCCGCCTACGACACCCCGCGCCTGGCCCGCATCACCCGCACCTTCACCTGGCGCCCCGGCCGCCTCGACCTCACGGACGCCTTCGACTTCACCGCCGGTGAATGCCTGGTGGAGGAGCTGTTCGTCTCCCGCCGCCGCCCCGACGTCCGGCCCGGCAAGGTCGTCTGGGGCCCGGTCGAGCTCGACGTTCCCGCCCCCTGGCAGGCCCGAGCGGAGGAGCTGGAGGTCCGCGGCCACGACGGCGTCCCGGAAACCGTCCACCGGGTACGCCTGACAGCGACCGTCCCGTCCGGCGCGCACCGCTTCGTCTTCACCGTGCGGGCTCAGGCGGCAGAGCAGGAAGCGGTCTTCTGCCCGCGCCACCAGGTGCAGTCCGAGGACTGACCGGAGAGCGTGCCGGAGCCGCCGCGGGTGTCGCTTACCCCGGAGGCGGAGCAGGTGGGCGGCCGTTAGGGGGCACAGGTGCCGGGTAGCCGCACAGCTCCAGGGTGTCCACGAGGGGGTTGATCGCTATGCGTGCGAGAAACACCGGTATGACCGCCGAGGAACGGCGGCCACTCCTGCCGAGGAGCATCGTCGCAGGCGGGCTGGGCTTCTGCGCCGGAGCCGCCGTCGCATACCTGTTCGATCCGGCGCGGGGACGCACGCGCCGGGCCCGCACCCGGGACAAGGCGGCGCACGCGACGCACCAACTGCGGGACGGCATCGGCGTTCTCGGCCGTGACCTGGCCAATCGCGGCCGGGGCTCGGCCGCGGCCGTGCGGTACCGGGTCGCCGGCCGGAGGGCCGACGACCGCATCCTGTACGAGCGCGTACGCGCCGAGCTCGGCCGCCACGTCAGCCACCCGCACGCGGTGGAGGTCCACGTCCAGGACCGTGTCGTGACGCTCACCGGTGACATCCTCACCGCCGAGGAGGACCGGACCCGGCGGGCGGTGCGCCGCGTCCCCGGCGTCAAGCGCGTCGAGGCGCGCTGGAACACCCACCGCGACGCCGGGGAGAGCTTCATGCTGCAGGGCGGCGGCAGGCGGCGCGAGCCGGTGCCGGAGCTGCTGCAGGAGCAGTGGTCGCCGACTGCCAGATTCCTGGCGGGTACGGGCGGCGCAGCCCTGTGGGCCATGTCGCGCGGGCTGCCCCGTCCGGCCGCGTGGGTCGTCCGCGGCGCCGGCACGGTGCTGGCCGCCCGCGCCGCCACGAACCTGCCGCTGCGCCGCCTGACCGGGGTCAACGCCGGTCGGCGTGCCGTCGACATCACCTCGGCCATCACGATCGACGCGCCCGCCGAGACCATCTGGGCGCTGGTGAGCGACTATTCGGTCTTCCCCCGGTTCATGCCGGACGTGCGCGAGGTGCGCCGCTCCGCCGACGGCCGTACGTCCCACTGGCTGATCAGCGGGCCCGCCGGGACGCCGATCCGCTTCGACGCCACCGAGACCAGGCGCGAGGAGGGCCGGGAGATCGCGTGGCGGTCCGCAGAGGGCGAGCTGATCGCGCACACCGGCTCCCTGCGCCTGACGGAGCAGCCCGACGGCCGGACTCGCGTGCAGGTGCAGCTCGCTTACAACCCCGTGGCGGGCGCCGCCGGCCACGCCGTCGCCCGGCTCCTCGGCGCGAACCCGGCCCGCAAGCTGCGGCATGACCTGCTGCGTCTGAAGTCGTACGTCGAGCGGGAGCGACAGCCCGTCGGCCCGCGCGGCGGATGACGGGATCGCCGGGGCCGATGGAGGTGCCATGGTCGCGCACGCAGGAGAGAAAGCCCAGGAGAGCGGCGTCTTCCACTGCGCCGAGTGCAGCGAGAAAGTGGAGGTCAAGAAAGGGGCGAAAATCCCCAAATGCCCGAACGGGCACACCACCTTCGACCGCAGGACCGGCGAACCCGGCCGCTGACCACCTCGAACAGTGGGCCGTTCCCGCACGTCACCCGACGTGTATGCGACTGCCCGGCCCGGGTAGAGGGAGCCCAGGGACGGGAGACGGTCCCGTCATCGCAAGGGGGAGGTGATGTCCCCAATGACCCGCCAGATGGAGAGCCACCCCGACATCATCCGCATGCGGGAGAGATACGAGGTGGCCGCGGCCAATCCGGCAGTTCAGCTGGCGGAAGGCCTGACCCTGCTGGCCGGGCTGTTCCTGGCGCTGTCGCCGTGGATCGTCGGATTCACGAACGTCGAATCGCTCACCATGAACAACCTGGTCACGGGGATAGCCGTGGCGCTGCTGTCGCTGGGCTTCAGCTCGGCGTTCGGCCGCACCTACGGCATCGCGTGGACCGCTCCGCTCATCGGCCTCTGGACCATACTGGCTCCATGGCTGATCAGGGGCGAGGCGGACACGGCCGCGACGATCACCACCAACGTGATCCTCGGCGCGGTCATCGCGATTCTCGGCCTGATCACTCTCGGCATGTCCATGAGGAGAAGGCGGTGAGAACCTGTCCCGGGCCGGATCATCTCCGGCCCGGTCCCTGGTCACCGGCCTGACTTCTCCGCCGTGGGCGACGCGCTGGACGTCGCCGGCGCTGAGGGCGACGGCGATGCCGATGCGGACGCCGACGGCGATGCCGATACGGACGGTTGCGGCGAGGCGCTCGCGGCCGGCGCCGTCGCATCCGGAGGCTGATTCACGGAGGTGAACACCAAGGCCGCCGTCCCCGCGGTCACTACCGCCACCAGTGCCGCGGTGACGTACACGACTCTTCGCATCACCCGCCTGCGCTGCTCCCGCAGCCTGGCCTCCTCGCGCCGCAACGCGGCGCGCCTACGCTTGACCTTTCGCTGTGACATGGGCACTCCCGAAACATGCTCGGGCGTCACCATAAGACGAAGCGCATAATACGGATCTAAACGATCAGACGACAGGCGACCACCAGGCATGACGTCGACGGTCCCGGTGGCCGGGGGGCCTCCGGGGGCGGCCGGGGGGACGGTGACCGTGCCCCTCGGCGGTCATCGCCGCGCGGGAGCGGCCGTGGGCTCCTGCTGGATGCTCGCGTTGAAATGCGGCCGGCCAGGCCGCCGCGGAGCAAGGCCGCGCCGCCATGTGACCGCCGTCCCCTCCATGGAGCTCTCACAGGAGGGGACGGCGACGGTGGTGCCGGGGCTGCGCACGTTCTCCCACTGCTCGAGGGATGCCGCGGGCGTCAGCGCGCGGCTCTCCGGGGTCGGCGCGACACCCATCTGTGGCTCAGGCCGCGGACCAGCCGCCGTCCACCGGGACGATGGCGCCGTTGACGAACGAGGCGGCGTCGGAGGCCAGGAACAGGGCGGCGTCGGCCATCTGCTCCGGCTGCGCGAGCCTCTCGCCGAGGGCGAGTACCGGGCCGAGGCGGGCGGCGCCGGTCGGGTCGAAGGAGGCGCCGGTAGCGATGTTGGTCATGGTGGGGCCGGGCAGGATGGCGTTGCAGCGGATGCCGTCCTTGGCGTACGCCCACGCCACGCTGCGGGTCAGGCCGACCACGCCGTGCTTGGACGCGGTGTAGGCGGCCCCGGCCGCGCCGCCGCGGATGCCGGCCTCGGAGGCGGTGTTGACGATGGAGCCGCCGCCCTGCCCCAGCATGTGCGGCAGCACCGCGTGCGTGACCAGAAAGGTGCCGGTCAGGTTGATCCGCAGCACCCGCTCCCACTGGGCGGGGGTGATGTCGGCGGGCAGCGCCATGCTGTCCATGATCCCGGCGTTGTTGCACAGCACGTCGATCCGGCCGTACGCGTCGATCGCGGCCTCGGCCAGCGCGGTCACCGAGGTCTCGTCGGCGATGTCGGCGGGGACGGCGATCGCCGTCTGCCCGATCTCGCCGGCGGTCTGCTCGGCCCGCTCGCGATCGATGTCGCAGACCACGACCCGGGCGCCGGCCTTGGCGAAGGCCAGGGCCATAGCCCTGCCGATTCCGGAGCCCGCACCCGTGATCAGAGCGACGCGGTTGTCCAATGTGCTCAAAGCTCGTCCTTCCGATCGGGCCGGGATAACCGGACACCTTTGTCCGGTTGCTACCATAGCGGCTGTGCCGGGCCCGCGTCGACCGAACAGAGGACCGAGCGCCGCCGCGGAGAACCGCGCGGCGCTGATCGCCGCCGCCAGGGAGGTCTTCGCCGCTGCCGGATACGCCGCACCGCTGAGCACGGTCGCCCGCGCGGCCGGGGTCGGCCAGGGCAGCCTCTACCGTCACTTCCCCGACCGCATCAGCCTCGCCCTGGCGGTGTTCGAGGAGGGTGTCGCCGCGCTGGAGGCGCTGGCCGCCGAGCCGGGCACCACCCTGGCCGACGTGCTGGCGCTGATGACCGAGCAGACCATCGCCTCGACGGCGTTCATCGACATGGTCAGCACGCCGCCGGTCGACCCCGACCCCCGCATCCTCAGTGTGCGCCGGCGGGTGGAGGACCTGCTGGCCCGGGTGCTCGCCGACCCCCGTCGCGCGAGCGGCATCCGCGCGGACGTCACGGCCGAGGACCTGGTGCTGGTCATCGGCATGCTCGCCGGCGTGCTCGCCAAGACCCCGGCCGCCGATCGCCGCAGGACCGCCGATCGCGTGTGGGAGCTGCTCCGCAAGGGCATCGAGGCCTGACCGCGACCTCCGCCCTTCGCGCGTGATGGCGGGAGCGCAGGGCCGGTCCGGTCGTCATCCGCTGTTGTGATCCATTCATGGAAAGTTCATCGCGGATGCCGACTGATCTCGGCACAACGGGTACGGGGACCCGCATGCTCGGACACATCACCCGTTCCCTGCGTCGCGTGGCGGACGCCGTCGGAGCTCTCGGCGGGCGCTCCACCTGGAGTTATCCGGACCGGATCCACCTGGAGCTGCTGCGCCGTCCGGTTCAGGAGGCCGAGATCGAGAGCCGGCTGCAGGCGGTGCCGGGAGTCCGGTGGGCGCGGGTCAACGTGCCGCTGGGCCGGGCGATCGTCGCCCTCGACGACCCGCCCGCCGAAACAGGCGAGCTGATGAGGGCGCTGGACGAGGCGGAGGCCGAGGCCGGCGAGCGGGTGCCCGGCGAGCCGCCGCTGGGGCTGGTCCTCGCGGCGGACGTGGGCGGCATCGTGGCGACCGGCGTGGAGTGGCTGATCCGCCGCACGCCGCTGCCCGCCGAGGCCGCCGGCCTGCTCTCGCTCGTCGACAACCTGCCGCGGCTGCGCGAGGCGATCGACGACGCGATCCCCCTGCCCGCGCTGAAGACGTGGCTGCCCGTGGCGAGCGCCGCCGTACAGGGACTGGCGCCCGGCATGACGGGGCTCGCGGTCGACTTGACACAGCGCCTGGTGCAACTGCGCGAGGGCAGGGCGGCGGAGGAGGCGTGGCATGCGGCGCAGGAGAGCCTGACCGGGACGCCCGAGCGGGCGGCCGCATCGGAGATCCCCGTGAACCGGCCGGTCGCGCTGCCACCCGGCCCGGCCGAGCGGTACGCCGACCGGTTAGTCGCCGGAGCGCCCCTGGGCGGGCTGGCCGGCGCATTGCTGAGCATGAACGTGCGGCGCGGCCTCCAGACGGCGATGATCTGCACGCCCAAGGCGGCGTTCGCCGGGCGTGAGACGTTCGCGGCCGAGCTCGGGACCATGCTGTCGCGCCGGGGCGTGGTGATCGCCGACCGCCGGGCTCTGCGGCGGCTCGACCGGATCGACACGGTGGTGTTCGACGAGGAGGTGCTGCTGTCGCCGAGCCACATGATCACTGAGGTGAAGCCCGCTGCGGGAGCCGACCACGAGGAGGTCGCCACCTGGCTCTACCGGCTCTTCGGCCCCGACAGGGCGCGGGGCACCCGGCAGGAAGGACCGTGGCGGCTCCGCGCCCGAGGTTCGCGGTTGACGCTGACACGCGACGGCGAGAAGCAGGCGACCGCCGTGACGGCCCGCCGTCGCTCGCCCCACGCCGAGGCCGCCCTGTCCGCGGCCCGCTCCGCCGGGCTGCGGGTGGTGGTGCGCCCGGGGGTGGACGCCGAGCAGGTGCGGCGGCTGCAGGCCGAAGGAGCCGCCGTCCTTCTGGTATCGGCGGACGGCCCCGCTCTGGCCCAGGCCGACTGCGGAGTCGGCGTGCTGCCCCGCGCGTCCGTGTCTGCCCAGACGTCCGCCTTCACCCACGCGTCCGTGCCCGCCGACTGCGGAGCGGTCGTTCCCATGGCGCTCCAGGACGATCGGTCCGCGGCGGGGCCGGACAGCGGATCCGGTGTGGTGGAGGCGTCGCCGACCGGCCGCATGGACCCGGAGTCGGGCGGCGAGGCCGGTGCGGCGCAAGGGTTCTCGGGTGGCGCGGTGGGAGCCGATGAGGGGGCGGCGAACGTGCCGTGGGGTGCTGACGTGCTGCTCGGTGGGGACCTTGTGCCGGTGGTGGCGTTGATCGCGGCGGTGCCGGTGGCGCGTGAGGTGGCCGCAGCCGGGGTGCGGCTGGCTCGTGCGGGCACGGCGGTCGCCGCGTTGCTGGCCCTCACCTCTCCCGCCGCGCGGTCCGCGGCGCACGCCCTGTCCGCGGTGCACGTCGCGACCTGCCTGTCGATGGGCCACGGCGCCTGGCGCGCCTGGCGTGCCGCACGCACCCCGGTCCGGGCGCCGGCGGACGCGCGGCCGTGGCACGCGATGCCGGTCGAGGCGGTCTTGCATGAGCTGGACACGGATGCCGACGGTCTGAGCACGGCGGAGGCGGCCCGCCGGCGAAGGCCGACCGCCGGCCACGAACGGCCTTCATTGCTGCGCGAGACGGGCGCGGAGCTGGCCAACCCTTTCACCCCCGTGCTCGCGGCCGGGGCCGCAGGCTCGGCCGCGCTGGGCTCGCTCATGGACGCCGTCCTGGTGTCGGGAGTGGTGGGGCTGTCGGCGCTGGTCGGCGGCGGGCAACGCCGGGCCGCCGCGCGGACGCTGGCCGACCTGGCCCGCCACGTCGGTGTCCCCGCCCGCGTCCTGCGCGACGGCAAGGAACGTGACATCGACGCCCGCGACCTGGTCCCCGGCGACGTGGTGGCGCTCTCGGCCGGTCAGGTGGTGCCCGCCGACTGCCGGATCGTGGCCGCCGACGGGCTGGAGGCCGACGAGTCGGCGCTGACCGGCGAATCCCTGCCGGTGGCCAAGGACGCCGCGCCGGTCTTCGCCAGGGAGGTGGCCGAGCGCGGCTCGATGCTGTACGAGAGCACCTCGATCGCGGCCGGAACCGCCAGGGCCGTGGTGGTGGCCGTGGGCGAGGACACGCAGGCGGGACGCGCCATGGCCGCCGCGGAGGAACGGGCTCCGCGCAGCGGCGTGGCCGGCCGGCTGGCCGAGATCACCCGGGCCACCGCGCCGATCGCCCTCGGCTCGGCGGCGGCCGTGGCGCTGGCCGGCCTGGTCCGCGGCCGCCCGCTGCGCCAGTCGCTCGGCGAAGGAGTCAACCTGGCCGTGGCCGCCGTGCCCGAAGGGCTTCCGCTGCTGGTCAGCGCGGCCCAGCTGGCGGCGACCCGCCGCCTGTCCGCGCACGGCGTGCACGTCCGCGATCCGCGTACCGTCGAGGCGCTCGGCCGGGTGGAGGTGCTGTGCTTCGACAAGACCGGCACGCTCACCGCCGGTGAGATCCGGCTGGCCCGCGTCTGCGGCGCCCGCCGCGAGGCGTCCCTTGACGAACTGAGCGGTCGGGGAGCGGTCCCGGCCGCTAAGGGGGCGAGTGGCGCGGTCCCGGCTGCTCAAGGGGCGGGCGCCGAGCGTGCGCGGGAGCCGGGCGGGCCCGGCGCGGACCACGTCCACGAGCTCGGCGCCGTCCTGGCCGCCGGGTTGCGGGCGACGCCCGGTGTGGAGGGCGACGGCGAGCACAGCCACCTGACCGACGCGGCCGTCGCCGCCGGGGCCGAGGAGGCGGGGGTGACCCGCCGGACGGGCGCGCGCGGCTGGCGGGAGCTGGCGGCGCTGCCGTTCGAGCCGTCCAGGGGCTTCCACGCCACGCTCGGCCGCACCGGCAGGACCCGGCTGCTCAGCGTCAAAGGGGCGCCCGAGACCGTGCTGCCGCGCTGCGCCCGCGTCCGGGTGGACGGCGAGGAACGTCCCATGGACGACAAGGAGTACCGCCGCATCGAGGAACGCGTCGAGCGCCTGGCCGCCTCCGGCCACCGCGTGCTGGCGGTGGCCGAGCACCGGACCCGGGGAGACGACCTCGACGACGGCGACGTGACCGGCCTGACCTTCGTGGGGCTGCTCGGCCTGGCCGACGCGGTACGCCACGCCGCCAGCCCCGCCGTGGCCCGCCTGCGCGCGGCCGGCGTGCAGATCGTCATGATCACCGGTGACCACCCCAGCACGGCGGCCGCCATCGCCGCCGAGCTGATCGCCGATGAGCCGCGGGTGCTCACCGGCGCCGAGCTGGACGACCTGGACGACGCGGACCTGGACGAGCGGCTGCCGTCCGCCGACGTGGTGGCCCGCTGCACGCCGGAGCAGAAGGTCCGGGTCGTACGGGCGTTCCAGCGGCTCGGCAAGGTGGTGGCCATGACCGGCGACGGCGCCAACGACGCCGCCGGCATCCGGCTGGCCGACGTCGGCATCGCCCTGGGCGGCACCGGCACCCCGGCCGCGCGCGCCGCCGCCGACCTGGTCGTGGGCGACGACCGGCTGGAGACCATCGTCTCGGCGCTGGCCGAGGGCCGCGCCATGTGGGCCTCGGTCCGTGAGGCGCTGGCCATCCTGGTGGGCGGCAACCTGGGCGAGACCGGCTTCACTGTGCTGGGCGCGCTCGCCTCCGGCGCCTCCCCGCTGTCGGCCCGCCAGCTGCTGCTGGTCAACATGCTCACCGACCTCGCACCCGCGCTGGCCATCGCCCTGCGCGCGCCCTCCGCCCAGGAGACGGCGAACCTCCTGCAGGAGGGGCCGGAACGCTCGCTCGGTCAGGCGCTCACCCGCGACATCACCCGGCGGGCCCTGATCACGGTGGTCGGCGCCGGGCTCGGCTGGACGCTGGCCCGGTGGACCGGCACGGCGGCGCGGGCCCGCACCGTCGCGCTGGTCGCCCTGGTCGGCACCCAGCTGGCCCAGACACTGCAGGCCGCGGGACGGGACCGGACCGTGCTGCTCAGCGCGCTCGGCTCGGCGGCGGCGCTGGCCGCGATCGTGCAGACGCCCGGCCTCAGCCACTTCTTCGGCTCGACACCGCTCGGACCGGTGGCCTGGACGGTCGCCGTCGCCGCCGTGGCCGCCGCGCTGGCCTGCGACCGGCTCGCCGAGCGCCCTCTGAACAGGATGCTGGACAGACTGTCGCTCTGACCGTCTCAGGCCGCGGCGGACGAGGGCCTCAGTCCGCCGCGGGCTTCCTGGCGCGGACGTAGTACAGCATGTACGGCAGGTCGCCCTCCGCCTCCACCTCGAACCCGGCGTCCGGGATCATGGTGCCCAGCAGTTCGCGGGGCTCGTGCCGCATGGCGGGCCCGGACAGCAGGCCGACGAGCTGCCGGGCCAGGCGGCCGGCCGGCGGGCGGAACTCGGCGATGAGCAGCCGCCCGCCCGGGCGCAGCACGCGGTGCATCTGCCGCATCGCCTCCGGCCGCGCGCCCGCGGGCATGTGGTGGACGGCGAGGCTGGAGACCACCAGGTCGAACGAGCCGTCGGGGAACGGCAGGGTCTGCCCCTCGCCGCGCACGTACGTGCAGTTCGCCGGGGCGCGCCGCGTGGCGTACTCGATCATGGAGGGGGACGGGTCGAGGCCGGTGACGTGGCCGCTCGGCGTGACCACCGGGGAGAGGATCCGGCTGAGGTAGCCCGTGCCGCACCCGACGTCCAGGACCTGATCCCCGGCCCGCGGCCGGGCGGCGGCGGCCACGCGGGTGAAGGCGGCGCGGCGGCCGCCCGCGAAGCCGATCGAGGCGAGGATCTCGTACGCCCGCGGGTGGTCGATGGTCCCGCCCTCGTCGGCGTGCTCCGCGTGGTCGTGCAGCAGCTTTCCCAAGCCCATGGCAGTGCCTTCCCGGTGTCGAACAACCTGTTCGGTTATGAATGATGCGTTCATACTGGGGGAGGGTCAACGACCAGATCGGCCGTGGTGTGCCGTACTGAACAGGGAGCGGGAAAGTGTCCGGAGACCGGCGGGTGCGGCGTACGCGGCGGATGGTCCAGGAGGCCCTCGTGGCGCTGATCCTGGAGAAGGGCTACGACGCGGTGACCGTCACCGACATCATCGAACGGGCGGACGTGGGCCGCTCCACGTTCTATGCGCACTTCTCCGACAAACAGGACGTGCTGCTCAGCAACCTCGACCAGCTCGCCTTCCTCCGCCCCGCTCCGGCCGGCGGGCCGGGGGAGCCGTTCGCGTTCAGCCTGCCCATGTTCGAGCACGTTCGGGAGCAGCGAGAGCTGGTCCGTGCCGTGCTGGGGCGGTGCGGCGGCGCCATGATGGTGGCGCACGGAGAGAAGCTGATCGCCGCCATCGTCAGGGACGAGCTGCTCGCCGCCGGCGCGCGGGCGTCGGCCTCGCTCGACCTGCTGGTGGTCTGCGTGGTGGGGGCGTACATAGGGCTGCTGCGGTCGTGGCTGGACGGCGAGACGACCGCCTCGCCGGCCGAGCTGGACGCCGCCTTCCGCGCCGCGGTCGAGCCCGGCGTGCGCGCTGCGCTGGCGCGGGCCGGCGGAACGCGGCCATTACAGTGAGGGCGTGGCCACACGTACGAGCTCCAGCGGACGCCGCCAGTTCCTCACCCGCCGGATCGTCGTGGCCGCCGGACGGCGCGTGGCCGAGACCGAGGGCGTCGGCGGGCTGACCATCCGGAGAGTCGCCGCCGAGCTGGGCGCGGCCCCCATGGCGATCTACCGGCACGTCAAGGACAAGCAGGAGCTGGTCCTCGCGTTGCTGGAGGACGTGGCCGAAGGGCTTCCGCCGCTGCCGGACGACGGCGGCACCCCGCAGGAGCGGATCGTGACCGCGTTCGCCACCGTGGACGCCTACCTCGCCCGGCACGTGTGGGTCGTGGAGATCCTGCGGCAGGGCGAGCTGTTCGCGCCGCGCGCCGCCGCGCTGTTCCTCTGGACCCTCGACCGGTTCGCCGAGCTCGGCCTGGACGACCGCCGGGGGACCGACGCGTACGCGGCCCTGTGGTGGTACGTCCTCGGTCACCTGTCCTACCTGCCCGGCGTCGCCCCCGAGCGGCGCGCCGCCCGTGAGGAGCTGCTGGCCTCCTCGGTCGGCGACCCCGAACGGGCCCGCCGGGCGGTCCGCTCCTTCGACCACGAGGCCGCCTTCCTCGACGGGCTCCGCGCCCTGGTGGACGCGCTCGCCGCCCGCTGACCGCCCCGATGGCGTCGGTCCCTCTATTTAGGTTTGCCTAATTTGTGTGTACTTTGTACGCATGACTCAGCCACCGAAGGCCGGGTGGACCCTGGCCGTCGTCTGCCTTGCCGCGGTCCTGCTCACCCTGGACATCACGATCGTCAACGTGGCCCTCCCCGAGATCGCGGGCGAGCTGTCGGCCCGCCTGGACGGCCTGCAGTGGGCCATCAACGGCTACACCCTCGCCTTCGCCGCCCTGCTGCTCACCTCCGGATCGGTCTCCGACCGGATCGGCCGCCGCGCCATCTTCACCGCCGGGGTCGTCCTGTTCACCGCCGCCTCGGCGGCCTGCGGGGCGGCCTGGAGCCCGGGCGCCCTGGTCGCCTTCCGCATCGCGCAGGGCGTGGGCGGCGCGATGGTCATGGGCACCGCGATGGCGCTCATCGCCGGCGCCTACCCGGCCGGCCGCGCCCGCCAGAGCGCGATCGGCGCCTTCTCGGCGGCGGGCGGCGCCGCCGCCGGGCTCGGGCCGCTGGTCGGCGGCCTGCTGGTCGACACGCTCGGCTGGCGCTGGATCTTCTGGATCAACGTGCCCGTGGGGCTGCTCGTGCTGGCCGGGGCGCTGCTGCGGCTGCGCGAGCCGGCCAGGGAGACGCCCGCGGGACGGATCGACGCGCTCGGCGCCGTGCTGGCCGTCGCCATGCTGTTCGCGCTCAACTACGCGCTCATCGCCGGTCCCGACCAGGGCTGGGGCGCGCCGGGCGTGCTGACCGCGCTGGTCGCGGGGCTCCTGCTGCTCGGCCTGTTCGCCGCGGTGCAGGTGCGCCGCCCGCATGCGGTGCTGGACGTGCGGCTCTTCCGGGTGCCCTCGTTCACGGGCGCGGTGCTGCTGACGTTCCTGGCCAGGATCTGCAGCTTCGGCATCCTGCCGTACCTGATCCTGTGGCTGCAGGGCATGCTCGGCCACTCGCCGCTGGAGACCGGGCTGCGGCTGCTGGCCATGACGCTGCCCATCCTCGTCGTGGCCCCGCTGGCCGGGCGGCTCGGGCAGAAGATCCCCGCCTCCCGGCTGATGGCCGCCGGTTTCGGGCTGATCGCGGTCGCCTTCCTGCTCATGGCCAGGGTGGGCCCGGACAGCGACTGGACGGTCGCCTTCCCCGGCTTCGTGCTCCTCGGCGTCGGCGGCGCGCTGGCCTTCCCGCCGCTGATGGGCGTGACGCTGGACGTCGTCCCGCGCGAGCGGGCCGGGATGGCCTCCGGCCTGTCCAACACCTTCTTCCCGCTCGGCACCGCCACCGGCGTGGCGGCGTTCGGCGCCGTCTTCACCTCCCGCATCGGCGCCGAGCTCCCCGGCCAGGCCGCGGCGGTGGCCGGCGGCCGGTTCGACCAGGTGAGCGGGCCCGCCCTGGAGGTGGCCAGGAGCGCCTTCACCGGCGCGCTGTCCACCACCTGCCTGGTGGCGGCGGCCGCCGGGGTGGCGGGCGTGGCGGTCTCGCTGCTGCTCATCCGGGCCCGCGACCTGCAGCCGGTGCCGGTCGGCGCGTAGCCGCCCGGGGACCGGCCCGGCGGCCTAGGGAAAGCCCTAGGGCAGGTCCCGAGGCGCCGCCCGGCCAACCGTGCCACGCTGCTGGGATCCAGTCGGCTTCGAGCAGGCCGGGCGGCGCGGTGCGAGGAGCGCCCACGGCCAAGGGGATGGGGAAGGAAGCAGGCATGACCCAGCCATCAGGTTCAATGGCGAAATCCGTGGAGCTGCGGGACTTCCTGCGTACGGCGGGCACGCTGACGCTCGCCGACCGGCGCACGCTGGTCCAGCAGGCGCTGGTGCTCGTCGAGCAGAACTACGTGCATCTGCCGCTCAAGGTGGCGATGCACGCGATCAACCCGGTCCAGCGGCTGCGGCTGCTGGGACTGCGGCTCAGCAGGCAGACCGAGGCGACCATGGACCCGGAGTGGCGCTTCCACGCGGAGCTGTCGGAGATCTTCCACTCGGTACGCGACCTCCACACCAACTACCTGCTGCCGCAGCCGTTCTCCGGCAAGATCGCGTACCTGCCGTACCAGATCGAGGAATACTACGACGGCGAGGTCCGCCACTACGTGGTGACCAGGGTCGTCGCGGGCTTCTCCGTCCCCGGCTTCGCCCCCGGCGTGGAGGTGACCCACTGGAACGGCATCCCGATCGACCGGGCGGTGGCGATCAACGCGGCGCGCTTCGCGGGCGGCAACGCGGCGGCCCGGCACTCACGCGGCCTGCAGTCGCTCACCATCCGGCCGCTGCGCATCCACGTGCCGCCGGACGAGGACTGGGTGACGCTCAGCTACGTCAACGGCGACGGCATCACCAAGGAACTGCGGGAGCGGTGGCGCGTCGCCGACAACGTGCCGCCCTTCGTCGACGCCGACCAGCTCACCACCGCCGCCGTGGCCCAGGGCCTCGACCTCGGCACGGACGAGATCGGCCGCGCCGTCAAGATGCTCTACGTCCCGGAGGCGGTCACGATCCGGGAGTCGCTGGACGTCGCCGACCTCACGAGCGAGCCCGCGGCGGCCGGCGCGGACGTCCCGACCTCCATGCCGTCGGTGTTCCGGGCCAGGAGCGTGGTGACCGCGGCCGGCACCTTCGGCCACATCCGCGTGTTCACCTTCAACGTCAACGACCCCGACGGGTTCGTGGCGGAGTTCGTCCGGCTCATCCGGCTGCTGCCGCAGACCGGGCTCATCGTGGACGTGCGCGGCAACGGCGGAGGGCACATCTTCGCCAGCGAGTTCCTCCTGCAGACGCTCACCCCCCGCCCCGTCTCACCGGAGCCGACGCAGTTCATCACGACGCCGCTGAACGCGCGGATCTGCAGCCAGCACAAGGGCGACCCGACCGGCCAGATCGACCTCACGCCGTGGTGCGCCTCGATGGACCAGGCGACGGAGACGGCGGCCGTCTATTCCAACGCCTTCCCCATCACGCCCGCCGACGGGGCCAACGCCATCGGCCAGCAGTACCACGGCCCGGTCGTGCTGATCACCGACGCGCGCTGCTACTCGGCGACCGACATCTTCGCCGCCGGCTTCCAGGACCACAAGATCGGTCCCGTCCTCGGCGTGGACGACAACACCGGCGCGGGCGGCGCCAACGTCTGGACCCACCAGCTGCTCAAGCTGCTCCTGGAGCTGCCCGAGCCGGCGGACGGCAGCCCGTACCGGCCGCTGCCGGGGGAGGCGGGCATGCGGGTGTCGATCCGGCGCACCCTGCGCGTGCACGACCTCGCGGGCACTCCCGTCGAGGACCTCGGCGTGGTGCCGGACCACCGCCACCGCATGACCCGCCGCGACGTCCTCGAGAACAACGCGGACCTGATGGAGCGGGCCGGGCAGCTGCTCGCCGCCCAGCCGGTGCGCCGCCTGGACGCTCAGGTCTCCGCGACGGGCGACCAGCTGACCCTGCGGACCCGGCTCCTGGACCGGGCCGACGTCTACCTGGACGACAGGCCGAAGGCGTCGGTGGACCTGTCACAGGAGTCCGTGACGGTCACCGTCCCGGGCATCGGCGCCGCCCAGGTGGTCCGCGTGGAAGGCTTCGAGGACGGGGAGCTCGTGGCGGCCCGCACGCTCACGGGCTGAGCCGCTCCGGCCGTGTCCCCGGACGCGGGGGCACGGCCGGTCACACGCGCAGCAGCGACGGCCAGGTCTCCGGGCCGACGACGCCGTCCTCGCCGATGCCCTTGGCCCGCTGGAAGCCGCGGACGAGCTCGACAAGGCCGGAGTCGCACTGCGTGGACTCCAGCCACCCCTGCAGTCCCTGCGGGACGTTCGCGTACGCGGCGGGAGGCACGTGGCCCCGGGCGAACAGGCAGCCTCTCACGGTCTTGACGTCGTAGTTGTCGTCACCGAGCCGCACCACCGGCAGGTTCCTCACGATCTTCTCCGTCCAGGATAATTCCGGCTCCTCGTCGCCCTCGAGGATGGCCTCGACGGCCGCGCGGAAGTCGTTCATGTCGATGGAGTGGGGGTCCGGCTTGGAGGTGTTGACCTCCCGGTGCGCCTTCACGCGCGAGGCGGGCAGCCCGAACTCGCGGCACAGCTCCGCGCACAGCCGGATGTAGGCCTCCGTCTGGGCCTCCGGCCACGGCTGGGAGCCGTCGTTCTCGGCCTCGATGCCGATCGAGCTGGAGTTGTCGTGCCGGGGCGAGGTCGAGGGCGCGTTGTGCCAGCACCGGCCGGCGGCGATGACGTAGATGGTCCCGGACCTGCCGAGCCCGAAGTGGGACAGCGGCCCGTCGAGGCCGGGGCGGCCGTCGCGGACCACCGCGAGCGACGGGTAGTCCCCGCCGCCGGCCGGGCCCGCGGTGTGGTGGCAGACGATGCCCTGCACCTCGGGCTGCGGCCCGTGACCGCGGGTCTTCCAGCCGGCCACTTCGGTCACCGGACTGCCGGTACGGCGGGCGACGTCGGCGAGCTGGGTCAGGAACGGCATGAGGGGACCTCCATAACGGTCTGCGATCACCGCTTTACAGATCTTTAGCATGCTGTCCCATATGAAGGTTGGGGAAATCCGGAAATGTCCTACATGGCTTTTGCCACGGTGACGACGATCTTCCCCGCCGCGCGCCCCTCCTCCGAGTACCGGACGGCCGCCGGGATCTCCTCGAACGGGTACCGCCGGTCGATCACCGGAGTGACCTCGCCCGCCTCGATGAGCTCGGCCAGCGCGATCAGGTTCCGCCTGTTCTCCTTGCAGCCGACCACGTCGGTCTGCCTCACCTTGTGCGGCAGGAACGGCGCGGCCGCGAGCGTGGCGAACATGTGCCCGGCCGGCTGCAGCCAGCGGCCGCCCCGCCCGCCGATGAGCACGTGGACGCCCGTGGGCTTCAGGACCCGCCGGTAGGCCGAGGCACTGTGGCCGCCCCCATTGTCGATCACCACGTCGTAGCGGCGGCCCAGCCGGGTGACGTCCTCCTTGGTGTAGTCGACGACCTCGTCGACGCCGAGCGATCGGACCAGGTCCACGTTGCGGTGGCTGCAGACGCCCGTGACCTCGCCGCCGAGCGCCTTGGCGAGCTGCACCGCGAACGTCCCCACGCCACCTGCGGCCCCGTTCACCAGGACCTTCTGCCCGGGCTTGAGCCGTCCCTGGTCGCGGAGGGCCATCAGGGCCGTGTTGGCCGCGAGCGGCACCGCCGCGGCCTCCTCGAACGACAGGTTCGCCGGCTTGGGCGCCAGCTCGTCCGCCCGCACGCAGACGTACTCGCCGAAACCACCCTGCTTGGACATCGCGTACACCTCGTCGCCCGGCCGGAACCCGGTCACGGCCTTGCCGACCGCCTCGACCTCCCCGGCCACGTCGGCGCCCAGGATCGCGATCTTCGGTTTGCGCAGCCCGAGGCCGCCGGGCATGAGGCGGGCGACGTACGGCTCGCCGCGCATCAGGTGCCAGTCGTAGGGCTGGACGGAGGTGGCGCGCACGCGCACCAGCACCTCGTCGTCGCGGGGGACGGGCTTGTCGATCTCCATCAGCTTCAGGGCGCTGGGCGGTCCGTACGACCGCAAGACGAAGGCCTTCATCACGTTCTCCTCTTGTCGGGTGACCGCCAGTGTGAGCGAGGCCCGCGGCCGGGGTAACAGCCGAAAGTACGACGCCGGCGGTGGCTCATAGGCCGAGGTGGAGCGGGCCCTTCTGCCGATGAGCCGCGCCCGCTCCGCCCCGCACCATCGAGGCATGACCCTCCAGACGCCCGCCGCCACGAGGCCGGGATGGCCCCTCGTCACCGGGCTGCTCGCCCTCTGCTTCGTCCCGGTGCTCGCCGGCGCCATCCGCCTGACCGAGCTGACCGCCGGCGCCGACGTCACGCCCGGCAACGCGCGGTTCTTCGCCGCGCCCCTGCCCGTGGTGCTGCACATCGTCGCCGCGAGCCTCTACACCGCGCTGGGGGCCTTCCAACTCTCGCCGCGGTTCCGCCGCCGCAGGCCCGGATGGCACCGCGCCGCCGGGCGGGTCCTGGTCGTGAGCGGTCTGGTGGCGGCGCTGTCGGGCGTGTGGATGACCCTGTTCTCCGCCCTGCCCGCGGGGGACCTCGGGCTCCTCACCGTCTTCAGGCTCGGGTTCGGCTCGGCCATGGCCGTCTTCCTCGTGCTCGGCCTCGCCGCGATCCGGCGGCGCGACGTCGCCGGCCACCGCGCCTGGATGATGCGCGCGTACGCGATCGGTATGGGCGCGGGCACGCAGGCGGTCACCGTGGGCCTGTGGTTCGCGATCTACGGCGCGCCGGACGACCTCACCAGGCAGCTGCTCCTCGGCCTCGCCTGGGTGATCAACCTGGCCGTGGCCGAATGGGCGATCCTCAGGGGTCGCAGGGCCGCGCGGGTCAGGTCTTGACGCGGTTGGTCTCGTACGCCCAGATCGCGATCTCGACGCGGTTGCGGACGCCGAGCTTGGTCATCAGGCTCGCGATGTGGCTCTTGACCGTGCTCAGCGAGATGTGCAGCTCTTTGGCGATCTCGCTGTTGGTGCGCCCCCGCGCCACCGTCGCCAGGATCTGCTCCTCCCGGTCGGTGAGCGCCTCGATCGGCTGCGCCGGCGGCGCGGCCGGCCCCGCGCCGGCGAACGCGCCCAGCAGCCGGGCCGTGATGTTCGGCGCGATGAGCGCGTCGCCGTCGGCGGCCGCACGGACGGCCTGGGCGAGCAGCGCCGGGCCGGCGTCCTTGAGCAGGAAGCCCCTGGCGCCCGCCCGGAGCGCGGCGTAGACGTACTCGTCGAGGTCGAACGTGGTGATGACGACCACGGCGATCGGGTCGTCCACGTCCGGCCCTGCGAGCCGGCGGGTGGCCTCGATGCCGTCGAGGCGGGGCATGCGGATGTCGAACAGGCACACGTCCGGCCGCAGCCGCCGCGCCAGCTCGACGGCCCGCTGCCCGTCCGCGGCCTCGCCGACGACCTCGATGCCCTCCTGGGCCTCCAGGATCATCCTCAACCCGGTGCGGGCGATCTCCTGGTCGTCGGCGACGATCACCTTGATGCTCATGTCACCATCCCGGTACGCGGCAGCACGGCCGTCACGGTCCATCCCCGGCCCGGATTGGGGCCGGCCTCGCAGGTGCCGCCGAGCAGGCCGGCGCGTTCCATCATGCCGATGAGCCCGTACCCCGGCGACGTGATCGGGCGTCCGGCGCTGCTGTCGCCGTCGTCGCTGACGCGCAGGCGCACCGACGTGTCGTCGGCGGCGACGCTGACGTCGATGCGGGTGGCGTGCCGCGCGTGCCGCCGGGCGTTGGTGATCGACTCCTGGGCGATGCGGTAGATCGCGGCCCCGACCGGCGGCGGGACGTCGCCGAGGTCGCCGCTGATCTCCACGGCGACCTCCGGGCCGTCCCTGCCCTGGCCGGCCAGCTCCTTCAGATCGGCGATGTGCTTGCCCGGTGCCAGCTCCGCCCGCTCGTTCCTGCGCAGGACGCGCACCATGGCCCGCATCTCGGCCAGCGTGCGCGACGCCTCGGCCTCGATCACGCGCAGGGCGTCGGTCGCGGCCTCCGGCTTCGTCGCCGACGCCGCCAGGCCGGCCTGGGCACGGATCGCCATGGCGGAGACGTGGTGGGCCACGGTGTCGTGCAGGTCGCGGGCCAGCTGTTCGCGTTCGAGCAGCTTGACCTGGTCGAGCTCGCGCAGGCGCGCCCCGGCCCGGTAGCGGAACGCCGTGCCCAGCGCGAACGCGGCGAAGACGACGGTGAAGGCGCCGAACACGTCGCCGCCGACGGTCCGCCCGGAGACGATGGAGGTGGCGACCACGCCCAGCATGACCACGAGCCCGGCCACGATCTCGCGCCCTGACCCCCACCGGTACAGGGAGTAGAGCAGCATCAGGACGTACACCATGGTGTACGAGTTCAGTGAGGCGCCGTTCATGAGCAGCGGCGCCAGGCTCGTCACGGCGACCATGATCAGCACCATGAGCAGCGGCTTGGTGCGCCGCCACAACAGCGTGGGCACCAGGGCGACCGTCACGGCCACCGAGACGGCCCGCCAGGGGAGGTCCGGCCGGAGCAGCCCTTCGAGCACGGCGAGCGCCGCGAGCACTCCTGTGAGCGCCCAGTCCCACCACATGCGCCGTGGCACGTCGGGGGGACGCGGCTCGTTCCACACGGAGCGAAGAAGACCGCGCACGCAATCATGGTACGGCCAGGCCCGATGGCCGCGCGCCGCCGCGACTGCCCTGCGTTCTTCACCCCCTCGCCGTACTTCGGTACAGGTCCCTTTGGGGGAGGGACCGAGAGGGGCCGGTGCCCTCCGGTCGCGGCCAGGCGGTCCTGAGACGGCGGCCCCGCGTCGGCCAGGCGGCCTTGGGGCGGCGGCCCCCGCGTCGGCCGAGGGCGGGCGGAGGCGCACCTCGCGCTCGCTTCGGCGCGGCTCGTGTGGGGCGGCCTGCCCTTCGGGGCACGTCCCTTGGGGGAGAAGGGCGAGAGGGCGCCGCCGGGCGAGCATGCGCCGCCGCCGTGATGCGCGCCTCGCCGCTCACTTCGCTGACGGATGGTGGCGTGCCCCGCGCTGACGGCTGGTGCGGCTGCTTCGGCGGGGCGGGTGGTGGCCGCCGGGGGTCAGCGGGCGGGCTGGACGTGGGTCAGGTCCGCGCCCAGGAGGTCGGCGACCGCGCGCAGGTCGGCGAGGCGGTGGCCGGTGCCCAGGGCCCAGTGGTGGGAGATGCCGCTGGCGCTCCAGGCGTCGGTCCACTCGCCCGGGTCGCAGCCGAAGTCCACCCGCGACGTCGTGTTGCCGATCTGCAGCAGCGGGCCCTCCACGACCTCGCCCTCCGACACCACGAACCCGTAGCGGCCGTCCCGGTCCTGCCGCAGCCCGAACGCGGTCACCGGCCCCCGCGTCACGTCGAACTCGACCGACACGCCCCACCCGCGCTTGCCGTGGTAGACGCCGAGCCCGCGCAGCAGCGGCTTGCGGGAGCTGATGGCCAGGTGGGCGGGCCCGTCGTGGCCCATCTCGACGTGGCCGCGGGCGAAGTCGAGCGCCTGCAGCTCGGTGAACGAGCCACCGCCGCCCAGCCGATCCATGATCAGCATGGCGAGCGACGTCCGCAGCTCGTACTCACCGGCCGCCGGGATGCCGCGGGCGGTGAGCAGGGAGGCGCCGAGGATCATGCCGGCCCCCAGCCGCTCGTGGATCTCGCCGTCCAGCCCGCGGTGGTAGTAGGCCAGGCTGTCCAGCTCGAAGTCCTCGACCAGCCGGTCCAGCCCGGCCGACACGCGGGCGGCCCACGCCAGGTCCTCCTCGTTCACCGAGTCCGCGAGCTCGAACACCTCGCGGGCCAGCGCGATGCGCGAATCGGTCTCCTCGTCGGAGACCTTCTCCACGCGGACCCGCAGGTCGTCGAACTCCAGCACCTCCACATGGCCCCCGAAGTTGGCCGACACGAGCGTGAGGTCGGTGGCCACGTCCAGCATGCCCGGGTAGAGGTGCCCCATGAGCCCGTGCCGCCCTCGCCGCAGCGCGGCGCGCACGGCGGCGGCCCGCACCCACCGGCCGATCCGGTCCCACGCCCGCTCGTCCTCCAGGTAGCCGGACACCGAGCGGAACGGGATGCCGACGCGGGTGAACGCGTTGGCCATCTCCGGCAGCGGGCAGGCGCCGCAGTAGGCGAGCCACTGGCCGGTGTCGAACGTGGCGTGGTCCATCGACTCGGTCGGCTGCAGGTTGATCAGCAGCACGGGCGCGCCGCTGCGCTGCGCGATCGGCACGATCATGGTGGCCGTCATGTACGTGGTGAGGAACCCGACGATGAGGTCGCACCCCGCCGCGCGCAGCTTCTCGGCCGCCGCCGCGCCCTCCTGGGCGTCGGAGATGAAGCCGACGTCCACCACCTCGCAGTCCAGCGCCTTCATGCGCTCGGCCACCCGGGCCGAGGAGCGCTGGAGCTGCGGCAGCAGGTCGGGGAACTGGGGCCAGTACGCCCCCAGCCCTCCGGCCACCAGGCCCACCTTGGTGCGGGGCGGGATGATGCGGGGGAAGGTGTCCACCGGGGTTCTCCCTTCGTTCAGCGGACTTCGACCTCGATGATGCGGGTGTAGTCGTTGGCGCCGTTCGAGGCGAGCGCCACGATGCGGACCGCGTCGGCGGTGACGGGCGCGAAGTCGGAGCGCGCGTTGCCCGCGGTGTTGCCGCGTACCTGCGCGACCGTCTGCCACTGGCCGTTCACCTGCGCCTGGACGTCCCAGTCGCGCACGCCGTAGCGGGAGGCGGGGTAGCGTTCGGTGTCCAGCGTGTACAGGTCCACGCGGGAGATCTGCTTCGCCCCGCCCAGCGCGACGGCGATCGTGTCGGGCCAGGCCCGGGCGGTGGCGTCGTTCCAGCCGTTGCCGCCTGCCCAGCCGTTGGAGGAGCGGTCGCCGTCGACGACGCTGCAGGGCGGGTAGTTCGCGTTGGTGTGCTGCGAGGAGGCGGTGACGGGGCGGCGCAGCGCCAGGTTGCCGCCGTTGTCGAGCCGGTCCACGGGCATGACGTCGACGGGCACGCTCAGCGTCTTGTCGGTGGTGCGCAGGCGCAGGCCGTACGTGCCTTCCTTGGTCTCCGGCGGGACGGCGACCAGCAGTTTCGCGCCGAGCTCGTAGCCGGGCGGCAGGTAGCTGGTCAGCATCGTGCGGGAGGCGGTCAGCGGCGGGTCGACCTCGACGTTCATCGTGGCGTACGCGGGCTTCCTGGCGTCGCTGCGCATACCGATCTTGATGGTGGCGGGGCAGGCGGGGTCCACGCCGAGCGGGGCGACGAGGCGGTCGGCGCCCGCGATGGGGGTGAGCTTGCCGGTGCCTTTGGAGGTGCCGGGCTTGACCTTGACGGACACCGCCGAGGGCGGCTCCTCGGGGTCCCAGGCGGCGCCGGTGGTGAACAGGACGGCGGCGAGCGCGGCGGCTGCGTAACGCATGATCGTGTCCTTCCTAGAGCGCCTGCAGGCCGGGGACGCCGTCGAGGGTGACGAGACTGGCCCTGGTGGAGACCGGCGCGCCGGGCCGGTCCACGTAGGGGACGACCTTGAAGTCGGACCGCCACTGGGTGCGGGTGACCTCGCAGGAGACGTAGCCGCGCTGGTAGCTGGAGAACCTGAGGTGGGGGTTGACGGGGTCGCTGCCGCCGGGCGGCAGGCCCGTGGCGGGGTTGCCGTTGCCGCCGCTGCTGATCGAGGTGCAGACGAACTCCACGCCGACCGTGCGTGAGGCGGGGTCGTCGAAGTTCGCCTTGAGCTCGCCGGCCAGGTTGTAGTGGATGTCGCCGGTGAGGACCACGGGGTTGCTGACCCGGCGGTCGATCATGCCCGTGATCAGGCGGTCCTTGGCGGCCTTGTAGCCGTCCCACAGATCCATGCTGAGCCGCTGCGCGGGTCCCGGGTCGAAGTCGAGCTGGATCATGGCGATCTGCTGGGCGAGCACGTTCCACTTGGCGCGCGAGCCGCCCAGGCCGTCGAGTAACCAGGCCTCCTGCTCGGGGCCGAGCATCTGCCTGGCCGGGTCGAGGCGGGCGGCGCAGTCCGTCTGCTGGCCGTCGCCGCAGACCTGGTCGTCGCGGTACTGCCGGGTGTCGAGCACGTTGAACTCGGCCAGGTCGCCGAAGGTGAACCGGCGGAAGATGCGGAAGTCCGGGCCGTGCGCGGCGGGCAGGCGGACGGGCATGTTCTCCCAGAAGGCGCGGAAGGCGTTGGCGCGGATCACCAGATAGTCCTGCTCGGTCACCTCCCCGCCGGGGCCGTGACGGCCGGCCCAGTTGTCGAGCACCTCGTGGTCGTCCCAGGTGACGATCCACGGCGCGCGCTGGTGCGCGGCCTGCAGGTCCGGGTCGCTCTTGTAGAGGCCGTACTGGATGCGGAAACGGTCGAGCGTGTCGCACTGCACCCGGAACTGCTCGGGCACCGGGACCTTGCGGTTGCCGCCGGTCGGCACGATCCCGTACTCGTAGATGTAGTCGCCGAGGTGGAAGACCACGTCGGGGTTGTCGTCGGCGAGGTGGCGGTAGGCGGTGTAGTAGCCGTCCTGCCAGCTGGCGCACGAGGCGAAGGCCAGTTTGAGCGCGTCGGGGCTGCTGCGCGGCGCGGGCGCGGTCTTGGTCCGGCCCACGGGGCTGAGCTCGCCCCCGGTGCGGAAGCGGTAGAAGTACTCGCGGCCGGGGCGCAGGCCCTTCGCGTCCACGTGGACGGAGTGGCCGTACTCGGGGGCGGCCCAGGCGGAGCCGTGCCGGACGCGCCGGGTGAACGCCTCGTCCTCGGCGATCTCCCAGTCGACCTTGATCTTGTTGAACGGCAGCCCGCCGAGCGGCTCCAGCGGCTTGGGCGCGAGCCGGGTCCAGAGAACCACCCGGTCGGGCAGCGGATCGCCGGAGGCCACGCCGAGCTGGAAGGGGTAGTCGCCGCCGCGCACGCTCGCCCGCGCGGTCCAGGGGTGGGCGAGGTCGGTGGTGAAGGCCAGGGCGAACGCGGCGCCGCCGAGGCCGAAGAAGGATCGACGCGAGGGGCAATCCATGCTTGCTTCCTTGGGTGGGGGTCCGAAAGCCCTCACTTTGTAGCAAGCAGGTGAGCCTTTAACAAGACTCAAGTTACAAATCACGGCCCTTAGCGTTACATTTGCGCCACCTGGACGTTGCGGTGGCGGTCGCGCAGCCGCTGCAGCCGGTCGGCGGGGGCGCCCGAGTCGACCACGATGACGTCGAAGTCGTCGAGCGGCGCCACGCGGTGCAGGGCCACGCGGGCCAGCTTGGAGCCGTCGACGGCCAGGATGCGGCGGGCGCCCGCGCGCAGCATCGCCCGCTTCACCAGCACGATCTCCTGCTCTTGGTGGTAGGCGTACTCGTCGGAGATGGCCGAGGTGGAGACCACGACCACGTCGGTGCTGACCGCCTCCACCGCCTCCACGCAGCCGAGGCCGAGGAACGAGTCGTGGGTGGCGTGATATTCGCCGCCGAGCGCGATGAGCCGGATGTCGCGGCGGCCGGTGAGCAGCCTGATCGCCTCCAGGAAGTTGGTCACCACGGTGAGCGGGGCCAGCTCGTCCAGGTGGCGGGCCACGGCCAGCGCGGTCGTGGAGTCGTCGAGCATGACGGAGCTGCCCGGCTCGATCATGCCCGCCACCACGCGGGCGATCGCGTCCTTCTCCGCGGTGTGGGCCTGGAGCCGGTAGGCGATGTTGCTCTCCCAGACGTTGCTGGGCTGGGCGGTGGCGCCGCCGCGGACCTTGCGCACCATGCCCTGGCGCTCCAGCTCGTCGAGGTCGCGGTGCACGGTCATCACGCTCACGCCGAAGCTCTCGGCGAGCTCCGTCACCGAGGCGGAGCCCTGGCGGACGATGTGCTCCACCATGCCCCGCCACCTGGCCGACTTGCTGGGGGTGTGGTTACGCGACTCCACCGAAGCCCTCTCACCCGTCGTGACCGGCTGCGAATCTTATCCCTTGACACCAGTCTCGGGCGACTCGTACCCTCCGCTGATACATCACTTTTAACAAATCGGTTGTTAATTTAACAATCACTTCCCGGAGGTGGCGCGGGCATGACCGACCTGTTGCACGACGCCAGGGTGAGCCGCGGGCGGTTCCTGCGCATGATGGGCGGCCTCGCCGCGGCCGCGGCCGTGACCGCCTGCTCCACCCGGCCCGAGACCACCGCGACGACCGGCAGCGGCGCCGCGACCGAGCTCAAGTTCATCGGCGTGGCCGACCAGAAGGCGGCGATGGACAAGCTGGCGGCCGCGTACCAGCAGGCCAAGCCGTCGGTGCGCATCACCCCGTCGTACGCGCCCACCGACCAGGTGCAGACCTCGCTGCGCACCCAGCTCGGCGCCGGCAACGCCCCCGACCTGCACGTGGTCTACCCGGGCAACGGCAGCGCGATGTCGATGACCCAGATCGCCGGGGCCGGGCTGCTGGCCGACCTGTCCGCGCAGGCGTGGACCAAGACCATCCCCGCGGGGTTCAAGCCCGCGTTCCAGCTCGACGGCAAGACCTACATCTTCTCGGCCGGCTCCTCGGTCATCGGCGCCGTCTACAACAAGAAGGTCTTCGAGCAGGCGGGCGTCGAGGCGCCGCCGGCCACCTGGAGCGAGTTCCTCGCGCTGTGCGACAAGCTGAAGAAGGCCGGCGTGGTGCCGATCGCGCTGGGCGCGCAGACGCCGTGGGTCACCCAGCTCATCACGTACGCGCTGGTGCCCTCGACCGTCTACGCCAAGGACCCCACGTTCGACGACAAGCAGCTCGCCGGGCAGGCCAGCTTCGCCGACTCGGGCTGGCGCCAGGCCATGGAGATGTACCTGGAGCTGCAGAAGCGCGGCTTCTTCAACGACAAGCCGAACGGCACCACGTTCGAGCAGCAGACCGCCATGGTGGCCACCGGCAAGGCGGCGATGGCGATCCAGGTCTCGGCCGTCCTGCCGGACTTCCGCAAGGCCGCCTCCTCGCCCGACGACCTGTCGATGTTCCCCTTGCCGGGCGCCGACGACGCGAACTCGGTGTGGATCCCGGCCGGCGTCGTCGTCGGGCTCGGCGCGAGCGCCAAGGGCAAGAACGCCGAAGAGGCCAAGGCGTTCATCGACTTCCTCGGCAAGCAGGAGAACATCAACGCCTGGGCCAAGGAGATCGCCGCCATCCCGCTCACCCAGGACTCCTCCTCCACCATCGACCCGGCCGTGGAGTCGTTCCTGCCGTTCACCAAGGACCGGGCGGTGCCGTTCATGGACCAGCGCTGGCCCAACGCCGAGGTGCAGCCCGTGCACTTCGCGGTGATCCAGGAGTTGCTGGCCGGTGACTCGACGATCGACGAGGCGCTGAAGAAGATGGACGAGGCATACCGGAAGTGACCCTGTTGACCGCTCGGCGGACGCGCCCGGCCCACGCCGGGCGGCGCCGTCGATTTGGGGGGCGTTTCAACCCCGAGACCCCGCCCTGGCTGTTCGCCGCGCCCGCCCTCGTGGTGTACGCGCTGGTGGTGCTCTACCCGGCGGTCAGCGGCGTGGTGTACGCCTTCACGGACTGGAGCGGCATCGGCCAGGACATGTCCTTCGTCGGCCTGGCCAACTTCCGCACGCTCCTGGCCGACGAGCAGGCCATGGGCTCGATCGGCAACACGCTGCTGCTGACCGTGGCCATCGTGGTCGTCCAGAACGGCGTCGGGCTGCTGCTGGCCCTCGGCGTGCACGCCAGGCTGAAGAGCCGGGCCCTGCTCCGCGTGGTCTTCTTCTCGCCGGTCGTGGTCAGCCCCGTCATGGTGGCGTTCCTGTGGAAGTACATCTACAACCCCGACCCGTCCGCCGGCCTCAACGGGCTGCTCGGCCTGCGCGTCGACTGGCTCGGCGACCCCTCGGTCGCGCTGTGGTCGATCGCCGGCATGGTGGTGTGGCAGTACGCCGGGTACTCCATGGTCATCTTCCTGGCCGGGCTGGAAGGCGTCCCCCGCGAGCTGCACGAGGCCGCCATGATCGACGGGGCGGGCACCTTCCAACGCTTCCGCTACGTGACCTGGCCGCTGCTCGCGCCCGCCGTGACGATCAACCTGATGCTGTCCACGATCGGCGGGCTCAAGCTGTTCGACCAGGTCTTCGCCGCCACCAACGGCGGCCCCGGCTACGCCACCGAGACCCTGTCCACGGTGCTGTACAAGCAGGCGTTCGTCTTCGGCAAGTTCGGCTACAGCACCGCGATCGCCCTGGTGCTGGCGTTGTTCGTGGCCGCGGTCTCGCTCGTCCAGGTCTACTACCTGCGCGGCCGGGAGGTGAGCGCGTGAGAAGGACCTTCCTCCTGGAAATCGTCATGATCGCGGTGGCGGTGGCGTTCCTGTTCCCCGTCTACACCCTGGTCTCGCTGTCCCTGAAGGACCCAGGGCAGATCGCCCAGTCGCCGCTGGCACCGCCGAACCCGCCCACTTTCGGCAACTTCACCACCGCCTGGTCGGCCGCGGCGCTCGGCCCGTCCCTGGTGAACAGCACCGTGATCACCGTGGTCAGCCTGGTCGCGCTCATCGCGCTCGGCTCGTTCGCCGCCTACTTCCTGGCCCGCGTGCGGAGCCGCCTCGGCTACGGCCTGTACATCCTGTTCCTGCTGGGCATCGTGCTGCCGTTCCAGCTGGGCATGATCCCGCTGTACGAGCTGGTGACGGATCTGGGGCTGATCGGCACGCACGCCGGGATGATCCTCTTCTACACCGGCATCCAACTGCCGTTCACCGTCTTCCTCTACACCGGGTTCATCCGGGCGCTGCCGCGCGAGTACGCCGGCGCCGCCCAGATCGACGGCGCCTCCCACCTGACGGCGTTCACCCGCGTGGTCTTTCCGCTGCTGCGGCCCATCACCGGCACCGTGCTGATCCTCAACGCCGTCTTCATCTGGAACGACTTCTTCACCCCGCTGGTCTACCTGGGCGGCTCCGGCTACGAGACGATCCCGGTGAGCGTCTTCGCCTACGTCGGCCAGTACGTCTCCCAGCACGGCCTCGTCTTCGCCGGGCTCGTGCTCGGCGCGCTGCCGATCGTGGTGGTCTTCCTGGCGTTGCAGCGCTACGTCATCAAGGGCTTCTCCAGCGGGCTCAAAGGGTGAACGTCTTCGACCTCTTCCGCGGGTCGCCGCCTGGCGAGTACTCGCCGGCGGCGATCTGGTGGTGGAGCGGCGAGCCGCTGCGCCGCGACCGGCTGCGGTGGCAGCTCTCGCGGCTGGTGGACGGCGGGGTGCGCAACCTCGTCATCCTGAACCTGGCGCCCTCGGGGCCGATGTTCGGCGCCGACGCCGACGACCCGCCGTTCCTGTCCGAGGCGTGGTGGGAGCTGCTCGACGGGGTGTGCGCGGACGCGTACGAGCTGGGCGCCCACCTGTGGTTCTACGACCAGCTCGGCTTCTCCGGCGCCGACCTCCAGGCCCGGCTCGTCCAGGAACGCCCCGAGTTCGCTGGCCAGTGGCTGGCCGCCGACGGGTCCGTCACGCTGCGCGGCTTCGACTACCTGTCGCCGGAGGCCTGCGCGGTGCTGCTCGACCGGGTGCATGGCGAGTTCGAGCGGCGGGTGGGGCACTGGTTCGGGCGGGTGATCGCCGGGTCGTTCCAGGACGAGCTGCCGACGCTTCCTACTTGGTCGTCCCATTTCGCCGCCGAATATCTCGCGCGCCGTGGGCGGCCGTTCTCCCTTGAGGACCCGGACTGGCAGGCGTACCAGCGCACCCGGGCCGAGCTGGCCGAGGAGGCGTTCTTCCGGCCGCTGGCCGAGTGGCACGCGCGGCACGGGCTGCTGAGCGGGTGCGACCAGCAGGATCCGGCGCGGGCCGGGCATCCGGTGGACGGGGTGCGGCTGTACGCCGACTACGCGCGTACCCACCGGTGGTTCGGCGCGCCCGGCTCCGACCATCACGGCGACGCCCGCCTGCACTCCTCCCTGGCCCACCTGTACGGGCGGCCGCGCACCTGGATCGAGGCGTTCCACTCCAGCGGGTGGGGCGGCACGCTGGAGGAGACCTTCGACTGGCTGCTGCCGTGGCTGCGGGCCGGGGCCACGTTGTACAACCCGCACGCGGTCTATTACACGACCAAGCGGGGCTGGTGGGAGTGGGCGCCGCCGTCCACGGACTGGCGGCAGCCGTACTGGCGCCACCACCGCGTCTTCGCCGACGCCGTCGCCCGGCTGTGCGCCGCCCTGTCCCTGGGCCGCCACGCCTGCGACGTCGCCGTCCTCCTCCCCATCGCCACCGCCCAGACCGGCACCCCGCCGCCCGCCACCCCGCCCCTCCCGGAGAGCCCCCCTTCGGGCGGGACCGGTCTCCCATCACACGGCACCGCGGTCGGTCCGGCGGGCGCCGCGCCGGATGACACCGCATCGCGCGGCGGTGCTTCGGCCGATTCCGTGCCGGTCAGCGCTGTGTCGGGCAGCGTCGTGTCGGGCAGTCCCGCGCCCGGCGATCCCGCGCCCGGCGGGGCCGGGCCGGTCGGGCCGGGCGAGGTCGGGCCGGGCGAGGTCGGGCCGGGCGGTGGCGGGCCGGGTGGTGGTGCGTGGGGTGCCTCCGGCGATTCGGCGCCGTCCGACCCGGTTTCGTCCGACCCGGCCCTTTACGGTTCGGACGGGTCTGCCCCAGCCGGCTCCGGCGTGGCCCCACTCGGCCCCCTTGTGCAGGCAGCCGCGTCGGACGGTGCCCTGGTCGACGGCGCGGCGTCGGGCGGCGGAGGTCCGGAAGGGGCCGGGGCGGGCTCGGGTGGCGCAGGCACGGGCTGCGGCGGATCGGGCGGCGTCGGGGAGTGGGCGAGGCGGGCGCAGGAGGTGTATCGGCAGGTCGTCGGCGACATGGCGTGGTTCGACACCAGGCCGGGAGCGCTCGACCGGCTGGCCCTCGACGCCGACGTGATCGACGAGGACTCGGTGCGGCGGGCGGTCGTCGAGGACGGGCGGCTGACGGTTTCCACCGAGGCGTACCGGGCGATCATCCTGCCCGCCGTCACGGTGCTGGACGCCGACGTCGCCGCCAGGTTGCGCGAGTTCGCCGCGGCCGGCGGCCGGCTCGTCGCCGTCGGCGCGCTCCCCGACGCCCTGGGCGGCCTGGCCCGGTACGTGGAGTCTCCCGACGGCCTGGGCGAGGCGCTGGCCGACCTGCCCAGGCGGGTCGAAGCGCCGGTGCCCGCCCTCGTACGGGAGGCAGGCGACACCACGCTGGTGTTCCTGACCGCCACCTTCCCCATGGCGAGCAGGATCGGCGTGGGACGGCCCGAGGAACGCGGCGTGGAGCTGGGCTGGCTGGACGCCGACATCGACTTCGACCCGGCCCGGTACGCCCCCGACATGCGGGTCGTCGTCAGAGGCGTGCGGGGCACCCCGCTGCTGGCCCGCCCGTTCGCCGGCGGCGAGCCCGTCGCGCTGCCGCACACGCGGGACGGGGACGCGGTGGAGGTGGTCGTGCCGTTCGACGACGGGCCGGCCGCGCTGCTGGTGTTCGACGGATCCGAGAGGGAGCCCGCGCCGCCGCGGCCCGCGTACCCGGTGGAGGTCGACCTCGGGGACGAATGGGATGTCGAGCTCGTGCCCACGCTCGACGACACCTGGTCGGACTTCGGCGGCGGCGGCGCGGTCGAACGCTGGACGCTGCGGACCCCGGACGGGGCGCCCGTGGCCGTGACGTTCGGCCCGCGAGGGGAGCAGCGCGTCGGCGACGCCCCGTGGACGCCCTCGGTGTGGTCGGCCTCGCGCGGGCTGCGCAAGGATCCGATCCACCGGGAGACGCTCGGCCCCAAGGGGCACGTCCCCGCGGAGTTCCTCGCGTTCGGCCGCGTGCGGGCGGGCGCGGAGGCCCGCTTCCGCACGGTGCTCACCGCGCCCCCCGGCGGGGGGTGGCTCGCGATCGGCGCGGCGGCCGCCAAGACCCTCTGGCTCGACGGCGTGGAGCTGCAGCTGGACGACGCGGGGTACGCCGCGGTCGCGCGCCAACCCGTCACGCCCGGCGAGCACCTGCTGGAGCTGCTGCTCGTCCCGGACGAGGAGCTCGACCTGCGAGCCTACGTCTGCCTGGTGGCCGACCCGGCCGACGCCGCCCGCCCCGAATGGATCGCGGGCACGCCGCTGGAGACCGTCGTCGGCGCGGATCAGGGGGAGTCGCTGCTGCAGGTGGCCTCCACCGCGTTCTGCCGGGTGCTGGTCAACGGCGTGGAGGCGGGCCGGCAGGGCGGCTTCGACCCCTACGCGGAGGCCGACATCCCGCGCGTGCGCCGCTACGACGTGTCCCACCTGCTGCGACCGGGCGACAACACGATCAGGATCGAGTCGGACGGCTGGGTCCTGGTCGACGGCCTGGCCGTCTCCGGCCCCGGCTGGTCCCCCCGCCCCCGGGTACGCAGGCGCCAGCACGGCGACCCCGCCGCCCTCTGCCTGCGCCCGCGCCCGCATCCGCTGCCCGAGGCCGGCTGGCTCGACGGGCGTCCGGCGGCCCTGCCCGCCACGTTCGCGGTGCCCGGCGCCCGCCCGCGGGTCGAGCGCTTCCTCCTGGAACCGCCGCCCGGGATGACCGGCCTGGACGTGGACGCGGCCGGCCCCGTGAAGGCCGTCCCGGCCGAGGGCGGGAGCCTCGAACTCCGCGTGACCACGGTCCCCGGCGCGCAGGCGGGGGCCGCGTTCACCGGACCCGTCCGGTTCACCTGCGGGCCCGGCCGCATGCGGCTCGGCGACTGGGAGGAGCACGGGCTGGCCGGCTACAGCGGCGGCGTGCGCTACCGCACCACCGTCACGGCCTGCGCGGGGCCGGGCGTCGTCGATCTCGGCCGGGTGCGGGGGACGGCGGAGGTCACGGTGAACGGGCGGCCCTGCGGCGTCAGGGTGTGCTCCCCGTACGTCTTCGACGTCGAGCTGGACGACGGCGACAACACCGTCGAGGTCCTCGTGCTCGGCACCCTGGGCCCGTACCTCGACGAGGTCAGCCCGACGCATTTCGTCTTCCCCGGCCAGCGCCGCACGGGCCTGTCAGGACCGGTGCGGCTGCGGCGGGGTGCTCAGCCGCGTCCGGTCGCGTAGCTCACGGCGCGGTCCAGGCCGAGCCGCTCGCCGACGCGGAAGGCGCCGATGAACGCCCGCTTGCCCAGGGCGCGTTCCGCCTGCTCGACGCAGCGCTCGTGCCAGGCCGCGTGGTAGGACAGCCGCTCCGGTGAGGAACCCACCGCCTGCCACAGCGTGTGCGCCGCCCCCAGCAGCCCGGCGGCCCGCTCGTGATCGCCGCGCGCACCGGCCGCCCACGCCAGCACCTCCAGGCACTGGGTGAGGCACCACCGGTCGTCGATCCCGCCGGAGTACTCGGCGGCCTCCATGATCAGCTTCTCCGCCTGGGGCCAGTCGCCCAGGTTCCAGCGCGCCAGGCCGAGGGCCAGCTGGGCGTACGCGCGGGAGGTCAGCGCATGGTGCCGCTCGCACATGTCCAGCATCTCCTCGCCGAACTCCGCGGCCAGGCCGGGGTCCTCGATCGAGCCGTAGAGGGCGGCGAAGTAGAGGTTGTACATGATCCCGTCCATGTCCTGCACGGATCGGTGCAGCTCCATGGACTCACGCATCAGCTCCAGCCCGCGCCGCGGCTCGCCGCTGGAGAACGCGGCCACGCCCGAGGTCCGGACGGCGTACGCCAGGATGTCTTCGTTCCCCGCCTGGCGGGCCAGGACGAGGCATTCCTCCAGAGGCGGCAGCGCCGCCTCCACGTCGCCCTGACGCAGGGCCAGCATGCTGTCGGCCCACAGTGCGGTGGCCCGCACGCGGCCGCCCTCGGGCACCAGCTCCAGCCCGCGCTCCAGCCAGTACCGGCCCTCGGCCATCGAGCCGGCGAGCAGCCAGTAGCACCACATGGCCGACGCGGTCTCCAGCCCCACCCGCGCCAGCGCCGGGTCGCTCAGGCACGCCTGGAGCGCGGCCCGCACGTTGGCCAGCTCCTTGTGCAGCAGGCGGTACCGCTCCAGCTGGTCGGAGACCAATCGGTCGACCCGGTGCCGCTCCGCCAGGTCGCGGTAGTGGTGGACGTACCGGGCGCGCAGGCACCGCCTGTCGGCGGGCGCCAGCCGCTCGCTCCCGTACTGGCGCAGGCTCTCCAGCATGCGGTACCTGATCTCGCCGTCACGCCGGTCGCCGACCACGATCGACTTGTCCACCAGCCCGGTCAGCAGGTCGAGCACGTCGAGCCCGTCGCCCCCGTCGTCGGCGCACACGCACTCGGCGGTGTCCAGGTCGAACCCGCCGGGGAACATCGACAGCCGCGCCCACAGCCGCTGCTCCCCCTCCGAGCACAGGCCGAAGCTCCAGTCGATGGTGGCGCGCAGCGTGCGATGGCGCGGCAACGCGGTGGGGGCGTCGGCGGCCAGCACGTCGAACCGCTCGTCCAGCTCGCGGGTCAGCTCCTCCAGCGACAAGGTGCGCAGCCGGGCCGCGGCCAGCTCGATCGCCAGCGGGAGGCCCTCCAGGCGCCGGGCCAGCCGCACCACGTAGGGCATGTTGTCCAGGTTCAGCGTGAAGCCGGGCAGGACGCTCGCCGCGCGGTCCACGAACAGGCGGACGGAGTCGTGGCGGGCGATCTCCCGCAGGGCCCGGCCGGGCTCGGGCACCGACAGCGACGGGACGGCCAGGACCTGCTCGCCGTACACGCTGAGCGACTGCCTGCTGGTCACCAGGATCCGCAGCCGGGGTGCCGCCCGCAGCAGCCGCTCCACGAGGCAGGCGCAGGCGCCACGCAGGTGCTCGCAGTTGTCCAGGACCAGCAGCATCCGCCTGCCCGACAGGTAGTCCACCAGCACGCTCATGGGGTCGGGGGCCCCTTCGCGCAGCCCGAGCGCGGCGGTGAGCGTCGGCTCCAGCAGGTCGGCGTTCTCCAGGGTGGCCAGCTCGACGATCTCCACCCCGTCCGGGAACGCGTTCCTGACGGTGTCGGCCACCCGGAGCGCCAGCCGCGTCTTGCCGACGCCGCCCGGGCCGGTCAGGGTCAGCAGCCGGCTCGTGAACAACATCCGCCTGGCCGTGGACAGCTCGAGCCGCCGACCGACGAAGGTCGTCGCGTCCGTCAGCAGGCCGGTGGTCATGACGAGCCCCCGGGCGGCGAGGAGGCCTGCTCGGCGACCCAGGCGGCGATCTGGGTACGCGAGTTGAACCCGAGCTTGCACAGGATGTGCTCGACGTGGGCCTCGGCGGTGCGCTGCGCGATCACCAGCTTCGCGGCGATCTCCTTGTTGCTCAAGCCCTGGGCGACGAGCTGGGCGATCTCCGTCTCCCGCCGGGTCAGCGGCGAGGGCTCGGGGGCGGCGCGCTTCACGGGCCGCGCGTCGCGGCCCATCGCGTACGCGAGCACCTCGTCGCCGCTCAGCTCGGTCCCCTTGCGGAAGGCGGCCTCGAAGGCGTCCTCGCCGAGCCGCTCGCGCGCGACGGTCTCGGCGGTGTCGTGGTAGCCGGACAGATAGCCGAACAGGGGGCCGCCGAACGAGCGCCAGCTCTCCTGAGAGGCCCCGAGCAGCACCGCCGCCCGATCGGTCGCGTCGCCTGCGGCCATCCAGGCCAGCGCCTCCACGCACAGCGCGATGCCCAGCCGGTCGTCGAAGGGCTGCTTGAGCCGGATGGCCTCGCGCTCCATCTCGACCGCCCGCGCCGTGTCGCCCTGCCTCCAGATCTCGATCCCGAACACCCACAGGGTGTACGACCTGAACCAATGTTCGTGGCGGGTGTCGCAGATCGCCAGGCACTCCTTGAACTGGGCGGTCGCCTGGTCGGAGTGGCCGAGCAGCGAGTGCGCGGTGGCCAGGTACATCAGCGAGTTCACCAGGCCCATCTCGTCGCCTGCCGCGCGGTTGCCTTCGGCCGCCTCGCCGAGCAGGGTCACGGCGGATTCCGGGTCACGCCGGATCAGCGCCGAGAGGCCGCCGACGTAGGCGGCGCCCGCGATGACCGCCGGGTCCCCGAGTCGGCGGCCCAGGTCCCGGCACTCGTCCAGGGTCTTCCCGGCCACCTCGAAGTCGCTCTGCAGGACCGCGAGCCGGGCGTTGACGCACAGGGCCTTGGCCCGCTCGGCCGTCGGCTCCGGGGCGGTGGCCAGCAGCCGGTCGAGCCAGACCCGTCCCTCGCGGAGCGCGCCCGCCGCGATCCAGTAGAACCGCAGCGCGGTGGCGATGGCCAGCCCGGCCTCCGCCTGGCCGGGCGTGGTGAGGCAGTGGTCCAGGGCCGTGCGGAGGTTGCCGTGGTCGGCGCGCAGGCGGGCGAACCAGGTCACCTGGTCGGGGCCGTACCAGTCCCGCTGGGCGCGGGTGGCGAGGTCCAGGTACCAGTCGCGATGGCGGTCCCTCAGCACCGCCTCCTCGCCCGAGTCGCGCAGCCGGTCGCGGCCGTACTGGCGGATCGTCTCCAGCAGCCGGTAGCGCACGGTGGCCCCGTGCTCCTCTCGGGCCAGCACGGACTTGTCGACCAGGCCGTTCACCAGGTCGAAGACGTCCTCGAAGGCGATGCCGTCCCCCGAGCAGACGTGCTCGGCCGCCTCCAGGTCCAGGCCGCCGGAGAACACCGACAGCCGGCTCCAGAGCAGCCGCTCCGCGTCGGTGCAGAGCGCGTGGCTCCAGTCGATCAGCGCCCGGAGCGTCTGCTGCCGCGGCATGGCGGCGCGCGACCCCGTCGTGAGCAGCCGGAAGCGGTCGTCCAGCCGGGTCAGCAGCTGCTGCACGGAGACCGCCCGCAGCCGTACGGCGGCCAGCTCGATGGCCAGCGGGATGCCGTCCAGCCGCCGGCAGATCCCCGCCACGCTGTCCCGGTTGGCGTCGGTGATCTCGAAGCCGGGGACCACGGCCTGCGCCCGCTCGGCGAACAGGCGAACCGCGTCGGAGTGCCGCAGCGACTCGGCCGTCGGCCGCACGCCGTCGGCCTCCGGCACCGACATCGGCGGCAGCGGCATCATCCGCTCGCCCACGACGCCGAGCGCCTGCCGGCTGGTGGCCAGGATGCGGAGGCCGGGCACGGAGCGCATCAGCGTCTCCGCCATGGCGGCGCACGCGTCCAGCAGGTGCTCGCAGTTGTCCAGGATCAGCAGGGTCTCCCGGTCCCGCAGGTGGTCGATGAGCACCTCCATCGGCGGCCGCACGGAACGGTCGTGGATCTCCAGGGTCTCCGTGACGGTCTGGACGAGCAGGTCGGGGTTCTCCAGCGCGGCCAGCTCCACCAGCCACACCCCGTCGTGGAAGGCGCGCCGAAGGTCGAACCCGACTCGCAGGGCGAGCCGGGTCTTGCCGACGCCGCCCACACCGACCAGCGTCACCAGCCTTCCCTCGGACAGCAGGCGTTTGACCTCGGCTATCTCGTGCCGTCGGCCCACGAAGCTGTTCAGCTCGGCCGGCAGTGCGCAAACGCCAGCAACGTTCGGCGCGGCCATGGTCATGATCGCTCCAACGGCCCGGTCGTTGCGCGGGCCTCCTAACCCAGGTTATGTCTGGACCGTTTCCCCCCTCACCAGGGTGCGTCCGGGAACGGTATGGCAGGGGTAAAACCCGCTCATACGTTGAGCACGGAGTGACGGCGGCTGTACACGAAGTAGATGAGCAGCCCCAGCAGGAACCACACGGCGAAGCGGAGCCAGGTCGTCGGATCCAGGAAGGTGATCAGCCACACCGAGAAGATCGCGCCGATGGCCGGCACCACCGGCATGCCCGGCGTGCGGAACTCTCTGTGCAGGTCCGGCTGCCGGTATCGGAGCACGATCACCGCCGCGCACACCACCACGAACGCCAGCAGGATCCCGATGTTGGTCAGCTCGGCCGCCTCCCTGATGGGCAGGAAGCCGGCGATCAACGCCGAGGCGACGCCCACGATCCAGGTGACGCGCGAGGGCACCCGCCGAACCGGGTGCAGCCGGGCGAACCACTGCGGCAGCAATCCGTCCCTGCTCATCGCGAACCAGACCCGCGTGACGCCCAGCATGAACGTGAACATGACGGTCAGGATGCCGATGATGGCCCCGGCCGCGATCACCGTGGCGAGCCCCGACCGCCCGACGGCGGCGAACGCCGAGGAGAAACCGCTCTCCGGGTCGATGTCCCGGTAGTTCTGCATGCCGGTGAGCACCAGTGTGGCGAGCACGTAAAGGATCATCGAGATGACGAGCGAGTAGACGATGGCCTTGGGCATGTGCCGCCGGGCGTCCCTGGACTCCTCGGCGGCCGTGCTCATCGCGTCGTAGCCGAAGACGGCGAAGAAGACGGTGGCCGCCCCGGTGATCGCCCCGCCGACGCCGAAGGGGAAGAACGGCGTGTAGTTGGCCGTGTTGACGTAGAAGAAGCCGACCACGATCACCAGCAGGACCACGGCGACCTTGATGGTCACCACGAACGTCTCGAACCTGGCCGCCGTGCGGATGCCGAGGTTCAGCAGGAAGGCGATCAGCAGGCACAGCAGCACCGCGAACAGGTCGACCACGCGCCCGTCCCCGGTGCCGGGCGCGCCCAGCATCCAGGCGGGCAGGCCGAATCCCAGCTCTTGCACGAGGAAGCCGAAATATCCGGAGATGCCGATGGCCACGACGGCCACGATCGCCGTGTACTCCAGCAGCAGGTCCCACCCGATGAACCAGCCCACGAGCTCGCCGAGCACAGCGTAGCCGTAGGTGTAGGCCGACCCGGCCTTCGGGATCATGCCGGCGAACTCGGCGTACGAGAAGGCCGCCGCCGCGCTGGCCACCCCGGCGATGAGGAACGACACGAGCACGGCCGGCCCCGCCGTCTGGTTGGCCACCGCCCCGGCCAGGGCGAAGATGCCGGCGCCGATGATGCCGCCGATGCCGATCGCGGTGAGCTGCCACAGCCCGAGCGACCGGGACAGCTCACCCTCGTGCTCCTCCGCGATCTGCTCGACCGGCTTGCGGCGGAACACGCCGTGCGTCGCAGCCATCACGCCTCCTTCTGCCGAGCCGAGCTCGGCGTGCTGTGATGGACGTCCTCGCTACGCTGCGGATCCATCACAGCCCTCCTGGTGCACCCGTCGGCTCGTCTCTTGGCTTCTTTCCTGCCCTCTTACCTGCACTGCCCCGGGACATACGGCCGCCGCCGGGATTTGACGACTTCGTGGCGGTGTTCCGGGCGCTCCTGCGGGCACGGGTGAACGGATGAACCTCGACACGGGGCTCGAACGGCTGACGGTCAAGGTCGGCGACTGGCCGCTGACCGCGTGGCGGCGCCTGCCGCGAGAGGACACGGGCACACCGCCGGTGGTGTGCGTGCACGGCGCCGGTGTGTCGAGCAGGGAGTTGAAGCCGCTGGTCGCGGTGCTGGGGGAGCACGTGCCGGCCTGGACCGTCGACCTGCCGGGATTCGGGCAGAGCGCGAAGCCGCCCCGCCCGCTGGACCTGACCGGGCTCGCCGACGCCCTGGCCGGCTGGCTGGCGGCGGCGGGGCTGCCGCCCGCCTGCCTGGTGGGCTGCTCGTTCGGCTGCCAGCTCGCCGTCGACGTGGCCGTGCGTCACCCCGCCCGGGTGCACTCGCTCGTCCTGGCCGGGCCGACGGTCGATCCGCGGGCGCGGTCCTGGCCGCGGATGATCGCCAGGTGGATGCGCAACTCCGTACGGGAGAGCCCGCGGATGACCCCGCTCAACGTCGCCGACTACCGCGACGCGGGGTTGCGGCGGGTCGTGGCCACCTTCCAGGTGGCGATGCGCGACCGGGTGGAGGACAAGCTGCCGCACGTCACCGTGCCCACGCTCGTGGTCAGGGGAGCGTACGACCGATGGTCCCGCAGGACTGGGCGGAACGGGTGACCGGCCTGACGCCGAAGGCCAGGCTGGTCGTCGTGCCGGGAATGCCGCACATGATCCCGTTTCGTGATCCCAGGGTCCTGGCGTCGATCATCAGGGATTTCGCGGCGTCCTGAGGGGCGTCCCGGCCGCCTCGAGGATCGCGCGGCGCGTGGTCTCGATCGTGTCGGCCACCTCCGCGACGCGTTGTGCGGCCGCGGCGATCACGGGGTCGCCGGACGCGTGCACGGCGCATCAGTCGGCGATCTGGCGCACTCGCTCGGCCAGCACCGTCCACGCGGCCTCGCGCCAGGGCACCACGTTGTCCATCAGGTAGTACATTTCGAACGCCGGCCCCGCCGTGCGTCCCGGATGCCCCGGGCCGGCGGGCTGCCGGGTGAGCTCGGTGGCCAGCGGCCGCAGCACGCCCGCCATCATCGAGATCGCCCCGCCGACCAGGACGTCGAGCTCTTCCTCGCTCTCCTCGGTGTGGGTGAAGAAGCGGGTGAGCATCCACAGGATCGCCTCGTAGGCGAGGTTGCACAGCTCGGCCAGCACCAGAGTGTCCGGGTCGCCGATCAGCGGCTGCGGCTCCGGCACGTCGAAGGGCTGGCGGGTGAACGTGGCCAGCGCGGGGTGGGCGGGCTCGAAGCCCGGGTCGGCGGCCCGCAGCGCCTGGTATTCCTCCCAGATCTTCAGGAAGCGGCCGTAGTGGGCATCCTGCCAGTCGCCCTGGGCGCCCTCGCCCTGCTCGATGATCTCGTCGATGGCGGCGCAGGCCGACTTGAGGTCGGACACCGCCACCACCTCGTCCCACTGGAACAGCTCCGGGGTGGCCTGCGCTCTGGGCGAGCCGCAGAACACCTGCTCCTCGCCGTGCTGGGCGACGAGAGCGGTCAGGCCGTCCCTGATGCCGCGGTAGAGATGGCCGACCGTGGCGAACTCCTGCGCCCTGGGGAAGATCTCGCCGGGCATGATCGGCTCGGGCGGCGGGTCGCAGGCGATGAAACCGGCGGCGTCGGCCCGCTCCATGCCCTCGGGCCTTTCGAGGAAGAGGAAGTGCGTCAGCGCCTCCTCGCCGAAGGGCAGCAGGCGCATCTGGATCGAGGGCGGGAACGCGCCGCAGGACTGCGGGAAGTTGGGCCGGCCGAAGGTGGGCGCGGCGCCGATGGCCGCCATCAGATTGGCCACCAGCGCGAGGTGGAGCATCTCCTGCACGGCGATGTCGTGCAGCTCCCGGCGCCAGCGGTCGACCGCGGCCTGCTGCTCCGCGGTGAGCCCTTCGGTCTTGAGACTGAACTCGGCGAAGAGGTACTGGCACATGATCATGTGCTCGAGCTGGGATGCCTGCACGAGCAGGTACCACACGTGTTCGCGGTGCTCGACAACGATGGGGGGCTCCGTCATGGCTTACACGATTACACAGAACCCCCTGCTCGTCGCTCCCCTCTCAGCCGGGGGTCACCACCGTCACGACCGGGTGCTCGTCGAGCCGAAACCGGCCGGGATCGACCGGCCGTCGGCCAGGGCGGTGAAGAGCTCCTCCCACAGCGGCATCACGACCTCCGGGGTGTAGGCGTGGGCCGTCTCCGCCGCGGCGGCGCCCAGGCGCCGGCGCAGCTCGGGGTCGCCCATGAGCAGTCCGAGGGCCTCGCCGAGCTTCTCGACGTCGCGCGGCGGCACCAGCAGCCCGTCCTTGCCGGGCGTCAGCACGTCGGCGGGGCCGGTGGGGCAGTCGAAGGCGGCGATCGGCAGAGCGTGGCCCATCGCCTCGATCATGGCCATCGGCAGCCCCTCGATGCGCGAGCTGAGCGCGTAGATCGACGCCTTGGACAGCTCTTCGTGGATGCGGTCGCTGCGGCCCATGAGCCGGATCCGTCCGCTCATCCCGTGCTCGTCGATCCGCTCCTGCAGGCGCTGCTGCGACGGCCCGGTGCCGAAGATCCGCAGCGTCCACTCCGGGTATGCCTCCGCGACCTGGGCGAAGGCCGGGATGAGCATGTCGAAGCCCTTTTGCGGCACCAGCCGGCCCACCGCGATCACGACCGGGTTGCTCTGGTCGGAATGCTTGCGGTGCTCCATGTGCACGGCGTTGGGGATGCGCACGATCGGCGTGGCGGTGCTCAGCAGCGCACGGTATTCGGCCCGGCTGGTCTCGGTCAGCACCGCGATCGCGTCGAAGCGGTCGTAGTGGCGGGCGATCTGCTCGCGGACGGCCGGGTGGTAGGCGGCCAGGTTCATGTGCTCCTGGGCCACCCGGACGACCTTGCGGGAGGCGCGGCGGGCCGAGATCAGGTTGAGCGCCGGGCGGGTGGTGACCAGGATGCCGTCGTCCACCGAGGACACGTAGTCCATCACCGCCGCCTCCACCCGCTCGGTGAAGTATTCGGCGGCGAACTCGCCGTACGGCACGATCTTGCCGCGGGCCCGCCGCCACACCTTGCGGGCCAGCGAGTCGGGCACCACCCCGTCGCGTTGGTCGACCAGCGCCGACAGGCGCACCCGTGCATCGATGGCGAACTGCGGCTTGGTGCGGCGGCGCACCACGCTGACGATCTCGACGTCGTGGCCCGCCTCCACCATCGCATGGGCCTGGTTGACCACCGTGCGGATGGTGCCGCCCATGCCGTAGGCGTGCAGCAGCATGTAGCGGATCTTCACGGGAGGTACCCCCAGGTGCGGCACATGCCCATGAGCACATCGGGGATCTCCTCCGGGTGGGGCAGGTCGCGGCCCGGCTGCACCTGGCCGGAGCGGATCTTGTCCTTCCAGTCGCCGAGCCCCTTGGTCACCACGTCAGGGGTGCCGTAGGAGAGCATCTGCGGCGCCCACGGCAGGTCGAGGAACTCGCAGATCGCGCGCAGCGTCTTCTCCGGCTCGGCGGTCAGCTCCTCGTAACGCACCGTCAGGCCCGGCAACGCCTTCCTGGCACGCTCCACGGCCTTCATGTACCGCAGCGCGTCGGCCGCCGCCTCCTGCGGGGTGCGTTTGTCCGGGCTCGCCTCGTGCCACGAGGTCGCGATGGAGGCCGGATGGCGCAGCAGGAACACGTAGCGCGCGTCCGGCCAGCACGCCGCGATCCGCTCGTAGGCGAAGGCGTTGGCCGGGGTCTTGTCGACGATGAACCGTTTGCCGGAGCGCACCAGTTCGCGGTGGAGCACCCGGTCCCACAACAGATGCTCCAGATCGGCCCGGTTGTGCCCGAGCGCCGCCATCGCCTTCTCGGCCAGGCCGGTGCCGAACTCGACGCTCAGCCTGCGGACGTGCAACTCGTGCGGCGCGTGCAGGTCCGGGTGGGCGTTGAGCATCGAGCGCAGCAACGTCGAGCCGGAGCGGACGGGGGACATGACGAATACGGGGGCGGTGAGCAGGCGATCCACCTGGGGGTCGGCGGGGGGCCTGAACGGCACGTCGGCGGCCTTCTTCGCCTGCTCGGCGGGTTTGCCCACGGGTTTGCTCACCCGTTCGATGCGGAGGCCCGCGTGCCTGGCCAGCGCGCCGGTGATCTTACGCTGCCACTTCATGGTGGGGGAGGGTACTGACCTTTTCTGGGGATTGACTGGGAACGGGACAACACCGCGTGCGCGGCCTGACCCGCTACCCCGTAGTCTGCCGTTCCCGGCTGGTTCATGCGACGTTTTCCGGCCCGCCCATGCTTTCTCGCGCAGGACATATTTCTGGATCTTCCCGGTAGAGGCCGTCGGCAGCTCCCCCCACCGACCGCAGCAGGCGACAGGAAGCGCGCCACCGGTGGATCATGGTCGTCATGCAGATCCGCACCGCCCGGCCGGACGACCTGCCGGCCCTGCTCGACCTCGCCGCAGCCTTCTACCGGGAGGGCGGTTTCAGCACGCCGGAGAGCGAGCTACGAGCCAACCTGGACACGCTCGTCGCCTGGCCCACCGCGAGGGTCGCGGTGTGCGAGGGGGACGGACGCCTCGTGGCGTTCGCGATCACCACGACCACGTTCGGGCTCGAATCGGGGCTGTACGCCGAACTCGAAGACCTCTACGTGGCCCCGGAGGCGCGGCGGCGCGGGCTGGCCGCCCGGCTGATCGAGGACAGCCGGCGCTGGGCCGCCGAGAAGGGCTGCGCGGACCTCGAGGTCGTGATCGCCCCGAACGGCGGCGACGTGAGCCATCTGTTCGACTTCTACGCCAGGCTCGGCTTCGTGGACGAGGGCCGCCGCCTGCTCACCCACCCCCTCACCCCGTCCGCCTGAGACACCGGAAATTCGGTCGACGGGCGCGGGTGGCCGCCGCCACCATGGGTCGTGATGTACCGAGCGTAGAAGCACCTCGATCACAGCAGGGGATGGCCCCGGAGCCGCGAAAGGCCCGGCGTGTGGCCATCGCCCTGTTCGGGCTGTTCGTTCACCGGCAGCGCTCGCCGTGCGCTGCCCTCCACCGATTCACCTGTGATCGACGTGCGGGCGTCCAGGACGCCCGGAAGAGAGACGCTTCATGGAACTTCACGAGTACGCGCGGTACGACGCCCTCGGCCTCCGGAATCTGATCAAGGCGGGCGAGGTCACCGCGGGCGAGGTCGAGGCGGCCGCCCGGCAGGCCCTGGCCGTGGCGAACGCGGAGGTCAACGGCCTGGCGCTGCCGGTGTTCGCACCGGCGCTCGACCACGCCGCCGACGGCCCGTTCGCGGGAATCCCCTTCCTGATCAAGGACCACGGGCCGGTGGCGAAGGGGGTGCCGTTCTTCCTCGGGAGCCGGGCCCTGCCCGGCATCGCGCCACAGCACGACACGGACCTGATGGCCCGCTTCCGGGCCGCCGGCCTGGTCACCCTGGGCCTGACCACCTCACCGGAGATGTGCGTCAGCTTCTCCACCGAACCGGTCAGGTTCGGGCCCGCCCGCAACCCGTGGGACCCGGACCGGGGCGCGGGCGGGTCGAGCGGCGGCGCCGCCGCGCTGGTCGCCGCCGGGGCCGTGCCCGTCGCGCACGCCAGCGACGGAGCCGGCTCGATCCGCATCCCGGCTTCCTGCTGCGGCCTGGTCGGGCTCAAGCCGAGCCGGGGCCGCGTCCCCTGCGGGCCGGACACGGGGGAGATGATGCTCGGCATGGCGTACGAGTTCGCGCTGACGCGCACCGTCCGCGACGCCGCCCACCTCCTGGACGCCGTCCAGGGGCCGGGGGTCGGCGACAAGTACACCGCGCCGCCCCCGCGCCGCCCGTACGCCGAGGAGACCGAGACCGCCCCCGGCCGGCTGCGGGTGGCGGTGACCACTGAGTCGTGGGCAGGGACGAAGGTCGACGACCAGGTGGCCGCGGCGGCGGTCCGCACAGGGCGCGCGCTGGAGCGGATGGGGCACACCGTCTCCGTGGCCGCCCCGCACGTGGACTGGGACGACGTCCTGCGGGCCTGGGTGTGCGAAGGGGTCGCGGTCGCCTCCACGCTGCTGAGGGCCCCTCGCCGGCCCGACCCGGCGATGATGGAGGCCGTCTCCCGGCGCTTCCTGCAGACGGCCGAGGAATACACCGCGCTCGACATGCTGGCCGCCTTCGACGCGCAGAACCGGGTGACCCGGTCGGTGGGCGCGTTCCTCACCGAGTACGACCTGCTCGTCACCCCGACGCTCGGCCGCCTCCCGGCGCCGCACGGCACCCTTCGGTACGACGACCCCGGCCACACCCTGCTCAGCTGGCTGGAGTCGCTGACGGATCACGCGCCGTTCCCGGTGGTGTTCAACCTCACCGGTCAGCCCGCGATCAGCCTGCCCCTGGGCACGGGTGACGGCGGGCTGCCGATCGGCGTGCAGCTCGTCGCCCCGTACGGCCGCGAGGATCTGCTGTTCCAGGTGGCGGCCCGCCTGGAGGAGGCCATGCCGTGGAAGGACCGGCTCCCGCCGGTCTTCGCCGGGAACCGCTGACCGGTTCGGGCGCGTGCCGCACCGCCGCGCACCCGGCCCGCGCCGGCCCGAGCCGGAGGTGACGCCCCTGGTGCACCGTGAACGGGCCGTCTGCGGCGCGGAGGTCGCCGCGCCGCTCCAGCGGGTCGTCCCGGCCCGGCTCCACCTGGAGCATCAGGCCGCCGGGCAGGTCGAGCCAGGCCCAGGCCAGGGTTCACGGCCGTCGCTCCAGACGGCCGTGGGACACGCGCCGGACCTGTCGAGCGCCAGACACCGGTTCCAGGCCAGGTCGCCGGCATGCCGGAAACCCCGTGACCGGAAAGGACCGGATCGCCAGGCTCCGCATGTCACGAAGCGCGATCGGCCCCTCGTACTGGGTTCGCCGTATGATCGCCATCCTGGCCGATCGGTCTCCCCCTCGACAGCGAGCTTTCCCGGGCGCGCGTCATCTCCAGCACGTCGGCCAGCTGGCGCGGGGTCGGCAGGATGCGCCGCCCCTCGTCGATCTCGCGTTCGGCCCACTCGCGGTGCCGGCGCTCGGCTCGCGGGTCGAGCGCGACCCGCGACTGGACCACCAGGAAGTTCAGCCGGGACGCGATCAGCATCGTGAAGTCCGCGGGCTCGGTCACCCTCCCGGGGCCGTCCTCGCGGATGTACGCGTCGTACATGCCGGCCATGGCCTCGAGGTCGGCGGCCGGGCCGTCGCAGAACCAGTCGAACAGCGCCCTGGCCAGCTCCCTGCCGGGTGCGGCTGGGCCGAGGTTGTCCCAGTCGACGACCACCAGCCCGCCGGCGGGGTCGGCCAGGACGTTCTCCGGGTGCAGGTCGCGATGGCAGAGGATCAGCTCGGCGGGGTCGGCCGGGGCGACGGCCGCGCACAGCTCGGGCAGCGTGGCGAGCCGATCGGCCAGGCGCGCAGCCCACTCCGCGTCCGACTCCGCTGCCCGGGCCAGCGTCTCCGGGGCAGGGGCGCTGTCGTACCAGGGATCCGGGGGCCCGCCGTCCGGTTCGGCCCTCTCGGCGGGCGCGCACCGGTGCAGGCGCGCGAGCAGCGCTCCGAGCTCTCGCGGCGTGGCCGCCGCCGTCAGCTCGACCGGACGCAGGTCGAACCAGTCGTACAGGCGCAGCCACGTCCCGCCGGGCGCGGCGAGCAGATGGCGGCCGTCCTTGCCCGGGTGGCTCGCCGGCAGCCGAACCCCTGCCTCGGCCGCCCGCCGCGCGAACGCCAGCTCGGCCGCGATCAGGCGCTCCGAGGGCGGCTCGTAGAAGATCTGCTTGAGCGCGTAGCGGGCAGGGCCGGCGTCCACCCGCCAGATCTGTCCCAGCGCACCACGGGGCCCGGCGGACACGACGACGTCCTTCCCCCACCCGAACGCCTCCCGCGCGTACACCACCAGCTCCTCGGCCACGATCACAGTATGGCCGCACGCGCGCGTCCGGGTCGATCAGCCGGGTACCCCCTAGGTGACGCGGAACGGAGACGGCCATGACCCGAACGGTGCTCGCCCCGACGGCGTGGACGAGGGACACCCTTCGCGACGAGGACTGGCTGATCCACCTCGGCGGACGGCACACCGACCTCGCGGCCCTGGCCCGCCGGGTCGCGCTGGCCCTGGAGCACGGCCCGGGGCTGGCGCTCCTGCGGGGCTGGCCGGGCCGTCACGCCGTCGACAACCTCGACGCGCTGTACCACGACTTCGGCGGCCTGCTGGGCACGCCGCGCGCGGGCGGCCTCACCCTGGTGACCCAGGAGCCCGCCGTCCAGGAGCGCGGCGGCATGAGCGACAAGGAGCTGGCCTTCCACACCGACCGGGCGGGCCCGCCGGGACCGCCGCGGCTGCTCGGCCTGTTCTGCGTGCGCGCCGCCGTCCACGGTGGCGACTCGCTGCTGGTCAGCGGCCACTCCGTCTACAACCGGCTGGCCCGGGAGCGTCCCGGGGCGCTTGCGGAGCTGCGGCGGGACTTCCGCTTCGGGGCGAGTGACGGCTTCGACCGGGTGTACCCGGTGTTCCGGTGGGACGAGGGGCGGCTCCGCGTGCAGTACAACCGCTACTGGATCGAGCGCGGGCAACGCGAGGCGGGCGAGCCGCTCGCCGCCCGTACGCTGGCCGCGCTGGACGCCTTCGACGGCGTCCTCGCCGACCCCGCGATGGCGGTCCGCGTCCGGCTGCGCCCCGGCGACCTCCTCGTGATGGACAACGACGTGATCCTGCACGGCCGGACGGCGTTCACCGACGCCGGAGGCCCCGGCCAGGGCCGGTGCCTGGCCCGGCTGTGGCTGGACTGATCACCCTCGTTCCAGGGGGAGCTCGTCGAGGACGGACTCGGCCAGCTTCGCGGCGATCGGCTCGTACCGGCGGGCCAGGGAGTGGAACAGCGTCTCGGCACGGATCGCGGGCCAGTCGGCGGGCAGGTGCTCGGCCGGGAGGTGCGGGTCCTGGCGGACGAGCTGGAGCCAGTCGGTGTGCAGGAACAGCTGCCTGGCCAGGTCGTCGGCGGCGCCGGGGAGCGGGTGCGGGGTGTCCCAGCGGTCGAGGAAGGCCCGGTAGCGTACGGCGATCTGGTCGGTGTCGAACGCCCTGCGCACCAGGTCGGCAGACTCGGTCGGCTTGAGCGCCCGCGCCTGGAGCACCGTCACGTTGTCGCCCAGCCCGAGCGGGGCGAGCATCGCCTCGATGTCCTTCGTGCCCGGCGCGATCCACAAGCCGCTCTGCAGCAGCCCGAACCCGGCCCAGCTGAGCTGGGAACGCAGGTCGTGTCTGGTGCTGCGCTCGTTGCCCGGGAGCGAGAAGCCGACGAGGGTCCATGTGCCGTCCCAGTCGCGGTTGACCGCGCCGGTCTCCCACACGCGCCTGCGCCCGTCGTCGAGCACCTCGGCGGCGTGCGGGGTGAGGCCGAAATAGACCTTCTTGCCCTGGCGGTGCCTGCTCAGCAGGTTGCGCTTGGCCATGCGGGTGAGCGTCGAGCGCACCGCCTCCTCCGAGACGCCGAGGCGGGCGAAGACGTCGATGACGCTGCCGGAGTAGACGGCGGTGTCGCGCCCGAGGACGTAGATGCCGAGAAAGCTGAACATCAGGGACTGCGGGCGCGCCGACGGCATCTGCGGCTGATCCTGCTCACCCTCGCGCTTCACAGGCAAGAGCGTAGAGGGCGCCACGAGCCACCGTCGCCGGCCCCCTCCACCGCGCCGCCCAGCGGCGATGCCCCGGGACGCCCAGCCACGGCACTTAGATGTCACGGCGCCCGGCACCACGGCACTTCCACGGCATGGCGCGCTCCCTGCCACGTCACTCCCTGCCACGTCACTCCCTTGCCACGTCACTCCCTTGCCACGTCACTCCCTTGCCACGGCGCCCCTTGCCACGGCGCCCCATGTCACAACCCCCTAAGGCCCGCGTGCCAGGGCGGCGGCGAGTGGGGTGGGGCGCGGGTGGCCCTGTCGGGCGGTGTCGGTCCCGTGCGGTGGTGGCAATCCGGGGCGGGCGGCGATGGGGAAGCATGGGCGAGGTGAATATTGGGCAGAACTTTGACCTGCGTCATGAAACTGCCTTACATTGACGAAGTCGGAGAAGCCTGCGTGTTTGGGGTGGAATAGATGGATTTGTCGGGCAAGGTGGCAGTGGTCACCGGAGCCGGTCGTGGTCTCGGGCGGGCGTACGCCCAGGCTCTCGCCGCCGCCGGCGCGGCCGTGGTCGTCAATGACGTGGACGCCGAGGCGGCCGCCCAGGCGGTCGAGGCCATCACCGGCGCGGGCGGCAAGGCCGTGGCCGAGGCGGGCCCGGTCGGCGGGAGCGAGGTCGCCCAGCGGCTCGTGGACACGGCGGTCAAGGAGTTCGGCCGGCTCGACGTGATGGTCACCAACGCAGGCATCCTGCGCGACCGCGTCCTGTGGAAGATGTCCGACGACGACTTCGACGCGGTCGTCGAGGTGCACCTGCGCGGCACGTTCACCTGCGCCCGCGCGGCGGCCGTGCGCATGCGCGAGCAGGGCGAGGGCGGCCGACTGATCCTCATCTCCTCCCCGGCCGGCCAACGCGGCAACTTCGGCCAGACCAACTACGCCGCCGCCAAGGCCGGCATCGTCGCCATGGCCCGCACCTGGGCCATGGAGCTGGCCCGGGCGAACATCACGGTCAACGCCGTCGTCCCCGTCGCGGCCACCGAGATGACCAAGACGATCCCCGTCTTCGCGCCGATCCTGGAGGAGGCCGAGCGCACCGGCGGCCCGCTGCCTGACTGGCTGCGCAAGGACGAGGGCCTCGGCACCGTCGAGGACGTGGCCGGGCTCGTCGTCTACCTCGCCTCGGACGCCTCCGGCGAGGTGACCGGGCAGGCCATCGGCGTCGGCGGCGACAAGCTGGCCCTCTGGTCCCACCCGGCCGAGAAGGCCGTCGCGTACGCCGACGGCGGCTGGAGCGCCGACGCCATCGCCGCCTCCTGGACCGCCACCGTGGGCGCCGAGCCGGAGACGTACGGCATCCCCGCCCCCAAGGGGCCCTCGTCATGAACGTCGGCGAGCTGACCGCGATCGACGTCCACACCCACGCGGAGATCTCGAAGGATGGCCACGGCTCGCTCAGCCCGGCGCTCTTCGGCGCCTCGGAGGAGTACTTCGGCTCCCACGAGCGGCCCACCATCGACCAGATGGCCGCCTACTACCGGGAGCGGAAGATGGCGGCGGTGGTGTTCACCGTGGACGCCGAGCACGCCACCGGCCATCCGCGCATCTCCAACGAGGAGATCGCCGAGAGCTGCGCCGAGCACGCCGACGTGCTCATCCCGTTCGGCAGCGTCGATCCGTGGAAGGGCCGGGCGGGCGTCCGCGAGGCCCGCAGGCTCGTCACGGAGTACGGGGTGCGCGGCTTCAAGTTCCACCCCAGCATCCAGGGCTTCGATCCCAACGACCGCATGGCGTACCCGCTGTACGAGGTGATCGAGGAGCTGGGCGCGGTGGCCCTGTTCCACACCGGCCAGACCGGCATCGGCGCGGGCGTGCCGGGAGGCGGCGGCATCCGGCTCAAGCACTCCAACCCGATGCTCGTCGACGACGTGGCCGTGGACTTCCCGCACTTGAAGATCATCCTGGCCCACCCGTCGTTCCCGTGGCAGGACGAGGCTCTCGCCGTCGCCACGCACAAGCCGTACGTCCACATCGACCTGTCCGGATGGTCGCCGAAGTACTTCCCGCCGCAGCTCGTCCGCTACGCGAACACGCTGCTCAAGGACAAGGTGCTGTTCGGCTCCGACTACCCGGTGATCACCCCGGACCGCTGGCTGGCCGACTTCGCCAAGCTCGACATCAAGCCCGAGGTCCGGCCCAAGATCCTCAAGGACAACGCCGCCCGCCTGCTCGGCCTGACCCCCAAGGAGCAGTCATGACCACCACCGCCAACGGCCTCGACGAGCTGAAGGCCCTGGCCGGGAAGGACCTCGGCCGCAGCGACTGGCTGGAGATCACCCAGGAGCGGGTGAACACCTTCGCCGACGCCACCAACGACCACCAGTGGATCCACGTGGACCCGGAGCGGGCGAAGGACGGCCCGTTCGGCGGCACGATCGCGCACGGCTACCTGACCCTGTCGCTGCTCATCCCGCTCTTCACCGAGCTGCTCGACATCCAGGGCGTGAAGATGAGCATCAACTACGGGCTGGAGAAGGTCCGCTTCCCGAGCCCGGTCAAGGTGGGCGCCAAGATCCGGCTGGCCGCGACGGTCGCCGAGGTCGAGGAGGTGCCCGGCGACGGCGTCCAGATGCTGCTCGACTTCACCGTGGAGATCGACGGCGCGGCCAAGCCCGCGTGCGTCGCCCGTGCCGTCTACCGGCACTACGCCTGACCTGCCCGGATGTGAGGAGCCCCCCACTCATGTCGAACCCCGTCCAGCTGCGCCGCGCGGTAGCGTCGAGCTTCCTCGGCAGCGTCATCGAGTACTACGACTTCCTCCTGTACGCCACGGCCTCCGCGGTCGTGTTCAACAAGGTCTTCTTCTCCAACCTCGACCCCCTGACCGCCACGGTCGCCAGCTTCGGCACGTTCGCCACCGGTTACCTGGCCAGGCCGGTCGGCGGCGTGGTGTTCGGCCACTTCGGCGACCGGCTCGGCCGCAAGCGCATGCTCGTGCTCACCATGGTGCTGATGGGCGTGGCCAGCTTCCTCATCGGGCTGCTGCCGACGTACGCGCAGGCCGGCGTGCTCGCGCCCATCGCGCTCGTGCTGCTCAGGCTCGTGCAGGGGATCGCGGTCGGCGGCGAGTGGGGCGGCGCGGTGCTGATGTCGGCAGAGCACGCCACCGCCCGCCGCGGGCTGTGGGCCAGCTTCACCAACGCCGGGGCGCCGTTCGGCATGGTGCTGTCCACGGGCGCGCTGAGCGGCACCGCCGCCGTCCTCGGCAACGACGCCTTCCTGGCGTGGGGATGGCGGGTGCCGTTCCTGATCAGCATCGTCCTGCTCGCGATCGGCCTGTTCGTCCGGACGCGCGTGGAGGAGACCCCCGTGTTCAGCGCCGCCCTCAGGGAGGAGAAGGTCTCCAGGACCCCGCTGATGGACGTGCTGCGCGGCCACCCGAAGACGCTGCTGCTGGGGATCGGGGTCGGCCTGGCCGCGTTCGTGGCGCAGGGCACGCTCACCACCTTCCTCATCGCGTACGGCGTCCAGGCCGGCTTCGAGCGGCAGACCGTGCTGAACGGGCTGACGCTGTCCTCGGGCCTGGCCGTGGTCGGCATCCTCGGCTGGTCGGCCCTGTCGGACCGGATCGGGCGGCGCCCCGTCGTCGTCACCGGCGCGCTGATCATGGCGGTGTTCGCGTTCGCGCTGTTCCCGTTGGTGGACAGCGGCAACGCGGCGCTGCTCGCCCTCGCGCTGGTCCTGGGCCAGTCCGTCATCCACCCGCTGATGTACGGCCCGCTCGCCGCCCTCTACACCGAGCTGTTCAGCACCCGCGCCCGCTACACCGGCGCGTCGCTCGGCTACCAGCTGGCCGGGCTCGGCGCCGGTCTGGCACCGGTGCTCTTCGCCCAGATCCAGGCCGCGAGCGGCGGTGGCGGGACGCTCGTGGTCTCCGCGGTCATCGCCGCCGCCTGCCTGCTGGCCGTGGCCTGCACGCTGGCGCTCAAGGAGACCAGCCGCGGCGACCTGGCGGCCGGGGAGCCGGCCACCGGCGCGGCAGCGGGCGCGACCGGCGCCCCTTCGTCCCGATAGGAGAACCACACGTCATGCAGAACTCCGGGATCGGGGGCTGGCCTGCGCGGCGGGCCCTCATGACGCCGGACCGGACGGCGTTCGTCTTCGGCGCGCGCTCCCTGACGTACGCCGAGGTCCACGAGCGGGCGAACCGGCTGGCGTCGCGGCTGCGGGACAGCGGCGTGCGCGCCGGGGACCGGGTCGCCTACCTCGGCCCGAACCACACCGCGTTCGCCGAGACGATGTTCGCCGCACACGCGCTCGGCGCGATCTTCGTCCCGCTGAACTTCCGGCTCGCGACGCCCGAGATCGACTACATGCTCGGTCACTGCGGCGCCAAGGTCCTCATCTACGCGCCGCAGTGCGCCGGCGTGGTGGACGCCCTGCCCGACCGCTCGGCCCCGGACGCGATCGTGGCCCTCGAGGACTACGAGAGCTGGCTGGCCGGCGGCGACCCCACGCCGATCGACGTGCCGGTGGCCCTGGAGGATCTCGCGCTCATCCTCTACACGTCGGGCACCACCGGCCGCCCCAAGGGCGCCACGCTCAGCCACGCCAACCTGGTGTGGAACACGTACAACATGCTCATCGGGGTCGACGTCGCCGGTGACGAGACCACGCTGGTCAGCGCCCCGCTGTTCCACGTCGCGGCGCTGAACCAGACGCTGCTGCCGACGTTCGTCAAAGGCGGCCGCTCGGTGATCATGCCGTCGTGGGACGTGGACGAGTGCTTCGACCTCGTCGAGAAGCACGGCGTCACGTGGATGTTCGGCGTCACCACGATGTTCGCCGCGCTCGCCCGCTCGCCGCGCTGGGACCGCGCGGACCTGTCCTCGCTGCGCACGCTGATGTCCGGGGGAGCGTCGATCCCGCCCGCGCTGATCCGCACCTACCAGGAGCGGGGCCTGGTGTTCTGCCAGGGGTACGGGCTCACGGAGACCTCGCCGGGGGCGACCTTCCTGGAGGCCAGCCAGAGCGAGCGCAAGGCCGGCTCGGCCGGCGTGCCGGTCTTCTTCGCCGACGTCCGGGTCGTCCGGCCCGACCTCACCGACGCCGGGCCCGGCGAGCCCGGGGAGGTCCTGATCAAGGGCCCGAACGTCACCCCCGGCTACTGGAACGACCCGGCGGCGACCGAGGCGGCCTTCGCCGAGGGCGGCTGGTTCCGCTCCGGCGACGTCGCCACCCTCGACGAGGAGGGGCACCTGTACATCGTCGACCGGGTCAAGGACATGTACATCTCCGGGGGAGAGAACGTCTATCCCGCCGAGGTCGAGGCAGCCCTCTTCGAGCACCCGGCGGTGGCCGAGGCGGCGGTGGTCGGCGTCCCGGACGCGACGTGGGGGGAGACGGGCCGCGCGTTCGTGGTCGCCCGTGCCGGCCACGACGCCGTCACGGAGGAGGAGCTCCAGGGCTTCCTCAGGACCCGCCTGGCCAAGTACAAGGTCCCCCGTTACGTCACGTTCGTGGAGGACCTGCCGAAGACGGGCTCCGGCAAGATCCAGAAGCTCAAGCTCCGCGACCTGTCCCTTCCCTGACGACCGGCCGTTCCCGGTGCCGGCCTGTGCCGGGTCGGCGCCGGTCGGGGGAGGGGGCGGTGCGGCGGGCCGGATGAGGTTTCCGGCGCACGCCGGCGCTAGTGGGGCGGCACGTCGGACAGGGCCGTGCGGCAGCGGTTGAGGTAGGACTCCAGGTCGCGCCGCTGGCGCGCGGTGAGGCCGGACAGCATCCGCTCCTCCAGGGCGTCCATCGCCGCGTCGTGGGCCGCGAGCAGTTCGCGGCCCTCGTCGGTGAGGCTGATCAGCATCGCGCGGCGGTTCTCCGGGTCGCGCCGGCGGGTGATCAGGCCGCGCCGCTCCAGCGCCGTGATCATGTCGGCCATGGACTGGGCGGTGACGAAGGAGTTGCGGGCCAGCTGCGCGGAGCTGAGCCCGTCCCGGCGGCGCAGCACGGTGAGCGCGGTGTACTGCAGGGCCGTGATGCCGGCCGGCTTGAGCACCTCGTCCATGTGCGACCGCGCGGCGAGCTCGACCTGTTTCACGACGTAGAGCAGCGATGGTCGCGCGGCCGCCACCCCTGTGGAGCCGACGCTGTCCTCCGCTGTGCGTACCACATGCCCTCCTCAGAATGACGTTCAGGTTTCCTGATTATGCCAACCCCTCTTGCCAACGCCGCCACACGGGCGTAATTATCAGGAAACCTGTTGGTCGCAGTGGCGTGACCAGGATCGACACGATGCGGTTAGCGGTCGCATCGAGAAGGCGAGCGGGCAATGACCGAGCACGTCCAGGCCGTGAGCCGGCCGCACGTGGAGCCGGGCAAGCTCTTCATCGGCGGTGAGTGGTGCGAGGCGAACGCCAAGGGCAGAAGGGACGTCGTCGACCCGTCCACCGGGAAGGTGATCACGACCGTCGCCGAGGCCGACGCCTCCGACGTCGACGCGGCCGTGACGGCGGGGCGTGCGGCGTTCACCGCGTGGGCGCAGACCACCGGCCGTGAGCGGGCCCGCATCCTGAACCGCGTCGCCGACCTCATCCGCCGGCGCGAGGACGAGCTCGTCGCGGTGGAGAGCGTCGACGTCGGCAAGCCCGTGAGCTTGTGCCGCGCCGTCGACGTGGCCACGACCGCCGAGATCTACGAGTACTACGCGGGCCTCGCCCAGACCATCCAGGGCGCGACCCGGCACATCCCGATCCCCTCGCACGCCTACACCCGCCGCGAGCCGATCGGCGTGGTCGGCGCGATCACGCCCTTCAACTTCCCGCTGATCCTCAGCAGCTCCAAGATCGCCCCGGCGCTGGCCGCCGGCAACGCCGTGGTCCACAAGCCGGCGGAGGACACCCCGCTCAGCGCCCTGCTGATGGCCGAGATCCTGGCCGAGGCCGGCGTCCCGGACGGCGTGCTCAACGTGGTCACCGGCGGCGGCCCGGAAGCCGGCAAGGCGCTGCTGCGCCACCCGGGCATCGACAAGATCGCCTTCACCGGCTCGACCCAGATCGGCCGGTACGCCGCCGGCATGGCGGGGGAGGCGCTCAAGCCCGTCACGATGGAGCTGGGCGGCAACGCCGCGCAGATCGTGTTCGAGGACGCCGACCTGGACAAGGCGATCGGCTCGGTCATCAAGGCGTTCGTGTTCAACACCGGCCAGTTCTGCATGGGCGGGCCGCGCCTGCTCGTCCACCGCTCGCTGCACGACACCGTCCTGGAGATCCTGGCCGGAGCCGTCGCGGGCGTCCCGGTCGGCGACCCCTTCGACCCGGCCACCGTCGTGGGCCCCATGGCCGCCGAGCGGCACCGCGCCAAGGTCGAGGACTACGTGCGGCTCGCCCAGGAGGAGGGCGGCCGGATCGTCACCGGCGGCGAGCGCCTGGAGCTCGGCGGCGGCTACTACTACCGGCCGACCGTCATCGCCGGTCTGCGCGACGACTCCCGCGTCGTGCAGGAGGAGATCTTCGGCCCCGTCCTGACCGTCCAGTCCTTCGACACCGAGGACGAGGCCGTGGCCATGGCCAACGGCACCCCGTACGGGCTCGCCGCCGGCCTGCAGACCAGGGACCTGGCCCGCGCCCACCGCGTGGCGGCGCGGCTGGAAGCCGGCATCGTGTGGGTCAACGACTGGGCGATGCTCGACCCGGCGATCCCCTTCGGCGGTGTCAAGCAGTCCGGCTACGGGCGGGAGTACGGGCCCGAGGTGCTGGAGTCGTACACCAAGGTCAAGTCCGTCGTCATCGCGCTGTGAATCGCCCTGTGATCAGCGCTGTGAATCGTCCCATGAGAGGTACGCCATGACCACCACCTCCGCAGCCGTCGTCGAGTCCGCGGGCGCGGGCTTCCACCTGAGCGAGATCGAGCTGGCCGATCCGCGACCGGACGAGGTGCTGGTCCGGATGGTCGCCGCCGGGATCTGCCACACCGATCTCGGCGTCGCCGCCGGCGGCCTGCCGTTCCCGCTCCCCGGCGTCCTCGGCCACGAGGGCGCGGGCGTCGTGGAGGCCGTCGGCTCCGCGGTGACCCGGGTCCGCCCCGGCGACCAGGTGCTGCTCTCCTTCACCTCCTGCGGCAGGTGCGCCAACTGCCGCGACGGGCACCCGGCCTACTGCGCGGCCTGGCTGCCGCTCAACCTGCTCGGCGGCGCCCGCGCTGACGGCTCGCCCACCGTGACCAGGGACGGCACGGCCATCGGCGGGCACTTCTTCGGCCAGTCCTCCTTCGCCAGGCACGCCCTCGCCGACGAGCGCAGCCTGGTCAAGGTGCCCGCCGGCGCGCCGCTCGACCTGCTGGCGCCTCTCGGCTGCGGCGTGCAGACCGGCGCCGGGGCGGTATGGAATGTCCTGCGCCCCCGCCCCGGCGCCACCCTCGTCGTCACCGGGGCGGGCGCCGTCGGCCTGTCCGCGATCATGGCGGCCAGGCTCACCCCGGCCACCCGCGTCATCGCGGTCGACCGGGTCCCGGCCCGGCTGGAGCTGGCCCGCGAGCTCGGCGCCACGCACACCGTCGACACCACCACGGCCGACCTCGCCGAGGCGATCGACACGATCACCGCGGGGCACGGCGCCGACGGCGTGGTAGAGACGACCGGCAACCTGGGGGTCGCGGGCGCCGCCGTCGGCGTCCTGGCCGCCCGCGGCACCGCCGTGCTGGTCGGCGCCCCGCCCTTCGGCTCGACCATCCCCGTGGACGTCAACTTCATGCTGCCGGGCCGCACGGTCGTGGGCCTGACCCTGGGCGACAGCGAGACCGAGTCGCTGATCCCGGTGCTCGTGGACCTCGTCTCCTCCGGCCGGCTCAGGATCGACCGCCTCATCCGGCACTACAAGTTCGAGGACATCCAGCAGGCGGTCGGCGACATCGCCTCCGGCGAGGCGATCAAGCCGGTCTTGCGCTTCTAGGACGACATTCGCTTTCCGGCATCCGGGAAACGGCGTTCCGCCGGCCACCTGACGGACGCCACCATCGTTTCACCCCCGGACTAACGAAGGAGCCGACCGATGTCGAGCATCCCCCGCGATCAGTGGTACGTGGCCGCGTACGGGCACGAGATCGGCCAGGAGCTGTTCAGCCGCACCGTCTGCGGTGAGTCGATCCTGTTCTGGCGCACCCGCGCCGGCACCGTCACGGCCATGTCGGACCGCTGCGTGCACCGCCGCTTCCCGCTGTCGGAGTCGCCGAGCCGGCTCGTGGACGACCAGGTGGTGTGCGGCTACCACGGCTTCACCTACGGCGCCGACGGCGTCTGCGTCGCCGTCCCCGGCCAGACCCGCGTGCCGCGTACCGCCCGGCTGAAGAGCTACCAGGTCGTCGAGCAGGACTCCTTCGTGTGGATCTGGATCGGCGACCCGGCCAAGGCGGACCCGGCCCGCATCCCGCGGGCGCCCTGGCTGGTCTCGCCGGACTACACCACCGTGTGCGGCATGGAGCCGCTCAAGGCGCGCTTCGGGCTGCTGGTGGACAACCTCCTCGACCTGTCGCACGAGACGTACCTGCACGGCGGCTACATCGGCACCCCTGAGGTGGCCGCCACCCCGATCACCACAGAGGTGGACGAGGAGGCCGGCATCGTGTACGTCAGCCGCCACATGGACGACGCCGAATGCCCGCCCTTCTACGCCAAGTCCACCGGCCTGACCGGGCGCATCATGCGCTGGCAGGACATCGAGTACACGCCGCCGTGCCTGTACAAGCTGCACTCGCGCATCGCCCCGCTCGGCGTGCTGCCGAACGCCGACGGCAGCGACCCGGACGCCTTCCACGTCGAGGTCGTCTACGCCATCACCCCCGAGACCGAGCACACCACCCACGACTTCTGGGCCGTCGCCCGCGACTTCGCCCTGGACGACCAGGGTGTCTCGGACTTCCTGGCCGAGCAGAACCGCACCGTGGTGCTGCAGGACGTGGCCGCGCTGGACGTGCTGGAGCAGGTGATCGCCACCGAGCCGGCCGGCTACCAGGAGCTGTCGATCAACATCGACACCGGCGGGCTGGCGGCCCGGCGGATGCTGGCCAAGCTCGCCGGGCAGAACGCCGCCACCGCGGCGTCGCGCTCATGACGGCCATGGAGCCGACCATGGAGCCGACCCGCATGCTCGCGGGGCGGGAGGTGCTCCGGGTGGTGTGGCTGCCGGGCAGCGACCTGCTGCTGGGCACCTGCCACTGCGGCGCGACGCACGTGGCCGAGGGCCCGATCGAGGTGTGGGAGTGGCTCCTCGCCCACCCGATCGGCCACACCCCGCAGGACGTCCCTGACCCGGCCTTCCTGACCGGCGCGGGAGCCGCACGATGACGGCCCCGAGCCCGGGGACCCCGCGACGGCCGGTGCCCGCCACGGCGCCCGTGGGACGGCCGGTGTCCGGGGTGGCGATCGCCGGCCGGCGCACGTCCGACGGGAGGGCCGCGTGATGAGTGGTGCCGTCACAGAAGCCGAACGCAAGGTCGTCGTCCACGCCCGCGAGCGGGCGGCCGACGGGGTCGTCGCGCTGGAGCTGCGCGACCCGGCCGGCGCCGAGCTGCCCGACTGGACGCCCGGCGCGCACATCGACCTGGTCCTCGCCGACGGGCTCGTGCGCCAGTACTCGCTGTGCGGCGACCCCGCCGACCGTACGACCTGGCGGATCGCCGTGCTGCGGGAGCCGGACGGCCGGGGCGGCTCGGCGTTCGTCCACGACGAGCTGCACCCGGGCGCCACGATCCTCGTCCGCGGCCCGCGCAACCACTTCCCGCTCCACCCGGCGCCCCGCTACCTGTTCATCGCCGGTGGGATCGGCATCACCCCCATCCTGCCCATGATCGCCGCCGCCGCAGCGGACGGCGCCGAGTGGCGGCTCGTCTACGGCGGCCGGACGGCCGCGTCCATGGCCTTCGCCCACGGGCTCCTGGCCGCCCACGGCGACCGGGTGACGCTGCGGCCGCAGGACGAGCACGGCCTGCTCGACCTCGACCGCCTGCTGGCCGGGGAGCCGCCGGACGCCCTCGTCTACTGCTGCGGGCCCGCCCCGCTGCTGGAGGCCGTCGAGGAACGCTGCGCGGGCCGGCCACCCGGCACGCTCCACGTCGAACGCTTCACCCCCAAGGACGCGGGCGACCCGGTACGGGCGGAGTCCTTCGAGGTCGAGCTGGCCGCCACCGGCCTGACCCTCACGGTGCCGCCGGAGCGGTCGATCCTCGACGTCGTGGAGGAGGCGGGCGTACAGGTGCTGTCGTCCTGCCGGGAGGGCACCTGCGGCACCTGTGAGACCGGCGTGCTGGCCGGGGTCGTGGACCACCGCGACTCGCTCCTCACCGCGGACGAGCGGGAGGCCAACGACACCATGTTCATCTGCGTCTCCCGCGCCGCGTGCCCCAAGCTGGTCCTCGACCTCTGACCCACAGGAGGCGGCCATGACGACGCCCGCGCCCAGCCCGGCGGCCGAGCCGGTGCCCGGGCCTCGCCCGGCGGCCGAGCCGACGCCCGCGCCCCGTCCGGAGCCCGCGCCCCGCGGGGAGCCCGCGCCCCGCCTGGAGCACGGGAGCCGCCTGGAGCACGGGAGCCGCCCGGCGGCCGAGCGGACCGGCCCGGTCGTGGCCCGGGCGCTGCAACTGCTCGCCGCGTTCACCCCCGACCGGCGGTCGCTGACGCTCAGCGAGCTGTCCCGGCACTCCGGGCTGCCCGTCTCCACCGCGCACCGGCTGGCGGCCGAGCTGGTGGCCTGGGGCGCGCTGGAGCGGGACGCGGCCGGTTGCTACCACATCGGCCTGCGCCTGTGGGAGATCGGCTCCCTCGCGCCGCGCGGCCTGGGACTGCGCGAGGCCGCGCTGCCGTACCTGGAGGACCTGTCGCAGGTCACCCGGGAGAACGTGCAGCTGGCGGTGCGGGAGGGGACCGAGGTGGTGTTCGTCGAGCGGATCGCGGGCACGGGCGCGGTGCCCGTGCTCACGCGGGTCGGCGGCCGCTTCGCCCTGACCGCCACCGGCGTGGGGCTCGTCCTGCTCGCGTACGCCCCCGCCGAGCTGCAGGAACAGGTTCTCGCCAGGCCGGTCACCCGCTACACCGAACGCACCATGACCGCACCGCACCAGATCAGGGCCGCCCTCGCCGACACCCGCGCCCGCGGCTACGCCGTCAGTGACCGCCAGGTCACCATGGACGCCCTGTCCGTCGCCGCGCCCGTCCACGACGCCGAGGGCGCCGTCGTGGCCGCGGTGTCCCTCGTCGTGCACCACGGCAGCGCCTCGACCCACGCGCTCGCCACCCTCTTGCGCACCAGCGCCCGCGCCATCTCCCGGGCACTGCCGCCGCTCGCCCCCAGGACCTGATCCGCCCGCAGGTCGCACAGCGGCGGGGGCTACGTGGGCTGGGTCTTCTCGTACTCCCGCAGGGCGCGGATCAGGCCGCGGAGGCCGAGGCCGAGCGCGTCGCGTTCGGCCGGGGTGAGCGACTCGAACAGGCTGCTGTGAACCTGCTGGAAGGCGCCGCCGATCTGCTCGCTGGCGGCGCGCCCGCCGGAGGTCAGCAGCAGCCGGTAGAAGCGGCGGTTGGCCGGGTCACGCTCGCGTACCAGCCAGCCCTTGCGTTCCATGCCCGCGGTGAGCCGGCTGACGGTGCTCTTCTCCAGGCCGAGCCGGTCCGCCAGCTCCTGCTGGGACAGGGTGCCGGCCTCCTCCAGCTCGCCCAGGGCGCACAGCTCCGAGAAGGAGACCGCCACGCCGCCGTGGACCTGGGGTTCGAGCACCCGGCCGACGCGTACGAGCGTGCGGAACAGCCGCCGCAGATCGTCGTCGGGGAATCCCGGCCGATGAGTTGTGTGATGCAACTGTGCGCTCTATCCTCTCCTTGAGAGTTGTATGGAGCAACTATAGGGGAGTTCCATGAGCGAGCACGTGTTCGGCCTGTTCCACAACCCCCGCCTCTACGACCGGATGAACCGGAACCACGGCTTCCGCCGCCTGTACGAGCGCGCCGTGAACGACGTCGCCACCTCCGACCTGCCTGCGGGGGCCCGCGTCCTGGACGTGGGCACCGGTCCCGGCCGCGTCCCGATCGCCCTGTCCCGCCGCCGCCCCGACCTGGACATCGAAGGGCTCGACCTGTCCCGCCAGATGATCGCCTACGCGCGGGAGGCGGCCGGCCAGGACAGCACCGTACGCTTCACCGTGGGCGACGTCGCCGCCCTGCCCCATCCCGACGCCGGCATCGACCTGGTCATCACCACCATGAGCCAGCACCACTGGCGCGACCCGGAGGCGGGGATGCGCGAGCTGAGCAGGGTCCTGCGCGAGGACGGCCGGCTGTGGGTCTACGACTTCCGCTTCTTCCTGGGCCGGGCCGAACGCGCCGCCCGCGCCGCCTTCACCCGCCACACCTTCCACCGCGCCCGCGTCAGCCCGCTGGCCGGACGACTCACGGTCGCCCCCGCCTGAACGCCGCCGGACAGGGGCCCTGCCGGCGATCGGCCCGCCCGGCGGCGGGACGGGCGCGCCGCCATAGCCGGCGGGTGGAATGCGAACTCGTGGAGCGGAGCGGCGTCCCCGCAGTGCTGTGGTGCGCCTGCGGAACGCGCGAGGACGGCCTCGCCACAAGCGACGGCCGGGATCTGGCCGCGGCGTGCTGATCAACGTACGGTGTGAGGCCGTGGCACTCCACCGATCCACGGGGGCGCTGTGGGCGAAGACGTGAGGGCGCGGCCGGACGGCGATCTCCTGCTTGAGCGGGAGGCCGAGCTGGCGGCGTTGCGGGCCGCGGTGGACCTGGCCCGGGGCGGCGAAGGCGCCGTGCTGGTGGTGCAGGGGCCGCCCGGCGTGGGCAAGACCAGCCTGCTGGCCGCCGTGGCCGGCCACGCGAGGGCTGCCGGCGTACGCGTGCTCAAAGGCCGCGGCCGGGAGCTGGAACGCGAGGTCGTGCTGGGCGTCGCCATCGGCCTGCTCGCGCCGGCGCTGCTCACCGCCGCGCCGGAGGAACGCGAGCGGCTGCTCGGCGGCCCGGCCGCGCCCGCCGCGCCGCTGTTCCACGACGACGGATCCGCCGGCTGGCCGGCAGCGGAGACCATGCCGCTGGCACTGTGCCGCCTGATCGCGAACCTCACCCGGCGGGACCTGCCGGACGCGAAGCCGGAGCCGATCCTGCTGGCCGTCGACGACGCGCACTGGGCGGACGAGGCGTCGTTACGGTTCCTGACCATGCTGGCCGACCGGGTCGACGAGCTCCCCGTCGCCATGGTGATCACCATGCGCGACGGCGACGACGGGAACGACGCGCCGCCGGCGCGCCGCCTGGCGGCGCATCCCGGCGGCCGGGTGCTGACCCCTCCGGCGCTGACGGGCGAGGCGGTCCACCGGCTCGTGAACACGGCGTTCCCCGGCTCCGGCGACGCGCTAGCCGCCGCGGTGTCCCACGCCAGCGGCGGCAATCCCTTCCTCGTCAAGGAGCTGCTGAGATCGCTGGAGATGAACGGGGGAGTGCCCGGGGCGGACGCGGTCGCGGGCCTGGTGCCCGGCCGGGTGCTGCGTACCGTGCTGGCGCGTCTGGCCCGGCTGTCCGCCGAGGCGCGCCGGCTGGCCGCGACGCTGGCCGTGCTGGGCGACGGCACCCCGCTGCGCCGCGCCGCCGCGCACGCCGAGCTGGACCTGGTGACGGCGGAGCGGGCCGCCGACGCGCTGGCCGAGGCCCACCTGGTGCGGCGGGGCGGCCCGCCGGCGTTCGTCCACCCGCTCGTCGGCGCCGCCGTGCACGCCGACCTGCCGGCGTTCGCCAGGGCCCGAGCCCACCGCCGGGCCGCCGGGCTGGTCATGGCCGACGGCGAAGGCGCGGAGAAGGCGGCCGGGCATCTGCTGGTCACCGAGCCCGAAGGCGACCCCGCCGTCGTCGCCGTGCTCCGCCAGGCCGCCGGCCTGGCGCTGCGCCGCGGGGATCCGGCCGCGGCGACCCGGCTGCTGCGGCGCGCCGCGGCCGAGCCGCCGCCTCCCGGGCACCTGGGCGAACTCCTGATCGAGCTGGCCCGGGCCCAGGCGATGTCGGGCGACCTGGCCGCGTACGACTCCGTCCGCCAGGCCCTGGGGCTGCTCGATGACGCCTCTCCCCACGTGCGCGCCGAGGCGCTGACGCTGCTCGCCCAGATCCACTACGGGCGCGGCGACGTACGCGGCGCCGGGGCCGCCCGCGAGGCGGCGCTCGACCTGCTCGACCCCGGCGACCCGGTCTGGGAGGAGCAGCTGGCCGGCTACCTGCGGATCGCGACGTTCCACCCGCCGCTGCGCCGCAGGGGCGACCGGCGGCTGCGGCCGGTCCTGCGCGAGGCCCGTCAGGGGCGGTACCCCGGCAGGCCGGGGCTGCTGGCGCACGTCGCGCTCCGGCTCGCGCTGGCGGGCGATCCTCCCGCCGTGGTCCGCGAGGTGGCCGAGCGCGCGCTGGCCGACGACCCCGCCGTCAGCCGGACCGATCACGGCGCGCTGCTGGGCCTCGTCGTCCACGCCCTCGTCATCGCAGGAGAGCCGGCCGCGGCGGAGTCCGCCGCCGACGCCGCGATGGCCGTCGTCCGCCGCCAAGGGGACGTCCTCGCCTGCGCCAACGCCGCCTACCACCGGGCGCTGGCCCATTTCCACCAGGGCGCCCTGATCGCGGCGCAGGCCGACCTGGAGGCGGCCCAGACGCCGTACTCGGCCGGCTGGATCTCGGCGGGCGGGTGGATCGGCTGGCTCCTCGCCCGGGTGCACCTCGAGCTCGGCGACCACGCCGCCGCCGCGCGAGCGCTCACCCTCGGCGATCACCGCCCGGCCGACTCCATGGACGCGGCGCTGATGCGCGACGTCAGGGCACGGCTCGCCCTGGACCGGGGCGAGTGCGCGGCCGCGCTGGAGGACGCCTGCGCGGCGGGCCGGCTGCTGCGGGACACGTACGACATCGACCACCCCGGCCTGCTGCCGTGGCGGACGACGGCGGCCATGGCCGCCCACCACCTCGGCGACCACGAGCGCGCCCGGCGCCTCGCCCGCCAGGCTCTCGACCGCGCCCGCGAGATCGGTGTCCCGCAGGCCGTCGGCGCCGCCTCACGCCTGGCCGGACTGGTTGCCCGGCCCCGCCCCGACCTGGAGCTGCTGGCCGAGTCGGTCACCACGTTGGAGAAGACGCCTGCGGCGCTCGAACACGCCCGCGCCCTCATCGACCTGGGCGCAGCCCTCCGCCGCGCCGGCCGGCGGGCCGGCTGCCGCGAGCCGCTCCAGCAGGGCCTGGCGCTGGCCGAACAGATGCACGCCCGCCCACTCGCCGAACGGGCCCGCGCCGAGCTGCGCACCGTCGGGCTGCGTCCCCGGCGGGCCGCCGTCATCGGCGTCGACGCCCTGACCCCCGCCGAACGCCGGGTCGCCATGCTGGCCCTCGACGGGCAGAGCAACGGCCAGATCGCCCAGACGCTGTTCATCACTACCAAGACCGTGGAAACCCACCTGGCGCGGGTGTACCGCAAGCTCGGGATCACCAACCGGCGCCGACTGCACGACGTCTTCGCCCAGGATCCCGCACCCTGACCCCCTGACGCCCGCCGCAAACGTCAGGGTGGTCACCCTGACGCCCCGCGGCCGGTTCCGGCGCGAGACTTCCCTGTGAGCCGCCACATGTCGTCCGGCACTTCACAAGGAGAAGTACATGCATCGTGCCATTCGTGCTCTGATCGGCCTCGCAGCGGCCACCGCCGTCATCGCGACGGGCGCCCCGGCCGCGTCCGCCGCCTCGGCCCCGGCGGGCACGGCCCCAACTTCGGCGGACTCGTGGGGCCCCTACTACTCGAAGTACTACGAGGGATGGCGGGCGCACGCCACGGGCGCGGCCTACATGGACCACAACGGCAGGCTCGTCGTCGGGGGCAAACTCTACGACCGGGGCTCGCCGACGCGGCTCTGCGGATACGTGCAGATCCGCTACGAGGACTTCGAGCCCGACGACCGCGGCGCCCAGTTCTACTCGGCCAAGCACTGCGGTCGCGGCTACCGCGGGTTCCGCTTCTCGGAGTTCGGGGCCGGCAGGGCGAGCGTGCGCGCCTGCTACACCGACTCGCACCGCGGCAGGCATCTGTGCGGCAAGTGGCACTACGTGTACGACTCCGACGAAGAGTGACGCCTGAGGCGGCCCGGTGCCCCGGCGGATTCCGCCGGGGCACGGCGAAGATCCGGCGGGTGGCCTGGTGTCGGACGGAGTTCGCTGGGAAGCGGGTGGGCATGGCTGGAGTAATGCTACGCAGCACCGCGTTCGACGATCACGCGATGATCCCGTACGAGTACTCCCACGAGGCCGGGGACGTCTCCCCGCCGCTGCAGTGGGCCGACGTGCCGGGTGAGGCGGCCGAGCTGGCGCTGGTGTGCGAGGACCCGGACGCTCCGACCGGCACCTTCGCCCACTGGCTGGTCGCCGGCATCCGGCCGGACATCACCGAGCTGGAGCCGGGCGCCGAGCTGAAGGAGTACGTCGTCGGCCGCAACGACTTCGGCGCCGAGGGGTACGGCGGGCCGCACCCGCCGCCAGGCGACAACCCGCACCGCTATTTCTTCCGCCTGTACGCCCTGGCCGCTCCGACCGGCCTGCCCGACGGCTTCGACGCCGCCGACTTCCGGCGCGCGATCGAGGGCAACGTGCTGGCCTCCGGCACGCTGGTCGGCACCTACGGCCGCTGACCGGTCCGCCCACGCCGAGCGCCACGGCAACCGGCCTGGCCCCGCCGGCCGCCCACGCCGAGCGCCACCGCAACCGGCCTGGCCCCGCCGGCCGCTCACGCTGAGCGCGGCCGCCGCCGGCCGCTCATGACGAGCGCCACCGCCACCGGGTGAACCGCAGGATCCCGGCGCCGGCCAGGTAAACGATCAGGGCCGCGGTGGGCAGGCCGGCGAGGCCGTGGTTTCCCGGCCCGGCGATCGCCACGCCGAGCAGCCCGGCCAGCACGCCGGCCGTGCCGAGGAACGTGAGCCCGCCCGCCGCCACGCCCACCGCGGCCCCAGGCCCCGGACGCGGGCCGGAGCGCCGCTCCACGGGCCCGAACACCGCGACGAGCACGCCGAGCACCAAGGCCAGCACGACGAGCCACGGCACCCGCAGCAGCAGCCACAGGGGCGTCACGGGCGGCGGGTCCGGCAACAACCCGGTCGGGTACAGCGCCAGCGCGCCGAGCACGACGGCGGTCATGTGCCACAGGAAGAGCGTCATGATCACCGAGTTGACCGTCACGACGACGGTCCACGGGCGCAGCCGCCGCAGCCACCGGCAGGCCACGTCGTGGCAGGCCAGGGCCAGGCCCGTCTGCGTCACGGCCAGCGCCAGCAAGGCGAGCGTGGGCGGGGAGGTGTTCTGGATCTCCTGCCCGGCCAGCCCCACCATGCTGATCGGATACGGCCCGGGCATGGTGAGCACCACCAGGACGACCAGCCCGGCGGTCGCCAGCGGCAACCCGATCCGCGGCCGGGGGGGCAGGCGCCCGTCCTGCCAGGCGAAGCCGAGCTGATGGATCGCCAGCCAGGCGAAGAGGAAGTTGGCCTCTCCCACCTCGGGGACCGGCGACGCCAGCCGGGCGACATCGCCCAGGCCGACCAGCACGGTCAGCGTGATCGGCACGGCGAGCCCGTACCGGCGGTGCAGGGCGTGCATCGGCGGGGTGAGCACCACCACGGCCAGGTACGCCACCAGGAACCACAGCGGGATCCCGGCCAGCCACACCCCGGTGCCGACCAGCTCTGGATCGGCACCCGCGGCCCGCGCGAGCAGCGCCGCCCCCGCCAGCACGACCATCAGCGCGGTGGTGGGGCGCACGAGCCGGTCGGTACGGCGCAACGCCCAGGCCGGCGCGTCCCCGCCGCGCTCGCGGTGGGCGGCCAGCGAGGCGGCGTTGGCGTACCCGCCGACCAGGAAGAAGATCGGCATGACCTGGAACAGCCAGGTCAGCGCGCGCGTCCACGGCACCAGCTCCAGCACGTTGCCGCCTCGCAGGCCGCCGTCGTACGTCACGTGCACCGCCAGCCAGTGGCCGACCACCACCGCGGTGATCGCGATGGCGCGGAGCAGGTCGACGTGGCGGTCGCGGTGCTCGGGCGTCCGCTCGGCCAGCCGCCGCAGCTCCCGCAGGGCACGCAGCGGAGGCAGGCTCATGACACCGTCACCGGACCCCGCAGGCTCACCGGCAACGACCCCTCCCGACCTCGGTTGACGCCTCTCGCAGGCGACTACCCGGAGCGCGGCCGGCCTATCGCCGCGCGTCACGCCGTGCGGCCGGGAGAGCACAGGCCCGGGCCGATGTTGGCTTCCCCGGTCCTCTGGGCAGGGGTGGTCTTATGCGCGCCAAACAGCTTTCCACCAACCAGGAGCACAGTCACGTGATCGTCCTGGATCCCGGCGACGAGGTGGTGGACGAGCTGACGGAATGGGCCGATCGGCACGGCGTCCGGGCGGCGCGGCTGACCGGAATCGGCGGGTTCCGGCGCGTCACGCTGGGCTTCTTCGACCCCACGAGCAGGGATTTCGTGCGGATCCCGATCGATCGGCAGACCGAGGTGCTGGCTCTGATCGGCGACTTCGCCATGGCCGAGGACACCCGGCGGCCGGAGCTGCACGCCCACGTCGTCGTCGGGTTCCCGGACGGCGCCGCGCGCGGCGGCCACCTGCTCGCGGGCGAGGTGTGGCCCACCCTGGAGGTCATCGTCACCCAGTCGCCCCGCTATCTGCGCCGCCGCCACGATCCGCAGACCGGGCTGACCCTCATCGACCTCGACGTCGGCACCTGACCTGGAGGTGATCGAGCATGTTCGCCGACCGCAAGGACGCCGGACGCCGCCTGGCCGCCCGGCTCCGGTCGCTGGGCGACCAGGACGTCGTCGTCCTCGGGCTGCCGCGGGGCGGGGTCGTGGTCGCGTTCGAGGCCGCCCGGGCGCTGGGGGCGCCCCTGGACGTCATCCTGGTCCGCAAGCTGGGCGTCCCGATCCAGCCGGAGCTGGGGTTCGGGGCCATCGGCGAGGACGGGGTACGCGTCATCAACCCCGCGGTGGTCGAGGCCGCCCGCCTGAGCCCCGAGGCCATGGACGGGGTGGAGGAGCACGAGCGGGAGGTGCTCCGGCGGCGCGCCGAGCAGGTGCGCGCCGGGCGGCCGAAGATCCCGCTGGCCGGGCGGACCGCGGTCATCGTGGACGACGGCATCGCCACCGGATCGACCGCCCGCGCCGCCTGCCAGGTCGCCCGGGCCCAGGGCGCCGCCCGCGTCGTGCTGGCCGCGCCGGTGTGCCCGCCGGAGGCCGTGGAGCGGTTGCGTCCCGACGCCGACGAGGTGATCTGCCTGGAGACGCCCGCCGACCTGGGCGGCATCGGCCTGTGGTATCACGATTTCCGCCAGGTGGGCGACGCCGAGGTCGCCGACCTGCTCCGCCGCGCCGCCGACGAACTGACGCAACCGGAGACCGGCGAGGCCCGGCCACACCCCCGAGACGGCGCCGGCCGCGCCGAGACCACCGGCCGCGGCGGGGACGCGGGTCACGGGCCGGCCGCCGGCCGCGGCGAGGGCGGCGAGCATCGGCCGTACCGCGACGAGGAGGTGCAGATCCCGGCCGGCGCCGCGCGCCTGCCCGGGACGCTGGTCCTGCCCGAGGACGCCGACGCGATCGTCGTGTTCGCGCACGGCAGCGGGAGCGGCCGCCACAGCCCGCGCAACCGCTACGTCGCCGGCGTGCTCAACCAGGCCGGGCTGGGCACACTGCTGTTCGACCTGCTGACCCCGGCCGAGGAGGCCGACCGGCGCAACGTCTTCGACATCGCCCTGCTCGGCGAGCGGCTCCGGCAGGCCACCGCCTGGCTGCGCCGCGAGCAGGCGCCCACTGCCCGCCTCGGCTACTTCGGCGCCAGCACGGGCGCGGCGGCGGCGCTGTGGGCGGCCGCCGGCCGAGAGGCCGACATCGCCGCCGTGGTCTCCAGAGGCGGACGGCCGGACCTGGCCGGCGACCGCCTGGCCGACGTCACCGCCCCCACGCTGCTCATCGTGGGCGGCCGCGACGAGCCGGTGCTCGGCCTGAACCGCTCCGCTCAGCAGCGGCTGCACGGCGAGAGCCGGCTGGAGATCGTGCCCGGCGCCACCCACCTGTTCGAGGAGCCGGGCGCGCTGGAGCGCGTGGCCGAGCTGGCCGGCGACTGGTTCACCCGGCACCTCCTCCGCACCCACGCCCGATCAGCGTGAGGTGTGGCCGAGACCGGCCATGCTCTCCAGCCGCTGGATCCGGTCGGCCATGGGCGGGTGCGTGGAGAACAGCCGCGCGACGCCTCCGCCGCGGAACGGGTTGGCGATCATCAGGTGGGACGTCGAGGACAGCCGCCCGTTCTCCGGCAGCGGCAGCTGCCGGGTGCCCGCGTCTATCTTCCGCAGCGCGATCGCCAGCCCGAGCGGATCCCGGGTCAGGCGCGCGCCCGACTCGTCCGCCTGGTACTCCCGCGCCCGCGAGATGGCCATCTGGATCAGCGCGGCGGCCACCGGCCCGAGCACCATGAGCAGCAGCGCCCCCAGGAGGCCCGGCCCGTCGTCATCGTCCCCGCCGCCGCCGAAGAACCCCACCATGTACGCCAGGTAGGTGATCATCGTGGCCAGGGCCCCCGCCACGGACGAGATCAGGATGTCGCGGTTGTAGACGTGGGACAGCTCGTGGCCGATCACCGCGCGCAGTTCGCGCTCGTTCAGCAACTGGCTGATCCCGTACGTGACGCAGACCGCGGCGTGACGCGGATTGCGGCCGGTGGCGAAGGCGTTCGGCTGCCCGGCCGGCGAGATGTACAGCCGCGGCATCGGCTGCCCCGCCTGGGCGGACAGGTCACGCACCATCCGGTGCAGCTCGGGCCAGTCGGACTGGCTCACGGGCTGCGCGCGCATCGCCGACAGCGCGATCTTGTCGGAGAAGAAGTAGGCGACGGCGTTGCCCGCCAGCGCGACGAGGACGGCGATCTGGACGCCCCTTCCGCCGCCCAGCCACCATCCCACGACGATGATCAAGGCGGACAGCGCGCCGAGCAGGACCGCGGTACGCAAGCCGTTGTGGCGCATGGCATCCTCCCTTCTCGGACCATTCCACTACCCGCCATCACGCGAACTGATCTCCTCCTGGGCGGCCACGACGAGAGCGGAGTCCGCGGGCACCCATCCTGATGAATGGTGCTCGACCGGGAGCGGAACGTTCGATCGGGGGTCAGCCGCGGACGCCGTCGAGCGCGCGGACGAGTCGCGCCATCCGTGCTGCGCCGGCCGCGTGCCGGCGGAAGTGGGCCAGGCGGAGCTTGCGGGAGGGTCTCATCAGTGTGGGTGGAGATGAGCACGGCGCTGCCCCTGCGGGCGACCACCAGTCGGCTCTCCTGCTTCTGCGGCTTCCTGATGCCCTCGCGCCAGATCTGCCGGATCAGGTTCGGCGCGCTCTCGTCGGTGTGGATGCCGACGGTCTCGCGGACGAACAACCACGCCGACCGGACAATCGTGCAGTCCAGGTCGCTCGCCCGCACCAGCGCCTCCATCCGGATCGTGTCCTCATGTAGCGTGCGGCCGGGTTTGCGCATGAAGTTCGGTTCCACGATCCGGGTGTAGAGGAAGGAGCCACTCGGGTGGTAGGCGGGGTCGACGGCGGCGCTGCTCGCCGCGACCAGCCGTTTCAGGCCGTGCCGGGTCACGGGTCACGGCGACGACCTGGTGTCCTTGGCGAGGGCCTGGGCGGTCGGCACCCGCGTCGAGTGCGGCATCATGGAAGCCATGTACCCGCCGAGCTCACAGTGGATCACCATCGCGACGTACGAGAACCGGCCCGGTTGCCTTCGGCCGACGGCGGCGCTGCGGGCTTGACTGCGTGAGCGCGGCATCGACTGGATGCCGCTCCGGGACGACGAGATCCGGGTGGACCTGGCGTGCGGGCCGGACGCCGAGGGTCGCTGGCGCGGCCGGGTCAGCGTCCGGGTCGAAGCCGGCGCGCTACGACGGCTCGGACTCCATCCCGATCAGCCGACCTCGATGATCACGGGCCCGTATCCTCCCGCGTGGTGGTAGCCGTACGGGGATGGTCAGCGTCGCGGAACGACTTTGAGGGACTTCACCAGCGTGTCGACGTCCGGCCACAGGCGCCGGTGCGTGTCGGGAATGGTGATCCACAAAACGGCGGGCCGGGGGCGTCCCGTGTCGACCGCGATGGCGATCGACAACTCCCGCCTGGCCTTGCGGCCGTCCGGGCTCGGCGGCATCTCCATCATCCGGGCGAGCAGCCAACCGCGCCGCACCGGCTGCGAGGCGATGTCACGGCCCCTCGTCCCGCCGGGGAACCCCGCGTCCTGCTTGTAGTCGAGCATCGCCCGGGCGGCGTCGTAGAGGCTGTCTCCGGCGTCGAGGTCGGACCACAGGTGCTGGGAGTCGATGTCGGCCCACCACTCGCGATCGTCGTCCGGGCCGTAGGTCTCGGTCACCAGCGCCTGGCGGAGGTTGTAGCGGCCGTCCTTGATGGGGCCGTCGTTGATCGGGCGGCTCGGCCGCCACGGGGAGCCCAGCTCGGCGAACGACAGGCCGGTCTTCGGGTCGGTCACCCTGCCGATCACCGAGGAGCCCCGGCCGGGGTAGCGGCGGAGCTTGACGACGGTCCCCTCGGGGATCCTCTCGACCTCGGGCCCGCTCGGGGACGGGGTGGGCGTCGCACGGGTGGGAGTGGGCGACGGCTCGGGGGGCGACGGACGGACCGGAACGGCCGTCACGATCGTGACCACGCTCGGCGCCGGACGGGGCTCCGCGGCGAATCCGCCGCCGGCGGCCTCGGGGAGCAGGACGAAGAGTTCGACGAGGATGACGACGGCGCCGAGGAACGGGATCCACGACGGGAACGGCTCCATGAGCCGCCGCATGCGGTCGGAGGTACGCGTCACGGGTCAGCCCTCCTCAGGCATCAGGGTGAGTCCGGCGAGCCGGGCCTGTTCGACGCTCTCGCGCAGGGACGCCTCGAGGCGCGCGGCGCGCTCGGTCAGCTCGCCGACCTCGCCGGCGGCCAGGTCGTCGCGCACGGTTCTGGAGAGCAGTTCGCGGTAGGCGTCGCTGTCGTCGGCGAGGTCCTGCAGGGTCAGCCACTCGGCGTACACCTCCTCGGCCACCTCGGTGCGCAGCGCGTACTCCTCCAAGGCGGAGATCCGCAGGGCGAGCGCCCGGGTCGCCACCTTGAGCGCCTCCTCCTGGGATTCGAGCATGGCGGAGATGCGCTCGGTGACGCGGCCCGACCGTGCGCCGGCCTGCTCGCGCCGCAGCCGGGTCAGCTCGACCAGGGTCTCGGCGATCTCCCACTCCTGGCGGGGCAGGATCACCCGGTTGGCGATGCCGTCGAGCAGGCCGTCCCGGTCGAGCCTGGAGCGCAGCACCATCGCCGTGGCCTCCACCGTCCGCTCCAGCAGCGCGGCGTCCAGCGGCTCCAGCATCGCGGCGGTCACGTACCTGCCGCGGTGGCGGCGGCCGTACACCGCCACGGGGGACTCTCCCGCCAGGGCCAGGAGCACCAGGAAGGCCATGACCTGCACGGTCAGGGCGCCCAGGAAGAACGTCGTGTAGCCGTACCGGATCCAGACGGCGGCCGACGCGGCCTGCAGCGGCAGCCCGGCGAGCAGCATGCGCCGGTCACGGTGGGCGAGGCCGGCGACGAGGGGGAGGAAACCCCACACAGCCGACATGGCCAGCGCGGCGAGGACGTCACCGGACGTCCGCCCGCCCCACGCGGGCCGCTCCGGTGACGGGGGGAGGAGGTCGGGGCGGGTGGCCATCAGCCGGCGGTGCCCCTCGGGAAGGCTGGGGTCGAGGACGAGCGCGCTCACGAACCCATACGATCTCGGAAGGCTGTTTCCGTACGCTTGCGGGCCGCTTGCACGACCGCCGGCGGGTCACGCGAGGCGCACCCGCGGATCGAGCAGCGCGTACCCGGCGTCCACCACGATGTTGGCCAGGACGATGAACAGCGCAGCCAGCAGCACGATGCCGATGATGACCGGAAGGTCCTGCGTGGTGACCGACTGCACGGCGAGCTGGCCGAGACCGGGCAGCCCGAAGACGCTCTCGGTGACGATCGCGCCGCCGAGCAGCGTGCCCACGTCGATGCCGAGCTGCGTCACGACAGGGGTGAGCGCGGCGCGCAGGCCGTGCCGGTAGACGACCCGGCGCTCGGTCACGCCCTTGGCTCGCGCCGTGCGCACGTAGTCCTCACCCAGGACCTCCAGGAGCGAGGTGCGGGTGAGGCGGGCGTAGGTGGCGGCGGACACGACGGCGAGCGTGAGCCAGGGCAGGATGAGGTGCTGCGCCCAGCCGAGCGGATCCTGCGTCAGCGGCGTGTAGCCGCCGCCGGGGAACCAGTCCACGCCGGCCAGGTGCAGCCGGAAGAACAGCACGTACAGGAACAGCAGTCCGAGCAGGAACGGCGGCGTCGACAGGCCGGCGAGCACGAGGGCCGTGATGCCGCGATCGAGGACGGTGCCCGGGCGGCGGGCCGCGATCACCCCGGCGGCCACGCCGAGCAGCAGCCAGATGATCGCGGCGCCGAGCGTCAGCGACAGCGTCACCGGGATCCGCTCGGCGATCAACGTGGTGACGGGCTCGGAGTTGTAGTAGGAGTAGCCCAGGTCGCCGTGCAGCAGACCGCCGAGGAAGTGCAGGTACTGCTCGAGCACCGGCTGGTCCAGGCCGAGCCGGTGACGCACCAGGGCCACGGTCTCCGGGGTCGCCAGCCTGCCGGCGATCATCCGCGCGGGGTCGTGCGGGGCCACGAAGAACAGCACGAACACGGCCACGCTCACCAGCCACAGCACCAGGAGGGCGAAGACGAGACGGCGAAGGACGAAACGGTACACGGCTACCCCCGTCCGGATCCGGGAGCGAGCGCGTCCCGTACGGCGTCGCCCAGCAGGTTGAACGCCAGCGTGGTGACCAGCAGGGCGAGCCCGGGGAAGAGCGCGAACCACCAGGCGACCTGGTAGTACTGCAGCGAGTCCGCCAGCATGTTGCCCCAGGACGGCGTGGGCGGCAGCACCCCCAGGCCGAGGAACGACAACGTCGCCTCGAACACGATCGCCACCGGGATGAGCAGGGTCCCGTAGACGATGACGGGCGCGATCAGGTTCGGCAGCACGTCCACGGCCATGATGCGCAGGTCGGAGGCGCCGAGCGAGCGGGCCGCCTCGATGTACTCCCGCTCGCGGATCGACAGCGTCTGGCCGCGCACGATGCGCCCCACCGCCGCCCACGAGAAGAACGCGATGACCGCGACGGATACCGACAGGCTGGGACCCGCGATCGAGACCAGGGCGATGGCGAAGAGCAGGAACGGGAACGACAGCACCACGTCCATGAACCGGGCCAGCGCGGTGTCCACGGCGCCCCCGAAGTAGCCCGACACCAGCCCTGCGACCAGGCCGGCGGCGACGGCGAGCACGGTCGCGGCCACGCCCACGAGCAGCGAGATCCGCGTGCCGTACACCACGCGCACCAGCACGTCCCGGCCGAGGTTGTCGGTGCCGAGCCAGAAGCGGCCGCTCGGCGGCACCGGCAGGCCGTCCGGCGTCAGTCCGGTGTCGCGGTACTGGTCGGCGGGGCCGTGCCCGGTGAGCGCGGCGATCAGCGGCGCCGCCAGGGCCACCGCGACCAGCACGGCGATCACCGTCGCGGACGCGACGGCGGCCGGGTCCCGGCGCAGCCTGCGCCAGGCCAGGGCCAGCGGGCCGCGGCCGGCGACCGGCGCCGCCTCCTCGACAGGCAGGGGTTTCAGCTCGGTGAGGCTCATGGCGTCCCCATGGGGAAGTGGCAGGCCGTCAGACGGGTCGCGGTGTCGCCCGGCTTGACCTCGAGCAGCGGCTCCTCATCGGCGCACCGCGGCTGCGCCATGGGGCAGCGGGGGTGGAAGCGGCAGGCGGCCGGGGGCGCGATGGGGGACGGCGGGTCGCCCGCGAGCAGGGTCGGCTGCCACGCCACGTCGGGGTCCGGCGCCGGCCGCGCGGACAGCAGCGCCTCGGTGTACGGGTGGCGCGGCCGGCCGTACACCTCCTCCGTGGGCCCGATCTCGACGACCTTGCCCAGGTACATGACGGCGACGCGGTCGCACAGGTGGCCGACCACCGACAGGTCGTGGGCGATGAACACATAGGTGAGGCCGAGCTCACGCTGCAGGTCGGCGAGCAGGTTGACGATCTGCGCCTGGATGGAGACGTCCAGCGCGGAGACCGGCTCGTCGCACACGATCAGCTTGGGCCGCAGGGCCAGGGCCCGGGCCACGCCGATGCGCTGCCGCTGGCCGCCGGAGAACTCGGCGGGGAAGCGGTTGTAGTGCTCGGGGTTGAGGCCGACCAGCTCCATCAGCTCCTGGACCCGCCGTTTGCGCTCCCGGCCCTCGGCGACGCCGTGCACGGCGAACGGGTCGCCGATGATGGAGCCCACCCGGCGGTGCGGGTTCAGCGAGCCGTACGGGTCCTGGAAGATCATCTGCAGGTCGCGGCGGTACGGCCGCAACCGCCTGCGCGGCAGTCCGGTGATGTCGTCGCCGTCGAAGACCACGTGCCCGGCGGTGACGTCGTGGAGCCTGGTCATGCACCGGGCCAGCGTGGACTTGCCCGACCCGGTCTCGCCCACCAGGCCCAGCGTCTCGCCCCGGCGCACGTCCAGGCTCACGCCGTCGACCGCGCGCACGGCGTGGCCGTGCCGCAGCGGGAAGTGCTTGACCAGGTCGCGGACCTCCAGCAGCGCGCCGCTCACGAGGCCTTCCTCCCGATCGCGCGGGCGCGGATGCGCTCCGCCCCGTCGTCCCGGCCGACCGCACCGGAGGGGAGCCAGCAGGCCGAGCGGTGCGCGGGACCGCCCGTGACCGTCAGCAGCGGCGGCTCCGTGGCCGCGCACTGGTGCATGGCGTAGTCGCAGCGCGGCTGGAACGGGCAGCCGTCCGGCATCCGCAGCAGGCTGGGCGGCTGGCCGGGGATCGGGCGCAGCCGCTGCCCCCGAGGGCCGGGCAGGGAGGCGAGCAGGCCGAGCGTGTACGGGTGGTGGGGCCGGTGGAAGGCGGTATGGCTGTCGGCGCTCTCGACCACCCGCCCGGCGTACATCACCATGACCTCGTCGGCCACGGCGGCGACCACGCCCAAATCGTGCGTGATGAGCAGGACGGCCATGCCGTACTCGCGTTGCAGACGCATGATCAGTTCCAGGATCTGGGCCTGGACCGTGGCGTCCAGAGCCGTGGTCGGCTCGTCGGCGATCAGCAGCTTCGGCCGCAGCGCGACGGCCATCGCGAGCATCACGCGCTGGCGCATGCCGCCGGAGAACTCGTGCGGATAGTCGTCCGCGCGCCGCTCCGGCTCGGGGATGCCCACGAGCCTGAGCAGGTCCGCGGCCCGCCGCCGCGCGGCCTTCGCGCCCACGTCCTCGTGCGCGCGGATGGCCTCGGCGATCTGCCGGCCGACCGTGTAGTACGGGTGCAGGCTGCTCAGCGGGTCCTGGAACACCATGCCGATCTGGGAGCCGCGCACCTCGCGCAACCGGTCCTCGCCGAGCGAGAGGAGGTCCTGGCCGTCGAAGCCGATGCGGCCGGAGACCCGCGCGCCCCGGTTGAGGCCGAGGATCGCCAGGGCGGCGGTGCTCTTGCCGGAGCCGGACTCCCCGACGACGCCGAGGGTCCGGCCCGGGTCGAGCGTGAGGGAGACGCCCCGGAGGGCGTGCACCGCGCCGTCCGGGGAGGGGAAGGAGACGGCCAGGTCGGCCAGCTCGAGCAGGCTCATGACAGCCACACCTGGGTGATGTCGTAGTTCTGCGAGGTCGGCAGGTAGACCGTGCCGTGCACGCGCGAGGAGTGGAAGACCGCCGTCTTCTGGGTCTCGAACGGGATGAAGGGGGCGTCCTTCATGATCTGCACGTCGGCCTGGTGCCAGAGGGCGGCCGCCTTGGCGGAGTCCTGCTCGGCGAGCGCCCGGTCGATCAGGCGGTTCACCGCGGGGTTGTCGTAGTCACCCCAGTCGGTGGAGTTGGGGCCGTACGAGCGGCCGTCGAAGAGCGGTTCCACGATGGCGCGCCCGTTGTTGCCGTACCAGTCGGGCACCCAGCCGGGCGCGGCGATGTCCCACAGGCCCTGCCGGGCGGCGGCCGGGCTGGACAGGTACTTGCTGTAGAAGTCGGCCGCCGTCTGCGGGACGAGCTTCACGGTCACGCCGCAGGCCTGCAGGTCGGCCTGGACGGACTGGGTGACCGCCGGATGGTTGCCGGCGTTGCGGTAGACGTAGTCCAGGGTGAGCCCGTGCGGGTATCCGGCCTGGGCCAGCATGGTCTTACAGGTGGCCGGCTCGCCCTTGGCGCCGGGCGTGGGGTAGGGGTCGAACGGCTGGTAGCCGACGTTCCCCGGCGGGATGACCTGGTTGAGCGGCGTGTTGAGCGCCGGGCCGCCGTAGATCTGGCCGATGGCGACCTTGTCGATCGCGTACTCCAGGGCCCGGCGCACCTTCACGTTCCGCAGCGCCTTGCCGTTGTTGGGGCTCTGCAGGTTGAACACCAGGAACGGGTTGCTGTCCAGGGCCGGGTAGACGCCCAGCCGCGGGTCCTCGGCGGCCCTCAGCTTCGGGATGTCCGGCGTCGGGACCACGGTGTCCCATTCCAGGTCCGCGGTGCCCGCCTGGATCTGCTGCTGCACCGTGCCCGGGTCGGTCTGGCCCTCCCTGATCTGGATCTGGTCGACGTACTGGTGCCTGATCGGGTCCGCGGCCTGGCTCCACGCCGGGTTGCGGGCCAGGTCGATCTCCCGATTGGGCGCATATTTGGTGATCTGGTACGGCCCGTCGGAGATCGTGTGCCGGCGGAAGGAGGCGTCGTCGGGGACGTAGGACATGTACTCCTTCGGCGCCGCCGACGCGAACGGCATGGCCAGGAGGTTGAGGAAGTCGTTGGCGGGCCGGGTCAGGGTGAACACCAGCGTCATGTCGCCGTCGGCGCGGATGCCGCTGATGTCGTGGGTGTCGATGTAGCGGGCGATCGCCGAGGCCGTGCCGGGGACCTTGGCGAAGGCGTCGCAGTACTGCTTCATCCCGGCGATCGTGCCGGTGTAGTAGCTGGGCGCGCCGACCGGGCTCACGGGGTTGCACAGGCGCTTGAAGCCGCGGACGAAGTCCTGGGCGGTGACCTGCCGCGCCGGGCTGGTGTCCCACTTCACGCCGGGCCGGATGCGGACGGTGTACGTCCTGCCGTCGGCGCTGATGCCCCCGTTGGCCTTCGTCGGCACCCCGGCGGCGGCGTCGGCGACCGGGGTGATCGCCCGCTGGGCGTTCGCCGAGGCCGGATAGGTGAACAACTGCCGGGTGAAGGCGCGTTCCAGGGTGGTGCTGGCCGTGTAGTAGGCGCTGGCCGTGTCCAGGTGGTCCACGTCGCCGGCGCCCAGCAACCGGAGGGTCCCGCCCTGGACGGGGCTGCCCGCGGCCGCCGACGCCGCCGCGCCCGCCCCCGCGCCGCAGGCCGCCAGCGTCAACGCGACCACCGGCAGCAGCGCCGCGGCCAAGGCCCCGCCCCCTCGTCGAGGAATCATTCCGTCTCCTTGCCACACGTCATCGGATGGCACGTGCGTGCCGCCACATGCCTGACTGTGCGGCGGACCGGGTGAGAGGACGATGAGAGGGCGCGGCTCGCCATCCGGTGGCGGAGGATCGCGGCGGACGGGACGAACGCCGATTACGGCGCGGTGATCATGGAGCGTCGGCCGAGGGCCGGAAGCCCTTGATCACGAGCCAGCCGGCGAGGCTCAGCTCCCAGGCGAACACCGGGATCGCCGCGATCGCCCCCCACGCCGACACCTGCTCGAAGACGCCGAAGAGCGTGGCGGTCGCCGAGGCGAAGACCAGCGGGCCGCCGACGAGCCCCAGCACGCCGATGAACCGCGGCACCAGGCCCGATCGGTACATCAGGTACGCCATCAACACCGTGTTCGCCCCCAGCACGAAGCTCGGCCCGAGCAGGAACGTCCAGTCGTGGATCGCCACGAGCGCCCGGCCGGCGGCGACGAGCGAGGCCGCGTCCGTGCCCGCCGCCCCCGCCAGGTCCTGCCGCAACGTCACGACCGCGAGGACGCTGACGATGCCGACGGCCACGATGGCGGCTTCGAGGGTGCGCAGGCCGACGTAGCCGAGGGCGACGCCCTCGTTCTGCCTCTTGACGACGGGGAACAGCGTGACCGCGGTGCCGACGATCCCGAGGGTGAGGAGCCCCTCCAGGAACGCGCCCCAGAGCACGCGGGCGTCGGCGCCGGGGCCGGTGAGGTAGCCCGGGTCGTTCAGCACCGGGTCGTACAGGACGAGCCCGCCGATCGAGGTGACGTGGGTGAGGAGGTAGAACAGGCCCGCGGCTGTCGCGATCTTCCTGGTCGAGGCCACCGGGACTCCTTGTCGTCGATGAGGGGGGTGGACGACCTCGATCGTGACGCTGGAAGGGGTCCCGGCTCATCGCCCCGACGGCCCGACTTCAGCAGGCCGGTCGGCCAGTGCCGGGCCGTACTTTCGGCCGGCGCCGGCACCGCGCCAGGCCCGCGGCAGTGGGCAGCCCATGGCAGGCCGGCGCCCCCGAGCGGCGCCGGCCTGCCGTCGGCCGGCTCAGGAGACGGTGACGGGTTCCTGGAGCGGGAAGTGGCAGGCGGCCGCGTGCAGCGGCTCCTCGCCGGACGGCTCCAGCGGCGGCGGCTCCTGCGCGCAGACGTCCTGGGCTCGCCAGCAGCGGGTACGGAACCGGCACCCCGAGGGCGGGTCGAGCGGCGAGGGCACCTCGCCCTTGAGCAGGATCCGCTCGCGCCGCGCCCCCGGCGTGACGTCCAGCACCGGCGCCGCCGACATCAGCGCGGCCGTGTACGGATGCCGCGGCCGGTCGAACACCTGCTCCGTCGGCCCCGTCTCCACGATCCTTCCGAGGTACATGACCGACACCCGGTCGGCCACGTGCCGGACGACCGACAGGTCGTGGGAGATGAACACGTACGACACGCCCAGCCGGGCCTGCAGGTCCGTGAGGAGGTTGAGCACCTGCGCCTGGACCGACAGGTCGAGCGCCGACACGGGCTCGTCGCACACGATCACGTCCGGCCCGAGGGCGAGCGCCCGGGCGATCCCGAGCCGCTGGCGCTGCCCACCGGAGAACTCCTGCGGATACCGCCGGGCGTCGCTCGCCCGCAGCCCCACCATCTCCAGGAGCTCGGCCACCCGCTTGCCGCGCTCCTTCACCGGCACCAGGTCCCGGTGCGTCCGCCACGGCTCGGCGATGATGTCCTCGGCGCGCAGCCGCGCGTTCAGCGACCCGAACGGGTCCTGGAACACCATCTGGACCCGGCGCCGCCAGGTGAGGAGCTCCTTGCCCCGCAGCGCGAACGGGTCCGTGCCCTCGAACCTGACCCGGCCCTGGTCCGGGCGCTCCAGCAGGAGCAGCACCCGGGCGAGCGTCGACTTGCCGCAGCCGGACTCGCCGACCAGCCCCAGCGTCTCGCCGCGCTCCAGCCGCAGGTCGACGCCGTCGAGCGCGCGCAGCCGCCGGCGGCCGGCCACGTGGAAGCTCTTGCTCACCCCGGCCACCTCCAGCAGGGGAGCCTCGGCAGCGGCGGGCGCGGAGGACAAGGCGGGCACGGCGGGCGTCGTCACCGGCCGGCTCTTTCCAGGCTCAGCCACCGGCCGGCTCTTTTCGGGCTCAGTCATCGGCCAGCTCCTTCCAGTGGTGACACGCGGACATGCGCCCCTGCCCCGCCTCGGCCAGCGGCGGGCGCTGCTCCGCGCACACGTCGGTGGCGAGCGGGCAGCGCGTGCGGAAGGCGCAGCCCGACGGCACCGCGTGCAGGTCGGGCGGGCTGCCCGGGATGGACTTCAGGTTCGTGCCGCGCGCCACCTCGCCCGGCACCGAGTCCAGCAGCCCCCGGGTGTACGGGTGACGCGGCTTGGCGAACACGTCCGCCACCCGGCCGGTCTCGACGATGCCGCCCGCGTACATGACGGCCACGTGGTCGGCCTGCTCGGCCACCACCGCGAGGTCGTGCGTGATGAGGATCAGCGCCGTCTGCTGCTCGGTGCGCAGGTCCCTTAGCAGCTCCATGATCTGGGCCTGCACGGTGACGTCGAGCGCGGTGGTGGGCTCGTCGGCGAGCAGGACCTTCGGGTGCAGGGCCACGGCCAGCGCGATGAGCAGCCGCTGCCGCATGCCGCCGGAGAACTGGTGCGGGTAGGCGCCGGCCCGCGCACGCGGCTCGGGGATGCCGACCCGCTCCATCAGCTCGACGGCCCGCTCCCGCGCCGCGCGGCGCGACAGCCGCTCGTGGATCCGGAACGGCTCGGCGAGCTGGGCGCCCACCGTCTGGATCGGGTTGAGCGCGGTGAGGGCGTCCTGGAACACGATGGACAGGCCGGGACCGGCCAGCCGCCGCCGCTGCGCCGGAGGCAGCGTGAGGACGTCGGTCCCGTCCAGGCGCACCTCGCCGCCCGCCACGTGCGCCACGGGATCGAGCAGCCCGACGATGGCCTGCGCCGTCATGCTCTTGCCGCAGCCCGACTCGCCCAGCAGCGCCAGGGTCTCGCCGGAGCGTACGGAGAAGCTCACCTCGCGCACGGCGCGCACCGTCCCGGCGGGCGTGCGGATGTCGACGGCCAGCCGATCCACCTCGAGCACGGGGTTCACGGCTTCACCTCCTTCCGGCGGGAGCGGGGCAGCGTGAGCCGCCACCGCTGGCCGGGGTCCATGGCCAGGCGCGCCCAGGACGCCAGCACGGTCGCCGACACGGTCGTCACCACGATGGCGAGGCCGGGGAAGACGGCGATCCACCAGGCGCTCTGCAGCACCTGCCGTCCCTGGGCGACCATCAGGCCCCAGCTCATGTCCGGCGGCTGGATGCCGATGCCCAGGAAGCTCAGCGACGATTCGGTCAGCATGACGAAGCAGAAGTCCAGGGTCGCGACGGTGAACAGGGTGGGCAGCACGGTCGGCGCCACGTGCCTGGCGATGATCGCCCAGCTCTTCGCGCCGAACGTGCGCGCCGCGTCCACGAACAGCCGGCTCTGCAGCTCGGCCGACTCGGCCCGGGCCGCCCGCAGGTAGATCGGGATGCGGGCGATCGCCAGCACCAGGATGATGTTCAGGGCGCTGGGGGAGAAGACGTACAGCACGACCACGGCCAGCAGCAGGGACGGGAAGCTGAGGATGACGTCGGCGATCCGCATCGACACGCTCTCCCGCCGGCCCCGGTGGTAGCCCGCCCACATGCCCCAGATCGACCCGACGACGAGGGAGATCAGCACGGCCGGGATCGCGACGGACAGCGTCGTGCGGCTGGCCACCACGAGCCTGGCCAGCACGCTGCGCCCGAGCGAGTCGCTGCCGAGCGCGAACGCCCAGCCGTCGTCGAGGCTGAACGGCGGCCGGTTGACCGCCCGCAGGTTCTGCTTGACGGCCAGGTCGCCGAGCAGCACCGGCCCCACGACCGCGGAGACGGCCACGAGCAGCAGGATCACCACCGCCACGCAGGCGAACTTGTCCCTGAGCAGCAGCCGCCACCACGAGGTCCGCCGGGCGGCGATCGCGGCGGGGGTCTCGACGAGCGTCATGCCGTCACCCCCTGCCGGACCCGGGAGTCCAGGAGCGCGTAGCAGGCGTCGATGACGATGTTGAGCGCGAAGATGGTCACAGCGGTCACCAGCACCGCGGCCTGCAGCACCGCGAAGTCGCGCTGCAGGATCGAGGTGATCATCAGCTTGCCGATGCCCGGCCAGCCGAAGATGGTCTCGACGACCACGGCGCCGTTGACCAGTCCGACCGTGAGGTCGCCGGCCACGGTGAGCGCGGGCGGCGCGGCGTTGCGCAGGGCGTGCCCGAAGACCACCCGCACCTCGCCCGCGCCCTTGCTCCGGGCGACCTTGATGTACGGCGCCGACAGCGCCGACACCATCGCCCCGCGCACCACCTGCACGAGCACGCCGAACGGCCGGATCAGCAGCGTGAGCACCGGCAGCACCCACGCCGCCGCGCCCACGGTGCCCGAGGTGGGCAGCCAGCCCAGGGCCACGGCGAAGACCAGGACGCCCATGATGGCGAACCAGAAGTCCGGCATGCTCGCCGCGGTCGTCGAGGTGAAGCTCGCGACCCGGTCGGCCACGGAGTTGGGGCGGTAGGCCGCCCAGCTCCCGACGACGACCGCGCCGAGGATGGCGAGGATCATCGTGGCCCCCGCCAGCTGCAGCGTCGCGGGGAACGCCCGCAGCACGGCCGTGGCGGCGGGCTCGGCCGTCCGCAGCGACTCGCCGAAGTCCAGCCGCACGACCTGGGCCAGGTAGTCGCCGAACTGGACGAGCAGCGGCTGGTCGAAGCCGTGCCGGGCGGCGAACTCCGCCCGCATCTCGGGGGTGGCGCTGAGCGGCAGGTAGAGGTTGGCCGGGTCGCCGGTGAGCCGCGCCAGGCAGAACACCCCGAGGATCACCACGACCAGCGGGATCGCACTGGAGGTGATGCGACGCCGCAGGAAGGTCAGCACACTCGCTCCTCTCAGCCGGCCGGGTGCATCTCGGCGAGGCGCATCTCGTCGTTGGTGGCGGCGTTGGGCTTGTAGGTGACCTTCTTCGACAGGGCGAGGATGCCCGTCATGTGCGCCATGACCGCGTCCCGGACCACTTCCTTGTTCTGGTACTCCAGCGCCTTGGCGAACGCGGCCTGCCGCTCCTCGCCCGAGGCCTGCTCGGCGGCGCTGATCAGCTCGTCGAGCTCCTTCGTGCCGTAGCTGCTCTGCGCGCCCTTGCTGCCGTAGATCTGGCCCATCGTGAAGGCCGCGTCACCGGCCTGGTTGCCGTGCTGGGCCTGCAGCAGGGTGGGGCCGGCGTCCTTGGGGAACGGGGCCAGCAGGTACTCCAGCCAGGCGTTCACGTCCAGCATCTGGATCTTCACCGAGAGCCCGGCCTCGATCAGCGCGTTCTGCACGACCTCCATCGACTCGGCGGCCTTGGGGTAGATCCCGTTCCGCCCGATGATCGTGATGGGGGTGTCCGTGGGGACGCCGTCGGCCTTGGCCTCCGCGATCAGCTTCTTGGCCTGCGCCATGTCGAACGGCCACGGCTGGATCGCGGTGCTGTGACCGGTCACGCCCTCGGGGACGATCTGCCCCGCCGGCTTGCCGAGCCCCGCGAAGACCGAGGCGACGAGCCCGTTCTTGTCGATGGCGTAGTTGATGGCCTGCCGCACGCGGATGTCGTTGAGCGGCGGCTTGGCGGCGTCGATGCGCAGGTAGGAGGTCTCGTTGTTGGGGAACTGCACGGCGGCCTCGCCGGCGCCGTCCTCCGGCGCGAGGCCGATCGCGACGTCCGCCTCGTCGCTCTGGATCATCGCCGCGCGGATGCTGCCCTCGGCCCGCCAGACGTAGTCGGCCGCGGCGAAGTCCGGCGCCTTGCCCCAATACCCGGAGAACCGCTCCAGTCGCAGGCTGCGGCCCGTGTCCCACTTGGCGATCTTGTACGGGCCGGTGCCGACGGGCTCGCGGACCTTCGCGGTCGCGCTCGTGGTGGCCGGCACGATCTCGACGAAGGACAGCCGCAGCGGCAGGATCGGGTCCGGCTTGGCGGTCTTCACCTTGAGGGTGGAGGCGTCCACGGCCGTGGCCGTGAGCTCGATGCCGCCGAAGACGTAGCCCTTCACGTTGCAGTCGATCTTGGAGTTGACGGTCCGGTCGATCGAGAACGCGGCCGCCTTGGCGTCGAACGCGGTGCCGTCGTGGAACTTCACGCCCTGCCGCAGGGTGAAGGTCCACTCGTTCTCCGAGTCCTGCTTCCACTCCGTGGCCAGCGCCGGCTGGAGTTGCCCGCTGGCCGGGTCGCGCTCGGTGAGCGCCTCGGTGATGTTGGCCCGGGTGACGCGGCCGGTCGCGGTGAGTGAGGCGTCGCACGGCTCCAGCGTCGGGGGCTCCTCCGGCAGCACGATGCGGACGGTGCTCGCCGCGGCGCCGGACGAGGGCTCCGGGCCGCTGTTGGCGACCGTGCAGGCGCCTGCCGACAGCATGGTGCCGAGTGCCAGCAGGGCAGAGGCCGCCTGGCGGCGGCGGGGGGTGGTGATCATGGTTCCTCCGGAAGTCGCCTGCCCTGATGGCCGGGCAGGGCGGGTGCGCCGTTTCAGCAACGGGACAGATCCACGTCCCCCGACGCCCTGAACGGCGTGACGGGGAAGGCGAGGGGCCCGGATGAGGCGGCGGTGACTCGCCTGGTGGAGAGGGATGTCAAGCGGAAACCTCTTGTCTACATATGGAGACATTGGCTATATGTGTAGCCGAGACATTAAGTTGGTGTTTCGCCAAACGTCAAGAGGTGTCGATGAGGCAAGCCCCGCTCGACCCGCCCGATGCGGCCACAGGAGGTGTACGCAGCGTCAAGTCCGCCGAGCGGACCATCGCGGTGCTCGAATACCTCAGCGCCGCCACGCAGGCGTGCTCGCTGCGCTCGGTGGTCACCGCCCTGGCCATGCCCCGGGCCAGCGGGTACGCGTTGCTCACCACGCTCGTGAACACCGGGTGGGTCGAGACCGACGACGCGGGTCGTTACCGCATCGGAATCCGCGCGCTCCGCGCGGGCGCGGCGTACGTGGAGCGGGACGACGTCGTCCGGCGGGCCCAGCCGGTGATGGGCGAGCTGAACGCAGAGCTCGGCGAGACCGTGCACCTGGCGCGCCTCGACGGCGCCGAGGTCGTCTACCTGGCCACCGAGATCTCCCGGCACTCCCTCGCCGTCGTCTCGCGGCCCGGCCGGCGGCTGCCGTCGTGGGCGACCGGGCTCGGCAAGGCGATCCTCGCCTGGCGCCCGTGGGCGGAGGTCGACGAGCTCCTGCCGGAGACCCTGGAGGCGCGGACCCCGTACACGATCACCGACCGGGCGGCGTTGCGGGCCGAGCTCGAGGAGATCCGCCGCCGCGGTCACGCGGTGGACGAGCAGGAGTCGACCGTCGGGCTGCGGTGCTTCGCCGTCCCCCTGCCCTTCGGGCCCGTCCCGGACGAGGCGCTCAGCTGCTCGGTCCCCCTGGTCCGCCTCGGCCCCGAGCGCGAGCGCGTCATCCTGTCCGCCCTGCTCCGCGCCCGGGAGCGCATCATCCGCTGAAGGGGCGTTTTCTAGCTAAGCAACACTTGCCTTTTTATTAACACATGTCCATTATTTGGGCATGACGTTCGAGGCGGTATCCCCCGCCCCCGCCATGGACCGCCGGGTACGCCGCTCGCGCGCCGCTCTCATGCGGGCCGCCATCGCCCTGGTGACGGAGCGGGGCACGGCCGCGATCCCGCTCTCCGACATCGCCGAGACCGCGGATGTGAGCCGGCAGGTGGTGTACCAGCAGTTCGGCGACCGCGACACGCTGGTGCTCGAGGCCGCGCTCGACCTCGTCCGGCGTGAGCTGCTGCCGGACCTCGAGAACGACTGGGACCCGTCGGCCTCGCGGAACCGGGCGCTGGCCACGGCGCGGCACTTCGCCCGGCACCGGGGGTTCTACCGGGCGCTGCTGACGAGCTCGTGCGCGTTCGTCCTGAACAAGGCGCTGATGGGGCTGTTCCTTCCGGTCAACCGGCAGGCGGTCACCCGGGTGCACGGCGAGCGGCTCGCCCCTGAGCTGCTCGACGACCTAGCCGTGTACGTGACCGGCGGCGCGGCAGCGTTCATCAACGCCTGGGTGGTGGAGGGCGACGACCCGCTCGACCCCGAGGAGTTCACCGAGCGGCTGCTGCGCTTGATGACCATCGCCACCGGCGCACGCCGGTCGGCGATCACCGATGGAGAGGAGGGGAGCCGGTGAAACTGATCAGCCGTCTCCTGGAACGCCGGTTGAAACTTCCCCCGCCGGTGACGCGGGATCTCGTCGTCCAGCGGGACCTCCGCGTGCCGATGGACGACGGCGTGGAGCTGCTGGCCGACCGATGGGCGCCCAGGGCCGGGGGAGAGGCGCTGCCGACCGCGCTGCTCCGCTCCCCTTACGGCCGGCGGGCGCCGCTCGCCTGGGGCCTGGCCATGCCGCTGGCCGAACGCGGATACCAGGTGCTGATCCAGAGCACCCGCGGCGGTTTCGGCTCCGGCGGCGCCTTCGACCCCCTGCGCCAGGAGCGCGAGGACGGCCTGGCGACCCTCGACTGGGTGGTGAAGCAGCCGTGGTTCGGCGGCTCCATCGTGCTGGTCGGCCTCAGCTACCTCGGCTACGTGCAGTGGGCCGTCGCCGACGCCCTCCCCCCGCAGGTGAAGGCGATGATCCCGCAGGTGACCGAGTCGGCGCTGACCTTGGAGTTCCTGCGCGCGGACGGCATGTCGCTGGAGACGCCGTTCGGATGGGGCGTCCTCGTCGGCACCCAGGAGCGCCGCTGGGCGATGCTGCGCCAGTTCCTCCAGACCCGGCGAACCCGCCGGGCGCTGCGGACGCTGCCGCTGAAGGAGGCCGACGTGGCCGCCATCGGCGAGCGTTCCGCCTACATCCAGGACATCCTCGCCCACGACGCCGGGCACCCGCGGTGGGAAGGCTTCGACCACCGGCACCGGGTGGCGCAGGTTACCGTGCCGGTCAGCTCGATCGGCGGCTGGTACGACATCTTCCTGCCCGGCCAGCTCCGCGACTTCCAGGTCCTCCAGGACGCGGGCCGCCCGGCCCGCCTGACTGTCGGGCCGTGGACCCACCTGGACATGGACGGCACGGCGATACGCGAGGCCGTCGAGTTCGGGCTCGCCTGCGCCCGTGGCGAGCAACCGCCGGAGCGCGCCCCGGTGCGGCTGTACGTGATGGGGGAGGAGGCCTGGCGGGACTTCGACTCCTGGCCGCCGCCCGGCTATCAGGCGCAGCGCTTCCACCTGCAGCCCGGCGGCGTGCTGTCCACCGCGCCGCCGTCCGGCGACGCCGAGCCCGACCTGTACCGCTACGACCCCGCGGACCCCACACCCGCGGCCGGAGGGGTGCGGATGGTGAGCGACAGCGGCCGCGTCGACAACACGGCCCTGGAGGCCCGCGCGGACGTCCTGATTTACACCACCGATCCGCTCGACCGGGACGTGGAGGTGATCGGCGAGGTCGGCGCGGAGATCTGGTTCCGCTCCAGCCTGCCGTACGCCGACGTGTTCGTCCGGCTGTGCGACGTCGATCCGAACGGCAGGTCCGTCAACGTGTGCGACGGGCTGACGAGCCTGTCCGGTGCCGAGGAGACCACGCGCGCCACGGTCCGGCTCTGGCCCACCGCCCACCGCTTCAAGCGCGGGCACCGCATCAGGGTCCAGGTCTCCAGCGGCGCCTTCCCCCGCTACGCCCGCAATCCGGGCACCGGCGAGTCCCGCGCCACCGCCACCACGTTCCGGGCCGCCGACCAGGCGGTCTACCACGACCCACGGCATCCCTCGGCGGTGATCCTGCCGACCCGGCGCTGAGCCCCCTCGGCGTCTTCCCCTTCGCGCCCGGGGCCGGCGCGCCCCGGTCCCGGACCGCCCGCTGTTTTGTCCGCCCGGCCCGGGGCGTCGTCTCGCGCCCGGTCCGGCGGACGTCGTCTCGCGCCCGGCCCGGTGGCGCCGTCTCGTGGCCTCGGCCGGTCGCTGTGGGCGCCCACGCCCTGACATGCGGCCACGGCAAGGCGCTCCTCGCCTTCTTCCCTTGTCCGCGCCGCAACCCACGCCCTGAAGCGAATCCGCGACGGTGTCCTCGGGCGCGCTACTTCGGCAGCGCGCCGGGGACGCGGACGCGCTTCGCCGGCTCGCCGCAGGCGGTGGGCCGCTGGGCGTTCATCACCGTCACGCACAGGGCCGTCGTGGTCAGGGCGTGCCGGGCGGGAGCCCTGCCCCGGGGCACGAGCGTGCTCCTGCGGCCGTCGGGCTCTGCGGGACGCCGGCCGGATCAGGCGACCCACAGGCTCACCGCCAGGCCGAACCCGGCCAGGGCGATGGCGAAGCGCAGAGGCCGCTCCGGCAGCCGCCGGACGATCTTGGGCCCGAGCCAGCTGCCCACCAGGCAGCCGCACGACAGCGCGCCCGCGGCCAGCCAGTGCACGGGCGCCAGGAACGCGTACGCGACGGCGGCGGTGATGTTGGCCGCGCCGGTGGCCATGTTCTTGACCGCGTTGGTGACGGCGAGCGGCTCGGTGGCGGCGGCGCAGAGCACGGCCAGCATGATCACGCCCGCCGCCGCGCCGAAGTAGCCGCCGTACACGCCGACCAGCGCCACCGCCACGGCGACCGGCAAAAAGGACGTGGTCTTGGGCGCCCGGGCGTCGGCCAGCCGCCGCAGCGGATCCCTGGCCAGCAACAGCGCCGAGCCGAACGCGATGAGCCACGGCGCGGCGAACTCGAACGCCTTGTCCGGCGTGGCCAGCAGCAGCCAGGCCCCGGCCGAGCCGCCCGCCGCCGCCACGACCACCAGCTTGGCGACGCGCCGCCCGTGGCCGCGCAGCTCCAGCCGCGAGCCCGCCGCGGTGCCGACGGTGGTGGAGAACATCGCCACGGTGTTGGTGACGTTGGCGACGACCGGCGGCAACCCGAAGGCGAGCAGCGCCGGATAGCTGAACAGCGAGGCGAGCCCGCCGATGGAGCCGGCCAGCCCGGAGGCCAGCCCCGCCGCCACCAGCAGGGCCGCTGAAAGGAGATCCAACCGTCAGACCCACCCGGGAGTGGACAGATCGACCGGCGCCATCCGCTCGATGGCCAGCCGGACCTGCTCCATCGCCGCGACGATCTCGTTGATCCGCTCCTCGGTCAGGCCGCTGATGGGCACGGAGCAGCTGATCGCGTCCGTCGCGGGGGAGCTGTAACGCAGCGCGAAGCCGAAGCACTTGACGCCCGCGTAGTTCTCCTCGTTGTCGATGGCGTAGCCGCGCTCGCGGGTCAGCTCCAGGTCGCGTCGCAGAGCCTGCTCGTCCACCAGCGTGTTGGGGGTGAGCGGAGCGATCGGCTGCGGGATCGGCACCTCGTGCGGGGTGCCGAGCCGCTCGGCCAGCAGCGACTTGCCCATCGCCGTGCTGAAGGCGGGCAGCCGGCGGCCCACCCGGCTGAAGGGGCGCACGTAGCGGCTCGACTCCTTGGTGGCCAGGTAGACGATGTCGGTGCGGTCGAGCCGGCCGAAGTGGATGGTCTCGTCCAGCCGCATGCTGAGATCGTTGATGTGCGGCTGGGCGATGCGCAGGTACGGGTCGGTGTCGAGGTAGGTGGTGCCGGCCAGCAGGGCGCGGATGCCGATGCTGTAGAGGGTGCCGGTCTCGTCGGTGCGGACCCAGCCGCGCTCCACGAGGGTGCGGATCAGGGCGTAGACGCTGCTGCGGGGCGCGCCGAGCGCCTCGCTGAGCTCACGCAGGCGGGCGGGCCGGTTCTGGCGGGAGGCCAGGAGCTCGAGGAGATCGATGGTCCGCGCCGCGGACTTGACGCTGCGCACCCCGCCTTCGGGATGGGTCATTGCACCTCACAGAGAGTCTGCGCGCCTGGGTACGAGTGTTGACACATTACCAAAATAAGGCGAAACTGCTCGCCACGTGTCAGCAATCTACATATGGAGACAGCTTGCCTGCTACGTATACGACCGAAGAGATATCCGAACGGTTGCGCCGGGGGATGGACACGGGCGTGCTGTCGTTCCCGCTGACGGCTTTCGACGCGGACGGCCGGGTCGATCTGGACGCCTTCCGCGCCCACGTGCGCGCGCAGATCGCGGCCGGGCCCGGCGCGCTGTTCCCGTGCTGCGGGACCGGTGAGTTCTTCTCCCTCGCCGAGGACGAGTACGCGAGCCTGATCGCGGCGGCTGCGGAGGAGGCCCGCGGCGCGGTCCCGGTGGTCGCGGGCGCCGGCTACGGCTGGGCCCAGGCCGCCAGGTTCGCCGCCGCCGCCGAGCGGGCGGGGGCCGACGCCCTGCTCCTGCTGCCGCCGTACCTGGCCGAGACGCCGCAGCGGGGACTGGTCGAGCACGTGCGCCGGGTCGCCGCGAGCACCGCGTTGCCGATCATCGTCTACCAGCGGGCCCAGGTCAGGATCGACGTCGCCAGCGTGCCGGCGCTCGCCGAGATCCCCAACGTGATCGGCGTCAAGGACGGTCACTCCGACCTCGACCGGCTGCAACGCATCAAACTCGCCGCGCCCCCCGAATGGCTGTTCTTCAACGGCGCGGCCACCGCCGAGATGCAGGCCCGCGCCTACAGCAGCATCGGCGTCCCGGCGTACTCCTCGGCCGTGCACGCCTTCGCCCCGGAGATCGCCGGGACGTTCTTCCGCGCGCTGCGCGCCGACGACCACGAGCGCGTCGACCTGCTGCTCAAGGAGTTCTACATCCCCCTGGTGGAGCTCCGCGACCAGGGCCCCGGATACGCTGTATCCCTGGTCAAGGCCGCGGCCAGGCTCCGCGGCGCGAACGTCGGACCGGTTCGAGCCCCGCTGACCGATCCCACCCCCGAGCATCTGCAGACCCTCGACCGGTTGCTGACCGTCGGCCTCGACCTCGCCAGCTAGAAGGAAACCCGTATGCCACGCATCATCCGGGCGACCGTCACGCCCATCCTGATCAGCGATCCGCCGTTGCTCAACGTGCTCGGCGTGCACCAGCCGTACACTCCGCGCACCATCGTCGAGATCGAGACCGACGACGGCGTCACCGGCGTCGGCGAGACCTACGGCGACACCGACTACCTGGAGGTCGCGCGCGCCCTCGCCGCCGCCGTCCCCGGCCGCGACCTCACGGCGGTCAACGGCCTGTACGCCCTGGCCTCCGCGTCGGCGAGCGGCGCCGCCGACACGGTCAAGGAGTTCGACCCGGCCGGCCTGCGCGGCACCCGCAACAACGAGAAGCTGGTCCGCAGCGTCGTGTCCGCCTTCGAGGTCGCCTGTCTCGACGCCCTCGGCAAGACCGTCGGACTGCCGGTGCACGCCCTGCTCGGCGGCAAGGTACGCGACCGCGTCGACTACAGCGGCTACCTGTTCTACCGCTGGGCCGAGCACCCGGACGGCGAGGCGCCCGACGACTGGGGCGCCGCCCTCGACCCCGACGGCGTGGTCCGGCAGGCCCGCCGCTTCGCCGACGACTACGGCTTCACCTCCTTCAAGCTCAAGGGCGGCGTGTTCGAGCCCGAGCAGGAGATCGAGGCCATCAAGGCGCTGGCCAAGGCGTTCCCCGGACATCCGCTGCGGCTGGACCCCAACGGCGGCTGGTCGGTCGAGGCCAGCGTGCGCGTGGCCGAGCAGGTCGGCGACCTGCTGGAGTACATGGAGGACCCGACCGCCGGCGTCGACGGCATGGCCGAGGTGCGCAGGCGCACCGGCGCGCTGCTGGCCACCAACATGTGCGTCACCACGTTCGCGGAGGTCCCCGAGGCGTTCGCCAAGGACGCCGTCCAGGTCGTGCTGTCCGACCACCACTACTGGGGCGGCCTGCACGCCACCCGCGAGCTGGCCGCGCTGTGCCGCACGTACGGCGTGGGCCTGTCCATGCACTCCAACACCCACCTGGGGATCAGCCTGGCGGCCATGACCCACGTCGCCAGCGTGATCCCCGACCTGGGCTACGCCTGCGACAGCCACCGCCCGTGGCAGACCGAGGACGTCATCACCGAGCCGCACACCTTCGCCGGCGGCGCCATCGAGGTGAGCGACGCGCCCGGGCTCGGCGTCGAGCTCGACCGCGACGCCCTCGCGACGCTGCACGAGCGCTGGCTCGCCCGCCCCGACATGCGCGACCGCGACGACGTCGCCGCGATGCGCAAGGCCCATCCCGAGTGGGTCCAGCCCGCACTTCCCCGCTGGTGAAACCCCTCCCAGCCCTCTCCCCGCTGGTGAAACGGAGAATTCACATGAGAATCGGCGTACTCCTCGCCGCCGTCGCCCTGGCCGCCTCCGCCTGCTCCGTGCAGGGCGGCAGCGCTGACAAGAGCGCGGCCGCGGCCGGCTACCCCAACAAGCCGGTCGAGTTCACCGTGCCGACGGACCCCGGCGGCAGCACCGACCTGCTCACCCGCGCCCTCGCCAAGAGCATCGAGCAGCCGCTCGGCGTCAAGGCCGTGGTCGTCAACAAGCCGGGCGCCAACGGCAAGATCGCCGGCAAGGACGTGTTCGGCAGCAAGCCGGACGGCTACCGCGTGGCCGTGATGCCGCAGTCGCTGTTCGCCATCGGGCCGCTCATGCTCAACGACGCCGACCCGGTCAAGCTCACCGACATGACCTTCATCAAGGGCCTGGCGGTCGAGGACTACGTGCTCGTGGTCCCCGCCGACTCGAAGTACCGGACGCTCAAGGACCTGGCCGGCGCCTCCGACGTCAAGTACGGCACCACCGGCCCCGGCACCGGCAGCCAGCTGTCGCAGACGCTGCTGTTCGGCCTGGCCAAGACGAAGGCCGCGCCGGTGCCCTTCGACGGCGGCGCGCCCACCGTGACCGCCGTGCTCGGCGGCAAGGTCGACGCCGCCTCCGTGCAGATCGCCGAGGCCTACAAGCAGGTCCAGGCGGGCAAGCTGCGGGCGCTGGCCGTCTTCGCCGACAAGCGCATCGAGGCGATGCCGGACGTGCCGACCGCCAAGGAGTCCGGCTACGACGTCGTGGTGGACCAGCGCCGGTTCATCGCCGGGCCCGCCGGGCTGCCCGCCGAGGTGCGCGACAAGCTCGCCGCGGCCGTCGACAAGGCCGTCGCCTCGCCCGAGTACAACGAGGTCCTCAAGGCCAACTACATCGGCCGCTGGGACGCCGACGGCGACGCGGTCGGGACGCAGCTGAACGAGAGCCTCAAGCGGTTCGAGAAGCTGGCCCAGGACCTCGGCATCGACCTCAAGGCCCAGCAATGACCTCGGCCGAGGCCCCGGTCCCTGAGCCGGCCCAGGTCCCCCCGGCCTACGCCCGCAGGCTCAACGTGGTGGCCGCCCTGGTCCCGCTGGCCAGCGGCGTGGTGGCCGCGATCATGTCCGTGAACCTGGGGATCGGCACCCTGCCGGCCCCAGGGCCGGGCATGTGGCCGCTGATCGTCAGCGTCGCCATGGTGGTCGCCGCCGCGGTGCTGGTGCTCCAGTCACGGCCCCGCGGTGACGAGGAACGCTTCACCAAGGACGTGGTGGTCGTCGCGATCGCGGCCGCCTCGCTGGTCGCGTACGCGTTCCTGTTCGAGCTCGTCGGCTTCGAGGTGCCGACCGTCGCGCTGCTCGTCCTGTGGCTCAAGGGCCTCGGCAGGGAGAGCTGGCGGCTGACGGCCGTGGTCTCGATCGTCGCCACGGCGGCGCTCTACCTGCTGTTCATCACAGCACTCGGCGTGTCGCTGCCCCACATCATCGCTCTGTGAGACCTGGACATGGACTTCCTCTCCCCGGTGATCGCCGGGTTCGGCGTGGTCTTCCAGCCGGAGAACCTCTTCTACTGCCTGCTCGGGGTCACCCTCGGCATGCTGGTCGGGGTGCTCCCCGGGCTCGGGCCCGCGGCCACCATCGCGGTGCTGCTGCCGATCACGTACAACATCGAGCCGACCGCGGCCATCATCATGCTCGCCGGCATCTTCTACGGCGCCCAGTACGGCGGCACCATCACCTCGGTGCTGCTGCGCCTGCCCGGTGAGGCGTCCAGCGTGGTCACCGCCATCGACGGGCACGAGCTGGCCCGGCAGGGCCGGGCCGGCTCCGCGCTCGGCATCGCCGCCATCGGCTCCTTCATCGGCGGCACCGTCGCCGTCATCGGCCTGACGTTCGTCGCGCCGCTGGTGGCCGGGTTCGCGCTGGACTTCGGGCCGTCGGAGTACACCGCGCTGGCCCTGCTCGGCATCCTGCTGATCACCACGCTCGGCACCGGTTCGCCGCTCAAGAGCATCCTCATGGCCACGGTCGGGCTGCTGCTGGCGACCGTGGGGCAGGACCCGCTCGAAGGCGCCTCGCGCCTGACCTTCGGCGTCGACCAGCTGCTCGACGGCATCGACTTCGTCATCGTCGCGATGGGCCTGTTCGGCGTCGGCGAGATCCTCTACAACCTGGAGTCGCTTCGCCGGCCCGCCGCCCCCGCCGCGGCCGTCGGCTCGGTCTACCCCTCCCGCGCCGAGCTCGGCCAGTCGAAGGGCGCGATCACCCGCGGCTCGGTGCTCGGCTTCCTGCTCGGCATCCTGCCGGGCGGCGGGGCGACCATGTCCTCCATGGTCGCCTACGCCGTGGAGAAGCGGGCGAGCAAGGAGCCGGACCGGTTCGGCAAGGGCGCCATCGAGGGCGTGGCCGGTCCTGAGACCGCCAACAACGCCGCCGCCACGTCGTCGTTCATCCCGCTGCTGACCTTGGGCATCCCTGCCAACGCGACGATGGCGATCATGTTCGGGGCGTTGCTCATCCAGGGCATCGCGCCCGGGCCGATGCTGGTGGAGGAGAAGCCCGACCTGTTCTGGGGGGTCGTCAACTCGATGTACGTCGGCAACCTCCTGCTGCTGGCCATGAGCATGCCGCTGATCGGGGTGTTCGTGCGCATCCTGCGCGTGCGGGCGGCGATCCTGGCTCCGCTGACGATCCTCGTCACGATGATCGGCGTCTACACGGTCAGGATGAGTGTGTTCGACATGTTCCTCATGGTCGGGCTAGGGGTGCTGGGCTACCTGATGAAGAAGGTCGGCTTCGAGCCCGGGCCGCTGGTGCTGGCGTTCGTGCTCGGCGGCCTGCTGGAGTCGTCGTTCCGCCGGTCGATGCGGATCTTCGGCGGTGACCTCACCGGGTTCCTCACCCAGCCGATCACCGCCACGCTGCTCGGCGTGATCGTCCTGATCGTCCTCGCGCCCCCGGCCCTGCGCCTGTCCCGGCGGAACCGACAGAAGGTGAAAGCATGACCATCGTCGCCGGATACGTCCCCACGCCGCTGGGGGAGGCGGTCCTCGGCCAGGCCCTGGCCGAGGCCGAGCTCAGGAAGGCCCGGCTGGTGGTGGTGAACGTCTCCCACCCCGGCGCCTACGTCGACCCCGGCACCGCGCCGCCGGCCGAGCTGCAGCGCCGGGTGGGCGACGGCCACGAGGTTCGGCAGCCGCAGGACACCGACCCGGCCGCCGCGCTCCTCGACGTGGCCCGCCAGGAGTCGGCGGAGCTCATCGTGATCGGCGTCCGCCGCCGATCCCCGGTCGGCAAGCTCCTGATGGGCAGCACGGCGCAGCGTGTCCTGCTGGAGTCGGACTGCCCCGTGCTGGCCGTCAAGGACAACGATCACCGGTAGACGGTCTGCACCTGCTGATAGCCGGTCAGGCCCTCCGGGCCCAGCTCGCGGCCCAGGCCGCTGGCCTTGACCCCGCCGAACGGGGCGGCGGGGTCGGGGATGTAGCGGTTGACGCCGATGGTGCCGGTGCGCACCCGGTGGGCGACGGCCGCGCCCCGCTCCGGATCGGCGGTCCAGACCGTCCCGCCGAGGCCGAAGTCCGAGTCGTTGGCGATGCGGACGGCGTGGTCGACGTCGTCGTACGGGATGAGCGACAGCACCGGCCCGAAGATCTCCTCCTGCGCGATGACCGAGCCGTTGTCGACGTCGGCGAAGACGGTCGGCTGCACGAACCAGCCCCGCTCCAGGTCGGCGGGCCGGCCGCCGCCGGTCGTGATGCGGGCGCCCTCGCCGCGCCCCTTGGCGATGTAGCTCTCGACGCGGTCGCGTTGCCGGGCGGTGGCCATCGGCCCGATCTGCGTCCCCGGGTCGGCGGCGTCGCCGACGGTCAGGGAGCTCGCCAGGGCGGTGAAGGCGTCGACGACCTCCGCGTACCTGCTGCGCGGGGCGAGCACCCGCGTGCCGAGGAAGCACGTCTGGCCGTTGTTGAGCAGCGTGGCGCCGAACAACCCCTGGCCGATCTTGCCCAGGTCCAGGTCGGCGTCGTCCAGGACGATGGCCGCGGACTTGCCGCCGAGCTCCAGCGTGACCGGCCGCAGCAGCCGCCCGCACGTCTCGGCGATGCTCCGGCCTGCGGCGGTGGAGCCCGTGAAGGCGACCTTGTCCACGCCCGGATGGGACACCAGGTAGGCGCCGACCTCGCGCCCGGCCGGCACGACGTTGATCACCCCGGCCGGGACGCCGGCCTCCTCGACGGCCTCGGCCAGCAGGTACGCGTCCAGCACGGTCTCCGGCGACGGCTTGATCACCAGCGTGCAGCCGGTCGCCATCGCGGGGGCGATCTTGAACATGGTGAGCGCCTGCGGGAAGTTCCACGGCACGATGGCAGCGACCACCCCGACCGGCACCCGGCGCACCTCGATCGGGCCGCCGAACAACCCTTCCCTGGTCTCCTCGAAGGTCGCCGACCGGGCCAGCCCGGCGTAGTAGCGCAGCACGGCGGTGGGGTAACCGGTCTCCAGCTGCCGGGCGACCGCGACCGGCATGCCGTTCTGGGCGCTCACCCGCTCGACGAACCCGTCGGCCCGCCGGTCGATCGCGTCGGCCAGGCGGTCCATCACCTCGGCGCGCCGCGCGGGCTCCCAGCTCGCCCAGCCGGACGGCTCGTCGAACGCCTCGCGCGCGGCGGCCACCGCCGCGTCGATGTCGGCCTCGGCGCCCTCGGGGACCTGGCCGAGCGGCTCCTCGGTGCTGGCGTTGACCGGGACGATCACCCGGTCGGTGGCGGGGCGGACCCACGTGCCGCCGATGAAGAAGGTGTCGTGACGCAGTTGCATGATCGGACTCCTCGGGGCTCAGGCGAAGGTCAGGACGGGCTTGAGGGTGGTGCCCTTCTCGGAGTCCTCCACCGCCTCGTTGATGTCCTCGAACGCGTACGTCTTGATCAGCTTGTCGAACGGGAAGCGGCCCTGGCGGTGGAGGTCCACGAGCTTGGGGATGAACAGCCGCGGCACGCTGTCGCCCTCGACGATCCCGCGCACCCCGCGCCCGAACAGCAGCGCCGACATGTCCAGGGAGACCTCGGTGCCGAGCGCGGCGGCGCCGATCAGGCCGCAGGTGCCGCCCTGGTTGAGCGCGTCCACCGCCTGCCGCAGCACGCCCGGGACCGCGGTGGTCTCCACCGTGTAGTCCACGCCGAGGCCGCCGGTGAGCTCGCGCAGCCGCTCGACAGTGTCGCCCGCGGCCGCGTTGATCACGTGCGTGGCGCCCACCTCCGCGGCCAGCTCCAGCCGCCGGTCGTTCAGGTCGACGGCGACGATCGTGGTGCAGCCGGCGACGGCGGCGGCCATCACGGCGCTGATGCCGACCGAGCCCGCGCCGAAGACCGCGATGCTGCTGCCCGCCGGCGGCCTGAGCGAGTTGAGCACGCCGCCCGCGCCGGTCTGGATGCCGCAGCCCAGCGGGCCGAGCAGCTCCAGGGGCGCCTCGGGGTCCACCTTCACGACATTGCGCTCACTGGCCAGGGCGTGGGTCGCGAAAGACGACTGGCCGAAGAACGCGCCGTGCACGTCACCCGACGCCCGGTGCAGGGTGGCGCTGCCGTCGGGGCGCGAGCCGGCGAAGTTGTAGGCGAAGAACTGGTCGCAGTACGCCTGGCGGCCCTGGACGCACATGCGGCAGCCGCCGCAGGAGCTGAACGTGAGCACGACGTGGTCGCCGGGCGCCACGTAGGTGACGCCGTCGCCGACGGCCTCCACGACGCCCGCCCCCTCGTGGCCGAGCACCGCGGGCAGCGGCACCGGGTACCACTGGTCGCGGACGATCAGGTCGGTGTGGCAGACGCCGGAGCTCACCATCCGCACGACGACCTCGCCGGGCCGGGGGTCGTCGAGGTCGAGGGGGGCGAGCGCGAAGGGAGCGCCTTGGGTCTCGGTCAGTGCCGCGGTGATGCGCACGTTACGACTCCTTTTCCGGTGGGTTTCTCACCGGCAACGTAGGTCGGCGCGCGCCCGGCGCACTGTTCAACTCTTGGACACTGAGATCTGCAGGGCCCGCATACGGTTGTAGAGCGTCGTCCGGCTGATGCCGAGCCGCTGGGCGGCACGCAGCTTGTTGCCGTCGTGCTCGCGCAGCGCGGCGGCGATCGCGTCGTGCTCGGCCCGCTCCAGGGGCGTCATCCGGCGCAGCCGGGGGCTGACCTGGTAGCTCGCGGGCAGGTCGCGGGGCGTCACGTCGCCCGCCGAGCGGTGCGCCACCACGGTCTCCAGCACGGTGCGCAGCTCGCGCAGGTTGCCCGGCCACGGGTGACCGGCCAGGGCGGCGAGGGCGGCCGGGGTGAACCGCACCCGATCGCCTGCCCCGAGCTCGTGGAGCATGGCCCGCACGAGTGCCGGCAGCTCGTCGGCTCGGTCCCGCAGGGCGGGCAGTCCGATCCGGGCGGGGCACCCGGCGGCGAGCGTGGCTGCGTACCCGGTCAGCTCGGCCACCGGCGCGCCGGTCAGCGCGATCCACACCCCGCCGCGCTCCATGAGGCGCCGCAGGTGAACCGCGCACGCGTCGGGCAGCAGATGGGCGTCCTCGACCAGCAGCAGTCCCGGCCGTGCGGCCGCCGCGGCGTCGAGCTCGGCCAGCCACTCGGCCTCCCCTTTGACCGCCGCCTCGGAGGCGTCGAGCGCCACGATCCCCCCTCCCCGCCCGGCGGCCGCCACAGCCGCATGGGCCGCGCCGCCCCCGGCTCCCCGCCCAGTGGGTGTCTTGGCGGGGGCCGACGCGGCGCCGCCGGTCTCCGGTCCGGCGGGTGTCTCGGTGGCGGGCGCGGCGCCGCCGGTCTCCCGTCCGGCGGGTGTCTCGGAGGCGGGTGCGATGCCGCCGGGCTCCCGTCCGGCGGGTGTCCTGGTCACATCGATCCCGGCGTCCCTGGCCAGGGATCGGACCGTTGTCGTGCGGCCCGTGCCTGGCGCGCCGCTGACGTACACGGGCGTGCCGGGGCGCGGGGGCGCGGTGCGGGCGGTGGCGCGGCGGGTCTCGCGCGGATCCGTGAATTCGAACAGCACCCCGTCCGCCCCCGAGGTGACGGCCTCCAACCGGACCGCGAGCCTGCGCCCCGACGACAGCTCGACGGACCGCTCCTCGTGACGCCCCCGGCCGGCGAGGTCGGCCGCGAGCTCCCGCAGCAGCAGGTGATCGATCGGGTCGAGGAGCTCCACGGCCGCCGGGTTGGCCAGCACCACGCCCTCGCCGAGCACCAGCACCGGCCGGTTGTGCCCGGCCGCCGCGGCCTGGAACGCGGCCAGCATCCGCTGCTCGGCGCGGCGCGCGGTCTGCAGCAGCCGCTCCTCGATGTCGCTCACCGCCCGGGTCAGGAACGGGCCGAGCAGCGGGGAGTCGTTCTCGGCCAGGCAGGTGATGTCGAGGACGCCCTCCAGCCGATGGGTCACCGGATGGACGATCGGGTGCCCGTAGCAGCTGAAGCGCTTGAACGGCTCCAGGTAGTGCTCCTCGCCGTGCACGGCGAGGCCGCGGCGCAGCTCGTACACCGTGGCGATCGAGTTGGTCCCGGTGGTCTCCTCCATGAACACCCCGCCGGCCACCACGCCCAGCGCCGCCAGCCGGTCGCGCAGCGTGCGCGCCCCGATCGGCACGTCCACCAGCCGCGACTCCCGATCGGCCAGGATGACGCAGTACCCGGCGTCGCCGAGCTGCTCGGCGAGCTGTTCCAGGACCGGCCGGGCCGCGGCGACGAGCCGGCTGCGCCGGTCGACCTCGCCGGCCTCGAAGCGGAGGTGCGGCGCCGCGGGCCCCAGCCCGCTCATCCGGCAGCGCCGCCAGGACATCGCGATCTCCGGGCGCAACTCGTTGGTCGGGGTCATGTCGCTGGGAGTCATGGCGACCTCCGCCAGATGTGTTCGGTTGTGGGAAGAGCTAGCCGACGCCGAGGAGGGCATGGGCGCGATCGCGGCCCGACCGCGGCACCAGCGACCCGATCCTCACGGCGCCGCCGGCCTGTTCGCCGCTGGACTGGCTGAGGCTCGAACCGGCGCTACCCGACAATGCGCGCACGGCGGCGGGTGCGAGTATGCGGAGGAGGGAGAGAACACCCATGTCGGCTCCTGGGGGATGGCGTGCGCACAGAATCCACAGTTCTGTGATGGGACGTCAAGGGTTTGTCATCAATCGAGACTTCGGGTGCTCTATGATTATGTGATCTTCACCTTCGATTCACTACATCTCTCTTCCGCTACGCAACGACAATGTGGCATGTTGGAGGAATGAGCGAGATCTCGACGCTGCCGCGGCGGTGCGGGGTCGTGGGCGGCGGGCGCATGGGCGCCGGCATCGCGCACGCCCTGCTCCTCGCCGGTTGCGACGTCACCGTGCTGGAGCGCGACGCGGCGGCCGCGGCCGCCGCCCGCGACCGGGTGTCGCGCGCCGTCCAGGGCAGCGCGAAGCGGGGCCTGATCGCGGGCCCGGAAGAGCCCATGTCCCGCCTGACCACCGCCCTCGGCCACGCCGAGCTGGCCGGATGCGGCCTGGTGATCGAGGCGGTCCCCGAGGACGTGGACCTCAAGCTGGTCACGCTGCGCGCTGTCGAGGACGCGGTCGAGCCCGGCGCCGTCATCGCCTCCAACACCAGCGGCATCTCGCTCGCCACGCTCGCCGAGGCCCTCGCCCGGCCCGGGCGCTTCCTGGGGCTGCACTTCTTCAACCCCGTCCCGGCCAGCAGGCTCGTCGAGGTGGTCATCGCGCCCGCCACCGATCCGGCCCTGCGGGACCGGGCCGTCGCCTGGGTGGCGGCGCTCGGCAAGACCGCCGTGGTCGTCCGCGACTCGCCCGGCTTCGCCAGCAGCAGGCTCGGCGTCCTGCTCGGCCTGGAGGCGATCCGCATGGTCGAGTCCGGCGTCGCCGAGCCCGAGGACATCGACGCCGCGATGACGCTCGGCTACGGCCACCCGACCGGGCCGCTGCGGCTCACCGACCTGGTGGGCCTGGACGTGCGGCTCGGCATCGCCCGCTACCTCGAACGCGAGCTGGGCCCCCGCTTCACCCCGCCGGACCTGCTCGTCCGGATGGTCGAGGAGGGCCGTCTCGGGCGCAAGACCGGCAAGGGCTTCTACGACTGGAGCGAGTCATGAGCATGCTGGAGAGCTATCTCGCAGGGGACTGGCGCGCCGGGACGGGGAAGGGGGTCGCGGTCGCCGACGCGGTGACCGGCGAGACCGTCACCCGGGTCAGCGGGGAGGGACTCGACCTCGCCGCCGCGGTGGCCTACGCCCGCCGCACCGGCCTGGCCGAACTCGGCGAGCTGACCTTCCCGCAGCGCGCCGCCGCGCTCAAAGCGGCCGCGCTGGCGTTGCAGGAGCGCAGGCAGGAGCTGTACGACCTGTCGGCGCGGGCCGGGGCCACGCGCCGCGACGCGGCGGTGGACGTGGACGGCGGCATCGGCACGGCGCTCGTCTACGTCGGCCTCGCCCGCAAAGGCCTGCCCGACCACACCCTGATCGTCGAGGACGACCCGGTGCCGCTCGGCAAGGGCGGCACGTTCGCGGGCCGCCACGTCCTCACCACGCCGCGCGGGCTCTCGCTGCAGATCAACGCCTACAACTTCCCCGTGTGGGGCATGCTGGAGAAGCTCGCGCCCGCGTTCCTCGCCGGGCTGCCCACGATCGTCAAGCCCGCCACGCCGACCGCGTACATCGCGGCCCACGCCGTCCGGATCATCGCGGACCTGCTGCCGCCGGGGGCGCTCCAGCTCGTCGCGGGCGGCGTTCCCGGCCTGCTCGACCTGCTCGGCGGGCAGGACCACATCGGCTTCACCGGCTCGGCGGACACGGCCGCCCGGCTGCGCTCCGACCCCGCCGTCACCCGCCGCTCGGCGCGGTTCAACGCCGAGGCCGACTCCCTCAACTGCTCCGTGCTCGGCCCGGACGCCGTGCCGGGGGAGCCGGAGTTCGATCTGTTCGCCGACGCCCTCGTCACCGAGATGACGGTCAAGGCAGGGCAGAAGTGCACCGCGATCCGCCGCGCGTTCGTCCCGGCGAACCTCCTCGACGCCGTCGGCGAGGCGGTCGAGGCCAGGCTGGCGCGGGTCGTCGTGGGCGCGCCCGGCGCCGACGGCGTGACGATGGGCGCGCTCGTCGGCCTGGCCCAGCGCGAGGACGTGCGGGCGGCCGTCGCGCGCCTGGCCCGGGCCGGCTCGGTGATCTACGGCGACCCGGACAAGGTCGAGGTGGTGGGCGCCGACGCCGAGCGCGGCGCGTTCGTGTCGCCGCTGCTGCTGCGCGCGGACGACCCGGCCCGTCCTGAGCCGCACGAGGTGGAGGCGTTCGGCCCGGTCAGCACGCTCATGCCCTACCGGGACGCCGCCGAGGTGAACGAGCTGATCGCCCGCGGCGAGGGGTCGCTGGCCGGGTCGGTGGTGTCGTACGACCCCGGCTTCGTCCGGCGGGTCGTGCTCGGGGCCGCCGCCCACCACGGCCGCCTGCTCGTGCTCGACCGCGACAGCGCCGCCGAGTCCACGGGGCACGGCACGCCCATGCCGCAGCTCGTCCACGGCGGCCCCGGGCGGGCGGGCGGCGGCCAGGAGGAGGGCGGGCTGCGTGCCGTCCACGCCCACCTGCAGCGCACCGCCATCCAGGGCAGCCTCGCTACCCTCGACTCGATCATCAACTGACGACTCAGACCTGGAGAAGGAGAGCAGTGGTGAGCATCGACGACACCCGTACCGGCGCCGCCCCCGCGCCCACCGGCCCGCTCAGCCGCGTGGACTACAGCGAGCGCATCCCCAACAACGTCAACCTGGCCGGCGACCGCCGCCTGCAGCGCGCCCTCGAAGGCTGGCAGCCGAAGTTCCTGGAGTGGTGGAAGCAGCTCGGCCCGGCCCTTCCCACCAAGGACGTCTACCTGCGCACGGCGATCGCCGTGGGCCGCGACGGCTGGGCGCACTTCGCCCACGTCCCCATGGACGAGTACCGCTGGGGCATCTTCCTCGCCGAGCGCGACCCCGACCGCAAGGTCAACTTCGGCAAGCACAAGGGCGAGCCCGCCTGGCAGGAGGTGCCCGGCGAGCACCGGGCCGACCTGATGCGGCTGATCGTCATCCAGGGCGACACCGAGCCCGCCTCGGTCGAGCAGCAGCGCGTCCTCGGCCACACCGCGCCCAGCATCTACGACCTGCGCAACCTCTTCCAGGTCAACGTGGAGGAGGGCCGCCACCTGTGGGCGATGGTCTACCTGCTGCACGCCTACTTCGGGCGCGAGGGCCGCGAGGAGGCCGAGCAGCTGCTCAAGCGCAACTCCGGCGACCTCGACGCGCCGCGCATCCTGGGCGCGTTCAACGAGGCGACCACCGACTGGCTGCAGTTCTTCATGTTCACGTACTTCACCGACCGCGACGGGAAGTACCAGCTCGGCACGCTCAAGGAGTCGGCCTTCGACCCTCTCGCGCGCACCTGCGAGTTCATGCTCAAGGAGGAGGCCCACCACATGTTCGTGGGCACCACCGGGGTGCAGCGGACCCTGGAGCGCACCGCCGAGCTCATGAAGGAGCACGACACGGCCGACATCCTCCCGCACGGCGGCATCCCGCTGGACATCATCCAGAAATACCTGAACTTCCAGTTCTCCGTCTCGATGGACCTGTTCGGGTCCGAGCAGTCCACCAACGCCGGCAACTACTACACCTCCGGCCTGAAGGGCCGCTGGATGGAGACCCGGCGCAAGGACGACCACGTGCTCCTCGACGCCACCCGCGAGCTGCGCTACGTCGAGGACGGCCAGATCAAGACGAAGACCGTGCCGATGCTCAGCGCGCTCAACCTCGACCTGCGCGACGAGTACGTCGCCGACTGCGCCAACGGCGTGCGCCGCTGGAACCAGGCGCTCGAGGACGCCGGGCTGTCCGAGCGGCTCTACCTGCCGCACGAGGGCTTCAACCGCAAGGTCGGCGTGTACGCGGGCCACCACGTGACCCCGCAGGGCGAGGTCGTCGACGAGGACGCCTGGAACGCCCGGGCCGCCGAGTGGCTGCCCACGCCCGAGGACCGCGAGAAGGTGGCCTCCCTCATGATCCCCGAGTACGAGTACGGCAAGTTCGCCGGCTGGATCGCCCCGCCGAAGACCGGCATCAACGACCAGCCGGTCGAGTTCGACTACGTGCACCTGGCCGACGAAGGCCTCCTCTAAACACTACAAACTCTTGACGTCACACCGAGATGGCGTCGAATATTAGGCAGTGAGGCCCAACCCCCCATGGAGCGCGCATTGACCGTCACCTTCGCGACCTCCCCCGACCGCTACCGCCACTGGACGCTCCACGTGGACGGGGCGGTGGCCACCGTCACGCTGCGCGTGGACGAGCACGGCGGCCTGGTCCCCGGCTACGAGCTCAAGATGAACTCCTACGACCTCGGCGTCGACATCGAGCTCTACGACATCGTCCAGCGGCTCCGCTTCGAGCACCCCGAGGTCAAGGCCGTCGTGCTGACCGGCGGCCTGGAGCGCATGTTCTGCGCCGGCGCGAACATCCGCATGCTGGCCCAGTCCACCCACGCGTGGAAGGTGAACTTCTGCAAGTTCACCAACGAGACCCGCAACGGCATCGAGGACGCCACCGAGCACTCCGGCCAGACCTGGATCGCCGCGCTCAACGGCACCGCCGCGGGCGGTGGCTACGAGCTCGCGCTGGCCTGCGACCAGATCGTCCTCGTCGACGACGGCTCCTCGGCCGTCTCCCTGCCCGAGGTGCCGCTGCTCGGCGTGCTGCCGGGCACCGGCGGCCTGACCCGCGTCGTGGACAAGCGGCACGTGCGCAAGGACCGCGCCGACCTGTTCGCCACCAAGGCGGAGGGCTTCCGCGGCCGTACGGCCGTCGAATGGGGCCTGGTGGACGCCGCCGTGCCACGCCACTCGTTCGACGATGAGGTGGCCAGGCGTGCGGGCGAGGCGGTGGCGGCCTCCACACGGCCTTCGGACGCGAAGGGCGTGGTCCTGACGCCGCTGGAGCGCAAGGACGAGGCCGACGCCATCACCTACCCGTACCTGTCGGCGCGCATCGACCGGGCGAACCGCCTCGTCGAGATCACGGTGTCGGGCCCGGCCGACGCCCCGCCCGCCGACCCCGCGGCGCAGGGGGCGGAATACTGGCCGCTCGCCGTGACGCGCGCGCTGGACGACCTCATCCTCCACCTGCGGACCAACGAGCTGGAGCTCGGCATCTGGGTGCTGCGTGCCGTCGGCGACCCCGAGCGGGTGCTCGCCTACGACGCCCAGCTGCGCGAGCAGGCCGGCGACTGGTTCGTCAACGAGGTGCGCCACTACTACAAGCGCACTCTCAAGCGGCTCGACGTCACCAGCCGCAGCCTCATCGCCGTCATCGACCCCGGCACCGCCTTCGCCGGCCTGCTGGCCGAGCTGGCCCTGGCCGCCGACCGGCAGTACATGCTGGAGGGCGTCTACGAGGACCGCGACGCCGATGCCGCCCCCGCCACCCTCCTGCTGACCCCGTCCAACGACGGCGACTACCCGATGGGCAACGGGCTGTCCCGCCTGGAGTCGCGCTTCTGGGGCAACGACGGGGACCTGGCGGCCGTCCGCGCCAGGCTCGGCGAGCCGCTGGACGCCGCCGCCGCGCAGGAGCTCGGCCTGGTCACCCTGGCACTGGACGACATCGACTTCGAGGAAGAGCTGCGCATCGTGCTGGAGGAACGCGCCTCGCTGTCGCCTGACGCGCTCACCGGCATGGAGGCCAACCACCGCTTCGCCGGCCCGGAGACCCTCGAGACGAAGATCTTCGGTAGGCTCACCGCCTGGCAGAACTGGATCTTCATTCGCCCCAACGCGTCGGGCCCCGACGGCGCCCTGCGCCGCTACGGCACCGGCCGCAAGGGCGACTATGACGTGGAGCGGGTCTGATCATGAGTGAGAACGAGTTCAACGCCGGGGACTGGCTCGTCCACCGCCACGTGCGGGAGGGCCGCGGCGGCCGCGTGGCGGTCCGGCGCGGCGAAGCCACGCTCACCTACGCCGGGCTGTCGGACCTCGTCGGGACCGTCACCGCCGCCCTGCGCGGCCTCGGCCTGCGCCGCGACGACCGCGTCGTGTTCGTCACCAACGACGACCTGCCCATGTTCGCCGGCATCCTCGCCGCCTTCAGCGGCGGCTTCGTGGCCGTGCCGGTCTCCACCATGCTCGGGGCCAAGGAGCTCGGCACGATCATCGCCGACTCCGGCGCCGCCGTGGTGATCGCGAGCCCCGAGTACGAGCCCCGCCTCCAGGAGGCCCTCACCCTGGCGCCCGAGGTGCGCCACCTGGTGTGGGACGGCGACGCGCCGTCCGGGAGCACCGCCTTGACCTGGGAGGAGCTGCTCAAGTCCGGCGAAGGACTGCCCCGCGAGCCCGCCGTCACCGACGCGGACTCCTGGGCCCTGTGGCTCTACACCTCCGGCACCACCGGCACGCCCAAGGGCGCCATGCACCGCCACGCCAACATCCGCCACGTCTGCGAGACCTACGGCGACCAGGTGCTCGGCATCCGGCCCGACGACGTCTGCTTCTCCGTCGCCAAGCTCTTCTTCGCCTACGGCATCGGCAACGCGATGTTCTTCCCGCTCTCGGCCGGCGCCGCGACCGTGCTGGAGCCGCGCCGCCCCACCCCCGCCGTGACGGCCGAGCGCATGGCCGCCGACCTGCCGACGCTGTTCTTCGGCGTCCCCACCTTCTACGCCGCCCTGCTCGCCGCCGGCCTGCCCGCCGAGACGTTCGCGTCGGTACGGCTCGGCGTCTCGGCGGGGGAGGCGCTGCCCGCGCCGCTGCAGGAGCGGTTCGCCGGCCGCTTCGGCGTCGAGCTCATCGACGGCATCGGCTCCACCGAGGCGCTGCACATCTTCCTGTCCAACAGCCCGGGCGACGTGCGTCCCGGCACCACCGGCCGCCCGGTGCCCGGCTACGACATCGAGCTGCGCGACGCCGACGGGAAGCCGGTGCCCGACGGGCAGCCCGGCTCCCTGTACGTGCGCGGCGAGTCCATCGCGCTGGGCTACTGGCGGCGCACCGACGCCAGCCGCTCCGTGTTCGCCGGCGAATGGCTCAACACCGGCGACACCTACGTCCGCTCGCCGGACGGCTACTACACCTGTCTGGGCCGCAGCAACGACCTGCTCAAGGCCGGAGGCATCTGGGTGTCGCCGACGGAGGTCGAGAGCCGCCTGCTGGAGCACCCGGCCGTCCAGGAGGCGGCCGTCGTCGGCCTGGCCGACGAGCACGGGCTCGACAAGCCGGTCGCCTGCGTGGTCAGCCGCGGGGACGTCACCGCCGAGGAGCTCATCCAGTGGTGCCGCGACGGCCTGGCGTCGTTCAAGCGCCCACGGCACGTGATCTTCCTCGAACAGCTGCCCAAGACCGCGACCGGGAAGATCCAGCGGTTCAAGGTCCGGGAGCTCGTCGCGGAGCGGGAGGTGCTCTGATGAGCGCCGTCGACGTCGACGTGCTGATCGTCGGAGCCGGGCCGGTCGGCCTCTTCGGCGCCTACTACGCCGGCGTGCGCGGGCTGAAGACGGCGGTCGTCGACTCGCTGAGCCAGGTCGGCGGCCAGGTCAGCGCGATGTACCCGGAGAAGCAGATCTACGACATCGCCGGATTCCCCGCCGTCTCCGGCCGCCGGCTCATCGCCAACCTGGTCGAGCAGGCGGCGCCGTACGAGCCGGCGTACCTGCTCGGGCAGGAGGCCCAGCGGCTCGAACACGGCCTCAACGGCCGCCTCGTGGTCAAGACCAGCGCCGGCACCGAGATCAACGCCGGCGCCGTCATCGTGACCGGCGGCATCGGCACCTTCACGCCGCGCCCGCTCCCCGCCGGGGAGGAGTTCCTCGGCAGGGGGCTGGAGTACTTCGTGCCGGACGGCGCGGACTACGCAGCGAAGGACGTCGTCGTGGTCGGCGGCGGCGACAGCGCCGTGGACTGGGCCCTCATGCTCCACCCCGTCGCCGCGAGCGTCACGCTCGTGCACCGCCGCGCCGCCTTCCGCGCCCACCACGGCTCGGTCGAGCGGCTCAAGGCCTCGCCCGTGGAGATCGTCACCAACGCCCAGGTCACCGCCGCCCTCGGCGGCGACCGGCTGGAGCGCATCGAGCTCAGCACGGGGCACACCCTCCCGTGCCAGCGGCTCGTCGCCGCCCTCGGCTTCACCGCCAACCTCGGGCCGCTCCGCGAATGGGGGCTCGACCTGCACGACAACCGCCACCTGGTGGTCGACTCCGCGATGCGCACCAACGTGCCCGGCATCTTCGCCGCCGGCGACATCGCCGACTACGACGGCAAGGTCAGGCTGATCGCGGTCGGCTTCGGCGAGGTCGCCACGGCCGTCAACAACGCCGCCGTGCACCTCGATCCCGCCGCCCAGCTCTTCCCGGGGCACTCGACCGACAACCCCGCCCCGGTCTAGTCAGGAGATCCGCATGCCGTACGTCATCGCCGCGCCCTGCATCGACGTCATGGACAAGTCGTGCGTCGAGGAGTGCCCCGTCGACTGCATCTACGAGGGGGAGCGCAAGCTCTACATCAACCCCAAGGAGTGCATCGACTGCGGCGCGTGCGAGCCCGTGTGCCCCGTCGAGGCGATCAGCCAGGACCGGCGGGTCGCCGCCGAGGACGCCGACTTCGTCGAGGACAACCGCCGCTTCTTCGTCGAGGTCCTGCCGGGCCGCGACGCGCCGCTCGGCGCCCCCGGGGGGTCGAGCAGGACGGGCCGGGTCGGCGTGGACACCCCCATGGTCGCGAGCCGGTGAGCGATGCCCCTCTACGCACTCGGCGACCAGGAGCCGCGGATCCATCCGGACGCCTACGTCCACCCGGACGCCGTCGTCATCGGCGCCGTCACCCTCGGCGCGGAGGCGTCCGTGTGGCCGGCCGCGGTGCTGCGGGCGGACTTCGGCCGCATCGAGATCGGTGAGCGCACCTCCGTCCAGGACGGCACCGTCCTGCACACCACCGATCGATGGCCCACCGTGATCGGCAGCGACTGCGTCGTCGGGCACAACGCCCACCTGGAAGGATGCACGGTCGAGGACCGCTGCCTCATCGGCTCCGGCGCGGTGGTCCTGAACCGCGCCGTGGTCCGGACCGGCTCGGTGGTCGGCGCCCAGGCGCTCGTGCCCGAGGGCGCGGAGATCCCGGCCGGTCACATGGCGCTCGGCGTGCCCGCCCGCGCCAGGCCGATGGACGGCTCGGCGCAGCGCGAGTGGATCGACTACGGCGTGGCGGAGTACCGGGCCAACGCCAAGCGCTACCGGCACGAACTCCGCAGACTCGACCCCTGACGGCCGGGCGCCTCGGCCCTCGAGGACGCGCCGCACGCACCTGCGCCGCCTCTCGGTAGGAGCCGGTGCGGGCTCGGCGGGGAAGGGCCAACGGGGCCGATGGGGGCGGCGGGCGGCAACCGGGTCGAGCAGGCGGCAACCCGGTGTGGCGGGTGGCGAACGGGTCGCTGGCCGACGCGCCGGGAGGCCGTGCGGTGCGTCAGCGGCGGCGCTCCAGGAACGCCGTCATGCGCTCGTACTTGTCCTCGGTCTCGAACAGCACGGCCTGGGCCACGTCGTCGAAGCGCGGGTGCGCGCCGGGCGGCGCGGCGAGCGCGAGCTTGGTCAGGCGCAGCGCCAGCGGCGCGTTCCTGCCGATGCGCGCCGCCAGCCGGTCGGCCGCGGGCAGCAGCTCATCCTCGGCGACCAGCTCGTTCACCAGCCTGACGGTTTGCGCCTCCTCGGCGGACAGCACTCTCCCGGCCAGCAGGACCTCCTTGGCCAGCGGCTCGCCGACCAGCTCACGCAGCCGCCAGCAGGCCCCGGCCGCGGCCATGATCCCGAGCCCCGCCTCCGGATTGCCGAACCGGGCCCGCGGCGTCGCGATGCGGAAGTCGCACGCGTAGGCCAGCTCCGCGCCCCCGCCGAGGGCCGGGCCGTCGATGGCGGCGATCGTGGGCAGCGGCAGCCGGGCGATCCGGTCGAACAGGCCGCTGTTGATGCCCGCCAGGGCGTCCTCCCGGCGGCGCTCACGCAGCTCCCGGATGTCGGCGCCGGCCGCGAAGACGCCGTCGCCGCCGGTGATCACCATCACCCGGGGGCGGCGTTCCAGCTCGGCGCACACCTCGTGGAGGTCCGCCACCATCGCCGCGTCGATCGCGTTGCGCACGTGCGGGCGGTCGAGCCGCACCAGCACCCGATCCTGCCCGTCCTCGATCCGCACTGTGCCGTTCAGCGGGAGCCCCCAACCAGAATTCACTACAGTCAAATGGTCTAGCGCAATGCCATTGTAGAAGAACCTTCATGCGGATCGCCATGGCGCCGCACCGGCGAAGGGCCCGGACCAAGGGAGAGGTGCTTCGCCTGAGCGGTGGCGACCGTGGGGTGTCGTTATGCGGCCGGTGCGACGGGTAGGCGCCCCGGGATCGGAGGGGAGCAGCATGAGCACTGGTGAGTACTGGCCCTATGGTTTCGGGCCGATGGACGACCTGCTGGCGCGGTTCTTCGGGGTGGGACAGCCGGGGGTGGTCAGACGGGTGGACCTCGGCCGCCTTCTGAGCGAGGACGCGATCGACCTGCTGCGGGCGGCGGCCGAGCGCGCGATCTCGTGGGGCGCGGACTATCTCGACACCGAGCACCTGCTCTGGGCGGCCACGCAGACGGACACTACCCGGCGCTTCCTGGAGCAGGCCGGGGCCGATCCGGCGGCGATCGCCCGCGCGGTCGAGGAGCAGGCCGAGCAGCGCGAGCCGCGCCAGGGGCCGATCCCGCTCGCGCCCGCCGCCAAGCGGGCGCTGCTGGACGCCCGGCAGGTGGCGCGTGCCACGGGCAACTCCTACATCGGCGCGCCCCACCTGGTCCTGGCCCTGTCCGCCAACCAGCAGTCGACGGCGGGCCGGCTGCTGCGCGGCTCGCACGTCACCCCCCAGTCGCTGGGCGCGGAGACCGAGGCGGCGCCGGCGCGCCGCCCGCCCAGCACGACCCCCACGCTCGACCAGTACGGCAGGGACCTCAGCGCAGCGGCCCGCGACGGCGGCGTCGACCCGGTGATCGGGCGGGACGACGAGATCGCCCAGGCCGTGGAGGTGCTGTCGCGGCGGACCAAGAACAACCCCTGTCTCATCGGCGAGCCGGGCGTCGGCAAGACCGCGGTCGTCGAAGGGCTGGCGCAGCGCATCGTGGAGGGCGAGGTGCCCGAGACGCTCAAGAACAAGCGGGTGGTCCAGCTGGACCTGCCCGGCATGGTCGCCGGGACCAAATTCCGCGGCGAGTTCGAAGAACGCCTGACCAAGGTCATGGACGAGATCCGGGCGAACGCCGAGGACCTCATCGTCTTCATCGACGAGTTGCACACGGTCGTGGGTGCGGGCGGCGCCGAGGGCGCCATCGACGCCTCGAACATGCTCAAACCCGCCCTGGCCCGCGGTGAGCTGCACGTCATCGGCGCGACCACGTTGGACGAGTACCGCAGGCACATCGAGAAGGACGCGGCGCTGGAGCGCCGTTTCCAGCCCATCCTGGTCCCCGAGCCGAGCGTCGCCGACACCATCGAGATCCTGCGCGGCCTGCGCGACCGGTACGAGGCGCACCACCAGGTCAAGTTCACCGACGACGCCCTGATCGCGGCGGCCGAGCTGTCCGACCGGTACGTCTCCGGCCGCTTCCTGCCCGACAAGGCCATCGACCTGATGGACCAGGCCGGGGCCCGGGTGGCGCTGCGCAGCAGGACCACCCCCAGCGACACCCGCGAGCTCGAAGAGCACCTCGAGCAGTGCCTCAGGGAGAAGGACCAGGCGGTGGAGCTGGAGGACTACGAGCGGGCCCGCGAGCTCCGCGACGAGATCGCCGGCCTGCGGACCAGGATCGAGCAGGCCCACGGCGGCCGCCAGGGGGTTCCCGAGGTCACCGCGAACGAGATCGCCGAGGTCGTCTCCCGTATCACCGGCATCCCCGTCGCCCAGCTCACCCAGGAGGAGAAGGACCGCCTGCTGGCTCTGGAGGAGCACCTGCACCACCGCGTGGTCGGCCAGGACGAGGCCGTGGTGGCGGTCGCGGAGGCGGTGCGCCGCTCCCGGGCGGGGCTGAGCGACCCGAACCGGCCGATCGGCTCCTTCCTCTTCCTCGGACCGACCGGCGTGGGCAAGACAGAGCTGGCCAGGGCGCTGGCCGAGGCGCTGTTCGGGGATCAGGACCGGATGATCCGGTTCGACATGAGCGAGTTCCAGGAACGCCACGCCGTCTCCCGGCTGGTCGGCGCGCCGCCCGGCTACGTGGGGTACGAGGAGGCCGGTCAGCTCACCGAGCAGGTGCGGCGCAAGCCGTACGCGGTGGTCCTGCTGGACGAGGTCGAGAAGGCCCACCCGGACGTGTTCAACCTGCTGCTGCAGGTGCTCGACGACGGGCGGCTCACGGACGCGCAGGGCCGCACGGTCGACTTCAGGAACACCGTGCTGATCATGACCTCCAACCTGGGCGCCGACCTCATCATGGCCCATCCCGGGGAGGCCGCCGCCGGGCTGCGCGGGCAGCTCGTGCGGCTGCTGCAGCAGCGGTTCCGCCCGGAGTTCCTCAACCGCGTGGACGAGATCATGGTCTTCCACAGGCTGTCCGCGGAGCACCTGCGGCAGATCACGGTCCTGCTGCTGGAGGACACCCGGCGGCGCCTGCACGCCCAGAACGTCACCTTGGACCTGGACCCGGCCGCGATCGACTGGCTGGCCCGCGAGGGCTACCAGCCGCACTTCGGCGCCCGGCCGCTGCGCCGCACGATCCAGCGCAAGCTCGACAACACGCTGTCGCGGCTGCTGCTGGACGGCACCCTCAAAGCCGGCCAGCGCGCGCACGTCGGCGTGCGGAACGGCGACCTGGCCATCACGGTCCTCGACGAAGGGCGGGAGCCGGGGCCGGACGTCGAGCCGGACGTGGTGACCCGCCCCGAGCCGCGCCTGGAGCAGCGCGAGCGGCCGCCCGCGCCGGGACCGTACCTGTGATCGTCGCACGCCACGTCAGAGGCGGCGCAGGAACCCCTGATCAAGGCCGGTCAGGCCGGTGACGCCGAGCAGCGTCAGGACGTTGTCCATTTCCTCGCGCAGCAGGTCGAGCACCCGGATCACGCCGTCCTCGCCGCCCGCGACCAGCCCGTAGACGGCGGCCCGGCCGAGCACGACGACGTCCGCGCCGAGTGCCAGCGCCTTGACCACGTCGGAGCCCCGGCGCACGCCGCTGTCGAAGGCGAGCTGCGCGCGGCCCGCCACCGCGGCGGCGATCTCGGGCAGCACGTCCAGGGCCGCGGGCAGGCCGTCGAGCTGGCGGCCGCCGTGGTTCGACACGCCGATCGCGCTCGCGCCCGCCTCGATCGCGGCCTCGGCGTCGCGCACGGTCGTGATGCCCTTGGCCATCCACGGCAGCGTCGTGCGGGCCATGAGCCGGCCGAGCTCGTCCCAGCGCCAGGCAGGTCCGTCGCCGCCGAAGAGATCGGCGAACGCGTCGCCCGTGCCCTCTCCCTCGGCGAAGTTGCCGGCGACGACGGCGTGCGGGGGCGTGTAGCGGTTGCGGCGGTTCCTCTCCCGCCAGCCGGCCGTCGGCGTGTCGCAGGTGACCACGAGCGCGCGGAAGCCCGCCTCCTCGAGATGCTCCAGGCGGCGGAGAAAGCCGTCCGCCGCGCCGGCGGGGTGCACCTGGGCGAAGGACATCCCGGCCGGGGACGCGTTCCGCACCTCGGCGAAGGAGTGGGAGCCCGCTTCGGGCGCGATGCCCGAGACGCCGGCCCGGGCGGCGGCGCGGGCGACGGCCTTCTGGCCTTCCGGGTGGAAGAGCGCGTCCACGCCGAACGGCCCCGTCAGGATCGGCATGCGCAGCGGCACCCCCATGAACGTGGTCCGCAGCCCGGGCTTCCGCAGGCCGCTCATGAGCCGCGGGGCGAATCCCCACTCGGTGAACGCCTCCCGGTTCCTGCGCAACGTCCACTCCGCGCCCGCGCCGCCCTCCAGATAGTCCCGGACGTCGGGGGACAGCGCCTCCAGGGCGGCGGACTCGATGTCGCCGAGGGTCTCGAACCACGGCGCCGCCACGGATGGATGGATCATGCTGTGCGCTCCTCGCTGTGCCTGGGTGGTGTCCCATCCAGTACGCGGCGAGGCCGATGGGCCGTTCCCTTCTGTGTATTTCGACGGGTTCGAGCGCTTGCCTCCCGGGACGCGCTGGTCAGCGGGTCGCTGACGCGCGGTGGCGGGCCGGGAGGAAGGCGAGGGCGATCATGCCGACGCCCAGGACCACGTGCAGCCAGTTGTCGGCGGTGTTGACCGGCACGAAGTTGGCCGGCGTGTCCTGGCCGACGACCATGCCGTAGATCCCCAGCGCCAGGTAGATGGCGCCGCCGCCGGCGAGGAAGGCGCGGGCGGCGGACCACGTCCTGGACAGAAGGATGCCGGCGATGCCGAACAGCAGGTGGACGAGGTTGTGCAGGATCGACACCTGGAACACGTTCAGCAGCAGCGCGCCGGACTCGTGGCCGGCGAAGCCCATCTCCGGGTAGTGCGTGGTGACGCCGGGGATGAAGCCGAGCACGCCGACGAAGACGAACAGGGCGCCGACGACGAAGGCCGCCAGCTGTACGGGGCTCCCGCCGGCGTAGGTGCGAGGGCTGTCCATGAGACCCTCCTTTGAACTGCCGGTATGTGACCATGCGTCTACCCGCCAGAGCTGTGGCCAGTCACCGCGGCGCAGATCGTCGTGCTCGGCGATCGCAGGCCCACCGGTCGCTCGTGGACGCCGGCATCGTTCTTCCCGAGGAGTTCTCAGGCCCATTTCTCCGCGCCGGCGAACGGCATGTGCTCGCCCGCCACATACCTCGGGAAGGGCTGGTAGACGTTCACGCCCGGGTCCCCGCGCAGCAGCAGCGCCGAGACGAACGGTTGCTGCTCGCTGGTGATCCGGGTCGAGGTCGGGATGTACCTGATGGTCAGCCCGCAGCGGCGGCGCGGCGAGGTGTTGGCGTTGGAGGCGTGCAGGATGTTCGGGTGGTGCACCTCCACGTCGCCGGGCGACAGCACCAGGTCCACCGCCTGCGACTCGTCCACGGTCACCGCGCTCTCCGAGCCGAGCACGTTGTCGATGTCGTCGCGCTGCCGCAGCTCGTGCAGGTCCTCCTTGTGCGAGCCGGGGATCACCCGCACGCAGCCGTTCTCCGGCGTGGACTCGTCCACCGCCAGCCACAGCGTGACGACCCGCATCGGCTCCAGCGGCCAGTACGCGCCGTCCTGGTGCCACAGGACCGGCATGCCGGAGAAGGGCGGCTTGCTGATGTAGTGCGAGGCGAAGAGCGCGATGTCCGGGCCGACGAACAGCTCGGCGATGTCCAGCAACCGGTGGTCGCTGACCAGCCGCACCCAGAAGGGGTCCCCGGCGACCAGCTCCGTGGCCAGGTCCTCGCCGAGCCGGTCCGGGTGCTTGGCCTGGAGCCAGGCGACGTGGTCGCTCGCCTCGGCGATCAGGTCGCGGTCGAGGACGTTCCGGAAGATCGTGTAGCCGTCGCGGTCGTAGTCCTGGAGGGTCCGGTCGACTTCCGTGATCACCAAGTGCTCCTTTTCGGTGGAGGGCGTCGATCCGGATTCTTCGGTCTTGGTGGCCCGAGTTACTAGTACTCGCCGCTCCATAACTATTAATTTCCTGACATGCCGACGGTTCTGCGGTGGGTCGAATTCGCGGCCGGGCTGCCGTACCACGCGGCCCTCGTACCGGTGACCGGCAGCCGCCGCGACCGGCCCGAGCCGCACACCCACGCCGACTTCCACGAGCTCGTCTTCGTGACCGTGGGGGCGGGCACGCAAGTGGTCTGGGGAGGCGGGTGGGGGGTGGGCGAGGCCGAGATGCCCCTGCGCGCCGGTGACATGGTGCTGGTGCGGCCGCACGACCGGCACGAGTTCGCCGGGAGCATGCGCTTCGTCAACATCGCCTTCCCGAGCGAACGCTGGCACGCCTTCGCCGACCTCGCCGGGCTCGCGGGCACGGCGGACTGGGACCGGCGCGACCTGCCGCTGACGGCGCACGCCGCTCTGGACGGGCCGGTCGCGGCCGAGTTCGCCCGTGTGCTCGGCGCCTATTCCGGCGTTCCGCGCGTGCTCGACCTGGTCAGGCTCTGGACGGCGGTCGTGCCGGCGCTGGAGCGCGCCGACGGCACGGCCGTGGACCGGCGGCCCGGCTGGCTGGTGTCGGCCTGCGTCGCGATGAGCCGCGAGGAGAACCTGCGCGAGGGCCTGCCCAGGCTGCTGGAGCTGGCCGCCGTGAGCTCCGGGCACCTGGCCCGCTCCATGCGACGGCACTACGGTTGCACGCCGGTCGCGTTCGTCGTCAGACGCCGGCTGGAGCACGCCGCCCTGCTGCTGACCACGACGACCGAGGACATCGGCAGGATCGCCCAGCGCTGCGGCTTCTCAGGTCAGTCATATTTCGGGCGGTTGTTCCAGCGGAAGTACGGCATGGCGCCCCGCGACTACCGGGAGGCGACGCGGCGGGCCGTGGTCCCGGTGGCTATGGACACTCCAGACATCAAGTGATTAGATCACATTCACCTCGCACCCCTGACCACTGTGAACAGGAGGCCGGGCATGATCCGGTCGCGTCCACTGCTCATCGCCGCCGTCACCGCCCTCGCCCTCGCCGGCTGCTCCTCCGCCGGTGACACCGCCGGCAGTCAGCCCGGCAAGACGGAGCTGAAGCTCTACAACGACAAAGGCGCCTGGAGCAAGTACTTCGACGAGATGGGCGTCCTGTCCAAGCAGCAGATCGGCCTGTCGGTGAAGTCGGTCGGCTACACCGACGAGCCGACGTACCAGGCCTTCATCAAGGCGTCCTTCCGCACGAACGTGAAACCCGACCTGTTCACCTGGACGACGGGCGGCCGGCTGGAAGAGATCGTCGCCCAGAAGCAGGTGGCCGAGACCACCGCGATCTGGCAGGAAGCGATCAAGAACGGCGACCTGTCGGCCGACCTGGCGCCCTACTACACGGTCGGCGGCAAGCAGTACTGCGTCCCGCTCAACGCGGCCTACTGGGGGATGTTCTACAACAAGAAGATCTTCGACGAGCACAAGCTGAAGCCGCCGAAGACGTGGGACGAGCTGATCGGCATCGCGGACACGCTCAAGAAGAACGGCGTGACCGCGTTCTACCACACCTCGGTGCTGTTCTCCTTCGTCTGGTTCGAGCAGCTCCTCGCCGGCACCGACCCCGACCTGTACGACCGGTTGTCGACCGGCCAGGCCAAATACACCGACCCCGGCGTGGTCGAGGTGATGAAGCGCTGGAAGTCGATGATCGACGCCGGGTACTTCAACAACCCCGGCGACAAGACCGACCCGGCCGACATGCTCAAGACCGGCAAGGCGGCGATGGTGTCGTTCGGCACGTGGTTCAACACGAGCATGACCCAGCGCGACATGAAGGCCGGCACCGACTACGGCTTCTTCGTGATCCCCAACGTCAACTCCGCACTGCCCAAGACCTCGATGATCTTCGAGAGCGGGCCGCTCTGCTCGCTGGCCAAGGCGCCCGACCCTGAGGCCAGCATGAAGTACCTCAAGTGGTGGGTGGGGGCCGCCGCGCAGGAGAAGTGGGCCACCGCGAGGGGCGACGTCTCGGCCAACCCCAAGGTGGCCATCGCCGACCAGGCCATCGCGGAGGTCGGCAAGGCCGCGGGCAGCGGGGAGTATCGCCTGGTCAACCGGTATTTCGAGGCCACGCCGCCACCTGTGCTCACGGCGGCGCTCGACGGCTTGGGCGGCTTCGTCGCCAAGCCGGACACCTATGAGAAGGTCCTCGCCGGCATCCAGGCCGCCGCCGACGAGTATTGGGCCACCCACAAGCAGGGCAACTGAGCCGGTGAGGAGCGTGCCCGAGCCCTCGCCACGACCGCACCGCCTCCTCGTCGTCGAGCAGCGGCAGCGGCACGCCGGAACCGCCCCTCGACGGACGCGTGCTCAGAGGGAGGCCGGCCCCTGCGACGCTGAAGGCGTCACGGGCGGGAGGCTCGGGCCCCTGGGACGGGTCGCTCAGGGCCGGGAAGGCCGGACCCCTGGGGCCGGAGCGCTCACCGGCCCGGGGGACTGGGCCGCCCGCCACGGCTCCGGGACCTTCTCGCCGTAGACGACCTCGCGTGCACCGGCGAACGCGGCCAGGTCGGCGATCGCCCGGCCGACGGCCTCGGTGGTCGCCTCGTCCGCCGCCGCTCCCGGCTCGGGGAACAATCCCTCGATCTCCAGCACCTTGCGGCGCCGGTCGAGCCGTGGCACGAGCCTGCCGACCAGCCGCTCGCCGTGCAGGATCGGCATGATGTAGTGCCCGTACCGCCGCTTGGCCTTCGGGACGTACATCTCCGTCCGGAACGCGAACCCCCACAGGCGCTCGGTCCGCTCCCGGTCGCAGATGAGGTTGTCGAAGGGCGACAGCAGCGTGGTGCGCGGCTCCCAGCCGCGCTCCAGCAGGCCGAGCACGTCGCGGTGGACGAACCAACGCTCGCCGCCGCCCTCGACCTCGGCGGGCACGACCCGGCCCGCGGCCTCCAGCCCGCTCAGCGCTTCGGCGAGCCCGGGGTAGCGGTCGCGGATGAAATGCCGCTCGATGTCGGCGGCGCGCGCCACGCCGAGCGCGCGCAGAGCGAGCTCGGCGGCCCGGGCGACGGCCTCCTCCTGTGACAGCGGCTCGCTCTCGGCCCACTCGGGCAGCCGGCGCTCGGTCAGGTCCCACAGCCGGGTGCGCCCCTCCCGCCCGGCCACCATGACCTGGCCCTGGAACCACAGGAAGTCCAGCATCCGCTCGACGTTGCGGCCGTTGGTCCAGCCGCTCGACCGCCACGGGACGGCCGCGACGTCGTCGAACCCGCCGACCGGCAGCGGGCCCTTCTCCCGCAGCCGGTCGAGCACGTGCTGCCGTAACGCGTCGTTGGCCGCCAGCCAGCCGCGGACCTGCCGCGCGTAGCCGGACTCGCCCGATGGGTAGACGCGCATCATGACCTGGTGAATCGGGTAGTCCTCGGCCAGCACGATCGACGCGGCGTGCGCCCAGTATTCGAACAGCCACCGCTCCCGCCACAACAGCACGTCGAGGTCGGCGGGATCGTAGGCGCCGACCCTGCTCCAGAGCACCAGCAGATGGCTGCGGGCGACCGCGCTCACCGGGTCGAGCTGCAGGCACCGCAGCGCCCCCAGCACCTGGCGCAGTCCGTCGAGGTCGGCTCCCGGACGAGGACCGGCCAGATGCTGGCAACGCACGGCCAGCCGCCGGGCGGACTCCAGGCTGAGGGGCAGAGGGTGCGACATGGCCGTAGAGCATAGTCGAAAAAGCGTTCGAGTGGGTAAGGGGTGCGGACGGCCGCTCGCTAGCCGCGCCGGAACGTGTACTCGTACCGGTCGAAGTCCAGCGTCCAGGCGTACCTGCCGAGGAACGCCTGCGAGAGCAGCCCGTCCACCCGGATCCCACCGAACCCCGACCACGGCGCCCTCCTGCCCGGCACGATGGACAGGAGATGCCCCGGCTGCTCCAGAGGGCCCAGCCGCAGCGGGTGGGCCGCCTTGAGATGGGTGCCGGCGAGCTCGCCGTCCGGGATGCCCCACGAGCGGTACTGGGCCCGGGTCGCCAGCGCGGCCGCCTGCCGGATCACGCCGCTCTCCTCGTCCTCCAGCAGGTGGACCAGGCCCGAGTCGATGAAGAACGTGAGGTCGCGGCGGGGACCGTAGCCGCCCCGGGCGAACATGAAGTGGTCGGCCCACAGGCAGAAGGGCATCACGGTCCCGTCCTGCGGGGCTCGGTGCCCGCGCGGGGCCAGGAGCAGATGCTCGGCGGGGGTGTCGATGGTGGGCAGGAAGCGCCGGAGCAGCGAGGTCCCCATGATCACGAGGTTCTGGGGGCCGGTCAGCGTAGGGAGGACGTCCACGGGCACGTTGGTCATGGCCACGCCGCCGAGGTCCAGCTCGCGGGCGATCCCGGCGCGGGCCTCGACGAGCGCGGCGCCGTGGAAGCGGCGGCCGATGGGCGCGGACGCGACACCCATCGCCGCCGCCCGTTCGGTGCCCATGACCAGGAACGAGCCTCCGGTGTCCAGGTGGAGCAGCGTCTCGTGGCCGTTCAGTGTGCCCTCGACGGCAGGCAGGTACGCGGCCAGCGGGTGGTCGGCGAACGGGAGCCTGACGGGGGCGGCGATCTTCACCGTCATCGGGTGGTCGCGCCGCAGCCTCAGGTCGGGCGGGACGCGGCGGAGGCGGCGGCGTAAGTGCCCGCATGCCAGGTCCGGCCGGTCGAGGTGCAGCCAGGCGTGCGCCACGGGCTCGTCCAGCCCGCGCAGGCGGAGGCCGCCGGAGAGGGACGCGTAGCGGGCCAGCCCCTGCTCGAACCGGCCTCGTGTCAGGTCGGCCAGGACGAGCAGCCGCTCGTCGCCGGACTCGGCCGCCAGACGTGCGGCTTCCCCGATGTCCCCGGACCGCCACTCCCGCCGTGCCGCCCGGTGCCGCGCCGCCGACAGGCCGGCTGCCCGGTGTCGCGACGCCATCAGCCCTGCTCCGTTCCGGGTTCGCCAGGTGATCCCGGGCCGAGGTCGGGGGATGACGGGCCGAGATCCAGGGCGGCGGCCAGGACGGCGAGGAGGGGGATGACGGCGCGAGCCACGACCTCGTACGTGCCGCGCCGCCGCTGCGTGATCAACCCCGCCCGCTGCAGCTCGCGCAGGTGGTGGTAGAGGTGGCCGGTCGAGGTCTCGCCACCGAGCGCCTCCTGCAGTTCGGCCCTGCTGCGCGGCCCGCCGACGAGTGCCGCGAGCAGCGCCAGCCGGGGCGGGCTCCCCATCGACTCCAGCGCCGTGGCCGCGGCCGTCCAATCGGCCGCCATCAGGTCGTGGACCTGGTGCTCGCCGGCCCACAGGTACTCGTGGCCGCCGACGAACGCGGCCCCGCCGTACGCCACCGTCCCGGCCGTACCGCCCGCCGTGGCTCGCTCCCAGAAGTGGCGGACCAGCTCCAGAGTCGACGACGCCGGCAGCCTTGAGCCGCGGGCGGAGGTCTTGGCGTGCTGCTCCTCCAGCTGGTCCATGCGCCGCTCCAGCGCGGCCAGACGCTCTTCCACGTAGCACCTTCCGTTTTTCCGTAATTACGGAAAACGTACGCAAGTGAGCGATATCGTGTCAAGGTGGTGCCTGCGCTGGAACGGCTAAATCCACCTCTGCCGAAGCGGCGCGGGAACGTCTGAGTCATGGCTGCGAGGTCTGACAGCGCCTGCTTCTCCTCGCTCGGTGACTGGATCGACTACGAGAGGCTCCCTCAGCACTCCGAAGCCCACCTGACGTGGGCCTCGATCACCCTCGTGACGTCCTTCCTGCGCGCTTCCTCCGCGACCTTCACGTCTGGCATCTCATATCGTCACCGCATGACGACTGTGCTCTGCGTACCACAATGGCAAGGATCGGCGTCGAGCAAGGCGCCGCGACTGATGGCCGGTGCCCACCGCGCCACTGAGCTCATTCCCGCCGACGCGGTGGTGACCGTGCCGGTGCTTGAGACCGGCGGGGAAAAGGTCGCCGGGATCCGCGCCTACGACGTGCTGGTGGAGAACCAGCGGCTGACGCGGACAATGCTGGCCGGCATCGGAGAACGGGTGATCACCATTGGCGGCGATTGCGCGGTCGATATCCCGCCGATCGACGCCGCCCACGCCCGCTATGGAGAGGCTTTGACGGTTCTGTGGATCGACGCCCACCCGGACGTCTACAGCCCGCAGACGCTGCCGTCGGGCGCCTTCCACGGGATGGTGGTGCGCGCCCTGCTCGGAGACGGGCCGGCCGGACTCACGCCGGAGCCGCCGCTGGCACCACAGCAAGTGATCATCGCCGGAGAGCGGGCGGGTGACGCGTCCGAGCACGAGTACCTCGCGAAGACCGGCCTGCGCAGGTACGGCGTCGACGACCTGGAACGCGCGCTCGACGGTCTGCGCGGCCCCGTGTACGTGCACATCGACCTCGACGTCCTGGAGCCCACCGCCTTCGGCGCGACCTGCTACCCGGAGCCGAACGGCGTGCAGCCGCAGCGGCTGGTCGACCTCATCTCCCAGGTGGACGACATCATCGGGGCAGCCATCACCGAGCACGCGCCATCCGGCGACGACGTCGACCCCGGCGAGGCCGAGGTGATCCGCCGGCTGGGCGCCGCGCTGACGCGCTGACCCCACAACGCCGCCCGGATCATCGTGCATCTGTATCGGATGGGCCTCGCGCTCGTCCCGGTTGCGGGGGGGAGTCGTCGGGCGCGCTCGCCGCGTCGAGCCCGCCACTCAATCCCCCCCGCATGCCTGATTCCCCGCACTGATAGAAGAGGGGCCATGCCGCTCCACCCCTTCCTCGCGCAGAAGCTGCACCTCATCCAGGGCCTGTCCCGCGACGACCTCGCCTCGGACCCCGCGGCCGGGCAGCGGATGACCGAATACCTCCGTGACCCGGCCGAGTGGGTCATGCCGCCGGACCTGATGGTCGAGAACCTGCGGATCGACGGGCCGCACGGCCCGGTCCCCGTCCGCACCTACCGGACGCCCGGCGCCCCCGCGACGACCGCCCTGCTGTGGGCGCACGGCGGCGGCTTCGTGTTCGGCGACCTGGAGATGCCCGAGGCCCACGTCGTCGCCGCCGAGCTGGCGGCGCGGACCGGCGCCTTCGTGGCCTCGGTGGACTACCGCCTCGCGCAGGACGGGGTGCGCTACCCCGTGCCGCTGGACGACGTGGACGCGGCCTGGCGCTGGCTCACCACCGAGGCCATGCCCGGCCGTCGTGCCGCGATCGGCGGGGCCAGCGCGGGCGCGGCGCTCGCCCTCGCGACGGCACTACGCGACCGGGACAGCGGAACCCCCCGGGCCGCCCTGGTGCTGCTGGCCTATCCGTTCGCGCACTACCCCAACCCCGCGCTCGACGACGCCACGGCCGCCGAGATGCGCGCGCTCCCGCCGTTCATGCGCTTCCCCGTCGACGCGATCGAGGGCATGGTCCGCGCCTACGTGGGCCGCATCAGCGACCTGCCGCCCGACGCGCTGCCCGGCGCCGCCCCGCTCGGCGGGCTGCCCGCCACGCACATCCTGCTGTCCGAGTACGACGACCTGCGCCCCTCCGGCGAGCTGCTCGAACGCCAGCTCCGCGAGGCCGGCGTCCCGGTGAGCACGTACCTGGCGCGCGGCATGCCGCACGGGCACCTGAACCGCACCCCGTCCCTGGACGAGGTGGACGCCTCGCTCGGCGACCTCGCCGCCGCACTGAACGCCGGCCGCTGATCACTTCAGCCCGTACGCCCGGTGGACCGTCTGCTCGACCGTGTTGCCCTCGGCGTCCGTGGCGTGGCCCCGCAGGCCCACGGCTCCCGTCGTCCGCTCCAGCCGCGGAGGCGTGATGATCGCGTGGCCGGACGGGGAGACGGGGACCGGCGTCCAGCGGGCGCCGTCGTCGAAGGTCGCCCACAGCCGGAGCCGGGTGACCTTCGCGTCCGGCCGCTCGTAGGAGCCGTGGTAGCCGGTGACGGCGATCCGGTGCGGCACGCCCGCCCTGACCCGGTTGTCCAGGTCGAGCGGCAGCGTGTAGCGCAGGTTGAGCCTTCTGACCGGCTCGCACGGCACCACCCTGCCGAGCGCGAACCAGGCGACGCACAGCCCTTGGTCCGTGCCGGTCAGGCCGCCGGCCGGGCGCCCGGAGCGGAACGTCCACGCCGTCTCGACGTCCCTGGCGTATTGCTGCAGGGGATGCGGGGTGCGGAACGTGTCCGTCAGCCGGTAGGAGGCCTCCTCCCGCGGCAGGGTGAACGTCGGCATGGTCACCGCGAAGATCCCGAGCACGACCTTGGCCTCGACCAGCGGCACCTCCTGACCGTCGCGGTGGAGGCGCAGCTCGTCCCGGCCGCCGTGCTTGTCGCTCTGGAAGTTCGCGTTGTACGTGAACGCCTCCTGGTGGTTCGGCGTCGGCCCCATGACGGGCACCGTGGCCAGGAAGAGGTCCTCGGCCCGGCACGGGAAGCACTGCACGGCGCCCGCGGCGTACGCGGCCTCGGAGACGACGACGTTGCCGGGCACGCGCGGCTGCATCCCCCACGCGTCGGTCCGTGAGCCGGGGGAGCGGAACACGTCCACGGAGCTCGCCGTCAGCGCCCTCCTGCTGTAGAAGTCGGCGCCCTCGTCGTAGGTGGTCGTGTGCTGGCGGGTCCAGATGACGTCGGGGGAGGGCGGGCCGACGTACTCGGTCATGGTCGTGCGTGCGGGCCGCTCGTGGTCCATGGACCAGGTGCCCGCCCACCACCCTGACGGGGTGCGGACGCTCACCGACGTGCTCAGCGTCGCGCGGCCGGGCCGGTCGGCGTGGAAGCGGTCCTCGATCCGCTGCAGGTCGCGGTCCTTGAGGGAGTAGCGGAGGTCGGCGGGGACGCGGTCGCGTTCGGTCAGCATCAGCGAGTACAGGTACGGGGTGGTCGCGACGCCCTCGGCCGTCACGGTCACCGTGCTCCGCCGGGCCAGGTCCGCCAGCGCCCGGCCCTGCTCGGCGGGCAGGCTCATGGTCGGGATGGGGTAGACCGGCCAGCTCGCCGCCGGGTCGAGGAAGGCCCGCCCGGCGGCCCCGTACCCGAGCACCGCCGTCGCCCCCGCCTGCGCGGCCGCCTTCACCCGGTCCAGGGCGTTGCCCGAGCAGGTCGTGGCCGGGCACAGGTCGGCCAGGTCGAGCAGGACGAGCTTGCCGCGCACGTCGAGCCCGGCGAGGTCGGCGCCGGCGGGAACTACGGTCAGGCGGCTGCGGCCGTCGAGCTTGCGGGTGGCCGGCTGCAGGTCGGCGTAGCGGGGCGTGAGCTCCGGGCCGCCGCGGGCCGTCATGGTGATGGCGGGCGCGCCGAGCTGGAAGCGGCCGGCCAGCGCGAACGAGCCCTGCCGCACCTTGCGCGTGGGCAGCATCCGGTACTGGTCGAGGCCGTACTCCGGGTACACGGAGCGGGCGTCGGCGTAGACGCCGCTGGCGGCGGTGCGCCGGAAGGCGTACTGCGAGGCGTAGGCCTCGGCGGGGCGCGGCGTGCGCACCGACACCTTGCGGGCCTTGCGCAGGTCGAGGGTGACCGTGGTGTCCCGGGTGATCTCGACCTCCGGCTCGACCGGCAGCGACTGCACCCACGCGCCGTCCGCGTCGCGCCAGGCCACCGCCGACATCACGCTGTAGGTGCCGGGATAGACGGCGGCCTCGCTCTCGGCGCCGGGGGCGGGGAGGTAGGAGTACTCGAGGTCGTCCCGGTCGTCGGTCCTCAGCAGCAGCCACGGGACGCTCGTCGGGCTGCTCGCGCCGTCCGGCATCACCAGGCGGGTGCGGACGGTGACCCGCTCCGGCTCGACGAACGCCCCGACCGCGGTGCTGACCTGGACCTCGCCGGTCGCGTCCGAGGCGTGGACGAAACCCTCGTACCAGGTCTCCGGGCCGGCCGGGTCGAACGTGACCGTCACCGGCGCGGTGCCGCGGGCGGGCACCGTGACCGTGTTCTCGTCCACGGTGAGCGTGCGCTCGGGCGGGGCGCCGCCGCGGTGCGCGGAGACGCCCGTGGTCAGGGTGAGGGTGACGGGAGTGTCGCCGTCGTTGGTGTAGGTCAGGATGCGGGTGACCGGGCCGTTCTGCGGGGAGGACAGGAAGCCGAAGTCGAGGGCGCCCTCGGCGCGTACCCGCTGGGTGGTGGCGCGCGCCACGTCGACGCGGCCGGCGCCCTGCTCGTACGCGCCCGCGCCGGTGCGCCGGGCGGTGCTCGTCAGAGTGGCCTTGAGCTGGGCGTTCGTCCAGTCCGGGCGCTGTCCGGCGAGTAACGCGGCCGCGCCCGCGACGTGCGGGGCGGCCATCGACGTGCCCGACGCGCTTGTGTGGGTGTCGTCGGCGGGCGTGCCCATGGAGGTGCCCTGCGCGCGGGCGGCGGTGACGTCCACGCCGGGGGCCGAGACGTCCGGCTTGAGGCCGTACGCGATCGCCGTGGGGCCCCGGCTGGAGAACGGGGCCGTCTTGTCCGAGCCGTCCATGGCCCCCACGGTCAGCGCCGCCGGCGACGTGCCGGGCGAGCCGATCGTGCGGGAGCCCCCGTCGTTGCCGGCGGCGACCACGAACAGCGTGCCCGACTGCTCGGACAGTTCGGCCAGGGCCTGGTCGAGCGGGTTGTCCGGGCCGGGACAGCAGCCGCCGAGGCTCATGTTGACCACCCGCGCCCGCTGGGAGACCGCCCACTGCATGCCGGCGATGACGTCGGACTCCAGGCCGCCGCCGCGGTCGTTGAGCACCTTGCCCACCAGGAGCGAGGCCTTCGGCGCCACCCCGGTGTACCGGCCGCCGCTCCCGGCGATGATGGAGGCCACGTGCGTGCCGTGCCCGTGCCCGTCCTCGGCGCTCGTCTCGGTGCTGAAGTTGGCCGTGGCCGCGATCCGGCCGGCCAGGTCGGGGTGCCCGGCGTCGACGCCGGTGTCGAGCACGGCCACCTTGACGCCCTCACCGGTCAGCCCGGCCTCCCACGCGCGCGGGGCGCCGATCTGGGCGACGCTCTCGTCGAGGACGGCCCGGACCTTGCGGTCGAGCCAGATCCTGGTCTTCCCGGCCCTGGTGACGTCGAGGGAGGAGCCCAGGGAGGACAGGAACGCGGCGGCGTTCTTCTTGTCCACCTTCACCGCCGCGGCGTCGATGCTGGCCAGGTCGCGGGCCGCGGCGATCCGCCGGCGGGCGGCGTGCTGGACGATCAGGGGCAGGACCGGGCTCTCGGCGTCGGCGTATCCGTTGGCCGCGAGGTAGGCGACGTCGAACAGGCCCCGGTCCAGGCGGCCCGCGGACAGCAGGTTCATCACGTCCGCGGGGTAGACGTAGTAGGAGTCCCGTTCGCGTACGGACAGGAAGAACACCGGCGCGCCGTCCGGGCGCGGGGCGGGGTCGACCTCGGCCTGGGGGCTGCCGTCCGGCGCGGTGCCGTACGTCACCACGTCTCCCGTGATCAGCGTGATTTTCGTGGGTTCGTTCCGGGCCGGGGGTGGGGCCGGTGCGGCGAGGGACGGGGCCGGCGCGGCCACGAGGGTGGAGACGAGCAGGCCCAGCGCGACGAGCGTCCGGCGGATCATGGCCCTCCTCGGTGATGATCGACTCCCCGGGGAACCATGACAGATCGCAGTAAAGTCGCGAAAGACGAAATCTTGTCCTCTTCCCGTACATGGCGGAAAGAGGACATGCTGTGGTCGTGCTGGAGATCATCGGACTGCCGCCCGAGGCGGAGGCGCTCTATGAGGCGCTCGTGGAGCGCTCCCCGGCGACCCCCGGCGAGCTGGGCCACGAGGCCGCCACCGCCGCCACGCTGGAGGACCTCGGGCTGATCACCCGGCTGCCCGGGGATCCGCCCCGCTACGCGGCGATCTCCCCGCAGCTGGGGCTGGACGCGCTCATCCACGCCCGCACCCGGGAGCTCGCCGGGGCGCGGCATCGCATCGCCCGGCTCGCGGCGCGCTTCCACCGGCCCGCGCCCGAGCCGGGCGCCGCCGGGCCGGTGGAGGTGGTGACCGGCAGGGACGCCGTCCTCCGCCGGTTCGAGCTGCTCCAGCGGGGGGCGCGGCGGCAGGTCCGCGTCTTCGACGCGCCGCCGTACGCCGCCGACGGCAACGTCACCGAGCTGGAGCTGCTGACGTGGGGGGTCGAGTACCGGGTGCTGTACGACCGGCGCGCCATGGAGGCGCCGGGCACGCTCGCCGCCATCGCCGGCTACGTCGCGGCCGGCGAGCAGGCCCGCGTCGGAGACGTTCCGCTGAAGCTCGTGCTGAGCGACCGGCCGGAGGCGATCCTGCCGGCGCGCCACGACGGGCACGTCGGGGAGTCCGCGCTGGTGGTGCGCGACCCGGCGCTGCTCGGTGCGCTGTCGGTGCTGTTCGAGACGGAGTGGGAGCGGGCGGTGCCGCTGCACGTGCGGCGCGGGCGGCTGGCCGCGGCGCCCGGCGCGGCCGACGCGCGGCGCGATCTGCTGCCGCTGCTCGCCGCCGGGCTGACGGACGCGGCGATCGCCGCGCATCTGGGCTGGAGCGACCGCACCGTACGCCGCCACGTCCGGGCCATGATGGCCCGTCTGGACGCCCAGACCCGCTTCCAGGCCGGCTACCAGGCCGCCGCCCGAGGCTGGCTGGCCGAGCCGTGACCGGCCCCGACGCACAAGGCCCGGACGGCGCCGCATCCGGCGGGAGCGTGCCCGATGTGGCCGTGCCCGGTGCGAGCGGGCCCGGTGCGAGCGGGCCCGGTGCGAGCGGGCCCGGTGCGAGCGGGCCCGGTGCGAGCGGGCCCGGTGCGAGCGGGCCCGGTGCGAGCGGGCCCGGTGGGAACGTGTCCGGTGGGAACGTGTCCGGTGCGAGCGAGCCCGGTGAGAACGTGCCCGGCGCGAGTGAGGCTGGCGGGGGCACGCTCGGCGTGATCGGGCTCGACGCCGACGAAGAGGCGCTCTACGAGCTGCTGCTCGACCGGTCGCCGGCGACCCTCGACCAGCTCGCCGCGGCCTGGACGCGCGGCACGGACCTGGTTCGCCTCCTCTCTGCCCTCGAGGACAAGGGACTGCTCGGCACCGCGCCCGGCCCGCCGCCCCGCTACACCGCCGTAGCGCCGGAGATCGCGCTCGACGCCCTCCTGCTCGCCGCCGAGCGCGGCCTCACGCGGGCCCGCGAACGTGCCCGCAGCCTGGAGGAGGCCTTCCAGGAACGCGCGAGGGAGCGTACCCCGCCGGCCGTCGTCGAGATCGTGACCGGCCGGCGGGCGGTCGAACAGCGGCACGCCCAGATCCAGCGCGCGGCCCGGCATCACCTGCGCAGCCTGTCCAAACCGCCGTACTTCGACCGCCTCGGCAGCGTCGCCGCGCAGCGGGAACTGCTCGACCGCGGCGTCACGAGCCGCATGATCTACGAACGCGACTTCGTGGCCCGTGCCGGCGCGCTGCGGCAGATCGAGGAGATGGTCGAGGCCGGCCAGCGGGCCCGGGTGCTGCCCGCCCTGCCGCTGAAGCTGTACATCGTGGACGACCGGCTCGCGCTGCTCCTGCTCGCCCACGACCCCGCCGACGCGGCCACGGCGCTCGTCGTCCACCCGTCGGGCCTGCTGGAGGCCCTGATCGCGCTCTTCGAGGGGTTGTGGCGGCGTGCCCTGCCCCTGCGCCTGGCCCCGCCCGCCCGCAACCGGCCCGGCGACGACAGCAGGCTGATCGCCCTGCTGCTGTCCGGCCTCACGGACGAGGCCATCGCCCGCCAGCTCGGCGTCGGCCGCCGCACGGCGGAGCGGCGCATCGCCGAGCTGATGGCCCGCCTCGGCGCTCGCACGCGCTTCCAGGCCGGCGTCCTGGCCGCCTTCGCCGCCGGGTGTCACCCGACTTGACCGGCCCCATACGCTTGTCCGCTCTTCCGGCACCGAACTACCGTGCCGATGTGGATCTCTTCTCACGCTCGTGGACGGCGTTGCGCACGGCGGTCGCCGAACTCCCGGACCAGGACTTCGCACAGCCCTCCGGCTGTGCCGGCTGGCTCGTGCGGGACCTGGTGTGTCACCTGATCATCGATGCGCAGGACGTCCTGATCACGCTCGTGACCCCCGCCGAAACGGAACCGACCCGCGACGCGGTGACCTACTGGGAGGTCGCCGGAACGCCGCCGACCGGCGACGACCCGCTCGACGCGCTGATCGTCCGGCTGGCGGCGGCGTACGGGGAGCCGTGGCTGCTGAAGTTCCACCTCGACGACGTCGGGTCCGCCGCCGGACGTGCCGCCGAACTCGCCGACCCGGACCTCCGGGTCGGCACCCGCGACCAGGTCCTCACCGTGGGCGATTACCTTTCCGCATACGTCCTGGAATGGACGTTGCACCACCTCGACCTGATCGCACACCTCCCGGACGTGGCCGGACCGCCCGCCGAGGGGCTCGCCCGCTCACGCGAGATGCTGGAACAGATCGCCGGGGCGGCGTTCCCCCCTTCGTTGTCCGACGAGGACGCGCTGCTGATCGGCACCGGACGCCGGGCCCCGACAGACGCGGAGAAGGCCGCCGTCGGCGAACTGGCCGCGAAACTCCCGCTCGTCCTCGGCTGATCGTCCGCCTGAACGGGACCCTGCCTCGGCCGCCACCGGTACCCGCCCCGGACTGCTGGGCACCGGCGACGCCGCGTCGGCCTACCGGATCCTGCCGCACGCCCACCACGACCACGCCGCTGAGGCTCACGGTGGGCAACACGGACCGGGCCACGACACCCAGCACGGCGGCGACCACGACGCGCAGCACGGCGCGGAGTTCGACGGGCTCGACGCTCACGCGCCGGCCCGCCTGGGCGGCGGCGGGCAGGGACCGACCATGCGCGAGCAGCCGGCCGCGCTGCGCCGGCGCGCCGCCTAATGCGGCCGCGGTGCCGGCCAGGCCGGTCGTGAGCACGTCGCGGCAGGACATGGTGAAGGACATGGGGAAGGACATGGTCACTCCCCTCTGACGTGACGATCAGGAAGGGGCCTGTGGGTGGAGAGCCGGAAGCGGTTCCGGTACGCCGAGGGGGCGACACCGAGCACTCGCAGGAACGCCTTGCGCATCGTCTCGGTCGAGCCGAATCCACACGCTGTGGCGACTTCCGGCATGGCGGCGTCGCCGGATTCCAGCCGTGCCTGCGCCGCTTCGACACGAAGCCGCTCGACGAACTGGGCTGGCGTCATCCCGAGCTCGCGGCGGAACAGACGCGTCAGGTGGCGCTCGCTGATCGCGAGATGGGCGGCCATCGTGATGACGCGATGGTCGCCGGACGGGTCCGCCGCGACCAGGTCGAGCGCCCGGCGTACGGTGGCGTTGCGGGGGGCGGCGACGGCGCTCCAGGCGCTGAACTGGCGTTGACCGCCGGGACGTTGCAGGAACACGACGAGGTGCTTGGCCACCGAGCGGGCCCGGTCCTCGCCGTGGTCCTCGCCGACGAGGGCGAGCGCGAGGTCTATCCCGGCGGTGGCGCCCGCGGAGGTGACGATCGGGCCGTCCCGCACGTAGATGGCGTCCGGCTCGACCGTGACGTCCGGGAAGCGGGCCCCGAGCGCGGCGCAGGCCTCCCAGTGCGTCGTGGCCCGCCGGCCGTCGAGGAGGCCGGCCTCGGCGAGCAGGAACGCACCCGTGCAGACCGAGACCACGCGTCGCGCCCGAGGCGCCAGCCGCCGCACGCCGTCGGCCAGCGCGGGCGTCAGGGCACTGAACGTCTTCCTCGGGTAGCCCGGCACGACCAGCGTGTCCACCGCGAGGTCAGGATCGGACAGGGCGAGTTCCACGCTCAGCGAGACACCGACATCGGTGCGAACGGGGTGTCCGTCCACCGAGGCCAACCGCACCCGGTACCCGCCGGCATCGTTGAACACCTGCATCGGCCCGGCCACATCGAGCAGTAACACTCCGTCGGCCACGGCGAGGATCACCTCACAGCCCCCACTGTCGGTCATCGGCCCAGTCTCGCCGCGTGCCCAGAGCGACCACAAGGACAGCTGTCGCACGGATCCGGACATCCAGGAGAAACGGCCGGAGGGGGTGACGCCGCGTGCGGGCCGGTCGCCTTTTGGGGCGGTGAGGAGTGGATCCGGTCGCGTCAGGATCGGACGACTGCCCGATCCCAACGTCCGAGCTGCTAAACGGTACGTGGGTTAGGTATTAAGAATGCAGTAATGTGCCCGGGCGAGGGCATCTTCTCTCAGGGTCTCCTTCGTTCATTGCGACAGATGGGGCAGGAACCTTACGAGGGTTGGGTATATCCGGAAGCCAGCGCGGCGCAGATGGGCGAATGGATAGGGGGTGACTGAAGCCACGAACGAGGGGAGCCAGGCATGGGGTGGGGTGCGTCATCCGTGTTCGGCGTGCTGCCCGTGGTCGGAGACCTGGGCGTCGAACCAGGCGTGCAGCGCCTTGATCAGCGATGTGTCTGAGGTGGTGTAGGTGATCTGGGCTCCGGCGGGAGTGTCGGCGTAGCGGATGTCGATCCGGTCATGGCCCGCTTCGAGCTCGCGCAGACCGGGCATCTCGCCACCGTGAATGGACGCCGGGTCGCCGAAGTCGCCCTTGCTGAAGCCTGCGACCTCCTCGGCCAGGTGCTCCCGGATCAGCTCGACCTGCTGGGCGTCGGCGGGGTCGTCCGCGGAGACCGTCTGCAGGCCGCCGGTGGCCGACTTGGTGAAGCGGTGGGTGGTGCGGTCCAGATCGAAGGGCATCACCTGCCGGCTCTTGGCGGCGATCTCCGCCTGGCGGGCCGCCGTCGCCGGCTGTTCGCTCTGGCCGCTCAGCGCGTATCCGGCCGATGCGACGGCGACCACGGCGAGGCCGGCCACCAGCAGCGAGATGCGTTGATTCCTAAGGGTCATCCGTTGCCTCCGTGAGGATTTCCAGGGCGTGCAGGACGCCGTCGCGTTCGTTCTCCGGGACGCGGTCCAGGATCGCGGAGAAGCGGGCCGCTCTGGCCTTGGCCAGTTGCTCCGCGGCGTTGATTCCGGCGGGGGTGAGCTGGACCAGCACGCCGCGCCCGTCGTCCGGGGCCGGAGTGCGCTCGGCCCAGCCCCGGTTGATGAGCTGCGTGACCAAGCGGCTGGTCGTGCTCTTCTCCAGACGCAGCCGGTGCGCCAGCTCGCTCTGCCGCAGCGCGCCGTCCCTGGCCAGCTCGCCCAGCGCGTGGGCTTCCGATACCGGGATGGGCCGCCCGCAGGGGGTCTGGTCGGGCTGGTGGAGGCCGAAGGCGCGGACGAACCGGCCCACGGCTTCTTGCAGTTCACGCTCATCCGCCACGGTTCGACCATACAACCATCTCGTTGCATGGCACAACTAGATGGCGGCGATCACGCTTGTTCCCGGGGAAGGTGTGGAGGATCCGCCCAGGGCGGCTACCTCTCCGCGGACGCCTGGAATGGACGTGGTGCGCGGACTGCTGAGCCCCTACCTCCTTTTCCCGGGGGCGTCCCGGTCAGGCTCGGATGAGCGTTGCGGCCAGCTCGGCATTGCGCTGGGCGAACCCGGCCCATTCAGGCGGCGTGACGGCGCTCGCCCGGGCGACGGACGAGCGACTGCACCCGCGCTGGTCCCATCCATTCAGGCGCCCGCCGCGGATGGTGAACGTGACGGCGAGGCCGTCCGCCCAGCCGCATACGTCATGGTCGCCGCCGCCTTCGACGGTGACGCGCTGCACGCTCGTCACCCATTCGAGCGCGGCGAGCTCTCCGTGGATCCGGGAGGCCAGTTCGAAGTTGAGCGCCCCCGCCGCACGATCGCGGGCCGCTGTCAGCGCTTCGAGCGCGGCCTCGGCGTTCGTCCCATCGAGCGCGGAGATGACGGCCGCGGCCAGTCGTTCTCTGGACTGCGGGCCGATGCCGCGCCGTGTCGCGATGTCGCGTTCGGTGGCGGTGAGCCGGTCACGCGTGTATGACAGCGGGAACGCCCGGTGCAGCCCCGAGATGGCCTGCCGTGCTCTCGTTCCGCCGAGGTAGGGACCGAAGCCGACGACGCCGTCGAACCGTGCGACGTAGCTGGGCCGCACCCCGGCCGTGTGCGGCCGCGTGTCGACCAGGATGTAGATCGACGTCTCCTCACCGCCCAGCCCGCGGTTCCAGGGTGGCATGTCGGCTTCCAGCAAGTTGCGCTCGAGCCACGCGGCCTCGTGCACCGAGTCGCACGCCACCGCCTCGACGCGGGCGACTTGGGCGACCATCTCCGCCAGGTGCGCGCGATCGCGCAGGTCGCCCCCGTAAGACTGCACCCGGCTCCGAAGGTCGGTGGCGCGCCCCAGGTAAAGGATCTGGCCGTGCCGGTCGCGGAACCGATAGACGCCAGGCTCGCGAGGCAGCCGTGCCGCCGCGCGAGCAGCCGAGGATCTGTTCGACACCGGGCCGAGTCAAACATCGGCCGCCCAAGGGGTCAACGACCGTAACGCCGCATCGCCTGCCGGCGGCGGTCGCGCTGCTCTTCAGGCCCGGGAAACGCCGGTGAATGCGCCTATGACTGATAGGCGGCCTGTCAGGTCCGATGGGCCCGCTACGGCGGGCGGCCGGGAGTCCAGGGCGACGTGGCGGTTGTCGGTCATGACCCAGTTGTGATCAGGATGGCACCCGAACATGTCGGAGTTGATCTTTAGGGTGCTTCCATGACCGTGATCTCCGACTCCACGACGGCCTGGGCCCGGGTCCGTGAGCTTGTCATCGCCCGCAGATCCCATGACCTGGCCGACCACGTCCTCGACCTGAGCGACGACCAGCGCGCCGGGGCGGCGCGCCGGCTGCCCGAGCTGCGCAAGGAGATGCGCGAGGCCGCCGACCGCCGTGCCGGGAGGCGGTGGATGCTCGACCTCGACGAGACGGAGTCCGGCGATGGGATCGGCGGGCACGGCGAGGCGCTGCGCGTCGCGGGCGCAGGCACCCTGTCCGGGGCCGCCGCCGCGGTCGCCTGGCTGACCCGCCGCGAGTTCACCGGTCCCTGGAGCGGGACGGACGAGGTGCTCCGCGTGCTCACCGCCCGCCCCGCCGCCTGGCAGGCCGACGTGGCCGCCCGGCTGGCCAGGAGGATCCGCACAGCCGACGACCGCAACGCCTCGCTAGCGCTGGCGCTGCTGCGGGCCTGCGGCGCTCCGCCGCCCGAGCACGACCCGCTGGTGACCGCCTGGCTCAGGGCCCGGCCGAGTGCCGACGACCCACTGATCGGCCCGCTGCTGCCGCGGATCTTCGAGGCCGAGGGCGCCGGGCGCGTGCTGCGCGAGGAGCGGCTCGAACCCCGGCCCACCCCTTGGCTGGCCATGATCGGGCGCCTGCAGGCAACCGGACGGGTCTCGCGCGCGGACCTGCTCGACGGCTGCCTGCGCCGCTTCCTGCGCGGCGGGGACGCCGCCGGCCTGCGCTTCTTCGTCCGGCTGCACCGAATGCTGGACCCCACGCCGCAGGAGGTCGCCGCGCGGACCCGCGACTACCTGCGGCTGCTGCCCGCCGCGCCGGGCACGGTCGCCGAGCTCGCGCTCGCGCAGCTGCGGCGCGTCGGCCCTCACGAGAGCGCCGACGCGGCCGAGGCCGTCGGTGCGCTGACCTTCCGCCCGGAGTCCAAACTGGCCCTGGCGGGCCTGCGCTGGCTGGAGGAGGAGCTGCCGCCTGCGGACGAGGCGGCGCCCGCGCTCGCGGCGGCGTTCGGGCACGCCTCCTACGAGGTCCAGGGGCGGGCCGCCCGGCTCGCACTCCGGTACGCCACCGTCCTCGCTCCGGCCGGACAGGTCCTCGCCGAGGCCGTGCCCCTGCTCCCGCCGGCCCTCGGGTCACGGGTCGCCGCCGTGTTCGGCGGGGACGTGCCGGAGCCGGAGAAGGCCGAGGTGTTCACCCCGCCGCCGCTCACGCCCGTCGCGCCTGAGCCGTTCCCGGAGCCCACCGTGCGGCTGGGGCGGGACGTGTACGAGTGGGTGGAGGGCGAGCGGTGGCTGGCGGCGTTCGTGGCGCAGGCCGCCGGTGACCGTGAGGAGCTGCGGCGGACGCTCGCGGCCGAGTTCGGCGGCGCCTACCCCGACGTGTTCCGCCACGATCACTGGCTCGACCCCAGCAAGTGGATCGCCGCCCTGGCCATGGAGCTGATCGCGCCCGGCTCCGACCCCGGGGTGCCCGCACCCGAGCCCGTCGATCCGTGGGCGGGGGCGAGCTTCCGGGTGCGCGTCAGGGTCGTGCCGGACGCCGACGAGGAGGAACCCCAGGAAGCCGGAAAACCCGGGAGACCACAGGAGCCCGGGCAGCCGGGGGAGGAGCCGGCATTCGCGCAGTTCCCCGAGCACGTGCGCGAGGAGGTCTTCGAACGGCTTCTGGGCATCGGCGTGTCGGAGGAACGCGTGGCCGCCATGCGCGACGGGCTGCCGGTCCCCGAGCCGGGGCCCGGCGAGCCCCGCGCGTTCCGGATCGGCGTCACGTACGCCGGGCCGCGCCCGCTGTTCCACAGGCCCGAGCCGCCCGACCCGGCGGCGGAGTCCCGCCGCCGGAACCGGCTCCCGCAGCCCGGACGCGTCGCTCCGCCGCACTTCTTCCTGCTGCACCGCTTCAGTGAGCTCTACCTGGCGCTGCGGGAGGGCGCGCTGCCGCCCGTGCTGCTGGCCACCCCCACGGTGCTGACCGGCCACCTCGACCCGGACGTGCTGGTGGACCGGCTGGCGGCGTGCGCGGCCGCCGGTGTCGAACCGCTGACCGCCGACCTGCTGCAGGCGCTGCTGCGGCTGCGCAGGGGCGCGCACCCCGCCGCGGCCGCGCGGGCGGCCGGGCTCGGCTCGCGGGCCGCCGCCGTCGCCGCCGGGTGGATGGCCGGGGGCGGGCTGCACGACCCGGAGGCAGGTCTGCGGTGGGCCTACATGGAGGGCGCCACGGACTATTTCTACGACGAACGCGAGCCGGGGTACCGCGTCTGGGAGCTCCGCCTCGTGCCGGTGCTACGGGCAGCGCCCACCGGCCACGACCTCCTCGACGAGCTGCTGCGCGAGCCGCGCAGGCTCTGGCCCGAGGACGGCCAGGCGATGGGCTGGTGGCCGGGGATCCTGCCCTCGCACCGGGAGGTCGTGGCCGTCAACTACCTGCCGGATCTGGGCCGTCACCTCGGTGTCTACGCGGAGTGCGTGCGTAGGCTGATCGACGCCGACGGGCCCGCCGGTGACGCGACGGCGGTCGTCCTGGCCCACTTCGTGGCCCAGCGGCATCCGGAGGCCGTCTCGCTGCTGGTGCGGATGGCGGCCAGGGGCGGACTGCCGGCCGAGACGGTGGGCCGGCAGCTCGCGCTGCTGACGAGCCGCACGCATGTCGAGCCGCGCCCGGTCGTGGCCGTGCTGGCCGAGGCCGCCCGGCAGGGCGCCTACGCGGAGGTGTGGCGGATGCTGACGAGTCTGCTGCCCGTCCTGCTGCCCGGCCAGGGCGAGCGGCCGTCCGTCGTGCACGTGGAGGCGATGACGCTCGCGGCGGACGCCGCCGCCTGGGCGGGTGCGTGCGGCCCGATCCCGGAGGTGACGGCTCTGGCGGCGGGGCCGGGACGCAACCGCTTCACGCGGGCCTGCGCACGGCTGCGCGACCAGCTCGGGGGGTAGGGGAGGGCACGGGCCGAGGGTCCGGGCCAGGAGATCGGTTCCTAGAATCGGAGGTCGATCGCTGGTCCGAGGGGCAGGAGGCCGAGGGTGGAGCCGACCGGCACGTTGGCCGAGGCCGACTGGGAGTCGCATCGTCCCGCGGTCTTCGGGGCGGCCTACCGGATCCTCGGCTCCGTGGCCGAGGCCGAGGACGTGACGCAGGAGGTCTGGTTGCGCGCCGCCGCGGCCGACCTGTCCGGGGTGCGGGACCTGCGGGCCTGGCTGGTGACCCTGGCCGCCCGGACGTCGTACAACGTGCTGCAGTCGGCGCGGGTCCGGCGCGAGTCCTACGTCGGGCCTTGGCTCCCCGAACCGCTGGTGACCGGGCCTGACGCCGCCGCCCAGGTGCTCATGGACGAGTCGGTGAGCACCGCGATGCTGGTGGTCATGGAGACGCTCACCCCGGCCGAACGCGTCGCGCTGGTGCTGCACGACGTCTTCGCGTTCCCCTTCAGCCGGATCGCCGAGGTGCTCGGCGGCACGCCCGCCGCCTGCCGCAAGCTCGCCTCCCGCGCGCGGGCGCGGGTCGCCGCGGTCGAGGAGCGGCCCCGGGCGTCCAGGGCCGAGACCGAACGCGTGCTCAGGGCGTTCAAGGCGGCCGCCGACGCGGGGGACATGGCCGGGCTCGTCGAGTTGCTGCACCCCGAGGTCGTCTATGTCGCCGACGGCGGCGGCAAGGTGACCGCCGCGCGCCGGCCGGTCCTGGGCGCGGAGCGGATCGCCCTGCTGGCGATCAGGCAGATCGAGATCAGGCGCCCCGACGCGTTCGAGATCATCGAGGTGAACGGGCAGGCGGCCCTGGCGACCTACCGCGACGGCGAGCTGGTCTGGCTCGACACCGTGGAGATCGCCGACGGACGGATCACGGCGTTCAGGAGACTGGCCAATCCCGACAAGCTCGCCCTCCTCGGTCACACCTGAGCCCGCCGTCTTGTCTCCCTGCCGAACCCCCCGACCCCCGGGGGCAAAGGTGGAAAGAGGACAAGACGGTGGCACACGTTGTGATCATCGGAGGCGGTTTCGCGGGCGTGTGGAGCGCGGCGGGTGCGGCGCTGGCACGCGGAGAGGCGGACCTGCGCATCACGCTCATCGCGCCGAACGACCACCTGGTGCTGCGGCCGCGCCTGTACGAGCCGGAGCCGGACCTGGCCAAGGTGGAGCTGCGCAGGATCCTCAAGCCGATCGGCGTCGAGCACCTGCGAGCCACGGTGAGCACGATCGACACCGCCCGCCGCGTGGTGGTGGCCGACGGCGAGGAGATCGGCTATGACCGCCTGGTGCTGGCGGCGGGCAGCAAGCTCTTCCCGCCCGACGGCCTGCCCGGCGCCGAACGGCTCTTCGACATCGACACCCTCGACGGGGCCCGGCGGCTCACCGAGCATCTGCGCGGCCGGGAGGACTACTCCGCCGTGGTCGTCGGCGCCGGATTCGTCGGCTTGGAGGCCGCGACCGCTCTGGCCGACCGCGGCAGGGTGCTGCTGGTGGACCGGTCGCGGGTGCTCGCGGCCCCGCTCGGCCCGGGCCCGCGCAAGGAGATCGAGGCGGCGCTGGACCAGCTCGGCATCGAATACCGCCTCGGGACGACGGTGACGGAGGTCGGCGACGGATACGCCGTCCTGTCCGACGGCGCCAGGGTCGAGGCGGACGCGGTGGTCTGGTCGGTGGGGATGAGGGCCGGCGAGCTCACCCGGCAGATCTCCGACGAGCTCGACCACCTCGGCCGGGTGCCGGTGGACCAGCACCTGCGCGCCCTTCCCGAGGTGTTCGTCGCCGGGGACGCGGCCGCGGCGGCGTTCGACGCCGAGCACACGGTCATGCAGGCCTGCCAGCACGCCACCCCGCTCGGCAAGGTCGCCGGGTACAACGCGGCGGCCGACCTGCTCGGCGTGCCGCCGCGCGACTTCACCCCCGGCCCGTACGTCACCTGCCTGGACCTCGGCGGCGCCGGCGGGCTCTTCACCCGGGGCTGGGACCGCAGGGTGATGGCCTCGGGCGCCGACGGCGCGGTCATCAAGAAGGGGATCAACCAGGCCATCCACCCGCCGGTCGACGACGCCTCGGAGATCCTCGCCGCCGCCGGCCGCGTCTACATCGAGCTGCCCTTCTTCCCCCGCGACGAGGAGACGGCCGCCCCCGCCGCGTGAACCCCGCACCCTCCCGAACGCGGCGGCCCACCGGGCCGCCGCGTCCCCCCGGCTCCCGCTCGGGAACGCGGCTTGCCGATGGCGGGTACTGGCGGTGATCATGAGACCGATTTTTTTGCGTGAAAAGGAGGCGACCATGTCGAGAACGCGCGGCCGGCTCCGTCTGACTGACGAATGCGCCAGGTTGGGCGCGCGCGAATCGACAAGGGAGGAGCACATGAACCGCCAAGAGGTCGCCGAGGTGCTGGCCAAGCCGATCTCGCAGGAGCTGCTGGGGTCGTCGATCCCGGCGCGGCTGGCCTACGTCGGCGTCGACGGTGCGCCGCGGGTGATCCCGATCGGGTTCCTGTGGACCGGCGAGCACGTGGTCATGGCCACCGTGCCGACGTCGGCGAAGGTCCCGGCGCTGCGACAGAATCCCAGGGTGGCGGTCACCGTCGACACTCAGGGTCAATGGCCGCCCCGGGTGCTGCTGATCCGCGGCGCGGTGCGGCTCGAGCTGGTCGACGGGGTGCCGGACGCCTACGTCGAAGCGTCCAGGAAGGTGACCCCGGCCGAGCACTTCGAGGGCTGGGAGAAGGGGGTGCGGGCCCTGTACGACCAGATGGTCCTCATCACCCTCGAGCCGGACTGGGCGAAGCTGCTGGACTTCGAGACCACCATCCCCAAGGCCGTCGAGGACCTGCTGCTGGCACGCCAGGGCGCGGTGCGCGAGAGCTGAGGAGGAGACCATGACCAGGTACATGTTGCTGACCAAGTACGACGGCGGCCTCGGCGTGGGTCCGATGTCCGGCTCATCGACAATGGTGAGCTGGTGGACGGGCAAGCGCTCACCGCGCCGGGGCTGGCCAAGATCGTGACCGTCGACGGGCAGGGCGGCCCGGTGGTCATCGACGGGCCATTCACGGAGGTCAAGGAGGTGCTGGCCGGCTACCAGCTGGTCGATGTGGAGTCCGAGGCGCGTGCGATCGAGATCGCTGCGCAGGTGCCGGCGGCGCCCGGACCCGTTGGCGAGCCGTTGCGGAACCGGATCGAGGTGCGCCGGCTCATGGGACCCGTGCCGGGCGCGGATCTGTGAGCTCGACCGCGCGGGTCGAGGACCTGCTGTCCGAGCTGACCCCGCAGGTCCTCGGCCTGTACGGGCTGCTGGAGCGGCTCACTGGCGACCCGATGGTGGCGCTGAACCGGGCCGTCGCCGCCGCCGAGATCAGCCCCACGAACTGCGGGTCGACGGCTACACCGGCGCCCGCCGCTACCGCACCTGACCGCTGAGGCGGTCGGCCCGGTCGAGCAGGTATCGCCGCTCGACCTGGTTGCCGGTCAGGGTTGCGGCCTCGCGGTACAGCCTCGCCGCGGCGGCCGCGTCGCCGGTCATCTGCAGCAGGTGGGCGCGTACTGCACGTTCTCGTTGCCGGGTCAGTGGTTCCTGATCCAGCCGGTAGCGCCGGTTGAGGTCGTCGAGCAGTGCCAGCCCTCGGGCCGGCCCGTATGCCTGGGCCACCGCCACCACCCGGCTCAGCCGCACCGGCGCGGTCGGGGTGAGCCGTTCGAGCCAGAGGTACAGCGCCGCGATTTGCGGCCAGTCAGTCTGCTGCGGCGACGCGGCCGTGGCATGCACTGCCGCGATCGCCGCCTGCAGCTGGTACGGGCCGACCTCGCGCCGGCTCCAGACGCTGTCGATCAGCTCGGTGCCCTCACGGATCAGGCCGGGGTCCCACTGCGTCCGGTCCTGTTCCTCCAGGGGAACCAGCTCCTCCTCGCCGCCGGTGCGCGCGGGGCGCCGCGACTCGGTGAGCAGCATCAGCGCGAGCAGGCCGGTCACCTCGGGGTCGCCGGGCAGCCGGTCGCGGAGCATGCGGGTCAGCCGGATCGCTTCCTTGGTCAGGTCGACGCGGGCGAGTCGGCCTCCGGTGGAGGCCGTGTAGCCCTCGTTGAAGATCAGGTAGAGCACCTGCATCACGGCGGCCACCCGGCTGTCCCGGTCGGCGTCGGTCGGCGGGGTGAAGCGAGCGCCAGCGCGGACCAGCTGCTGCTTGGCGCGGCTGATCCGGGTGGCCATGGTGCTTTCGGCGGTCCCGTAGGCATGCGCGATCTCGGCGGTCGTCAGGCCGCCCACCGCGCGCAGCGTGAGTGCCACCTGGGAGGTGGCGCTCAGCGCGGGATGGCAGCAGAGCAGCAGGAGGGCGAGGCTGTCGTCGCTCTCCTGTGGGGGAGAGGCCTGGCGGGCCGGTTCCTGCATGGCCAGTTCGGCGACTCCGGCCTCCTGCTCGCGCCGGCGCCGGGCCTGATCGGCGCGGAGCAGGTCGACCATCCGCCGGTAGCCGATCCTGACCAGCCAGCTGCGCGGGTTCTCCGGCACGCCGTCGGCCGGCCATGCCCGGCTCGCGGCCAGCAGCGCCTCCTGAACCGCGTCCTCGGCGATGTCGAAGCGGCCGAAGCGCCGCACCAACGCACCGAGCACCTGCGGCGCCTCCGTCCGCAGCAGGTGCTCGACGTCCGCGGTCATGCTCGCATGCCCTCCTGCCCCCTCGCCTCGGACCGGCGTCTCCGGGCGCGACCGGTCACGCCGTGAAGTCCTCGCCCATGATCGGCCGGATCTCGACCGGCTCACCCAGCACCTCGACGATCCGCGAGACGATCTCGACCGCTCGTTCCCGGTTCGCCACGTCGATCACGGCGAAGCTGGCCAGGACCTCCTTGAGCTCGGCGAACGGCCCGTCGGTCGCCACCACGCCATCCGCGGTCTTGCGCACCGTGGTGCTGACCGCGGGGTGGCCGAGGCCCTCACTGGTGACGAACTCGCCGGTCTCGATCAGTTCCTGCTCGAACTTCTGGTAAGCGGCGAACGCGGCCAGTGCCTCCTCTGAAGGGGTGTCGGCGGTCGCTGCGTCCCAGGCGGCGACTGGCGTGTAACTGAGCAACAGGTACTTCACGATGGATCCTCTTGTTGATCGTGGTTGGGCAATCGTACGCCGGGCCGGACATCAGGCGGCGCGGCGCAGGGACAGCGCGAGGACGGTCGTCCAGGTGAAGGCGACCAGGCCGTTGACGGCGATCTGGATGCTCATGTGGTCCGGCGACACGGGCAGCAGCAGGACGAGCGCGGCGGCGCCGTTCAGGACGGCCGGCACCGCGGCCCGGCGGCGCACGCACCGGACGGTCAGCACGACGGCGGCGATGGCCAGGGCGGTGAAGGAAAGCGCGGCCGCGACCGAGTGCACGACGCTGTGCCAGGACATCTGGGCCACAGGCCCGTCGGGCGTGCCGGCCGGGAAGCCGTTCTCCGGATCCATGGTGAACAGGCCGGCGGCGATCAGCCCGGCGCCGAAGATCCCGACGAGGACCGGCAGCGCCCGTCGGCCGGCCCCCTCGGTGATTGTGCGCCTGATGCCGGCAGCCAGCGCGAGACCGCCCAGGCCTGCGAGCACGAACGTCGTGATCTGGATCCAGCCGAGGTCGCCGGTGGCCAGCTGGCTGATCGGGTGCCGGGTGATGTCGAAGCCCTCACGGGTGAGCATCTGAGCGATGGCCGAGGTGAAGAAGACCGGCCCGGCGAGGGAGCCGGCGAGCAGAAGGTGATCGGACGAGCGGTGGACGGCGGGAACGGCGACGGTGGCCATGATTTCCTCCTTGGTGGGTTCCTGCCGGTACCTCGTGGCCGGATCCGGGATCTCGACACAGCAGCGATGTGATCTAGGTCACATGCCGAATGTGTCGAGGATCGACGGCCGCCTCCGAGGTACCGGCAAGCACTCACCAAAAAGTCACCGAGGAGAACGAGATGTCTGAGATCATCCAGCCGAGCGCCGAGCTGAAGGCTTTGGACCGCCTGGTCGGCACCTGGGCGGTCACCGGCGGCGCCGAGGGAACCGTGCGGTACGAATGGATGCCCGGCCGGTTCTTCCTGCTCCAGCACGTCGAGCTCACCCAGTTCGGCCAGCCGGTCATCGGCTTGGAAGTGATCGGAAACCTGCACCCGTTCGGCGAGCCGGTCGGCGCGGACGTGGTGTCGCGCTTCTACGACTCGGCCGGCAACACCCTCGACTACGTCTACGAGGTCACCGGGGACAAGCTGACCATCTGGGGCGGCGCAAAAGGCAGTCCGGCGTACTACGAGGGCACCTTCAGTGCCGACGACACCGCGGTCACCGGCGAATGGGTCTACCCCGGCGGAGGCGGATACGCGTCGACCATGACCCGGATCTGACATCGGCTCGCCGGGCTCACCCTGATGCCTCACACGGGGGTGGGCCTGGGTCTGGTCCGCCGGCTCAGCGACGAGGTGAGCGGACCAGCGTCGAACAGCGCCGGCCATCCCGGCACCCCTGGGAATCCGGGAATGGCGTGACGTCACGGGGGCCCGGTCGTGGTCGCGTCGAGCAGGAGAGCGGTGGAGTCAATGTTCAGGCTGGCCCTCTCCCCGCCGTGCGCCTGCCGGGCCGATCGACGGGGCATCGCCTCAGGGCTGCTGGCGGAGCGGGGACAGGAGGATCGGTACCCAACTGGCGGCCATGATCACAGCGCCGAGCCAGAGCGCCGCACGTACGCCCCAGAGCTCACCGATCGCGCCCGCCAGCAACCCGCCGAGACCGATCGCCCCCATGAGCAGCAGCCGCATCGTGGCCGTCATCCGGCCGAGCATGTCGTCGGGCGTGACCCTCTGCCGCAGGCTGACCAGTAGCACGTTGTTGACCCCGGTACGGAAGGTCAGCACGAACCACGCCGCCGCGGCCACCCACAGCCACGGCCCCGGGCCGAGAAGCGGGAGCAGGAACGAGGCCGGCGCCGTGACCAGGCTGACGAGCCAGGTGGCCCGGCCGGTGCCGAGGTGGCGGCCGATCAGATGCGCCGCCGACGAGCCCGCCAGCGCGCCGAGCCCGCCGACGGCGAGGTAGGCGCCGAGCACCCACTCCGGATGACCGAGTTGATCGACGATGGCGATGGGCAGCAGCACCGAACAGAGCGGGAACGCCAGGTTGGCCATCGTCCCCTGGACCAGGGCCGCCACGAGCACCGGATTGCCGAAGAGGAAGCGGACGCCGGCCGAGATCTGCCGCCCGAGCGGCTCCCGGGCGGGCGCCTCGGTCCCGGCGGGCTCGGGTACGCCGCGAAGCCAGGCCGCCGACCACAGGTAGCTCAGCGCGTCGGCCAGCACCGCCACCGGCGCCCCCGCGACCTGCACGAGCAGCCCGGCCGCGCTGCGCCCCGCGATGTCCATCCCGGCGTTGGTCCCCACCAGCAGCGAGTTGGCGGACGTCAGCCGCGGGCGCCCCACCAGCCCGGGCACGATGCTCATCGAGGCCACGTCGAACAGCAGCGTCCCGGCGCCCACCAGGACCGCCACCACGTACAGCTGCCCCATGGACAGCCACCCGCCCCACCACGCCACCGGCACCGACAGCAGCACCCCGGCCCGCAGGACATCGGTGGTGATCATTACGGGTCGCCGTCTGACCCGGTCCACCCAGGCCCCGGCGGGCAACCCGAGCAGCAGCACCGTGAGCGTGCCGAGTGCGGAGAGGAGCCCGACCTCGCCCGCCCCGGCGCCCAGTGCGGTGACGGCGATCAGCGGCAGCGCGACGTAGCTGATCTGGCTTCCGAACTGGCTCACCACCCCGGCGACGAAGAGGTTCCGGAATCCGCGAAGCCGCAGCAGCGGCTCTTCCATCACAGTTGCCGACATGTCCCTCAGACTGCTGAGATGCGATCGAAGGCGCCATCAATTAAGTGAGAAGCGAATCCAGTGACTCTTGACCTGTCGTTCACGGCCCGGGACATCGCCAACCTCCGCTTCGCGATCTCGCCGCTCGGCGAGGTGGTGGCCAGCGTCCGGGCAGTGAAGGACCCGTCAGCGCACCCGCTCCTGCGCCCCTGGGCCGACCGGGTGCGCCGCCGTCTCCAGGACGTCGATTGGCGGCTGCTGTCCGACCTCGTCCCGGTGCCCACCGTCGTGATCGCCGGCTTCACCTGCACCCCGCCGTCGACGTCCATGCCGGACCTTGAGCTGGAACTGGCCACGATGCGGGGCGCGGCCGACCGGGTCCGCTCGGATCTGGAGAAGGTCCCCGGTCCGCGCACGAAGCGGGTCCAAGCCCTCTACGACGACCCGGAGCAGGGACTCCAGCGGCTGGCGGAGGAGGTGGAACGCTACTGGGAGGCCGCGATGGCGCCGTACTGGCCGAGGATCAGATCCCTGCTGGAAGGAGAGATCCTCCACCGGGCCAGACTGCTGGCCGAGGGCGGCGCCCAGCGCATGCTGGCGGACCTCGACGAGGCCGTCACCTGGGAGGACGGGACGCTACGGATCCGGCATCGGTTCGTGTCCGGCGCCCGCTCGCTGCGCGGCCTCGGATTGCTGCTGGTGCCATGCGTGTTCGCCTCGCCCAGGGTCTTCTCGGTCACCACGCCGCCGTACCAGCCGACGGTGCGCTACCCGCCCCGCGGCATCGCCACCCTGTGGGAGCGGCGCGAGCTCGACCCGCCCGCGGCGCTGGCCGCCGTACTCGGCAGGACGCGTGCCCGCCTGCTGGGCGAACTCGACCAGCCCGCCTCTACTCGCGACCTTGCCCAGCGCACCGGGCTCTCCGAGCCCGGAGTCAACCAGCACCTGACCGCGCTCCGCAGGGCCGGGCTCTGCACCGCGCACCGCACCGGCAGGTACATCTTGTACGCCCGCTCGGCGATCGCCGAAGCGCTGCTGTCCGCTCACCATCCCGGACGAACGGCTCATGACGTGTTCGCCTCACGACCGCCGTCGATCTGAGACCGAGAGCTTTGCTCGCCGGTCCTGTACTCCTCTGTCTGGCGTCGTTGAACATGACAGCGGGGCTTGCGGTCGACGTATTCAGATGAGCAGCGGTCGCGGCGCCTCCCCCCACGCCATCTGGCCCCTCGGATCCATGGCGGATGCGCTGCCCGGGGGTCTCAGTCGGGACGTCAGGCTCACGCTGCGCCAGTAGGCGAGTTGGCGGCCCGTGCTTTTGGAGCGCCTGACAGAATGATCTTGGTTGTGGTTTGATCTCTCGCTGTAGTCGTGGCAAGAGGAGTACAGGTGGCGCGGGCGAAGCCGCGGGAGGTCAGCGACGAGCTCCGGGCGGTGATCGAGCCGTTGCTGCCCCAGCGTCAGCGGCGCTTCCGGCATCCCGGGCGCAAGCGGCTGGATGACCGGCTGCGCTATGGCTCGGGTATGACCTGCTGGCGGCGGCTGCGGGTGGGACGGCCTGGTTGCGCGAGGAGCCCCTAGTGCACTTGGTGCGACGGCACGGACGTGAGCGTGTCCCAGGCGGCCATCGCGCAGGTGATGACCGCTTCCAACTCGGTGCGGCCGGCGCCGTCGCGGGCTTGTATGGACAGGCCTTGCACCACGGTGGTGTAGAAGCGGGCGATGGCGTCGAGGCCGGCGGGCGGCGCGATGAGGTCGCCGTCGGTGACGCCGCGGGCGAGTCGGTCTTTGATGGTGGTGTGCATGTCGCGCCGGAGGCCGGCCAGGAACTCTCGGACCGCGTGGTTTTCCACGGCGCCGGTCGGCGCGGCCAGGATGAGCATGCAGTAGTGGGGGGTGTCGGGGCGGGTGATCTCATCGGCGGTGGCGCGCAGCATGGCGTGGATCGCGGCGCGTGCGGTCGGTTGTTCGCGCAGCGCGCGCCTGGGCGGCTCGCCTGAGGTCGTGCCGTAGAGCGCCATGACCTTGCGGAACAGGTCCTCCTTGCTGCCGAAGCAGGCGTAGATGCTGGCCGAGGCGATTCCCATGGCCTGGGCCAGGTCGTTGAGCGAAGTCCCCTCGTAGCCCCGTTCCCAGAACAGGTCCAGCGCCTGGCGCAGGGCGGTGTCCGGGTCGAATGTGCGCGGCCTGCCGCGAGTAGCCATCGGGATGCGTCTCCGTACTTGTTTGTCGTTCGATCAAGTTTACCTTGACCTGCGTCGCGCGGCGTGACACGATTTGTTGGTCGTTCGACAAACAAAGAAAGCCGACGGCCATGAGCATTCCCGCAACCATGCGCGCCCTGCAGCAGACGTCACTGAACGGCCCGCAGGACCTGTGCCTGATCACCGACGCACCGGTGCCGAGCCCCGGCCCGGGTGAGGTCCTGATCCGGGTCACCGCCGCCGGCGTCAACTTCGTCGACATCTCACAGGCCCGCGGCACGTTCGCAGGTGGCCCGCAGCCTCCGTATGTGGCGGGCATCGAGGGCGCCGGTGAAGTCACCGCCGTCGGCGAGGGGGTGACCGCCCTGGAGCCCGGCGCCCACGTCATCGGCGTCGGCATCGAAGGCGGCGCCTTCGCCGAGTACATGGTGCTGCCCGCGGCCGCCGCGCTGCCGGTGCCGGCGGGCTGGGCCGACGAGCAGGCGCTGGGCCTGGTCGTGAACTGGCCGACCGCGCTGGCGGCGCTCAAACCGCTGGGCGGCATCGCCGCCGGGCAGACCGTGCTGATCCACGCCGCGGCCGGCGGGACCGGCCAGGCCGCGGTGAAGATGGCCAAGCACTACGGCGCGACGGTGATCGCCACGGCCTCGCCAGGCAAGCACGAGGTCGTACGGGCCCTGGGCGCCGACCACGTCATCGACTCCCGCGGCGCCGACCTCGCCGCCGACGTCCTGCGACTGACCGGCGGCGCGGGAGTCGACCTGGTGCTGGAGTCGGTCGGCGGCGCCACCCTCGACGCCAGCCTGGCCGCGACCAAGCGGGTCACCGGCCGGGTCGTCGTCTATGGGGTGGCCGGCGGCGAAGCGGCGATCAGCAACTGGGAGTTGGTCTACAAGCACCAGATCCACGTCATCGGCCTGAACATCGGCATCCTGATCCAGGCGGCACCGCAGATCTTCGGCGAGGTCATGGGGGAGATGTTCGGGCTCCTCGCGGCCGGGGTGCTCGGCCCCGGCCGGCCCACCATCCATGAGCTGGCCGAGGGGCCGAAAGCGCTCGCGGAAATGGAAGCGCGGGGCACCGTGGGCAAGCTGGCACTGCTGCCATGAGCAGGCCGTGACGCCAGCTCTCCTCGGCGCTGCCCGCCCGTACAGCAGGCGATTGCCACCATTGCGGGCTGCACCTCCTGCTGTCCTGCCCTCATACGGGTCGGTCAGAACGTTTCCGCAAGTGAGCGGTCACTCCTATCCCCATGATCGGTCGACCTGGGAGGGATGGCCGAGATGCCGCACGAAGGAGGCTGCGTCGTGAGCCACATGGTCGCGAGCCTCTGCGTTGGTCGCTGCGGAGTGCGACCTTCTTCTGAAGCGCCGCAAGGACCCCGGGGAACTCCGGGATCTCCGGCAACGGGATGGTCCCGGCCAAGACAGCGGCCACCTTCTGCGGGTCGACCGGCGCGCCGGCCAGCGCGGCGACGGCATTGCCGCCAAAGGAGAGCCGTGGATGACGGGCACCTTCGTCTACTCAGAGGCCCTTTGGGCTTTTGACTGCGTCGGCCTGCGCGACCCCGAGGACTGAGGGCTACCCGACTCGACCTGATCCCCCAGGACTATCACAGTGGCGATGTCCAGCTCGTCGTCGGTTGCGTGCGATCAGCGAGGCGTACAGCCCTGTCTCATTCTGCCTTCACGGGCCTGTCCCGTGCACATCTCGGCACCTTGATCGAGGGGCGGGCCGCCGGCGTGGGCTGGTCTTCGTAGACCGGGTCCTGGTCACCCTCGCGCACCTGCGGCTGGACCTCACCCGCGCGGCCCTGGCCGAGCTGTTCGACGTCGACCGGTGCACCGTGACCAAGGTCATCGGAGAGATCCGGCCGCTGCCGGCCGCCCGCGGCCTCGCTACCTTCTCCCGGTTCCGCCTGCGCACCCTGGCCGACGTCTTCGCCTATGCCCAGGCCGACGGCGTGCGTCTCCGGTTGGACGGCACCGAGATCCAGGTCCGCCGACCCGCCGCCCACCGGCCCGGAAGGCGCCGGTTCGTCTCAGGCAAGCGGCGGAAGCGCTACCACGGCAAGCGGGAGCACCTGGCCCAGACCATCGATGCCGTCGCGTCCTGGCCTCCGATCGGGCGGCCCGCCGCTGAGTATGCCGCGGTCTGGCGACGCCGAACCTGACAGCGGCGCGTATCGCTGAACAGGGCACTGTCTTTAGAGCGATGTCTCATCAGCTTGGCCGAACGCCATTCAAAGTGACAGTGCCAATCCGAGCGCGGTTCGGGAAAGGGCTGGATGGTTGCGGGATGCGCCCTCCTGCTGCAGCCCTCCCGATGATGTAGACCGCCCCCACACCCCGCACGGGATGAACCGGGTGCTCGCCGTGGTCCCGGGCGGGCGGGCCGTGCGCCCCGATGACGCCGCCAGGGCATCGGGCCCCGCGACCCGTGGCAGGTCGCCGGGCCGGTGACCGGTGGTCAGCTCGGGATAGCGCTGCCCTCGCAACCTTTGCCGATCTGGCCCGTCTCGAGGTACCGCACCACGTCGGCGGCGCACTTGGGCACCCGGGTGGTCGACACGTGCACGTCGTCGGCGACCGTATAGACGGTGCCGCCGATGGCGCGCCGGGTCTGCAGCGTCCAGTCGTAGACGGACATGAACTCGTGCAGGTGCCCCGCCAGCACCAGTGACCCGCTGCTCCGCTTCAACGTGGCCTGCTGCACCGGCAGCGGCCAGCCGGGACACATGACAGGCAGTCCCCAGGACCGGCCGGTCGCCGGATGGCGCTTCACGAGCTGCTGGTAGTCATGCCAGGCGGTGTCGAAACCGGCCCGGCTGCTGTCCTCGTTGCACGCGACGGCCAAGTTCATGGTCCTGTTCAGTGTTTCGGGCGCGCCGGGCACGGGCGTCCCCATCATCGGTGCGCCGAGCAGCTCCTTGACGGCGGGCGGAACGGTGGTGCCCGTCGCCGTCCGCAGTTCGGCCAGCGCCTTGCCCGCGCGCACCCACTCGGTCGAGTTGCGGCTGGCCAGGTCGGCGACGGCCGAGCCGTCGATGGGCCGCTGCAGGTCGGTGTAGGTCTTGGGGCTCTGGTCGTACGCGCGGACCAGCTTCGCCACCTCCTCGCGCACCTTCCGTGCGGTGGCACCGAGACCGTAGGTCCCGTCGCGGCGGGCCAGCCAGGCGGCCATGCGCCCGAAGTTGCGCTCGGCCGCCTCCGCGCTGTCCCTGGCGTGCTCGTCAATACGGGTCCACGGCGGCGCCACGCTGTCCAGGAAGGCCCGTCCGGTGTGCCCGGGGAACAGGCTGCGGTACACCATGCCCAGATAGGTGCCCCAGGAGAAGCCGAGCAGGTTGAGTTTGCTCTCACCCAGCGCGGTCCGTACCAGGTCCAGGTCCTTGGCCACGTTCTCGGTGGTGAGCTGTCCGAGGAAGGCGGGGTCAGAGCGTCCGCACTTCTGGTTGGCGGCGACCTGGGCGTCGTATATCTTCCTGGCCGCCTCCTTGGTCAGCGTGCCGGGCTCCCGCGGGCCCACTGGCGAGAAGGTGCAGGCGACCTTGGTGCTGTTCCCGACCCCGCGCGGGTCGAAGCCGATGATGTCGTACCGCTCGTTGAGCCCCGCCATCTCCTCGTTCCTGAGCGCGGCCCGCAGGACCGGGTCCAGGTATCCGCTGTTGCCCGGCCCGCCCGGCAGGACGGCAACGGCGCCGAGCCGGTGGGCCTCGTCCGTGGCGGCCAGCCGGGTCACCGCGATGTCGATCTTCCGCCCGCTGGGGTCACGATGGTTCAGCGGGACGCTGACCGTGCCGCACTCCAGGCGCTTCATCAAGGAGTGGAACGCCGCAACCTTGTCCTCCGCCACGCCCAGGCTCCGGATCACCTCGTCGGTGTAGGCCGGGCAGGATTTCCACTGCACGGAAGACACGCCGGAGCTCGAGCTGGGGTTCGCGGTGGCGCTCGCGCTCGCGGCGACGGTGGCGGTGGCACCCGCCGCGGAAGGATGCGCCGCCAACCCCGCCAGCGCCAGGGCCAGTGCCGTCAGTGAAGTTCGGTACGTCATGCGGATCAGTAGTAGAGCGGCGGTTGTTTCCTTACTGTTTCTACGAGGCTGGTCGCCCGCCCTACGCAGCCTCTCAAGATCCACGCCGAACTGACATCCGCAAGCGCCTCAGACAACGCCCCCGGATCCGCGCAGACTCTTGACGAAGAAAAATGAACGTACTTTTAATTCATCTATGGGGCGTATCGCTGGTGTGACGGCCGCCGAGACGCGTGAGCGGCTCCTGCGCGCGGCCGCCGACGTCTTCGCCCGGCGCGGGTACGACGGCACCCGCGTGGCCGACATCGCCGCGGCCGCGGGCGTGAGCAACGGCGCCCTCTACGCGCACTTCGGCTCGAAGGCCGCTCTGCTGGTGGCCGCGCTGCGGGCGCACGGGCGGCGGCTGCTGGCCGAGCTGTTCGCCGCAGACCCGGACCGGTCGGTGACGGAGTTGCTGCTGGTCATCGGCCGCTGGCTGCCGCGCCGCCGCGACCCGCAGGGCTATCTCATCGTCGAAGCGCTGGTCGCGGCCCGCCGCGACGAGGACGTCGCTGGGCCGATGCGCGACTACGTCGGCGAGCGGGCCGACTGGATCGCCGAGCTCGTCCGGGTCGCGCAGTCCGGCCGCGAGCTCGACCCGGCGCTGTCGCCGGACGCGCTCGCGCACTTCTGCCTCCTGCTCGCGATGGGCAGCGCACTCGTCACGCCGGACCTGCACGCCGTGGACGACGAGGAATGGGCCGCCCTGCTCAGCCGGGTCGTCACCGCCCTGGCCCCGCCTCACAAGGAGGAAACGCCATGAAACTGCGCATCGACTCCGGGCGCTGCCAGGGGCACGGCCGCTGCTACGACCTGGCCCCCGGGCTGTTCGGCGAGGACGACGAGGGCTACGGGACCGTGCCCGGCACCGGCGTCGTCCCGCCCGGCGACGAGCGCACCGCGCGCCTGGCGGTGTCCAACTGTCCCGAACGGGCGATAGAGCTCCACGAGGAGGCCTGACATGACCGTGGACGACCGCTTCACCCAGGACTTCAGGGAGACGCGCGGAGACCTGCCCCTCGGCACGCGCAACGAGATCATCACCGGTCCGGTCTCGGACTGGGCGACCGACTTCTCCCACCTCGAGCCGGAGTGGGTGGCCGACCCGTATCCGATCCAGGACGATCTGCGGCAGCGCTGCCCGATCGCGCACACCGAGCGGTTCGGCGGCGGCTGGCTGCCCACGCGCTACGAGGACGTCGCGGCGATCGCGTACGACACGGAGCACTTCTCCTCGCGGTCGATCATCATGAGCAACTTCCGGCCGCCCAAGGAGCTGGCGCCGATGGGCGGCTCGCCGCCGATCTCCTCCGACCCGCCCTTCCACCACGACGCCCGCAAGCTGCTGCTGCCGGCCTTCACCAAGAGCGCGGTCGCCCGGCGGGAGGAGGCGACCAGGGCGTACTGCCACGCGCTCATCGACGCCCTGGAGGGGCAGGAGGTCGTCGACGCCGCCCGCGACTACGCCCAGCACATCCCGGTGCGGGTCATCGCCGACATGCTCGGCTTCCCGCCGGAGGACGGGCCGCGCTTCCGCGAGTTCATCGAGAACGCGCTCGAAGGCGTCAACTTGCCCCCCGAAGAGCGCATGGAGCGGATGGGACGGCTGTTCGACTACCTGCTGGCCCAGATCCGCGACCACGTGGACCACCCGCGCGACGACCTGACGACGTACCTGATCAACGCCGAGCTCTACGGGCGGAAGCTGGCCCCCGACCATGTGGCGGGGACGATGGCGCTGCTGCTCATCGCCGGGATCGACACCACCTGGAGCGCGATCGGCGCGTCGCTGTGGCACCTGGCCAAGACCCCGGCCGACCGGGAGCGGCTGGTCGCCGAGCCGGGGTTGCTGCCCACCGCGATGGAGGAGCTGCTGCGCGTGTACGCGCCGGTGACGATGGCGCGGCTGGTCAAGGAGGACATGCGCTGGCGCGGCGTCGACATGAAGGCCGACGACTGGGTGCTGCTGTCGTTCCCGGCGGCCAACCGCGACCCGGCGCAGTTCGAGCGGGCGGACGAGGTGGTGATCGACCGCGAGGTCAACCGCCACGTCGCCTTCGGCCTGGGCATCCACCGCTGTGTGGGCTCCCACCTGGCGCGCATGGAGCTGCGGGTCGCGCTGGAGGTCTGGCTGCAGCGCATTCCGGCCTTCACGCTCGCTGACCCCTCGGCGGTGACGTGGGCCCCGGGCCAGGTACGCGGGCCGCGTACGCTCCCGATCCGGATCACTCCTGGCTGAGCCGGCGGGCGTCGGCCACGAGCGCCACGGCCACGCCGGTGACGGCCAGCGCGACAGCGGGCACGATCGCCAGGCGGGGCGCGGCGACGAGAAGCGGCACGGCCTCGCTCACCATGCCGCCCCAGTCGGTCGCGGGCGGGGGCAGCCCGATGCCGAGGAAGCTCAGGGAGGTCGCCGCGATCAGCGTGCGGCCGAGGTCGGCGGTGGCGACCGTGAGCACCGGCCCGGCGATGTGCGGGCCGATCGTGCGGCGCAGCAGGTAGGACGGCGACGCCCCCATGGCCCGGGCGGCGAGCACGAACCCCGACGCGGCCACCCGCCGGGTCGCCGTGTGCGCGACGAGGCCGCAGCTCACCCAACCGAACGGGACGAGCGCCGCCACGACCGTGCCCGGTCCTGGCGGCAGGACGCCTGCCAGCGCGAGGGCGAACGTGAGCCCGGGCAGCGCGAGCGCCACCGCGGACGCGTGCCGCAGCAGCCGCTCCGGCACCCCACCGGCCAGCCCCGCCACGGCGCCGGCGACCGTCCCGAACGCCGTGGTGATCGCCGTGACGGCGAGGGCGGTCAGCAGGGACACCGCGCCCGCGGCCGCCGTCCTGGTGAGCAGGTCGCGGCCGAGCTGGTCGGTGCCCAGCCAGTGCTCCGCGCCCGGCGGCAGCAGCGCACGCGCGGGATCCGGCAGATACGGGTCGTACGGCGACACGAGCGGCGTGAGCCCGCAGAACACCACGACCCCGGCCAGCAACGCGACCCCGGCGCGCCCGCCCACGCCCGCCGCCCGTCCCCGCACGGCGGCGGGGCCCGGAACGGCGGCGCGGCCCTTCAGGACGGCGCGGCCCTTCACGACCGCCGCACCCGGGGATCGGCCGCCGCCAGGCAGAGGTCCGCCACGGCCAGCACCAGCACCGTCGCCACCCCGACGACCAGTACGTACGCCTGCACCACCGGCAGATCCCGCTGCCTGATCGCCGAGATCGCCAGCTGCCCCACCCCCGGCCAGGAGAACAACGTCTCCACCACCACGGCCCCGGCCACCAGGTCGGCGAGCACCGCGCCGGCCGCCGCGATCGCGTTCGGCGCGGCCACCCGCAGCGCGTGCACCGACACGGCGCGCCGCGCGCTCAGACCCTTGGCCGCGGCCAGCCTCACGAAGGGCAGCGCCAGCGCCTGCGCCAGGTCGGCCCGCAGCAGCCGGGCCAGCGTGGCCGCGCCCGCCAGCCCCAGCGTCAGCGCGGGCAGCACCACGGCCCCGGGACCGGAGTCACCGCCGGTGGGCAGGGCCCGCAGGCCCACCGCGACCACGCTGATCAGCAGGATCCCGACGATGTACGGCGGCACGCTCGCCACCGCCACCGCCACGGCCGTCACGACGCGCCCGCCCGGCCAGAACGCGGCGAGCAGCGCGAGCCCGACCGCGACCAGCGCCGCCGCCCCCGCCAGCCGCAACGTCGCCGGCAGCCGGGCGGCGATCTCACCGCTCACCGGAGAGCGGTCCACGTAGGAACGCCCGAGATCGCCCCGCACCACGTCCGACAACCACTCCACGTACCTGACCGGCAGCGGCTGATCGAGCCCCAGCTCCGCCCGCAGGGTCGCGATGCTGCCCGCCGTCGGCTGGATCCCGCCCCGGCGCAGGATCTCCTCGGCCGGATCGCCGGGCGCCAGCGCGGTCAGCAGGAAGACCAGCACCGACAGGACCAGCAGCACGAGCAGTGTCTCCGCACCGCGCCGCAGCAGGAAACCCACGTCAGCCCGACGGCGTCAGCTTGCCGAGATCCACGACATACGCCGCATTCTGCACCACGCCGCCGACCTGGGCGGTCGTCACCACGGGATTGTCCTGATAGGCCAGCGGGATCATCGGCCGGTCGGCCGCGAGCAGCCGCTGGACCCGCCGGTACAGATCGCGCCGCCGCCCCGCGTCGGTCTCGGCCGCCGCCTGATCCGCGAGCGTGTCGAACTCCTCGCTGCGGTAGCCGAGCCTGCGTTCGACGTTCCAGGCGGCGTCGGAGCGCAGGAACCGGCGGAACAGGTAGTCGGCGTCCCCGTTGGGCACGCTGTACGCGCTGAGGAAGACGTCGTAGTCGCCGGCCTCCATGACGGCCTTCGTCGCCTCCGCCACCGTCACCTTCGCCGGCAGCCCCGCCTGCTCGAACGCCGCCCGCAGCACCTCGGCCATGTCGGTGTAGGGGAACTGCCCGGTCTCGGCCGACGAGATGAGGATCGTGACCGGCGCCGCGGGCTTTCCGGCCGCGCTCACCAGTGCCCGCGCCTTCGCCGGATCGTGGACGGCCGTGATGCCCGGATCGCTCAGCTCGCCGAAGACCGGCGACAGGAACGCCCCACCGGGCGTCGCCGTGCCGGCGAGCAGCTTGCCGGCGATCGTCCGGCGGTCGACGGCCAGCTCCGCCGCCTCCCGCAGCCGCGGATCGGAGAACGGCTTCCGCGAGCCGTTGAAGGTGAGATAGTGCGTCAGCGCCGAAGGACTGCGCACGACCCTGAACCGGTTGTCGGCGGCCACGGCGGCGACCTGCCCGGACAGCAGCGCCCCCTTGTCGATCAGCCCGTCCACCTCGCCGGCGCGCAGCGCGGCGACCCGCGCGTTGGCGTCCGGGATCACCTTGATCACGACCTTGTCGTACGCCGGCGCGGCCCCGTGGTAGTGCGGGTTGGCGGCCAGCTCCGCCTCCTGCCCCTTGACCCACCGCGCGAGCGTGTACGGACCGGTCCCCACGGGGTCGCCGGCGAAGTCGCCCGACGCGGCGAACGCCTTCGGGGACTGCACCATGCTGTAGAACCCGGCCAGCCGCCCCGGCAGATCCGCCACGGGCTCCCGCAGCTCGAACGTCACCCGGTTCGCGCCGTCCGCCCGCACCTCGCCGAGCTTGCCGTACGCGACCTCCATCCCGGCGTCGAGGCTGAAGAACGCCGACTGCCGGGGCGCGATCCGCAGGAACCGCTTGACGTTGGCCACCACCGCCTCGGCGTCCAGCGCCGTCCCGTCGCTGAAGCGCACCCCTTCGCGCAGCGTGAACGTCCACCGCTTGCCGCCGTCCGCGCTCGCCCAGGCCGTGGCGAGCGCGGGCACCGGCCGCAGCCGGTCGTCCACGGTCACCAGCGGCTCCCAGACGCGGAGGGTCTGATGCGTGAAGTACGGATCCTGCGGGCCCGCGACCAGGTCACGGGGAGCCGCCAATGTGATCCGGCCGGTGTCGTCCCCGGCCTCGGGCGAGCCGCCGCATCCTGCCAGGGCTCCTGCTGACAGCACGGTCAGCGCCACGATCGCGGCTCGTCCCCGCACCCTGTTCTCCCCTCGTCGCCGACGATCTCGCCGCAACGATAATGGTTTTCATCATGGGTGGAAAGCGGGCGGCGCACTCGAGAAGATCCGCATATGCGCGTCTTGTGCCGAGCGGCGCCGGCCGGCGCGACCCCGGAGGCCGCGTGCCGGCCGCGCCGGACCGACGATCAGTCCCGCACGGCCTTGTGCACGCCGTACAGGGTCTCCAGCCCGCCGACGACCATGAGGACCACCCCCAGCTTCGACGGCGTGAAGATGAAGATCTCGACGTCGAGGCCGAACAGCCACAACGCCAGGCCGGCGACGAAAGTGGCCAGGCCGGTGATGAGCGTCTTGCGGGCGGAGGTCATGGGGAAACGCTAGTGAAAGGCCGGCCCTCCGGGCTTCCTGCGTGTTGAGGAGATCGGCGTACACCTTTCGATCTACGTGCCGAGCAGGCGGGCGGCCTGCTCCCGCATCTCCACCTTCCGGATCTTCCCGGTGACCGTCATCGGGAAGGAGTCCACCACGTGCACGTACCGGGGGATCTTGTAGTGGGCCAGGCGGCCGGCGCAGAACTCCCGGACCTGCTCGGCCGTCAGCGGCTCGGCCTCCGGCCGCATGACGATCCAGGCCATGAGCTCCTCGCCGTACTTCTCGTCCGGCACGCCGATCACCTGGACGTCGCGGATGTCCGGGTGGCCGTACAGGAACTCCTCGATCTCGCGCGGGTAGATGTTCTCGCCGCCGCGGATGACCATGTCCTTGATGCGGCCGACGATGGCGACGTAGCCGTCGCCGTCCATGGTGGCCAGGTCGCCGGTGTGCATCCACCGGGCCGCGTCGACGGCCTCGGACGTGGCGTCCGGCTGCCCCCAGTAGCCCAGCATGACCGAGTAGCCGCGGGTGCACAGCTCGCCGGGCTCACCCCGGGGGACGGCCAGGCCGGTCTCCGGATGCACGATCTTCACCTCGGTGTGCGGCATGACGCGGCCCACGGTCTCGGTGCGGCGGACCAGGCCGTCGTCCCTGCGGGTCATCGTGGACACGGGCGAGGTCTCGGTCATGCCGTAGCAGATGGCGACCTCGGTCATGTTCATCTCGGTGACGACGCGCTTCATCACCTCGACGGGGCAGGGGGAGCCGGCCATGATCCCGGTACGCAGGGAGGAAAGGTCGAAATCTCCGGACACGGCGAGTTCGGCGATGAACATCGTCGGCACCCCGTACAGCGACGTGCACCGCTCCTCCTGCACCGCCCGCAGCGTCGCCTCCGGGTCGAAGCCCGGCGCGGGCAGCACCACGCACGAGCCGTGCGACGCCGCGCCGAGATTGCCCATGACCATGCCGAAGCAGTGGTACAGCGGCACCGGCAGGCACACCCGGTCCCGCTCGGTGTAGCCGAGCAGCTCGCCGACGAAGTAGCCGTTGTTGAGGATGTTGTGGTGCGACAGCGTGGCGCCCTTGGGGAAGCCGGTGGTGCCCGAGGTGTACTGGATGTTGATCGGGTCGTCGAACGCCAGCTCCGCCGCCCGCGCCCGCAACGCCGCCGGGTCGCCCCGCCGGCCGCTCTCCACGAGCTCATCCCACTCGCGCTCGCCGATGAAGACCGCGTCGGCGAACCCGATCTCGCCGATCATCGACCGGTAGTCGCTGGTCTTGTGCGCGACGGCGCTGATCAGCAGCCGCATGCCCGACTGCTCGGCCACGTACCGCAGCTCGTGGGCCCGGTAGGCGGGGTTGACGTTGACGAGGATCGCGCCGATCTTGGCGGTGGCGTACTGGACGAGCACCCACTCGGCGCAGTTCGGCGCCCAGATGCCCACCCGGTCGCCCTTGGCGATGCCGCGGGCCAGCAGGCCGAGCGCCACCTCGTTCACGGCGGCGTCCAGCTCGGCGTAGGTCCAGCGGCGCCCGGCCGCCACGTCCACCAGCGCCTCCTGCCCGCCGAACCGCGCCACGGCGCGCTCGAAGTTCTCCCCGATCGTCTCGCCCAGCAGGGGGACGGCGGACACACCCGAGGCGTACGAGAGCAATGCATCAGCCATGCCCGCAGGATCCCCCGCCCCCGGACCCGCCGCCACCCCCGTTCGGGGGTAGCCCCGACCGCCGGCCGCGTCCATGCTGGAGGACATGGCCGCACCGCACGCGCCCGCCGACCGCGAACGCGAGGCGCTCAACACCGCCGTCGGACGGCTGCGCCGGGCGACCGGGCTGCCGGTCGCGTTCGGCGGCGTGGTGGCGGGCGGGTGGCGCGGCGTCACGCTGACCGAGTTCAGCGGCACCCTGACCGGCGTGCTGCGCGGCCTCGCCGTCAGCGCGGGCAGCGGCCTCGGCGGCCGCGTGCTCACCACGGCCCGGCCCGGCGCCGTCGACGACTACGCCGCCGACCCTCGCATCAGCCACGAGTACGACAAACCGGTGATCGCGGAAGGGCTGCGGGCGATCGCGGCCGTGCCCGTCACGGTGGACGGCGCCGTGTCCGGCGTCCTGTACGGCGGCATCCGCGAGCCGCTGTCGATCAGCGACCGCGTCGTGGACGCCATGACGCAGGTCGCCGCCCGCATGGGCTTCGAACTGGCCGTACGCCGCGAGGTCGAACGCCGCCTGGCCGAGCTGGAGACGGCGGCGATCACCCGGGCCGCCCGCGAGACCCCGGGCGCGGGGGAGTGGGAGGCCGTCCGCCAGGCCCACGCCCAGCTGCGGGCCATCACCCGGGAGATCGCCGACGCCGGACTCCGGGCCCGCCTGGAGGACGTGTGCGACCGCCTGGCCCGCCCTTCTGCCGGCACCCACCCGAACCCGCTGTCACCCCGCGAACTGGACGTCCTCGCCCTGGTCGCCGTCGGCTGCGGCAACGCCGAGACGGCCACCCGGCTCGGCATCCGCCCGGAGACGGTGAAGAGCTACCTCCGCAACGCCATGCGGAAGCTCGGCACTCACACCCGCATGGAAACCGTCGTCACCGCCCGGCGCCACGGCTTCCTCCCCTGAACCCCCAGAGGGGCGTGGGAGCCCGTCCCACCGGGCATGTACGCGGGGTTCCCGAGCGCCGTCGACCCGCTCACCAAGGCGGAGAAGGCCGGTGAGCAGAGAGGTGAGGCACCACATGCCGTCCGTCGTACTGATCGGCACTCTCGACACTAAGGGCGAGGAGTACGCCTGGCTGCGCAACCGGCTCGTGGAGCTGGGCAGCGACGTGATCGTGGTCGACGCGGGCGTCGGCCCCCACGACTTCCTCGCCGACGTCACCGGCGAGCAGGTCGCCGAGGCGGCCGGGCACGACGTGCGGGCGCTGCGCGAGCGGGGCGACCGCGGCGCCGCCGTCGCCGCCATGGGCGAGGGCGCGGCCGCGGTGCTGGCCGGGCTGCACGCCGACGGCCGCGTGGACGCCGTACTGGCGCTGGGCGGCAGCGGCGGCTCGTCGATCGCCGCGCGGGCCGTCCGCGACCTGCCCATCGGCCTGCCCAAGCTCATCGTCTCCACGATGGCGGCGGGCGACGTGTCGCCGTACGTCGGGGCGAAGGACGTCACCCTGACGTACAGCGTGGTCGACATCGCCGGGATCAACCGGGTGTCGCGCGCCATCCTCGGCAACGCCGCCGCCGCGGCCGCCGGCATGGGCCAGGCGTACCGGCTGGCCAGGGCAGCGCGGACCGCGGGCGAGCCGGACCGGCCGATGATCGGCGCGTCGATGTTCGGCGTCACCACGCCCGCCGTCGACGCCGCCCGGGAGCGGCTGGCCGAGCTCGGCTACGAGGTGCTCGTCTTCCACGCGACCGGCTCCGGCGGCCGGGCGCTGGAAGGGCTCGCCGCGAGCGGGATGCTGGCGGGCGTGCTCGACCTGACCACCACCGAGCTGGCCGACGACCTCGTCGGCGGCGTGCTGTCGGCCGGCTCCGAACGGCTCACCGCGGCCGGCGCGCACGGCGTGCCGCAGGTGGTCGCCCCCGGCGCGCTCGACATGGTCAACTTCGGCCCCCGTGACACCGTGCCCGCCGCGTTCGCCGACCGCCTCCTGTACGTCCACAACCCCACTGTCACGCTGATGCGCACCACGCCCGACGAGATGCGCGAGCTCGGGCGGCGCGTGGCCGCCAAGCTCCGGGCCGCGACCGGTCCCACGGCCCTGTTCGTGCCCCGGCAGGGGGTCTCCGCGCTGGACGCCCCCGGTGCGGCCTTCGCCGACCCGAAGGCCGACGCCGCCTGCTTCGAGGCCATGCAAGAGGGCCTGCGCGGCTCCCCGGTCGCCGTCGAGGAGCTCGACCTGCACATCAACGACCCCGCCTTCGGCCGCGCCATGGCCGACCGGCTCCACGACATGATCACCGGAGGTGCCACGTGAACAGGCAGGACGTCCTCGACAGGCTGCGGTCCACGATCGCCGCCGGCCGGCCGATCGTCGGCGCGGGCGCCGGCACCGGCCTGTCGGCCAAGTGCGCCGAGGCCGGCGGCGTGGACCTGATCATCATCTACAACTCCGGCCGCTACCGCATGGCCGGGCGCGGCTCGCTGGCCGGGCTGCTCCCGTACGGGGACGCCAACCAGATCGTCGTCGAGATGGCCGCCGAGGTGCTGCCGGTCGTCCGCGACACACCCGTGCTGGCGGGCGTGTGCGGCACCGACCCGTTCAGGGTCATGCCGCTCTTCCTCGACCAGCTCAAGGCCATGGGCTTCGCGGGCGTCCAGAACTTCCCCACCGTGGGCCTGTACGACGGGACCTTCAGGCAGAACCTGGAGGAGACCGGCATGGGCTTCGACCTGGAGATCGAGATGATCCGGCTGGCCCACGAGCGCGACCTCGTCACCGCCCCCTACGTCTTCGACGAGGACCAGGCGCGGGCGATGGCCGAGGCGGGCGCCGACGTGCTCGTCCCGCACGTCGGGCTGACCACCAAGGGCAGCATCGGCGCCGGCACCGCGCTGAGCCTGGACGAGGCCGCCGAGCGCGTCCAGGCCATGCGCGACGCGGCCGCCGCCGTCCGGCCCGACGTGCTCGTGCTCTGCCACGGCGGCCCCATCGCCGAGCCCGCCGACGCCGCCCACGTCCTGTCGCGCACCAAGGGCGTGGTCGGCTTCTTCGGCGCCTCGTCCGTCGAGCGGCTGCCGACCGAGCGCGCCATCACCGAGCAGGTCCGCGCCTTCAAGGCCCTCGGCTTCTGAGCGTCCATGAACGTTACAGGCGATCTTGACGAAGTGCGGCGGGTCGCCGATGCTCCCTGCGGAAGGGAATCCACCGGCATCGTCAGGGAGACCGCATGCGCGCGAACACGACGTCGACGCCCCGCCGCCCGTCCGGCGCCCGTTTATGGGCCGTCGCGGGCCTGACCGCGGCCCTCGTGCCCCTCGGCGGCGCGGCCACCGCCGAGACGTCCCCTGCCCCAGCGGCGGCGGAGGTCTACTGCATCCCGGAGGCGCCGGTCTGCTTCGGCATCCGGGGGGTCCCCGGCTCCTACAGCGCCTCCTTCAGGATCCAGCCCGCGCCCAAGACGGCCATCTTCTCGTTCACCGTCAACGGCGCTCCCGCCCAGGGCTCCCTGGCGACGTGGAGCAGCGGCACCGCACTCCACGGCGACTTCCGGCCCTACCCGCCGCTCGTCACCGGCGACCGCGTGTGCATGCGTTACACGAGCGGCGCCCGCGAGTACTGCGCCACCACACCCTGAGCAGGAATGCCCCGTCAAGATCCTCTGTAAGATCCACGGGCATGCGAATGATCAGACGGATCCTGGCGGCCGCGGCGGCGACCGTGCTCGCGGCCGCGGCCCTGGCCGCCCCTCCCGCCTCCGCCGCCGCGAACCTCGTCGTCCTCAACTGGAACATCCGCGGTGAGAGCGCCGACATCAAGGCCATGGCCGCGGTGATCCGCGCCAGCGGCGCCAACATCGTCACCCTCCAGGAGATCCACCGCAGGCCGGACGCCGACCAGGTCAGGCAACTGGCCGCCGAGCTGGGCTGGCACATCAGCGACAACGCGCACTTCGGGGCGGGCGACAACGTGGGGCCCTGCGACGACCCGCAGCCGGGCACGGCGGGCAACGCCGTGCTGTCCAAGTACAAGATCGTGGAGCGGGTGACGATACGGCTGACCGACTACGCGACCTGCCCGGTCAACCGCTCCATGGCCGGTGTGCGGCTCGACCTGGGCGGCGGCGCCACGATCCGGGTGTTCACCACGCACCTGTCTCCCGGCCTGTCGGCCGAGTCGGTCGCGCGGCGGCAGGCGCAGGCCAGGAAGATCCTGGACTACTTCGGCACCCGGACGGGCCTGATCCTCACCGGCGACTTCAACGCCAAGCCCACCGACACGGTGACCAAATGGTTCGTCCAGGCCGGCTGGCTGGACACCGGCGCCAGGCACGCCGACGAGCCCACCCTCGGCAGCGCCCGCATCGACTACGTCTTCACCAGGGGCGTCACCGTCACCGGCGGCGACGTGCTGTCCAGCAACCTGTCCGACCACCGGCCGATCGTCATGAGGATGACGCGCTGAGCGTGCGGTGCGCCGCGTCCTCGCGCAACTGCCTGCGCAGCTCGCCGGCGCGGTGGAGGTAGTGCGAGGCGAGCGTGGCGCGGCCGGCCGAGCGGTACAGCTCGCCGAGCGTCTGGAACGTGTCGGCCTCGCCGCTCCGGTCGCCGAGCTGCTGGAAGATCGCCAGCGAGCGCTGCAGCTCGGCGGAGCCGTGTGACCGGTCACCGCGTGCGGCGCGGAGCCCGCCCAGGTTCTGCAGGGCGTACGCGCCGCAGTGCCGGTCGCCGAGGGTCTCGAAGAGGTCCAGCGCGCGCCCCTGGAAGCGCATCGCCTCGTCGGAGTCGGCCGCCAGGTCGTGCAGGCGGCCCAGCTGCATGGACACGCATCCCTCGCGGTGGGAGTCGCCGAGCTCCCCGGCCAGCCGCAGCGCCTCGCCGAGCCACCGGGACGCCTGGCGCAGGTCCTGCAGCGACAGGTACACCCGGCCGATGGCCTGCCGCGCGTACGCCTCCCCGCTGGGATCGCCGATCGCGAGGAACATGGCCAGCGCGTGCCGGAAGTAGCCCAGCGCGCGAAGATGCCGGCCGGAGAACTGGTTGACCGCCCCGAGCCCGCAGATCGAGATCGCCTCGCCGCGCCCGTCGCCCAGCTCCCGGAAGATCACCCGGGCGCGCCGGAGCATCTCGTCGGCCTCGGCGTACCGGTCCTGGTAGAGGCAGACCTGGGCGAGACCGCGCAGCATGGCCGCCTCGCCGCGCCGGTCGCCCGCCGCCTGGGCGCTGTCCAGGGCGACCCGGTGGGTGAGCTGCCACTCGTCGAAACGGCAGTGCAGGTCGAAGTAGGGCACGAGGGTCGCGGCGAGCCCCCACGCCGACTGCGCCAGCCCCGTGCGGGCCGCCAGCCGCACCGCCTCCACCAGCGACTCCCGCTCGGCGTCGAACCACGACAGCGGGTCGGCCGTCAGGCGGCCGAGGGTCTCCCGCTCCAGGCTCCACCGGGGCGCGGCCTCCGACGTCATGCTGAACAACGCGGTCGGCAGCCGGGACGTGGCGTGCTCGGCGGCCGTCATCCACCCGCCGAGTACCCGGGTGAGCGCCTGACGCTCGGCCGCGCCGCCGCCCTTCTCCCTGGCGGTGCAGCGGACCAGGTCGTGCAGCCGGTACCGGGGCTGGCCGAGGGGGTCGGTCCCGACCAGGCGCAGGAGGCTGACGTCCACCAGCGTGTCCACGACGGCGTCGGCGCGGTGCCGGTCGAGCACGGCGTCGGCCACCCAGCCGGGCACCGATGCCGGGCCGAGCAGCGCCAGCGCGCGGAAGGCCTGGGCCGCCTCGCCGGGCAGACGGCGGTAGCTGAGGTCGAAGGAGGCGCGTACCTCCAGGTCGCCGGCGCGCAGCTCGTCGAGCCTGGTCGCCTCGTCCGCCAGCCGCCGCTGGAGCTCGCGCAGCGACCAGCCGGGCCGTCCGGCCAGGCGGGCTCCGGCCACCCTGACCGCCAGCGGCAGATGGCCGCACGCCTCCAGGATGGCCCGCGCGGCCTCCCGCTCCGCGGACACCCGGTCGGCGCCGGCGATCCTGCCCAGCAGCTCCACGCCCTCCGCCGGGGACAGCACGTCCAGCTCGAGCAGGAGGGCGCCGGGGAGCTCGGTGATGCGGCGGCGGCTGGTGACCAGGACCGCGCAGCCGCTGCCCGGCAGCAGGGGCCGTACCTGGGCGGCGTCGGCGGCGTCGTCGAGGAGGACGAGCATGGGGCGTTCGGCGAGGAGCGAACGGTACAACGTGGCCCGCTCGTGCACCGAGGAGGGAAGGGCCGCCTCGGCCACCCCGAGCGCCCGCAACGCCTGGGCGAGCAGGTCGGCGGGGTCGGCGGGGGTGCTGTCGGTGCCGTCCAGGCACAGGTACAGCTGTCCTTCGGGGTAGCCGGCGCGTACGGCGTGCGCGCAGTGCACGGCCAGCGCCGACTTGCCGACCCCGGGCGGCCCCACGACCACGGCGATCGACGGCGGACCGTCCGCCTCCCGCGTCTCGGGGGAGAGGGCCTGGATGAGGTCGGCGACCGCCCTCCCCCTGCCGGTGAAGTCCGGCACGTCGGCGGGTAACTGATGCGGCACCGGCATGCCGTGCGTGAGGATCGCCGGCAGACCGGCCGGGGGAGCGCCCGCACCGGGGGAGGGAGCGCCCGGCGTGCTCGCGCCGGGGTCGGTGGCAGGCGATCCCACGCCCAGGGGGAGCGCCATCGGGACGACGGGCGACGACTCCATGCCCAGGGAGTGCGCAGCCGGCGCAACTGCCGGGGACTCCACGCCGGGGGACAGCGTTCCCGGGACCACGGCGGGCGAACTCCCGCCGAGGGAGAGCGCACCCGGGACGGCGGTGTGGGCAGGCGCGTCAGCGGTGCCCGGGGGAGGCGCGGGGGCAGCGCCGGTGGGCGGGGCGAGCCGGGAGGGGGGCGTCGGCGGCGCCGGGGTCGGGGGGAAGTCGTCGGACAGGACGGCGGCGTGGGCGTCGCGCAGGTCCTGGCCCGGCTCGATGCCGAGGTCGTCCACCAGCTGCCGCCGGATCGTCGTGTACGCGTGCAGCGCCTCGGCCCGCCGCCCGCTCCGGTGCAGCGCGAGGATCAGCCGCTGCCACAGATCCTCCCGGTAGGGATGCTCCCCGATCAGCTCCCGCAGGTCCTCGATCGCCGCCGTGTACTCCTCACAGGCCAGCTTCGCCGCCACCAGCTCCTCGGCGGCCCCGAGCCGGGCTTGGGCGAGCGAGCGCAGCCGGCCGTCCCACACCGGGCTGCCGGGCAGGTCGCCCAGCGGGTTGCCGCGCCACAGCGCCAGCGCCCCGCGCAGGTGCACGGCCGCCTCCTCGGTGCCGGCCGCCGCCCGCGCCCTGGCCACCAGGTCCTCGAACAGCAGCGCGTCGAGCTGCTCGGCCCGCAGCTCCACCGCGTACCCGGACGGCTGCGCCACGATCGTGGCCCCGGCCTCGCCCACGGCGCCGCGCAGGGCGCTCACGTACGTCCGCAGGTTCGCCACGGCCGACGACGGCGGGTTCGCCGGCCACAGCACCTCGATGAGCACGTCCGAGCCGACCACCTGGTTCGCCTCGAGCAGCAGTGAGGCCAGCAACAGCCTGGGTTTCTTGCCGGCGATGCGGACCTTGTGTTCCGGCGTCCGGACCAGCAAAGGCCCGAGAATGCCGAAATTCGGCAGGTCAGCCACTACGAACGCACCTACTCCTCCGCTTTCGGGGTTGCCGCAATTCGTTGGGTCGTCGTTCAAGCGGGCTGAGCCTTTATATCGATTTTGGATGTTCTTTGTATGCCGTACTCCCAATCTGGGTCCCCAGCAAGAGCGCTTCGTAAGATCCAGAAAGGATCCGTATGAGACCCAGAGGGGTGCTTACGGTTGGGTTTTTCCTGCTGGCGGGGCTCATGTCGGGCCAGGCCGCCTCGGCGGGATCGATCGTGACGGCTGGGGCCACTCCGACGCCGTCCCCCACGGCGACGGCCACTCCGACGCCGTCTCCCACGGCGCACCCGGACGATCCCCCGAACATGGTCGACGTCCCGCCGGTCTCGACCCTGGCGGCGCCGCGCTTCCAGCTTCCCTTCCCGTGCGGTCAGCGCTGGACGGGCAACTCCAGCGCGAGCAGCGCCCACCGGGCCCACGAGATCGACTTCAACCGGGGCAACTCGCCGGACGCCGACCTGGGCGACACCGTCGTCGCGGCCGCGGCCGGCACCGTGGTCATCTCGGCCCACCAGGGCTCCGCGAACGGCTTCGGCAACCTGGTCAAGATCGACCACGGGGGTGGCTGGCAGACGTTCTACGCGCACCTGAACAGCCGCTCCGTCGCCGCGGGCGCCCGCGTCTCGCAGGGCCAGAAGATCGGGACGCTCGGCAAGACGACCAAACCCAGCAACAGCGGGATGAGCGCGCACCTGCACTACGAGGTCCGCCAGGGCACCGGCTACCCGGGCAACATCCGCAAGGCCGTCTTCAACGGCGTCACCTTCGGCTACCCGATCCAGACGCTGACCTCGAAGAACTCCTGCGGCGGCGGTGGCGGCGGGACGAATCCGCACACGCCCGAGAAGGTGTGCGGCAGCGGCTACAAGGTGATCGACTCCGCCGCGCTCGGCTCTGCGGGCACCGCCTACCTGCTCTTCAACTCCGCCAACGGCCAGAACTGCGTGACCACGATCAAGAAGACGTCGCTCGGCACGGCCAGCGCCACCAGCGCGTACCTGGAGGTCAAGGGCAAGCCCCGGGTGACCGACAGCGGGAACTTCACCTACTACGCGGGCCCGGTGCGTGCCGCGGCGGCCGGCAAGTGCGTCAAGTGGGGCGGCAAGGCAGGGACCGCCACGTACAACAGCCCCTTCGAACACTGCGACTGACCCCCTTCAGGCCGGAGCGGCCGCCGTCCCCCTCCTGTGACCGGCGGCCGCTCCCTCTTTCGCGTACCGACCTTCCGAGGAGACATCTGTGCACCCCCGATTCCGCCGGTCAGCCGTGCTCCTGGCTGGCGCGCTGATCCCCTTGCCGCTGTTCATGGGACAGGCGGCCGCGACGGCCGATCCCATGGCCGACGCGTTCGCCCGCGCGGCGGCCACGTACGAGGTGCCCCGCGACCTGCTGGTGTCGCTCGCCTACGCCGAGACCCACCTGGACGGGCACGACGGCGAGCCCAGCATGAGCGGCGGCTACGGCGTGATGCACCTGGTCAGCAACCCGAAGACGCGCACGCTGGAACAGGCGGCCAAGCTGACCGGCCAGGACGTCGCGAAGCTGAAGACCGACGACGCGGCGAACATCGCGGGCGGCGCCGCCGTGCTGCGCGCCCTCGCCGACGACCTGGGGGTGACCGCGGCCGGCCGCAAGGACCCGGCGAAGTGGTACCAGGCGGTCGCCAAGTACGGCAACGCCTCCTCGGCCGACGTGGCCCGCCTGTACGCCGACTCCGTCTACGACCTGATGGCCGAGGGCGTGCGCGCCACCACCCCTGACGGCGAGACCGTCACGGTGCCGCCCCGCGCCGTGGAGCCGGAGCGCGGCCCGTACGCCGACGCCAAGGACCTGGACGCGCCCAACACGTTCGCCGCGAAGACCGACTACCCCGGCGCCACGTGGGTGCCCGCGCACAGCAGCAACTACGCGGTCTCCAACCGCCCGGCCGGTGACAAGATCGACCGCATCGTCATCCACGTGACGCAGGGCTCGTACGCCGGGACGATCTCCTGGTTCCAGAACGGTCCCAGGCCGAACCCGACCTCGGCCCACTACGTGATCCGCTCCTCCGACGGCGCCATCACCCAGATGGTCAGGGAGAAGGACCGCGCCTTCCACGCCGGCAGCTACAACCGGCGCTCGGTCGGCATCGAGCACGAGGGCTACGTGAACAACGCCACGTGGTTCACCGACGCGATGTACCGGGCCTCGGCCGCGCTGACCCGCAACATCGCCGACCGGTACGGCATCCCGAAGGACCGCACCCACATCGTCGGCCACCACGCCGTCCCCGGGACCGACCACACCGACCCCGGCCCGCACTGGAACTGGACCAAGTTCATGCAGTACGTGACCGGCGGCAGCGGCGGCACCCCCAACCCGCACACGCCCGAGGAGGTGTGCGGCAGCGGCTACAAGGTGATCGACTCGGCCCCCCTCGGCTCGGCGGGCACCGCCTACCTGCTGTACAACTCCGCCAACGGCAACAACTGCGCGACCACGATCAAGAAGACGTCGGTCGGCCAGGCCAGCGCCGTCAGCGCGTACCTGGAGGTCAAGGGCAAGCCCCGGGTGACCGACAGCGGCAACTTCGCGTACTACGCCGGGCCGGTCCGCGCGGCCGCCGCGGACAAGTGCGTCAGGTGGGGCGGCAAGGCAGGGACCGCCACGTACGACAGTCCCTTCGAACACTGCGGCTGACCCGCGCCGTCAACGTGCCGGCCGGGGCCTCGGCCGGCACGTTGACCTCAGCCCATCACCCGGTGCTCGACGAGGACATGCTCCGCAGGGGTCAGGACCTCATGATCGAAGTGTGCGGCAGAGTAACCGTCAACCAGTCTGATCATCGGGCTCGCCGAGGCTACACGGCGCGGTCGGCTCCGATGCCGAAAGTTTCAGGCCTTCGGAGGGGCCGTGCTGCCCCGGATCACCAGGTCCGTGCCGAGCTCGAGCCGGCTCTGCTGCAGCGGCTCGCCGCGGGCCAGCGTCACCAGCATGGTGGCGGCCGCGGCCGCCATCTCGGTGAGCGGCTGGCGGATCGTGGTCAGCGGCGGGATGGCCCGGCGGATCGCCGGCAGGTCGTCGAAGCCGATCACGCTCAGGTCGTCGGGGATGCGCAGGCCCAGGTCGTACGCCGCCTGGTAGACGCCCATGGCCTGCTCGTCGTTGGCGGCGAAGATGGCGGTCGGCCGGTCGGGCAGCCGCAGCAGCCGGTGGGCCTGCGCCAGGCCGCCCCCGGCCAGGAAGTCGCCCTCGCAGATCAGCTCCGGGTCGATGGGCACCCCGGCCCGGTCGAGCGCGGCGCGGTAGCCGTCGAGGCGGGCCCGGCTGGACAGCGCGAAGTCCGGCCCGGTGACGATGGCGATCCGCCGGTGACCGAGGTCCAGCAGGTAGCGGGTGGCCGACAGCCCGCCGCTCCAGTTGCTGGCGCCGACCGAGGGGAGCCGGTGGCCGGGGTCGCCGCTCGGGTCGAGCAGCACGAGCGGGATGTCGCGGGCGTCGAGCTGGTCGCGCTGCTCTTCGGTCAGGCCGGAGAACACCGCGATGACGCCGGTCGGGCGGCGGCTCAGCACGCCCTCGATCCAGCCCTGGCCGGGGACGTGCCGGTGCTGCAGCTCCGACAGCACCACGGCCAGCTGATGCTCGCGCGCCACCTGCCCGACACCCTTGATGATCTCGATCGGGTAGTCGCCCTCGAGCGCGTGGAAGACGAGCTCGACCAGGGCGGACGGGCTGACCCGCCGCTTCTGCCGCCGGTAGCCGTGCCGGCGGATGAGGCTCTCGACGGCGGCGCGGGTCTCCGGCGCGACCTCGGCCCTGCCGTTCACCACCTTGGAGACCGTCGCCGTGGAGACCCCCGCCAGCTCGGCGAGCTGCGCGATCGTCAGGGGCCTCGTCATGACCGGCAGTCTAGCCTCCGGGTTTCGCGGCCACCCAGGACTGTTTCGGCGTCCACGCTGAAGATCCTTGACGTGCTTCTCGGGGGATGCTTAGAGTCGCGAACTAACGATCGGAATTTCATCCGAAAGTTTCTGACGAGCTTGCCGAAGGGACGCCCCTCGCCGTGCGCATGTACGACAATCCCGTGATCGGCGGGTTCCATCCCGACCCGAGCGTGTGCCGCGTCGGCGAGGACTACTACCTGGCCTGCTCCAGTTTCGAGTACTTCCCCGGCGTGCCTATCTTCCACAGCCGCGACCTGGTGCACTGGCGGCAGATCGGCAACGCGCTCGACCGGCCCTCGCAACTGCACCTGCCCGCCGAGACGACCGCCTCGGGCGGCGTCTACGCGCCGACCATCCGGCATCACGACGGCCGGTTCCATCTCGTCACGACGAACGTGAGTGGGCGCGGCACGTTCCTCGTCACCGCCGACCGGCCCGAAGGTCCCTGGTCGGACCCCATCTGGATCGACCTGCCCGGCATCGACCCCGACCTGGCGTGGGACGAGGAAGGCTCCTGCTGGTGCACCACCTCCGGCAATCAGGTGGCGCGGATCGACCCGGCGGAGGGCAAGGTGCTCGAGGGTCCGTACCCCATCTGGTCGGGCACCGGCGGGAAATATCCGGAAGCACCCCACCTGTACCGGGTGGACGGCTGGTGGTACCTGCTCATGTCGGAGGGCGGCACCGAGCGCGGCCACGCCGTCTCCATCGCCCGTGCCCGCTCGCCGCGCGGCCCGTACGAGCCGGGGCCGGTCAACCCGATCCTCACCCACCGCGGCACCGACCGGCCCGTCCAGAGCACCGGCCACGCGGACCTCGTCCAGGCCGCCGACGGCAGCTGGTGGATGGTGCTGCTCGGCACCCGGCCCCGCGGCTTCACCCCGGAGTTCCAGGTCCTCGGCCGGGAGACCTTCCTCATCCCCGTACGGTGGGAGGACGGCTGGCCCGTCGCCGGACCCGTCGAGGAACGCCACTGCGCGCCCGCCGCCTGGCACCCGCTCCCCGAGACACCGGCCCGCGACGACTTCGACGCCGAGGCCCTGGCGCCGTACTGGATCTCACCGCGAAGCCGCCCCGACGACTGCTGGTCGCTGACCGAGCGCCCCGGCTGGCTGACCCTGCACGCCACCGGCCCCACCCTCGACCGTCCCGGCCACACCTTCGTCGGCCGCCGCCAGCAGCACCACGACTGCCGCGTCACCACCCGCCTGGACCCCGGCTCGGGCCGGGCGGGGCTGTCGGTGCGCATGGACGAGGCCCACCACTACGACCTGGAGGTGAGCGACGGGCGCGTACGGGTGATCGCCAGGATCGGGCCGCTGCGCCAGTGCGTGGCCGAGCGGGCGGTCCCGCCCGGTCCGCTCACCCTGGCCATCGACGTCCGCACCCACGACGTCCTGCCGCCGACCGCGACCGGGCCGGTCACCGAACCGCTCGGGGTGTCCGGCCGGGGCCCGGACACCCTCTCCTTCTCCGCCGGCGGCGTCCTGCTGGCCCAGCTCGACGGCCGCTACCTGTCCACGGAGGTCGCCACCGGCTTCACCGGACGGGTGATCGGCATGTACGTCACGGAGGGCAGCGCCGGCTTCGACTGGTTCGACTACGAGAGGCCGGCGACCTGAGCCAGGCGTGCTCGGCCGGCACTCAGTGGGACGAGGGGGTCCTACGCGCCGGGGTCTGCTGTCGATCGGCGTGCCGGGCGCGGCGTCGGCGGCAGGACGTGGTGGACGCGGAGACCGGCGTCATGGGCGGGCACGCAGCTGCGCCGCGAAGCGCCGGCCCGGGCCCGGGTCGACCCCGAAACGCTCGACGTAGCGTTCGTGGATTTCCTCCCACGTCTCGTGTGCCACCTCTTCGGAGAGGTACTCGCCGGCGAGATGGGGCTCGAGCCGCGAGAAGTAGGTCTCCCAGCCGGTAGCGGTCTGCGCTGCGAGGTCGCGGTCGTCGATGACGTGGGTGAAGACCAGGCGGCAGCCGTCCTCGTGAGCGGCCAGGTCGAAGCTGTACAGCTGGCCGGCAAAGGTCCAGGCCAGGCGATGGGGCGGGTCGGCCTCGGTCACCTCGCCGGTCGCGCCGGCGGCCTCGAACGTCTCGCCCGCCGCCGGGGTCCAGTCGGCGGCTGCGGGAAACCAGCGCTCGAGCTCTGCGGGCACGCTGACAGCGCGCCACACGCGCTCGACCGGGTAGGCGAGCGTGCGCTCGAAGCGCAGCGCCGGGCGACCGTCGATCGTTTCCAGGGTTCCGTGAATCATGGGTTCTCCTCCAGCCGTTGTTCCAGGGCGTCGAGCCGGCTGCGCCAGAACACACAATATGCAAGTAACGGCTTGCCTAACAAGCCGAGCCCCCACGCCGCGCGCCCAGCTGGCCGAGGGACCGCCGCTGAAACAGGCGCCGGCACCGATGGGTGTCACCCCGATCAGGCTCCTTAGGCGGAGCCGGCGATTCGCCCGACGGCCGGCGAAGTGTCCGGCCCGGACCGGGCGGGCCGGATGCGCCGCGCTTGGTGGCCGCGGTCGCGGGGGCGACGAGCGCGCGGCGTGTGCCGACTCCTCGTGAGGGTGGTCGACCGGCATCGGGCGGGTCGTCGCGCCCCCGGAAGCGGGTCTGACCGGCACCTTGTCAGTGGCGTCCGACTTGCTGAATTTTCCGAAATTTTCCGGCAATTTGCCGTCGTGGCCGCACCTTGATCGAGCCCTGTGACCCGGGCTAACGTCACAACTAGGTCAGCAACTTGGCACTCAACACCCCTCTTGACACGATTCAATGCGACCCCTAAGTTGCCGCAATATTAACGGATCTTCTCGAAAGTTTCGGTTACATCATCGGCCGAAAGGTTGGCATGAGGGGTCAAGGACCAATCGACACTAGTGCCGCGTCCGGCGAGAGCCCGCCGTGGCAGGACACCCGGCTGTCGCCCGAAGAGCGAGCCGCGGCGCTCGTCCCGCTCATGACGCTGGAGGAGAAGGTCGCCCAGCTGGTCGGCGTCTGGGTCGGCGCCGACGCCTCAGGGGGAGGCGTCGCGCCGCACCAGCACGACATGGACACCGTGCAGTGGGACGCGGTCATCGGCAACGGCCTGGGGCAGCTGACCCGCCCGTTCGGGACCGCCCCGGTCGATCCCGTCGCCGGCGCCCGCTCGCTGGCCGCGTCCCAGGCGGAGATCGTGGCGGCCAGCAGGTTCGGGATCCCGGCCCAGGTCCACGAGGAGTGCCTGACCGGCTTCGCCGCCTGGCGGGCGACCGTCTATCCCGCGCCGCTGAGCTGGGGCGCCGCCTTCGACCCCGAACTGGTCGAGGAGATGGCCGGGCAGGTCGGCCGGTCGCTGCGCGCGGCGGGCGTTCACCAGGGTCTCGCCCCGGTTCTCGACGTCACCAGGGACTACCGGTGGGGCCGCACCGAGGAGACCATCGGCGAGGACCCGTACCTGGTCGGGACCGTCGGCGCGGCGTACGTGCGCGGCCTCGAGGGCGCCGGGATCGTCGCCACGCTGAAGCACTTCGCCGGGTACGCCGCCTCCCGGGGCGGCCGCAACCACGCCCCCGTGCCGATGGGCCGCAGGGAGCTGGCCGACACCGTGCTGCCGCCGTTCGAGATGGCGCTGCGGCTCGGCGGCGCCCGGTCGGTGATGAACTCCTACGCCGAGATCGACGGCGTCCCTCCGGCCGCCGACGAGGGCCTGCTGACCGGGCTGCTGCGCGAGGAGTGGGGATTCACCGGCACGGTCGTCTCCGACTACTTCGCCATCCGCTTCCTGGAGCGCCTGCACGGCGTGGCCGCGGACGGAGGGCAGGCGGCCGGGCTGGCCCTGCGGGCCGGGATCGACGTCGAACTGCCGACCGTCGACACCTTCGGCGCTTCGCTGATCGAGGCGGTGAAGGCCGGTGAGGTCGACGAGGCGCTCATCGACCGCGCCCTGCGGCGGGTGCTGGCGCAGAAGGCCGAGCAGGGCCTCCTCGACGCCGGCTGGCGGCCGCTTCCGGAGGACCCCGACGGGCTCCGCCTGGACGACGAGACCGGCCGCGACATCACCCTGCGCCTGGCCCGCGAGTCCATCGTCCTGCTCCGCAACGCCGGCGGCGTGCTGCCGCTGGCGCCCGGGCGGCGCGTCGCGCTCGTCGGCCCGGTCGCCGACGACCCGATGGCCATGCTCGGTTGCTACACCTTCCCCGCGCACGTCGGCCCGCATCCGGAGCAAGGGCTGGGGGTCGAGATCCCGTCGCTGCGCGAGGCCCTGGCCGAGCTCGTCCCCGGCCTGACGTACGTGCCGGGCTGCGCCATCACCGGCGACGACACCTCCGGCATCCCGGCGGCGGTCGCCGCCGCGGCCGAGGCCGACGTGTGCGTGCTCGCCGTCGGCGACCGCGCCGGCCTGTTCGGGCGCGGCACCTCGGGGGAGGGCTGCGACGCCGTCGACCTGGACCTCCCGGGCGTCCAGGGCGAGCTGGTGCGGGCCGTGCTCGCCACCGGCACCCCCGTGGTGCTGGTGCTGCTCGCGGGACGCCCGTACGCGCTCGGCCCGGAGACCGACGCGGCCGCGGCCGTCGTCTACGGATTCTTCCCCGGGCAGCTCGGCGGCCAGGCCCTCGCCGAGGTGCTCACCGGCGCGGTCAATCCGTCCGGGCGGCTGCCGGTCAGCGTGCCGCGCGACGCCGGCGCGCTGCCCTCGACGTACCTGTCGCCGCCGCTGGGACGCCGCTCGGAGGTCTCGTCCGTGGACCCGACGCCCGCGTTCCCGTTCGGGCACGGGCTCGGTTACACGACGTTCGAGTGGAGCGACGCGGGCGTGCGCGGGCCGGCCGAGTGGCCGGTCGACGGCGAGACGACCGTCGAGATCACGGTGCGCAACACCGGGTCGCGCCCCGGCGCCGAGGTCGTGCAGCTGTACCTGCACGACCCGGTGGCGCAGACGACCAGGCCGGTGGTGCGGCTGGTCGGCTACGCCCGCGTGCCGCTGGAGGTGGGGCGGGCCGCGCGCGTGTCGTTCACGGTCCCGGCCGACCTCACGTCGTTCACGGGGGTGCGCGGCCGGCGCATCGTCGAGCCCGGCGACGTCGAGCTGCGCTTCGGGCGCTCCAGCGCCGACACCGCGGCGGTCCTGCCGCTGCGGCTGACCGGCGCCGAGCGCGAGGTCGGCCACGACAGGAAGCTGCTGGCGGCGGTCGCCGTCACACCGGAGGAAGGCGGCGGCATATGACCACCGAGCCCGCCTCTCGGAGTGAGGCCATGAAAACGGGCGCGATGAGCACGACCCTGGACGGTCCACCGCGGGACGCGCGCCCCGCCCGGCCCGACGCCGGCCGGCGGAGGCGCGCCAAGCCGGACACGTGGTGGCACGCGCTCCGCCGCGACTGGCGGCTGTATTCGCTGGCGATCCTGCCGCTGCTGTTCTTCCTGATCTTCCGGTACGTCCCGATGATCGGAAACGTGATCGCCTTCCGCCGGTACGAGCCGGGCGGCAGCATCTTCGGCGAGTCCTGGGCGGGCCTGCGGTACGTGCGGATGTTCCTCAGCGACCCCACGTTCTGGAACGTGTTCACCAACACGCTCATCCTCGGCGCGCTGACCCTGCTGTTCACCTTCCCGCTGCCGATCGCGCTGGCGCTGCTGCTCAACGAGGTGCGCAACCAGCGCATCAAGCGGTTCCTGCAGTCGGTGTCGTACCTGCCGCACTTCCTGTCGATGGTCATCGTGGCCGGCATCGTCATGCAGATGACGGCCATCGACGGCCCCATCAACCAGATGCTGAAGGCCGTCGGCGAAGACCCCGTCCCGTTCATGCAGAAGCCGGAGTGGTTCCGCACGATCTTCGTCTCGTCGGAGGTCTGGCAGACCGTCGGCTGGGGGACGATCCTCTACCTGGCCGCGCTGACGACCATCGACGAGCAGCTCTACGACGCGGCCCGCATCGACGGCGCCAACCGGTGGCGGCAGATCTGGCACGTCACCCTGCCGGGCATCCGCCCGACGGCGGTCACGCTGCTGATCCTCAACGTCGGCACGTTCATGGCCGTGGGCTTCGAGAAGGTCCTGCTGCTGTACAACCCGCTGACGTACCCGACGGCCGACGTGATCTCCACGTACCTGTACCGCATGGGCTTCGAGTCGAGCAACCTCAGCTACGCCGCCGCGATCGGCCTGTTCGAGGCGCTGATCGGGGTGGTGCTGATCGTGTCGGCGAACCTGATCTCCCGCCGCACAGTAGGGACCAGCATATGGTGACGATGGCCAGGAGCCGCGGCTACCGCGTGTTCCAAGGGATCAACGCCGTCATCCTGACCGGCGTCGTGATCGTGACGCTGTATCCGTTCGTCAACATCATCGCCCGCTCGTTCAGCGAAGAGCGCTACATCGTCACCGGGCAGGTCAACCTCCTTCCGCGCGGGTTCAGCCTCAGGACCTACGAAGTCGTGACGGCGGACCCGATGTTCTGGACGAACTACCGCAACACGGTGGTCTACACGGTCGTGGCCACGGCCATCGCCATGGTGCTGACGACCTGCTACGCGTACGTGCTGTCCAAGAAGCACCTCAAGGGCCGCACGTTCCTCATCTGGGTGGCCGTCTTCACCATGATCTTCTCCGGCGGCCTGATCCCCAACTACGTGCTGGTCAACAGCCTCGGGATGACGAACACCATCTGGGCCGTCGTGCTGCCCAACGCCATCAGCGTCTTCAACCTGCTGGTCATGAAGACGTTCTTCGAGAACCTGCCGCAGGAGCTGGAGGAGGCCGCCGCCATCGACGGCCTCAGCACCTACGGCATCCTCTGGCGGGTGGTGCTGCCGCTGTCGAAAGCGGTCATCGCCACGATGCTGCTCTTCTACGCGGTCTCGTTCTGGAACTCGTGGTTCACGGCCTTCCTCTACCTGAACGAGCAGGAGCTGTTCCCGGTGACCGTCTACCTGCGCAACATCATCGCGGGCGCCACCGGCGCGGAGAACGCCGGCGCGGTGATAGGTGAGGCGTCGCAGGTGGCCTCCAACATCCAGTCGGTGACGATCCTCCTCACCGTCCTGCCCATCCTGGCGGTCTACCCCTTCGTCCAGAGGTACTTCGTCTCCGGAGTCATGCTCGGCGCGGTCAAGGGCTAGCCGTCCCCGTCAACCGAAGGAATCCCCCCATGCGAGAGATCTCACGACGTCAGGCGCTTGTCGGCTTGGGTGCGTTCACCTTCGTCCTCGCCGGCTGCGGCGAGGGCGAGACCGCAAAGAAGACCGCCGACGTGTCAGGGAACAAGGCGGGCGCGATGGCGAGCTTCGGCGTCGGCCAGCAGTTCAAGGCCACCGAGCCGATCTCCTTCGACGTCCTCTACAACAACCACCCGTTCTACCCGCTCAAGAACGACTGGCTGTTCTGGCAGGAGCTGACCAAGCGCACCAACGTCACCCTCAAGCCGGTCGCGGTGCCGCTCAGCGACTACGAGAAGAAGCGCGGCCTGCTGGTGGGCTCCGGTCAGGCCCCGCTCATCATCCCGAAGACGTACCATCCGGCTGAGGAGGCCTTCGTGGCCTCCGGCGCCATCCTGCCGGTCAGCGACTACCTCGACCTGATGCCGAACTTCAAGGACAAGGTCGCCAAGTGGCGCCTGGAGCCGGAGCTGAACACGTTCCGGCAGTCCGACGGCCGCTTCTACCTGCTGCCCGGGCTTCACGAGGACATCTGGGTGGACTACTCCCTCGCGGTCAGGACCGACATCCTGGAGAAGCACAATCTGGAGATCCCCAAGACCTGGGACGAGCTGTACACCGTTCTCAAGGCGTTGAAGGCCGAGTACCCCGACCTCTATCCCATGACCGACCGGTGGGGCGTCCCCACGCCGGGAGGCAACCTGCTCAAAATCGTCGCCCAGGCGTACGGCGCCAAGGGCGGGTGGGAGTACCAGCACGCGACCTGGGACTCCGCGGCCGGGAAGTTCGTCTACACCGGCGCCATGCCCGGGTACAAGCAGATGATCGAGTACCTGCACAAGCTGGTGAAGGAGAAGCTGCTCGACCCGGAGAGCTTCACGCAGCAGGACGAGCAGGCCAAGCAGAAGTTCAACTCCGGCAAGTCGTTCGTCATCAGCGCCAACGCGCAGACGCTGATCAACGACCACCGGACCCAGCTGAGCAAGCTCGTCCCCGGCGCCAAGATCGTCAAGATTCCGGTGCCGCTGGGCCCGATCGGGGAGTACAAGATCGGCGTCCGCACCGAGAACGGCGTCATGATCTCCAAGAAGGCCCTGGAGAACAAGAACTTCGTGGCCATGATGCAGTTCATCGACTGGCTCTGGTACTCCGACCAGGGCCAGGAGTTCGCCAAGTGGGGCGTCGAGGGGACCACGTTCACCAAGGACGCCTCCGGCGCCTACAAGCTCGCCGAGGACGTCGACTTCGTCGGCCTCAACCCCGGGGCGCCCAAGCACCTGCAGAAGGACTTCGGCTTCCACAACGGCGTGTTCACCTACGGCGGCACCACCAAGCTGCTGCACTCCACCTTCTCCGAGGAGGAGCTGGCATTCCAGAAGGTGATGAACGCCAGGAAGCCGTGGCCCGTCGAGCCGCCGCACCCGTTCACCGACGAGGAGCGCGAGCAGGCCGCGCTGTGGGAGACGCCGCTGAAGGACCACGTCCAGCAGAACACGCTCAAGTTCATCCTCGGCGAGCGCGACCTGAGCGAATGGGACGCCTACGTCAAGGAGCTGGAGGCCAAGAACATGACCTCCTACATCAACCTGGTCACCACCGCCTACGAGCGGTTCAAGAAGGAACACGGCTGATCGACGCGGACGGGCCAGGCCCATGGCAGACGGCCGCCCGGGCCGGGGAAGGATGACCGATGAGCGAGGTGCCTGAGGTGGCGGCGCGGCGGCGGTTCGGTGAGGGGCCGCTCTCGCGCGCCGCCGCGCTGATCTACACCCTGCTGGTGGTCGAGGGCCTGTTCCTGGTCACGGCCGCGCCCGGCCTCGTCGCGCTGACCCTGCTCGGCAGCGACGCGAGCAACGTGCCGCTGGCGGCCCTCTGTGCGCTGCCGCTCGGCCCCGCCCTGTCCGCCGCGCTCTACGCGCTGGGCCGGCGCAGCACCGACCTGACGGACCTGCGCCCGGCGGCGGCGTTCTGGCGCGGCTACAGGGCCAACGCGGGCGGGGTGCTGAAGATCTGGGCGCCGTGGCTGGCCGGGGTGGCCGTCATCGGGACCAATCTGGCGAACTTCGCGGCCGCCGGAGTGCCGGGGTGGTGGGCGGTGCTGCTGGTGCTCGTCGCGGCGGCGGCGATCGTGTGGGTGGCCAACGCGCTGGTGATCACGTCGTTGTTCGAGTTCCGGGCGGTGGACGTGGCCCGGCTGGCCTCGTACTTCCTCATGCGCTCGCCCAAGGTCACCCTGGCCAACGCCTCCCTGCTCGTCGTGGCGGGCGGCGCCACGCTGCTCGCCACCGAGCTGCTGCCGGCGCTCCTGGCCTCGGCGTTCGCGGCGGCGCTGCTGTGGAACAGCCGCCCGCTGATCGCCGAGGTGACCGAAAGGTTCACCGTCTGAATCAGGGGATGTGCCGGCCGTGGGCGTCCGGCACCCCCGACTTGCGGAAGAAATAGGCGTTGATCTGGTCGCGCCACTCCTCGGCGCAGCGGAGCTGCTCGTCGAGCAGCTCCCGCACCCGGCCGTGCAGCGCCGGGTCCACCGACCCCTCGAGCTTGTCCCAGTGCGCCCGCATCTCGGCCACCTCCTCGACCCCGGCGAAATGGGTGTCGTAGATGTGCTGGATGACGGTCGAGCCGCTGTGCAGCACGTGCCCGTACGGGACGTGGTGGAAGAACAGCAGCAGCTCGTCGGGGCACCGCTCCAGGGACTCGTAGACGTCCGACCACGGCCGCGGATACTGGCCGGTGAAGCCCGTCCCGGTGGCGCGGGTGCGGTCCACGCCGACGCCGTCCCGGTCGGCGAAGTGGTACGTGCCCCACGGCGTGTACTCGTAGCCGTCCACGTCGGGGCCGTAATGGTGCCCGGGGCGGACCATGAAGCCGACGCCGAGCGGCGCGGTGTAGCGCTCGTAGGTCCGCCAGGAGCCGTCCATCATCGCGTGCAGGGCGCGCCGCAGCGGCTCCGGGCCCGGCGGGAACGTGAGGCCGATCCACTCGTCGAGGATGTCGGCGGGGGTCAGCCACGGGTCCCAGGCCAGGCGGCCGAAGGCGTACAGGTTGGCCTGCGCGAGCGGGTGGCCGGTCCAGAAAGGGTCGTCGCCGACGTTGGAGACCGCGACCAGGCCGCCCCTGGCCGCCCTCGTCGCCACGCTCGACCCGTCCTCCGGGCCCCACGGCTTGAAGCCGAGCACCTCGCTCCACATCGGGGCCAGGTAGCACACGTGCTTCTGCTGGCCGGTGTACTCCTGCGTCACCTGGAACTCCACCGCCACGTTCGTGTGGTCCATCGCCATGATGACCGGCGAGACCGGCTCCCGCGGCTGGAAGTCCATGGGACCGTACTTGACCTGCAGGATCGCGTTGTCGCGGAACTGCCCGTCGAGCGGGGCGAAATGGTCGTGGGCGGCGCGGGCGCGGTCGGTCGAGCGGTCGCGCCAGTCCTGCCGGTGGTTGTAGACGAAGGCCCGCCAGTGCACGACCCCGCCGTGCGGGGCGAGGGCGTCGGCGAGCAGGTTGGCGCCGTCGGCGTGGGTGCGCCCGTACGCGAACGGGCCCGGCTGCCCCTCGGAGTCGGCCTTCACCATGTAACCGCCGAAGTCCGGAATCGTCCCGTACACGCGCTCGGTGGCCTCGGCCCACCACCGGCGCACGTCCTCGTCCAGCGGGTCGGCGGTCGGCAGCCCGCCGAGCACGATGGGGGAGGCGAACGTGACCGACAGGTGCACACGGATCCCGTACGGGCGCAGCTCGGCGGCGATCGCGGCGACCTCGTCGAGCCGGTCGGTCAGCAGGCGCGCCTCGCTGGCGTGCACGTTGACGTTGTTGATCGCGACCGCGTTGATCCCGCACGCGGCCAGCAACCGCCCGTAGGCCCGCACGCGCGCGAGGTCCTCGCGCAGGACGCCGTCATGCCAGAAGATCGAACCGCCCGCGTAGCCGCGTTCGACCTGGCCCATCACCGGGTGCACGTCGATGTTGTCCCAGTGGTCGAGCATGCGCCGCCCGTTCGCGGGCCGGTGCCGCTCCGCCGGCCGCTCGCCCTCGAACGCCGCCTCACCCAGCCGCATCACGTGGTAGAAGCCGTAGAGCAGCCCGGCGGGGTCGTCGGCGAGCACCACCGTGACGCCGTCGCGCCGGGCGAGCACGTACCCCTCCGCGCCGGCTCGGCCGGCCTCGTCCCTGATCGCCGCCGCGCCGGCCGGCAGCCGCTCCACGGCCGACAACGCCAGCACGAGGTCGAACGGGCCGTCGCCGTCCCGCCGCACACTGCCGCCGTGCCGGGCGCAGGCGTGCGCGACCTCGTCGTGCACGGTCTCGGCGAGCGTCCCCTCGCCGCCCACGAGGACCTGGCGCGAGCCGATCGCCCGGAACGCCTCCGGCGGCAGCCACGCCGCGTGCACGTCGGTCAGCTCAGGAATGGTCACGAACGTCCTCCGGATGGGCAGGCCGAGCCGTCACGGAGAATCTACCGAAACCGGTGATCAACGGTCAGACCAGCCCGACGACGAAGCCCTCGTCCTTGATGCCCAGGTACGCCTGCGGCCGGAACCGCCGCATCGCCTGCTCGATGACCGGGATGTACTTGGGGTTCGAGCCGAGCGGCAGCCGGTAGCCGTTCTTGACCGTGTGGAACTCCCACAGGTGCTCCATGTCCGGGTGGCGGGCCCGGAAGCCCGGGTCGGCGGGGAAGAGGTCGAGCCGGACCATGATCCTGCGCATGATGTAGTCGGCGAGCTGGACGCGGCGCTGCTTGGTGCGCGAGATGCCCACCCCGGACAGTTCGGCCCACGCCACCGCCCACGGCTTGCCCCGCGGGTCGTCCCAGCGCACGCCGAAGGCGTCGAAGACGAGGTGGCGGGGCCGGTTCAGCTTGCGCCAGGCGATGACCGGCAGCAGGCCGATGGACAGGAAGATCAGCCCGAAGACCACGCCGGGCACCATGCCGTCCGAGCCGCCCGTCACCTGGCCCGTGAAGGACCAGTAGAGCGTCATGATCCCGATGACGCCCGCGACCGAGCCGCCGATCAGCGCCTTCACCTTGGCGTCGCGGCCGACGTCGATCACCACGGGCGGGGGAGTCGGGGCGTTGAACTGTGGTTGAGAGGGGCCGTACGTCATGAAAGGGCAGGTTAGCGGGGGGCGGGTGCACTTTCCGCTACGCTTCAGGGTTTTGCGAAGCGTCCCTATCCGGTGACCAGCGCGTTGACGGTCAGCACTTCCTCGCCCGCGGGACCGTCCAGCCGGATCGACACCTCCCACGCCCCGCTCATGGGGAACAGCTCGCCGTCGGCGACGAAGCGGCCCGGCGCCGTCTCGCGGGCGGTGAGCTCGGGCGTGGAGTGCCCCATGTCCGGCATCACCGCCGACACGGCCACGGTGTCCGCGTCACCCGAGGTCACCTGCACCTCGACGGAGACGCGGCCGGTCGTCGGCCTGTCGACGACGACGGTGACGGCGTAGCGGGCGCCCGTGCTGCTCACCCGGAGCGGCTCGGCGCCCAGGCCCCGGCCCACGATGAAGATCACCGCCGCGGCGGCGACGAGGGCGACGGCGATCACGATCCGCCTCATCGCGGGCTCTCCGACGCGGTGACGTCGACCGTGAACGGGACGGTGACGATCCGGTCGTCCACGGCGTACTGGGCCCAGGCCAGATACCGTCCGCCCTGGGGGAAGGTGAACGTGAAGCGCAGCCGGGACCCGCCGGAGCCCATCTCGTGCACGTGGCCCAGGAAGGACCCGTCCCGGCTGCGGACGATCAGGTGCCCGCCCATGCCCAGCCACGGCCGCACGCTCCCCGGGGCGTCCAGCTCGACCGTCGCCGGCCGGCCCGCGACGGGAACGGCAGGCTGCAACCGCGGCGCCGCACCGCCCCCACCGGCGGCGTCCGGCTGAGCGCCGGAGCCGTCGCCGGCATCTGCCCCCGGCCCGTCTTCGCCGTCCTCGGCGGCCCGCGACCCCTCGCCCGAGCTTTCCGGCCCCTGGCCGCCGACGCTGAACCGGCCCATGAGCAGTTGCCCGCCGGAGTCCTCCCGTTCCAGCTCGGCATGCGCCACGTACGCCCCCGCCCGATCCGCCCGAAGCCGGACCTCCAGCCGCCCGGGAGCGGTGCGCAGCGGATGCACGTGGCGGAAGTACCGCCCGTCCTCGCTGGTGACGATCACGTGGGCGAGCGCCTCGTGGTGGATCGCGAGGTCGTCCACCGGCCGCCCCGTGGACCCGTCGACGAGATCGACCCGCAACGTGAACTCCTCTCCCGCGGCCGGCCGCTCCGGCACCGTCTCCATCCGCGCCTGCACGAACGGCCGCCCTCCCGCCTGAGTCGTCACGACGGGCGGCGCGCCGTCGGGCGGCCCCGCGGGCACCATCGGCTCGAACACGATGACCATGACGGCCACCGTCACCCCGGCCGCGGCGCCGCCGCCCAGCAGCACGGCGCGGCCCGGCCGGGACAGCGCCCCGGTGAGCAGCCCGCCCACCAGCAGCAGCCCCGCCACGAAGAACCCGCCGTAGATCAGGAACTCCGCCCCGGACCCGTGCTCCACGAGCACGCGGAACGGCACCACGGCGACCTCGCCACCGGCCCGCAGCGTGAGCTCGTGCGGCCCGGTCCGCTCCACCCTCAGCTCCGTGTACCGCGGGTCGCGGGTTGCGGCCCTGGCCACGCCCGTGACCGTGCGGCCGTCCTCTACCGACCGCACCTTGAGCTCGACCGGCAGGCCGGCGACCGGCTGGAAGGCGATGACCCCGATCCGCAGCGGCCCGGGGACCCGCGCCGTCCCTTTGATCACCACCGTGAGCTCCGTGCCCGCGATCGTCTGGGCGATCCGCAGGTCCGCCCCGGCCGAGACGTTGTGCGCCGCGGCCGGGGACGCGCATGCCAGCACCAGCACGGCGACCAGGCACAGGAGCCGGATCATGCCCTGTCTACGGGCTCCGGCACGGCCGCGTCGGACGGAGCGGCCGCGTCGGACGGAGCGGTCGTGCCGGATGGGGCGGTCACGTCGGGCTGAGGGGCCGGGGTCGATGGGGCGGTCGCGTTGGACGGAACGGTCGCGTTGGGCAGGAACAGCGCGCCGAGCACGAGCCCGATCAGCCCGGCCACGATCGGCGCGCCGGTCCACAGCTCCGGCACGGCGGGCAGCCCGCCGCCGGTCGCCGAGGCGACCCCGATGTACAACGACCACGTGGCGAAGCCCGACAACCCGGCGAACGCCCAGTAGGCGGTCCGCCGCTCCCCGGACGGGCGCAGCCACAGGATCAGCAGATCGCTCACGAGTCCCGCGGCCACGACCGCCAGCAGGACGGGGAGGTTCTCGAACGCCGTCTGCGCGCCCGGCATGAGCACCGCCACCGCGTACATGATGGTCACGCTCCCGAACGGCAGCCGCCACCGGCGCACCATGAGCAGCACGGGGGCCAGCAGCACGACGTTGGTGAGGGCCATCGCGGTGGCCAGCCGGTCGGCGCTCGGGCCGTCCAGGCGGGAGAACGCCTCGACGATGCCCATGGGACGCCACTGCAGGGCGTCGCCGTACGACAGGAACAGCGACACCAGCGTGGTCGCGAACGCCAGCCCGACCAGCGCCGGCACCAGGCGGCCGAGCGACGGGGCGGCGCCCACGTCCGGGGCGTTCCACGCGGAGCGGAGCGGCGTGGTGATGATGAGCAGCATCGTCGTGACCAGCCCCAGGTGCGACGGGCTGAACAGGATGTCGATGGACTGCTCGATGCCGAGGAGGGTGTGCCACATCATGTCGGCGAAGCCGAACGCGGCGAATCCCGGAATCGCGACGAGCCCCGCCAGATAGCCCTTGGGCACCGCCGCCACGCCCTGCCGGCCGGCCCGCACGTTGCGCCACACCTGCCAGATGATCCAGCCGGAGACGGCCGCGAAACCCGAGTAGAAGGCCGCGTGCCAGGGGGTGAAGAACGTCTCCAGCTCGGCGAGGTTGGTGTGCGCCCAGGCGTCGATCATCAGCCCGATGCCGAACCACACCCCCAGGAGCGCCGTGACGAGGTCCGTACGGGGCGAAACCCATTCGCGCGGTTCTCCGGTGTCCGCCAGTAATCGCCGTATGCCGACATTTGCCAAAGCCACCTTGAGCCTCCCTTCGCTGATTCGATCTTTCCAGATGCGGCGGGAATGCGCGGCACCGGATTTCCGCCCGCGCGTGGCATTGAGTAATGGCCTATTCGCGCTCGGTCTTATTCGTGCTGTGGGTGACGCCGAATAACGGAATGTCAATGGAATCGCCGCTTCGGGCGTCGGCTCCGCGCCCTTGATGTGAGCCGGATCACACGAATTCTCAGGCCCGGGCGGTCACCTCTTCGCCGCCGCGACCGTCATAGCGGTGGTCCCGCGGATCAGGGGCCGCCTGAATCCATGGACATCTCATGAGGAGTGCGAGCACATGACGAACACCGACCTGCGCAGCGCCGTCAAGGGCCGGGTCCTGCTGCCCGGCGACGACGGGTTCGAACAGGCGTCCAAGGCGTGGAACCTGGCGGTGGAGCAACGGGTGGCCGCGGTCGTCGAGGCCGAGGACGCCGGCGACGTGGCGGCCGTCGTCGGGTACGCCCGCCGATCCGGCCTGGCCGTCAGCGCCCAGCCGAGCGGCCACGGCGCCTCCGGCGACGTCGACGGCGTGATCTTGCTGCGTACCGGCAGGCTGGGCGGCGTCGAGGTGAACCCGGAGGAGCGGACCGCCCGCGTCGGCGCGGGCGTCACCTGGGGGCGGGTCCTGGCCGAGGCGGGGCCGCACGGGCTGACCGGGCTGGCCGGCAGCAGCCCGGTCGTGAGCGTGACCGGATACACCCTCGGCGGCGGGCTGAGCTGGTTCGGCCGCAAGCACGGCTTCGCCGCCGACAGCGTGCGGGCCTTCGACCTCGTCACCGCCGGCGGCGAGCGGGCCAGGGTGACGGCCGACTCCGACCCCGACCTGTTCTGGGCGCTGCGCGGCGGAGGCGGCGACTTCGCGCTCGTGACCGCCGTCGAGTTCGGCCTCCACCCGGCGCCGTCCCTGTACGGGGGCCGCGTGATGTGGCCGGGTCACCGCACCCGCGAGGTGTTCGACGCCTTCATGGAGATCACCGCCGAGGCCCCGGACGAGCTGTCCGTCTGGTTCAACCGGATGCAGTTCCCGCAGGCGCCGCCCATGGTCGCGGTCGACGCCGCCTTCCTCGGGGACGAGGCCGAGGGACGGGCGCTGCTGGCCCGCCTGGACAAGATCGACGACGTGATCGCCGACAAGCGCGGGCCGGTCGCCGTGGCCGACCTGGGCGACATCACCGCCGAGCCCACCGATCCGGTGCCCGGCCGCTCGCGGGCCGAGCTGCTGACGGGGGTGGACGACGCCGTCGTCGAGGCGCTGCTGGGTGGGCCGATCGAGCCGCTGATGGGGCTGCAGCTCAGGCATCTGGGCGGTGCGCTGGCCGCGTCCCGGCCCGGTGCGGGGCCGAGCGGGCCGGTGGCGGAGCCGTACCTGCTGTACATGTTGGGGGCGGCGATCAACCCGGAACTGTCCGCGGCCGTGGGGGGCAAGCAGGCCTGGGTGGTGGAGGAGCTCGGGGCGCGGGTCAGCGGGCGGAAGCCGTACACGATGCTGGGGCGCGGGGAGCGGGCGGAGGCGGCGTTCTCCGCTGAGGCGATCGCACGGCTGCGGGAGATCAAGCGGGACCGGGACCCGGAGGGTGTGCTGCGCGCCAACTTCCCGATCCTGGCCTAGCTTCCTCCCGCACCGTCGGATCCCGCCGTTCATCGGCGGGGGTCCGTTGGCAGGGGCGTCCCGCCGCCCCTGCCAGGGCTGCTACTTGACGGCACCGCTCGTGATCCCGGAGATGATCTTCCGCTGGGCGATCGCGAACACCGCGATCAGCGGCAGGCTCATCAGGACCACGTACGCGAAGATCAGGTGCCAGTTGTTCAGGTAGAGGCCCGCGCTCGCGACCCGGAACAGGTTGAGCGGCAGCGTGTCCACCCGCCCGCCGATGACGAAGAAGGCGTAGAAGACGTCGTTCCACACGTACAGGCAGACCAGGATGGTCGCCGTGGCCAGCACCGGCCGCAGCAGCGGCAGCACCACCAGCCAGAACACCTTCATCGGCCCGGCGCCGTCCATCTGCGCCGCCTCCTCCAGCGACGAGGGGATCGTCCGCACGAAGCCGGTGACGAAGAAGATCACCGTGGACATGTAGATGCCCATGTACACGCCGATCATCCCGACCGCGGTGCCGGCCAGGCCGAGCTGGCGCAGCAGCAGCACCACCGTCACCACCGCGGGCGGCAGCACGATGCCGCTGATCGCCAGCGCGTACAGCACCGCGTTGAGCCGGGTGGCGCGGCGGGCCAGGATCCACGCCGCCATCGACCCGAACAGCAGCACCCCGAGCACGGCCGGCACGACCACGAGCAGGCTGCCCAGCGACGCCGACAGCACCTCGCCGTCCGTCCACACCTGCCGCAGGTTGTCCAGCAGGTGCCACTCGCTCGGGAGGGAGAGGTCGGGGTTCAGCGCCTCGCCGCGCGACTTGCCGGCCGTCACCACCACCAGCCACAGCGGGACGCCGATGGAGACCACCACCAGGACGAGGGTGACCGCGGGCTGCATCAGCCGCCACAGCCGCGTGTCGCTCGCGTTCACAGGATCTCCTCCCGCTTGCGAAGGACGTAGATGACCGGGAACGCCATGAGCGCCACCAGCAGGAACAGCACCAGGCTCATCGTCGTGGCCTGCGCGAACAGGCCCTGGCCGAAGGTGCGGTAGATGAAGATGTTGAGGATCTCCGTCGTGCGGGCCGGGCCGCCGCCCGTCGTGGCCTGCGCGATGTCGAAGCCGTTCATCGACCCGAGCAGCGCCGTCGCGACGTTGAACGTGATCGCCGGCGCCAGCAGCGGGAACCGGACCGTCCAGAACGTCCGCCACCGCGTCGCCCCGTCGATCCGCGCCGCCTCGACGATGTCCTCGGGGATCGTCTTCAGCCCGGCCAGGTAGATGAGCATCGACAGCCCCATCCACTTCCACGCGTGGATCAGCGCCACCACCACGACCGTCCAGGTCGTGTCGCCCAGCCAGGCGTAGTCGATCCCCAGCAGCCGGTTCAGGGCGCCGGTCGGCTTGAGCAGGGCCTGGAAGATGTAACCGACGGCCAGCGCGGACATCAGCACCGGGATGAGGAAGAACACCCGGGCCAGCCGGTTGAGCCAGGTGTCGCGCTCCAGCAGCACGGCCAGGCCGAAGCCGAACACGTTCTGGAAGATCGCCACCAGCACGGCGTACACCACCGTGACCCGCAGCGACCGGAACAGCGTGCCGTTGGAGGCGAGGTCGGTGAAGTTGTCCAGGCCGACCGGCCGGATCTCGCTCTTGAAACCCGACCAGTCGGTGAAGGCGTAGACGAAGTTGAAGATCGTCGGAAGGAAGAAGAAGACCAGCAGGATGGCGAACGCGGGCGCCATGAACCACATCGGGTGGGTCCGCCGGCGGATCGCCGGCCGGCCCCGCGTCGCCAGTCTGCTCGGAGCGGTCGCCCGCGCCGTTGTCAGCATGGAATTACCCCTGGAATCCAGGCGCTCCGGCCGCCTTGGCGAGCTGCGCGAACTGCTCCTGCGTGGCCGTGGCGACCTTCTCCGGCGTCAGGGTCCCGTTGATCATGTCGGCGAGGTTGAGGTACAGGTCGGGGTTGGCGACCGCGAGGGCCTGCATCGACCCCACCGACGTCGGCAGCGAGGCGTGCACGTCGAGCAGCGCCTGCGGCACCCCCTCCGGGCTCGGCACCGACGGCTGCAGGGAGACCGTGTTGCGGTCGGTGATGAAGTCCTTGTACGCCGGCCCCATCCAGTACGCCAGCAACTGCCGCGCCGCGGCCTCCCGCTTGGCGTCACCCGTCTTGAACGCCACCAGCGCGTTGGACTGGTCGGGGATGAACGTGCCGACGTTGCCCGACGGCGAGACCGGGAAGAAGCCGATCTTCTTGTTCAGCGTCGCGGTGTCCGCCTTGGCCTGCAGCTGCCCGAAGAACGAGTTGACCTGCATCACCATGGCGGCCTTGCCGGACAGCAGCGCGTCGCCCTGGTCCTCGAACTTGGCGGTCTTGATGTCGGAGTTGAACAACCCCTCGTCGATCAGCGACTTGTACGTCTTGATCGCGTCCAGGATGGTCTTGTCCTCGAACTTCTCCTTGCCGGCGTTGACCCGCTCCCACAGGCCGTTCTTGGCCGCGTCGGCCAGCTGGACCTGCACCCACCACTGGGTGGCCCACTTGTCGCCGGCCATCTCGAAGAACGGCGTGACGCCCTCGGCCTTGAGCTTGCGCCCCAGCTCCACCATCTCGCCGAAGTTCTTCGGCGTCTCGGTGATCTTGTTGGCGGCGAAGACCTCCTTGTTGTAGTAGACGCCTTCCACGGCCGGGCTGGTGATCAGCGCGGCGTACCTGGTGCCCTCCAGGAGGCCGGTGATGTCGCGCAGGTCGGGCGCCATCTGCGCCAGCCACGGGGCGTCGTTCAGCGGCTGGAGGTTCGCCTTGGCGTTGATCGCGGTCAGCATCGACGCGGTGGGCTGCCAGAACGCCAGGTCGGGCTTGTCGCCGGTGGCGACCTTGGTCTGCACGCCCTGCTCGTACGGGTCGGGGATCGTGACGACCTCCACCGTGGCGCCGGTCGCCTGCTGGAAGCCCTCGATCACCTTCTTGGGCACGGTGTTGCTGTTCTGCGCGGCCCAGATCGTCAGCTTGACGCCGTCCAGCTTGGTCTGCGGGTCGGGCCAGGCCGCCGCGGCGGCGGTCCCGGCAGGCGTCTCCGCGGTCTGGACGGAGGGGTCGCTGCAGGCGGCGAGCCCGAGCGCGAGCGCCGCCACGCCGGCGACGGCTGTCCATCTGTTGTTCATGCTGATCTCTTTCGGGGGGTTCACTGGGTGGGTCGGAGGTGGAAGATCCGGGCGGAGAGCGGCTCGGCGTCGCCGGGCGCCAGCGTCAGCGTCCCGGCGGCGGGGTCCCAGGCGTGCTCCCAGGAGGGCAGGTGCCGCGGGTAGCGGACGCCGAGGTCGATCGGGCGGCCGGCCAGGTGGGGCAGCTCCAGCCGGAGCGCGGCCGCGGCGCCGGGCCGCCGCCACACCCCGAGGTAGGTGTCGTCGCCGGCGCGCAGGGCGAGCGCGAGCCACGGGTCGTCCCAGCGCGGCAGGCCGAGCGGCCACAGCGGCACGGCCCGCGCCAGGCCGGCCCGCATCTCCTTGTGGACGCGCACGGCGTCGCGTACCGCGTCGAGCTGCGCGGCCGACATGGCGTCCAGGCGCCCGGACAGGTAGAGCCGCCCCAGCATGCCGGTGCACAGCGTGAAGGCGATCTCCTCGTCGGACATGCCGGGCTGCGGGTAGGCCCAGCTGGCCGACTGCTCGGGCAGCACCGACAGGGGCGCCGCCACCGCGACCGGCGGGTACAGGCGCGGGTCCTGCTGGTCGCTGGTGGACTGCAGGTGCATCCTGGACAACATCGCGTAGTCCATGCGCATGGCGCCGGACGCGCAGTTCTCCAGGATCAGCTGCGGGTGGCGGTCCAGCACGCCGTCCAGCCACGCCAGGTGCGCGCGGTTGTGAGCGAGCAGGCCCGCGCCGGCGCTGCCGGCGTCCAGGTCGGTGCCGACGCCGGGGTCGATGTTGTAGTCGAGCTTGAAGTAGCCGACGCCCAGCTCCTCCACCAGCCGGTCCACGACCTGGTCCAGGTGCGCGACCGCGCGGGGGTGGCGCAGGTCGAGGTGGTAGCGGCCGTGCTCGGCCAGCCGTACGCCGCCGCGCTGCAGGAACGCCTCCGGCGGCAGCTTGTCGGCCATCGGGCTGCGAACGCCGATCACCTCGGGCTCCAGCCACAGCCCCGGCACCATGCCGAGCGCGCGGATGTGGCCGAGGACCTCCTCGATGCCGCGCGGGAAGCGCGACTGCGACGGCTGCCATTCGCCGACGCTGTCCCACCAGGCGCCGCCGTCGTCGTACCAGCCGGCGTCCACGCAGAACACCTCGGCCCCCGCGGCCGCCGCCGCCTCGATCAGCGGCAGCAGCTTGGCCGTGGTCGGGTCGCCCATCAGCGTGTTCATGTAGTCGTTGAACACCACGGGCAGCCGCTCCCGGTCGGGGTGCGGCCGGACGATCGCCCGCCTGTGCGCGGTGAGCGCGGCCGCGGCGCCGTCGAACCCGTCGCCGGACACCGCGACCGACACCGGCACCGTCGTGAACGACTCGCCCGGGGCGAGGGTCTGCTCCCACTGGTGGTCCAGGTCGGTCGGGCCGAGCAGCGCGACGTAGGCGCCGTCGAGCCGCTCGCCCACCTCCCACCGCCAGGGCCCGTTGTGCTCGATCTGCCACAGCCACGCCTGACCGCTCTCCCGGTCGGCGAGCCCGCCCGTGGGCAGGTGGCTGCCGGTGGACCAGGTGCCCGTGCTGACCGTCGCCAGCACGCCGCGTCCGTCCTGCGCGTGCCGGGGGAGGTTCAGGTCGGGCACGCCGGCCGCGCGCAGCGGCTCGCGGGTCCAGCGGCTCTCGCCGAGCCATTCGCTGTCGGCCCGCAGCACGTCCGTGGACTCCACCGCGGCGCCGGCGAAGCAGGCGGCGAACGACGAGACGGCCAGCAGCAGCGCCGGCTCCTCGCCGCGGTTGGTCACCCGCGTCCACACCTGGAAGGCGGCCACCCCGTCGGCCGAGCGGAAGAACACTTCGGCGTCCAGCCCGCTCGCCGCGTCGTGCAGGTCCATCCGCAGGACGTGCCACACACCGTCCCTGCTCTGCTCGCAGCCCCGGTAGGCCAGGCCGCGCCCGGCCGCCGTCTGCGAGAAGCGGTGCGCGGAGCGGGCCCGCCCCGTGCCCGGGAGCAGCAGCTCCACCAGCGGCTGCGTCGCCCGCGGTCGGGGCGCGGCGGGGCCGCCGGGCGAGAGCGACCGCACGCCGACCGGGCCGTCGGGTGAGACGTCCAGCACGACCCGCAGGCAGTCATGGCCCCAGACCACGCTGGTGTTCGTTGGCTTCAAAGCTGCTGCTCCTGTTTCTCTCGTGTTGCTCAGCCGAGCGGGGCGGCGATCTGGATGAGGTCGATGTCGGGGGCGTAACCGGCCGAGGCGTTGCCGAACGTGATCGCGTTCGCGCCCGCGGCCAGGACCACGTCGACGACCGTGGTGCGGAAGTTCGACCAGCCCAGCGTGTTGCGGAAGTAGTGCCGCGCGGCCGGGCCGCCGTTGACGGAGATGTCCGCGTAGCGGTCGACGATGTTGGAGTTGTAGTTGGTGGCGCCCTCGCCCAGCTCGCCGTTGGCGTACGTGACGACCATGCGGTAGCGGCCGGCGGCCGGGACGGTGACGTTGTTGAAGCGCAACGTGTTGGCCGCGCCGGCGCCGATGTATCCGACGTACGCGCCGCCCGACGCCGCCGGGTTGGAGCCCGCCCTGGCGGCGCCGCTCAGCGTGTTGGCGGGGGATTCGGCCTGGTAGGAGGTGATGGTCCCGGTTGCCGCGGACACCTCGAGATAGTCGATGTTGACCGCGTCCCGGTCGTCGGCGGCGTAGGCGTCGACGTCGATCCGGTTGATCCCGGCCGTCAGGAAGACCTTCGTGGTGACGGTGTTCCACGTGTTCCAGTCGGCGGTGCCGGGCAGGGCCACGTCGGTGAGGTCGGAGCCGTTGAGCCGCATCCGGACCGAGCGGGTGGCCGGGGCGCCGCTGTAGGGGCCGGCCGAGTAGCGCAGGGCGACCTCGTAGTAGCCGTCGTCCGGGGCGGTCACCACGAACTTGGTGCTCGCGGTGGTGCTGGCGCCGTATCCCTCCGAGAAGTGCGTGCCCGAGTAGCCGGTGTTGGAGCCGTAGGTGACGCGGGCGGAGCCCCCCAGGGCGGCGTACTCGGCCTCGTACCGCTGCGCCGAGGTCGCGGGGGAGCGGTCCTTGTCCGGGGTCACGATCACGTGGTACGCCGAGGTGCCCTTCAGCCCCGTCAGCGGGATCGTGATCTGGCCGCCGGAGGCGGTGAAGTCGCCCTCGCTGACCCGGTACGGGCCGGGGGAGGGGTTCAGCCCTGTGCTGTCGACTCCCCAGACGGTCGCGTGGACCGTCGTGCCGAGGTACGACGGGATGCCCTTGACCACGACGTTCGTGTCGTAGGTGCCGCTCGCCGGGTTGTTGCCGCCGAAGATCACTCGGGCCTGCTTCTTGGCCGGGTCGAGCGCCGCCAGGCCCTGCAGTGAGCCGCCCGGCGCGGGCGGGGTGACGGCGACCGTCGTGCCGGTCAGCTCGCCGTACCACTTGTACAGCCACCAGCCGCCGGTCGCCTGGTTGTTCCTGGTCACCAGGTCGTTGAGGCCGCCGGCCGTCGTCCAGTACGCCAGGCAGCCGTCGACCTTGCTGTTCTCGAACTTGGCCACGAACTGCACCAGGTTGCCCGGCACGCCCAGGTCGCCGGAGAAGCGGCCGTACTCGTTGATCGTGATGGGCCGCGGGGAGACGCCCAGGCTCGTCTCGATCGCCCGGTAGTCGGCGTAGTGCTGCTGCCAGCTCGTGAAGAAGTCGTCGCCCAGCTCATGCCAGGTCATCACGTCGGGCAGCACGTTGTTGTCACGGGCGAACTGCAGGAAGGCGCGCAGGTCGGCCGAGCGGTAGGAGGCGAAGTTCGGGCCGGCGATGCGGGCGCCGGGGTCGATGGAGCGGATGCGCCGGTAGACGGTCCTGTAGTCGTTGAGGAAGCCGGTCAGGTTCCCGGCGTACCAGATCTGGTCGGGCTCGTTGAACGGGACGTACACGTACGAGGTGCGGTGCGGGTCGGCGACGACCTTCCTGGTCATCGTGTCCACCTTGGCCAGGTAGTCGTTGATGCCGAGGTTCTCGTACGGCCACTGCTTGTAGATGTCCTGCATGTAGATCTGGATGTCGCGGCCGCCGGCCCGCTTGAACATCGGGGCGACCTTGAGCGCGTCGCCGTTCGGATGCTGCAGACCGTCGGGCGCCTTCTGAGCGGTGACCTGGGGTTTGAGCGCGGCCAGCATGGTCTCGTTGGGGATGCCCTCGTCGCCGAGCCCGTACAGGAAGCCGGTCGCGCCGTAACGCAGCGGGCCGGTCTGGGTGGCGAGGTCGACGACGAGCTGGGACGGCGCGGCCTCGCTTGGCGTCGCGGGCAGCACGCTGCTCACGATGGCCACCGCCACGGCCGCGGATAAGGCACTGCTCCTCCTCATGGGCGCTCCTCGGGGAGTGCGGATGTGACCGGTCACATCTTCTTGATGCATGAGTGTGAGCGGTCACATCGAGAAGAGAAAGAGGGCGTTACCAGGTTGTTACCGGCAAATGTCGGGCAAGGTGCACACGAGCGTTGGCCTACACTCGTTGTCATGGCGTTCACCGAGCGATCGGCGGCCACGAGGAGCTCGATCCTCTCGGCCGCCAGGAAACTGCTCATCGAGCGGGGCTACGAGGCGATGACCATCCGGGCCGTGGCGGCGCAGGTCGGCGTCGACCCGTCGATGGTCATGCGTTACTACGGCAGCAAGGCCGGGCTGTTCAGCGCCGCCGTCGACGTCGACCTCCGCTTGGAGCAGGTGCCCAGGCCGCCGGCGGACCGGCTCGGCGAGCTGCTGGTGCGCCACTTCCTGGCCCGGTGGGAGGGCGGCCTTTCGGACGACGTGCTGATCCTGCTGCTGCGCTCGGCCGCCACGAACCCGATGGCCGCCGATCGCATGCGGGAGATCTTCGACCGGCAGATCGTCGCGTTCGTGGCCCGGGTGGCGGGCGCGGACGACGCCGCGCACCGCGCCGGGCTGGTCAGCACGCAGTTGCTCGGCCTGGCCCTCACCCGCTACGTGCTGGAGCTGCCGCCGATGGCGGACGCCGACGTCGAGACCCTGGTCCGCGACCTGGCGCCGGTGGTGCAGCGCCACCTGACCGGCTGATGAATCTACATTGTAAAGGCGCCGGGTCGGTTTTGCTCCGAGCCCGGCGCCCGACGAGCCGTCAAAGGCCGTAGCGGCTCTTCAAATGCCGCCACCAGTCGCGGAACATCCAGGCGTCGAACTCGGTGATCGACGAGGCGCTGCCGGCCTTCATGAGGAAGCAGCACTGGCCGGTCGGCGTCCAGTCGTAGAAGTCGTCCAGCCCGAACGAGTGTCCTATCTCGTGCAGCAGGATCGTCATGTTGTCGGTGTTGAGGTTGTTCATGTAGTACTCGCTGCCGAGCCGCTGCCCCCAGTCGCCGCCCGCGCCGCCGCCGAAGCCGGCCGTCAGCCACAGCGACATGTCGTAGTGGTGCGACGCGCCGCCCGGGCAGTTGGGGTAGTTGCCGTTCTGGTTGAAGAAGCGGCCGCACGCCTCGGCGCACTGCGGCGCGTTCTCGCGGATGTCGTTCACGTAGATGTCGACGGAGTTGTCGCTCCACTGGAGCTGGGAGCGGTTGCGTACGGCCCAGCCGACCACCTTGACCGGCACGTTGCCGTACGGCCAGGCGTTGTGGCCGACCATGACGTCCATCCACTTCTTGAACTGGCGGGCCAGGGTCGCGTGGATCTGGTCGCGCTGGGCGGCCGTCACTGTGGCGCTGGTGTCCCAGCGGACGCAGTAGTTGATCGAGCCGCCGTTGGCCATGATCTGGTCCCAGCCGTAGTTGCGGAACCCGTACAGGTTCGGATACGTGCTCTCCTGGTGCTGCCACACCTCGTTGAGCGGAGTGACCAGGTGGGAGGGCGGGTTCCAGCCGGTCGAGCCGCCCGAGTCGGCGGCCCACGCCCTGACCTCCAGCAGCCCGACCGACGCCTGGCCGCTCTGCAGGACCACGCGCAGCCGCGTGGTGCTGACCTGGGCGAAGGTGACCGTGTTGTAGGCGTTGACGGCGACGGGGTAGGTGCCGGGGATGTCGGCGTAGGCGCTGCCGGTCCACCGCTGGAGCTTCCAGGAGGCCGGGACGCGTACGCCGCCGTCGTCGTCGAAGAAGTAGACGTCGGCGGATCTGATGGTCTGGGCCGAGGGCCAGGTCAGCTCGGCCCATTGGGTGCCGGTGTTGGGCCAGGTGCCCCAGCGGCGGTTGACGGTGTCGTTGGAGCGGGGCGGGTCGATGCCGTCGTTGATCGCCGCCACGCTCTCCCATGGGGAGGTGTACGAGGCCGAGGGCGTCGCCGACCTGGCCACGTTCGTGTCGGCGACGGCGCCCTCGACCGGCAGGAAGAAGGTGCTGATCAGGAGGAGGGGCAGGATGGCCAGGCGTTTCATACGTTGCCTCCGGGGGTGGTAGCGCTAACACCGATGGGCCCCGAGGAAGGGCGCGCTCCCTCGGGGCCCTGTCCGCGCTAGCGGTAGGCGATGTCGGACGAGGAGTACAGGCAGTTCACGCCGTCGGCGCCCTCACCGATCTTGGTGGGTTCGCTGCCCTTCGGAACGCCCCGGTACTTCTCGCAGATGACGGCGCTGCCGTACACCGTGATCCGGCTGAAGCGCGCGGTGTCGCCCCAGTTGGTGTTGATGCCGGCCAGCACCTTGGTCGACCGCGCGGTCACGCCGTCCATGACCACGTGCCGTTGATAGGAGGTCGAGCAGTTGCCGCAGGCCCGATAGAGCTTGGAGGAGTCGGCGCCAGCTCCTCAGAGGGTGTGATGGGGATGTCAAAGCCGTTCTCCCTGCCTTTCCACGCTTCAGTCGCCTCAGTCGCTTGGGAAGCGTTTTCCCGCCGGTCGGGCGGGTGCCTGAGCCGGAGTTGGTGGGGAGGACAGCCTTATGACCGGGCGCGGCTGTCCTTGCTCGGCCTTTGATCGCACGAGCGGGGGCGACCGTCAACCGGAGCGTCCGGCCCTCGGCAGCGACCTGCGGCTTCGCGGTGAAAGTTTCACAGGGCCGGGCGCACTTTCCTGACTGTGGGCGGTCACGGCTGCGCCGCGAGGTGGTGTCGCAGCACCCGCGCGGAGGTGGTGACCCGCGTCCTGGCGCCTCCGCCGGGGCATCGCTTCGGACTTGTCGGACCCGCCGCGTAGGGTGCCAGCCATGGTGAGGCTCATCGGACGCCACCGGCCCGCCGCGATCCTGCGCGGCGAGATCGAGCGCGCGCTGGTCAGCCACGGATCGCTGGTGCTCGTCGCGGGCGAGGCGGGCATCGGCAAGAGCACGCTGGTCGCGAGCGCGGCTGAGGAGGCCGTCCGGCGCGGCGCGCGACTGCTCGGCGGCGCCTGCTGGGAGGGCGAGGGGGCGCCGGGCTACTGGCCGTGGGTGCAGGTCGTCCGGCAGCTCGAGCCCGGGGCGACGCCGCAGAGCCTGGCGGGGGCGGACGCCGAGGCGTTCCAGCTGTACGACGCGGTGACGGGGCTGCTGGTGGCGGCCTCGCGCGAGCAGCCGGTCGTGGTCGTGCTCGAAGACCTCCACTGGGCCGACGCGGCCTCGCTGAGGTTGCTGGAGTTCGTGGTGCAGCACGCCTGGTTCGAGCGGCTCTTACTGATCGGCACCTACCGCGACGCCGAGGTCGACGGCCCGCTCAGCCTGCCCCTGGAGGCCAAGGCCACCACGCTGACCCTGACCGGGCTGGATCGCGAGGCGGTCGGCCGGCTGGTGGCGCGCACCACCGGGCTGGAGCCGGACGATGACCTGGTGACCGAGATCCATCAGCGGACCGGCGGCAATCCGTTCTTCGTCGAGCAGACCGCCCGGCTGTGGCAGGGCGGCAGCCCGCTCGCCACGATCCCGCCCGGGGTGGAGGCGGCGGTGCGGCGGCGGCTCTCCCGGCTGGGGGACGAGGTGCTGGACGTCCTGCGGATGGCCGCCGTGCTGGGCCGCGAATTCTCCGAAGAGACCTTGTCCACCGCCCTCGCCGAGCCCGTGCCGGACACCACGACCGGCCCGGCCGCCATGCACGAGACGACCGGCCCGGCCGCGGTGCGCCGGCAGGCCAAGGACTTGGGCACGCCGGGCGGATCAGACGGCGCAGGCCGCTTGTCCGTGTCGAGCGAGGCGGTGGGGCGGGCGCTTGACCAGGCCGTGTCGGCCAAGCTCGTCACGTCGCTCGGCGCCGGCCGTCACGCCTTCGTCCACGACCTGGTGCGCGAGACCCTCTACGCCGGGCTGGACGAGGCCGGGGCCCGGGCCCGCCACGCGGCCGCGCTCCACGCCCTGGACGGCGCCCTGCCCGCGACCCGGGCGCATCACGCCTACCTCGGCGCCGCACCTGACGCGCCGGAGCTGCTGTTGGCCGCCGCCAGGGACGCCGAGGGGCGGATGGCCGACGAGGAGGCCGTCGGGCACTATCGCCGCGCCCTGGAGCTCACCCCCATGTCGGAGCCGCGCCGGCGGGCGACGATCGGGCTCGACCTCGGCACGGCACAACACCGCGCGGGGGACACCGCCGCAGGCGCCCGCACGCTGGACGCGGCCATCGCGATCACCCGCGGCCTCGACGACCCCGGACTGCTCGCGCTCACCGCACTCAAGCTGCACGAGCACTGCTACACCGGCCGCGGCCGCTGGATCGACTTCGTCCACGAGGCACACCGGCGCCTGGTGCGCCACGACGGGCACCCGGCGGATGACGCCCAAGGCCGGCCCGGGGGCGAGCGTCCACCGTACGATGCCCCGCGCCCACCCGACAGCTCCCCACCGCACGATGCCCCGCGCCCACCCGACAGCTCCCCGCCGTACGAGAACACACGCTCACACGAGCCGGCACGCTCACAGCGGAGCGCGCGCCCGCCGGACATGGCGGCTCAGGAGCCCGGCGACGACGAAGCACGGCTGCTCGACGTCACGGCACAGGCGCCGGGCGAGGACCGGGCACGGCGGGGTGTCAGGGCGCGGCAGCCCGACGACGGCGGGGTCCGGTTGGACGTCGCGGCGCTGGAGTTGAGCGCGGTCGCGGCGGAGCTGGCCAGGCGCGGCGAGGACGACGAGACGCTCGGCTACAGCCTGCTGGCCAGGCTGGGCGCCGTCTGGGGACCGGGCAGCCCGGCCGAGCGGCTGGCCATCACCGAGGAGCTGGCGGCGGTGGCCCGGCGGACGGGGGACCGGCAGCTCGCGATGACCGCCCGCACCTGGCGCGTGGGCGCGTTGCTGGAGCTCGGCGATCCCCGCTGCCTGAGCGAGCAGCGGGCGTTCGTCGCCGACGCCGAGGAGTCGCAGCTGGCGCTGTACCGGCACGAGGCCGCCGTGCTCAAGGCGATGTTCGCGACGCTCGCCGGCCGCTTCGACGAGGCGGACACGCACATCGACGCCGCCTACGAGCTCGGCGAGCAGCCGGGCCTCGGCCGGCAGGACCTGCGCCGCCTGCAGCGCTGGTCCGCCGCGCTGCTCAGGGGCCGCTTCGACGCGGCCGACGCCGTGCTCGCCGAGATGGAGCAGGAGGGCAGTCCGCACTTCCCGCTGTTCAACGCGGTGACGGCGGTGCAGCGGGGCGACGGCGGCGAGACGGCCGTTCGGCACCTGGCGGAGATCATGGTCGTGGGCGAGCAGTACCTGCGCTGGATGGCGCCGCTGTGGCTGAGGTTCCAGGCGCAGGCCGCCGCCGTGTCGAAGGATCCGGTGCTGTGCGAGCACGCGCGTGCCGCCCTCACCCCGTACATCGGCCAGTGGGGCGTGACGGGGACGGTGGCCGTCGAGGGCCCGTTCGCGTACTGGGCGGCCATGCTCGACGCCGCGCAGGAGCGCTGGGACGACGCCGTCGCCGGCTTCACCGCCGCCTGCCGGGCGGCCGACCTGCTGGGGGCGCGGCCCTGGTCGATCCAGTCGCGGGCCCGGCTGGCCGAGGTGCTGCAGGCCCGCGGCGGCGACGCCGCGCCGCTGATCGAGCAGGTGGAGCGGGAGGCGGCGGAGCTCGGCATGCTCGTACGCCTGCCGCGCCCGGGAGCCAACGCCTTCCGCTTCGACGGCGAGGTCTGGGCCCTGACCTTCGCCGGCCGCACTGTGCATCTGCCCGACTCCAAGGGCCTGGCCGACCTGCGGATCCTGCTCGACCGCCCGGGCGTGGAGGTCTCCGCGGTGGAGTTGCTCAACCCGCCGGGAGGCCAGGTGGTGGTCGCCGCCCGGAGCATGGGCGGCGACGACGTGCTGGACGAGGAGGCCAGGACGCGCTATCGGCGGCGGCTGGAGGAGCTCGACGACGAGATCGACCGGGCGGTCGAGCTCGGCCGCGACCGGCGCGCGGCCGAGCTCGACGCGGAGCGGCAGGCCCTGCTCGACGAGTTGCGTGCAGCGGCCGGGCTGGGCGGGCGGCCGCGCAGGCTGGGTGACGAGGCCGAGCGCGCCCGCAAGGCGGTCACCAACCGCATCCGCAACACGCTGCGCCAGCTGGACCAGCGTCATCCCGAGCTGGCCGCCCACCTGCGGGCGTCGATCTCCACCGGCGCCACGTGCCGCTACCAGCCTCCTCCGGCCGCCTCCGGAATCCGCTGGACATGATGTGCGGGAGAAGTCACGCCCGCCCGCCTCGACCGTCAGCGCAGCTTCGCGAAGAAGGCGGTGACGTCCGCTGCGAAGAGCTCGGGCTGCTCGGCGGCGAAGAAGTGGCCGCCCTTGTCGTACTCCTCCCAGTGCACGATGTTGTGGTCGCGTTCGGCCCAGGAGCGGATCGTGACGTCGCAGGCCTTGGAGACGAGCACGCCGGTGGGCACCGTTCCCCGCGCCGGCCAGCTCTCGGCGGAGGTCCATTCCTCCGCATCGCCATCGCTCCAGTCGCCGGCGCTCATGTTCTCGTAGTACGAGTGCGCCGACGACCAGCCCGTGCCGGTCAGCCAGTAGAGGGTGACGTCGGTCAGCATGAGGTCGCGGTCCAGGGAGTCCTCGGGGAGGCCGTCCACGGGCTCGGTCAGCTCCTTGAACTTCTCCATGATCCACGCGAGCTGCGCCACGGGGGAGTCGTGCAGCCCGTACGCGATGGTCTGCGGTCGTTTGGACTGGGTCTGCAGGTAGCCGTCGTTGAAGTTCTCCATCGCGTTCCAGCGGCGCCGTTCCTCCTCCGTCAGCTTCTCCATCTCGCCTTCCTCGCCCGCGGGGAAGGTGAGGGCGGCGTTGATGTGGACGCCGGCGACGTGGCCGGGGTCCTGCTTGGCCATCTCCGGCGCGACGAAGGACCCGGTGTCCCCGCCCTGCACGCCGTAGCGCTCGTACCCGAGCAGGGCCATCAGGCGGGTGAACGCGCCTGCGACCCGGGCGGCGTTCCAGTCGGCGCCGGACAGCGGGACGGAGAAGCCGGAGCCGGGCAGCGACGGGATGACGAGGTGGAAGTCGCGCGAGAGCGGCTCGATGACGTCCAGGAACTCCAGGAACGAGCCCGGCCAGCCGTGGATGAGCATGAGGGGCAGCGCCGAGTCGTTGCCCGAGCGGATGTGGAGGAAGTGGATGTTCTGGCCGTCGATCGTGGTGGTGAACTGCGGGAGCTCGTTGAGCCTGGCCTCGTGGGCGCGCCAGTCGTAGCCGGTGCGCCAGTACTCGGCCAGCTCCTTGAGGTAGCCGACGGGCACGCCGCGCTCCCAGCCGGTCCCGGGAAGCTGTCCGGGCCAGCGCGTCATGGCCAGGCGGGTACGCAGGTCGTCCAGGTCCCGCTGGGGGATGTCGATGCGGAACGGGCGAACAGTCATGAAATTTCTCCTTCTTGCGGTAGAAAGCAGTTCAAGGGCGGAACGCGGCGGCGTTCTCGGCGGCCCACTGGGCGAACGTCCGCCCCGGACGCCCGGTGACCTCCTCGACGGTGGGCAGGACCACGGCGCTCGCCTCGGGAGGATTGGCGCCGAGCTGGACGGCGAACTCGATCATGTCGTCGCTCTCGCCGGCCGCCCGCATCGACGCCCGGTACTGCTCCTCGCTGAGCTCCTCGAACCGGATCTCCCGCCCCAGGACCTCGCCGATCATGCGCACCCGCTCGGCGGGGGTGAGCGTCTCGGGCCCGGTCAGCATGTACGCCTGTCCGGCATGTCCCTCCTCGACCAGTGCGGCCACGGCCACGGCGGCGATGTCGGCCTCGTGGATCACGGCTCCGGGGTGGTTGCCGAAGACCCGCACCACACCTTCGTCGCGGATGGACGTCACCCAGTCGAGGGCGTTGGCCATGAACTCGACGCACAGCAACTGCGTCCACCCGAGGTCACCGGCTCTCAGCGCCTCCTCGACCGAGGACTCGTCCCAGCCGCTCAGGACGGACACCCGCCGCACGCCGGCCTTGACGGCCAGTTCCACGAGGTCGGGCCCGGTCTGGAGCGGAGCGTAGTCGTCGCCGCCGAACGTGATCAAGTGCAGCGCGGTCACGCCCTCCAGGGCCGGGCCGAGGGTCTTCGGCGCGGCCAGATCGCCGTAGGCGACCTCCACGGAGGCGGGCAGCCGGGCCGCGGACGGGTTCCTGGTCAGGGCGCGGACCGGCTGGCCGCGCTCGACGAGTTGCGTAACGATCTGACGCCCGACCGTCCCCGTCGCGCCGGTCACGAGAATCGTCATGGAATACCTCCTGGTCAACGCTTTCGACGTCTCGACCAGGAGGCGCTACACGGGAAATAGCGGCCGCCAGTCAGCGCTCACGCGAGCGGAAGGGCGCAACAGGACGTGAAGGCCACGACGCCGGGATCGTCTCGGCGTCGTACTGATCAGGGCTGTGCCGTCGTCCCCGAACGCGGCTATCAGCTCCGTCCTGACGAGGAAGAGGATCGCGCGTTTGTATTCGCCGCGGTCAGCCGCTCAGCTCGGTGCGGCGGGAGCAAGCCGGAGCCAGCCCGCCGAGGTCCGGGGCGACGTGCCGACGCACCACCGTCTTGGTGTGGTCGCAGACCATCGCGCCGGGCACGCCGCCGAGATGCTCGAACGGCCGCCGATGGCAAGCCCGGAAGGTGGCCGGGGTCCTGGCCGGCGGTGAAGCGGCAGCCGGCGTGCCGCGGCGGAAGCGTCCTGGCGGGCCGCGGGATGGTCACCGACCGGCAGCACTGGGGGCGAAGGCGTTGACGCCGGTGAGCTCGGCGGACAGGCACCACAAACGTGCCGCCTGGTCCGGGTCGATCGCGTGGGGCCGTACACCCGACGTCGCGTCCGCGTCCGTCGCGACCTCCGCGATGTCGCAGTCCTCGCAGTACACCCCGCCCATGCCCGCCAGTTGCGGCGAGGTCGCCGCCCACACCTGGGTCGCCGCGCCCTGCTGAGGAGTCTTGAAGCCGGGGTCCAGCGCGTTGCCCGCCTCGTCGATCCACCCGAATTCGATCATCTCCTCCTTCGGCAGGTGGCGCTGCAGGGGCGTCAGTATGGCGCCGGGATGCAGCGCGAACGCCCGCACGCCCGTATCCCGGCCCAGCGCGTCGAGGTGCACGGCGAACAGGATGTTGGCGGTCTTCGCCTGCCCGTACGCGAGCCACTTGTCGTATCCGCGTGAGAAGTGCACGTCCTCCCACCGGATGCCGGAGCCGCCGTGAGCGCCGGACGAGACGGACACGACCCGCCCCCGGCCGCGGGCGATGGCCGGCCACAGCCGGTTGACGAGCGCGTAGTGGCCGAGGTGGTTGGTCGCGAACTGCGCCTCCCAGCCGGGGCCGACCCGCGTCTCGGGGCAGGCCATGATGCCCGCGTTGGCGATGACGATCTCGGCGCTGCGGCCGGTGGCGAGGAAGCGCTCGGCGAACCCGCGTACGCTCTCGAAATCGGCGAGGTCCAGCTCGTCGACCGCCACCCCGTCGAGCCCCCCGAGCGCCTCCCGGGCGGCGTCGGGACGGCGCGCGGGCACCACGACGCGGGCGCCGGCACGGGAGAGCGCACGCGTGGTCTCCAGGCCCAGGCCCGAGTAGCCACCGGTGACGATCGCCAGCTTCCCGGAGAGGTCGATTCCCTGGAGAACGTCGTCCGCAGTGCTCCTCGCGCCGAATCCCGAACCGATCCTGTGTTGCGGCGTAGTCATGCGCAGACGATACGAACTGGAGCGCGCTCCAGGTCAATCACCGCGCCTCGCCCTTGGCGCCTGCCCTCGCCACTGCATGGAGCTCCGGCGGAAATGCCGCCATGAGTCTTGATCGCTCTGCTGCGGGCACCTCGACAGCTCGCCTCCCTCCACGTGCCTCCCATGGCGCGCACACATGCTGACAGTGGCCGGGTCACCGGCAACCTGGTCATCATGATCGTGTAGATGCTCCTCGACGAGCTCAGCCGACTCGCCAGTAGGCGGAGCGGCTCCGCAGGCCGCTGCCTCCGTTCAGCTGGGAGCTCCGCGGTACAGACTGGCCGGCGATCACTCAGCGCTCCCAGCACGGGCGTTCTCCTGCTGCCCGGCTGCCCGGCATGCGGAACCGCCGGCCACAGCACGCCGGGCGGGCGTGGAGCGGGTGGTGCGGTGTGGACGCGGCGTTGGGGACGTTGGCGGTTGGCACGCGGGTTGTCACTCGCGATCCATGAGGCGTGCGCCGAAGGCTCGCAGGGCGGTTCGGAAGCCGGATGGTTCGTGGACGGTGAAGTCGGCGTCGAGGAAGGCGAGGTTCAGCAGCAGCCAGTGCCAGGTGTCGAGTTTCAGGACGGCCCTGGTCCGCTGGTCGCTCAGGGGTACGAGTTCGGCCTCCTGGTAGGTGAAGGCGTCGGCGACGGCGGGCAGGGGCGCGTCGATGGTGAGGACGACGCGTTCGCGGTCCTTGTCGAGTCCTTGACGCAGGTAGTCGAGTGCGGTGTCTGTGGGCAAGGGTCTTGGCGTGTAGGTGCTGGTCGACGTCTGGAGGCCGGTGATGCGGTCGATGCGGAAGACCCGCCAGTCGCTCTTGTGGGTGTCCCAGGCGAGCAGGTACCAGCGCAGGTTGTGATGGACGTGGCGGTAGGGATGGACACGCCGGGACGTGGCTGAGCCGTCCTTGCCGACGTAGTCGAAGGTGACCACGTGGCGACGCTGCATGGCGTCGGCCAGGGACACCAGGACGTCGGCGCTGATGCTCGGGGCGAGGGTGGTACTGGTTTCCAGACTTGCCCGCAGTTGGCCGGCGCGGTGACGCAGCCGCTTGGGGAGGTATTGGTCGACCTTGCCGTAGGCTCGGGCGGCGGCCTCGTCCACGCTGCCTTCCGCGGCGCGGCCGGTCGCGGAGAGGGTCGCCAGGCCGAGGAGGGTCGCGATCGCCTCATCGTCATCGAGCACGAGCGGCGGCAGCGCGGTGCCCGCGGTGAGCCGGTAATGGCCACCGGGGCCGGGCTGAGTCGTGACGGGGTAGCCGTAGGCGCGAAGGCGGTCGATGTCGCGGCGCAGGGTCCTGGGACTGACGTCGAGCCGTGCGACCAGTTCGTCGCCGCTGAAGGCCCGGCCGGTCTGGAGCATGGCCAACAGGGCGAGGATGCGTTGGGTGACGTCGGCCATGGCTCCAGTCTCCCCGATGTTGCGGTCAGAATATGGCCACATCTGTTCATAGCCTCGCCGCATGCCGAAGCACATGATCCGCATCCGGGGAGCCCGTACCAACAACCTGAAGCGCCTGGACGTGGACGTCCCACGCGGCCGGCTGATCGTGTTCGTCGGGGTGTCGGGGTCGGGGAAGTCATCACTGGTGTTCGACACGATCGCGGCCGAGGCGGGACATCAGCTCAACGAGACATTCCCTCCGTTCATCCGCAATCGGCTGCCGAGGTGGACGCGCCCAGAGGTAGAGGAGATCGAAGGGCTCTCGCCGGTCGTCGTCATCGACCAACGGAGAATCGGCGGAAACGCCCGGTCCACGGTGGGCACGATCACGGATACCTGGACCTACCTGCGGCTGCTGTTCTCCCGCATCAGCACGCCTCACGTGGGAGAGTCGAACCACTTCTCGTTCAACGACCCCGTCGGCATGTGCCCGACCTGCTCCGGGCTCGGCGAGATCGTGGTGAGCGCCGTCGACCGGTTCCTGGACCTGGACAGGTCGCTCGCCCAGGGCGCGATCCTGCTGCCCGGGTTCGGCAACGGCGGCTACTGGTACTCCCAGTACGCCGACATCGGCAGCTTCGACCCCCACACCCCGCTCCGGAACTGGACGGAGGAGGAGCGCGAGGCCTTGCTGTACGGCGGCGAGCACGCCGCACGTCTCGGCGGAAAGCCGCCCAAGGACTACGAGGGCGTCGTGGAGCGGTTCGAACGCATCTACCTGCACACCTCCGACGATCTGTCCGACCGCAAGAAAGAGACCATCGCCCGGTTCACCCGCTCGGAGACCTGCCCTGACTGTCACGGCGACCGCCTCAACGAGGCCGGCCGCACCGCCACCGTCCTGGGCCACACCATCGGCGAGATGGCCCGCATGGAGATCACCGAACTCGCTGACCTGGTGGAGCGAGCGTCCGATCCCGCCGTCGCGCCGGTCGTGGCCGCGCTGAAGGACCGGCTGCGGGCCATGGTCGCCATCGGGCTCGGCTACCTCCACCTCGGCCGCGCCACCACCACCCTGTCCGGCGGGGAGTCGCAACGGATCAAGACCGTCAAGCACCTCGGCAGCAGCCTCATCGAGATGCTCTACGTCTTCGACGAACCCACCGTCGGCCTCCACCCCCACGACATCGCCTCCATGACCGCCCTGCTGCGGCGACTGCGGGACAAGGGCAACACCGTCCTGGTCGTCGAACACGACCCCGCCGTCATGGCCATCGCCGACCAGATCATCGAGATCGGGCCCGACGCGGGCGCCGGCGGAGGGGAACTGGTGTTCCAAGGAACCTTCGACGAACTCCGGGCGGCGCGAACGGCGACCTCCACAGCCCTCGGCAACCGGACCTCGATCACCACTGGCCCGCGAACGGCCGCCGGCGCGATCACGGTCGCGAACGCCACCCGCAACAACCTCAAGAACCTGACCGTCGACATCCCCACCCGGATCCTCACAGTCCTCACCGGGGTCGCGGGATCAGGCAAGTCCAGCCTCGCGGCGGAACTGGTCAGCCAGCACGACGCGATCGTGATCGACCAGCGCCCGGTCAGCACCAACCGCCGCTCCACCTCCATCACCTACACCGGGATCGCTCCTGCCATCCGCAAGCTCTTCGCCAGGCACAGCGGCCTGCCCGCCGGCCTGTTCAGCGCCAACTCCGCAGGTGCCTGCCCCGACTGCAAAGGGCTGGGCGTCATCTACACGGACCTGGCCTTCATGGACGGCCAGGAAACCGTCTGCGAGACCTGCCACGGGCGGCGCTTCACCCGCGAGGTGCTCCGTCATCGCGTCAACGGGTTGTCCATCGCCGACATCGACGGCCTGACCATCACCGACGCCATCGGGCGACTGCCCGACGAACAGATCCGCGAGGCACTCCTCCACCTAGATCGGGTCGGACTCGGCTACCTTCGCCTCGGCCAGCCGCTGACGACGCTGTCCGGCGGCGAATGCCAGCGCGTCAAGATAGCCAAAGAACTGCGCGACACCGCCGAACCCACCCTCTACGTCCTCGACGAACCCACCACAGGCCTGCACCTGCGCGACACCGCCGCTCTGCTCGACATCCTCGGTCAACTCGTCGACGGAGGCCACACCGTCGTCGTGATCGAACACAACCTCGACGTCATCCAGCACGCCGACTGGATCATCGACCTCGGCCCGGGTCCCGGCAGACACGGCGGCCAGATCCTCTACCAAGGACCTGTCTCCCAGATCGACAACACTGTCACCGCCGCTGCCCTGCAGGGCACAGAGGCGCCATAGCCGCCGCGACCTGACACTGCGGCGACACCTGGTGCCGGACATTCTCTCGCGGCTTTCCGCTGTCGCCCCTGCCGCACGGCGCTCCGGGCCCACCGTGCGGCCGGCATCGCCCGCGAGCCGGTCGTGCCCTCGCCCCGAAGCGTGGACGCCTTGAGTGCCGGATGATGGAGATCCGGAGATATGGGCCCGGTGAAGAAACCCGACACCCCGTCTCCCCGGGCGCCGGTTCGGCCCGCACTCCGTTCCGCAGCGTCTCCCGCCGAAACCACCTTCATCACCATGCGCGACATCTCTTCCTCTGGACCCTCAGGGTCAAGTGTCCAAGGGTGTCCAAGCTCAGGCGGAAAGGCCCTTCGTATCACCGCTGGTCCCGCTGCGGGCAGTCACTCGTGGCGGTGAGGTCGAGGAGCGCTATCGTGATAGCGCATGATCGATGCGTTCGAGCGCCTCAGTCAGCACCTTCCGGGGGCAGCCGACGTTGAGTCGGACGTGCCCCTCTCCTCCGGGGCCGTAGACCCGGCCGTCGTAGAGATTGACTGCCGCACGGTCGACAAGGAACTGATGCAGCCCGCCCACACGGGCGTCAAGCTCACGGGCCTCCAGCCAGACCAGGAACGATGCGTCCGGCGGCATCGGCGTGATCTCGGGCAGCCGCTCTTGGACGAACTCGTGCACGAAGGCCACGTTGCCCTTGAGGTATTCGGTCAGCCGGTCGAGCCATGGACCACCCGTAGTGTACGCAGTCTCCAAGGCCAGACGACCGAAGTAGTGCGCGTTGATCATGAACGATGCCCGCATGGCGTTCAGCAGTTCCGAGCGCAGGGATGGATCGGCGACCGAGAGTGTGGCCGATGGCAGGCCGGCAAGGTTGAAGGTCTTCGTGGGGGCAGTGCAGATGAATGCTCGGCGGGCGGCGTCGCTGCTGATCGAGGCGTAGACCACGTGGGGCCGACCGTTCAGTCGGATGTCGCAGTGGATCTCGTCGGAAATCACCAGAAGGTCGTAGCGCGCGCAGATGTCGTTCACGGCGAGCAACTCGTCGGCCGTCCAGCTTCGACCCGAGGGATTGTGGGGGTTGCAGAGCAATAGCACCTTCGCGCCGGATGCGGCCAGCTCGGCCAGGTTGTCGAGGTCGAACTCGTAGCGGTTGTCGACGAGCCGGAGCCGGTTGACGAGCAGCCGCCGGTGGTTACCGGTAATGGCCTCGAAGTTCGGCGAGTAGACCGGTGATTGGACGATCACCCCATCTCCAGGGGCGGTGAAGGTGCGCAAGATCGCCGCTACCGACGACATGATCGCAGGGGCCGGGAGGAGCGTTTCCACCGGTGGTGTCCAGCCGTGCCTGACGGTGAACCAGTTCTGCACGATCTGGAAGTGTTCCGGGGCTCGCAGGGTGTAGCCGTAGATACCGTGGTCCGCAGCGGCGCGCAGGCGGTCGATGACGGTCGTCGGCGCCCGGAAGTCCATGTCGGCCGTCCATAGCGACAGCAGATCCTCGCCCCGGACACGCGGCGAAAATTCGTCCCATTGGTTGGCCCATTTGGCTGACCCGAAAGTGGCGCGGTCGTACACCGTGTCGAAGTCGGGGTCGGCACCGTACTCTGCGGTGGCGGTAGGCCTGGCTTGTGCTGGTCTGGTGGTCATGCGAAAACTTCTCCACTCCACGGGCGACACGGCAGTCTGGGTGGTCGTGGCTGCGGGGCGGATCCGGAGCCACGACCACCGGCCAGGTACGGGCTCAGCCGTTCTGGCCGATGCCGGCTTTGATGAGTTCCGGGACGATCTTCTTGCTCTCGTCGAACGAGATCAGCACGATGGCGTCCGGGTGCTGGGCCTTCACCTTCTCCACCTCGGCCGTGTAGTTGGCAGCGTTCGCGTCGTAGAGCACATAGGAGACGACTTTGCCGCCGGACTCCTCGTAGAAGGAGCGGACGTTCTTCGCCAATGCCTCTCCGTAGGCGTCCTGTCGGGCCAGGATTGCGATGTTGCGGTGACCGTCCTCGCTGATGGTCTGGGCCATCACCTGCCCCTGCAGGACGTCGGAGGGAGCCGTGCGGAAGTACATGCCATGGTCGGGGTAGGTGTCGAATGCGGTCGAGGTGTTTCCGGCCGATATCTGGACGACGCCGGCCCCGGTGATCTTGTCGATGACCGACATCGACACCGACGAGGAAGCGGCGCCGATGATGACGTCGGCACCACCGCGGAGCAGTTTGTCGGTCTCGGATGGCGCAATGTTCGGCGACCCGTCACCGGAGTCGCCCTTCAACTGCTTCACATCCTTGCCCAGCACGCCCCCGGCCTTGTTGATTTCGTCAATGGCCAGGTCCACGCCGGCGAACTGCGGGGCGCCGAGGAAGGAGCTGTCCCCTGTGGCAGGGAGCAGGGTGCCGAACGTAAGGGTGCCGTCCCCCTTGGGGATTGGGCCGCTGACCTTCTGGTCGGCTCGGATGTTGGCTTGGTCGGGAGTGGTGCCGTTGACGTAGCCGACATTCGTGTAGTTGTTGTCCTGCCCGAATTGGTAGATGCCGACGGTCGCCGCGGACGGGCTTCCTGTCGAGTTCATCTCGATCGGGCCAGAGGCGCCGTCGTAGTCGATGTCCGCTCCGTCGGCGAGCAGGTCGGCGCACTGCTTGAAGCTGGTGCATTTTGTCCCATCCCTGGTAATGCCGATCTCCTTCTCGGCGATCGCCTTGCCGGAGTCGTTCTTGGCGGCGACCGCAGCCAGGGCTGAGAGGATCGTGGCGTCGTAGGCCTCCGGAGCGTAGGTGAAGTCCTTCACCTTGCTGTTGATCTCGAGGATCCTCTGCCGGAACTCCTCGCCGATCTTGCCGCCGGGCAGGGTGGCGCGCACACCGTTGAGAGTGCCCGGCTCGAAATCACCGGAGTAGTCGGCGGTGTTGCCGTCTACGAAGTAGAGCTGGGTGCCCGCCGTGGCTGACGGCTCGCTGCCGGCTGCGGTGGGGCTGCTGTGAGAACCACAAGCGGCGGTTGCCAGCGCGGCGGAGGCAACAACGGCGATACAGGCGATGCGTCTGGGGAGCGACATGGGGGCCTCCAGGTGAGGACTGTTGCACTGTTGGTGTGGTGCGCGGTTGCGTCGTGGCGGATGTTCGGGAGCGGACGCGATGGGAGGGTTCGACCGGCGAACAGGTGTGGTCGTAGTCCTAGTTCCGCCTGCTGGTAGGTGTGCTGTTTGCCTGGGCGGCATCGGTCAAGGTACCGAGATACAGCTCGATCACCCTGGGGTCACGGGCCAGTGACTGGCCGGACCCGGTGTAGGCGTTGCGTCCCTGGTCGAGGACGTATCCGCGGTCGCAGATCTGCAGGCAGCGGCGTGCGTTCTGCTCGACCATGACGACCGATACACCGGTGCGGTTGATGGCTCGGGTCTGGACGAACACCTCGTCCTGCATCGCCGGGGACAGGCCCGCTGAGGGTTCGTCGAGCAACAACACGGAGGGTTCCATCATCAGAGCCCGGCCCATGGCCACCATCTGCCGCTCACCGCCTGACAATTGTCCGGCCGGCTGCTTGCGGCGCCGGCCCAGCGCGGGGAACAGATCGGTCACGAACGCAAACCGGGGGGCGAACTTCTTGGGGGACTGATAGCACCCCATCCGCAGGTTTTCCTCGATGGTGAGCGAGGGGAAAATGTTGTTGGTCTGCGGTACGAAGCCGATCCCTTGGGATACCAGTGCGTCGGCGCGCTGGTTCGTGATCTCTTCGCCCCGCAGGCGAACCGTCCCGGCGGTGATCTTGACCAGCCCGAAGAGTGCTTTGAGCAGTGTCGACTTGCCGGCGCCGTTGGGTCCGATGATGCCGACCAACTCGCCGGGCTGGCAGTACAGATCGGCGCCATTCAAGATGTCGACTCCGGGGAGGTACCCGGCGATCAGATTGTCGGCGCGGAGGGCCGCACCCTCGGCCGCCTGCAGATGCCTTGTCCGCGCTGCCTGGTCGATCTTTGGGGCGTTGGGATCGGTTTCAGCCACGACCTCGCCCTGATCGGTGACCTGGGAGTCCGACGGGCCGTGATGGGCAGAAGTCATCTCGGGACCTCCCGGTCGACCATCTGCTCGGCCTGGATCACGTCTTCGAGCTCGCTGATGTCGGTGTCGTGGCGAGCTCCGAGGTAGGCATCGATGACACGTTCGTCGGACATGATCGATGTGGGCGGTCCCTCGGCGATTACCTTGCCCTGGGACATGACGACCACCCAGTCGGAGATCTCCCGCACCATGTCCATGTCGTGTTCGACGAACAGGACGCTCATTGAGGTGCCCCGGATCTTCCGGACAGGTCCCCAACTAAGGTTGAGGGAGAACCGGAAGGGAAGGCTGTGGCGGGGCGTAACCGACGATTCAGCCAGGAGTTCAAGGACGAAGCGGTCCGCATGGTGCTGGACGGCCCGCGGCCGGTGGCGCATGTGGCCAAGGAACTCGG
>NZ_VJYI01000018.1 GCF_008065375.1 Nonomuraea sp. SYSU D8015
CACCGGCCTGGCCAACCTGCCGCTGCACCACTTCGCTCGCAACCAGATCTGGTGCGAGCTCGTCGCGCTGGCCTGCGAACTCCTGGCCTGGATGCAGATGCTGGCGCTGCCCGGCACCGCTGCTCACGGCTACGAGCCCAAACGCCTGCGCCTGCGGCTGTTCGCGGTGGCCGGACGGCTGGTGCGCGGCGGCCGCCGTCTGCGCCTGCGCATAGCCGCACGATGGCCCTGGGCCCACGACATCCTCACCGCCCTGAGCCGCCTGCAAGCCCTGCCGGCCCCGACCTGATCGCCACAGGCTGTCCCTGCGACCAAGAAAGGGAACACCCGGAGGGCCCGTGGAACCCCGCCCACCCGACGCGACAGCCGGGCCGGCGTGCTGACCACACCACGCAATTCGACCTTCAGCCGGACCGTTTAGCCGACCACACCTTGATCACGAAAGATCGAGGCTAGAGATCTCGACGGATCAGGCGGACGTTGCGGACCGGGCCTTCCGGCAGAACCTCGAGCAAGTGCGTGAGGCGGCCGAGTTGGTGCAGGAACCGCCTCGCCACCGAGTAACCCGTCCAACCCGGCGAAGGGCTCAAACTAGGCCAACGGCCACCTCCCAGAAATCGGCGCAGACGCGCCGAAAAACCGAGAGACAAGGAACTACGAAAATCGCCACCGCACCGGACGCCACTCAACGCGCGACGGAATCAACCCGACCCACGTGAGAGCGTCCGGGATCGGCCTTAATCGCGGATGGCGTACGAAAGAAATGCCGTCAGCGAACGGTCAGGCCCACAACGCCCATTTCGGCCCGTAGGTTTCCATATAGACACAGCTGTAGGAGGTCCACCATCCCCACTGAATGCCGAGGTTGCCGCCATTGACGCAGTCGGAGTAGAGGTAGTAGACGTACCTGATGCTGTCCGCCTGAGCAGGGGCCGTCCCCACCGATAGTGTCAGGCCGGCAGCCAGCGCCGCAGTGACGGCCAACGATCGAGCTTTGCCCATGACTCTCCTTCGGGATTCGCGACGACATCTCAGAAATCATGACAGCGCTACCCGTCTCCGACGAGTCCCGAAGTTCTCACGGCGCTCTCACGGAATCGTGAGCTTGCCAGAGATCGCCAGAAGCTTCCGAGATCTCTGAAACTTTCACGTGTCGAACGCCAACCTGCCATGACGAGCACCCGAGCCAATGGTCGCAACTCAAGGAGATCTGACCGATGCCAGCCCGAGGGACACCATTCCCGGCACTGTCCCACATGCTGTTTCGACCGCTGCCCGATCGCCGGTGAAGCCGCGTGGGGCTCTGTCTGACCCGAAAATTCGAGCTTCACGTGGGCAGGCGGCAGCGAACCCCTAGCGGCAATGAGCGATAAGTGATTCGCGGTGAGTTGTGTCAGGTCGGCGCGGGCTCGATGAGGACGGCCTTTCCGTTGCGGATGACGATCTTCTGGCCGGTCAGGGCTTGCAACTGGCTGGCCAGGCTGCGGGCGCGACGGTCTTTGCTGATGCGGCTGTCGTAGTAGTCGGCGCCCAGGTCGTGGAAGTGGGCCTGGGGATCGGATAACAGCTGGTAGACGACGGTGAGCACCGAGTTCCCGGCGGCGACCAGGGCCTTGGATTTGCCACGGCGGCGGGCGATGCGGCGATAGCGCTCGCCAAGGAAGGTGTCGCTCTTGCTGAAGGAGAAGACGATCCGACCCAGCGTGCCGGCCAGCCACCGGTTGCCCTTGCCGCGCCCCTTGCCCTTCTTGCGGCCCGTCGACTCGTGCGTCTGGGGACAGAACTTGGCCCAGGACACCAGGTGCGCGGCGGTGGGGAAGCGGCTCATCTCCACCCCGATCTCGGCGATCAACTCCTGGGCGGCCACCTGGCCCACTCCAGTGATCTCATCGAGCTGGGCCGCCTGCGCCGAGAAAGGGCCCATAACCTGCTCGATCTCGGCGTCCAGCAGGGCGGCCTGCTCGCTGAGCCGGTCGATGTTGGCCAGCATGATGAGCAGCAGCACGGCGTGGTGATCGGTGAAGAACCCGCGCAGCGCCTCCTCTAACGCGGGAATCTTGCCGCGCATGCTGCCCCGCGCCATGTCGGCGAGCACCTTGGGATCGCGCTGGCCATCGATCAGGGCCTGCAGCATCTGCCGGCCGGACACCCCGAAGATGTCGCTGATCATCGACGACAACTTCACCTGAGCGTCCTCCAGCAGCTTCTCGGCCAGCTGCATCTCCCGGGTGCGGTCTTCGATCAGCGAGCGCCGGTAACGGGCCAGGTCCCGTAGCTTGCGGATCGGCGCGGGCTGCACCAGCGAGGGCCGGCACATGCCCCGCTCGGCCACCTTGGCCAGCCACACCGCATCGGCCCGGTCGGTCTTGGCCCGGCCCGGCACGTTCTTTCACCTGCCGGGCATTGACCAGCCAGCAGTCGAACCCCTCGGCCTCCAGCAGCCAGAACACCCCCTTCCAGTAATCGGAGGTGCTCTCCATCACCACCCGGGCCACGCCCTGGCAGCGCAGCCAGTCGGCCATCTCCAACAGCGCCGCCGTGGTGGTGGCGTACGCGCGGATCTCCTGCAACCGCCGTCCGGGCCGGTCCTCGTGCGGCACCCGCACGCACGCCTCCAGCCCTGCCTTGCCTAAATCCAGAGCCGCGACCCGATCCACATACAGGTCCTGCTCATCGACCTCTTGCACGGCGTTCCTCCCCTCCCATCGATGTGGGTGGGTCCACGGGTCACCCGCAGGAGCCAGCGGGGGATGGAAGAGGCGGACCCTCGTGCTCATGGCAACACTGCGCGGCCCCCTGAAGCAGCTCCCAGCGATCAAACTCATTAACGGCCTCACCCGCGCCATAGACGAACCGACGTCGGCGGGTGACCCGCACCCATTTTCCCGCCTGAGCGGCGTCCCGAGCAGGGACATGGGAACTAATTAGCTATAGCTAATAGAGTCGGTATTCGCCTGGACCACGGCGAGCAGCACGCCTAGCGGGTCATAGGTACCGGCCGCTCAAGCCCGGCACGCAGGTTGCCCAGCGCCTCACGGCTGGTGGCGCGCACCGCCTCCATGGCCTGGCGCGCTTCGGCCCCGCGCCTGCTCAGTGCGCAAGCCGTTCCTCCGCGACCGCGTCGCCGCGACATGAGGTGTCATGCCGATTGGCGGCAGACGTCATCCAGCGCACCGCGCGGAGCGAATGGACGGGCGATCAAGCCTGCCGCCGTACCAGTGGAGGTCGAGTCGAAGGGGGTAGGACCGTGAAACGCCTCAAGTTCATCAGCGTGGTCCTGAGCGCGCTCGCCGCACTCCTGTTCCTGCCCGTGAGCCCGGCCGGCGCGGGCGTCAACACCGTGTGCGCCGGAAGCCTGCCGACCGGCTGGGTCAAGACGGACTTCTGGGATCCGACCCGCTGCGGGAACCCGTCCAGGATCACCTACAACGTGTGGAACATCGAGTCCTACTACGACCAGCCCGTCGGTGCGATCATGACGGTCTGCTCCAACCAGCTGCCCGCCGGCTGGGTCCTCGTCAATACCCGGTGGGATCCGACGAGCTGTGGCCACCCGTCCCGGATCATCCAGAACATGTGGACAATCCAGCGCCTCTCCTGACGTCGTTCCGCGCCATTGACCGGTCCCGGACGCGCCACCCGCACAACGCCCGCACGTCCGGGGCCGAACCTCGTGCATTCGGGGTAGAGCCAGAAGCATCGAGATCACCCCAGTGCTCCGGGGCGGATTCGGTGGAGCTCATGTGGCGGGCAGACCTGTCCCGAGCTCAAGAACGCTGGTTCGCCCAGCTGACGCCACGAGGTCCTGGGTCGGGAGATCGGTTCCTGCGCCGCCGCTCATGCCTGCCGACCAGGACGGCCGAGCATAGCGCGTTGCCTACGGACGACATCCGGCATGAGGCGGTTCAGCGGGTGGCGGGTTCCACCAGGCCGCAGTCGTAGGACAGCACGACCGCCTGCGCTCTACTGGTCAGGCCCAGTTTGGCCATCAGGCGGCTGAGATGGGTCTTGATGGTGCCCTCGCTCACCGACAGCTGCTCGACGATCTCCTTGTTCGCCGGACTTTCAGCCCGCCCTCGAACGGATCCTCGTCCCCAACATCGCACGCGACGTCGAAGGCCGCCTGATCACCGCCGACCGGCGGCTCTGCCAACTCGGCAGATGGGGCAGCAACGATCACACGCCGATGATGGGCGCGGTCGCCAGCGATGGCCGCATCCTGGGCTTACTCAAGGCGCCTTTGACCACCGAGCGCCCGTACGCCGAAGGAGTGAGCACATTGCTGTATAGAGATCAAAAGGCCCCTTCCAAGTCCCGGAAGGGGCCCTTCCACCTGAGAGCCGACGAGGGGAATCGAACCCCTGACCTTCTGTTTACAAGACAGATGCTCTGCCGATTGAGCTACGTCGGCGCGGCCTACCAGTGTAGACGCTAGAGACGCCTGTGACGAGCGACCTCGTACAGTGCCACTCCCGCCGCGACCCCCGCGTTCAATGACTCCGCAGCCGCGGCAATCGGGATGCGGGCCAGGACGTCGCACTGCTCGCGGACCAGGCGGGACAGGCCCTTGCCTTCCGAGCCGACGACGATCACGGCGGGCTCGGAGAGTAGTTCGACGTCGGCGATGTCGGTTTCGCCGGAACCGTCGAGGCCGACGATGAACAGGCCCGCCTCCCGGTATTCGCGGAGGGCGGCGGTCAGGTTGGCGGCGCGGGCGACGCGGAGGGTCGCCAGCGTGCCGGCGGAGGTCTTCCAGGCGCCTCCTGTGACGCCGGCGGAGCGGCGCGAGGGGATGAGGAGGCCGTGGGCGCCGAAGGCCGCCGCCGAACGGGCGATCGCGCCCAAGTTGCGGGGGTCGGTGACGGAGTCCAGGGCGACGATCAGCGGGGCCTCGGCCACATCCTGGGCGAGCTCGACCAGCTCCGCCGGGTGGGCGTAGTCGTAGGCCGGGATCTGGAGGGCGATCCCCTGGTGGACGCCGCCCTCGGTCAGGCGGTCGAGCTTGTCGCGGGTGACCTCGAGCAGGGCGATGCCGCGTTCTGCGGCGATCTTGATGGAGTCGCGTACGCGGTCGTCGTTGTCGATGCGCTGGGCAACGTAGAGTGCGCCGGCCGGCACCCCGGCCTGCAGGGCCTCCAGCACGGGGTTGCGGCCGCCGATGTGCTCAGGGGCGTCCTCCGAGCGGCGCTGCCTGGTCGGGGACGTACGGCGCTCGCCGGTGTGCTCCTCGCGGGCGATGCGCTGCGAGCGGGCCTTGTCCTTGTACCAGTGGCGCATTTCGGCAGGTGGAGTCGCGCCCTTGCCCTGGAGCGACCGGCGTTTCTGCCCTCCGGTGCCCTTGGACGGGCCCTTCTTCTTCGCGGGTCTGCCCGATGCCCTGCCTCCTGCTGCCATGTCATCAAGGGTACTGGGGCTGTCAGGCAGCTCATCCCGCACGACCGGTCCCGGCGAGGCGGTGAATCCTTCTGCGGGCTTGGCGCCTCTCATACGTGTCCCGGCAACACCGCCGGTGACGTCCACAGGACACAGGACACAGGACATGGAGGTCGTCGTGGTCGCAGGTATCGCTGTCGCCGTCGTAGCCGTGCTCATCTGCGCGTGTAGTGTCGTCGTGCTGCGCCGGAGGGGGCGGGAACGTGGCTGACACGACATGGTCGGACGAGCGGCTCATCGCCGCCGCGCGGGGCGGTGACGTCGATTCGATCGCCGCGCTGGTGTCGGGGGCGCATCCGCATGTGCAGCGGTTCGCGCGGTCGTTGTGCGCCACCCCTGAGGACGCCGAGGACGCCGCCCAGGAGGCGTTGATCGTCCTCTATCGCAAGATCGGGACGTTGCGGGCCTCCGGGGCGTTGGCTTCGTGGATGTTCCGGATCATTCGCAACGAGTGCCTCCGGCGGGCCCGGCTGATGATGTGCTCCCATTCGACGACGTTCTCGGCCGGCCGCTCCATGCCGTCCGCGGAGGAGGAGGTGTTCCAACGGCTGGAGGCCGCCCGGGTGGCGGAGGCCATCGCGACGCTGCCCGCCGACCAGCGTCAAGTGCTGATCATGCGGGATGTACAGGGCATCAGCGGGAGGATGGCCGCGGACGCGCTGGGATTGAGCACGGCGGCGATGAAGTCGCGGCTGCATCGGGCTCGGGCGGCGGTGCAGCGCATGTTGTCCGATCCGGCTCCAGGCGTTCGATCGATTCGGGAAGGCGGGGGGATCGGTGGCTGAGGGGCGGAGCTTCGCAAGTTCGTCGGTGTCGCGGCATCTCGTACGCGGTTTGGTGGGATTCGGCCCGCTGATCGCCGCCATCGTGCTCGTCCCGGTGGTGGGTCCGGTCAGTCTGCTACTCGTAGCGGTCGCGGTGCCGGCCTTTCGCGGGTGCCCGACCTGCTGGTTGATCGGTCTGGCGCAGACGGTCTCCAGAGGGCGGCTGCGGAGGTCATGTTCGGGTGGCGTGTGCGAGCTGGAGGCCTCCGGCACCTTTCGGGCCGTCGAGTGATGCTCGGCATCAGCGTCGGCATCGGCATCGCGGCTTCCCGGGATCGCCGGCTGGCGGGCGGTCGGCGCGGGCGGCGCAGCGTGAGCGGAGACGTCGTGTCGACGCCACGCTGGAGGTCCTGGCGAGCCTCGTCCGAGAGGAGAAGACGAAGAGGGGAGTGTGGTTCCGGCATCGAGGAAAGCGGCGGTGAGATCGTCGCGGGCTCGGGCGGCACGTGCCCGCCGTAGATCTCAGTAGGCGTGCGGCGGCGCGACGGTCGTGCTGATGCCGCGCTCCCATCCGGGCGGGGCACGCCTTCCTCTGGGGCGACGCCACGGCCGCCGTTCCCTGGAGGAAGGGCGCCGTATGCCCCGAAGGGCGCCGAAGCGGGCGGGCTCGGCCTTGACGGCGGCGGCTGGGCCCGGCAGTCGGCACTGCTCGCCGAGGCGCGGGCCCAGGTGGGAAACCGCCGGTAGCCGACTAGCGGGAAAGCTCCCAGCGGGGCCCGTGCGGTGTGTCCTCCACCGTGATGCCCGCCGCCGCGAGCTGGTCTCTGATCGCGTCCGCCGCCTCGTAGTCCTTGCGGGCCCGAGCCGCCTTGCGCTGCTCCAGCGCCACCGCCACCAGCGCGTCCACCACAGGTGACAGGTCCGAACCTGCCCCACGCCACTGCGGCGAGCGCGGGTCGAGGCCGAGGACGTCCAGCATGTTCTGCGTCTCGGCCAGCAGCCGTGCCACGGCCTCCTTGTCGCCCCGCGACAGCGCCACGTTGCCCTCGCGCACCACCTCGTGCACCACCGCCAGCGCCTGCGGCGTGCCGAGGTCGTCGTTCAGCGCGTCCGCGAACGCCTGCGGCAGCGGCGCGTCGGCGTCGACGTCGTGGATCACCTCGGCGGCGCGCGTCACGAAGCCCTCGATGCGCTGGTAGGCGGCCGCCGCCTCCAGGAGCGCCTCCTCCGAGTATTCGATCGAGGAGCGGTAATGCGGCGCCGCCAGGTAGTAGCGCAGCTCGACCGGGCGCACCTTCTGCACCATCTCGGGAATCAGCAGGGAGTTGCCGAGCGACTTGCTCATCTTCTCCGCGCCGATCTTGAGCATGCCGTTGTGCATCCAGTAATGCGCGAACCCATCGCCGGCCGCCTGGGACTGGGCGATCTCGTTCTCATGGTGCGGGAAGATCAGGTCGATCCCGCCGCCGTGAATGTCGAACGTCGGCCCGAGGTATTTCGTCGCCATGGCCGAGCACTCGAGGTGCCAGCCCGGACGCCCGGGACCCCAGGGGGTGGGCCAGGTCGGCTCGCCCGGCTTCTCGCCCTTCCACAGGGCGAAGTCGCGCGGGTCGCGCTTGCACGACTCGTCGTCGGTGTCGCCCGCGGCCCGCATGTTCTCCAGCTTCTGGTTGGAGAGGGAGCCGTAGCGGTCGGCATAGGACCGCACGTCGAAGTAGACGTCGCCGCCGGAGGCGTACGCGTGGCCGCGCTCGATCAGCCGCTCCATCAGCGTGATCATCTCGGGCACGTGGCCCGTGGCCCGCGGCTCGACCGTCGGCGGAAGGCAGCCCAGCGTGTCGTACGCCCACGTGAAGGCCCGCTGGTTGCGCTCGGCCACCGCGAACCAGGGCACGCCCTCCTCGGCCGACACCCGGATGATCTTGTCGTCGATGTCCGTGACGTTGCGGCAGAACATCACGTCATATCCGGAACGCGCCAGCCACCGCCGGAGCACGTCGAAGTTCACGCCCGAGCGGATGTGCCCGATGTGCGGCGGAGCCTGCACGGTCGCCCCACACAGGTAAATCGACGCCCGGCCGGCTTCGACCGGAACGAATTCACGGATGGCGCGCGTGCTGGTGTCGTAGATGTGCAGGCTCACGAAGGCAAGGCTAACGCCTGTACGGCGTCATTACGTCGATAAATCAACCCCGTACCGTGACCCTGTCCGGCCGGATGCGGACAATCAGCCGTTCGGTGCCCGGTTTGTCCTCCCATGACTGCCCCCGGTACTTCTGCGAGAGCTCCTCGATGAGCGCGCCCTCGGGGTCGGGCGTCATGGTCACGTGCCCGCGCACCTCCACGTAGCGGTACGGGTCGTCAGGGTCGATGACGAGCAGGCTCGCGCGCGGGTCACGCTCGAAGTTCCGCGGCTTCCTGCGCCCCTTCGCGGTCGAGAAGATCACGTCGTCGCCGTCCGTGCGCACCCACACGACCGTCGACTGCGGCCCGCCGTCGGGGTTGAGGCTGGTCACCGTGGCGAAGTTCGGCGCGTCGAGGAGTTTCCTTGCTTCTTCCGGAAGCTTTGCCATGTCTCTCCCTTGATCGGTCCCGGTTCACATTCTTCTGTAGGCTCGAAACCGCCATGGACGTGACTCCCCCCTCTATGCTCCGTCGCCTGGGCGTCGCCCTGGCGGGGCTCGCGGTCGCCGCACTCGCCGGCGCCGCCTGCGCGCTCTCCTTCGACGACCTGCGCGCTCTGGCCATCACCGGCGAGGCCAGGCAGGATCTCGCCTTCCTCTATCCGGCGGCATTCGACGCCCTGCTCGTGGTCGCGCTGATCGGCGTGCTGCTGCTGCGCTCGGCCCGGTTGCTGGTACGCGTGCAGGCGGCGATCGTGCTGATCCTGCTCATCGCGGCCGCCGCGGCGGCGGATGTGGCCACGGCGGTGCGGTTCGTGTTCGACGTGCGGCAGGCGGCCGTGGGCGTGGCCGTGGCGCCCTGGGTCATGCTGGCGGTGGCCCTGTGGCTCTGGCTGCTGCTGATCAAGCACGTGCAGGCCCATCGGGTCGCGGACGGGGGCGAGGAGGACGACGGTACGCGGGAGCCCGACATCGTGCCGTTCCACCGTGCCCGGCCGGCCGAGACGCCTCCCGCGCCGGTCACCGAGGCGCCCGCGCCGGTCATGGAGCCCGCTCCCCGGGTCGGCCCCACCACCGCCCAGGAAAGGCCCCAGGAGCCTCAGGTCCGGCCTCAGGAGCCGCCGGTCCAGCCTCAAGAGACACACGCCCGGGAGCACGAGCCACCGGTTCCCGCCCACGATGCGCCGATCTCCGCGCAGGTGGCCGAATGGCGAGCCGAAGAGCGGGCCGACGAGTCCGCCGGGCTCCAGGAGGACCCGAGGGAACACGAGCTCGCCCAGGTGGACGACCAGGACGCCATCCAAGAGCCCGTACGGGACCAGGAGCCCGCCGTCCAAGAGGACGTCCAGGAGGAGCCCGAGCCGAAGACCCGCCCCCTCCGCTGGGGCGACCGCGTCAAGCCGACCGACGTCCTGGTCCACCCCCGCCGCGACGAGCGTGACGTCGACACCCAGCCGCACCCGGTCTTCGAAGACGACGTCCCCGACCCCGTCCACGGCCCGGAGGCCGCCGACGTCACCGAGCGCCACACGGCCGCTCAAGCCGGCGAGCAGCACGAGGACGAGTCAGGCGACACCGCCCCGCATCCGGTGATCCACGACGACACCCCGGCCCCGTCCGGGCGGCTGCGCGCCACTCCACGCCCGCCGGAGGACTGACCACGAACACGCCTGTCAGGGGACTGGACGTGAAGGGCCCGCCCGGGGGACGGATCGCTCCCCGGGCGGGCCGATGTATTCCGCCTAGACGCTGGTCCCGCGCCGAAGCCCGGCGACCAGGCCGACACCGACCACCGCCAGCACCACCTGCATCACCAGTTCGATCCAGTCGATGCCGGGCGTGGTCTGCACCCCCAGCACCTGCGCGAGCAGCGTGCCCAGGAGAGCGGCCACGATGCCGACGACGATGGTGAGGATCCACCCGATGGCCTGCCTGCCGGGAAGCAGCAGGCGACCGATTGCGCCAATCACGGCGCCAATCACGATGGCGCCAAGGATGGATTCGATTGTCATGACATGAAACCTCCCCGTGAGAGTGAGCGGTTCACTCCCACGGAGATGCTCGCTACCCGATCTCCGGCGATTATGCGCCGTTATGACGTACGCCCAGGTCAGGTGGGGGTTCCAGGGGTTCCGCGGGTGCGTCCCGCGCGCCCCATGCCCATCCTGGTCACGAGGAGCACGCCCACGATCGCGAGCGCGAGCTGGAGTATGTGTTCGATCCAGTCGATCCCCCGCGTGTCGGCCCAGCCGAACGCGTGCGCGATCAGCGTGCCGATCAGCGCTGCCACGATGCCGACCACCAGCGTCACGCCGATGGATATGTTCTGCTTACCAGGCACCAGCAGCCTGGCCAGCGCACCGATGATGGCGCCGATGACCACTGCGGAAACAATCGCCCCGATCATGTGTGGCTCCCCCCGAAGACGTTCACATGTCTTGGGGAGACCTACCCGCCGGATCAGACAAACAACCCATTGAGGAAGGCGGCGGTCCGTACCGCGCCAGTGACGAACCGCCGCCTCCGAACTAGGCGGGCTAGGCGACGACCCGCCAGGACACCCTCACGTATCCCAACAAAGAGGACGCCCGGCTATGTGGAAAGGTTCACTACCAACGCGGTCGCGATGGCCGCGATGCCCTCTCCGCGCCCGGTCAGCCCGAGCCCGTCGGTCGTGGTGGCGGAGACGCTCACCGGCGCCCCCAGAGCGGCGCTGAGCGCCTTCTCGGCCTCCGCACGGCGCGGAGACAGCTTGGGACGGTTGCCGATCACCTGGACGGCCACGTTGCCGATCTCGTAGCCCGCGGCGCGTACCTGGCGGGCGGTCTCCTCGAGCAGGGCGGTGCCGGACGCACCCGCCCAGCGCGGGTCGGACGTGCCGAACAGCCGGCCCAGGTCACCCAGACCGGCCGCGGACAGCAACGCGTCACAGGCGGCGTGCGCGGCGGCGTCGCCGTCGGAGTGGCCCTCGAGCCCGGTCTCGCCGGGCCAGTGCAGGCCCGCGAGATTGAGCTCGCGCCCCGAGGAATCCGAAGCGAACGGGTGGACGTCTACTCCGACGCCCACCCGTGGAAGATTCGCGCTCAGGAGTTGAGGACCTCGTCGAGCAGGGCCTCGGCCTTGTCCTCATTGGTCTTCTCGGCCAGGGCCAACTCGCTGACCAGGATCTGACGCGCCTTGGCGAGCATGCGCTTCTCGCCTGCGGACAGCCCGCGCTCGCGGTCTCTCCGCCACAGGTCCCGAACCACCTCGGCGACCTTGTTCACATCACCGGAGGCGAGCTTCTCCAGATTGGCCTTGTAGCGACGAGACCAGTTGGTGGGCTCTTCGGTGTGCGGCATCCGTAGGACGTCGAAAACACGCTCAAGGCCTTCCTGGCCGACAACATCGCGCACACCGACGAGTTCTGCGTTTTCGGCTGGCACCTGGACGGTAAGGTCGCCCTTGTCGACCTTGAGCACCAGGTAGGTCTTTTCCTCACCCTTGATGGATCGCTTCGTGATTGCTTCGATCCGAGCAGCCCCATGGTGGGGGTAGACGACAGTGTCGCCGACCTGGAAAGTCATGTGACAAGTACCCCTTCCGCTGTACTCCAGGGTACCACGCGTCCACAGGCTCCCGGAACAGTGAAATCATCATAACTGCAGGTCAAAGCCGCATATTAGGGCTTGACAATCGGTCAACTCTATGAATCTCCATTCCGGACATAGCGAATGACCTGCGGGGGTGTGGATATGACCATGGAATCGGGTGGATATGGTGGGCGCTGCCCTACACGCACGCGCAAGACCAAGGAGAACCCGCCCGTGACCAGCCGTCGCTGGATTGTCGTAGCCGCCGCGTTCTTGGCAGCCCCTGTGCTGGCCGGCTGCGGGGCTGGATTCGACGCCACCACCAACAAGCCGTACGCGCCCAACGAGGCGCAAGTCTTGATCGACAAGGGCGCCTACGGCACTCGCGGCATTCACATCCCGCAGGCGTTCATTCTCGGCCCGGACTCCGGCGCCCAGCTCCCGTGGCGCGGCTCGGCCCCGATCTACCTCAACATCCTCAACACGGCCGGCGCCCCCGACACCCTGCAGGCCGTCTCGGCAGGGAACATGGGCACGGTGAAGGTCACCGCCCCGATCCAGCTCCCGAGCAACCAACTGGTGAACACCGGCAAGCCGACGCCGCAGCTCATGCTCGAATCGATCCCCAAGAGCCTCAGGGGCGGCGAGAGCATCCGGCTGGACCTTCAGTTCGCCAATGCCGGGACAGTGTCCATGGAGGTGCCTGTGGTCACGCGCAGCCGCGAATTCGCGGCCTACCCCCCGGCCCCCGGCGCCACTCCCGCGCCGACGCCGACGCCGACGCCGACCGCGCACGCGGAAGAGTCTCACTAAGACACGGCAAAGCCCTTGTTCCGGTACGCGGGGAGCGCACCGGAACAAGGGCTCGTCAGTCCTCCACCGCGTCGAACTTGTAGCCCAGGCCGCGCACGGTGAGGATGCAGCGCGGGTTGGACGGGTCCGACTCGATCTTGGCGCGCAGCCGCTTGACGTGGACGTCCAGGGTCTTGGTGTCGCCCACGTAGTCGGCGCCCCAGACGCGGTCGATGAGCTGGCCGCGGGTGAGCACCCGGCCCGCGTTGCGCAGCAGCACCTCCAGCAGCTCGAACTCCTTCAGCGGCAGCTGCACCTGCTCCCCGCGCACGGCCACGACGTGCCGGTCGACGTCCATGCGCACCGGGCCGACGGCCAGCACCGCGGTCTCCAGCTCCTCGACGACGTCGCCCTGGCGACGCAGCACCGCGCGGATGCGGGCGACCAGCTCCCGCGAGGAGAACGGCTTGGTGACGTAGTCGTCGGCGCCCAGCTCCAGCCCCACGACCTTGTCGATCTCGCTGTCCTTGGCCGTCAGCATGATCACCGGCACCTTGGAGCGCTGCCTGAGGGAACGGCACACCTCCGTGCCGGGCAGACCCGGCAGCATCAGGTCGAGCAGCACCAGATCGGCCCCGTTGCGGTCGAACGTGTCGAGCGCCTCGGGCCCGGTCGCCGCGACCGATACCTCGAAGCCCTCTTTGCGCAGCATGTAGGACAGGGCGTCGGAGAAGGACTCCTCATCTTCGACGACGAGAACTCGGGTCATTTAGCTGTCTCCAGGGGAATCGAGGGTGGTACGGCCACCGCCGTGCCGCCGAAGGCGGGCAGGCGGAGCGTGAAGGTGGAGCCGGACCCTTCCTTGCTCCAGACGGACACCTCGCCGGCGTGCGCCGCGGCGACATGCTTGACGATAGCGAGCCCGAGCCCGGTGCCGCCGGTCGCCCGGGATCTGGCGGCGTCGACGCGGAAGAAGCGCTCGAAGATGCGCTCCAGCGCCTCCTCGGGGATGCCGATGCCCTGGTCGCTGACGCTGATCTCCACGGAGTCGTTCGCGGGCCTGACGCTGACCACCACCCTCGTGTGCTCGGGGCTGTAGGCGATGGCGTTGTCGATCAGGTTGCGCAGCGCGGTGACGAGCAGCTCGTCGTCGCCCCAGATGCGCAGGCCCTCGGTGCCGCCGGAGACGAGGGCGATGTCCTTGGCGGCCGCCTTGGTGTTGCAGTAGTCGATGGCGTCGTGAATGGCCTCGTCGATCGAGACCTGGCCCGGTGTGGGGATGGGCTCGGCGCCCTGGATCCTGCTGAGCGTGATCAGGTCCTGGACCAGGTGGTTCAGCCGAGCCGCCTCGTGCTGCATGCGGTTGGCGAAGCGGGTCACCGCCTCGGGGTCGTCGGCGGCGTCCTGGATGGTCTCGGCGAGCAGGCTCAGCGCGCCGACCGGGGTTTTCAGCTCGTGGCTGACGTTGGCGACGAAGTCGCGGCGCACGGCCTCGACCCGGCGCCGCTCGGTCTGGTCCTCGGCGAGCACCAGCACCTGCCCGTAGGTGCCGAGTGGCGCTACGCGGACCGCGAAATTCGTCGTTTCCTGGCCGAACTTGTGGCCCGCGACGTCGATCTCGCTCTCGCGGATCTCGCCGTCGCGGCGTACCTGCCGGGCCAGCGCGAGCAGCTCGGCGGCCATGAGCCGATCGCCCTTGACCAGGCCGAACGCCCGCGCCGCCGAGCTGGCGCGCAGCACGCGGTCGTGCGCGTCGAGCACCACGGCGGACGAGGGCAGCACCGCGAGGACGGAGGCCACGCCCTGCGGCAGCGCCGCGCCGGTCTCCACGGTCTCGGGCTCGGTGATGCGGCTCGGAGCCTCGATCTGGTTTCGGTAGAACAGGACCGCCAGGGCGCCCACGACGAACCCGGCCAGGGCTGCGAAGCTCATGGCCAACTCACTCATGTCTCTGATGGTAGGCGGCGTTCTTCCAGGGACAGACCCCCTCATCAGGGGATGAACACCCCTTTCCTGCAAAGTTCATCTGGGTGTAGGGGATCGTTCATCGACCGCGATATGCCCGGGCGTACGGTGAGAGCATGCGCGACGCGTACCATGAAGAACTCGATGGGCTCAATGACAAACTGGTCGAGATGACCAGGCTGGTCAGGTCGGCCATTTCCCGCGCCACCACCGCCCTCCTCGACTCGGACCTCGCGCTGGCGGAGAGCGTGATCTCCCGCGACGACGAGGTGAACGCGACGTTCGCCGAGGTCGAATCGACGATCTTCGACCTGATGGCCAGGCAGCAGCCGGTCGCGGTCGACCTGCGCACGATCATCACCGCTCTGCGCATGGGGACCGACCTGGAGCGCATGGGAGACCTGGCCGTCCACGTCGCCAAGGTGGCCCGCCTGCGCCACCCCGACTCCGCGATCCCGCCGCAGCTGCGCTCCACGATCCTGGAGATGGGCCAGATCGCGGAGAACCTCGTCACCAAGGCCGGCAGCTGCGTGGCCTCGCGCAACGTCGAGGCCGCCCTGGAGCTGGAGCACGACGACGACGCGATGGACCGCCTGCATCGCAAGCTGTTCCGGGACATCCTGGCGAAGGACTGGCAGTACGGGGTCGAGCCGGCCATCGACATCACGCTCATCGGCCGCTACTACGAGCGGTACGCCGACCACGCGGTACGGGTCGCGCAGGACGTCGTCTATCTGGTGACCGGCACGCGACCGGGCTGATTTTCTTTCCGCGACCGCGACGATTCCGGCTACCGCCGGGAGTCCTACCTCCAGAAGATCCGCACGAGGAAAGGACCACCGGCATGGCCACCACCCACACTCTGCGCGTGCCCGGCGCGAGCCTGCACTACGAGGTCCGCGGCACCGGCCCGCTGCTGTTCGTCATCGGAGCCCCGATGGACGCCTCGGCCTTCGCGCCGTTCGCCGACGCGCTGGCGGGCGACCACACCGTGGCCACGCTCGACCCGCGCGGCATCTCGAACAGCACCCTCGACGACCCCGAGGAGGACTCCACGCCCGAGTTGCGGGCCGACGACGTCGCCGCGATCATGGACGACCTGGGCGCGGAGTCCGCCGACGTGTTCGGCAGCAGCGGGGGCGCGGTGACCGGGCTCGCGCTGGCCGAGCGGCATCCGCACCGGGTGCGTACGCTCGTCGCGCACGAGCCGCCCCTCCTGGAGCTGCTTCCCGACGCCGCCGAGCGGCGGGCCGCGACCGAGGACATCATCGCGACCTACCGGCGGGACGGGGTCGGAGCGGCCTGGGTGAAGTTCATGGTCACCGCCGGGTTCGACCTCGAGGCCGAGGGCGCGCCCGCGGGACCGCCCGGGGAGCCCTCGGAGCAGGACCTGGCCAACAGCGCCCGCTTCTTCCTGCACGAGCTGCGCCCCACCAGCCGCTACGTGCCCGACGTCGCCGCGCTGACCGCCGGCCCGGCCCGGGTGCTGGTCGGCATCGGGCTCGACTCGGGCAATCTGATCACGTACCGGACGTCGGTCGCGCTGGCCGAGCGGCTCGGCACGCCGCCGGTCGAGTTCCCCGGCGACCACGGCGGGTTCCTCGCGCACCCCGCCGAGTGCGCCGACGTGCTGCGGAAGGCGCTGGCCGGCTGAAGCCGTACGCTGGGTCCATGGAGACCGGCCGCTGTTTCTCGTGCAAGCGCGAGTTCACCTTCGATCCGGCAGAGGCCCCGACCGTCCTGGTCGACCCGGAGACCGGCCGCCCGCCGGGCCTCACCGGCCTCGGCACCCTGCGGCCGGCCACGCCGGAGGCCGTGGCCAGGTCGTCCGACCAGCCCGTCTGCCCGGACTGCCTGGATCGGGCGAAGCGGCTTCAGCCGTGGCTCAACCTGTGACGCTTCTCACCCACCTGCGGTAGAGCGCGGGGTTCAGGGAGGCGTCCCAGTGGTGGGGCGGCGACGCGCCGTCCGGTTCGATGTCAGCGACGAGCAGGGCGGGCTCTCCGTCGGGCGCCTCGGCCACGACACCGCCGTCAGGGGCGACGATCCGGGTGGCGCCGATGCCCTCGCGCCCGTCCGCCGTTCCGGCCACGTCGGCGGCGATCACCCAGCAGTCGTTCTCGACGGCGCGAGCAACCAGGGTCGAGCGTGACCTGATCCGCCAGCGGCGGGTGACGTCGGCGGGCAGGTCGTTGTTGAGCGGGCAGGCCAGGACGCGGGCGCCCGCCAGCGCCAGCAGGCGGGACGGCTCGACGAAGTTGGCGTCGTAGCAGATCACGACGCCGAAGGGCAGCTCGCCGTGGTGGTGGAGCGGCAGGTCGTCGCCCGGGTCGAAGGCCGCTTCCCTGGGGAACAGCTTGCGGGAGACGCCGAGGAGGCGGCCGTCGCGGACCACTGCCGCCGAGCTGTGCAGCAGGCCGCGATCGGCGCGCTCGGTGAAGCCGGCGACGACGGTCAGGCCGGGAGGGGCGGCCCTTAACGCCGGGATCAGCTCCTCCGCCGTGGTGGCCACGGCTTCGGCGGCGGCCCTGCCCGAGGGCATGCCGCCGAAATAGCACTCGGGGAGTACGAGCAGTTCGACGCCCTCCCGAGCGCACCGCCCGATCGCCTCAGGGAGCCCGCCGGCCGCGTCGCAGGCCAGGTCGGCCTGCAGCGCAGCCACTTTCACGCGATCGTCAGCGGCCCTGGTTGGCCACGGCCTCGATGGCGGCCTTGGCGGCCTCCGGGTCGAGGTATTCGCCGCCGGGCTTCAGCGGGCGGAACTCGGCGTCCAGCTCATAGCGCAGCGGGATGCCGGTCGGGATGTTGAGGCCGGCGATGGCCTCGTCGCTGATGCCGTCGAGGTGCTTCACCAGGGCCCGCAGCGAGTTGCCGTGCGCGGCCACCAGGACCGTGCGGCCGGCCGCCAGATCCGGGACGATCTCGTCGTACCAGTACGGCAGCATGCGGTCGACCACGTCCTTCAGGCACTCCGTGCGCGGCATGAGCTCCGGCGGGAGCAGGGCGTAGCGCGGGTCGCCGGCCTGGGAGTATTCGTCGTCGTCGGCGATCGGCGGCGGCGGCACGTCGTACGAGCGGCGCCACAGCATGAACTGCTCGTCGCCGAACTCCTCGCGCGTCTGCGCCTTGTTCTTGCCCTGCAGCGCGCCGTAGTGACGCTCGTTGAGCCGCCAGCTGCGCTTGACGGGCAGCCAGAGCAGGTCCGCCTCCCCCAACGCCAGCTGGGCCGTCTGGATGGCCCTCGTCAGGAGGCTGGTGTGGACGACGTCCGGGCGCAGCCCGGCATCCAGGAGGAGCTTGCCCCCGCGGCGGGCCTCGTCCTCGCCCTTGGCCGAGAGGCTCACGTCCACCCAGCCGGTGAACAGGCCCTTCGCGTTCCAGTCACTCTCGCCATGCCGTAGCAGCACCAAAGTCGCCATGGGGCTAATAGTACGGATTCAGCGGTCGGGGTCGGCGAAGCGGGCGAACGCCTGAAGGTTGGCCAGCGACTCCCCGCGCTTGGCCCGCCACGCCCACTCACGCCTGATCGACGAGGCGAAACCGAGCTCCAGCGCGCGGTCGAACCAGTCGTCGGCGTACGTCAGCACGCAGCCCAGCAGCCGGTCGACCTCGTCCCCGGTGACGGCGGCCAGCGGCACGCGGCCCACGAGGTAGACGTCGCCGACGGGGTCGAGGGAGAAGTGCACCCCGTACATCGAGCCGTTCTTCTCCAGCAGCCAGCGGTAGAACTCGGTGTGGTTCTCGTCCGGTTTGCGGCAGAAGAACGCCTCGACGTGGAGCACCCGTTCGCCCACGATCAGCCAGGTCATGGTGGCCAGTTTGTGCTGCCCGGGGAGTTTCGCCAGGAACGCCCCGGGCCGCGGCTCCTCGTAGGAGACCTCCGCGGCCTTGAGCGCGGCTTCGACGACATCGCGCATAGAAGTGCACGTTACAGATTGACCGCCACGGGCGTCTTGTGCAGGTTGGCGATCGCGGCCGCGTACACCTCCACGAGGCGCGACGCCGTCGCCTGCCAGCCGAAGGCGGCCGCGTGGGTGCGGGCGCCCTGGGACAGGTGGTCGCGCCAGTGCGGCGAGAGGACGAAGCGGCGCAGCGCCGCCGCCCAGTCGGCGGGGTCGTGACCGTCCACGAGCAGGCCGGAGACGCCGTCGCGGACGGCGGTGCGCAGTCCGCCGACGGCCGCCGCGGCCACGGGCGTGCCGCAGGCCTGGGATTCCAGGGCGACGAGGCCGAACGACTCGCTGTAGGAGGGGACGACGGTGACCGTGGCCGCGCGGTACCAGTCGGCGAGCTCCTTTTGCGGAGCAGGGGGAATGAGCCGTACGACGTCGGAGATGCCGAGCTCGGCGGCCATGTCGGTGAGGATGGACGGGCGGGCCAGGCCGTTGCCCGACGGGCCGCCGACGCAGGCCACCACCAGCCGCTCGCGGAGCGACGGGTCCTCGATGAGCATCCTGGAGGCGGCGCGCAGCAGCACGTCGGGGGCCTTGAGCGGCTGAATGCGGCCCACGAACAACAGCACGTGCGCGCCCAGCGGCAGGCCGAGGCGGTGCCGGGCGGCGGCTTGGGAGCCGGGCTGGAAGACGGAGAGGTTGACGCCGGGGTTGACGACGGCGACGCGCTCCTCGGGGGCGTCGTACAGGTCGATGAGCTCGCGGGCCTCGTCGGCGGTGTTGGCCACGAGGCGGTCGGCGATCCCCACGACCTGCTCCTCGCCGACCACGCGGGCCTGCGGCTCGGGCTGGTCGCCCTCGGCGAGGAGGAGGTTCTTGACCTTGGCCATGGTGTGCATGGTGTGCACGAGCGGCACGCCCCAGCGCTCCTTGGCCAGCCAGCCGACCTGGCCGGACAGCCAGTAGTGGGAGTGGATCACGTCGTAGCGGCCGGGGTCGTACATGGCCTCGGTGCGCAGCACCTCCGACAGGAACGCGCACAGTTGCGCGGGAAGGTCGGCGCGGTCCATCTCCTCGTACGGGCCCGCGGTCAGGTGCCGGACGAGGACGCCTGAGGCGAGCTCGGCCACGGGGGGCAGGTCGCGTGCCGTGGCCCGGGTGAAGATCTCCACTTCCACGCCGAGCTGCGCCAGTCGCCTGGCGGACTCGACGATGTACACGTTCATGCCTCCGGCGTCGCCCGTTCCGGGCTGGTCCAGGGGCGATGTGTGCATGCTGATGGTCGCCACCCGGCCGACCCGCCGTCGCCTCACTCGACACCACCTCCAAGAGCGTTACAACCATCCAAATTTTTCCGACATTCCCGACACGCGGTCACAACCCCCGCACCGAGGCGCCGTTAGCCCCTCGGCCCACCGCCTCCTGAGCTCCTCGTCGCTCCCCGCCCGACGGCCCCTCCCCGGCCTGGGCCTCGGCGGGCGCGCGGCCGGGAGAGGACCTGCCGGGTCTCGGTCGGTGACATCGCCCACCTCACAGGCCGCCTCGCCCTTCCCCGCTGCCCCCTGCTCCTGTCCCACGCCATTCGGGCCCCGACGGGCGCGCCACCGAGCAACGGCACGCGGGGGCCATGCGGGCGGTGCGGATCCCGGGGTCGAGCCGGGCACGGGCAGCGCCGGAGGGAGCGACCGGCGGGGCAGCCGGGTCGGGGGCGGGCAGCGTCGGCACAGGGACGGAGCACGGACAGGGCAGGCGCGCCGGTTGCGGGCGGGCAGCGTCGGCACAGGGGCCGCGCGACCGGCGGCGCGGGGAGAGGGTGTGCCCGGGCCGGGCGTGGATGGCGGCGGCGCGGGGTGCGGAGGGGGCTGGCAGGATGAGGGCCATGCGGAGAACGGCTGTGGTGACCGGTGCGAGCAGCGGGATCGGCGCGGCGGCGGCGCGCCGGCTCGCCGTCGAGGGCTACGAGGTGGTGGCGGGCGCGCGGCGTCGCGAGCGGCTGGACAAGCTGGCCGCGGACGAGCCGTTGATCAGGGCGGTGACGCTCGACGTGACCTCGCAGGAGTCGGTGGACGCGCTGGCGGCCTCGCTGGAGCGGTGCGACGTGCTGGTCAACAACGCCGGCGGCGCGCTCGGCCTGGAGACGGTCGCCGACGGGCGGCTCGACGACTGGCAGCGGATGTACGAGGTCAACGTGCTCGGCTCGCTCCGCATGACCCAGGCCCTGGTGCCCAAGCTGATCGAGTCGGGCGACGGCGTGCTGGTGATGCTGACCTCGACGGCGGGGCTGGTGTCGTACGAGGGCGGAGGCGGCTACTGCGCGGCCAAGCACGCCCAGACGTCGATGGCCGAGACCTTGCGGCTGGAGCTGGTCGGGCAGCCGGTGCGGGTCGTCGAGATCGCGCCGGGCATGGTGAAGAGCGAGGGGTTCGCGGTCACCAGGTTCCGCGGGGACGAGGCGGCAGCGGCCCGCGTGTACGAGGGCGTGCCGGACCCGCTGACCGCGGACGACGTGGCCGACGCCATCGCCTGGTGCGTGACCAGGCCGGCGCACGTGAACATCGACCGCATGATCATCCGTCCGCGCGCCCAGGCCGCGCAGCACAAGGTGCACCGCGTCACGTGAGCAAACCCGTAGGGTCCGTCACGCGGGGGACGACCGCGCACAACCGGCTGCGGCGCTGCGACCGCTGGATCGCGGCGGTGCACGGGCGGCGGCTGCGGGCGGTCGACCGGCCGCTCGTGGTGGACCTGGGCTACGGGGCCTCGCACGCCACGACGCTGGAGCTGTTCACCCGCTTGCGCCGGGTCTCGCCGGGGGTCGAGGTGGTGGGGATCGAGATCGACCCGGCCAGGGTGGCGCTGGCGAAGCCGTACGAGCGGGAGGGGCTGAGCTTCCGGCTCGGCGGCTTCGAGCTGCCCGTGTCCCGGCCGCCGGTGCTGGTCAGGGCGTTCAACGTGTTGCGCCAGTACGCCGAGGCGGAGGCCTGGCACTACTGGGACGTGCTGTGCGGCCGGCTGGCTCCGTACGGCGTGCTGGTCGAGGGGACGTCGTCGGAGAACGGGCGGCGGGCGGTCTGGGTCGGCCTGTCGTCCCGCGGGCCGGAGACGATCACGTTCTCCGCCCGGTTCGACGCCTTCGAGCGGCCCTCCGACCTGGCCGATCGGCTGCCGAAGACGCTCATCCACCGGAACGTGCCCGGTGAGCGGATCCATGCCTTTCTGCGGGATTTCGATCGCGCATGGGCGGTCAGCGCGCCCCATGGGGTGCACGGGACCCGGCAGCGGTGGCTGGCGGCCGTGCAGGCCCTGGCCGGCTCCTGGCCGGTGCCCACCCGGCCGCCACTGGGCGGTGCCGCGAGGTGGCGACTCGGCGAGGTGACACTGCCCTGGTCGGCGGTCGATCCGCGCGGTTAGGGACCTGATCCCGGGAGGGGGCGGCCGATCACCGTGGCCAGGACGCCCGCTTCCAGGCTCGGGCCAGGACGCGTCGCTGTCGAGATATGGCGCAGGTCACAGGGTGGAGCGGGTCGGGACGTGGTGTGTCACGGTAGGGGCGTGCGTCCGTGAGCGGAACGGGTCGGGGCGTCAGGTGAGGGCGGCGATCAGCTCGCGCTCCCGTTCCGCGCTGAGGCCGGCCCGGCGGGTCCGGTCGAGGCCCTGCTCGCGTTCCCAGGCCAGCGTGTCCGCCAGCAGCTCGGCCCTGGGCCGGTGGCGGAGCCCGGCGGCGCGTGCCGCGGACCCGCTGCGGGCCGAGAACCCTTCCCAGCCCGGCTCCACCAACCACATCGGCAGCGACTCCGGCCCCATGTATTCCGCCACGCCGTTCGCGAGCAGCCAGGCCGACTCGGCGGTGACCACCGGACCGGTGTGCCCGCCGATGGAGCGGGACAGTTCGACCCACTCCCCGAACGGGACGACCGGACCGACGGCGTCGTACGTGCCGACGCTGCCGTTCTCCCCTGCGTCGAGCAGCCAGGCGGTGAGATCGCGCACGTCGACGGCCTGCGTCGGCCTGGCCGGTGTGTCGGGGACCAGCATCGGCCCCTGCGGGTCACGTGCGGCGCGGGCCACCCAATAGCCCGAACGGCCGCTGTGGTCACCGGGGCCGCCGATGAGGCCGGCGCGCGCGATGAGGAGGCGGTCGCCCACGGCGGCCGTCGACGCCTGCTCGCAGGCGACCTTGGCCTCTCCGTACGACTCGCGGTCGGCCTCGTCGCGATCGGTCGGGGGGAGCAGCGGGGTGGACTCGTCCGCGTCCGGCGTGGCGTGGGAGGCGTAGGCGCTGACGGAGGAGACATAAGACCAGTGCCCGGCCCTGTCGCCCAGCGCGGCGAGCGCCTCGCGGACGAAGCCGGGCTGCCACGACACCTCGATGACCGCATCCCATTCGCGGTCGAGCAGCGGTGCGTACGCCGAAGGGTCGCGCCGGTCGGCGGCCACCAGCCTCGCACCGTCCGCGACCTGCCCGCTTTCGCCGCGGGCGAGGCACGTCACCCGATGGCCGCGCTCGATCGCCTGCCGCGCCAGCTCGCGGCCGACCCATGCCGTCCCGCCCAGAATCAAGATCTCCACTCTGGCATCCAAGCATCGCGGACCCCGGGAACCCAGGCGGGTTCACCGACAGCGGACCCGATTCGCCGACAGCGGACCGTCCGGCGACAGCAGTCCGGGGCAACCGCCCCTAGCCGCTCAGCCGCGCCTCGAACACCGCGTGGGCCGCGCTGTCGAACAGCACGAACCTGACGTCCTCGACGGACGTGTCCGCGTGACGCACCGTCTCGATCGCGATGCGGGCCCCGTCGTCCATGGGCCAGCCGTAGACGCCGGTCGAGATCGCGGGGAAGGCCACCGACCTGGCCTCCAGCTCGTCGGCGACGCGCAGCGACTCTCGGTAGCAGGAGGCCAGCAGGGCTGAGCGGTCCTCCGACTTGGAGTAGACCGGCCCCACCGTGTGGATCACCCAGCGCGCGGCCAACCGTCCCGCCGTCGTGGCCACCGCCTGGCCGGTCGGCAGCCCCTCCCGATAGGCGGAGGCCCGCAGCTTCCTGCACTCCTCCAGGATCTCCGGCCCGCCGCGGCGATGGATCGCGCCGTCGACGCCTCCGCCGCCCATGAGCGAGGAGTTGGCGGCGTTCACGATGGCGTCCACCGGCTGCTCGGTGATGTCGCCTTGCACCAGCGTGATTTCCATCTCACCGAGACTACGCGTCCGCGTCCGGCAAGCGGCGCAGCAGGTACGTGTCCATGATCCAGCCGTTGCGTTCCCGGGCCTCGGCGCGCAGCTCGCGGATGCGCTCACTGACCTCGGCGACCGGTCCTGACACGAGGATCTCGTCGGGTGTGCCCAGGTAGGCGCCCCAGTGGATGTGGAAGTCGTCCAGGCCGGTGAAGGAGCAGTGGGCGTCCAGCATGACCACCACGTCGTCGGCGGTGGGGCCGTCCTCGGCCAGGCGGCGGCCCGTGGTCAGGTGCACGGGGCGGCCCACCTGGGTGAGGCTCGTGCGGTGGCGGGCGGTCAGCGCGGCCACGCTGCTGATCCCGGGGATCACCTCGTAGTCGAACGTGACGTTCCCGCGTCGCAGGATCTCCTCGACGATGGCCAGCGTGCTGTCGTACACACCCGGGTCGCCCCAGACCAGGAACGCCCCGGTCTGGCCCTCACCCAGCTCGTCACGGATGAGCGACTCACAGGCCAGCGCGCGGCGGGAGCGCCAGTCCTCGACGGCGGCGGTGTACGCGGAAGTGCTGCGGTCGCGTTCGGGGTCGCGGGCCTCGGCGATCCGGTACGGCGGGCGGCCGTGCCGCTCGATCAGGTCCAGCCGCAGCCGTACCAGATCCTGCTTGACCTCGCCCTTGTCGACGATGAAGAACACGTCGGTGGCGGCGATGGCCTTGGCCGCCTGGAGGGTGAGATGGTCGGGATCGCCGGCGCCGATGCCGATGACGAGTAGCCGCTTCACCCGCATGAGTCTGCCAGAACCGCAGATATACGATATTGCCTCCCAAATCACCCTCAGGAAACCCGAGGAGATCTGTGAACCTGGTCGAGCAGGGCGCCGCGTTCGCCGCGTTCTGGCAGGAACGGCACCTGTGCACGCTCTCCACCGCCCGTCCCGCCGGACCGCCGCATGTGGTGCCGGTCGGCGCGACCCTGGACCTGGAGACCGGCATCGCCCGGGTGATCACGTCGGGGACCTCGTACAAGGCCAGGCTCATCGGCGCCTCGGGCGCACTGGTGGCGCTCTGCCAGGTGGACGGGCGGTGGTGGTCGACCCTGGAGGGGCGGGCCGTGCTGCGTACCGAGCCCGAGCAGGTCGCCGACGCCGAACGCCGCTACGCCGCCCGCTACAAGCCGCCCCGGCCCAACCCGTTCCGGGTCGTCGTGGAGATCCAGGTGACGCGCGTCCTGGGCAACGTGTGATCACCGTCGTCGGCATCGGGGCGGACGGCTGGGACTCGCTCTCCGCCGAGGCGCGGCGCGCGCTCGAGGCGGCGGAGGTGCTGATGGGCTCCGCCCGGCAGCTCGACCTCGTGCCCGCCTCCCCCGCCGAGCGCGTGACGTGGCCGTCGCCGCTGCTGCCGGCGCTGCCGGGGCTCATGGAGCGGTACGCCGGGCGCGCGGTGTGCGTGCTGGCCAGCGGGGATCCGATGTTCTACGGCATCGGCTCCACGCTGGTGCGGCTGCTCGGGGCGGCGAGGGTCCGGGTGATCCCACATCTGTCGTCGCTGTCGCTGGCGTGCGCCCGGCTGGGGTGGCCGGTGGAGCAGGTGGACGTGGTGAGCCTGGTCGGGCGTCCTGCGGCCGTTCTGAACGCGGCGATCCTTCCGGGGCGGCGGGTGCTCGTGCTCGGCGGCGTCCCGTCTTTCGTGGCGGGGATGGTGACCGGGCTCGGGTACGGGCCGAGCCCGATGACGGTCCTGTCGGACCTGGGCGCGGCGTCGGAGTCGGTCCAGGCGGCGACGGCCGGGACATGGGCCGGCGACTCCGCGCCCGCCTTGACCGTGATCGCCGTCGAGTGCGTGGCGGGGCCGGGAGCCGAGCCGCTCCCCCGCGTTCCCGGGCTGCCGGACGCGGCGTTCGAGCACGACGGGCAGCTCACCAAGCGCGAAGTGAGGGCCGTCAGCCTGGCGCGGCTCGCCCCGCTGCCCGGGGAGCTGCTCTGGGACGTGGGCGCGGGCGCGGGGAGCATCGCGATCGAGTGGATGCGCAGCCACCCGTCGAACACCGCCGTGGCGATCGAGAGCCGGGCCGACCGGGCCGCCGCCGTCCGCCGCAACGCCGAGCGGCTCGGTGTGCCGACGCTGCGGGTCGTGGGGGGCCGGGCGCCGGCGGCGCTGGAGGGCCTGCCCACTCCGGACGCCGTGTTCGTCGGCGGGGGCGCCACCGTGCCCGGGATGCTGGAGACCTGCTGGGCCGCGCTGCGCCCGGGAGGCAGGCTCGTGGTGAACGCCGTCACCGTGGAGTCGGAGTCCGTGCTCGCCGGGTGGTACGCCAGGCTCGGCGGCGATCTGGTGCGCCTGGCCGTGCAGCGGGCCTCGCCGGTCGGCGGGTTCACCGGATGGCGGGCCGCGATGCCCGTGACCGTGTGGTCGATCACCAGGGAGGACGAGCCGTGACCGTGTACTTCATCGGGGCGGGCCCCGGGGCCGCGGACCTGATCACGCTGCGCGGGCTGCGGCGGCTGGAGTCGTCGCCGGTGTGCCTGTACGCCGGCTCGCTGGTGCCCCGGGAACTGCTGGAGTCGTGCCCGGCGGGGGCCAGACTGGTGGACACGGCCAACCTGACACTCGACGAGATCGTGGCTGAGCTGCTCGCCGCGCATCGGGCCGGGCTGGACGTGGCCCGGCTGCATTCGGGCGATCCGTCGGTGTTCAGCGCCGTGGCCGAGCAGATGCGCCGGTTGGACGCGCTGGGGGTGCCGTACGAAGTGGTGCCGGGTGTTCCGGCGTTCGCCGCGGCCGCGGCCGCGCTGGGCAGGGAGCTGACCGTGCCGGGCGTCGGGCAGACGGTCATCCTGACGCGCACGTCGGCGCGGGCCACGCCCATGCCGGACGGCGAGGACCTCACCACGCTGGGCGCGAGCCGGGCCACGATGGTGCTGCACCTGGCTGTGCAGCGGATCGACGCGGTGGTGGCGGAGCTGCTGCCGTCGTACGGGGCCGACTGCCCGGTCGCGGTGGTCGCGCGGGCGAGCCGGGCCGACGAGGTCGTCCTGCGCGGCACTCTGGCGGACATCGCGGCGAAGGTGCACGAGGCGGGGATCCGGCGTACGGCGGTGATCGTCGTCGGGCGGGTGCTGTCGGCGACGCAGTTCCCCGACAGTCACCTCTACAGCGCTGAAAGGGCCCGTACATGAGGAGGACGGACGGTCCTGGTGGCGGCGTGCGGGATCGTGGCATGAGGCGGGTCACAGGCGTGGACGGGGCCGTGGCGTGAGGCGGGTCCTGATCCTGGGCGGCACGGCCGAGGCGCGGGCGCTGGCGGCCGAGCTGGCCGCCGACCCCGGCGTCCACGTCGTGTCGTCGCTGGCCGGACGGGTCAGCAACCCGCGGCTGCCGGTCGGCGAGGTGCGGGAGGGCGGGTTCGGCGGGCCGGACGGGCTGGCGGCCTTCCTGGTCGGCGAGCGGATCGACGCCGTGGTGGACGCCACCCACCCCTTCGCGCAGCGCATGACCGCGTCGGCGGCCGAGGCGGCGGCGCGGACGGGCGTGCCGCTGCTGGTGCTGCGCCGCCCGGGCTGGCAGGAGGGGCCGGGCGACGCCTGGCAGCGGGTCGGCTCCCTGCGCGAGGCCGCGGACCGGCTGCGCGCCCCGGGTGCCCCGACGCGGGTGTTCCTCACCACCGGGCGCCGCAGCCTGCCTGTCTTCACCGGGCTGCCCGGGGTGTGGCTGCTGGCCAGGTCGGTGGACCCGCCCGAGCCGCCGGTCCCGGACAACGTCCACGTGCTGCTCGACCGCGGCCCGTACACCGTCGAGGGCGAGACGGCCCTCATCCGCGAGCACCGCCTGGAGGTGCTGGTCACCAAGGACAGCGGTGGCCGGATGACCGCCGCCAAGCTCGTCGCCGCCCGCGAGCTCGGACTACCGGTGATCATGGTGAACCGGCCGGCGCTGCCGCCGGGCGTCCGCCTGGTGGACACCGTGGCGGCCGCGGCCGACTGGGCTCAGGGGTAGCGGCGCGGCGTGTAGACGACGCCGCGATCGGTCACCTTCGTCGTCGAGGATCCGATGATCAGCAGGCAGCGCATGTCCACCTCCGAGGTGTCCAGCTCGCCGAGCGTGGTGACGGTGACGCGCTCCTCGGGGCCGCCGACGTCGCGCCCGATCACCACGGGTGTGGCGGGGTCGCGGTGTTCGAGCAGGATGTCGCGGGCCGCGGCGAGCTGCCACGTACGGCTGCGCGAGGCCGGGTTGTACAGCGCCAGCACCAGGTCCGCCCGGGCCGCGGCGGCCAGCCGGTCGGCCACCACCTCCCACGGCTTGAGCAGGTCGGACAGCGACAGCACGCAGTAGTCGTGACCGAGCGGCGCGCCGACCCTGCCGGCCACCGCCTGGGCCGCGGTCAGCCCCGGCACGATCCGCACCGGCACGTCGGGGAAGCCGGCCGCCGCCTCCTCCAGCACGGCGCTGGCCATGGCGAACACGCCGGGGTCGCCGGACGACACCACGGCCACCCGGGCGCCTGCCCTGGCCAGCTCCAGCGCGTGCCGGGCGCGCTCGGCCTCGACCCGGTTGTCGGTGCGGTGGCGGCGCTGGCGCGGGTTCGGCGCCACGCGGTCCACGTACGGGCCGTAGCCGACCAGGTCGGTGGCCGCGGCGAGGGCCTCCTGCGCCTCCGGTGTGAGCCATGGCCGCCCGGCCGGGCCGAGGCCGACGACGACCACCTCCCCCTGGGTCTCGGCCGGCGGGGGCTCGGGGACGAAGGTGCGTTCGGCCGGGCTGGCGAGCAGGGCCAGCGAGAAGTACGGAACGCCGTCGGCGTCCACGTCCTTGAGCGGCGCGACGCGCTCGGCACCCATGGTGGCGCGCTCGACGTACCAGGCGTCGTCCAGCCGCCCGGCCTCGGCCAGGGCGTCGCGTACCTTCTCGAACGTCCTGCCCAGCTTCAGCACCGCGGCCGAATCGGTGGCGCGGAGCCGCTCGGCCAGCACCTCGGCGGGCAGCGTGCCGGGCAGCACGGTGAGCACCTCGTCCCGCTCCACCAGCGGCCGCCCCAGGACGGCGGAGGCGGCGCTCACCGAGGTCACGCCGGGCACCACCTCCGTCGGGTAGCGGTGGGCGAGCCGCTTGTGCATGTGCATGTACGAGCCGTAGAACAGCGGGTCGCCCTCGCTCAGCACGACCACGGTCCGGCCCGCGTCCAGGTGGGCGGCCAGGCGTTCTGCGCAGTCGGCGTAGAAGTCGTCGAGCGCGCCCTGGTAGCCGCCGGGGTGGTCGGTGGTCTCCGTGGTGAGCGGGTAGAGCAGGAGCTCCTCGATCTGGCCCTCCCGCATGTACGGCAGCGCGATGGATCGGGCGATGCTGCGACCGTGCCTGGCGGCGTGGTACGCGATCACGTCCGCCTCGCCGATCAGCCGGGCCGTCTTGACCGTGACCAGCTCCGGGTCCCCCGGGCCCAGTCCCACCCCGTACAGCCGTCCCGTCATCGCCCTCACTCCGTCTCACTCGCGATGGCGTTGACCGCCGCCGCCGTCATCGCACTGCCGCCGCGGCGCCCGTGCACCACCAGGTATTCCAGGCCGCTGTCCGCCAGGGCCCGCTTGGACTCGGCCGCGCCGATGAAGCCGACCGGCACGCCGAGCACCGCCGCCGGCCTGCCGGCGCCCTCGGCGACCAGTTCGAGCAGCCGGAACAGCGCGGTCGGGGCGTTGCCGACGGCCACCACCGCGCCGTCCAGGCGGTCGCGCCACAGCTCGAGTGCGGCGGCGCTGCGCGTGGTGCCGAGGCGTTCGGCCAGCTCGGGCACGCGGGGATCCCGGAGGGTGCAGACGACGTCGTTGCCGGCCGGCAGCCTCCGTCTGGTCACGCCGGAGGCGACCATCATGGCGTCGCACAGGATGGGCGCGCCCGCGCGCATGGCCTTGCGCGCCTCCGTGACGACCTGCGGCGACCAGTCGAGGTCCGCCACGAGGTCGGTCATGCCGCAGGCGTGGATCATCCGTACCGCGACCTGGGCCACGTCCGGGGGCATCCCGGTGAGGTCGGTCTCGGCGCGGATGGTCGCGAACGAGCGCCGGTAGATCTCGGCCCCGTCGCGGATGTAGTCGGTCACTGGCGCCTTTCCTCGTATCCGGTGGCGGTGGCCACCATCTGGACGACCCGGCCGCGCGGGAGCCCGCATCGCCGCTCGCATCCGGCCCAGTGCACGGGGGTCGCGGGCGGGCCGTCCAGGGCCGCCACCCACCGCCGCGCGTCCTCCTGCACGTCGGCCAGGGATTTCGCACATCCGGGGCGGCCGGTGCAGGCACTCACCCCGACCCAGGGCGATCCCGGGTCGGTCACCAGCCCGGCGTCCGCCAGCATCCGCGCCGCCCGATCCGCTGCCGTGGGTGTCAGGTCCAGCAGTACGACGGTCCGCCACGGGGTGAACCGCACGGGCACGGCCTCCCGTGCGCCGGCCGCGTCGGCGATGGCGTGGGCCTGGGCGGCGGACAACCGGCCGAGCGGCACCACAGCCTCCAGCGCCACGTGCCCGTCCCGCTGCTCGACGCGCCCCGCCCGTTGAACAGGTGCCGCCCGCTCTTCCTGGCGCTGTGGCACGGCGGGGCCGGCCTCGGGGACGCACAGCCGGGCGGCGATGCGGGCGGGTCCGTCCTCCAGCTCCGCGATCCGCCACGCCGTCCGGTCGCGGTCGGCGAGCCCGCGTTCGCGCTCGTCGAGGAATGCCTCGGCGGCGGCGATCATTTGCGCGACCGCCGATCCCACAGGTATCGCCGGCCCGGCGTCCCGGCCGGCCAGCAGCAGCCGTCCACCCGCGGCCACCGGCACATACGCGACATCAGCGCCCAGTCCCAGCATGTCCCCCGTGCCGTCGTCCACTGCGAACAAGAACCGTCCAGGCAGCTCCGCCAGCCGGGGACGCGCGCACAAGGCCAGGTCCAGGGCCTCCACCACGGGCTGCGTGTCCAGCAGGCCGCCGGCGCGCCCGCCGAGCGGCGAGGCGACGATGTTGCGTACCCGCTCGTGCGCCGCCGACGGCAGCAGCCCCGCCGCGGCGATCCGCCCGGCGAAGGCGGTCGGCGACCGGAGCCCCCGCACCTGAACGTTCGCCCTCGACGTCAGCTCGATCACACCGGAGCCCAGGTTCGCGGCGCACGACGCGAGCTCGCGGAGTTGCCCGGTGGAGATCGCCCCGCCGGGCAGGCGGACGCGGGCCAGCGGCCCGTCGGCGGCCTCGTGGACCTGGAGCGCGCCCGGGCAGGCGTCGGCGCGCTGGCGTCCGGCAGGTCCAGATATGTCGGCTATGGGCACGATCAGGATGCTAACGCCAGTTCTGTCGCGGGTCTCTCCTGTCGTAGGCTCCTCGGTAAGCGATGGCAAAGGGAGGAAGCCGGTGCGAAACCGGCGCGGTCCCGCCACTGTGACCGGGGAGCGACCCCCACCGCAGGCCACTGCCCGGCGACGGGCGGGAAGGCCGGGGTGAGCGGCGATCCGGGAGCCAGGAGACTCCTGCCGCCGCGACACCCGCTACCGGGGCGAGGACCCCGAGGGAGGATTGCGCCGTGCCCGCGGACAGCCGTACCGTCCTGCTGCTCTCGACCTCCGACACCGACCTGTTGAGCGCCCGCGCGAGCGGCGCGGCCTACCGCCTGGGCAATCCCGCCCGGCTGGTCCCCGACGACCTGCCCGCTCTGCTGGAGGGCGCGGACCTGGTCGTGGTACGTCTGCTCGGCGGTCGCCGGGCCTGGGAGGAAGGGCTCGACGCGCTGCTGGCCGGCCCCCGGCCGGTCGTGGTGCTGGGCGGCGAGCAGGCGCCGGACGCCGAGCTGATGGAGCTGTCCACGGTGAGCGGCGGCGTCTGCGCCGACGCGCACGCGTACCTGGCGCACGGCGGGCCGGCGAACCTGGCCGAGCTGCACGCCTTCCTGTCGGACACCGTCCTGCTGACCGGGCGCGGCTTCGCGCCGCCCGCCCCCACACCGACCTGGGGGCTGCTGGAGCGCGAGGCCCGGTCGCACAATGGGCCGGTGATCGGTGTGCTCTACTACCGGGCGCATCACATGGCGGGCAACACGGCCTTCGTCGAGGCGCTGTGCGCCGCCGTCGAGGACGCGGGCGGGCAGGCGCTGCCGGTGTTCTGCTCCTCGTTACGGACCGCCGAGCCCGAGCTGCTCGACACGCTGCGGGCCGCCGACGCGCTGGTGGTGACCGTTCTGGCGGCGGGCGGCTCGCGTCCGGCCACCGCGGGCGCGGGCGGCGACGACGAGGCGTGGGACGTGGGCGCGCTCGCCGCGCTCGACGTGCCGATCCTGCAGGGGCTCTGCCTGACCACCGGCCGGCGGGCCTGGGAGGAGGACGACGACGGCCTGTCGCCGCTGGACGCCGCCTCGCAGGTGGCGATCCCGGAGTTCGACGGGCGGATCATCACGGTGCCGTTCTCGTTCAAGGAGATCGACCAGGACGGGCTGACCGTCTACGTGGCCGATCCGGAGCGGGCGGCTCGGGTGGCGGGCATCGCCGTACGCCACGGGCTCCTGCGGCACATCCCGCCGGCCGAGCGGCGGCTGGTGGTGATGTTGTCGGCGTACCCGACCAAGCACTCCCGCGTCGGCAACGCCGTCGGCCTGGACACCCCCGCCAGCACCGTGCGCCTGCTGGCCCGCCTCGCCGAGGCGGGCCACGACCTGGGCGAGGGCTTCCCCGGCGTGGCCGAGCAGGACGGCGACGCGCTCATCCACGCGCTGATCGCGGCAGGCGGCCAGGACCAGGACTGGCTCACCGAGGAGCACCTGGCGGGCAATCCGGTACGCATCTCCGCCGCCTCCTACGAGCAGTGGTACCGTACGCTCCCCGAGGACCTGCGGGAGGCGATCGAGCGGCACTGGGGGCCGCCGCCCGGCGAGCTGTTCGTCCACGACGACGACATCGTCCTGGCCGCGCTGCGGGCCGGGAACCTGGTGGTCATGGTGCAGCCGCCGCGCGGCTTCGGCGACAACCCCATCGCGATCTACCACGACCCCGATCTGCCGCCGAGCCATCACTACCTGGCCGCCTACCGCTGGCTGTCGGCCGACTTCGGCGCGCACGCCATGGTGCACGTGGGCAAACACGGCAACCTGGAGTGGCTGCCGGGCAAGTCGGCCGGCATGTCGGCTTCCTGCGGCACCGACGCGGCCATCGGGGACCTGCCGCTGATCTACCCGTTCCTGGTGAACGACCCGGGCGAGGGCACGCAGGCCAAGCGCCGGGCGCACGCGGTTCTGGTGGACCACATGGTGCCGCCGATGGCGCGGGCCGAGACGTACGGCGACATCGCCCGGCTGGAGCAGCTCCTGGACGAGCACGCCACGATCGCGGCCATGGACCCGGCCAAGCTGCCGGCCATCCGGGCGCAGATCTGGACGCTGATCCAGGCGGCACGGCTCGATCACGACCTGGGGCTGGCGGACCGGCCGCACGACGCCGAGTTCGACGACTTCCTGCTGCACGTGGACGGGTGGCTGTGCGAGGTGAAGGACGCGCAGATCCGCGACGGCCTGCACGTGCTCGGGCAGGCGCCGGTCGGCTCGGTCCGGGTGGACCTGGTGCTGGCGATGCTGCGGGCGCGGCAGATGTGGTCGGGCCGCGAGACCCTGCCCGGCCTGCGTGAGGCCCTCGGCCTGGCCGAGGACGGCATGGCGGGGACGGCGGCCGTGGACAGGGCGGAGGCGACCGCCCGCGCCCTGGTGGAGGGGATGGAGGAGCGCGGCTGGGCGGCGGAGGCCGCACCGCAGGTGGCACGGATGGTCCTCGGCGCCGGCGAGCGGGTGGAGCTCGTGACGCGGATCCTGGTCTTCGCCGCCACCGAGATCGTCCCGCGCCTGGCCCGGACCACTGACGAGCTCGACCACGTGCTGCACGCCCTGGACGGCGGCTACGTCCCGGCGGGGCCGAGCGGCTCGCCGCTGCGCGGCCTGATCAACGTGCTGCCGACCGGCCGCAACTTCTACTCGGTCGATCCACGCGCGGTGCCCAGCCGCCTCGCCTGGGAGACGGGCCAGGCGATGGCGGAATCGCTGCTGGAGCGCTACCGCGCCGACACGGGCGACTGGCCGCGCTCGGTCGGGCTGTCCGTCTGGGGCACCAGCGCCATGCGCACGGCGGGCGACGACGTGGCCGAGGTGCTGGCCCTGCTCGGCATCCGCCCCGAATGGGACGAGGCGTCGCGCCGGGTCACGCGCCTGGAGCCGATCCCGCTCGCGGAGCTGGGCCGGCCGCGCGTCGACGTGACGGTCCGCATCAGCGGGTTCTTCCGCGACGCGTTCCCGCACGTGGTGGCCATGCTGGACGACGCCGTACGACTGGCCGCCGGGCTCGACGAGCCGCACGAGGACAACTACGTCCGCGCGCATGTGGCGGCGACCGGCGGCGACGAGCGCCACGCGACAATGCGGATCTTCGGCTCCGCGCCGGGCGCGTACGGGGCCGGGCTGCTGCCGCTGATCGACAGCCGCAACTGGCGCGACGACGCCGACCTGGCCGAGGTCTACGCGGTTTGGGGCGGCTTCGCCTACGGCCGCGACCTCGACGGCGTGGCCGCCCGCCCCCAGATGGAGGACGCCTACCGCAGGATCGCCGTGGCCGCCAAGAACGTCGACACGCGCGAACACGACATCGCCGACTCCGACGACTACTTCCAGTACCACGGCGGCATGATCGCCACCGTCCGCGCGCTCACCGGCCGGAGCCCGGCCGCGTACGTCGGCGACAGCACCCGGCCCGACGCCGTCCGCACCCGCACCCTGTCGGAGGAGACCTCGCGGATCTTCCGTGCCAGGGTCGTCAACCCGCGATGGCTGGAGGCGATGCGGCGGCACGGCTACAAGGGCGCCTTCGAGCTGGCCGCGACCGTAGACTACCTGTTCGGCTACGACGCCACGACGGGTGTGATGGCCGACTGGATGTACGACAAGCTCGCCGAGACGTACGTGCTCGATCCCGTCAACCAGGAGTTCCTGAACCGCTCGAACCCGTGGGCGCTGCACGGCATCGCCGAACGCCTCCTCGAGGCCGCCGAGCGCGGCATGTGGGAGCACCCCGACCCGGACGTCCTGCGGGGCCTGCAGGAGGCCTACCTCAAGACGGAGGGCGACCTGGAGGACGACACCAGCCGGTGAGCGAGGGCCGGCGTCCCGGCCCAGTGGAGATGCAGGTAGGACGCGGTGACCAGCGGGCCGCCGTAGCCGTCCGTGCCGCCGTCCTGCCACTGGAACAGGGGCTCGCCCGCCTGCTCCACCACGGTGCGGTGGAACTCGTGGCCCCGGAAGCGCTCCCCCGCCCGCGTCAAGGGCGAGTCCTTGAGTGCGACGGCGTCCCGGTACCCGAGCGTGAGCCTGCCGGTCATCCGCGCCCGGCCCGGTACCCGCCCGCACATGCGGCGGCCGTCCAGTTCCTCGCACAGGTAGAGGAGGCCGGCGCACTCGGCGGCGATCGGCCCGCCGAAGGAGGCCACCCGCGTGCGCAGCGGCTCGTTGGCGGCCAGCTCGGCGGCGTACATCTCGGGGAAGCCGCCGCCGATCACCAGCGCGGCCGTCCCGTCCGGCAGCTTCTCGTCGCGCAGCGGGTCGAAGGTCGCCACGTCCGCGCCCGCGGCCCGCAGCAGCTCGACGTGCTCGGCGTACCCGAACGTGAACGCCGCCCCACCGGCCACCGCCACGACGGCGCCGTCCTCGATGCGTCCGGTCTCCCGCGCCGGATCCCAGGCCACTCCGGTCTCACGCGCCGGATCCCAGGCCACTCCCGCGAGCGGAGGCGCCGAGGCCGCCAGCCGCATCAGCCCGTCGAGGTCGCAGGAGCGCCCCACCAGGGCGCCGAGCCGCTCTACCGCGCGTACCGCCTCGGTCTCCCGCTCCGCCGCGGGCACCAGCCCCAGATGGCGCGAGGGCGTGGAGACGGCGTCGTCGCGCCGGATGGCGCCGAGCACGGGCACGCCCACCGAGGCCAGCGCGGCCCGGCACAGCGCCTCGTGCCGGTCCGAGCCCACCCGGTTGAGCACCACCCCGCCCACCCGTACGCGCGGATCGAACGTGGCGAACCCGTGCACCACGGCCGCCACCGACCGGCTCTGCCGCGCGGCGTCCACGACGAGCACCACCGGCGCGTCCAGCAACCGGGCGACGTGCGCCGTCGAGGCGAGATCACCGTCCCCCTTGCCGTCGAACAACCCCATCACGCCTTCGACCACCGCCACGTCGCACCCGGCCGCGCCGTGCAGGAAGAGCGGGCGCACGCGTTCCTCGCCCACCAGCCACGGGTCCAGGTTGCGCCCGGGCCGCCCGGCGGCGAGCGCGTGGTAGCCGGGGTCGATGTAGTCGGGCCCCACCTTGTGCGGCGAGACCTTCAGCCCGCGCGCCCGGAGCGCCGCCATCAGTCCGGTGGCCACGGTCGTCTTGCCGCTGCCCGACGACGGCGCGGCGATGACCAGCCGCGGAACTACCACTCGATGCCCTTCTGACCCTTCTGCCCGGCGTCCATGGGATGGCGCACCTTGCCCATCTCCGTCACCAGGTCAGCCGCCTCCACCAGCCGCGCGGGCGCGTCCCTGCCCGTGATCACCACGTGCTGGTTGCCGGGCCGCCCGGTGAGCGTCTCCAGCACGTCGTCCAGATCCACCCAGCCCCACTTCAGCGGGTACGTGAACTCGTCCAGCACGTAGAACCGGTACGTCTCGGCCGCCAGATCGCGTTTGATCTGCTCCCACCCCTCACGGGCGTCGGCCGCGTGATCGTCCTCGGCGCCCGGCCGCCGGATCCAGGACCAGCCCTCGCCCATCTTGTGCCAGGTCACCGAGCCGCCCTCGCCCGTGCCGCCGAGCACCTTGAGCGCCCGCTCCTCGCCGATGCGCCACTTCGCCGACTTCACGAACTGGAACACGCCGATCGGCCATCCCTGGTTCCACGCCCTCAACGCCATCCCGAAGGCGGCCGTCGACTTCCCCTTGCCCGGCCCGGTGTGGACGATCAGCAGCGGCCGCGTACGGCGCTGCCGGGTCGTGAGGCCGTCGTCGGGCACGACGGCGGGCTTGCCCTGCGGCATGGTGATCAGACCGCCTTCCTGTGATCGCGTACGACCGAGCCCAGATCGGAGAGATCGTCGAGTGAGACGAGCCGGGCCCGGAGCCGGGCGGCCAGCCGCACCGCCAGGCCGAGCCTGACCGGCCCGCTCTCGCAGTCCACGACCACGCTCGCGGTGCCGTCCAGCAGGGCAGCGGCCCGATCCACGTCGCCGCCCGCCGTCGCGCGCCCGTCGGTCACCAGCACGAGCAGCGGCCGCCTGGCCGGATCACGCATCCGCTCCACGCGCAGCACCTCGGCCGCCCGCGCGAGCCCCGCCGCGAGGGGCGTACGGCCCCCGCTCGGCAGCGAGCGCAGCCTGGCCGCGCCCGCCTCCACCGACGAGGTCGGCGGCAGCGCCAGCTCGGCCGTCGCGCCTCTGAAGGTGACCAGGCCGATCTTGTCGCGCCGCTGGTAGGCGTCGAGCAGCAGGCTGAGCACGGCGGTCTTGACCGCGGTCATCCGCCTGCGGGCGGCCATCGAGCCGCTCGCGTCCACCACGAACAGCACGAGGTTGCCTTCCCTGCCCTCCCGCACCACCTCACGCAGATCGTCCCCGCGCAGCACCAGCCCGGGCCCGGTCCGGCCGCGCACCGCCTGGTACGGCGCCGCGGCCCGCAACGTCGCCGGCAGATGCACCTCCCGCACCCGCCCGGCCGGCCGCCGCGCCCCGATCGCCCTCCCGCGCTCGGTACGCGCCCTGGAGCGCCGCCCCGCGGCCCCTTCACCGAGCCCGGGCACCTGGATCAACGGCACCCGGTACGGCGCCCCCGCCGCGGCCACCCGGCCCGGCCCCTCACCCGCGCCCTCGGGCACGGCTCGGAACCGGACGCCGTCGGCGACCGGTGCCCCAGGTGGGGAGGGCGGCTCCGGCGCGCGCCGGCCGCCGTCCGGGGATCGTTCGGCCGCGCGTCCCGCCGGCTCCTCGACGTCCGGCGACCGCCCCGGCGCCGTGCCGTCCGAAGCCCGCCCGCCGCCGTCCGCCGCGGGGCCGGACCCCTGTCCGTCCGGTGCCCGGCCTGGTGGAGCGCCGCCGGGGGAGCCGTCCCCGTCAGGGCCGGAACCCCCACCTTCGGGGTCCTCATCTCCTGACGTGCTCGCCAGCAGCTCGTCCAGCAGCGCCTCGTCCAGCCCAGGTGCGTCGAACGGGTCACGCCTGCGCCGGTGCGGCAGCGACAGGCGGGCCGCCGCGCGTACGTCGTCGGTGGTCACGACGTCCCGCCCCTGCCAGGCCGCGTGCGCGATGGCGGCGTTCGCCGTGACCAGGTCGGCGCGCAGGCCGTCCACCTCGAAGGCGGCGCAAACCGTGGCGATCTGCCGCAGCCGCGCGTCCGGGAGGCGCACCCCGGACACCCGCCCACGAGCCTGGGCGATCCGGGCCGCCAGCGCCGACTCCTCGGCCGTCCACCGGGCCGCGAACGCCTCGGGGTCGGCGTCGAAGGCGAGCCGCCGCCGCACCACCTCCACCCGCTCCCCGGGATCCCTGGACGCCCTCACCTCGACGGTGAGCCCGAATCTGTCCAGCAGCTGCGGCCGCAGCTCGCCCTCCTCCGGGTTCATGGTCCCCACCAGCAGGAACCTGGCGGCGTGCCGTACCGACACCGACTCCCGCTCCACGTAGCAGGTCCCCATGGCGGCCGCGTCGAGCAGCAGGTCGACGAGGTGGTCGTGGAGGAGGTTGACCTCGTCCACGTACAGGACGCCGCGGTGCGCGGCGGCCAGCAGCCCGGGCTCGAACGCCTTCACGCCCTCCGTCAGCGCCCGCTCCACGTCGAGCGAGCCGACCAGGCGGTCCTCGGACGCCCCGACCGGCAGCTCCACCAGCGCGGCCGGGCGGTCCGCCCCCCGGCTCCCCGGCTCGTGCGGGCCGTCGGGGCACCCGGCGTCCGGAGCGGCGGGATCGCACGCGAACCGGCACCCGGGCACCACCGTCACGGCAGGCAGCTGTGCGGCCAGCGCGCGCACGATGGTGGACTTGGCGGTGCCCTTCTCCCCGCGTACGAGCACGCCGCCGACGCGCGGCGAGACCGCGTTGAGCACCAGGGCCAGCTTGAGGTCGCCGAGCCCGACGACCGCGCTGAACGGATAGGTGACGATCAAGACAGAGCCTTCCGGTTGACGTACGCGACCCGCCAGCCGTCCCGCGTGGCGACCAGTTCGGTGACGGACAGCGGCGCGAGATCGAAAAGTGCGGCAGAGGAGGGGCCGAGCCCCAGCACGTGGCCGAGCACCGCCCGGATGACGCCCACGTCGCAGACGGCGACCCCCGTGCACCCGGCGGGCTCCAGCGTGCCGAGCCAGCCCGCCACCCGGGCCGCGAGCCCGGCCAGGCTCTCGCCGCCGTGCGGGGCGGCGTGCGGGTCGGTGAGCCAGCTCGCCAGCGCGTCCGGCTCCTCCCGCGCGACCTGCCCGTACGGCAGGCCGCGCCACCGGCCGAAGTCGGCCTCCGCGAGGGCCGGGACCACGTCTTGCACGAGCCCCGCGGCCGCGGCGGTCTGCCGCGCGGCGCCGGAGGGCGCGACCCACGCCACCGCGCCGGAGTCGGTCGCCAGCGGCGCCAGGACGGCGGCGGCCCTGGCCAGGCTCGCCGCGTCCGCGTCCTCGTCACCGCCGGGGAAGCAGGCGGCACGCATGCCCGGCGTGGTCGCGTGGCGGACGAACAGCACCCCTCTCAACTCGTCGCGGCGGACCGGCGCGCGGCCCGTTCGCTCGCCCAGCCGAACAGCACGCCCAGAGCCGTCCAGAAGACCGCCTGCGTGCCGAGCGAGGCGAGCCGGAACTCCCACAGGAGCGTGGCGGGGAAGCCGTCGGGCACCTCGTCGATCGCCGGCAACAGCCACCACGCCGCCACCACCGGCACGAGGAAGGCCGTGACGGCCGCGCCCCACCTGGCCCAGGGCCCTGCGGTCACGTGGCGGGCCGTGACGACGGCGATCGCCGTCGCGGCCAGGCCGACGGCGATCATCACGACGTACAGGAGGGTCCGGCCGTTGATGGTGCCGGGGTCACCCACGGCCGGTGGGTTGGCGGGATATTTCAGGAACGGTACGAGGATGACCGCGGCGAAGGCCGCCCCAGCGGCGGCGAGCGCCAGCCCGCCGTCCGACCGGGGACCGACCCGCCCGCGCAGGGCCGCGTACACGAGGGCGAAGATGCCGCCCACGGCCAGCCCGTACAGGCCGGTGGCCAGGAAGAGCCCGGCCCGCTGGACCGGCCGGGAGACGAGCGCCTCCTCGCCGTGGTCGTGATGGGCACCGGTCGCGTGCTCCAGCGCGATCGCGCCCTCCACCCGCGGCTCACCGAAGGCGAACGCGAAGGCGCCGGCGATCAGCCCGGCCAGCAGGCCCAGGAGCAGGCCCCTGACCAGCAGGGTTCGTACCACGACGGGTGCCTAGTGGCAGGGCACGCCGAGCAGGTGGCGCCCGTCGTGCATGAGCTCATGCAGGTAGGCGCCCATCTGCGAGACGGCCCCGTTGTCCATGAGCACCAGGTAGGCGACCAGCAGCAGCACCGGCACGGCGAGCAGCCACAGTCGCAGGCGGAAAAGGGGAATCGCGGACGGAGTGGACAGGCCACTCATACAGGCCTCCTCAGGGATGACGCGTCCCGGCAGTGAGGTCACGGCCGCCAAGCGACCTGGCTCCCGGGATCGACGTCCCGGATACAGTGGCGCGTCCGCACCGGCATCTCACCGGATTTCCCTTGGACAACCGTGAAATCCCCCGAAACGTATCCCTTCCCCCCAATACCGTCAATGACATGACCAAGACGGTCACCCTGTGATATCGAGCACCCGAATATCAGCTCGACGCTTTGTAGAGCTACCCTGAAGGGCGTGAAGGGTCTTGGCGAGCTTGAGCGCAGCATCATGGACATCCTCTGGGCGGAGAGCACTCCCCTGACCGCCCGCGAGGTCGGAAGGCTGATCGCCGACCGCGACCTCGCCCCCACCACGGTGATGACCGTCCTCGACCGCCTCACACGCAAGGGTTTCCTCGAGCGGACCCGCGACGGTCGCGCATGGAGATATCAGCCGGCGGAAAGCCGCGACGCGTACATCGCCGAGCTTATGCTTGAAGCCCTGGACTTGACGGGCGACCGGTCGGCCGCCCTGACCCGCTTCGCCCAGGCCGTCTCGGGCCCTGAGGCGGAGATCCTGCGCAGAGCCCTCACGGAGCTGGAGGAAGAGTGATCACGGCAGTGGCGCTGGCGGCGCTCGCCATGGCGTGCGCGGTTGGCTCCTGGCGTTTCACGACGGCCCGGTGGACCTCACGCGCGCCCCGGCTGGCCATCATTCTCTGGCAGGCCCTGGGCGTGGCCTGGGGCCTGGCGACGACCGGCGCCATGCTGGCGTACGCGGTCGCCCCCTACGACCTCGGCGTGCTGCCGGGGCTGATCGCGTTCGCGCAGGGCGAGACGCCGCCCGCCCCCTGGGACGCGTTGCACGTGCTGGCCATGATCGCGGGCATCACCTCGCTCGCCGTGCTGGTCGCGGTGCTGATCACGGCCGGCGTGCAGGCGCTCCGGGCGCGGCGGCGGCACCGCATGCTGCTCGCGCTGATCGCCCGCGACGACCCCGCCATGCCCGGGGTGCGGGTGCTCGACCACCCGAGTGCGGCGGCTTACTGCGTGCCCGGTCTGCGCTCGCAGGTCGTGGTGAGCGAGGGCGCGCGCAAGCTGCTGTCGCAGGACGAGCTGGCCGCCGTGCTGGCGCACGAGGCGGCACACGTACGCGAGCGCCACGACCTGGTCCTGCTGCCGTTCGCCGCGCTGCGCCGGGCGCTGCCCTGGTCGAAGGTCGTGGCCGACGCGCAGGCGCAGGTGGAGCTGCTCGTCGAGATGGCCGCCGACGACCGTGCCCGCCGCTACTGCTCGCCGCGGCGCCTGGCCACGGCGCTGCTCAGGTTCGGGACGGCCGGGGCCATGCCGACGCCCCACGGCATGCTGGGCGTGCACGCCCACAACGTCATGGCCAGGGTCGATCGGCTGATCAAGCCGGCTCCGGAGCTGGGCGTGCCGATGCGGTATGGATTGATGGCGCTTTCTGTGATGTTGGTCACGGCGGCGCCGTTCTTGTGGTTCATCCAGCTCTGATGCTTGCTACCGTTAATCACCGTGTTTGCAATTGCAAGCAGCGGGAGGCAGACTAACGGGTATGGCACTACCCAAGGTCGGCTCGATCGGTGAATACATCCGCGAACAGCGGCAGCAGGCGAAGATCTCGCTGCGCCAGCTCGCCGCGGCCGCCGGGGTGTCCAACCCGTACCTCAGCCAGATCGAGCGCGGGCTGCGCAAGCCGAGCGCGGAGATCCTCAACCAGATCGCCAAAGGTCTGCGCATCTCCTCACAGGCGCTCTACGTGCAGGCGGGCCTCATCGAGGACCGCGAACCACCGAGCGACGTGATCACCGCCATCAGGGCCGACTCACATCTCACCGAGCGGCAACGCCAGGTGCTGATCGACATTTACGACTCATTCCGCAAGGAGAAGCGCGCCGAGGACGAGCAGACCTCCCAGAACGCCCGTCCCCAGCGCGACTCCGAACCGGACGACGAACAGCCGCTGCCCGAGGATTTTCTCGCCGCTCTTGAGCCCTACGCGGCGACCTCACGCAACGGCAACGTCAACCAGGAAACCAAGGAAGGTTAACCCATGACGCTCGCCACCGAGGTCAAGAAGCTCACCGAGTCCAAGCCGTTCTACGCGGTCGCGGGTGCCGGCGACTACGCCGTCGAGAAGCTGCGCGAGCTGCCCGAGCAGCTGCAGAAGCTCCAGTCGCGCCGCTTCGAGCTCGCCAGGGAGCTCCCCGAGAAGACGCGCGCCTACGCCGACAAGGCCGAGGCCTTCGCCAGGGAGTTCCCGGAGAAGGCCCGCGAATACGCCGGCCAGCTGACCCACAAGGCCACCGAGGTCTACGAGGACTTCGCCACCCGTGGCCGCAGGGTCGTCAGCCAGGCCACCGGCGAGGCCGCGCTCGAGCTTGAGGAGATGTCGGAGGCCGCCGAGCCGCCCGTCGCCGAGCCCGTCAAGAAGACCACCCGCACGACCCGCACCACCAAGGCCAAGACCCAGTGAGCCGAGCGGAGACCGCCGCCGCGGCCTCGACCAGGCATGACAGCAGGGTGACAGGCTGACGAGCAGGCGTTCCCGCGAGGGCCCGCCTCCCCATGGGGAGGCGGGCCTTTTCGCTTCGGGGTGCCCGGTTGCCGGTCGCTCCTATTAGGCTGGGGACCGATTCCATGCGGGCGTTGGGCGGAGCTGACAACATGAGCTTGATCAACGGTGTCTTCAACCTCCTCTTCATGGTGCTCGCCGCCGTCATCTTCGGCATGTCGGTCTACGCGCTCGTCCACGCGCTGCGGGTGCCGGGCAACGCGTTCATCTCGGCGGGCAAACTGAAGAAGGAGCTCTGGCTGCTGATCCTGGGTCTGGCGACGCTGTTCTCCGGCGCGGGGGCGTGGATGTACTTCAACGCCTTCCTGGTCGCGCTGGCCACCGGCAACACCGAGTTCATCGGCATCGGCCTCGGCCTGTTCTCGATCCTGGCCGTCATCGCCGCCACCGTCTACATCGTGGACGTCAAGCCCGCCGTCAAGGGCATGGGTGGCCGGGGCAACAGCGGCCCCTACGGCCCATGGTGATCGCACTAGGCTTGCGGCATGACCTACGACCTCCACGGACGCACCCAGCGACTGGAACTGTCGGACCAGAATCTCCGTGACTTCGAGGCCGTCGTGCTGGACGCGACGCCCGAAGGCATCGTGCTGAACAGGTCGGCCTTCTATCCGGGTGGCGGCGGCCAGCCGGCGGACCACGGGGTGCTCATCTGGCAGGGCGTGGAGACCCGCATCGCCGGGGTGCGCAAGGGCGACGACCTCTACCTGATCCCGGCGGAGGGCGATCCGATCCCGCCGGTGGGCACGGTGGTGGAGGGCGCGGTGGCCGACGCGCGCCGCTCGGCTCTCATGCGCACCCACTCCGGCCTGCACGTGCTGTGCGGGGTGGTGTTCAGGGATTACGGCTGCCTGGTCACCGGCGGCAACATGGACGAGCTGAGCGCGCGCATGGACTTCAACCTTCCCGAGGTGCCGCCGGGGTTCAAGGAGGCCGTCGAGGACGCCTGCAACGCCGAGATCGTCGCCGACAGGCGCATCGACGTGAAGGTGCTGCCCCGCTCCGAGGCCTTCGCCATCCCCGACATCGTCCGCACGGCCACCAACCTGATCCCCGACACCGTCCAGGACGTGCGCGTCGTCGACATCGTCGGCCTCGACACCCAGGCCGACGGCGGCACCCACGTGGCCTCCACCAAGCAGATCGGTCACATCAAGGTCGCCAAGATCGAGAGCAAGGGCCGCGGCTTCCGCCGCCTGCGCATCCAGATCTCCGACTAGGCCCACGCCTGCCCTTCGTTCCGCCGCACTTCGGTACAGGCCCCTCGGGGGAGTATGGGAAGGGACGGACCTGCGGCGAGGCGGCACGTGCCGAAACAGGGGCTACGTCCGGTCGCTCAGCGAGCCTTGCAGGGCTTCGCGGACGTCCTGCTCGACCTGTGCCGCATCGCGCCCTCCGACCTCGACGACCACCACGTTCCACCGGGTCGCCGCCAGCACGCGCAGAGTCAGCTCGCTCTCCCGGCGGAGGTGATCGGCGGCGGACTCCAGGTCATGGACGTCGCGCGTGCCCGGTGAGCGGCCGAGCTTGCCGACGTACCAATCCAGCCACTCCGGGCCCTCGCGTTCGATCGCTCTCCGCAGGGCGGCCTCCGGGGCGTCATGGAGGAAGACGACGCTGACCCGCGTCGGCGCCACCGCCTCCTCCAGATCGCGAACGACCTGGGCGATCGCCGTCTCGTCGTGCCCCCAGGCCACCAGTGACGGGACGAAGGGGATCAACGCATCCGTCACCAGCACGTCCACGCCGTCCTCCCGTGCCTGCTCGACGTAGGCCCTGGTGGCCTCGACCAGCGTCCGGGGTCGCACGCTGCCGGCTCCTCCGGCGAACTCCTCGGCCACCGCACGGAAGGGGGCCCGGGTGAGGACGTCCGACTCCTCGAAGTGATCGACCACGGTTCCCGTGCCGCCGATCCACCGAGCCAACGCACCGCACAGCGTCGATTTCCCCACGCCGGGACTGCTGCCCACGACGGCGATCACGTGTTCCGTCACCGCAGCAGCCTTCCACATTCACTTGATGTGCGGGCCATTTGGCTGCCTATCGTCCGTTATGCACGCCGGGCGCGGAGCCGCGCATCAGCCCGCACGGGCAGGACGGCACCCTCGATGAGGTGACCGAGGGCTCGACGGGCGGGTACACGATCGTCCTGTGCGGGCTCAGAGCCCTCCTGGAGCACGGCGTGGAGCTCGGCTCCGTACGCGACAGCCACCCGGAGTGGCTCTCAATAAACCAGGGCCTGCGCGCCCTCGGCCGTCACCTCCTCCACGAACGACGGAGCGCCGGCGATGCGCACCCCCTCGATGACGTCGTCCACGGTGATGTTCCTGCGCGCCGCGCACTGCGTGCAGAGCGTCACCCGTCCCGCCGTCAGGATGACGTCGAGCAGGTCCGCGAGCGGCGTGGCGTGCGGCAGGCTGAACTCCTTGGCCCGGCCGGGCAGCGCGAACCACGACGACTCGCCGGTCAGCCACAGGGAAACGGGTACACCGCTCGCGAGCGCGGCGGCCGCGACCGTGAACGCCTGGTTGCAGCGCTCAGGGGCGTCGGCCCCGGCGGTCACCTTGATCACCAGTGATCGTGCCATATCCGCCACCCTAGCTCTGAAGGAGGCGGCGTGCGGATCGAAGCGGAGCTCAAGGCCGTCGTACGCGACCCGGCCCGCGTGCGGGAGGCGCTGCGCCGGCGCGCGCCCGAGGTCGTCAACGTCTACCACGACGCCTACTACGACACTCCTGGCGGCGACCACGAGCGGGACGGGCGGGAGATCCGGGTGCGGATGGTGGACGACGGGGCGGTCAACCTGCTCACGTTCAAAGATTCCGCCGTCGACGCGGCCAGCGGCTCCAAGCCCGAGTACGAGACCACCGTGGGCGATCCGGTCGCGATGGGCGCGGTGCTCGGCGCGCTCGGCCTCCAGGAGACCCTCCGGTACGAGAAGCGCTGCGCCAATTTCCGGTTCGAGCACGAGGGGTTCGACCTGCTGGCAACCCTGGTCACGCTGCCGGAGCTGGAGGGCACGTGGCTGGAGGTGGAGACGCTGGTCGAGCCGGGTGCGGTGCCCGATGCCCTCGCCGCGATCAGGGACGCCATGACCCAGGTCGGCATCGGCCCCGGCGACCTCACCACCGAGCTCTACACCGATGCCGCTAGGGCCCGGCGCGCCACTACGCTTGGGGAGCATGGAAGAACCTGAAGTGCACCCTGACCTGGAGCCGATCGCGTTCCTGCTCGGCCGCTGGGAGGGCGCGGGCGTGGGCGGCTACCCGACGATCGAGAGCTTCAACTTCGGGCAGGAGATCGAGTTCGGGCACAACGGGAAGCCGTTCCTGACCTACGTGAGCCGCACGTGGCTGCTCGACGAGCAGGGCAACCGGGTCAGGCCGCTGGCCACGGAGTCGGGATACTGGCGGCCGCAGCCGGACCGGCAGATCGAGGTCGTGCTCGCGCACCCCACCGGGATCGTCGAGATCTACATCGGCGAGGTCGTCTTCCACAAGATCGAGCTGCGTACGGACGTCGTCGCGCGCACCGCTTCGGCCAAGGAATACACCGCGGGCCACCGGCTCTACGGGCTGGTCAACGGCAACCTCATGTGGGCCTACGAGATGGCGGCCGTGGGCCACCCGCTCACCGACCATATGTCGGCGGAGCTGAAGAAGGTAGCTTGATCAGACATGAGCACGCCTTTCACCGCTGACGCCGTCGAGGCGATCAAGCGCCACATGAACGACGACCACGCCGCGGACGCACTGATCATCGTGCGCGGCCTCGGCGGGCGGCCCGACGCCACCACGGCCATGACGAGCGACGTGGACGCCGAGGCGATCGAGTTCACGATCGACGGCGGGGAGCGGATCCGGGTGCCCTGGGGCGAGACCATCACCGAGCGGGCGCAGGTGCGCAAGGCCGTGGTGACGCTCTATCGCAAGGCGTGCGGCAAGCTCGGGATCCCGATCAGGGGCGAACATTGAAGAAGGGCCCCAGGCAACACTCCGCCTGCTCAAGGAGGCGGGCCGGATGGACCATGGTCGGGATCAGCGTCCCGCCCTCCGGCTGCCAGGGGCCCCGGTGGTTGCCTCGTATTCGCTGTACGTCACGAGACGAGACAAGGCGTCCGCAGCGTCAGCGGACAACCACCTCGCTAGCCCGACTATGAGAAACCATTATTCGGACCACCTCCTTTCCGCGTACTCATGAAGCTATGCGGTCGCCCGCGGAAGGGGCAAGTGAATATCGCCGGGTCTGGTCTCCGGAAGGAGAGCGTGCCGCCGCAGGCCGCACTGCTCTGCGCCTAGACTCGGAGCATGACCGAGACGCAGTGGCACGAGGAACTCCGTGCGAAGGGCTACCGGGTCACGCCCCAGCGCCAGCTCGTTCTCGAGGCGGTCAAGGAGCTGGAGCACGCCACGCCCGAGGAGATCTGCGTCAAGGTCCGGGAGACGGCGCGCGGCGTCAACATCTCGACGGTCTACCGCACGCTGGAGCTGCTGGAGGAGCTCGGCCTCGTCACCCACACGCACCTGGGGCACGGCGCGCCGACCTACCATCTGGCGGCCGAGGCCGACCACGTCCACCTGGTGTGCCGGGGGTGCGACGAGGTGTTCGAGGTGCGGCCGGAGCTGGCCGAGGGGCTGGTCAAGGCGCTGGACGACGAGATGGGCTTCGTGGCCGACGTCCACCACCTGACCGTCTTCGGGCGCTGCAGAAACTGCCGCTGACAAGGCCGTCCGCGGCGCTCGGTAGCCTGGATGGCATGCGTAGCCCTCTGCTCGATCTTCCCGGCGCCGTCGCGGCCGACGCGCCGGACTCCGACGTAGCCGCGCACTACGGCGACCTGTTCGCCGAGCAGCGCACGCTGGCCAAGGGGGAGGCGGTCGTCGACCGCAGCAACCGCGAGGTGATCCGGATCTCCGGCGTCGACCGGCTGAAATGGCTCAACGACCTCACCTCGCAAAAGCTCGACACGCTGAAACCGGGCGAGTGGACGCAGACGCTCAACCTCGACGCGCAGGGCCGCGTCCTCCACCACCTGACGCTGGTCGACGACGGCGAGAGCGTGCTGGCCCACGTCGAGCCGGGCACCGCGCAGAGCCTGATCGACTATCTCGACCGCATGCGGTTCATGCTCCGGGTCGAGGTGTCGCGGGCCGACGACCTGGCCGTGCTGTCCACGGCCACGGAAGACCTCCTGGTGCCGCGCGCGGAGCTGGCCGAGCACCTGGGCAGGCCCGTGGCGGGGCTGTGGGCGTACGAGGCGCTGAGGATCGAAGCGCACCGGCCGCGGCTGGGGTTCGAGACCGACCACAAGACGATCCCGCACGAGGTGGGCTGGATCGGCGCGGCCGTGCACCTCGGCAAGGGCTGCTACCGGGGTCAGGAGACGGTGGCCAGGGTGCACAACCTGGGGCATCCGCCGCGCCGGCTGGTGTTCCTGCACCTCGACGGCAGTGTCGACACGCTGCCTCCGCACGGCGCTCCGGTGATCTTCGAGAGCCAGGAGGTCGGCGTGGTGGGCTCGGCCGCCCGGCACCACGAGCTGGGGCCGATCGGGCTGGCGGTGATCAAGCGTACGGTGCCGGTGGACGCGCCGCTGCTGGCCGGCGGCGTCGCGGCGGCCCAGGAGATCGTGGTGCCGCCGGACGCGGGCCGCAACGTCAGCATCGACCCGGCCCTGCGCCGCCGCCTCCGCTAGAGAGCCGGTCCTTTCACCGACCAGGTGCGCTTCCACCGGCGGGTGAACGGCGCGTGGCGGGAGGCACCGCCGGCCGAGGTGCCGGCGCTGATGCGCCGCAACGCGCCGGCCCGCCCCGCGCCCTTGCCGACCTGCTCCCGGGGCAGTAGGTCGCAGGCTCTCTCGTCCTGGTGTCGTATGCGGCGAAGTCTCCCCTGGAGGGACGCCAATCGCCCACTGCTCGACGACCATGGGGGCTTATGAGAGCAGGCAGACGCGATGCGGAAGCGTAGAGTCGTCAAGATCGTCGTTTGGGTGCTCGCCTGCCCCGAAAGGACGCGCACGGAGTATGGCGGGAGGAGGGGAACGCGGGTCCGAACGGCGATGTCGACGGTCAGACGTCGATCACGAGGGTGATCGGGCCGTCGTTGACGAGGGACACCTTCATGTCCGCGCCGAAGACGCCCGTCTCCACGTGCGCCCCCAGCGCCCGCAGCTCCGCCACCACGGCGTCCACCAGCGGCTCGGCGACCGGTCCTGGAGCGGCGGCCTGCCAGGTCGGACGCCGGCCCTTGCGCGCGTCGCCGTAGAGGGTGAACTGGCTGATCACCAGGAGCGGCGCGGACACGTCCGAGCAGGACTTCTCGCCGTGGAGGATGCGCAGGCCCCAGAGCTTGGCGGCGAGCCTGGCGGCCTCCGCGCGCGTGTCCGTGTGTGTGACGCCCACCAGGACGAGCAGGCCCGGCTCGGTGACCGCGCCGACGATCCGGCCCTCGACCTCGACGGAGGCTGAACTCACTCGCTGCACCACTGCTCGCATGGGATCCCATTCTGGCCCAGGAGAAACCATCCGTAGACTCATGCCGGAAAGGGGCGGAAATGTCGCTGATTGTGGAAGTGGTCCGATCCGGGTTCGTGGAGTCCACGCATCAGGCTCGCATGCTGACCGTGGACGCGGAAGGACGCCTGGTCGAGGCGAAAGGCGCGGTGCACGTGCCGGCGTCCCCACGGTCGTCGATGAAGCCGCTCCAGGCGCTCGGCATGCTCCGCAGCGGGCTGCGGCTGGAGGGCGAGCTGCTGGCGCTCGCCTGCGCCTCCCACTCGGGCGAGCCCTTCCACGTGGACGGGGTCAGGAAGATCCTGGCGGGGGCGGGACTGGAGGAGTCGGCGCTGCTCTGCCCCGAGGACTACCCGTTCGACCGTACGGTGACCGAGCACGGCCGCGTCTACATGAACTGCTCCGGCAAGCACGCCGCCATGCTGGCCACCTGCGTCCAGAATGACTGGCCGCTGGACACCTACCTGGAGCCCATGCACCCGCTGCAGCGCGCGATCAGGGAGACGGTGGAGGAGCTGACCGGGGAGCGGGTGGCGGCCTCCGGCGTGGACGGGTGCGGGGCGCCGCTGTTCTTCGTGTCGATGGCAGGCGTGACGAAGGCGTTCCGGGCGTTCCCGATGTCGTCGCCGGACTCGTACGAACGCAAGATCTTCGACGCCATGCGCACCTACCCCGAGTGGACCTCCGGCACCGACCGCCCCGAGGCCAAGCTCATGCGTGCGCTGCCCGGGCTCATGCTGAAGGCCGGGGCGGAGGCGTTCGACGCGTTCGCGTTCGAGGACGGGAGGGCGGGCACCGTGAAGATCGATGACGGGTCGCACCGGGCCCGCGTGCCGGTCACGGTGGCGGCGCTGCGCTCGCTGGGCCTGGACGCCCCTGAGCTGGCCGACCTGGCCGCCCCGCCGGTGCTCGGCGGCGGACGGCCGGTCGGCGAGGTGCGGATCCGCTCCTAGCTCCGAGTCCCTGGGACTGGGGCTACGCTGCCGCCATGTTGACGCTGCGCACCGGCACCACCGAGGATCTCCAGCAGTTGGCCGCTTGGGAGACCGACCCCGACACCTCGATCTGGCTCGGTGAGATCGGGCCCGCCTGGCACACCCGTGCCCTCGATGATCCCGATCAGGACCATCTGGTCGCCGTCGAGGCCGGTACGCCGATCGGATTCGCCGTGCTCGCCGGCCTGAGCAGCGCCGACCGCAGCATCGAACTGCGCAGAATGGTGGTGCGGCCCGCCCGGCGCCACGCCGGACGAGGGCGCGCTCTCCTGCGGGCGGCCCTCACCCGGGCATATCAACGCCACACCGCCCGCCGCGTCTGGCTCGACGTGAAAGCACACAATGATCGGGCTCGCGCCCTCTACGAGTCAGAAGGCTTCACCGTGACCGACACCGTCAAAGGAGCCGTCATCGAGGCCGACGGCACCGTCGGCGATCTTCTGATCATGGTTCACCAGACGCTAGAGGGTGCGGAACTGGCGGGTCGCCGAGATGGCGCCTGAGGTCGTCGTGGTGAAGGTGCGCATCGAGCCGGCGAACTTGGACAGGTCCCACTCCGCGGGCCCGTGGTACCAGTAGAGGTTGTCGGCCTGGCTGCCGTTGCCGGTGACCGAGGCCACCACGCGCGACCAGTGCTCCACCCCGTCGAAGATCACCGCGTAGGGCAGGTAGCGGGAGAACAGCTCGACCCGGTGCTGCTCGGGCACGTTGCCGAGCTCGCCGGAGAACAGGTATTCGCGGAAGCCCAGCGTGTGCGCCAACGCCGCCGCGCCCTTCGCGGTCTTGGCCGGCATGTACTGCCCGCCGACCGCCAGCGCGCCGCCCGCGATGATCACGGCCAGGCCGAGCAGCCCGTACGTCGTGAACCAGGCCAGCGCCACCGTGGCCACCAGGCCCACGCCGATCAGCACCACGCCGGCCGTGGTCCACCTGGTGCGCTCGGTGTCCGGGCGGCGGGCGAACCAGCCCTGCTTGACCACGTCGGTGTACAGCGCGTCGCGGACCTTGCCGAGGTGGGCCGCGAACGAGCCGGACAGCTGCGACAGCAGCACCGCGTCACGGCCGTCGAAGATGGCGTCGTAGAGCGCGCGCTCGTACGGCAACAACGCGTTGACCGGCGCGTTCGGCATCCTGACCAGCATCCAGTCGGGCGCGTCGTACGTCTGCCTGGGCTGCTCGTCGATGCGCAGGTAGCCGCGCACCGCGAGGTCCACGATCGTGGCGGTCACGTCGATCACATCGGCCTGCTCGTCCACGAGTGTGCCGATCTGCCCGGGACGCACCCCGTCCGGCGGGGAGAAATGGCCGTTCTGGATGGGAGCGACCGCGCCCTTCTCGTGCTCGGCGACCCTGGCGTCGCGGCCGCGCGTCCAGTAGAGCAGGGCGACGCCGCCGAGCAGCAGCACCAGCAGGCCCGCCAGGGCGCCGCCGGTGACGGCGTTGAGGGTGAACGCGGCCGCCAGCGAGAAGCGCTTCTCCAGGATGGGAACGCCGCCGCTGGAGCCTTCCGGGTAGCCGACCACGACGGTCAGGGCCTGGCCGGGCGCGATGTTCTCCTGCTCGAAGTCGGCCCGGGTGGCGGCGTGGTCCATGGAGGCCGACGTGCAGCCGATGGCCGAGGTCAGCTCGCCGGCGAAGCAGGACAGGTTCTGCACCTGGCCGGGGCCGTCGACCTTGACCGTGGCCTTGGCGACCGGCTGGTTCCAGCCGTTCACCGCGAACCAGCGCAGCTCCTCCACGCCACCCGAGGAGGTCACCGCCCCCTTGACGTCGTACTCGACCGTCTGGCCCGTCACGGTGAGCACGTCGCCGTCGAGGGTGCCGCCCTTGACGTTGGAGATCTGGTAGACGCGGTCGTAGCCGTCGTCGTAGCGCGTCCGGGTGATGAACGTGCGCTTGAGCCCGCGCGACGCCCCACTGATCTTCTCGACCACGTGCAGGGTGCCGTCCTTGCGGAGGGTCATCGTCACTTCGTCCGTGATCCCGGCCCCCGCGGCCATGGCGGGGGCGGCGGTCAACGTCAGAGCGGTGGCCCCCAGGGCGGCCATCGTGAGTCTGATACCCATGGCGGGAAATCGTATCGGTTCGTCCCTACAGGCTGATGCTGTTCGCGGCCCGCTGCACACTCTCCGGCGCGGCCCCCTGGCCGGGGTTCTCCAGCGCCAGCGCCTGGTTCTTCGCCACGAACGGGCGCATGCGCTGCTCGTAGCGGTCGAACGCCGCGGCCGGGTCCGCGGCCAGCTCCTCCGCCAGCACGTACGCCCCCACCATGGCCAGGCTCGTGCCCTGCCCGGACAGCGGCGAGGCACAGTACGCGGCGTCACCCATCAACGTCACCCGGCCGGTCGACCAGCGCTCCATCTTCGTCTGCGCCATGGCGTCGAAGTAGAAGTCGTCGGACTTCCACATGGCCTCGAGCAGCCTGGGGCCCTCCCAGCGCATGGCCGCGCAGTGCTCCTGGATGAGGCCCTTCTGCTGCTCGATGTCACGGTGGTCGTACGAGATGGGGCCTGCGGTGAAGCCCAGGTTGACCCGTATCACGGCCGGGTCCCTGTCGCCGAAGACGGCGCCGCCCACGCCGTCCTCGTAGTGCCAGATCTGCCAGTGGTCCAGGCCGAGGAAGTTGTCGGCGGTGAAGATGGAGACGTACATGCCGAGGTGCTCCAGGAAGCGCTCCTCCGGGCCGAAGGCCAGGCGCCGCACGTTGGAGTGCAGGCCGTCGGCGCCGACCACGTAGTCGTAGCGGTCCTGCCCGCCGCTCTCGAACGTCACGTCCACGCCGCCGGCGTCCTGGGCCAGGGTGGCGATCGAGTCGCCGTAGCGGTATTCGGCGTCGGTGGCGCCGATGAGGATCGTGTTCAGGTCGTCGCGCATGATCTCGACGTCCGGGCTGTCGAAGCTGCCGCCGCTGAGCGTGGCCTCCGTGTTACGCATGATCTCGTTGCCGTCGCCGTCCACCATGGACATGCCGCGCATGGTCGTCCGGAGGGCCCTGGCCTGCTCCAGGACGCCCATCCGGTCGGCCACGGTCAGCGCGGCGCCCCTGATGTCGATGGCCTGGCCGCCCTTGCGCGGCGCCGGGGCCCGCTCGACCACCGTCACCTCGAACCCGTGCCGCCGCAGCCAGTAGGCCAGGACGGGACCGCCGACACTCGCGCCGGAAATGAGCACCTTCATGTTCGCGACTCCTTCTATACGTCGTACGCAGAACTGAATGTACGTCGTACATACAGCAGCTCGCAACGGTATGCTGGGAAGATCTGTACTAGTACAGGGGGTTCGATGGACACTCCGCCGTACGCGCGGATCGCGGGCGACATCAAGCGGCGCATCGCTGACGGCAGGCTGCGGCCCGGGGACCGGGTGCCGTCCACCAGGCAGCTCGCCAGGGACTGGGGGGTCGCGCTGGCCACCGCGACCAAGGCGCTGGCGCTGTTGGCCCAGGAGGGCGTGGTGGTCGCCGAGCCGCGGGTCGGCACGGTCGTGGCCGAGGCACGCGGCAGGGGCGCGCGCCGTCCGGAAATTTCCGGACCAATGTCAGGACCTGTTTCAGGACATGACGTGACGCGCGAGCGCATCGTCCGGGCCGCCATCGAGATCGCCGACACCGCCGGGCTCTCCGAGGTGACCATGCGCGGCCTCGCTGAGCGGCTCGGCATGGCCACCATGTCCCTCTACCGCCACATCAGCGGCAAGGACGACCTGGTCCTGCTGATGGTCGACACGGCGATGGAGGACTTCCCGCTCCCCGCGGACCAGCCGCCCGGCTGGCGGGCCGCGCTGGAGACCACCGCACGCCTGCAGTGGGCCGCGTACCGGAGGCACCCGTGGCTGGCCGGGGCCACCTCGCTGATGCGGCCGCTGCCCTCGGCCGGCCTGATCAAGCACACGGACTGGGTCATGGCGGCGCTCGCGGACACCCGCCTGGACGCCACCGCCAAGATGCACCTGCAGATCCTCGTCTACAGCTACGTGCAGGGCATCGCCGCCAACCTGGAGCTGGAGCGGCGGGCCCGCGCCGCCACGGGCCTCACCGACGAGGAGTGGCTGAGCGGCCAGGAGAACCGCATGCGGGCGCTCAGCGAGTCGGGGCACTATCCCGCCTTCGCCCAGCTCATCCACGAGCTGGGCGACTTCGATCTCGATCTGGACCGGCTCTTCGAGTTCGGCCTCGGTCCCCTGCTCGACGGGCTCGCCCGGCTGATCGACTAGGCAGGGTAGGTCTTGAGGGTGATCGCGTTGGCCGCCTCGCGGATCGGTTTCATGATCCCCTCGACGACGTTGGCCTTCGGCCTGGACCGCATCCTCGACGGCATAGACGTGCTCACACGCCGATGAGGCCTCCAGGCCTGCGGCGAAGCGTCAGGAGGCCTGGAGGACGGCCGCCAGACGTTCCTGGCGGAGGGCCTCGTAGCGGGAGTCGTCGAGCGGGGCCAGCTCCCCCACCCGCCACGACAGCAGCAGATCGGCCAGCGCGGGATTGCGGGCCAGCGCCGGCCCGTGAAGGTAGGTGCCGACCACGTGACCGGCGTAGCACCCTTCGAAGCCGTCGCCGTTGCCGACGCCCTTGATGGTCTTGGACAGCGGCCTGACGCCCGGCCCCAGGTGGGTCACGCCCATGTGGTTCTCGAAGCCGGTCAGCGTCGGCAGGTTGAGCGCGGCGTCCACGTCGGCCACCAGCTCCCCCACCGCCCGTGCGGGGCCGCGGGAGCTCGCGATGTCGAGGATGCCGATCCCGTCGACCGGCTGGCCCTCCTCGCCGCCGAAGGTGCTGCCCATGATCTGGTAGCCGGCGCAGACCGCCAGCATGGCGGCCCCGGCGGCGATGGCGCGGTGGAGGCCGCCATCTCTGCGCAGGCGCTCGGCGGCCAGGATCTGGGGCCGGTCCTCGCCGCCGCCGATGAGGTAGATGTCGCCGCTCTCGGGCACCGGATCGGCCGAGCGTACGTGGATCGTCTCCGCCTCGATCCCCCTGCGCCGCGCCCGCTGCTCGAGGACGAGGACGTTGCCCTGGTCGCCGTACGTGCTCAGCAGGTCGGGATAGATCCAGACGATGCGAAGGACGCTGTCAGACGGCACGGCCGAACTCCGATCGGATCTGCTGGAAGGCGGTGTAGTTGGCGATAACGTCGACCCGGCCGGGCGGCTGCATGGCCAGCGCCTCCGTGAACGTGCCGCACAACGTGAACGGCACGTCCGCCACGTCGAGCCGGAGCGCCAGGTCGAGGCGGCGTTCGCCGGTGACGAAGACGGGGCGGCCGCGCAGGATGCGGTAGTCGACGTCCCACAGCCACGACGTGTCGCGCCCGTCGGGACCCTGCGCGTTGACCGAGAGGATGATCGGCGACTGCGGATCGGCCACGTCGAAGGCCTCCAGCCAACCCGCCGGGTTCTTCGCCAGCAGCAGCCGGGCATAGCGGCCGTCACGCTCGACCGTCGTGTAGCGGCCGGCCACCGAGGTGACCTCGCGCAACCTGGGCAGCGCCCGCTCCACCGGCACCCCGAACGCCTCGGCCACCGCCAGCGCCATCACCGCGTTGGAGCGGTTGGCCTGGCCGGGCAGCTGGATGTCGAGCAGCCACCTCTGCCCGCGCGGGTCGATCGCCGTGTCGTCGTCGAGCGCCCACTGCGGCTCAGGCCGGTGGAACGTGCACTCCCGGCAGGCCCAGAAGGCGTCCTTGCGGTCGAGCGGGCCGCCGCACTCGGGGCAGCACCAGGAGTCCTCCTTCCACCGCTGCCCGCCGGCGACCCAGGTGACCTTGGCCGCCGTGGAGGCGCCCCAGGTGACGAGCGGGTCGTCGCAGTTGGCGATCACGTGCGTGGGCTTGCCGGACAGCGCCCTGCGCCACTTCTGGGCGAGCAGCCAGATCTCGGCCGCGCGGTCCATCTGGTCGCGGCTGAGGTTCATCAGGCAGACGACGCCCGCGCCGGTGGTGTCGAGCACCTCGGGCAGATATTTCTCATCCACCTCCAGCACGCCGTAGGGGGCGCCCTTGTGCTGGGCGAGCGCCGAGACGTGGCCGGCCGGCATGTTGGCGCCGAACGCGTTGGTCGCCACCTCGCCGAACTCGAGCAGCGCCGAGGTGATCAGCCTGGTGGTGGTGGTCTTGCCGTTGGTGGCGCTGACCAGGGCCAGCTTGCGGTCGCGGGCCAGCTTGCGCAGCAGGTCGGGCTCGAGCAGCAGGCCGACCCGCCCGCCGATCACCGAGCCGTCGCCGCGTCCGGTCATCCGGGACAGCGTGGCGGCACTGCGGCCCAGGGCGCTGGCGAGCTGAGCGCGCAGAGGAAGCTGGGTCATGCCCAAGGATCCTAGTCGGCATTGGCGCCTACTCAGGTGACGCGCGCGCAAACACGCCCGGCGATCGTGGACCGCGATCCCGGGCGCTCGGATGCCTGTGCCTGGTGATGGCTGAGGTCCCTTTGGGGGATGGGTGGGCGGGCCTCAGCCGTCGCCAGGAGGCCGCCTCGAGCGCCCGGGCGTGGGAAGCCGGGTCAGGGGGCCGAGGCGGTGGGGTCGGCGAAGGAGATCTCCGGGGCGCCGCCGTGGTCGAAGGGGAGGACGAAGCGGCGCGGCCAGGACAGCACCCCCTCCAGCCACCCGGCCCCCATCGTCTGACCCACGTGCCGGACGCGGGCCGACGACTCGATGCCGATCGCGACCGTCGTGATGTCCCGCTGCACCCCTTCGTTCTCGTCGTCGCCCAGGATGGCCCGCCACGCCAGTGCCCGGTTGCGGTCCACCTCCATCGACAGCGGGTGGTGCCGCAGCGCCTTGGCGCGGTGGCCGAGCAGCTCGGTGTGCGCGCGGTCCCCCGAGCCGTTGCCGTTGGCGCCGTTCGGCGGGCGGAAGAGCGCGTACTCCATCGGCGGGGCGGGGTTGCGCAGGTTCGGGGCCGGCTGGCCGTACGGGAAGAGCCTGTCCACCTCGTGGAGCCAGCGCAGCTGGGGGATGACCCACGACGAGCCGGGGCGCTCGCCACCGGCCTCCAGACCGGCGAGCAGGCGGTTGGCCTTCTCCGCGGCCTGCTCCGTGAGCCGCGAGGGGTCGTACCAGCTGCGCAGCGACCAGGCGCGGCGCTGCACCGAGCGCTCGATCAGGGTGGCCAGCAGGCATTCGCGGCGCCGCGCGGGCAGCTCGGCCCAGGCGGCCGACAGGGTGCGCGGCACGCCGGGCAGCGGCCGGTTGCTGACGAAGGCCAGGATGACCGTGTCGCACCAGATGCGCAGCCAGGCCCATTCCGGCGCGTCGGCGAGCACGTCCGCCTCCCGGAGCTCCACCAGCGTGCAGGCCTGGCCGGTACGGCACTGCGCGCCGCACGCGGCCGACCGGCGGCCCCTGATCGGCGGCGGCGGTCCCGGCAGGACCTTCTCCCTGGACTCGCCGAGCGGCACGCGGACCCGCAGCGGCCGGTCCATCCCGTCGGCGAAGACGGCGGCCGAGCCGGGCTGCAGCGAGACGACGTGGCGGGACTGCTCGTCGCTCAGGTTCATGGCGGCGCCGACGAGCTTCCTGTCGTCCTCGGCGGGCAGCCGGTGGACGACCTTCAGCGCGGTGTTCTTGACGACGTCGGAGACCAGCTTGGTGGGGATCTGCTCGGCCACCACGATGCCCTCGCCGTACGCCCTGATCTCCGCCAGCAACCCGGCCAGCAGCTCCACGGCGTGCGTGGAGGCGCGCCCGTGGCCGCGGTCGCGCAGCAGCCGGTGCGCCTCCTCGATGACGATGACGTGGCGCAGCTCGTGGGTCTTCTCCGTACGCGCCCGCATGCGCAGGTGCTCGACGATCCTGATGATCAGCGTGCCCATGAGGAACGCCTTGTCCTCGTCGTTGGCCACGTCCTCGATGGCCAGCACGACGTCGCGTTCCAGCAGGCCGCCGATGTCGGCGGGGTGGCCGCCCTCGAAGAAGCGCCCGGCCGAGCCGACTCTCAAGGACCGGAGCCGGAGCGAGATGAAGCCCTCGACGTCGGCCTGGACCTCGCGGCCGTAGCCGATCTCCTTGATGACGTCCATGGCGTGCTGCTGGAGCTGTTCGAGGGTGGGGACGCTGGGCGGGACGTTGGAGCCGGGGACCGCGCCGCCGGTGACGACGTCCCAGCCGGTGGCCTCGTAGACGCGCTGCAGGGCCAGCGACATGATCTGCGGGAACGGCTCCTCGGCGTCGAAGGCCGCCATGAACAGCGCCCGCACCATGTCGATGTGGGCCTGGACGGGGTAGCCGGGCTCGGGTTCGAGCGGATTGATGCTGAACGGCACCCCGTCGGGCGCGGACGGGTTGATCACGGTCACGGGCTCGCCGACGCGGCCGGCCATGGCGGCGTACTCGGACTTGGCCGGCTCGATGGCGAGCCACGGGATGCGGGCCTTGCTGAGCTGCTCCAGCAGGTGCCGGACGGTCTGCGACTTGCCGGAGCCGGTGGCCCCCGTGACGAACGCGTGCCGGTTGAGCGTGGCCAGCGGCACTCGGAAGGAGCCGACGCCTCTGTCCTGCCCGTCGAGGATCTCCCCCAGCTCCAGTTCGCCCCCGTCGGCCTCGGACGTCACGTCGAAGAAGCCGGAGTCGAGCACGCGCACCCCGGGCACCTCCCGCCTGGGCAGCCCGGCCAGCGCGGCCAGCGCTCCCGCGGTGGCGGCGAACGGGGCGGCGGCGCCGTCCGCCGGGTCCTGCATGGTGATGGCGAGGGCCTCCGACAGCGCGTAGACGGCGCCGTGCGAGCTGCGCAGCCGGTACGGGTGGTGGCTCATCTCGACCGACCCGACGAGCACGGGCGCGATCTGCCGCAGCTCGTCGGCGGTGGCGGCGCCGGCCAGCACGCGCACGTTCCAGAGCCCGGCCTCCCTGAACGCGTCCAGCTCCTGCATGCGCCGCTCGGCCCGCTCGGCGTCGAACCGGGAGCGCTCGGAGGCGTCGCCGTACTGCCTGAGCACGTTGAGCTGGGTGCGCAGGTGCGCCACCTCGGCGTCCAGCAGGTCGGTCGGCTCGGCCACGACGAGCCAGGCGAACGGCCGGGACATGAGCGTGACCAGCGTCGCCTCGAACAGCGTCGGCTGCCGCAGCTCGTCCGGGTCCCGCCTTCCCAGGGGAGGCGCCTGGCGCCCCGGGCAGGGCGTCCACACCAGGTCCGCCAGGTCGGCCAGGTATTCGTCCGACAGCTGCACGCCCCGCGCCCCACCGGGGAACAGCAGCGGCTGCGGCCCGCTCGGACGGTCGGGCGGGTCGGTGGCGCGGCGCGGCTGGCGCGGCGGCGACAACGGCCCCGCGTTGGTGATCAGTTCTAGCGGCGCGCCGGACCCCCGAGACAGCCACCCGATCACGAACGGCCGGTCGCGTTGCGCGGCCGACAGCACCGCGGGCAGCACGGTGACGAAATCCCACTCCGCCGACGAGCTTCGCGAGGGCGCGGCGATCGACTGGATTCGATACCAGGGCCCGCTCAGCGAGACGCTCGGCTGCATATCAATCCCCCACAGACGGTTCTTCGTTAAATTCCGCCAACCGTCAGCTCGTCACCTTGACATTGACCATGTCATTGCCTGCCCTTTCGCCAGTCCAGGCGTGGCGGTGGTGGTCCCAGGTTGGGCGGCGGCTCCCCGTCGCCGTCCTGACCCGTGGCCTTCGGGTCGAGGGCTAACACGGCCTCGCGCACGTCCTCCAGCTCGCCGAGCGTGGTCTTGGGGAAGGTGAGGATGGCCGGGTTGGCGTCGGCGAGGCGGACGCGCCGGCCGTTGGCCGTGGCGTCCGTGACGATCACCGAGGTCGTGGGCAGCTGCTGGAGCTGGTGCGGCTCGACGAGGAACTCGCGCGAGCGTTGCAGCACCCGCTCCTTCTCCGAGATCTTGTCGGCGGTCCTGCCCCACTCGGTCGACTCCGTGATGTCCCCGGCGAGGTCGGCGTGGTTCTCGTCCCGTTCCTCCCGCTCGTCGTCCAGCTGGGAGATCGTCGAGGTGTAGCCGCCGTCCAGGCCGGGCAGCGAGTCGCTGATCGTCTCGGTGAGCTGGGCCAGCTCCAGCCGGTGCTCGGTGCCGACGTGCTCGCTGGCGACCCGGGCGTCCTCGGCGTTGCCCAGCCGCATGAACGCCACCGCCGCGTGCCCTCTCCCGAGGCGTTCCCGCACGGTGGGGGTCAAGGACCGATAAGTCAGGACAAGTCCGGTACGGGAGGTCTCGCAGGCGTCCATCAGCCGGTCCAGCACGTCGCCCCTGAGCTTGTCCGCGCCCGCCACGATGATCGTGTGGTACCAGGGCCGGTCGGAGGCGGGCGACTGGCGCAGGATGTGGGTGAGCGCGGTGGCCACGTACGTGCCGAGCACCCGGTTGCCGAACACCCCCGCCTGCCGGTCCATGCTGACCACGCGAAGCCTGGCGGGCGGCAGGCGTACGGCCTGCGTGCCGAGCGTCTCCAGCTTGCGCAGCTGCGACTCCAGCGCCCAGGCCCGCTCGATGACCACCCGGTCGCTCACCCCGCGCCCGAACAGCGTCCCGATGCGCTCCAGCTGGGTCGCGGTGATCAGCCCGAACCGCAGGTCGTCACGCGGGTCGCCAACCTGCGCCAGCGCCCGCAGCGCGGCCGTGACCTGGCTGATCGTGGCGTTGTCGCCGAGCACCTCCAGCACCCGCTCCAGGATCGCGTTGTCGAAGCTGAGGTCGCGCGTGGTGCGGTGCTCCTCGCTCACGCTCACCACGTGCGCCAGCACGTCCGCGAACGCCTCCGGCTTGAGCGTGGCGCCCAGGTCGAGCCGGGGCAGGTCGACTGGCAGCACCCAGACCAGCGGATCGTCACCGCCCTTGCGGGCCAGCTCGATCAGGTCCTTGGCGATCGCGCCCTCGGACAGATCCAGGACGGTCAGGTGCCCGCCGCTGTAGAGGCGGGTGGCCCCGAGCAGGGTGATCAGCGCCGACCACCCGGGCAGCGTGCCGCCCGCGACGTCGATGCGGTCGATCTCGTGCGGTACGGCGACCGCGTACCAGGTGAGCTGCCGGTCGAAGCGCTCCTTGGACTCCTGCCACTCGCGGTAGCGCCTGGCGTGCTCCTCCTGCGCGCGGAACAGCTCTTTGTCACGTTCCTTGCGTTGGCGCTGGTCCCTGGCCTGCTGCTCCAGCACCCGGTACTTCACCGCCCGGTCGCCCTGGAGCAGCGCGTAGCTGCAGATCGCCGCCACGCCCCCCGCCGCGACGAGCCCGAGCAGCGCGAAGGACCACGCGAGGTAGCCGGCGACGGCCACGGCCAGGATCAGCACGCTCAACACCAGCATGAACAGGCGGAAGAGGCGGACCGGCCGGTTGAGCATGTCCTCCTGGAGCCGCTCGCGGCGCATCAGCTCGATCTCGGCGGGGTCGGGCACGGCGGCGGCCGGCTCCTCGACGGGCGAGGGTCGTTTCGGCGGCGGGCCCGGGTCCGGGTGCAGCAGGATGTACTGCCAGCCCAGGTAGATGCGGTCCGCCTGGAGCTGGGCATGCTCGGGATGCACGTCCGTCACGTGACCCTCCGGCCGCGATATGTCGTTAGGTGTAGGGGCCAGCCCTTTCCGCTCCGTGACAGCGTATGAGCTTCAAGCCCCTATGCGGCAGGGTTTCTCGGCAATTCGACCAGTCCGATGGGAGCATTGCGGCAGATGGGAGAAGCGTTACCTACTACCATCCATACCCATGACGGAACCCTCCGGCGGCAGCACTGACAAGCCCAGACGCCCGGTAGCGGTGCCCGCAGTCGGCCTGGTGGCATTGACCGCCATCGGCATCACCGCCCTCCTGGGCGGTCTGAACGAGGCCCCTGACGAGCCGGAGCCGCTGGGGCAGGGCGCGGTGCTCGATCAAGGCAGATACGAGACAAAGTTCGTCGAATCACGGGTGACCGTGGAGAGGGCCCAGTCCGAGTTCCAGCAGGACAAGCGGTTCCTGGAGCTGGTTTTCGACGTCACCAACAAGGGTGATGAGACCTCCGCGGTGGGGCGGCCGCCCGACAAGATCGAAAGAGCGTTCACGGCCGAGACCTTCGCCGGCTCCCTCGTGAAGATCAGCCCGGCCCTGCCCAAGGAATCGGGCCCGTTCATCTTCGTCCGCACCAAGGGCGGCGAGAGCACGCAGCTCCACCCCGGGGTGAAGAGCCAGGTGATCGTCAGGTACAAGCTGAACGAGAATGAGCAGCCGCCGGAGAAGGTCACTCTCGACGTGGGCACCTTCGAGTTCGTGGACAACCCCGTCTTCAACGACCCGCACTGGAAGCTGACCTCCAAGGAGGTCGGCGACAAGCACATGCCCGAGATCAAGGCGCGCGTGACGTTGCCGGTCAAGAAGGGCGACGGAGCGTGACCGCCACAGAGCAGAGATCCACCGTGGCGCCGTCCCGCCGCCGCACCAGGCGGACGGAGGGCCGGCGCGGCGGCGGTGGCGCGGCCAAGGCGCTCAGCGCAGTCGCGGGAGTGCTGCTCGTGGGCGGCGCCATGGGAATGCAGACCCTTCATCTGTCGGACAGCGAGTTCGGCGATCCGCTCGTTTACAGCGGCGCCAAGGGCGAGGCCGTCGATGCGCGGCGCTTCAGCGTGAAGCTCGAATCGGTCGCCGTCGCGAAATCGATCAAGAGCAGCACCAAGACCGTCGAGACCGACCACCTCTTCCTGGTCGTCGATGTCGCGGCCAAGTCCAGCCTCAAGCCCTATCACCTGAAGGAGCCGGTGCTGGTGACCGGCGACGGGAAGAAGTTCGACGCCACGGACAGGGTGGACAACAGCCTGACGCTGTCACGCAAGTGGGTGCAGCCGGACATCTGGACCAGAGGGCGGTTCTTCTTCGAAGTGCCGGCATCGGCGCTGGCCGGCGCGAGTGTCCGCTTCCGCCTGCCCGGGGCGTCTTCCGTCCTCGTCGAGCCTTACCGGCCGGAGGCCGAGATCGATCTTGGACTGGACGAGGACGCCGCGCGCAAGCTGGCCGCCTCGCCGCAGGCCGTCTACTCGACCGACAAGAAGTGATCGCAGCATGAGCACGAACGACGAGCGCGACTGGTTCTCGCCCAGGGACCGCGGACGGCGCGAGGAGGACCCGCCACCACCGCCGCCGCCCAGCCGGAGGCCCCCGACCGGGCAGGGCACGCCTCCGGGCGCCCAAGGCGCGCCGCCTCCGTCCACCGGGCAGGGCATGCCGCCCCGCGGGCGCCACAGCCACGGAGCGCCGCCCTCGGGTCAGGACGTCCCACCCGGGTACGACACCCTGCCCCCCTATGACGTGCCGCACGGACAGCCCCCTCTCCGGGGGCAGGCTCCCATTCAGGGGCAGCCCACGCAGCACGGGCAACCCCCCATTCAGGCGCGGCCCACGCAGCACGGACAGGGCACACGTGAGGGCCACAGCGCGCCGCAGGGTTACGGCATGCGCCCCGGGCAGGGCACGCCCTCCGGACAAGGCACACCGCAGGGTCAGCACGCCTGGCCGGGCCACGACGGGCCGTCCGGGCAAGGGCCGGCGCGCGGACAGGGCGTGCCGCAAGGACAGCCGCCTGCGCAAGGCCAAAGCAGGGCGCCTGGCCAGGGCACGCCGGGATACGCCACTCCGCCCGGCCATGGCATGCCTCCGGCCCAGGGCGGGCCGCAGGCTCCAGGCCGGCACCAGCATCACGATGAGCCACAGCCTCCAGGCAGCTACCCCGGGCACGGCGGACCCCACGCCCCAGGCAGCCACCCAGCGCACAGCGGACCCCACGCCCCAGGCAGCCACCCAGCGCACGGAGGACCCTCGACCCCAGGCAGCCACCCCCCGCACAGCGGACCCCAGATCCCGGGTAGGCACCAAGCTCGCGGTGGGCTACAGGCCCCGGGCAGCCACCCTTCGCGCGGCGGACCGCAGACCTCAGGCGGGCAGCACTCCGGCAATGCCGGACCTCAGGCTCCTGCCGGACACCCCGCCCAGGGCAGGCCCCAAGCCCCAGCCGGATACCCCGCCCAGGGTAGGCCTCAAGCCCCAGCGGGATACCCCGCCCAGGGCGGGGTTCCGGTCCAGGGCAGGTCGCCGGGGCACGCTGCTCGGCATGTGTATCCCGACCAGCAGGTCTGGCCTCCGGCCCAGCGCGAGCCCGCCGGTGGCGTCACCCAGCCTCTCCCTGCCGTACAGGTACCGGCTCCCGCCCCACCACCTACGCCCCCCGCATCCGACGGCCACGAGCCCTCACCCGCAGAACCGGAGCAAGCAGCCGCACCGGAGGCCGCGCAGCCCGCGCCGCGCCGTCGGCGCCGCACCGCTCTGATCGCCGCGGGCGCCGTCGTCGCGTCGCTGTTGACCACGGCCGCCCAGACCTACGACGGCTACCTCTTCTACGACCAGCAGACGACGGAGGCGACCAAGGAGATCGTCGTCGCCGCCGGCCAGGCCGCCACGGTCAACAACGTCGAGTGGAAGGCTTCGATCAAGCCCTTCAAACCGGAAGGGAACGGCGGCTACGGCCCCGAGGTGACCTGGTTGCAGGTGGACATCACGAAGAAGGCCGTCGACGAGAGCAGCGCCACCCTGACCGCGCTTCCGAGTGAGCTCAGACTGGAGGACCGCGCGGGCCGTACCTGGGCCGTCGAGATCGCGTCGGACGCCGAACGGCCCACGGACCGGCTGGAGGTGGGCAAGGAGTACAAGATCACGGCCGGGGCCATCGTGCCGACCGCGGTGGCGAACGAGGTGGAGCTGATGCTCAGGCCGAGCAACTACCGTTCGGACACTCCGACGGACCAACTCCTGACCCGCGAAAACGCCGAGAGGTCGCGCAACCCCGAGGTCTTGCGGTTCAGACGTCGTTGAGCGACTCGCCCCTGAGGCGGGCTCGGGTGGCCGCGATGTCATACGTGGCCGCCAGCAGCGCCATGCTGAGCACGGTCACGACGAGCTGGTGCAGGAAGGTCAAGGGCGGGCCCTGATAGACCCAGAGCCACTCCGCCTGCGTGCCGATGAGCGTGCGCAGCCCCCGGTCGGCGTACTGGACGGCCACCGCGAGGCTCACGTAGCACAGGCACAGCATGCCGAACAGCGGGGCGCCGCTCTTGAAGATCATCCGCAGGGAGTTGGCCAGCGGTAGCCAGCGGTCCCGGAAACCGCCGGTGACCTGGTCGAACGTCTTCTGCGTGAGATCATGGCTGCTTTCGAGCCGGTCCACACCCTTCTCCAGGCGGGTGCCCTTGAGCAGGGTGCGGGTCGCGTCCGAGTAGGAGCCGAAGACGAGCATCGCCACGGTGAGCCAGGCCAGCGGCACGGCGACCGCATCGAGGAACACCGGCCACACGTCGCCGAACGCGTCCGTGACGGCCTTCCAGGCCGGCAGGCTCTTCTGGGTCTGGTTCCAGACGTCCTCCGTGCCGGCGACCACGGTGCGCTGCTCCATCCAGTCGGAACGCGCGTTCGCGAACGCCACGGTGGCGTTGAGCCCGTAGAAGACGAAGGCGAACTCCGAGAAGGCCGCGCCGAAGCCGGGGAACTTGCCCTTGCCCTGCTCCACGAGCTTCGCGAACAACAGCTTCAGCCCGAACATCACGGCCATCGCGCCGAGCGACACCCGCCAGTCGAGGTCGATGAGTCCCCGCCCGACCGGGGTCTGCTCTCCGAACAACGACCCGTCGAACGCGTCCTGGAAGTTGTGGAAGTAGTCCATCTGGATGACTTCTCTGGCGTCCTCGTTCTGGAATCCCCACGCCAGATAGAGCACCGCGAACGTCGGGGCCACCCGGTCCAGCGCCCTGAAGAAGCGCTCGTCCGCCACCCCTTCTCCGGCTCGCGCGCGCGTCTCCCACAACGCGGCGCGCAGGGTGTAGAGCATGCCGGTGGTAACCGTCATCGCCGCCAGGACGATGACGGTGAGGAGGCTCATCACGATGACCAGGCGGACCTGCCGCCACTCGCCGTAGGCGACCTCGGTGGCGGCGTACATCAGCGCATAGCGGACGGCCTCACCTGCGGCGAACCAGAGGATCAGCGGCAGCGCGCACTTCCCCGCCAGGCGCAGTGCGTGCAGGGGCAGAGAGTACGGCGACGGCATTCGCTGAGCCGGCTCGGGCCCAGATTGCCGCGGTGCCGTCACGGCTGTCGAACCGGACATCTGTCGAATCGTATCGGCCTGTCCCTTGTGTCGCAGCCGCAACCCCGGAAAGCGTTCAGAGCGGGAATGCATGCCTGAGCAGTGACAGAAGAATTATCCGGGGTGAGATGCCTGCCATGAAGCGCGAGGCGTGCGGCACCATGACGGTATGGAGCCGTTGCCCGCGTTCGACGCCGACCCCCGCGTCGTGGGGGATCGCCTGCGGCGGCTGCGGCAGGCGCGCGGCGTCTCGCTGTCCGAGCTGGCCAAGCGCGCCGGCATCGGCAAGGCCACCCTGTCGGGGGTCGAGACGGGCACGCGCAATCCGACACTGGAGACGCTCTGGGCCATCACCGCGCAGCTCGGGGTGCCGATCGGGGCGATTCTGGATCCGCCGCCAGAGCCGCAGATCATGCGGGGCACGGCGATCGAGGCGGAGCTGCTCGAGGTGTTCGAGGACGACCGGGTCACGTACGAGCTCTACCGCCTGCGCATCCCGCCCGGCCTCACGCAGACCTCGCCCGCGCACCACGAGGGCGTGACCGAGCACATCACCGTCTTCAGCGGCACGCTGAGCGCTGGGCCGATCAAGGAGCCTCTCACGGCCGGGCCGGGCGATCATATTTCGTGGCGTTCCGACGTGCCCCATGGCTACCGCGCGCACGGGCCCGACATCGTCCGCGCCACGCTCCTGATGCGCTACCCCACCAAGCCCTGACCCAGCCCCGCCCCGGCACGGTCTGTCCTGAGACGGCGGGACGCCACCGGCCCCCGTGTGGCGCCCCGCCGCCGTCCCAGGTCAGCCCATCACGAGCGCCGTGACGAACTGAAGCAGGTGCCAGGCCGCGCAGGCGCCCACCGACCAGCAGGCCCACTCCTTGGCCCGCCTGATCCGGGAGACCCAGCGGAGCTCCTCGACCGGCTCCTTTCGCGCCCCCATGGACCTGGTCACCAGGTACGCGGACGACACCCACGTCATCGTCGACGCCGCGAGCAGGCCGAGCGAGAGCCCGAGCAGGACCTCGGCACCTTCGGGCGGATCCCAGGGAGACAGCTGTCTGGTCCAGAAGGCCGCGACCCCGATGAGCAGCGCGACGGTGATCCGCCTGTCCTTGCGGGCCTGTCGCTTGAGCCACTGCAGGTCTCGCCGTAGCTGGTTCTTGAGCATCCGGATCACCTCCGCTGTGATTAGCTGGTGACACCAGCTAACGGGAGGATCCGGAGAAGATCTGCGACCTCACCATCGAGAATTCACGACTTTTAGCGGCATTTCAGGCCAGATCGCGGAGGTCTTCCGCCACCCGCTGCACCTCGACGACGTCCCCCACCTCTTCGAGCGTCCGCACCGCCTCGGCCAGGTACGCGATGGCCGCGCCCCGGTCGCCCAGCCTGGCCGAGATCAACCCGAGCGCCCGCAGCGCGCACCCGAGGTCCCGCCTGGTCCCGCACTCCAGGTGCACGTCCCTGGACTGCCGCGCGTAGACCAGCGCCTCCTCGGCCCGGTCCAGGTCCAGCAGCACCATGGCCAGCGTCGTGGCCGCGGCCGCCCACCGGTCCCTGGTGCCGGTCTCGTTCTGCAGCTCGACCGCCTCCATGGCCGGTTCGAGCGCCGCAGCCGACCGGCCCGCCGTGTGCAGCGCCTGCGCGATCGACAGCAGCGCGCCGGCCCGGTTGTCGCGCAGCTCCTCCCTGATCGTCAGCGACGCCTTCGCCGCCCGCAGCGCGGGCTTGTGCATCCCGAGCGACAGGTACGTGTACGCCAGCGTCTCCTGCACGTCCGCCTCGGCCCGCCGGTTCCCCAGGCCCTGCACGATGTCGAGGGCCTCCAGCGCGTACACGAACGCCACCTGCGCCTGCCCCTGACGCCGCCGCACCCTCGCCAGGCGGTTGAGCATGCGGGCCTCGACGGGCTCGTCGTGGATCACCCGGCTGATCGACAGCGCCTGGTTCAGGTAGTCGTCGGCCCGGAGGTAGTCGGACAGCCGCCAGTGCACCAGCCCGATGTCGCCGAGCGTCTCGGCCTTGCCCTGCTCATGGTGGAGCTCGACCTGCACGGACAGGGCCTGCTCGTAGTAGGCGAGGGCTTCGTCGTACCGTGAGCCGTTGCGCGCGATGCTCCCCAGCGTGCTCAGTGCCCGGCCGCAGCCGTGCTGGTCGCCCGTCGCGGTGTAGCCGGCCAGGGCGCGTTCCGCGTCGCGCTGCGCGTCCTGTGGCAACCGCAGCAGGTCGTAGATCTCGGCCAGGCAGAGCAGTGTCTCGGCCTCGGCGTGCTCGTCACCCAGCTCGTGGCAGATCGACAACGCCTCCAGGCCCTCGCCCAGCGCCGCATTGGGCTCGCCCAGGCTGCGCTGCACCCGGGCCAGGATGATCAGGCTCTGCGCGGTGCCCCGGCGGTCGCCGAGCTCCTCGCGTACGTCGAGGGCCTGGCCGGCGTACTGCAGCGCCAGCTCGTACCGCTCCTGGGACAGGTGCAGCCGGGAGAGCGTGTGCAGGCAGCCAGCCACCCCGGCCAGGTCGCCGATCTCCCGGTAGAGGTCGAGCGCCTCGCCGGCGCACTTGAGCGCCTCCTCGCTCTTGCCCGCGATGCCGTGCACCTCGGCCAGCTCGTTGAGCGCGCGGGCGCGCCCCACCGCGTCGCCGAGCGAGGCGTAGTCGGCCAGCGCCTCCCCGATGAACCTGGCCGCCAGCGTGGAAGGCCCTATGTCCCGGTGGATCGAGCCGAGATTGCCGCGCATGAGCGCGATCGCCCGCCGGTTGCCCACCTGCAGGGCGGAGGTGAGCCCGGCCTGCTGGATCTCCAGGTTGTTCTCGTAGAAGCGCAGCCGCCGGAACGGCGCGAACACGGCCTCGGCGAGCCGCCAGGCCATGCCGTACGCGCCCGCCTCCTCCGCCAGCCGCACGGCCGACACCAGCGAGCGCCGCTCGGCCACGAACCACTCGCGCGGCGTCTTCGGATCGGTCGCCACCGCCAGGTAGTGCTCGAGCAGGCGCGCCCTGGCCTCGCGTACGCCTGCCTCGGCATGCCTGCCCAGGTCCCTGGCCAGCTCCTCGACCAGGTCGTGCACCCGGTAGCGCGGCCCGGGCCGCGGCTCGACCAGGTATGCCCGGTGCAACCCCTCCACCGCGGCCACGGCCTCGCTCACGGGCACGCCGAGCGCGGCGGCCAGCACCTCGGGCGTGAAGTCGCGCCCGGGCAGCAGCCCGACGTGCCGGAACGCCCGCCGCTGCGCCGGGCTCAGCGACTCGTACGCCAGGTCCAGCGCCGACCGGAACGCCTCCTCCGGGTCGCCCACCAGCGGCCGGTCGGGCCTGCGCAGCTCCTCGACCCGCGACCGCACGCTCATGCCGGGGTTCTCGGCCAGCTTGGCCGCCGAGATCCGCAGCGCGAACGGATGGTACGAGCACACCTTGGCCAGCTCGGCCAGCGCGTCCCGGTCGGCGGCCCGCGGCGAGTCCTCCCCGAGCACCGCCACCAGCAGAGCCACCGCGTTGCCCGGGTCGAGCACCGGCAGGTCCATGAGGTCGGCGTGCCCGGTGGCGCGCAGCGGCGCCATCCGCGTCCGGCTGGTCACCAGCACCACGCAGTCCTTGCTCCCCGGCAGCAGCGGCCGCACCTGGGCGGCGTCGGCGGCGTTGTCGAGGATGAGCAGCAGCCTGCGCCCGGCGATCCTGCTGCGGTAGAGCAGCATGAGCTCGGCCTCGTCGGAGGCGGGCTCGCCGACGCCGAGCGAGCGCAGGATCTGCCCCAGCGCCTCGACGGCGCTCATCGGCGGCTGGCTGGGTGACTGGCCCCGCAGGTCGATCACGATCTGCCCGTCGGGGAACCGGTCGGCGTGCAGGTGGCCCCAGTGCGTCACCAGCGCCGTCTTCCCCACTCCCGGCAGTCCTTGCACGACCATGGTGTTCGTCCGGCGCGGCCGCTCCAGCCAGGCGGTGAGCAGGTCGAGGCTCTGCTGCCGCCCGGTGAAGTCGGGCACGTCGGCGAGCAGCTGGCGGGGCTTGGGCAGCTCCCCGACGGGCAGCGGGTCCGCGAGCGCGCCGGGGCGGGTCAGGAACGGCGTCAGCCGACCCGTCCAGGGCACCGACAGGTGCTCCCAGTCGCCTGCGGCGGCGCGCAGCGCGGGCGGGTCCTCGATGCGCAGCCGCCGGTAGCCGGGGCGGACCAGCCAGCCGCGCTGCACCCATTGCTGGAGCTGGCGCTGCACCACGTCGGGAGAGCTGCCCACCAGATCGGCCAGGGTCTCCATGGACAGGGGCGGCGCGGACTCCGCGGCGAGGCCGTACCGCTCGTCGAGGTGCAGGAGCCAGACGGCCAGGCGGGCGGCGACGGGGGCGCGGGCGAGCGCCTCGTGCCTGCGGGCGGCCACGTTCCTGGCGAATAACTCCTGGACCAGCGCGGTGGCCACGGCGGGGTTGGTGGCGGCGTGCTCGCGCAGCCGCCTCATGTCGATGGGCCAGGCCCGCAGCTCGGTCAGCGCGTCGATCCTGACCCGCTCGCTCGGGCTCCAGAAGGCCAGCTCGCCGATGAGGTCGCCGTCGCCGCGCAGGTCATGGATGGCCTCGCGCTCACCGGCCGGGGTGTATTCGCGGGCGTAGCCGTAGTCGATGACGTAAACGCGGTTGGCGGGCCGCAACGGCGAGAAAATCGCCTCGTTACGCCGGAAGACGCGCGGGCGGGCGCCCTCGTCCACCAGCGACCTGAACGACCCCACCCCGACACCACCACCAATCTTCAGGACGGCGGTGTCCGCGACATGACAGGAGAAAACGACCCGCCCACCAATGTGTCACATCGGCGGGCCCTGCTGTCAATCGCCGAGATTCCCGGCGAAGACCGCTTCCGGCCCTCCGCGTGGGCACAGAACGCTGAACGGACGGTGCGGAAGGACGGGGTCAGACGTGGGCGGAGTCGGTCCGGTCGGGGACGAAGCGGTAGCCGACGTTGCGGACCGTCCCGATCAGGGATTCGTATTCGGTGCCGAGCTTGGCGCGCAGGCGCCGGACGTGCACGTCGACCGTCCTGGTGCCGCCGAAGTAGTCGTAGCCCCAGACCTCCTGCAGCAGCTGGGCGCGGGTGAAGACCCTGCCGGGGTGCTGCGCGAGGTATTTGAGCAGCTCGAACTCCTTGAACGTCAGGTCGAGCACCCGGCCCCGCAGCCTGGCGGTGTAGGTGGCCTCGTCGATGGCGAGGTCGCCGCTGCGGATCTCGTCGGGGACGTCCTCCGCCGCGGCCTGCGAGATGCGGCCGGTCGCCATGCGCAGACGCGCCTCGACCTCCGCCGGCCCCGCGCTGTCCAGCAGCACGTCGTCCACGCCCCACTCCGCGGTCATCGCGGCCAGCCCACCCTCGGTGACGATCACCAGCAGCGGGCAGTCGATGCCGGTGGTGCGGATCAACCGGCACAGGCTCTTGGCATGCACGAGCTCCTTGCGCGCGTCGACGAGGACGGCGTCGGCAGGCGGCGCGTCGATCAGCGCGGACGCCTCCGCCGGAGCGACGCGGACCGAGTGGAGCAGCAGCCCCAGCGCCGGGAGCACCTCGGCCGAGGGCTCGAGGGCGTTGGTCAGCAGGAGCAGGTTGCTCATTTACGGCCTCCTCAAACGCGCAAGGACCCGGGGGCTACGTCGCCCAGGTCCTGTACGTGAGGATATCCCACGAGTAAGTCGCGTCCATTGCGCGTCCACCAGGTGAACAGCGCGTCTCCTGAAACAACATCGTTAAGGCCGACGCACAATGGAACACTGAAAGATTGTGAGGTTCACATGGCCACAGGAAAAATAAGGTATTGGGCTGCGGCCAAGGAGGCGGCAGGGGTTGCGGAGGAACCGTTCGAAGCGGTCACTCTTGGTGAACTCATGACGAAAATCACACAAAACCGTGCAGAACTGGCCCGGGTGGTGCGGCGCTGCTCGTTCCTCGTGGACGGTTCCCCGGTCGGCAAACGAGCCCATGACGAGGTCGTTCTCGGCGACGGCGCGACCGTGGAGGTCCTCCCGCCCTTCGCGGGCGGGTGATCGGACGCTCTCCGGGAATGAGACATGCCAGTCGATAGGCTCGTGCCCCCGCCCAGACAGGGAGCCCCATGCGGAAGCTGATCGTTTTCCTCATCGTGCTGGTCGTCCTCCTTGTCGCCGTCGACAGGGTCGCCGCGGCAGGAGTCGAACGCGACCTGGCGAACAGGATCGCCGCCGCCGCCGACCTCAAAAGCACGCCCACCGTCACCATCGAGGGCATCCCATTTCTCACTCAGGCCCTCTCCGGACGTTATCCAGAGGTACGGTTCGATCTCGGCACGTTCACCTACGGCGACGTGCCGGTCAGGAATCTGCGGGGCGCCGCCTACGACGTGCGGGCTCCCCTGGCCGACGTCCTGCAGAACAGACCCACGGCCAGGGCCGGCCGCGTGACCATCAGCGGCACCCTGACCAGGGCCACGATCGACCAGTACGCCCCGCAGGGCGTCAAGATCGGCGGGAACGGGCAGCGGCTCACGGCGTCAGGCGAGGTGATGGCTGGGGTGCAGAAGGTGAAGTTCAACGCCGAGATGCGGGTCGAGGTGGCCGACGGGGCCATCCGACTGCAGGCCGAGAAGATCGAGGGCCTGCCCGACCAGTTCGCCCGCCTCGCCTCCTTCACGATCCCGTTCAAGGGCAAGCTGCCCTTCGACGTGAAGGTGACCGGGGTCAAGAGTGTGGCCGGAGGATTGGAGTTCTCGGCCGAAGCGTCTGACGTGCCGATTCGTGGATGAGAACGTTGAACCGGTCCGCCCACCGGTACGTGATGGAGGTGTGAGCGCAGCGGGCACCGCCGACGAGGAACTCGTGAAGACCCTCTTCGACGAGCACGCCGGGCCACTCTACGGATACGTGCTGCGACTGACCGGTGACCCGGGACGGGCGGAGGATGTCGTGCAGGAGACGCTGTTGCGGGCCTGGCGACACCCCGACGCTCTCTCCGGCCGGCCGATCCGCGCGTGGCTGTTCACAGTGGCCCGCAATCTCGTCGTCGACCAGCACCGCGCCAAGAAGGCCCGGCCGCCGGAGACCGGCGACGAGGCGCTGGCCGTCCTGCCGGCCGAGGACGAGCTGGAGCGCGCGGTCGAGTCGTGGGCGGTGGCCGAGGCGCTGGCCGCGCTGCGGCCGGAGCACCGGGAGGTGCTCATGGAGGTCTACTACCGGGGGCAATCGGTGAAGGAGGCGTCGGACACGCTCGGCATTCCGCCGGGCACGGTCAAGTCGCGCACGTACTACGCGCTGCGCGCCCTGAAGCTCGCACTCGAGGAGCGGGGGCTGGCGCCGTGATGACATGTGAGGAAGTACGACTGGCCCTGGGCGCGCACGCCCTGGGCGCGCTCGAGCCCGACGAGGCGCTGGAGATCGACACTCATCTGGCGACCTGCGAGGTGTGCGGCGCCGAGCTGCTGGAGCTGGAGGGCGTGGCGTCGTTCCTCGGCAAGGTGTCGGAGCGCGACGTCGAGCTCGTGGCCAGCCCGCCGCGCCAGGTGCTCGACCGGCTGCTCAACGCCCGCGCCAAGCGGAGCAGGCGCGGGCGGCTGCTGCTGGTGGCCGCCGCCTCCGCCGCGGTGCTCGGGCTCGGCGGCACGGTCTGGGCCGTGATCCAGGAGAGCTCGCCTGTCCAGCAGCAGCAGACGGCGGCTTCCGCGCCCTCGACCACGCCGTCGCCCGCGCAGGAGAAGGCGCAGGAGGACGCGCCGAACACGCTCAAGCAGGAGAACGACCAGCAGCCGGCCCCCGCCGAGATGCGCCCCAAGGCCACGCCGACCAAGCCGCCGCAGGCCAGCGAGGCGCCCCGGATGGCGCTCGCCGGCCGCGAGTTCGAGGGCGAGAACCGCGCGAAGGACTACTCCGCCACCGTGATGGCCTGGCCCAGCGACGGCGGCACGGAGCTCGGGGTGGGGGTCAGGGGCGTGCCCGACGGCACGACCTGCCGCCTCGTCGTGATCGGCAAGGACGGGCGGCGGGACGTCACGGAGAGCTGGGTCATCAGCCGCGAGCCCTACCAGGACCAATCCGCGTTCAAGAGCACCACCAAGTTCGCCATGAAGGACATCGCCAGGATCGACGTCGTCGACCAGACGGGGAAAGTTCTCGTCAAGGTTCCCGCGCGGAAGTAAAAGCGGCCGTGCGCCGTTGCATGAAGGGTGACGGGTTTGTTGTCCGGTTTGTTGTCCGAGGCCGAGCTGGGCGCGGCGCTGGGCGAGCGGGCGACGCTGGTGCAGTTCTCGACCGCGTTCTGCCAGCCGTGCCGGGCGACCAGGCGGGTCCTCGCCGACGTGAGCGCGCTCGTGCCCGGGGTGAGCCACGTCGAGGTCGACGCCGAGTCCCGGCTCGACCTCGTGCGGCGGCTGGACGTCACCCGGACGCCTACCGTCCTCGTGCTGGACGCGGCGGGCAGAATCGTGCGGCGGGCCTCCGGACAGCCGCGCAAGGCCGACGTCCTGGTGGCGCTCGCCGCCGCCGTGACACCCGCGTCGTCTCACGAGTCGTCTCACCAACCGGACGAGATGTGACAGATGGCGAGACGCCGAGTAGTGTCATCCACATGAATCCATCGACAGAGCTGCTGACGAAGCGGCGCGCGGTCGATTTCTGCCGCGTCGCCACCGCGCTCTGTCGCGCTGCCTGAGGACGATCTCGCGGACGTAGGAGTCCGCCCCAATCGAGCCTTCAGGGAGCATCCCGCGATGCGTGCCGACCCTAGAGCGCCGCGCTCCGGCGTGGCAACCACCACCTTGGATCCCACCTTCGTCCCCGTGACGGGGCGCCTTCGGTTGCCCGCGGTCACGTCCCGGATGCTCTTCCCGAAGTTCCTCAACGCAGCCTGGGGATCCAGCCTTGGCTGCGCCACGTACCCGCCTGTTCGCCGTCTACTGCCCGCCGCCAACATGGAGGTTTCCCAATGAGCCGCTCCGCCGCCCTGGTGGATGCCGACTGGGTCGAGGCCAACCTCGACACCCCGGGCGTCGTCATCGTCGAGGTCGACGAGGACGTCAGCGCCTACGACAAAGGCCACATCCGTGGCGCCGTGAAGATCGACTGGCGGCAGGACCTGCAGGACCCGGTCCGCCGCGACTTCGTGGACAAGACCGGTTTCGAGGCCCTGCTGTCCGACCGCGGCATCTCCAACGACGACACCGTCGTCCTCTACGGCGGCAACAACAACTGGTTCGCCGCCTACGCCTACTGGTACTTCAAGCTCTACGGCCACGAGAACGTCAAGCTGCTCGACGGCGGGCGCAAGAAGTGGGAGCTCGACTCGCGCGAGCTGGTGCGCGACGTTCCCCAGCGGGCCAAGACGCAGTACGTCGCCCAGGAGCAGGACAAGGCGATCCGCGCCTTCCGCGATGACGTGGTCGGCGCCATCGGCAAGCTCAACCTGGTCGACGTGCGCTCGCCCGACGAGTTCACCGGCAAGCTCCTCGCTCCCGCCCACCTGCCGCAGGAGCAGGCGCAGCGCGCCGGCCACGTGCCCACCGCCCGCAACATCCCGTGGTCCAAGGCCGCCAACGACGACGGCACCTTCAAGTCCGACGACGACCTGCGCACCCTCTACCAGGAGGCCGGGGTCGACTTCGGCAAGGACACCATCGCCTACTGCCGCATCGGCGAGCGCTCGGCGCACACGTGGTTCGTGCTGCACGAGCTGCTCGACCAGGCCAACGTGAAGAACTACGACGGTTCGTGGACCGAGTACGGCTCGCTCGTGGGCGTGCCGATCGAGCTGGGGGAGGCCCGCTGATGACGACTGCACAGGGTTGCGGAGCGCCGGAGCAGACCATTGCGCTGCCGGCCGGGATCGATCTGTCCAACCAGGCCGTGATCCAGGGCGTGGTGACGGGCACGAGCACGGCGTACGCCAGGCTGCTCGACCACTCCGGCGAGTTCACCGGCGAGGTCGTCGTGTCCGACGACGGCGTCTTCCGCTTCTTCGCCGCTCCCGGCGACTGGACCGTCCGCATCATCGCGGGCGGCGGCGTCACCCGGGACATCCAGGTGGAGGCCAAGCTGGGCGAGGTCGCCCAGCTCGCCGTCGCCGTCTGAAACACATGCACCGAAAGGCCCGCGTCTTCCGGACGCGGGCCTTTCGCGTGCAACCGATTCGAGCGCGGCGGTGTTCTCTCTGACGTGAGTGCGATCGACCCGGTGTGCAAGGCGTTGCTCGACGACCTCGACGAGGGGTTCGCGGAGCTCTACGCCGCCCACCGCAACCTCGTCTTCTCGACCGCGTTGCGGCTGAGCGGCAACTGGGCCTGCGCCGAGGACCTGACCGCGGAGGCGTTCCTGCGGGCGTACCGGGCGCTGGCCGGATACGACCGCGACCGCCTCGCCGCGCTCCAGCCGCGGGCGTGGCTGATGACGATCCTGATGAACGTCTGGCGCAACGCCGCCCGGACCAAGTCCCGCAAGCCGCCGCCCGACCTGCGTGATGAGCCGGTGGACGTGGTGGATCCCGGCCAGGACGTCGAGGCGGCGGCGATGCGCCAGGAGACCGGTGACGAGCTCGCCGAGCTGCTCGGCCTGCTGCCTGAGGAGCAGCGGGCCGCGGTGGTGCTCAGGCACGTCGTCGACCTGCCGGTCAGCGAGATCGCCACCGTGCTCGAGATCCCGCAGGGCACGGTCAAGTCGCACGTGTCGCGGGGGCTGCAGCGGCTGCGCGCACTGGGAGGTGCCCGATGACCGAGGATCGGTTGCTCGCCGGGCTGGCGGCGCTCGCCGCCGACGCGCCGGACGGGCTGTTCGACAGGATCGCCGCCCGCTGGGTGAGCGTACCCGGGCCGATCGGGGAGCTGCGGGTGGCCTTCACCGACCACGGGGTGGCGTACGTGCATCCGCGCGAGGGCTTCGCCGAGGCTTTCAGGGAGCGGTTCGGCCGCCCGCTCCTTCCCGCCGCCCGGCCGCCCGCGGGGCTTCTGCCCGCACTGCGCACCGGCCGGGCCTCCGGCGTGCGGCTGGACCTGCGGGAGCTGAGCGACTTCCAGCGCGACGTGCTGGAAGCGGCGCGGGAGATCCCGCACGGCGAGGTACGTCCCTACTCCTGGATCGCCGCCCGGATCGGCCGCCCCAGGGCCGTGCGCGCGGTCGGGACGGCGCTGGCGGACAACCCGGTGCCGCTGCTGGTGCCGTGCCACCGGGTGACCAGGTCGGACGGCGCGGTGGGCGACTACGTGTTCGGGGCGGCGGCCAAGGAACGACTGCTGATGGCCGAGGGCGTCGATCTGGAGCGGCTGCGGCGGCTGGCCGGGGAGCGGGTGTTCTACCTGGCCAGCGACACCACGGGCGTCGTGTGCTTCCCCACCTGCCACAACGCCCGGCGCATCACCCCCGCCCACCGGCACGGCTTCCGCACCCTCGCCCAGGCCAGGGCCGCCGGCTACCGGCCGTGCCGCACCTGCCGCCCGGCTCAGGTCGCGCCGGAGTGACGCCACGACCTGGGTCCGTTCTCCGCATGTGTGTGCTCAGGGCATGGCTTCGGCTCAGGAACTGGGGTGAATGAGGGCGAGCAGGGCCGGGGTCCAGTGGTCGCCGTAGCGGGCCCGGAGGTCGGGGCGCCGCCAGTCCGTGCCGGTGACCCGGCCGCGGCACAGCGCCGTCCCACAGCGGCAGTCCATGGCGAAGGTGGGCGCGGCGGTGCTGGTGGCGTAGTCGTTCGTGAGCTCCTCGCCCGCGTGGAGGTCACGGCGGGCGGCAAGGGTGTAGGGGGCGGTCCACCACAGGTTGGGGTCGCAGCTGTGGTTGCTCTTGCCGACGGACCGGCCCGGCGGGAGGACCAGGTGGAGGTCGTCGTGCGCGGCGATGGTGTCCACGTACGGGATGGCGGGGTCGGCGAACATCCGCTCCAGTTCGGCCCAGGTGACCAGGCGGCCGCCGAGCCGGGCCACGACGGTGCCCGCCGGGATGGGCGCCGTGGCGAACAGGCCGTCGCCGGCGATGGCCGAGGGGCGCACCTCGAGATGCGGGTGCACCCAGCAGTCGGGCTCCGGTTCCACACGCATGACCACAGGGTAGACCTGGGGTTACGGGGGTAGCGGCACGCGCAGTGGGGAGGTGCGGCACGTGTCCGGCGATCTGATCGTTCCTGATGCCGCTCAGGGAATCGTGGTGTTCGTGCACGGGAGCGGGAGCAGCCGGCTCAGCCCGCGCAACCGTTACGTGGCCGGCGTGCTCAATCAGGCCGGGCTCGGCACGTTGTTGTTCGACCTGCTCACGCCGGAGGAGGAGGCCGATCGGGCGAACGTCTTCGACATCGGGCTCCTGGCCGACCGGTTGTTGCGGCGTACGGGCTGGGTGCGGGAGAAGGAGGAGGCCGCGGGCCTGCCGATCGGCTATTTCGGCGCGAGCACCGGCGCCGCCGCGGCGCTGTGGGCGGCCGCCGAGCCGGACAACGCGATCGCGGCGATCGTCTCCCGCGGCGGGCGTCCCGACCTGGCCGGGGCGCGGCTGGCCGCGGTACGGGCGCCGACGCTGCTCATCGTGGGCGGCCGGGACCCTGTGGTGGTGGGGTTGAACAAGGAGGCGCAGCGGCGCCTGCGGGCCGAGAGCCGGATGACGATCGTGCCCGGCGCCACCCACCTGTTCGAGGAGCCGGGCGCGCTGGATGCGGTGGCCGAGCACGCCCGCGACTGGTTCGCCACGCACTTCGCCGCACCCCGGAAATTCGCCGCCCAATACCCATTGGGACCGAAAATTTCCTGATAAATCCGTATTTTGTCGATCCGGATCGCCGGTTAACCAGCCGTGTCATTACGTTGCCGTGACTCGCTGTTTGTGAAAACGTCAACTTCGGAACGGGGCGAACGAACCATCCGGAGTTGACGTCGGTCGTGGACACACCACTTCTTGAGCTCTCTGGCCTCACCTGGGAAACGCGCGGTGCCCTGCGCGGCCTGTCGCCCGACCCGCTGACGCTCGCGCAGGGCCGGGCCGCCGTGGTCGTGGCCGCCGACTCCGCCGAGGCCGACGCGTTCGCCGACCTGCTGCTCGGTCTGGAGATGCCGGTCGGGGGCCGGATCCGGCTCGGCGGCGAGGAGATCACCATGCGGCTGCCGACCGAGCGCGCGATCGGGCTGGTCCCGGCGGGCGCCGGGCTGCTGCCGCACCTGACCGTCGAGCAGAACCTCGCGCTGGCCGCCCGCGGCGACGACCTCGCGCCGTCGTTCGTCCACGGCCGGGTCGCGTTCATGGCCAGGCGAATGGACATCCAGGGCTTCCTGCGGTCCCGGCCGCACGAGCTGGCACACGACGAGCGGCTGAGCGTCGCGCTGGCCCGGGCCCTGTGCAGGCTCGTGCCGGTCAAGGTGATGGTGATCGAGGACCGCACCGGCTGCGGACCCTGCCACGCGGCCGTCAGCGCGGCGTTACGCACCGATCCCAGCCTGGCCGTGCTGGTCGTGACCGACGACCGGACCAGGGTGGCGAGTCTCGCCGCTCCCTCGCGTTTCTGGGAGGTGGCCGATGTCGCTGAGCCGTAGGGGGTTCCTGGCCGCGATCCCGGCCGCGGCCCTCGCCGGCTGCGCCGAGGACCGGCCGCTGCGGGTGGCGGTGGTCTGGAGCGGCGACGAGCTGCGGCGCTTCAACGAGGTGGTCCGCGAGTACGGCAGGCCGGTCAGCGTCTACTCGGCCGGCGACAACATCGCGGCCCTGCTGCGCGGCCCCGCGGCGGAGGTCATCCCCGACGTGGCGGTGATCCCCAGGCTGGGCCTGCTCTTCGACCCGGTGGTCCAGCGCCGCATCAGGCCGTGGACCGGCGGTCATGAGCAGCCCCCGTTCTGGCGCCGGCTCGTGACGCCGTACGGAGGGCGCGAGGAGCTCGGCGCCTGGTTCAAGATCGCGCACAAGTCGCTCGTCTGGCACCGCGCGGGAGAGTTCACGGACCAGCCCACCGACCTGGCCGAATGGCGGCCGGCCCGAGGCACGCTGTCGATGGGAGCGGCCGACGGGTGGGTGCTCAGCGACTGGTTCGAGAACGTCCTGCTCGCCTATGCCCCCGAGGTGTACAACGGGCTCTTCCCCACGACTGGGGAGCCCGGCAACCCGGCCTGGTGGGGAGTGGCGCGGACAGAGGAGGCGCTCGAACTGCTGGCCACGATCTGGCGTGGAGCGTTCGACCGCGACCGGGGGAGGCGTGCGCTCACCATGCAGTTCCACGATTCCATGCTCGACGTCTTCGTCTACCGGACCGCCGACATCGTGGCGGCGCCCGACTTCGCTCTGCCGGTCATCGACCGCTACGCCGGCAAGGGGTCCGCACGGCACTTCCGCTTCCCGCGCTGGCGGGACAACCCGCCGCCGCTGGTGGTCGGCGGGGACGTGGCGGTGGCGATGCGGGACGGGAGGACCGACGCGATCGACTTCGTGAACTGGCTGACCAGGCCGCGCACGGCGGACGAGCGCGACGCGCTGACGGCGTGGATCGCCGACGGCGGCTTCCTGACGCCGTTCACCCTGCCGTCCAACGAGTTGCTCCGCGGCCCGGCGCAGGAGCTGAACGACGCGTTGAACGGCCACTACGACCTGTCCGACCGGCTGTTCGGCCCTCTGGAGGGCGGCGACGGGCGCGGGCTGTGGCGGGTGCTCACCGAGCTGTTCTCCGACGCGGTCGTCGGCCGGGTCGATCCGCGCAAGGCGGCGTACGACGCCCGCGAGAAGCTCGTCGCGGGCAGCAGGGAGGGTGCCCGGTGAGCGAGCGGAACGCCTTCCTGTTCGATGTGGCGCCTTACCACGACGCCGGCATCCCCGTGGTCAGGCACGGGCTCGGCCGCTGGCGCGCGACCCTCTACCTGCTGCTCGCGGTGCTGCTGTCGGCGGGCGTCATCCTGGTGCCGCTCTTCACCACCGTGATCATCAGTCTGTCCCAAGGGCTCACCGGGTACGACGTGCTGCGCGATGTCCAGGTTCTCCAGGCGCTGGGCAACTCGCTCATCTGGCTCGTGCTGGCCGTGATCGTCTGCGCGGCAGGGCTCGGCCTGGCGTGGCTGGCCAGGAACGCCGGGCCGGTCCCCGGCCGGATCCTGCGCTTCCTGCTCGTCCTGCCGGCCGCGGTCTCCCCGCTCACCACGGGCGCGATCTTCCGGCTGCTGTACGACACCAACCAGCGGCGTGGCCTGTTCAGCGCCGTGCTCGGCGCCGACGTGGCCTTCCTGGGGCCGGTCTGGATCTGGCTGGTGCTGGGGGCGGCGTTCGTCTGGCAGTGGTCCGGGATCGCGTTCCTGGTCTTCCACGAGGCGCTGGCCAGGATGCCGAACAACCTGCTGCGGATGGCCAGGGCGTTCGGCGTCAGCCGTCGGCGCAGGGTGTGGTCCGTCGTGGTGCCCGCGCTGGCCGGGCCGGCGGCGATGGCGTACCTGTTCGCACTGGTGGCGGCGGCGCGTGTGTTCGATCTCGTGCTGATGGGCGCGCCGGGGTCGATGCAGGCCGAGGTCGAGGGCGGCGGGCTGTTCTGGTGGCGGCACCACGCCGATCTGGGGGCCGCGCGGGCCGCCGCGCTCGCTGTGGTGCTGTCCCTGCTGGCGGCCGTGCTGGCGCTGCCGTCGCTGGCCGGGCTGCGCGGGCGCGCGAACTGGGCCGAGCCTCCCACCCAGCCGCCGCGGCGGGGTCGGCGGGGCTGGCTGGTGTGCGGGGTGGTGTCGCTGCTGTGGCTGTTGCCGTTCGCGGTGCTGGTGCTCACCTCGGTGCGTGACCCGATCGCCGCGACGCTGTCCGGGTGGTGGAGCGGCGGGCCGTGGACCCTCGGCTCGTACGGGGAGGTGCTGACCGACACGGGCTTCATGGTCGCGCTAGGCTCCACGTTCGTGCGCGCGACCGTGGTCGTCGGACTGGTGTTGCTGGCCGCCGTTCCGGCCGCGTATGTGCTGGCTCACGAGCACCTGCTGCCGCACCGCGCCTGGCGGCCGGTGCTCCTGGTCGCGGTGGCGCTGGCGGCGCTGCCGCCGCTGGCGTTCGCCGTGCCGCTGCAGCGCTGGCTCAGCCCGGTCGTCGGCACCGCCTCCGCGCTGGCCATCGTGCACGCCGCGCTGGTGATCCCGCTGGCGGTGCTGGTGCTGCACAGGGCCTTCACCCGGGTGGCGACACCCATGCTCGCGCGCCATCGCTGGGAGCTGTTCCACGTGGTACGCGAGGCGTCCCCGGCCGTGGTGCTGGCCGGCGTGCTGGCGTTCGTGCTGGTGTGGAATGACACGGCCGTCGGGCTGCTGCTCAACTGGCCGTCGGGCGACCACCTGCCACTGATCATGCTGGAGGAGTCCCGGCACTTCACCACCTCCGCGGGCACGCTGGCGGCACAGTCGGTGATCGCCACTGTGGTGCCCGTAGCCGTGGTCGCCCTCACCGCCCGCTGGTTGTACGGCGGACTGACGAGGGGGGTCCGACGATGATCTCCTACCGGGACCGGCTGCGGTTCCGGCTGTCACGCTTCTACCAGCAGGCCGGGTCGCGCCTGCCCGAGCTGGGTGGCGGACTGGTCACGGTCGGGGGAGTCTTCCTCATTCTGCAGGCAAAGGTGATCGAGGACCTGGTGGACGGGTTCGCCCCGTGGCTGCGCGCCGTCCTGGCCTTCGGGCTGCCCGTCACGGCCGGTTTGCTTGTCGGCGTCTTCCGCCGCCGTCGCAAGCCCGCTCCCCCGCAGTCCCCGCAGTCCCCCGGCCGCCTGCCGCTCCCCGCCGGGCGGGACGACCTCATCGGCCGGGAGACCGAGATCAGCCAGGTCGTGGCTCGGGCGCGGGAGAGCGGCCTGGCCGTGATCCGGGGCCCGATCGGGATGGGCACGTCCTCTGTGGCGATCCGGGCCGCGAGGGAGCTGACCGATGAGGCCGACGAGCAGCGGTACGCCGACGTCCGCGGCCCCGACCGGGACCACCCCGAGACACCGCTGCGCGTGGCCCAGGCCGTGCTGCGCACGCTCGGCCTGCAGCCAGGCGCCATCCAGGAGCCGGAGGACGCGACCGCGGAGGTGATCGACGCGCTCACCGCCGGGCAGGTGCTCCTGCTCGACAACGTCAGCACGTGGGACCAGGTGGCTTGGCTGCCGCCCCGGGTGCCGGAAGCGTACATCGTGGTCGCGGGCACGGTCTCGGGCGAGCTGCCGGGCCACGTCGAGCCGGTTCACCTGGGCCCGCTCGACCCGGAGGCCGGGCGGGAGCTGCTGGCCCGCCAGATCGGCGACGAGCGCGCCGAGCGCGGCCGGGAGTTGGGGCTGCTGGTCGACGCGTGCGTGGGCAGCCCGTCGGAGATCGTCAGGATCGGCCGTTGGCTCGCCCGCAACCCCAGGATCTCGCTGCGAGCCCTGATCGACGACCTGAACAGGCTCCCGATCCGCCAGAAGCTCGGCTTCGTGCTCGACCAGAGCGTCAGGCAGCTCAGGCCGACGGCCAAGCAGTTGTTCATCCTGCTGGCCGGACTGCCTCTTGCCGAGGTCGACCACCAGGCCGCCGCCGCGCTGCTCGGCCTGCCCTCCGCCAAGGACGCGATCGACGAGCTGGCGGAGCTCTGCCTCGTGGAGAACGTGCGGGTGAGCCGGGTCCGGCTGACCAGTACGTTCCACGACGCCGGGGCGCAGAACCCGCCGAGCGAGCCCGCCGCCTGGCGGCGGCTGGTGAGGCACTTCGCCGAGCGGGCCGGCGCGTTCGCCGCCCGGCTGCCGGCCGACGACGCGCGCAAGTGGTTCGCGATCGAGGACAAGGTGCTGCTGCAGGTGCTGGCGTATCAGAATCCCGTGCCCAAGACCGGCCGCGCGCTCGGCCGCATCGCCGACGCGCTCGAGTCCTGGTTCCGGCTCGAACAGCGGCACGAGGACCGGCTGCGCACGGCGCAGGCACTGGCCACGGCCGCCAAGGCGCTCGGCGACGAGAACATGCAGGCCACCGCCGAGCTGCGCCAGTGCGCGATCCTGCTCACCTCCGGCGACCCGCGCAAGGCCAGGCACCACTTCGACCAGGCGGCCCGGTTACGGATCAAGGTGGAGTCCTGGCCCCCGGAGCTCCATCTGGAGCACGCGGCCATCCTGCTGGCCGAAGGCGACGAGTTCACCGCCGTCGAGGCCGCGCTGGTCCATTACGCCCAGGCGCTGTCCGGCGGGGACGCGGCGGGCCACGCTCTGCGGCTGAACGCCGTCGCCGCGATGCTCATGCGCACGGGTCAAAACCTCGATCACGGCAGCCGCGGCACGGAGGCCCGCAAGCTGTACTCCAATGCCCGCGCCGTGCTCTTCGAGGCCCTGAGGCAGGCGCAACAGGCCGGCGACCGCGGCGCGGAGGCGTATGCGGAGGAAGTGCTCGCGCTCGCGCACTTCTACCTGGACCAGATCTTCGACGCGAGTTCCCACCTGCAGCGAGCCGAGCGGCTCTATGCCGAGATCGCCGACGAGATCGGGCGCGGGCGATGTCTGGTCCACAGGGCCAAGATCATGCTGGAGGATCCCGGACATGCGCCCGAGGAGGTGGCGGCGCTGCTGGACCAGGCACTGGACGTGCTGCCTCCGGTCGGGGTGAGCACCGCGCTGGCCCACCTGCATCTGGGCAGGCTCCGCCCCGAGGAGGCCGAGGAGCACCGGAGGGCCGGGCTGGCGGCGCTCGCCCCCTGGGACGAGATCGCAGGGCGGCTGCAGGTCCTCATGTTGCGGAAGTATCTAGGGGATCTGTGACGTGATGGGGGTCGCGCCCGTCGCCTCGGCGACCAGGCGTTCGTACACCTCGGTCGCCGTGGTCTCGCAGCCCAGCCGGTGTCCGGTCAGCTCGCCGTGGTCGTCGCTGGAGCCGGTCACCGCCAGCCCGAGCTCGCCGGCCAGCCCGCGCAGGTGGGCGCGGGCGGCCGCGTCGTGGTCGAGGTGATCGGCCTCGACCCCGAAGAGCCCGGCCGCCGCCAGCTCGGCGATCCACTCGTCGGGCACGACCTTGCCGCGCCTGGCCGCCTTCGGATGGGCCAGCACCGGCACCCCGCCCGCCGCGCGCACCATGCGGACCGCCTGCTCGGGATCCAGCGCGTAGCGGGGAACGTACGCGCGGCCGCCCGTCCCGATCCACTCCGGCGTGAACGCCAGCTCTGGCGCGGCGACGGCTCCGGCGGCGACCATGGCGCGGGCGATGTGCGGCCGCCCGACCGGTCCACCCGCGGCCAGCTCGGACACCTGCTCCCAGGTGACCGGCGCGCCCAGCTCGGCCAGGCGCTGGACGGTCAGCCGGGCGCGCCGCTCGCGTGCCTCCCTGATGCGCACGCACTCGGCCCGCAGCTCGGGCTCCTCGGGGTCGAAAAGGTAGGCCAGCAAGTGGATGCTCTGCCCGGCGCGGCGGCAGGACAGCTCCATGCCGGGCACGAGCGTCAGCCCGGCGGGCAGCGCCCCGGTCGCCGCGGCATGCCCGGCGACGGTGTCGTGGTCGGTCAGCGCGAGCACGTCCAAGCCGCGCTCGCGGGCCCGGCGCACCACGTCGGCCGGCGGCTGCGTGCCGTCGGAGGCGCTGCTGTGGCTGTGGAGGTCGATGCGCATCGTCCCGATCCATCGTAGAACCAGGGCGTCACACCGCGATGGTCGCGAGGGTCCTGCCGTCGAAGGTCTCGATCGTGAAGTGGTTGAGGTCGTCTTGGGGGAGGCTGGTGCCGCCGTGCAGCACCAGGGGGTCGGGCGAACCGGGCACCCCGTACCCCTTCTCGGGGACGCCCCAGCTGGCCACGACCTCGGAGCGGCCGTCGTCGCCGAACGCGAGCAGGCGGCACTGCAGCGGCCCCCTGACGCCCTTCAGCTCCAGCGCGACGTGCGTGCCCCACCCTTTGTCCTCCAGGCCGACGACGGCGGCCGTGCCGGTGGCGGGGTCGGTGGCGGAGTAGGTCTTGCCGGTCAGGAGCAGCGCGCGGGCGGGGCCGTGGATGCTGTCGGGGTTGGGGCCGCCGGTGACCGAGTTGACGGCGAGGAAGACGCCGGCCGCGACCAGCACGCAGGCGGCGGCGCTCATGATCGTGCGGTGGAAGCGGCGGCGCCGGCGCTCGGCGGCGGCACGGCGGATCAGGAGGGACTCGACCTGGGGATCCGGTGGGCTGGGCAGCAGGTCGTCCGGGTGCACGCCCCTGATCAGCTCCCCCATCTCGGCGAACACTCCGACCTCGGCGGCGCAGCTGGCGCAACCGGCCAGATGGCGCTCGAACGCCGCGCGTTCGTGCTCGTCGAGGAGACCGAGCGCGTACGCGGCCACGTCTTCGTGATGCACCTCCGTCATGGCTGCACCACCCCCCTTTCCGTATTGTGATGCGCCTTGGTCACGGCAGCATCACCCCCCTTTCCTCCAATGCGACGCGTAAGGCACGCATGGCGTAGTACACGCGGGACTTCACCGTGCCCACGGGCACGCCGATCGTCTCCGCCGCCTCCTGGACGGTGCGGTCCAGCAGGAACGTCTCAGTGAGCACCTGGCGATGGGCCGGGGAGAGGGAGAGCATCGCGTCCGTCACCACGATCTCGCGCAGCAGGCGCTCGTCCTCGGCGGCCGTGGGCTGCACGCGTTCGGGGACCTCCTCGACGGTGTCCAGGGGGCGCGTGCCGGAGCGGCGGCGGTCGTCGATGACGACGCGGCGGGCGACGGTCGCCAGCCACGGCATGAGCGAGCCAGAGTCGGTGCGGAGCTCGTGGAGGTTGCGCCAGGCGCGTACGAGGGTCTCCTGCACGACGTCCTCGGCCCAGCGCCGGTCGCCACCCGTCAGCCGGATGGCGAAGGCCATCAGGGGGGCGCCGTATTCGCGATAGAGGGCTCGGACCATGGCTTCGTCGCTTACGCGGTGATTCACCCGCGGCTCCTCGCGCTGCCGACATCATGAAATATCATGGAAAATCGGGCTGAGATGGGATTATTACTCTAGCTAGCGGCGGGGGCGGCGGGCATGTACTTTGCCCTCTGGATCGTACAGCTAGATTTAATTGATAAATCGGGCCTAGTCCCCTGGAGAGGGGATTATGATCATTCGGACCACGATCCGCGATCCGGCGGCCTCCGCTGAGCTCGATGTCGAGGTGACGGCCGAGCCGGAGACCACGATCGGCTCGCTGTTGCGGGCCCTGCCCACCGCCGTCAACGGGCGGCCGTGCTTCGTCGGCACCACCAAGCTCGACCCCGAGGCCACCGTCGCCGGCAGCCCGCTCGTGCCGGGGGCGACGATCAGCGTGGGCGAGCCGGACCGGGCCCAGCCCTGGCGGCCGCTCGCCGCGGCCGGCGCGATCCGCGTGTTCGCCGGGCCCGACGCGGGCCGGGTGATCTGGCTCAGCCCCGGCAGCCACGTCATCGGCAGGGAGTGGACCGACATCGGCCTCCTGCGCGACCAGCGGGTGTCGAGGCGGCACGCCCGGCTGGACGTGTCGTGGACCGGCGAGGCCACGGTGGTCGACCTCGGCTCGCGCAACGGCACGCTGGTGGACGAGTTACCCGTGCGGGAGCCGACCGTGCTGCGGCCCGACGGGGTCCTGCAGGTGGGCGACGACCGGCTGCGCTGGGCGCCGCTGCCGTCGTCGCGGCTGCGGACGACGCGGGCCAGGGACGGGCGCGTGGACTTCGACCGGGCGTTCTCCCCCGCCCCCGCGGTCCCGGGGGTCAGGATCGCCCTGCCCAGGAACGAGACGCCGCAGCGCAACATCGCGGTCGCGCTGCTTTCGTCGCTGCTTCCGCTGCCGATTTCCATCGCCATGGCGATCCTGTTGAAAAGTGCGTATTTTCTGCTGTTCGGAATTTTGACGCCGATTACCTTCTTCGCCACGCAGTGGGTCGAGGGGCGGCAGCGCAGGAAAAAGGAACGGGAGTTCGAGGAGCGCAAGCGGGAGACCCTCGAGCGGGTCCGCCGGCACGTCGTCCACGAGCAGTGGCTGCGCCACCTCGTCGCCCCCGACGAAGTGGATCTCACGTTCGCCGCCACCCACGAGGGCCCGGGGCTGTGGCCGCGCAACGCCGACTCCCCCGACGGGCTGACGCTGCGGGTCGGCGTCGCGGACGAGCCGGCCACGATCCAGTTCGACGGGGAGCCGTGGCCGGGGTTCACCGAGCCGGTGCTGCGCGGGGTGCCCGTCACGGTGGACCTGCGCGAGATCGGCGTGCTCGGCGTCATCGGCCCGCCCGACCCGGTCGACGCGCTGCTGCGCTGGCTGCTGGTCCAGCTCGGCACCTTGCGCGCGCCGGACGAGCTGCGCCTGGTGCTGATCACCGCGTCCGGCGGCGAGCATCTGGCGTGGGCGCGCTGGCTGCCGCACCTCTGCCCGGACGGGCCGGTCCCGTGCCTGGTGGGCAACACTCCCGAGACCAGGACGGAACGGATCGAGGAGCTGAAGAACCTCGTCACCGAGCGCCTCAAGGCCAGGGAACGACGCCACGGCTCTGGATTCGGAGAAGACGTCGTGGTGGTGCTCGACGGGGCGCGGGCGTTACGCGACATCCCGGGCATGAAGGAGGTGCTCAGGGAGGGCCCGTCGGTCGGCGTGTACGTGATCTGCGCCGACCAGCGCAGCCTGAACGAGTGCCGCGGCGTGTGCGAACTCGACGGCACCGGCATGCTGCTCACCCGTGGCCGCCAGGGCCTGCCGGTCTTCGTGCAGCCGGAGAGCCTCGGGGAGCAGGCGGCCGAGCGCATCGCCCGCGCGGTGGCGCCCATGCGCGACCGGCTCACGCTGGCCCGGGCGGAGAGCGTGATCCCGTCGGCGGTGCGCCTGCTCGACGTGCTCGGTCTCGGCGTACCCGACGCCGACCGCGTCCTGGCCCGCTGGAGCAGCGATCCCGGCCCCACCACCAGGGTCGCCATCGGAGCCGACGGCTCCGGCCCGGTCACCGTCGACCTCGCGGCCGACGGCCCGCACACGATGCTGGGCGGGGCCACGGGGGCGGGCAAGAGCATCCTGCTCCAGACGCTGGTCACCTCGCTGCTGCTGGCCAACCGGCCGGACGAGCTGAACCTGGTGCTGGTCGACTTCAAGGGCGGCAGCGCGTTCCTGCCGTTCGAGGACTGCCCGCACGTGGTGGGGCTGATCCGCTCCACCGGCGACACGGCCGCGGACGTGTTCGACGAGAGCGCCGCGCGGCGTGTGCTGGCCTCCGTACGGGCGGAGGTCCGCCGCCGGGAGGCCGTCCTGGCCCGTTACGGCGGCGAGATCGACGCCTACTGGGAGGCGGGCGGGCGGCTCCCCCGGCTCGTCATGGTGTTCGACGAGTTCGCGCGGGTGCTGGAGACCTCGCCGGACTTCCTGCGCGAGCTGGTGAACGTGGCCGCCAAGGGCCGCTCGCTCGGCATGCACCTGGTGCTGGCCACCCAGTCGTTGCAGGGCAAGCTGTCGCCCGAGCTGAAGAACAACATCTCGCTGCGCATCACGCTGCGGCAGAACGAGCCCTCAGACAGCACCGAGGTCCTGGGCGTGCCGGACGCCGCCACCATCCCGTCGCGGCTGCGCGGCCGGGGCATGATCATGCGGGTGGGCGGGGAGCAGCGTACGCCCCAACTCTTCCAGACCGGCTACCTCGGCAACCCGCCGCCGACCGGCGAGACCCCGGCCACCGCCCGGGTGCTGCCCTGGGAGGCGCTCGGGTTGCCGCGTCCCGAGGCGCCGTCGTCGCCCGCGCGGGGGCGTACCGACCAGGACCTGGCCATCGCGGCCGTGCTCGCGGCGGCGGCGCGGCTGCCGAGCGGGCCGCCGTTCCGGCCTTTGCTGCCGCCGCTGCCCGCCGCACTGCCGCTGGCCTCCGTGTCGGGTTCCGACGAGGGGGTGCCGTACGGGCTGGTGGACGATCCCGCCAACCAGGCGCAACCGGCGATGGCGCTGGACCTGGGCGGGACCGAGCGGCTCATGGTGGCCGGCGGGCCGCAGTCGGGGCGGACGACCTTCGTACGCACCTTGATCTCCAGCCTGGCGGCCCGGTGCTCGCCTTCCCGGGTGTGGGTGTACGTCGTCGAGAACCAGCCGGGCGGGCTGGCGGCGTACGCGTCGCTGCCGCACTGCGGGGCGGTCGCCGGGGGCGGGGAGCCGGATCGGATCCGGCGGATGGTGACGTGGCTGGCCGCCGAGGTGGAGCGGCGGCGGCTGTCACCCGCCCGTGGAGCCGGCGAACCGGTGATCGTGCTGGTGATCGACGGCTGGGAGTACTTCGAGGATCGCGGGAGCCCCGACTTCTTCGAGACGCCGCTGCTCGTCACCGTGCGCGGGATAGTGGCCGGTGGGCCGCCGGTCGGCATCCACGTGGTGGCGGTCGGAGGGTATGACATGCTGCGGGGCAAGACACCGGACCTGTTCTCGCAGCGGCTTTTCCTGCCGTTTCCGCGGGAGGAGACGCGGCGGGCGTACCTGGCGTCGGGCATGGTGTCGCCGCCGCTGCTGCCCGGGCGGGCCATCGAGGCCGCCACCGGGCTTCACGTGCAGATCTGCCTGCCGCCGGAGCACGTGACGCCGGTGCCTGGAGACCGGCTCCCGAAGCCGTTCCCGCCGTTGCCCGACAGCGTCCCGCTGCGTGAGGTCGCCGATGTGGACCGCAGTGGCGACGGCACTTTGGACGGCACCGCGGACGGCATCGTGAGCGGCATCCCGATCGGCGTCGGCGGCCCCGACGTCGTGCCCATCGCGCTGGACCTCTTCGAGACCGGACCGCACCTGGTGCTGGTGTCCGGGCCGCCGGGCTCGGGCCGCAGCAACGCCGCCCTGGTCGTGGCGACCGGACTGCTGGAGGCCGGGGTGAACGTCCTGGCCGTCGCCCCGCCCCGCTCCCCGCTGGTCCGCTCGCTGCCCGGTGCGCGTACGCCGACCACCACGCCCCCCGCCGACGCCCGCACGCCGGCCGCCACGTCCTCCACCGACGCCCGCACGCCGACCACCACGTCCCCCGCCGACGTCCGTATCCTGACCGGCACCTCCTTCACCGACGCCGGCCTCCGGGAGGCGGCCGCGGCCTTCGGAGACGCCCGCTACGCCGTGATCGTCGACGACTTCGACCAGCTGACGATCACGCCCACGGAGCAGAACTTCACCACCCTGCCCACCCTCCTGCAGGACATCCTCGCCCCCGCCGACCTGGGCCGGCGCGCCCTGATCATGACCGGGGACGCCACCCCGCTGCTGGAGGGCCGCCGCCGCTCGCTGTCGGCCGAGGTCGCCGAGATCCTCCGCACCGGCACCCGGCTCGTCCTCATGCCCTCGAACCGGGTGAGCGCCCGCGAGCACGGCCTCACCCTGGAACCCGACCAGTTCTTCACCGGCCCGCCCGGACGCGCCTACCTGTGCACCTCGCGCCGCCTCGACCTGGTCCAGATCGCCGATCAGTCCCACGCGACGTAGACGGCGACCTTCTTCGTGGCTCCGACCGTCGGCCGCGGATCGGCCAGGGACTCCGCGATGTCCTTGAGGATGGAATGTGCCCCTGCGAAACTCGCCGCGTCCGCGGCCCGGTACGCCGCCGCGTCAGGCCACACGATGACGATCGAGAGGCAGCGAACCGGGGACCGTGTCGCAGAACGCGTCCCGCCCCCTCCCTCTCCCGTCGCGAGGACATAGACGGGAATCCCCCGAGCTCGGGCACGATCGGCGACCGCCTCCAGCTCCGACGACGGAACCTCGAACAACCCTTCGCCGAGCTGGTCCTCCATGCGCCATCCCGGAGGCCGCTTCGACCCGTCCAACCAGGGACAGCCTCGGGCGATCCATGCGTTCCCGGCCCGGAGGACACACGCCGGCGTGGCGTCCTGATAGCCGAATTCCTCTTGGAGCAGCCCGCAGACCCTGCACCGTAAGTCCCGCACCGACAGCCCGGCCAGCGCCGCACGCCATTGCCCCTCGAATTCGTCCGCCCGATGACCGTGGGCGTGAACTCCTCCTGGGCCGCCATCTCCTCCCGCCCGTCGCGGTGGATCTGGACCTTCCTCGTCTCGTAGCCGTCGGCGTCGAGCTCGTTGTAGAGGAGGACCGGCTCGTCAGGGGAATAGTGATGCCAGACGACTTTCAGATAGCTCTTCATCGCCGTCACCTGCATGCCGGTCGAGATCAGTCGGCGAGCGGTATCAGCGCTCCGTCTGGACCGAAAGTGTAGCGGACAAGCGTGTGGGTTCTTTGAAACTCCTCGATATCAGCCTGTGCGGCTGTACGCGGTTCCGGCAGCCGGAAACCCATCATTTCGATCTCATCGGGATCGATATCGGCCTCATAGCGCTGTCCCTCCACTACGAAGCCCAGCAGCGCGCATGGCCGCCCCTCTCCCGAGGGCAACGGAGACCCTATGTCCTCTACGACCCCGGTGTCTGGGGCCAGGCTGAGCGATCGGATGAGCTCACCATTTTCCCAAATCGCGTACGATGTCGATACCTGGAAAGCTGGCGGCATACCCACCCTGGATTCGCCAGTCTTCGTCCAATCTGGATTCACCAAGGAAACCAAAAAGTCAGTGGCGCCAGGTCGGGAACCTGACACGCTACACAAACAACTCGGCGGCATCCCCATCCGCATAAACCAGCACAGCGGTCTTGGCACCCATGAAATGCGATCCTTCCATCTCGCTAGGCATCGGCGAAAGCGGCGCGTCCAATGTAACGGAGCTCCGCCCCGGCAGATTGAGAGGACATATGAAATGCACAGCCGTTCTGGCGTCGCCGGCCTTCATCCTGTCGGCGGGATGCGCCGGGGGAAGCGGGCAGATGAAAGTGATCGGTAGTGACCCGATCATCTCGTGCATGATCTGGAGGGCGGCATGGAGATGGAGATCCTCGGCACCCTCGTCTACGACCCGGCCAATAAGTGCCTGTTCCTCAGGCATACGCACCCGGCCACGCCGGGAGAAACCAGCCCCTTGATCTGGCCCGACGGCACGGAGCCGATCATCTCCGGCGGGAGGCGAGGGGTGGACGTGCCCGGCAAAGGCGAGATCGTGGACGGGGACCGGATCGACGCCGCCGGAGGCGGGATCGACCGTGCCGCGCTCGCGGCCATCAGGTCCCCGCAGGGTTGCCTCGGCTCCGAGCGCGACAGAGTGATCGCCGTCACCCAGGTCACCTAGCCTCGGACCGGCCCGTTCGCAGCAGGTGGAGGGCGGCCTCGGGCGACAGCGGCGACATCCGCAAGGCGGGGCCCAGCACCGCGTCCGGGGTCAGATCCGTCCGCTCGAACTGGTGCGCCTCGTCGAGGATCGTGCCGCCGGTCAGCAACGCGGCGCAGGCGGCCAGGACGATCATGAGCATGGCGGGCACGGGCTCGCCCCGGGTGCCGGGCTGGAACGACGCGAACCACTGACCCGCGAACTCGTGCATGCGGGGCGGCACCAGGAAGGCGGCCGCCTGTCCCGCACCGCCCCAGTGGAACGTCCAGGTGTCCTCTTCTTCCACCACAAGCTCGACCTCGATGTTCGACACGCCGAGGATCGTTCGCATGACGAACCCTGTCGCGAGCGCGAGCGGCTCCGGATCCGGCCGCTTCGGGCACACGACTCCGATCTCTACGGCCATACGTCAGTCACCCCGGGAACACGACCCAGCCATCGGCTGAGTTGACGTAGATGCTGTTGATGGTTCCCTGGCGCGGTATTTGCGCCAGGGGCCCGTTGGTGCCGAAATCGACCATTGTCGCCCCCGGTACGTTCTTCGCGTCGACGTACAGGTCCACGCCGGAGAAACCCGCCTTCCTCGCCGAGCTCTCCGCCAGGCTCGCGTGCCTGAGCACCCCTGCGGGTGACGTCCCAGAGTACGCCTTGAGACTGACCGGCACCCCGTCGAGCCAGCCGTCGATACCCGGATGGCTGGGTGTCGCGCCCACGAACCGCCCGCCGCGGAAGTCCACGATCTCTCTGGCCTGGACCAGTTCGTGAGGCTGCAGGCCGTTCCTGACGACCGAGGGAGGCGTGCCCGCGGTCAGCCCCTTCGGCCCGGTGGTCGAATAGGCGGCGAGCCCGAGGGGGTCCGACCAGGTCGTGGCGTTGGGGACGTACGCGTGCGGGTTCCAGCCGCCGGTCAGGCCGATCGGGTCGGCGGCCGCATAGTGGCCGGCATGCGGGTCGTAGTGGCGGAAGAAGTTGTAATGGAGGCCGGACTCGTCGTCCGCGTACTGTCCGGGGAAGCGCAGCGGGCAGTCGGCCCCTGCTGGGACGGGTTGCGGGGAGGCTCCCCACAGGGACTGCCGGGATCGCCAGGCCAGGGCGCCGTCGGGATCGACGAGTTCGGTCGGGGTGCCGATCAGGTCCGTGGCGATGGCGTAGAAGCGCTCGTCGATCCACTCCTGGTCGTGCCGGGCCCGCTCGGTCTGGCTCAGCGGACGGAACGTGCCGGGCTCCCAATCCCACGCCGTCGTACGGTGCTCGCTGATCTGCTCGGCGAGCGTGAGCCCGTCCCAGACGAAGTCGGTGCGTTGCGAGCCGTCCACGCGTTCCTTGGCGATGCGGCGGCCCAGAGGGTCGTAGAGGTAGCGCAAGCGGCTCCCGTCCGGGGTGGTGACGTCCGTCAGACGGTCGTCGGCGTCCCATGTGTAGTACCAGGTGCGGGGCTTCGACGACAGGCCCTTCCGCTGGCGGAGGATCGTGCGGCCCTGGCGGTCGTACTCGTACCGGATGCGCCCGGCCTGGCGGATCATGGTGCCGGTGTAGGCGCGCGGGCCGTGGGCCTCGGCCGAGGTGGGCCACATCGCGTCGGTGATCTGGCCGGCGCTGTTGTACGTGTACCGCTCCGCCCAGTTCGGCCCGCGCACCCCGGTGACCCGGCCGACCGGATCGAGGTCGAAGCGGCGGCGGCCGGAGAGCAGGTCGTCGATCTCCGTGACGTGTCCGTCGGCGCGGTAGTCGTACGTGCGGCGCTGCACGATCTCCCCCGCCGGACCCTTGGCCAGGGTCTGGGTGTGGAGGCGGGAGTCCGGGTCCCAGCGGTGGGTAAGCGAGACATCTGTGCCGAAATTTCGGGAAATCTCTCTGCCTGCGGCGTCGTAGCCGAACCGGATCATCTGGCCTGCCGTGTGCACGGCCACCGGCCGGCTCCGGGCGTCGTAGTCCCACGTGGTCTCGGCTCCGGACGGCGTACGGCGGCGCGTCCGCCGGCCGAGCGCGTCATAGGCCGACGTGATCGTGCGGCCGTTGCAGGTCTCCGCCGTGATCCGGCCCTCGGCGTCCCGGGTGACGCGGAGGTCGGCGTCGGGGTTCGTGGCGTGGACCAGGCGGCCGAGCTCGTCGTAGGCGAACGTGGTGACCCGGTCGCCCGAGTGCTGCACGATGACCTGGCCGAGCATGTCGTAGACGTACGTGGTGGACTGGCCGGCGCCGTTGACGCGTTCTACGAGATTCCCCGCGGCGTCGCGGACGTAGGTCAGGACGCGACCGTTGAAGTCGGTCTCCGAGGCGAGCCCTCCCGCGGCGTCGTACGTGTACTGCCAGGTCAGCCCCTGCGGGTTGGTGGCCTCCACCAGCCTCAGCTCGGTGTCGTAGGCGAACGCGAGGCGGGCGCCGTCCGGTGTGGTCCGCGCGGTGGGGACGTCGAAGGGGCCGATCTCGGTGCGGGTGACCTGCCCCAGGGCGTCCACGTGCTCGACGAGGTTGCCCTCGGCGTCGTACGTCCAGCGTTCGGCAGCGCCGCCGGGTAGGGTGCGCGTGGCCGGTTTGCCCTCGACGGTCCAGGTGAAGCGGGTGGTGTTGCCAAGGGGATCCGTGATGGCGGTGACCCGGCCGAACGCGTCGCGCTCGCACCGTGTGGTCGCGCCCAGCGGGTCGCTGATCGCGACGGTCAGTCCGGCGGCGTTCGTCTCGATCGTCCGTGTGTGGCCGAGGACGTCCGTGATCGCGGTCAGGTGGCCGCGATCGTCGTAGGTGTAGGTGGCCGTCGCGTCGGAGGTCAGGTTGCCGCACTCGTCGTAGGCGAGGGCCCAGATCGTCCCGTCGTAGTCCGTGACGGTTTCCGGCAGGTGCAGGGCGTTGCGGGCGAGGCGGCGGGTGGCTCCGTCGGGGCGGATGATCGACACCAGTGCGCCGGCGTCGTCGTAGGCGTAGTTGGTGGTGTGTCCCAGCGGGTCGGTGTGGGCCAGCAGACGGTCGTGAACGTCCCAGCGGTAGCGGGTCACGTGGCCGAGCGGGTCTATCTCGCTCACGACCTGCAGCAGCTCGTTGTAGTGGTACGTCGTGACGTTGCCCAGCGAGTCGTGGGCCGTGGTGACGCCCTCGGCGTAGCTGATCTCGGTGTTGAAGACGCCGTCCGTGCCGGTGCCGTAGACGCAGCGGCCCTCCTGGTCGTACGTGTACGCGTACCAGGTGCCGATGCGGTCGAGCCAGCGGGTCATCCGGCCTTCGTCGTCGTACGTGAACCGCAACGGCAGCCGGGAGGAGTTGGTCACCTCGGTCAGGTCGCCGGCCTCGTCGTAGGCGTAGGAGACGAGGGTCTGGCCGGCGCCGCGCAGGCGGATCTCCACGATGCGGCCCTGGTGGGTCTCGATGTCCAGGTGGTAGCCGCCCGAGTGGATCACCTCGGTGAGCAGGCCGTCGGTGCCGTCGGTGTAGTGGAAGTCGACGCGGTTGCCGTTGCGGTCGGTGATCGCCGCGATGGGCAGCACCTCTCCTTGACCGGCGAAGTGCGTGGTGTGGCCGGTGAGCGGGTCGGTGACCGTGTAGCCGTCCTCCGCCGGCCGCAGCTCCAGGCGCGGGCCGTCGTCGGGGTGGGCCACCTGGCCGGGCTCGGGCCGCGGGAAGGACAGCAGGGTGCCGTCGGCGGTGGCCAGGTAGACGCCGTCGGCGTCCACCTCGATGCGCTGGTCCAGGGTCGAGGCCCAGGAGCGGCCGAACCAGCGGCCCGTACGGTAGCTGGACAGATGTGTGCGCTCCAGCCGCAACGGCAGCACGCCGGGCAGCTCCACATCGGTCTGCGCGAGCAGCACGATGCCGGTCGGGAAGTGCACCGGGTCCTTGCTGAAGAACTGGCGGCCACGTTGCCAGGCCGCGCTCGCGGCCGCTCCGGCCCGCGTACCGCCGGCCTGCATCGCCGAGCGGATCGAGGACGCGCCCGCGGGGATCCCCGCCCGCAGCGCGCCGACCAGGGTGCCCCCGCCGCCGCGGACCGCGGCGGCCGCACCCCGCAGCCCCGCCACCGCCTTGGCGCCCTGGGCCAGCAGGCCGAGGCTCTTGCCGCCGGGGATCACCCCGAGCGCGGCCAGCCCTACCTGCCCCAGCGATCCGCGGCCCTGGCGGTACTTGTGGACCGCGTCGGCGAGCACCACCGCCCCCGCGGCCACCGCGACCCCTGCCAGGATCGCCCCGGCCAGCCCGCCGGTGCCGATCACCAGCACCACCAGCCCGGCCACCAGCGCCACCGTGCCCGCGAACGCCACGAAGTCGTCCCAGGAACGGAACGGCGTGGAGATCGCGTCCCAGGCCTTCTGCAGGAAAGACTTGTTCTTGATGCCGCTGCCGTCGAGCGCCTGCTCGATCTCCCGCACCGCCCGGGACTCCGCGTCCCCGCGTAACCGGGCCGCCTCGTCGGCGATCCGGCGTGCCCGCGCCCGGTCGGCCTCGGCGCCGCGGGCACGTTCCACCGCCGGCCGCACCACCGCCTGCACGGCCGGATCGGCCGAGCGGACCGCGGTCTCCGCCTCCGCCAGGCTCCGCACCGTACCGGGGACCTGGGCCTGCACCTCGCGCAACGCGCCCTGGTACTGGGTGTCGGCGCCCTGGCCCTGGCGCAGCGCCGCCCCGGCCTGTGCCCGGGCCTGCTCCAGGCTCCCGGCGTAGGTCATCAGCGCGTTCCCGGCGCCCCGGTACGCCTTGCCCAGCTTGGCCAGCTCACCCGGCAGCTCGCCCAGCGCCTCGGCGTACGGGGCCGCGTAGTCCCCGCGCATCCGCAGCGCCGAGCTGTTGCCGGACACCGCGCTCAGTTTGGCGGTGTTGTCCTCGGCGAGCCGCGCCTCTTCCAGCAGCCGGCCGGCGAGCCCCCGCACCTGGCCCGGATCCCCGGGCGCGGGGTCGCCGGGCAGGCCGAGCACTTCCCATCCGCCCGGCATGACGTCACGCTCCCGCGCCGCCGCTGAGCGAGGCGTCCAGCTCGCGGTGCTTGGCGATGGCGGTCTTGAGGAACTGGCTCATGCCCTCCAGGCCCTGCATGACCTGCCTGGCGCCGTTGTTCCACTGGTCGTAGTCCTGCTGGAACTTGCCCGAGGCCCGCTCGGTGACGAAGTCGCTGCTGACCAGCTGGTCGATCATCGCCTTGAGCTGGGTCAGGCGGCTCTCGATGTCCTCCTTCTCCTTGTTCAGCCGGGTGGCGCTGTTCTCCACCTGGGGGAAGCTGAGGTGATGGGTCCCACCTGCCATGACGGTTCACTCTCCTTGGGGGTCGGACCAGGCCAGGGTGGCGCTGATCGCGTCGAACAGGTCGAGCATGGGCTCGGTCAGGCTCAGGTGCGGGCTGGTGAGCACCAGGTCCAGCACGCCGTGCCCGCCGGGTACGGGGATCAGGGTCTGCATGGTCACCGCCTCGATCTCGCCGGACTCGACGCCGGTGACCCGCACGGCGCGGCCCGCGTCGATCTCGACGATCCCCACGTCCCGCCAGGCCGGCGTGTTTCGCTGGGGCGGGATGGCGATGACGCCCGAGGCGATCGCCTCGACGGTGTTGCCCGCCGGGTCCGGCGACCCCGCGGTGTGCAGGGCCATGAGCGTGGCCAGGACGGTGCCGACGTCCTCCACGTGGTCGGTCATCGCCGCGCCGAACACCGCGCCGCGCCTGCCCGCCAGGTCGGCGACCTCACGCAGCACCTTGAGCAACACCGACCGGTGCGGCGCCAGCTCCGGGGCGGCCGCCACCCGGGCGTCCACCAGGCGGGCCAGGTCACCGGTACGGCCCGCCCGCCAGACGTCGAACTCGTACCAGGATTCTGGCACCCGTACCGTGAAGCCGCAGGGCAGGTCAGCCATTGCCGTACTCCTCCACGACGTAGGAGGCGGCCGGGCGGTCCGTCAGCGCGAACACCAGCGACACCGCGATCGTCGCCAGCAGCACGCCGACGAGCACACCGAGTCCGAGGTCCTTCATCACGTGCTCCCGCTCCTCGTCGACAGCGATTCCGACAGTGAGGCGTCCAGCTCGCCGGTGCCCTCGACGAGGGCGTCGAGCAGGCCGGCCGCCCGTTCGAGCAGTTGGTTCATGCGCTCGCGGTTGTCCGAGGACTCCTCGAAGAACGTCCGCACGGCAGCGTCGACCTTCTCCGATCCGGTGCCTGCGTCGAGCGCGCCGATCGTGCCCCCGTCCAGCGCCGCGAGGATGGCTTTGAGGTCCCGTGAGACGTTCGCGGCCTCCCGCCTGTCGGCGGTGAATTCCTCAGCCACTGGACACCTCTCCCTTGATGGCCTCGAACGCGCGCCAGTCCCGATAAGTCGTCTCGACCGTCAACGGGCCCTCCGTCCTGCCTGTGGACTGCACCTTCAGCCGGACGGGTAACCCGTCGCCGTCCACCCGCAGCCAGAACCTGACCGGCCCCTCCCCGCCGAAGCCGCCGAAGTCGTCGGTGGACTCCTCGCCCCTGATGCGGTGCGCCGGCGCCGTGCCCGTGATCTCCTGGCCGCCGCCGGGCGCGGGTGCGGCGCTCACGTCCGTCCCGGCCGCGTCGAGCAGCGCCTTGATCGTGTACGGCGAGCTGTATCGCCTGACGGCGGGGGCGTGCAGCTGCGCGCACGGCTCGATCCCGGGCCGATTCGCATCGAACGGCGCGCCGCCGACCACGCCCCGGTCCCCGACGAGGGACACCTTCGCCGGTTTTGGAGCGTTCCCGCATGTCAGCTTCATCTCGTACGAGGTGGCCGCGTCCCGGTCGAAGCTCAGCCTGCCGCCGGCGGCGACGTCCCGCCCCTTCTGGGTGAACGTCGCCGTCCTCCTGTCGACGGCGCTGACCACGTCGGCCCAGTGAGGCTCCCGCGCCGCCTGACCGGAGATCGCCACGACGGCGAACGCCGCGACCGCGACGATCGACACGCCGATCGCGATCCCGGCGAAGAACGCCGGTTTCCGCCAGAGCGACGTCGACGCAGGCGCGGGCTCGTCCGGGGGCGGCTCGTACGGCCTGGTCCGGCTCTCGGCCTCCCGCAGCAGCTCCTCCAGCGAGGCGCCGGTGCCTGCCGCGGAGTGGCCGAGCAGGATGCGCACCAGCTCCACCGCCGTCGGCCGGGACTCGGGATCGGGCTGCCGGCATTCGTCGATCACCGCGCGCAGCGCCGGGAGCAACCGGTCGAGATCGGGCTCCTCACCGTCCCGGCCCGCCGTTCGGCCCGTGGCGGCGAAGACGATCACGTCGGCCCAGTCCCGCACGTCCCGCGAGGGGAACTCGCTGTCACGCGGCCCGGGCGCGAAGAACGCCTGCCCGTGCGGCCCGATCAGGACGTTCGCCGGGCTGAGCCGCAGCCCCGCGATCCCGGCGAGGTGCAGCCTGGCCATGGTGGCGGCGCTGCCCAGCGCGAGCAGATAGAGCGCCTCGCCTCGGAACGGCCCGGCCGCCCTGATCACGTCGGCGAGGGACCGGCCCTTCCCGAGGTATTCGTGCGGCCGCAGAGCCAGGCCGGTACTCCAACCGTCGACCTCCCGTCCCTGATGAGGGGACGGGGCCCGCGGCGGCGCGACGCCGAAGGACGCGGGCGGCATTGGGGGGCGTGAGTGTCCGAGAGTGGCGACCGCGCCACGATCGAAGAGGTCGTTACCGGCTGAACCACGCTGAATTTCCATCGCCATCCCCGTGCCGACCGTCTCGCGCCAGGGCGGGCACGCCGATGAATGCGCAGGCAGCCGCACCTTCCGGCCATCGGCGAGCGCCGTTTTCCGCCAGGTTGTACGCCGTTCGCCGGGTCTGGGTTCAATCGAATTCCAAGAATTTTTCGCGTGCGGGAGCCGAAAGCCGCGCGGCCGGATCATAGGCTTCTCGGTGATGCAGATACATTCGGTGCCGGCCCAGGCCAGCCCCGGGAGGCCGTGCCAAGCGGTCACCTGTCCGCCACTGCGTCGGCTGTGTCCCTACGTCCTGGGCTATTCCGGCTTCCGGGCGGGCTCCGGGGTGCCCCTCGGCCGGAGGTTCCTGCCGCTGAACGTGGCCACAGTGATCATCGACTTCGCCGGTCCGCCCGGGCTCGTCAGCGGACCGCGCAGTACGCATGGGCTGTATCAGCAGGCCGGTTGGCGGCACGGGGTCGCGATAGGGCTCACTCCCGCGGGCGTGTCCGGACTCCTCGGGCTGCCGATGCCCTACCTGGCCGGCGGCACCGCGCTGTTGGACGATCTCCTCGGCCGCCGCGCCGCCGAGCTGGCGGAGCGTCTGGGCGAGTCGCCGGACTGGGCGACGCGGTTCGCCGTCCTGGACGAGCGGCTGAGCGCGTGGCTGGCGCCCGATGAACGGCTGGACAAGCGGGTGATGTACGCCTGGTCGCGGCTGCAGAACCCCGCGGACCGGATCACGATCCAAGGATTGGCCGGCGAACTGGGCATCAGCCGACGCCATTTGGAGACCGGCTTCCGAAGGCACATCGGTCTGCCGCCGAAGACCGTCGCCCGGATCGCCCGCTTCCAGCATGCCTTGGGGGAATTGAGCAGCCCCTCTGCCAGCCTCGCGATGGCGGCCACGTACGGATATGCGGATCAATCGCATTTCAGCCGTGAGGTCCGGGCGATGAGCGGGATGACGCCTTCGGCATTGTTCGCGTTCGTTCAAGACGCGAACCAGGTCACCGGCTAGCCTCCCGTCCATGACGCTCACGGGCAAGACAGCACTGGTGACCGGCGGCTCACGGGGCATCGGCCGCGCGATCGTGCGGCGGCTGGCCGGGGACGGCGCCACCGTGGTGTTCAGCTACAAGAACGACAAGGCGGCGGCGGACGAACTCGTCGGCGAACTCGACGGCGTCGTCGCCGTCCGTGCCGACCAGGAGGACCTCACCAGCATCGAGGCGCTGCTCGAACCCGTCCGCGACGGCCTCGACATCCTGGTCAACAACGCCGCCATCAACCCTCCCGGCCTGATCACGGAGGTGACCGCGGAGGAGTTCGACCGGGTGATGACCGTCAACGCCAAGTTCCCGCTGCTGACGATCGGACGGGCCGCGCCGCTCCTGCGCGACAACGGCCGCATCGTCAACATTTCCACGCTCAACACCGTGGTGCCCGCGCCCGGCCACGTTCTCTACGGCGCGAGCAAGGCCGCGCTCGAGCAGGTCACCGCCGTGGCCGCGCAGGAGTTCGGCGAACGGGGGATCACGGTCAACACCGTCAGCCCAGGGGCCACGGACACCGCACTGCTCCACGCCACCAACCCTCCGGAGGCCCTGGCTCAGCTGACCGCCTTCACAGCCCTGCGGCGCCTGGGCCGACCGGCCGACATCGCCGACGTCGTGGCGTTCCTGGCCGGGCCGGACTCACAATGGATCACCGGCCAGAACATCCGCGCCACCGGCGGTCTCCTGCTCTGACCCGGGATACCGCCGCAGGCGGCGCATGTACGCTGTCCCTCCCGCGTGCCGGATCAAGGAGCACTCCCGTGAACCACCACGGCCAGCCGCCGCCGCACCCGCACGGCCCTCGGTTCCCCGGTCCGGCGCCGGTGTCGCAGGCCCGCAACTGGGCAGGCTTCCTCGGGCTGACGATCGGCGTGATCGCCGTCATCGCCGCCTTCCTCTGGGTGAAGCCGAACCTGGTCCCTCTGGGCCTGGGGCTCCTCGCCATCGTCCTCTCGGCCTTCCGCCTGAGCAGGGCCCGGGTCGGCGGGGAGAAGTACCGGGACGCAGCACGTGCCGGCATGACGCTCGGACTGGTGGCCGTCGGGTGCGTCATCCTCGTCCCCCTCCTCGCCGGGTTCGCCGCCGACATTTTGAACCGGTAGAAGCCGGTCTCGGCGCCAATTCGGACATTTCACACCCGGGAGGTCTTCCGGCCGGTGCTGAGGTTGAGGAGCAGCGAAGCCGCCGTCAGCGCCACACCGAACCAGACGACGCTCGTGACACCTGAATGATCGGCGAACAGCCCGCCGAAAAGCGCCCCGAGCGCAATGGATGTGTTGTACGCCATGGTGTTGAGTGACATGGCGGCCTCAAAGGTGTCGGGCGCGGCGGCGAGCGTCATGTTGACCTGGCACAGTTGCACGACGCCGAAGGAAATACCCCACAGGATCAGCGCGACAATCGCACCGGCCTGCCCGTCACCGATCGCAAGCAGCAACAGCAGGGACACCACGAGTCCCGCGCAGCCGACGACGAAGCTGCCCCTCAGATTCTTGGCCACGGTATGCCCGGCGACGAAGTTCCCGGCGGCGCCTGCGACCCCGAAAATCATCAGCACCACGGTGATGAAGACGGGCGTGGCGGCTGCATTGTCCTCCAAGAAGGGCCGCACAAACGTGTACGCCCCGAAATGGCCGAGCACGAACAGCACGACGGTGAACAGCACCGAACGCAGCGGCACGTTCTTGAACGGCAGCCCGAAGACCTCCCGGACCGAAACCGCGTTCTCCGACGGCAGCGACGGAATCATGACGGCGACCGCGACGAACACCAGCACGCTCAGGCCGCTCCAGATGAGGAACGTGGTCCGCCAACTGGTGAGGCTTTCAAGGAATGTCCCCAGCGGTATGCCCACGACAGTGGCGATCGAGATGCCGGACATCACGACCGCGGCCGCCCGGTTCGCCTGGCGTTCCGGAACCAGGCGCATCGCCATGCTCACGCCTATGGCCCAGAACACGCCGCTGGCGAATCCCATGACGAGCCGCGTCGTCAAGATCGTTGCATAGTCCGGCGAGATGGCGGTGATCAGGTTTCCCAGGGCCAGTATCGCCAAGAGCGTGGACAGCAGCACGCGTCGGTTGACACGCCTGGTCCACGCCACGATGAACGGTACGCCCAGCCCGGCCGAGACGCCCTGCAGAGTGACCATCAGCCCGGCGACGCCCACCGAGATGTTCAGGCTCGTGCTCAGCGGAGTGAGCAGGCCGACGGGCATCAGCTCAGTGGTGAGGAAGACGAACAAACTGGCTGTGATCGCAGAAACGCCCAGCCATGCTCTCAAGGTCGAGTGCGGGCGTTCCACCCACATCAGAGTTTCCGACATGGCTCAAGCGTGCGCCAAGCTGGATCAATGAGTCCAACACATAATTTTCATCATGAACGATCGCGATACAAGATGGATGGATGGAGCTGCAACAGCTGAGGTACGTCATAGCGGTCGCGGAGACCAGCAACTTCACCCGGGCCGCCGAACGCTGCCGGGTCGTGCAGTCGGCGCTCAGTCATCAGATCGCCGGCTTGGAGCGGGAGCTGGGCGCCCGGCTGTTCGAGCGGACCAGCCGGCGCGTACGGCTCACGCCGGCCGGGGAGGCGTTCCTGCCCGCGGCCCGGGAGTGCCTGGAGGCGGCCGACCGGGCCCGAGCCGAGGTCGCCGCCGCGACCGGGGAGATCCGCGGACGGCTCGCCATCGGCGCCATCCCCACGGTCGCGGCCGTCGATCTGCCGGTCGTGCTGAAGGAGTTCCGCCATCGACACCCTCGGGTGCGCATCACGCTCACCTCGGCCGGCAGCGAAGACCTGATCGAACGGGTCCGGCAGGGCGGCGTCGACGTCGCATTCCTCGGCCTGCCGACGCGCGCGGAGCCGAAAGCCGTCCAGAGCCGCCGGCTGGCCAGAGGCGAGCTGGTCGCCGTGGTCGCACCGGATCATCACCTGGCGGACGACGAAGTGGACCTGCGAAGCCTGGCGGACGAGCCGTTCGTCGACTTCCGCGCCGGCCATGCCGGGCGAGCCCAGTCCGACGAGGCCTTCGCGGCCGCCGGGGTACGACGTGACGTCCCCTTCGAGGTGTCGTCCGCCGACTTCATGGTCGACCTGGTACGGCAGGGCCTCGGCGTGGGGCTGTTGCCGGCCGCGTACGCGCCACGCTTTCCCGACCTGCGCATCATCCGCCTTCGCGATGCTCCGGCGCGGGTGGAGCACTTGATCTGGGGAAGCCGCCCGTCCCCGGCGGCCACGGCCTTCCTGGAGCTGATCGACCACGGCGGAGATCAGGTCCGCCATTGATGAACCCGACAGTTGCGCGTACAACATCGTGTTGATCGATCTGCTATCCGGCGGTGTGAGCCTGTCCCCATGGCCCTGGGGACCTTGAAGATCGTGTTCACTGCCGAGGATCTCGCCCGCGTCCGGATCGCCCCCCGCCCCGACCCCATGTGGGAAATGGTGCTGAGCCTGCACCTCCTCCAAGCCCGAGGCGGCGGCACCGCGATGGCCATCTGGCGTCGGCAGGTCCGCGACATCCTCGCCGAGACCGGCTTGCTCACACAGGTGCGCGGCATGCTGATCCCCCTGGCCCCGGCAGGACCCTACTTCCCCGACTTCCTCACCCCCGCAGAAGCCCAATCGGGACTCGACCATGGCGTCAAAGCCCTCGTCGAGACTCCGCGCCGGCGGATCCGCCACGAGCTGGGCCTCTTGCAGACCTACTACGGCCTGCCTCCCGGGCTGGAAGACCTCGCCCGCGGCAACGCGCGCGCCATCCGCGACCTCGGCCGCGTCGCCTGCGGCTACATCCAGGCGGCGTTCGCCCCCCACCTGCAGCAGATGGAACACACCCTCGGCCGGGAACGCTCCGCCCTGGCCCGGCACCTCGCCGACGACGGCGTGGAGCAGATGCTCGACCACCTGCCCCCGATGATCCGCTGGAGACCACCGGTCCTGGAGGCCGACTATCCCGCGCGAGCCGCACAGAATTCCCGGGAGATCCACTTGCGCGGACGAGGCCTGACGTTGATCCCCTCCTACTTCTGCCGGGTCACGCCCGTCGCACTGGTAGACCAAGGGCTTCCTCCCGTCCTGGTCTATCCCGCCCGGCGTTGGACGCCAGCGGCCGCCGGTAACGACCCCCTGGTGGAGTTGCTCGGCAGGACCCGCGCTGAGACGCTCCGCTGCATCGCGGCCACGCCGGGCTGCACCACAACGGAGCTTGCCCGGCGTACCGGGTCATCCCTGGCCAACGCCAGCAAGCACGCCCAGGTACTGCGACAGGCGGGGCTGATCACCAGCATCCGCCAGGTCAACCTGATGCTGCATCAGGCGACCGCGCTCGGCACCGAACTCGTTCGCGCCCAGCCGCCGGACGAACCACGTGCACGGCTGTGACCTCTATGTTTTCCTCCCAGTCGAATCATGCTGACACGACGCGTCCCAGGCGTGTGAACTGTCACCGCGCTCCCGACGAAGGGATTGATCTCGTGATCAAAGGGACCCGTTCATACACCGACGAGGCAAGCGGCTCGCCGCGCTCGGGCTGCTCATCGGTGGACCGTCCGTTCTCGCGCTCGGGACAGCCACTGCCGCGACGCTCTGGCCGCGTGAGGGCGAAGTGGCGCCGAAAGGATCCACTCGTAGCAGGAAAGCTTCAGAGGCCCTCAGCAGCTCGTAGGTGATCGGGATGAGCCCGGCGAACCCTTACGGGCGCCCCTTCACCGACAACAAGACCTGAACGACTCCACCCGAACCCGTCCGCATCAACGTGTCGAACTGCACAGGTCATGTGTGCCCGCTCCCGCCGACTTCATCTGGAAAGGTGACCTGGTCACTGACGCGCTGTTCCCGGACGGCCTCGATGGACCGGTCGCCATTCACGATCCCTCGCCGCAGGTCAGCCCCGGCGTCGTGAGAACGAAGGTCTGGCACAGGACGATTGTCCTCCCTATTGAGGCGCGCATGCCCTGACGCGGATCAGGAGGACCCGTGAAACTCAAATCCGTCCTTGCCGCGATCACGACCGTGATCGTGGGTCTGACGTCGCCCGTCGCCTTGACGACCCCCGCCGAAGCCGAGACGTGCCCCGCATACTGGGTGATCGGCGTTCGTGGCTCGGGGGAATCCATGAGCGGGCCTTACGGCATGGGCGCCACTGTCGGCGCGTACGTCAGTGAGGCCGCCGAGCTGTTACCCGCGGCCGAAACCGAGTACCTCTCCCTCCCCTACCCCGCCGCGCCGGTTGGTCCTGACTACTTGGACTCCGTCGAGGAAGGCTGGCAGGGCCTGCAGGCGATCATCCGCGGTCGGGCAGTGGAATGTCCGGCAATCCGCATCGGCCTGGTCGGCTACTCGCAAGGGGCGCACGTGGTGAACGAAGCGCTGAACTGGTTGAGCAGCCAGGACAAGGCCGCCCTCGACGCCGTCAGGGGGGCCATCCTCATCGCCGATCCTCGCAGCGACCCCTCCTCTCCCAGCCACTTCCCCATCACCCTGTCGGGCACCCCGGCCACCCGCCCACTGGACGGCGGCATCCTCACACCTCAGCGGTTGCCCATCGGCGATGATCGCGGCATCCAGTTCTGCATCCAGGATGATCCCGTGTGTGATTCTCCCGAGAAAGGGCTCGAAGCGCTGGGCAGGGCCATCGCGGCACCGATCCACGACGCCTACCGTACCTGCTGCACAGAGTTCTACTTCGTTCAGATCCTCGGGGAGAATCTCGCACAAGCCCTGCTGAAGCGGCCCCCCAACATGGCGCCGCGGTTCAGTGTCGACGCCCCTGACGTTTCCGTGGGAGAGGGCGGTACGGCGACCAACAGCGGACGCATCGTCGATCCAGAGGGTGCGTCGGTGACGCTGTCGGCGTCGGTTGGGACGGTGACGCTGTCCGGCGACCGTTGGACCTGGCAGTTGCCCAATGCGGGCGAGGGCCGACAGACGGTCACGATCACCGCACGGGATCCCGACGGAGCGGAAGGCACCGTCTCCTTCACCCTCAACGGGACGAACGCCGCGCCCGTCGTCAGCATCGATCCGGCGCAGGTCAAGAGCATTGACGAGGGCGCCGAACTGACGGCCAAGGCGAACTTCACCGACGCGTCCGGCGACGGCCCGTTCACGGGCAGGGTGGCCTGGGGCTTCGGAGAACCCGACGCCGGTGACATAGGCGACGGCACCCTCACGGGCAAACGCCGCTACGGAGACAACGGGTCCTTTGACGTACGGATGAGCGTCACCGACAAGGACGGCGCCACCGGCTCGGCGTCCTTTCAGGTCACGGTCCGCAACCTGAACCCCGTCGTGGCGATCGACAAATCAGACACGGCGCAGGTCAACGGAGCTTCAACCTTCATCGGTCCAAGGCAGACCGAGCTGAGTTTCACCGGCAGGGTGACCGACGCCGGCAGCGACGACCTGAAGACGAGCTGGAACTGGGGCGACGGTGCGGAGCTGTCCACCACGTCCCTGGTCAACCCACCGGACAAGGATCCAACACCCAGTCCCAGTGTCGAGCCTCGCGATGTCACCGACACCAAGCGGCACACCTGGGAACAGGCGTGCCTGTACGACGTGCGCCTGGCCTCGGCGGACGACGACGGCGGCAGCGGTGCCGATGGCGCCAAGCTCATCGTCACCGGGGATGCCAGGCACCGGCACCTGACGCTCCACTGGATCACCCAGTATCGCCCCGGTCCACGCACGCCGATCGACCTACCCGAGAAGACCCTGGACTGCTACCTGAAGATCGCCCAGTACACCAGCAAGGTCTTCCCCGAGGCGACGGACATCTCGACCAGGGATAAGGCGTTCACTACCCTCAAAGCGCTGAGTCTCGATCCGAAAGACAAGCTGGACTCGCAGCTTCTGACAGCTTGGCTCAACTTCGCCAACGGCGCCCCCGGCTTCGGTGAATTGGTCGACACCGACTTCGACCTCCGGCCGGAGACGAAGTTCAGCGACGCCATGACGCGCGCCGAGGCCGTTCGCCTGGATCCGAACGCGACCACTTTGGAGGTGCTCAAACACATCAAGATCCTGGAGTGGATCAACCTGGGAAACTGAGTTCCGGTGGATCACCTGGGCCGGGCCTTCCGGCCTGGTCGGCCACGACTACCGGCCGGTCGTTTCTCCCTGACCAGTCAGGGAGAAACGACGGATCGCCTCAGCTTGACCTTGACGCGACGTCAACGTGTCTCATGGGAGGTGATCCAGCCGAGAGAGAGGAACCGGATGGTCAGAGTCGCGCTACGGGTCCTGGGGTTCGAGCTCAAGGGCCTGGCGAGCATCGGGCTGTGGATGGTTCGCCGCCGGCACGGCGTGCCTGCGGGTGCGACCGCCGTGACGTACGCCAAGGAGCAGACCTTCACGCTGTCGCTGATGTTGTTCGCCATGGTGGTCGAGACCGTGGTCGTGGACGTGCTGCTGGTCGCGACCGGCGTGCCGGGGTGGATCCGGTATACGGTGCTGGTCGCCGACGTCTACGGGCTGCTGTTCGGGGTCATGATGGCCGCGTCCTGCGCCACCCGGCCGCACGTGATCACGCCCGACGAGCTGCGCATCAGGTACGGCGTGTACTTCGACCTGCGCATCCCCCGCGACCGCATCGTGGCCGTGCGCACCGGTCGCAACGACAACGAGAAGAGCATGGTCTCGGTCGATGACGGGCACCTGAGGGTGACGGTCGCGTCGCGGACCAATGTGACGATCGAGCTGAGCGAGCCGATCGCGCTCGTCCGGCCGCTCGGCGGCCGCGCCGAGGCCACCACGGTCACATTCTTCGCCGACAGCCCCGAGGCCGTCACGGCCGCCCTGCGCTCCGACGTCGCGACACACGCGTAGGACAAGAGGTGCGTGTGGGTGGACGCCAGGGCCGGGCGCGGAGCACCATCCCACACACCTATACCACCACCCCGCATACCTGAACGGACTGCCCCACACACCTAGGCGAGCCCCTTTTGCGGCGTTACCTTCCTATACAGCACCATCTCGGGATCTTCCACCCTCGACCTCGGATGGAGGCGCCGCCATGCTGCTCACCTGCAGAAAGGGCGTCAGATTACCCATCGTCGCGGCGATCGCGACCCTGTCCTTATCCCTGCTCGGCGTGCCCACTCAAGCCGCCGCGGCTGCCCCGCCGGACATCCCGCTCGCCAACCTCAAGGCCCACCTCGCCCAGTTCCAGGCCATCGCCAACGCCAACGGCGGCACCCGCGCCCACGGCCGCCCCGGCTACCTGGCCTCCGCCAACTACGTCAGAGACCGGCTCAACGCCGCAGGATTCACCACGACGCTCCAGACCTTCACCTACAACGGCGCCACCGGCTACAACGTCATCGCGGACTGGCCGGGCGGCAATCCCGACGACATCCTGATGATCGGCGCCCACCTCGACAGCGTCACCGCCGGTCCCGGCATCAACGACAACGGCTCGGGCAGCGCCGCCATTCTGGAGGCCGCGCTCGAGGTGTCCCGCCAGGCGCTCCAGCCGGCCAAGCACCTGCGGTTCGCCTGGTGGGGCGCGGAGGAGCTGGGGCTGCGCGGGTCACGGTTCTACGTGAACAATCTGCCGGCCGCCGAGCGCACGCGCATCAAGGGGTATTTGAACTTCGACATGGTCGGCTCGCCCAACGCCGGATATTTCGTGTACGACGGCGACGACTCGGACGGCACGGGCGCCGGTCCAGGCCCGGCCGGGTCGGCGGCGCTGGAGCAGACCATCATCGACTACTTCACCTCGATCGGCGTGCCGACCCGGGGCACGGACTTCGACGGCCGCTCCGACTACGGGCCGTTCATCGCGGTCGGCATCCCGGCGGGCGGCACGTTCACGGGCGCGGAAGGGATCAAGACCTCGGCACAGGCCGCGCTGTGGGGCGGCACGGCCGGTCAGGCGTTCGACCCCTGCTACCACCGCTCCTGCGACACGACGGCCAACATCAACGACACCGCGCTGGACCGGAACGCCGACGCGATCGCGCACGCCGTCTGGACGATCGCCACCGCCGCGCCGCCGGTCGTGGTCTGGCAGGACACGTTCGAGACGGCGACCGGCTGGACCGTCAACCCGTCCGGCACGGACACCGCGACGGCGGGCCAATGGGAGCGCGGCGACCCGGAGGCCACCACGTCGTCGGGCGCCAAGCAGCTCGGCACGACGGTCAGCGGCACGAACGACCTGGTGACGGGCCGGCCGGCAGGCTCGTCCGCGGGCACGTACGACATCGACGGCGGCGTCACCTCGATCCAGTCGCCCCCGATCACGCTCCCGTCCAGCGGCCCGCTGAACCTGTCGTTGTCGTGGTACCTGGCACACGGGTCGAACTCCTCCAGCGCTGACTACCTCAGAGTCCGCGTGATCGGCACCACCACGGCCACCGTACTCAACCAGACCGGCGCGGCCACCAACCGCAACGGCGCCTGGACCACGGCCACCGCGAATCTGAACGCCTTCGCCGGCCAGACGGTCCGCATCCTCATCGACGCCGCCGACGCCTCGGGCGCATCCCTCGTCGAGGCCGGCATAGACGACATCAAGATCGCCCGGTAACCCCCGCAAGCCCACTGCCCACTCCGCCCGGCCCGCCACACGACCGGCAACGACGCGCCGCTCCACGCGGCCGGGCGGAGCAGGTGCGGTCTCCGTCGCCGTCCTCGGCCTGGTGAGCGACCTGCCACGCCCGCCGCCACGCAGATGCCCTTCGGTGCGGCGGCTGCTCATCGGCCTCGCCAACGCGGTCGTGGCGGGCTCCCTCGCAAGTTCTGCACCACCTGGCGCGCCCATCGCCCTACCAGCGGCCTGGACGAGGTGCGCTCGGGTGACGGATTCGAGAGCCGGGATGCGGTGAGCGAGCGTGGGGCTCGGCCGGGCAGGTGCGGGGAACCTGCCCGGCCGGGCGGGTCGGTCAGCCGGGTGCGTGCCGTCGGCCGGTTCGGGATGTCAACGGATCGCTGTCAGCGAGGCGGCCGCGGCTGGGGTGGTGCGGGGCGGGATGGAGCGGAGGTTGAAGGCGTAGCGGGCGACGGAGTCGGCGATGGCGTCCGAGTCCACGTCCAGCGCCGTCGCATTCACGTTGGCGATCGTGTCGCACGCCTGGTGGTAGCAGGGGTCGTACGCTTGCCCGGCCGTCCCGCCGAACAGCGCCGCCTCCTCGGCCGTCTTGATGCCCTCGGCGCCGGTGAAGACGCCGCCCGCGGGGATGCCGACCGCGATGAACGGCCCGTAGTCCGAGCGGCCGTCGAAGTCGGTACCCACAGTGGACAGGTTGCGGGAGCCGAAGAACGCCTCGAACTGCTTCTCGATCTCGGCGGAGCCGGGCGGGCCGGCCGGGGCGCCGACGTTGTCGGAATTGTCCCCGTCGTACAGCTTGTAGGCGTAGTTCGGCGAGGCCACCATGTCGAAGTTCAGATACAGACGGATCCGGTCCCGCTGCGCCTGCGACAGCGAGGCGACGTACTGGTCGGAGCCGAGCAGCCCGATCTCCTCGGCGGCCCAGAAGGCGAAGCGGACCTTGTTCTTGACCGGGTAGTACGCCATCTCCTCGGCGACCTCCAGGATCGCCGCGCTGCCCGAGCCGTTGTCGTTGATGCCGGGCCCTTCCGTCACGCTGTCGAGGTGGGCGCCGACCATGACGACGTTGCGCGGGTCGCCGAAGCGGCTCTCGGCTATCACGTTCTCGTCGGTGCCGAGCACGAGGTTGGCGTCGACCTTGAGGTGCACGGTGGCGCCGGCCGTGCTGGCGAGCTCGTTGCCCACGGCGAAGTCGGCGAACACCATCGGAATCCCGGCCCGCCACTCGCCGATGTCCAGTGCGAACGCGTCGGTGCGCCCTGGCTGGCCCTCGTTGAACACGATGATCCCGGACGCGCCCGCGGCCTTCGCGTTCTGGACCTTGTTGACGAACGGGCAGGTGCCGCGCTGGATGAGCGCGATGCGCCCGGCCACGAACCCGGTGAAGTCGGACGCCTCGCAGCCGCTGGTCGAGGACGGCGTCGGCGCGGGCGGCAGGGTCAGGTCCACACCCTGGACCTGCGCGGTCACGTCACCCGAGGGGGAGGGCCGGAAGGTGAAGAAGTCCTCGTTCGGCACGTACGTCTTCGCGCTCGGCGCGGTCAGCTCCAGTGTGGGCGGGCTGTTCTCGCTCCAGTTCTCGACGAAGTTGATCGGCTGGAGCGTGACCTTGTACCCGGCCTTGCGCAGCTTGCCGGCCACGTAGTCGCGGGAGGCGTCGTAGCCGCTGGTGCCGGCCGCGCGGTTGCCGCCGTTCGCGGTGGCGATGTCCTGGAACGCCTGCATGTGCTTGCTGACGTTGGCGCCCTTGACCTGCTTGACGAGCAGTTTGGCGAACGCGTCGTCCAGCCCGCCGGCGTTGGCCGGCGCGGCCGCGGCGATCGGCAGGGCGAGTGCCGTGATCAGTGCGATAGCCATTTTGCGCATACAAATCCCCCTGATAGGACAGGAAGGCGGGCAATTCCCCCGAGGCTCGCCGAACGCGAACTTAACGCGATTTCGTACCCTTGGGTAGACCCCGAATGCGCCGACTATTAGCCAAAGTCAGGACATTTACGCTTGGCTATTCTTGGCCGCGGCGGGCCCGAGCACGGCGTTTACCCTCGTGCATCGCCGCCACTCGGGCGATCGGGATCGTGTGCCCCTCCTCGATGAGGTCGGCCGGCAGCCGCTGCGGCGCGGGCATGGCCTCGGCCCACGGGTCGGCGTCCTTGAGCAGCCCGGCCGCCGTGTGAACGGTGAAGTCACGCGGCGACACCCGATCGAGGTCGGACCACGGGACAGGGAACGACACGGGCACGCCGGGCCGGATGCGCGGGCTGTAGGCGGCCACGACCGTGGCGCCGCCCGCCCTGGTCGAGTCGATGAACACCTTGCCCGCCCGGTCCTCCCGGATGAACGCCGTCGTGGCGACCGCGGGATCCAGCCGCTCGGCGCGGGCGCCCACCGCGCGGGTGGCCGCGGCCAGATCGTCCACGGCGGTGTCGGGCGGCACGGGCACGAACACGTGCACGCCCTTGGCCCCGCTGGTCTTGACCGCGCCGGCCAGCCCGCAGTCCGCCAGCGCCTGGCGTACTAGGAGGGCTCCCTGCACGGCCGGCCGGAAATCGTCACCGGGCGGGTCGAGGTCGAGCACCATGTGCGTCCAGTGGCCGCCGACGAACAGCGCCGGGTGGTATTCCACTGCTCGCTGGTTGGCGAACCACAGCAGCGTCCGCCGGTCGTTGCACAGCGCGTACGTCACCTGCCTGCGCGACGCCTCAGCCCAGACGGAAATGGTCTCCATCCATTCGGGAGCGTATTTGGGCAGGTTCTTCTGCATGAAGGGTTCCTGCCCGGGGCGTACCCGCATGACGGAGAGTGCCCGGTCGCGCAGGACCGGGAGGATGCGATCGCCGACCGCGTCGAGGTAGTCGACCAGGTCGCGCTTGGTCGCGTCTGCGCCGTCGAACAGCGGTTGGTCGAGGTTGGTCAGCTTGACCCCGTCGCGCGTCTCATCGCCGGTCACCCGTCCTACGATATCCGGACCAATGGTCGAAACCATGACCCGTTACCTCTACCTGACCCGCCACGGCCTCCTGCACATGTCGGAAAGCCGCCGGCGACTACATCCCCTACCGGCCGGAGAAGAACGAGCTGCCCCGCGATACGGCGCGCTGGCTCATTCCCTGACCGCCGGCGACGGCAGGCGCGCGGCCAGCGCCGCCGCACCCGCCCCGCCGACGCTGGGCAGGGCGGCCGGGCGCCCGCTCATCAGCAGGAGCAGCGCCTGGATGGGCCCTTCCACCAGGTCACCCTCCCCGACCACCCAGTCCACGTCGGTGGCGGCGAGCCGGAGCCCACGCAACCGCCGCTGCGGGTAGAAGGGAAAGCCCCGCTCCCAGATGTGGGTGGCGCAGGCGCGGGCCGGTTCGAGTGGCATGACCCGTTCGACGCCCAGGGGAACGGCGATGTCCTGTCCGTGGACGAGCGCGTCGAAGAGCGGGTCGAGCGGCTTGGTGGTCGGCGCCCGGCGGCGCGACGTGGCCGATTCGCGCACTTGGCCGGCGATCTCGTCGGGTGACAGCCCGGCGGCGTACCGCACCGCGCTGTCCCGCACCATGCGGTTGAAGTCGCCGCGCGCCCGCACGAACTCGGCCAGCGCCTTCGGGACGCTCACCCGGGTGGCGAGCGCCAGGTGGGCGGCCACGTCGCGCACCCGCCAGCCCCCGCACAGCGACGGACGCTCCCACTCGTCGGCCGACAGCGAGCCGAGCAGGTCGGCCAGGCCGCGCCGCTCGGTCTCCAGGGCAGCCCAGATCTCGTCCTGGTTCATCGCCCACCCTCCGATTTGCTAAGGTGGCCTTAATATAAGGCAGCCTTAACAATTGGAGAAGACCCTGTGGCCGCCACTCATCCGCCGCACGTCGTGGCCCTGCTCTACGAGGCGTACCTGCGCCTCCAGAACGTCGTGCTGGAGGCCGCCAGAGCGTACGACCCGAACATCCGGCCCGCGCACTCGGCGGTGTTCTTCCACATGGAGCACGACGGCATCCGGCTGAGCAGGCTCGCGGAGAAGGCCCAGATGACCCCCCAGGCGATGGGCGCGCTGGTCGACGACCTGGAGAGGCTCGGCTACCTCCGACGGGTGCCCGATCCGGACGACCGGCGAGCCAAGCTCATCGTCATCACCGAGCAGGGCGACGAGGCGCTGAAGGTCGGCTACGCCACGATCGACGACGTGGAGCGCCGGGTGGCGGCGCTGCTCGGCGAGGACGGCCTCGCCGAGCTGAACGCCACGCTGGGCCGCATCATCAGCGCGTTCTAGCCGGACGACCCGGCCTTGGCCATCATCTCCTTCTCCTCGCGGGTGGCGATGAGGCCGGACGGCGCGAGAAGCTTCGACTCCTCGAACGGCGCCTCGGTGGTCGGCAACGGCTCCCGCGCCCTGATCGCCTTGACCCATATTCGGGCCGCGTCCAGGATGACGATGATGATCATGACGGCGAACAGCGCCGCCAGGATGCCGTCCACGGTGGAGTTGATGACGATCTGCCGCATCGCATCCATGGACTTGGCCGGGGCGAGCAACTGCCCCTGGTCGAGCGCGGCCTGGTAGCGGTCGCGCTGGGCGAAGAAGCCGAGCCCCGGGTCGGGCGAGAACACCTTCTGGTAGCTGGCCGTGAGCGTGACGGCGACGTCCCAGGCCAGCGGCACCGCCGTCACCCAGGCCCATTTCAGCCGCCCGCTCTTGATCAGCAGGGTCGTGGCCACGGTGAGCGCCACCGCCGCGAGCAACTGGTTGGCGATGCCGAAGAGCGGAAAGAGCTGGTTGATGCCGCCGAGCGGGTCGTTGACGCCCTGGTAGAGGAAGTAGCCCCAGGCCGCCACGACGATCGCGCTGGCCGCCACCAGCCCCGGCCACCAGCTCACCCGCCCTATCGGCTTCCAGACGTTGCCCAGAGTGTCCTGGAGCATGAAGCGGCCCACCCGGGTGCCCGCGTCGACGGTGGTGAGGATGAACAGCGCCTCGAACATGATCGCGAAGTGGTACCAGAACGCCTGCAGCCCCGCTCCCCCGAGGAACCCGGAGAAGATCTGCGAGATGCCCACGGCCAGCGTGGGCGCGCCACCGGTCCGGGCGACGAGCGTCTGCTCCTGTACGGCCGCCGCCGCGGCCTGCAACTGCTCGGGCGTGATCACGAAGCCCATGTTGGTGACCGCCTCGGCGGCGGTCTGGACGGTGGTCCCGACGACGCCGGCGGGCGAGTTCATGGCGAAGTAGAGCCCCGGGGACAGCACGCAGGCCGCCGTGATGGCCATGACGGCGACGAACGACTCCATCAACATGGAGCCGTACCCGATCATCCGGACCTGGGTCTCCTTCTGGATCATCTTGGGCGTGGTGCCGGAGGAGATCAGCGAGTGGAACCCCGACAACGCCCCGCAGGCGATGATGATGAACACGAACGGGAACAGCGATCCCGCGAACACCGGCCCCTTACCGCTGAAGGCGAAGTCGGTGAAGGCGGTGGTCTGCAGCGGCGGCAGCGTGACGGCGATGCCGATCGCGATCAGCACGATGGTGCCGATCTTCATGAACGTCGACAGATAGTCACGCGGCGCGAGCAGCATCCACACGGGCAGCACGGCGGCGACGAAGCCGTACGCGATCAGCCACAACGCCAGCGCGGACGGGCTCAGCGTGAAGATCGGCGCCCAGCTGGACTCCTGCACCCAGCCGCCCGCCACGATCGCCAGGATCAGCAGCCCGACGCCGATCACGCTGGTCTCGACGACCTTGCCGGGCCGGATCACCCGCAGGTAGAAGCCCATGAACAGGGCGATCGGGATGGTCATCGCAATGGAGAAGACGCCCCACGGCGACTGCGCGAGCGCGTTGACGACCACGAGCGCCAGCACCGCCAGCAGGATGATCATGATGGCGAAGACCGCGACGAGCGCCGCCGCGCCGCCGACCGGCCCGATCTCCTCACGCGCCATCTGGCCGAGGCTGCGGCCGTTGCGCCGCATCGAGAAGAACAGGATCACCATGTCCTGTACGGCCCCGGCGAAGATCACGCCCGCGATGATCCAGATGGTGCCGGGCAGGTAGCCCATCTGGGCCGCCAGCACCGGCCCGACCAGCGGCCCCGCCCCTGCGATGGCGGCGAAGTGGTGCCCGAACAGGATCCGCCGATCCGTCGGGTGATAGTCGATGCCGTTGTTGAGCCGCTCGGCCGGAGTGGCGCGGCGGTCGTCGGCCCGCAGCACCTTGCGCACGATGAAGCGGGCGTAGAACCGATAGGCGATGGCGTACGAGCCGAGCGCGGCGCACAGGAGCCACACCGCGTTGACGTTCTCACCTCTGGACAGGGCGAGCACCGCCCACCCGACAGCACCCACGACGGCGACGAGCGTCCAGATGATGACCGAGCGCAGCTTCACCGGTTACCTCCCAGATAGAGGGCCATATAGAGGCCGCCCCAGGCAGCAGCGCAGTCCGGCGTCCGGCGGCAGATCGGAGGTGAAGCGCCGCCAGCGCCACAGCGGACGGCAGTCGATCGTCACCGGAAGCTCGGCAAGATGCACCCAGGCGGTCGGATGCGCGTACACCAGATCGCTTTCGAGGCTGCGCGCCCGCTTGGGAAGCCGGGAGCGGCGCAGTGGCCTGACCGAGAACTCGCCGGCGTCCGCACAGCAGAGGCCGGTCACGTGCCAGTCGAAGAAGACCACCTCGTCGTCGCGCAGCGCTTCACGGGCCGCGGGCGTGAGCGTGATACGGGGCATCTGTGGCTCCTGAAAATCAGGTAGCTCAGAAAATTAACGTCGGCCTTACCCGGTGTAGTGGCCGTTGAAACGCTTGCCGCCGCGCCTGAAAGTTTCAGCGTTACAGCCGCGGATCGCGGCAGGTCACGGCCGATCCGGCCGCCGGAGCCCCGCCCCCGGGCGGCCGTGACGCTCTGCGAAGGGCAGCCCGTGGGTCACAATCGCGGCGATACCCCGGCTCCCCGTCCCGCCGCAGGAGGATCGATGCGCAAGGCGCGTGCTCTGCTCGTCTCGGCCGTCCTGGCCACCGGGCTGTTGTCGTCGGTCAACGCCGCCCCGGCGCTCGCCGCGGAGCAGCTGCGCGGCGTCTATTACGACTACCTGGACTGCGAGCGGGCCGGACGGTACGGCTACGACCAAGGGTGGTGGGGCTACTGGAGGTGCGTGGGTCAGTACAACTACTACTTCCTCTATGCGTGATTCCAGGGAGCAGACGCGCCCCTGGCCCGGGCGAGCGGGCCAGGGGCGCGTCGCCGTCCCGCCGCTCAGGTAGCGGGTTCGTCGTCCCAGTCGGGCGGGGTGACGGTACCGGACACCCAGTCACGGCGGAGGATCGCGTACGCGACCGCGTCGTGGCGCGTCCCGCCCGGGGCCGGCCAGGCCTCCCGGTAGTGGGCCTCCTTCACGTACCCGCTCCTGCGGAACACCGCTCGCATCGCGTGGTTGTCGCGGCGCGTGTGGCCCTCGATGCGGAGCACATCGGGCAGCTCGGTGAAGAGGTGGCGGGTGAGCCAGGCGACGGCCTCCGTGCCGAGCCCGCGCCCGCGCCACGCCTTGCGTATCCGCAGGTCGAACATGGGTGTGTCGTCGGCGAGGTCCTGCAGCCGGACCAGCCCCGCCCGCTCGCCGTCCGCCAGCACCCAGAACGTCCGCTCCTCCTCGTCGTCGTTGCGGCCCTCGGCGTGCCGTCGGGCGATGGTCTCGCGGTCCTGCGTGCCCGCGTGGTAGGGCCATTCCTCGCCCGTCAGGAAGTCGGCGAGCGCGTCGCCGTCTCCGGCGGAGATCTTCGTGAACTCGATGTGCATCCGCCGAGGATGATCGCCGGACGGTCTTCCGGTCAAAGGGATTTCGCGGCCCCCGCGATCAGCCGCGCGACCTCCTCAGGCGACTCCATGTGCACGTAGTGGCCGGTGGGCAGGTCGGCCAGGGTCAGGAGGGGTGTGGCCGCGGCGGTCGCGGCGAGCTCTCTGGCGAAGCCGCGCCGATAGGCGGTGAACACCTCTGCGACGTCCGGTGGCAACAACTCCTCCAGGTCCGTCGCGGTCGAGGAGACCACCAGCAACGGACACCGCGCCGCCCGGTACGTCGCGAACAGGTCGAGCACATCCATCTCGGCGACCAGGTGCGCCACGGCCGGATCGGTGGCCTCCGCGGTGAGGAAGTCACGCATGATCCGCTCGCCCTCGACGGGGTCGATCCCCTCGTACGGACCGGTCGGGTTCGTGTGCCCGTCGAGGTTGACGGCCAGCGGACACTCGGGATGCTCGGTCGCCCAGAGAGCGGCGACCAGCCCGCCCAGCGAGTGCCCGGCCACGGCGGGCCGGTCCATGCCGTGCTCCTCGATCGCCGCCGCCACGGCGGCCAGCGCGCCCGGCCACGACCATGTGCCCATCTCGGGCAGGTCGACCGCCACCGTGCGCAGACCCGCCGCCTGCAGGAACGGCATCGCCCGCGTCCAGTCACGGCTCGTCCGGCCGCCGCCGGGAAGCAGCAGAATCTCACGCATCGTCGAAGATCCGGGAGAGGAGCATGCCCTGGCCGCCTTCGAGGATGTGGCCGTGTTCGAGCGGGATCCAGAAGCACTCGAACCGGATCGGCTCCCCTTCCCCGTCGTTGTCCTCCTGGCTGGCCCATCGTTCCGGAGTGTCCTGGTGGAGGGCCAGGTGGAAGACGTGACGGCGATGGATCTCGGCACGGGCCGGGGTGATGTCGTACTCGAACGTGCCGAGCTTCCTGACGACGGTGAAATCGTGGAGGCCGGTCTCCTCCCGCGCCTCCCTGAGTGCGGCCTGCTCCGGGTCCTCCCCCGGCTTGATGGTGCCGGCGGGCACCTGGATGCCGACCTCCTCGTAGCTGTAGTCCGTGTGCCTGAAGACCAGCAGACGCCCATCCCGGACGATGTAGCAAAGGACCTTTTCGCGGATGGGTCTGTCAGGGGGCACGGTCGTCTCCTCTGAGGTCGGGAGACGTGATCATAGCGATGGCGTCTGCCGAGGGACGGAAAGGGGCCCGCCCCCGTGAGAGGGAGCGGGCCCGACGAGTGAGGAGCTAGTCGACCGCGGTGATGCGGTTGGTGGCGGGCGGGGCGATGGGGCTGTTCTTGCCGAGGTAGTCGACGAACGCGTCGATGTCCAGCGGCCCGCTCCACAGCTCCGTCCCGTCCCGGAAGGCGAGGAACGCGTCGCCGCCGCCCACCAGGAAGTTGTTCGCCGCGACGCGGATCGTCTGCGTGTCCGTCACCGGCACGCCGTCGATCTTCATGTCCGACACCTTGGAGCCCCAGGGGGCGCTCCGCCTGTAGGTGTAGGCGAAGTTCGCCGAGGGCTGCAGGATCTTGGTGAACGCCTGGTTGTTGGGCCCGCCGGTGAACTGCTGCTCCAGCAGCGTCTTCAGCTGGGCGCCGGTCAGCGTCACGACCTGCATGAGGTTGTTGAACGGCTGCACGGCGAACGCCTCGCCGTACGTCACGACGCCGTCGCCCTCGTTCGCCGACGAGTTGGCGTACGTCAGCGACGCCCGCACCCCGCCCGGGTTCATCAGGGCGATCTGCGCGTTGCCGCCCGTCTTGGTGGCGGCCAGCTGGGCGTCGGCGATGAGGTTGCCGAGAGGCGACTCCCCGGAAGGCGCCGCCGTGTTGGTGATGTCGGTGGAGATCGTGCCGACCGCCTTGTTGGCCACGGGCGCGACGCGGTCCTTCCACGTCTGCACGAAGGCAGAAATTTCAGGATCGGCGGGGACTGTCCGCGTGACGACGTGGTTGTCCGCCACGACGGAGGCGCGCTCGATGTCACGCGTCCGGACGTTCACGTTCATGTCCACCTGCGTGATGACCCGTCCGAACGAGCCGCCCTGCGAGTAGACGCGGTCGTTGCCCGCCGGGTCCTTGACCTTGCACAGGTACGCCTGGTGCGAGTGCCCGCTGAGCACGAGGTCGACCTCGGCGTCGACCTGCGTGGCGATGCGGTTGCCCAGCCCCGGGATGGCGCTGCACGCGTCGGGCGACTGGCCGGAGGTCACCTGGTCGCCCTCGTGCACGAGCACGACCTGCGCCTTCACGCCCACGAGCTTGAGGAGCTTGGAGGCGACGTTCCCGGCCTTGACCTCGTCCACGAACTTGAGGTCCTTGATGCCCTCGCTCGTGACGATGCTCGGCGTGGTCTGCGTGACGAGCCCGATGAAGCCGATCGGCACGCCGTTCATCCACTTGACGCTGACCGGCGGCAGCGCGGGCACGCCCCACTCCGACAGCAGCTTCTTGACCTGGCTGTGCTGGAGGCCGAGCTTGGTGACGGCGGACAGCGCGTCCGTCCTCTCGTTGGGGTTCTTGAAGAGGACGTTCGCGCCGACGTAGTCGAACTTGGCTCCCTTCCACTCGCCGGCCGGCGAGCAGCCGTCGACCGGGTGGCAGCCGCCGTCCATGATGCGGCGCAGCTCGGCGTACCCCTCGTCGAACTCGTGGTTGCCCACCGCGGCCACCTTGAGCCCCAGCTTGTCCATGAACTCGACGGACGGCTCGTCGTGGTACGCCGCCGAGATCAGCGGTGTCGCGCCGATGAGGTCGCCCTGGGCCACGGCGATGGTGTTCTGGTCGGCCAGTGCCTTCATGTGCGTGGCGATGTACGCCGCACCGCCCGCGTCCACGGTGTGGCCGTGCTCGTCCACCATGCGGCCGGACGACCCGGTCGGGGGCTCGAGGTGGCCGTGGAAGTCGTTGAGCGCGAGCAGCCGTACGGGGACCGTGCGCGCGGCCTTGCTCGCGTCCGCCGGGAGGGTGGCGAGCAGGACCGCCCCCGAGGCGACGGCTCCGGCCAGTGCCAGCCGGAGGAGGGATCGAGACGTCATGGCCTTAGACGTTACGGTGGGATCCTGTGCGACCAATGTCGCAAAGGAACGATTTGCCGGACGGCCACATGGCGGTATTTGCCAGTCATACGCCTAGAGTTCTGGTGTGAACGCGCGCGTGAAGATCAGGGAACGGCTCGACGAGGCGGAGATCGCCGAGGTCCTCGGCCTCGTGCAGGCGGCGACGGACGCCGACGGCGTCCGTCCGCTCAACGAGCACGTGATGCTCCACCTGCGGTACGGCGGCGACCCCCAGGCCCGCTCACTCCTCCTGTACGACGACGCCCTGGTCGGCTACGCCCACGTGGACCCGACCGACGAGGTCGAGGGCCCGAGCGCCGAGCTGGTCATCCATCCCCATCATCGCAGGAAGGGTCACGGGGCCGGCCTCCTGCGGTCCGTGCTGGACCTGACCGACGGCAGGCTCCGCCTGTGGGCGCACGGCGGCCACGCGGCCGCCGGGGCGCTGGCGGCCAGGTTCGGCTTCGAACGCGTCCGCTCGCTCTGGCAGATGCGCCGCTCCCTGTTCGCCCCCTTGGAGCCGTACGTCCTCCCGGACGGCGTGCGGCTGCGGACGTTCGTGCCCGGTCAAGACGAGGAGTCCTGGCTCAAGGTCAACGCCGCGGCCTTCGCCCACCACCCGGAGCAGGGGGCATGGACGATGGACGACCTGCTGCGGCGCGAGCGGGAGCCCTGGTTCGACCCGGAGGGCTTCTTCCTGGCCTTCCGCGGCGACCGGCTGGCCGGCTTCCACTGGACGAAGATCCACGGCTCGTCCGAGCACGGCCACGAGCCGCTCGGCGAGGTCTACGTCGTCGGCGTGGACCCCTCGCAGCAGGGCACCGGCCTGGGCCGGGCGCTCACCCTGGCCGGTCTGAGCCATCTGCGGGCGCGCGGCCTCGCCCAGGCGATGTTGTACGTGGACGAGGCCAACACGGCGGCGATCAGGCTGTACGAGTCCCTGGGCTTCGCCCGCTGGGACGTGGACGTGATGTACGCGGTCGCGTAAGGGGGTTATTCCACCAGCGCGTGGAGGGCGAAGTAGGAGAGGGCGGCTACCAGGGCGGCGGCCGGGATGGTCAGGATCCAGGCGGTCACGATGTTGCCGGCCACGCCCCACCGCACGGCGCTGAGCCGCTTGGTGGCGCCGACACCCATGATCGCCGAGGTGATCGTGTGCGTGGTGGAGATCGGCGCCCCGAACCCCATGGCCGCCACGTACAGAACGGTCGACGCCGCCGTCTCCGCCGCGAAGCCCTGTGGCGGGTCGAGGGCGATGATGCGGCGTCCCAGCGTGCGCATGATGCGCCAGCCACCGGCGTACGTGCCGAGGGAGATCGCAGCCGCCGCGGCCAGGATGACCCACTGCGGGATGGGATCGTCCGGCGCGACGTAGCCGCCGACGACGAGAGCCAGGAAGATCACACCCATCGTCTTCTGCGCGTCCTGCAGGCCGTGCCCGAGCGCCATGGCGGCGGCCGAGACGGTCTGCGCGTAACGGAAGCCGCGGTTGGTCTTGCCCGGCTGGCGGTTGCGGAAGATCCAGTAAATTGCGATCATGATCAGAGCGGCGAGGCTGAACCCGATCGTCGGTGAGAGCACCATCGGGATGACGACCTTCTCGAGGACGCCGTCCCAGTGCACCACGCTGGCCGAGGCCAGCGCCGAGCCGACCAGTCCGCCGATCAGCGCGTGGCTGGAGGACGAAGGCAGGCCGAAATACCAGGTGATCAAGTTCCAGGTGATCGCGCCGATGAGCGCCGCGGCCACGATGACCAAGCCGTGTGAGCCGTTCGGCGCGTCGATGATGCCCTTGCCGACCGTCGAGGCGACCTGGGTGCCCAGATGGGCGCCGATGAAGTTCATGGCCGCGGCCATGAACAACGCGGCCCTGGGGGTGAGGGCCCGGGTCGAGACGGAGGTCGCGATGGCGTTCGCCGCGTCGTGGAACCCGTTGGTGTAGTCGAAGACCAGAGCGACGACGACCACGCCGATGACGAGGGCGAGCGTGAGGTCCACTGGGCCTAGCTTTCCTTGACCGCGATCGACTCGACCGTGTTGGCCACGTGCTCGAAGGCGTCGGCCGCCTCCTCGAGGGCGTCGACGACCTCCTTCATCTTCATGACCGTGAGGGCGTCGTACTCGCCGCTGAACAGCTTCGCCAGCAGCCTCCTGTAGACCTGGTCGCCCTGGTTCTCCAGGCGGTTGACCTCGATCCAGTACTCGTTGAGGTTCTTCATCGACCGCAGCCGCGGCATGGCCTCGGCCGTCAGCTCCGCGGCCCGCTCGAGCACCTCGACCTGCCTGACGACGTCCTTCGGCAGGTGATCGATCTGATACAGCACGATCAGATCGGAGGCCGCCTCCATGGCGTCCATCACGTCGTCGAGGTTGGACGCGAGGCGGTAGATGTCCTCACGGTCGAACGGAGTGATGAAGCTCTCGTTGAGCCGGTTCATGATCGCATGGGTGCGTTCGTCGCCGGCGTGCTCGCAGGCGCGCATCTTCTCGGCCAGGGCTTCCCTGTCCGAGCCATCGCTGATGATCTCCACCAGCAGGCGTGATGCCGTGACCAGGTTGTTCGCGGAGTCGGCGAACAGGTCGTAGTAGCTGTCCTCACGTGGCGTGAGACGCAGGCGCACGTCGTTCTCCAGATGTGCGGGGATGGTCCGTGGAAGAGGGTACGGCCTACCAGGCGAAATGCGAACTTCATGTCCCCTTCGCCTAATGGCTACCCGCCGTATGTTGTGCAACACCGCGAAAGTAGGTAGTTTCGAGGGTTTTCGCAGCTCGCACCCCTCTTGACCAGTCCATACGCACCCGCCAGAGATGACGAATCGCCCCTCGACCACCTCGATGTTCTCTAGCTGTTCACCTGATGTTCATCTTGTTCATATCTTCGTGCGGTGAAAGTTCCGGTAAGACCTGGACGGCGTGGGCCCCCGCTGCCCCTGGTAGCGCGACCCGTACTTGTCCGACCCGTAGGGGTGCTCGGCCGGCGAGCTGAGCTTGAACACGCACAGCTGCCCGATCTTCATCCCCGGCCACAACTTGATCGGCAGGGTCGCCACGTTGGACAACTCCAGGGTCACGTGCCCGCTGAACCCCGGATCGATGAACCCGGCCGTCGAGTGCGTCAACAACCCGAGCCGTCCCAGCGAGCTCTTACCCTCCAACCGCGACGCCAGATCGTCCGGCAGCGTGATCACCTCATAGGTGGAGGCCAGCACGAACTCCCCCGGATGCAGGATGAACGGCTCGTCGCCACTGGGCTCCACCATCCGCGTCAGATCCGGCTGCTCCACCGACGGATCGATGTGCGGGTACCGATGGTTCTCGAACACCCGAAAGAACCGGTCGAGCCGTACATCGATGCTGGAGGGCTGGATCATGTCCCGGTCGAAGGGATCGATGACGAGCCGGCCGGCGTCGAGCTCGGCAAGGATGTCGCGGTCAGATAGCAGCACGCAGAGCAACTTACCGCCCGGGTCCAAACTTCGGCGTCCCGGGATTGCTGTTGTGGGCCGAGTTTCCGGTACAGTGAGGGACGCGACTTCGGGTCGTGCGCGGGTGTAGTTCAATGGCAGAACATCAGCTTCCCAAGCTGACAGCGCGGGTTCGATTCCCGTCACCCGCTCTCAGCCAGAAAGCCCAGGTAGACCGATGGATTCGGTACCTGGGCTTCGTTGTCTTCTAGAGCTGTTGATCTCCGCGTGCCATTAGGGCTCGTGGTCACCCGGCGGGAACCAGCAGGCCGGGCGGGTCGTCGTCGTCCTCGTCGCGTGCCCGTTCGTGCCCGATCAGGTGCTTGTCGATGGCTTCGGTGATCAGCTTGTCGGCTCCCCGGACGGCGTGCTGATAGATCATCGCGGCGCGGACGTTGTCGTGTCCCATGCGTGCCATGAGGTCCTTGAGGCCCGCGCCCGAGTCCGCCGCGATCATGTTTCCCGTGTGACGGAGATCATGGAAGTGCAGCCCCGGAACACCGATCGCTTTCACCGCCTCGACCCATCCCGAGAGCTTGTTGAATCCGCTCCGGCGCATCGGACCGCCCTTGACCCCGGTGAAGATCAGCGCTCCCGCGTCAGGCTTCACGTAGAGCCGCAGGTGTTCCTTCAGGGCCGGGATGATGGCCTGCGGAATGCCGACGATGCGCTTGCCCGCCTTGGACTTGGGCGGACCAAGGACCAGCTCGCCAGTGGAGCGTTCCACATAAGCCAGGCGAACGCGGACCGTACCCGCGTCGGGGTCGAGGTCCGCTCGGGTCAGCGCGGTGATCTCGCCCCATCGCAGGCTCGCGAAGGTGGCCAGGAGCACGAAAGCCCTGTACCGCCGATCGTGCGTGCAGTCGGCCTGACCGGTGTCGATCATCCGCCACAGCGCTCGCTCGGCTTCTGCTCGCGTCGGGAAGACCTCCGGGTAAGTCCGCATCTCCCCATGCCGTTGGAACCGGATGCGGTGCCCCTCACCTCTCTTGAGCCCGCGAATGCTGCCTACCGGGCGGCGCCCGACCTTGTCAGCCAGCTCGAAGACCTGCCCCACGGACAGGACCGGTCGCTCTTCGGCGTGCTCGTCGCCGGCCCCGCGGATCCTGCACGGGTTGCGGGAGATGATCCGGTCGTCCTCGGCCGCCGCGTGCTCCCGCTGAGCCTGACCGTCCAGGGTCTCGCCGAGGCTCTTCGTCAGGTACTTGGACAGGTACCGGATGCACTGATCGGCGTCCGGCGACCCGGCGAGCACGCCCTTGACGTCCACCTGATCGCCGAAGCGGATCACGTGCATGGGCTCGTCGTCGAGCTGGTCGAGTGCTTCGTCTCAGGTGCGTAGGACCTCGCCCGTCTCTGGGTCCACGTAGCCGTCGTTCCAGATGGGCAGGTGGTCCCCCTCGAAACGGACTTCACAGATCAGCGCCTCGATCGCGGCCGGCGTCTGCATCGGATGCGCCCTCGGCGCATGCGAACGGTCGGCCAGCCCTGCCAGGCCGCCGTCCTGATACCGGCGCACCCAGGCATGCACCGATTGTCGCGACACCCCATACCGGCCGGCCACATCGGTGACCTTCGCCCCCGACAACACCTCAATCACCGCATGATAGCGCTGCTCCACGACGCTCAACTCCACCAATGCCACCTGAGCCTCCCCCGAAGCGTCGATAACGCCACGAGCAGGCACAGAAGACGATCAAGGTGTCAAGCATCAAGCCAGGCCAGAGTGTCAACCATCAAGCGAGACAGGACAGGTGCTCGATCGGAACATTGCCGAATAGTTCTTGTAGGTATCAAGCGGCGGCGCGCCGCGCCGCCGTACAGCGGCCCGTCGCTTGCCCGCCGCCCGGGCATGCGGCCTGGGGGCCGGTCCCGGGCGGCAGCAGCACGGACCGCCACGCCGATCGTGGCGCCCGCCGTACTGAGCAAGCTCACCGACCCCAGCGTCACGCCGCCGCACGAATGCAGCCCTACGATCGCCACGCGTGGGCTGGCCTCAGGTAGTGGCTGGGGGCGATCGACGATCCGGTGCTTCGTTCCTCAGCACCGGCTCACCGGATAGCGGTGTCCTCAGGTCGCGAAGCCAAGCATGTGGCTGCTGACTCGGTCGTGTCGTCGTAGGTAGACAGCGAGACAGCGGATCGTCTGTGCGCCCTTTCGGGATTTGACTGCTGCCCATACTCTGTGCCCTAGCAAGAACGATCATGCATCGAAAGCGGGGCATCAGTGCTGCCTGGGTCAGCACCGCAGGAGGTCCGCTAGGGCCTGTGTTGAGTCGTGATCATTGGAGGCTGCGCATCCAGATCACTACTCCTCGCAGGTGGAGGCCAGCGAGATCGCTCTCGGGCATCTTGTCGTAGCGGCTCGCGATGCCGTGCCACGCCTTCAGCCCAGGACGCGGAACACAGCGAAGCTCCCGGTCGGCGATCTGCTGGGTGGCAGGCCGTCGGCCGGGAGCTTCGGTGTGGTCTTCTACCGGGCTGGGCTGGCGTTCTCCGCCAGAACCCGGTGAGGAGCTGAATGCCCTACGGGTCAGCTCAGCAGCCGTACCACCCGGCGTAGGCGTCCCACTTGCCGTTCTTGGTGAATTCTGCGCTCTTGCCCTTGTTGATCGTGGTGCACTTCGAGTCGGGCATAAAGGCCCCCCTCCAGTCCACCTTGAGCTTCTTCTTGCTGGCGCAGTTGTTCGTGATCTTCACCCAGTGGTGATAGTACTTTCCGAAGGCGGTCTCCTCGTAGAAGGTCCTCCCATGCTGGACATTGACGCAGGAGGGCGCGGCGTTGGCCGCCGGAGCGGCGGCGGCCGGTGTGGCGACAGTCATGGTGAGCACAGCTGCCGCCACAGCTGCGGCTCGGATGAAGGCACGGGAATCCATCAATCTCCTTGGGGATATCGCGGCGATTTTGGATGCTGCCGGTTGGGCAGCAAGAAACGCCCGCCACATGCGGGTTGTTGACACGGCCAACGCTAGCGAGGGGCGGTATATCGCGGGTATGGCAGTGATTCGGGCAAGGCCAGGCCGGATACCCGCTTCGTCGACCTCGACCACGCTCAACCGCTACACGCACGCGTCGCCCGAGGGTCTGTAGTGCCGAGTCAACAATCGCCTCTGGAGTGGATCTCCAGCTCAGGGAGGGGGAAGTGCTCAAGATCGGCGGGTCCTCATGGGGCCGAGGCGGGCGGGGTGCGCGCAGTGCGTTTCAATCCCAGGTCGGAGAGCTGATCCTCGTGCCAGATGCGTGCCAGAACGAACGGCAGGTCAAGGTCATTCAGGGTCACTCACGGCCACTCGTCGCGGTCTGACCAGGACCCCCGTTCTCCCCGCTCAGGACACCAAGATCAGTAGCCGGTTCCCAAGCTGACAGCGCGGGTTCGATTCCCGTCACCCGCTCCACAGAAAGCTCAGCCAGGCCTCTGGCACTGGCCGGTTTCCTTGATCTTCCTCATCTCTCTTCATGTCGCCGTGGTATCGCGGTCGCTAGCACAGGTGCGAGCTGGCAGTATCGAGATGGAGGGGAGACACCATGAACTTCGATCGGATCACTGTCGAGCCCGACAAGCTCGAAGGCAAACCGACCATCCGAGGGCTGCGGATCACCGTGGAGACGGTGGTACGGCTCGTCGCGGCTGGATGGACCTTCGATGAGATCTTGTCGGACTACCCCGACCTCGAACGCGAGGACATCAAGCAGGGGCTGGAATACGCAGCGGCCTCCACGAACGTCCACTTCTACCGCCTCCGAGAGCCGGCGTGAACTTCCTGATTGATGAGAACCTCTCACCGCGCGTCGCTGAACTGCTGGCGAAGGCCGGTCACGATGCGGTGCACGTGCGCGATCTCCAAGCGACGAGTGCGCCGGACTCCACGATCATGGCCCTTGCCATGGCGGACGACCGGGTCATCGTCTCGGCGGATACAGACTTCGGCGCACTTTTGGCTCAGGCCCGTACCACCAAGCCCTCGGTCATGCTTGTGCGGGAGATCCTTGAGCTTCGACCGCCTGAGCTGGTGAATATCATCCTTAACCACCTTGATGTCCTCGACCCTCACCTGTCTACGGGTGCGATCGTGGCCTTTGCCCCCGCAGGCATCAGAGTGCGAGCGCTCCCGCTCCGTTGAACAAAGAGCATTTGACCGCCGTGCCATTAGCGTGCCATTAAGCGCGGTGACGAGGGGTCAACCACGGTCACTCACGGCCGGCCTCAGTCGCAGGTCAGCGCGTCCACAAGCCAAGATCCCTGCAATTCCCAAGCTGACAGCGCGGGTTCGATTCCCGTCACCCGCTCCACATACGAAAAGCCAGGTCAGGGTTGATCCCCGACCTGGCTTTGTCCGTGGTCAGGGACCAGCTTCGGCCTTCCACGGGCTGATTGTCGTGCACCGAGGAAGTCAGAGGGCGAGGGCCCGCGCATGCCCTGTCCGACGTCCCCGCCAGCCAGGCTCCCGATGGTACGGTGGCCGTGATCGGTGCGGTTCCCAAGCTGACAGCGCGGGTCGATTCCCGTACCCCGCTCCACGTCTTCCAGTTAGCCGATCTTCGATGTCAGCCTCAAGCGAGGGAGACCGGCATGGCAACCCCTTCCTGGTACGAGTCACTTCCCGAAGTCATGAGCGAAGCAGAGTATCAAGCGTTGCCAGAGGACATCGCCAGAAGCATCGAGGTAGTCCACGGGCATGTAATCAAGTGCGAGTCACCTGCTCCGCAGCACAACCGCATAGCCCGTCGTCTCGCTGGCTCACTGGAAGCCGCTCGTCCGATGAGCGGGCCTTGTCTGAGCGTTGAGACCGATATCGACGTCGTGCTCTGGCGGGTTCCCAAGTTCACCTTCCGACGTCCGGATGTGGTGGTCTACAAGTGTTTGGAGGATCCTGGTCAAAAGCCGGATGCGTCCCAGACTCTGGCCGTCGTCGAGGTCTCCTCACCTGGGACCGTCCGGGAAGATCTCACTGACAAACGCACGCAGTATGCCGCCGCTGGAATCCCGCTCTACCTGCTCATCTTGCTCGACGAGAAGTACGAAATCATCGAGGTGAAGGAGTTCCATCTCGATGCCGTAGCCTCCGAGTACAGGCTTCATCGGGTACACCAGGCAGACCTCGAACTGGAGCTCCCTATCAGGGTGACTATCCCGTTTCTCGTCCTGACCGCTCCCTAAGCGTTGCCCTGCGTGCCCGTTGCGTGCCCGTTCGCTCGGTGACCGGGGGGAGTCAGGGGATTCATGGCGACTCGATCGATATATGCCCAGGTCGGCGTTTCCCTGCCGAGAGCCCATGATCTCGAAAGAGTTCCCAGGCTGACAGCGCGGGTTCGATTCCCGTCACGCGTTCCAAGAACGAAAAGCCAGGTCAGGGGTTGATTCCCGACCTGGCTTTGATCGTTTCCACGGCTCCGTTCGATCTTCCGTGCCCGTTACATGCCCGATCCGTCTGGATCTTGGTCGTCTTCCGGGCTTCAGGGCCTTCTCGGGCCAGCTTGCCCAAGGCGTCGGCGATGGCCCGGTCGCGCTCCATCGCGGTGTGCTGGTAGATCAGCGCCGCCAGGGTGGACGAGGGCCCAAGCGAGTCATCAGGTTCCGAAGGGTCGCACCGGACTGGGCCGCGAAGGTGTTTCCGGTGTGACGGAGATCATGGAAGTGAAATCCGCTGAGCTTGGCCTTCTTCAGCGCCGCCGCCCCGACACGGGCGAAGTTCGCGCGTCGGAGCTTGGCACCCTTGGGCCCGACGAAGACGTGTCCGAGCTCACCCTTCTCGGCGTACGTCCCATGTGCTTGCGGAGGTCCGGGAGCAGGATAACCGGGATGCTGACAATGCGCTTGCCTGCTTCCAACCTGGGCGGGCTGATGGTCACCAAAGCGGCGGCGCGGCGCGGCGCCGCACCTGCCGTACCGAACAAACTCGCCGCCTCAGAGCCGCGCCGCTACCAGCGGGCTTCAGCGCCGCAACTCCGGATCATGCTCATGCGGCACCGACTCGGGATGGGTACGGCACCAGTCAACAACGCGGTACGTGATGCGGTCGAAGGGCTCGTCATCAACGCACGGACGCTCGAAGTCCACCAGACGCCTCAGATCCGCGAGCAACTGCCGTGACGTCTCCGCATCGAACGACTCTGAGCCCATGAGTCTCTCGCTCAGATAGGCCAGAAGCCGCTCGTGGTGCTCGTCCCAGCTGACGTTGCCGTTGCGCTGGGCTTCGTCGCGAAGCTTCTCCACCGCCCGCAGCAACTCGCCCTGAACGGTGTCGGCCTGCCCTCGCGGCGGCACGTAGGTCTTCCAGATGTGACGGGCGTCCGCGGCGTACTGCGGATCCATGTGGACGACCGTACAGCCCACGCCTCCGGCGAGAGCCCTCCGGCTCCGGGAGGATCACCATGGGCGTGTTCATCACCACCGGTCTGTCGGTGGCTGGGGTAGGGGCCTGGTGCGGGCTTGCTGTTAGCCCTCCACTATGGAGTTCATGGGGCAGAACGACATATCGCCGGCCGCCGCCGAAGCCGTCGAGACCCGCGAAGATCTCGCCCGCTACGTTGAAGCCCTCCACGCAGAGCTGATCGACGGAGCGGTCTGGGAGAACGACCGCTTGGAGCGTTTCTTGGAAGCGCTGGCCGCCTGGATCAGGTCGTCCCCGGGCTACTACGCGAACACGGGTCGTCCTGCACCTGACGATGCCTCCTGGTCGTTCTTCGCCAACGCGCTGGGAGCGGCAACGATCTACGAGTAGGCCGGGCCCGGTGCGTGCCCGTCAGCAGAGGGAACGAGGGGGACTCACGGGGAACCACGGCAGCCGGACCGCTCCCCGCAGGTCAGCGTTTCCCCAGCTCAACAGTCAAGATCGTTCGAGACTTCCCAAGCTGACAGCGCGGTTCGATTCCCGTCACCCGCTCTCAGCATGAAAGCCCAGGTGGACCGATGGATTCGATGTCTGGACCTCGGCCGTATACGAGCTCGTTCGATCTTCTCGGGCCAGTAACAAGCTAGGCATTCTTCCTGAGTCTCGCTTGGGCTTGGGTCTCCACATCGTGATGAGGATCCTCTGCGAGAACCCGCAAGACGGCTTCCGGTGTGGTGGGCCATGTGGCCAGCCACCATCGCACGTTGACCGAGCGATCGTGGGCAAGGCGTTGCAGTTCGTCGTGAGGGAGCTTTCCAGACTGCACTGCTGCCGCGCGCACGGCTGCGGACTTGTCGTTTGCGAGAAGGCGGTGTCGATCTATTGTGGTGAGTGGGTTCTGAGTCACACCGACGCGGACCTTGGGATCGGCGTCGGTTATACGCCACCGCGTCGGCCTTGAACTCGGGCGGGTAGTTCTTCATCACCATCAGGGACATCTCTTCCCCTGGACCTCAAGATCCAGTCTCCAAGGTGTCCGCATTCAAGGGGGAACGCCCAGAAGCCACCGAAGATCAGGTTGGCGGCTTCCCACATGTCGTATGTGTCGGATCGTCGTCGCATCTGGTTGAGCAAGACCTGGAAGTCGACGATCCGGGCCAGCGGACTCCGCCCGAGGTGAAGGGCCAGCCACCGCAGGCGCTCATCAGGATCACTGGTCACTTCCCGGGACCGCCGAAGGAAGAGCCAGAACTCATCAACCTCCATGACGCTGCATGGTGCCAGGCCCGGCTGGCAATGCCGCACCATGGAGACCTGGACCGCGTGCCAGATCCATGCCAGAACAGGCGGGCAGCCGCGGTCTGTTTCAGGGCGCCAAGATCAGTAGCCGGTTCCCAAGCTGACAGCGCGGTTCGATTTCCGTCACCCGCTCTACCCATGGAGGCCCAGGTCAGGAGTCGCATCCGCGCGTGGGCCTTGATCGTTTTGGCGAGCTGGTCGATCCTCCGTAGCGGGCATTCCCTCGGGCAGCACATACTTGAGGGGATGAAGCCAGCCAGCGGCGCACCCCGTCGTCACCTGCCCACAAGTCCCTTCAAACCTCCGCCTCCCGCTCTGCCTGCCGAGCGGTTCAGCGTGAACGACCAGGTGACCCATGATCGATATGGTCTTGGCGTCGTCATTGGTGTAGAAGACGAGGTCGCCGTGTTCGTCGATTTCGGATCGCGACAGGAACGAATCACCACGCCGTTCAACAAGCTCTACAAGCTATGAGCCCGCGCTGCGGGAAGCACACAGCGTGAGCGCATCCACGCCGGAGGTCCGGCTCGGCCAGGTCGGCGCGGGCCGTGTGAGGACCTTTCTCCCACGGCCCGGCTGAACGAACACAGGTATGCCGTGAGAACCATGCCCTCCGCCGTGCCCGTTGCGTGCCCGTTCGCAGAGTGATCAGCGGGATATCACGGGACTTGCTGCCCGGATCTCGACGGCTAGCACGCGGGGCAGCCCGGCACGTGTCTGAGCGAGCAATTCGTCGATGCTCACGGCGCTCCGGAAGGTGTGGTCTGGCGGAGACGGACGGGAATCGAACCCGCCGCGCCGAGATACTCGGTGCCACCGGTTTTGAAGACCGGGAGGGCCATCAGGCACCTGGACGTCTCCGACCGCGATCTCAGCCAGCCTGGCGTGAGGGTGGCGATTTTCGGCGATCAAGATCGGCGGCTGTCCGAACCCTCGATCGGACAGGTTCTGGCCGTGACCCGGGAGCGATCGCTTGCCTGCCATGATGCCCCCCGCAATCACCGCGCCGTCGTGATCCGCTGAACGCGCGGAGGACCTGGCCCTTGGCGATCGGCCGGTGTACAACTAGGTAGTGATCTTCAAGGGTGTTCGCAGGAAACTGACCTGGACAGCGCTGGCGGCTCTGCTGCCGTCCTTGGCGGCCTGTGGCGTCGGAGAGGCGGGCCTGCAGCCGAGACCCCGAAAGGAAGTGGGGCGGCAGGGAAGCCTCAGCAATCCCCGCCTGCTGAACTGCGAGAACCGCAACGTGGAGGTGTCCGGGGAGGAGGACGGGGTTGCCGTCGGGCCAGACGACCTCGCAGTGGGGCCGCTGGTCATCCCAGGGCTGCTCGCGTGGGGCAGCGCTCGCGCCGAAGAGTACGGGAGCAACCACAGATTCAAGGTCGGCGCGATGGTCAGGAAGGGTGGGACGATCACCCTGTCCATTCCCGCGAAGTTCCACGACAGCGCAGGGCTGCTCTATTCCGAGCAGGCCAGGGGCGCCCGCACCCCGGCCGAGGCCGACCATGCGGTGACTTTCACCGCGTGCGCCGACCACGACACGGTTTTCGTCGGCGGCTTCTATGTGAAGGAACCCCGATGCGTCCTGTTGGAGTTCAGTGTGCCGGGCAAGGCCACCGTCCAGCGCGAGATCTCCTTCTTCAACGGCAAGTGCTGATCTGAGCCGAGACGCCGCCCGCCGCACGCGGCGCCTCAGCCTTGGAACACAGAGATGGCAACCCCTGCCAACGCGGCCGTGAGCACGGCCAACGCAACCCGCCTGATCGGCTTCTCCCTTTCCATGAGCCAGTCCATGAGCCAGATCGGCTCGGGGATTTCCACCGGGTCTTTCGATGGCGGCACGAGCGCCACCATCGCGAAGGCCGGCACGGTGAAGCCGAGTGCGTAGGCCAGCCCAACCCACCACGGGACCAACCCGAAAAGGGTGACGCCGAGCGCCGCCCAGGTCAGCGAGGTGACCCTGAACGTGGTCACCACCAGGCCGGTGTCCAGCCCCCACAGGAGGGCTCCCCTGACCGGGCCGAACCGATAGAAGTGCTGCCGCGGAGTCTGACGTCGCCACATGGGCGTGCTGAGCCCGAACAGGCCGGAATCGATGACCAAGCAGCCGAGCATCACCAGCGCCGCGGCCGACTTGGCGCCCGTGTGCCCCATCCCGCCGAACACACCGGAGCCGAGCAGGTGGACCAGGCCGTACATGGTCAGGGCCGAGAGGGTGAAGCCGAACGAGAGCATGAGGATCGGCTGATACCAAGCCTTTTCCCCAGGAGATCTCCCCTGGACCAGGGGGCGGAGATATCCGACGAAGGACAGGCCTCAAAAGCTGAACAGTTGCGCGAAGCCCGCGCTCGCGACGAGTAGGAGCAACGCGAAGGTCACCCAGGTGTCGAAAGACAAGACATCCTCCCGCCGGAGTGGCCGATCCGGACAGCTTCGTGCCAGAACCGGCCACCCGGTCAGTCGTCAGCAGCCGTTAGGGTTGACGGTCCAGCCGGCGGAACAGGCGAACGGTCCCGTCCAGCAGTCCCTTCCCTTGGTGCACTCGCCGCAGCCGTACCTCCGCCGGGTTGAGCCTGAGCCGCTACAGCATGTCCACGTCTTCATGGTGTAGCCGGAGGGGCAGATGTACTGCCCTTGGCTGTTGGTCCTGCAGAAGTTGTCGGGTTTGGCGAGGGTGCAGCAGCGCCAGTTCGCCGCCTCGGCCGTCTTGGTCGTCGCCGCTACGCCGGCAACGGCGCCGATCGCCGCTACGCCGACCCTGCCCATCCAGCCGAGGAACCCTCGCCGGTGCGAAGGGTTCCCTAACGACATCTTGTTGAGATCGTCCATACGTGGCCTCTCTGACCATGGGGTGGACTGGGATCAGTGCCGCACAGAGGGCTTTCGACCCAAAGTGATCTTGTAGGGGACAGGGGCGGCCGCATACATCTGCCTCACCGTCGGCACCGTGTGGGCCCGTGTCAGCTTCCCGTCGGTGACATGAAGGGCGACGGGCGTGAGATCGAGCCCGAGGCTGTTGACGATGCGCTCCTCCTCGTCGAGGAGGACCCGCTCCCCGTGCAGCTCGAACTCGGTGATGAACTCGTTGCCGTCCCCGGACACCGGGACGACCACGACCCACATCGATGGCGGCACCGCGCCACCGCGCAATGCCGACGCCAGGTTGCGGCAGGTCTCGCACTTGTTGGAGACGAAGAGCACCACCGCCGCATCGGATTCGTCGAGGACCGCCGGCAACCCGAAGCTGCTGGGACTCCTGCCCACCAGACTTCCCAGCTCCACCGGATCGGGCTTGTCCTCCAGATCGAGATATGCCCGGATCTGCTTGACCTGTTCAAACAGTTCCACCTGCGCGCCGATTTGGATGAACACCACCACGGCCAGCAGACAGATCACAATAAGCAGTACCGTCGTCATGAGGCGGGCACCTCCGCTTCGGGTCGGGTCGGTTCGGGGATCGCCAGCCGGTCCTCCCGCAGCGGGCGCCAGACCCGCCATTCAGCCCTGAGCTTCCAGGCCACCAGGACGAGCAGCGCCACGGCCAGGCCGAGCAGCCCCTCCTCCCCGGTCCAGTTCGGCGGGCGCATCTCGGCCATCGCGGCCAGCGCCAGCCACAGCGGGAGGTACAGCACCTGCCGCCAGCCGAGAACGGCGGCGCCGTTCCCGAAACAACCACACTTGATCTTCTCTCCGCTGCTCAGCGCGCGAATTCCGGCACCTGCGAACACCAGTGCCAGCAGCGCGATGAGCCCCCTGGGCCAAGTGGCGGACGGAAACGCCGTCAGACCTGTCACGGCGAGCAGCTCCGCGGAAATCACGGCGATCGTGCCCTGCCTCGCCAGAGCCGCCGGACCTAGCCGGGCGATGGTCTGGCCGAGCTCGCGATGGGTGATGATCTTCGACAGTGCAGCGACCAGGAAAACCAGGATGAGTATGGCTTGAGCTCCGGCTCCAGCCATGACCACCACATCAACGTTCATCTGTTGCTCCCGTTTAGGGTGGGATGATCGAAACGTATGGGAACAACCCAATATGATCAAGATCTTGACGAGATCATCTCGGTGGAGTAAGGATCGATCATCAAGGTGCCCACCTGCGACGCACTACGGGTATGGGATCCACGTGACCGTTTACCCGTGACTCCCGCCGATCTCTCTGTGAACGGGCATGGGGTTCCTGAGCCGCCATGGCCAGGGGTTCGCCAACGTGGTGGTGCGCCGCTGGTTGCGTGCCCGTTCGTAGAGGGATCAGCGGGGACTCATGGTCACTCGACCGACATATGCCCAGGTCGGCGCTTCCGCTGCTCAGAGGCCATGATCTTGAAGAGTTCCCAAGCTGGCAGCGCGGCCTCTATGGGCGTTCCCCCGGCTTGTCGACAATCTTGGACTCCAGATGAGCGGTCCACACGACGGGGGTGCCCGCCTTGATCTCGCGTGTTCCGGAAGGCGGAGAGTACGTGCGGGTGGCGACGGTCTCTCCGTAGCTCCCCAGGTAGGTGTAGTCCTTCGAGTTCAGGATGATCTCGAAGCGCTCCCACCGGCCTGTGTAGGCGAAGGCGATCCCATGGCGGCCGGCGGCGTCCACCGCGTCTTGCTTGATCGACACTCCTTGGATCATCGGCAACGCGCGGAACAGTGCAGCCCGTACCTCCGGCTCAAGCGACTGCCCGCTCATGAGCTGGGAGATCGACTCGACGATCCGCTGTTCTTCTGACTTGTCGTCGCCCGGCGGCACGGGAGCTTCGGCGATGGCCGCCCTGATTCGTTCGAGCATCCGCTCTGGAGTGACAGGGGCCTCACCCAGATCGGCGGCGGTGATGCCAGGGCCGGTCTCGTGGACGACGAGCTTGCCCTTGCCGTCATCCAGGGCCGTCTGCTTGCCGTCCACGCTGTTCCACAGCTCCAGGGTGGTTCGTTTGTCCCGGTCCACCGCAGGCGCGGGCTCCTCGCGAAGCGGCGCGATCGTCTCCTTGACGTACAGCCACTTTCCAGGAGAAGGGACGGTCTTGGAGGGGTCGATCACCGCCGCTCTCGCAGCTCGCTCGCCAAGCTCCTGGACGCTTGCGACGTGGGTGAAGGCCTGCTGGCCGCCGCCGTCGTTCGTGAGAGCGACACCCGTCCCCACGGCCGCTGCCAGCGATGCGGCGAGGGCCAGACGCCATGCCAGGCGAGGCATACGACGCCGGGGAGGTGCGGGGGCCGGTTCGCGCATCGCCTGCAGCAACCGGGCGCGCGCCGTGTTCTCCGCCTGGCGGGTGATCACAGGGGTGGAGCTGCGGAAGTTCTTGATTTCGTCCATCATGCGTCCTGCCTTGTCGGATCGTCGTCTCCCAGGGCTGCCCTGGTCTTCTTGCGGGCTCGGTGCAGGCGCGAGCGCACGGTCCCGACCGGGACGCCAAGCGCCTCGGCGACCTCCTCGTACGACAGGTCGCCCCATGCCACCAGCAGCAGCACATCGCGATCACCTTGCGACAGGCCCGCCAGCGCCCCTGCCAGCAGGCGGTCCTTCTGCTGCGCCGTCACTCGGTCGATGACCGCCTCCGCCATCGGTTCCGGCAGCGGGTCCACGCCCGTACGGGACAGCGCCCGCAGGAACCGTTCCTCGCTGCGCCGGTGCCTGGCGATCAGAGTGGTGGCGATGCCGTACAGCCACGGCCTGGCCAGTTGCTGCGCCAGGTCGTAGGACGCGCGCCGCCGAAAGGCGATCAGAAACGTCTCCGCCGCGATGTCGTCGGCCGCCTGGGTCCCGAGTCGGCGGGCCACATACCGATGGATCTGTTCGATGTAGCGATCGAAAATCCCGGCGAACCGCTCCGGATCATCGTGCGAGCAGCGGATGAGCTCCGCATCATCCTCCTCCGCTCTCTCGACCGATTCTGTTCGTGTCATGCCTGCTGTCTCCCGATAGGCCGGATCCGGTTCTCGCCAAGCGCCCCGGCTGCCGAGTTGGTGCGGCCGGCAGGTGTTCGCATTCGGGCGGTGGCGGGAGGTGTCAGGGGGAGCTGATCTACCTCAAGGCGAGCCCTGAGACGCTGCGTCAGCGGCTCGCCGTACGCAACAAGCTGCACGGGGCCAATTCTGTGACCGTGTCCGAGGATCTCCTCAACAGGTACCTGGCCGGTTTTGAGGAGCCCCTGGCGAACGGGAGCTCACGCGGCAAAAGGCGCGGTTCTTCATGCCCGTTCTGCCGACAGTGTTACCGAAGCACAACAGGTGAGGAAGGCGGACGACACTTTCGGCTTTGACGCACGAGAATGCCGATCATGACTCGGGATGACTTCTGGGCCATCCTCGCGGAATGCCCTCGGCCGACAGGCCCCGACGACGACTGCGACGAACTCGTCTCAAGGCTCAGCCGGTTGCCTCCGCAGGAGATCGTCGCATTCGACCAGCACCTCACCGATCTCCGCCTCGGAGCGCATCGTGTCGACCTGTGGGGGGCCGCGTATCTCATCAACGGCGGCTGCTCTGACGACGGCTTCGAATATTTCCGCTGCTGGCTGGTCGGCCAGGGGCGTGAGATCTATGAGGCGGCGCTCGCCGATCCGGATTCCCTGGCGGACTACGGGCCGGTCCGCAGGTGCATCCTCGACGATTTCGAGGAGTGCGAATGCGAGGTTTTCATGTACACCCCCGACAGGGCTTACCAGCGCATGACCGGCCACGAATTGCCCGAAGGCAGCGGGGTGTATCCGGAGCTCGGGGAGATGTGGGACTTCGCCGACGTCGAAGAGATGCGCCGTCGTTACCCCCGCCTGTCCGCGTTGCTCGATGAGGCCGACGCGCTGCCCTGAGCGTACGTACGCCCCGATCCGGTCGACCGATCCACCGTCGTGGCCACGCAGGCCTTGACCGCGTTCGCGCCGTTCGGCCAGCGGGGGCACCGCCGACATTGACCATGCTCTGTTCAACGGAGTATGGTCCGCTGCCATGCTCACGAGATCACGTCAGATCGTCCTCGCCGTGACTGCACTGACCCTGATCGGCGGCTGCGGGGGCGCCGCCGGGAGCGCCGCGCCGTCAACCGGCGCGCCGGCGACCAAGGACAAGAGATACCAGGTCGAAGCGGCCAAGGCCGACTGCATGAAGCAGAAGGGCTTCAAGTACGTGGCGTTCGTGCAGGAATGGAAGGTGTCCCACGAGGACGAGGAGCGGGCCGCCGGCGACTACCAGGCGATGCAGAAATATCGCGAAAAATACGGATTCGGGGTCTTCGCTGAGCACGTCTACCCCGACGTATTCAACGGTCAGGACGCCGGCCCTGAGAGCAACCCGAACGGGAAGATTCAGTCCGCCCTCTCCAAAGCCCAGATCAGCGCCTACCACAAGGCTCTGGACTCCTGCACGGCCACCGCCATCAACCAGGTGCTCGGCTTGAACGTGAAGTCGGACATGGACTACCACAAGCAGGCGGCCAAGGCCCGCATCCAGGCGATCGAGCGCACGCTGAACTCCGACCCCACGCTGGTGGAGCTGGCCTCCGCCATGGCCACGTGCCTGAAGGGCAAGGGGTACTCACTCAGCGAGGTCACCCCGAAGGCCATGGCCGAGTACGGTCGCCAGTCGTTCCTCGACCTGTGGGACAGGCTCGGACGCGAGCAGAAGGACGACGTCCCCGATGTCGCGCCTTCGAGGAAGGACGGCGAGCCATGGACGTTCTACGTGCCGACCCTGACCCCTGAACAGGCCAAGCCTTACCTGCAGAGGGAGATCAAGGCAGCGCTCGACGACCTTGAGTGCGGCAGGGATTTCTACCCGGTCTACCTCCCGAAGGACAACGCGGTCGAGAAGCAGGCCGCCGAGCAGTACCCCTTGTGACACCACGGATGAAGTGACCATGCGGGCCCGGACGCCGGTGATCATCGCTGGAGCCGGATACGCACTGGGCGCCCCCGCTGCGCTCCCCCGCCGACGATGCCGCCCGCCGCGCCGCGCCCATGCCCCGCTCGTCACAGCCGGCCTCGAGCGGCGCAAGCCGGCCAGTGGGGTCGTGGTCAACGCTGGAGTTCGCATGATCAGCGTGAATGCGTCTGCGGTGCGTGCGAGGCCACGCTCCGTTCGGATGTCAGAGGTCTACAGGCTCGGCGGGACCAGGGCGCCGGCGTGCGTGTGGCGGACACATGAAATCGCCAGGACCGGCTGCGTCCACAGCGGCCGGAAATCGAGTCGCACGGGTGGCGGAGGCGGAGTTACCGTCGGCGGCATGCGACTCAACCATCTCGCCTTAGCCGTGCGCGACATCGAGCGGTCACGGCGTTTCTATGAGAAGTATTTCGGTTTCGGCGCCGGTCCCGCGAGCGAGTACCCGGACGGCACCGTGATCATCAGGGACGCGGACCGCTTCGATCTCGCGCTCCACCCGGATCCCGATCCCCGGAAGATGCCCGACTTCAGCCACTTCGGGTTCGCCTGCTCGGACGGAGCGGCGGTCAACCAGCGGCTGGACCTGCTGGCCGCGGACGGGGTGCCGATCGTGGAACGTTACGACGAGCCGCGCTTCAGCAGCTTCAAATGCCTCGATCCGGACGGCTACGTGATCGAGGTCTACTGGGAGCCGGCGTAGAACGACCGTCACCCGTTCTGCCGCCGGCCTCCCATGGTGGTGCGCCGCCGTCCACCTGGTCCGGTGCGGGTGCCGGTCAGTCGGCGTCCGGAGCGTAGGTCAGGTTGAGCACGCCGGTCTGGAAGGTCTCGGACTTGACCAGCTTCAGCGGGTGGGTCGGGGTGTCCTCGAACAGGCGCTGGCCATGGCCGACGACGATCGGGTGGACGAGCAGGTTCAGCTCGTCGAGCAGCCCGTTGGCCAGAAGCCACCGCACGGTCGTCGCGGAGCCGGACATCTGGATGTCGCCGTCGGTCTGCTCCTTGAGTTCGCGCACCTTGCCGGCGACGTCACCGGAAATGACGGTGGTGTTGTCCCAGTCCGCCTTCTCCAGCGTGCTCGACACGACGTACTTGCGGACATTGTTGAGGGCCACGGCGAAGTCCTGATCGGCGTCCGTCGAGGTCCAGTACGCGGACCACTCCTCGTACAGTTTGCGGCCCATCAGCATCGCCACCGCGCTCTGCACTCCCGCCTGGACCACGGCGCCCATCTCGTCGTTCCAGTACGGGAAATGCCACTGGTCCGGCGACTCGACCACACCGTCCACGGAGATGAAAAAGCTGGAGATGATCTTAGCCATGGCTCTGCTCCTTGGTCATCGGGCGCCGATCCCCTAGGCCGGGCCGGCTCGCCCCGTGTCATGTCCCAGGGCGATGCCCGGCTCGGATCTTGCCCCGTGACTGCGTCTGGGAGGTTAGAGGAGAACCAGGGCTCAGGTCTTGTACAGAAGCGACAACGGCTCCGACCGCTCAACTGCGACATTTCATGAGATGGGTCTAATGTCGGTCTCAGCATCACCTCACCGCCGGTCGAAACCCTCTTCATCAGACACAGGTCATGACTGACGGAGGTTCACGACATGCGGAAGATCGGATCGGCACTGGCGGGCACCGTTCTCGGACTCGGCATGGGCACGGCGGTCCTCACCGCCCCGGCGCTCGCCGAGGAGCGCACCTGCCGCGGGACCATCGGCGCGGTGACCCTCGACAACGTACGCGTCCCGCAGGGCGCCAAGTGCACCCTGAAAGGCACCCGGATCAAGGGCACCTTGAAGGTGGAGAAGAGGGCGACCCTGGTCGCCCGGGGAGTGAAGGTCGTCGGCAACGTCCAGGCGGAGGGGGCGGCCAGGGTGACGGTGACCGCCGGCTCGGTGGTCGACGGAAGTGTGCAGGTGAAGCAGGGTGGGGCGGCCACGGTCGAGTACTCGCGGATCAAGTCCGACATCCAGTTCGACGCCAACGGCCGGTATCTGAAGGTCAACGGCAACCGGGTGGGCGGCAGCATCCAGGTGGTCGGGAACCGCGGCGGCGCGGAGATCCGGCGCAACAAGGTGAACGGCAACCTGCAGTGCAAGGAGAACCGTCCGGCACCCACCGGGAGCGGGAACATCGTGGGCGGCAACAAGGAAGGCCAGTGCCGGCGGTTCTAGGGCTGAGGCTTGGGAGCGGCTGGAAAGCCTTCGGAGAGCGGCGGCGGATGGCCTCGTACGCCGCCGCCGTATATGCGTTGCGGCTCCAGGTGGCATCCCGGCACGATCAAGTCAGTGCCGGGACAGAGAGGCTGCCATGAACGAAGTCCTGCTCGACGCGATCCGTCACACAACTGGGCGACGAAGCAGCTCCTGGGATCAGCTACGTACGGCGTCTGGCCGACGCCGACCTCCCCTGGGTCTCCAGCGACGAGGACGCCGATCTGCACAAGCTCCTGGTCTGGGCCTCGGAGGCCGAGCAGCTCTGGGGGGAGGTGCTGGCCAAGCCCATCGACGTGGAACGCGTGATCGTCGTGGACAGCGGCCTCCGCGAGGTCCGCGCCGGCATCTTCGTGGCTCAGGCGCTCAACCACGCCAACCATCACCGCGAGCAGGTCTGCGCCATCCTGACCGGCCTCGGGATCCAGCCGCCGGACCTTCAGGCCTGGGACTATGCCTGGGCGACAGGGCGAATCCGGGACCGGGACCGACCTCAAGGCCACGGCCCCATCGTCAGAGGTGACGGCCAGCACATGGTCCTTGGAGGGGCTCGTCTGGAGGACGAAGAGGAGCACGTGTTGGCCGTCTTCAACAGTGTGATACCTGCTCAGCGGCTGGCGCAGCTGATCCGAACCGGTGACTCCGACTTTCTGTTAAGCCTCGTGAAAAGTCGGTGAACCCGCTGGGCTGAGCGTGAATCGCGAGGAGCGAGAGGCATGATCGACATCACCGTTGACCTCGTACGTGCCTTGGTCGCCGAGCAGTTCCCCGAGTGGAGTCGTCTTCCGATCGAGCCCGTCGCCCGCCAAGGCTGGGACAACCGGACCTTCAGGCTGGGCGATCAGCTGGCCGTGCGCCTGCCCAGTGCCGAAGCGTACGCAGCCGGCGTCGAGAAGGAGGATCGCTGGCTTCCCGTCCTGGCCGGGCATGTGCCCCTGCCTGTGCCGTCGCCGGTCGCGACCGGACGTCCCGCGCCCGGTTACCCTTTTCCCTGGTCGGTACGGCGGTGGCTGCCCGGAGAGACGGTGGACAGGGCGGCGGACGTCGATCGGAGTGAGCTGGCTCGCGATCTCGGACGTTTTCTCGCCGCGCTACGGAAGATTCCCGCGCAGCGGGGGCCGGTCGGCGGTCGTCACTCTCATTTCCGGGGATGCCACCCCAGCGTTTTCGGTGATCAGGTCCAGTGCGCCCTCGACAGGCTCCGGGACGTCGTCGACGTCAAGGCCTGCCAGGCCGTCTGGGCGAGCGCGCTGACCTCGGCCTGGCCGTTCCCGCCGGCGTGGTTCCACGGTGACGTCGCCGCCGGCAACCTGCTCGCCGTCGATGGACGGCTGTCCGCGGTCATCGACTTCGGTACGTGCGGGGTCGGCGATCCCGCCTGTGATCTCGTCATGGCCTGGACGCACTTCGCCGGTGACGAGCGGAAGGTCTTCCGCGAGGCGGTCGGGCTCTCGGATGACACGTGGCGGCGGGCACGCGGATGGGCGCTGTGGAAGGCGCTCGCGACCATGGCCGGCCTGTCCAGCCCCGACCCCGAGGGCTTCCAGAACGGCGTCCTCGTCCACGTCCTTGAGGACTCGGTCATCGACTGACGCCGGGCCGAGCGCATCCGCGTAGCGGCTCGACACGGATTCGATCTCGTCGGAGAGCCGGCGCAGGTCCATTCGGCGAGGTCTATGACTCGCCCTCGTACAGCGGCAGGACGGCCACGAACTGGGCACCGGGCCAGTGGTCGGTGACGGTGAGGGTGCCGCCGTGGGCGGTGGCGATCTCGCGGGACAACGGGAGGCCGAGGCCGCTGCCGCCCTTGTCCTTGGCCCGGGCGCTCTCCAGGCGGGTGAAGCGTTCGAAGACGCGCTCCCGGTCCTGCGGCGGGATGCCGTCGCCGTCGTCCGTCACCGTCACGACCACCTTGTCGCCCTCCACCGTCACGGACAGGTCGATCCTGGTGGCGGCGTGCCGGGTGGCGTTGTCCAGGAGGTTCGTCAGCAGGCGGTCGAGCTGCATGGGCGAGCCGTAGACCGGGGCCGGTTCGCAGGGGTCGAGGACGATGGGGACCCTGGCGCCCTCACGGAGGCGTACCTGCTCTTCGGCCACCCGGCACATGTCCACCACGCGCCGCTGCGGGACCGCGCCCGCGTCCAGCCTGGCCAGCATGAGCAGCTCGTCGATGATGCCGGTGAGGCGCTCCGCGGCGGCCAGCGTACGGGCGCCGGTGGCCGGCCAGTCCGTTTCCTCCGGGTAGGCGTTGGCGACCTCGAGCTGGGCGCGCATGGCCGAGATGGGGCTGCGCAGCTCGTGCGAGGCGTCGGCGACGAAGCGGCGCTGGGTCTCGGCGGAGCGTTCGAGGCGGTCGAGGGTGTGGTTGGTGGTGATGGCCAGGTTGGCGATCTCGTCGCCGGTGTCCGGTACGGGCACCCGCCTGCTGAGGTCCTGGCCGGTGATCTCGGCCAGTTCGGCGCGGATGCGTTCGACGGGGCGCAGGGCGAGCCCGACCACCGCCCAGGTCGTGCCTCCGACGATCACCAGGACCAGCGGGGTGCCCAGGAACACCAGGATGTAGAGCCAGGCCAGGGCCCGGTTGACCTCGGTGAGCGATTCGGCGCCGTACACAATGGCAGGGCCGGAGGGGGTCTGCGCGCGCATGGCCACCACGAGGTACTGTCCCTCGTCCTCGTTCCTGATGCGGGGCAGCCTGCGCTCGGTGACGTAGATCTTCTCGGGTTCGTCCACCTGGATGGCGACCAGGCGCGGGTCCCCGCGGAGATCCGGGGATGCTGCCATCACCTTGCCCTCCTGCGAGACCACCTGCAGGAAGTGGACGCGTGACGGCGTCTCCAGCTCGGCCGGCAGCTGTCCGGCCTCGGCCTGGCTGGCGACCCTGCGTACGGCCAGCTCGACCCTGGTGTGCACCAGCCCGCGCAGGTTGCCCGGGACGGTGGCGAGGGTGATGGTGGACGTGGCGGTGAAGACCAGCGCCGCGACCAGTGTCGCGATCATGGTCAATCGCGCCCGGATCGAGCGCGGAAAGAACCTTTGCACCATCCCATCCCCCGTATCACTGTCTGTGACACGTACCCAGGGACGGCGTTCGCAACATCGAGGTTGTTGACCTGGTCCTCTGTCGATCGAGATTCGGTAAGCGAGGCGCCAAGAGGGGCGCTTCGCCACGCTCCGTGCATCTTTTCGGCTCAGGATCGGGGTGGGTGGGTGATGCGGAGTGAGCGCGTTGGGGCCGGTGTGGGTGTGGCTGCGGGGCGGCGAGGTGATGACCGATGCCGGTTCGCACGGCGGCCCGGGGCTCGCCGTGTGGGTTTCCGGCGAGCCCGAGCCCGGCTGGGGCGTGGCCCGCGATCGCCGTCTTCCGGACCCTCTCGTCGAGTACGACGAGGAGGATCTGGCTGATCCGGGCGGGTGCGAGTTCTGAGCGAGGGGGCTCGCGGCTTTCGCTCGTGGCGATTCCGCTGATGGCGTGGACGGCTTCCGGCGCGTGGGCGCCTCGGCCAGAGTGGGTGCCATGAAGGTCCTGGTGCTGGGTGGCACGGAGTTCGTGGGGCGCGCGGTCGTCGAGGAGGCGCTGGCTCTCGGGTGGGACGTGACCGTGTTCAACCGGGGGCGTCATCGGCCGCCCGCGGGCGTGACGGCGCTCCGCGGCGACCGGTCGGCGGCCGGTGGGCTTGCGGCGCTGGAGCGCGGCGAGTGGGACGTCGTGGTCGACACCTGGTCGTGGGCGGCCTCCGCGGTCAGGGACGCGGCGTCGCTGCTGGCCGGGCGGGCCGGCCACTACGTCTACGTGTCCAGCAGGTCGGTGTACGCCGATCCGGTGCCCTTCGGGGCGGACGAGAGCGCGCCCCTCGTGGCGGCGTCCGCCGACGATGACGACGCCTCCGACTACTCCAGGAACAAGGCGGGGGGCGAGCTGGCGGCGGTCGCCGCGTTCGGGGAGCGGGCGCTGCTGGCCCGGGCCGGGACGATCCTGGGCCCTTACGAGAACATCGGGCGGCTGCCGTGGTGGCTGAGCCGGATCGCGCGTGGCGGGCCCGTGCTCGCGCCGGGCTCCCGTGATCTGGGATTGCAGTACGTCGACGCGCGCGACCTGGCCGTGTGGTGCCTGCGGGCGGCCGAGCGCGGGGTCGGCGGGGCGTTCAACGTGGTGAGCCCTCCGGGGTTCACGACGATGGGGGAGTTGCTCGAGACCTGTGTGAAGGTGACGGGGGCCGAGGCCGAGCTGCGGTGGGTCGATGCGGAGACGATCCTGGCGGCGGGGGTGACGCCGTGGATCCAGCTGCCGATCTGGCTGGTGGGCGAGGACCACGACTTCATGCACGGGGGTGATGTGTCCAAGGCCGTGGCGGAGGGGCTGCGGCTCCGGACCGTGGAGGAGACGGTGGCGGACACCTGGGCGTGGTTGCGGAGCATCGGCGGCGAGGCGCCGATGCGGCCGGATCGGCCGCGCGTGGGGCTCGATCCGGCGGTGGAGGCGAGGTTGCTGGAAGGCCGCTGACGGAAGGGCCCCGATCGCCGGCCGGCTGGGGCTGCCGGCGGCGTCACGGTCCGGCGAAGCACATGACGTGGCCCTAGGGTTCGAAGAAGCGGGTGAGGACGGGAGCGACCGCCTTCGGGTCGGCCACGTGGCCCTGCCCGTCGAAGGTGTGACGCTCGGCGCGGGGAATGCTCGCGCGGATCGCGGCCGCGGCCGGCTCGTAGAAGCCGTTCCCCCCGCCGACCAGCACCAGCGTCGGCTGCGTGATCGTCGCGAGGCGGGCGGTCGGCGGCGGTCCGTAGCAGGCGGCGTCGTAGGCGAGCGTGTGCGCCAAGGCCTCCAGGCCCGGCCAGTAGGGTGAGTTCCTGGCCGCCGCGACGTCCCCCTCCGACGCTCCGGCCAGTCGCATGAACAGCTCGACCGCATCGCCGCGGCGGGAGTCCGCGAGCGCGGCCGCCAGCTGCTCGCGGTAGGCCTGAAACCGCCGCGGCGCGTCGTCGGCCGTGTCGTAGGGCACCTCATACACCGCGAGCCGGTTGATCGCCACTCCTGCCGCCGCCGCTTCGAGCGCGAACATGCCGCCCGACGAGACGCTATACACGTGCGCCGATCCGCCGGCCTCGGCGATCAGCGCGGCCAGGTCCTCGATCTCGCGCTCCACGGCGTACGGCGGAGTGTCACCGCTGCCGCCCCTGCCTCGCCGCGCGTAGTTGTACACAGTGCAGCGCCCCGCCAGTTCGGCGGCCAGCGGCGCGTTCTCCGAGCCATCGTCCAACCCTCCGCCCACCAGGACGACGGCCGGCCCGCGCCCCTGCCGGTCGTACGCGATCGACGTGCCGTCCTTCGACGTCACACGGCCCATGAGACTCCTCCTCGCAGGTGATCCTCAGCCGGAAGGCGCGAGGCGCGGGCACGCGCTCCGCTGGATTCGATCTAGCAGACTCCATCGGCGGGAGCGAGAAGGGGGACGAGAAGGAAACGGTAAGGCCCCCCTGGCAGATTCGTGGTCGTCAGGAAGGCGGCACCGAGTCGCCGGCACAGAGCGAATCAACAAGGAGCAGAAGATGCGCAAGCTCATCGAGTCGACGTTCGTGTCGCTGGACGGCATCATCGACGACACCCGCCCGTCCACGGCGTCCCGAGCGGAGCCGCAGAACTGGGGTCACCCGTACTGGGACGAGGACCACGGCGGATACGCCGCGGGCCTGCTGTCCTCAGCGGACGCCATGCTGCTCGGACGGGTGACCTACGAGGGGTTCGCGGAGGCGTGGTCGGGGCGAGAAGGACCCGACGCCGACCACATGAACAACATGCCCAAGTACGTGGCGTCGCGGACCCTGACCGAGGTCACCTGGAACGCCACCCTCATCCAGGGCGACGTCGCCGAGGAGGTCGCCAAACTGAAGGAGCAGCCGGGCAAGAACATCGTGAAGTGGGGCACCGGCGAGCTCGACCGCACCCTGGTGGAGCACGGTCTGATCGACGAGTTCCACTTCTGGTATTTCCCCGTCATCGTCGGGGCCGGCAAGCACCTGTTCGAGGGCGCCGGTTTCGACACCACCCACCTGAAGCTGGCCGACGTGAAGCAGTTCGGCTCCGGGATCGTCGTCCACGTCTATGTCCCCAAGTGATCCTCGTCCAGCAGGGCCCGGGCCTGCTCGGGCGTGAGCTCGCCACCACGCGCGAACCGGGCGGCGAACTCGGGCTCGGCGGCCTGGACCACGGTGGTGATCCGGGCCAGCTCGGCACGTTCCGACGGAGACGACGGCAGCGCGGCCTCCCGCTGGACGGCGTCCGCCGCGCCGAGCAGCTCAGCGGCCAGGCCGGGCCGCCCGTCCAGCACCAGCGCGGCGGCCATCCCGGCCAGAGCCCAGGCCATGCCACGCGCCGAACCCTGGTCCCGGTACACGTCGAAGCCCTCCCGGTGCCGGGCCAGCGCCGCGGCCGGGTCGCCCCGCCGTTCGGCCAGCAGCCCCAGCTCGGCCAGGACCATCGACAGGTACGGCGGACGGCCGCCACCGCCCTGCTGCTGCCGCCGGGCGGACGCCAGCAGCCACCGCAGATGCTCCTCCGCCACGTCGAGCTTGCCGTCGCGGCGGGCGGCGAACGCCAGCCCGATGGCGGCGAACACCTCCATCGCCTGCTGCCCCTGCTCGGCGGCCAGCCGCCGCGCCTGCTCCGCGTATTCGCGGGCGCGCGGATAGTCCCCGACCTGCACGGAGGTCCAGGCCAGCCAGGCCAGCCGCCCGGCCACGTCGGGCCACAGGCCCAGGTCTTCGGCCATCCGGAGGCCGGCCTCGCTGAGCCGGGCCGCCTCCGCATGGTCGCCGGTCATGTCCGCCAGGCCGATCAGCCAATCCGTGGCCTGAAGCACTCCCCAGTCGTCGCCCAGCTCGCCGAACAGCTCGGCGCTGCGCCGGACGTCCCGCTCCAGCGCGGCCGCGTCTTCCCGAATGTGCGCGAGCATGGCCCGGGTGCTCAGCGCCGCCGCCTCCCCCCACCGGTCACCGACGTCCTGGAACGTCTCCAGAGCCCGCTCCAGCAGCTCCCCGGTGGCGCTCTCGTCCCCGTAGTCGATGATCGCCGCGGCCAGGAACCATGCGGCCCGGGCCAGCCCGGCCGGGTCCGCGACCTTCTCGTACTCCCCCAGCACCTCCGCCGCCAGCCCCGGCTCGGCCTGCCCCTGCCGGATCGCCAGGCCGGCGTGCCAGACCGCGACCCTGGCCCGGACCTCGGCAGGTGCCTCCCCTGCCAGGGCCGAGGCCTCCGCCAGGGACCGGCGCGCCTCGGTGAGCCGGCCACGCAGGAACCGATGCCACACCAGGGCCTCGGAGAGCCGCAGCGCCGACTCGGCCATGCCCTCGCGCCGAAAGGTGTCCATCGCGGCCCGCAGGTTCGCGGACTCGGCGTCCAGCCGGCGCAGCCACTCCCGCTGGCCGGGCCCGCGCAGCCGCGGCTCGGCCTCTTCGGCCAGCGCCAGGTAGTAGCCGGCGTGCCGGCGCCGCAGCGCCGTCTCCTCCCCGGCCTGACGCAGCCGCTCCAGAGAGTACGCGGACACCGACTCCAGCAGCCGGAACCGGGCCCCGTCACCGCGCGTCACCAGCGAGCGGTCCACCAGCCCCGCCAGCAGGTCCAGCACCTCGCCGGCGAGGACCCCGTCCCCGGCGCACACCGACTCGGCGGCGGCCAGCGTGCACCCGCCCGAGTGCACGGCCAGCCGGCGCAGCACCGCCTGCTCGGGCTCGGCCAGCAAGTGCCAGCTCCAGTCGATCACCGCGGTCAGGGTGCGCTGCCGGGCGGGAGCGTCTCGCGGTCCGGTGCCCAGCAGCCCCAGCCAGTCTTGGGGCACGCGTAGCCGGGCCGCCAGCTCGGACACGCCCAGCGCGGGCACCCGGGTGGCGGCCAGCTCCAGCGCGAGGGGGATCCCGTCCAGCCGCCGGCACACCTCGGCCACGTGGGAGGTGGTCTCCGGCTCCGGCTCCAGCCCGGCCCTGGCCAGGAACAGCCGCACGGCGGAGGATCGCGCCAGTCGTTCCGGGTCGTCGGTGTCGGGGACGGCCAGCGGCGGCAGCTCCCACCGGACCTCGCCACGCAGCCGCAGCGGCTCCCGGCTGGTGGCCAGCACCCGCAGGCCGGGCGCGGCCGGCAGCACGGCCGCGACCAGATCGGCCACCGGGGCGACCACGTGTTCGCAGTTGTCCAGGACCAGCAGCACCTGCCGCTCCCGCAGGGCGGCGGCCAGGTGCTCGCCCGGCGGCTGCGAACCGCCCGGCGCATCGGGGATGGACAGGACGGACAGGACCAGCTCCGCCACATCCCCCATCCCGTCCCAGGTGGTCAGGTCGATCAGCCACACGCCGTCCGGGTACGCCTCGGCCACGGACCGGCCGACCGCGAGGGCCACACTGGTCTTGCCCACGCCGCCCGGGCCGGTGATCGTGAGCAGCCGGCCGGTCGCCAGCAGCTCCCGTATCCGCTGCACGGCATGGTCCTGTCCGATCAGTTCGGTCACCGGAGCCGGCAGGTTGCTGGTGGGTTTGACCGGGCGCGGAGCCGGCGCCGGCGCGTCCTCGGAGGGGTCGCCGGCCAGGATGGCCTGATGCAGCGCGGCCAGCTCCGGGCTCGGGTCGAGGCCCAGCTCGTCGGCGAGCAGGCGCCGCAGCTCCTGGAAGCTGTCGAGGGCCTCGCCCGCCCGGCCGGAACGATGGAGGGCCCGCATGTGGGCCGCCCTCAGCCGCTCGCGGTAGGGGTGGCGGGACACCTGCTCGCCCAGCTCGCCGACCAGTTCGTGATGCTCGCCGAGGTCGAGCCGGGCCTCGGCGTACGCCTCCATGGCGGCCAGCCGCTGCTCCTCCCATCGGGTCACCGTCGTGCGGGCGAACTCCTCGTCGGCGAAGTCGGCCAGGGCCGGCCCGCGCCACAGGGCCAGCGCGTCGGCCAGCAGCGCGGCCCTGGCCCGCGGGTCGCCGACCGCCTGCGCCTGCCCGACCAGGGTTGCGAACCGCACGACGTCCACGGCGTCGGGCCCGGCCCGCAACGCATAGCCGGGGGCCTGGGACGCCACGAGCTCCCTGCCGCCCGGCTCTGCGCCGGCCAGGGCGCGGCGCAACTGCGCGACCCGTACGTGGAGGGCGGCGCTGGGATCGGCGGGCGCCGCCTCGCCCCACACGTCCTCGACCAGCCGGTCGACCGACACCGGACGCCCCTCGTGGACCAGCAGGTCGGCCAGCAGGGCGCGCACCTGGCGCCCGAGGATCCTGACGGGCTCACCGCCGTCGGTCCACACGGCCAGCGGCCCCAGCACCCCGAATCGCATCGCCCCAGGCTAGCCCGACATAGGGGACGGATCGGCGGGCGAAGGTGCTCCACATGCGGGCGATCATGAGAAGTGGGTGCGGACGAGGTCGTAGACGGCCGCGACGAGGGCGACGAAGACGCAGAGCAGCACCACCATCAGGCCGTGGCGGAAGGCCGTCGGCCAGCCCTGGGCCACTGAGCCGAAGAACGTCGAGCCCGCCGCCGCGATCCCGATGGCCGAGCCGAGCCGCTGGCCGGTCTGCAGCACTCCGGCCGCGCTCCCGCCGCCCGCGGACGGCACCTCGGAAAGGGCGATCGCCTGATTGGGGGAGATCACCAGGCCGCTGCCCATGCCGGCGACCAGCAAAGGCAGGGCGGTCGCCAGTCCGACCCCTTGCCCGGGCACCAGCCAGGTCGCGGCCATCGTGGCGGAGAGGCCGACGATCACCGTGATCAGGCCGGCCGCCACCACTCGCCGTCCGGCCCGGGACACGAGCCGGCCGCCCACCACGGACGCCGAGGCCGAGCCGAGGGCGAACGGCGTGATCGACAGGCCCGCCATCAGGGCGCTGTAGTGAAGGCCGCTCTGGAGATAGAGGGTGAAGGTGAAGAAGATGCCGGTGAAGCCGGCGAAGTAGAGCAGGGCGATGGCCGAGCCCAGACTGTACGAGCGCTTGCGGAACAGGGCCAGGTCGACCAGGGGCTCGCGGCGGTAGATCCGCTCCCAGGCGACGAACCCGGCCAGCACGACCAGCGCGGCGGGGATGAGCAGCCATTTGGCCTCGCCCTCCCATTGGTGCTGCTGGATGAACGGCAGCAGCAGGGCTGCCACCCCGACACCCAGCAGGAGGACGCCGACCGGATCCATGCTCTCGCGCCGCCCCGTCGGCACGTCCGGCGCCTCCGCCCGGCCGGGCGCGGGCAGCACCCGGCGGGCCAGGGGAAGCAGGGCGACCCCGATCGGCACGTTCACCAGGAACACCCACCGCCAGCCGTGCTCGGGCCCGAAGGCGGTGACCAGCGCCCCTCCGATCAGCGGCCCGGCAGCCGTGGACACGCCGATGGTGGCGCCGAGCGCGCCGAAAGCGCGGCCCCGCTCGCTTCCCTGGAACATCTGCTGGATCAGCCCGGACACCTGCGGGTTCATCATCCCGGCGGCCATGCCCTGCACCAGCCTGGCGGCGATCAGCACCGGCATGTTCCCCGCCAGCCCGCACACCGCGCTGGACAGCGTGAACAGCGCCACGCCCCACATGTAGATCGCGCGGCGGCTCCTGGCGTCCCCCAGCCGCCCGGCCGGGACCAGCAGCAGGCCGAACGTGAGCGCGTACCCGGACACCGTCCATTGCAACTCGTCCTCGCTCGCCCGCAGGCCTTCGCTGATGGACGGCAACGCCACGTTCACGATGCTCACGTCCAGGCCGCTCATGAACGCCGCCACCAGGCAGACGGCCAGCGCGCGCCGCCGCGTGTCGAATCCGGACGCCTTCATGAGCGGCTACCTCTCCGCGGGCCCACCGCAGCCAGGCAATGATTCTCCGCCCGACAGGAAGAATCACCCTTCTCGGACAATCAACTCTTTATCACGACAATTTCCACGCCTCAGAGGGTGGGCCCCCGAGGAGAACGCAGGTAACGTCCGATCATGGAGACGATGACCGTCGAGCAGAACGGCATCAACGCCGTCCCCGAGGCCGAGCGGCGCGGCCGCCCGAGGGACCTCTTCTGGCCGTGGGCCGGGTCCAACCTGTCCCTGTTCGGGGTCGCGTTCGGCGTGTACATCGTGGGTCTCGGCCTCGGCGTCGTGCCCGCCGTCGTCGCCGGCGTCCTCGGGTACGCGCTGTCGTTCCTGCTGGTCGGCCTGGTCGCGATCGGCGGCACACGATCGGGCGTGCCGACGATGACACTGGGTCGGGCGCCGTTCGGGTACCAGGGCAACAAGCTGCCCGCGGCGTTCTCGTACGTCTCGACCGTCGGCTGGGAGATCGTGCTGGTCACGCTGGCCGCGCAGAGCGGCGCGGCCATCCTCGGCCGGCTCGCGCCCGGCATCCCCGGCACGACGGCCACCGTCGTCTGTTTCGCGGTCGCCGCCGTCGTCGTGATCGCGGTCGGCGTGTACGGCCACGCCATGATCATGGTGGTCCAGCGCTACCTGACGTACGCGTTCGTCGTGCTGACCGTCGTCTACATGATCCTCATGGCCCCCAGGCTCGGCGCGTCACTGGAGACCACGGCAGGGCCCGGCGGCTGGGTGGGCGGGATCATCTTCGCGATGACGCTGCTCGGCCTGGGGTGGGTCAACTGCGGCGCGGACTACTCGCGCTACCTGCCCGCCGACTCGCCGCCGAGGTCGGTGGCCCTGTGGACGATGCTGGGCGGCGCGCTGCCGCCGATGGTGCTGCTCGTCTTCGGCGTGCTGCTGGCGGGCGGGGACCCGAAGCTGGCCGAGGCGGCGGGCGGCGATCCGGTGGGAGCGCTGGCGGGGGCGTTGCCGACGTGGTTCCTGCTGCCGTACCTGCTGACCGCCATCGGCGGCTTCCTGGCCGGGGCGATCATGGACATTTACTCGTCCGGGTTGTCGATGCTGGCGCTCGGCGTGCCGATCAGGCGGCACTACGCGGTGCTGATCGACGGGCTGCTCATGGTGCTCGGCGGCTACTACCTGCTCTTCGTCTCCAGCAGTTTCCTCGGCACCTTCCAGGCGTTCCTGGCGATCATCGGCGTGGTGATGGCGGCCTGGGCGGCGATCTTCCTGGTGGACATGTGGCGGCTGCGGGCGGGCGGTAGGGCCTATGACGAGCGGCTGCTGCGGGCCGGGACGCCCGCCGTCAACTGGCCGGGGGTGGTGTCGCTGGCCGTGGCGTCCGTCGTCGGGCTGGGGCTGATCACCTCCGCCGACCAGAACATCGCGGCCGTCGTCGGGTTCCTGATGAGCGAGGAGCTGAAGGGGAGCACGTTCGGGACGGCGAACATCGGGGTGGTCATCGCGCTCGTGCTGGCGGGGCTGCTCTACTTCCTGATCACCTCGGTGTTCGCCCGGGCTCGCCGGGACGCCTGACGTCCCTGCTCATCGCGTCACCGTCGAATGATGGTTACTGTTGGTGAGCAATGATGGACATTCCGTTGCGGCTGCTCCGGTGGACGATGCATGCCACCGCCTGCGGGCTGCTGTTGATCGCCGTGGCCGCCATGCTGCACGAGGGCCGGGCGGCCGAGGCCGCCGGAGGCGTGCTGCTCGGTCTGCTGTATGCCGCCGGGCCGGTGGTCGAGAGCAGGCCGGTGACGGCGCGGGTGTGGCTGGCGTCGGTGACGGCGGGCTGGGTGGTGCTGGCCGCTGTGGCGCCGCCGTTCGTGTGGCTGGCGTTTCCGCTGCTGTTCGCGTACCTGCGCGTGCTGCCGCTGTGGGCGGCGATGTTCGGGGTGGGCATGCTGACGCCGGTGGCGATCGGGGTGGCGGCCTGGCACGCGGGCGGGTTGACGGCGCCGCTGGTGCTGGGGCCGGGCGTCGCGGCCGTGCTGGTCACGCTGCTGGCGCTGGCCTGCCGGGCCTTGTGTGCCGAGCGCGGTTCCGCCGGCGGCCCCGGCCGGGCGGGCGGCGAGTGACGCTCTGCAGGCGGCCGCTGATGGCCCCCATCCACGCGACCGCTGAGAGCCCCAGCCAGCCGAGGCGATCAGGCGGTCACGATGGCGAAGTCGGGCACCGGGTGGTCCAGCACCGCCACGAGCCGTCGCAGCGCAGTCGTGTCCCCCTCGCGCTCCACCCCTTCGACGCCCCTCCCCGCCAGCAGGCCGAGGAGCTGCTCCCTCGTCAGCCGCAGTGTGAGGTCCGCGGTCTCGTCGGGCGGGTCCACCTGGTGGATCAGTGCCCCGTTGGACAACGTCGTACGATGCCGCTCCCCCAGGTCGGTGAGGTGCCAGTCGATGGCGAGGCGCTCGCGCCAGGCCCGCGGCCCGTCGACGCGGACGGCCAGCGAGTCGAAGATCTGCTCCACGGTCAGCGCCGCGACCAGGTCACGTGGCGTGGTGTCCGCGCTGGCGGGCACGATGCCGTCGGCCAGCTCCAGCGCGCCCATGAGGTAGAAGTTGCGCCACGTGGCGTTCTCGGCGCCGTGGCCGAGCCTGGTGTAGACCTCGGCGAGCAGGTCGCGGGCCTCCTTGTTGCCCTCGTCGGCGAAGACGGCGTGGTTGAGCAGCTGGGCCGCGAAGCGCAGGTCGTTCTCTCTCATGTAGCGCCGCGCGAACTCGACCACGGCCGCGCCGCCCCCCAGGCACTCGACGTACCGGATCGCGGCCTCCCGCGGCGGATGCTCCCACAGGTGCGCCGGGTTGCCGTCGAACCAACCGAGGTACCGCTGATAGACGGCCTTCACGTTGTCGCTGGTCGAGCCGTGGTAGCCGCGCGCGTGCCAGGACCGCTCCAGCTCGGGCGGCAGCCGCAGGACCTCGGCGATCTCGGCCGCCGTCAGGCCCTTGTTGAGCAGGCGCAGCGTCTGGTCGTGCAGGTAGGCGTACAAGTCGCGCTGCTGGGTGAGGAGCCGGGCGATCTCGTCGCCGCCCCAGGTGGGCCAGCGGTGTGAGGCGAAGGCGACCTCGGCCCGGTCCCCGAACAGGGAGAGGACGTCGTTGAGGCCTCGCGCCCAGGCCCGGGCGTCGCCGACCATGGCGCCGCGCAGCGAGAGGAGTGTGTGCTGGTTGTGGGTGGCGCTCTCGGCCAGGCACAACGCGCGGTGCTCGGGGAGGAGGAAGGCCATCTCGGCGCCGGCGCTCGGCAGGAAGACCATGCGTACGCCGTCGACCGTCTCCTCCTGGCCGGCGCGCGTGACGTCCACCGTGGGCGGGATGAGGGACAGGGTCCCCGTCGAGGCCGTCGGCCCGAGGCCGCAGCCGATCTGGCCCTCGGGCGAGCGGGGCAGGGCCGGGCCGTACATGTAGACGGAGCGACGGGTCGTCGCCGGGCCCGCGTACACGCTCTCCGAGACCGCGTGCTCGAGGAATCCGGCGTGGGCCAGGATCGGCACGCCGCCGCGGGTGACGCCCCGCACGCCGCCGAAGTGGTCGACGTGGGAATGGGTGTAGATCACGCCGACGACGGGGCGGCGGCCACGGTGGGCGCGGTACAGCTTCAGCGCGGCGGCGGCGCACTCGGTGGAGATCAGCGGGTCGATCACGATCACGCCGGTGTCGCCCTCGACCAGCGTCATGTTGGACAGATCCAGGCCACGCACCTGGTAGACGCCGTCGGTGACCTCGTACAGACCTTGTTTGGCGCACAACTGGGACTGTCGCCACAGGCTGGGATGGGCCGTCTCGGGACATTCCCCTCGGAGGAAGTCGTAGGATTCGATGTCCCAGACGACCCGGCCGTCCGCCGTCTTGATCACACCGGGGCTGAGCTTGGCGATGAAGCCGCGGTCCGCGTTCGCGAAGTCGCTCCCGTCATGAAATGCAAGGTCTGCCATGCCTAGCCGCATGCCCGGGATCCGGCCCGGAGTAGCTCAAAAAACATCCCTAAGAGGATGAATCTAGGGCAATAAGGACATGCGATGATGTTGGACGTGGAAGCCTGTGTGTTCGACCTCGATGGCGTACTGGTGGACTCCGAGCCGGTGTGGGAGGAGGTGCGGCGGGCGTTCGTGGCCGATCACGGCGGCACCCGGCAGCCGGACACCCAGTCCAGGCTCATGGGCATGAGCACCGCCGAGTGGGCCGCGTACCTGCACGAGCTGGGGGTGCGGATGGCGCCCGAGAAGATCGCGCGCGGCGTGGTGGACCAGATGGCGGCGCGCTACCGCGACGAGATGCCGCTCATGCCGGGGGCGGTGGAGGCCGTGCGGCGCCTGTCCGGGCACGTCACGCTGGGGCTGGCCAGCTCGTCGCCGCGCCGGTTGATCGACGTGGTGCTGGACGCGGCCGAGCTGAAGGAGTGCTTCGCGGCCACGGTCTCGACCGAGGAGGTCGAGCGGGGCAAGCCGGCGCCCGACGGCTACCTGGAGGCGGCGCGGCGGATGGAGCTCGACCCGCGGGGCTGCGTGGCGGTCGAGGATTCGAGCAACGGCCTGCGGTCCGCGCACGCGGCCGGCATGCGGGTGATCGCCGTGCCCCACCCCCGTTACCCGCCCGCGCCGGACGCGCTGGCGCTGGCCTGGCAGGTGCTGCCGGACCTCGACGCGCTCACACTCGACCTGCTCTCGTGAATTCGTGCACCGGCTGGCTATGCTCTGGGAATCGTGCGAGACATCACCGTATTCAGCGGCTCCGCCCACCCCGAGCTGGCCAAGGAGATCTGTGCCCACCTGGGCACGCCCCTGCATCCGGTCCGGCTCCACCGCTTCGCCAACGACGTACTCGAAGTGCAGCTGCAGGCGAACTGCCGCGAACGTGACGTCTTCCTCATCCAGCCGCTCGTCCCGCCCACGCAGGAGCACCTGGTCGAGCTGCTGCTCATGCTGGACGCGGCACGCGGCGCCTCGGCCGCCAGGACCACGGTCGTTCTCCCGCATTATGCGTATGCCAGGTCGGACAAAAAGGATGCCCCGCGCATTTCCATCGGTGCGCGGCTGGTCGCCGACCTGATGGTGGCGGCGGGCGCCAGCAGGGTGCTGGCGATGACGCTGCACTCGCCGCAGGTGCACGGCTTCTTCAGCATCCCGGTCGACCACCTGCACGCGCTGCGTGAGCTGGCCGCGCACTTCCGCCAGTACGACCTGTCGAACGCGGTCGTCGTCTCCCCCGACCTCGGCAACGCCAAGGAGGCCGCCCACTTCGCCCGTCTGCTCGGCACCGGCGTCGCGATGGGCGCGAAGCAGCGCTTCAGCGACGACCGCGTGGTGATCAGCTCGGTCATCGGCGAGGTGACCGGCAAGGACGTCATCATCCTCGACGACGAGATCGCCAAGGGCAGCACGGTCATCGAGCTGCTCGACCGGCTGCGTGAGCTCCGCGTGCGCTCGGTGCGCGTGGCCTGCACGCACGGGTTGTTCTCCAGTGGGGCGGTGGAGCGGCTCAGCGCGCTCCCCGAGGTCGAGGAGATCGTCTGCACCAACACCGTACCGCCGCCCAAGCCGAGCGACAAGCTCACCGTGCTGTCGATCGCGCCCGCCCTGGCCGAGGCCATGCGCCGCATCCACGACGGCGAGTCGGTGAGCGCCCTGTTCAGTACATCTTGATCACTTGAGCCGTCACCCGCCGCCCCTGGTGAGAGGCCAGGAACGTGATCACCTCGGCCACGTCCTCCGGCCGGCCCACCGACCGCAGCGGGCCGTAGGTGGCGGCGAGCTTCTCCACTTCCTCGTTGATCCAGCCGGTGTCGGTGATCGGCGGGTGGACCATGTTGGCGGTGATGCCGTACGGGCCCAGCTCGTGCGCGGCCGACATGGTGTAGCTCTCCTGGGCCGACTTGGCGGCGCCGTACGAGACCTCGCTCGGGAAGCCGTGGGGCCCCTCCGAGGTCAGGCCGATGATGCGGCCCCAGGTCGCGCCCCGCTCGACGTGACGGCGGGCGAACTCGGCGATCAGCAGGGCCGGCGCGCGCACGTCCACCGCGAACTGCCGGTCGTGGGTCTCGGCGTCCACCGGCCGCAGCGGGCGGCCGAAGCTGTCGTGCTCGCTCGGCGCGAACGTGTCGCTGAGCCAGCCGCTGGCGTTGTTGACCAGGATCTCGACCGGCCCGAACGCCTTCTCTGCCTGGTCGAACAGCGCCTTCGGGGTCTCCGGGTCGGCCAGGTCGGCCTCAACCGCCTCCGCCCTGCCGCCTGTCTCGCGAATGCGCCCCACCACGTCGTCGGCATCGCCGGCGCGATTGCAGTCGTAGGTTTCCGGATAGGCCGGATCGTTGAGCGGGGGAAGCCGCTTATATGTCAGGAAGACCGAGACTCCCTCGGCCGCCAGCGCGATCGCGGTCGCGGCGCCGATGCCGTGATTGGCCCCGGTGATCAGCGCGACCTTCCCAGTCAGCCGTGTATCGATCATAGTGGCCATCATGCACGCAGCGACCGACCGCCTGCTAAGGCATTTTCTCGACGCAGTGGAGCCGGTCGTGCCCCTCGTCGCGTTATGGGGGCACGGATCGCTGGCGACGGACGACTACCAGCCCGGCCGCAGCGACCTGGACCTGATCGCCGTCCTCGACGAGCCGGTGACAATGGAGCAGTGGCGGCGGATCAAGGCCCTGCACCGGGGTCTCGACCTGCCGCTGGCGGACAAACTGCACTGCTCGTACATGCCCCGGCAGGAGCTGGCGGACCTGGCGACCGAGCACGTGACCTGGGCGCACCAGCGCATCTTCCGCCGTCCCGTCACCGCCGTCACCCGGCGTGAGCTGCACACGAAGCCCCTGGAGCTGTACGGTCCACCGCCCGCCGGCCTGCTGCCGCCGGTGTCCGACGCGGAGCTGACCGAGTTCGTCCGGCGGGACCTGCGGGACTTCTGGCTGGTCATGACGCGCGGGCGGCGGCGGTGGCTCCGCGACGTCTGGGTGGACATGGGCACCGTGACGGTCGCCAGGGCCACGGTCACCCTCCAGGATGGGCGGCTGATCAGCAAACGGGAGGCCCTCGACGTGCTCCACGAGCTGGGCGCGCCCCCGAACGTGGTGGCCGACGTCCGTGCCCGGCGGTACGGCACGCAGCCGCCGAAGCTGAGCCGGTTCAGGAGGGCCAAGCTGGCCCGGGCGTTCATCCGGTCCGCGATCACGAGGGCTCTGGAGCCAGGGTGGCCGTGAGCCTGGTCAGCGCCTCGGTGATCTGGCCTGGGGTCAGGCCGAGCACCGAGCGCTGATAGCCGTAGACCTCGGGGGCCAGCGGCGCGAGCAGGACGTCGACCAGCGCGTCCGGGCCGGGCGTGCCGGCCGCGACGAGGAGCGCGCGCACGTGGGCGCGCCAGAAGCCGTACGCACCGGTCTCGAAGCGCGAGCGGCCCACTTCCGAACCGAGCACCAAGTGCCGGTGGTCCTCCAGCAGGCGCACCATGGCGGCGTAGAAGGCGGCCAGCCGCTCGGCGGGCGGCGCGCCCGGGCCCAGCGGCGGCTCGCCGCGCAGCAGCCGCTCCTGCAACTCCCGCTCGTGCTCGTCGAGCAGCGCGACGGCGATCGAGGCCCGGTCAGGGTAGCGGCGGTAGAGCGTGCCCCGGCCCACGCCGGCCTTCTTCGCGATGTCGTCCATCGTCACGTCCTGTGGCGCCTTCTCGGCGAAGAGCAGGGCGGCCGCCTCCAGGATCCTGGCGCGGTTGCGTGCGGCGTCGGCTCTCTCCATGCCGGAATTGTATCTGGACACAGCGTCCGCTTATATTGAACCGGACAGTGTGTCCACATAGCTGCGAGGAGAGATCATGCTGCTGCACCTGGACGCCAGCGCCCGCCGGGCGTCGTTCTCGCGGAGGTTGTCGAGCGTGTACGCCGGGACCTGGCGGGCCGCCCATCCGAAGGCCGGGTACGTCTACCGCGACCTGGCCGCGCAGCCCGTGCCGCACATCGGCGAGGCGTGGACGGAGCTGTGCGACTACGTCCTGGAACACGAGATCACCGATGTCGCGCGTTACCGGGAGGCGGTCCGCACCCCCGCCCAGCGCGCGGCGTGGGCCGTCGTGGAGCCGCTGCTGGCGGAGGTGGTGGCGGCCGAGGTGGTGCTGATCGGCACTCCGATGTACAACTACTCGATCCCGTCGGCGCTCAAGGCCTGGCTCGACCAGATCACCTTCCCGAAGATGTCGCTGAAGGGCCGCACGTTCGTGGTGACCAGCGCGCGCGGCGGCGCGTACGGCCCGGGCACGCCCCGCGAGCCCTACGACCACCAGGAGCGTTATCTCCGAGACTTCTTCAAGGGCCACTTCCAGGTCGAGGACGTGACGTTCATCCACGCGGAGCTGGTCAACGCCCGCCTCGACCCGGCGCTCGCGCACCTGCGCGACCGGCACGAGGAGTCGCTGGCGGCCGCGCTGAAGGAGGCCGCCCGATGAGCTGGCTGATCCTGTTGCTCGCCGGGCTGGTCGAGGTGGCCTGGTCGCAGAGCATCAAGCCGACGCACAACTTCACCCGGCCGCTCCCCACTCTGGTCTGCCTGATCCTGATGGCCGCGGCCGTCTGGCTGCTGTCGCAGGCCATGAACACGCTGCCGGTCGGCACCGCGTACGCGGTCTTCACCGGCATCGGCGCGGCCGGCGCGATCACCCTGGGCATCGTGCTCAACGACGACCCCGTCTCGGTGGGCAGGATGGCGGCGCTCTCTCTCATTGTTGGAGGGATAGTGTTGGCGCGAGTTACCACTTGAACCAGGAGAAGGGCGACATATGGGGGAGAGCAGGCAGTCCTATCTGGTGGCCGCGACGTCGGCGGTGTCGCTCCTGCGCGACCCGGCCGTGGCGGCGGCGTGGGACAAGCCGAGCGCGCTCACGGAGTTCAGCGTCGGAGGGCTGGCCGGGCACCTGGCCCACCAGATCGTCAGGGTCCGGGACGCGCTCGCGGCCGACAACGGCGCGGCCCAGGAGCCGATCGGGCTGCTGGAGCACTTCTCGAGGTCGCCGTGGGTGCAGGCGGGCCTCGACCACGAGAGCAACGTGTTCGTGCGGCGGGGCGGGGAGGCGGCCGCGGCCGACGGGGCGGCCGCGCTGGTCGACCGCACCCAGGCGCTGCTCGACGTGCTGATCACCCAGCTGCCCGCCGAGCCCGCCGACCGGGTCGTGCACCTGCCGTGGGCGGACTGGGCGCTCACGCTGGACGACTTCCTGCTCACCAGGCTCGTCGAGCTGGTGGTGCACTCCGACGACCTGGCCGCCAGCGTGGGCGTCGAGACCCCTGCTCTGCCGGAGTCGGTGATCGATCCGGTGGTCGAGCTGCTGGCACGGCTGGCCGTGCACCGCCACGGGGCGACGGCCGTCATCCGCACGCTGAGCCGCGCCGAGCGCGCCCCCGCCACCATAAGCGCCTTCTGACACCACCCCACCGCCGTCCGCTCCGGCTCGAATGCGCCTGCACGACGCGGGTGCGGGCGGCGCCGCACGCCGTCCCCGGAGCGGATACGTCGATCTCCCTGATCCGCATGGACCGCTGGCCGAAGGGGCGTCGAACGCCATCTCGCTCAAGAACTTTATGGAATGAAGCGTTCCGTTCTGATATGCTGAGATCAGAACGTTCCGTTCCGAACAGATAGGGGTTCGCCATGACCTTCCTCGTCACCGGTGCCACCGGGACCGTCGGCCGTCTCGTCGTCGAGGAGCTCCTCGCCGCCGGGCGCCAGGTACGCGCCCTCACCAGGAACCCCGCCCAGGCTGACCTCCCCGAGGGCGTCGAGGTCGTCGCCGGCGACCTGGCCCGGCTCGACACGCTGGCCGGCGTCTTCGACGGCGTCGAGGCCGCGCACCTCATCAACTTCGCGGGCGACGACTACGCGCCCCTGCCGGACGGCGGCGGACTGGTGAAGCTGGCCGCCCAGGCTGGCGTGCGGCGCGTCACGGTGCTCGGCGGACGCGCGGAGGGCGACTTGGAGCAGGCGCTGGCCGCCACCGACATCGAGTGGACGCTGCTCCACCCGGTCGAGTTCATGTCCAACACGCTGCGCTGGTGGGCGCAGACGGTCAAGACCGAGGGCGTCATCAAGGAGCCGTTCGGCGAGCGGCTGAGCGCGCTGGTGCACGAGCGCGACATCGCCGCCGTGGCCGCGACGGTGCTGGTCGAAGGGGGACACGGCGGCAAGACGTACACGCTGACCGGGCCCGAGGCGATCACGCTCAAGGAGAAGGTCGCGATCCTGGGCGCGGCCATCGGCAGGGACGTGGAGTTCGTGGAGCTGACCGTGGACCAGGCGCGGGCCAAGTGGCGCGGCGACGGCATGGGCGAGGAGACCATCGAGTTCCTCGTCAACGCGCTCGGCAACACGCCGGAGGAGGGCTACACCGTGGTCCCGACCGTGAAGGAGATCACCGGCCGGGACGCGCGCGGCTTCGCTCAGTGGGCGGCGGAGAACGCCGACGCCTTCCGCGAGTGATCGGTGACCTCGGGGAAGTCCTCGACCGGCGTGTTCCTGCCCAGCAGGTGCCGGTCGAGGAAGGCGGCGAGGTGGGCGCGGGTGATCCGCAGTGCCCGCTCGCCGTCGAGCTCCTGAGAGGGGATGCCGAGCGGAGACCGGAGCACGGCGTGGTCGACGAACGAGGAGTGGTCGGTCCCGGCGACCGTGATCCAGCGCTTGGCGCCGCTCAAGTGGGACCAGGACTTCTTCCATGAGTCGTCCGTACCGTCAGGCGCGTGCGACTTGGATGCTCCGAACATCAGGAACGGCCGGTCCAGGCGCTGGACGAAAGGCTCGTGGAACGTGCCGTCCAGGTTGGCGCCGGCCTTGATCCTCGTGTCCGCCTTCATGGCGTGAGCAGCGCTGTGGCCGCCGATCGAGTGGCCGACCATGCCGATCCTGGACCGGTCGATCGACCTGCCCCAGCGGCCCCTGGTCAGCTCGTCCAGCACGAAGCGCACGTCCGCCACCCGGTTCGCCGTCACCTTGGTGGGGTCCTGGCCCTTCACGCAGGCCAGGCAGGTGGTGGTCCGGCCGTCGGGGAACGTGGTGCCGACCGACTCGTAGGTGTGCTCGACGGCCGCCACCAGGTATCCCCTGCTGGCGAAGTCCTCGGCCAGCGAGGTCAGGGTGGCGCGCGGGAAGCCGAAACCCGGCGACATGACGACGAGCGGCATGCGGCCCTTCCGCACGGGAGCGTCGAGCCCGGCATGTGTCCTGACCTTGGTGAGCGCGTCCGGGGCGACGTCGGGGAAGGGCTTCAGGACCGCCGCCGACTCCTGCGGGGTCAGGTAAGGCGCCCGCTTCCCGGCGGCCTTCCGCGCCGGGTACCACAGCGTGACCATGAGCTCCCGCTCGTCCGCCTCGGGGTTCCAGGGGTCGGGGCGACTGGAGTCGATCAGGTGCAGGCTGGTCGTGCCGACCGGCTTGGAACCGGTCGGCTCCGGCAGCGGGAGTGCGACGGCCGGCGTGCTGAGGACGATCAGGGATGTGGCGAGAATCGTGACCATGGGTCCCAGGCTGGCGGCCCCGGGCTCCCGGCCGTCCGCCCCGATCGTCGATCGGCTCTTACGACTTTCGTCGTAATGCCGCTTCCGGCCGGACCCATACGCTGAGGGCCATGCGGTTCGTTCTCCTCGGCGTGGGCGTGTTCGCGCTCTCGTTACCGGTGCTGCACGGCCAGGCGGGGGTGCCGTCGAGCCTGCCCCTGCCGGTGCTGGTGGCCGTCGCCGCGGCAGCGGGGCTGGCGGCCTGGTGGGTGCGGCGGTCCTGGTGGCCGCTGGCCGCCGTGGGGGCCGTCACGTACGCATGGCTGGTGATGTGGCCGCCGCTGCTGCTCGCCTCCTACTACGCGGGCCGCTCACTGAGCGGACGGCGCGACATCGCCGGTTACCTCGGCGGCAGCCTGGTGGTATGCGGAATCTCCGCGCTGGTCGGCGAGTGGCAGAACGGCCTGCAGGAGATCCTGACCGCCAGTCTGGGCAACGCGTTGTTCATGGCGCTGGCCGTGATCGGGATGCCGTTCGCGCTCGGCCTCTGGGTACGCGCCAGGAGCGAGATCCAGCGGCGCACCGAACGCGAGCAGGTCATGCGGGCCGAACAGGCCAGGGCGCAAGAGCGGGCCAGGATCGCGAGGGAGATGCACGACGTCGTGGCGCACCGGGTCTCGCTGATCGTGCTGCATGCCGGGGCGCTGGAGCTGCGGACGGGCGACGAGGAGACCGCGCGGACGGCGGCCATGATCGGCGGGATCGGCCGGGAGGCGCTGGCCAACCTGCGTGAGGTGCTCGGCGTGTTGCGCTCGTCCGCGACGGACACCGGGCCGCCGCCCACCCTCGACGATCTGGACCGGCTGCTCGACCAGTCCCGCGCGCTCGGCATCGCGGTGACCAGGCATGACGAGGGCGAGGCGCGAGCGGTGGAGCCGACCGTGGAGCGGACCGCGTACCGGGTGGTCCAGGAGGCGCTCACCAACGTGCACAAACACGCGGGGGACGCCCGCACGGACGTGCGCATCCGTTACGGGTCCGGGGAGCTGGAGGTGGAGGTGCGCAATGAGGCGCCGGAGTCGCCGCGCCGGGAGCTGCCGGGCGCGGGCTGGGGGCTCGTGGGCCTGCGGGAGCGGGTGGAGCTGCTCGGCGGCACCCTGCGCACCAGCGCCCAGGAGGGCGGCGGCTTCCTCGTGAGCGCGAGGATCCCGGCATGATCAGGGTGCTCGTGGTCGACGACGAGGAGCTCGTACGGTCGGGGCTGCGGCTGATCCTGGAGGCGGCCGGCGACATCGCGGTCGTCGGCGAGGCCCGCGACGGCGTGGAGGCGGTGTCGGCGGTGACCCGGCTACGGCCGGAGGTCGTGCTGATGGACGTGCGCATGCCGGGCATGGACGGCCTGACCGCCGCCGCCCGCCTGCTGTCCAGGCCAGACGCCCCGAAGCTGGTGATGCTGACGACGTTCGACCTGGACGGATACGTTCACGAGGCGCTCCGGCTGGGCGCGGTCGGATTCCTGCTGAAGGACACGCCGCCCAGGGAGCTGGCCGCCGCCGTCCGAACGGTCGCGGACGGCCAGGCCATGCTCTCCCCCTCGGTGACCAAGCGCCTGATCGCCTCGTACGTGGACCGCGCCCCCTCCCGCGCCGAGGCCGCCCGCAGGCAGCTGGCCGCGCTCACCGGCCGGGAGGAGGACGTGATCAGGGCGGTGGCCCGCGGCCTTTCCAACGCCGAGATCGGCCGCGAGCTGCGCCTGACGGAGGCCACGGTGAAGGCGCACGTCAGCCGGGTGCTGGCCAAGCTGGGCCTGGCCAACCGGGTCCAGGCGGCCATCCTGGTCCACGACGCCGACCTGGGCTAGGCCCCCGGCTGGGAGAGCGCCGCGTAGTGGCAGGCGGCCTGAGCCTCGGGCACCGCGGGCAGGATCTGCAGGAGCTCCGACCGGCACTTGCCGTCCACCCCGGCCTCGGCCGCCTTCCCGGAGGCCAGCACCTGGCAGCGGGCGTGGAAACGGCACCCGCCGGGGATCCGCGTCGGATCCGGCGGCTCGCCGGTCAGCACCACCCGCTCGGGCGACTCCGGCAGCACCGACATGAGCGCCTGCGTGTACGGGTGCCGCGGCGCGGTCAGCACCTGCTCGACCGGCCCGGACTCGACGATCCTGCCGAGGTACATCACCGCCACCCGGTCCGCGATGTTCCACGCCAACCCGAGGTCGTGGGTGACGACCAGCGCCGACAGTCCCAGGTCCGCCCGCAGCCTGAGCAGCAGCGCCAGGATCTCGCCGCGTACGGAGGCGTCGAGCGAGGCCACCGGCTCGTCGGCGATCAGCACCTTCGGGTCGAGCGCCAGCGCGCCGGCGATCACTACGCGCTGCCGCTGCCCGCCGGACAGCTCGTGCGGGTAACGCAGGAAGAACCGGTCAGGCGGCCTCAGGCCCGCCCTGGACAGGGCCGTGGTCACGACCTCCCGCTCGTCCGGCAGGCCGTGGATGCGCGGGCCCTCGGCGACGGCCTCGTACACCGTCTGCCGGGGGTTGAGCGAGCCCATGGGGTCCTGCAGGACGAGCTGCACCTGCCTGCGGTATGCCTTGAGCGCCTTGGAGCGGTAGTCCAGGACGTTGCCGCCGTAGCGGACCTCCCCGGAGGTGGGGCGTTCGAGGCCGAGCAGCGTGCGGGCCAGCGTGGTCTTGCCGCAGCCCGACTCGCCGACCAGCGCCACGATCTCGCCCGCGCCGATGGCCAGGTTCACGCCGTCCACGGCGCGGGCCCGCCGGCCCCGCGAGGCGAACTCCACGTGCAGGTCGCGGGCTTCGAGAAGGGTGGGCCGGGTCGTCGAGACCGCCTCGGCGGCCGCTTGCGTCTCCGTCACGAGGCCTCCTGTACGTGCACGCATGCGGCGGTGCGGCCCGCGCCTGCCGCCCACAGCTCCACGTCCATGGTCGCGCACTCGTCGAGCGCGACCGGGCAGCGCGGGTGGAACGAGCAGCCGGTCGGGAGCTGCATCGGGTCGGGCGGGTCGCCGCCGAGCCCTTTGGGCGCCAGCCGCGAGACCGGGTCGCCCACCGTCGGGAACGCCGCCGCCAGCGCCCGGCTGTAGGGATGTCTGGCGTCGTGGAACACCTCGTGCGAGGGGCCGTGCTCGACGACGCGGCCGGCGTACATGACGGCGAGCTGGTCGCACACGTCGGCGAGCACCGACAGGTCGTGCGAGATCATGATCAGCGAGATGCCGTGCTCGGCCACCAGCTCCTTGATCAGCGTCAGGACCTGGGCCTGGACCATCACGTCGAGCGCGGTGGTCGGCTCGTCGGCGATGATCAGGCGGGGCGAGCAGGCCAGCGCCATCGCGATCATCACCCGCTGCCGCTGCCCGCCCGACAGCTCGTGCGGGTAGCTGCGGGCCCGCCAGGCCGGCAGGCCGACCTGTTCGAGCAGCTCGGCCACGCGTTTGCGGGCGGCGTCCGGCTTGGCCAGGTTGTGGACGAGCAGCGGCTCGGCGATCTGGTCGCCGACCCTGCGTACCGGGTTGAGCCCGTGCTGGGCGCCCTGGAACACGATCGAGGCCTCCGCCCAGCGCACCGCCCGCATGCGGCCCCACTTCATGGTGAGCACGTCCTCACCGTCGAGCAGGATCCGGCCGCCGACGCGCGCGTCCCGGGGCAGGAGCCGGAGCAGCGCCATGGCCAGCGTCGACTTGCCGGATCCCGACTCGCCGGCGACTCCGAGTGCTGCTCCGGAGTCGAGGCTCAGCGATACGCCGCGGACCGCGGGCACCTCGCCCGAGGCTATGCGGTAGATCACCGACACGTCGTCGAGTTCGAGCAAACTCATGCGGCCCTCCTGAGCCGGGGGTTGAGCACGGCCTCCAGTGCCCGTCCCACCAGGGTGAACGCCATGACGACGGCCAGAATGGCCAGACCGGGGATGAGGATGTACCACCACGCGCCCTGAGTGGCCGCGCCGAAGTCGTAGGAGGCACGCAGCATGGTCCCCCAGGAGGTCTTGTTCGCGCTGGCGCCGAGGAAGGCCAGCGTGGACTCGGTGACGATGGCGCTGGCGACCTCCAGCGTGGTGCTGGCCAGCAGCAGCGGCGCCACGTTCGGCAGCACGTGGCGGGTGGTGATGTGCCAATGCCCTGCGCCGAGCGCCTTCGACCGCTCGATGTAGGGCCGTGCCTCCACGGCCAGCGTCTGCGCCCTGATCAGGCGGGCCGTCGCCGGCCACGTCGTGATCCCGATCGCCATGATGATCGTGAACGTGCTGCCGCCCAGGATGGCCGCCAGCACCAGCGCCGTGACGAGGGACGGCAGCACCAGGAACCAGTCGGTGACCCGCATGAGCGCGCCGCCGAGCCAGCCGCGGAAATGACCGGCCGCGACGCCGACGACCAGCCCGATCACGACGCTGAGCAGCGCGGCCAGGAAGCCGATGAGCAGCGACGTACGCGACCCCCACCACACCATCAGCAAGATCGAGCGGCCCGACTCGTCGGTGCCGAACGGCTCGCTCAGGCTCGGTGGCGCCCACCTCTCCCCCGTGCCGCTGACGACGCTGGTGACGTCCGCGCTGATGAACAGCGGCGCGACGAGCGCGAGTGCCACAGCGACGACGAGCGTCACCAGGCCGGCCATGCCGCCGCGATGGGTGCGGAAATCGGCCCAGAAGCGGCTCAGCGCCAACCGCCTGCGGGCCGCGGCGGGACTCGTCATGCGGACCTCACCCTCGGGTCGAGCATGTGGTAGACCACGTCGGCCAGCGTGTTCATGACGACCACCGCCACGGTGATCAGCAGGAACGTGCCCTGCATGAGCGTGAAGTCAGGCACCCGGACCGCCTCGTAGAACAGTTGCCCCAGGCCCGGCCAGGTGTAGATGGTCTCCACGGTGACCGCGCCGCCGACCACGAATCCGATGCGCATGAAGACCAGCGTCACCGTGGGCAGCAACGCGTTGGGCACCGCGTGGCGGCGGCGTACCTCGTCGTCGCGCAACCCCTTCGCGCGGGCCACCGTGACGTAGTCCTGGCTGACCTCCTCCAGCAGCGACGACCGCATGACGAGCAGATACTGCGCGTACACCACGGCCACCAGCGTCAGACACGGCAGCACCATGTGCGAGGCCACGTCCAGGATGTACGCGAACCCGTCGGGCGCGTCCACGCTCTCGATCCCCCGGAAAGGGAACAGGCCGGGGATCGGCCCGATGCCGACGCCGAACACCATCATGAGCAGCAGCCCGAGCCAGAACGTCGGCACCGACCACAGCACCAGTGACGCCCCCGTGGAGAAGCGGTCGAACCGGCTGCCGTGCCGCCACCCGGCCCGCGTGCCCTGCCAGATCCCGAGGCTGACCGCGATGACCAGCCCCGTGCCGGCCAGCAGCAGCGTCGGGCCGAGCCGCTCGCCGATGAGGTCGAGGACCGGCCGCTTGTACTCGTACGAGATGCCGAGGTCCAGGCGGAGCGTCTTGCCGACGAAGTCGAAGAACTGGTCGATCATCGGCTGGTCCAGGCCGAGCCGCCGCCGTTCCAGGTCGAGCTGCGCGGGGGTCATGTTGCGGCCCTGCGCGAGGTTGCGTACGGGATCGCCGGGGAGGAGCCGGAACACGAAGAACGTCCCGACGATCACCATGGCGATGCTGAACAGCGCCCCACCAGCCTTCGACAGCGCGTACTGCAGCGTGCCGCGGCGGGTGGGACGCTCGTCACCAGGGCCCGCCGCCTGGACGGCGGGCTCTGCTGCCTCTAGCGGTGCGGTCATTCGCGCTCGTCTGCGGTGCTCTTGCGCCGCCTGGTCGCGAGGAAGACCACGAGGCCCACGGCCACCACGCCGCCGGCGATCCCGGCGATGAGGCCGGTGTTGGAGCCGCCGCCGGACGCGCCGCCGCTCGCGGCCGTGGCCTTGGCGTCCACGGTGTAGAACGGCCAGTAGCTGCTGCCGCCGTACAGGAGGCCCTTGTCCTCCGGGATCGGGGTGATGCTGGTGATCCGGTCCTTGCGGTAGCCCTCGAGGTCGTTCGGGTAGTAGATCGCGATGATCGGGGCCTGGGTGTAGAGCCGCTCCTGCATCTGCTTGAGGATCTCGGCGCGCTTGGGCCGGTCGAGCTCCTTCAACTGCTCCTGGTAGAGCTTCTCGAAGGTCTCGTCGCAGAAGAACGACTCGGTGCCGCCGCCCTCACCGCCCGGGGCCGGCCTGCGGCTGCACAGGTGCGTGGCCATGACCTCCTCGGGGTCGGGGTTGACGGACCAGCCGCTGATCGCGATGTCGAAGTTGCCGGTGACGCCGGTCTCCTCGCTGAACTTGCTGGAGTCGAGCTTCACGGTGGTCAGCGTGATGCCGATCTCCTTGAAGAAGCCGGTCAGGTATTCGGCGAGCTTGTCCTCGATCGGCGTGTCGGTGTGGATGGTGAAGCGGAACTCCAGCTTGCGGCTGCCGTCGGGCATCGTGCGGACGCCGTCGGAGCCCTTCTTGTAGCCGGCGTCGTCGAGGATCTTGTTGGCCTTGGCGGGGTCGTAGGTGACCTTGGTGTCGCCGGTGGCCTCCCAGAAGAAGTCCTTGTACATCGGCGGCACGATCGAGCCGTCTGCGGGCTTGGCCAGGCCGTTCTGGACCTCGGTGACCAGCTTCTGCTTGTCGATGGCGTAGTGGAGCGCCTGGCGGACCTTGAGGTCCTTCAGCGCCGGGTGACCGTCGCCGACGGGCTTGTCGTCGGTGGTGGTGGCGCCGTGGTTGATCTGCAGGTAGGCCGCGCGGCGGCCCTGGGTGTTCCACGCCTCGATGTTCGGGTCGTTCTGGATGGCCTCGAACTCGGGCGGCTGCAGGCGGCCGATCAGGTCGATGTCACCGTTCTTCAGGCCCGCGATCGCGGCCTGCGGGTTGTCGTAGAAGACGACCTGCAACTCGTCGATCTTCGGCTTGCCACGCCAGTAGTTGGGGTTGGCCTGCAGCTTGACGTGCTGGTCCTTCTTGTGCTCGACCGCGATGTACGGGCCGCTGCTCACGGTCGGGTACTTCTCGGCGTCGTAGTTGGCCATGTCGGTGACCGACTCCCAGACATGCTTGGGCATGATCGGGACCGGGTTCTCCAGCATGGAGGCCTGCGGGGCCTTGAGCTTGATGGTCAGGTCCTGGCCGCTGGCCGTGACGCTCTCGAAGTTCTCCACCGCCGGGCCGTTGGCGGTCTTGGCGGCCTCGTCCGTCATCATCTTGTTGAACGTCCAGGCGGCGTCCTCGGCCGTGACCGGCTTGCCGTCCGACCACTTGGCGGCGCGGATCTTGAACGTCCAGGTGAGCCCGTCCTCGGACGTGGTCCACGACTCGGCCAGGTCGGGGCTGGGCTGGAGGGTCTTGGAGTCGGGGACTGTGAGGTAGCCGTACATCCAGCGGTGGATCGACGTGGAGACCAGGCGGACCGCCAGGAACGGGTTCATCGAGTCCATGGACTGCGTCGCGCCGACCCGGACTGTCTTCTTCCCCGCCGCCGGATCCTGGGCAAGGGCCGCCGTGGTGCCCTGGCCTGCCACTAAAAGCGCCACGCCCAGCGTAGCCAGGCGCGCGAACCATTTCCTCATAAGTGCCTCACCTTCAGGCGGGGGTTCCTGTGTAGAGAAAGGCACACCATACGGAGAGCGCGTGTCAACGCGCTTCGGAAAATTGTTTCATCTTCGTTTCCTTTGGCGGTGTAAATTTTCAGTGCGCTTGGGGCTACCGTGATCAGGTGCCCCGCCTGCCCGTCCTCCTCGCCGCCGCCCTGACCGTCGCCGCCGGGCTGGGAGTGCGACTGCTGTGGGACGGGCCGGTGCCGAAATACGCGGGAGACGCGCTCTACACGGTGCTGATCTACACGCTCGTCCTGCTCGCCCGGCCGGGCGTCCGCCCGTGGGCGGCGGCCCTGGCGTCGGCCGGGCTGAGCTGGGCCATCGAGTTCGCCCAGCTCGGGGAGATCCCGGCGCTGCTGCGGCCGGTGCTGGGCAGCACGTTCAACCCGCCCGACCTGCTCTGGTACGCGGTGGGCGCGGCCGCCGCCTGCGCCGCCCACGCCCTCTGGCTCAGACGCCGCCCCGCCGCGTCCGGCTGATCGTCACGCGATGACCAGAAGGCACGCCCGTGCGGGCAGCCACCTCCTCAACCCACAGGTGCGGTCCGGGGCGCCCGTCCAGCCCTCCAGCCACAGCACGCCGCCGCCCACCGCCTCCCACAGGCCTTCCTTCGGCTCAACCCGCATCGCAATCTCCTCGTCCTCGTGGATCAGGCGATCAATGATGCGCCGGGAACTCCATAGAGTCGCCACAATCGCACCACAGGCCCGGCCCGAACGGCCGGGCCGATGGCGCGCTGGATCACCTCGGCGGCGTCGTCACCAGCGCGGGGTGTCGACGACGACGCATGGCCCGACCCGGCCGGTGATCAAGGAGGCCGTGAGCGACCACAGCGTTTTCTGCTTCTTCGTCTCGGCGGTCTCCTCAGCGGTCCCGGCGAACTCCATCACCAACGTCTGGCCCTTTCCGATGCGCCGGGGATCGATGTCCAGCCCGCCGTCGCGCATGCGGGCCACCGCGTCGGAGCCCGGCCCCATGGCCACCTGGCCGGTGGTCTTCCCTCTGCCGGGCTTGCACTCCTTGCCGGACGGGAGGTACGTGACGTCGGCCGTGACGCCCTCCTCCCGCAGGTCCCGTTCCAGCTGGTCGGCGTCCTCGAACTCGTTGATCTCCACCCGTACCGTGCCGTCGGCGTTCTTGGTCACGGCGTACGCGGGTGACTCCGTCCCCGCCAGCGACGGCACCGCGAACGCCGCCGCGGCGGCCAGGGCGGCCACGGCGCCTCCGGCGTACAGCCGGCGGGCGATGCGGCGGCGCCGTACGTTGCGGGCCGCGATCTCGGCTTTGAGGTCCATCAGCAGGTGCTCCTCGAATCTCATCCTGGTGCTCCGTCCATGACGAAAGGCAGGTTCCGCAGTGTCCGGCGGGCGCGGTGCAGGCGTACCTTGGCGGCCCCCTGCCGGATGCCGAGGGCGAGCGCGGCCTCCGTGACCGTGAGCTGGTCCAGGACGACCAGCTCCAGTACCGCGCGCTCCCCCTCGGGCAGCTCGGCCATGGCCTCGAAGGCCAGCCTGGCGTGCCGTTCGGCGTCGATGCGCTCCTCGAGCCTGGCGACGTCGTCGGTGTCCAGCGGGCGTCGCCCGCTCACCCGATCCGTCAACTGGTGCTGCTTGTACGCCCTGCGTCGCTCGGCCGAGATCGTCTTGCGGGCCACGCCGTACAACCACGCGATCTCGGTCCCCAACTCGGCCCGATAGGTGTGGGCCGAGTCGAGCACCGCCACGAAGACCTCGGCCACCAGGTCGGCGACGTCGTGCGGGTCGTCGACGCGACGGGCGAGGAAACGGGTGACCGCATCGACGTGCCGCCGGTAGAAGGCCTCGAAGGCCACAGGATCTGTGGCGATCTTCGCCTGTTTGCGACGCACCGGTCATGCTCCCTTCGTCGATTCGCCCGTGCTTGGTGAGAACCGGCAAAAGGGTTACAGCCGCAGGTCGTGGCGCCTGCTTCTCGGAACGCGCTTATCCTCGAAGGCATGAGGGCAAGGCCGCTGACACTCATTCAGGACGATCTCGTCGACTATGACACGGCGATGGAGCGCATGACCGACCTCGTCGGGCAGCGCCAGCGGGACGAGCGGCCCGACACGCTCTGGCTGCTCAGCCACCCGTCCGTCTACACCGTGGGCCGCCGCACGCCGGTGTCCCACCTGCCCGACCCGTCGCGCGGCATCCCCGTGGTCGAGACGGGCCGCGGCGGCCAGCTCACCTACCACGGGCCGGGGCAGCTCGTCGGCTACCTCATCGTCAAGCTGGACGAGGACCAGGGCATCGTCGACTACGTGCGCGAGGTGGAGCTGCGGCTGGTGGAGGCGCTGGGCAAGCTCGGCCTGCCGGCCGAGCGGCGCGACACTCCTCCGGGCTCCGAGCTGCTCACCGGCGTCTGGACGGTCGAGACCAGGCGCAAGATCGTCTCGATCGGCATGCGGCAGAGCCGGGGCGTCACCAGCCACGGGTTCGCGCTCAACGTGGACGGCGACCTGTCACCCTGGAACTGGGCGGTCGCCTGCGGGATGCCGGACGTGGACATGACCTCGCTCAAGCGCGAGCTCGGCACCGCTTCCATGGACGAGGTGCGGACGGTGGTCGCCGCCGCCTTCGAGGCCTCCTGACGGCACGGGATTCCCCGACCGGCTCACGGGCGATCGCCGGATCCAGTTGGATATGGGGGATCATGTCCGCTCGGCGTGAGAAGTGGCAGGGTGAGACCTGCCTCGATCGGCACGGTGGCGGTTCGGATCATCGCGGTCATGGCGCTGGCGTTCGTCGCGGGGCCTGCCGCGGAGGGCACCGTGCCGGCGCCGCCGGCGGACGTCCGGACGCCGAAGTCCGTGCTGGCGCCGCGCGAACCCCCGCCCGGCCTGCACCTCGAGTCGATCGCCTCTCCAGAGGGCGGCGACGACGTCGTCGTGTACGGCGAGGCCGGCAACGTGCTGCACGGCCGGCTACTGGTCGCCATCAACCAGGTCAGCGGCGACTGGGCGGGCTCGTTGCCGGAAGGCGGAAGGAAGCTGGACGGGGGCCGGCCGGGGCGGAGATCGGCGGCACGGGCACCCACCGGTGGATCGCCTGGCCGGTCCGGCGGCTCGGCGCCGCGGAGCCGGTCTTCTATGGCGTCCTGGGACGCGGGCTGTCGGATCGCGAGCTCATGACGGCCGCCGGCGAGCTGGACCAGCACGCCAAGCAGCCGACGGTCAACAGCCGCGGCCTGCCACGCGGCCTGCGGCCGCTCGCGTCCGGAGACCTGCTGATGAGCCAGTTCTGGGCCCTGTCCCTGTCCGGCGGCACGACACTGACCTGGAGCGACCGTCGCGCGGGCGTCTGGCTGAAGCTCACGCTGGCCGGGTACGACCCCCGGACGGAGGCGCTGGCGGCCGCGCTCGCTCCGGCCGAGGCACGCCGCATGCGAGGCGTGACGGGTGCGGCCGGCATGCCGCCCTTCGCCGATGCGTACGATCGCCCGCCGGACAAGCTACTCGACCCCGGGTTCCGACTGGCGGCCGCCGGGAGGGCGAAAGGGGCGCCCTGGGCGCTGGGCGTCGCCGAGCGCAATGGTCAGACGAAGGTGCAGCTGCGGTCCCTGGAAGGAGCGTCGCACTTCGACATGAGCGTCGGCCCTGACGACCTGCGGAAGGAGATGGTTCGTCGCCATGGACGTCGATGCCTTCGAGGCCACGTTCATCGCCTACGACGTGAAGGGAGATGTTCTGGGTCGGACGCAACCGTTCTGACGCACCGGTGGGTACGGCCCTGCGCGAGCCGTACCCACGCTTCGGACGTCAGGAGGTCGGGACCTCGTCCACCGTGCGGCGGGGGCCGGTGAACCAGTGCTTGGCCGACAGCGCCCACCACAGGGCGATGCCGATCAGCACGACGCCGACCGCGATCGGCGCGTAGTTGACCGACGTCCACGTGAAGGCCTCGTTGCCGGGGACGCCGGCCGGGGAGAACGGCATGATGAAGTAGACCGAGATGATCGCGATCTCGACGACGGCGATCCAGCACAGCACCCGATATTTCCGGCCGAGCGTCCACGGGCCGGGCTCGAACTTGCTGCCCATGCGCAGACGCAGCCAGATCGGGATGAGGAACGCCAGGTAGAGCCCGATGACCGCGATAGACACGACGGCGAAGAAGGCGACCGGCGTGGCGGACCCGGGCGGGGCGTACAACGCGGGCAGGGTGATCAGCGCGGCCACCGCGCACCCGCCGAGGATCGCGTTGACCGGGGTGCGGTTGCGGTCGACCTTGGACCACAGCCGCCAGCCCGGCACGGCGCCGTCACGCGAGAACGCGTACGTCATCCGTGACATCGAGGTCACGCAGCTCATCCCGCAGAAGAACTGCCCGATCGTGGAGATCGCGAAGATGGCCGTGGCCAGGGGAGACGACAGGGCGGTCTCGAAAATGGCGCCGACGAAGCCGCCCTGCTTGTTGAGCTCCTCCACGTTCGTGGCGGCGAACAGGAACGACAGCAGCAGGATCCAGCCGCCGATCGCCGAGTAGAAGATCGACTGCCAGAGGCCGCGCGCCGCCGACTTGGCCGCGCCCTGGGTCTCCTCCGACACGTGGGCACAGGCGTCGAAGCCGGTGATCGTGTACTGGGTGAGCAGGAAACCGAGCGGCAGCACGTACAGCCAGAAGGTGAGCCCGTCGGAGCCGTCGCCGAAGCCGGAGTTGTTGTTCGTGCCGAAGAAGACGAAATCGGCCGACTGGTGCTGGCTGGGCGCGAAGACCAGGATGGCGACCACGATCAAGGCGCCGGCGACGTGCCACCAGACCGAGACGTTCTGCAGCAGCGAGATGAGCCGGTGGCTGTAGATGTTGATCAGGGCGTGCAGGACGAGGATGATCACGAAGAGCAGGAACGCCTGGGGGAGCGTGGCCTCCCAGGCGCCGCCGGTCAGCCGGTTGAGGGTGATGTTGAGGAACGTCGCGCAACCGTAGTCGACGGACGCGGTGACGGCGATGAGGCCGATGAGGTTGAGCCAGCCGGTGAACCAGCCGTGGATCGGCTTGCCCATCTTGGCGGCCCACCAGTAGATGCCGCCCGCCGTCGGGTACGCCGACACCAGCTCCGACATGCAGAAGCCGATGATCAGGATGAACAGGGAGATCAGCGGCCAGCCCCACGAGATGGCGATGGGGCCGCCGTTGTTCCAGGCCTGTCCGAACGTCGTGAAGCAGCCGGCGAGGATCGAGATGATGGAGAAGGAGATGGCGAAGTTCGAGAATCCGCTCCAGGTGCGGGCCAGCTCCTGCTTGTAGCCGAGCTCGGCGAGTCGCCTGGAATCCTCGTCAATGGTCATGAGGTCTCCCAATGGGGGGCGCGGAGGACGCTCCATTTGGACTACATCTAGACCATTTCCACCCAGGCGACAAGGTGTTACAGGTGAGTTTCGCTGTGGTCATGAGACCCGTGGCCCGAAGGCCACGGGTCTGAGGTCATGCTCCGAACGCGTCGGCGGCCGCCTGGCAGAACGCCTTGAGGTCGTCCGGCTTGCGGCTGGTGACGAGCGTGTTCGGCCCGGCCGTGTCCACGACGACCTCCTCGTCGACCCAGGTGGCGCCGGCGTTGCGCAGGTCGGTCTGGAGGCTGGGCCAGGACGTGAGCGTACGCCCGCGTACCACGTCCGCCTCGACCAGGGTCCAGGGGGCGTGGCAGATGGCCGCCACCGGTTTGCTCGCGTCGAAGAAGGCGCGGACGAACCGGACGGCTTGCGGCACCGTACGCAGGAAGTCGGGGTTCGCGACGCCCCCGGGGAGCACCAGGCCGTCGAAGGAAGCCGGGTCGGCGTCGTCAACCGTGTCGTCCACGGCGAACGAGTCGGCCTTGTCCAGGTGGTTGAAGGCCCGGACCTGGCCCGTGGCGGTGGAGACGAGCCTGGGCGTCCCGCCGGCCTGCTTGACCGCCTTCCACGGCTCGGTGAGCTCCACCTGCTCGACCCCCTCGGGAGCGACCAGGAACGCGATGGTCTTGCCGTTCAGCATGTGAACTCCCTCCCACGTGTTTCCCCCCTCCTATCCGCCGGGGTTCGATGTATGCCCTACGCGGTACGGGCGCTCTTCGGCTCCTCCGGGATGAGGATCCACATGACGACGTAGACGACCCACAGCGGCCCCGGGATGAGGGACAGGAGGAGCCAGAGGATCCGGACGAGGGTGGGCGGCAGGCCCATCTTGTCCGCGAGGCCCCCGCACACCCCGGCTATGATCCTGTGCTCTCGTGAGCGGTACATGATGTTCCTTCCGTTTTTCGACCTACCTCAAAAACGGACAGCCAGGCCGCAGGACTCCCGTCAGGAACCCTGAGAAAACCCTGTAAGGGTCAGCCATTCATGTGCCATGCCCAAATGGCGGCTGGTCAGTCCGTGTGCGGGGTCCACGTGCACGAGCAGGAAATCGTCGAGACCCTGATGCACCCTGAGGTACTCCTCGTCCTGCGCCCACACTTGGTCGTCGAACCAGACGAACGGGCGCCGCCCCGCGTACGCCGCCACGTGCGGGGTCTTGAACATCTCGCCGTGCTCGCTCGGGACTTCGGCGGTGCTCACGGGGATGACGGGGAGGGACGGGAGGCCGATTCTGGGAGCGATCCAGTCGTTGGCGTGCTGCTCCCAGGTGGTGGCCCAGACCAGCTCGGCGCCGGTCGCCCGGGCGAGGTCCAGGAGCCGGCGGCCGTGCCTGGGGTTGAGGTGGACGGTGTAGACCTCGCCGCCGATCGTGCACCGGTAACGCCGGTAGTCGGGCGTGGGCCGGCCGATGGGATTGAGCACGCCGTCCACGTCGAGCAGCAGCAGAGGCTTCACTCAGGGGCCTCCGGTTCCCGCCTCGGTCCGCCGCCAGGCGTCGGCTCCGGCCCGGTATTCCTGCGGACTGATCCCCCGCACCCGTTTGAAGGCCGCGCTCAGCGCGAACGGGCTGCCGTACCCGACCTTCCTGGCCACCGAGCCGACCGTGGCGTCGGGCTCGCGCAGCAGGTCGGCGGCCAGCGCGAGGCGCCAGTCGGTGAGGAAGGCCATCGGCGGCTCGCCGACCAGCTCGGTGAAGCGCCGGGCCAGCGACGCCCTGGACACCCCCACCTCGGCGGCGAGGGACGCGACGGTCCATGGGTGGGCGGGGTTGTTGTGCAGCATGCGCATGGCCTTGCCGACCACGGGGTCGCCCATGGCGCGATACCAGGCCGGCGCCTCGTGGGTGGCGAACCACGAGCGCAGCACCGCGATGAGCAGCAGGTCGAGCAGCCGGTCCAGGACCGCCTCCTGCCCGGGCTCGTCCTTGACGATCTCGGCTCCGAGCAGTGAGATGAGCGGCCCGCCCGGCTGGACGATCAGCGGGGGCAGCGCCTCGAGCAGCCGCCTGCTGACCTCGCCCTCCATCGAGTACGCCCCGATCAGCATCACGGTCTCCCCGTTGGGGTCATTGCCCCACGACCGCACGCCCAGATCCATGGCCTGGCTGAGGGACTCGCCGTCGGGCGTGGTGCAGTGCTGGCCGGGGTGGACGACGACCTGCGGCTCGGTGGCGGGGTCATCGGCCACGACGTACGGATCCGGCCCCCGGTTGATCATCACCTCGCCGGGACGCACGTGTACGGGCTCACCCTTCTCGGGCACCACCCACGCGCCCCCGCGCACCACCGCCGTCAACGCCAGCGGCGACTCGTCCTGGATGCGTATCGACCAGGGCGAATCCATGATGCAGCGGAGCAGGAAGGCGCCACGGGCGCGCGGCCCGTCGAGCAACGCCGCCAGCTGATCCATGGCTTAGACGATCGCATATGGGATTGCGCTTCTCAACCATGGAGAGTCTTATGGGTATGGCCGCTTACTAGACCCATGACGATTCTGATTCTGGGCGGCACGGGCAAAACCGGCCGCCGCATCGCCGACCGGCTCACCGCTCTCGGACTGCCCGTGCGGATCGGCTCCCGCTCGGCCACGCCGGCCTTCGACTGGGCCGACCGCTCCACCTGGCCGGCCGCGCTCGACGGCGTCACGGCCGCCTACATCGCCTACTACCCCGACCTGGCCTTCCCCGGCGCGTACGCCGACGTCAAGGCGTTCACCGAGCTCGCCGCCCTCTGCGGTGTGCGGAAGCTCGTGCTGCTGTCGGGCCGGGGCGAGGCGGAGGCGCAGGCGTGCGAGGTCCTCGTCCAGGAGTCGGGTGCGGAGTGGACGATCCTCCGCTGCAGCTGGTTCATGCAGAACTTCAGCGAGGACTTCCTCCTGGGCCCGGTCCGCGAGGGCGTCATCGCGCTGCCCGCCGCCGACGTCCCCGAGCCGTTCCTGGACGTGGACGACATCGCCGACGTGGCCGCGGCCGCGCTCACCCAGGACGGCCACGCGGGCAAGCTGTACGAGATGACGGGGCCGAGGCTGCTGACGTTCGGACAGGTGGCGGAGGAGCTGTCCCGGACGACCGGCAGGCGGATCACGTTCGTCCGGGTCCCGCCGGAGGAGTATGTGGCCGAGGCCGTCAAGCACGGGGTGCCCCAGGCGGAGGCGGAGAGCCTGTGCGCGATGTTCACCGAGATCCTGGACGGCCGCAACGCCACCGTGGCCGACGGCGTCGAGCAGGCGCTCGGCCGCCCCGCCCGCGACTTCACCGACTTCGCCCGGGCCAACGCGCACCTCTGGAAGGCCTAGACCCGCGTGACCCTGGCCGGATCCCATCCGGGCCGCGGCACGGAGTCCAGCAGCAGCCGGGTGTAGGCGTGCTCCGGCTCGGCCAGCACCCGCTCCACCGGCCCCCGCTCCACCACCACCCCCCGGTGCAGCACCAGCGTCTCCTCGCACAGATGCCGCACCACGGCCAGGTCGTGGCTGACGAACAGGAGCGCGACCCCCGAGTCGCGGCGCACCTGGGCGAGCAGCTCCAGGATCTGCGCCTGGATCGACACGTCGAGCGCGGCCACCGCCTCGTCCAGCACCAGCACCGACGGCTCCACCGCAAGCGCCCGCGCGATGGCCAGGCGCTGGCGCTGGCCGCCGCTGAGCTGGTGGGGCCGCGCCCCGGCCTCGCGCGAGCCGAGCCCGACCTGCTCCAGCAGGTCAGGCGCCCGTGAGCGGTCCTTGCCGTGCAGCTGGAGTGCGGTGTGCAGGCATTGGGCCGCGGTCAGCCGGGGGTCGAGCGAGACGTACGGGTCCTGGAAGACCATCTGGATCTCCCGGGCCCGGCGCAGCCGCGCCGCCCTGCCGTGCTCGCGCGGGCCCCGCACCCGCCCGTCCACGGTGATCGTGCCGGAGTCGGGCGTGACGAGGCCGACCATCATGCGGGCGATGGTCGTCTTCCCCGACCCGGACTCGCCCACCAGCCCCAGCGAGCCGCCGGAGGGCAGCTCGAAGGAGACCCGGTCGGCCGCCACGGTGCCGTGGAAGGACTTGCACAGTTCGTGTACGGCGAGCATCAGACCTCCAGGCAGGCGGCGAACCCGCCCGATACGGCAACGGGCTCCGGCAGCCGTTCCGTGCACGCGTCCACAGCCTGTGGACACCGGGGCGCGAACGGGCACCCGTCGAACACGTCGTCCAGCGACGGCGGCCGCCCCGGGATGGGACGGATCGGCCGCGGATCCCCCAGCTCGGGCGTGCAGCCCAGCAACCCCGCGGTGTACGGGTGCCGCGGGTCCTCGAACAGCTCCTTCGCCGGCCGCGACTCCACGACCGTCCCCGCGTACAGCACGTGCACCCGATCGCAGAACGCGGCCGCCAGATGCAGGTCGTGCGTGATGAACAGCATGCCGAGCTCCCGCTCGGCCTGTATCCGGCGCAGCAGGGCGATCGTCTCGGCCTGCGTGGTGACGTCGAGCGCGCTGGTCGCCTCGTCGGCCAGCAGCAGCGCGGGGTCGGCGGCCAGCGCGGCGGCGATGACCACCCGCTGGAGCATGCCGCCGGAGACCTCGTGCGGATACTGTCGCATGATCAGGGCGGGGTCGCGCAGGCCGACCGCCGCCAGCAGCTCCAAGGCCCGCGCGCGGGCCTTGGCCTTGGGGCGGCCCAGGGTGAGCACCATGCGCTCGGTCAGGAAGTCGCCGATCCTGCGGACCGGGTTGAGCGACGAGCGCGGGTCCTGGTAGATCATCGACACCTGCGACGCCCGCAGGTCCCTGAGCGCGGCCGGGCCCATGGTGAGCACGTCGGCGCCGGAGACCAGCACCCGCCCCGACACCTTCGCGCCGTTGGGCAACAGGCGCAGCACCGAGCGGGCGATCGTGGACTTGCCCGAGCCGGACTCGCCGACCAGGCCCACGATCTCGCCCTTGCCGACGGCGAGCGACACCTCGCGCAGGATCGGCCGCCGGCCGCCCGCCTCGATCGTCAGCCCTTCGACCGAGAGCAGCATCACGACCCCCTCACGCCCATGCGGTCGGCGAGGCGCACGCCGATCACGTTGAACGACACGACCACCAGCGCGATGGCCGCGCCCGGTACCAGCACCGGCAGGAACGCGCCCTGCACGATCGCCGGCTGCCCCTCCTTGACCATGAGCCCCCAGTCGGACGACGGCGGCTGCGCGCCGAAGCCGAGGAAGCTCAGCGTGGCCAGGCTCATCAGCCCCTCGCCGAACAGCACGACCAGATAGCCGACGATCGAGCGCGCCATGTTGGGCACCAGGTGCCGCACGCAGATCGTCCAGCCGCCCATGCCCTGGACGCGGTAGGCGTCGATGTACGGCTTCGCGCACTCGCCCAGCGCCACGCTCCTGGTGTATTTGGCGATCGTCGGCGCGTAGGCCAGGCCCAGCGCGATGACGGCCGTGGTCATGCCGTTGCCGAACACGGCCACGATCAGCACCACGAACAGCAGGCCGGGGAAGGCGTACATGACGTCGGTCACCCGGGACACGACGGCGTCCACCCAGCCTCGGTGCCAGGCGGCCAGCGTGCCGAGCGCCACGCCGAGGACCGAGGCGATGGCCAGCAGCGCCAGCGGGCCGATCAGCGACGTGCGGGCGCCGTACAGGACTCTGGAGAACAGGTCGCGCCCCGACTGGTCGGCGCCCAGGAGGTTCTCGGGGGACATCGGCGCCAGCGAGGCGGCGAAGTCGACCGCGTCCGGCTCGTACGGCGCCACCAGCGGGGCGAGCACCGCCGCCGCCACGACCAGCCCCAGGAAGGCGGTGGCGAGGCGATAACCGAAGGGGCTCGCGGCCGCCCGCGGCGGCAGTGTCGCGACGGCGGTCATGCCCGCCTCCTCACTCTGGGGTCGATCAGCGGCTGGAGCAGGTCGACGACCGTGGTCACGGCGATGTACGCGGCCACCATGAGCAGCAGCACCGCCTGCGTCACGGGGAAGTCGTGCGTGTTGATGGCGTTGACCAGCAGGGAGCCGATGCCGTTGAGCCCGAACGCGGTCTCCACGGTCACCGTGCCGGCCAGCATCCCGGCCGTGACCAGCCCGCACATGGTCACGATCGGCCCGAGCGCGCCCCTGAGCACGTGTCTGCCCACGATCGAGCGCTCGGACAGCCCGGAGGCGCGGGCGACGGTCACGTGGTCGAGCTCGCGCTGCTCGACCATGGACTGCCGGGTGACGCGGCTGATGATCGCCAGCGCCCCGAGCGCCAGCGTCACCGCCGGCAGCGTCAGGTGCCACAGCGACCCGCCGCCCATGACCGGGAACCAGCCGAGCTGCACGCCGAACAGCGAGATCAGCACGGTGGCGACCACGAACGGCGGCACGGAGGTGGCGAACGTCGTGCCCGCCACCACCGCCGCGTCCGTGCGCCCGCCGCGCACCGCCGCCAGCACCCCGAGCGCGACCCCGAAGACCACGAACAGCACCGACGCGTACGCGACCAGGGTCAGCGTGCTCGGCAGCCGGGCCGCCAGCAGATCGGCCACCTGGTCGTTGTACTGCAGCGACCGGCCGAGGTCGCCGGTCGCCGCGTCGCCGAGCCAGCGGCCGTACTGGACCAGGAACGGGTCGTCGAGGTGGTATTGGGCGCGGATCGCGGCGAGGTATTCGGGCGTGAGGTTCTCCTTGCCGCCCGCCAGGAACGTGACCGGGTCACCGGGCGCCGCGTACGACGCCCCGAAGATCACGAACGACGTGGCGAGCAGCGTGGCGAGCAGCCCGGCCAGCTTGCGGATCACGGCTCAGCCCTTGGCCCCGAGGTCGGCCGCCCACGGGTAGCCCATGTGGACCTGGGAGGCGGGCGGGCCGGTCACCTTGTTGCCGAGCACGACCACGTTGGGCACCTCGACCAGCGAGATCCACACCATGTCGGCGGTGAAGAGCCGCTGCAGCTCGATGACGTCCTTGGCGCGGGCGGCGGGGTCGGTGGTCTCCAGCGCCTTGGCCACGAGCTTGTCGTAGTCGGGCGAGCTGAACCCGACCCAGTTGTTGGACGAGCCGGTCAGACCGTTGTCGTAGAAGCCGATGGGGTCGGACTTGGTGATGTACCAGTCGTCGGGCACCAGGTCGACCTGGGCGCGCACCGATTCATCAGTGTAGAAACTCCCGAACTCCGACGCCGGGACCGTCTTGATCTGCGCCGCCAGCCCGATCTTCTTGGCCGCGTCGACCACGGCGTTGGCGATGACCGTGCGGGCCTGCTCGCCGTTGGTCGCCACGATGATCGGCTCCTTGGGCGACCCGGCCTCCTGCACGAGTTTCTTGGCCTCCTCCAGCCGCGGCGACTCGGGCGCGCCCTGGAGCTGGTCGTAGGCCGACTGGAAGACCTGCTTCTCGTACGACCACGCCCCGGCCCCGACCGGCACCTTCCACGGCCTGGCCAAGCCGGCGAACCCCGACTTGGCGATGCCCGCCCGGTCGACCGCCAGCGACAGCGCCCGGCGGATCTTCGGGTCCTTCATCACCCCGCGATCGGTCGGCAGCAGCACGAACACCCGCGTGGTCGGGCCGTAGGCGACGGTGACCGCCGAGTTGGACTGCAGCGCCGCGGCGGGACCGGTCTCGGAGAGGTACGCCCCCTGCGCCTCCCCCGTCACCAGGCTGTTGACCAGCGCCGTCTCGTCGGCCCACCGGAACGTGACGCTCTTGGTGAGCGGCTTGACGTCCTTGTTCCAGTACGCGTCGTAGCGCTCGATCGTGATCCGGCTGCCGGACGTCCATTCCTTGAGCCGGTAGGGCCCGCTGCAGGCGTCCTCGTGCCCCGGCGTGCCGTATTCCTTGCCGAGCTTCTCCACGACCTCCTTGTTGAGCACGATGCCGGCGCCGCCGGCCAGGGCCTGGACGAAGAGCGCGTTGGGCTTCTTCAAGGCGATCGTGACCTGGTGGTCGCCGGTCTTGGTGATGGAGGCGACGTCCTCGAACTCGTCGGACTCGTCCATGCCGTCGCCGGCGTGCCGCTTCAGGCTCCAGACCACGTCGTCGGCCGTCACCGGGGAGCCGTCGTGGAACGTGGCGTCCTGGCGCAGCGTGAGCACCATGGTCTTGGGGTCGGGCTGCTGGGCCTTCTCCGCCAGCCACGGCTTGACCGTCATGTCGGGCTGGGTCTGCATGAGGCGCTCGCAGACGTTGGCCAGGATCGTGCGGTTGTCGGTGCCGCCGTCGGCGTCGAGGTCGAGGGTGCCGGGCTCCTCGTCGAGCATCCAGACAGCGCTGTCGAGCGGGCCCGCGGCCTTGGCGGTGCGGTCGACCAGCGTGAGCTTGGCGGGATCGGGGGCCTTGGTGGTCGCGGCGGGCCCGCCGCAGGCCGCGGTGAGACCGGCGAGCCCGATGAGGGCGAGTGTCTTCTTCACGGGGTCACTTCTCCATGGGGGCCGTCGTAGAGGTTCCATGGCACGCGCTCGTACTCGTGGTCACAGGGCGTGCCGGCCGCGATCAAGTAGTCGCCCGTGGTGAGGTCGACGCAGCTCGACAGCAGGGTCGCCCACCGTTTGACGGGGGGCTGGGTCGGGTCGGGATGGGTGCAGAGGGACTCGGGATAACCCAGGTGGTCGGACATGGCGAGCTTGATCCGCTTACGGGCCTCGTCGGTGCCCGACGCCTCGCGCACGGCGCGCAGCCCGCCCTCGGCGCGCGGCACCCGGAACAGCGAGTCGGCCGAGCCCGGGCGGTAGGTCGCGGCCAGTTGCGGCGGGACGAACGCCTGGTAGTGGTTGCCGTGGACGAGCAGGCCGTCGGTCGGATACATCCAGCCGACCGCGCCGGGCGTGGTCTCCAGGTCGATCGCGAACCCCTCGCGGTGGGTGATCAGCGCGTTGCTGGCGATGTGGGCCCGCGACTTGGTCAGCGCCTCCAGCGCGGCGTTGAGGTTGCCGCTGTCGAGCACCCGGCGCCTGATCAGCGTCTGCGGCACGCCGATCGCGTCGTCGAAACGGCCGCCGAGCCCGTTGGCGTTGAGCGCGATGCCCGCCGAGTTGGCCCCCTGCCGCCCGACCTGCCCCGCCTCCACGTGCATGATCACCGTCGGCTTGCCGGGCTGGACGACCCTGAGCACCATGAGCGTGTCGGACACGCCGTCGCGCCAGTCCCAGTTCTGCCCCGCGTAGACGTGGCCGTCGCCGGCGGCCTCCCCCATCAGCGCGAACGACGTGCAGCCCTCCGGCTCCATGGCGCTGAAGGTGGTGTCGTAAATGATCTCACCGCGCGCGTTGAGCGCCAGGACGTCGAGGAACCGGACGCCGGCGCCCTCGGCGACGCCCTCCATCTCCTCGACCAGCTCGGGCGCGAACGCCTTGCTGGGCTCCACCCAGCCTGCCGCCCGGCCGACGACCTGCTCCCAGGTCAGGCCGCTGGAGTGGGCGAACGCCTCGGCGTAGTAGGCCAGCGCGCGCTCGACGCGGTCGCGGGCCTGCTCGCCGTATTGGCGGCCGCGTTCACGCGGGGATCCGGAGATCTCGACGAGAGGCAGGGATGTGAGACTCAATGGTGCTCCTTGGACCGGCCCGAAACCCTGTAACGTTCATTTCAGGAGGCGGCGAGTCTTGTAGCGGTCGTTTCCAAGTCAGAGTAATGAGCGCTACACAGGAGTCAAGGACCGTAATGGAAAATTCACACAGTCCGATCGAGCAGCTCAGGGCCATGGTCCGGCAGCTGTGGGAGGAGTTGTCGCCTGCCGAACGGGCCGTGTGCCACTATCTGATCTCCGCCTCGCCCGAGCAGATTCTCTTCGCCAGCGCGCAGGAGCTGGGCAACGCGACCGGCACCAGCAACGCCACCGTGGTCCGCACGATGCAGCGGCTGGGCTTCGGCGGCCTGCCGGGGCTGAAGCGGGCGCTGGCGGCCGAGTTCACCTCGGCGGTGGCCCCCGACGTGCGGCTCAGGCAGCGCATCGCCCACGCCGGGCAGGACCTCACGGGCATTTGGGAGCGGGTCTTCGACGAGGCCCGCGAGCGGGTCGACCACTGCCGGCGGCTGCTCGACGCCGAGGCGTTCAAGAAGGCCGTCGAGCTGCTGGTCAACGCGCCCGCGGTGCTGGTGTTCGGCACCGGCGCCTCCGAGCCGGCCGCCCGGCATCTGGCGTTGAAGCTGGGGCGCCGCGGCCACCGCGCGCGGGCCACCTCGGCGACGGGCTTCGCCCTGGCCGACGACCTGCTCTGGCTGGGCCACGGCGAGGTGCTGGTCATCTTCCAGCCCGGCCGCCGGCTCAAGGAGATCACCGTGCTGATCGACCGGGCACAGGCGGTGGGCGCGAGCATCGTGCTGATCTCCGACGAGCTCGGCGGCGAGTTCGCCGAGCGCGTGGACGCGGTGCTGGCGGCTCCCCACACGCCCACCGGCATCACGGCCGAGCCGCTGACCGGCATCATCGTGGCCGACGCCCTGCTGCTGGCCCTCGACTCACTCGACGAGCCGCGCTCGGTCGAGCACTCCCACCAGCTCAACGCCCTGCGCGAGCAACTCCTCGGCCCCCGCTTCCGCTAGCGCCTGCCCTCCCCCCTCTCTTCCCGGAGGCCCCTCGGGGAAGAGAGGGGACCGCGCGGGTGGCGGCCGACGCGGCAAGGGCGGGTGGCGCGGTACGGGGCGGGCGCGGCATGTGGTGGGGCGTCAACCCACTACGATCCTTTGAGACTCATCACTCCCGCGCTCCTGAAGGGTGTCCTCGTGATCGGCTGGCTGGAAGCGGTGGTGCTGGGGTTGATCCAGGGGCTCACGGAGTTCCTGCCGATCTCCTCCAGCGCCCACATCCGCGTGGTCTCCGCTTTCGCCGGTTGGCAGGACCCCGGGGCGGCCTTCACGGCGGTGATCCAGATCGGCACGGAAACGGCCGTGATCATCTACTTCCGCAAGGAGCTCTGGGAGATCATCTCCACCTGGACCAGATCGCTCTGGAACAGGGACCTGCGCAGTCACTGGGCGGCCCGCATGGGCTGGTACGTCATCGTCGGCACGCTCCCGATCGGCATCCTCGGGCTGCTGCTGAAAGACCAGATCGAGGGCGTCTTCCGCGACCTGCGCCTGGTGGGCACCACGCTGATCGTCTTCGCGATCATCCTGTGGTTCGCCGACCGCACCGCCCGCAACAAGCTCACGCTGGAGAAGCACCTCAGCTTCACCCACGCCATCGTCTACGGCTTCGCCCAGGCCCTCGCCCTGATCCCCGGCGTGTCCCGCTCGGGCGGCACCACCACCGCGGGCCTCCTGCTCGACTACCGCCGCGAGGACGCCGCGAAATACTCGTTCCTGCTGGCCATCCCCGCCGTGCTGGCGTCGGGCCTGTACGAGCTGAGCGAGATCGGCAACGGGCCGGCCCCTGCCTGGGGGCCGACCATCATCGCCACGATCGTCTCGTTCATCGTCGGCTACCTGGCGGTGGCGTGGTTCCTGCGTTACATCAGCACCCACCGTTTCACGGGCTTCGTGATCTACCGGATCGCGCTCGGGTTCTTCGTCATACTCGCGGTCACGGCCGGCTGGATCCCGCCGCTGGGGTAGTACGCCGCCGCCCACTCCTCGTCACGCATCCTGAGGATCCTCGCCCCGATCCAGCCGAGGGCGAGGACGGGGGCGGTCCAGAACGGCACGGTCGCGGGGCCGTACGGGACCGCGAAGGACCCGAGGTAGCCTGCGGCCACCACGAGCGGCACCCACCAGCCCACGAACCCGGCCCGCCACACCGCGACGGTGAGCAGCGGCAGACCGAGGAAACCGAAGAACATCCACGGCATCTGGAAACCGAAGATCACCCCGGGCAGGTCCACCATCTCATCGAAGATCTTCTGCGCCTGCTCGGGCGAGTAGTGCTGTCCGAGCCACCACTCCACGGGGTCACCCAGCAGCAGGCCGGACAGGGTGACGTAGCCGATCACCGTCATTCCGCCCGCCACGTGACCGAGCACGGTGGCCCGGCGCCTGGTCAGATGCACCAGGCCGAGCACGGCGACGGCCATGAGCATCCAGCTCCAGTGGTACAGGACGGACTGGACCTGCGCGAGGGCGGGGTTGTCGCCGAAGCTGACGGACTCCCTGTCGTCGCCCCAGGTGCCCGGGTCGACGACGACGGCGATGGCCTGGAGCAGCGGGGCCACGATCAGCAGGACGCCTGCCGTGACGCGGCGGAAGGTCACCTGGTCTCTCACCATGAACCGACGGTAGGCGGCGGTCGTGCGGGCCGTCGTCCGCCTGCCGGACGACCGCGTCTCCCCTGTTCGGTGGAGAAGATCAGGCGGCGGGCCGGGCGACGATGTCACGGCCTGACCAGTTGAGCGCGACCTCGCCGCCCGGCAGGAAGTCCAGCTCGACCTCGCCCTTCATCCTGGCGAAGAACCGCGTCTCCGACATCGGCCGCAGCTCCGTCCTGGCCAGCCCGTGCACCTCCACCATCAGCCGGTCGCCGTCCCGCGTGACGTCCATCGTGGAGGTGCGGCCCATGAAGCGCATGGTGTAGCGGCCCACGTAGCGGTCGAGGACGTCCGGGTCCACGGTGACGAAGACGCGCTCGCTCGGCAGCTCGTACGGCTCGCCGCGGGCGATCGCCGCGAGCGCGGTCTCGATCTCGGCGTACGCGGCGTTCTCGAAGTTGGACAGCACGGTCACGAAGAGGTCGTCGCGCCGGTAGTGCGCCGAGACGCTGACGAAGCCGATGGTCCCGCCGGAGCTCTCGACGCGGTCGCCGCTCACCAGGCAGCCGTAGCCGTACGCCCCCGCGTCGGCCTGGACGTGCGGTCTGACCAGCTCGGCGAGCGACTCCGGGCGCAGGATCCGGCCCAGCCCCCGGTTCCAGCGGTGCAGGTCCTCGACGGTCGAGTACAGCGCGCCGGCGGCGTCCTGGTTGGAGTCGTCCAGGTGAGGGGTCCTGGTCACCCCGCCGTCCATCGACACGTAGCCGACGGCGTGGCCTCCCACGCCGAGGCCGCTGCTCTCCATGGTGAGCGGGGCGAGGACGTGCCGGCGGAGGCATTCGCCGTACGTCAGGCCGGACAGCCGCTCGATCACCTCGCCCAGCAGGATCCACCCGGAGTTGCTGTAGGCCATCCGCGCGCCGGGCTCGAACAGCAGGGGCCGGTCCTTGAAGTCGTCGATGATCTGCCGCCGCGTGCGAGGCGTCCCCATGACGCGGGTGAAGCCCTCCGTCGTGACGTAGTCGGGGATGCCGGAGGTGTTGGTCAGCAAGTGGTGCAGCGTGATCTGCTCGCCGTGCGGGTAGCCGGGCAGATGACGGGCGATCGGGTCGCCGACGCGGAGCCGACCCTGCTCCTGGAGCAGCAGGATCGCGATCGCGGTGAACGTCTTGGTCTGGGAGCCGATCCGGAACACCGTCCCCGGCGTGTTGGGCACGCCGTGCTCGTGGTCGGCGTGGCCGTACCCCTTCGCGAAGAGGCGCCGGTCGCCGCGCGCGACCAGCACCGCGCCGCTGAACCTGCCGAGTTTCGCGTACGCGCCGACGAGCTTGTCCATCCGGCGCGAGAGAGTGAACATCCGATCCTCCATTTTGAGTATTCAATTTGGACTATCAGAGCATGAGGCGGCTGATATGGTCAAGCTTGACTATCCGCGTGGAGGTGTTGAGTGTCGTCGACCCGGCTGCTCGTCCTGGGCCTGCTCAACGAGGGGCCGCGGCACGGATATGACATCAACCAGCTGGTCACGGCCGGGGCGCTGGAGCAGTGGACCGAGGTGAAGGCCGGGTCCGTCTACCACGCGCTGGCCAAACTGGAGGCCGAGGGGCTGGCGGAGACCCACTCGGAGGAACGCACCGGCGACCGGTTGCGCCGCGTCTACGCGATCACACCCGAGGGCCGCCGCACACTACGCGACCTGCTGCGCAAGGCGCTGTCCGGGCCCCCGCACTCCACCAGGTCCGACTTCGCCCTGGCGCTGCGCTGGCACGACCTGCTGGAGTCGGGCGAGGCGCGGGAGCTGGTGGCGGCCTCGTCCCGGGCGCTGGAGGCGCGGCGGGCGGTGATCGCCGCCGGGCGGGAGGCGAAGGCGGGGCTGTCGCCGCTGGCCGACGCCCTCTTCGAGAACGCCGAGGCCCACCTGGCCGCCGACGCGAAACTCCTGGAGGACATCCAGCGCCTGCTGGACCGATAAGGGTCCGCGGCCTCCGGCGATGAGCACCTCGCGTCCGCCGCCCCCGAACCACTCCCGGCCCGACCGCACACCCTCACGCCGACAACCCGGGCCGCGCAGCCTCGCGCCGGCCCGCACGACGTTGCCTCCGCCGGGTCGGCTCGCGGGCCTCGCGACCACCGAGCGGCGCGCGACCTCATGATCATGAGATCGGCCCGCGTGACTTGCGATCACCGGACTGGGGAGCGGGGCCTTGCGGGTGCCGGACCAAGAGGCCGGGCCTGGCGGGCGCCGGGCGGAGGGGCGCGGCCGGGCTCGGTGGGCCGGCCGCGCCGGGTGCTCACACCGCGACGGGCGTGCGCGGGGCGACCGCGGCAGGCTGGGGACGGCGGCCGGGGAGGGCGAGCAGGACCAGCCCCAGCAGACCCCACAGGGTGAGGATGCCGAGCGGCGTCCACAGGGCCGCACCGCTGAAGAAGACCGTGTTCCGTACCGCCTCGGCGGCCGGTCCCACCGGGAGTACCTGACCGACGGCGGCGTACCACTCGGGGATGTACCGCGCCCCCAACGGCCCACCGCTGGCCGGCAGGCCGATCGGGATGAACAGCAGCCCCGCCAGGCCCACACCGGGCGTGCCGAGCAGCTTGACCAGCCCGGCCACCACCAGCCCGATCGCCAGCGAGATGCCCGCCGACACCAGCACCAGCCAGCCGAACCGCCCCGGCAGGGCGCCGAACACCGCGTCGGCCAGCCACGCGTTGCCCGTGCCCGCGACCAGCGCGCCGGCCACCAGCACGCCGAGCCGCCTGCCCAGGCCGAGCCCGGGCGCGACCTGGAACAGCAGCACGGCCAGCGCGATGCCCGGCAGGACCACGCTGAGGACGTAGAACATGCCGGAGATGCCGCCGGGGTCGCCGGGCGGCAGCGGCACCGCGTCCTCCACCTGCAGCGCGCGCCCCTGCGCCTGGGCCGCCGCCTGAAAGGAGGACGTGATGACCGTGGCTCCGGTGCGGCCGCCCGCGCTCGCCACGATCAGCTTGCCCTCCTGGGGCACGAGCACCGCGTCCACCTCCCTGTCGAGCAGCGCGGCACGCGCGACGTCGACCGAGGTGTACTCGCTCAGCGCGAAGGCCCCTTCCTTGCGGTGGTCGATGCCCGCCTGCAACTGCTTGACCTGCTCGGCGGGCGCGACGACCGCGACGGGGACGCCGTGCGGCTCGGGCTTGTGGAAAGCGCCGAGGAACGATCCGGCGAAGAGCATCCCCAGCAGGGTGACCCCGACCACGAGGCCGATGATCTTTCCCATTTTTCACCACCTGATGACTTCATCGATGTTGAATTACAGGGTAGATGAATTCCACGTGGTTGAATAGCCCCATGGCCGAAGAGCGAGGCAGACGACCGGGCAACCCGCAGACCAGGGACGAGATCCTGCAGGCCGCGATCGCGGCCTTCACGGCCAAGGGCTATCGCGACACGACGATCAGGGGCGTGGCGCGGGCGGCAGGCGTCGATCCCGCGCTGGTGATGCACTTCTTCGGCAACAAGGACGGGTTGTTCGCGGCGGCGATCAAGGACAGCATGCCGGTCGCGCTGATGGTCGAGGCCCTCGACGGCGACGAGGAGCACATCGCCGAACGGCTCTCCAGGAGATACCTGGAGGTGTGGGAGGACCCTGCGCACGGCCCGCGGTTGTCGGCCGTGCTGCAGGCGGCGACCGCCACCCCGGCGGCCGCCGACCTGCTGAAGGAGTTGATGCGCACGGAGCTGCTCGGCCCCGTCACCCGGCGCCTGTCCCACGACGAGCCCGAGATCCGGGCGCTGCTGGTGGCCTCGCAGCTGATCGGCATCGCCATGCTCCGCTACATCCTCAAGGTGGAGCCGCTGGCCTCGATGCCCGCTCCCGTGCTCGCGGCCGCCATCGCGCCGAACCTCCGGCGCTACCTCGCAGGCACGCTCTCCTTGGAGGAGATCGCCGCCGGACGATAGGTGGCCACGGTGAACAGCAGCGCCGCGAGCCCGAGAGCGGTGGCGAGCACGATGACGCCCGCCCGGCCCCGCCAGTCGAGCGCCGCGCCGCCGGCGAGCCCGGCCACGAACAGACCGAGGTACTGCGCGGACGACAGCAGGCCGAGGCCGATCGGCACGTTGTCCGGCACCGCCGCGACGGTCCTGAACTGCTGGGCGGGCGCCACCAGCCAGCCGAGCGCGCCCCACAGGAACGCCCAGACGAGCGCGACGGGCAGCGCCAGGTTCGCGACGGGGATCAGCGCCATGAACACCGTGGACGCGGCCAGGCCGATCAGGATCATCCTGCGGGGGCCGTGCGCGTCGGTGAGGCGCCCGCCGAGCTGGTTGCCCACGATGCCGCCCAGCCCCCACGCCCACAACACGGCAGGCAGCGGCAGGTCGAACAGCGACCCGATGTAGGTGTACGCGGTGAACCCCGCCGCGAACATCAACAACTGCGTGACCAGCACCGCGAGCACCCGCCGGTCGGCCAGCGGCGTGAAGCGCTCCTTCAGCCGCCCCGACACAGGCATCCTGACCTCGGGCACCACGGCCGCCACCCATGCGAGCCCGATCACCCCGAGGCCCGTCACCAGCCACAGCGTGGCCCGCCAGCTCGCGGCCGCGCCCAGCCAGGTTCCGAGCGGCACGCCGATCGCGGACGAGACGCTCAGCCCGCCCATCACCAGCGCCAGCGCGCGACCGCGACGCTCCGGAGCGGTGAGCGCGTTCGCCACGCCCGACGCGGTCGGCGTGAACATCGCCGCCCCGGCCGCGGCGATCACCCGGGTGGCCAGGACCAGCGGGTACGTCGGCGCGAGGGCGGTCAGCGCGTTCCCCAGCACGAAGACGCCCATGGCCAGCAGCAGCAACCGCTTGCGCGAAAGACGCGCGGTCAGGGCGGCGAGGAGGGGCGACAGCAGCGCGTACGCCAGCGCGAACACCGTCATCAGCTGCCCGGCCGCCGACAGCGAGATCTCCAGATCCGCCGAGATGGGCGGCAAGAGCCCGGCGGTCACGAACATGCCAGTACCGATGGCGAAATTTCCGGCAGCCAAGGGGTAGAGCCGCGAGCTCATGAAGCCTCCAGCAAAAAGTTGGACGCCCATCAAACTGACGTATAGTTGGATTGTTGTCAAACAATAAAACGGAGGTAGGGTTTCACCATGCGCCTGCTCCCGCACCCCGCCACCGAGGACATCGAGCTCACCGAGGTCCTGCGGGCGCTGTCCGACCCCGTCCGATTGGAGATCGTCGCCCGGTTGTCCGTGGCCGGCGAGATGACGTGCACCGTCGCCGGCGACGACCTCGGGGTGCACAAGTCGACCGCCTCGCACCACTACCGGACGCTGCGCGAGGCGGGCGTGGTGCTGACGAAGCAGGTGGGCAGGCTCAAATACATGAGCCTGCGCCGCGACGACCTGGACGCCCGCTTCCCCGGCCTGCTCGACTCGATCCTGCGCGCGACCCTGCCCGCGGTGCTGACGTCCGCTGAAGGGACGGACGCCGCCGCGCCGGTCCCCGCCAGGTCCGGTGCGGACGCCTGAGGCCCGGCGCGGACGCCGTAGGATCGGCGCCCTGACCCGGATACGACACCCATGAGCTTCCCCGACACCGGCACGCTGCCGATCCGTCACGTCCTGCCCGAGCTGCTCGGCGTCATCGACCGGCACGGCAGTGCGGTGCTGACCGCCCCGCCCGGCACCGGCAAGACCACGGTCGTGCCGTTGGCGCTGGCCGAGACGGGGATGCGGGTGCTGGTGGCCGAGCCGCGACGGCTGGCCGTCCGCGCGGCGGCCCGCCGGATGGGCGTGAGCTACACGATCCGCGGCGAGCGCCACACCGGGGCGAACCCCATGGTCGAGGTGGTCACGACCGGCGTGCTGCTCCAGCGGCTCCAGCGCGACCAGGAGCTGGCCGGGGTCGACGCGGTCATGCTGGACGAGTGCCACGAGCGGCACCTGGACGCGGACACGGCGCTGGCGTTCCTCCTGGACGTACGCGAGACGCTCCGTCCCGACCTGCGCCTCATCGCCACCTCCGCCACCGCCGACGCCGCCCCCTGGTCCCGGCTCCTCGGCGGCCCCATCGTGGCGGCGACCGGCACCACGCACCCCGTCGAGACGGTGTGGGCGCCGCCCCCGCGCCCGGTCGCGCCGCCGCACGGCCTGCGCGTCGATCCGGCCCTCCTGTCCCACGTCGCCGGGGTGGTCCGCCGTGCCCTGGCCGAGCGCGAGGGTGATGTGTTGTGCTTCCTGCCCGGTGTGGGCGAGATCGCCAAAGTGGCGGCGATGCTGGGCGCGGACGGCCCGGAGATCCTTCAGGTGCACGGCCAGGCTCCGGCCCACGTCCAGGACGCCGTCCTGTCTCCCGGCGCGAACCGCCGGGTGGTCCTGGCCACGTCCGTCGCCGAGTCGAGCCTGACCGTGCCCGGCGTGCGGGTGGTCGTGGACTCCGGGCTGGCCCGCGAGCCGCGTACCGACCACGCCCGGGGTCTCGGCACGCTCACCACGGTCAGGGTCTCGAAGGCGGCGGCCGGCCAGCGCGCGGGCCGGGCGGGCCGGGAGGCCCCCGGCACGGTGTACCGGTGCTGGGCGGCGGCCGACCACGAAAGGCTCGCCGACCACCCGCGTCCTGAGATCGCGCTCGCGGACCTGACCGGGTTCGCGTTGCAGGCGGCCTGCTGGGGCGACCCCGACGCCTCCGGCCTGGCGCTCCTGGACGCGCCTCCGGCGGCCGCGATGTCCGCCGCCACCCGCACCCTGGAAGAGCTCGGCGCGCTCGGGGAGGACGGGAGGGTGACGGCCCGCGGACGGCGGATGGCGCTCGCCGGCGTGCATCCTCGCCTGGCCAGGGCCCTGCTCGACCTGGGCCCGCGCGCCGCCGAGGTGGTGGCGCTCCTGTCCGAGCAGCTGCCCCGCGAGGCGGGCGACGACCTGGTGGAGATCTGGCGCACGGCCCGCCGTGGCGGCACCGGCTTCGCGGCCCGCTGGCGCCAGGAGGCCCAGCGCCTGCGCCGAACGGCGAGCCAGGCGCACGAGGACACGCGGCCCGCCACGTCATCCCGGCCGATCCGTGAGCCGAGCGCGCCGGACGCCCCGGCCGGTCGTCAGGCACCGGACACCATCACCCCGCCCGTGCCGGACATGCCGGGCGACACCCGCGCCGGTGCCAAACGAGACGCCTCAGGAAGTCCGACGGCGGCCCCGGCCGCGCCGAACAAACCGACGGCCGGCGCGGACGTGCCGGGAAGGCCGACGGCCGACCGGGGCGTGGCGGGAAGGGCGGTGGCCGACCGGGGCGTGCCGGGAAGGGCGGTGGGCGTGCCGGGAGGGGCCGGCGCCGGGCCGGACGTGCCCGATGACGTGCTGGCCGGGATGGCCGTGGCGCTGGCGTTCCCCGAGCGGGTGGCGAGGCGACGTGGTGGCGGATATCTCATGGCGTCCGGCACCCAGGCCCAGCTCCCCGATGGCTCCCGGCTGCAGAGCGCCCAGTGGCTGGCCATCGCGGTGGCCGACCGCCCGACCGGGTCGGCGTCGGCCCGCATCAGGCAGGCCGTGGTGATCGACGAGGACGTCGCCAGGCTGGCCCACCCCACGGCCGTCGAGGACGAGGTCGAGTGGCGGGTCCCGCCGGGCGCGCGTCGCGGCGACGTGTCCGCCCGCACGGTGGAGCGCCTGGGCGCCATCGAGCTGTCGTCCACGCCCCTCAAGGACGCCGACGTCCGCGAGGCCATCCTGTACGGCCTCCGCACCGAAGACCTCCTGACCTGGACGAAACAGGCCAAGGAGCTCAAGGACCGCCTGGCCTTCTGCCACCGCGCGATCGGCGACCCGTGGCCGTCCATGGACGACCTCGTCGGCCTGGCCGACCAGTGGCTGGAGCCGGAGCTGTCGAGGGCCCGCCGCCGCGCCGACCTGGAGCGCATCGACGTGGCCCAGGCGCTGAGACGCCTGATCCCGTGGAGCGAACGCCTGGACGCGACGGCCCCCGAGCGCATCGAGGTGCCGAGCGGCTCCCGTGTCCGCGTGGACTACTCGGGCGAGCAGCCGGTGCTGGCGGTGAAGCTCCAGGAGCTGTTCGGCTGGCAGGAGACGCCGAAGATCGCGGGCGTGCCCGTCCTGGTGCACCTGCTCTCGCCGGCGGGCCGCCCGGTGGCGGTCACCGCCGACCTGGCGTCGTTCTGGCGGGACGGCTACCGTGCCGTACGCGCGGAGCTCCGCGGCCGCTACCCGAAACACCCCTGGCCCGAAGACCCCCTGACCGCCACGCCCACGAACCGGACGCGCAGATGACCATCGGGCGACGTGCTCGACCGCATCGACGCCGGCCCGGGCGCCTCAGCCAAGGACAGCTTCTCCACACTCGACCCGCCCGCACCACCGCCGGTCCGCTCCGCGTGTGGATGAAGCGCTATACCAGGTCCTCGAGGGTCGGATTCGCGAGCATGGGGAACGTCTCCGCGCCCACCCCGACGTCCTTGAAGCCGCTGGACGTGGCGATGCAGACGACCGGCCCGTCGAAGTCGCGCCGCAGCCGCCGGTAGCCCGCCAGCCCCGCCGCCCCCGACAGCTCCTGCCACATGCCCTGCCGCGCCAGGTCCCGCTGGGCCTGCCGCATCTCGTCGTCCGTCACCCGTACCGCCTCGCCGCCACTCTCCCGCACGGCCAGCACGCCTCGGTGGCCGCCGACCGTCCCGGCGATGCCGTACGCGTCGCTGGGTCCCATATCAACGATCGCGGCCGGCGCGCCGGTGGCCAGCGCGTGCGCGTGGGGCGCGCCCGCGGCCGTCTCGCAGGAGAACATCTGCGGGACGGCGCCGGTCAGCCCGAGCAGCCGCAGCTCCGTGAAGCCCTTCCACACCCCGTAGAGCAGCTCGGCGTACCCGGTGGGTGCGAGGACCGCCGCGGGAACCTTGCCTCCGAGCTGCCGGTACAGCTCATACGAGATCGTCTTGTAGCCCTCGGGCCCGAACGGGTGCCCCGTGTGCGTGACGGTCTGGTTGCTGACCGGGTGGTAGCCGAGCCGGTCAACGACCTCCCGCAGCAGCGGCCACCGTGACTCGACCGGCACGGAGACGACGCGGGCCCCGTATGCCCTGGCGAACGCCTGCACGGCGGGCGGCGATCCGGCCGAGGTGAGCACGATCGCGGGCAGCCCGGCCCGCGCGGCGTAGGCGGCGGCCGAGGCCCCGTGGTTGCCGGAGGAGGCCACGACCACGCCGGGTGCGCCCGCGGCGACGGCGGCGCTGACCGCGACCCGGTTGAGCCGGTCCTTGTGTGACCAGGTCGGGTTCTGCGACTCGTCCTTGACATGGACGCCGTCGAACTCGACCAGCGGCGTCCCGCCCTCCCCCAGCGTGGGGGCGGCCAGTGGGGGCAGCAGCGGCGACCACCGCGCGATGTCGGCCCCCGGTTCCTGGTCGAACAGCCGCGGATCGACCCGCGCGTAGTCGTAGACGACCTCCAGCGGATAGGCGATCTCGTCGGTGCTGGTCTTCGGGCAGCCCCGCGTCAGCGGCGGGAACAGGGGGAACTCGGTCGTCCGGTCGCCGAGGGAGCGTTGGCCGGTGGCGAGAGATGTACTGTTCACGCATTCCGACCCTACTCTCGCCACCAGGTGCGAAAAGCTGCACACTCTAGTCATGTTGTGGGCAGGCAGGACCGCCATCGAGATCGCGTCGGCCGTCCGGCACGGCGATGTCCCGGCCACGACGGTCGTCGAGGAGCACCTTCACGCCATCTCCGCGCGCGACCCCCAGGTGGGGGCGTTCCGGCTGGTCAGGGAGCAGGCCGTCGACGAGGCCAGGGCCCTGCAGAAACGCCGCGACCTGGCGGAGCTGCCGCTCGCCGGCGTCCCCGTGGCCGTGAAGGACAACCTGGAGGTCGCCGGGGAGTCCTCGCGCGGCGGATCCGCCGGCACTTCCGACGCGCCCGCGCGCGAAGACCACGAGACGGTCGCGCGCCTGCGTGCCGCGGGCGCGGTGATCGTCGGCCTGACCAACATGCCGGAGCTGGGGCTGGCCGCGTTCGGCGACAGCGCCTACGGCATCGTCCGCAACCCGTGGAACCCCGAGCGCACGCCCGGCGGCTCGTCATCGGGCAGCGCCGCGGCCGTGGCGGCCGGCATGGTCCCGATCGCGGTCGGCGGTGACGGCCTGGGCTCGTTGCGCATACCTGCGGCCGCCTGCGGCGTGCTGGCCATCAAGCCCGGCCCCGGCCTGGTGCCCCGGCCGGCCGACGACTGGGACGGGCTGGTCGAGAACGGGCCGTTCGCCACGACCGCGGCCGACCTGTCGCTGGCGCTGTCCGTGCTGGCCGGCGACCCGGCGCTGGCCGAGGCGTGGCGCGGCGGGCGACGGGTCGAGCCGCGCCCGGCCATGCTGCGATCGGTGTGGGCCGACGACGACGAGGTGTGGGAGCCGCAGCCGCCGCCCGGCAGCCCGGAGTCGTTCGACCTTCGGGTGGCGTACGCGCCCCAGCCGCTGCCGGTCGGCCTGCCCATGGACAGGGAGTATCAGGCGGCGGTGCAGGCGGCGGCCGAGACGTTGCGCGTGGCCGGGCACACGGTGGTCGAGCACGCCCACCGGCTGCCGTTCTGGCTCGGCCCCGCCGCGATCGCCTTCTGGCTCGGCAGGGCCGCCGCCGCGGCTGACGGCCTGGACCGGCGGCGTCTGGAACGGCGCACCCGTTCGCTGGCCCGTGCGGGCCGGGTGCTGGGCGCACTGAAGCTGGACGGCGTGCGCGGGCGCGAGCGCTGGCGAGCTTACGGGGCCGACCAGTGGTTCGGCGACGCGGACGTGCTGATCATGCCTGCGCTGGCCACGACCCCGCCCCGGGCCGTGCGCTCGGGCGCGCGGGGGCTGGTCCCCAGCGTCGTGGCCAATCTCAGGTTCGCCCCCGCCACGGGCGCGTGGAACATGTGCGGCTGGCCCGCCGGCACCGTCCCCATGGCCACGCACTCCAGCGGCCTGCCGATCGGCGTCCAGCTCGTCGCGCCGCCCGGCGGCGAGCCCCACCTGCTCGGCCTGGCCGCCCAGCTCCAGGCGGCCCACCCGTACGTCCGGCCACCCGGCTATAAGTGACGCTTCTGATTGCCAGCAGATGTATCTCTTGGACTTCTGGATGATGCCTCCGCAATCCTGAAAAGGTGACATCGATCCTTCACCGCGACGATTCCGCGTACGACGCGGAGCGGAGCGGCTTCCAGCTCCTCGCCGCGCACGAGCCCGACCTGATCGTCCCCGCCGCCGGACCCGACGACGTCCGGCAGGCCGTGACCCGCGCCGCCGCGGCGGACCTCCCCGTCGCCGTGCAGGCCACGGGCCACGGCCTCCCCGTCGCCGCCACCGGCGGCCTGCTGATCACCACCGGCCGGATGAACGCGGTCCGCGTCGACCCCGCCACCGCCACGGCCCGCGTCGAGGCGGGCGCGACGTGGGAGCGGGTCATCGAGGAGGCCGCCCGCCACGGGCTGGCCCCGCTGTCCGGCTCCTCCCCGGCCGTCGGCGCGGTCTCCTACACGCTCGGCGGCGGCATCGGCCTCCTGGCCAGGCGCTACGGGTACGCGGCCGACCAGGTGCGCGCCCTCGACGTGGTGACCGCCGACGGCGAGCCACGCCACGTCACGCCGGACAGCGACCTCTTCTGGGCGCTGGTGGGCGGTCGCGGCAACTTCGGCGTCGTGACCGCCATGGAGATCGGCCTCGTCCCGGTCAGCATGTTGTACGGCGGCGCGCTCTGGTACGACACCGACCACCTCGAGGACGTCCTGCGGACGTGGGCGGAGTGGACGGGCTCACTGCCCGACGAGATGACCTCGTCGATCGCGATCATCCCGTTCCCGGACGTCCCCCAGGCCCCGCCGCCGTTCCGCGGCCGGCGGGTGGCCCACGTCCGCGTCGCCTACACGGGCGGCCCGGAGGAGGGCGAGGAGCTGCTGCGCCCGCTGCGCGCGGCAGGCCCGCGGCTGGTGGACACGGTGGGCGAGCTGCCGTTCACCGCCTCGGACACGATCCACAGCGACCCCAAGGACCCGGCCGGCTACTTCGCCACGCACACCCTGCTCGGCGCGCGCCCCGAGCTGGACGCCCTGCTCGACGCCCGTGACGTCGTGGTCGAGGTACGCCACCTCGGCGGCGCGCTGGCCAAGCCGCAAGGGCACCCCAACTCGGTCGGCAACCGGGACGCGGCCTACTACGCCGGTGTGCTGTCGCCCCGCCTGGCCCCGGGCACGGACACCGGTGCGCTGCGCCCCGCCCACGACCGCGTCATGCGGGCGCTGGAGCCGTGGGCGACCGGCGGGTGCGTGCTCAACTTCCTGTACGGCGACAACGCCACGCCGGACGAGGTGCGCAAGGCGTACGAGCCTGAGGACTACGAGCGCCTGAGGCGGCTCAAGGCCGAGTGGGACCCGCGGAACCTGTTCCGCCTGAACCACAACATCCCCCCGGCCTGAGCCGGGCTCAGATGCCGACCGGGTGCCAGACGGTCTTGGTCTCCAGGAACCGCGTCATCCGCCCGATGCCGGGGTCGGCCGTCCAGTCCTCCTGAACGGGGCGCAGGACGCGCTTGAGGTTTTCCGCCGCCGCCTGCTCGCACTGCAGCGCCAGGTCGGCGTCCGCCACGCCGGTGAGGTCGAGCCCGTTGACGTCCATGTGGGCGGCCAGCCAGGGCGCGAGCTCGGCCTGTCGCCCGGTGAGGACGTTGACGACGCCGCCGGGCAGGTCGGAGGTCGCCAGCACCTCGGCCAAGGTGATGGCGGCCAGCGGCGACGGCTCGGAGGCCACGACCACGCAGGTGTTGCCTGTGACGATCACCGGCGCGACCACGGACACCAGCCCGAGCAGCGGATCGGCGGGCGCGACGATCGCGACCACGCCGGTCGGCTCCGGCGAGGACAGGTTGAAGTACGGCCCCGCCACCGGATTGGCCGCCCCGTGCACCGAGGCGATCTTGTCGGACCAGCCCGCGTACCAGACCAGCCGGTCGACCGTGGCGTCCACGGCCTCCAGCGCCGCCTTCTTGCCGCCCTGTCCACTCTGGGCGAGCTCCTCGGCGAACTGCGCACGCCGGCCCTCCAGCATCTCGGCGACCCGGTAGAGGATCTGCCCCCGGTTGTAGGGCGTGGCCCCCGACCAGCCGGGGAACGCCTTGCGCGCGGCCACGACGGCGTCGCGGGCGTCCTTGCGCGAGGCCCGTGAGGCGTTGGCGAGGAATTCGCCCTTCGGCGAGGTCACGGGGTAGGACCTCCCACTCTCAGAGCGCGGGAACGCCCCTCCGATGTACAACTTGTAGGTCTTTCTGACGGACAACCTACTCATCGCCCCGACCCCTCCACGTGGACTCCTGCGACATCTGGACCGGCGCGAAGACCTGCCCGCACCGGCTCACGCCGCAGCGGTGCGCGTACCAGCCGGTGCGTACGGGCCGCCCGGCCCGGGCGAAGGCGTGGCCGCGCGTGGCCTGGGCACGTCGTTCACTCCGCCGGGGACGGCGGTGCTCACACATCAAGGTACGCCTCCAATCCGAGCAACCCGCCCTCGCGGCCGTACCCGGATTCCTTGTAGCCGCCGAAGGGAGAGGCGGGGTCGAACTTGTTGAACGTGTTGGCCCAGACCACGCCGGCCCTGAGCTTGTCGGCCATCCACAGGATGCGCGAGCCCTTCTCCGTCCAGATCCCGGCCGACAGCCCGTACGGCGTGTTGTTGGCCTTCTCGACGGCCTCGGCAGGAGTGCGGAAGGTCAGCACGGACAGCACCGGGCCGAAGATCTCGTCCCTGGCGATCGTGTGGGACTGCGCGACCCCGGTGAAGACCGTCGGCGGGAACCAGAACCCCTTGTCAGGCAGCTCGCACGCGGGCGACCAGCGCTCGGCCCCCTCCGACTCCCCGATCTCGGACAGCTCGCGGATCTTGGCCAGCTGCGCGGCGGAGTTGATCGCGCCGACGTCGGTGTTCTTGTCCAGCGGGTCGCCCACCCGCAGCGTGCCCATCCTGCGCTTGAGCGCCGCCAGCAGCTCGTCCTGGATCGACTCCTGCACCAGCAGCCGCGAGCCCGCGCAGCAGACGTGGCCCTGGTTGAAGAAGATGCCGTTGACGATGCCCTCGACGGCCTGGTCAATGGCGGCGTCCTCGAACACGATGTTCGCGGCCTTGCCGCCCAGCTCCAGCGTCAGCTTCTTGTCGGTGCCCGCCACGGTGCGCGCGATGATCCGGCCGACCTCGGTGGAGCCGGTGAAGGCCACCTTGTTGACGTCGGGGTGGGCGACCACGGCCGCGCCGGTGTCGCCCGCGCCGGTCACGATGTTGACCACGCCCGGCGGCAGGTCGGCCTGCCGGCAGATCTCGGCGAACAGCAGCGCCGTCAGCGGCGTCGTCTCGGCCGGCTTGAGCACCACCGTGTTGCCGCAGGCCAGCGCGGGCGCGATCTTCCAGGCCAGCATGAGCAGCGGGAAGTTCCACGGGATGACCTGCCCGGCCACGCCCAGCGGCTTGGTGCCGCCCTGCCCATTTGTCGTCCTCCGGCCGAACCCGGCGTATTCCAGCTTGTCCGCCCACCCGGCGTAGTAGAAGAAGTGGGCCGCGACCAGCGGCAGGTCCACGTCGCGCGACTCGCGGATCGGCTTGCCGTTGTCCAGCGACTCCAGCACGGCCAGCTCGCGGGCCCGCTCCTGGATGATGCGCGCGATGCGGAACAGGTATTTCGCCCGCTCGGCGCCGGGCAGCGCGCTCCACACCCCGAACGCCTTGCGCGCGGCCTGAACCGCCCGATCCACGTCGTCGGAGGTGGCAGAGGCGATCTCGGCCAGCGGCTCCTCGGTCGCGGGGTTGACCGTCTTGAAGGAGGGACCCGAGCCGTCCGTGAACTCTCCGTTGATGAACAGCCCGTACGACGGCTTGATGTCGACGACGTCGCGGGACTCGGGCGCGGGCGCGTACTCGAAGATCGCCATCATCAGTCCAGGGTGAAGTAGTCGGGGCCGGCGTAGCGTCCGGTGGCCAGCTTCTGCCGCTGCATCAGCAGGTCGTTGAGGAGCGAGGACGCACCGAGCCTGAACCACTCGGGCGTCAGCCAGTCGTCCCCAGCGGTCTCGTTGACGAGCACGAGGTGCTTGATCGCGTCCTTCGTCGTACGGATGCCGCCGGCCGGCTTGACCCCCACCTGCCGGCCCGTCGCGTCGCGGAAGTCCCGCACCGCCTCCAGCATGATCAGCGTCACCGGCAGCGTCGCGGCCGGGGAGACCTTGCCCGTGGAGGTCTTGATGAAGTCGGCGCCCGCCAGCATCGCCAGCCACGAGGCCCGCCGCACGTTGTCGTAGGTCGCCAGCTCGCCGGTCTCCAGGATCACCTTCAGATGGGCGTCGCCGCACGCGGCCTTGACCGCGACGATCTCCTCGAAGACCTTCAGGTAGTCGCCGGACAGGAACGCGCCGCGGTCGATCACCATGTCGATCTCGTCGGCGCCCGCGGCCACGGCCAGCGCCGTGTCGCTCACCTTGACCTCCAGCGAGGAGCGCCCGCTCGGGAACGCGGTCGCCACGGAGGCCACCTTGACCCCCGAGCCGCGTACCGCCTCGGCGGCCACCGCCACCAGGTCGGGGTAGACGCAGACGGCCGCCACCTTGGGGGCGTCACCGCCGGGGCGCACGGCCTTGGTGCACATGGCGCGCACCTTGCCGGCCGTGTCGGCGCCCTCCAGCGTGGTCAGGTCGACCATGGAGATGGCCAGGTCGATGGCCTTGGCCTTGGCGGTCGTCTTGATCGAACGGGTGCCGAGCGTGGCCGCCCGCTGGTCCGCGCCGACCCGGTCGACGCCGGGCAGGCCGTGCAGAAATGCCCGCAGCGTCGCGCCGGACGCGGCGACGTCCGCGAGCGAAGTCGTCATAGTTGACACCATCACAGCATCGCCGACCAGGGCCGTGTCCTCCAAACCGGACCGCCCTGAGCCCGTTTCCGCACATCAGTGGTCCCCTCGGAGGAGGGCGGCAGGTGCGGGGAGCGCTTGGGTGCCCTACGAAGCGGCACGTGCGAAACCCGGCCTCTAGGGCGCCTTAGAGCGCTCACGCCGCAGGTCCTAGGTATGCCGAGCCCTACCGGCGCCCGGAGATAAGGCATCCACCCGATGTGGCGTACGGGGCCTTAGGCCGAGTCTTAAAGGTGTCAGGAAGAAGCACGAAATATCAGGAGACCTGAGATGAATCCCGAGATCGAATACGAGCTCATGAAGAGCCACGCGAGCGAGCTGCGCAAGGCGGCGGCCGAGCACCGGCGCGTCCGCGAGGTGGAGCGGGCCAACAAGTCCGAGCGCCGCTCCCTCTTCGGCAAGCGCCGCTCCTCATGAGCGCCCCACGAGAGCCCGGCCACCACCTCCCTCGTGGCCGGGCCTCCATGCCCCCGTAGCGCCCTCGCAACGCCCGCGAAATGCCCCCAAAATGCGTCGAAAGCAATCAATGAGGCATGACATGCTGGATGACATGCGGGGACGTTCTGTCAGTCCCGTCTTCGTCGGGCGGGAAGAGGAGCTGGCGGCTCTCTCGGAAAGCTTCGACGAGGCAAGAAAAGGCAAGGTGACAGCGGTCCTGCTGGGGGGCGAGGCCGGGGTCGGCAAGACCAGGCTCGTGCAGCGCTTCGCCGACCGTTGCGCCGCCGACGGCGCGCACGTGCTGTTCGGCGGCTGTGTCGAGCTGTCCACCGAGGGTCTGGCGTACGCGCCCTTCACCGCGGCGTTGCGGCAGCTCGTCAGGGAGCAGGGCCCGGCGGCGATCGCCGCTCTGCTCCCTGAGGGCGCCGAGCGCGATCTCGCCCGGCTGCTGCCCGAGTTCGGCGAGCCCAACGGCGACGGCGAGACCGACACCGGCCGCGCGCGGCTCTTCGAACAGTTCCTCACCCTGCTGGAGCGGCTGTCCGACAGCCGGCCCACCGTCCTCGTCATCGAGGACATCCACTGGGCCGACCGGTCCAGCCGCGACCTCATCGCCTTCCTCAGCCGCAACCTGCACATCCCGCAGGTGCTGATCGTCATGACGTACCGCTCCGACGACCTGCACCGGCAGCATCCCCTCCGGCCCGTGCTGGCGGAGCTGGGACGGGTGCACGGCGTGCACCGGCTCGACCTGCCCCGCCTGTCGCGGGACGAGGTGGCCCAGCAGATGACGGGGATCCTCGGCAAGGTGCCCGAGTACGGCAGCGTCGAGCAGGTCTACGAGCGCAGCGAGGGCATCCCGCTGTTCGTCGAGGCCCTGCTGGAGTGCGGCGTGGACTGCACGTTCCCCGAGTCCATGCAGGACCTGATCCTCGGCTCCGTCGAGCGGCTGCCCGAGGAGACCCAGCGCGTGCTGCGCATCGCCGCGGCCGGCGGCCTCCGGGTCGGCCACGCGCTGCTGGCCGCCGTGAGCGGCCTGTCCGACGTCGAGTTAGAGACCGCGCTGCGGCCGGCCATCGCGGGCAACGTCCTGCAGGTCGCCGACAACCGCGCCTACGTCTTCCGGCACTCCCTGATCCGTGAGGCGGTACACGAGGAGCTGCTGCCCGGCGAGCACCAGCGCCTGCACGCCAGGTACGCCGAGGAGATCTCCAGGGACCGCACGCTCGTCCCGCCCGGCCGCGCCCCCGTCGAGCTGGCACACCACTGGTACGGCGCCCGCAACGACCTCTGGGCGTTGATCTCGGCGTGGGAGGCGGCGCAGAAGTCCTTCAAGGCGTTCGCCTACACCGAGGCGGTGCCGCTGCTCGAACGCGTGCTCATGCTCTGGGACCGCGTGCCCGACGCCGCCGAGCGCATCGGCGCCGACCACACCGCCGTGCTGGAGCGGGCCGCCGAGGCCGCGAACGCCGGCGGCGAGGTCGACAAGGGCATGAAGTTCGTCAAGGCCGCCCTGTCCCAGCTGGACGAGACCCGCGAGCCGGGACGCGTCGCGCAGCTGATCGTGCGGCGGGCCTGGTTCAAGACGAGCAAGGGTCAGATGGGCGTCATCGAGGACCTCAGGCACGCCCTGCGGCTCGTCCCCGAGGACACCCTCGACCAGGCTGAGGTCCTCAATCCCCTGAGCCGCCAGCTCATGCTGCGCGGCGAGATCGAGGAGGCGAGCCAGGCCATCGGCGAAGGGCTGCGCCTGGCCAGGGAGCACGGCGACCGGTGCCTGGAGGCGGACCTGCTGCTGAACCTGGCGCTCGGCCACTCGCTCAACGGCGAGCTCGAATCCACGATCATGGTGAACGAGCAGGCGCTGGAGATCGGCCGGCAGGAGGGCTCAGGCCGCATCATCACCCGGGCCATCGGCAACAACATCGACGCGCTGATCGACATAGGCCGCTCGGAAGAGGCTGTCCGTCTGTCCGAGCAGGGCTGGGCGATCGCCAAGCAGTTCGGCAGGCTGCGCGGCAGCGGCCTGTTCATCAAGAACAACTGGGCCGAGGCCCTGGAGTCGCTCGGCCGCTGGGACGAGGCCATCGAGATGGTGGAGACCGCGCTCAGCCACGGCCCCCATCTGAAGACCAGATACTGCCTGCTGCGGGTGCGCGCCGACATCGGCCTGGCCAGGGGCGAGCTGCAGCTGGTCGAGAGCATCCTGTCCGAGATCGGGGTGCTGAAGGACCGCGCGGAGGACTGGGTCCAGGACAACACCGTCAACGCCCGCCTGCACATCGGCTGGCACCTGCTCAAGGGTGAGCCAGGCGCCGCTCTGGCCGTGGCCGAGCGGGTGCTCTCCCTGCCCCGGCAGTCGAGCAAGGCCATGCTGGGCTGGCGGCTGCTCGCGCTGCTCAGCGTCGTCTGCGACGCCGCCGAGGCCACCGAGCCCGAACGCGCCGCCGCGGTACGCGCGCACGCCGCCGAGGTGGCGGCCGAGCTGTCGGTCATCGGTCCTGTCGTGGAGGCGTACCGGCTGTCGTACAACGGCGACTTCGACGCCGCGGCGGCCGGCTGGGAACGGCTCAAGCGCCCGCACAACCAGGCCAAGGCCCTGCTGCGGGCCGCTGCGGCGGCCGCGCGGAACGGCGACCGCGAGGGGGCGGCGACCCGGCTGAAGGCGGCGCTGCCGCTGGCCCAGGACCTGCGGGCCACCCCGCTGATCGAGGAGATCGAGGCACTGTCGCGGCGGGTGGGCGGCGGACTCCAGCCTGCTCAGGAGCCGTCCGAGCTGCTCACACCCCGAGAGCTGGAGGTGCTGCGCCTGGTCACCCTGGGCCGGACCAACCGCGACATCGCCGCGGAGCTGTTCATCTCCGCCAAGACGGTCAGCGTGCACGTGTCCAACATCCTGGCCAAGCTCGGCGTCACGACCCGCGGCGAGGCCGCCGCCGCGGCGCACCGACTGTCGCTCCTGCTCTAGGACAGTACGGAACGCACGGCCTCCTCGCTCCGCCCGATCACCGCGGACCCGTCGTCGGCGGTGATGATCGGGCGCTGGATGAGGATGGGGTGCTCGGCCAGGGCGGAGATCCACCGGTCGCGGGAGTGCTCGTCGCGGGGCCAGGCGCTCATGCCGAGGTCCTTGGCCGCCTGCTCGCCCGTCCTGGTGATGTCCCACGGCTCCAGTCCCAGCCGGGCGAGGACCTCGCGTAGTTCGTCCATGGTGGGCGGATCCTCCAGATAGCGGCGCACCGTGTAGCCGACGGACTCGGCGTCCAGGATCGACAGCGCGGACCGGCACTTGGAGCAGCGAGGGTTGATCCAGATTTCCATGACTCCGATGGTGCCCGAAAGGTCACCTCGCCGCCGCGCCATCCCCGTCGATGCGGGATCGGGCCCGGCTACAGGATCGCCTCGCCCAGCAGCACGACCCCGAAGATCGCGAACGCCGCCGCCGCGCCGTACCGGATGATCTTCTCCGGCAGATGCCTGCCCAGCAGGCGCCCCACGAGGATGGCCAGGGCGTCGGCCGCGACCATGCCGATCGTCGAGCCGATCCAGGTGCCGACCCAGCCGTGCTGCGTGGCCAGCGTGATGGTGGCCAGCATCGTCTTGTCGCCCAGCTCGCTCAGGAAGAACGCCACCGTCACCGCGATCAGGGCGTTCCTGGTGACGCGCTGGGCCTTGCGCGACTCCTCCTCGGTCAGCGCGTCCCCGCGCAGCGTCCACAGGGCGAAGCCCAGGAAGGCCAGCCCGGCTATCACCGAGATCGCCGTCGTCGGCAACGCGTCCCCGATGAGGCCGCCGAGGGCCACGCTCACCAGATGCACGACGGTCGTGGCGATCGTGATGCCCAAAAGCACGGTCCACGTCTTGAAACGGGTGGCGAACGTCATCGCCATGAGCTGGCTCTTGTCACCCAACTCGGCCAGGAAAATCGCACCGAGGCTGATCCAGAACGCTTCCAACGGTCCTCTTCCGCGCGACCGGGCCGGAAGCGACGACCCAGGGAGTTCGGGCACGGCTTCGGCCCGGCAGCGACTTGTCGTACGTCTGCCAGGCCGAAGGTCTCGTCCGCCCGTCAAGGCCCGCGCGACCGGGCGCGGATGCCGCGCCAGTATGTCGATCACGCGATTGGGACTACTCCCCTTCGGTTCTGAACCACCATAACAGCCCCGACCCACCCCTTATTCCGCCTTGCGGCGGCCCACTCGAGGCTGTTCCAGGGCCGCGCTCGACCGGCCGTCGTCCTGCGCGGAGCTAGTCGTCCAGAGTGCAGCCGACCAGGACCGGCTCGTTGACCAGCGTCACGCCGAACTTCTCGCGCACCCCGTCGCGCACCTCCCGCGCCAGCGCCAGCAGGTCGGCGGTGGCGGCGGAGCCGTCGGGGTTGGTCAGGGCGAGGGTGTGCTTGGTGGAGATGCGCACGGGCCCGCGCTGGTAGCCCTTGGGAAAGCCCGCCTGCTCGATCAGCCACGCGGCCGGCACCTTGAGCGACCCGTCGGGCATCTCCCAGCGGGGATGATCGGGGGCACGCGTGGCCAGCTCCGCCGCCTCTTCGGCGGTCAGGACCGGGTTGGTGAAGAACGAGCCGGCGCTGCGCGTGTCGGGATCGTCCGGGTCGAGCACCATGCCCTTGCCCCGCCGCAGCGCCAGAACGGCCTCGCGGGCCCGCGCCAGCGGCACCCGGCCGCCGAGCTCGACCCCCAGCCTTCCGGCCAGCTCCTGGTACGCCACAGGTCCCGAAATTTCGGAAATGTCCAGCACGTACGTCACCGCCAGCACCACATACCGCGCCAGATCCCGCTTGAAGGCGCTGTCCCGGTAGGAGAACCCGCACTGCCGCGCCTCCAGGTCGACCACGTGCCTGGTGCGCCGGTCGTAGGCCCGCACGCACCGGATGGTCTGGGAGACCTCCTGCCCGTACGCCCCCACGTTCTGGATGGGCGTCGACCCGACCTGCCCAGGGATGCCGGACATACACTCGATGCCCGACCAGCCCTCCGCCACCGCGCGGGCCACCAGCGGATCCCAGTCCTCCCCCGCCTCGACCGTGACCACGGCCTGCTCACCGTCGCGCGAGACGGTCACGCCCTCGGTCGCCACCTTGATGACGAGCCCGTCGAACCCCTCGTCCGCCACCACGACGTTGCTGCCCCCGCCGAGCACCAGCGTGGGCACGTTGTTGCGGTCGGCCTCGGCGATCAGTGACACGAGCTGCTCCGCCGTGGTCGCCTCGGCGAACTCGCGGGCGGGACCGCCCAGGCGCAGCGTCGTGTACGGTGCGAGCTTCTCCATGGGCACTTAGCTTACTAATGGGAAAACGGCGGCCCCTGCCGCTGAGGCTCCACCAGGCAGGAGAGCGGGGCGGCGGTCTAATGTGCGGGTTCCCCATGAGGAGGAGCCCCCAGCAAACGGAGCACGCCGTCGTAGTTGCGCCGCGACTCCCGGTCCAGATAGTCGTCGGGGACGTCGTGGGCGCCCAGCCGGTCCACCGGCAGCGGCCCGGACGGCACGACCAGCTCGCCGTGCAGGCCGAGCGACAGCTCCAGATCGGCGTTGCGCCCGTAGTTGGCGTTCTCGGGAAGCGCGCCGAGCGCCGCCGACCTGCGTACCGCCATGAGCTCTCCGGTCAGCGCCCGCACCCTGCCGGGACCCGCCTCGTGGACGCCGTCGCCGGACGGCTCCGCGCCCCGCCACCCCGCCGCGACCGCCCCTTCCACGACGGCCGCCACCAGCGGTGTCAGCGCGTCGCCGCGCAGCACGACGGAGGTCTCCATGAGCACGTGCACGTCCGACTCGTCCAGCCGCAGCAGCTTGGCCCGGCTCTCGCCCCAGGTCGCCGTGCCCCCGCGCCAGTGCGGCCGCTCGGTCACGTGCCAGACGAAGATCCGGTCCCGGTACTGCTCCGCCAGCCGGTCCAGCGCGTCGCCGGCGCCGTCGATGTCGCCCAGGTCGAGCGCGAGCACCTTCGCGCCGGTGTGGTCCATCACCGACTGCACGCAGGCGCGGACGTCCGCGGGCCAGCCGTCCACGAGCAGGCCCACGGCGGCCGTGACGTCCCTGATCTCCACGCGCTGCCGTTCGGCGTTGACGCCCAGGTCGTCGAGGCGGCTCGTGGCCAGGCTGGCGTCCCAGGTGCGCTGGGCGTGCAGCATGCCGTCACCCGAATCGCCGTGCTGGCCGGGGTCGCCGGAGAAGCCCAGTTCGGCGGCGGGGTTGGGACGCGCGTGCGCACCCGGTGGTTTGGCGCCCGCCGTTCCCACGCCGGTGGCCGCGCCCGCCCTGCGGCCGGGCGGCGCCGTGCCGCCGGCCGGGGCGCCGCCCACCGTGTCGCGCCCGGTCCCCGAGCCTCCCGCCACCTGCTCGAGCCGGGCCGGGCGGAGCCGCCCCGGAGGCTTGGCGTCGGTCACGGCGGAGACGGGGATCGACCGAACCGTGGGCCATACCTGTCGCGCAGCTTCACTCATAGGCTCCGGGTACCCGAGAGCCGCCCGACATATCATGACCTTTCAGGCCAGCTGGACCACCGCTCGCGCCTTGGACAGCACCTTGGCGTCGCCCGACCTGGCCGTCAGCCCGATGACCACCCGCTTGTCCTCGAGCTTCTCCTCCACGACCCCGCTCACCGAGATCGTCGCCCCCTGATCGTCGTCGGGCACGACCACCATGGACGAGAACCGCACGCCGAAGTCCACCACCGCCCCGGGATCCCCCGCCCAGTCGGTGACGAACCGCCCGGCCTGCGCCATCGTGTACATCCCGTGCGCGATCACGTCGGGCAGCCCGACCATCCTGGCGAACCGCTCGTTCCAGTGGATCTGGTTGAAGTCGCCGGAGGCGCCGGCGTACATGACGAGGTTGAGCCTGCGCACGTTGTAGTCCACGGCCGGGATCTCCTGCCCGACCTCGACCTCGTCGTACTTCACCGTGGCGCCCATCAGCCGGCCCCTCCGCGCTCGACGATCGTGTTGTAGGTGACGCAGACCGGCTCGCCCTCGGCGGTCGCGATGTCGCTGCGGACGGTCAGCAGCTCGTTGCGGCCGGCGGTCCGGATGTCGGTGATGGTGGCGGAGGTGACCAGCTGATCGCCGGCGTAGATGGGGCGTACGTACTCGAAGCGCTGCTCGCCGTGGACCACCATGGCCAGGTTCAGCCCCAGGTCGGGATCGACCAGTGCCTCGCCGCCGCTCTGCAGGCTGAACACGATGGGGAACGTCGGGGGCGCGATCACGTCGGGGTATCCGGCGGCCTGGGCGGCCTCCTTGTCGCGGTAGACCGGGTTGCTGTCGCCGATCGCGGCCGCGAACTCCCTGATCTTCACCCGGCTGACCTCGTAGGGGGCGCTGGGCGGGTAGGTCCTGCCCACGAAGTCACGGTTCAAGGCCATTCAGTGCTCCCTCGCAAATGTCCTTCGTCCGAGGCCGACGGTAACAGAACAAGGTTCGGCTGTCGCTGGTGATGGACGGGTTTTTACGAGGGTCCAGACGCGACGAACCGGCGCCCAGACGAGGGACGCCGGTTGTGCGATATGGAGGATGGAGAAGCTGCCCGGAGAACTATCGGGTCTCGCGGTGCGCGCGGTGCGTCCGGCAGTTGGGGCAGTACTTCTTCAGCTCAAGCCGATCCGGGTCGTTGCGCCGGTTCTTCCGCGTGATGTAGTTGCGGTGCTTGCACTCCTGGCAGGCCAGCGTGATCTTCGGCCTAACGTCGGTGGCAGCCACTTGGGAGTGCCTTTCTACGTTCGGGACATGGACACGCCCATACCCAGGTCGGCCGACCTGGGATTGGGCAGTAGCGGAGGCCGGACTTGAACCGGCGACACAACGATTATGAGCCGTTTGCTCTGCCTGACTGAGCTACTCCGCCTTTGGGCCGGTACGGATCCGGCCCCGTAGAGGATACCCGACGCAGGGAGCAGATTCGTAACTCGCCTGATCGGGCAGGGTTCTTACAGTATGCCTCAGGAAGCCCCGAGAACCGAAATCCTTTGCCCCTTCCCCGCCCCCGTGCGGAGAACCCGGTCAGACTAGCAGCGGCCGGCCGGGAACGCGAGCGCACCGGCGACGGCCCCACGTCGACGGAGGCGGGCCTCAGACCCGGACCCCCGCCTTCCGCCACACCTTGAGCAGCCTGCGGGCCGAGCCCCCGATGGGGCCGACCGCCTCGTAGAGCACCTCGCGCGAGACCGGCTCGGCCGCCGCCACGGCGGACACCGCGTCGTCCGGAGTGGTGATCGTGTGGGAGCAGACGCTCAACAGGTAGCCGGGGATCTGCAGGCGCGGGTCGGTGCAGCCCACCAGCGGCACGCCCACGGCCGCGACGACCGGGAAGACCGTCCCCGGGATGCCGATGGCGGCCTCGGCCCGCGCCGACGCCTGGATCGACGGGACGGAGCTGATCTCGTACCGGTCCCACAGGGAGCGGTCCTCACGCGGGTGCAACCCGACCAGGATGTGCTTGCCGGCCACCGCCAGCCGCTCGGCGGCGGCCAGCAGCAGCTCGGTGCCCGGGGCCGAGCCGCCGGTCTGGCTGGACCTGGTCACGCTGGTGAGCACCAGCACGGTGCCCGGCTCGGGCTTGTGCCGGGGCAGGTCGTCGGTCTGCGGGGTCCCCACGACCGTGATGGGCCGGCGCGTGCCGAGGTAGTCGTCGAACACCTTCGCCTCCGCGGGCGAGGAGGCGGTGACCGCCCTGAGCCGCTCGCGGAACTCGGCCGCCCGAGGCGCCTCGACGGGCAGCTGGTACGCGAGCGAACTGGCGATCATCGGCAGCTTGGGCAGCCGCGCGGCACAGTCCGCGGGCCAGTCTCCCGCCCCCGTCACGACGAGCAGGTCGGCCGGCGGGATCCGGTCCGGAGTCGCCACCGGCACCGGGTCGCCCGGCTTGATCCCGGACAGGTCAGGCACCAGCTGCACGACCTCCCACCCGAGCCGGCGCGCCTCGGGAAGCAGCGGGGCCACGTGGTAGGTGCCCCACGGCTCGTTCGTGGCGATCAGTACGCGAGCTCCCCTTGTCCCCGCCGCCGCCGGCGCCCCGCCCAGCGCGCTGAGCCCGGCCGCGGAGAGCGCCCCGGCGAGCAGCGACCGCCGGGAAAGACCATGATCCTTGAGAACAGACCTGTCACCGAATTCCACGAGATCGGAATCTATGGGGTGACCAGGGCCCGTACGTGAACATCAGACGTCGTCCGGGCGAATCCGGGTGCCAAGCGCCGTCGGGCGGTCGCGCAGGACGAAGGGTGGTCAGTCCCGCGGTGCGGGCGTGACGCCGGGGGGCGGACTGACCGGCCGCAGCGGCGCCGGCGTAACCTGCAGCTTGACCACGCCCTCGCTCTGCGACCAGGCCTGCCACACGAGCCAGTCGCGGCCGACGTCGGATGCGCGGACGGGCTCGTACGACAACTGGAAGAACCCCTTCTGTCCGTCGACGAAGTTGAACTCCGTGCTGCCGGGATCATCCCGGACCCGCTCGTAAACGACCCGCAGGCCGCGCTCGCGGATCTCCTGGAGCACCTGGCCCACGGGCCGGTCCTCGACCTGGACGCCTTGGAGCATCTCACCGGGGTCGGTGGCGTGGGCGGCCGCCTGGTAGCGCTCCCCGGGCGCCGCGGGCCTGCCGAGTTGGGTCCGCACCCGGCCCTCGAACCCGACGGGGACGCGGAGCGTCAGGTGGCAACCGGACTGGCCCAGCCGGCAGCCTTCGGGGGCGAGGCCGCCGCTGAACGTACCGGACGGCTTGGCGCCGGGTGTCATGACCAGGTCGCCGACCCTCGCGGGCGAGGCCGGCACGAGCCGGAGCTCGACGTCCAACCCCACGGCGCCGAACGCCTCGTGGTACTTCTCGTACTCGGCGAGCGGGTCCTTGATCCGGGCCACCCACTCGTCGCCCTCCTGCCTGATGTCGATGGCCGAGTTGGCGTACGACGTGGCGTTCCCCGGCGGCAGCGCCGACACGGCCAGGGTGACGGCCACGAGCCCCGCCGTGACGGGGGCGCCCACGAGCAGACGGCGCAGCACCGCCCGCGGGCGGGAACGGGGCCGGCGCGGCTCCTCCGGCCGCCAGCCGATGGCCTGGGCCAGCTCGTCGGGGTCGCGCAGCGGGATCTGCGACCTCATCCGCTTCAGCAGCTCGGTCTCATTCATCGGCGGTTCCTCCAAGCGCTTCGCGCACCTTCGTACGGGCCCTGTTCAGCCGCGAGCGCACAGTGCCCACGGGGATGTCCAGCACGTCGGCGACCTGCTGGTAGCTCAGCTCGCCCCACGCGGTCAGCAGCAGCACGTCGCGGTCACCCTTGCGGAGGCCCGCCAGCGCGGCCGCCAGGCGCCGGGTCTCCGCGGCGGCGCTGACCTGCTCGGCCACTCTGTCGGCATGGCTCTCCAGCGCGGGGTCCACGCCGCTGCGCTCCAGCGCGCGCAGCATGCGCACCTCGGAGCGGTAGTGCCGGCGGATCAGGTTGGTGGTGATCCGCCACAGCCAGGGCCGCACGTCGCCCCGGTCGGGGTCGTAACCGGCCCGGGTCCTGAAGGCCGTGTGGAACGTCTCCGCCACGATGTCGTCGGCGAGGTCGCCCCCGAGACGACGGGCGGCGTAGCGATGAAGCGGCGGAGCGTGCCGGCGGAACAGCTCGCCGAACCACCGGGGATCCTCCAGGGATCGCGCGACCAGCAGCGCGTCATCCCTTTCGTCGCCGAGCACCTCAGATGAGCCCATGGATGTCCTTGTCGCCGTCTTCAGGGTTACACCGGCAACTAGCCCGATGCGGCACCAAAGGTTCACGCAGCCGGTCGGCGCTTCCGGGGCACCAGCGGCGATCGTGGTGATCGACTTCTCTTTGTAGCCGCTGTACGATGATCTGATCGTCGCGGCCTGTGGGAGGACCCATGCGTCCTGGCATTTCGGCAATGCGCATCACCGTCACCGCGCTCACGGCGCTGGCCGTCGGCCTCTTACCGGCGACAGCCGCCCATGCGCAGCCGGGCGCCCCCGGCCTGAAGATCAAAGAAAGCCGGTTCCATGTCAAGGCGATCGGCCCCGGCTTCGTGCTGAAGCTGTCGCCGGGCGGCCTCGACGTACGCATCGACGAGGAGAGGTTCGGCGACCCGGCCACCGGCAATCCGATCGAGCGGCAGACGATCGACCTCACCGGGCGCACGCTACGCCCCTTCGAGTGCCGGAACGGCACGTACACGATCAAGACAGGGACGTTCAAGCGCACCTGGCGGGTCTCGCAGTTCGCCAAACGGCCGCTCCCGTACACCGACGGGTTCGCCGCCTCCGCACCGGGCATCTTCACCCCGTTCGTCGGCGAGCTCGAAGGCACCGTGACCGACGCCGACGGCCGGACGTTGCGCTTCCTGATCTCCGACCTGGTGCAGGAAGTCCTGACCCCGGAGAGCTTCGCCGCCACGGCGCCCATCCACGGCCTGTTCATCGATGAGCACGGGCGGGTGCGCGACCGCATCTCGCTCATCGGCCGCTTCAACTCCGGACGCGACGGTCAGAACGCGGTCTACGGGATCGAAGACCGCGGCACGTGCCGCCAGATCGCCGATCTTCCCTTCGGCCCGGGCAGCGAGCGCGCGGTGGTGACCGGCCCCCTCTTCGTTCTCCCCTTCAGCGCTCCCGTGACCGAGCCCAAGCACCACTGAGCCTTCCCCGCCGCGTCATCCATGACCTGACGCTACGCCGCGTCCGGTGGCCCGTCACCAGACGTGCTCGTCACGGAGAAGGTCAACGTGTGACGACGGTAGCCATACAACGCGAAGAAGCCCTCAGGGTGGCGTGGGCGTCCAGCAAGAGGATACTGATTGGACGCCCACGCCTCGCGCGTTCGGATTCCCCTCCGGCACCTGGCCACGCTCTGCATGCCAGGAGTTGCCCGACGGTGGACAGTGAATCTTCCACCGTCTCCGCATCGGCCCGTCCAACGCGGGCAGCACCCCCGGCGTAGAAGCAGCATCCACTCACGGGGGAAATCCATGATCAAAACACTTCACAAGATGGGCGTACGGTCCTCGTTCCTGTACGCGTGCGGCGTCGCCTCGATCGGGCTGTCATTCGCGGCCTGGGCCTCTTCACTCAAGCTCGAACCCGGCAAGGGCATCGACAGGGCCGACCGGTGGGGCATCTTCGTCGGCCAGTGGGCTCCCACATTCTTCGCGCTCGGCTCCGGCCTCCACGTCGAAGAGCTCCGCCAAGAACTGGTGCAGGAGGAGCAGCCCCGCACGCGCGAGAGAGAGTACGCGCACGCACCCGCCGGCGCATACGGTAGCTGACAACTCGAAGAAGCCCCGCCCCGGTCCGTAGGGACCAGAGCGGGGCTTCCCGGTTCCAGGCGACGGCTCCATGCGGGCCTACCTCCAACGATACGCGCCAGCCAAGCACAGCACCGCCAACGGTTCGGAGTCGATGTGCACGCGCTGGCGAGCATCGGCGTCTAACTGCTGTGGCCCAGAGACCGGAAGACACATGGGAGACGTGGCTCTCCGATTAGCTGAGCCGGAAGAACCTGTCTGGGTCAAACGAACGGCGTTGATCGTCAGCATGATCGCATTGGTCATTGGCGCGTTCTTCGTCGGCCGGTACACCGCGTTGCTGCCACAGGCGCAGGCCGCGCCAGTCGACCCATGTGCCGAGATCAATCGCAGCTTCGACAACCTGCATCGGCAGACCAAGTCGGGCGATCCCATGAGTTATCGCCCGCTGTTCCATCTAGTCGGCGATCATCCGGCTTGCTTTACCGCCAAGACCGTAGCTATGGCGAAAGCCGCCCTGGACACCGTGCCATGCCGGCGGCGATCTCCGCCCTCGCTGGAGCCAGCTCCGCGGCGAGCCGCTCAATCTCCTCCCGCGCCGCCTGCCGGCGCTCCATCTCGTCCACCACGGCGCTGGCCAGCACGTCGATGTCCACACCGATGGGCATCAGCGGGCGAGATGTCGCGGACGCGGTCAGCGCCAGGTTGGCCCGCGCCACCGCCGACGCCGCCAGCCGGGTCGGGTAGCCGGGCACGGGCACGGACAGGACCGCGCGCAGCGACCACCGGCCGCCCCGCCCTCAATGCACGGACGGGGCGCACGCGGCGAACACAGCCCGGTCCCATTCGGACAGCTACGGCGCGGCGGCCCCGGAGAACCGCATGCCGCGGTCATTGGTGCCGGCGGTGACGATCCCCGCCACGGTGCGCGTTTTATCGAACAGCGCGGGTGGAGGCGACGTCGGTGCCGTCGTTGTCGTGGCCGGCCTTCATCGTGAACACTCCGACGCGCGTCTCGGATCCGTCGTCGAGCCGCACCCGCGACCGCAGGAAGTACGAGGTGTCGACGTCGCCGAGCTGGTCGATGGTGACGCACTGCCCGGTGTAGCCGTCGTGGGACACCCCCTTCTGGGCGACCCACCCGTAGATGCGGCCGTCGTCGGTGACGTGCACGGGCCCGTCCTGCGTCCCCAGCCCTTCCGGCTCGCGGAACCACGCGGCCGGGAGCGGCGGCAGCGACTGGAACTCCGACCACGCTGAGGCCTCGAGGTCGTCCGTCTCCGGCTCCTCTTGCTCGTGCCCCCATGGGACTCGGATGGCGGGGTCGTCGAAGGTGTCGGCGAGCCGCTCGTACAGGTGCTCCACCCGGTCGCGCAGCCGGTCCTTGTCCTCCTCGGGGATGTCGACCCCGCCCATCGCCCCCAGCAGCACTCCGGCGACCGCGAACACGGCGCGGGGCACGATCTCCAGCCGCTCGCCGTCCTCGCGCTGGTAGACATCGGCGATCCCCAGCTTGTACGCGGCCAACGTGCCCGGGTCGGCTTCCGGGTCCCGCTACAGGAACGCCTTGCCGAGCCGGGCCGCGTCCACCTCGCCGTCCTCCCGCGTGGCCCATTCCAGGACGCGGGAGGCGGTGGCGTCCCCGTCCCATTCCGCCTCCCGGTCGTCATGGATCGGCAGGTCGAGGTCGCCCGACATGGCGGCCACCACCTCTCCGGCGCCCTCCGGCAGCGTGGACGCTGCCACGTACAAGCCGCGCGACAGGCCAGTGATGTACCCGGCCGCAGCGGCACGCACCCGGTAGTCGCGTGCGGACGGTTGACATGGCCAGCGCGTTCGCGACCTGGGTAGCGCCCACCGGTGTCGGGCTGGACGCAACGTAGGCGACGACGTCCCGCATCCGCCCGGCCGGCGGCTCATCGCAGGCGGCGGCCAGATGCTCCGCAGGGTCGAGGGTGATCCATGCCTGGGCGAACGCCGGCATCGACACGAGGGTGGCGCCCCGGACCCGGCCGCGGGTGATTCGCATGACCATGTCGCCGGATCGTTCTGCCATCAACACCTGCCCCGCCGCGTCGTCAGCGTGCCCGGCTGCGGCGGTCATGATCCCGGGTGCTGCGAGCGCGGCGTGGAGTTCGGCGATCGACACCCGCCCGCGAAGGTCTACGGTCCACTCCACGGTTTGGGTGGCGCGGACGGGGCGGCCGCTTGCGGTCTGCTGGGTGACGTGGGTGGCCCGCACCCGGTGGCCGCCGTCCAGGAGTGAGAGCACGCTGGCCGCGGTGAGGGACGCGAGCAGGATCACCTCCTCCTGCTGCCCGCCGCCGTCGCGTTCCTCGGCTGGCCGCCGGTCGATGAGCTCGACGTCAACGTCGTCCAGGTCCACCGACACGCCGAGCGGCGCGCCCTCCTCCAGTAGCCGGATCGCCGCGGCGCCGGACGCCTGCGAGGGGTAGAGGACGCCTGCGCCGGGGATCCGGTCGCCGTCCCGCCCCAGCGTGTTGATCCTGACGTCGAGTTCGGCGCCTTCGTGGCCGACGAGCATCTCGTCGGCGTACTGGAGCGGCGACGGCCCGGCCTCCCGTAGAGGGGGCCGAAGGCGAAGATGCGGCCGTCGCCGGTCTCCTGGTTCTCCCAGGCGAGGGCGGTGTCGCCGGGGGTGGACCAGTGGCGCGGCGTGTCGGTCACAGCGGCGGCCTCCTGCTCGGTGGGGGTGAGGGGGATGTCGGTGATGTCGTCGCCGAACGCCACCCGCACCGACCATGCACACTTCCGAAGTGCGGCAGGTGAACAGATCGCGGGCGGTGCCGCGCGGCTCGTACCCGACCACGCTTTCCGTGGTCATCCGCCGAGATGGCCGCGTTCACGCCGACCACCTCGCATTGACGCCGCCGGACACGCTGACCTTCTTCTCGGCGTCCAGGCCGAGCAGTGCGGCACGCCGGGCTTGGATTTTCAGGAGACGGTCGATGGCGGCGAGTTTCGGCCCGTCGTCGACCAGCGGCGCGCCGTCCCCGATCACCACGTCACCGCGGGTCCACCACGAAATGGCGTGCCTCGAGAACGGCGAGCGCCGCGGCGTGCATCTCGTCCAACCGCATCAGCTCAAGCTGGCGGACCTCTTCGGCGGGCTCGCGGACGATGTCGCGATGGCGCGTTGGACGGCCTCGTAGGCGTTGCTGCGGGTCGTGCGGAGCTGGTCGGCGATCTGCTGTGGTAGGTGAGGCCGCGGGCGCGCAGCCGGCACGCTTCGGCGTCGCGTTGGGCGGTGGCGGTGTCGACGGGCAGGCGGAGCCACTCGGCGACGGTGAGCGTGTAGGCGCCAGCCGGTACGTGGAAGGGGAGGATGTGCGGGATGACGAGGACGCCGTCGGCGACAGGGTGCAGGTCGCAGGGAGCGTCTTCGACGGGTCGGCCACGAGATCAATTCTCGCGGCGGTCACAGCCACTTGGTGACGCCGAGCGCCTCGTAGAAGGCGGCGGGCAGACTCCGGTGGTTGGGGACCCAGACCATGCCATGGGCACGATGTAGTTCGGTTCGATGCTGACGACGTCGGACAGGCCAGCCTTCTCGGCGGTGGCTTGTATGTGTTCGGCGTCGTCGGGGGTTGCAGGCGACGTGGAGTTTTCGCCGCAAGATTGGCCCAGGAGCGGATGTCTGACTGCCAGTCGTCGGCGGTGACGGCGTGGTCCGTCACCTGGGCGTAGGCGAGGGTGATGTCGCGCCACACCTGCCGGGGGTCGCGGCCTTCGGCGTCGGCTGCTTGCTGGATGAGGACGGTGATGACGTGCAGGGACGCGGCGGCGAGACGTCTTTGGGGACGGTGTCGAGGACGCTCTTGAACAGGTCGATGAAGACGGGTCATCCATGTCCTGGCGGAGGCGGGCGTCGAGCGCTGCCGTGATGAGTGAGGTGTAGGCGTCGCGATGTTGTTTTGTGTAGCCGTTTCGGTTGGTGTCGTCTGGCATGCGGTCATATACCTCCTGTTGTCGTGTGTATCTGTGATGCTGCTGGTTGGCTAGGGGTATCTGGTGTCCAGTCGTCGTCAAGGTGGTAGCGGTTGTGGTTGCCGTCATGCCCGAACGGTCTGCGGCACCAGTGCTGGCCGTTTCGCGGATCGGCAGCGCCGCGCTCCTCCGTTCGGGCGTGGGCGTGCTGGACGTCTCCGCTAGCCAAGTAGGTGACCACCTGCTCGGCTGTCATGCCGTACTGAGCGCCGGCGTTGCCAGTGACCTGATTGAGGAGGTCATCCATCGGTCGTCTCCTTGTCTGGTGGCACGCTAGCGGCCTCCTGGGAGACACTTTGAGGGACGGGTCGCGGTCGGATCACCGGAGGTGGTCCTCCGTTGGTGGTGGAGGGCCACTTCCGTCTTCAGTGAGAGTCTGGCGTATGCCGGTCAATGTGATCGATAGTAATCGTCTCAGCTATTGAGTCTTCGCCACACCCACCAGCCGCCGACGGTCAGCACGAGGCAAATGCATATGGCGAAGAAGATCGTCCGCTGTCCCAGCCACCAGAACAAGGCGAGCGTGACCACACACGTGGCGACGCTTGACACGACGTCGAACACTTCCGACCAACTCCTCCGCGGCCGTGCCGGGCGGTCGACGGGTTCCGCGGGCAGCGGCTCCCACAGCAGGCCGCAGTCAGGGCACCGCCACGCCTGGTTGGCGTCCTCTAGGTGGACGCACTGTTGTGCGCTCATGGTGTCGTCCCTTCGGGAGCCCCGGCTCGGACGTTGAACCAGGCATCAGAGGACGGCGATAGGAGGCAAGCGATCGCGGCAACCGCCAACGCGAGCCCTGTCATCTTTCCGAGGCCCGGGTCGGAAAGCAAGCCGATCATCTGACCGGCTGCGAGCACTCCCTGTACGGCCACGGCTGCCCATCGAACCCAGGTGCGGCGCGTCCCCATCTTGACCACGACCAGGCCGATGACCACGCAGGCGGCGACGGCGTACAGCACGAGGAGTAGCAGTATCCCGCTTATCACCGCCTGGGCGACTCCTAACAACAGGATGACAGTAATGAGGAGTGTCATGACTAGCTGAAGGCACATGGTCGTCCGGGCGGCGCGTACCAGGCCAGGCATAACGCGAGTCTGCTCATCCATCGGTCTTCTCCTCCAGCGGGTGGTTCACCAAAATAGGGCACCCCCAGCAGGGAGCGCCCGACAGAACGTTGGCTGTCAGGCGGCGTCCTGCATATAGAGCGTGCCGTCGCTTCGGATGATGAGGGACTTCCTGCCGCCTCCGGTGCTGCTGCCGGATACGGGGAAGCTTTGCATGTAGCTTCTGGTGGTGCTGCACCTGACCATGTCAGAGTTGTTCAGTAGTCCTGGAAGACCCAGTAACGGGTGATCCCGCCCCAACTGATGGCGATGCTCTTCATCATCTCGCTGTTGTTGGAGACCCAGGGAGCCCACATCGAACCGGCCCATCTACTGTTGGTAGGGACCGAGAAGGTGACCTGGTCATCTCCCTTGTAGAAGCTCACTTGGGTGGACCTTCGATTCAGGATTTCCCTGGAGTCTGTGACCGTCAGGGCGGCTCGTGTATCCTGGTGTTCGGTGACGCTTGCGGGTGAGGCTGCGGTGAGCGCGCCGGAGACTGCGACGGCCGCTGAGGCGGCAGCGAGGATTTTTGCGGGAAATTCCCGTGTCAGTCCTTCCTGAGATGGAGCCCTCCACAAAGAGTAACTACACAACATCGCGTGTAATGGATTGCTCGGGGCCGCTTTTTCGCGTCGCAACGGCGGCAGATCAAGACAGCTCTCCGCGCCCTGCGGGATGGCCGCGGGCGGGAGCCCGGCTCCCGCGGCGACCGGTGCGCGAAGCATCGACCCGAGAGGGGCGGGTAGGCAGGCTGCATGATGAGGCGCGCACTGTGGCAGGTTTGATCGCCGGTACCGCAGGGGCCATGGTGATGACCCTAGGGGAGAAGGCCGAGCAGGGGTTGACCGGCCGGCCGGACTCCTATGTCCCGGCTCGGGTGCTCGAACGGCTCACCGGCTCGCGTGAGCGCCATGGGAGGTAGTCCGAGATGGTCAATCTCCTCATGCACGTCCGGCAGGGCTCCCTGGTGGGCGTGGTGCGTTCTGTCATGGCGCACGCGGGGCTGCGCGGGCCGTGGTCTCGACGATGTTCACCGTGGTCCGCTTGACCAACGACCAGATCCTGGAGAACGCCACGGGGCCGGCGCCCCGCCGCAGACCTGGCCGCGGCGGGAGCTGGTGGTGGACGTCCTGCATAAAGCCATCTACAGCTTCGTGACGGGAGCTGCGGCCATGCCCTTGCCGCACGGGGCGGCCAACCGGCCGCGTGATTGTGCGCGCACACGCTGTCACTGCACTTTAGAGCTGGTCGGCGGAATTTGCGACGGGTGCCGGTGTGACCGGGGCGCTACTGTAGTGAAGATCGTATTGCTTGGAACAAAACCACCATGCGATCTACGCCATCTCATACCTGGTCTTCGCCTAGATCATCAACACGGAGCGCCAAATCCTACTCGGATTTCACTAAAATCGCGCAACGCCCGCTATGTCCTCTAGCCCATTGGGTACTAGAAAAGTCGGTCGCGCAAGTTCGTAGAGTTTATGCCAGACTGCGGCCGATACCGCCAGAAGAACCGCCTGTCAGTAATCTCCGGCACAGATAGAGACTAAAGCGACTGAGGTGAGTGTTATGGGTAAGTCCGACGACATGGGACGAGCGGCAAGCCCCGAAGGAAAAAGGAACCAGGCTCCTAAGGACCGAGCGCAAGGCAAGGGCGGCAAAAAAGATCCAGCTCCCCCCAAGGACCGAGCGCAAGGCAAGGGCGGCAAAAAAGATCCAGCTCCCCCCAAGGGCCGAGCGCAATAAGGGCGACAAAAAAAGGGGTAGCGTTTCCCACGATCCGCCGGGCGGCATGCCTAGGCGAGGTCGATCCCCGGCGTACTGAATTAGAGGGAGAGAGACTGATGTCCACGTCTATCACCTCGCCTATGGCCGGCACTTTCTACAGGGGGCCGAATCTGTCCGCTGATCCGTTCGTTCGGCCCGGCGACGTGGTCAAGACCGGTCAAACGCTCTGCATCGTCGAGGCGATGAAACTGGAGAACGAAATCCAGTCCGACCGGCCCGGGCGCATCCTCAAGGTGTGTGCGGAGAACGGAGCACCGGTCGAGTACGGACAGGAACTGTTCGTACTGGGACCACTGTGAAAGCGCAGCGGGCGATGGCAGCCTCGGCTTTCTCGGCGCGTTCTTGCGCTTCGGCGCAGCTCGGACTCATGGGAGTCGTGGAGGTCGGCTGCGTTGCGCACCGGGATCACGGTTGCGGTGGCCAGCGCGTCGTGCTCATCGCATTCCGCAACGGGCGTGCTGCGAGGCAGGCGGCAGGTGCCGCAGTGAGAGCCCTCGAAGGTGTAGTAGTGGCGGAGGTCTTCAGCCACGGCGGCCTCCATCGATCTCGTCGGCGACTGCGAGCAGGACAGCTACGAAGCTGTCTCCCGTCACGAGCCGCTTGTGCCGGGCTTTGCATGTCGCGCAGGAGCTCGTCCACGGCCAGGTTGATCGGCAGGGGCGCGCTTTTCGAGGTCGTGACTACCGGCCTACTGCCTGCCCTTTGGTGCCGATCTCGCGGTGCAGGTCGATCTGGTAGTCCGGGGAGCGCTCGCAGGGCGCGTTCCATCGCGTTGCGGTCCATGTTGCAGAACGCCCGGTAGGTGAGGGTTGGGAGGCGTGTCGTCTTCCCGTCAACCGTCTCGATCCGCTGGTCGGTGCAGCGGTCTCCGTGGGCGCATTCGCGCTGGCCTTCGTCGGTGTAGTCGTCGGGCGCAGAGTGAACCCAGTACCTAGCCATTTCGGCCTCCCCGATGAGTACGCTTGGGCAGGCCGCTAGTGGTGCTGGTGACCGAGGTTATTTGTGGGGTCGAGGGCGGTCCGTTGTTCGTGGCAACGGGCCGCTTTCGCTTGAGAGTCCTACGTATGTCGGCGTAGCGGGATCGGCAGTAATCGTCTTACAGTCGCCTGAACTGCCGGTACATGTACACAAGGCACGCCAGGATGACGGCGCACATGGCGATGGAGAACGCCTCTTCCGAGACTCCCAGTGCGCCCAAGCAGACCGCGCCTGCAGCGACCGAACTGAGGAGCCCCGCGTTCTCCGGACAGCTTCCTGATGATCACTTCATGCTGCGAGCTGCTGGCTCAGGTACTCGTTGTGGACCTCAAGCGGAGTCCGGTACCCGTTTGCGGAATGAAGCCTGCGCCGA
>NZ_MU084032.1:0-3145 GCF_008065375.1 Nonomuraea sp. SYSU D8015
GCCGTCCCACACCAACGCCACCCGATCCGCCGCCTGCGCGAAAAAGCCCTCGTGCAACAACCGCCCCGACACCGGACCCGCCGTGTCGTTCACCCGCTCCCGCACCACCGCCTGCGACTCAGGCATCAACGACGGCACCGGATCCGACCAGTCCCCCTCCCCCAGCCACTCCAGCACCCGCCGATGCGCCGCGAACATCGCATCCAGCACACCCGCCGGGAACAGCTCCTCCACCGCGTCCCAGCACAGCACCAGCTCCCCGCCCAGCTCCATCACCTGGTGATCCAGCCACACCTGCGGCGTCTGGGACACCGACCAGCTCTCCCGCCAGGGAGCCTGAAACGCGCGGTTGAAGAGGTCGTCGTCCAGTCCCAGGGCGCTGGTGAAGACGACGGGCATGCCGGTCGAGGCGCCGCCGGACCGGCGGGCCAGCTCCCGCAGCACCCAGACCGCGGACACGTCCCGATGTTCCAGGTCGTGGCCGAGCCGTCGCTGGAGAGCCTGCGCCGCGCCCAGCCACCCGCCGTCCGGATCCGGCCGGTGGCCGACCAGCAGCAGGGAGGTGAAGTCGCCGACGATGTGGGCGATGTCGGGGTGGCCGGAGAGCGGCCGGTCGAAGAGGGTGAGGTTGACGGTCACGTCGGAGCGGCCGCTCCAGGCCGCGAGGACCTCCGCGTAGCAGGTCAGCAGCACGACGGACGGGGTGACGCCGTGCCGCCTGGCCCGTTCCTTGATCCGTGTCCAGCGGTCGGCGGGCATGGTGTGCCGCCTCCGGACGAACGTCGGCCTGGTGACGGTGGCGGGATCGACGGCCAGCGGCAGTTGCGGCGCCGGTGGGAGCTCGTCCAGCCTTTCCCGCCAGTAGTCCTCCGCCCTCTCCCGCGCCACCGGATCGGGGGCCGCGCCCAGAACGTGGTCGCGGAACGACACCTCCACGGGCGGCAGCTCCGCGTCGGGGTCGTCGTACAGGCGGGCGACCTCGGACAGGACGATCATCATGCTGAGCCCGTCGAAGATGAAGTTGTCGAGGCTGACCCCGAAGCACAGACGGCCGTCGGCGGCGCGAACAGCGCGAACGTCCAGCAGCGGCCACCGAGTCAGGTCCACGACCTGGTGGGACATCTCCTCCCGGAGCCCCTCCCGCGCCCGGTCGAAGCGATCGGCTGGAACATCGGTCACGGGGATCGCGAAGCGGGGCACATGAGGCAGGATCCGCTGGCGGCCGTCGGCGGTGGCGACGGCGCGCAGCATCTCATGTCGCCGGATCAGCCGGTTGAACGCCTCCTCCAGGCGTCCGACGTCGATGCCGTCACCCCCGAACTCGAAGTAGCAGTGCGATCCGACGCCGCCGAGCGTGTAGTCCGCCTGCCTGCCGAGCCAGTACGCCTGCTGGACCTCGGTGAGCGGGAAGGGGTCGTGGCGGCGCTCGGGATCGGCGGCCAACGGCTGGACCGCCTCGCGGGCTCCGTTCATGGACAGGCCGGCCGCGAAGTCAGCCAGGACGGGAGCCGCGAACAGCCGGCCGATCGTGACGCCGCCGAGTCCCGCCTCCCGGAGCCGCGCCACCACCCGGGTCGCGGCAAGGCTGTCGCCCCCGAGCATGAAGAAGTCGGCATCGCGGCTCATCGGACCGCTCCCGAGCACGTCGCCCCAGGCCGCCGCGACGGCCTCCTCGACCGGTCCCTCCGGCGGCGCGAAGGTGCCCGCCGCGCGATCGGTGTCGAGGAGCCGCTGTACGGCCCGCCGGTCCACCTTGCCGTTGCCGGTGAGCGGCAGGAAGGGGACGACCTCAACGCGTTCGGGGACGAGGTATCCGGGCACCCGGTCGCGTAGCCACGCACGAACCTGGTCGGGGTCGGCGACGGGCCGGGTGGCCGGGCGGGCGGCGGTCAGCAGGATCGACGACGACCCCTGCGGCAGGACGGCTATCGGATCGAAGTGCGCGGCGGCCAGCACCTCCCGCCAGCGGCCGGGGCCGAGCAGCGGGCTGCGCCGCCGCCTGCGTTCCCTGTCCAGCCCGTCGAACCCCCGCTCCAGCAGGCTGACCGTCTGAAGGCTGAGCGGCGCGAGCTCGGTGAGCTCCCAGGCGTACAGCAGGCCGCCGGGAGCCAGGAGCAGCGAGGCGAGTTCCACGCCCGCGGCGACGGAGGGGTGCCGATGCAGCGAGACGGCCGCGACCACCGCGTCGAAGGCGTGCCGCAGCTCGCCGGGGAGGGCGGCAGCGGATATCCGGGCGAAGTCGATCGCGTGCGGGCTGCCGGACAGTCGTCCCCTGGCGGTGTCCAGGAGAGCCGGCGACTCGTCGAGCAGCGTGTAGTGGACGGAGCCGGGCGGAAGCGCGTCCAGGATGCGGTGTGCGGTGAGCCCGGTCCGCGCGCCAAGCTCCGCGATCCGCGGTGGTCTGCCGAGTTCCTTGGCGAGTGCCGCGAGCCGGTCGGCGATTCCTTCCAGGGTCGCCGCGGTCTCCGGTCGGAGGGCTGCCTGCCCTTCCGGCGACAACACAGGGTCGTCGAGCAGCGTCAGCGGCTCCTGCTCGCCACGCAGCATCGCCGCCAGGTCCGCGCGGCGTCCTGCCAGGCGGTCGGCGATCACGGCCACGTGCGTTCCGGCGGCGCGTTTCATGAGCCCGGTCCAGGCGGCGGCGTCGAGACACTCCTCGAACCTGGGGCCGGGCACATGGCCCGCCGGTGTGGGCAGCACCACGCCCCGCCGTTCCAACCAGCGCAGCCACACGTCGGCCACGGGGAGGTTCGCCTCGCCGACGCCGTTTCTGGCCAGTGCGGCCTCGATGGTGGGCTCGGCGCCGAACTCGTCGGCGAGGAGTCCGACCAGGAGCGTTTCGGCCAGCTGCGACTCCAGCTCCCATGTCTCCGGGCGCTCCGCATGTGGGAGGTCGTTCTCCTCTGCCGGTGAGGGGTCGCTCCGGGCGCCTTCGGGGGTGGCCTCGGTGACTGCGGCGAAGAGATGCCGTCGGTCGGCGGAGGCCACGGCCACGGCCTGTGCGATGTCCGGATGAGCCTGCAAGGCCGCCTCGACCTCGCCCAGCTCGATCCGATGCCCCCGGATCTTGACCTGCGCGTCCGCCCGGCCCAGGAACTCCAGCGTCCCATCCGGCCAATAACGGCCCAGGTCCCCAGTGCGATAC
>NZ_MU084032.1:3155-214906 GCF_008065375.1 Nonomuraea sp. SYSU D8015
GATCATCAGGCGCCCGTCGTGCAGCACCATCTGGTAGTCCAGCCACACCTGCGGCGTCTGGGAGATCATCCAGCCGAGTTCGCCCAGCTCGCTCCGGAACGCCGGGTCGACCAGATCACCGTCGAGATTGCTGGCGAAGACGACAGGCGCGGTGCGCTGCTCGCCGGGGTGGGCGCGGGCCAGGTCGCGCAGCACCTCGACCCCTGAGTAGCCGGTGTGTGCCAGGTCGGCGTGCAGCCGCGACTGGATCCGCCGGGCCAGCTCGGCGAACGGCAGCCGCTCGGACGCATCCACCTCCAGCAGGATGAGGCTGGTGAAGTCGGCCACCAGGCGCCCGACCGAGGGGTGGAGGTCGTGCCGGTCGAACAGCGGGAGGTTCAGCAGGAAACGGGGCGTGGCGCTCCAGGCGGCGAGCACCTCGGCGTAGGCGGCGGCCAACACGGTGGACGGCGTGAGACCGTGCTCTCGCGCCCGGCCTTCGAGCCGCTCCCAGTCGTCGGCGGGCAGCCAGTGGCTGCGACGTACGAAGCGCGGCCTGGTCACCGACTCGGGCGGCACGGCGAGCGGCAGCTGCGGCCCGCCGGGCAGGTCGGCCAGCCGTTCCTGCCAGTACGCGCGATCCCGTGTACGCGCCTCCGCCCCCAGGACGTCCTGCTCGGCGAGGTAGCGCTGGAAGCTGTAGTCGATGGGCGGCAGCGCGGCGTCCGCGTCGGCGTAGAGCGCGGCCAGCTCGGCGAGCACCATGCGCAGGCTGAGCACGTCGGCGACCAGCAGGTCCAGTTCGAAGTGGAGGCGGGTGGCGCCACCGGGCAGCAGCGACAACCGTACGTCGAACACCTCGCCGCGCTCGGCGTCGAGCAGCCGGTGGGAGAGGGTTTCCCGCAGCTCCAGCAGCGCGCCTTCGGCCTCCGCCGGCCCCAGCGAGGTCAGGTCGTGCACGGTGAGCCGTGACCAGACGGCGGGGTCGCCGGGCGGGAGGGCCTGCTGGGTGCCGTCGTCGAGGAAGCGGGTGCGCAGCTGGGCATGGCGGCGGACCAGGGCGCGCACCGCGCGTTCGAGCCGCTCGGGCGCGACGCCCCGGCCGTCGAACTCGATGTACGCGTGGCAGCCGACGTTGCCCAGCACCTGGCCCTCGCGCCGCCCGATCCAGTACGCGTGTTGCACCGGGGTGAGCGGGAACGGCTCGCCCTCCACCACCTTCACCTCGACGGCCGCGGCGGGCGTGGGCTGCTCCTGGCGGGCGGAGAGCAGCGACCACCAGTGGGCGATGGTGGGCGTCTCGGCCAGCTCGGCGACGTCGACGCGCACCCCCGCGCGCCGCCACCGGCCGACCAGGCGCATCGCCGTGATCGAGTCCATCCCGCAGCGGATCAGGTTGTCGTGGTCACCTATCTCGCCCGGGTCGCGCCGCAGCAGCTCGGCCACGGTGCTACGGATGGTCTCCAGCGTCAGGGGCACGGCCGTGGTCTCCTCAGCGGGTCAGGACGATGATCTCGTTGGTGAGCTTGTGGCCGCGCATCCCCGACTCGGCCTCCAGCTCCTCGATGCCGAAGGTGAACCACTCCTGCTCCACGTACATCCGCTTCACGACCTTGCCGCGGCGGGTGACGGTGAAGCTGGAGGCGTAGCGCATGGTTCCGGGGCCGCCGGGCTCGCCGCGCATCCACACCTCGTAGGTGTGCTCGCCGAGCTGCTCGCGGGCGATCCGGGCCGGCACCATCTCCTGGGGCGAGGACAGCGCCATCAGCTCCATGACGATGGGCGCCCCGGGCGGCATGCGGTCGGCGAGCTTCCTGAACAGCTCCTTGCGGTCGGCCTCGGTCAGGTAGCCCATCATGCCGAAGGCGGTCACGGCGCAGATGCGGTCGGGCAGCTCGGCGTGCTGGGCCAGGGAGGGCAGCACGGTGACGCGGCGCTTGAGGTCCGGGTTGTTCGCCAGTTTGTTGATGAGGGCGATGCGCATGGCGGAGGACGGCTCGGTGGCGATGATCTGCGCGTCGGGCAGCGTCGCGCCGACCACGTGGGTGGCCTGGCCGGTGCCGGCGCCGAGGTCCACCACGGGGCCGTAGGAGGGGTCGACGTTCTCCAGGGCGCCGACGAGGTGGTGGCGGATCTGCTCCCAGTGGGAGTTGGACAGCAGGTCGTAGATCTCGGCGACGTACATGTAGTCGTCGCGGAAGTCCTCGGTGAAGGGGTTGGCCTCGGTCGTGGTCATGGGACTCCTCTGGTGGTCGGGGTGCAGGCGCGCCACGACGGCCCGGACCAGCCGCTCGCGTTCGGGCAGCAGGTAGAAGTGGCCCCCGGGGTACGACAGGACCTCGCAGCCGGCGGTCGTGGCGTCGGCCCAGGCGCGGGCGTCGGCGTCGGTGACGTCGTGGTCGCTCCGGCCGCGGACGGCGGTGATCGGGCAGTCGAGCGGCGGCTCGCCGGCCGGGCGGTAGGTCTCGATCAGCCGGTAGTCGTTGCGGATGATCGGCAGCATGAGCGCCCGCAGCTCGGGGTCGTCGAGCAGGTGGGCGCCGGACCCGCCGAGCCTGGCGAGCTCGGCGCTGAGCGCGCCGTCGTCGCTGAGGTGGACTGTGCCGCCCCGGACGCGGCCGGGCCCCTCGTGGCCGGACACGAACAGGCGCAGGGGCGGGGATGCGTGCCTGCGTCGCAGCTCCAGCGCCACTTCGTAGGCGACGGCGGCGCCCATGCTGTGCCCGAAGAGCGCGTACGGGCGGTCGAGCAGCGGCCCGACGGCGTCGGCGAGCTGCGCGACCAGGCCCGTCATGGTGCTTTCGAACGGGTCGGACAGCCGGTCCTCCCGCCCCGGATACTGGATCGCGACCAGCTCGACGTCCTGGGGCAGCAGCACGGTCCAGGCGCGGTAGCCGCTGGCGGCGCCGCCCGCGTGCGGGAAGCAGAAGAGCCGGGCCGAGGCGTGCGGCCGCGGCGCGAACCGGCGCAGCGCCCGGCTCACGTCAGCTCCTCGATCGGCAGCGGCCTGGGCTCGGGCAGGTCGACCAGGTCCGGCGGGCCGAGCCTGCGGGTCAGGTCCTCCCAGAGCCGGCAGGTGGCCAGGTGGTACTGGCCGGTGCGCATCGTGTCGGCGCTTCCCTCGACGGCCTCGCGCAGCCGCGCCAGGGCGTGGGCCACGCCGCCGGGCCAGACCTCGTCCATGAGGTGCGCGAAGGAGCCCGCCGCGGGCGGGCCGAGGGGGACGGTGGCGGTCAGCGGTGGGGCCGCCGAGCCGTCCAGCACGAGATCGCCCCGTTCGTCGCGGGGCGCGTGCAGGCGCGGGCTCCACAGTACGGGGCCGTGCGTGTCGGCCAGCGTGAGGACTCCGGCGTCGGTGCCGATCGCCACCCGGTGCAGGAAGTGGGCGTGGTTGTCGGGGTCCTTGTGGTGCAGCTGGTTCTGCACGCGCAGGGTGAGCGGCACTCCCGCGAGCGTGCCGTGGAGGCTGCGGAAGGGGGCGCCGGAGGCGGGGAGCGGCGCCGGGTCGGCGAGCGACCACGGCCGGAGCCGTCCCAGCGCCTGGCCGAGGATGTCGATCATGGGGTAGGCCACCTGGACGGCGCAGGCGGCATCGGCGAAGAGCACCTGCCGCCTGGCCAGCAGTGCCCGCGCCGCGGACACGAAGGCCCTGATCGGCTCCAGGTGCACGTAGAACGAGTTGAGCAGGTACGCCGCGCCGGTCCGCCGGGCCTCCCGCAGGCAACGGGCGAGCTCGTCGCCGGTGACCGGCTGCTCCTGCAGTACGTGGACGCCGCGGCGCAGGAACTCCAACGCCAGCTCGGTGCCCGCGCCGCCGAGCGACCCGGCGCGTACCACGACGCAGGCCACGTCCACGTCCACGGGGATCGAGGTGTGCAGCGGCACGCCCCACCGCCGGGCCAGGGCACGGGAGCGGTCGCTGCCCCGGGCCAGGATCCCGGCGGGCTCGAACCCGGGAGCGGCCCGCACCCCTTTGAGGTACACCTGGCCGAAGCCGGTGCCGCAGACCACCACCCGCAGCGTCCGGCTCATAGCGCTCCGGCCTCGAAGTCGGCGCCCGCCTCCACGACCTCCAGGGTTCCGACCTCGGGCAGCCGGCGGGCCGCGGCCACGGCGGCGTCCGGGTCGAGCACGTCGCCGGCATAGTGCGCGCCGGGCGGCAGCGCCCCGGCCAGCAGGGTCCGCACGGCAAGCGCCCCCACCAGGCCGGTCACCCGGTAGGTGTCGCCGGTGCGCAGGACGGCGGTGCGGCTGACCGGCCGGCCCTCGGCGATGCCGTCCATGCGGTAGACCATGAGGTAGTACGGCTCGCGCCCGCTCAGGTCGAGCAGGGAGGCCCGCATGACGGCGTGGGCGGCCTCGGCCAGCTCGGCCTCGCCGGCGGGCTGCCCGGTGCGCAGCCGGGTGAAGGCCATACGGGTCTGGCTGCCGGCGAACACGTTGTACCAGTCCAGCGTGACCAGGCCCAGGTCCTCGGCGAGCCGTTCGGCCTCCCGGCTCAGGAAGGGCTGGAGCGAGACCCGGTCGGGGTAGAAGGGCAACTCGGTGTCCTGGACGGCGCGCAGCACGTGGTCGGCCCTGCGACCGTCCCGCCAGGCCGCCATCCCGGACCCGGACGACCCCCAGACCGCTCCGTCGCGCAGGCTGAGCACAAGATCGGCGGCCGATCCTTCGGGCGCGGCCTCCAGCCCGCCCAGGTGGACGGTGAGCCCGGTCGGTTTGTCGAAGCCCTGCCGGGCCAGCCAGCGCGGCAGCAGTGTGGACAGTCCCGGGTAGATCCCGGCGGACAGCACCGCCGTCCGCCCGAACGCGGGCGGGTCAAGCGCGCTGAGCTGGGCGTGGACCGGGTCGTAGCCGGACACGTCGGCGAAGTCGGCCCCGGCGGACAGGGCGGCCCTGGCGACGCGGTCGCCGAACACGAACGACGGTCCCGCGCAGTTGAGCACGACGTCGCAGCCCCGGCAGAAGACGTCCATGCTCGCCTCGTCGGCGACGTCGACCTGCGCCGCCTCCGCGCCGTGGGCGGTCTCCTCGGCCAGCCGGAGCACCGCCTCCCGCTTGCGGCTGCCCAGGCGCAGCCGCAGCGGCGGCCCTTCCAGCAGCGTCGTGTCGGTCAGCGCGGCGACGGCCGCCCGTCCGGCGGTCCCCGTCGCGCCGATCACTCCGACCAGCGGCTCACTCATCAGTGCTCACTCCTGGGCTCACTCCTGGGCTCCACTCCCGGCCGAGGATGCGGCCGACGGTTTCCACGTGCGGGGGCGACATGCAGGTGAAGTGGTCGCCCGGGATGTCCGCGATCCGCAGCTCGCCCACGCAGACGTCCCGCCAGTACGCGGTCATCTCCTCCGACATCGGCGGCAGGAGCTGCACCAGCCCGCCGTCCCTGAGGAGGGTGATGTCGCCCGCGTACGGGTCGGGGCGGAAGCGGGCGATGGCGCGCAGGTTGTGGCGGAACACCTGGTACATCGTGTCCAGGTAGCCCTGGTCCACGGGGAACCGGCCGGACGGCATGGCGGCGACGATGGCCGCCAGCCGCTCGGCCTGCGGCCGCTCCCCCATGCGGCGGAAGGCCGCGGCGAGGTCGGTGAACCGGTCGTTCAGCGCGGCGATGCCGCCCTCGGGCAGCCGTCCGGTGCCGGCGATGGCCGTTTCCATGGCCGCGGCCATGACCTGGTCGTCCGCCGGGTAGCCGAGCGCCGCCAGGTCCGCGCCGAGCACCCGGGCGAAGGCGTACTCGATGACGAGGTCGTCGTCGACCTCGTACGGCACCCGGTAGGAGCTGATCACGGTGAGGTCGTCCACCGTGACGCCCGCCTCGGTGAGGATCCTGGCCGTCTCGGTGGCGATCAGGCCGCCCATGCAGTAGCCGACCAGCCGCACCCGGTCGATCCCCGCGTCGATCAGCCGTTGCGCGTGCTCGCCGGCCAGGCGCTCGATGAGCCCGTCGGCGTCGAGCCCGGCGTAGCCGCCGGCGTGCCCCGGCTCCAGGCCGAGCAGCCGCAGGCCGGGCGTGGCGGCGGTGAGCGCGGTGACCAGCCCCCGGTACGGGGCCAGCGAGCCGGTCCCCTCGTGCACCAGCACCACCGGGACGCCCTCGCCCTCGTTCAGGGTGATGAGCGGGGAGTACTCGGCCGCCGCGTCGCCCGGCCGGGCGCGCAGGAACGCCGCCATGGCCGCCACCGTGGGGCGGCGCAGCACCTGCCCCAGCACGTCGCCGAAGTCGTGCCCGGCGGCCAGCGGCTCGCGTTCGATCATCTGCCCGACCAGCCGGGCCAGCAGCAGTGAGTCGCCGCCCGAGACGAAGAAGTCGTCGTTGCGGCCGAGCCGCTGGTGGCCGAGCACCTCGCTCCACAGCTTGAGCAGGCGCGCCTCCAGCTCGTCCAGCGGCTCGGCGGCCGGGGCCGGGACGTCGTCCTCGTCCGGCCGCACCGCCCAGCCCAGCAGCCGGGCGCGGTCCACCTTGCCGTTGGCGGTCAGCGGGAGCGCGTCCACCAGCTGCAGGTGCGCGGGCACCATGTACTCCGGCAGCCGTGCCCGCAGGTGCTCGGTCAGCTGCGGCAGGGTCACCGGTGTCCGGTCGCCCTTGAACCTGGCGAGGAAGACGTGCTGGCCGAGGAGGGAGCGGCCCGCGCCGGTGAGGGCCGCGGCCAGGGCGAGCTCGCCTCCGGCCTCCTCGACCAGCCGCGCCCACTGCTCGCGGGTGAGCAGCGTCTGGTCGGCGGCCTGCCGCACGTCGGTGAAGCCCGACAGCTGGTCGGTGAACTCCATGGACACCATCAGCGGCAGGTTCTCCGCCGTGCCCTCGATGAAGGCCAGCCACCCGCCCGGGGCGAGCAGTTCGCGCAGCGCGGCCAGGGCGGCCGCCGCGTCCTTGGCCAGGTGCAGGGCGTTGCCCGCGACGATCAGGTCGAACGAGTTGGGCAGCAGGTCCTGCGCCCGCGGGTCCAGGTTGAGGTCGTACAGGCCGTAACGCACCTGTGGGTAGGCGGCGAAGGCCTCGCGGGCGTCGTTGAGGAAGAACGGCGACACGTCGGTGAACAGGTAGTCCACCTCGACGCCGGCTCCGGCCAGGGCGGGGATGAGGGCGGCGCTGGTGCCGCCGACCCCGGCGCCCACCTCCAGGACCCTCAGCGGCCGGCCGATCGCGGTGACCGCGGCCACGAGCACCTCGTTCAGGTACCGGTTGACGGGGTTGTCGCGGAACGCGGCCTGCGCGGTGTCGGTGGAGGCGCCGGGGAACATGAGCTCCAGCGGATTGCCCTCGCCGCGCAGCAGCTCCGGCAGTACGGCGGCGCTGGCCCGCAGGTAGCCGACCAGGTCGCCGCCGAAGTCGACGGCCGCGGCGCGCTCGTCCAGCTCGGCCAGCCGGGCCTCGAGCGTCTCCGGTGTGACGGCGGCCAGGCCGTGGTAGCGCCCTTCCCCGTCACTCTGGAGCAGGCCGTCGCCGGTCAGCGCGGTGAGCCAGCGGCGCAGGAGCCGCCGGTGCCGGGGCGCGGCCTTCAGCGCGGTGACGATCTCGGCCAGGTCGTGCGCGTCCTGCTCGCCTGCGAACAGCCCGGCGCCCCGCAGGGTGACGGCCATGGCGGCCAGCGCGGCGCGGTCGGCGAGGTCCACGAAGGCGGTCAGCGCGGCCGCGTCCACGGCGGCCCTGCCGTGCTCCGCGGCGGCGAGGCCGGCCTCCGCCACCGCGGCGCGCTCGGTCTCGTCCGCTTGCGCACCCGCCGCCACCTGGGCGAAGGCCACCAGCCTGCGTCGCAGCGCGTCGTCGCCGTCGACCAGCGCGACGGCGGCGGCGACCGCCGGGTGCTCGGCCAGCGCTGCCTCCACGTCACCGAGCTCGATGCGGTGGCCGCGGACCTTGACCTGGGTGTCGATGCGGCCGAGGAACTCGATGTCGCCCGACGGTAGGTAGCGGCCGAAGTCCCCGGTGCGGTAGAGACGGCCGAGCTCGGGATGGACGATGAAACGCTCCGCCGTCCGCTCGGCGTCGCCCAGGTACCCCTGGGCCAGGCCGGCCCCGCCGATGTACAGCTCGCCCGCCACCCATTCCGGGCAGTGGCGCAGCTCGGCGTCCAGGACGTGGAAGCTCTGATTGGCCAGCGGCCTGCCGTACGGGATGCTCCGCCACCCCGCGGGGACCTCGTCGATCGGGTAGGCGATCGACCAGATCGACGCCTCCGTCGCGCCGCCGAGGCTCACCAGCTCCATCAGCGGCAGCCGGGCGCGGATCGCCGCCGGCAGCCCGACCGGGATCCAGTCGCCGGACAGCAGCCCGAGGCGCAGGGTGAACAGCTCGACCGCGGGCGCGGTGTCCAGATAGTGCTCCAGCATCTGGAGTTGGGCGGGCACCGAGTTCCACAGGCTGACGGCGTGCTGGGCGATCAGCTCGGCCCAGTGCGACGGGTCGGCGCGGCGGGCCGGGTCGGGCAGCACGAGCGCGCCACCGACCGCCGGCGGTCCGAAGAGGTCGTAGACCGACAGGTCGAAGCCCAGGTTGGCGAGGCCGAGCACGCGGTCGCCGAACCCGACGTCGAAGCGCCGGTTGATGTCCTGGATCGTGTTGAGCGCGGCCCGGTGGCTGATCATCACGCCCTTGGGCGCCCCGGTGGAGCCGGAGGTGTAGATCACGTACGCCAGGTCGTCCGGTTGGGCCCGGGAGACGGGGGGCGGGTCCTGGACGGGCTCGAGGGCGTCGACCTCGATGACCTTCACGTCCTCGGGCCAGGAGGCGCCCGGTCGGGTGAGCACCTGCCGTACTCCGGCGTCCTCGAGTATGGCCTCCCGCCTGCGGGCGGGCAGGTCGTCGTCCAGCGGCAGATACGCGGCGCCTGCGAGCAGCGTGCCGAGCACCGCGCTGACCTGGGAGGCCGATTTGGGCAGCGCCACCGCGACGATCTGGCCTGTCGCGTCCCCGTCCGCCTGGAGCGCCCGCGCCACGGCGGTCGCCTCGGCCAGCAGCCCGCCGAAGGTGAGGGTCCGCTCCGGGGTGATGACGGCGGAGCGGGTGGGAGCGGCCAGCGCCTGGGCCACCACGGCCTCATGCAGCAGGCCGTCCGGCAGCGGCGCGGCGGTGTCGTTGGCCGCCGCCCTGCGCCGCAGGTGCGAGTCGGGCAGCGGCACGGGCACGTGCTCGTCCCAGGCCTGGCCCGCGGCGAGCCGGTCGAGCAGCGTGGTGAACGCGGCGAAGGCGTCCTCGATCATGCCGTCGGGGAAGACGCCGGACCGGACGTCCCAGTTGATCACGAGCATGCCGCGCTGCTCGATGGCCTGGCAGTCGAGCCAGACCTGCGGGGTCTGGCTGAGCCCGGCGACCGGGGGCGCGGCCAGCAGGCTGCCGGCCGGCGGGGCCCCCGCGTCCTGGTCCAGCCCGATCGTGCTGGTGTAGACGACAGGCATGAGGGCCGCCGCCCGGCCTTTCCGCCTGGCCAGCTCGCGCAGCACCTCCACGCCCGAGCAGGAGCGGTGGTCCAGGTCCGTCATGAGCCTGCCCTGCAGCTCCCGCGCCCGCTCGGCGAACCCGGCCGCGCGCGGCGCGGGCTCCACGGCCAGCAGGCTGAGTGAGGTGAAGTCGCCCACCAGCGCGTCGACCTGCGGGTGCAGCGGCAGCCGGTTGAGCAGCGTGAGGTTGAGCGTGAAGGCGGGGCTCCGGCTCCATCTGCCGACGACCTCGGCGTAGGCGGCCAGCACTGCCGCCGACGGGGTGAGGTTCTCCCGTACGGCCCGCTCGCGCAGGGCCGCCCAGCGCTCCGGGTCGATCGTGACGTGGTGGCGTTCGAAGCCCGCACCCGCCTCCTGACCGGCCTCCTGACCGGCGCGGGGCAGGTCGGGGGCGGGAGGCAGCTCGTCGATGCGCTGCCACCAGTAATCGCGGTCGCGCTCGTACCGGTCCGCACCCGCCTGCCGGGCCGACCGCTCGGCCATCACGTAGTCGCGGAAGGTCAGGTCCGGTTCGGGCAGCTCGCGGGCCGGGTCGCGGTAGAGCTCGTCGAGCTCGGTGAGGAGCCGCTGGATGCTGAGGTAGTCGGCGATCAGCAGGTCGATGGAGACGTGCAGCAGGTGGCGGTCATCGCCGGCGCGGGTCACCCGCAGGTCGAACAGCGGCCACTGGTCGGTGCGGTACACCCGCTGCGACAGCTCGGCCCTCACCTCCTCGGGGTCGCCGGCGACCGGGACGCGCTGACGCGGGACCTCGGGCAGGACCTGCTGGTATCCGTCGGGGTGGATGACGGCGCGGAGCATGTCGTGCCGCTGGATCAGCCGGTTCCAGGCGTTCTCCAGCCGGGTCACGTCCAGCCCGGTGACGGCCAGCTCCATGTATCCGTGGCAGGCGACCTCGCCGTAGTCGAAGGCGTCGTTCCTGCCCAGCAGGTACGCGGCCTGGACGTCGGTCAGCGGGAACGGCTCGTACCGCGCGGCCGGGTCGGGGCGCACCTCCGGCAGCCCGGACTCCCGCCGCAGGTGCTGGAGGATGCCGGCCTTGTGCGCCCGCAGGTCGGCCAGCCGCTCCGCGGTCATGACGCCTGCCGGGGCCCGGTACCTCAGTTGATCACCTTCGTGCCAGAGGCGTACGCCGAGGCCGTGTAACTGGGCGATGAGCTGGGTGGGGGTGGTCATGGACCGCCTTCCTCCGACCGAATGGAAAGGATTGTGATAATCATTCCCTTTGGGACACTAAGGACGGTCAGGACGCATCGTCAAGGGCTTGCATAAAGTATGAAAACGGTTATCGTTTGCTTCTGTGTCGGTTTCGCTGGTAGTGCGAACGGTGGAGGTTCCTGACCCGGGCGACCTCATCTCCCGGATCCCCCATTCCTCAGGTCTGGCCTGGGTACGGCGCGGCGAAGGGCTCGTCGGCTGGGGCGAGGCCGCGCGCCTGCCCGTACCGCCGGGAGCGGACCGCTTCGTGTGGGCCCGCGAGCGCGTCGCGGACCTCTTCGGCCGGATGGACGTGGAGGACCACGTCGGAGAGCCCGGCTCCGGGCCGGTGGCCTTCTGCACGTTCACCTTCGACCCCCACGCGGCGGGATCGGTCCTGATCGTGCCCTCGACGATCCTGGCCCGCCGGAACGGACGGGCGTGGACGACGACGGTCGGCGTTCCCCCGCCGTCACCCGTCACCCCCGTCCGGCCGCCGTCCGGGGTCACCTACGAGGACGACTACGCCGGCGCCGTGGACTGGATGCGCTGCGTCGAGAAGGCTTTGTCCGTGCTCGGCAGCGGCCGGCTCGGCAAGGTCGTGCTCGCCCGGTCGATCGGGGCCTTCGCCGCCGAGCCCATCGACGCCCGGGCTCTGCTGCTCCGGCTCGCCGGCCGCTTCCCGGGCTGCTACGCCTTCGCCGTCGACGGGCTGGTGGGCGCCACCCCCGAGCTGCTGCTCCGCCGCACCCACGACCGGGTGGAATCCCTCGTCCTGGCAGGCACCACGCGACGCGGCCGCGACGAGGAGGAGGACGTCGGCCTCGCCGCGGCGCTCAGCTCATCGGCCAAGGACCGGTCGGAGCACGCCTACGCCGTCGACTCCGTGCGCGCCGCGCTCCAGGACCTGTGCATCGGCCTGCGCGCCGACCCCGAGCCGCACGTGCTCCCCCTCGCCAACGTCCAGCACCTGGCGACCTCCATCGCGGGCAGGCTGCGGGCCCACCACAGCATCCTGGACGTCACCGCGGCCCTCCACCCCACCCCCGCCGTGTGCGGCAGCCCCGCGGAAACCGCGATGGACCTCATCCGCGAGCTGGAGCCCACCGGGCGGGCACGGTACGCCGGCCCGGTGGGGTGGCTCGACGGCGCGGGCAACGGCGAGCTCGGCATAGCCCTGCGGTGCGCCGAGGTGAGCGGTCACCAGGCGCGCCTGTACGCCGGATGCGGCATCGTCGCCGGATCCGATCCCGCCGCCGAACTGGCCGAGACCCGGCTGAAGTTCGAGGCCATGCAGCACGCCATCGGCGCCGATCCCCCGTTAGGAACCCCATGAACGACGAGGCCACGCGTCTCCTCACGACCTTGATCTCCCCGTGGACGACCCGCGCGATCTGCACGGCCACCCGGCTCGGCGTGTTCGACGCGCTGGCCGACGGACCCCGGTCGAGCGACGAGCTCGCCCGCACGCTGGGCCTCCAGACCGAGCCGCTGGCCCGGCTGCTGCGCCTGCTCGCCGCCCTGGGCCTGCTGGAACGGCGGGCCGGCGCGGCGTACAGCCTGTCCCCCTCCGGCGAGCTGCTGCGCACCGGCGTCGAGGGCTCGCTGCGCGGCCTGGCCGTCCTGTACGGCGAGGACTACTTCGCCCGCGCCTGGGAGCACCTCGACGAGGCCCTGCGCACCGGCGCCCCAGCCTTCGAGCTGGCCTTCGGCACCTCCGTCTTCGACCACCTGGCCGCCCACCCCGCCGCCGCCGCGATCTACAACGAGGGCATGGCCGCCACCGCGGACTTCATGCGGGCGATCCCGAAGGTGTGCGACCTGTCAGGCGTGCGCACCTTCGTCGACGTCGGGGGCGGCAACGGCGCGCTGCTCGCGGTCCTGCTCCAGGCCGCGCCCGACGCCCGCGGCGTCCTGCTCGACCTGCCGGACGTCGCCGCCGCCGGCTCCACCCGCCTCTCCGCCCTGGGCCTGACCGGGAGATATGAGGCGGTGGCCGGGGATTTCTTCGCCGGCGTCCCATCGGGCGGCGACCTCTACACGCTGTCCCGCACCCTTCACAATTGGGACGACGCCCAGTGCCAGACCATCCTCGGCAACTGCGCCGCCGCCATGCCGTCCGGCGCGCGGTTGTTCGTCATCGAGCGGATGATCCCCGCCCACCGCGACCCCACTCTCGCTCTCGCCTTCGACCTCCACATGTTCGTCATGACCAACGGCCGCGAGCGGACCGAGGACGAGTACGCCGAGTTGCTCGCCAAGGCCGGGCTGATCCCCGGCGAGCCGGTCAACCTGCCGATCGGGCTGACTCTGCTGCCCGCACGCAAGCCGTAAGCGCCCCGGTGGCACGCGTGAGAGAGCCCTCGTGGGCCGTGCGCCTGCTGCTGTGACCGGCGTCGTCCTGGGGTGCGCAACCCGACCCCGGGCCGCTCGGCTTGCCGGCCCGGGGTCGGACACGAGGATCAGCGGGCTGGGGCCACGGCGATGTGCGGGCGTCCCGTGATGGGGTGGGGGCCCACGTGGGCGCGTACGCCGAAGATCTCCTCGATGAAGGCGGGCGTCAGCACCTCCAGGGGCGGACCCTGCCCGGCGACCCGGCCGTCGCGCAGGACGACGACCCGGTCGGCGTACGCGGCGGCCTGGTCGAGGTCGTGCAGGGCAGCCAGCAAGGTCAGTCCGAGGGAACGGATCAGCTCCAGCAACAGCAGCTGCGATCCCACGTCCAGGTGATTGGTGGGTTCGTCGAGCACCAGCAGCGGCGCCTGCTGTGTCAGCGCGCGGGCGAGCAGGACGCGTTGCCGTTCGCCGCCCGACAGGGTGGTCATCAGCCGGTCGGCGGCCCACCCCATGCCGACCCTTTCGAGAGACGTGGCGACCATCGCGCGGTCGGTCTCGTTTTCCCGGTCGAGCGGCCGTTTGTGGCTGTGGCGGCCGGTCGCGACGACCTCGGCCACGGACAGTCCGTCGGCGACCTGGTTGTGCTGCGGGAGCACGGCGCGGTGGCGGGCGGCCTGGCGGGGCCGCATTCTCCACAGGTCCTGCCCGTCCAGCCGGACCACGCCGCCCGATGGGCGCAGCGATCGGTAGACGGTACGCAGCAGCGTGGACTTGCCGCTGCCGTTGGGGCCGACGAGCGCGACGAACTCGCCGGGCCCGGCGGTTACGTCGACGTCGTCGATGATGGGTCGCGCGTCGATGACGGCGCTGACTCCGGCGAGGTCAAGCCGCATCGGCGCCTCCCCGAGCGCGGCGGCGCAGCAGCCACAGGAAGAACGGCACGCCGAGCCCGGTGGTGAAGATGCCCACCGGCAGCTCGTTGGGCCGGTCGGCGATCCGGGCGGCCAGGTCCACCAGCACGAGGAACAGCGCCCCGGCCAGCAGGGACACCGGCAGCACCCGACGATGGTCGGCGCCGACGACGAACCTGGCCATGTGCGGGATCATCAGCCCGATGAACCCGATGCCGCCGACGACGCTGACCACTGTGGCCGTGAGAAGCGACCCGGCCACCAGCAGCCCGACCCGCAGCGTCGCCACCGGCACCCCGATGGCGATGGCCGCCTCCTCGCCGGCCAGGAGCGCGTTGAGCGCACGGGCCTGCAGCGCCAGCCAGAGCATGCAGACGACGATGAGCACGGCGGGCACGCCCAGGTCCTGCCAGGAGGCGCCGGCCACGCTGCCCATCAGCCAGAACATCATGCCCTGCAACTCGTTCGGGTTGAGCTGGAGCTGGACGAACGTGGTGGCCGCCGTGCACAGGTAGCCGACGGCGACCCCGGTCAGCACCAGCCAGGAGTCCAGCAGTCGGCCCGCCCGCTGAGCCAGGAGGTAGACCAGCAGCGCCGACACCATGGCGGCGGCGAACGCGGCGCCGGTGACGCCGAGCGTCCCTGCCAGCATGGTGCTGCCGATGGCGGGAACCAGCACGGCCCCGAGTGACGCGGCCGAGGACACCCCGAGGACGTAGGGGTCGGCGAGCGGGTTGCGTACCAGGGCCTGCAGGGCGACCCCGGCCACCGACAGACCTGCTCCGGCGAGCGCGGCCAGCAGCGCCCGCGGGGTGCGGATCTCCCAGACGACCTGGCCGAGCAGCGGATCCGCCTGCGCGCCACGCCCGGACAGATGCGCCCAGACCACACCCCAGACCTGGCCGAGAGGCAGGTTGACGGAGCCGACGGAAATGCCCACCACCAGGGCTGCGACCAGCCCGGCGGCCAGGGCCGCCAGCAGCACCCCCGTCGCCGGTCCGGAGATCAGATGAGGGCGCCGGGACGGCGCTGGTCTGGTCCGCGGTGGCGCGGTGAGGGTGTCAGTCACCGGGGTGCACCACCTTGGACATCTTCTCCACGGCCCAGGCGTTGAGCGGGCCGAGATAGACGCCGTCGGAGACCACCGTGTACGTCTTCGTCTTCGAGGCGGCCCAGTGCGGATACGCGGCGAACAGCTTGGCCGCCTCCTCCTCGCCCTTCTCGCCGGGCGTGAACAGGCCGACCGCCAGCACGTCCACCTGGGCGGTTGCCAGTTGCTCCCGGTTGAGGGTGCGAGTGGCGTCGGCGGTCTGGCCGGCGAAGGCGTTGACGCCGCCCGCGGCCTTGATGACGTCGTCGTAGATGCCGCCGGTCATCACGGCGGGCAGGCCGTTGGCGTTCATCATGGCCATGCCGGGATAAGCGATGAGCACCTTCTTGGCCGGCCGGCCCGCGACCCGCATCCGCACGGCCTCGATGCGGGCGCGCAGCTTGCCCACGAGATCCACCGCGCGGTGCTGGACGTCGAAGATCCGCCCCAGCAGAAGGAGGAACTCCAGGGAGGAGTTGATCGACTGGTTCTGGTAGGCGCGTTGCTCCTCCGGCGTGGCCTCGGGCTTGCCCATGGCGCAGTTGACCGGGTTGACCAGCGACGTGATGCCCGCCGCGGCGAGCTGCTCGCGGGTGGCGAAGCCCTTCTTGGCGTCGAACCCGCCCGACCACGTGGACACCACCAGGTCGGGCTTGAGCTTGAGCACCTGCTCGGCGGGGACGTCGAAGTTCTTGTTCATGGTCAGCCCGCCGGTGGGCAGCGCCTTGATCTTGGCGATCATGGATGGGTCGTCGGAGACGCCGTAGCTCTGGGCGTTGGCCAGGACGTGCTTCTCCAGGCCGAGGAGGACGAAGCTCTCCACCTCCCCGACGCTGGTGCCGTTGAGGATCAGCACGCGCTGCGGCGGCCGCTGGAAGGTGACGTTCGTGCCGCAGTTGTCGAAGGTCAGGGGGTAGCTGGTCCGGCCGGCGGGCGCGGCGGCGGTGGCGGACGGCTCACGGGACGAGCCGGCGGCGTCACCGCAACCGGCGGCGGTCAAGGCCGCGAGCGCGGACAGCGCGGCGGCCAGAGGGCGACGCAAACGACTAGGTCTCATCGGAATGTGTTCTCCACGGGTTCGAAGTCTGAAGGCGCGCCTGCGCCGACCACGGTGATGGCCGGCGCGGCGACGACCGGCTTGTCGTCAGTGGAACCGCAGCGGGCGACGGTGATCGTGTTCAGCGCATGCCGCGAGGGCGCCCGGTCCAGGGAGCGCGTCTCAGGGCGCGGCGAGGCCGTGGGCATGCGGCAAAGGCCCGGCGGCGCGGCCGGCGGCCGTGGCGCGGGGGCCGGCTCGGACGGCCGGCGCACGATCAGCGGATCAGACGGCCAGTGCGGTTCCGGCCTGCCCGCGAGGAGGTCCGCGCCGTACGAGGGCATGTCTCAGAAAGAGCCGGATGCACGCGGTCTCGTCCTCGCCCACGTGCGCGATCGCCCGCGGCCCGGGGGAGGTCCATCCGGCCGCCATGAACAGCAGGACCAGCAGCGGGCGCAGCACCCGGCCGGCCAGCTGCCGCACCAGTGTGCACAGACCCGCCTCGACCCACCGCAACCACACGGAGGTCAGCAGCACGGCCGCCGCGTGCATGAGCAGCATCCCCGAGCTCGTGGAGCCCGCCTGGTCCAGCTGGCTCATGTCCATGCCCGGCGTGTGCACATGGTGCGCCATCGTCGGCCGGTCGGCGTTCGGAGTGAGCAGGACGTGCAGGATGACCTGCGACAAGGCCGTCGCGGGCAGGATGGAGCCCAGGCTGCGTTCGCGTCCGGTCAACGCCAGCGCGGGCGGCAGGAGAAGCAGAAATCCCTTCAGGGCCTGCGCCGGATCGAAGGAGCCCCCACCGGCGAGGTGTCCGAGCACGGCCAGGGCGGCGCACGTGGCGGCGAAGCTCGCCGCGCGCACCCACCGCACCACCGAGAACGGACCCATACCGAAAAGATCCTCCCACACCACGGCCGAGGCCTGGAGATCGCTTGTGAGGGAGATACGCAGCCTGCGCGTGCTCGGTTCAGCTCACCGCTTCCGCTAGGCACCGCGCCCACCACGTGGCACCATGGCCGCGTGCATGCTGGTCGGCCCCTGTTGCGGGCGATGCGTTCCGCGGTGTTCGCGGCAGTGTGCGTGCTGGTCTCGGCTGCATTGCACGCGTTCGCCGGAGGCGAGCCGGTCCGCCCGGGCACGTCGCTCGGCGCGCTGGCGCTGGCCTGGACGGGCGCGTTCCTGCTCGGCGGCCGCCAGCGAGGCATGGACGCGCTGCTCGGGGCGTGTTTCGCCACGCAGTACGGCATGCACCACCTGTTCAGCGTGGGGGCCCCGGTTCCTGCGCATGAGCACGGAACCGGCCTGGGCATGCTGCTGGTGCACGCCATGACGGCGCTCCTGTCGGCCTGGTGGCTGGAGCGGGGCGAGTCGGCTCTGGCCACCCTGCTGCATCTGGCCGTCGCCTCCATCGGCCGCTGGTGGAGCGCCCTGCTGATCCTGGCGGGTGGGTTGGTGGAGGTGGACCTCCACGGCCGCCGACCGTCGTGGGACGGTCGCGTGCCCTTCCCGCAAGCCCTGGTCGCGGCGGTGATCTCCCGGCGGGGCCCACCCTCGCGTTTCTCCCTCATCTGATCTGGTTCCCCGGCCGCGGCCTGCCGTGCCGCCGCCTCTTCCGCCGCCGTGCCCTGCGGCGGGACCCGAGTCCCCTTGTGAGTGGAGAAACGCCCCATGACCTCTACCGTCGACGTCACCGAGCAAACCCGCCCACCGTCTCCTGAGCGCCCGGCCTCCTGGGCGGCGCTGCGCCCGCTGGTGTTGCGACTGCACTTCTACGCAGGCGTCCTCATCGCCCCCTTCCTGCTCGTCGCCGCCACCACCGGCCTGCTGTACGCCGCCTCGTTCCAGATCGAGCAGGTCATCTACCAGCACGAGCTCACCGCGCCCGCCGGCCGGACCGCCCTCCCCCTGAGCCGGCAGATCGAGGCGGCCCGCGCGGCACAGCCCGCGGGCACGGTCATGGCGGTACGGCCCGCCGCCGAGCCGGGCCAGACCACGCGCGTGCTCATGGACCAGCCGGGACTGCCCGAAAGCACGCAGCTGGCCGTCTTCGTCGACCCCCACACCGGCCAGGTACGCGGCACGCTGGAGAGCTACGGCAGCTCCGGCGCGCTGCCCGTCCGAGCCTGGATCTCCCACCTCCACCGCCATCTGCACCTGGGCGAGCCGGGACGCGTCTACAGTGAGCTGGCCGCCAGCTGGCTGTGGGTCGTGGCGCTCGGCGGCCTGGCTCTGTGGATCACCCGTCGCCGCCGCAACCGGCGCCACCTCGTCATGCCCGACCGCGCCGCCCGCGGGCCCCGCCGCACGCTGTCCTGGCACGGCTCGGTCGGCCTGTGGGCGGTGCTGGGCCTGCTGTTCCTGTCCGCGACCGGCCTGACCTGGTCGAAGTACGCCGGTGAGAACGTCGACGAGCTCCGCTCGGCGCTCGCCTGGACGACCCCGTCGATCACTACTTCGGGCGGCGACCACGCCGCGCACACGGGCGCGGGAGGGCACCATGCCGCCACGGCCGACGTCGGCGTGGACCGCGTCGCCCAGGCCGCCGCCGGCAAGGGCCTGTCCGGTCCGCTGGAGATCGTGTGGCCCGGCGAGCCCGGCGAGCCCTACCTGGTCAAGGAGATCGACAAGACCGCGCCCACCCGGTTGGACCAGGTCGCCGTGGACGCCGCCACCGGACAGGTGACCGCCGAGCTGCGCTTCGCCGACTACCCGCTTGCCGCCAAGCTGACCCGCTGGGGCATCGACGGGCACATGGGCCTGCTGTTCGGCCTGGCCAACCAGGTCCTGCTGGCCGCGCTGGCCGTCGGTCTGATCACCTTGATCGTGCTCGGTTACCGCATGTGGTGGCGCCGCCGGCCCACCCGCGGCTTCGGCAAGCCGTACCCGCCTGGCCGGTGGCGGCAGGTGCACTGGGCCCTGCTGGCGCCGCTCGGACTGCTCGCCATCGCCGTGGGGGTCTTCCTGCCGCTGATGGGCATCTCGCTGGCCGCGTTCCTGCTGATCGACGCTCTGCTCGCGTATCTCCGGCAGCGGCGCCCAGCGGTCCGTCCCGGCGAAGAGTGAGCTCGACGACACCGCTCGACGGATTGTCCGCATGCGTCGCCTGCCGAAGATCGGGCTTCGGGAGGCGCCCCGTAAGCTGGAGTGTGTGGCTCCAGTGCTGACCCTGCTCGACGGCGTCCGCTGGCGAGGCGCGCGCGTGATCGGCGACCGGGCGCAGACCCTGCTGGCGGTCCTCGCGCTGCACGGACGAGCAGGCGCCGGTGACCGGCAGTTGATCGAGGAGCTGTGGCGTGACGAGCCGCCGGCCAACCCCACGAAGGCGTTGCAGGTGGTGGTCTCCCGGACCCGGGCCGCGACCTGCGCCGACGCCGTGGTGCGGACGGCACGCGGCTACCGGCTCGGGCTTGCGGACGAGCAGGTGGACGCACTCCTGCTCGGCGATCTGGTGCGGCGGGCGCGTGGAGCGCTGGGCGAGGGCGAAGCCGCCGTCGCCCAGCGTCTCGCCGAAGAGGCGATGGGCCTGGCAGCGAACGGGCCGGCGACGTCCACCGGCCCGATGGCCGACCTGGTGGCCGTCGCCGCCGGGCACCTGGCCGAGGCGCGCCACGTCATGGCACTCGCGCGAAGCCGAAGCGGCGACCACACGGGCGCGCTGCCCCTGCTGGAGGAGGCCGCCGCCGCACGGCCGTACGACGAAGAACTGCTCGCCTGCCTGCTGCGCAGCGAGGCCGCGGTGCGCGGCGCGGGCGCGGCGCTGGAACGCTACGAGCGATACCGCGCCGGCCTGGCCGAGCGCCTCGGCACAGATCCCGGGCCCGCGCTCGCCCGCGTACACGCCGAACTGCTGGCCGCAGATCGGCCGGTGCGCGCGGGCATCCTGTTCGACGGCTCCTCACTGCTCGGCCGCGACGACGACGTCCGCGCGATCCAGGCCTTGTTACAGGACAACCGGGTGCTCTCCATCGTCGGTCCGGGTGGACTGGGCAAGACGCGGCTGGCGCACGTCGCCGGCCGGAACGCCGCGCAACCCATCGCCCACTTCGTCGAGCTCGTCGGCGTCTCCTCGCCCGAGGGCGTGGTCGGCGAGGTCGGCTCGGCGCTCGGGGTTCGCGACTCGGTCAGCGGGCGGCGCGTCCTCACCCCCGAACAACGCGCCGACGTCCGCGCCCGGATCGCCCAGCACCTCAACCAGGCGCCGGCGCTGCTCATCCTGGACAACTGTGAGCACGTGATCGAGGCCGTCGCCGACCTGGTCTCCTTCCTGACCGCGACCACCCGTGACCTGCGGGTGCTCACGACCTCCCGCGCGCCCTTGTCGATCCCCGCCGAGCGGGTCTACCTTCTCGGCGAGCTGAGGCCGGGCGACGCTGTGGAGCTGTTCCGGCAGCGCGCCGTGGCCACACGCCCGGACGTGCGGATCGATGAAGAGGCGGCCGCCGAGATCGTCACCCGGCTCGACGGGCTGCCGCTCGCGATCGAGCTGGCCGCGGCCAAGGTGCGAGTGATGTCCGTGGAGGAGATCGCGCGGCGCTTGGCGGACCGGTTCGCCCTGCTGCGCGGCGGGAATCGCAGCGCTCCCGACCGGCACCAGACGCTCCTCGCGGTCATCGACTGGTCGTGGAACCTGTTGAACGAGCCGGAACGGCGGGCCCTGCGCCGGCTCTCGCTCTTCGGTGACGGCTTCACGCTGGCCGCCGCCGAGCACGTGCTGGGGGCCCACGCTCTGCATGCCGTGCAGGCGCTGACCGAGCAGTCCCTGATGAGCGTCCGGGAGACCCGGTACGGCCTTCGCTACCGGATGCTGGAGACCGTCAGGGAGTTCGGCCGGATGCGGCTGGTGGAGGCCGGCGAGGAAGAGACGGCACGGGCGGCGCAACGGGCTTGGGCAACGGATTACGCCCTGGAGAACGGCGCGGTGATGTTCGGCCCTTCCCAGTTCGCGGCCGCCGACGCGCTGCGGGCCGAGGAGGGCAACCTGGCCGAGCTGCTCCGCCAGGCGCTCGGTGAGCCCGACCCGGCCACGGTGGTCCAGCTGCTGGCCGGGATCGGTGCGCTGTGGACCATCCGCGGCGACCACCTCCGGATCATCGTCCTCAGGGACGCGATCACGCAGGCGGTCACCGACTGGTATCCGCCGCCGGAGCTCGAGGACGTGACCCGGCTGACCCTGCTGGTCGCTCTCATGAACATCATGATCATCACGGACAGCCGCGATGAGGGACTGCGCGCCCTGCTCAGCAAGCTGCCCGTCCGTGACACGACGGACCCCCGCATCGCGGCGATGGCCATGGTGTTGCTCGCATCCGACCCATCGCGAGGCGGCGATTCCCACCACCGGCTCTCGGAACTGTCCAGGAGCGCCGACCGTGAAGTGGCGCTGATGGCGGCGCAGATGAGCTCCCACATCCTGGAGAACGCGGGAGACCTGGCAGGGGCGGTCGCGGCGGCCGAGCGGGGTCTGACACTGGTACGCGAGGACGACGGACCGTGGCTCGCGGCGATCCTGCATGCCGTGCTGGCTCACCTGATCATGCAGCTCGACGACCGCCGGCGGGCGGTCGGCCACGCACGGACCGCCCTTCCGGCTCTGAGCCGGCTCGGCGCCACGGACGACGCGATTCAGCTGCGGTCGGTGCTGGTGTTCGCCGCGCTCGCCGAAGGCGACCATGCCACCGCGGAGGCCGAGCTCATGGAGATCTCTCGGATCAACGACGGCGATGCGGTCCTCGGCGGGCTGGCGATCGTGCCCCTGTGCGCCGCCGAACTCGCCCTCGCCCGCGGCCGGACGGCAGACGCCCTGGCGGAATACCGCGTGGCCGTCGAGCGGGCGCGTGACCTGCGCCTGCCCGGGTTGCCGTACACAGGATTCGAGCCGTGGGTGGTCACCGCGGAGGCACTCGCCCTGACGGCGTACGCCTACCACGCCGGGCCGGCGGACCTCCCGTACGGTGAGGCGTTGTTCCACTCGTGCGCCAAGGACATGCTGTCCGAGGGAAGCCCTTTCCGCGACTACCCGGTGTGGGGATCGATGCTTTTCGCGCTCGGCGTCTGGGGGCTGCTGCGCGGTGCCCTGGAGCCCGGCGACGCGGTCAGGTTGCTGGTGCTGGCCGAGCGTTTCTCCTACAACCACATGCCCAGCATGTCCTTCGAGCGGATCGAACCGTACGCCGAAAGGGCCGCGCCCGGGATGATCGCCGCCGTGCGCGCCGAGTACGGCGATCGGCGGGGCGCGGACCTTCTCGACGAGGCCCGCGGGCTCGTCGAGAAGGTGTCACATGTGCCGCTTGTAGCTGCGCACCGACAGCGGCGCGAAGATCGCGATGACGACCAGGCAGGCCACGAGCGTCCAGACCGCCGCTCCGCTGACGAGACCGCTGTTGGCCAGGTCGCGAGCGGCCGTGACCAGGTGTGAGACCGGGTTGATCTGGACAAAACTGGCAAGCCAGTTGGGCAGGGTCTCGACCGGGACGAACGCGTTGGACAGGAACGTCAGCGGGAACAGGATCATCATGGAGATGCCCTGCACGGCCTGGGCGCTCCGGGCGATCGTGCCGACCCAGGTGAAGACCCACGCCAGCGACCAGCCGGTGAAGATCGCCAGCAGGATCGCGGCGAGCACGCCGGCCGCTCCCCCGCCGGGCCGGTAGCCCATCAGCAGGCCCATGCCGAAGGTCAGGGTCGCCGCGATCGCGTACCGCAGCAGGTCGGCCACCATCGGACCGGCCAGCGGCGCGATCCGGGCGATCGGCAGCGACTTGAACCGGTCGAAAACCCCCTTCTCCATGTCCTCGCGTAGTTGCGTCCCCGTGGCCATGCACGTGGTCAGCACGGTCTGGGCGAGGATGCCCGGAATCATCAGCGGCAGGTAGCTCTCCACGTCACCGGCGATGGCGCCGCCGAAGATGTAGGCGAACATCGCGGTGAACAGGAGGGGCTGCAGCGCCACGTCGAAGAACTGCTCCGGGTTGCGGCGCATCTTCTTGAGAGCCCGCCACGCCATCGTCAGGGTCTGGCTGAGCGTCTCGCCCATGGAGACATGCCGCCGGGCGGCCGCCACGCGGTCCGCCGCGCGCACGGTTTCGCGGGCAGGTGCGATCGTGGTGCTCATCGGTTCTCCTTAGCTTCGGTCTCGTCGTCACCGCCGGTCTCGTCGTCACCGCCGGTCTCCTGGCCGGTGAGGGCGAGGAACACCTCGTCCAGGCTGGGCTTGGCCACGCTCACCGAGGTGATCGCGACCCCGGCGGTCCGCAGCGCGATCAGCACGTCTGCTGCCAGGTCGGCCTGGTCGAGGGCGACGTTGAGCCGGCCCTGCTCCGGGCTGAGCACCGGTTCGCAGCCGAGGACACGCCGGACGACCTCCACCGCGGCGGGCACCTCGCCCGGGTCGGCGAGCAGCAGTTGAAGGGTGGAGTCGCCGACCGCGGTCTTCAGCTGGTCAGGGGTTCCTTCGGCCACCTTGCGGCCGTGGTCGATGACGGCGATCCGATCGGCGAGCTGGTCGGCCTCGTCGAGGTACTGCGTGGTCAGCAGCACCGTGCAGCCGTCGGCGACCAGGCCGCGGATGGTCTCCCACATCTGGCCGCGGGTACGCGGATCGAGACCTGTGGTCGGCTCGTCCAGAAAGATCAGCGGTGGTTTGCTGATCAAGCTGGCTGCCAGGTCGAGGCGTCGCCGCATGCCGCCGGAGAACTGCGCGATCGGCTTGTTCGCGGCCTCTTCCAGGCCGAACCGGCCGAGCAGCTCGGCGGAGATCCGCCGGGCGCGCGCGGAGGCGATCCCTTGCAGCCGGGCGAAGAGCCAGAGGTTCTCGCGCGCGGTGAGGTTCTCGTCGACCGACGCGTACTGTCCGGTGACGCCGACCAGCTGCCGGATCACGTGCGGGTTGCCGGCCACGTCGACACCGAAGATCTCGGCACGGCCGGCGTCGATCTTCAGCAGGGTCGCCAGCATGCGTAGCGTGGTGGTCTTGCCGGCACCGTTCGGCCCGAGGACGCCGAAAATCTCACCAGGGCGCACAGCCAGGTCGATCCCGTCGACGGCACGCTGGTCACCGAACGTCTTCACCAACGCCTCGGCACGGACGGCGAGGTCGCTTCCCCCGGAGAGGGCGAGCCGATCTCCGGTGCTGACATGTTCTGTGATGCTCATGGCATTCACAGTCGGCGGCGGCGGTTTCATGATGCCCTCGCCCTGGTTTCACGAAGTCGGCGCTGGTTTCACCATCCACCCGGCCTTATGCCGTTGCTGTCCGGGAGGGGCGGATGGTCTGGCCGGGGGTGAGGGTCGGCCCGTCCATGACACGGGCGGGGCCCGGGCTCAGCCGGCGAGGTCGGCGAGGTCGGCGAGCTGGGGCAGGGCGATGGTGTGGTGGGTGCGGCCGGCCTTGGCGTGGAGGTAGCGGAGGTTGCCGGGGGTGACGTGCACGCCGGTGGGGCGGGTGGCCCGGACGGTGAGGCCGAGGGTGCGCAGCTGGCGGGCCTTGTCGGGGTTGTTGGTCAGCAGGTCGAGGGTGTCGATGCCGAGGGCGCGGCGAGCATCTGGGCGGCGGCGGTAGGTAGAGCAGGACTCCTCCGGTGCCGGCGATGCGCTCGACGGCTGACCATCCGGCTGGCCGAGGAGGTCACCCGGCGCACCGGCCTGCCCGCCTCCTCCGTGCAGATCTTGCTGCTCCTCCTGCACAGCCCGCCCTACCACTCCGCACGATGACCGAGCTCGCCCGTCATCTGGAGTTCTCGACCGCCGGCATCACCAAGGTCACCGACCGGCTCACCCACGCCGGACTCATCGTGCGCAGCCCCTGCCAGGTCGACCGCCGCGTCGTCCGCGCCACCCTCACCCCGGAAGGCCTGGAGGCCGCCCGGCAAGCCGCCGGCATCCTCGCCGACGCCCTGAACCGCGAGGTCATCGGCAAGATCGGCCAGGAGGACTTCGCCCGGCTCACCGGCCTCGTCACCGCACCCGACCCCGGCCGCTGACCGCCCCGGCCGCGGCGATCACCGGCAGTGAGGGCGTAGGCAGACAGCAGTGAAGTAGGAACGCCCGGCAGCGCCGCCGTCTCTAGCTGGAGACCCGGCGCAGGGTCGAGACCGTCATGGTCTCGTCGACCGCCTCCGGCGACAGCACGTGGTCGAGCACCATCACCGCGCACCCGCTGATGCCCGCGCCCGCGCCCAGCCGGCTCTGCTCGATGCGCAGCCGGCGGGTGGCCAGGGCCGTGGAGCGGCGGTAGACGACCTCGCGGATGCTCGACACCAGCGGTCCGAACGCCTCCGCCACGTCGCCGCCCAGCACCACCACCGACGGGTTGAGGATGTTGACCGCCCCGGCCAGCACCTCGCCGATCCGGCGTCCGGCGGTGCGCACCATGGCCATGGTCTCGGCGTCGCCGGCCCGCACCAGCGCGGTCACGTCGGCGATCGTCTTGACGTCCTTGCCGGCCGCGCGCAGGTCACGCAGCAACGCGGTGCCGCTGGCCAGCGAGTCGACGCAGTCGGTGTTGCCGCAGCGGCACAGCACGCCGCCGCCGTCGATCACAGGGATGTGCCCGATCTCGCCGGCCGCGCCCAGCGCGCCGCGCAGGATCCCGCCGCCGGCGATCACGCCCGCGCCGATGCGCGTGGAGACCTTCACGAACATCAGGTCGTCCAGGTCGGGGTAGGCGCCGCGGTGCTCGCCGATGGCCAGCACGTTCACGTCGTTGTCCACGAGCACGGGGACGGGGAAGCGCTCGCGGATGATCGGCGGGATCACCACGCCGGTCCACGACGCCATCACGCGGGCGCTCTCGGTGCGGCCCTGCGCGAACTCGACGGTGGCCGGCACGCCCATCCCGACGCCTCTGATCATCGATCGCGGCCGGTCGCCGAGCAGCTCGTCCCAGGTGTCCATGAGCAGCGGCAGCACGACGTCGGGCCCCTGCTCGACGTCCATCGCGAACTCGCGGCCGTCCAGCTCGGCCCCGGACAGGTCGCAGATCGCGACCCGGGTGCGGCTGGCGCCGAGCGCGGCCACCAGCACCACGCCGCCCCCGGCGTTGAACTCGAGCCGGACCGGCGGCCGCCCGCCCGTCGAGGGGGCGTCGGTGCGCTCCACGACCAGGCCGCGTTCCAGCAGCTCGGCGACGCGCAGCTGGACGGCGGGGCGCGACAGGCCGGTCACCCGGCCCAGGTCGGCCCGCGTCACGGCCTCACCGGTGCGGATCAGGCGGAGCACCTCGCCGCTCGTGGCGAGGGTCGCGGCGGTACGTCGTGGCATCGGCTAAGTGAATCACATGGGGTTAGGTAATGAAAAGTCAGTACTTTTTCATCTCGAATGGCAAAACTCCGCTTGTGTACCACCCAAACTCTCGTTAGTGTCCGTTCTGTCCTTCCTTGGCAGATCACTCGGAGCCCTTCACCGTGTCCACCCATCCGGCAACCACCTCCGCCCACACCGCCGACCTCGTGGTCTTCGGCGGGACCGGCGACCTGTCCATGCGCAAGCTGCTCCCGGCGCTGTACCACAGCGACAGGGAGGGCCGGCTCTCCCCGGAGACCCGGATCATCGCCATGTCCAGGGGCGGGCTGACCGACGCCGACTTCCGCGGCAAGGTGGACTCCGAGGTACGCGACCGCGTCCCGGTGGACGACCCCGCCGTGTGGCAGCGCTTCCTGGGCCGTCTGCACCACGTGTCGGTCGACGTCGGGGGCGCCGACCGGTCCGGCTGGGATGCCCTGTCGGCGATACTGGGCGGTTTCGAGGCACGTGACCGGGTGTTCTACCTGGCTAGCCCGCCGCGCACGTTCGGCCCCTTCTGCCGGGAGCTGGCCGAGGCCGGACTGGTGACGCCGCGCTCGCGCGTCGTGCTGGAGAAGCCCCTCGGCCACGACCTGCCGAGCGCGCAGGCGATCAACGACGAGGTCGGCGCCATCTTCGAGGAGCGCCAGATCTTCCGCATCGACCACTACCTGGGCAAGGAGACCGTCCAGAACCTGCTGGTCCTGCGCTTCGCCAACGCGTTCCTGGAGCCGATCTGGAACTCGCTCTGGATCGACCACGTCCAGATCACCGCCGCCGAGACCGTCGGCACGCCGGGCCGGCGCGGCTACTACGACCACGCGGGCGCGCTGCGCGACATGGTGCAGAACCACCTGCTCCAGCTCCTCACGCTCACCGCGATGGAGCCGCCGGCCCGCAACGACCGCGAGGCCATCCGCGACGAGAAGGTCAAGGTGCTGCAGGCGCTGCGGCCGATCGCGGGCACCGAGGTCGACCGTTTCACCGTGCGCGGCCAGTACGTCGGCGCCGGCGACATGCCCGGCTACCTCGACGAGCCCGGCTCCACGCCGCCGACCGAGGCCTCGCGGCGGGTGGAGACGTTCACCGCGATCCGGGCCGAGGTCAAGAACTGGCGGTGGGCCGGGGTGCCGTTCTACCTGCGGACCGGCAAGCGGATGCCGTACCGGCGCTCGGAGATCGTGGTGCAGTTCAAGGACGTGCCGCACTCCATCTTCCCCGGCGGCACGCCGAACCGCCTGGTGCTGCGGCTGCAGCCGGAGGAGGGCATCGAGCTGCACATCATGGCCAAGGAGCCGGGCGCGGGCGAGGTGACGCTGAAGCCGGTGCCGATGTCGCTGAGCTTCGGCGAGACGTTCACGACGCGGGTGCCGGAGGCGTACGAGCGGCTGCTGACCGACGTGCTGGCCGGGAACCCGACGCTGTTCATGCGCCGCGACGAGGTCGAGGCGGCCTGGCGCTGGATCGACCCGATCCTGGACGCCTGGAAGGCCGACCCCGCCCTGCCCGAGCCCTACCCCGCCGGAACCACCGGCCCCGCCGGAGCCCACGAACTGCTCGGCCGCAGCGGTCGCGCGTGGCACGAGGAGGAAATGTGAACCCCGTCATCCAGGACGTCACCGACCGGATCGCCGAGCGGAGCGCCACGAGCCGCGCCGCGTACCTGGCGCGCGTCCGGCGCGACGGCGAGGCCGCCAAGGCCAAGGGCCCGGCCCGCGCCCACCTCGGGTGCGCGAACCTCGCCCACGGCTTCGCCGCCGCGAACGCCGAGGACAAGCTGATCCTGCGGGGCGTCGGCAACGCAGCCAAGCCGGGCGTGGCGATCGTGACGAGCTACAACGACATGCTCTCCGCCCACGCGCCGTACGAGACCTACCCGCCGGAGCTGAAGGCGGCCGTGCGGCGGGCCGGCGGGGTGGCGCAGGTGGCGGGCGGCGTGCCCGCGATGTGCGACGGCATCACCCAGGGGCGACCCGGCATGGAGCTGTCCCTCTACAGCCGCGACGTGATCGCCATGGCGACCGCGATCGCGCTGTCGCACGACATGTTCGACGCGTCGCTGCTGCTGGGCGTCTGCGACAAGATCGTGCCGGGGCTCTTCATCGGGGCGCTGCACTTCGGGCACCTGCCGGCGATCTTCGTGCCGGCCGGGCCGATGACCTCCGGGCTGCCGAACAAGGTCAAGGCCCGCACCCGGCAGCTGTTCGCCGAGGGCAAGGTGGGCCGGGACGAGCTGCTCGACGCCGAGGCGAAGTCGTACCACTCCCCCGGCACCTGCACCTTCTACGGCACCGCGAACTCCAACCAGGCGCTCATGGAGGTCATGGGCCTGCACCTGCCGGGCTCGACGTTCGTCAACCCGCACACCGAGCTGCGGCACGCGCTCACCGAGGCGGCCGGGCGGCGGGCGGTGGAGATCACGGCGCACGGTGCGGAGTACACGCCGATCGGCGAGCTGGTCGACGAGAAGTCCCTCGTCAACGCCTGCGTCGCACTGCTGGCCACCGGCGGCTCCACGAACCACACGCTGCACCTGGTGGCCATGGCGGCGGCCGCCGGGATCGTCCTGACCTGGGATGACTTCGCCTGCCTGTCGCGCGTCGTCCCGTCGCTCACCAAGATCTACCCCAACGGCCAGGCGGACGTGAACCACTTCCGCGACGCCGGCGGCATGCAGGTCCTCATCGGCGACCTGCTCGACGAAGGGCTGCTGCACGCCGACGTGATGACCGTGGCCGGGCCGGGCCTCGACCGCTACCGCGAGGCGCCCTCGCTGGTGGACGGGGAGCTGGTCTGGGCGCCGGTCACCGGCGGCAGCACCGACCTGGACGTGCTGCGCCCCGTGTCGGACCCCTTCTCCTCCGACGGCGGCATCCACATGGTCGAGGGCAACCTCGGCCGCGCGGTCAGCAAGGTGTCGGCCGTCAAGCCCGAGCACCTGGTGATCGAGGCGCCGGCCAAGGTCTTCGACGACCAGCTGGACCTGCTGAAGGCGTTCGAGGCGGGCGAGCTGGACGGGCAGGACTTCGTGGCCGTCATCCGCTACCAGGGGCCGAGCGCCAACGGCATGCCGGAGCTGCACAAGCTCACGCCGCCGCTGGCCGTGCTGCTCGACCGGGGACAGCGGGTGGCCATCGTCACCGACGGCCGCATGTCCGGCGCCTCCGGCAAGGTGCCGGCGGCCATCCACCTGTCGCCCGAGGCGGCCGACGGCGGGCCGATCGCGCTGGTGCGCGAGGGCGACGTGATCAGGCTCGACTCGGCGGCGGGGACGCTGGAGCTGCTGGTGCCGGCCGAGGAGCTGGCCCGGCGCGCGCCCGAGGGCCGGCCGCTGAGCGACGCCGAGTGGGTCGGCACGGGGCGCGAGCTGTTCGCGGCGTTCCGCCGGATGGCGGGGCACGCCGAGCAGGGCGCCGGGATCTTCGGCGTGAGCGGCGCCGAGTCGCCCCACCACGGGCCCGGGCTGGGCTTCCCCGCCGAGGCCGGCGCCTCCCACCTGGAGACCGGCACCCCGGTCGGGGCCCGCCCCGCCGGGCTCGCGCGGTGATCCTCGCGGCTCTCGCCCGCGCGTTGCCGAACGCCGCCGCGCCCGTTCGCACCCCCGTCCCGGGCGCGGTGACCGCCCGTGGCATTCTTCCGTGCATGGCGAGCGATCTTGGGGTCGCCCTGACTTCCGGAGGTGTGCGCGGTGAGTGCCTTTGATCTTCCGTGGCTCGTGGCCGACATCGGGGGGACCAACGCCCGCTTCGGGCTGGTCACCTCGCTCGGGGAGCGGCCGGCGAACGTCGCGGTCCTGCCCGGGGCCGACTACGGCAGCCTCCCCGAGGCCGTGGCCGCCTATCTCGCCGAACACGCGGGCGGAGCGCGGCCGGGGGCGGCCTGCCTGGCCGTGGCCGGGCCGATCGACGGCGACCACTACCGGCTCACGAACTCGACGTGGGCCGGGTCGGTACGCGATCTCGACGTGCCGTACGCGGTGCTGCTCAACGACTTCGAGGCGCTGGCCGTGTCGCTGCCGCACCTGGACGGTGACGACCTGGTGTCCCTGGGCGGGCCGGAGCCCGGCCACGGGGTCAAGGCCGTGCTGGGCCCGGGGACGGGGCTCGGCGTGGGCGGGCTGGTGCCGTCCGAGCACGGCTGGACGCCGATCCCGGGCGAGGGCGGGCACGTCACGGTGCCGGTCGTGGACCGGCGGGAGCTGGAGATCGTCAAGGTGCTGCAGTCCCAGGGGCTGCCGCATGTGGTGGCCGAGCACGTGCTGTCCGGGCCCGGGCTGGTCCGGCTGCACCGGGCGCTGGCCCAGGTCAACGGCGTCAGCGCGCCCGAACTGACCGCCTCCGACATCGTGGCGAGGCTCGACGACTCGCTGTGCGCGGAGACCATCGAGGTGTTCTGCGGCATGCTGGGCACCTTCGCCGCGAACGTGGCCCTCACCCTCGGCGCGCGGGGTGGGGTGTACCTGGGCGGCGGAGTCCTGCCACGTATCGTGGAACGCGTGCGCACCAGTAGCTTCCGCACGCGGTTCGCCGCCAATCCCGACATGGCCGCATACCTGGCGGCCATCGGGACCGCCCTGATCGTCGCGCCCCAGCCGGCGCTGACGGGCGCGGCCGCCTGGCTGAGCCAGCGTGCCCGCAGGGAGCTGGTGGGCTGAGAACGGCACCGGATGCGGTGTCCGGCACTAGACGGCCCCGGACGGGGCCGATGAGGAGAAAGAAACCGATGAGCTTGCTCGATCTCGCCCCAGTGATCCCCGTCGTGGTGATCGAGGACGCGGAGACCGCCGTACCGCTGGCCCGGGCGCTGGTCGCCGGAGGGCTGCCGGTCATCGAGGTGACGCTGCGCACGCCGGCCGCACGCGAGGCCATCGCCAGGATCGCCGACGAGGTGCCCGAGGCGACGGTGGGCGCGGGGACGATCCGCACCACGGATGACATCGCGGCGTCCGTGTCGGCGGGGGCGAAGTTCCTAGTCTCGCCGGGGACGACGCTGTCGCTGGTCGAGGCGATGGACTCGAGCGGGGTGCCGTACCTGCCGGGCGCCGCGACCGTGTCCGAGGTCATGGCGCTGGTCGAGCGGGGGATCAAGGAGCTGAAGTTCTTCCCGGCGGAGGCGGCGGGCGGCGTCCCGTACCTGAAGGCACTGGCTGGGCCGCTGCCCGACGTGCGCTTCTGCCCGACAGGCGGCATCCGCGTGAACACCGCGCCCGACTACCTGGCGCTGCCGAACGTGGGCTGCGTCGGCGGCACCTGGCTAACCCCCGCCGACGCCCTCGTCTCGGGCGACTGGGCGCGCGTTGAGAAGCTGGCGGCCGACGCCGCAAGCCTCAGGTAGCCGGCGCGCTGGCCGATCGTCGAGGCCACTCGGACGGTGGCGCGCATCGTCAACACCGCGGCTCTCCCGATCAAGGACAGCCGTTTCCTCGGGCGTACTGAAGACTTGACACAAGACGTGCCGCAGCCCCGCACCGTGCATGCGGGCGGGCCGCCACCGGCCTTCGAACCCGTCCAAGGCCGGCCTCGCCCATGGAGGGGTCTGTCCCAATTGTCGTCAGCTCCAGATGGAAACATGGATCGGCGGACGGAAGCGGTTGCGGGGGATGCCGTCCTCCGGGGTGCGCATCACCTGGGTGGCGGCCGGGGTCGTCAGGAAGTCCAGGAACGTGCCGGCGGCGGCCGAGCGGCCGGCCGGGTCCAGGGTCGTGGCGTACCAGTACGCGGGCAGCGGGGTGGCGGGCGTCTCGACGATGACGAGGTCTCCGCGGCGCAGTTCTGAGGTCACCAGGTGGGCGGTGGCGGGTGCGACGCCCGCGCCCTCGGCGGCCGCCTTCCAGGCGGCCGTCTGGTTGGCGAAGACGCGCACCTGGGACTCCGGCACCCGGAGGGCCCGCAGGAGGCGGCTGGTGTCGCTGGCCGGGTCGGTGCCCGAAGGGCCGACGAGCCAGTGGTCCCGGCGGCCGCGCGGCGCGCCCACCACGACGAGGCGGCAGCGGAGCACGGGCCGGGTCACCATTCCCTCGCCGCTCACCTGGGCGCCGAGGGCCACGTCGGCCAGGCGGCTGGACAGCAGCAGCGGCACCTCGGCCGTGGCGGCCACGCCCGTCGAGGCGTCCACCGGCTTGCGCTGCGTGAAGAGGCAGATCAGCGGCCCGGCGACGTACTCGGCGAGGCCGGCGTCCATGACCACGTGCAGCGGGGCGGGGCGGCCGGGCTGGACGGCGGCGACGGCCTCCGCGCCGAGCGCGACCATCTGGGAGGCGATGCCGAGGAAGCGGCGGCCACCCTCCGTGAGCACCATGCGGTCTCCCGACCGGGTCAGCAGCGGGTCACCGAGGTGTTTGCGGAGCTGGGCGAGCGACTGGGAGACCGCGGGCTCGCTCACGCCGAGAGCGCGTGCCGCCGCCTTGACGGAGCCGAGGCGGGCGACGAAAACGAACGCGCCGAGCTGGCTGAGGGTCACCCCCTCTTCATAGAGCCTCGGACCGTATTAAGGAATCCCTTATTTGCGGATTGTCGCGACAAATCGGTGACAGCAATGTGCACTCATGCAGGTTCCCGCGAAGTTCGAATACGAGAGAGCCGACAGCGTGCCGCACGCGCTCCAACTCCTGGAGCGGTACGGCCCCGAGGCCAGAATCGTCGCAGGTGGACACAGCCTCATCCCCATGATGAAGCTCCGGCTGGCCCAGCCCGAGGCCCTGATCGACATCAACGGTCTGGCCTCTGAGCTGGGGCGGATCGCGGTCGAGGGCGATGAGCTGGCCATCGGGGCGCTGGTCCGGCACGCGGAGTTGCTCGACGACGTGACCGCAACCGACCTTTTCCCGATATTTCGGGACGCGGAGCGCGTTATCGCCGACCCAATAGTGCGACATCGGGGGACCGTTGGAGGTTCGCTCTGCCAAGGCGACCCTTCGGAGGATTTGTCGGCGGTGTTCGCGGCATTGCGGGCGACCGCGGTCATCCAGGGCCCCGGTGGCACCCGCACCGTCCCCGTCAGGCAATTCCACCAGGGTCCTTACGAGACCGCCGTCGAGCCCAACGAGTTGCTGATCCAGCTCCGCGTGCCGATCACCCCCGGGACCGGCAGCGCGTACGAGAAGGTCGAGCGCCGCGTCGGCGACTGGCCGGTGGCCGCGGCCGGAGCGGTGATCACCGTCAGTGACGGGGTGATCGCCCAGGCGGGCATCGGGCTGACCGCGGTCGGCGCCGAGCACTTCTGCGCCCCCGAGGCCGAGCAGCACCTGATCGGCAGGGCGCCCGGCGAGGAGGTGTTCGCGGAGGCGGGCAGGATCGCGGCCGAGCACTGCGAACCGCACTCCGACCAGCGCGGGCCCGCCGACTACAAACGCCATCTGGCCGCCGAGCTCACCCGGCGCGCGCTGGCCAGGGCGAATCGAAATGTCCCCGGGTCCGCGACGGTCTGAATATCGCCGGGTCCGCGATGGAAGGGAAAGTCTGACATGAGGATCACGGTGACCGTGAACGGGCAGCCGTACACCCGGGAGGTCGAGCCCCGGCTGCTGCTCGTGCACTTCCTGCGCGACGAGCTGGGCCTGACCGGCACTCATTGGGGCTGCGACACCTCCAACTGCGGCGTCTGCACGGTCCAGCTGGACGGCGTGCCGGTCAAGTCGTGCACGGTGCTGGCGGTCATGGCCGACGGCCGCGAGGTGACCACGGTGGAGGGCCTGGAGCGGGACGGCGAGCTGGACGCGGTGCAGAAGGGCTTCGTGGAGTGCCACGGGCTGCAGTGCGGGTTCTGCACGCCGGGCATGCTGCTGACCGCGCGCTGGCTGCTCGACCGCAACCCCGACCCCGACGAGGGCCAGATCCGCGAGGCCATCTCGGGGCAACTGTGCCGGTGCACCGGCTACGAGAACATCGTCCGATCCATCAGGTGGGCTGCGGATGCGTCTCATTCTCAGGAGGCCAGGCAATGAGCTACGGACGCATGCATCGCAAGGAGGACGCCCGCTTCATCCGGGGGCGCGGCAACTACACCGACGACGTGCGGCTGCCCGGCATGCTGTACGGCGCCATCCTGCGCAGCCCGCACGCCCACGCCAGGATCGTCTCCATCGACACGAGCGCCGCCGAGGCGCACCCGAAGGTCAAGGCCGTCATCACCGGCCAGACCCTGGCCGGGCTCGGCCTGGCCTGGATGCCCACGCTGTCGCAGGACACGCAGGCGGTGCTGGCCACGGACAAGGTGCGCTTCCAGGGCCAGGAGGTCGCCTTCGCGGTGGCCGAGGACCCCTACTCGGCCCGGGACGCGCTGGAGCTGATCGACGTCGAGTACGACCCCCTCGACGCGGTCATCGACGCCAGGAAGGCCATGGACCCGGGCGCGCCGGTGATCAGGGACGATCTGGAGGGCCGTGCCGGCAACCACATCTTCGACTGGGAGGCGGGGGATCGGGCGCGTACCGACGCGATCTTCGAACAGGCCGAGGTGACGGTCGCGCAGGACATGCTCTACCCCCGCGTGCACCCGGCGCCGCTGGAGACCTGCGGCGCGGTCGCGGACTTCGACAAGGTCACCGGCAAGCTCACCGTCTGGTGCCCGACGCAGGCGCCGCACGCGCACCGGACGCTGTACGCGATGGTGGCCGGGCTGCCGGAGCACAAGATTCGGGTGATCTCGCCGGACATCGGCGGGGGCTTCGGCGGAAAAGTCGGGATTTATCCGGGCTATGTCTGTGCGATCGTCGGCTCCATCGTCACCGGCCGCCCGGTCAAGTGGATGGAGGACCGCTCCGAGAACCTGATGAGCACCGCCTTCGCCCGCGACTACCACATGCGCGGCGAGATCGCCGCCACCCGCGACGGCAAGATCCAGGCCATCCGGGTGAAGGTGCTGGCCGACCACGGCGCCTTCAACGGCACCGCGCAGCCGACCAAGTTCCCGGCCGGCTTCTTCCACGTCTTCTCCGGCTCGTACGACCTCGAGGCCGCCCACTGCGAGGTCACCGGCGTCTACACCAACAAGGCCCCCGGCGGCGTGGCCTACGCCTGCTCCTTCCGCGTCACCGAGGCCGTCTACCTGGTCGAGCGCATGGTCGACGTGCTGGCGGCGGAGCTGAACATCGACCCCGCCGAGGTGCGGATGCGCAATCTGCTCAAGCCCGAGCAGTTCCCGTACCTCTCCCCCACCGGCTGGGAGTACGACTCCGGCGACTACCCGAAGGCGCTGCGCCTGGCCATGGACATGGCCGGCTACGACAAGCTCCGCGCCGAGCAGGCGGACAAGCGGGCCAGGGGCGAGCTGATGGGCATCGGCATCAGCTTCTTCACCGAGGCCGTGGGCGCCGGCCCGCGCAAGCACATGGACATCCTGGGCCTCGGCATGGCCGACGGCGCCGAGCTGCGCGTGCACCCGACGGGCAAGGCGGTGCTGCGGGTGTCGTGCCAGACGCAGGGCCAGGGGCACGAGACGACGTTCGCCCAGATCGTCGGGCAGGAGCTGGGCATCCCGGCCGACGACGTGGAGGTCGTGCACGGCGACACCGACCAGACGCCGTTCGGCCTGGGCACGTACGGCTCCCGCTCCACCCCCGTCTCCGGCGCCGCCACCGCGATCGTGGCCAGGAAGGTGCGCGACCGGGCCAAGATCGTGGCGGCGGCCATGCTGGAGGCCTCGCCGGACGACCTGGAGTGGGCCGACGGCAAGTGGTCGGTCGTGGGCGACCCGTCCACCGGCAAGTCCATGGCGGAGATCGCGCTGGCCGCGCACTCGAACCTGGAGCTGCCCGAGGGCGTCGAGGGGCACCTGGACGCGGTGACGGTCTACAACCCGCCGAACCTGACGTACCCGTTCGGGGCGTACATCTGCGTCGTGGACGTCGATCCCGGGACCGGGCAGGTCAAGGTGCGCAGGTTCGTGGCGGTGGACGACTGCGGGGTGCGGATCAACCCCATGATCGTCGAGGGCCAGATCCACGGCGGGCTGGCCGACGGGGTGGGGATGGCGCTCATGCAGGTGATGGCGTTCGACGAGGACGGCAACCACCTGGGGGCGTCGTTCATGGACTACCTGCTGCCGACCGCGATCGAGTGCCCGGCGTGGGAGCTGGGCGAGACCGTGACGCCGTCGCCGACGCACCCGATCGGGGCGAAGGGCGTGGGCGAGTCGGCCACCGTCGGCTCCCCGGCCGCCGTGGTCAACGCCGTGGTGGACGCGCTGAGGCCGTACGGGGTGCGGCACGCGGACATGCCGCTGACCCCGGCGAACGTGTGGCGCGTGATCAACGGCGACCCGTTCCGCACGGACCTGGCCATCCCATGACCCCGCCCGCCTTTCCCGCCCCGCCGGCCCGGCTGCTCTTTCCTGGCCGGCGGGCCTGCGACGCCCTTCCCGACCGCGTCGATCCGGCGGACCGCTTCTCATCGCCGCCTGCCTGGTCTCCTCCGCACGGCGCCGGGTTGCGGCTCGGACGCGGGCGGTCCTGGCGACGTCGGAAAGCGGAACCGGCCGGATGGCCCCAATCCCGGAAATGAGGCAGGAGAGGGTTCCGTGAGTGAGTTCATCGGCATGCCGGCGCCCAGGCGGCGGGCGCCGGCCGCCGCCGACCTCCAGGCGCGGGTGGCCGAGCTGCGGTCGGGGCGGAAGCCGTACGTGCTGGCCACAGTCGTGCGGGCGCAGCGGCCGACCAGCGCGAAGGCGGGCGACCGGGCGCTGGTGCTGTCCGACGGCACGATCGAGGGGTTCGTCGGCGGCGTGTGCGCGACCGACACCGTGCGGGCCCAGAGCATGCGACTGCTGCGCACCGGGCGTGCCACGCTGCTGCGGATCACGCCGGCGGCGGATGAGCCGCACGAGGAGGAGGGCCTGGTCGCGGTGGGCCAGCCGTGCCTGTCCGGCGGCACGCTCGAGATCTTCCTGGAGGCCGTGCTGCCGCCCGTGCTCGTCCACGTGCACGGCGACAGCCCCATCGCCCGTGCCTTCGCCGCCGTGGGCAAGGCGATGGGGTACCAGGTGGAGGCGGGCACGGACCCCTTGGCGCCGATCGCCGGCGACACGGCGGCCGTGCTGGTCGCCTCCCACGGGGTGAGCGAAGAGCCGGTGCTGCGGGAGGCGCTGGCCAAGGGCGTGCCGTACATCGGGCTGATCGCCAGCCGCAAGCGCGGCGCGGCGGTGCTGGCGCGCGTGGAGGGAGGTGAACGTGTGCACGTTCCGGCGGGTCTGGACATAGGGGCCAGAACGCCTGGTGAGGTTGCCGTGTCAGTGTACGCGGAGCTCGCCAGCCTGCGCGGATGAGAGGTATTCGAAGGCGCCGCGGCCGGGTACGCCAAGCATTGTCAAGGGAAAAGTAAAGCCGCAGCCCCGGGAGGCCCCCCTCTTGCTCTCGGAGAGCGAAGGGACATCGATGCTCACGCGAACGGCCGGCCAAGCGCCAACCCTCACCGACGACCGCCCCGTGTCGCAGCCGGGGAGCCTGGAGAGGGGGATCGACATCCTCCTCGCGCTCAGTGCGGCCTCCAGACCGGTCAGTCTGGCGCAGCTGTGCCGCAGCACGGGTCTGCCCAAGTCGACCGCGCACCGAATCCTGGGCGTGCTGTGCTCCCGCGAGCTGGCCCGCCGGGTGGGCAACGGCTACGTGCCGGGCGAGCTGCTGGAGTCGATGGCGGGCATCACCCGCGCCCGGGTGCCCGGCACCCGCCGGGTGGTGCTCCCCTACCTGCTCTACCTGTACGAGACCACCAGGCAGACGGTGAACCTGGCGGTGCCGTCCGGCCTGGAGGCCCGCTACGTCGAGCGGCTGTACGGCCACAACCGGGTCGACTCGCGCTCCGACCGCCTGGACCGGGCGCCACTCCACTGCACGGCGACCGGCAAGGCGCTGCTGGCCTTCGATCCGCACCTGCGCGAGGAGCTGCTGGCCCGCGGCTCGTTCGAGCGGATGACCCGCCGGACGATCACCAGCCTGGCCGGGCTCGAACGCGAGCTGGCCCAGGTGCGCCGGCACGGCGTGGCGTACGCGCAGGAGGAGTTCACCGAGGGCGTGGCCTGCGTGGCGGCCCCGGTGTTCGGCCCGGGCGGCCGGATCTGCATGTCACTGGGCGTGGCCGCGCCCGCCTACGCGGCGCCGCTGGGCAGGCTGGGCATCTCCGTACGCGGCGCCGCCCAGGCCATCTCCGCGGCCATCCTCGGCGTGTAGACGTTCCGGTCACTGGAACGCCGCGCGATTCTGAGACCGGAAACGTTCCATTGACCGAAACCTCTCTTGCAGCGCCCGCGGCGGCGGCGATCACATCGTGGCTATGGACTTGCTTGCCGCTGTGGCCACCCAGGAGGCGCCCGCGGTCCGCTGGGCACGGGCTCGGAAAGCCCCGGACTCGCGGGCGCCGGTCGAGCGGCCCGGACCCGCGAGGGAGGCCGGGCGTGCCTAGGGGACTGCCGAGGGCCACCGCCCTGGAGGGCCTGCGCCTGGCGGCCGCCCTGAACCCGCGGGGGGCGCCGCACGTGCCCCCCGGCCGCGACCTGCTGCGCGCCCGCTCCCTGCTGGCCGAGCTCGAATCCCGGTACGGCGGCCGACCCGTGCTGGTACGCGGCCTGCGCGGCCCGGCGCTGCTGGTGCTGTCCAAGCGCGACGCCCTGCGCGTGCTGTGCGAGGAGCGGGAGGACTACGCCCCGGCCGTCCAGGAGCGCCCGCTCGGCCCGCCGGTCGACGTCCTGCGCCCGTCGTTCATCGAGATCGCCCGCGAGGAGGCCGGGGAGCTGACCGGCGGCGTGGTCGACTACCGGCGGCTCGACGCCCGCTGGCAGCGGGTGGCCAGACGCTGCGTCTACGGCGACGGCGCCGCCGGCGACGAGGAGCTCACCCGGCTGCTGGCGGACATCACCCGGGCGGGCCGGCGGCGGGCCGGGCGCCGCCACGAGATCCTCTCCGGACGTTACGACACGCGTATGTTGGATCACCTGCGCCGCGCCGAACCGGGCAGCGTGGCCGGGCTGATCGCCGAGACCTCGGAGAGGGCCACGTCACGCGAGCTCATGCAGGCCGCGTTCTGGCTGATGGGGCTCGGCGTCACCGCGGCGGGGCTGATGCAGACGCTCGCGCTGCTCGCCGCCCACCCGACCCACCGCAAGGCGGCCCGCGCCGACCCCGACTACCTGCGGGCCTGCCTGCGCGAGGCGCTGCGCCTGTGGCCGCCGGTGCCTGCGCTGTCCCGCGTCACCGCCAGGGACACCGAGTGGTACGGCGCCGTCCTGCCCGCCGGGGCGACCGTGCTCGTGCCGCTCGCGGCGCACCAGCGCGGCACCCGCCTGCCGTACGCGAACACGTTCACCCCCGAGATCTGGCTCGACGGCACCGCGGCGCACGAATGGTGGGCCATGCCGGGCTGCGACGGCGTGCACCTTACGCTCGTGGTCGGCACGGCGTTCCTGGGCGGCATCCTGCGGGCCGCCCGCCCGAAGCCGGCGAGCCGGGTGCTCTCGCCGCACCGCCCGCTCCCCCACACGCTCAACGTCTCGCGCCTGCGGGTGACGATGCGGCCGGTCCGCCTCAAGCCCGCCCGGCCTTGAGCGATGCGGGCTCAGAGCCAGTGTCCTACGCTGAACCCCTTACTCCGTTAGAGTCTGGGGTACAAAACGGCATGCCGGGCGGAGGAACGGTTCGGGTTGAGACGGGATGACGACGGCGAGAGGACGGCGACATTGGGGCGCTCCGCAGGCTCTCCCCTGAAGCCGGAAGACCCGCCGGCGATCGGCCCCTACGAGCTGCTCAGCCGTCTCGGCTCCGGCGGCATGGGGGTCGTCTACCTCGCCAAGGGCGCCGACGGGTCGAGGGTGGCGCTCAAGGCCATCCGCCGGGACTTCACCGCCGACCCGGTCTACCGGGCACGCTTCCACGAAGAGGTCTCCAACGCGCGCAAGGTGGCCTCGTTCTGCACGGCGCGGGTGCTCGACCACGGCGAGGACCGGGGCGTCCTCTACCTCGTCACCGAGTACATCGACGGCATCTCGCTGGAAGACCACCTGATCGAGCACGGGGCGCTGTCGCCGTCGGTGCTGCACGCCGCCGCCGTCGGCGTGGCCGCCGCGCTGACCGCGATCCACGCGGCCGGGCTGGTGCACCGCGACCTCAAGCCGGCGAACGTCATGCTGACGCTGGCCGGGCCGCGGGTGATCGACTTCGGGCTGGCGCGCTCGACGCACGTCGACTCACGGCACACGAACGCCGGCATGGTGATGGGCACACCAGGCTGGATCGCTCCCGAGCAGGTCTTCGAGGGGAAGACCAGCCCGGCGGGCGACGTGTTCGCGTGGGGGTCGCTGATCGCGTACGCGGGGCTGGGCGGGCATCCGTTCGGCGAAGGGGACGCGTACGTGATGGCTGCCCGGGCCCGTCAGGCGCCGCCGGACCTGCGGGGGCTGCCCACGCCGCTCGACCGGCTGGTGGCGGCGGCCATCCACCCCGACCCCGCGCGCCGGCCCACGGCCAGGCAGCTGCTGCTGGAGCTGGTGGAGGCCGCCGACGAGCCGGCGGCGCAGCTGGCCGCGACCAAGCACCTCACCAACGCGTGGAACGCCTCGGAGTTCGCACCGCTGGCCCAGGGCCCGCACGTGGCGCCGCCCCCGGACCGCACCGGCCACCCGCATCACCCGAACGCCCGCCCCGCACACCAGGAGCCTCCGGGCGGCCACGGCCCTCAGCTGCCACCCCACCCGGACACCCGCGCGGGCCAGGCGCCGCCACATCCCGATGCCCGTGCAGGCCAGGCGCCGCCGCACCCGGACGCCCGTGCAGGCCAGGCGCCGCCGCACCCGTCACCTGCCGAGCGCACCGGCCCAGGACCTCTGCCCGTGCCCGGCCGAGGCCCGCAACCACCGCATGGCGACCCCCACGTGCCACCGGCCGAGCGCACCGGCCCAGGACCTCTGCCGGGGGCCGGCCGGGCGCCGCAGCCGTCGCCCGCCGAGCGGACCGGCCCGACTCCCGGTGCCGGCCGGGGGCCGCAGGTCCCGCACGCCGAACGGACAGGGCCTGCTCCCGGCGTGCCGCACGCCGAGCGCACGGGCCCGACGCCGGGCGCTGCCGGGCCGGGTCCGCAGGTGCCGCTTGCCGAGCGCACCGGCCCCGGCCCCCTGCCAGGAGCAGCCGGACGGGGGCCGCAGGGCCCTGGGCGGGGTCAGGCGCCGCATGCGGAGCGGACCGGCCCGCTGCCGAGCGGCCGGGCGCCGCTCCCCCACCACCAGACGGGCCAAGGGCCGCTCCCACCCCACTCGACCACCGGTCAGGGGCGTCTGCCGGGCTTCCCGCCCGCCCGGCAGAAGCGGGGCCTGGTCACGGGTTGCGTCACCGCCTTGGTGGTGGCGGCCGTGCTGCTGGTGCTGCTGCTGGCCGTGCTGACCTGGGTGTTCCGGTCGTCGCCCGCGTCCGGCGCCGACGGCCCCGTGCAGGACGGGAAGCTCATCTTCACCGTGACGAGCACGAAGTGCCCCAAACCCTCGAAGGCCGCCACGAAACGCACCTGCCAGATCGGGGTGAAGGTCGACAACGTCGGCCCGGACGCCCGGGTCCTCTACCCCGGCCAGCAGAAGCTGATCGACGCGGACGACGAGCTGCACGGCGGTGCCAAACTGCTGGACAAGGGCGGCAAGGAGATCACGCCGATCCGCATCGAGTCGGGTGGCGCGTTCACCGGCGCGCTGGTGTTCGAGCTGCCCAAGGAGCTGGAACCGATCGGCCTCGAGGTGCACGACTCCGGGCTGAGCGCGGGCGCCAGGATCAACCTGGAGTAGCGAGGAGGCCGTACCGGCCGCTCAGAAGCCCTGCTCCGGGGAGACCCGGCCTTCCAGCGGGGCGCCCTCGCCGAAGCGCCGCACGTTGGCGGTGACGCGCTCGGCCAGCCCGCGCCAGTAGGCCGGGCGCGGGTTCGCGGAGTGCGGCGTGATCAGCACGTTCTCCAGCTCCCACAGCGGATGCCCTGCGGGCAGCGGCTCGGGGTCGGTCACGTCGAGCGCCGCGCCGCCGATGCGGCCCTCGCGCAGCGCGGCCACCAGGTCGTCGGTCACGACGAGGCCGCCGCGGGAGACGTTCACCAGCCACGCGTCGGACCGCATGAGGTCGAACTCGCCTGCCCCGAACATGCCCCGGGTGCCCGGCGTGGCGGGCGCCGCCACGACCACGTAGGCGGCCTCGGGCAGCGCCTCGCGGTAACGGGCGCGCGGGACGATCCTGGCGGCGCCCGGCGCCTCGCCCCGGTCCGTGACGGCGACGATCGGGCAGCCGAACGGCTCCAGCAGGCGGATCAGCGCCCGGCCGATGCCGCCGCAGCCCACGATCGCCACCGTGGAGCCGGCGAGCTCTCTGGAGTCGTTGACCCCCCACTGCGTGGCGCTGGCGTGCCGGTGCAGGTTGCGGGCGGCCGCCAGCATCAGGGCGAGCGCGTGCTCGGCCACGGCCGGGCCGTAGGAGCCGGCGGCCGCGGTGAAGACCGGGTCGTCGGTGATGACCCCGGCGTCGGCCCACCGCTCGATGCCCGCGTGCGGCAACTGCACCCAGCGGATCCGGCCGTGGATCATGGAGCGCAGCTCGGCGGGGTCGTCGCTGCCGTAGTAGACGATCGCCTCGGCCTGCTCCAGCGGCACGACGTCGCCGCCGGCGCGGCGTACCGCGTCGATGAGGACGGGCACGGGCGCGGGTCCGACGTGGACGGCTGCGGTCATCGTGATACCTCCTGGTCGTGCAGGATGCTGGTCAGCGGGCTCCGGCGAGCTTGGCGAGCAGCGCCGTGACGCGCCGCCCGGCGGCCTCGGCCCCGCCGGAGGTCAGCGCCGAGCCCATGCCGCAGGCCACGGCGCCGGCCGCGATCCACTCCGGCGCGTCGTCAAGGGTGACACCTCCCGTGGGGATGGCGGGGAGCTGGGGCAGCGCGGCCCGTACGTCGCGCAGCCAGGACGGCGACACGGCGGACGCCGGGAAGATCTTCACCGCGTCCGCGCCCTCCTCCAGGGCGCGCACGATCTCGGTCGGGGTGGCCGCGCCGGGGAAGACGGGCACGCCGTGGCGGTGCCCGGCGCGGATCACCTCGGGATGCAGGCCGGGCGAGACCAGGAAACGCGCGCCGGCCTCCACGGCCGCGCGGGCCGCGGCGGCGTCGAGCACGGTCCCGGCGCCCACGAGCGCCTCCGGCCGCCGCTCGGTGAGCCGCGCCACGGCGCTGAGCGCACGCGGCGTGGTGAGCGCCACCTCCACGGCCCGCAGCCCGGCCTCCAGCACGGCCTCCGCGGCGGCCACCGCCTCGTCGGGCCCCGCGGTCCTGACGATCCCGAACACGCGCTGCTCGGTGACGGCCTGGACGATCTCCCAGCGGTACACGGCTCCCCCTCCAGCGACGCGTTCCCGAGGTGCGCACGCCTTCCCCCGGCAACGAGTGGATCATGCGTCCCAATGGTAGTATCACATCACGTTTGTCCGATCTGGGCGGGACCTCATGGGGCTCCCTTGACCACACGGCGACCGTGAGCAACTCTGGAGCGGGAGACATCGCCGGGGGCATCACGCGTGAGGCGTCCATTCATCACCCTGCTGGCCGCCAACGCACTCTCCGTCACCGGCACCATGCTCTCCATGCTGGCCGTGCCGTGGTTCGTGCTGGAGACCACGGGGAGCGCCGCGCTCACGGGGCTGGCGGCGTTCGCCACCACGTTCCCCATCGTCGTGTCCGCCGCCTTCGGCGCGACGCTGGTCGACCGGCTGGGCCTCCGCGGCGCGAGCGTCCTGTCCGACCTGACCAGCGGGGTCGTCGTGCTGACCATGCCGGTGCTGTTCTGGACGACCGGGTTGTCCTATCCGGCGCTGCTGGCACTGCTCTTCCTGCGCTGGCTGGTGGCCACCCCCGGGGAGACCGCGCGCAAGGCCATGCTCCCCGAGCTGTCGGCGCTCGGGCGCGTCCGGATCGAGCGGGCGGCGGCCGCGTACGACGGCGTCTACCGAGGGGCCGCGATGGTGGGCGCGCCGCTGGCCGGCGTGCTCATCGTCTGGCTCGGAGCGGGCGCGTTGCTCGTCGTGGACGGGGTCACGTTCCTGCTGTCGGCGCTCCTGATCGGCGGCGGTGTCCCGCGCGTCGGGGGCAGCGCGCCCGAGTCGGGCCGCCGGCTGCGTGACGGGCTGGCGTTCCTCTGGCGCGACCGGCTGCAGATGAGCGCCACCGCGATGATCGTGGTCGTCAACATGCTCGACACCGGTGTCACGCAGGTCCTGCTGGCGCTGTACGCCCGGGACGTCGCGCACGATCCGCGCGCGTTCGGCCTGCTCGCGGGCGGGGTCGGAGCCGGCGCTCTGGCCGGGACCGTCGTGTACGGCGCCGCCGGCGAGCGATTACCCCCGCGGCTGACCTACGGATGGTGCTTCCTCCTCGCAGGGGTGCCGCGCGTGCTGGTGCTGGCCCTCGGCGCGCCCCTGCCCGTCGCCCTCGGCGTCACCGTGTTGTCCGGCTTCGCCGCGGGCGCGATCAACCCCATTCTCGGCGTGCTCCAGTACGACCGGATCCCCGCCCGCCTCCGCGCCCGCGTGATCGGCGCCATGACGGCCGCCGCCTACGCCGGCATGCCGGTCGGCGGGCTCGTGGCCGGCTCGCTCACGGAGCTGGCCGGGCTCACCCCGACGCTGTACGCGTTCACCTGCGTCTACCTGCTCGCTTCGCTGCCGCCGTTCCTCTGCCGGGCCTGGCGGGAGCTGGACGACCCCGCCGCTACCCGGCGAACCGGCTCAGCAGAAGGGACTCGCTGATCGGGGACTCGTGGGTGCCGGCGACCGTGCACGCGTGCGCCCCGGCGATCGCCCCCAGCCGGACGCGTTCCTCCAGCGGCCGGCCGCGCAGCGTGCCGTACAGGAAGCCGGAGACGAACGCGTCGCCCGCGCCGTTGCTGTCGGCCACCGGCCCGGGCAGCGGCGCGGCCGGGAAGGCGCGCAGGCCGGAGGCGCGGGTCAGCGTGAGGCAGCCGTCGGCGCCGCGGGTGCAGACGACCGTGTGGGCGTGGCCCCGCTCGAGGATGCCGCGCATCGTGGCGGCCGGGTCCTTCAGCGCGGCCGCCGACAGGAACACCAGGTCGGAGCGGTAGGCGAAGTCCTCGTGGTAGTCGTCGGCGCCGTCCCAGTCCTGCAGGTCGGTGGAGATCGGCACGCCGTCCAGGTCGGGATAGACGTGGCGGCAGAAATCCATGATGGTCACGTGGACGTGTCTGGCCCGGACGCCGGCGTACAGCTCTCTGGGCAGGCGCTCGCCGGGCGTGGCCTTGGTGTCGTGGAGGGAGGTGCGGCGGCCGTCGGGGCACACGAGCAGCACGCTCCTGCGCGTGCCCGCCTCCGCACGCCCCCAGGAGCAGTCGAGATCGCGCAGTGCGTGCCGGACCAGCGCGCCCTGCGCGTCGTCGCCGATCAGGTCGGCGAACGCGACGTCGAGCCCGAGCGCGTGACAGCCGAGCGCCACCCCGGCGCCGGTGCTCCCGATCCGGTCGGCGACCGGCGGCACCAGGTAGGTGTCCTGGTACGGCAGCGGCAGCTCCGGCACGTAGACCGTCGTGTCGACCCCGGCGCCGCCCAGGACGAGGACGTCGCGCGTCCCGGTCCGGCCGGCGGACCGCGTCATCGGTTGACCAGGGGGCCGGAGCCGGTGGAGCCGCGGACGACCAGCTCCGGCTGGAAGACCAGCTCGACGTGCTTGGAGGGCGCGCCGTTGACCTCCTCCAGCAACGTCTGCACGGCCGCCGAGGCCATGGCCCCGATCGGCTTGCGCACGGTGGTCAGCGGCGGGTCGGTGAACGCGATCAGCGGCGAGTCGTCGAACCCGACCACGGACACCTCCCCCGGCACCGCCAGCCCTTTCTCCCTGCAGGCCCGGATCGCGCCCAGCGCCATGAGGTCGCTCGCGCACACGATGCCGGTGCAGCCGCGCGACAGGAGCTGCGCGGCGGCCGCCTGCCCGCCCTCGACGGAGAAGAGCGAGTGCGCGATCAGGTCGTCCACGTCGGCGGCGCCCAGCAGATGGGCCATCGCCTGCCGGTATCCCTCGATCTTCCTGATCACCGGCACGAACCTGCGCGGCCCCAGCGCCAGCCCGATGCGCTCGTGGCCGAGGTCGACCAGGTGCTGCACGGACAGCCGCGCCGCCATGCGGTCGTCGGGCGAGATGAACGGCGCGTCGATGTGCTCGCTGTAGCCGTCGACCAGCACGATCGGCAACCCGCGGTCGATCAGGCGGGTGTAGCGGTCCATCCGCGCGGTGGTGTCGGCGTGCAGGCCCGACACGAACACGATGCCGCTCACCCCGCGGTCGACCAGCAATTCGGTGAACTCGTCCTCCGGCGCGCCGCCGGGCAGCTGGGTGCACAGCACGGGCGTGTAGCCGTGCTGGGTCAGCGCCTTCTCGATGGCCTGCGCGAACGCCGGGAAGATCGGGTTGTCCAGCTCGGGCGTCACCAGGCCGACCAGCCCGTTGCTGCGCTGCCGCAGCCGGGGCGGCCGCTCGTAGCCCATGAGGTCGAGCGCGGCCATCACCGCCTGGCGGGTGGCGGCGGAGACCCCGGGCTTGCCGTTGAGCACCCGGCTGACCGTGGCCTCACTCACCCCGGCCTGGGCGGCGATGTCGGCTAGGCGAGCGTGACCGTTCATGGCAGACACTTTACTTTCCACCAGGCCGCCGAATCCCCTGCTCCAGGGACATCCGAGGCGAGCAGGAGCGCCCCTTCGACGCCGAAGTCCACGGGCTTTTCCGTGAGGTTGACGGCGCACAGCAGATCGCCCCGGGAGAACATCAGCGTGCCCTCCGGGGAGTGGTGCCACGTCAGCTCGCCGTCGAAGGAACGCCGCAGGCGCAGCGCCGCCCGGTACAGCTCCAGCGTCGAGCCGGGCACGCCGTCCTGGGCCTCCACGCTGAGCCCGGCCCAGTCCGCCGGGATCGGCAGCCACGGGTTCGCCCAGCCGGAGTCGCGGGTCCAGGGCAGCGGCACCCGGCAGCCGTCGCGGCCGCTGTCGGGGTCGCGCAGCCGCTGCGGGTCCCGGCACAGCTCGGCGGGCAGGTCGAGCACCTCGGGCAGGCCCAGCTCCTCGCCCTGGTAGACGTACGCCGAGCCGGGCAGCGCGAGCGTCAGCAGCGCGGCCGCGCGGGCCCTGGCCAGGCTGCCGTAGCGGGTGACGTGCCGCTTGACGTCGTGGTTCGACAGCACCCAGGTGGTCGGCGCGCCCGCGGAGGCGGCCGTGGCCAGCGAGGAGTCGATCACCGCGCGGAGCTCGGCGGCGTCCCACGGCGCGAACAGGTAATGGAAGTTGAACGCCTGGTGCAGCTCGTCGGGCCGCACGTACATCGCCAGCCGCTCGGGCGTGGGCGCCCACGCCTCGGCCACGCCGATCCGCTCGCCCGGGTAGGAGTCGAGCACGCGCCGCCAGGCGCGGTGGATCTCGTGGACGCCGTCGTCGTCGAAGAACGGCACCGGCTCCCTGCCGACCATCCTGGCCTGATTGCCCGTGCCGACGTCGGGCAGGCCGGCCGGCTTGACCATGCCGTGCGCCACGTCCACCCGGAAGCCGTCCACGCCGAGGTCGAGCCAGAACCGCAGGATCGACTCGAACTCGCCGCGCACCTCCTCGTTGTCCCAGTTGAGGTCCGGCTGAGAGGAGTCGAACAGGTGCAGATACCACTGCCCGTCCTCCACCTGCGTCCACGCGGGGCCGCCGAAGATCGACTCCCAGTCGTTCGGCTGGTCCCTGAAGATGTAACGTTCACGTTTCTCGCCGCGCAGCGCCTGCTGGAACCAGGGGTGGGCGGAGGAGGTGTGGTTGGGGACGAGGTCGATGACGACCCGCAGCCCCAGCCCATGCGCCTCGTCGATGAGCGCCTTGGCGTCGGCGAGGGTGCCGAACAGCGGGTCGACGTCGCGGTGGTCGGCCACGTCGTAGCCGAAGTCGGCCATCGGGGAGGTGTAGAAGGGCGTCAGCCAGACGGCGTCCACGCCCAGGTCGGCCAGGTACGGCAGGCGATCGCGAACCCCGATCAGGTCGCCGACGCCGTCACGGTCACCGTCGGCGAAGCTGCGCACGTACACCTGGTAAATCGCGGCGTTCCGCCACCACATGGTCATGGTCTCCCCCCGGGCGTTGCGACCATGAAAGCGGTTTCTGCAACTTTACGCAACTCTTTCCACGAGCCTTCGATCCGGAAATCTAGGCGTACGGACACCCAAAACTCTCGACCGAAACCCCCTAGAAGGAGATTCTTTATGTCAAGGGTGGACATGGCCGGTTAAGGCGCGATGTACTACCTCTTCAATCAGCCCTGTCACAGGTGACACGCGTGCAAGGTGTGGGCCAATGAGCTCCGTCGTTCTCGACAAAGTGACCAAGGTGTATCCGGGCGGCCATCTCGCTGTCGACCGGCTGAGCCTGCGAGCTGAGGCCGGCGAATTCCTCGTCCTCCTCGGCCCTTCGGGCTGCGGAAAGTCCACGCTGCTCCGCATGATCGCAGGCTTGGAGGAGATCACCGAAGGGGAGCTCTGGCTCGACGGGCAGATCGCCAACCACCTGGCGCCGCGCGACCGCGACGTCGCCATGGTCTTCCAGAACGGCGCGCTCTACCCGCACCGGACCGTGCGCGGGAACATCTCCTTCCCCCTGGAGATCGCCAAGTCGGACCCGAACATGGTGCGTGAGCGCGTCACGGAGCTGTCGAAGGCGTTGCATATCGACGAGACGCTCGACCGCCGGCCGGGCACGCTCTCCGGCGGCCAGCGCCAGCGCGTGGCGATGGGCCGGGCGATCGTCCGGCAGCCCAAGCTGTTCCTGATGGACGAGCCGCTGTCGAACCTGGACGCCGGCATGCGCACCGAGCTGCGCATGGAGATCTCGGCGCTGGTCAGGTCGCTCGGGGTCACGACGATCTACGTGACGCACGACCAGGTGGAGGCGCTGACGCTGGCGGACAGGATCGCCATTCTGAATCGCGGCGTCCTGCAGGACGTGGGAACTCCGGCGCAGATTTACAACGATCCAGCGACGGCGTTCGTGGCGGCTTTTCTCAACTCCCAGCAGTTGAACCTGTTGGCGGCGGGTGTCAGGACGCCGCAGAACCAATATGTGCTGCTCGATTTCGGCCCGCACCGGCTCACGCTCCCGTGGAGCGATCCCAGGGCGTACGCCATCTCGCAGCACACGGGCGGGCAGGTGTTGGTGGGGCTGCGGCCCGACGGGCTGGCGCCGGTGCCGGAGTCGTACGACGGGCCGTCGTTCTTCGGGCGGGTGCGGGCGCTGGAGTATCACGGGCACGAATGGCTGGCGTATCTCGAGTGCGGCATGCCGGCCGTGCCGGTGCCCGAACCGCCGGACCCGCGCGGGCGCGTCAACGGCGACAAGAACGGCTCGGGCAAGCTGTCGGGGCTGGTGCGGCGGCTGTTCTCATCGCCGAAGGAGGAGCATCAGGAGCAGGAGCGGGTGGGCCAGCACCCGAACAGCGGCATCCACCGCCGCTCCGACCTGATCGTCCGCCTGGGCAACCGGCCCGTCTGGCGCACCGGCGACGCCGCCAAGGTCGCCGTCGACCTCTCCCGCATCATGATCTTCACTCTGGACGGCGCCCGCATCGACCCCCCGCGCCGTTAGCGCCCCCGATCACGGCGCAGGGGCCCAGCGAGGCCCGTCCGGGGTGTCCTCGACCACGACGCCACCCGCGTGCATCGCCGCGCGCAACGCGTCCGCCACGTCGTACCGTCCCTCTTCCCGCAGCTCCGCCCGGAGCGCGAGCAGCGGCTCGACCAGGGAGCGGAGGCCGCCGGTGGAGGCGAGCTCGCCGAGGCGGGCGATCAGCAGCCGCATCAGCTCCCGCGCCTGGTCGACCCCGCCGGCGTCCTCCTCGGTGTCGGCCGCCCACTTGACGATCTCCGCTTCGAGGTCGAGCACGATCTGCGCCGCCGCCACCAGGTCCGGCTCGCCCGCCGCGGCCGCGAACCGCTCCTCGCACGAGCGGATGGTCTCCTCCAGCGTCACCTCGGCGGGCGCGGCCTCCGCCACCGGGGGCGGCGGCACGGACGTGCCCGCGACGCCCTCGGCCAGGCGGCGGAGCTCGGCGAGGTCGGTGCGGGTGCCCGCGGGCAGCACCGTCGCCGAGCCGGGCCGCCGGACGGTCAGCCCGCCCCGTCCGGCCACCTGCACGGCCTGGCTCTCCAGGTCGATGACGACGGCGGTGTGCTCGTCGATCCCGAGGACCGCGGTGCCGGGCGGCAGCTCGCGCTCCATGCGGGACAGCCGGCGCTCGCCCAGGTAGCAGTAGCGGGTGTCGTGGGTGCCGCCCTCGGCGTTGTCGAAGTGCGGGATCAGCACGGCCTGCAGGCCGAGCGGCTCCAGCAGGTCGAGGCCCTCACGCCAGTGCGGCTCCGCGCCCACCTTGTAGATCTCGTAGACGGGCACCGTGGCGAGCCCGGCCGTGCAGGCCGCCGCCGAGGCCAGCACGGTCACCCCCTGCCGGGCGCGGACCCGGGCCCGCAGGTCGCCGGCCACGCCGGAGTCGCACCACCGGTCGAGCGCGTAGGTCGGGCTCCCCGGCCCCGAGAAGACCCAGTCGGCGCCGGCGATCCCGGTGGCCACCTCGACATCCAGGCCGACGCTGTGGGCGAAGTATCGGCGGGCGCGGGCCGAGATGTCGGCGCGGTTTTCCTGAAAGGCGTAGGGGGTGTCGAGCAACACGGCCCGCGCACCCGCGCGCAGCGTCCGCGTCGCGGCGCGGTGGACCTCGACCATGGTCGGGCTCGTCTCGCCCGACCCCATCAGCACCAGCAAACCGGGCATCACTGTCGGCCTCTCTCTCGCACGCCATCGACTACAGCCGGGCTCGCCGCGGGGTTCAAGAGCGGGCGACATATGCGGCCGGCACGCAGTTGCATATGATTGGCAGTAAGCTCTTGGCGGTGACGGGAAGACACGTGGTATCGGTTGAGACGCTCATGCTACGGGTGGGCACCGACAATCGGTGGTCATACCGGCATGCCATGACCCGGCCATGGCCTGGGGAAAGCCCTGATGAGGCCGCGCGGCGGCTCAGCGGGGTGGCGGCCGCCGATCCGGACACCGTCGTGCATTCCACCAGCTGGCGCTACGAACCGGACGGCGGGATCGTGCTGACGTACGCGGTCTGCCCCGATCCGTCGCCCTCGCTGCCCGCGATCGAGGCGCCGGTGCTGGAGATCGCCCGCGGCGAGGCCCCGGCGACGCCGTCACCTGAGCGGGTCGCCCTGGCCAACGTGGTCGCCCACGCCGTCAGGCACCTGGCCTTCCTCATGGCCGAGGACCCCGTCGTGGCGCGGGCACTGTCCCGCCACCCCCTGATCGGTCCCGCCCTGGAGCCCGCGGGCGCTCCGGCCTGAGATCCGGCGGCCCAGCGCCTGGCCGGGCCGCTCGATGTAGCGGTAGGCCAGCGCGCTCACGCCCAGCACCGCCGCCAGGGCCAGCGCGGCCATGCCCAGCTGGTACGGCAGCTCCGCCCGCCGCAGATCACCGGTGATCTCCACGAAGTACTTCAGCAGCGGATGATGCACCAGGTAGAGCGAGTAGCTGACCAGGCCGAGCCAGACCATCGCCCGGGGCAGCCGCCGTCCGCGCAACGCCATCGCGCCCGCGAACGTGGCCCCGGCCAGCGCGATCGTGGTGAACCACACATTCGCCTGCACCCACCACCAGCCGCCCTCGACGGCCCACAGGGGCGCGATCGCCACCAGGCCCGTCGTGACCGCCACCGGCCAGAGGCCGCCCGTGCCGCATTCCCACCGGCGGATGGCCGTGCCCGCGAACATGACCGCCAGCACCGCCGTCCCCAGCCACGGCACCCGGCTGCTCAGCAGCAGCGACGCGAGCGCCATCAGGCCGAGCAGGCAGGCCGCCGCCGTACGCCCCCGGCCCCACATCACGCACACCAGCCCGGCCGCGAACAGCGCGCCCGTGACGTACGCCGGCCACGCGCCCACCAGCACCGCGCCCGACGCGACCAGCCCCACCACCACCGCACCGGCGGCGAACAGCATCGACATCAGCCCGCTGCGGCCTTGCGCCCCGACCAGGAACAACGCCGTGACCATGAGGTAGAACACCATCTCGTACGACAGCGTCCACATCGTGTCGGCCACGCCGCCCACGCTCACGACGTCGAGCAGCATGGTCGCGTGCGCCGCCACCGCGCTGCCGTCCCGCGGCACCTCCCCGCGCACCGGCACCCACCATGCGAGGGCCAGGACAAGGGCGATCACGCTCAGGTAGAGCGGGTAGAGGCGGAAGATCCGGCTGATCCAGAACGCCCGCACGTCGCCGTGCCGCTCCAGCGACGTGGGGATGATGTAGCCGCTGACCAGGAAGAACACCAGGATGCCGTAGACGCCCAGACTGAACCAGTACGGCCGGAGCGCGGGCAGGAACCAGGGGAGCAGGTGCTCGGCCACGACGGCCAGCGCGCCGATGCCGCGCAACGCGTCGAGCCAGGCCAGCCTGGTGACGGTGGGTGAAGATGTGGAGGCGGCGGGCAGGGCTGGGGCGGCGGCGGACACCCGCATCAACATACCCGTACGGGACGGGGTGATGCGGCCCTCTCCGGGCATACGCGGCTCGGGCCGCAGGTCGAAGCCCTCGCCCCACGAAGACGCACGCCAGCCCAGCCTCGGCGTTCGCGCCGCTCACAGCACTCGGCACTCACGCCGCCGGGGCGCGGCGGCGAACCCGCTCACGGGCGTATCCAGGGCGCATGCTCGCCCACGGGCCGAAGCGCCCCGGCGGCGGGGCGGCAGCAGGCTCAGAGGGCTTCTCTCGGTGAAAGGCCGCCCTCCCGGAGACGGTCGGCTCGCATCGCGGACGGGTGCCTGCCGCGTGGAGCCCGTGCGGCCGCGCCGGGGTCAGGTGGTGCGGTGGGTGGACAAGGTGGCGTGGTGGTCGGCGCCGTCGGGGCCGTGGGGGTCGGTGTGAACGGTCGCCGCCCTCAGGCGCGGCAACTCGTGGATGAGCCGGTGCTCGGCCTCGACGGCCACCGCGTGCGCATCCACGACCGACATGTCGTGATCGACGAAAATCTCCACCTCGGCGTGGAGCGCATGCCCGATCCATCGCAGCCGTACGGACCCGACCCGCTGAACCCCGTCCACGGTGGCGATGATGCGCTCGGCGGCGTCGACGAGCTCGGGGTCCACGGCGTCCATGAGCCGGTGGTAGATCTCGCGGGCCGCGTCGCGCAGGACGAAGCAGATGGCACCGGTGATCAGCAGGCCGACGATCGGGTCGGCGATGGGGAAGCCGAGCCCGGCGCCGCCCGCGCCCAGCAGGACGGCCAGCGAGGTGAAGCCGTCGGTCCTGGCGTGCAGGCCGTCGGCGACCAGCGCGGCCGACCCGATCTCCCTGCCGACCTTGATCCGGTATCGCGCCACCCACTCGTTGCCCAGGAACCCGACCACGCCCGCGGCCGCCACCCACCAGACGGCCCGGATGTCCTGGGGATCGATCAGCCGCTCGACGGCCTCGTACCCGGCCAGGGCCGCCGAGCCGGCGATGAGCAGCACGATGACGATGCCCGCGAGGTCCTCCGCGCGGCCGTACCCGTACGTGAAGCGGCGGGTGGCGGCGCGGCGGCCGACCGAGAACGCGATGGCCAGCGGGACGGCGGTGAGCGCGTCGGCGAGGTTGTGCAAGGTGTCACCGAGCAGCGCGACCGAGCCGGACGCCAGCACGATCACGGCCTGGACGGCGGCGGTGGCCATGAGGACGGCGAACGAGATGGCCAGCACGCGCATCCCGCGACTGCTGGACTCCAGGGCGGCGTCGGTCTTGTCGGCGGTGTCGTGACTGTGCGGCGCGACGGCGTGGGCGACCCGCCCGAGCGCCGCCTTCAGCCCTCGCCGCGCCCCGCGCCCGCCCTCGCGCCCGGAATGCCCGTGACCATGCCCGTGGCCGTGCCCGTGCGCTCCATGTCCGTCACCGTGACCAGGTCCATGATCGTGCCCATGACCGTGGCCGTGACCATGTCCGTGACCATGTCCTTGTCCATCGGGACGGGTCCCATCCCGATGGGCCCCATCGGGACGGCCGGCATCGGGATGGGCCCCGTCGGGATGGGCCCCGTCGGGATGGGCATGGTGCGGTGTCGTACCGGAATCCCGCTGGTCCGCCATGGCATCCCTCGCTTGCGCTATTCATCCCTTTTGACCAGGATATGTAGTCATGTACGCACGCGACAACACCTCAGGTGCCAATGCGTCGCAGGAGCAACCCACTCCCGCCCAGGTCAACGCGGCCGTCGACGCGTTCCGCATGCTCAGCGACGCCACCAGGCTCCGGTTGATGTGGCTGTTGTCGTCCGGCGAATCGGATGTGAACTCGCTGGCCCAGGCCATCGGCGTTCCCCGCCCCTCGGTGTCGCAGCACCTCGCCAAGCTCCGCCTGGCAGGACTGGTGGACACGCGCAGAGAGGGCCGCCGCGTGCTCTACCGGGCCAGGGACTCACACGTGAGGGCGCTCATCGCGGAGGCCATGTTCCACGCCGACCACGAGGTCTCCGGCCTGCCCAGACACGACTAGTCACAGGTCCGCCCGCCGGGCGCCGGCCACCAGGCGGGGGGCATAAGCGGCGTCGAGCGGGCCGGGGCGGAAGAGGTGACGCTCACCAGCCGATCCTCCCCTTGCCGGAGACGAGCGCCCGGGCGATCACCAGCCGCTGGATGTCGTTGGTGCCCTCACCGATCGCCATCAGCGGCGCGTCCCGGTAGAGCCGCTCGACCACGAACTCCTGCGAATAGCCGTACCCGCCGTGGATCCGCATGGACTCCAGTGACGCCTTGAGCGCCACTTCGGAGGTGAAGTATTTGGCCATGCCCGCCTCCATGTCCACCCGTTCGCCGCCGTCGGCCCGGGACGCCGCCCAGTACGTGAGCAGCCGCGCCGCCTGGATCTCGGTGGCCAGGTCGGCCAGTTTGAGCTGGATGGCCTGGAACTCGGCGATCGGCTGCCCGAAGGCGGTCCGCTCCTTGGCGTAGGCGAGGGCGGCGTCGTACGCGGCCTGGGCGACCCCGACGGCGCGGGCGGCGATGTTGATGCGCCCGAGCTCCAAACCGCCGAGCACCTGTTGCATGCCGCGCCCCTCGACGCCGCCGAGCAGGCAGGACACCGGCACGCGCACCTCGTCGAGCACCACCTCGCAGGTCTCCGTGCCCTTGTAGCCCAGCTTGGGCAGGTCGCGGCTGACGCTGAAGCCCGGCGAGGACGGGTCGACGAGCAGCACGGACATGCCCTTGTGCGCGGGCTCGGCGATCGAGGTCTTGACGAGGACGGGCAGCGGGTCGGCGTGGCGGGCGTTGGTGATCCAGGTCTTGGTGCCGGTCACGACGTAGTGGTCGCCGTCGCGTACCGCCCGCGTCCGGATGCCCTGCAGGTCGGTGCCCGCACCGGGCTCGGTGAGCGCGATCGCGGTGCGCCGGGCGCCGCTGGCGAGGTCTTCGAGGTGGAGCCGCCGCTGTTCCTCGGTGCCGTGGCGGGCGATCATCCAGCAGGCGAGCGAATGGGACCCGATGGTGCCGGCCACGCCCATCCAGCCCCGCGCGATCTCCTCGAAGACCAGCGCGAACGAGACCATGTCGGCCCCCATGCCGCCGTACTCCTCCGGCACGGACAGGCCGAACAGCCCCATCTGCTTCATCTTGTCGATGATCTCGGCCGGGTATCTGCCGGAGTGCTCCCATTCGGTGGCGACCGGGAGGATCTCTTTCTCCACGAAGGCGCGCAGGGTCTCGCGGAAGGCCTTCTGCTCGCCGGTCAGCTCGAAATCCATCTGCCTCGATCCCTGGTCCGCCGACTGATCAGGCAGCTCACGTTAATAACTCGGCACTTACCCGGTCAATCGTCCGCTCACCTCTACACACGCGCGGCCAGCTTGGCCACCACGTCCACGATCCGGGCGGCGCGTTCCAGCTCCGCGCGGTGGAACACCGGACCCTCGGCGCGGGCCACGACCACGTGCATGCCCTGCGTCACCACGGGCAGCAGCATGAGCCGCAGGTCGCGGGCGTCCAGCGCGACGGCGCGGGGCGGCGGCTCGGGCAGGTCGAAGCTGGTAGGCGCGGCCAGCGAGGCATGCCGTACGGCGCCGTCGGCGACGGCCAGCGACCACTCCGCCCCGCACAACCCGGGCAACGCGTCGACGAGCGTGGCGAAACCCCGCGCCGGCTCGGACACGACGTGCATGAGCAGGTCGTAGTCCAGCGCCGAGCCCGGCACCTCCTTGGTCGCCCAGACCCCTTCCACCCGCACGCCCGGCACGGCGGACAGCCGCTGGCGGGCCTCCGCCGGGGTCACGGGGCCCGGCCAGGAGACGGTGAAATCGTCGACGGCCCGCCCGGCCTCGCGTTCGAGCACGGTGACCTGCAGGATGTCGGCTCCCAGCGCGCCCAGCGCCTTGGCCACCTGTCCCAGCCCACCCGGCCGGTCCGGCAGCGACACCCTCAGTCGCAGCAGCATCGCCCCCCCTTTCCAGAGCTCTCACAGTGCCGTGGAAAGGTTTCGAGCATGTTCCACGGATATGTCGTACATGCTGCGGTTATATCCCAAGATGAAGGCTTAAGTCCGGATTGTCGATAAACGGCGGCTCCGGTTTTCCACAGGTCATCGTACGGTCAGCCGCATGGTCCGGCCTGCCCCATGATCCCTAACGTCGTCCCCATGATTCTCAACAGCATCGCCTCACTCGCCCTCACCGTGACCACGCTCTCCCCCACCGCCCAGGACTCCCTGGAACAACAGCTTGACGCCCTGGTGAAGAGCAAGGCCGTCTCGGCCGCGCTGGTCCGGGTGAGCGGGAACGGCGAGGACTGGACGGCCGCGGCCGGCTACCGCGACGTGATCTCGCGCAAGCCCGCCGACGCCGCGGGGCATTTCCGGATCGGCAGCGTCACCAAGACCTTCGTGGCCGTCGTCGTGCTCCAGCTCGCCGACGAGGGCAAGCTCTCCCTCGACGACCCGATCGCCCGGCATCTGCCCGGCGCGCTGCCCGAGGGCAGCGCGATCACCGTGCGGCAGGTGCTCGACCACACCAGCGGCCTGTTCGACTACGCGGGCGCCGGCATCCCCGGCTGGTCGGCGCGGGACTACCGGCCGGTCGAGACCCTGTACGACCAGACGCCCCAGGAGCTGCTGGCCGTCGGCCGGTCCAGGCCGCCCTACTTCAAGACGCCGGGCACGGGGTGGCGGTACTCCAACACCAACTACGTGGTGGCCGCCATGCTGATCGAGAAGCTGACGGGCGCCCCGTACGCCGACGCGATCAAGGCCAGGATCCTGCGCCCGCTCGGCCTGACCCACACGTATGCCGGGCCACAACACATCCATGCCGAGGCCGCACGCCCGCGGCTACGCCATGCACAACGGCAAGATCGTGGACGCCACCAGGATCAACCCGTCGCTGGAGTACGGGGCGGGCGAGATGATCTCGACCACGGCGGACCTGACCCGCTTCTTCCAGGCCCTCATGAGCGGCGAGCTGACCAGCGCGTCCGCCCTCAAGCAGATGCGGACCATGCGCCAGGCGGGCGAGGGCATGGGGTACGGCCTCGGCCTCCAGGAGTTCGAGCTGACCTGCGGCAAGAGCGTGTACGGGCACAGCGGCGGCATCTTCGGCTACCTCACGTACGCGCTGCGCTCGGACGACGGCCGGACCGTCGTGATCTCCGCGAACCCGTACACCGGGCAGGTCCCGGCCGACGCCCTGCCGAAGGCCCTGGCCACCGTCTTCTGCTGACCAGGGCCCCGGGATCAGGCGAACACGTCCTGCTGGTAGCGGCCGTCGGCCTCCAGACCGGCCAGCCAGGCGGCGCCGTCCTCGCCGGTCCGGTCCCGGTGGATGTCGAGGAGCGTCTGACGCACGGCGGGCGCCATCCGCAGGCCGTCGCCGCAGACGTACACATGGGCGCCCTGTTCGAGCAGCTCCCACACCTCGTCGGCGTGCGCGGCGACGGCGTCCTGGACGAACCGGTACGGGTGACCCGGCACGGCCGAGAACGCGGTGTGCGCGGTGACGCCCCAGGCGGCCAGGTCGTCCGCGTACAGCAGGTCGTGCCCGGGGTGGCGGCAGCCCGTGAACACCGCGGCCGGCCCGGCGGCGCCGGTGAGGACGCGCTCTTCGAGGAAGCCGCGCAGCGGCGCGAACCCGGTGCCGGGGCCGACCAGGATCACCGGCGTGGCGGGGTCGTCCGGGAGCCGGAACGGCGGGGCGGGGACGCGGACGTAGCCGTAGAACACCTCGCCCTCTTTTAGCCCGGCCAGGTAGGCCGAGCACATGCCCTGGTAGGTGCCGGCTCCGGACCAGGCGGGCCCCTCGACGAGGCCGACCGTGAGCCGCACCAGCGACGGGTCGGCCAGAGGCGAGGAGGACACCGAGTAGTAGCGTGGCTTGATCGGCCCGGCCATCTCCAGGAACACCGGCAGAGGCAGCTCGATCGCGGGGAAGCGCTCCAGCAGGGTCAGCGGGGAGACGCGCTTGGCGAGGATCTCGTCTGCGTAGGCGGCGGTCAGCTCGGCCAGCTGGCCGCGGGTCCATGGGCAGGCCGTGTGGGCGGCCAGCGCCTCCAGGTCGGCGCGGGTGGCGACCTCCTGCAGCTCGGCGAACTCGGTCAGCAGCAGGCCGGCCGTCACCGGCGTGTCCACGGGCAGGTGGGTGACCCCGGCGGCGCGCAGCCGCACCACCTGCTCCCGGGGGACGCGCAGGCAGCGCAGCGCCCATTCGACCAGCTCGGGGTCGTTCTTGGCGAAGACGGCCACGTGGTCGCCGGCCTCGTACGTCACGCCCTCGGGCAGCCGGGCCACGATGGAGCGCACGCCGGGCCGGGGCGCCTCGATCGAGAAATCCCAGAGCCCGGCGGGGTCGCCGGTCAGCTCCTCGTTGGAGACGACGGTGAGAGGGAAGGCGCGCTCGGAGACGACGGCCGGCCTGACCTCGGCCTCGGTGAGCACCTCCATCTCGTAGCGCGGCCCGGCGGTGTCGGGGGAGGCGCTGTACTCCTCGGCCAGCGCCGCCCACAACCGCGCCGTCCAGGCCGACACGTCGCCGTCGAAGTCGCCGTCGGTGTCGGCCTCGCCCCGCTCGATCAGCGGCGCCGCGCCGGCGGCCGTCAGCTTCTCGTACGCCCGCCGCGGGAACTCCTGGTACGTCGGCCACTGCGTGTTCCCGCAGCCCAGCACCGCCAGGCGCACCCCGGACAGGTCGGGAAGCGCCTCGAGGGCGTCGAAGCGCTGGGCGTTGTCCGGAGCCTTGCCGTTGTAGGAGGAGGCGACCACGATCAGCAGGCCCTCGCCCGGCGGCCGGAGCTCGTCGAGGGTGGTGAGCGTGACGCCGAACCCGGCCCGCCCGGCCCGCTCGGCCAGCCGTTCGGCGATGTCGGCGCTGGTGCCGAGGTTGGAGCCGTACGCGACGGTGAGCGGCACGCCGGTGACGGCGATCTCCTGCTCCTCGACCTCCCGGGCCTGCTCGGTGACGGCGACGGTGCGCTCGTGGGCGCGGCGCTCGCGCGCCCGGAGCGTGAACCCGTCGGGCTTGAGCGTGAGCGTCTGCTTGATCTTCATGCGGTAGGCGTCGGGGTCGGACAGCGCGAAGCGGCGCAGGATCATCGCCAGCGCCAGTCTGGCCTCGGTGAGCGCGAACTGGCGGCCGATGCAGGCCCGCTCGCCGTTGCCGAACGGCTTGTACGCGGCCGGGTGGTGGGCCTTCTTGTTCTCCGGCAGCCAGCGGTCGATGTCGAACTCGTCGGGCCGCTCCCACGCCTTCGGGTGGCGGTGCAGCGCCGGAAGCAGCACGACGACGGCTTGGTCCTCGGGGATGCGGTAACCGGCGAGCGTGGTGTCCTCGACGGCGCTGACGTTGAACGCCGGGATCGGCGACCAGACCCGCAGCGTCTCCTCCAGGATGCGCGGGATCACGTCGAGCTTCATCACGGTCTCGTACGCCGGCGGCTCGTCGCCCGGCAGCAGCCGGTCGACCTCGTCGTAGGCGCGGGCCAGCGTGTGGGGCTCGCGCAGCAGGTTGTACAGAGCGAAGGAGAGCAGGCCGCTGGTGGTCTCGTGGCCGGCGATGAGGAAGGTGAGGACCTGGTTGCGGATGTTCTCGTCCGACAGGCGGGCGCCGGTCTGCGGGTCGGACGCCTCCAGCATGAGGCCGAGCAGGTCCTTGGCGCCGTCGCCGCCCTCGGCCCGGCGCCGCCTGATCACGTCGTCGACGAGCTCCTGCATGGTGGCGATGTCGCGCCGGTAAGCCGCCTCCTGCCGGCGCCTGAGCCGGTTGACGAGCGGCAGCTGCTGGTTGCGGAGCATGGCCTCGGTCAGCGCGCCGCCCATGGCCTGCAGGAACGGGTGCAGCTCGGGCGAGTCGAACGAGTTGAACCGGTAGCCGAACCCGGTCAGCGAGATCGTGTCGAGCGTGAGCCTGGTCATGTCGTCGGCGACGGGCAGGTCCTCCCCCTGGCGGCCTGCCCACGACTCGACGAGCTGCTCGGCGACCTCCAGGAACTGCGGGTAGTACGCCTTCATCGAGCGCTGGCTGAAGGCCGGCATGAGGATGCGGTGCGCGTGTCCCCACACCGGCTCGTCGTGCTGCGCGGTGAACAGCCCGTCGCCGGCGAAGTCGCGCACGATCGACAGCGGCGGCTTGATGCGCTTGACGAACCTGCTCTCGTCGCACACCTCGGCCACCAGGTCGGGGTCGAAGACCAGCACGATCGTACGGCCGGCGACCTCGATCCGGAAGATGCCCTCCTGCTGGTAGTCGGAGGCCACCTGGACGAAGTACTCGATCGGCGAGTGCGAGGGAATCTGCAGCGTGTTGCCCAGGATGGGCAGGCCCTGTGGGGCGGGGATGCGCGACATGAATGCTCCCTAGACGTCAGCCATACACCGTATGGCTGACGCTACCATACGGTGTATGGCAGTGAGCGCGCGCAGAGGTGCCCCTCTGACTCTCGAAGAGATCACCTCCACCGCCCTGCGGCTGATGGACGAGGGCGGCGTGGAGGGCCTGTCCATGCGCAAACTGGCGGCGGAGCTGGACGTCAACCCCATGTCCCTCTACCACCACGTGAAGAGCAAGGAGAGGCTGCTGGAGCTGATCTGCGCCACGGCGGCGGCGCGGATGGACCTGCCGCCGGACGACGGCACGCCGTGGCAGGACCAGCTCAGGGCGCTGGGGCTGGCCTACCACCGGCACGCGCGGGCGCACCCGGCCATGTGGACCTACGTCCACAACCACCCGCAGATCATCGCCGACCGGGGGATGGAGCTGTGGGAGGTGCTCGCCCGGATCCTGCGGCTGGCCGGGGTGCAGGAGGCGGACGTGCGCAGGACGAGCGACGTGCTGCACGCCTTCGTCTCCGGTCTCATCATGTTCGAGGTCCAGGGGCACATCCCGGACGATCCCGAAGAGGTCGACCGCACTTTCGACGCGGCGATCGACCTGATCATCCACGGTGTGGGAGGGCTCGGCTAGTCGTCCGCCTCCCGCAGGATCCATCCGTTGCCGTCGAGATCGTTGAAGAAGACGAACGCGTTCCCGCGACCGACCTCCCCTTCGCCCGGATCGCGACCCTCCGGCAGGTCCCGGTCTTCCGGCAGGTCATGGTCTTCCGACGGGTCATGGTCCTGGTCGGGCGGGTGGTGGTCGATGCCGTCGATGTCCCCCACCGCAGGCTCCTCTCGCTCGCGGCCTCTCGTCAGGTCGTCGAACGAGCGACCCCGGGATCGACGGGCCGCCGCAGCAGCTGCACGGCGTCACCGCCGAGCGGCCCCGCCAGAGTCCGGTCAGCCGGAACGCGGCGGACCAGCAGGTGTGCGGCGGGAGCCACGCTCAGCCGGGACAACGGGTCAGGCCGACGCCTGCCAGACGGCCTCGAAGGCGGCCTCGGTGATCTCGGTCAGCTCCCAGATCTCCAGCGGCTGGTCGGTGAGGAACCCCTGCTCGTCCTGCAGCCGCCGCCACCAGTAGCGCCGGGCGGCGCGATCGGCGCCCACCTCGACCTGCCTGATCGCCCAGTGCTCGCCGTCGCCCTCGACGCTCTCGAACAGCCAGGCGCGGCCGTCCTCGTCGGCCATGTGCCAGTAGCGGCGGGGGGCGTCGGACTCGGCGAGCTGCCTGACGAGCGGCCCGCGAAGATCTGGTTCAAGCACGGGCCCACTTTAGACACCGCCACCGTCAGAACGCCGCGTCCGCCCGCCGGGAGGCATCGTGGGGCGGTGCTTCAGAGCGTCACTGCTGGTACGCGCCCGCGTCGGGCGCGCCGGCCACGAGCTTGCCGGCGGCGTCCCTGGCGTAGGTCTTGCCGCCGTACCACTTGTGGGTGAGGGACAGGCCGCGCCCCAGCGCCGGGGAGCCGGGCCGCAGGCGCAGGTCCGTGCGGGAGACGAACCTCGGGTCCGCCATGATCGACTTCGGCCCGAGCTTGAACTTGCTCGTGCGGCCCTGGTAGACGCTGCCGGCCTCGTCGGCGCCCGACCCGTCCTCCCAGCCGGCCTCGCCGCCGACGGCGATGACGTTGTTGCGGAGCTTGAGGATCGAGGGGGCGCAGCCGTCGTGGCAGGACCAGCCGACGGTGTCCTTGGCGGGCAGGTAGACCGAGTTGTGCACGGCCACCGTGCCCTTGACCGGGCCGACGATGTGGCCGGAGCCGCGGGTGATGAGGAAGGAGCCGCGGCTGCGGGAGGAGGTCACGACGTTGAAGGCGAAGACGTTGCCGGTGGCGGTCTTGCCCTTCTGGGCGCCGAGCTCGGTGAACGTCTCGTTGTCCCTGGAGACGTTGCGGGTGACCACGTTGCGGTCGCCGTTGAAGATCTCGACGGCGGCGCCGTCGGTGCCGTAGTCCTCGCTCTTGGCGAAGCTGCCGGTGATGGTGTTGCCGGTCACCACGTTGTCGTCGCCGTTGAGCAGCACGCCGAAGGCGCCGGAGTCGTCGTCGCCGCCCTTGTCGTTGACGCTCATCCGGTTGTTGTCGGTCAGGACGCTGTCGCGGATGATGTTGCGCGAGCCGGACGCCGTGACGAAGACACCGGCGATGTTGCGGTCGGCCTGCACGCCCGACAGCTGGTTGTCGTCGCCGTCGATCTGGAAGCCCGCCCAGCGGCAGCCGGAGGCCCGCAGGCCGCTGACCCGCCAGTGGTTGCCCGCGATCATCACGCAGTCGGCGTCGGTGCCGCCGCTGATCCTGGCGAGCGGGCCGGTGCCGTACGCCTTGACGGAGATGGGCCGGGCGGCGGTGCCCTTGGCGGCCAGGGTGAGGGTGCCGGTGAAGGCGCTGCCGCGCTTGACGGCGATGGTGTCGCCCGGCTTGAGGTCGGCGGCGTTGACCTTGTCGAGCGACTTCCACGCCGCGCTCGCGCTGGTGCCGGCCGCTGCGTCGTCACCCGCCTTCGAGTCGACGTAGTACGTCGTACCGGCCTGGGCCGAGGCCGCCGTGGCGGGGACGGCGGGCAGGAGCGAGGCCATGACGGCTACGGACAGCAACCTCATCGAGCACACCACTATCTAGTTGAAAGCGGAACCAGCAGAGGTACCGTAGCTGCTCACTCGCTGTAGCGCCACACTCCTTTTACCGCTCATGGCAAGCAATGGAAGAACTTGCGAAACAGGACGACAAGACGGGGACGTGAGATCTGCAACTTTCCGCAAGTTGCACTTGACCGGCCAAGGACGACCACGACATCCTTCACCGGAACATCACCCGACATCTCGGGCCATCCGGGGGAAGGACAGTCATGCTCGCCAATGACGACTGGTGGCGCGACGCCGTCGTGTATCAGGTGTACCCGCGGAGCTTCGCCGACGCCGACGGCGATGGCATGGGCGACCTCGAAGGCGTGCGCGCCCGTCTGGGCTACCTCGCCGACCTGGGCGTCGACGCCATCTGGCTGAGCCCCTTCTACACCTCCCCGATGGCCGACGGCGGCTACGACGTGGCCGACTACCGCGACGTGGACCCCATGTTCGGCACGCTCGCCGACTTCGACGCGCTCGTCGCCGAGGCCCACGACAAGGGCATCAGGGTCATCGTGGACCTGGTGCCGAACCACTCCTCCGACCAGCACCCGTGGTTCAAGGCCGGGCTGCGCGACCGCTACATCTTCCGCGACCGGCCCAACGACTGGGAGTCGATCTTCGGCGGGCCGGCGTGGACGCAGGTCGAGGACGGGCAGTGGTACCTCCACCTGTTCGCGCCGGAGCAGCCGGACCTCAACTGGGAGAACCCGGAGGTGCGCGCCGAGTTCCGCGACATCCTGCGCTTCTGGCTGGACCGGGGCGTGGACGGCTTCCGGGTGGACGTGGCGCACGGCATGATCAAGGCCGCGGGCCTGCCCGACGTGGGGCCGAAGGAGGGCCCGCAGGCCGAGATGCTGGGCGACGAGCAGCTGCCGTACTTCGACCAGGACGGCGTGCACGACATCTACCGCGAGTGGCGGCCGATCCTCGACTCCTACCCCGGCGGGCGGATGGCCGTGGCCGAGGCGTGGGTGTCCTCGCCCCAGCGGCTGGCCCGCTACGTGGGGCCGGACGAGCTGCACCAGGCGTTCAACTTCGAGTTCATGATGGCCGACTTCCACGCCAAGTCGTTCCGCGCGGTCATCGAGAAGTCGCTGAAGGAGGCCGAGCTGGTCGGCGCGCCCACCACGTGGGTGCTGTCCAACCACGACAAGCCCCGGCACGTCACCCGCCACGGCGGCCTCGCCCGCGCCCGGGCGGCCACGCTGCTCATGCTGGCCCTCCCCGGCTCGGCCTACCTCTACAACGGCGAGGAGCTGGGACTGCCCGAGGTCCTCGACCTGCCCGACGAGCTGCGCCAGGACCCGGCCTTCAAGCGCCGCGGCGAGAGCCGCGACGGCTGCCGGGTGCCGCTCCCCTGGACCACCGCCCCCGGCTGCGGCTGGCGGGATCCGTGGCTGCCGATCCCGCCGGAGTGGACGGGGCTGTCGGCCGAGGCCCAGGAGGACGACCCGGACTCCACGCTGAACCTCTACCGGGCCGCACTGAAGATCCGCAGGGAGCACCCGGCGCTCGGCGGCGGCACGCTCACGTGGCTCGACTCCCCCAAGGACGTGCTGGCCATCGAGCGCGACCCCGGCCTGGTGGTGGTGCTCAACACGGGCGAGGAGCCGGTGCGCCTGGACGCCGACCTGCGCACCGCGGGCCGGGTGCTGCTGTCCAGCGGCCCGCTGGCGGCCGACGGGTCGATCCCGCCGGACACCGCGGTCTGGGTCCAACGCTGACATTGGGGGAATCTTTCCTTTTACGCGACATATGGCTGTAGTCACTCTCGGTAGTGTCGGGGGGTGTCAGCCCTGTGGGCGAGGTCCCTACGGGGGCGCGTCACCCTCATCGCGACGGCCGTAGCCGCCCTCGTGCTGATCCCCATTGGCATCGTCGGCGTCATCGTGGGGCGGGCGCTGGTCGAGGGCAGCGTGTACCAGAGCACCCGTGACACCGCCGAGCGGATCGCGTACGAGATGCGCGGCGGCGCCCTGCCCATGGGCGCCGCCATCCCCGTGCCCAACCCCTCGGTGGATCTGATCCAGGTCGTCGGCCCCAACGGGCAGGTTCTCGCCAGCAGTGACGCCGCCAGGAACCTGCCGCCGCTCAGCGACGTGCTCCCCACTCCGGAGCATCGGGTCATCAGCACCACGAACTGCCTGCCCACCGAGTGCGTGCACCTGACGGCGGTCCGGGTGACGATGTTCGCCGACTCTCCCGTCGTCTACGCCGGCCGCCGCACTCCGGAGGTGCTGGAAGGGCGCACCGTCGAGGTGATCGTGTTCGCCGAGATCGCCGTGCTGATCGGGCTGACGGCATGGGCGACGTGGCTGGTCACGGGGAAGGCGCTGCGGCCGGTGGCGACCATGCGCACGGAGCTGGACGCGGTCCATGCCGGCGATCTGAGCAGCCGCGTCACCGAGCCGCCCGGCGAGGACGAGGTCGCGGAGCTGGCCAGGTCCATCAACGGCACGCTGGCCCGGCTGGAGCGCTCGGCCCAGCAGCAGCGCCAATTCGCCTCCGACGCCTCCCACGAGCTGCGCACGCCGATCGCCGGGCTGCGCGCCCAGCTGGAGAGCGCCCAGCTCTACCCGGACGACACCGACGTCGAGACGCTGGTGCGCAGCGCCCTGCGCGACACCGACCGGCTGGAGGCCATCATCACGGACCTGCTCCTGCTGGCCAGGATCGGCTCCCGGGTGGACGCGGCCAAGGAGCGGGTGGACCTGGCCGAACTGGTGCGCCAGGAGCTGTCCGTCCGCAGTGACAAGGTGCCCGTGCGGTCCGAACTGGCCGAGGGCGTGGTGGTCGACGGCGTACGGCTGCAACTGGCCAGGGTGCTGACGAACCTGCTGGACAACGCCCAGCGTCACGCCGAGACCTACGTCGACGTCACGGTGGGCAAGGAGGACGGCACCGCCGTGCTGTCGGTCGAGAACGACGGGGTCGAGATCGCCCCGGAGGACCGCGAGCGCATCTTCGAGCGCTTCACCCGTCTGGACGCCTCGCGCAGCCGCGACGCCGGCGGCACGGGCCTGGGCCTGGCCATCGCGCGGGACGTGGCGATGGCGCACCGCGGCCAGATCACGGTGGAGGACTGCCCGGGCGGCGCGAGATTCGTCCTCCGGCTTCCCGCCGTTTAGTCCCGTTTTATCGCTACATAGTGGATCATGGATGCATGACAGAAGAGGCGCCGCAGGGCGTAGATCCCCACATTCCGAACGCGGCGCGAATGTACGACTACTTCCTCGGCGGCAAGGACAACTTCAAGGCCGACCGGGACCTGGGCGACATGGTGCTGAGTGTGCTGCCCGAGGTGCGCGACGGCACGAGGGAGAACCGGGCGATGATCGGCCGCCTGGTGCGGTACCTGTGCGAGCAGGGCATCACGCAGTTCCTCGATCTCGGCTCCGGTCTGCCGGCACAGGAGAACGTGCACGAGGTGGCGCTCCGCCACGCCCCCGAGGCTCGCGTGGTCTACGTCGACAACGACCCGGTGGTGGCCGTGCACGGCCGGGCGCTGCTGGCCGACCCCGACCGAGTGGCGATGGTGCTGGCCGACATGCGCCGTCCGGAGGAGGTCCTGTCGGATCCGGAGGTGCGCGGGCTGCTGGACTTCGACCGGCCGGTGGCCGTCCTCATGATGTTCGTCCTGCACCTCGTCCCCGAGGAGGACGATCCGCAGCGGTTCGTGGCCGCCTATCGCGACGCGCTCGCGCCCGGCAGCTACCTGGCGATCTCGCACGTGACCAACGACGTGGCCACCGAGCGCGTGATGCAGGTCAGCGACTTCTACCGCAAGGCCAACGCGGCGTTCACGCCGAGGTCCGGCGGGGAGATCGGCGCCTTCTTCGGCGACTTCGAGCTCATCCCGCCGGGCCTGGTCAACGGTCCGGGGCCGCACGGGTGGCCGTTCGATCCCGACCACCCGTTGCCCATCGACGAGGACTTCGCCCGCATGGCGTACGCGGGCGTCGGCCGCAAGCCCTAGGCGCGCGCCATCTCCCGCTCCCCGGCCTCGGGGCGCTCCTCGCGCTCGTCCTCGTCGAGCAGCGTGGCCTCGTCGAACGGGGTGTGCCCGGCCAGCACCTGACCGGCGCGCTCCTTGTCGAACTCGCCCGTCCAGGTGCCGACGAGCACGGTGGCCACGGCGTTGCCGGCGAAGTTCGTCAGCGCCCTCGCCTCCGACATGAACCGGTCGATGCCGACGATGAAGCCCACGCCCTCGACCAGCTCGGGCCGGTGCGCCTGCAGGCCGCCGGCCAGCGTGGCCAGCCCCGCGCCGGTCACGCCCGCCGCGCCCTTGGAGGCGACCATCATGAACAGCAGCAGCGCCACCTGCTCACCGAACTCCAGCGGCGAGCCGGTCGCCGTGGCGATGAACAGCGTGGCCATGGTGAGGTAGATCGCGGTGCCGTCGAGGTTGAAGGAGTAGCCGGTCGGCACCGTGATGCCGGCCACGGTCCGGCTCACGCCCAGGTGCTCCATCTTGGCGATGAGCCGGGGCAGCGCCGTCTCCGACGACGAGGTGGACAGGATCAGCAGGAACTCGCGGCCCAGGTAGCGCAGCAGCGACCACAGGTTGATCCGGGCGACCAGCCACAGCATCGGGCCGAGCACCAGGCCGACGAAGAGCAGGCAGGTGATGTAGAAGGCGGCCATGATGATCGCCAGGCTCTTGAGCGCCTCGATGCCGGTGGATCCCACGACGGCGGCGATCGCGCCGAACGCGCCCACCGGCGTCACCCACATGATCATGGCGAGAATCCGGAACACGAGCCGCTGCAGGTGCTCCACGCCACGCAGGATCGGCGCGCCCTTGGCGCCCATGGCCTGCAGCGCGAACCCGGTCAGAAGTGCCACCAGCAGAGCCTGCAGCACCGATCCCGACGTCAGCGACGACACCAGCGTGTCGGGGATGACGCCGAGCAGGAAGTCGACCGTGCTGCCGCTCTCGGCGCTCTTGGCCGCCTCCACCTCGGCCGCCTGCCTGGCGGCGTCGGTGAGCTGGAGCCCCTCGCCCGGGTGGATGACGTTGCCCACCACCAGGCCGATGAGCAGCGCGACCGTGGACATCGCGATGAAGTAGCCGAGCGCCAGGCCGCCGACCTTGCCGACCTTGGCCGCCTGCCGGACCGAGCCGACGCCGAGCACGATGGTGCAGAAGATGATCGGGCCGATCACCATCTTGATGAGCGCGACGAATCCGGTGCCGAGCGGTTTGAGCTCCTTGCCCACGTCCGGCCAGATGAACCCGACGAGGATCCCGAGCAGGACCGCGGCGATGACGGCGAGGTAGAGATAGCGAGTGCGATCACGCATAGGGGGGTTCTCCAGCCATGTTGGAGTGAACGTCCGGTTGTGCGACTATGCGCTGCACACGTGACACAGGTCACCATTGAGTAAGTTACGTTCACGGAGTAGATAGCTATGCGGCGCTTGAGCCTGGCGGGACAGATGTTGGTCCTGCAGTTGCTCGTGGTGGCGGTGACGGCCGTCGGCGGCGCCGTGCTGGCCCTGGTGCAGGCGCGCGGCCTGCTCATTCACGAGGCCGCGAGCACGGCCACGGGCGTGGCGGTGACGGTGGCCAAGTCGCCCGACGTCCTGGAGGCCCTGGACGATCCGAACCCTACCGCGCGGCTGCAGCCGTACGCGGAGGGCGTCCGGGTGGCCACGGGCGTCGACTTCGTCACGATCATGAAGCCGGACGGCACCCGCTACACCCACCGGAACCCGGCCGAGATCGGCAAGAAGTTCCTGGGCAACACCGCGCGGGCGCTACGGGGCGAGACGTTCACCGAGACCTACACCGGCACGCTCGGCGCCTCCATGCGGGCTGTCACCCCCGTGGTCTCGGGCGGCCGGGTGGTGGCGCTGGTCAGCGCGGGCATCACCGTCGACAGGATCAGCGACCAGCTACGCAACCAGCTGGGGTGGGGCGGCCTGATCGTGGCGCTCGCCCTCGGCCTGGGCGCGGCCGGCACGTGGCTGGTCACCGCACGGCTGCGCCGCCAGACCCACGGGCTCGGTCCGGAGGAGCTGGGCCGCATCCACGACCACCACGACGCCGTCCTGCACGCCGTCAGGGAGGGGCTGCTGCTGGTCGGCAAGGACGGAACGCTGACGCTGTGTAACGACGCCGCCAGCCAGCTGCTCGCCCTTCCCGCCGACGCCGAGGGGAGGCACGTGGGCGAGCTCGGGCTCAGCGAGGTGCTGGCCGGCGGCGAGGAGCGGGTGCACCTGGTCGGCGACCGCGTCCTGGCGGTCAACAGCGCCACCAGCAGGCTCGGCACGGTCGTGACCGTGCGCGACCACACCGAGCTGCAGGCGCTGACCGGCCAGCTCGACGCCGAGCGCGGCTTCGCCGACACGCTGCGCGCGGCCGCGCACGAGGCCGCCAACCGGCTGCACACCGTGATCACGCTGGTGGAGCTGGGCCGCACCGAGCAGGCCGTCGCACTCGGCACCGCCGAGCTGCGCGCCGCGCAGGAGCTGACCGACCGGGTGGTGGGCGCGGTCCGCGAACCGGTGCTCGCGGCGCTGCTGCTCGGCAAGAGCGCCGAGGCCGCCGAGCGCGGGAGCGAGCTGGTGATCAGCCAGGACAGCGAGCTCGACGACCTGGGCCTCGACCCGCGGGAGCTGGTCACGATCGTGGGCAACCTCATCGACAACGCCATCGACGCGGCCACCCGCGTGGACGTGCACCTCAGCGCGGACGACGAGGAGGTCCTGATCAGGGTCGCCGACAACGGTCCCGGCCTGACCGACCCGGCGGCCTTCGACAAGGGCTGGACGACGAAGGGCGACGGGCACGGCCTGGGGCTGGCGCTGGTCGGGCAGTCGGTGCGGCGGCTGGGCGGCACCATCGACGTGACGGACTCGGTGTTCACCGTCCGGCTCCCGATCCCGCCGGCCCCGCGGCCCGCCGCAGGCCCGCAGCCCTCACCCGGCCCGCGCCACCGCCCCCAACCCCGCCAGGAGCCGCAGCCGGGGCCCTGGACAGGCGCGGAAGCGGGCGCGGAGGAGCTCCCCCGCCCCGCCCCCTGGCCCCGGAATGGACGCGGGCCGGACGCGGGGGCCCGGCCGGCGCCGGGGGCGGACGGGGAGCCGGGCTCCGGAACGGGGGCGGGGCGATGATCTCGGTACTGGTCGTCGAGGACGAGGAGATCACCGCCGAGGCCAACCGCATCTACGTCGAGCGGGTGCCCGGCTTCGAGGTGGCCGGCGTGGTCCGCTCCGGCGGCGAGGCGCTGCGCTTCCTGCGCAAACGGCCCGTGGACCTCATCCTGCTCGACCTGTACCTGCCAGACATGCACGGCCTGGAGGTGTGCCGGGCCGTCCGCGCCGGCGGCCTGATGTGCGACATCATCGCCGTCACCTCCGCCCGCGACCTGGCCATGGTCCGGTCGTCGGTGTCGCTCGGCATCTCCCAGTACCTTCTCAAGCCGTTCACGTATGCGACATTGCTCGAAAAGCTCACCCGTTACGCCCGGTTCAAAGAGGAAGCCGGGGTCGCCGTCGGCCAGGGCGACGTGGACCGGGTGCTCGGCACTCTCCGGGGCAGCTCGGAGCTGCCGAAAGGCATGTCCCAGGACACCCTGGACGCCGTTGCGGCCAAGCTGCGCGAGCGGCCCGAGGGCATGGCGGCACAGGCCGTGGCGGATGCGATCGGAGTGTCACGTGTGACGGCCCGCCGCTACCTGGAACACCTGGTAGAGCTGGGTGTGGCGGCCCGCATCCCCCAGTACGGCGGAGTGGGCCGGCCAGAGTTGCTCTACCGGATCCCCATGGAAAGTTAATGACGGTGACGCTGGCCGTTCAATCGAGCCCTCTAGCTTCTGGGTGCATTCCGAAGCTTTGAGGAGACATCTTGCGAGTCTTGGCCGTTGTTCCCGCCCGCGGAGGTTCGGCGGGCGTACCCCTGAAGAACCTCGCCCTGGTCGGGGGCGTCCCGCTGGTCACCCGCGCGGTGCGGGCCTGCCTGCGGGCCGAGCTCGTGGACCAGGTCGTGGTCAGCACCGACCACGCCGACATCGCCGAGACCGCCCGGCAGGCCGGCGCGCTCGTGGTCGACCGGCCCGAGGAGCTGAGCGGCGCCACCGCCTCCAGCGAGTCGGCGGTTCTGCACGCGCTCGACACGCTCGGCGAGGACCCCGAGGTCGTCGTGCTCGTGCAGTGCACCAGCGCGTTCATCGACCCCGAGGACCTGTCGGCCGCCGTGCGCAAGGTGCTCGACGGCGAGGCCGACTCGGTGGTCTCCGGCCTGCCCACCCACGAGTTCCTGTGGACGGCCGCCGGCGCCGGCGTCAACCACGACCCCGCCGTCCGCCAGCGCCGCCAGGACCGCGAGGCCCAGTTCCGCGAGAACGGCGCCTTCTACGTCATGCGCACCTCCGGGCTGCGCGAGCACGGCCACCGCTTCTTCGGCAAGACCGCCGTGCAGCCGGTGCCGCCGCAGCACGCCATCGAGGTCGACAACCCCGAGGACCTGGAGCTGGTGCGGGCGCTGGCGCCCTTCATCGACCGGCCGGAGCCGATCGACGTCGACTGCGTCATCACCGACTTCGACGGCGTGCACACCGACGACCGCGCCTACGTCGACTCCGAGGGCCGCGAGATGGTGCTGGTCAGCCGCTCGGACGGGATGGGCGTGTCGCTGCTGCGCCGCTCCGGCGTCAAGGTCCTCATCATGTCCACCGAGCACAACCCGGTCGTCGCCGCCCGCGCCCGCAAGCTGGGCGTGCCGGTGCTGCAGGGGCTGGCCGACAAGCGGACCGTGCTGCGCGACTGGCTGCGCATCGAGGGCCTGGACCCGGCCCGCGTGGCCTACATCGGCAACGACGTCAACGACCTGGGCCCGATGTCGGAGGTCGGCTGGCCCATCGCCACGCCCGACGCCCACCCCCGCGCGCGCGCCGCCGCCCGGGTGGTGCTGACCCGGCCCGGCGGGTCCGGGGCCGTGCGCGAGCTGTGCGACCGCGTCGTGGCCGCCCGGCCCGAGCCGCCGGTCACCGAGGCCAAGGTACGCCCCAGGCTGGGGCCGGTGGCGATCGGCGACGTGCTGGTCGGCGACGGCGAGCCCGTCTACGTGATCGGCGAGATCGGCATCAACCACAACGGCGACCTCGACATCGCCCGCAAGCTCATCGACGTGGCCGCCGACGCCGGCTGCCAGGCGGTCAAGTTCCAGAAGCGCACCCCGGCGATCTGCGTGCCCGAGGAGCAGAAGGGCCAGATCCGGCAGACGCCATGGGGCGAGATGACGTACCTGGAGTACAAGGAGCGGACCGAGTTCGGCCGCGACGAGTACCGCCAGATCGCGAAATACTGCGACGAGCGCGGCATCCACTGGTTCGCCTCGCCGTGGGACGTGCCCTCCATCGAGTTCCTGGAGGAGATGGACGTCCTGGTGCACAAGGTGGCCTCGGCGAGCGTCGCCGACCACGAGCTGCTGCGGGCCCTGGCCGCCACCGGCAAGCCGATCATCCTGTCGACCGGCATGTCGACGCTGTCGGAGATCGACGCGGCCGTGGACATCCTCGGCACCGATAGGCTGATCATGATGCACGCGACGTCCACGTACCCGCTGCCTCCGGAAGAGGCCAACCTGCGCACGATCACCACGCTCAAGGAGCGCTACGGCGTTCCGGTCGGCTACTCCGGCCACGAGCGCGGCCTGCAGATCTCGCTGGCCGCCGTCACGCTCGGCGCCGTGTGCGTGGAGCGGCACATCACGCTCGACCGGACCATGTGGGGCTCCGACCACGCCGCCTCGCTGGAGCCGTCCGGGCTCGAGCACCTGGTGCGCGACATCCGGATCATCGAGCAGGCCATGGGCGACGGCGTCAAGCGCGTCTTCCCCGGTGAGGAGGCGCCGAAGGCGCGCCTGCGCCGGGTGACCGTCTGACCGTCACCACCAGGAGAACGAACCATTGATCACGCTCTCGGTCGTCGTGCCGATTCGGGACGGCGAGCGCTTCATCGCCGACGCGCTCACCTCGCTCTGCCGTAACGCGCGGCACGACTTCGAGTTCATCGTCGTCAACGACGGGTCCGTGGACGCCACCGGGGACATCATCGACGACTTCCGCGCCGATCTCCCCGGGCTGACCGTGTTGCGCAACGCCAGCCCCGTGGGGCTGGCCGACGCGCGCAACACGGGCCTGGCGGCGGCGTCCGGCAAGTACGTGACGTTCATGGACGGCGACGACTGGCTCGCCCCCGGCTACCTGGCCCGGCTCGTCGCGGCCATCGACGGGCTCGGCTGCGACTTCGTCCGCGTCGACCACGTACAGGTCGAGGGCCGCAAGCGCGTCGTGCACCGAGCCCCTCTGGCGCGGAGGGGCGCGGTGCTCGACCCCCGTGACGCGATCCTGCCGGCCAACGTCCGGACGATGGTGGACTACCCGTACGCGTGGGCCGGGGTCTACCGGCGCTCGCTGGGGGATCTGCTGCACTTCCCCGGCTCGCTGCACACCGCCGAGGACCGACCGTGGATCTGGCGGCTGCACCGCGAGGCCGCCACGTTCGCCGCCGTGTCGCTGGCCGGGGTGTTCTACCGGCGCCAGGTGTCGGGGTCGCTCACCCAGGTCGGCGACGAGCGCCAGCTGCACTTCTTCGACGCCTTCGAGCTGGTGTTCAAGGACCTGGAGCCGAAGTTCATGCCGAAGGCGGTGCGCAACTTCTGCGCGCTGCTGGCCCACCACCTGGAGATCGCCGACCGGTTCACGCCCGCGCTGCGCGCCCGCTTCGAGGAGCGCGGCGCACAGATGGTGCGCTCGCTGCCGCTGGAGGTGGTGTCGGAGGCGGTGGCGCGGATGTCCGTCGAGCGGGAGACCACGCTGCGCGGCCTCGTGCCCGACCTGCCGCCCAGCTCGCACATCCGGGTCCGCCGCGACAAGGAGGAGTCATGACCTCCCCGGTCGGCGGCGCTGAGCCGGGCCTCGTTCCGTCCCCGGAGTCGCGACGCGGGGCCCGCACGCTCAAGGAGGTTCGATGAAGGTCTTCTACGCCTCGACCTTGTTCGGGGCGATGTCGCTGGCCGCCGCGATCGACGACGGCCGCTTCGGCGACGGGCGCCGCGTCCTGATCGTGTCGAACAACGCGGCCGTCCCCGAGGTGTCGATGCCGCTCGACAAGGCGCCCGGCTTCGCGGTGCTGCGCTCGCGCTTCGACGAGATCCACTCGTGGAACGACCTCATCGCGCCGCTCCACCCGTCGGACTGGAAGGCACGCGTCATCGAGGTGCCGATGATGGAGCGGCTGCTGCGCTCCCATTGGGGGCTGGACGGCGTCGAGGAGCTGGTGCTGGAGTCGATCGCGGTGGCGCCGGCGCGGACGATCGCGGGGCTGGTGCGCGACTGCCCGATCACGGTCTACTCCGACGGGCTGATGAGCTACGGCCCGACCCGCGACCCGCTGCCGGCCGAGATCTTCCGCCGCATCGGCCGGCTCATCCACCTCGACCTGGTACCCGGTCTGACGCCGCTGCTGCTCAGCGAGTACGGCGTCGCGCCCGAGATCCTGCCCGGCGAGCGCTTCCTGTCGATCGTCGCCGAGGTGACCTCCACCGCCCCCGACATGCTGGCCGGTCAGGCCGTCATCCTCGGCCAGTACCTGTCGGCGTTGGAGATCGTCACGGCCGAGGAGGAGGCGGAGCTGCACGAGACCATGCTCAAGGCGCTGGTCGCGCGCGGCTACACCAACGTCGTGTTCAAGCCGCACCCGGCCGCCGGGCGCCGTCACGCCCAGCTCATGCGGGCCGCGGCCGAGCCCCTGGGGGTGCGGCTGTCGGTGGCCGGGGAGAACGTGCCGGCCGAGGTGTGCTTCGCCGCGCTGCGGCCCGAGCTGGTGGTCGGATGCTTCTCCACCGGGCTGATGACCGCCCAGCGGTATTTCGGGCTCCAGGTGGCCTCGTACGGCACGCGGCTGGTGCTCGACCGGCTCGCGCCGTACGAGAACAGCAACCGGATCCCGGTCACGATCGTGGACGCGCTGCTGCCCCGGTTGTCGGCGGACGGGCGCATCGACCCGCCGCCGGCCGTGGACCTGCAGGCGCTGGTGCGCGCGGTCGGCTACTGCATGCAGGCCGAGACCTATCCCGACCTGCGGCCGGCGAGCATCGAGTTCGACGCGCGCTACTTCAAGCGCAAGCGCCTGGAGACCCTGGGCCTGGTGCCCAAGCCCACCGCGCTGACCCGGCTGCGCCGCAAGATCAGGTCGGCCATCTAGCCGCACCCGCCGATCGGGGCTCTCGGCTTCTCCCGAGGGCCCCGATCGGCGTGCGGGGCACATGGGCGTCGCCACCGCCCGCTGTGTGAGCCGTCAGACCATCCGCTCGACCCGGACGACGTCCCGCCGCTCGGACGAGCCACGCGGCCGGCCCGCCCACCCTGCGGACGCGCACCCGCGAACCTGGGCCGACGGCTGTGCCCCGGCGGCGACCAGCGCGGCTGTCCGCTCGGACGGGCCGGCCCGCGGCTCGTTCGTCCGGGCCGGTGTCTGGCTCGCTGAGGCGAGTCTCCTCGCCGCCCGCCGGCCCGGCGCGATGTCCCAACCCACGACCCCTGTCCGTGTCCCGCACGGTCTCCGGGGCGCGCCTCACCCCTCTCCCGGGGAGGGACCTCCACGGAGGGCGAGCGGAATGCGGCACGGCGGCCGGCCGCCGCACGCCGGCGTGCGGGTGGGCGGGGATCAGGTGAGGGCTTTGAGGTAGCGGCGCATGCGGCGCTTGGCCCTGTAGCCGGCCTGCAGCATCGTCGGCGGCACCTCCACCCGCAGCCGGGCCCGGCGCCGCGCGGCCGCGTGCTCGGGCCCGTCGAGCAGCGACTTGGCGGGCACCCGGGGCCGGGAGATCACCAGCCCGGTCAGCAGCCCCGCCCAGTCGTTCCGCTCCACCGGGTGGAAGTAGTTGGCCGCGCACCACACCGCCGAAGCCGTGCGGAAGTCGCCCTCGGCCAGCTCCTCGATCGTGCCGAGCAGGTCGCTGCCCTCGAACACCAGGTTGATCATCTCGGCGCTCACGCCGAAGTCGCTCAGCACCAGCGACGGCACGTCGAGCGCGATGGCCTCCAGCGCCGCCGTCGAGCTGACCGTGACGAACCCGGCCGCCCGCGTCAGCTGGTCGTGCATCGACCCCGCCGCGAACGTCAGCCGCCCCGGCTCCCCCATCTCCCGCCACAGCCGCTGGTAGTGGTGGCGCTCGTTGTGGGTCTGCCGCTCGTCCTCCAGCGCCCGCAGCTTGACCACCACGTCGAGGTCCGGCCGCCGCCCGGCGAGCTCGGCCAGCGCCCGCAGGATCGCCTCGCGCTCCTCCCGCTCGCGCGGCACCTTGGCCTGGGTGGCGAAGACGACCCGGTTCCCGCCCCGGGAGGCGGCCTCGAAGCGCAGGAACGGCAGCCTCGCCAGGCCCACCGCCCCTCCCCCGCCGAGCCGGCGGGCGATCATGGAGAACTCCTCCACCTCGCGCTCGCTGTGCACCACGAACAGATCACAGCCGCTGCGGAACAGCCACGCCTTCTCGGTCGCGGGCACCGAGATGCCCGGCAGCCCGCTCACGAACACCGGCCGCGGCCGCAGATCGCCCAGCACCTCGGCCACCAGCACGTCCACGACCGGGCCCGTGCAGGCCACGAGGATCACGTCGGGCTGCATGCGCTCGGCCGTGCGCCGTACCGACCGGGCCGACAGCACCGGCGGCGCCTCACGCCCGCCGACGCGCCCACTCACTGCGGCGGCGATCTGCTCGGGCGAGGGCGCGATCGGCGTGCGCACCACGACCAGATCCGTCACGCAGCCCTCGGGCAGATCGGCCAGCAGGCAGGCCGCCCACTTCAGGTACGAGTCGGAGTCGGCGACCGCCAACACTTTCAACCGGACACTCCAGTCAGATGCGAGCGAAGGGCGGGAGCCGCCCTGCTGGTCCACCAGTCATCAGGAACGTCCACGGGTTCGACGGCGACGCCGCGCGGGCTGAGCAGCACCCGCAGCGAGGTGATCGCGGTCGAGGGGAGGCTGAGCACGCGCTGGCTCGGGTCCAGGCCGCGCAGCGTCAGCTCGGCGGGGACGCCGGCGTCGTGGACGGTGATGCCGGGGCGCTCCCGGATCAGCGCCACGTCCACGGGGTCCTCGCGGCGGTGGGGGTAGTAGGCGACCGGCTCCTTCGAGGCCAGGTCGGTCAGCCACGTCAGGTAGCGGTCGCGGTGGACCAGGCCGTTCCTGACCAGCGAGGTGCCCAGAACGACGGTGCGCTCGGCGGGGCCCTCGGCGCTGGGCGGCTGGGCGCGCAGCCAGGCGAAGTCGTGGCGGACGAGGTGGACGCCGGCGCGGCGGACGGCCTCCTCCAGCTTCTCGTCCACGTCGAGCGCGGTGAAGACGGAGACGTTGCTCAGACGCAGCCGCAGCGCGGCCGCCAGGCCGAGCGCGGCCCGCAGCTTGGTGGGCTGCGCGCGGGCCCGCAGCAGCGGCCGGAACGGCCCCGCCGCAAGCAGCTCGAGCAGCCGGATCGTGGCCAGCCCGTCGTCGACGATGACGATGCGGCCGGGGTTGGAGATCAGCCAGCGCAACTGCACCTTGCCGGAGAAGGCGTCGCCCACGGCCTGCACCCGGCGGGGCATGCGCTCGCGCGGCTCGGCCAGCTCCAGGCCGTCGGGCAGCCCGAGGGAGCGCAGTTCCCTGCGCGTGGCCTTCAGCGGCCGCAGGCCCGCTCGCGGTACTACGGCCGTCGCGGGCCCCAGGAGCCCGGCGTGGTGGGCCTCGACGGCGCACAGCATCTGGAGCGGGGACTCCACCCAGGCCGACGCCTGTTCGACCACTCGTTGCCCTCCCAGCCGGGTGATGGCCCGTTCATGACCGCTCTAAGTTAGCCCTGCCGCCTTAAGCCGCCTGGAACGCAACGTGAACAATGGAGGCTATGAACTCGCTCATGCTCAACACCGACGGCGTGCAGATCCCGCAGCTCGGGTTCGGCGTCTGGCAGATCCCGAACGACCAGGCCGAGCAGGCCGTGCGGACCGCCTTCGAGGTCGGCTACCGGCACATCGACACCGCCGCCGCGTACGGCAACGAGGAGGGCGTGGGCCGCGCCGTGCGCTCCGCCGGGCTGCCGCGCGAGAAGGTGTTCGTCACCACCAAGCTGTGGAACGGCGACCACGGCCGCGCCGAGCAGGCCTTCGACGAGAGCCTGGCCCGGCTCGGGCTCGACTACGTCGACCTGTTCCTCATCCACTGGCCGGTCCCCAGGCAGGACAAGTACGTGCAGGCCTGGAAGGCCCTCGAGAAGATCTACCGTGACGGGCGGGCCAAGGCCATCGGGACCTCCAACTTCACCGTGCAGACCCTCACCCGGCTGATGGACGAGACCGACATCACGCCCTCCATCAACCAGATCGAGCTCCACCCCTACCTCCAGCAGCGCGAGATGCGGGCCTTCCACGAGGCCAACGGCATCCTGACCGAGGCGTGGAGCCCGCTCGGCCAGGGCAAGGGCCTGCTGGACGACCCGGCGCTGCGCGTGCTGTCCGACAAGTACGGCAAGACGCCCGCCCAGATCGTGCTCCGCTGGCACCTGCAGCTCGGCAACGTCGTCATCCCCAAGTCCGCGACCCCCTCGCGGATCGCCGAGAACTTCAAGGTGTTCGACTTCATCCTCGACACCGAGGACATGGCCGCGATCGGCGCCCTCAACCAGGGCAAGCGCATCGGACCCGACCCCGACACCTTCAACATGACCTGATACCTCTACGATCTCGCCTTGTGCGAGATTTTGCGTGGGGCATAGCGGCGACCGGCGGCATCGCGAGGACTGTGGGGGCGGCCATCGCGGCCGAGCCCGGCATGCGGGTGGCCGCCGTCGGCTCCAGGAGCCTGGGCCGTGCCCAGGCCCTGGCCGCGACGCTGGGCGCGGAGTCGGCCTACGACTCCTACGAGCGGTTGTGTGCCGACCCGGCCGTGGACGCGATCTACGTCGCCACCCCGCACGCCCAGCACCTGCAGGTCGCCGAGGCCGCCATCGCCGCCGGCAAGGCCGTGCTGTGCGAGAAGCCCCTCGCCGCCACCGTGGACGACGCCGAGAAGATGGTGCGGCTGGCCCGCGAGGCCGGGGTCTTCCTGATGGAGGCCATGTGGATGCGCTTCAACCCGCTCATCCAGAAGATCGCCTCCGACGAGCGCTTCGGCGAGATCCGCTCGGTGCAGGCCTCCTTCGGCTTCGCCCACCCCTACGACCCCGCACACCGGCTCTGGGCGCCGGAGCTGGGCGGCGGCGCGCTGCTCGACCTGGGGATCTACCCGTTCGGGCTGGCCCAGCTGCTCCTGGGCATGCCCGCCGAGCTGCACGTCACCGGCTCGCTGGCGCCCAACGGGGTGGACGCGGAGGCCGCCGGGATGCTGCGCTACCCCGGCGGCCGGCACGCTCTCGTGGCGACCTCATTGCTCGGGAATTACCCGAACAGCGCCACCGTTGTCGGTACGCGGATGCGGGCGGACATCCAGGCGCCGTTCTGGGCCCCCCAGCGGATCCTCCTCACCGGGTTCTCCATGGAGCCGGAGGAGCACGTGCTCGATCCGGCGGACAACGGATACGCCGGGGAGCTCCGCGAGGTCCGCGCCGCCGTGGCCGAGGGCAGGACCGAAAGTTCGATCATGCCTCTTGACGAGTCCCTTGCCATGATGGGGCTTCTGGCCGACGCTCGCGGGCAACTCTCCTGACTGGGGATTTATGTATTTGTAATCCCCTTGCCTCATGTATTACCTTATGAGCCATCTCGTGGCATACGTCCGGTTTGTCCGGCTATGTCTGACCATCGCTAGATAGATCACAGGACGTCCTGTGACCGCTGAATCCGCCTTGCGCGGAACCGGGGACCCATGTCCTTTGGGGCGAATCGGCACTTCGGTGCCGTAGGGCAGCTTCCACGCCCGAGCCCGTCAGCTAACCCGGTAAGCGGCATGGAAGCAAGGAGTAAACCCCCTCGATGGCCAAGTTCCGCATTACCGCTGCCCCGAAGATCAACATCGCCCGCGCCGCCCTCGGCGCCACCATCCTGGCCTCCGCCTTCACAGCCCACGCCACGTCCACCGCCGTGGCGGCGTCGGACAGGCAGCCGGTCGCCACCGCAGCCGACCAGATCGGCGCGACCGCCCCCAAGAGCAACGAGACCAAGATCAACGTCACCGCCGACCAGGTGCTGGCCCTGGCGAGGTCCCAGGTCGGCGTCGCCGAGAACGCCGCCGGCGGCGGCACCCCGTACCAGCAGTGGTACGCCTACTCGCAGCGTGCCGCCGAGACCATCGCCCGCGACGGCGGCAACCGCGCCGCCTACCTGAACGCCCCCTGGTGCGCGATGTTCATCTCCTGGATCGGCGAGAAGACCGGCGCCCGCCCGCAGCTCGGCTGGGACGCCTACACCGTCACCTACGCCAAGTGGTTCCGGGCGAACAGCCGCTTCGGCACCTCCGCCAAGCCCGGCGCCGTCGTGTTCTTCGCCTGGAGCGGCAGCAAGGACCTCGACGACATCAACCACGTCGGCCTGGTGGTCAAGGACAACGGAGACGGCACCATCTCCACCATCGAGGGCAACACCGGCAACGGCAAGGTCGAGGAGCGTGTCCGGCCGAAGTGGCAGGTCGTCGGCTACGGCTACCCCGAGTACGCCGTCTGACCCCCGCACGACAGGGCATGGGCGCGCGCCCCGCACGGGGCGCGCGCCCGCCGCGTCTCACCCGTCCATGAGCGCGAGATAGCCGTCCTCCAGCGTCGGCTCGGCCGGCCGGGCGCGCGGGTCCGGCGGCGCGGCCGCCACCACCCGGTACCGCATGCCCGTCCCCTCCGGCAGCGCCGACACCACCCGTCCGGTGACGGGCGCCGGCCCCGGCGTGCTCACGGTCCACACCCGGTGGTAGGCGTGCGAGACGAGGTCGCCCACCGTGCCCTGGAACGCCAGACGGCCCTTGGCCAGCACCGCCAGCGACCGGCACGTCTGCGCCACGTCGTCCACGATGTGCGTGCTCAGCAGCACCGTACGGTCCCCCGCCAGCTGCGCCAGCAACGTACGGAACCGGATGCGCTCCTCCGGGTCCAGCCCCGTCGTCGGCTCGTCCACGATCAGCAGCCGCGGATCGGCCAGCAGCGCCTGCGCGATGCCCACCCGGCGCAGCATGCCCCCGGAGAACCCCTTCAGCCTGCGGTCGGCCACGTCCGACAGCGCCACCACCTCCAGCAGCTCGCCGATCCTGCGCCGCCGGGCCGACCGCGAGTGCAGGCCCTTGAGCAGCGCGATGTAGTCCAGGAACCGCCGGGCGCTCAGATCCGGATAGACCCCCAGGTCCTGCGGCAGGTAGCCGAGCGTCCGCTGCACCGCCAGCCGCCCCTCCGCCGTCGCCATGTCGTGGCCGCCGATCGCCACCCGACCCGACGTGGGCCGCAGCAGCCCGGCCAGGATGCGCATGAACGTGGTCTTGCCCGCGCCGTTCGAGCCCAGCAGGCCGTACATGCCGGTCGGCACCGTCAGGGTCAGGCCGTCGAGCGCGCGGGCGCCGCCCTTGTAGGTCTTGGTCAGGCCGGAGACGTCGATGCGCATGTCAGGACTCGCTTCGTGAGGCATGGAGACGGACCAGGGACAACACGGCGGCGGCCAGCGCGATCATCACGCCGATCCACAGCCAGGCGGTGACCGGAGACGGCTCCGGGCGCAGGAAGTCGAACACGGCCTCCGGGCCGGGCCCGAAGCCGCCCGGGGGGGCGGGGCGACGATGCCGTATCTGACGTACTCACCGGTGGCAGAGAAGATCGTGTGCGACAGCGTCGGCATCATGGCCGCGGGGATCAGATTGCCCCAGAACCAGTACGCCACGAACAGGACGCGGAACACCATCGGCGGCAGCAGCAGCGGCCCGGCGAACGCCAGCGCCCCGAGGAACACCAGCCCCGGCACGATCGACGCCAGGAAGGTCAACGCCGCCCACCCGAGCGCCGACGGCTGCCCCTCGACGACCGCGTACAGCAGGGCCCGCCCGAAGTACGCGACCGCGAACGGCACCGCCGTGGCCGCGCACACCCCCGCGTACTTCCCGATCAACCGGGCGGTGCGGCCCGACGGGGTGGCGTCCAGGATGCCGTCCACGCGCAGCACCCGGTCACGCGACGGCCGGTCGGCCAGCATGCAGCCGTACACGATCGGCAGCAGGCTCACGAGGATCTGGGCCGCGACCGACATCGCCTGCCTGCCGACCGACCCCTCGTAGTCGTTCAGGTCCAGCGACCCGAACGGCAGGGCGACGATGAGCACGGCGAAGACCAGCGCGTACACGATCCACAGCGACGGCCGGCGGACCTGCATGGCGAACTCGTAGCGCAGCGTGGCGATCATTCGGGCTCCCCACGCAGGACGCGCTCGGCGTTCCCGAGCAGCAGCCAGCCCACGACGGCCAGGAGCAGGGCGGTGGACAGCAGGACCAGGCGGTTGAGCGGCCAGCCGTCGCTCCCCCATGACGTGGTGGCGAACAGGTGCAGCGCCCGGTACGCCGTGTTGTCCGCCAGCGCGCCGCCGAAGATCTGCTCCCCGGTCCACACGAAAGCCACCAACGACGTGGCGGCCGCGGTGCTGCGCAGCGCCGCCGCGGAGCAGAACCCGAGCACCGCCAGCCACAGCGCCGGCGCCAGCCACACCAACTGCCCCGCCGCGCCGCCGTAGGGGAATGTCCACCAGTTGCTCGCCATCAGCGTGACGGACACCGCCAGTGCGCACAGCGCCGCACAACCCAGCGTCACGGCCAGGCGGCGCAGCAGGGACGGGCGGTAACCGTGCGGGATGGCCAGCCGGAGCTCGGCCACCGGATCGCGGCCCGGCAGCGTGGCCGCGACCACACCCGCCAGCAGCGGCACGCCCATCTCCAGGGCGCTCATGGGGAACCAGCGGGTGTTCTCCTCGCCCGAGCCGAGCGAAGCGCCGAAGACGGCGAGGAGCTGGATGAGGGCGGCCAGGACCGGAGGACCGAGCAGGGCGGGAAGCCCCGCCCTGCGCGCCTCGTGCCGCCATAGATCGACAGGTTTCACGATCAGTGAGTAGCGCCACCCCGCCGCCCGGGTTCACCCGCCTCATGGATGAGGAACCCGTGCGGGCGGGGCTCAACCGGACGCGGCGCCCCGCCGGAGCGGCTCGACGCGGCCCGCGAGCGCGATGGCCGCACCCGCCAGCGCCACGGCCAGCGCGATCGTCCACGGCCCGCTGCTCCAGATCACCCGATACCCCTCCGGGACCGGCACATCGGTGGACGCCAGCACCGGCACGCTCCACGCCGCCAGCGCCACCCCGATCGCCCCGCCCGGATTCCAGCACACCGACAGCAGCAGGCTCACCGCGGCCAGCAGCGCCATCGGCCCCAGCCAGGCCGTCACCAGCTCCACCATCCCCGCCGGCGACCTGCCCGCCACCGCCAGCACGCCCGAGGCCAGCGACGCCAGCGCCAGGTCGTACCCGAACACCAGCGTCACCCGCGCGAGCAGCACCACGCGCGGCGAGGTCGGCGTGACGGCCACCACCTCGAAGGCCCGATCGCGCTCCGGACCGTAGAGCCCCGCCACCCCGAGTCCCGCCACCAGCGGCGCCCCCAGCCCCAGCGTGGCCTCCGGGAGCACCGGCCACACCAGCGAGAACACCGCGCACACCGCCATGACCAGGAACGACGCCGCCCAAACCCCCGGATGCAGCAGGCGCGCCTCCATCACCAGCAGCTGCCACGCCCGCCGCGGCGCGGACACGGCGTGCGCCCGCACGTCACCGAGCCCGCCCTCCAGCGCCGAGGCGGCCAGCACCGCCGGGATGACGCGCTCCACCGGCGGCGCGGCCGGGACCATGCGCTCCGCGCGACGTCCTGATGCGCGAGATCGGCCAGGAAGTGCAGCACGACCACCTCCCGCTGCGCGAGCGGCAACCGGGCCAGCGCCGCCTGCAGCCAGTCGCCGCCCACGGCCAGCTCCTCGGGCCCCGGCAGCAGGTCGGCCTGCTCGTACGGCTCCGCGGCGGCCGGCGGCGGCGTCCCACGTAACCGGTTGTGCGCCTGCCTGCGCGCCACGCCGAACAACCAGGTGCTCGCGCTCGACCGGCGCTGGAACGTCCCCGCCGACCGCCACACGGCCAGCAGCGTGTCCTGCAGGATCTCCTCGGCCGTCCCCCTGTCGCCGGCCAGCCGGAACAGGAATGCGAACAGCGGCTCGCCGTAGCGCTCATAGAGCTCGGCCAGCGCGCCGGTGTCGCCGTCGGCGATTCGGGCCAGGACCCGGGCGTCAGGATCGGTCCTCTTCATCGGCAGGTGTGTAGCATCGCCGGCCCTCCCGGGTTCACTCCGGCGAGAATCGCGCCGCGCCGGAGGCGATGATCGCGGCTGCTGTTTCACGACACAAGAGCAACACCTGCCCATATTGATCAAATCACTTGATATCTCTCGCCACTCGCCTCCCGATGATCGATCTGAAACGATCTTTGAAGCATTGTCAAGATCGAGAGGAAGTCAGGCATGCGTGTACGAGCAGCGCTGGTCAGCATGGGCATCGCCGCCCTCGCCCTCTGCGGAGCCGCGCTCCCCGCCCAGGCGGCCGCCTGGGAGCCCCACTCCCGATATGGCAGCTACCGGGCCTGCGTCGACGCGGGGCAGATGTACGTGCGCGAGAACTACAACGAGTACAAGTGCACGGACGGCCCCGGCTACTACCAGCTCTGGCTCAGGTGACCGGCAGCCCGGTCCTCGGCACGCTCACGCCGAGGACCGGGCCCGCCCGGGTTCATTCCACGAAAAATCGCGCCAGAGCGCCGGTGACCGCGGCAGCGTCGTTCTCCATCGGGATGTGGCCGGCACCCGGTACGCGGACCAGGGTGGTGTTCGGGATCTCGGCGGCGAACCGCTCGGCGTGGCGCACCTCCTGGAAGGTGTCGTCCTCCCCCCACACCAGCAGCTTCGGCGTACGATCGGCCGTCAGCGCGGGCACCAGGCCGAGCGTGTGGCGGCTGTCGGCCGCCCCCGCCAGCGCCATCCACGACCGGCGCACCCGCGCGTCGTTCCAGGGATCCAGGTAGTCGGCCAGCTCCGCCTCCGTCGCCGGACGGGCCAGCGCCGTGGTGATCGCCGTCCGGCGGGCGCCCAGCAGTTCCTCCGCCGTCACGGAGGCCACCACCGCCGGATCGCGGAAGCGGGCCACACCCGGCACCGGCCACGAGTCGTACGTCACCGAGTTCACCAGCGCCAGCCGCCGCACCCCGCCGCCCGCCAGCAGATGCTGCGCCACGGCGCCACCGATGTCGTGCCCGGCGACGTTCAGCGGCTCGCCGGCGCCCACGGCGGCGGCGAACCGCCTCACCCACCCGGCCAGCGCAGGAACCGCCGCCGTCTCGATCGTGAGCTCCCCCTCCGAGCGCCCCAATCCGGGCAGATCCACCGCCACGGGCCGCAGTCCCGCCGCCGCCAGCCCGTCCATCACCGGCTGCCAGACCCGGCTCCAGTACGTCCCGTGCAGCAGCAACACCACCGGACCCCGCTCGCCCGCCGTCAGATAGCTCGCCCGGAGCCCGTCGACCTCGATCGTCATTCGTTCAGACATAGGCATAACCATCGTGTTCTGATCCACCAGGGGTCAAATACCAGTTAGGGTATGCCGGTATGACATTGGCGCAGCTCAGGGCACTGCTGGCAGTGGCCGAACACGGCGGCTTCACCGCCGCCGCCGACCACACCGGCATGTCGCAGCCCGCGGTCAGCCGCGCCATCGCCGCCTTGGAGCGCGAGCTCGGCGCGGCCCTGTTCGTCCGCCACCGCGACGGCATCGCCCTCACCGAGGCCGGCCGCCGCGCGGTCGACCGGGCCCGCGAGGCGCTGCGCCACTTCGACCTCATCCGCGCCGACGTGGCGGCCGCCGCCGGCGAGATCACCGGCGAGCTGCGCCTGGCCAGCCTCCCCAGCGCCACGGGCACGCTCATCGCCCGGCTGCTGCGCACGTTCACCGACCGCTACCCGCAGGTGCGCGTGCGGCTGTTCGAGGGGGTCGACGACGACATCCGCGCCTGGCTGCATCGGGGCGCCGCCGAGGTCGGCGTCGTCACCCTGCCCGCCCCCGGCCTGGACACCGTCCCGCTCAGCACCCACGACATGGTGGCCGTGCTGCCCGCCGGGCACCCGCTGGCCGACCGCGAGGTCGTGCACGTCGCCGACTTCGCCGAACAGCCGTTCATCCTGACCACCGCCGGCTGCCGCCCGCTGATCATGGGTGCCGCGCGGGAGTCGGAGGTGCGCCTCGACATCGCCTTCGAGGCCAGCGGACCGGCCGCGATCCTCGAGATGGTGGCCGCGGGGCTCGGGGTCAGCATCGTGCCCACGCTGGGGCTGCCCGCCGACCTGGGCGCGGCCGTCACGCGTCCGCTGGAGCCGAGGACGACCCGCTCGCTGGCCCTGGCCGTCCCCTCGCTGCCAGCCTGCTCCCCCGCCGTGCGGGTGTTCCTCGACCAGCTGGCCGCCTTTACAGTGTAGATTTCTCCGTTGCGGGAGCTTCGGTGCGGAGCGGCACCTCCCGGACGAACCAGGCGGCGGCGAAGGCGAGAACGGCCAGGACGGCGGAGCCGGCCAGCACGCCGTGCAGCCCGGCGCTGACCGCCTCCCCCACGGCGGCACGGACGCCGGCCGGCAACGTGGACATCAGCTCGGGGGTGAGCCCGCCCTCCCCCGCCAGGCGGCCGGCCGTCCCGGCACCCGCCCCGGCGGTCAGGCTCGCCTCCATGCGCGCGCCGAACACCGCCCCGAGCAGGGCGATCCCGAGCGAGCCCCCGATGGTGCGCAGCAGGGTGACGGTCCCGCTGGCCGCTCCCATGTCGCGCGGGTCGGCGCTGTTCAGCGTGATCAGCATGGTGGACTGCGTCAGCAGCCCGATGCCGACCCCGGCGACCACCGTGAGCGCCGAGGCGAGCGCGGTGTCCGTGCCCGCGCCGAGCCCGGTCAGCACCAGCGTCCCCGCCACCAGTACACCGCCGCCGAGGATGGGGTAGACGCGATACCGGCCGTCCCTGCTGATGAGGCGGCCGGTGGCGAGCTGCGCCGCGAGCATGCCGAACAGCAGCGGCAGCAGCGACATCCCGCTCGCCGTCGGCGAGGCGCCCCGGGCGAACTGCATGTACTGCGGCAGGTAGGCGGTCACCGCCATCATGACCGCGCCGGACAGCAGGCTCAGCACCTGGGCGAGGGTGAAGTTGCGGTCGCGGAAGAGCCTGGGCGGGATGACCGGCTCCGCGGCCCGCCGCTCGACGCGGACGAAGGCGGCCAGCGCCGCGACGGCGGCCGCGCCCAGGGCCAGGATCTGCGGCGACGTCCACGCGTACGTGACGCCGCCCCAGCTCGCCAGCAGCGTCAACGCCAGGATGCCGGCGGTCAGCAGCGCCGCCCCGAGGTAGTCGATCCTGGCCCTGACCCGCTCCTCCCCGGCCAGCCGGATCCCGAAGCCCACGACGAGCAGGGCGACGGCCCCGACGGGCACGTTCACGTAGAACGTCCACCGCCAGCTCAGGTGGTCGGTGAGCAGGCCGCCGAGCAACGGCCCGCCGATGAAGGCGACCGGCAGCATGGCCCCGACCATCGACTGGACCTTGCCGCTGTCGCGGGGCGGCACGAGCACGCCGATGATCGACAACGCGCCGACCATCAGCCCGCCCGCGCCGAGCCCCTGCACCGCGCGGAAGGCGATGAGCTGGCCGATGTCCTGCGACAGCCCGGCCAGCATGGACCCGGCCAGGAAGATCCCGATCGCGGTCATGAACGTGCCCTTGCGGCCGTAGAGGTCGCCCAGCTTGCCCCAGATCGGGGTGGTGGCCGCGGTGGCCAGCAGGTAGGCGGTCACCACCCACGACAGCTCGTTCAGGCCGCCCAGCTCGCCGGTGATCGTGGGCAGCGCGGTGCCCACGATCAGGCCGTCCAGCATGGCCAGGAACATGCCCAGCATCAGCCCGAAGACGCCGAAATACATCTCACGCGCCGTACGGGGTCGCGGCCCTGGCCTCGCGCAGGGCGCGGCCCCACCAGGCGAGCTGGTCGAGCATCGCCTTGGCGGCCCCGTCGGCGCCGGGGTTCGACTCGGTGCCGTCCGGGCCGATCTGGGACCACGGGGCCTGCAGGCCGACGGCGTCGCGCACGGTGACGGCGTGCAGCTCGGCCAGGACCAGGCGGAGCTGCTCGACGGCGCGCAGCCCGGCCGAGAAGCCGCCGTAGCCGACGAACCCGACCGGCTTGGCATGCCATTCCTTGTTGTGCCAGTCGATGGCGTTCTTCAGCGAGGCGGGGAAGCTCCGGTTGTACTCGGGTGTGACGATCACGAATGCGTCGGCCGCCGCCATCCGCGGCGACACGGCGGTCAACTGCTCCAGGGCGTCCCGGGCGGCTGGGGGCTGCCCGAGAACGGGGAACACGGTGGGCAGCGGCGTCTCGACCAGGTCGATGACGTCGGCGGTCATGTCCTCGCGCCGGTCGAGGTGGCCGCGGATCCAGGTGCCGACGGCGGGGCCGAAGCGGCCGTCCCTCGTGCTGCCGATCAGGACGGCGACGCGCAGCGGGCTCTCCATGAGCGCTCCTTCGGGTGTGTACATCGTATCGACGGAAATACAACGTACACAGCCCGGTGTATGTTGTCTACTCCTGATACGGTGTACACGAATCACTGCCTGGAGAGGAGGCGGTCTCATGGCCGCTCACGAGGACGGGGCCACACTGTGGGAGCGCCTCGAACGGCCCGCCCCGGCGCCCCGCCAGACCCTGTCGCCGCACCGGATCGCCACCGTGGCCGTCGGCGTCGCGGACGCCGAGGGGCTCGACGCCATCACCATGCGCCGGCTGGCCACCGAGCTGGGGGTCGCGCCGATGGCCACCTACCGATACGTGTCGGGCAAGGACGACCTGCTCCAGCTCATGGTCGACCACGTCTACGGCGAGCTCGAACTGCCCGCCGACACGGAGGGCTGGCGCGAGACGCTGCGCGCGATCGCCGTCAGGACGCGCGAGCTGATGCTCCGCCATCTCTGGTTCGCCCAGCTCCCGCCGAGCGCGCTGCTCGCCCTCACCCCGAACCGCCTGGCCGTCTCGGAATGCTCCCTGCGCTCGTTGAGCGGCCTCGGCCTCGACCCCGACACGATGATGGCCGTGGCCAACACGGTGAGCTCCTACACGCACGGCGTGGTCAGCGCCGAGATCGCGATGCGGCAGTTCATGGCCGGGCAGGGGTGGTCGGACGAGCAGCAGATGTACCAAAGCCTCGCGCCGCAGATGACGTACCTGCTGGGGACCGGCCGCTATCCGGCGTACAAGGGCTACATCTACGAGGGCAGGCGCAAGCACGATCCGGGCTGGCAGTTCGAGACGGGGCTCGACTACGTGCTCGACGGCATCGCCGACAGAATACGCCCGCAGTAGTGTCGATCCCTCCCACCGCCGTTCGACGCGTTGGCGGGCACACGCGACAGAGAGAGGACATCCGATGAAGTTCATGATCGTGGGCAAGGGCAACGCGGAGATCGAGGCCGGGGCGCTGCCCAGCAAGGAGTACGTCGACCAGATGCACGCCTACAACGAGTCGCTGGCCAAGGCCGGGGTGCTGCTGGCCGCCGAGGGGCTCTACCCGAGCTCGCGCGGCGCCCAGATCGCCTACACCGGCGGCAAGGCGACCGTGATCGACGGGCCGTTCACCGAGGCCAAGGAGCTCATCGCCGGCTTCTGGCTGATCCAGGTGAAGTCCAAGGAGGAGGCCGTCGAGTGGGCGCTGCGCCTGCCGATGCCGCCCGGGGCGGAGGGGGTGGCGCTCGACGTGTGGCAGGTGTTCGACGCCTCGGACGTGCCGGACGAATCGATGCCGGCCGAGCAGCGCGAGCACGAGAAGGCCCTGCGCGAGGTCCTCGGCGCCGACGAGCCCGGCGTCTGATCCGCACGCCCTCCCGCGAGGCGGCGCGGCGCACCCGGGTTGCGATGAACTGCGAGCCCTGATCTCATGGCCCCGTGACGGCTTCCGACACACACCGGGCGATCGAGGCGGTCTGGCGGATCGAGGCGGCCCGGCTCATCGCCGGGCTCGCCAGGCTGGTGCGCGACGTCGGCCTCGCCGAGGAGCTGGCCCAGGACGCGCTGGTCGCCGCCCTGGAGCAGTGGCCCGAGTCCGGCGTGCCGCGCAACCCCGGCGCCTGGCTGATGACGGTCGCCAAACGCCGCGCCATCGACCTGATCCGCAGGAACGAGCGCATGGAGCGCAACCTGGCCGAGCTCGGCCACCGTCTGGAGCAGGGTGAGGAGGAGCCGCCCGAGGTCGACGAGATCGAGGACGACCTGCTGCGCCTGGTGTTCACGGCCTGCCACCCCGCCCTGTCGGTGGAGGCCCGGGTGGCGCTGACGCTGCGCGTGCTCGGCGGCCTGACCACCGACGAGATCGCCCGCGCGTTCCTGATCTCGGAGCCGACGGCGGCGCAGCGCATCGTCCGCGCCAAGCGCACCCTGGCCGACAGGCAGATCCCCTTCGAGGTCCCGCAGGGCGCCGAGCTGGCCGGCCGCCTGGCCGCCGTCCTGGAGGTCATCTACCTCATCTTCAACGAGGGCTACTCGGCCACGGCCGGCGACGACTGGATGCGCCCCGCCCTGTGCGAGGACGCGTTGCGCCTGGGCCGGGTGCTCGCGGGCCTGATGCCGAAGGAGCCGGAGGTCCACGGGCTGGTGGCGCTGATGGAGATCCAGGCGTCGCGTTCGGCCGCCCGCGTGGGCCCCTCCGGCGAGCCGATCCTCCTGCTGGAGCAGAACCGCGCCCGCTGGGACCGGCTCCTCATCGGCCGCGGCCTGGCCGCCCTGCAGCGTGCCGAGGAGCTCGGCGGCGCCCGCGGCCCGTACACGCTGCAGGCCGCCATCGCCGCCTGCCACGCCCGCGCCGTCGACCCCGAGGACACCGACTGGGTCCGCATCGCCGACCTGTACGAGGAGCTGGCCAAGCTGTCCCGCTCCCCCGTCGTCGAGCTGAACCGCGCGGTGGCGCTGTCGATGGCGTACGGCCCCGCGGCGGGCCTGGAGCTGCTGGACCAGATCATGGACGAGCCGTCGCTGAAGGACTACCACCTGCTGCCCAGCGTGCGCGGGGACTTCCTGTTCAAGCTGGGCCGGCGGGAGGAGGCGCGGGCGGAGTTCGGGCGCGCGGCCGGCATGACCCGCAACGCCCGCGAACGCGCCCTCCTGGAGGAACGCGCCGCCGCCTGCTGACCCCTCGGCCGGGACAGCCGCGTCACCGGGCATTCCGTGCACATCAGGGGCGGCGACCCGACCACGGCAAGGGCGTCGGCCCGGCTCGTGGTGGACCTGACCTGAGCGCTAGGCCGAGCCGCCCACGATGATGTCGGTCGGCAGGTAGACGCCGGGCTCGCCCGTGGGGCCCTCGTCGATCTCCCGCAGGCAGCGCTCCACCAGCGCGGCCGCCGCCCGTTCGAACGGCAGCCGCACGGTCGTCAGCGGCGGATCCGTGAGCCATTGCAGCGGACCGCCGTCGAACCCGGTCACGGCGACGTCCTGCCCGACCCGCAACCCGGCCAGCCGCACGGCGCGGATCACCTCCACGGCCAGCCAGTCGGCCGCGGTGACCACCGCGGTGGGACGCCGCCGGCCGCGCAGGAGGCGGCCCACCGCGGCCTCGACGCCTTCCGTCGTCTCATGAACCACCCACGAGGCGGGCACGGAGAGCCCGTGGTGACGCATCCGGGTGCGGAAGCCCTCCAGCCGCTCGTGGAACCAGTAGCCCGGCTGGCGGGCCCCGATGTAGGCGATGTCGCCGTGCCCCTTCTCGACCAGGTAGTCGACCATGGAGGCGACGCCGACGGCGTTGTCGACGTCGACCCACGACTGCGGCAGGTCGGCCTCGGTGCGCCCGAACGAGGCGAAGGGCATCCCGACCCCCGCGAGATAGCGCGCCCGCGGATCGTCGATGCTGGAGTCGTTGATCACGAATCCGTCGACGCCATGGGCGGCGACGAGCTCGCGCAGCCGGCCGGTCGCGTCGTCGCCGGAGGTGAAGACGAGGAGCTGGTAGCCGTGCCGATCGGCCTCACGCAGTAAGGGCTGCACGAACGAGACCGTGAAGACCTGGTAGACGTCGAGCTGCTTGCCCGAGACGTGGTAGCCGAGCTGACGGGTGCGCTGCAGGCGCAGGTTGCGCGCCTGCCGGTTGGGCTGATAGCCGAGGTCCTCGACGGCGGCCAGCACCCGCAGGCGGGTCTCCTCCGGGATGCCGCTGCCCGGCCGCTCGTTGATGACGAACGAGACCGTGGTCGGCGAGACGCCGGCGAGCCGGGCCACGTCGGCCATGGTGGGCCGCCTCCTGCGTACCCTGGCCCCCTGTCTGCCGGCCCTCTCGTGCGATTGCATGGCGCCCTCCCCCTCGGCTGGGCATGATCAGCGTAGCGCAGGCGCTCCGGCCGTCGCGCACCCCGATCGTGACTCTTGCGTTGGTACGCGGCCGCGCGCCCGGCCCTCCTCCGGCCGGGCGGACGTCCGTTCACCCGGTGTGCCCGGCACCGGCCGCCGACCGGGCCGGGCACGCCGCGCGCCCCCGCTTTCCAGCGGGGCCCGCTCACTTGAACAGGGCATTGACCTGCTCGTTGGCCTTGCTCAGCGAGCTCGCCGGGGCGGTGCCGCCGATCACGGCGTCCATGGCCGGCTTCATGATGGACTCGATCTGCGCGGCGTGGTCGGTGATCGGGAAGAGGAAGGTCGTCTTGTCCTTGACGTTCACGGTGAACGCCTCGACGTCGACGCCCTTCTCCCCGAACTTCTTCTGGGCGACCTCCACCGCGGCGGGGATGGCGGGGAAGACGACCGCGTGCTGGCCGACGACGTTCTGGCAGGCCGGGGAGGCGAGATACTTCACCCACTTCCACGCGGCGTCCTTGTTCTTGGTGCCGGCGTAGATCGAGTCGGCCAGACCGTTGAACATGCTCATCCGCGTGCCGCTCGGGCCGGTGGGCAGCGGGGCGAACGCCGGCTCGAACTTGTCGGACTTGGCGCCGGCCACCGAACCGATCATCCAGCTGCCGTTGGTCGCCATGGCGGCCTTGCCCGCGGAGAGCATGTCGTTCCAGGCCACGCCCTCGGTCGCCTTCAGCGGCGGCATGTAGCCCTTGTCGATCAGGCTCTTCCACCAGGTGATGGTCTCCTGGAACTTGGGGTCGTCGTAGTTGTAGCGGCTGCCCCACGGGTTCTTGTCGGTGAACTTCCAGCCGTTGCTGACGGCGTACATGCTCCACTGGGTCTGGCCCAGGCCGTTGCCGGAGCTCTCCAGCCACAGGCCGTAGGTCTCGACCTTGCTCTTGTCGAAGCCGGGCTCGTCACCGCGCTTGCCGTTCTTGTCCACGGTCAGCTTGGCGATGATCTTCTCGTAGGTGCCGCCGTCGGTGGGGTTCCAGGCCATCTCCTTCAGCTGCGCATCGGTGATCCCGGCCTTCTCGGTCAGCTTCTTGTTGTAGAAGACGGCGATGGTGTCCCAGTCCTTGGGCAGGCCGTACCGCTTGCCGTCGGCGCCGACCCACAGGTCGGCCAGGCCCTCCGCGTAGATGCCGGTGTCCACCTTGTCCTGCTTGACGAGGTCGTCGATCGGCAGGATGGTGCGCTTGGTGACGAACTCGGGGTATTTGGCCAGGTGGTTGGTGAAGACGTCCGGCGCGGACCCGGAGACGAAGCCCGTGGTGAGCTTGGTCCAGTAGTCGTCCCAGCCGAGCTGGGTGATCTTGACGGAGATGTTCGGGTTGGCCTTCTGGAAGTCGGTGGCGCACTGCTGGTAGGCCGGCTGCTGGTTGGCGTCCCAGAGCCAGTAGGAGAGGGTCGTCTTCCCGCCGGAGGAGGCGGTCCCTCCGCTGCTACCGCCGCACGCGGCGAGGGCCAGGGACAGCAGGGCGACGCCGGCGGCCGCCGGCAACTTCTTGATCATCAATGTGTCCTTTCCGGTGGAGCTTGGCGAGAGGATCGGGGGGTCACTTCAGACCGGAGAACTGGATGGAGTTGACGATGCGCTTGCCGAACGCCGCGAACAGCAGGAGCACCGGCAGCGCCGCGACGAGCGTGGCGGCCATCAGCCCGGCCCAGTCGGGGCTGCCCTGCGGCGTCTGGGACTTGAACAGGCCGAGCGCCACGGTGAGCACGCGGACGTCGTCGTTGGTGGGATCGGTGACCAGCAGCGGCCAGAAGTACTCGTTCCAGGAGTTGATGTAGGTGAGGATGGCCAGCGTGGCGATCGGCGCGGCGCTCATGGGCAGGATGAGCCGGAAGAAGATGCGCGGATAGCCGGCGCCGTCGATCATCGCGGCCTCCTCCACCTCGCGGCTCACGTTCAGGAAGAACTGGCGCAGGAAGAAGACCGCGAACGGGGTCATGAACAGGTACGGCAGCACGATCCCCGCGAAGGTGTTGAGCAGCCCCAGGTTCTTCATCAGCTCGAAGTTGGGCAGGTGAATGAAGATCGGCGGGACCATCAGCGCGGTGAGGAACAGGAAGAACACCTTGTCCCGGCCGGGCCAGCGCAGCCGCGCGAACGCGTAGGCCGCCATGGCGCTGAAGAACACCTGGCCGACCGTGATGACCGCGGCGACGATGACCGAGTTGCGCAGATACAGCCAGAACCTGATGGAGGCGCCGGAGCCGCCCTGCGCTTGGGCCTCCTGAAGAGTGGCCAGCCCGAACACCCGCTCGTACCCGCCGAGGGTCGGGGCCACCGGCAGCCAGGAGGAGGGGTCGGAGAACAGCATCCGGTTGTTGGACAGCGAGGTTCGCAGCATCCAGTAGAACGGGAACAGCGTGATCAGGACGAAGAGCCAGAGCACTGCCCAGGCGGCGATCCGTCCGATGCGGACACGACGTCCACGGCGCTCGGCCGGCGCGGCCGCCCTGGTCTTGGTCGCGGGCATACTGACAGCGGTCATGGCAGCACTCCTCTAGGACAGGTCCGACTCGCCCGCGCGCAGCAAGCGCAGCTGGAACAGCGAGACACCGGCGAGGATGACGATCAGGGCGACGCCCATCGCGGAGGCGTAGCCGAAGTCGAACTGGCTGAAGGCCTTCTCGAAGATGTAGTAGTAGACGACCTTGGAGGCGTCCGCCGGGCCGCCCTGGGTGGTGACGGCCACGGTGTCGAAGATCTGGAACGACCCGATGACCGTGATGACCAGCACCATCGCCAGCACCGGCCGCAGCAGGGGCAGGGTGATCCGCCAGAACGAGCGCCACTCCGTCGATCCGTCCACCGCCGCGGCCTCGTAGAGCGACCTCGGGATCGCCTGCAGGCCGGCGAAGATCAGCAGCGCGGTGTATCCCATGTGCCGCCAGACGTTCACCAGCGCGATCGTCGGGATCACCAGGTGCTCTTCACCGAAGAACCCGAGAGGACCGAACCCGATCCAGCCGAGGAACTGGTTGACCACACCGAGGGTGTAGTCGGCCATCCAGTACCACACGAGGGCGACGACCACGTTCGCGACCAGGTACGGCAGCAGCAGCACTCCCCGCAGGAAGCTCGACCTGGTCAGCCGGTGCATCAGGACCGCCAGGGCGATCGCGACGATCGTCTGCACCCCGATGTTGATGACGACGTACTCCAGCGTCACCGCGAGGGAGCGCCAGAAGGAGGCGTCGCCGATGAGCTTGGTGTAGTTCGCCACCCCGGACCACGCGGGCGGGGTCAGCAGGCTGTAGTCGGTGAAGCTCAGGTACACGCCGCGGATCGTGGGCCACAGGTAGAAGACCCCGAACCCCAGCAGCGCGGGCAGGATGAAGAACAGCGCCGCCCGATGGTCCCGCCTCACGTGCGGCCGGGCCTGCGGCGATCTGCGGCGCCCAGCAGGCGCCCCAGGTCTTGGTGTGGGAACGGAGACGGTGTCGGCCATCGATCACTCCCTGGTCAGCCGGAGCAGCAGTAGGTGTTCGGGGAAAAGATCCGGAACCTGGATGCCGACCCGGTCCAGCACCGAGCCGGGAAGCACGAGCTCGCCGCCGAGCAGCCAGGCCGGCGGCACGTGGTTGACCCCCGCGGCCACGTCGCCCGGCGGCAGCGGCCGGACCCGGTACACCGCGTCGGGGTCCAGCCCGGGCAGGCGCACCCGGCCAGGCGGCGCGGTGGCCGAGGTCGCGACCGCGACCAGGGCGAAGACGGCTTCCGAGCCGTCCTCCGCCACCACGCCGTGCAGCCACAGCGCGGGGTCGGGGTGGTCGGCGCGGACGATCCGCCCGGTGTGCAGCAGGCCGCGGACGTCCTTGTAGAGCGTGATCCAGCGCGCGAGCTCCTCCTGCTCGGCCGCCGAGGCCGAGATGAGGTCCCACTCGATGCCGAAGTGGCCGAACAGCGCCGTTCCCGCGCGGAAGGCCAGATCGTGCCGGCGTCCGGTGGTGTGCGCGTGCGCGGCTCCGACGTGCGAGCCGATCAGCTCGGGCGGGAGGAGCAGCTGGGTCCAGCGCTGGATCGACTGGCGCTCCAGGGCGTCGATGCAGTCGCTGCCCCACACCCGGTCGGTCCGCTGGAGGATGCCGAGATCCACCCGCGCTCCGCCCGAGGAGCACGACTCGATCTCCAGGCCGGGATGGCGCCGGCGCAGCTCGTCCAGCATCCGGTAGACGGCGAGCGTCTGGCGGTGGACCGCCGCCTCGCCGTGCGGGCTGTGGCCGGCGTCCACCAGGTCGCGGTTGTGGTCCCACTTCAGGTAGTCGATGCCGTACTCGCCGATCAGCCGGTCCAGGCGCTCCAGCACGTAGGCGTACGCCTCGGGGTGGACCAGGTCCAGCACCTGCTGGTACCGCTGCTCCGGCGGCATCCGCCCGCCGGTCGACATGATCCACTCTGGGTGGGCCCTGGCCAGGTCGGAGTCGGGGTTGATCATCTCGGGCTCGACCCAGAGGCCGAACTGCATCCCGAGCGCCCGCACGTGGTCGACCAAGGGGTGCAGGCCCTGCGGCCAGACGGCCTCGTCGACGTACCAGTCGCCGAGGCCGGCGTGGTCGTCGCGGCGGTGGCGGAACCAGCCGTCGTCCAGGACGAACCGCTCGGCCCCCACCTTGGCCGCCCGGTCGGCCAGTGCGCACAGCTTGGGCAGGTCGTGGTCGAAGTAGACGGCCTCCCAGGTGTTCATGACCACGGGACGCGGGGCCGCCGGGTGGCCGGGGCGGGCGCGCAGGTGCCGGTGGAAACGTTCGGAGATGGTGTCCAGCCCTTGGCCGTACGCCGCGTACAGCCACGGGGTCGTGTACTCCGTCCCCGGTTCCAGGCGCACCTCGCCGGGCAGGAGCAGCTCGCCGCCGCCGATGACGGCCCGGCCGTCCGGCAGGCGCTCGGCATAGGTGACGTGGTTGCCGCTCCAGCCCACGTGGACGGCCCACACCTCGCCCGAGCGGAATCCGAAGCCGGGAGCGCCCGCCGCCAGCAGCAGCGACGCGTCCGACCCGGTGCGGCCGCGGCGGTTCTCCCTGACCCGGGAGCCCTGGGTGAACGGCTGCCGCTGCGGTGACCGCTCGCGCAGGTGCCGCCCGGTCAGGTCGAGCAGCTCGGCGGCCTCGGCGGGCACCGGCAGGTTGAGCACGAGGCCGTCCAGCACGTACGGCTCGGCCGGATGCCGGTTGCGTACCGCTGCCCGCATCGTGACCAGGCCGGTGACGTCGAGCGCGATCCACAGCGTCAGCTCCAGGCCCGCGGCCTCGTCCACGGCCTCGACGCGGACCTGTTCGCCGTCGGCGCGCGCGGACGTCATCGTGAACAGCGGCGACCAGGCCGTGCCGGCGCGATGCCCGCGCAGTCCCGGCAGCCCGGGCCAGCCGGTCCCGTGCTCGGCGAGCACCGAGAGGGTTCCGGGGGCGTCGGTGCCGCCGGAGACGACAGCGGGAACGGTGGCGAGCGCCAGCTCGCGCAGCTGCTCAGGCGGGAGCTCTCCGAGGTCGCAGCCCCAGTGCAGCACGCTCGGCAGTCGTGGCCCGCCCACGTCCAGGACCAGGCTGACGCCTCCCGCCCGTAGGTGGATCGGCTCCGGCCGGCTCGCTGCGGCACCGTGCGGCGTCGCAGCCTCCCCGGCTCGCGTGCTGGTCTCTTCCGGCACTGCGGCACCTCCCGCTCAAGATGGCTAAATACTTAGTAAATCGATTTAGGCATGCTGACCTCCCATGGCAATCAAGAGGAGGGAGGCCATGGCCGACAGGACCATTTCGATTTACTAATTGCTTTTAGTTGGTAAGCTGGCCTTTAAGGTGCCTCCGCCTGAACCGCATGTCAATCCCCCGTTACGAGTCCGTTACGCGGATCCCACACACTCCTCCGCGACCCCGTGATCCCCCACCCCCCTTCCTCTTGGAGCGCCATGACCGAGGTGCGTGTGCCCGATGAGGTGTTCGTCCTGCACCACGACGGCGACGGGCCGATCCCGGCCCCTCGTGGCAGCGCCGGCTTCGCCACCGCCGACGCCGCGGTCGATCTGAGCCCCGCGGGCGCAGGACTCGCGATTCACCTGAGCTCCCCGCGGCGCGGCCTGTCCCGGGTGGCCCTGCGGTGGCGCGATCCGCAGCCGGACCGGGCCCTGATCCTCGGCGACGCCTGGGAACGGTCCTACGGCGACCTGCAATGGCGCCACCGGCAGCCGGACAGGGTCATGCCCTGGTACTGGCTGGGTCACGACCCCGCCACCGGCCGCACCGAGGGCATGGGCGTGCGGGTCCGGCCCGCCGCCTTCTGCTCCTGGAGCCTCGACGAGGACGGCGTCACGCTCTGGCTGGACGTGCGCAGCGGCGGCGCACCGGTCGAGCCGGGCCCGCGCCGGCTGCACGCGGCCACGGTGGTCCGGCTCGGACCGCGGGCGGACGTCTCGCCGTTCGCGGCGCTCACCGAGCTGTGCCGGGCCATGTGCGACGACCCGGTGCTCCCCGCCGAGCCGGTCGTCGGCTGCAACAACTGGTACTACGCCTATGGCCGCGACTTCGGCCCGGCCGAGGTCCTGCGGGACGCGCAGACCGTCGTCGAGCTGGCCGACGGCCACCCCGTCCGCCCCTTCTGCGTGGTGGACGCCGGGTGGAGCCCGGGCGGAGAGGCCCCCGGCGGGCCGTGGACGGCCGGAATCCCCGGCCTCTTCGACGACATGCCCGGCCTCGCCGGCGACATCGCCGCCCTGGGCGCCCGGCCCGGCATCTGGCTCCGGCCGGCCGCCCTGTCCGTCGTCGACGACCCGGCCCGGCTGCGGCCGGGCCGGCGACCGGTGCCCGAGCAGCCGCTGGACCTGAGCCGCCCGGACAACCTGAACGCCATCGGCGACGACGTCCGCCGTCTGGTCGGCTGGGGGTTCGAGCTGATCAAACACGACTTCTCGACGTACGACCACTTCGCCCGGTGGGGCTTCCAGATGGGCCGGGAGCTCACCGAGCCCGGCTGGGCACCGGCCGACCGCACCCTCACCAACGCCGAGGTGCTGGTGGGCCTGTACCGGACCATCCGGGAGGCGGCCGGCGACGCTCTGGTGCTGGGCTGCAACACGGTCGGCCACCTGGCCGCCGGCCTGGTGCACGTTCAGCGGACCGGCGACGACACCTCCGGCCGGTTCTGGGAGCGGACCCGTCGCATGGGGGTCAACACCCTGGCCTTCCGGCTGGCCCAGCACCGGACCTTCTTCGCCGTGGACGCCGACTGCGTGCCCTGCACCCCGGCCACCCCGTGGAAGCGCAACCGGGAGTTCCTGGACCTGGTGGCCCGGTCGGGGACCGCGTTGTTCGTGTCGGTGGACCCGCGCTCCCGCACCGGCGACGTGGACGCCGCCCTGCGGGCCGCCGTGCGGATCGCGCTGGACGGCGGCGAGCCGGACGGTGTGGAGCCTCTGGACTGGCTGTATACCAACAGCCCGCGCGACTGGCGGATCGGCGACGGTCGTCGCAGGTACCGGTGGCTGGAGCCGTACGGCGCCGGGCCCGCGATGGACGGCACCGAGCTTCCGGGACTGTGAGGTTCAGGTGGTCGTGGCGTCGTCCTGCTTGCCTGGGAGGCGTATGACGAGGAGGAGGCCGACGCCGACGGCGACGGCCGCGGCGAGAAGGCCGACGCGATACCCGGCGGCCAGGGCGGCGGAGCCGGGCCCCTTGGTGGCCGTCGCGGCGAGTGCGCCGAGGCAGGCGACGCCGACGGCGGTGCCGAGTTCCTGCGCGGAGTTGAGCAGCCCGGACGCCAGGCCCTGGTCGCGGTCGGCCACGCCGGTGGTCCCGGCGACGAACGTGGGGGCATAGGCCAGGCCGCTGCCGGCGGCGAGCAGGAGGAGGGCGGGCAGCACGTCCCGCAGGTACGTGCCGTCGACCGGGATGCGGGCCAAAAGCGCCATGCCCACGGCGAGCAGGGTGAACCCGGCCAGCAGCGGCGCCCGGACGCCGTACCGCGTGGTGAGCGCCCCCGCCCTGGGCGAGATCAGCAGGATGAGCAGTGTGACGGGGGCGAACGCGAGCCCGACGAAGAGCGGCGAATAGCCGAGGACCACCTGCAGGTAGAGCGTGGTGAACAGCAGCGTCGCCGACAGCGTTCCGGCGTTGAGGGCGAGCAGCGCGTTGGCCCGCGCCACCGTGCCGATCCTGAGCAGCCGCCTGTCGAGCATCGGGGCCGGATGGCGCCGCTCGACGCCGGCGAACGCCCCCAGCGCGAGCACGGCGGCGACGGCGAGCAGCCCGCCGTAACCGGCGTTCCCGCCGTCGGCGAGCCACGTGAGAGCCATGATGGCGCAGGCCAGCCCGGTGGACAGCAGGATTGCGGCGGGGATGCCCGGTGCCGGGGGACGTTCGGCGGGAGTCTTGTCCCGGTTCGCACGGTCATCACCGAGATGGCGCAGGGCCGCGAGAATGACGATCACACCGACGGGGACGTTGATGAGGAAGACCCACCGCCACCCGAGGGTGTCGGTGACCAGCCCGCCGAGCAGCTGTCCGCCGATGGCGCCGGCGGAGCCGACCGCTGCCCAGTAGCCGAGGGCGCGGTTGCGGGCGGCCCCTTCGGCGAAGGTCGTCGTCAGGAGCGCCAAGGCGGTGGGCGCGATCATCGCGGCGCCGACGCCTTGCGCCGCGCGGGCGGCGATCAGTTGCCACTCCTGGTATGCCAGGCCGGTGGCCAGCGAGGCGGCGGTGAACGACCCGAGGCCGATCAGGAAGAGCCGACGCCGCCCGATCAGGTCTCCGGCTCGCCCGAAGACGATCAGCAGGCTGCCGAAGGGAGCGTGTACGCGACCGAGACGAGCTGGACGCGGGCGTCGGGGACGCCGAGGCCGGCGCGGATCGAGGGCAGGGCGACGTTGACGATGACGACGTCGACGATGAGCATGGCCTGCGCCGCGCACAGAAGCACGAGTGTCGGGACGCGCTGGAGCGGCGGCGTACGGGCGGGGATCCCCAGGGAAGGCGACTCTGCGGTCATGCTCGCGACGTTACTTAATGAGCATTAATTAAGCAATGGTCAGCACCGCTAGAGTTGGCCGCATGACGGGACGTCCGCGATCGGTGACCGACGAGGCGATCTTCGACGCCGTGGCCGACGTGGTGACCGAGAGCGGACCGGCCGGCCTGACCCTCGCCGCGGTGGCCCGGCGCGTCGGCCTGTCCGCGCCGGCCCTGGCCCAACGCTTCGGCTCCAAGCGCGCCCTGCTCGTGGCCTTCGCGACCAACGAGGCCGGCGGCGTCGCCGCCGTGTTCCAGGCCGCACGCCGGGCCGCACCGGACCCGGTCCGAGCGGTACGCGACGCGCTGGTGAGCCTGGCCGGACCGATCAAGACCCCCGAAGGCCTGGCCAACAACCTCGCGTTCCTCCAGATGGATCTCACGGACCCCGAACTGCGCGCCCATTCCGTGGCCCAGAGCCGGGCGCTGCGCGCCGAGGTCGCCGCCCTGCTCGCCGAAGCGGCAGAAGGCGGCGACCTGACCTCCGCCCAGCCGGAGATCCTCGCCGACACGCTCTACGCCACCTATTGCGGCGCCCTGGTCACGTGGGCGATCGACGGCACCGGGCCGCTGCCGGAGTGGCTGGCCGAGCGCCTCGACCGCGTCCTCGACCCGTACCGCTCCCCTTCCTAGTGCTTCGAGACGGCGACGGCATCGATCTCGAAGAGCATGCCGGGCAGGGCGAGGGCGGCCACGCCGATCAAAGTTTGCGTGGGTGGCTTGTCGCCCCAGATGCGGCCGATCGCCTCGGCGATCACCGTCAGCCTGTCCGGTCCGTGATCCACGACGAAGGTCCGGATCTGGGCGACGTCCGGGTAGTCCAGCCCGGCGGTCCGCAGGGCCGTGCGCAGGTTGGCCAGCGATCGCTCGACCTGCTCGGCGAAGTCCGGCGAGACCACGTGGCCGTGGCCGTCGGAGGCGTATTGCCCGGCGATGAGCACCAGACGGCCGGAGGTCACCGTGGCGACGTGGCTGTAGCCGAACGGGACCGGGTCGTGGAGGGCGGGCGCGTTGGTGATGGTGAGCGACATGGTCGTGAGCTCCTTCACTTCGTGCGGGTGGTGACGACGACGAGGGTGGACAGCAGGAGGAGGGCGGCGGCGAGCCAGAGCGCGGCGATCGTGGCGAGCCCGTCCACGACGAGGCCGCCGAGCAGCGCGCCGAGCGCGATGGACAGATTGAAGGCGGCGACGAAGAGTGCGGAGGCGGCCTCGGTGGCCTGGGGCGCGGCCTTGAGCATCCACGTTTGAAGGCTGACCGAGACGCCTCCGTAGGCCAGCCCCCACGCGATCAGGGCGGCGGCTCCGGTGGCGGCGCCCGCTCCGTACGCGGCCGGCAGGGCGGTGACGGCGGTGAGTGCCAGGGTGATGCCGAGCAGCGTGCCCCGCAGGTGGCGCGTGACCAGACCGCCGGCGACGAAATTGCCGGCGACGCCGGCCAGGCCGTAGGCGAGCAGCAGCAGGCTGATGAAGTCTGCTGGGATGCCCGAAACCTCCTGGAGGATCGGGCGGACGAAGGTGTACGCGGCGAAATGCCCGGTGATCAGCAGCAGCGTGAGCACGATGCCCGCCCGTACGGAGGACATCCGCCACAGGCCGGGCAGCTCGGGGAACGAGATCGTACGCGTGGCGGGCAGGGCGGGCACGAACACGAGCAGGCATGCCAGGGCCACCAGCCCCAGAAGCCCGACGAGAGCGAACCCGAGCCGCCAGCCGCCGAGCTGTCCGGCGAAGGTGCCGGCGGGCACGCCGATGACCGATGCGGTGGACACGCCGCCGAAGATCACGGCCGTGGCCCGGCCGACGTGCTGCTCGGGCACCAGGCGCAGGGCGAGCCCGCCGGCGATGGCCCAGAAGCCGCCGACGCTCGCGCCGACCGCCAGTCGGGCCGCGAGCACGACGGCGAAGACCGGGGCCACGGCGCTGATGAGATTGGCCAGCGCCATCAGGCCGATCAGCCCTGCCAGCATGACCCTGCGGTCCAGCCGCCCCGCTGCCACGGCCAGCGTGGGAGCGGCCAGGGCGGCCACCAAACCGGGCGCGGTCACCATCAGTCCGGCGTCTCCCTCGGAGACCTCCAGGTCGGTGCTGACGGGTGTCAGCAGGCCGACAGGGAGCAGTTCAGAGGTCATCAGCGCGAAGATGCCCAGCGTGACGGCGGAGACGGCGAGCCAGCCCCGGAGCGCGGGCCGACGTACCTCTAAATTCTGGATACTCAACGTCCAGGTTCTCCTTCGAAAACAGGCCCCCGAAGGGGCCTTCATCGGCAATCAGGTCTCAGCCGAACCAGCGGCGGGTGCGCTCGGGCTCCCCGGGGGCCCGCCTCTCCACGGAGGCGCAGACGTCGGCGACGGTCTGCCCCGCCAGCTCCTCGCGCCAGGCGAGCTCAGCCTTGCGCATGGCCGTGGAGATGACGCAGGTGGCCACGTAGTCGGTGCTCGTGTCGCCCCATGGGCTGTCGCCCAGGATCCCGGCGCAGCGGAAGGCGGGATCGGCGCCCTCGATCGCGGTGACCACCTCCAGCAGGGTGATCGAGGCCGGCTCGCGCGCCAGTGCGAACCCTCCCTTCGGGCCGGAGACGGAGGTCAGGATCCCGGCCCGGACGAGGGCCTGGAGCTGCTTGTTCAAGTAGGCGGGAGGCAGGTCGTAGAAGGCCGCCAGCCGGGCCGAGCGCACCGGCCGCCCGATCCAGGAGAGGTTCACGCACGTGTGCAGCACCCACTCGACGCCCTCGCTCATGCGCATAATCCTGGATATTAGGCATCCAGGAATGCGCCGAGCAAATCCACGCGATGCGGGCCGAGGTCAGATCCCGTCGGCCGGTCGCCCGATCAGAGCACCTCGCGCCCGCGCTGGGTGATGTCGCCGAGGTCTCGCACGGCCGGAGCGGGGTGGGGACGTCGCAGGAACTCGGCGATGAGCCGGCGGGTGACGGTGGGCGCGAGCAGTGCTTCGCCGGCGGCGACGACGCGGATGGCGGCCGGCCAGGCCGACCAGGCGGGCCACCACGAGGACGGCCCCGGCGGATCGACGATGGCGTATCTGATGATCAGCGCCACGATGACCGCCGTCGCCGCGTCGGCGACGCCCCGCCCATCGAGCCGCCGCCCAGCCCACTCCATGACGGGACGTTATCGCCCCACCAGATCGCCCGGCATCCGCCCACGGTCAGACATCCACGTCCTACCGGGGTCGTACCACCAAGCCCCGGCCTCGCCCGTACGCCCGGAACGCTTCGCGCCCCTGGTTGTGACTGGGTCGCTGACCATGAGCAAGCCCTGCCCGTACGAGTGACATGCCCTGAAGCGACACGAAAGATGTCTCTTGTGGTGGGAGCGCTCCCAAACAGCTCTTTGCGTCGTTTGTCCCTGTAAATGCGGTTCCACTCTTACAAAACGCACCATTGGTAACGGTTGCGTTTCGGCGCATTGACGTGCAGACCCCGTAAGTGCACCCTTTGTGGGAGCGCTCCCAAAGACTCCCACCGCGGCGGAGCGCGTGCCGCGGTGCACTCCCCCAACATTCACCCGAGAAGGGGTCCACCATGATGATCAGCAAGCGTCGCGGCGGTCTGGCCGCGGCCTCTGTGCTCGCCGCGGCGGCGCTGACCGTCGCGTCCTGCAGCTCCGGCAGCACGCCCCAGTCCAGCGGTGCTCCGGCCTCTTCCGCGGCGGCCCAGCCGGTCACGATCCGCGTGCAGACCTTCGGCGGCGGCTCCAACTTCGGCTACGAGAAGGCCGTCGCCAAGTGGAACGCCGAGCACAAGGACATCCAGATCAAGCACGAGAACCTCACCGACCAGTTCGAGCAGCAGTACTGGCCGCAGATGATCCAGTGGCTGCAGGCCGGCAACGGCGCGGGCGACGTGGTCGGCATCGATGAGGGAGGCATGGGCCTGGCCAAGGCCAACCCCAACTGGTGGGTCGACCTGAAGGAGCACGGCCTGGAGTCCCGCAAGGCCGACTTCCCCGCCTGGAAGTGGGAGAACGGCGTCGCCACCGACGGCAAGGTCTTCGGCCTGGGCACCGACATCGGCGGCATGAGCATCTGTTACCGCTCGGACCTGTTCAAGAAGGCCGGCCTGCCGACCGAGCGGGACAAGGTCAGCGCCCTGTGGCCGACGTGGGACGACTTCATGAAGGTCGGCCAGCAGTTCCAGTCGAAGGTCAAGGACACCAAGTGGGCTGACGGCACCAACACCCTCTACCAGGTGGTCCTGTACCAGGAGGCGGCCAAGAACGGCAACGTCTCCTACTTCGACCAGAGCAACAAGCTGATCGTCGACTCGAACCCGGCGGTGAAGACGGCCTTCGACTTCGCCCAGAAGATGACCCAGCAGGGCCTGACCGCCAAGCTGCGCAACTTCACCGACGAGTGGGCGGCGGGCACCCAGAAGGGCGCGTTCGCCACGCTCGGCTGCCCGTCCTGGATGCTCGGCGTGGTCAGCGGCAACGCCGGCGAGGGCGGCGCGGGCAAGTGGGACGTGGCCGCGGTGCCGGGCGGCGGCGGCAACTGGGGCGGCTCGTGGCTGGCCGTGCCCAAGCAGACGAAGCACCCGAAGGAAGCGGCCATGGTGGCCGACTACCTGACGCAGGCGACGACCCAGGCGAGCATCTTCACCGACTTCGGCAACATGCCGAGCAACACCAAGGCTCAGCAGGACCCGGCGGTGCAGGGCGCCAAGAACGAGTTCTTCAACGACGCCCCCATCGGTGAGATCTTCGCCAAGTCCGCCTCCAGCCTCCAGCCGGTCTTCCTCGGCGTGAAGCACGCCCAGGTGAAGAACGCCATCGAGTCGGTCATCCAGGGCATGGACGACGGCTCCGTTCCGCACGACAAGGCCTGGCAGCAGCTGGTCGACGACGCGGTCAAGGCCGCGGGCTGATCTCCCCGCCCGGCCCGCCAGAAGCGGGCCGGGCATGTTGCCGCCGAAAGGTCTGCTATGAGCCTCGACACCCTTCCGCGGGCGACGCGCAGCGCCCACCGCCGTGACCGCCCGCCCGGCCGCCGCTGGCGCTCCCGACTGGACGTCAAGGCGATGCCGTACGCCCTGGTGTCCCCGTACTTCATCCTGTTCGCCGCCTTCGGGCTCTTCCCGTTGGCCTTCACGCTGTACTACTCGCTCTACGACTACGACCTGGCCGGGACCATCGAGTGGGCCGGGCTGGACAACTACACCGCGCTGCTCGGCGACGAGGACTTCTGGCGGGCCGTGGTCAACACGATCGGCATGTTCGTCCTCGCCACCGTCCCGCAGATGATCCTGGCGCTGTTCCTGGCCAACGCGCTCAACAAACGCTTCAGGTTCCGCCTGGCGATCCGCATGAGCGTGCTGATGCCGCTGGTGACCTCGGTGGTCGCGGTCGCCGTGGTGTTCACGCAGCTGTTCGCCCGCGACTGGGGCCTGGTCAACTGGATCCTGAGCTGGTTCGGCGTGGACGCGCTGAACTGGCGGGCCGAGCGCATCCCGTCCTGGATCGCCATCGCCACCATGGTCGACTGGCGCTGGACGGGCTACAACGCGATCATCTTCCTGGCCGGCATGCAGACGATCCCACGCGACCTGTACGAGGCCGCCGCGATCGACGGAGCCTCGCGGCGCAGGCAGTTCTGGCAGATCACGCTGCCGATGCTGCGCCCCACCCTGATCTTCGTGGTGCTCAACTCCACGATCGGCGGGCTGACGCTGTTCTCAGAGCCGACCACGTTCTACAACGGCAACGTCGACGGCGGCTCGCAGGGCCAGTTCCAGACGGTCGCCATGTTCATCGTCAAGCAGGGCTTCCGCGAGTTCGACTACGGCTACGCCGCCGCGGCCGCCTGGCTGCTGTTCCTGCTCATCCTCATCGGTGCGGCCATCAACTTCCTGTTCGTGCGCAGGATCGGAGGCACGAAATGACCAACTGGTCTCCGACCATCCTCACCAGGGTCATGCTGGGCCTGGCCGTCTTCCTGTCGGCGTTCCCGCTGTACTGGATGCTGGTGATCGCCTCGCGCACCAACTCCGACGCCGTGGCGGTGCCGCCGCCGCTCCTGCCGGGCGGGAACCTGGGTCAGAACATCATGGCCGTGCTCACCCACGAGGACGCCAAGTTCCTGCTGGGCCTGACGAACTCGTTCATCGTGGCGGCCACGGTCACCGTCTCCGTCGTCATCATCTCGACGCTGGCCGGCTTCTCCTTCGCCAACCTGACCTTCAAGGGCAGGAACCTGCTGCTGGTGCTCGTGCTGCTGACCATGGCGGTGCCGCTGCAGCAGATGGGCGTGGTGCCGCTCTACCGGCTGATGGTGACCCTGGAGTGGACGGGCACGCTCAAGGCGGTCATCCTGCCGTACCTGCTCAACGGGTTCGGCGTGTTCCTCATGACGCAGTACACCCGGCAGGCCGTGCCGATGGAGCTGGTCGAGGCGGCCAGGGTGGACGGCGCCGCCACGCTGCGGATCTGGTGGAATGTCGTGCTCCCCGCCGTCCGCCCGGGCATGGCGGTGCTCGGCATCAACACGTTCATGCTCATGTGGAACGACTTCATGTGGCCGCTGATCGTGCTGACCCCGGACAACCCCACCGTGCAGATCGCGATCACCTCGCTCAATCAGCGGTACTCCACGGAGTACTCGTTGATCTTCGCGGGGACGGCGTTGTCCATCATCCCGCTCATCGCGGTATTCGTCGCATTCGGCCGCCAGATCGTCGGCGGACTCATGGAAGGTGCGGTCAAGGCGTGACGACACAAGAGGAACAGACGCGTGCCGGGCTGCGCTTCCCTGCGGGCTTCGCGTGGGGCGCGGCGACCTCGGCGTACCAGATCGAAGGCGCCGTCACCGAGGACGGGCGGGGCACCTCCATCTGGGACACGTTCGCCAAGACCCCGGGCCGGGTGCTCAACGGGCATCACGCGGACGTGGCCATCGACCACTACCATCGGTTCAGGGACGACGTCGCCATCATGGCGGAGCTGGGCCTGTCGGCCTACCGCTTCTCGGTCTCCTGGCCCCGCGTGCAGCCGGCCGGCTCCGGCCCGATCAACCAGAAGGGGCTGGACTTCTACCGGCGCCTCACCGACGAGCTGCGTGAGCGCGGCATCGATCCCTGGCTGACCCTCTACCACTGGGACCTCCCCCAGGCGCTGGAGGACCAGGGCGGCTGGCCCAACCGCGACACGGCCTACCGCTTCGCCGAGTACGCGGCCGCCGTGCACGAGGCCCTGAAGGACCACGTGCACACCTTCAGCACCGTCAACGAGCCATGGTGCGCAGCGTTCCTCGGCTACGCCTCGGGCGAGCACGCCCCGGGCCGGCGGGAGCCGGAGAACGCGATCAGGGGCGCGCACCACCTCAACCTGGCCCACGGGCTGGCCGTCCAGGCGATGAACGCCCGCCGGGTCGGCGGCTGCGTCAACCTGTACGCGATCACCCCCGCCACCGACAGCGTGGCCGACCTGGACGCGGCCCGGCGCATCGACGGCCTGCAGAACCGGTTCTTCCTGGACGCGCTGCTGCTCGGCCGCTACCCGGAGGACGTGCTGAACGACCTGCCCGGCGAGAAGGACTTCATCGAGCCGGGCGACCTGAAGATCATCAACGCGCCCATCGACGTGCTGCTCGTCAACTACTACAGCCGCTTCACGGTCTCGGGAGCACCAGGCGGCAGGCAGTCGGCGGCTGCGGCCCCCACGGAGACGGGTTCGCCGTGGGTCGGCAGTGAGCACGTGTCGTTCGTCAACGGCGGGCGTCCGGTGACGGCGATGGGCTGGGAGATCGACGAGGGCGGGCTGGTCGAGATCCTGACGAGGGTGGCGCGGGAGTACCCGCCGATCCCGATGGTGGTCTCCGAGAACGGCGCCGCCTTCGACGACGTGCTCGTGGACGGCCGGATCCACGACCGGGAGCGGCAGGCGTACGTGGAGGCGCACCTCGGCGCGTGCAAGGAGGCCATCGACCAAGGCGTGCCCCTCGAGGGCTATTTCGCCTGGTCGCTGATGGACAACTTCGAGTGGGCGTGGGGCTACGGCAAGCGGTTCGGACTGGTCCACGTGGACTTCGAGACCCAGGAGCGGAGGCTCAAGGACAGCGCGCTCTGGTACTCGGAGATCATCCGGCAGAATAGGCGTCATGAACCGACCGACTCTTGAGGCTGTCGCGGCCCGGGCAGGTGTGGGCCGGGGCACGGTGTCGAGAGTCATCAACGGCTCGCCGAACGTCAGCGCCAAGGCCCGCGAGGCCGTCGAGCTGGCCATCCGCGAGCTGGGCTACGTCCCCAACCGTGCGGCGCGCGCCCTGGTGACCCGCCGCACGGACACGGTGGCGCTGGTGGTGTCCGAGTCGCAGTTCCGGGTCTTCGACGAGCCCTACTTCGCCGGCACCATCCGGGGCATCGGCTCGGCGCTGGCCGAGACCGGGCTGCAGCTCATCCTGGCGATGGCGCGCACTCCGGAGGAGCATGCGCGGCTGGAGCACTATTTGACGGGGCAGCACGTCGACGGCGTGCTGCTGCTGTCGCTGCACGGCGCCGACCCGCTGCCGGGGCGGCTGGAGGCGATGGGCGTGCCGACCGTCCTGGGCGGCCTCCCCGTCGGCCTCAACCCCTACAGCTACGTCGACATGGACAACAGGGCAGGGGCCCGGCAGGCGGTCAAATACCTGCTGGGCCTCGGCCGCCGCAGGATCGCGGCGATCGCCGGCGCCCAGGACATGGGCGTGGGCGTCGACCGGCTCGCCGGCTACCGTGACGCGCTTCTGCCCTCGGGGCTGCCGGAGCTGGTGGCGTACGGCGACTTCTCCGAGCAGAGCGGCGCGACGGCGATGGCCGAGCTGCTGGAGCGGCATCCCGATCTCGACGCGGTGTTCGCCGCGTCCGACCCGATGGCGCTGGGCGCGATGCGCGTGCTCAAGGCCGCGGGCCGGGCGATCCCGGAGGACGTAGCCGTGATCGGGTTCGACGACTCCAAGGCCGCGCAGAGCGCCGACCCGCCGCTGACGACGGTCCACCAGCCGACCGAGGCGATGGGCCGGCAGATGGCGCAGCTGCTGGTGGCCCGCATCAACGGCGAGGAGCTGCGCCAGCCTGTCGTGATCCTCGACACCCATCTCGTACGCAGGCAGTCCGCCTGAGAGGAGCCCTGTGGACAGCAGGACCAAACGCCGCTTAGCCCCCGCCGAGCTCGACGCTCTGGCCCGGCGGGCGCTGGGCACGGGCGTGACGGCCTCGACCGAGCTGACCGACGGCTACGCCAACGCCGTCTGGCGGCTCGCGCTCGAGGACGGGCGCCAGGTGGTGCTGAAGCTGTCCCCGCCGCCCGAGCTCGACCAGCTCAGCTACGAGCGCAACCTGCTGCGCATGGAGGCGGCCGCCATCGAGCTGGCGGCCGGGGCGGGCGTCCCGGTGGCCCCGCTGGTGCACGCCTGCTTCGACGACCCGGTGCTGGGCGGCGACTTTCTCATGCTGGCCGCCCTGGACGGGGTGTCGTGGAACGACGTCAAGCCCGGCGGCCCCCATACGATCGACGGCGACGTGCTGCGCCGGGAGCTGGGCGGCCACCTGGCCAGGTTCAACACGGTGACCGGCGAGGTGTTCGGCTATCCCCACGCCGGGATCGTGGCCACGACCTGGCGGGAGGCGTTCCTGGCCATGGTGGGGGCGCTGCTCGGCGACACCGAGCGCTATCCGACGCCGCTGCCCCGGCCGGTCGAGGAGATCCTGGCCGTGTTCGAGGGCGCCGCGCCCGTGCTCGACGAGGTGACGACGCCGCACCTGGTGCACTTCGACGTGTGGGTCGGCAACGTCTTCTTGGACCTGCGCGGCACGCCGCGGATCCAGGCCATCATCGATCACGAGCGGGCGTTCTGGGGCGATCCGCTCGCCGAGTTCGTCACGCCGACGATCTTCGGGGAGCTGCGCGAGGACGATCCGCTGCTCGCGGGCTACCGCGCGGTGACGCCGCTGGAGCTCACCCCCGCGGCGCTCACGCGGCTCGACCTCTACCGGGCCTACCTCTCGCTGATCCTGCTGGTGGAGAACGGACCCCGGCAATACCCCGAGGAGGAGTACGCCGGGCTCCGCGATCGGGCGTGGAAGTCACTGACCGAGGTGCTGGACCGCCTCGTACGCGCCTCCCTCGGCGCCCTTGGCTAGCTTGGCGCACTGACCGGCGCCGGCCCCGGCCGTCGTGTTCGGCACGCCCAGGTCGGCCGGCTTGGGCGTGTTGCCCGTGCAGGCCAGGGCGCCCTTGACGGTGCTGCCGGACAGGATCGGCGCGGTGTTGCGGGTCAGCAGCGCGGCGCCCCGCAGGTCCGCGCCCACGATGATCAGTTCCGCGGCGCCGTCGACGGTCAGCACGCCCTGGACGCGGGCGCCGAGCAGGTGGACGGCGGCCGGCTTGGAGGCCGCCAGCGCGCCGGTGATCCGGCCGCCGGTGACCACCAGCGAGGCGCCGGGCCGCACCGTGACGGGGCCGGTCACCTGGGCGCGGTCGAGGCAGGTGACGCCGTCGGCGACGACGAGGGCGCCCCGGTGGTCGCGGGTGATCGTACGGGTGCAGGCGGGGGGCGGCGCGATCGTGGTGACGGTGAAGCTCCCCGGCTTGCCGTAGTTGCCGGCGGCGTCGATGGAGCGGTATTCGATCGTGTGGCGGCCGCGCGGCAGCTTGCCGTACACGAGCGAGTCGATCACCGTGCCCTGCTCCGAGAACGTCCACGGCAGCTCCGACGACGTGGGCCAGCCGAAGTAGTTGAACCAGCCGTCGCCGTCCATTCTGGACTCCGAGACCACGTGTCCGCCGCGGTCGTCGGCGCCGGTGAGCCGCATGGTGAACGGGCCGTTGTAGACGTAGGTGTGGCCGGACCCGGCCAGCGGCTCGGACAGCTCGTACGCGGTGGCGGGCGGCTCGGCGTCGATCGACCAGGTGACGGTCCGGCCGCCGAGCGCCGCGGTGAGCGTGTGCGCGCCCGGGCCGAGGTCGAGCCCGCCCAGATCGAGGTCGGCGGCGGCGCCCTTCACCCGCTCGCCGTCGAGCGTCCACGTGACCTCGGGGACGGCGGCGGCCGGGTGGTTGGTCTCGACATACACCACGTCGTCACGGCCGAGCGGCCGGTCGGCCGGGGTGGAGGAGACGATGGCGGGCTCGACGCCGTCCGGCGGGGTGGTCAGTGAGGTGTCCACCGTCCAGGTGCGGGACCCCGTCATGGCCTGCCTGATCGCCGGGTCCCTGACGAACCCGGTCGGGTCCGAGACGGTGGCCGTGACCGTGTGCGTGCCGGGCGAGAGGTCGAGCGTGCGCAGGTCGAGGGCGTCCCGGTCGCCGGGCAGTTCGCGGCCGTCCACGGTCCAGGTGGTCGTCAGCGAGTGGCTGACCGGGCGCATCGGCTCCACCCACAGGACGCGGTCGGCGCCGACCGGCGCGTCCGCCGGCGCCGCGTCCTGGATCACCATGGTCTTGGCGGTGATGCGCTGGGTCATCACCTCGCGGCCGACCTGATCGAAGTAGTAGCCGAGGGTCTTCATCATCGAGTGCGCGCTCGGCCGCCACACGCCGGTCGTGAAGTAGAGGCCGCCCTCGTAGCGGCCGATCGGCCCGCCGGACTCGCTCGGCTCGCCGAGCCAGCGCCACCACTTGCGCCGCTGGTCGCGCATCTGCTGCTCGGTCAGCAGCGTGTGGTGGGCGCTCGACGGCTCGGGCCCGGTGTAGGCGCCGCCGGGGACGCCGCGCTGGTAGTAGTCGTACTCGTCCTGCAGGCCGCCCAGCGAGTGGCCCAGCTCGTGCGGGCTGATCAGGGCGGACATGCTGTTGCTGCCGGAGGCGGTGGCGTACGTGCCGCCGGCGCCGCCGTACGTGCCGCTGTTGGCGAGCGCGAGGATCTGCCGGTTGCCCGGCGTGGTGCCGGCCACCAGGTTGGCGTAGCGGGTGGCGGCGGCGTTGTCCATGGTGATGAGGCGCTGCACGCTGGCGGGGTTGCAGCGGCCCCAGAAGCCCATGCCGAGCGGTGTCGTCCTCCTGGGCGAGTCCAGGCCCGGGTCGCAGCTGATGCCGGACTCCCCGGAGACGATGTCGACCCGGTAGACGTTGATGTAGTTCCGGTACGACTTGAACGGCTCGATCGACCACATGACGTTGAGGTGACGGTCGGCGTCGGCCCGGAATCTGGCCTGCTCGGCCCCGGTGTAGCCGTCGCCCATGAGGATCAGGTTGAACCGCTTGGCCGGGGCGCCGGTGACCTGCACGGGCACGACGGTGGCCGCCCCCGGCTCGGCGGCGGCGTGCGCCGGGGGCGTGGATAACGCGGAGGGCGCGAAGGACACGGTGGCGGCCAGCACCAGGACCGCGAGGGTACGCATGCCCGCACTATCTCGCAGGCCGCGATCATTGCCCGGGGTCGGCGATCGTCGCCTGGGGTGCGCGATCAGTGCCCAGGTCGGGCGATCAACGCCAGGGACCCGCGATCACCTCCTCCGGTCCGGCGATCAACGCCCGGGGTCCGCGATCAACACCCGGTGTTGCGGAGGGCGCCCGCGCAGCGGACGCGGCGGTGGCGGCCGCAGCTCCGCCCTCGTGCAGCGTGCCGGCCACGGCGGGCGCCCTCCCCCTCCCCCGCCCCGGTCAGGCGGCAGGGAGCTCGGCGAGCATGATCGGCTGGGTGGTGGGTTTCTCGGAGCCGCCGGCGGGCTCCACCGTGAGCGCCACCTTGCCGTCCTCCTTCAGAGGCGTGAGGACGACGGGGCTGGTGACGCCGTCCGCGGCGCGGCTCAGCAGCCCGGCCGGGCGCGGGCCGTCGGGGCCCATCAGCCACAGCTCGTACCCCTTGGTTTCCGGCAGTTCGGGCAGGTCTGATGAGGTGAACACCATGCGGCCCTTGGACCGGGAGATCACCACCGTGCCGGTGCCGCCCGACGTGACCTTACGGCGCACCGTCCGGGCGTCGGCCGCGGCCAGCACGGCGGTCATCTCCTCGTTCCTGGCGGTCAGCTCGCCCAGGTCGCGGCGGGCGTCCACGGCCACCGCGCCGAGCGCGACCGCGGCGGCCGCGGACACCGCCGCCAACCCCGCCAGGGCTTTCGACCGTCCACGCCGGAGCGGCACGACCTCGCCCCCGCCCTCCGGCCGCCCCGGGATCCCGGGCGCCACCCGGAACCCCGGCGCCTCCCCCGGCCCGGCACCCGGCGACGCCCCCTGCCCGGACCCGACACCCGGCCGCGACCCCCGCCCCGGCTCCTCGCCCGGCCGCGACACCTGCCCGGGCTCCGCACGCGAACCCGGCACCTGTGCGGACCTGGCCGGCGAACCCGGCACCTGTGCAGCTCCGGCCGGCGAATCCGGCGCCTGCACCGACTCCGACCATGGACCCCGCTCATGCCCGCCTGCCGCGCGCGAACCCGGCACCTGCCCAGGGTGCGGATGGGCACCCGGCGCCTCAGGGCGGGAACCTGAAGCTTGCCCGGGCTCACGGCGCGAACCTGGAACCTGCCCGGGCTCGGGGCGCGAACCCTGAACCTGCCCGGCCCCAGGGCGCGAACCCGGCGTTTGCCGGGGGTCGGGCGTTTGGCCTCGGGTGGGCGTTCGGCCAGGATCGGGCGTGATCCTGAGGGTCGGAGGGTTCACCGACGGATCCCCCTGGTGGGGCGGCGGGGCGGGTCTCGCGGAAGCGCCGGAGGCGCGGGGCTCCGGAGGGCGCCAGATGGTCGGGCCGTCGTCGGGCACCGGCTCCGGCCGGTCGGCCACGGGCCGGGACTCCCGCGCGGCGGCGAGCAGGCGGTCGCGGAGCGAGGCGGGCGGCGGCTCGGCCACCGTTTCGGCCAGCCTGGCGGCCGTCTCGCGCAGACGCCATACTTCGGCTCCGCATATTCGACACGCGCGCAGGTGCTCCTCGAACAGCACCCACTCGGCGTACGGCAGTGCGTGCACGGCGTAGGCACCAGAGAGGGTGTGGAGGTCGTCGTTCATCATCCACTCCACGGTGAGAGGCGGCTCACGCATGTACTTCGGTCACTCGGGCATGTCGGATGGCCCAGGGGCTTGCTCATTTCCGCTGACATGAGACAATTTCAGTGGGTGATGAATTATGGCATGTGTGATAGCGGGCGGCGGCCCCGCGGGCGCGATGCTCGCCCTCCAGCTGGCCAGAGCGGGGGTCGAGGTCACACTCCTGGAGAAGCACGCCGACTTCCTGCGCGACTTCAGAGGCGACACGATCCACCCGTCCACGCTCCAGGTGCTCGCCGAGCTCGGCCTGGCTGACGAACTGCTGAAACTCCCCCACAGGAAGCTGTACGAGCCGCGCATGGTGACCGACGCCGGCGAGATCCGGCTGGCGAGCCTGCGCGGGCTCCCCGGCCCGTACAACTACGTCGCGTTCCTGCCGCAGTGGGACTTCCTGAACACGATCACCACGGCCGCGGAGCGGTACCCGGGGTTCCGGCTCTTGATGCGGGCGGAGGCGTACGACCTGATCCGCGAGGGCGGGGCCGTGCGCGGGCTGCGTTACCGCGACGAGTCCGGTGAGCACGAGATCCGGGCCGACCTGACGGTCGCCGCCGACGGGCGGCACTCGGTGCTGCGGGAGCGGGCGGGACTGGTCCCCGAGGAGCTGGGCGCGCCGATGGACGTCGTGTGGTTCCGGCTGCCCTGGCAGGACGGGGATCCGGAGGACACGTTCCTGCGGGTCTCGCGCGGCCACATGATGGTCGCGATCAACCGCGTGACCTACTGGCAGCTGGCGTACCTCATCCCCAAGGGCGGCCACGACCGGCTCGTCGCGGCGGGCATCGGGGCGCTCCGCGAGCCCGTGGCGTCGCTGCTGCCGTTCCTGGCCGACCGGGTCGGGCAGATCACCGGCTACGACGACGTGAGCGTGCTCACGGTCGCGCTCAACCGGCTGCGCCGGTGGCACCGGCCCGGGTTCCTGTGCATCGGGGACGCGGCGCACGCCATGTCGCCGGTCTTCGGGGTGGGGATCAACCTGGCCGTGCAGGACGCGGTGGCCGCCGCCAACCTCCTGGCGGGGTCGCTCAGGTCCGGCGCGCCGATCCCGGAGTCCGCCCTGCACCTGCTGCAGAAACGGCGGATGCCGCCGACCCGGGTCACCCAGGCCGCCCAGCGCGTGGCCCAGAACCTGCTGATCAGCCGGGCGCTGCGGGGCCGTTTCGATCCCACCTGGCTGCCGCGGAACCTGACGCGGCTCCCGCTGCTCAACCAGATAGGCCCGCGCTTCCTGGGTCTCGGGATCCGTCCCGAGCACGTGGCCACGAGGGAGGTGCGGCCGGCGGGTAAATAACCGGTTCGGTACCGGGGCGGATGCCAAATGGTGGACAAGGGGGTCGGTAGCGGCGCGCTCAGTGGAATACCCTCGTATCTCGTGAGCAGCAATCTTCTGGATCTCGATTCCTGGCGAGCCCTCCCGGCGGCGCAGCAGCCCGACTGGCCCGACCGCGGCGAGCTCGACAAGGTCGTCGCGGAGCTCGGCGGCCTGCCCCCCTTGGTCTTCGCCGGCGAGTGCGACCAGCTCAAGGACCAGCTGGCCGCCGTCGTCCGCGGCGAGGCGTTCGTCCTGCAGGGCGGCGACTGCGCCGAGACCTTTTCCGGCGCCACCGCCGACAACGTCCGCAACAAGCTCAAGACGTTGCTGCAGATGGCGATCGTGCTGACGTACGCGGGCAAGGTGCCGGTCGTGAAGATCGGCCGGGTCGCCGGCCAGTTCGCCAAGCCGCGTTCCAAGCCGACCGAGACCCGCGACGGCATCGAGCTGCCCGCCTACCGCGGTGACATGGTCAACGGTTTCGAGTTCACCGCCGAGGCGCGCAAGCCGGATCCTTGGCGGCTGCTCAAGGCGTACCACTCCTCGGCCGTGACGCTCAACCTCGCCCGGGCGTTCACCAAGGGCGGCTACGCCGACCTGCGCCAGGTGCACGCCTGGAACCAGGACTTCGTGGCCGAGTCGCCGGCCGGGCGCCGCTACGAGCAGCTGGCCAGGGAGATCGACCAGGCTCTCGCGTTCATGCACGCCTGCGGGGCCGATCCGGAGGAGTTCCACACGGTCGAGTTCTACTCCTCGCACGAGGCGCTGATCCTCGACTACGACCGGGCGCTCACGCGCATCGACTCACGTACGGGGCTGCCGTACGACGTGTCGGCTCACATGGTCTGGATCGGCGAGCGCACCCGCCAGCTCGACGGCGCGCACGTCGACTTCTTCGCCCGCATCCGCAACCCGATCGGCGTCAAGCTCGGCCCGACGACCACGCCCGAGGAGGCGCTGGCGCTGGTGGAGCGGCTCAACCCGGGCAACGAGGCGGGGCGGCTCACGTTCATCACCCGGATGGGCGCCTCCAAGATCCGGGAAAACCTGCCAGCACTGGTCAAGGAGGTCACCGCCTCCGGGGCGCAGGTGGCCTGGATCTGCGACCCGATGCACGGCAACACGTTCGAGGCGCCCAGCGGGCACAAGACGCGGCGGCTGGACGACGTGCTGGACGAGGTTGCCGGGTTCTTCGAGGTGCACCGGGCGCTCGGCACGCATCCTGGCGGCATCCACATCGAGTTCACCGGCGACGACGTGACCGAGTGCGTGGGCGGCGGGCACGGGATCGTCGAGGACGACCTCGCGACCCGTTACGAGACGGCCTGCGACCCCCGCCTCAACCGCAGCCAGTCCCTCGACCTGGCCTTCCGCGTCGCAGAGCTCTACCGCGGCTGACCGCCCGGCCTGCGGAGCCCCGCACCGGCACACGCCCACCGGGGCTCCCCGCCCGCTGCGGCCCTTACCACCGCAGCGGGCTCCCGCAACCCAGCGCACGCAACGACCGGCGCTCTGCAACCACGGCGGATCCCGTCACCGCAGCGGGGCCGGATCGCACTCACAGCCGACGCACTGCCACGATCCCGCACCGCCCCAGTGGCGCCTACTCATAGGCAGCGGCAGGCACGGACAGCGCCGACGAGCCCCCTGCAACGAACGAGACGGCCGCAGCGGGCTGATAACGGGGTGACGGATGGGCGGGCGGGGCGGTGCGACAGCACGACGGACGACAGCGCGACGGCCAGCGGCACGACGAACGGCAGCGCGACAACGACGGCGCGACCGGCGCGCCGAAACAGCGCAGCGGACAGCCTCGGGCGGTGGGTGGCCGCTGTCGGCGGGGCACCGGGGTGTGAGCGGTGGGCGGCGGGCTGTGACGGGGGCGGCGGTTTCCGGGAAAAAGGAGTGATCTGCGTCTCATCGGGCCGGAGGGCCGAATGGAAGTCCGGTGCATTGTTGGGGCGCGGGACTATGATCGCCCCAAAAATGGCGAAATTTGGGAGAAAACGTGGATAGTGCCCCGGAGGGGGTGGACCCCAACGTCCCCAACGTCGCGCGCATGTACGACTACTTCCTCGACGGCAAGGACAACTTCGCAGCCGACCGGGCAGCGGCGGAGCAGATACTCAAGACGTTCCCCAACACCAAGCCCGCAGCCCGGGCGAACCGCGCGTTCCTGCGCCGGGCGGTGCGGCACGTGGTGGACGAGGGCGTCGGGCAGATCGTGGACCTGGGCGCGGGCCTCCCGACCCGGGGCAACACCCACGAGATCGCCCCGGAGGCACGCGTCGTCTACGTGGACTACGACCCCGTGGTCTGCGTGCACGGCAGGGCGCTGCTGGCCAGGAGGGAGAACGTCGACTTCGTGCAGGCGGACGTACGCGAGCCGGACGCCCTGCTGGAGAATCTGGACGGCCTGATCGACTTCGACGAGCCGGTGGCGTTCCTGATGCTGGCGATCCTGCACTTCATCCCCGACGCCGCCGCCTACGACGTCGTGAAGCGGCTGCGGGAGGTGAGCGCGCCGGGAAGCCATCTGGTGATCAGCCACGCCGTGGATTCCACGCCGGACACCACCCCGCAGGCCCTGGAGATCTACAAGAAGGCCACGGCCTCGCTCAATCTCCGGACCCGCGAGGAGATCCTGCGCTTCTTCGAAGGCTACGAGCTGGCCGAGCCCGGCCTGACGTTCCCGAACGGGTGGCGCCCCGACGACCCGGATGCCCCAGGGAACGGCATCGATTTCGGATATGTCGGAGTCGGCCGCAAGCCCTAGCAAAAAGGAAATCCCTGGCAAAAAAAGGAGAGCCCTGCCGGAAAAAGGCGGGGCTCTTCGTCTGCCGGGCGACGGCCGATGCCGTGCGACGGCCGGTCAGTTCTGCTCGGCGCTCTTCAGCTCCTCGCTGAGCTCGGCCCTGATGGCGTCCATGTCGAGCGCCCGCACCTGCCGGATCAGGTCCTCAAGAGCCGGGGCCGGGATGGCGCCGGCCTGCGCGAAGACCACGATGCCGTCGCGGATGGCCATGAGCGTCGGGATCGAGGTGATGTCGAACCCCTGCGCAAGCCCCTGCTCGGCATCAGTGTCGATCTTGCCGAAGGTGATGTCGCCGTGCTTCTCCGACGCCTGCTCGAAGATCGGCCCGAACTTCTTGCACGGCGGGCACCAGTCCGCCCAGAAGTCGAGCAGGACAATCCCCTTGTCGGCGATGTCGTTGAAGTTCTTCTCCGTTACTTCGATGGTCGCCACAAGTGGCTCCTCGCTCGTCGTCGCTTCAATGCTTCCGTTGTCAACCACGTACCCGCTCCCAGCATTCCATGCGCGGCCCTGTACGGGGCACAAATGCATCAGTGGTGCGGGCTCGCGGAAGGAGCGGAGTGGTGGGGGCTTGAGGAGGGAGCGGAGTGGTGGGGGCTTGAGGACGGAGCGGAGTGGTGAGGGCTCGAGGACGGAGCGGGGCCGCCGGAGCCGGATTCTTCGACCGTGCCACCGAATTTCTTGCTCAGTTCCTGCATGAACTCCTTGGACTTGGCCGACAGCACCCATCGATCGCCCACGAGGTAGAGGCCACCGTACATCTGGGCGTAGTCGAGCCACTCGCGCTGGCCTTTGGCCGTTTGGAAGTCGAGGAACACATAGGGGATCCCGTCGCTGGTGCACTCCCCCTGCCGGTAGTCCAGCGCCTTGAGGGTGATCTTGGCGGTGCAGCCGACGGCGGCCGCCAACTGCTCGACGGTGTAGGTCTTGGGGGCCGTCCCGCCGGCGCCGGCGGCGCTCCCCGCCCGCTCCGGCCCGCTGTGCGCCTCGGCGTGCACACCGCATCCGGTGAGCGCGAGCGCCGCGGCGATGGCCGGCAGTGACAGGAGGATGCCTCCGTACCCTCGCCTCTTGACGACGCCGGTCGTACGCGCCGCAGCCTCTGGAGCGGCGCTGGAGAAGCCTGCCACGATCCTGTCCCTTCCCACAGCTGACATGGACGTCCTCCTAGCGATACGCAGCGGCGGTAGTTCCCGTTCACCCCGGATGCGGACACCGGGGGGACTGTGCGGTCCGGTCGACGCGGTGGGCGAGGTGAGGGCCCCACCGGCACGCGGCGTGCATCGACCCGGACGCCGGCCATGCCGCGTACGTCATGGCCGGGTACGAGGACGGCGCGGCCGGTCGCCCGGCCGCGCCTTGCTCCTCTGCTGTCAGAACCCTGCTCGATTCAGGGTCAGCGGCAGCGCCTGCCGCTGTTGATGCAGTTGACGACCTGCTGCATCTGCTGTTCGTTCATCAGGTTGATGAAGTCGCTGTGGTCGGTGATCGGCTTGTGCAGTTCCTCGGGGAAGCCGTCGACAGCGAAGTTGGGGCCCTGCGGCACGTTGTAGACGAGCCGGTGCTCCAGCGCCGGGATGGGCTGGAAGCCCTGCGGGCAGCTGCCGTCGGCCTGCGGGAAGGTGACGTGGGTCCGGTGGTTGGCGCTGTCGATGTTCTGGCCGTCCCAGCAGCTCTGGAAGTCGAAGACCCGTACGAGCCTGCTGCCTCGCGGGCAGAGCGGGTACTTGTCCGTCAACTGGCGATTCTCGAACCCGGTGCAGGTCCACCCGGCGTTGGGGTCGGCCCCGCCGACCCGGGCGTTACCGGTGATGATGCGCAGGAACTGCGGAGCCGGCACCACCTTGGCGGTCGGGTTGCCCTTGAAGGTGATCTGCACCTGAACCGGGGTGAGGATCTTGCCGACGTTCAGGTCGAGCCCGCCGCCTCGCTGGTTGGCGTCGAACTCCTCCTGGCCCAGCGCCCTCAGCACGGGCCAGTAGTGCGTGGACTTGTCACCGTTGCGGCAGGTGGTACCGGCCGCCAGCAGGCTCTCGTTGGTGGACTGGTTGTTGGTGGACACGTTGCCCACGTAGTCGTGCGTGTGCTGCGCGCCGTTGGACACGCCGGGCGCCACGATGACGTTGTCGGAGTTGAAGATCCGCCGCTCGTTGCGGCCACAGTCCACGCTGAAGGTTCCCCTGGAGCCGTTCCCCTGCGCGCGGGGCGTCCTCACGTTCGGCCGGACCGAACGGATGTCGACGAAGTCCTCGGGAACGGGCCCTCTGGCCTGGTTCCCTCCGTCACCGTTGTTGCCGTCGCCGCCGTTGTTGTTCCCGTCGCCGCCGTTGTTGTTGCCGTCACCGCCGTTGTTCCCGTTGTTGCCTCCGTTCCCTGCGCCGCCGTCCGTGAGCTCGCAGGTCGCCAGGGTCTGCAGGCCGGCCGGCGGCTGGGCGCCGGCACGCTGGAAGGCGATCGCGATCCGCTGAAGGGTGGCCGTCCGCTTGTCGCGCAGCGGGCCGAGGATGGCGTTCTGCACGAAGTTCGGGCCACCCTGCCCTGCCGAGGTCTCCAGCCGCCGATTCGCCTCAGCGATCTGGTTCTCCAGCTGCTGCAGGTTCCGCTGGACCTCCGCCTGAGCACGAGCAGGGATTCGCCCCAGCCGGTCCGCCACAGCTGGGCAGGAGATCTGGCCAGGAGTACCGAACTGGCCGCCGTTGCCCTGACCGCCGTTGCCTTGGCCGCCGTTCTGACCGCCATTGTCCTGGCCGCCGTTCTGACCGCCATTGTCCTGGCCGCCGTTCTGACCGCCATTGTCCTGGCCGTTGTCCTGGCCGCCGTTGTCCTGGCCGTTGTCCTGGCCACCGTTGTCGTTTCCGGTGCCGTCGTCCTGCACGGTGCAGGTGGCGAGGTTTTGCAGGCCGGCCGGCGGCTGGACGCCGACCCGCTGGAAGGCGATCTGGATCCGCTGAAGGGCGGCCGTCCGCTTGTCGCGCAGCGGGCCGAGGATGGCGTTCTGCACGAAGTTCGGGCCGCCCTGCCCTGCCGAGGTCTCCAGCCGCCGATTCGCCTCAGCGATCTGGTTCTCCAGCTGCTGGAGATTCCGCTGGACCTCCGCCTGAGCACGAGCGGGCACGTCGCCCACTCTGTCAGCCACAGAGGGGCACGAGATGGTCGGCGCGAAGGCCGCGCCGGATGCCCCGCTCGACGCCGCCTCCGCGGCACCGACTGTGAGCCCGCCGCTCATAACGGCCAGGGCCGCGAGTATGGCCGCCGTCCTTCCACGGAAGCGTGAGCCATTTTGATGTCTCATCACAATCCCTCTCTTCGTCTGAGATGCGACCCGCCCCCAGACGCTGTCCCATAGCGGCCGCCTGACCTTGCGAGTCGACGGGACCGTCCGCTTTCGAGATCAGATACGCACGCGACCGCCCAGAAGGGTCAGATGAATCGCTCAGTCGCATATTTCGTAAGAATTGGCGACAGTCTGTGTCTGTCTGAGCACATGGTGTGATGAGTCCGCAAGCGGAAAGAGCCCCGGACTTCGCCGGGGCTCTCTCTTGTCCGCGCGGTTAGGACTTTCCTCCTGGAAGAGTCAGACCGACGATCACCGGATCATGGTCCGAGGAGCGGTACGCGTCCGGCTTGTAGAGGCCGGGCGGGTTGTACTCGGTGTTGTAGTCGAGGATGCGCGGCTCGTCGGAGTTGATGTGCCAGATGGTCGCGCCGGTCACCCGCTTGAGCAGCTGCCTGCCGACCATGGCGTGGTCCAGCTCGCCGGCGAGCCCGTCGAACAGGTAGCTGTAGCGCTGCGGCGCGGGCACGAACCGCTTCGTCACGCTGGTCAGGCCGCCGGCCTCGAGGGTGTCGATCGGGTCCTCCTCGCCGTAGGCGTTGAGGTCGCCGAGCACGAGCGGGTTCGGCAGGTCCTGCTCCTCGATGAGGCCGAGCAGCGCCTTGGCCTGCGCGACGCGGGTGGCGTTCCAGCAGCCCTGGCCGTCGCCCTGGTCGGCGTCGGGGCCGCTGGAGGGGCAGGTGCCCTTGGACTTGAGGTGGTTGACGATCATCGTGAACGGCTGGCCGCCGCTCTTCCTGCGGAAGGTCTGGATCAGCGGCGGACGGCTGAACACCGGGTCCTGCGACGCCTTGGTCTCGCCCACGGGGGTGAGCTTGGCGGGCTTGTAGATCAGGCCGACCTGGATGAGGTCTGTGCCGGGGTATGGGTGCGCGAGCGCCGCGTACGTGCCCGCTCCCACCTCGGCGTTGACCGCGTCCACCAGCGCCTGCAGCGCGGTCTGGCCGTTGTTCTGGATCTCCATGAGCCCGACCGCGTCCGCGTCGAGGCCCCTGAGCGCGGCGACCAGCTTGGCGAGCTGGCGCTGCTGCTCCTCGGCGGTGGTGGCGCCGCGCGAGCCGAGGGTGGTGAACCAGTTGAGGGTGTTGAACGAGGCCACCTTGACGTTGCCGATCACCGGGAACGGCTTGGGCAGGCGCGGGTTGAGGTTCTTGTAGGAGATCTGCTTGGTGGGCTGCAGCCGGTACTTGCCGAAGCCGTACCCGAGCACGCCGGTGATCCCGGCGGCCACGTCGCCGGTCCGCACGATGGGCGGCAGGGTGGCGGGGTTCTCCCGGTTGGAGCCGTCGTCGACGAGGAGCGAGCGGCGCGCGTTCAGCGCGGGGTCCACGCCGGGCCGGTCCGTCGGCTGGAACAGCCGCCCCTGCGAGGACAGCGTGACCTCGCCGTAGCGGCCCAGGTTGTAGTGGTCGCTGACGGTCAGCGGCTGCGGGAACGTCAGGAGCATGTTCTCGACCGGCTCCAGCCCGCCCGAGCTCTCAGCCGTCGGCAACGTGTACGGCTGCGCCGCCACGCTCCCCGTGCCGCACACGTCCACGGCGGTGACCGGCGACAGCTCGGTCCACCCGTTGAACTCGACGGCCCGGCCGGTGACCAGCACCCGATCGCCGACCTTGACGTCCTTGAAGGACTCGCGGGCGAACGCGAACAGCCCCTCGGAGGTCTTCGGGTCGCCGTCGGGCTTGGTGTCCTGCAGGAAGAAGCCGCTGAGCTGGTCGGTCCGCTGGAAGTCGCCGGTCACGACGCCCTCGACGCGCACGGTCTGACCGGCCAGCGGGGTCGCCTCGCCGTTGCCCTGCACCTGCGCGACGCGGTGGGTGGCGGGGGTGTCGCAGGGAGCGGCGGGCTGGACGGCGGACTGGGCGGCGGCCGGGGTGGCGATGAGGGCCACCGCGACCGCGGCAGCCAGGGATGCTCGGGATAAAACGCGCATGACCGGCACTTTAGAGCTATTTTGCCTGCATATTTCCACGTAAATGTGGATAGAAGATGAAAACATCGAACCTTGACACGGGGCCCTAGCGGGTATGACGAAGGCATGGACTGGGTCACCTGCGCGCATTCCGTTGCCTGCACCGGGATCGCCGTCCGGCCGTCCGGCCTCTGCCTCGCCCACCTGTCCCCCGACCGGCTCTCCGAAGCCCTCGCCCAGCTGTCCCCCGGCCGCCTGATCGACTTGCGCGGCACGACCGTCACCAGCGACCTGCTGTCCCGCGTGCTGGAGGCCACCGGCGGCAGGCCGGGCCGGGCACGGCTGGACCGGGTCAGGTTCACCGGCGACGTCCGGCTGTCGGGCGTGACGTTCGCCGGGGACGTGTCGCTCGACGGCGCCAGGTTCGACCGGCTGGCCTCGTTCTTCGGCGCCCGCTTCGAGGGCAACGCGTCGCTGGCCGGCGCCAGGTTCGCCCGCGAGCTGTCCTTCCACGGCGTCACCGTGCGCGGGCACGTCTCGCTCGACCGGGCGGTGATGGCCCGGGACGCGCTGTTCAGCCAGGCGGTCTTCGGCCACGGGCTGTCGTGTGAGCGGGCCAGGTTCGACGGGTACGCCACCTTCGACGGCGCCCGCCTCGGCGACGGGGCCGCCTTCCGCGGCGCGCGTTTCGGCCGCACCCTGTCCTTCCGCAAGGTCAGCGGGCACGCCGGGTTCGAGGCCGCGCACTTCGCCGCGGACGCGTACCTGTCGGCCACCGGGCGGCTGTCGGCGGCCCGCGCCCGCGCGGACGGGCTGCTGGACGTGGCGGTCGCTGGGTGCGGCGTGAACCTGCGCGGCGTGGAGGTGTCGGGGCCGACCACGCTGAAGCTGACCGACTCCCACGCCGACCTGGAGGGCGCGGTGCTGCGCGGCCCGGCCACGGTGAGCGGCCGGGGCACCTCGATGCTGACCTCGCTGCGCCAGGTGGAGGCCGCCGACCTGGCGCTGCACGGCCTCGACCTGTCCGCGTGCAGGTTCGCCGGGCTCGCCCACCCGTCCGGGGTGCGGGTCAAGGACTGCACGTTCGCGCTCACCCCGCGTGGCATGCGGGTGAGCCTGCGCCGGCCGATGCTGCGGTGGTTCTCCCGCCGCAGCGCTCTGGCCGACGAGCACGGCATGGGCGGCGGCGCGGCCGATCCCGGCGCCACCCCGGATCGGCTCGCCGCGCTCTACGCCGGGTTACGGCCCAGCGACCGCGCCACGTCGGCCGACTTCGCCTCCGCCGCCTGGGAGATGCGCCGCCGGGCCGGTCACCGGTGGTGGCTGTGGGTGTCGTGGCTGCTGTACGGGTACGCCACGCGCATGGGCCGGCCGGGAGCCTGGTTCGCGCTGCTTGCCGCGATCGCCGCGGCCGCCGCGCTGTGGACCTCGACCGGCCACGGCACGGCGATGCCCCGTTAGAGCTCGGCGGCCACCGCGGCGATGGCGCTGAAGTGCCTCGAGCGCCAGCCGCCGCCCATGATCCGGCGCGACATCTGCTGCAGCTCGTCGTCGGGGTCGAAGCCCTCGTGGTCGAGGAACAACCGGGTGCCCCGGCCCTCGGGCTCCAGCCGCCACGTGACCGTCCAGTCGGCCCGCTTGCGATCGCTCCAGCTGATCTTCAACAGCTTCCCCGGCTCCAGCTCCAGCACCTCGCAGTAGACGATGCCGTCGAAGCCCACCTGCTTCTTGGGCTCGGTGCGGAAGGTGAACCGGTGCCCGACCTCCGCCTTGAAGTCGTTGGGCATGAGCCATTTCGCGACCAGCTCCGGCTCGGTCAGCGCCCGCCACACCTTCTCCGGCGGGTGCGGGATGAACTGGTCGAGCCTGATCGCGCGCAGGTCCTCAGCTGTCTCGTCCATCGTCTTCCATCTCGTCGAGGAGGTTGGTGAGGTTCGTGAGCTTCTCGCGCCAGAACCGTTCGTAGGGGGTGAGCCAGTCGCGGATCTCCATCAGCGGCGCCGCCTCCAGCCGGTAGTGCCGCTCCCTGCCCTTGCGGGTCTCGGAGACCAGCCCGGCGTCCTTGAGGACCTTGAGGTGCTCCGACACGCTGGGCCGGCTCATGTCGAACCGCTCGGCCAGCCGGCCGGCGGGCTGGCCGCCCTCCTCCAGGAGGAGGCGCAGCAGCTCGCGCCTGGCCGGGCTGGCCAGTGCGGTGAACACGTGATCGGCGGTCATGCCTGGCTGACGACGAAGCCGTTGCCGAACGGGTCGTGGAACAGCAGTTGCCGTCCCCAGGGCTCGTCCGTGGGCCCCTCGAAGGCGATCTCGTGCTCGCGCAGGCGTGCGGCCAGGGCGTCGAGGTCGGGCGCGGCCACCACGAGGCCGCCGATCGGCGCCATGTCGGGGAACCAGGAGGCGAGCAGGAGCGCGGTCTCGGCGCCCTTGGGGGCGACGGTGAGCCAGCGGCCCATCGGGAAGGGGTTGTCACTGCGCACTTCGAAGTCGAGCACGCGGGTGTAGAAGTCCAGCGCCCGCTCCTGGTCGGCGACGGGCACGGTGACGGTGAGAATTGAGGAGATCGGCATGTCGGCCACTATACGTAGGTTTTTTCCTACATAACAACCCTGGGCCGCGAAATATCAGGGAGTTCCCGGAGTGAGCCCTGAGGGCGCCCCTCCGTAAACTGGGGATCATGCCGATCGACGACTACGTGGCAGAGCTCAACCGTACGCTCACCGGCCCGCCCGGGCCCAAGCGCGACCTGGTCGTCGAGGCGCGCGACAGCCTGACCGACACCGCCGACGCGCTGGAGGCCGAGGGGCTCGACCGGGCGGAGGCGGAGCGGATCGCGGTGGCGGAGTTCGGCCCCGTCCCCGAGATCGCCCCCGGCTACCAGGCCGAGCTCACCTCCGCCGCGGGGCGGCGGCTGGGCTTCCTGCTGTTCATCAGCGTGCCGATCACCGTGCTCATGTGGTCGGTGCTGTGGCGGATGTACCCAGCCGACGACGACGTGTGGGCGAGCCAGCCCGTGTGGTACTCCCCGGTCTCCCGCCTGCTCGACATCGTCCAGCTCGCCGTCGGCGTCTACGGAGGCCTCGTGCTGCTGGCGCTGGGCCGCGGGGCGCGGTGGATCCGCCGGCCCCGGTTGCTCACCAGGTCGCTCGCGCTGGTCGTGTGGATCTCGCTGCCGATCACCATCGCGCTCGCCCAGTTCCTCACGCACGGCACGGAAGGGGCCAGCGGCCTGGACGTCCTGCCCTCCGCGCTGGCCAACCTGGTGACCGCGGCCGTATGGGGCCTGCAGGTCTACGGCGCCATCCACTGCATGCGCATCACCCGGGCGACGCACCCGCGCGCCGGGGCGGCCGAGCGGTCATCCTGATGCCCTGGCCTCCGCGCGGAGCACACTGCCGATCACGGTGGTGAACTCCCGCCAGGCCGACCGCTCCCCTTCGAGCTGCCTCCTGCCCGCGTCCGTCAGCCGGTAGGTGCGGCGCCTGCGCCCGCCCACGGTCGCCCACTCGCTCGACAGGTAGCCGATGCGCTCCAGCCTGCGCAGCGCCGGGTAGACGGTGCCCGTGGGCACGCTCAGCGCTCCCCCGCTGCGCTCCTGCAGCGCCTCGATGATGGCGTAGCCGTGCAGCGGCTCGCGCTCCAGCACTGAGAGCAGCAGCGCGTCCATGTGCCCGCGCAGCGCGTCCGGATTCATGTTTCAGATCTTAGGCAACCCGTCAGCATGTAGTCAGTCTACATGTAGGCTGTCTATATGTAGATAGGCACAACAATCGGAGATCTGATGGATGTACTCGATCTGGCACGCACGCAGTTCGCGGTGACCGGCAGCCTGCACTTCCTGTTCGTGGTGCTCACGCTCGGGCTCGCCCCGCTGGTCGCGATCATGCACACCCGCTGGGCCATCTCGGGCAAGCCGCTCGACGAGGCCATGACCCGGTTCTGGGGGCAGATCTACGTCATCAACTACGCGCTCGGCATCGTCACCGGGCTGGTGATGGAGTTCCAGTTCGGGCTGTCCTGGAGCGGCCTGTCCCACTACGCCGGCGACGTGTTCGGCGCCCCGCTGGCCATGGAGACCCTGATCGCCTTCTTCCTGGAGTCCACCTTCCTGGGGCTGTGGATCTTCGGCTGGCACCGGCTGCCCAAGGGGCTGCACGTGGCCTGCATCTGGCTCGTGACGCTGACGGCGTACGCGAGCGCGTTCTTCATCATGGTGGCCAACTCGTACCTGCAGAACCCGGCCGGATCCGTCGTCCGCGGCGGCCGGATGGAGCTGGTCGACTTCGGCGCCCTGCTCACCAACCCGTCCCTGGTGTTCGCGTTCCCGCACGTGGTCGGGGCCGGACTGTTCACCGGGGCGATGGTGCTGGTGGGGGCGAGTGCGTACCAGCTGCGGCGCCGCACCGAGCACGTGGAGTTCTTCACCAAGTCCATGCGCACCGGCGTGACCACGGCCGCGATCGGGATCTTCGTCACGATGGGGTTCGGCTACGCGCAGTTCGCTGTGATCCCGGTCGAGGACAAGTTCTCGGGCAACGTGGGGGCGGCGATCGGGCTCGCGATCATGATGGAGATCGGGCAGTTGCTGGGGCTCATCGTGCTGCTGGTGATGCTGCCGATGATCCGCGGCCTGCCGCGCCGGCGGTGGACGCACCCGATCTTGATCGCGATGACGCCGCTGCCGTTCGTCCTGTCGATCGCGGGCTGGATCGCCAGGGAGGTCGGGCGGCAGCCGTGGATGATCTGGGAGAAGCTCACCGTGGCCGACGCCATGTCGCCGGGCCTCACCTCGGGGATGGTCACGGCCTCGCTGATCGGGTTCGCGGCGGTGCTGGGGCTGCTGGCGGTCGTCGACTACGTGCTCATCGCGCGGGTGATCAGGCGCGGGCCGCAGGGCCTCGACCTCGGCTCCTCGTCGGCCCGCGAGCCCCGTACGCCGGTGCTGAGCTACTAGGAGTGCTGACATGGAAATGATCTGGCTCGTCTTCTTCGCGGTGCTGCTGGCCGGCTACTTCGCCCTGGAGGGATTCGATCTGGGGGTCGGGCTGCTGCTGCCCTTCCTCGGCCGGACGCGGGAGGGGCGCGATCGCATGGTGGCGGCCGTGGCGCCGTACGTGCTGGCCAACGAGGTGTGGCTGGTGGCGGTGGCCGGGACGATGTTCGGGGTCTATCCGCTGCTGGAGGGGGAGGTGCTGTTCGGGCTGTACCCCGTGGTGGTGGCGATGCTGCTGAGCTGGGTCCTGCGGGACGCGGGCCTGTGGTTCCGGCGCAGGATCGACGGGCCGCGGTGGCGCGGGTTCTGGGACGCGGCGATCGCCTTCGGGTCGCTGGGGCTGTCGTTCGGGTGGGGCATGGCGCTCTACGCGGCAGCCACCGGGTTCGAGGCCTCGCCCGTGCATCCGGTCGGGCTGATGCTGGGGGTGGTCGTGACGCTGTTGTTCGCCTGGCACGGGTGGACGTTCCTGGCGTGGCGGGCGCCGGGCGACTTCGGTGCGACGCGGTCGGGGCGGGCGCTGCTGCTCTCCGGGGCCGTCGCCGCGCTGCCCGCGGCGGGGGTGCTGGCGGGGGCGGCGCCGTATCTGCTGGAGCACAGCGCACCCGCGGCTACCTTGAATGTGCTCAGTCTCATGGTCCTGCCGTTCGCGCCGATCATGCTGGGCGCGCAACTATGGGTGTGGCGCACTTTCCGCCCGGGGAAGGACGCCTTCCGGCTCCCATCGTTCTTCTAGAGGACCTGTGCACAAAGATCTCCTGCGGCTCATGCGGGCCGAGCGGTCGGTACGCCGCCACCTGACCGTGACCATGGCCGCGGCCGTGCTGGCGGGGCTGCTCGTGCTCGTGCAGGCGGAGCTGCTGGCCGGGGTGCTGTCGGGCCGGTTCACCGCCGCCGTCCTGGCCGTGCTGGCGGGGGTCGTGGGCGTGCGGGCGCTGCTCGCCTGGACGCAGGGCGTCTTCGCCGGGCACACCGCGACCGGGGTCAAGTCGGCGCTGCGCCACCGGCTGCTGGCCCGGCTGCGTGAGCTCGGCCCCGGGCGGCTGACCGCGCACCGCTCCGGCGAGCTGGTCACCCTGGCCGGGCGCGGGCTCGACGGGCTGGACGCCTATCTGACCGGCTACCTGCCGTCGATCGCGGTGGCCGCGGTGGTGCCGCTGGCCGTGCTCGTGCGGTTGTTCGCCGCCGACCTCGCCAGCGCGGTCATCGTGCTGGTCACGTTGCCGCTGATCCCGATCTTCGGGGCGCTCGTCGGCATGACGACCAAGGTCGTGACCGAGCGCCAATACCGCGCGCTGTCGCGGCTCGGCGGCCACTTCCTGGACGTGGTGCGCGGCCTGCCCACCCTGCGGGCCTTCGGGCGGGCGCGTTACCAGGCCACCGTCATCCGTCAGGTGGCCGACGCGCACCGCAGCGCCACCATGCGGACGTTGCGGGTGGCTTTTCTGTCGTCGCTGGTGCTGGAGCTGTGCGCGTCGCTGTCGCTGGCGCTGGTGGCGGTGCCGATCGGGCTGCGGCTGCTCGGGGGGTCGCTGGATCTGACGACGGCGCTGCTGGTGCTGCTGCTGGCGCCGGAGGCGTACCTGCCGCTGCGGGCCATGGGGACGCGCTTCCACGCCTCCATGGAGGGGGTGGCGGCCGCCGACGCGGCCTTCGCCGTCCTGGACGACGCGGCCGGCTCCGAGGTACGGTCCGCCGAACCGCGGGCCGCCGCGGAGGTCCGGCCGTCGGGAGCTCCGGAGATCCGGCTGGAGAACGTCACCGTCCGCTATCCCGGCAGGGACGCCGCCGCGCTGGAGAACGTCACGCTCACGATCCATCCGCGGGAGCGGGTCGCCCTGGTCGGCGAGAGCGGCGGGGGCAAGAGCACGCTGCTCCACCTGCTCCTCGGCTTCGTCCAGCCTTCGGAGGGCCGGGTGCTGGTCGACGGCATGGACCTGCGTGAGGCGGATGTGGCGAGCTGGCGGGCGCGGCTGGCGTTCGTGGCCCAGCGGCCACACCTGTTCACGACGTCGGTGGCCGACAACATCCGCCTGGGGGCTCCCTCCGCCTCTCCGGAGCAGGTACGCCGCGCTGCGGCCGCCGCCCACGCCGACTTCGTGGAGGCGCTCCCCCACGGGTTCGACACCGTGGTGGGCGAGCGGGGCGCCAACCTGTCCGCCGGCCAGCGGCAGCGCATCGCCCTGGCCCGCGCCTTCTGCCGCCCGGACGCGTCGGTGCTGCTCCTGGACGAGCCCACGGCCCGCCTGGACGGGCGCAGCGAGGCCGCCGTGGTGGCGGGGACGGCGGAGCTGGCCCACGACCGCACGGCCGTCATCGTCGCGCACCGGCCCGCCATGATCGACCTGGCGGACCGCGTGATCCGCCTCCATGAGGGCCGCGTCGTCTCCGACACCGCCCTCACCCCGACCGGCATCGCACCATCAGACGGCACCACCACGCCCGCCATCACCACCGGCACCGCCACGCCCGGCGTCGCCGGTGACCGCGAGGACGAGGCGCCGGGGCGGGGCCAAGGGGCGGCGGGTCAGGGTGATCGAATGGAGGACGCCCGGACAGCGGACGCCCGGACGACAGACGCGGACGCCCGGACGGCGGACACGGACGCTCGGACGGCGGACACGGACGCCCGGACAGCGGACGCCCGGACAGCGGGCGCGGACGCTCGGACGGCGGATGATCGGGGTGGCGAGGCGGCCGCGGCTTCGCGGGAAAGCGGGGGCAAGCGATGAACCGGGTCATGGGGAAGCGGCTGGTATGGGCCGTGCTGGCCGGAGCGGCGGCCGACCTGGCGGGCCTCGGGCTGATCGCAGCGGCGGCCTGGCTGATCACCAGGGCCGCCCAGCAGCCGCCCCTGGCCGCGTTGAGCGTGGCGATCGTGGCGACCAGGGCATTCGCCACGAGCAAGGGCGTCTTCCGCTACGTGGAACGCCTCACCGGCCACGACGTGGCACTGCGCGCCCAGGCCGGCACCCGTGAGGACCTCTACCAGGCCCTGATCCCGCCCCAGCGGCCCCGTCACGGCGGTGCCGACCTGCTCAGCCGCATGGTGGACGACACCGAGGCCGTACAGGACCTGCTCGTCCGCTGCCTGCTGCCCGCGGCCGCCGCGGCCATCGCCGGACTGGCCGCCGTCGTCATCGGGCTGACCATCCTGCCGGTCGCGGCGCTCGTGCTGGTGGCCGGGCTGGCCCTGGCCGGGGTGCTGCTGCCCGCCGGCACGGCCGCGGCCGCCCGCCGCTGGTCGGCGAGGATCGCCCCCGCGCGGGCGGCGCTGGCCGCCCGGGTGGCCGACCTGGTGCACGGCTCCGCCGACCTGGCCGCCTACGGCGCCGACGACGCGGCCCTGGGCAAGGCGCTGGCCGCCGACGAGGCGCTGGCCGCGCTCGAACGCCGCCAGGCCCGCGTCCACGCCGCCGCCCTGGCCGGGGGCACGCTGGTGCAGGGGCTGACGGTCGCGGCCGTCGTCCTGCTCGCCCAGGGGGCCGGGGCGGGCTCTGTCGGCACGGCGGTGCTCGCGCTGACCGCGCTGGTGGCCTTCGAGCCCGTGCTGCCGCTGGCGGCCGCGGGCGAGCGGATGGCGGGGATCATGGCGGCGCTGCGTCGGCTGCGCGAGGTCCGCGCGGCCACCCCGGCCGTCACCGAACCCGCCGCCCCCGCACCCCGGCCCGAGGCCCCGCTGACCATCGAGATCGACGATCTGGTGGTACGCCACGCACCCCGCCCCGCCCCAGAGGGCTCGGCAAGCAGCACAGGATCCGGCAGCGCCCCAGAGGGGTCGGCAAGCGGCACGGGATCCGGCAGCGCCGCAGAAGGCGGCGGTGTGCCAGGCGAGGGCGTATGGGACGACGCGCCCGACTCGACCTCGTCGGCCGGTGACGGCGGAGCGCCCGGCGCGGCCTCCCCGACCGGGGGCGCACAGGGCGAGGGACTGCCTGCACCCGGTGGGCGGCCCGCGGTCGACGGTGTACGCCCCGCGGTGGACGATGACCGGCCCGCGGTGGACGGCGGGCGGCCGGCGCTCGACGGGGTGTCGCTGCGGCTCACTCCCGGGAAGCGGGTGGCGGTCGTCGGCCCGAGCGGGGCGGGCAAGAGCACGTTGCTGGCCGCGTTGATGCGGCTGGTGGAGCCGGAGTCCGGGCGCATCACGGTCAACGGGGTGGACCTCAGGGAGCTGGACGGCGACGACGTGCGGGCGCTCATGACGGGCCTCACCCAGGACCCGTACATCTTCCGCGCCACCCTCCGCGACAACCTGCGCCTGGCCGGCCCCGAGGCCGACGACGACACGCTGCGGCGCGCCGTACGGGACGCCAGGCTCGAGGACTGGGTCGAGCGGACAGGATGGGACACCGAGCTCGGCGAGGACGGCAGGACCGTCTCCGGCGGGCAGCTGCAGCGGCTCGCCCTGGCCAGGGCGCTGCTGTACGACCCGCCGGTGCTGCTGCTGGACGAGCCCGCCGAGGCGCTCGACGAGGAGACCGCCGACCGCCTCATGAGCGACCTGCTCGACGTGACCAGAGACCGCACCACGCTGCTCGTGACGCACCGCCTCAAGGGCCTGGAGATGGTCGACGAGGTCGTGGTGCTCGAGGAGGGCCGCGTCGTCCAGCGCGGGCACCACGACGAGCTCGTCGCCGTGCCCGGCTATTACCGCGACCTGTGGGAGTCCGAGGTCCTGACCCGCAGATAAGCCCCCGCCCCGGAGATGGGCATTGTGTTGACGTCCCAAACAGGTTTGCGATCCAAACCAGTTTGAGGAATCGAGAGGTTTGCGATGCTTGAGGACGACGAGCGGACGCCCAGCCCGGAGGAGATGCTCCGCGTCATCGAGGAGCAGCAGTCCGCCGCCGCGAGACACATCTACATCGACCCCCTCGTGCTCTACCTTCCGTGGGTGTGGCATGGCTGCTCGGCTTCACCGCGTACTTCCTGCACTACGGGCTCGACGGACGGCCGTACGCGCCGATCTCACAAGCACAGGCGCAGATCGTGCTGATGATCGGGCAAATGGTGGCGGGGGCGGTAGCCGCTTACGGGATCACCCGGATGAACCGGCAGGTCCGCGGAGAGACCCGCGCCAAAGGTGCGATGTATGGCTATGCATGGTTCGCCGGGATAACGCTGGTCGCGATCATCGCCATCAGGCTGTCACCCCAGCTGCCGCCGCAGGAGGCCGGGCTGCTCTGGGGAGGCGGGATGTTGACGATCGTGGCGGTGCTCTACATGGTGGGCGGCGCGATCTGGATCAACTGGCAGATGTTCTTCGTCGGCGTCTGGGTCGCCGCCGTCAACGGGGTGGGCGTGCTGCTCGGCGCCGGCTGGCACGCGCTGCTGACGGCGGTGCTGCTGGGCGGTGGTTTCATCGTCGCCGGCCTGTGGCTGAGGCGCCGGGCATGACGGCGGAGAAGTCTCTGCCCGAGCTCGACCCGGTCATCCACGCCCAGGCCAGGCTCCGGGTGGTGGCCGCGCTCAACGTTCTCGGCGAGGGCGACGAGATGGCCTTCGGCTCGCTGAAGGACCTGCTGGGCATGACGGCGGGCAACCTGTCGGTCCACCTGACCAAGCTCGAGGAGGCGGACTACATCCGCATCACCAAAACACACAAGGGCCGCACCCCGGTCACGTACGTGGCGCTCACCACGCGTGGACGGCTGGCCTTCGAGGACTACACCAAGGCGATCCGCGCCTTGCTGGACAACGCTGGGGGCAACGTATGACGATCCTCGCCAGAGCGATCGAGGTCACCCGCCGCTACGGCGACGTGCTGGCGCTCGACCGCCTCTCGCTCGACATCAAGGCCGGCGAGCTGGTCGGGCTGCTCGGCCCGAACGGCGCGGGCAAGTCCACCTTGATCAACCTGTTCGTGGGGCTGCGCCGGCCCACGTCCGGCACGGTCGAGCTGCTCGGCGGCTCGCCGCAGGACCCGGCCGTGCGGCGCGGCATCGGCATGACCCCGCAGGAGACCGGGCTGCCCGAGTCGTTACGCGTCGGCGAGATCGTCGACATCGTGTCGGCACATTTCCCGGAAAAGGCGGATAAGGGGGAGCTGCTGGAGCGTTTCGGTCTGAGCGACCTGATCAGGCGGCAGGTCGGCGGCCTGTCCGGCGGGCAGCGGCGGCGGCTGGCCGTGGCGCTGGCGTTCGCGGGCCGGCCGCGGCTGGTCTTCCTCGACGAGCCCACCACGGGCCTGGACGTCGAGGCCAGGCGGGCGCTGTGGGACGGCGTCAGGTCCTTCCACGAGGACGGCGGCACGGTGCTGCTCACCAGCCACTACCTCGAGGAGATCGAGGCCCTGGCCGAGCGGGTCGTGGTGGTCGGCCACGGCCGCGTGCTGGCCGACGACACGGTGCGGGCGGTACGCGACATGGTGGGCGTGCGGCGGGTCTCCCTCGTCGCCGAGGACCTGCCCGACCTGCCCGGCGTGCTCGGCTCCGAGCGTGCGGACGGCCGGGTCAGCCTGGTCACCACCGACCCGGACCGGCTGGTCGTCGAGCTGGTACGCAGCGGCGTGCCGTTCTCCGGCCTGGAGATCAGGCCGACCACCCTGGAAGAGGCCTTCCTCGCCATCACCTCGAAGGAGGGCGCACATGTCTAGCCTGGTCCTCGCGCACACCCGCTATCTCATGATCGAGCAACTCAGGGTGCCCATCGGCCCGCTGGCCGGCGCCCTGTTCCCGGCGATCGCGATGCTGGCGTTCGTGGTGCCGTTCGCGGGCAAGGATCCGGTGGCCGCGACGGCGGCGACCGGCTCGTTCATGCTCTTCGGCGCGATGTCGAACGCGCTGATCGGGCTCAGCATCTCCGTCTCGCAGGACCGCGAACAGCCGTGGAACCCGTACCTGCGCACGCTGCCCGCGGGCCCGTTCCCCCACTTCGCCGGGCGGATCCTGACGGTGCTGGCCGTCATGCTGGTGTCGGTGATCCCGGTGCTGCTGGTGAGCGCGCAGTTCACCGAGGCGACGATCACGCCGGTCAGGCTTCTGCTCGGGGTGGGCGTGCTGGTGGCCGTCCTGGTCCCGTTCCTGCTGATGGGCCTGTTCATCGGCTTCACGCTGTCGTCCAAGGCCGCGATCGCGGTCTCGCAGATCGTGTTCTTCCCGCTGGGCATCGTCGGCGGCCTCCTGCTGCCGCCGCAGTTCATGCCGGACTTCCTCCAGACCCTCTCGCCGTACGCGCCCACCAGGGGCGCGGCGGAGCTGGTCTGGTGGGCCACCATCGGCACCCGGCCGGGCACCGTGGCGCTGGTGATGCTGGCGGTGTGGACCGTCGTCGTGGCGGCCGCCGCCGTGTGGGCCTACCGCCGTGACGAGGGCCGGCGTTTCTCCTGACCGCGGGGGGGTGTGCCGCCGAGTCCGCAGCGATCTCGACGGCACACCCGTCAAGGTGGGGGTCCTGTTAGTTCTTCTCCACGAGGGTGACGGTCACCTCGTTGGTCTGCCCGTCCCTCACATATGTGATCTTGACCTCTTGGCCAGGTTTGAAACCTCTGACCTGCCCAACTACATTATCTCCTCCGTCAACCGCCTTGTCATTGATCTTGGTGATCAAGTCGCCCTGCTTCAGACCGGCCTTCTCCGCCGGGCTTCCGGCGGTGACCTGCCTGACGAGCGCGCCGGCCACGTCGCCGGTGGCGTCGGTGACGCTCACGCCGAGGAAGGCGTGGGTGACCTTGCCGGTGCTGATGAGCTGATCGGACACCTGCTTGGCGGTGTTGACGGGGATGGCGAAGCCGACGCCGCCGCCCGCGGCGTCCGAGGCGATCGCGGTGTTGATGCCGACCACCTCGCCGGCCGCGTTGACCAGCGCGCCGCCGGAGTTGCCCGGGTTGATCGAGGCGTCGGTCTGGATGGCACCGCCGATCGTGGTGGGCTCGCTCCCCTGGCTCTGCTGCTCCTGGCCCCAGCCGGGCGGCACCTGCTGGCGCGGCTCGCCGCCGACGGTGAGCGTGCGGTCGAGCGCGCTGACGATGCCCCTCGTGACGGATCCGTCGAGGCCGAGCGGGCTTCCGATGGCCAGCACGTCGTCACCGACCTTCAGCAGGTCGCTGTTGCCGAGGGTGGCCTTGGTCAGCCCGGAGACGCCCTCGGCCCGGATGACGGCCAGGTCGGTGGCCGGGTCGGTGCCGACCACGCTCGCCTTGGCCGTCTTGCCGTCGCTGAACTTGACGGTCATCTGCCCGCCCTGCGCCGCGCCCTCGACCACGTGGTTGTTGGTCAGGATGAGCCCGTCCTCCGACAGCACCACGCCGGAGCCCTCGCCGGTCTGGCCCTGGATCATCACGACGCTCGGCTGCACCTTCGCCGCCACCTCGGAGACGGTGAGCTCGGTGGAGGTGGTCTTGAAGGCCGGGCTCGGCGTGCCGGTGTTGGTGTTGGTGTTGGTGGTCACGGAGACCGGGTCCGGCTGGAAGGCGTTGGCGACGACGGCTCCCACGACACCTCCGCCGATGGCGGTGGCGGCCAGCGCGAGCCCGGCCACGGCCTTGCTCCCGAAGAAGGCCTGCTTCTTCGGGGGCGCGGGCGGCGGCGGGGGCGGCTGCTCCATGATGATCGTGTCCCGCCGGGGGAAGCCCCCGGCGGCCGGTGGGGTCGCGCCGAACTGGCTCCACCCGGTGCCCTGCTCGCGAGGCTCGTTCGCGTCCATCTGTCACTCCCTCAAGTCCCGATGGAACTAGGGTCGCAAGTCCCGCGTAAACCCTGGTTAAGCCGGTCATCGGAGCTATGTGAGACGGTTCACGGGCGCCTTATCGAGGCTGCTCGAGCCGGGTCGGCTCCATGGGTCCCGGCCGGAAATCCGTGCGTGTCGCGCCGCTCGACCGCGGCATCACGCCTGACGCTTTCCTGCGAGCGCCGACGCGGCGACGGCGCCTAGCATCGCGCCTGCTCCACTTATCACCAGGAGCAGGGGCTTGGCCAGGGCGTGCAGCGCGAGGGCCACCTGAAACGGTCCGCCGTCAGAGACGGCATACGCCTGCACCTGAAACAGGAAGACGTACAAACCCCAGGCGGTGAGCCCGGTCCCCGCGGCCACGAACATGAAAGCGATCAGTCGCATGCCGCAGGATGGTAGCGGCGCCTGGGACGGCTCAGCTCGAGGCCGGCCAGTACTCGTCCCTGAGCAAGCGTTTGTACAGCTTGCCCGTGGGGTGGCGGGGCAGATCGGCGCGGAAGTCGACGGACTTGGGGCACTTGTAGTGGGCCAGGCGCTCGCGGCAGTACGCGATCAGCTCCGCCTCCAGCTCCGGGCCCGCCTCGGCCATCGACAGCGGCTCCACCACGGCCTTGACCTGCTCACCCATCTCCTCGTCCGGCACCCCGATCACCGCCACGTCGGCCACCTTCGGGTGCACCGACAGCACGTTCTCGGCCTCCTGCGGGTAGATGTTCACGCCGCCGGAGATGATCATGTACGAGCGGCGGTCGGTGAGGTACAGGAAGCCGTCCTCGTCGAGGTAGCCGATGTCGCCCAGGGTGGTCCAGCCCCGGCCCTTCGGGTCCTGTGCGGAGCGGGTCTGCTCGGGGTCGCCGTGGTATTCGAAGGCGCCGCCGTTCTCGAAGTAAATCGTGCCGTGCTCGCGGGGCGGCAGGTCGTCGCCCTTCTCGTCGCAGATGTGCACGGTGCCGAGAAGCGAGCGGCCGACCGTGCCCTTGTGCTGGAGCCAGTCCTGGGAGTTGACGTAGAGGAAGCCGTTGCCCTCGGTGCCGGCGTAGTACTCGTGGATGATCGGGCCCCACCAGGCGATCATCTGCTCCTTGACGGGGACGGGACAGGGCGCGGCCGCGTGGATCGCACACTTAAGTGAGGAAATATCGTATTTTGTCCGAGTCTCTTCGGGCAGCTTGAGCATCTTGATGAACATCGTGGGCACCAGCTGCGCGTGCGTCACCCCGTACCGCTCGACCGCCCGCAGGAAGTCCTCGGCGTCGAAGCGCTCCATCACGACGACCGTGGCGCCGAGCCGCTGGAACGTCATGCTGTAACGCAGCGGGGCGGCGTGGTAGAGGGGCGCGGGTGAGAGGTAGACGCTGCCGGCGGAGGGCGCGAACAGCGCCGAGTTGAGCCTGAGCAGCGTGCTGGGCTCGGTGAGCGGCCCCAGGGTGGCGGCCAGCTTGACGCCCTTCGGCCGGCCGGTGGTGCCCGAGGAGTAGAGCATGTCGGCGCCCGTGCACTCGTCGGCGATCGGGGTGGTGGGCTGCCGCGCGACCGCCTCCTCGTACGACGTGAAGCCCTCGGCCGTGCCGTCCGTCATGAGCCGCAGCTCCACCCCGGGCGTGGCAGCGGTGATCGAGGTGGCGACGCCGGCCAGGTCCGCGCTGGAGATGAACGCCCGGGCGCCGCAGTTGTCCACGATGTAGGCCAGCTCGCCGGTCTGCAGCCGTGAGCTGATCGGCGTGTAGTACAGGCCCGCGCGGTGCGCGGCCCACGCGACGACCAGGAAGAGGGGGTGGTTCGGCAGCATGAAGGCGATGTGGTCGCCGGGCCGCAGCCCGGCCTCGCGGAACAGGTGGGCCAGCCGGTTCGACTCCTCGTCCAGCTCGCGGTAGGTGATGATCCGTCCGGAGCCCGCCATGATCACAGCGGGCTTGTCTGGGGTGACTGCTGCGATGGCTCCCGGATACATGAACAGAACAGTATTCGGGAGATCGCCCGCCCACCAGCACGGCGAAGCCGCGACCTCGCCGTTGAGGTCGCGGCTCCGAGAAGGTGCGGCTGATCAGGCGGCCGCGTGGTAGACGTCCTTCCAGCCGGAGTGGAAGCCGGTCGGGCCGAACGTGGTGCCGCGGCTCACGTCCACGTAGATGTGGGCGGCGTTCTTACCGTAGAAGGTGAATTCCGCCGGGTGCTTGGTGCAGTTGCGGAAGCTCTTGAAGTACGCCGAGCCGTTCTTGTCCACGACCTTGAACGTCTCCCACGCGCACTTCTTCTTGCCCCACCACTTGTTGTTGTGGAGCGTGCTGTGGACCTTGAAGAAGTAGTCGTAGCGCCACTGCCAGACGCGCTTCTTGTCCTTCTTCAGGACGACCTTGCAGTGTTTGTCGCCCTTCTTGTCCTTCCAGCAGACCTCCTTCTTGATCTGCACCCACTTCCAGGTCCAGAACTTGAACTTCTTCTTCTCGACGCTCACGTGGCCGTGGGCCTTGGCCTTGTGATCGCCGGAGAAATACGGTCCCCAGGCCGCGTCGTACGAGCTCGTGGCCGATGGTGCGGAAGTGGTCGCCGCGTTGGCGGCGACCGGAGCGGCGATCGCCACCAGCGTGGCGGCGGTGACGCCCAGCAGGATTCGTGAAACGAATCTCACTTCGGGTCCTCCTCGGGAGAGGGGTTTTGCTGACCCAGCTTTGGTACGCCCGCCGCATTGCGCCGCACTTACAATTCACTTAATGCCATAGATCATCTGATAAGACGAAATTTCCGATCAAGCGGAGTTTTTCAATATCATCTCCCGGCGATCATTCCGCCGCGATCACGGAACCCTCGTACTTCTGCTTGATGAAATCCTTGACCTTCGGGTCCTGCAGCAGCTTGCCGAGGGTGACGACGTTCGCGTCCTTCTCGTGGCCGGTCTGGACGACGAGGCCGTTGACGTACGGGTTGCCCTCGCTCTTCTCCAGCGCCAGCGCCTGCGTGGCGGGCTTGAGCCCGGCCTCGATGGCGTAGTTGCCGTTGATCACCGCGGCGTCGACGTCGTCGAGCGAGCGCGGGAGCTGGGCCGCCTCCAGCGGCTTGAACTGCAGGTTCTTCGGGTTCGCCAGCACGTCGCGCTCGGTCGCCGCGGTGCCGGCGCCGTCCTTGAGCGTGACGACGCCGTTGTCGGCGAGCAGCTTGAGCGCGCGGCCCAGGTTCGTGGCGTCGTTGGGCAGGGCCACGGTGGCGCCGGCCGGCAGGGCGGACAGCGCGGTGATCTTCTTGGAGTACAGGCCGAGCGGCTCCAGGTGGACCGGGGTGACGAAGCTGAGCTTCGTGCCCTTGGAGGAGTTGAAGTCGTCCAGGTACGGCTTGTGCTGGAAGAAGTTGGCGGTCAGCTGGCCCTCGTCGAGCTGCACGTTCGGCTGGACGTAGTCGGTGAACTCCACGACCTCCAGCTTGAGCCCGGCGGCCGGGGCCAGGTTCTGCTTGACGTAGTCGAGGATCTCGGCATGCGGCACCGGGCTGGCGCCCACCTTGAGCACGGTGTCGGCGCCCTCGGCGGCATTGGTGGTGGCGGTCTGCGACGTTCCGCATGCGGCAAGCAACAGGGAGAGTGCGACAGCGCCCGCGATACGACGAATCTTCATGATCTTCCTTACTTGTGAGATAGGCGCCGAGCGACCCAGTCGCCCAGGCTCTGCAGCAGTTGCACGATGACGAGGAGGAGGACGACCGTCACGATCATCAGCAGGGTCTCGAACCGCTGGTAGCCGTACCTGACGGCCAGGTCGCCGAGCCCGCCGCCGCCGAGGGTGCCCGCCATGGCGGAGTAGCCGATGAGCGCGACGACGGTGACCGTCAGCCCCGCCACCAGCCCGGGAAGGGCTTCGGGCAGCAGGACCTTGCGCACGATGGCGGTCCGGCTCGCGCCCATGGCCTGCGCCGCCTGGACGACGTCCGTGCCCACCTCCCTGAGCGCGGTCTCGACCAGCCTGGCGAAGAACGGCACCGCCCCGACCGTGAGCGGCACCACGAACGCGGCGGTCCCGATGGTGGTCCCGACGACGAGCCGGGTGAACGGGATGATCGCGATCATCAGCACGATGAACGGCAGCGACCGCCCGACGTTGACGACGAACCCGAGCGCCGACTTGAGCGCCGGCATCGGCCGCAGCCCGTCCCGGTCGAACACCACGAGCGCCACGCCGAGCGGCAGGCCGAGCAGCACGGTGAACAACGTCGCCCAGCCGACCATCTGCGCCGTCTCCAGCGTCGCCGGCCACAGCAGCGGCAGCATCTCTTCCCACGTCATACGGCGGCCTCCTCGACGATCAGTCCCGAGTCGCGCAGGTACGCGAGCGCGGGCCCGGTGTCCGCGCCCTCCAGCGTGATCCGCAGCCGGCCGACGGAGCCGCCGGCCAGGTCCTCGATGGAGCCGCCCAGGATGTTCAGGTCCACGTCGAACTTCCGCACGACCTCCGACACCACCGGCCGGGTCGGGTCGCCGGTGAACGTCAACGTCACCGAACCCGCCGGAGCCGGCTCGGGCAGCGGGAAGATCTCCCTGGTCAAGCGGGATCCGGGCGTCTTGATGAGGTCGGCGATGGCCCCGGACTCCTCGATGCGGCCGCGCGACATGATGGCCACGGAGTCGCAGACGCTCTTGACGACGTTCATCTCGTGGGTGATCAGCAGGATGGTCAGGCCCAGTTCGGCGTTGAGCCGCTTGAGCAGCGCGAGGATCGACTGGGTGGTGGCCGGGTCGAGCGCGGAGGTCGCCTCGTCCGACAGCAGCACCGACGGGTTGCCGGCCAGCGCCCTGGCGATGCCGACGCGCTGCTTCTGCCCGCCGGACAGCTGGTGGGGGCGGTCCTTGCCGCGGCCTTCGAGCCCGACGAGCTCCAGCAGCTCGGCGACGCGGCGCTCCCGCTCTGCCCTGGGCATGCCCATGATCTCCAGCGGGAAGGCCACGTTGCCGGCGACCGTGCGCGAGGAGAGCAGCGCGAAGTGCTGGTGGATCATGCCGATGCGCTGCCGGGCGCGGTTCAGCTCGGCGTCACTCAGAGCGGTCAGGTCCTGGCCCGCGACGGTGACCGTGCCCGCGGTGGGGCGTTCGAGCAGGTTGACGCAGCGCAGGAGGGTGCTCTTGCCGGCGCCGCTCTGACCGAGCACGCCGTAGATCTCGCCTTCGCGCACGTGCAGGTCGACGCCGTCGAGCGCGACGGTCTCGCCGTACTGCTTGCGCAGGCCGTAAGCCTGGATCACGGAAAATCCCCACGACTGAGGGCGGCCACGAGCGGGGCCGCGGGAACGGACATGACCGGGTGCGGGCCGGTGTCAGCGGGTGCCGGGATGGAACGGCAGATGGCTCAGCCTGCGCAGCACGAAACCAGGTGTGATCATGACGACCTTCGAGGAGAACGGGCGGACGGTCTGGGCTAGCGGATCGGCATTCGCCCCATACGCATGCGACAACACGCCCCGCGGGCGGTCCGGTCGTTCGCGCATGCCTCGTTCACGCCGTTGCTAACGACGTCGCGAGATTCCCCTATTCCTCAGCTGTTTCGTGATCCACATCACGCCGCCCCAGAAACATCGGTGGAGATACATCGGCAGCGATGTAATATCCCGCGTATGAACATCGCGAGGATGCGCAGGCTGGGGCGGCGGCTGGTGGAGCTGGCCAGGACGGATGACGGCGAAGCGGGGCGGCCGATGCCGACGCCCGGGGAGGAGGCGGTCTTCGAGGACGTCCTGCGGCACCCGGGAAGCTCGGTCGGGGAGATCTCGGCCCGTACGGGGTTCGCCCAGAGTCATGTGTCCGCCTCGGTGGCCCGGATGCGCGAGCGCGGCCTGGTGGAGACCGGTCCGGACCCGGCCGACGGGCGCCGCACCCAGGTGCGGGTCGCGGACGTCACCATGCACGCGCTGTTCCGCCGGGCGACCACGCCGGCGGAGGACGCGGTGCGGAAGGCGGTGCCGGATCCCGCGGACGCGGAGCGGGCGGTCGCGCTGCTGAGCGAGCTGGAGGCGTTGCTGATCACCGACGACTCGCACGGCCGCGGCTGACCTGACATGCCGCTGCCCGCCGTACCGCGAAATTCCGGGTACGGCGGGCAGCAGGCGAGTGGATCAGGCCGCGACCGTCGACGCGACCTGGGCCGGGGTCAGCGCGATGTCCAGGACCTCTCGCACGTCGCTCACCGTGTGGATGGTCAGCTCGTTGCGGACCTCCTCGGGCACGTCGTCCAGGTCCGGCTCGTTGCGGGCCGGGATGAGGACGGTGGTGATGCCCGCCCGGTGCGCGGCCAGCAGCTTCTGCTTGACTCCGCCGATCGGCAGGACCCGCCCGGTCAGCGAGATCTCGCCGGTCATGGCCACGTCGCCGCGGACCAGACGCCCGGACAGGAGCGAGGCCAGCGCGGTCGTCAGCGTCACGCCGGCCGACGGCCCGTCCTTGGGCACGGCCCCCGCCGGGAAGTGGACGTGGACCGAGCGGTCCTTCAGCGCGGTGACCGGCAGCTCCAGCTCCGCGCCGTGGGAGCGCAGGTAGGACAGCGCGATCCGGGCCGACTCCTTCATCACGTCGCCCAGCTGGCCGGTCAGCGTGAGCCCGGTCTCGCCGGTCTCCGGGTCGGCCAGCGACGCCTCCACATACAACACGTCACCGCCGGCCCCGGTGACCGCCAGACCCGTCGCCACGCCCGGCACCGAGGTGCGCTGGCTGGCCTCGGGCAGGGACGACTCGGGCACGAACCGCGGCCGGCCGAGGTAGCCGACCAGGTCGCCCTCGCCCACGGTGACGGGCAGCTCGTCCTTCGCCGCCACCTTGCGCAGGATCCTGGCGACCGCCCGCTCCAGCGAGCGCACGCCCGCCTCGCGGGTGTACTCGGCGGCCAGCTTGCGCAGCGCGTCGTCCTCGACGGTCACCTCCTCGGCGCTCAGCCCGGCCAGATCCAGCTGACGCGGCAGAAGGTGGTCGCGGGCGATCGCGACCTTCTCGTCCTCGGTGTAGCCGTCGAGCGTGACGACCTCCATCCGGTCGAGCAGCGGCCCGGGGATGGCCTCCAGGACGTTGGCCGTGGCCAGGAAGAGCACGTCGGACAGGTCGAGCTCGACCTCGAGGTAGTGGTCGCGGAACGTGTGGTTCTGCGCCGGGTCGAGCACCTCCAGCAGCGCGGCCGTCGGGTCGCCGCGGTAGTCGGCGCCGACCTTGTCGACCTCGTCGAGCAGGACGACCGGGTTCATGGAGCCGGCCTCGCGGATGGCGCGGACGATGCGGCCGGGCAGCGCGCCGACGTACGTGCGCCGGTGGCCGCGGATCTCCGCCTCGTCGCGGACGCCGCCGAGCGCGACGCGGACGAACTTGCGGCCCATCGCGCGCGCCACGGACTCACCCAGGGAGGTCTTGCCGACGCCGGGAGGACCGGCGAGGGCGAGCACGGCGCCGCTGCGGCGGCCGCCCACCACGCCGAGGCCCTTGTCCTGGCGGCGCTTGCGCACGGCCAGGTGCTCGATGATGCGGTCCTTCACGTCGAACAGGCCGGTGTGGTCGGCGTCGAGCACGGCCCGCGCGCCGGTGATGTCGTAGTTGTCCTCGGTCCGGGTGTTCCACGGGATGTCGAGGACCGTGTCGAGCCAGGTGCGGATCCAACCGGTCTCAGGAGACTGGTCGGGGGTCCGCTCCAGCTTGTCGACCTCCTTGAGCGCGGCCTCGCGCACCTTCTCGGGCAGGTCGGCGGCCTCGACGCGGGCCCGGTAGTCCTCTTCCTCGGTCTCGGCGTCGCCGTTGAGCTCCTTGAGCTCCTTGCGCACGGCGGCGAGCTGCTGGCGCAGCAGGAACTCCCGCTGCTGCTTCTCCATGCCCTCCTGGACGTCCTTGCGGATCGTCTCGGCGACGTCGAGCTCGGCGAGGTGCTCGCGGGACCACTCGATCAGCTTGGCCAGCCGGTCGGCGGGGTCGGCGGCCTCGAGCAGCTCGACCTTCTGCGCCGTGGTGAGCCAGGGGGTGTAGCCGGAGCTGTCGGCCAGCACCGACGGGTCGTCGATCTGGTTGACCTGGTCGATCACCTGCCAGGCGCCGCGCTTCTGCAGGATCGTGGTGGCCAGGGCCTTGTATTCCTTGGCCAGCTCGTGAGCGCGCTCGCCGGCGGGGACGGGGTCGATCGTGTCGGCCTCCACCCAGAGCGCGGCGCCGGGGCCGGTCGTGCCGGTGCCCACGCGGACGCGGTCGACACCGCGGACCACCGCGGCGGGCTCCCCGCCCGGCAGCCTGCCGACCTGCTCGACAACGGCCCGGACGCCGATCGCGCCGTAGCGGCCGTCAATCCGGGGAACGAGGAGGACTCGCGGCTTGTTGCCACCGGATGCACGGGCCGCGTCAATGGCGGCGCGCACCTCGGAGTCGGACAGGTCCAGCGGAACCACCATGCCCGGCAAGACCACCGCGTCGTCCAGCGGCAGGACCGGGAGGGTCAAGGTCTCACTCATGCGAACTCCAAAGGGTTGAGTTATACCGACTCAATTCATTGGAGCCTGTTGTTGTTCCCTTCTTTGTTGATGTTCGCTCACGGCGATCGTAATCATGTAAGCGGTACCTGAGGGTGAGGGCCGGGATCAAACCGTGGGGTGACGACGGTGGGCAGGCGCGAACGTAGTCTTGAGCAGGTGATCTCCGTCCAGCGCGCTCGTTCCCTCGGCCGCCGCCTCTCCGCGTGGCGCGCCGGCCGGGCACGGAGGCAGACCGCTCCCGGCGAGCGGGATCACGTCGCAGGTTCTGACGTGCACGCGCGCGGATCCGGCCCCACGCCCCAGAGCGGGAGCGGCGAGGAACCGGACCCCGGGCCGACGCCGCCCACCGTGCCGAGCCGTGCGTTCTCGGGCGCGCGCGGCGCTCAAGGGTCCGCGAGCAGCCGCGGGCCCCGGGAATCGGGATCGCGCGACGGGTTGAGGCGCGTCTGGTGGGCGGTGGTGCGGCCGTTCGGGCTCGCCTTGTTTCGGGGTGACGCCGATCCGCCGCCCGAGTCGCGGCGGTTGACGTTCGATGTGCCGCGCCGGGTCGCCGTGCTGGTGCCGTTCAGGACCTACAACCTCATCCAGCTGGCGGAGCTGGTGCTGGCCCTGTATGTGTACGGGTCGACACAGGCCATGACGATCGACTGGATCGCCGAGGCTGCCGGCGCGATCCCCGAGGGCTTCGCCTACGTCGCCGGGCTCGCCGCCGCTCTTCCCCTGGCGCTGCGCGACCGGTGGCCGCTCGCCGCCTGGCGGGTCGCGATCGTGGGCATGCCCTTCACCATCTGGTTGTCCACCGCGGTCAGCTCCGGCCAGCAGCCTTACATGGTGCCGGCGGGCCTGGCGTACCTGATGGTCCTCTACTCCGTCGCCGTCCGTTGCGACCGGCAGATCACGCTGGCCGTCTGGATCATCACGGTCCTGGCCGCCTGGATCGCCCATCCCGACTCGATGGCGCTCGTGACGGTCCTCGCGGCGATATCGGTGCTGTTCGGCTACAACGTCCGCATCAGGCGGAGCGCGACGGCGCGGCTCGTCGAGGAGGAGCGGCGCACCCAGCTGGCCGAGAGCGCGCAGGCGGTGCTGGAGGAGCGGGCCCGCATCGCGCGCGAGCTGCACGACGTGGTCGCGCACCACATGTCGGTGATAGCGATCCAGGCGGAGGCGGTGCCGCTCAAGGCCGCCGGCGATCCCGCGCAGCTGGAAGCCGGCCTGGCGGAGATCCGGCAGCTGTCGCTGGAGGCGATCGCGGAGCTGCGGCAGGTGCTGGGCGTGCTGCGCGACCAGGACGGCCGCACCGACACCGCGCCGCAGCCGGGGCTCGACAGGGTGGACGAGCTGGTCGCCAACGCCCGCGCCGCCGGGCTGGCGGTGCTGGTCAAGCGGGTCGGGCCGCTCGACGGGGTGCCGCCCGCCGTGGGGCTGTCGGCGTACCGGATCGTGCAGGAGTCGCTGAGCAACGCGATGCGGCACGCGCCCGGCGCGGCCGTGGCGGTGGAGCTGGCGGGAGACGGTGACGAGCTGCGGCTGCGCATCGCCAACGGGCCCGGCGCGACCGCGGGCGGGGCCCCCGGCGCCGGTCAGGGGCTGGTGGGGATGCGGGAGCGGGCGGCGCTGCTCGGCGGCGTGCTCGAGGCCGAGCCGGTCGAAGGCGGAGGCTTCGAGGTACGCGCGACGCTGCCGATCGCGGACCGGGAGACGGCCGGGTGAGACGCCGCCGGATGAGACGCCGTTTGATGGGACACGCCGGCTGCGGATGAGGAGGAGCGCTTGATCCGGGTACTGATCGCCGACGACCAGGGAATGGTGCGCACGGGGTTCACCGTGTTCCTGAGCGCGCAGCCGGACATCGAGGTGGTGGGCGAGGCCGCGAACGGCAGGGAGGCCGTCGAGCAGGCGGCGCGGCTGGCTCCCGACGTGGTGCTCATGGACGTCCGGATGCCGGTCATGAACGGCCTGGAGGCGACCAGGGAGCTCCTGTCTCGGAGGCCGTCCCCGAAGGTGCTGATCCTGACGACGTTCGACCTGGACGACTACGTCTATGAGGCGCTGCGGGCCGGGGCGAGCGGGTTCTTGCTGAAGGACGCCTCGGCGGCGCAGCTGGCCGAGGCGGTGCGGGTGGTGGCGGCCGGTGAGGCGCTCATCGCCCCGGCGATCACCAAGCGGCTGATCCACGAGTTCGCCAGGCTCGGCGCCCCGCGCCCGGCGGCGGGCCGGCGGCTGGCGGAGCTGACCGAGCGCGAGACCGAGGTGCTCACGCTGGTCGCCCAGGCGCTGTCCAACCAGGAGATCGCGGACAAGCTGTTCGTGGCCGAACAGACGGTCAAGACGCATGTCGGGCGAGTACTGATGAAGCTGGGGCTGCGTGACCGGGCGCAGGCGATCGTGTTCGCGTACGAGACGGGGTTGGTGCGTCCTGGGGAGTGACCGCCGTACAGTCGGCTGATGGACCCGGTTGAGCTCTTCCATCAGGTGGCGGCGACCGTGCCCGCCTACAGAGCCTTTCTGGCGGAAAACAATGTCAACCCCGCAGAAATCACGACATTTCGGGATTTTCAGCGGTTGCCGATGGCCACGAAGGACACTTACACCCGTCGTCACCCCCTGCCCGACCTCTGCCGGGGCGGCGTGATCGGCGACATGATCGCCGTGTCGTCGGGCTCGACGGGCGAGCCGTCGTTCTGGCCCCGTTCGGCGTCGGACGAGCGTGTGATCGCCGCCCGCTTCGAGGAGGTCTTCCGCGACTCCTTCGCCGCCCGCGAGCGACGCACGCTGGCCGTGGTCTGCTTCGCGCTCGGCACCTGGGTGGGCGGCCTGTTCACCGTCAACTGCTGCCGCCACCTGGCCGAACGCGGCTACCCGATCACCGTGATCGCCCCCGGCACCGACCGCAGGGAGATCGCCCGCGTGCTGCCTGAGCTGGCCCCGCACTTCGACCAGGTGGTGCTCCTCGGCTACCCGCCCTTCCTGAAGAACGTCATCGACACCGAGGACCTCCCCTGGGCGGCCTGGAACGTCAAGCTGGTCACGGCGGGAGAGGTGTTCAGCGAGGAGTGGCGCACGCTGGTCGCCGAGCGCGCCGGGATCGCCGACCCGGTGCGCGGCATCGCCTCCCTGTACGGCACCGCCGACGCGGGCGTCCTCGGCAACGAGACCGCGCTGTCGGTCGAGATCCGCCGCTTCCTGTCGGCCCGCCCCGACGCGGCCAGGGAGCTGTTCGGCGAGTCCCGCCTGCCGACCCTCGTCCAGTACGACCCGGAGGTCCGCTTCTTCGAGGAGCACCAGGGCACGCTGCTCTTCTCGGGCGACAACGGCATCCCGCTCATCCGCTACCACATCGCCGACGAGGGCGGCGTGATCCCGTACGACCGCATGCTGGACTTCGTCCGGCGGCACGGCTTCGAGCCCAGCGTGCCGAGCCCCGAGCGGCCGTTCGTGTACGTGTTCGGCCGCAGCCATTTCACGGTCTCCTACTACGGCGCGAACGTCTATCCGGAGAACATCGCGGTCGGCCTGGAGCAGCCGGAGGTCAGCGGCTCGGTGACGGGCAAGTTCGTGATGGAGGTGGTGGAGGACGCCCGCCACGACCGGCACCTGACGGTGACGGTGGAGCTCATGCCGGGCGAGAAGCCGGCGGACGAGACGGCACAGGCTGTGGGCCAGTCGATCCTGACCCAGCTCCTGCGGCTGAACAGCGAGTTCGCCGCGTACGTGCCGCCGGTCCAGCAGATGCCCTTCATCCGCCTGCGTGAAGCCGGCGACCCGGAGTACTTCCCTCCGGGCGCCAAGCACCGCTACACCCGCTGACACCGCACCGCCGCGGCCCCGCACCACCGCCGTCCGTTCCAAGGCAGCGGTGAGTCGTAGCCGCGATCAACCTCTGGTACCACGCGCAAGATCAGACCTCACGGTGACGCGGACGATCGGCCACGCTCCGTAACGTCGCAGCATGCTCAGACGGCTCGCACTCGCAGGGGTTCTGACGGCGGCAGGCACAGTTCTGTTGTGGCCGGGACCGCCCAGCGGAAGGTTGGTGAAGGTCTACGGCGATCTCGTCGCGGCCGACCGGGTGGCGATCGTCGTGCCCGGCGCCGACACGACGGCGGAGACGTTCGAGGCCGGCACGAAACGGCCAGGAGGCGCGGCCCGCGCCCTGCTGGCGGAGGCTGCCCGGCTGGCTCCTCAGGAGCGGCTGGCCGTGGTGGCCTGGCTCGGCTACGACTCTCCGCCGACCCTGAGCCTCGGCGCGCTCACCCACGACGCGGCCGACGAAGGCGCCGCCGAGCTCCGCCGCACGGTCAGCGACCTGCGCACCAGGACCGCCGCCCCCATCGCCCTGCTATGCCACAGTTACGGTTCGGTGCTGTGCGCCAAAGCCGTCCCCGGCTTACCCGTCACGGACCTGGCGGTCTTCGGCAGCCCCGGCCTCGACGCCCCGTCCGCCGCCGCCCTGCGACGTCCTCCCGCCCCCATGGCTGAACCCGCAGACGGGCCAGGCGCAGGCCGCCACCTCGATCCGAGCCGACACACGGACGCAGGCGGGGCCCCAGGCACAGGCGGAGATCTCGGTGGAGGCGGACACTCCGGCACAGGCCGATACGCGGACGCAGGCGGAGACGCGCGCACAGGTGGAGACGCGCGCACACCTGGAGACGCGGGCACACCTGGAGACGCGGGCACAGAGGACGACCGGACGCAGGCGGAGACCTCACGGCAGATGGAGTCGGGGGCACAGGCGGAGGCACTGACGCAGGCGGAGGGCGAGACGAAGGCACGGACGCAGGCGCAGGCGCAGGAGGCGATCCAGGCCTTCCCCGCGCCGCGCGCCACAACGCCGCCACCCCTCCGCGTGTGGGCAGGGCTCGGCGGGAGCGACTGGATCAGGTTCGTCCCCAAGACCAAGATCGGCCCGTTGGGCTTCGGCGCCGACCCCATGGCCCCCGGCTACGGCGCGCGCGTCTTCGAGGTGGGCCCCGGCGGTCACAGCGACTACTTCAGCCCGGGCACCCCATCACTCCGCAACCTCGCCCTGATCGCCCTCGGCCGTCCCGAGCAGGTGACCTCTTGACTTCTCTGTTTCTGGGTACGAGAGAGAGGAAGCGCGCTTTGATGACATGCTGTCGTCAAAAGCTTGACGCACGAAGCCCATGTTTGTGACACTTCGTCATGAAACATCAGTGCGAGTTGAGGTGGGCCGTGACGACGTCGTTCTCCGAGACCTTGAGGAACTCCACCTGGGGCGACCACCAGTCCGCCGAATCCGAGGGCTACCTCACGGAGCTGATGGGCGGCCGGCTGAGCGAGCAGGAGTACGGCGAGATGGTCGCCCAGCACTACTTCGCCTACGTCGCTCTCGACGGAGTGTCGCGGCGACTCGCCGACCACCCGGTGGCCGGGCGCTTCGTCTTCCCGGAGCTGTACCGCGAGCGGGCGCTGGAGCGCGACCTGGCGACGATCTACGGCCCCGCCTGGCGAGACCGGATCGCACCGTCCAAGTCCACCCAGGCCCTGGTCGCGCGCATCCACCAGGTGTCCGACTGGCCCGGCGGCTACATCGCCCACCACTACACCCGCTATCTGGGCGACCTTTCCGGCGGGCAGTTCATCCGGATGGAACTGCAGAAGATCTACGGGTACTCCAAGGGCGGAGGCGTCGACTTCTACATCTTCGACGAGCTCGGCAGCCTGCCGCGCTTCAAGAACGAATACCGCGCCCGCCTGGACGCCCTGGAGCTGGACGAAGGGGAGCAGCAGCGGATCATCCGCGAGGTCAAGCTCGCCTACCAGCTGAACACCGAGGTGCTCACCGAGCTCATGCACGTCGTCAAGGCCGCCGCCGCATAGAAGGATTCCACATCGGTTTCAGCGGGATGAGGTCGATGACTGGCGATAAGGGTCCCGCAGCGAGGAGGTCCAAGCCGGGGCCTCGATCACGGAGAGGCCAGCGACACGGGGTGACCCGGTCGATCACTGGCGATACGGATCCCGCAACGGGGTGACCCGCTGGGCGAAATCGGCCTTCAGCTCCGCCATCCGCGGGCCTGCCTCGTAGTAGCGGCCCTTGGTCTCGCCATAGGGCCGGAGCCAGCCCTTGGCGGCGAGGTCGCGCAGGTCGCGGGCGGCCTGGCCCTGACTGAGCCCCTCGTCGGCCTGGTATCGGCTCCGGCGCAGCCGCCTGCTCACGAACGCCTCGTAGAGGGCTGAGACGCAGCGCGTGTTGAGCCCGTCGGCGTCGACCTGCTCCTCCAGGAACATCCAGATCTCACCGGCCTCGGCCAGGCGCTGCCGCACCCGCTGCGCCTGCATGTGATGCGCCCGCAGACAGAACCGCACCCAATCGAGGGTGTCGCCGTGCGGACTCCACCGCCGGCGTCCGACCGCGCCGAGCACGTCATAATACTCGATGGTGGTGCGCTGCTGCCCGAGCCATTCTTCGATCGAGCAGAACTCAGGTGTCGTGATGTTGTCCCGACCGAGGACCAAAGTCTGAACGGCACGCGACATCCGACCATTTCCATCACGCCACGGATGGATTTTCACCAGATTGAAGTGAGCCATCGCACCCCGCACATAACTTGCCATCTCCAAGTCGCCCTCGTTGAGCCACGCGACCAGCTCATCCAGAAGCGCAGGGACGAGGTCGGCATCAGGCCCTTCGTATACGGCCTCCCCCGTGGACGAATCCCGGACCCAGATGCTTCCTGGTCGAATCACTCCGGGGGTCTTGTGCCGGTGGTGGCCGATCATCATGAAGTTGAGCGCATTGAGGACGCCCACGTCGTAACGGAACGCCGGCGCCCGCGACACTAGCCCGATATAGGTGAGCGCCTGCTGATAGCCCGCAATCTCCTTCGCGATCCCAGCGGAGGTTTCGAGGGGCTCCTCCCCCGCCATGATGGACTGGATGTCCTCGACGCTGGCGCGATAGCCCTCGATGGCGTTCGAGCCTTGGATCGCTCGCGCCTGAAGCTGCCTGCAGAGCTGGCCGTCCCACCGGTGGGTTTCGGCCAGGCGGTATTTGAGGTCCTGCCTCATGTCCTCGATCTCGGCGAGCACCGTCTTGTCGGCGGGCTGGAGCGCAGGGGTGCCGTACAACATGACCTCATGAAACCATGAATGAATCATCCATCCAAGTGAATGATTGATTCATTCATATATGCCCGATTTGTATGGGCGCGATTCAGGCCCGGAACAGAGGGGACTCCGTGCGGCGGGAGGGCGCCGCCGCGACGAGTTGCTCTTGGGGCGGTGGCCTGGCATGCGTGCGGTGGTGCCGGCAGGCGGGGCGGCGCCGGCCGGGGTGATCGCCGTGGAGCCGTACCTCTGGGGCGGCCGCCTGGGCCGCGATGGCGGGGCGGTGACAGCAGGGAGCCGCGTTGTTAGCGGTGTATCACCATGGCGATTTGCGAGGATGATCCCCGATGCGCACGTTGCTCGGGACCGCCCGGGCCTACGATAGGCCTATGCCCCGCATCTCGGCCGCGACGATCAGCGAGCATCGCGCGCAGACCCGCGACCGGATCCTGCAAGCCGTCTCGCGCCTCTCGCGCGTGCAGGGCATCGACGCGATCTCGCTGACCGACGTGGCCCATGAGGCCGGCATCACCAGGACCGTCCTGTACAACTACTTCCCCGACAAGGCGGCGCTGTTGCTGGCGTTCACCGAGCGGGTGACCCAATACTTCATCGACAGCTACGAGCGGGAGCTACCGGCGGACGCCTCCCCCGCCGATCGGCTGCGCGCGTTCGTGCGGCTGCAACTGGCCGGGCTGCTGGCGCATCCGCATCCGGGTGCGGCCGATCTCAGCGCGGCGCTGGGGCCGGACGCATACCAGCGGCTGGCCGAGCACGTCGAGCCCATGCAGCGGATCCTGGTGGAGATCCTGGAGAGCGGGATGGAGTCGGGCGACTTCCGCGTGGCCGACGTTCCCGCCACGGCGCGCATGATCATGGCGGTGGTCGGCGCCGAACGCGTGCCGCTGATCAGCGGGGCTGTCACGGTGGCTGCGGCGGAGGCGCTGGTGTGCGAGTTCGTCCTCCGGGCCCTCGGCAGCGAATCTTCCGCGTGAGCCGGGCGCTCGGCGGCGAACCTTCCGCGTGAGCCGGACGCTCGGCGGTGGACTCGGCGTGAGCCATCTGCAAGTTCTCGGCGACGAACTGCTCGGCGTGATCAGCCGCCGGCGGCGGTGACAGGATGGGGGTCATGACTCACGGCCCCGAAAGGCTCCAGACTGACGGCCATCTGGAGTTCACGTCGGCGCGCGGACGGTGGGTGCTGGTGGCGACCGTGCTCGGGTCCGGGCTGGCGATGCTCGACAGCACCGTGGTGAACGTCGCGCTGCCGTTCCTCGGTCGGGAGCTCGACGCGGGCATGGACGGGCTGCAGTGGACGATCAACGCCTACACGCTCACCCTGGCCGGGCTGATCCTGCTGGGCGGCTCCCTCGGCGACCGCTACGGGCGGCGGCGCGTCTTCCTCGTCGGCACGGTGTGGTTCGCCGTGGCGTCCGCGTTGTGCGGGCTGGCGCCGAACATCGAGTTCCTGATCGCGGCCAGGGCGCTGCAGGGCATCGGAGGGGCGCTGCTGACGCCGGGGTCGCTGGCGATCATTCAGGCGTCGTTCGTGCGCGGGGACCGGCCGCGGGCGGTCGGGGCGTGGTCGGGGCTGGGCGGGGTGGCCGCCGCGATCGGGCCGCTGCTGGGCGGGTGGCTGGTGCAGACGGTCGGGTGGCGGTGGGCGTTCCTGATCAACCTGCCGTTCGCGCTGCTGGTCGTGCTCGTCGCGCTGCGGCACGTGCCCGAGAGCAGGGACGAGCAGGCGGTGGGGCGGTTCGACGTGCTCGGGTCGGTGCTGGCGGCGCTGGCGCTGGCCGGGATCACCTACGGGCTGATCCAGACGGGCGCGGCGGTGCCGCTGATCGCCGGGCTGGCGCTGGGGGTGGCGTTCGTGGCGGTCGAGATCCGCAGGTCGCCGGATGCGCTGGTGCCGGTGGGGATCTTCCGCAACCACGTGTTCACGGCCGTGAACGTGGTCACGCTGATCATGTACGCGGCCATGGGCGTGGTGTTCTTCCTGCTGGTGGTGCAGCTGCAGGTGGTGTCGGGGTTCTCGCCCATCGCGGCGGGGCTGGCGGTGTTGCCGGCGACGATCTTGATGATGCTGCTGTCGGCACGGGCCGGCGAGGTCGCCAAGCGGTACGGGCCGCGCTGGCCGATGACGATCGGGATCCTGGTGGCCGGGGCGGGGTTCCTGTGGATGAGCACGATCGGGTTCGGAGCGTCGTACCTGCTGCAGGTGCTGCCCGCGGTGTCGGTGTTCGGGCTGGGGTTGTCGGCGGCGGTCGCGCCGCTGACCTCGACCGTGCTGGCCACCGCCGAGGAGCGTTACGCGGGCACCGCCAGCGGCGTCAACAACGCGGTGGCGCGCACCGGGAGCCTGCTGGCCGTGGCCGCGGTGCCGCCCATGGTGGGGCTGGTGGGCGAGGCGTTCCGGAATCCGCCGGTGTTCGACGCCGGATTCCGGCTGGCGATGCTGATCAGCGCCGGGATGATGGTGGTGTCGGCGCTGATCACGTTCCTCACGATCAGGACGAACGTCCTGGCCGCCGACGGCGACTGAGACGACTGAGACGGCTAGAAGGTGAACGCCTGACTGCGGACGCTGTTGTCGAAGTTCGACAGCAGCAGCTCCGGCTCGCCAACCGAGCGGATGCCGGGGAGCCGGGTCAGCAGCTCGCGGAACATCGTGCGCATCTCCTGCCTGGCGAGGTTGGCGCCCAGGCAGAAGTGCGGCCCGGGGCCGCCGAAGCCGACGTGCGGCTTGGTGTCGCGGGTGATGTCGAACGTGTCCGCGTCCGGGAAGACCGACTCGTCCCGGTTGGCGGAGCCGTAGAAAAGCACGACCTTGTCGCCCTTCTTCAGCTCCAGCCCCCGCAGCGAGTAGTCCTCGGTGACCGTGCGGCGGAACTGCATGATCGGGGAGACGTAGCGGACCATCTCCTCGATCGCGCCGTTGATGTGCGTGTCGAAGTCGCTCATCAGCAGCTCGCGCTGCGCCGGGTTGTCGGTGAGGAGCTTGATGCCGTGCGCCATCGTGTTGCGCGCGGTCTCGTTGCCCGCGACCAGCAGCAGCGCGAAGAACGAGCCGAGCTCCTTGTCGGTCAGCTTCTCCCCGTCGGGGTTGGCGTTGACCAGGAGGGAGACCAGGTCGCCCTTGGGGTTGGCGACGCGCTCGTGACCGAGCTTGATGACCATGCGCTGCAGGGCCAGCAGGGCCAGCATGTTCTGGCCGGCCATCTGGACGCTGCGGGCCAGGCTGGGGCGCACGCCGGTGTAGGCGGTGGAGATGTCCACGTGCTGGTGGACCTTCTCCCGGAGCTCGTGCGGGATGTCCAGCATGTCGCAGATGACGTGGATGGGCAGGCGGGCGGCGACCTGGGTGACGAAGTCGCGCGGGCCCTCCTTGATCACGTCGTCGACGATGCGGGCGCAGGCGGCCTCGATGTCGCTCTGCAGATTGGCCAGCATCTTCGGGCTGAACGAGCGGGTCACGATGCGGCGCAGGCGGGCGTGGCGCGGGTCGTCCATGTTGACCATCGACTCGCCGAACACCTGCTTCACCCAGCCGGGCGGCTCGGGGTTGGTGACGGCGGGCTCGCTGGAGAAGATCTTGGGGTTGCGGCTGGCCTCGACCACGTCCGCGTGCCGTACGAGGGCGTAGAAACCCTTGCCGGAGCGCAGGAGCGGCACTTTCTTCTCCGGGAAGAACACCGGATGCTCCAGTTGCCGGAGCCGAGCGAACGCCTCATTCCGCTCTTTGAGCGGCTTACGCCAGAAATCGAGATCAGCGAGGTCGATGTCCACCCGTCTATCCTGGCACGTTCCCACGGTGGTAAAGCGTCTTCCGCTCAGCCGAGCCCGGAAAGCGATCCGGTGGAAGCCGAGGCCGCATCCGTCCGGCTGAGCCGGGCAGACCGCGGCCGAGAACCGCGTTTTCGGGGCCTGACCCGCCTTCCAGGATGGAGTGCGGCTCTGGAGCCACCGCCCGGCCGGACGCTGTCCCGTTGGTGCGGACACCAATGGGGGCGGGGGCCGGACCGCCCGACCACAGTTCCACGGGAGGCCATAGGTTCGCATAGCGAGCGCCAGCAACAGTTCATACCCTGGTCGCGCACGGTGGAGATACCTGTAGGTATGAATGCGTTGCTCGCCGCCTGCTTGGTTCTCCCCCTCGCCTCCGGTACGTCTCCCGCCGCGGTTCGCGCGTGCGGCGGGCACCCGCTCGACTTCGACGGCGACGGCCGCCCGGACCTGGCCGTGGCCGCGCCCTACGACGACGTCCGGGCCGGTTCGGTGACCGTGATGTACGGGAACGGGAAGAAGGTCAAGCTCACCCAGGGGGACGGCGCGGAGCGGGGCGACTCGTTCGGCTCCGCGCTGGCCGTGGGCGACTTCAACGGGGACAAGTGCGCCGACCTGGCCGTCGGGGTGTCGGAGGAGTTCGCCGGGGAGCGGGTGTCCGGCGGCGACGGGAACGGGGTCGTCCAGCTCTTCGACGGGTCGGTGGACGGGCTCGTCAAGGGCAAGGAGCTGGCGCCGGCCAAGCCGTCGAGCGACCGGTTCGGCGCCTCGCTGGCCGCCGGTGACCTCGACGGGGACGGCCGCGACGAGCTCGCCGTGGGCGCGCCCAGCCACCGATCGGGCGGGGCGGTCACGGTGTACTGGATGAAGGGGAGCAAGCCGTACCAGATCACGCAGAAGACGCGGTGGGTGCGGCAGCGGGCCGGTGTGACCGACCAGTGGGGGGCCTCGCTCGCGACCGGGGACTTCGACGGGGACGGCCGCGACGAGCTGGCCGTCGGGGCGCCTGCCGACAGCGTCCGGCTGGACGGGCAGGGGTCGGTGACGGTCATCGACGTACGGGCCCGGCGGGCGCGGCAGCTCACCCAGAGCAGCCCGGGCATCAAGGGCGCGTCGGAGAAGTGGGACGCGTTCGGGGCGTCGCTGGCCACCGGCGACTTCAACGGCGACGGCAAGTCCGACCTGGCCATCGGCGTGCCGGGCGAGGGGATCACCAAGAACCAGCGCGCCCTGGACTACGGGGACGGCACCGTGGACGTCCTGTACGGCTCCCGCAGCGGACTGCGTACGGACAAGACGGAGGCGTGGTCGCAGAACTCGCTCGACGGCAAGCCGCGCTACTACGACCGGTTCGGGGCGTCGCTGGCGGCGGGGGACTTCAACGGCGACGGCAGGGACGAGCTGGCCATCGGCGTGCCCGGCGAGCGGGCCGTCCAGGTGCTGCAGGGGCGCTCCTCGGGCGGGCTCACCCGGGTCGGGAACCTGCTGATCAAGGGCAAGGGGCGCGACTTCGGCGCGTCGCTGGCCGTGCTCCCGCTGGCCGAGCGCTACCGGCCGCTGGAGAGGCGGCGCCCGCTCCACGCACTCGTGGTGGCCGCCCCCGACCAGGGACTGGTGATGTACGCGCCGGGCTCCAGGAAGCCGGGCCTGCGGATGGGCAAGGTCCGCCAGCTCAGCAAGGGCAGCGGCCTGTACGGCTACGCCTTCGGCTGACGGCCTGGATCCACACCGGCCCGCTCGCCCGCCCCGCCGGTCGACTCCCCTGCCCTGCCGTTCGACTCGGCCGCCCCGCCGGTCGACTCCCCGGCTCCGCCGATCGGTTCGGCGGCCCCGCCGGTCGGCAGGATCACCCGGAACAAGGCCCCCTTGCCGGGCTCCCCCTCCGCCACGATGAATCCGCCGTGCGCCTCCACGAGCGTCGCCGCGATCGACAGCCCCAGCCCCGACCCGCCCGTGCTGCGCGCCGGATCAGCCCGGTAGAACCGCTCGAACACCCGCTCCGCGACCTCGGGCGGGAACCCGGGCCCCTCGTCGGCCACCTCCACCACGGCCTGCTCCCCTCGCACGCCGACCCGCACCTGGAACGGCGTGCCCGGCGGCGTGTGCGTGAGCGCGTTGGTCACGAGGTTGCCGAGCACCTGCCCGAGCCGTACCTCGTCCCCGGTCACCACGACGTCGCCCTCTCCCCCGAACAGCCGCACCAGCTCGATCCTCCGGTCGGGCGCCAGCGTCTGGGCGTCGATCACCGTCGTGGCCGCCAGGCTGAGCAGGTCAACGGGGCGCATGGCCAGCTCCCGCCGCTGGTCGAGCCGGGCCAGCAGCAGCATGTCCTCCACCAGCAGCCCCATCCTGGCCGCCTGCCCCTCGATGCGGCCCAGCAGCCGCAGGGCCTCGGCCGGGTCCTTCTCCTCCCCCAGCCGGTACAGCTCCGCGAACCCCCTGATCGACGTCAGCGGCGTGCGCAGCTCGTGCGAGGCGTCGGCCATGAACCGGCGCATCAGCTCCTCCGACCGCCTGGCGGCCGTGGCGGAGCGGCGGGCCGACTCGGCCGCCTCCTCCCGCTCGCGCACGGCCGACTCGATCCTGGCCAGCATGGTGTTGAGCGCGCGGCCGAGCTTGCCGACCTCCGTGGTGCCCGCCCAGAGCGGCACCCGGCGCGACAGGTCGCCGCCCGCGATGTCCTTGGCCGTACGCGCGATCTCGCGGAGCGGCCGCAGGCTGCGGCGTACCACCCAATGGCAGGCGAACCCGAGCACGACCAGCGTGCCGCCGCCGGCCACCGCCACGATGAGGAGAAGCTGCGAGACCGTGCCGTCCACGTCGCTGAGGCTGACGGCGATCACCCGGCTCTGGCCCCCGCGCCCCAGCGCGGCGACGACCCGCCACGCCGGGCCGCCGGCGGCCCGCGACTCGACGGTGAACGGGCGGCCTCCGCGCGCGGCGACGTCGGCGGCGGTCAGCCGGGGCAGAGCGGGCCGGTGGTCCTCGGTCGACTCGCTGACCGTCCTGACCAGGATCCCGGACGAGTCCAGCACCACCACGTGGAACAGGCCGAAGAAACGCTCGGGCCGGGCGATCCCCGGGCGCGGCTCGGGCGGCGGGGGCAGGTCGCGCGGGCTGCTGGCCGCGCGAAGCTGCTGGTCGACGCGCTCGACGAGGTAGCCGCGCAGCAGCCGCACGGCGAACAGGCCGGTCAGCGTGATGGCGAGGGTGACCAGCAGCAGGGTCGCCGACACCAGCCGCAGCCAGAGCGGGGTCCGGGCCAGATGTTTCCTCATATGCGGGGCGGGCGCAGGATGTAGCCGACCCCGCGCAGGGTGTGCAGGTATTTGCGGTCGCCGGTGTCGACCTTCCTGCGCAGGTAGGACACGTACGACTCGACGAGGCCGACGTCGGTGCGCCAGTCGCCGTTCCAGACGTGGTCGAGGATCTGGGTCTTCGACAGGACCCGGCCCACGTTGAGCATGAAGTACTGCAGCAGCCTGAACTCCGTCGGCGACAGCCGCACGGGGACGCCGTCGCGCCAGACCTCGTGGGTCTCCTCATCCAGCTCCAGGTCGGCCACGCGCAGCCGGTTCGGCGGCGGCGTGCCCCTGCGGGTCCTGCGGAGCACGGCCCGGATCCGGGCGATGACCTCCTCCAGGCTGAACGGCTTGGTCACGTAGTCCTCGCCGAGTCCCAGCCCGGCGAGGCGGTCCTCGGGCGTGTCCTTGGCGGTCACGAACAGCACCGGGACGCGACGGCCGCGCGAGCGCAGCCTTCCCGCGACCGTCAGGCCGTCGAGGTCGGGCAGCATGACGTCGAGCATCACCAGGTCGGGCGAGCTCTCCTCTGCCACCCGCAGCGCCTCCTTGCCGTCGGCCGCGGTCAGCACCTCGAACCCGGCCATGCGCAGGCTGGCCGAGAACAGCTCCCTGATGTTGGGCTCGTCGTCGACCACCAGCAGCCTGGCCTCGGGCTCGCTCATCGCGGGCCTCCCCCAGGGCCTCCCTGAGTGATGGAGGCGGCGGTCACGGAGCCGTCGTCGCCCGGCCGGCCGCGGACCGTGACCGTGGTGCCCGCCTTCAGGTCGGACACCTTGCCCGGCGTGGCGATCTGGACGGTGGTCTGGTCGGTGGTGTTCACGGTGACGGTGGCGCCGTCCATGGTCTTGACGTAGACCTTGCCGCCCTCGACCTTCTCGACCGTGCCGGTCGTGCCGCCGCCCATGCGCTGGGCGAGCCCGCCCTGCCGGTCGGCGTACCCGGGGGGCGCCTGCTGCTGGGCGTACCCGCCGCCGCCCGCGAGGCGCTGCGGCGCCGCCTGGGCGGTCGCCGACAGCTTGCCGGCCTGGAGGCCGATGAGGATCCCCGCGACCAGGACGACGCCGGCGGCCAGCGCCAGCGTGAGCTTGGACATGCCCTTGGCGGGCCGGACGGCGAGCTCCTCCCGCAGGTCGTCGGGGTACGGCGAGGAGTCGAGCTGGGCCATGTGCGTCTCCTTACTCGTGGCGCCCTACTCATGGCGCAGGGCCTGGATCGGCCTGAGCTTGGCCGCCCGGTTGGCGGGGTAACTGCCGAAGAACAGCCCGATCCCCACCGACACACCCAGTGCCAGCGCGACCGACGACGGCACGAGGACCGGCTCGATGCCGGCGATGGCGAACCTGGTCCCCACGAACGCCACCAGCACCCCCGACAGCCCGCCGACCAGGCTCAGCAACGTGGCCTCCAGCAGGAACTGGCCCAGGATCGCGCTCCTGGGCGCGCCGATCGCCTTGCGGATGCCGATCTCGCGGGTGCGCTCGGTGACGGTCACCAGCATGATGTTCGTGATGCCGATGCCCCCCACCAGGAGCGAGATCGCGGCGACGGCGCCGAGCAGCACGGTGAAGGTGCCGGTCGCGGCGCTGACGGTCTCCTGGAGCGTGGCCTGGTTGAGTATGCGGTAGTCGGGGTTGTTCGCGGTGATGCCATGTCGCTGGTTGAGGATAGCGGTGACCTCCGACTGCGCCGTCGTGGTGGTCTCCGCGCCGGTGGCCTGGACGACGATCGAGCTGAGCGAGCCGAAGCCGCTGAGGCTCTGCTGCACGGCCGGCAGCGGCGCGATGGCCACGTCGTCGGCGTCCTGCATGCCGGTGGAGCCGGCCTCCTTCAGCACGCCGACCACCGTGAACGGCACGCCGGACACGCTGACCTGCCGGCCGATCGGGTCCGCGGCCCCGAACAGCTCCTCCACGACGGTCTGGCCGAGCACCACGACCTTCCTGGCGGCCAGCACGTCGTCGTTGAAGAAGTAGGTGCCCTTCGTCACGGGCTTGTTCGTTGCCTCGAAGTAGCTGGGGTACGTGCCGACGAACTGCGCGATCGCGTGGCCGGCGGCCCCGTACGCCGCCGTCTGGGAGGAGGCGTTCACCACGGGCGAGACGGACTTGACCGAGGGGGCGAGGGTCTTGTCGGTCAGCGCCTTGGCGTCGGCCAGGCTGAGCTGCCTGGCCTGTGTGCGCGGCCCGGTGTTCCCGGCGGCGCCGCCGCCTCCGCCGCCTCCCGAGAAGGACGGGGAGATCGTGAGCGTGTTCGCGCCGAGGCGCTGGATGTTCTGCTGGATGCTGCGCGAGGAGCCCTCGCCGATCGCGACCAGCAGGATCACCGCGGCCACGCCGATGAGGATGCCGAGCGTGGTCAGCGAGCTGCGCAGCTTGTTGGCCAGCAGGCCGCGCAGCGCGAAGCGGAGGATCTCGAGCTGGTTCACAGGGCCGCCATCCTCGGGGGCACGCCCTCGACGGGGGCCTGCCTGCGGTCCTCCACGATCTCGCCGTCCACCAGCCTGATCACCCGTTTGGCGTGGGCCGCCACGTCGTTTTCGTGGGTGATGAGCACGATCGTGCGGCCGGACTCGCTGAGCCGGTCCAGGATCTGCAGGACGTCCTTGGTGGATGTGGTGTCGAGGTTGCCCGTCGGCTCGTCGGCCAGCAGCAGCGCGGGCGCGGTGACCAGCGCCCTGGCGACGGCCACGCGCTGCTGCTGGCCGCCGGAGAGCTGGTTCGGCTCGTGGTGCACGCGGTCGCTCAGGCCGACCTGCTCCAGCGCGGCCAGCGCCCGGGCGCGCCGCTCCGCCTGGCCGACGCCGCCGTACACGAGGGGCAGCTCGACGTTGGCCAGCGCGCTCATGCGCGGGATCAGGTTGAACGACTGGAAGACGAACCCCACGCGGCGGTTGCGCAGGATGGCGAGCTGGTGCTCGTCCAGGCTGCCCACGTCGGCGCCGTCGATCAGGTACGTGCCGGAGGTGGGGACGTCGAGGCAGCCGAGGATGTTCATGAGCGTGGACTTTCCGGAGCCTGAGGCGCCCATGATGGCGACGTAGTCGCCGCGTTCGACGTCCAGGCTGACGCCGCGCAGGGCGCGGACCTTGGCGTCGCCGTCGCCGTACTCCTTGACGAGGTCCCTGACCCGCAGGACCGGCGCGGGGCTGTCCGGTGATGTCATCGCCCGCCTCCCGGCACGCCGCCCCCGCCGGGGATCCCGCCGCCGCCCGGGAAGCCCCCGCCGCCGAACTGCCGCTGGTTGCCGCCGATGGTGGTGCCGGTCGAGGTCGCCGGGGGGACGATCTGGTCGCCCTCGGACACGCCCGACTTGATCTCGGTCAGGGTCGCGCCCCGCACGCCCACCTCCACGGGCGTGCTGGTCTGGCGGCCGTTCCGCAGCAGCGTGACCGTGGCCTGGCCGCCGTTGGTGGACACCGCGGTGGAAGGGACGGTGACCACGTCGTCCGCGCGGCCGACCACGACCTCGACGGTGGCGGTCTGGCCGAGCCGCACCTGGCTCGGGACCTCGGTGAAGGTGACCGTGACGGGATACTGCACGATGTTGTCGCTGGTGGAGGCGACGGGCTCGATCTGGGTGATCTCGCCGGTGGCTGTCACGCCCGGCAGCGCGTCGAACGTGACCGTGGCCGTCTGGCCCTGTTCGAGTTTGCCGACGTCGGACTCGGTGAAGGCGCCGACGAGCTGCAGCCTGCCGGTGTCGGCGATCTCCATGAAGCCGCTGCCGGTCTGGGACTGTCCTGTGCCCTGGCCCTGACCTGTGCTCTGCGCGGAGCTCTGTGCCGAGCCGCTGCTGTCGCCGCCGACCGAGCCGTTCACCGCCGTGATCGTGCCGGCGAACGGGGCCTTCAGCACGGTGGCCGCGAGGGTGCGCTGGGCCTCCCGGTAGGCGTTGCGGGCCTTGACGTAGGCGGCGTACAACTCGGCCGTGCCGGTCCCGTCGTCCAGGGCGCTGTCGTACGTGGCCTTGGCCGCCGACAGGCTCTCCTGCGCGGCGTCGTCGTCCAGCCTGGCGAGGATGTCGCCCTTGCCGACCTTGTCGCCGGCCTTGACGTAGATCTTCTCGACCGTCCCGGACGTACCGAACGAGAGCGCGCGGGACTTGGCGCTCTCGACGGAGCCCGAGGCGGACACGGAGGCCACCACGGAGCCGCGGCTCGCGGTCACGGTCCGCACGGTCGTCTCGCCCGCGGCCTGTCCCGCGCCCAGCTGGCCGTAGGCGAGCACGGCACCGCACACCAGGAGCGCCACCAGGGCTCCGTTGGTCATCAGCGCTCTGCTGCTCACTCGCGCTCTGCGCCTCTTCGACACCTTCACAGGCGGTGACCCTTGCACACCAGCCTGCGCCGCAGCCGCGAGCAAGCTGAACGTTCGCTGATAGCGCCGAGGGCCGGGCGGGCGCACAGGGAACTCTTAGGCTGCTCGCAGCGTGCCGCGAACCTGCTTCGCCAGGATGATCCGCCATGAGACGGACTTTCGCGCTGGGCGGGCTCGCCCTCGCCGTGCTCGCCGCCGGTTCCGGCCTGGCGGTCGCGCTCCGCGACGACGCGCCGCCCGCCGTCCAGGTGCGGCTCGCCTCCGCCCAGCGCGGGCAGGTTCATGCCGTGGTGAGCGCCGCGGGCGCCACCGTGGACGGCTCCCGCCGCGACCTCGCCTTCGGTTCCTCGGGGACGGTGGCCAAGGTGTACGTCAGGGTCGGGTCCAAGGTCGAGAAAGGGCAGGTCCTGGCCCGGATCGACGGGCGGGCGGCGCGGGAGGCGTACGAGGCGGCCAAGGCCGACCTGGCGGTCGCCGAGGAGGCCCTGGACCAGGCGTCATCCGGAACGGCGACGACCGCCGGCACCGGCACGACCGGCGGGAACGGCACCTCGGGGAGCACCGGCACGACTTGTGCCCCGGGCGGCGGCTCGCCCGCGGCCACCCCCACCACCGGAACCTCCGCCCCGGCAGGCGGCGGCGCGCTCGGGCCGTCGGGCCGCCCCTCCATGGGCACGGAGGCGACCAGAGAGGCAGGGGCGCGCACGGACGGGGACAAGAGCCCGACGCCGACCTCGACCTCCAGCCCGGCACCGCATCCGACGGACCCCCCTCGCCCCACGACCGCCCCGACCTCCGTGCCCACCGAGCCCCAGCCCACCGTGACGGTCACCGTGACCGCCACGGTCACCGCGACCGTCACCCCCACCCCGAGCCGGAGCAGCGGATCGCTGCCGACCGGGGACGGGCCCTCCACCGGCGACGGTCCATCGGCCACCCCCTCCCCCACCGGCAAGCCGTCCACCAGCGGAAAACCCTCCACGAGCGGCAGGCCCACCGCCACCGGCAAGCCTCCTTCGGCCAGGCCGAGCACCGGCGCGACCGGCGGCGCCCGCCCGGACCCGGGCACGGGTTCCTGCGGTCCGGCCCCGGCCGGGACGAAGGGCGGGACGGGCGAGGACCAGGCCGCCGCGAACGTGGACCGCGCCGAGGCCGCCCTGGAGCAGGCGGCCGACGCCGTACGGGCCACCCGCATCGTGGCGCCGGTGGCGGGGACGGTGCTGTCGGTCGCGGGCGACGTCGGCGACACCGCGGGCACGAGCACCTTCATCAGCCTCGGCGACCTGGACGAGCTGCAGGTGCAGGCCATGGTCACCGAGTCCGACGTCAACCGGCTCGACATTGGCCAGAGGGCCCGGATCACGCTCGCCACCCGCAACGGCGAGCGCCACGAGGGCACGGTGACGGCCATCGCCCCTACGGCCACGGTCGACGGCCGGCTCGTCCGCTACTCGGTCACCCTCGCCTTCGACGAGCCTCCGGCCGGGCTCATGCTGGGCCAGACGGCCTCGGTGACGATCACCACGGACGAGGCCGACAACGTCGTCTACGTGCCCGCGGCGGCGGTGCGGAGCAGGTCGGACGGCACCCAGGTGGTCACGGTGCGCGCGGGTGGGCGTGACCTGGCGAAGGTGGTGCGGACGGGGGTGCGCGGGGACCAGTACGTGGAGGTGACGTCGGGGCTGGACGAGAACGACCAAGTGGTCATGTCCGGCAGCGCGTCGGGCGAGTTCCCCGACGGCTCCTGGCCAGGCGCATGACCGGCCCGTCCCGCCCTGGGGCGCGGGACCATTCCGGTGGACGCGCTGTCCGCCGGCTGTGCCATCCCGGCGCACCGGCAACGCACCCCGCCGCGATGCCCAGCGCCAGGGTGCGACGCCGACGGGCATGGAGGCGGCGCGACATGGGCGCCCAACGCCCGCCCACGATGTCAGCTGGCATGTCGGCGCAGGACCGGCCCAGCCCTGGCCGCACGACGGCGGGTCAGCGCGTTGAGGGAATCTTCAGCCGATCTCCAGCCGGCTTTCAGCCGACCCGCGGAGCACCCGCCTGGCCGGCCGCCGCGGCGCCCGTGACGGCCGGGATGGTGATGCGGTGGGCCGTCTTGGCCTTGGCGCCCCGGCGGGAGATGTAGTCCAGGGTCCGGAAGTCGACGGCCAGGTCGTCCCGGGTGAGTCGGGCCACCAGGTAGCCGCGCCGCTGGTCCATGAAGGAGATGTGGGGGTTCTCCTGCAGGGCCTCCGCGATCCACGTCCGGTCCCGGTACCCGTCCCCGTCGCTCGCGATCGACGAGGCCACCAGTTCCCTGGCCACCACCGGCGAGTCAGGGTCGTCGAAGTCGGTCTTGAGCTCGGCCGAGTGGTGGATGTGCGCGTCCCCGGTCAGGACCACCGGGTTGGACGTGCGGGCCAGCGATCTCAGCAGCCGGGTGCGCTCGGCCGCGTACCCGTCCCAGGAGTCCAGGTTCACCTCGCGCCCGGGGCCGATCTTGTAGTCGCGGTGCGTCATCATGATCTGCTGGCCGAGCAGGTTCCAGCGGGTGGTGGAGCCGCGCAGCCCTTCCTCCAGCCAGCGCCACTGACTGGCCCCGAGCAGTGTGCGCTCGGCCTCCAGACGGTCGTCGCACCCGGCCCGCACGCCGTCCAGGCACGCCTGGTCGTCACGGAACTGCCGGGTGTCGAGCAGGTGGAAGCGGGCCAGCGTGCCCCAGGAGATGCGCCGGTTCACCTTGAGCACCGCCCCTTGGAGGCTGGCGCGGCGCAGCGGCATGTTCTCGTAGTAGGCGCGGAACGCCTCCGCCCGCATCCGGGTGAACCCGGGTGTCTCCTTGCTGGAGACCGGGCCGGCCCAGTTGTTCTCCACTTCATGGTCGTCGAACGCCACCAGCCAGGGCGCCGCCGCGTGCGCGGCCTGGAGGTCGTGGTCGCTCTTGTACTGGGCGTGCCGCAGCCGGTAGTCGGCGAGCGTCTGGCATTTGCCGGGCGTGTGGGTGCGTACGCGGCCGGCCAGCGCGGTGTAGCCGCTGGGGCCGTACTCGTACATGTAGTCGCCGAGGAACACCACCAGGTCGGGCTCCTGCTCGGCGAGGCGGCGGTAGGCGGTGTAGTAGCCGTGCTCGTAGTGGGCGCACGCGGCCACGGCGAACGTGAGCGGCGTCGTCTCGCCGGTGGGCGTCGTCCTGGTGCGGCCCGTGGGCGAGATCCTGCCCTGGCTCCTGAAGCGGTAGAAGTACTCGCGCCCCGGCTCCAGGCCCTTGAGCTCGACGTGGACGCTGTGGGCGTCACGGGCGCGGGCGGTGGCCGTACCGGACTTGACGATCTTCGAGAAGCGTTCGTCGGCCGCGACCTGCCAGTCCACCTCCACGTCGCGGGACGGCATGCCGCCGCGGCCGTCGCCGCCCAGCGGGTCGACGGCCAGCCTGGTCCACAGGACGAAGCCGTCGGCCGACGGGTCGCCGGAGGCCACGCCGAGCGTGAACGGGTCGGATCGGAGGGTTCTGGAGGGGGAGGCCGACGCCGGTGAGGCGAGGGTCGGCGAGGCGAGGAAGCCGGCTGTCGCCGCTGTCAGGAAGGCTCTGCGGTCCACGTTCCCAGGTATGTCCGGCTGCGCTGACCCCGCCGTGACAGTGGAGTCAAGGGCGGGTGAACAGCATCAGTCGTCCTGTTCGCGAAGTTCCTCCGGCCGATGACCGGCCACGCCGACGCCGTCCTCGTCGTCCGGTTCCGGTCGGCGTCGGTCGCCCCCTGCCACACGGTCGCCGCCCCGCTCGCCGAGCAGGGGGGCGGCGACGCCTCAGATCACATAACCGGCATTTCGCCGTTGAATCAGCGGGCGGCCTCCCGTACGTCGGCCAGGGTTCGGCGGAGCGACGCAGCATCGGTGAAGTGCACGCCGGCCATGCCCGCGCGTTCGGCGCCCTCGACGTTCTCGGGGCGGTCGTCAATGAAGACGATCTCCGCGGGGGCGGCGCCGAGCGTGCGGGCCGTCTCGTCGTAGATCTCCCTGTCCGGCTTGACCAGCCCGATCCGGCCGCTGTAGACGCGGCGGCCGATGGCGGCGATCCAGGGCAGCTCGTCCAGGCCGTCGGCGAGGCAGGCGGGCGCGTTGGACAGCAGCGCCACGTCGTGGCCCGCCTCGATCAGCTCGCCGAGCAGGCCGACCGTGCCCTCGTTCGGGTGGGCCCAGCTGGCGACGTCCATGGCCACCAGGCGGGCGACCTCGGCATGGCTGGCGGGCCTGTCCAGCACCGCCGACCAGTAGGCGTGCGGTGTCAGGCTCGCCCGGTCGAATTCCAGGCGGTGGCGCCAGTAGCGGTCCTTGAACCCCTCCGGCTCCGCGTCCACCGCCCGGGCCATGGCGTCGGCGTCGGACTCGGGCTGAGGCAGCGACAGGACGCCGCCGTAGTCGAACACAATCCATGTCATGCCAGGAATGGTCGCAGATGCGGGTTCAGCGCCGGGCAGCCCAGGTACTTCTCCGCGGTGTGGAAGTCGATCCAGTCGAGGTTGACCAGCTCCTCGGCGTCCACGCCGGCGAAGCAGCCCGCCAGATCAGGCGGGATGGCGGCGATGTCGTCCTTGTCGGCGATGTTCACCCAGCGCCGGACGCCGGGCGGGCGCTCGCCCCGGCCGTTGACGGGGGCCGGCAGCAGGCGCTCGAAGACGACGTTGCGCATGCCGAGCGGGCTCCCGAGGGTGATCAGCAGGTCGATTCGCAGGTCGGGGTGGGCCCACAGGGTCTCGTACGTGACCACGCTCCCGAGCGAGTGGGCGATGACCACCTTCGGCCGGTTCCTCCTGATGGTCTCGGCCACCACCTGCCGGCACTTGTCCCTCTTGCCCGGGTCGGTGAGGTACGCCGCCACCTCCGGCGCGAACCGCTCGGCGAACGCCGCCGACCGGCCGTCGAGCCTGCTGAGCAGCCAGCCGGTCAACGACTTGAGCGCGCCCGTGAGATGCTCGCCGACGCCCAGGTTCTTGGCCCACTCCACGAGGACCTGCTGGGCCGGGGCCTCCATGGCGGCGACGGAGCGCGGGTCGGACCTGCCGTCGTGCAGGTGGTGGGAGAAGTAGGCGATCTCGCTGAAGTAGGCCCTGGCCTCGCCCCCGAGCGCCAGGTGCAGGTAGCGGTCCCATTTGAGGCGCATGGCCGCCGCCGCACCGGCCGCGGACCCGCCGGCCTCCAGGTAGTAGTTGTACTTGCCGATCCCGTGCACGCCGACGATGACGGCCACTTCGCCTCCTCACGCATGATCTTCTCGCGCGATGCTGGCATATGCCGCTTGCAGCCGGCCGTCAAGAGTCCGCCCGAGTTTAGGCTTGCCTAAAGATTTAGGTAGAGCTAAAGTGGAGGCATCTGGAGCTGAGCGTCGAGAGCGAGACCGTCATGGCACTACGCCATAGCAGCCGCGACGAGGTGGGCGGTCTCGCCCAGGAAGTCGTCGACGAGATCGCGTGGTACATGCGGGAGCACAAGATCTCGCGTTCGGACCTGGCCGCGGCCATGGGCGTGTCAGCGGGGCGGGTGAGCCAGATCCTGTCCGGCGACGAGAACCTGACGCTCCGCACGCTGGCGGCCGTCGTCGACGCGCTCGGCGCCCGCCTGGAGTTCACGCTCGGCGACGCCGAGGATTCGGCCTCCGCGCTCAGAGACGGCGAGCCGTAGGGCGCGCCTGGCGCGTTCAGGGCACTCTGGCTCATGCCGTACGCCGGGCGCCACGACTTCATACGGCGCGCCGGGCGGTCTCGGAGTCGACGGCCCGGGACGGCGGCGCGAACACCGGCAGTGATCGGTACCCTGCCCGGTAACCGGAGGCCAGCAGCCGCAGCAGATCGCTCTCCGCGTCGTGCTTGAGCAGTCCGCGCAGCCGCATCAGGTCGTTGAGATAGCGCTCGTACCGCGCCAGCCGCGTGTGACGCGACCCGTTGAGCGCGGTGACCACCTTCGACCGCGCCGCCCCGTCCTCGATGAGCGCCGCCACGTCCAGCCGCCGCTCGATCGCGTCGAGCCTGGCGTGAATGCGTTCGCGCCTGCGTTCCTCGGGCGAGAGCCGCTCGGCGATCCGCTGGTGGTAGCGGTTGGCGGCCAGGCTGAGCTCGTAGATGCTCCAGGAGTCGTCCACCCTCCTCTCGCACCAGAGCCGCTGGTCTTCGGCCATCGCCTGGTCGAGCCTGGCGAGCAGCGACACCAGCCAGAACGTCGCCGCCTCCCGCGCGAGCGAGCGCTGCTCGTCCTCCTTGGCCCGCATCTGGCTGAGCCACAGCCCGCTCGGCGCGACCGCGCCCAGCGCGGTGGCGAGCAGGTTCTCCATGCCCAGTACGGTGGACAGAAGGTGGTCCAGCAGCCATCCGGTCAGCAACGCCACCCCGGCCGAGAGCAACCCGGTCAGCAGGGTGATGACGATCGACAGCCGCCACGTCGCGGGCCCGAACGGCCGGCCCTTGCCCTGACAGCGCAGCACCAGGAACACGATGGCGGAGAGGAGGGCCAGCACCACAGTGAGGCCCACCTGGGCTGCCGAGACAGGCTCCGGATCCATGGAATCTCGCCCCTCCCGCGGAATGTTCCCTTCATAGTCGCAGCGGCGGCGGTGGATGAAAATGCCGTTGCGCCGGGCATATCAGACCCAGATACGGTGACATCCACCTACAGAAGGCGCATTCGGAACAGGAGCCCCAGACATGCCCGGCCCGCTGATCGTCAACGACTCGGTCGTCATCCCCGACGCCGAGCTCGTCTGGCGTTTCTCACGCTCGTCGGGCCCGGGCGGCCAGGGCGTCAACACGACCGACAGCCGCGTGGAGCTGACGTTCGACGTCGGCGCGAGCACGGCGCTGCCGCCCGCGCTGAAGGCCCGGGCGCTCGACCGGCTGGGCTCCGCCACGATCACGATCGCCGCCTCGGAATACCGCTCCCAGCTCAGGAACCGGGAGGCCGCCGCACACCGCCTGGCGCAGCGGCTCCGCGAGGCCATCGCCCCGCCACCGAAGCGCCGCCGCCCCACCAAGCCCAGCCGGGGCGCCGTGGAGCGCCGCATCGCCGCGAAGAAACACCGCTCCGACATCAAACGCCTCCGCCGCGACCTCTAGCCCGTCCTCGGCGTGATCGGTTCCGCGCGGCTCCCAGCCGTGTGAGACGCGAGAGGCGATCGCGCGAAAGGCGGCTCCAGCCCCTCCAGGCCAGGGCTTCGATCAAAGGGAGAGCGCGGGCTCCATCACCTCGGCCGGGCACAGCTGGGCGATCACGGCGCGGACCTCGCCGCGCAGGACGGGATCGATGAGGTGACCGTCCTCGTCGAAGTGCGGGCAGGAGGGCGAGATCACCAGCTCGGCCCCCATCACGACGGCTCCTCCCGCCTGGAGCCGGTTGTAGAGCTCCGCCTGGGCCCACATGGCCCCGCAGGCCCGCGCGCTCGCGCTCATCACCGCCACATGCTTGCCGGCCAGCACGCCCCTGGCCGTCATCCAGTCCAGGGTCTGGATCAGCTCGGCGGGGAGCAGGCTGTGCTCGGGGGCGGTCATGAGCACGGCGTCGGCCCCCGCGACCAGCCCGAGCAGCTCGCGTACAGGCGCCGGGACCGGACCGGCCTCGTACGGAGGCATCTCGCTCAGTCCCGGCCACACCTCGAACCCGACGCCTTCGGGCAGCTCGCCACCCGCCGCTTCCAGCAATCTGTTGATGAAAGACCCCGCGTGGAGGCCGGCGGCGATCCCGATGATTTTCACCCTCTGCTCCCAAGGGGTTCCGGTGTTACCGGGAACCTGCCCGATGCCGTGGATGTCCAAGACCATCAGCGGGTCAAGAGTGGTTCGTGCGCATATGCGCTACTGCGCATCACCGGAGTCTCTGGGGCGGCGGAAGATGACGGCGAGCACCCGCAGCACGAGGACGGCGGAGATCAGCATCAGGTTGTAGCCGATGAGGTGGAACAGCGACGTGCTCTCCAGCACCCGCGGGCCGCCGCCGGTGCCGAGCAGCATGACGGCCATCAGGCCCGCCGTCGCGCCGAGCACCGTGAGCAGCACCTGGTGGAGCAGCCCGGTCACGTACCGGCGGTCGCGGTCGTCGGCCAGCAGCCGTACGTTCATGCCGAATCTGCCGTGCTCGGCGGCGCTGGCGATGCGCTCGACGCGGCGGGGCAGGCGCCGCAGCATCGGCAGCAGCGCGGCCAGTTCCTGGGCGACCGTCTCCTTCACGGTGGCGGGGGTGACCTGCTCGGCCAGATGGCGGCCGGCGAACGCGCGGGCCTCGCCGATGAGGTCGAAGCCGGGCGACAGGCGCACGAGCGTGCCCTCCAGCGTGGCCAGCGCCCGGAACACGGCCGCGACCTCGGGCGGGAGCGACAGCCCGTACACAGAGACGATCTTGAACAGGTCGGTGAACATCTGGACGCTGTCCATGCCCGGCCCCAGATGCCTGGCCATGAACTGGCCGAGCGCGCGTTCCAGCGCGGCCTCGTCGATGTCCTCCGGCCTGGGCACCACCTCCAGCAGCGCGTCGGTGACGCCGAGCGGGTCCTGCCGGTTCATGGCGAGCAGGAAGCGCTGGAGCGCCGAGCGCACGGAGGCGTCGAGCCGCCCGACGGAGCCGAAGTCGAGCAATCCCAGCGTGCCGTCGTCGAGCAGCATGAGGTTGCCGGGATGCGGGTCGGCGTGGAAGACGCCGTCGACGAGGATCTGCCTGAGCAGGCAGCCGAGCAGGTCGCGGGCCAGGCGGGGGCCGTCCTCGCGGGCGGCCGCGGTGACCGGCCGGCCTGACAGGCGTCGCATGACCAGGACGCGCTCGGTGCACAGGGCGGGGAACGGCTCGGGGTAGGTGACGCCGCCGCCGTTGGCCGCGGCGACGGCGGCCATGTTGGCGGCCTCGACGCGGAAGTCCAGCTCCTCGCGGATGGCCGCGGCGAATCCCTCGGCCAGGTCTCTCAGCCCCAGCGAACGGCCCCAGCGGGTCCTGGACTCCAGGGTGGCCGCCAGCCGCCGGACGATGTCGAGGTCCTTGGCGACCACGGTCTCGATGCCGGGCCGCCGTACCTTGACCACCACGCTCTCACCCGTGTGCAGGCGGGCGGTGTGCGCCTGCCCGACGGAGGCCGTGGCCAGCGGGGTGCGGTCGAACTCGGCGAAGACCTGGTCGACCGGCCCGCCCAGCTCCTCGGCGAGCACCGGCTCGATCTGCTCCCACGGCGCCGGGGCGACCTGGTCCTGCAGCCGCCCCAGCTCGTCGACGAACTCGGCCGGCAACAGGTCGCGCCGGGTGGACAGCACCTGACCGAGCTTGACGAACGTGACGCCGCCCTCGTCGAGTGCCTCACGCAGCGATCTGGCCAGCCGTACCTTGCCGGGGCGGTCCTCCAGACGCTCGCCCCGGCCCCGGAGATAGGGGCCGAGGCCGTGTTTGACGGCGATCCTGGTGATCTGTGAGTAACGCCTGGCGCGGGAGACGCGGCCGCGTACGGAGCGCAGCAGCTCCACCGGCCCCGGCAGCGAGCCGGGCGGGATCAGCGCCTCGGCCAGCACCAGGAGCACCATCGGGATGAGCACCATGGACATCACGATGAGGAGCAGCACGCCCAGCGCTCCCGCGTCGGGCGGCTGCTCCGCGCCGGTGATCTCCACAGCGGACACGATGGGCTCGAGCACCGGCCCGGCCAGGCCGAAGGCGACCAGCGCCGCCAAGAACGTGCGCAGCGCCCCGAACCTGACACCCAGCAGCCGCTGCGCCGCCATGGCGAGCAGGATGATCGTCAGTAACGCGAACAGGCCGATGATCAGCTGACCGAGGAGATCCATGAGGCTGGATCATCGCACGGAGGCGCCCCGATCACTTCATCGCGGCGGCGCGGGCCCGGCGCTCCTCCCGGCGCTCGACGAACCTGGCGGCCGTCGCCTCGGTCCTGGCCAGGAACGCGGCCAGCTCCTCGCGGGCCTTCTCGCCCTCGGGGCCCAGATCGCTCTTCTCGAACACCGACCACTGCCGCAGCACCGGCATGAGCACGTCGTCGAGGTGCAGCCGCAGGTCGTAGATGCCCTCGTTGGCGATGATCAGAGCCTTGCGGGTGAAGCCCTCCATGCCCTGGCCGGGCATCTGGAAGGTGGTCACCACGTCGGTCACGGCGCGCATCGTCTGGCCGGGGTCGAGCTCGAAGGCCGCCTTGAGCAGGTTGCGGTAGAAGAGCATGTGGAGGTTCTCGTCGGCGGCGATCCTGGCGAGCAGCCGCTCGCAGCCCTCGTCGCCGGAGGCCTTGCCGGTGTTGCGGTGCGCGATGCGGGTGGCCAGCTCCTGGAAGGAGACGTACGCGAGCTGCTGCAGCATCGTGCCGTACTCGGTGATGAAGCCGCTCTCCATGTGGCGCATGCGGGCGCGTTCCAGCTCGACGGGGTCGACGGCGCGGGTGACGGTCAAGTAGTCGCGGATGGCGGTGCCGTGGCGGTCCTCCTCCGCCGTCCAGCGGTGCACCCACGTGCCCCACGCGCCGTCACGGCCGAACGTGGTGGCGATCTCGTGGTGGTAGCTGGGGAGGTTGTCCTCGGTCAGGAGATTCACGATGAGCGACACGCGGGCCGCCTCGGGGATCTTGGAGTCGCTTTCCTGCCACGCCTCGCCCCCGTAGATGCCGTCGAAGTCGCGGCCCTCGCTCCACGGGATGTACTCGTGCGGGAACCACTCCTTGGCCATGCTGTGGTGACGGTCGAGCTCCCCGGCCACGACCGGCTCGAGCTCGTGCAGCAGCTCCGTCTGAGTCATCGCCATAAAAGATCTTCTCCTTCAGGTTACGGTACCGTAGGTTAGGCTACCCGAAGGACATACGGGGCGATTAGCGACACTCATCACGTTTCAGGAGCCGGTCCAGCTTGATGCCGAGATCGAGCATCTCCGAGCGGACGGAGGCGAACTCGCGGGCGATCTCGGCGCGCACGGACGTGAACTCCTCGATCATGTCGAGCCGGAGGTCCGCGTCCTCGTCATCGTCTCCGTCGGCGTCACGGCCTGCCGGGTGGGCGCTCACCTCCCGCCGTATGCCTTCGACCTCGGTCTGGACGGCGGCGATGTCCTCGCCCAGCTCGACCCGGGCGGCGGCGAGCTCGGCCCGGAGAGCGGCGACCTCGCCTTCGAGACACCTGATCCGGTCGTGGATCTCACGCAGCAGATCCACCTGCCCTACCGGCTCGTCCGCCGCGAGGTCCTCAACACGGAGCTTCACGTCGCGAATCTCCGCTTGCACGTCCACACACGCTCACTTTCTTCCCTGTTCCGTCATCGCGTGGTTGCACTCCGTAGTGATGGTAGCCACCACCTGACGGGGACGGGGTGCGGTTTCACCACACGGACCCGGTGCCCCCGGCACGCCGGCTTCAGCCGGCCCCACGTTCTGTCATCACATGATTACCAGACCGTACGCGGACACCTTCGCCGCGCAACGAGACATGGGAGTGGTTTTATTCAACCCGGTCTTCGATCTCCCACACATGGTCGATGACGTGCCAGGCGATGCGTCTCAAGGCGTACCGGGGAGGCCACTTGGTGGTCTCGGGCGGCGCCCACGGGCGGGACAGGACGTCGGCGAGTTCGGCGCGCATGGCGTCGCGGTCGGCCGTAGACGTGAAGGGCTTGTGGCGGATGTCGAGCATTCTGGCGTAGCCGCGCTCGGCCTCCACCACATGGTCCACGATCTTGCTGCGGTCGCGCCCGCCCCCGCGCGGCCCCTTGCGGAGCTCCTCCGGGGAGGCGGCGGCGACCTCGTCGAAGAGGTCCCAGGCGGCCCGCAGCAGGGCGACGCCGCGCTCGGCCTCCTCCGCCGGCAGCGGCTCCCGGTCCAGGTCGGGCACGACGCCGGGGGCGCCGAAGTCCGTGGTGGAGTTGCCCGGCACCCGGGCCACCACGACGGGTTCGCCGGGCGAGAACGGCACCCCGGCGCGCTCGGCGACGACCCGGTAGCGGGGCGCGTAGTCCATGAGACGCTCGATGGCCGCCTCCTCGCCCTTGCCGATCCGGCACCAACCGGGCCAGTCGAGCGAGCAGGCGAACACCTTCTTGGGGCCGATCTCCAGATAAAGGCGGGTCATGCCAGGTCAGCCTGCCATCCATACCTGTCAGGGACGGTCAGGTTCGGCACGCTCCCGTCGGATCCGCTAGATCAGGTCGAGGAGGTCGGCGACCGAGTCGACGACGAGATCGGGCCGGTAGGGGTAGCGGTCGACCTGGTCGCGCGTGGTGACGCCGGTGAGGACGAGGATCGTGTAGAGGCCGGCCTCCATGCCGGACACGACGTCGGTGTCCATGCGGTCGCCGATCATCGCGGTGGTCTCGCTGTGGGCCTCGATGTCGTTGAGCGCGCTGCGCATCATGCGGGGGTTGGGCTTGCCGACGAAGTAGGGGGCGACGCCGGTGGCCTTGGTGATGAGGGCGGCCACGGCGCCGCAGGCCGGGAGGGAGCCCTCGGTGGAGGGGCCGATGGGGTCGGGGTTGGTGGCGATGAAGCGCGCGCCGCCCTCGATGAGGCGGATGGCGCGGGTGATCTGGGTGAAGCTGTAGGTGCGCGTCTCGCCGAGCACGACGTAGTCGGGGTCGAGGTCGGTGAGGACGTAGCCGACCTCGTGCAGCGCCGTGGTGAGCCCCGCCTCGCCGATGACGTACGCCGATCCGCCCGGCCGCTGGTCGTCGAGGAACTGGGCGGTGGCCAGGGCGGAGGTCCAGATGGACTCGGCGGGCACGTCGAGTCCCGCGCCGGCCAGGCGCACGGACAGATCGCGCTGCGTGTAGATCGAGTTGTTCGTCAGGACCCTGAACTTCTTGCCTGATTCGCTGAGCCGTTTGATGAATTCGTCCGCACCGGGGATCGGACGCCCCTCGTGGACCAGGACGCCGTCCATGTCGGACAACCACGAGTCGATCCGCTTACGCTGAGTCACCCGCTCATGGTACCGAGCGCGCCTTGTCGACTTCCGTGCCGGGACGTGAACAATGTTCCTCATGTCGTTCACCGAATCCGCACAGGACATGCGGGACGAACTCATCCAGCTCAGGCATTCGCTGCACACGACCCCCGAACTCGGCCTCCACCTCCCCCGCACGCAGGAGAAGGTCCTCGAGGCGCTGGACGGCCTGCCGCTGGAGATCAAGACGGGCACGGCGCTCAGCTCGGTCACGGCGGTGCTGCGGGGCGGCCGGCCGGGCCCCGCCGTGCTGCTGCGGGGCGACATGGACGCGCTGCCGGTGACGGAGAAGAACGACCTGCCGTACGTCTCCCAGCTGCCCGGGCAGATGCACGCGTGCGGGCACGACCTGCACACCGCGATGCTGGTGGGGGCGGCGCACCTGCTGAGCGCCCGGCGGGAGGAGCTCGCGGGCGACGTGATCTTCATGTTCCAGCCCGGCGAGGAGGGGCACGAGGGCGCCAAGCACATGATCGGCGAGGGCGTGCTCGACGCGGCCGGCCCGCGCCCGGTGGCGGCGTACGGCATGCACGTGGTGTCGGCGATGCTGCCGAACGGGCTGTTCGCGTCCCGCCCAGGGCCGATCATGGCGGCGGCGGACGTGTTCTGCGTGACGGTGAAGGGGCGCGGCGGGCACGGGTCGACCCCGCACCGCGCGCTGGACCCGATCCAGGCCGGGTGCGAGATGGTGACGGCGCTGCAGACGATGGTGACCAGGACGTTCGACGTGTTCGACCCGGTGGTGGTGACGGTGGGCAGCTTCCACGGCGGGTCGGCGGACAACGTCATCCCGGACGAGGCCAGGTTCGAGGCCACGGTGCGCACGTTCAGCAAGGACAACCGGGTGCTGGTCAAGCGCCGGCTGGTGGAGGTGGTGCGGGGCATCGCGGCGGCGCACGGGCTGGAGGCCGAGGCGTCGTTCGGGATGGGTTACCCGGTGACGGTGAACGACCAGAGCGAGGCGGACTTCGTGGGCCGGACGGCCGACGAGTTGTTCGGGCCGGGGCGCTATTTCGTCGCGCCGCAGCCGGTGATGGGGTCGGAGGACTTCTCGTACGTGCTGGAGGAGGTCCCGGGGGCGTTCGTCTTCCTGGGGGCCTGCCCGCCGGACCGGGACCCGGCCGTCGCGCCCTACAACCATTCGCCGGAGGCCGTGTTCGACGACGCGGTGCTGCCGGACGGGGCCGCCCTGTACGCGTCGCTGGCCCACGCGCGCCTCACCCGATGAACCCCGCGCCGCGCCGTCGCAGGCCGGCCTCCATGCAGCTGCCTGGGAAGACCTCCGGCGGTGACGGAGGAGCGGAGGGGTAGTCGTGACAAGGTGGCGGAAAACGGGATGAACCGATGAGAGCTTGGGTGGTCACGGAGCCGGGGCCGATGGCGTCCGGCCCGCTGGAGCTGGTCGAGCGGGAGGTGCCCGAGCCGGGTCCCGGCGAGGTGCTGGTGCGGGTAGAGGCGTGCGGCGTGTGCCGGACCGACCTGCACCTGGCGGAGGGCGATCTGCGGCCGCGGCGGCCGCGCACCGCGCCGGGGCACCAGGCGGTGGGCCGGGTCGAGGGCACCGGGCAGCGGGTGGGCGTGGCCTGGCTGCGCTCCACCTGCGGCACCTGCCGGTATTGCGCCAGGGGCATGGAGAACCTCTGCCCGTCTTCGACCTACACGGGGTGGGACGCCGACGGCGGGTTCGCCGAATACCTCGTGGCGCCGTCCGACTACGTCTATCCCCTGCCCGATGACGTGCCGGCCGAGCGGCTGGCGCCGCTGCTGTGCGCGGGGATCATCGGCTACCGGGCGCTGGCGCGCTGCGACCTGCCGCCCGGCGGCCGCCTCGGCATCTACGGGTTCGGGGCCTCGGCGCACCTGACCGCGCAGGCGGCCATCGCGCAGGGCGCCACCGTGCACGTGGCGACCAGGTCTCCGGCGTCCCGGCGGCTGGCGCTCGAGCTCGGCGCCGCCTCGGCCGGCGACCGGCCGCCGGAGCCGCTGGACTCGGCCATCCTGTTCGCGCCGGTGGGCGACCTGGTGCCGCCCGCGCTGGAGGCGCTCGACCGCGGCGGCACGCTCGCCATCGCCGGGATCCACCTGACCGACGTCCCGGCGCTCGACTACGACCGGCACCTGTTCCAGGAGCGGACGCTGCGCAGCGTGACCGCCAACACCAGGGCCGACGGACGGGCTTATCTGGAGCTGGCGCTGGCGCATCCGCCGCGCGTGACGATCGCGCCCTATCCCTTCGAATCGGCCGCCCGCGCGCTCACCGATCTGGCGAACGACCAGGTCAACGGGGCCGCCGTCTTGGTCATGGGCTGAAGTTTTACTTGACGGCGCTTAGCACCAGTCCGCACACTCATGAAGGAAAGTTACATTAGCTTCACAACCTCTGGAGATTATTGACGCCCGTCGAGCGCGATCGTAATGTCCGGTCAATCCCTACAGACATCCCCCGGAGCGGCAAATGAAGCGACTGGCAGCGGTAGTGGCGTTGCTGGGCATGGCCACCGCGACAGCGGCGTGCAGCGGAGGTTCCACCAACCGGTCCGGCTCGGGCGGTGGCGGCCTGTTCACCACAGTTGATGTGCTCAAGCCAGGCCTCGACGCCAGCGGCCCGGCGAACCCGTGGGCCCCCAAGGGCAACTCGTTCCTTGGCTACAACGCGATGAAGCTCGGCTGGGTCAAGAACCATCTGACCGACCCGAACCAATTCTATCCGGGCATAGCTGCGAGCTGGGAAATCGCGCCCGACAACTCCTCGATCACCCTCCGCCTGCAGCCGAACGGCAAGTGGTCCGACGGCAAGCCGGTGACGGCGGAGGACGTCAAGCTCTCCCTCGGGCTCGCCTACACCACCGGCAGCACCGCGTTCGCGGTCACGCCGGGCGCGGCCGGCGCGGCGGCCGACATCCAGGTCGTCGACGACAAGACCGTCAAGATCACCCAGGACATGAGCAACCCCAGCGCGAAGTTCGCCCGGGGCGTCATGGACAGCTGGGTCGTGCCGGCCCACGTGTGGGGCAGCCTGCTGCCGGCCGACTTCTGGGACAAGCTCAAGACCTCCAGGGGCACCGGCGCCGAGGCGGAGAAGGCACGCGAGGAGATCCTCGCCATCGGACAGAAGGTCCTCGCCTTCGCCCCGCCGAAGGACGTCTCGGCCGGCCCGTTCGTGCTGGAGAGGGTCAACCCGGGCGAGGCGCTGCTGCTGAAGAACAAGAACTTCTACAACGTCGCGAACATCGTCCCCGACCAGGTGAAGATGCTCAACTACAGCGGCAACGAGCAGATCTGGAACTACCTGAGCGCGGGCAAGCTCGACCACGCGGGCTTCACCGCCATGCCCACCGACGTCATGAACCGGATCAAGCAGGCGCCCGGCTCCAACGTCATCAGGGGCTTCTCGCCGGTGGCCGTCGGCATGGCGTTCAACCAGTCGAAGAAGCCGTACGACAACGTGCACGTGCGCCGCGGCCTGGCGTACCTCATCGACCGCGAGGAGGTCACGAAGGTGGCCTCGCCCGAGGGCGGCACGCCGGCCGTGACGACCTCCGGCATCCACCAGAAGCCGGCGCAGGAGTGGATCGGCTCGGAGCTGTCGAGCCTGGAGCCGTACAAGCACGACGTGGCCAAGGCGGAGGCCGAGTTCAAGCAGGCCGGTCTGAAGAAGACGGGCGGCAAGTGGACGCTGGCCGACGGCAAGCCGTGGAAGGTCACCATGCACGCGCCCGCGCCTTTCTCCGACTGGATCTCCGCGCAGGAGAACATCAAGAGCCAGCTGGTCGAGAACGGCGTGGACGCCGAGGTCGTCACCGTCGCCGACTACCCCGTCTACCTGGAGGAGATCGCGGCCGGCAAGTACGACGTCGGCTTCTGGCTGATGGCGCTCGGCCCCGCGCCGTACGACATCTTCCAGCGCCTCTACGGCGCCTCCAACGGCTGGACCAACGTCGCCGGCAACGTCAAGCACAGCGCCCCCGGCAAGGCCGGCAACTGGATGGGCAGCGCCGAGGAGATCGACGTCGCGGGCGTCGGCAAGGTCAACCCCGGTGAGCTGACCGCCAAGCTCAACGCGGTCTCCGCCGAGGAGGCCAAGCCGATCATGGCGCAGCTCGCCAAGACCGCCAACCAGGACCTTCCCGCGATCCAGTTGTGGGACTACGTGAACAGCCAGTTCACCAACACCACCCGGTTCACCGGGTGGCCCGAGCAGGACAGCGACGTTCTGCGCCTTCCCGCCGGGGTGTGGATGCAGCTCGGCATGGTCAAGAAGAAGCAGTAACGCATGGTTGTGATAGCACGCCGGCTCGCGGGCCATCTGGCCCGCGGTGTCGTCATGATCCTGGTCGTCGCGACGATCAGTTTCTTCATCGTCAGGAGCATCCCGGGCGACCCGATCGCGGCGCACACGCAGAAGCTCATCGAGCAGGGCATGGCCCCCGAGGCGGCCGAGCAGGCCACACGGGTGTTGTACGGCTTCCAGGCGACGGGCTCGCTCTGGGAGCAGTACGGCGACTACGTGGCCGGGCTGCTCACCTTCGACCTGGGCCAGTCGGTCACGCACGCCGGCGCGCCGGTCACCGAGGTGCTGGGCGAGGCGGCCAAGTGGACCGTTCTACCGGTGCTGGCGGGGACGCTGCTGAGCTTCCTGGTCGGCATCATCCTGGGCGTCTACGCGGCCGTCAAGCGCAGCGGCAAGCTCGGCGACGTGCTGGCGGTCTCCGGGTCGCTGCTGCACGGTGTCCCGCAGTACGTGCTGGGGCTGCTGCTGAGCGCGATCTTCGCCACGCTCATCCCGATCCTGCCCGGCGACGGGCCGGTGGACATCCTGTACGAGCCGGGCTTCAACGCCGGCTACATCGGCTCGCTGGCCGAGCACGCGGTGCTGCCGGTGGCGACGTACACGCTGGCCGCCTACGGCGGCTGGGTCCTGGCGATGAAGTCGAGCGTCGTCACGGTGCTCGGCGACGACTTCATCCTGGCCGCGGAGCTGCGCGGGATGAAGCGCTCGATCGTCTTCAGGTACATCGCGCGCAACGCGATCCTGCCGTTGTTCACGATTCTCGCGCTGTCGCTGGGGCTGCTGCTGGGCGGCGCGGTGTTCATCGAGCGGATCTTCAACTACCCCGGGCTCGGGCTGCTGCTCATCGAGAGCATCACGATGCGGGACTACGCGTTGATGGGCGGGGCGTTCCTGCTGATCACGGTCTCGATCATCGTGGCGAACATCCTCGCGGACCTGTTCTACAGCGTGATCGACCCGCGGGTGCGCAGCGGTGAGGAGGTGTCGGCATGAGCGTGCTGCTGGAGAGCTCGTCGACGAGCGCCGCCATGCGCCGCAACTTCTGGCGCGGCGTGTGGCGGGTGATGAAGCGCAAGCCGAGCCGCCTGGTGGGCGCGGTGCTCATGGCGGGGTTCGTGTTCATGGGCGCGTTCGGGCCGATGTTCTACCCGGACCAGCTCCCGCGCGACCCGGGCCAGATCACCCGGCCGCCGAGCTGGGAGCACTGGCTCGGCACCGACGACCAGGGCAGGGACGTGATCGCGCTGGTGGTCACCGGGTCGCGGTACGTGCTGCTGGCCGCCCTCGTGACCGCGGTCATCACCGTCGTCGTGGGCACCGGGATCGGGCTGTTCTCCGGCTTCAAGCGGGGCCGCTGGGACACGGTGCTCATGCGGCTGACCGACATGAAGCTGACCATTCCCGGCCTGCCGCTGCTGCTGGTGCTGTCCACGGTGTGGAAGTTCAGCAGCGCCGTGCAGATGGGCCTGGTGCTGGGGCTGCTGAGCTGGGGCGGCGTGGCGCGGGCGGTGCGCTCGCAGACGCTGTCGCTGCGCGAGCGCGGCTTCATCGAGGCGGCGCGCGGGCTCGGACTGTCCACCTCGCACATCGTGGGCAAGGAGCTGCTGCCGAGCATGGCGCCGTACATCGCGATGAACATGCTGATCGCGATCACCGGCGGCGTGTACTCGCAGGTGGGCCTGTTCTTCCTGGGAGTGCTGCCGTACGAGTCCAACAACTGGGGCCAGATGCTCAACACGGCGGTGTTCCGCTCAGGGGCGCTGACCGTGCCGAGCGCGCTCGGCTTCCTGCTGGGGCCGCTGCTGGCGATCCTGCTGCTGACGCTGGCCATCGTGCTCGTCGTGGACGCGATGGACGAGATCTTCAACCCCCGGCTGCGCGAGGAGTAGAACACGTGGCTAAACAAGCGCCGGGAGTGCGCATCGACGGCCTCACGGTCGTCTACAAGACCCCCGCCGGGGAGCTGCCAGCCGTCAGGGACGTGACCCTGACGCTGGAGCCCGGCACCATCACCGGCATCGTCGGCGAGTCCGGCTCGGGCAAGTCCACGATGGCGCTGTCGCTGCTCAACGCGGTGCAGCCGCCCGGCAGGATCGCCGCGGGCAGCGTCGAGATCGACGGGCTCGGCGACGTCGTCGGCCTGCGCGGCGAGGAGCTGCGCAAGGCCCGCGGCAAGCACATCGGCTACGTCTTCCAGGCGGCGCAGAACTCGCTCAACCCGCTCAAGACGGTCGGCAAGCAGCTGCTCGACCTGGGCCGCTCGCACGGCGTGGACGACCTGCGCGGCCTGGTGCGCGAGGCCAAGGAGCTGCTCGGCCGGATGGGGCTGGACGGCGCCCGGGTGCTCGACTCGCACCAGCACGAGCTGTCCGGCGGCATGCGCCAGCGCGTCGGCATCATGCTGGCGCTGGTGCTCAACGCCCATCTGGTGGTGCTGGACGAGCCGACGACCGCGCTGGACATGATCACGCAGGCGAACATCCTGAAGATCGTGCGCGAGGTGCACGCCGAGCGCGGGCTGACGACGCTGGTCATCACGCACGACATCGGCGTGGTGGCGGAGGTGGCCGACCGGCTGGCCGTCATGTACGGCGGCCGCCTGGTCGAGCAGGGCCCCACCCGGCACGTGCTGGGCGCGCCGCGGCACCCGTACACGCGGGGCCTGATCAGGGCCATCCCGCGGCTGGTCGGCGACATCGCCGAGGCCCAGGCGCTGCCCGGGCGGCCGCCGACGCTGGCGACCGTGCCGAAGGAGGGCTGCGTGTTCAGGGAGCGCTGCCCGCTGCGCATGGACGTGTGCGACACCGTGGACCCGGAGGCGCACGCCGACGGGGCGCGGGCCGTCGCCTGCCATGCCGTGACCGTGAAGGAGCATGCGTGATCACCGGGACTGGCATCGTCAAGACGTTCAAGCAGCGCGGCAAGGTGCTCGGCGCCAGGGATGTCCAGGCGCTGCGGGGCGTGGACTTCGCGATCCCCAGGGGCGGGGCGGCCTCGTTCATCGGCGAGTCCGGGTGTGGCAAGACCACGCTGGGGCGGATCATCGCGGGGCTGGAGACGTACGACGAGGGCGAGATCCTCATCGACGGCGTCGCCATGTCGTCGCTGCGGCACAAGCAGCGGCAGCCGCACTTCCGCAAGATCCAGCTGATCCATCAGGACCCGTACTCGGCGCTCAACCCGACCAGGACCATCCACCAGACCCTGTACGCGCCGCTGAGCCTGCGGGCCAAGCAGACCGGGCGGCCCGGGTCGTGGATCGAGGAGCGGGCGGCCGAGGTGCTGACGCTGGTGGGCCTGGACCCCGGCACGGTGCTGTCGCGCTACCCGCACCAGCTGTCCGGCGGCATGCGGCAGCGGGTGGTCATCGCCCGGGCGCTGACCGTGGACCCGGAGATGCTGGTCGCGGACGAGGCCGTGTCGATGATCGACGTGTCGCTCCGGCTCGGCATCCTGGCGCTGCTGAAGGACCTGCGCGAGCGGCTCGGCGTGAGCGTGCTGTTCATCACGCACGACGTGGCCACGGCCCGCTACATCGGCGACGACGGCGAGCTGTACGTGATCTACCGCGGGCAGGTCGTCGAGCGCGGCGCCGTGGACACGGTCATCGCCGACCCCGTGCATCCGTACACGCAGGCGCTCCTGTCGGCCATCCCGGTGCTGCACGGCCTGGAGCAGCCGGGCGAGGAGCCGGTGGTGCCGCTGGAGTCGCTGGACGAGAGCCAGGCGGACGAGGGCTGCCTGTTCGCCCGCCGCTGCCCGTTCCGCGGCGAGCGGTGCACGAGCGAGCGGCCGCTGCTGCAGCTGACCGAGGGCGTGCCGCAGGAGCACGCGTGCTTCTACCCCGAGCGCCGCAGCGTGATCGCCCGGCCGATGAGCGAGGTGTGATGACGCCCGCGGAGATCGCCGAGGCGGCACTGACGCTGGACCCCGGGGAGGGGGCGGCGCTGGTGGAGCGGCTGTCGCATCCGCCCGCCGGCCGCCGGTGGACGATCCTGGCCAAGGACGGCGGGATCGTGATGGCGTCGCTGTCGGCGAAGGACCCAGCGGTCGGGCATCTCGACCTGCTGGCCGTGCACCCCTCCGCACAGGGGCGGGGGCACGGCAGGGAGCTGGTGCTGGCGGCCGAGGAGTGGCTGCGCGGCCAGGGCGCGCGGCAGGCGCGCTTCGCGGGGAACCCGCCCTGCTACGCCTGGCCGGGGATCGACGGGCGCTACACGCCCGCCGCCTGCCTGGCCGAGAGCCTCGGCTACGAGCGCTACGACGTGGCCTGGAACATGACCGCCGACCTGAGCGGCGACCTGTCCGTCGAGGACGACCTGCGGCGGCTGGAGAAGTCCGGGGTGGCCGTGCGCGCGGCGGTCGAGGAGCGGGAGCGGGTGGCGGCGTTCGTCGCCGGGCACTGGAACGAGCGCTGGGCGTGGGAGGCGGCCAACGCGGCCGGGCTTCACTACGCCGAGCGTGACGGCGCGATCCTGGCCTTCGCCGCCTGGGGGGCGCGGCCGGCCTGGTTCGGGCCCATGGGCACCGCGCCGGAGGCCCGCGGGCTCGGCGTCGGGCGGGTGCTGCTGCGCCGGTGCCTGGCCGAGCAGCGAGCCGCGGGACAGACCAGTTCCCAGATCGGATGGGTGGGGCCGTTGCGGTTCTACTCGCGCGCGGTGGGCGCGCGGGCGGAGCGCGTTTTCTGGCTCTACCGGCGCGAACTGGCGTGATGTCACCGATAGAGCAGTCGTCCCTCCGGACGTCCCGGCGGCGGGCACAGGTCGCGCGGGTCCTGTCCGGCTTTCAGCCGGAGGGTGAGCGCGTCGGAGCCCCAGAGCCGGTCGAGGCCCTCCAGCAGGCGCAGGTCGTCCGGGTAGAGCGTGCGGGCCACGTGCAGCATCGACAGGCCGGTCAGCACCGGGCGGAACGCCTCCGGGTCGTGCACGTGGAGCTGCACGCCGCGTACGGGGACGCCGGCGTGCTTGTGGAAGGCCGGGGTGAACCAGACCTCCCGGAACCGGACGCCGGGCAGACCGAGCGCGTTGAGCGCGGGGGCGAACCGCGCGTCCGCGTAGGGTGCCCCGATCAGCTCGAACGGCCGCGTCGTGCCGCGTCCCTCGGAGAAGTCCGTCCCCTCGAACAGCGCCGTGCCCGGATAGACGAGCGCGGTGTCCGGGGTCGGCATGTTGGGCGACGGCATCACCCAGGGCAGGCCGGTCTCGGCGTACGTCATGCCGCGCCGCCAGCCCTCCATCTGGATCACCGTCAGGTCCAGGTCGAAGCCGAACAACAGGGCCAGCTCCCCCGCCGTCCTGCCGTGGCGCACGGGCAGCGGGAAGCGGCCCACGAAGCTCGCGAACGCCGGGTCCAGCGGCGGCCCTTCGGTCACGGTCCCGCCGAGCGGGTTGGGCCGGTCGAGCACCACGAACCGCAGCCCCAGCCGGGCGGCCGACTCCATCAGGTCGTACATCGTCCACACGTAGGTGTAGAAGCGCGCCCCCACGTCGGCGATGTCGAAGACCAGCGTGTCCACGCCGGCGGCGGACACCACCCGGTCCAGGGCCTCGCCCTCGAGCCGGTAGGTGTCGTACACCGGCAGGCCCGTCCGCTCGTCCACGACGTCGCCCTCGCCGCCGTCCGCCTGGGCGGTGCCGCGCAGGCCGTGCTCGGGGCCGAACATCGCGGTCAGCGGCGCCCCGGCGGCGAGCAGCGCGTCCGGCGTGGGAGTCAGATCCGTCAAGACGCCGGTCGAGTTCGTGATCAGCCCCAGACGGGTACCTCCCGCGAGCGCGGGATCCGCGGCCAGCCGTTCAGCTCCGATGCACACCGTTGTCATGAAGCCATTGTGCTGAAAGATATTTACAAGAGGGAAGAAAAAGGTGGAAATTAGCGTCATGATTGATCCGCTACCCGAGCTGTCCACCGAGCAGAGCGATCCCCGCTACAGCCAGATCGACCGGCTGCCGACGGAGCAGATCGCCCAACTGATGAACCAGGCCGACGCCGCCGTGCCCGCGGCCGTCGCGCTGGTCGTCCCGGCCATCTCGGAGGCCATCGACGCCGTCTCCGCCAGGATGGCCGAGAGCGGCCGGCTGCTGTACGTCGGCGCCGGCACCTCGGGACGGCTGGCCGTGCTCGACGCCAGCGAGTGCCCGCCCACGTTCGGCACCGATCCCTCGCTGGTGCAGGGCATCATCGCCGGCGGGCCGGAGGCGCTCACCCGGTCGGTCGAGGGTGCGGAGGACGACTCCGAGGCAGGCGCGGCCGCCATGAAGGACCTGGAGGTCGGGCCGCTGGACTCGGTGGTGGGCGTGTCGGCCAGCGGGCGGGCCCCTTTCGTGCTGGGCGCGCTGGCGGAGGCGGCCGGCCGCGGCGCGCTCACCGTGGGCCTGTCGTGCAACCAGGGCGCGCCGCTGTCGGCCGCCGCCGACCACGCGATCGAGGTCGTCGTGGGGCCTGAGGTCGTGACCGGCTCGACCCGGCTGAAGGCGGGCACGGCCCAGAAGCTCGTGCTGAACATGATCTCCACGATCTGCATGGTCAAGCTCGGCCGCACGTACGGGAACAAGATGATCGAGATGTCGGCCATGAACAGCAAGCTCGCCGGGCGGGCGGTGCGCATGGTCAGCGACATCACCGGCGCCGACCAGAAGACGGCCGAGGCCGCGCTGGACGCGGCGGACGGGCAGGCCAAGGTCGCGGTGCTGATGATCCAGCACGGCATCGACGCGGACGCGGCCCGAGCCCTGCTGCGCTCGCACGGCGAACGGCTCAGCGACGCGCTGAGCGGCTGAGGGGCAGGCCACGGGGTTTCGGGGTTTCGGGGAGGATACGGGGATGTCCGATCGGCTGGACCGCGGGGAACGGCCGTCAGGTCACACGGGGACGCCAGAGGGGCTGAGGGCGATTCTCTCGGGAGCGGTGCCGCGGGTCTGCGCGGCGGCGGTCGCCCTGATCGCCGTGGACGGCGCCGTGGCCGCCGCGGCCGCGACCGGCGAGCTCGTACGCTACGCCAACGCCGCGGGAACCCTGGCCGCCGAACGCCCGCCCGCCCGCCGCGACTCGATCTTCGATCTGGCCTCCGTCAGCAAGCTGTTCACCACGGCCGTCCTGCTCTCGCTGGCCGAGGAGAGCCGCCTCGCCCTCGACGAGCCGGCCGCCACCTGGATCCCTGGGCTGGACCGGCGCATCACGCCCCGCCGCCTGCTCACCCACACGGCCGGCCTGGTCCCGACCCGCCGCATCGACCTGGAGCTTCCTGAGGCGGAGCCGGCCGAGCGCATGGCCGCGATGCTGACGACGCCGATCACCCACCCGGTCGCCGGGCCCTACCTCTACAGCGACGTCGGCATGATCATGGCGGGCAGGATCGCCGAGCTGGCCGGCGGCGCGCCGCTCGACGCGCTCGTCCGCTCCCGGGTCACCGCCCCGCTCGGCCTGGCCGACACCGGCTACCGGCCGCGGTCGCTGCCGCGGATCGCCGCCACCGAGTGGAAGCCGGAGCGCACCGGGCCCGGCTGCGTACGCGGCGAGGTGCACGACGAGACCGCGTACGCGCTGGGCGGCGTGGCGGGGCACGCCGGGCTGTTCGCCACGGCCGGCGACCTGCTGGCCTTCGGCGAGGCGCTGCGGCTGGGCGGCGGGCCGATGCTGCGGCCCGAGAGCGTGGCCGAGATGACGCGCGACCAGGGAGCCGAGGGCGCCCCCTTCCGCCACGGGCTCGGCGTGCGCATCGGCGACCCGGGCATCGCGGGGCCGTTGGAGGGCGCGTACGGCCATTCGGGGTTCACCGGCACCTCGCTCGTCATCGACCCCGCGCGCCGGCTCACCGTGGTGCTGCTGACCAACGCCGTCCACCCCGTACGGGGCCGCGACGGCATCCGCGAACTGCGCCACGCCGTCGCCGCCGAGGCGCTGCGATTGTCCCGATGAGAAACCTGCTAAATGGACTGCCGCTGCGGTCTTCACCGGACACGACAGTTGGGTGGCAGGCTGATGAGCAGGTTCTTGTCGGTAGCGTGGAAGGCATGGCTGTCCATCTCAACCACACCATCGTGCCGGCCAAGGACAGGGACGAGACCGCCGCCTTCCTCGTCGACGTGCTCGGGCTCGACCCTGCCCCGGTCTACGGCCCGTTCCGGGTGGTCTCGCTGGGCAACGGCGTGTCGCTGGACGTGGCGCAGGCCGACGGCCCGGTGCACCCGCAGCACTACGCCTTCCTCGTCAGCGAGGAGGAGTTCGACCAGATCTGGGAGCGGATCAAGGAGCGTCGGCTCACGTACTGGGCCGACCCGTACCACCGGGAGCCGGAGCGGATCAACACCAACGACGGCGGCCGCGGCCTCTACTGGTCCGACCCCAACGGCCACAACCTGGAGATCATCACGGTGCCGTACGGCGGCTGGGGCTAGGGCGCCAGCGCCTCCAGGGCCTCCTCGGCCCGGCGCATGGCCTCCTTCGGGTCGGCCGTGACGATCTCGTGGTCGAAGTTGAGATCGTGGAAGACGTCGGTGACGCCCTGAGCGGCCAGCTCGTCCACGTCACGCCTGATCTTGTCGTACGGGCCCGTCAGTGGGCGCCCGCCGGCGGCCCTGACCTGGGTGACGCCCCGGCACACGAACCGGAACGCGCCCGCGTCCCGGCCTGACTCGGCCAGCGCCGTCTTGATCAGCTCCACCCGGCCGGCGACGGCCGACAGGTTCTCCCTGCTGGAGCTCACCCAGCCGTCGGCCAGCCGCGCGGCGCGGCGCAGCGCGACCTCGGCGGTGCCGCCCAGCAGGATCGGCGGCGGTCCCGGCGCCGGCTTGGGGTCGAGGTGGGACGGCGGCACCCGGTAGAAGTCGCCGTCGTGCTCCACCACGTCCTCGCTCCAGGCCTTGCGCAGCACCTCCACGAACTCCTCGCCGCGCCGCCCCCGCCGCTCGAACCCGACGCCCGCCGCCTCGAACTCCTCCGGCAGCCAGCCGAGCCCGATCCCAGCCGTCAGTCGCCCGCCGGACAGCGTCTGCAGCGTGGCCAGCTGCTTGGCCAGCACCACCGGCTGCACGTACGCGTTGATCACCGCCACGGCGAGCCCGATCCGGCCCGTCACGCCCGACAGGTGGGCGAGCGTGACCACCGGGTCGTGCACACTGCGGTACGTCGGCCCCATGGGATGCCCCACCGGGTAGAGCACCCGCTGGAACGTCCACAACTCGTGGTAGCCGAGCTCCTCGGCCCGCACGGCGATGCGGCGCATGTTGCCGGGCGTGGCCCAGGGCCCTGACTGCGGTACGGCGAAACCGATTCTCATGCCCCCTAGTCTGTACGACGCGAATTCGTTCCCCATAGGAGCCTTTGACCTGTGAGGAAGACCGAGACGAGCCGCCCACCAGCGTTGCCATTCCGCGTATATTCCGTAGCGGGGCCCTGTCGATCATCCTTCCTCCAGTGCGTTCTGGATGCGCTGATTGGCAATGTGGCCCTGGCCGTCGATGCACTTGGCGTAGGTCTTCAGGAGTATGTGCACGCTGTGCCCGGCCCGCTCGGCGACCTCGGGGGCGTGCACGCCAGCGTTGAGCCACAGCGAGACCGCGGCATGCCTCAGGTCGTAAGGGCGCCGCGCCAGCGGGGACTCCACCTGCCCAGGGGTGAACGCCAGTTTGCGGGCCTCCCGCCACACCTGCGGATAACTATCGGTGGTGTAAGTGCTGCCACTGCGCGTGTAGAACAGCCGTCCGTCCGGAGCCGTGCCGAAGGTCTTGATGTGGTCGCGCAGGATCGCGACCAGTTCGGGCGGGATCGGCACCGGGCGGTCTTCGTCGTCCTCGCGCTGTTTGAGGCCGCGCTCCTCGAAAACCTGTCCGGAGTCGGTGAAGACGCTGCTGCTCTGCGGGCGGGTCTTCCGGAGGGTGAGAAGCCCCCCCCTGTCTCCGGCAGGTAGCAATCCTGCTCGCGCAGCCCTTGTGCTTCGGCCGGGCGCAAGGCGGCGTAGTACATGCAGGCGAACATCGCCGCCATCCGGGGCCCGCGCGTGCGTCCGACGTAGGTCACGGCGATCAGCAGTTCGCGTGCCTGCCGGGGGTTGACGACCACGCGCCGGTCCACCACATTGCTGGACTTGGTCGGCTTCCGCTTGATGCGATCGAGCGGGTTGGCGTCGAGTTCCTCCAATTCGACGGCGTATTCGAGGGCGTGGTGGAACGCGGCCCGCTTGCGCCGCACAGTCGAGAGCGCCGCCTTGGTGCCGTCTAGGCGTAGAGCGAGGGCATCCAGAGCCGCGCGGACGTGGCGGGCCTGCTTGAGCTCGTTCACCGGCAGTGAGGCCGCCTCTAGCCAGCGCAGCGCGACTGCGGCCTGAGCGTCAGGCTTTGGCCGACGCTCCTCGGGGAGGAACACGTTCCTGCGCAACACGCGACGCAGCACCGCTGTGTCTGGGCGGCCCCTGCGGTCGGCGGTTAGAACCAGGGTTACCGCGACCAGGGTTTCCGACGTGTTCTTCCGTGAATTCGGCGCCAGGTGCGGCCAGTGAGCCTCCATGTACGCCCTGGCGAGTGCCAGCCAAGTGCGGCTGTTCTTGGCCTTGAGCATCGACTGAGGAAGGCCGGTCTCGGTGTCGAACCACTCGCCGTTCTTTGCGGCCTGGCGCAGGTCGGAGAGGTAGTTCTCGGCCAGTTCCTTCCCGCCGAGGGTGGTGGAGAAGGGTTCGCCGTCCACGGTCCACCGCACGACGTACGACGGTTTCTTGCTGGAGGCGTTGCGCTTGATCTTCCAGAACTTGACCTTGTAGGACTCGCTCACGCGTCCACCTGGAGCCCGTCGAGCCATTCCTGGTAGTCGTCGCGGTGGACGCGGTACCGCCCGCTGGGGAGCCTGTGCATTTTGGGTGTCTGCTTGCGTGTTACCCAATGCTGCCAGGTCCGCCGGTCGATCTTCAGCTCCTTCATGATCTCGGGGACAGTGAGCCACACGTCTTCGGCGTCGCTTGCTCCGGCCTCGCGCGCGGTGTCGGGTCTCGGCGGGCGAGAGGTGGGGCGCTTTTGGCTACGGCGGGTGGTAGCGGCCATGATGGAGTCACTCCTATTCGTTGAAGGCGGTAGGGGTGGCGGCCCCGGGGTGCTTGCCGGCGTGTCCGGGGCCGCCGTGTTACTGAGCGGATTGAGGAAGTCGCACCTCGGCGTAGATCCGCACGTTGCGGCTGGCGCCTCGGGACGGGATCGGGTCGGAGACCTCGATGACGTCGAAGGTGCGGGCGATGAGGTTGGCGGCCTGTATGGCTTCGTCCAGTAGGCCGGTGATCCGGATCTTCAAAGGGTCCTCCAGGGGTGAGGGCCTTCCCGCGCGACCTGAGGTGCGGTGGCCGGGTGACCACGTCTCCCCTGCCACCTCCGAGGTGATCACGACTCGATTGAGCGGCGCGAGAGACGCGACAGGTGCGCGTCGCTGACACCTTATGGCCACGCGATTGATGTTGTCTACTGAGCCGCTGATCAGGGCGCGACCTGCGGCTTCACATGATCGTTTATTTCGGCAGGAGCACCGCGTAGCTGTCCAGACTGCCCGCGTCGTTACGGATACGGTGGCGGTACTCGCGGACAATGCCGTACACGTCGGTCCAGCCCTCGGCCTCCCACATGCTGCGCAGGTCCGCGAGCACCGCCTGGGACAGGTCGGCGGGCAAGCCCGTCCACTCCTCGCCCCACTGCGCGGCCATCTCCTCCGTGATCCGGTCGTTGAGCTGGGACTCGTTCATCACGCCTCCCCTCTCAGCGCCGAGTCGCGCTTCCAGTCGATGGTCGGGTCGTCGTGCTCCTCGCCCAGGCCGCAGAACCAGTTCGCGCTGCGCTCCTCCTCGACTCGCAGCGCGTGCTCGGTGCAGTGCCCGAAGTCCGCTTCCGGGTCGGACGGGTCACCGCAGTACTTCGGTGGTCCCCAGTTGCCGAACTCGACCTGGTACGAGCAGAGGCCCTGCCGGAACAGCGCCACCTCCTCCGCCAACCAGCGGCACGGATGCGTGTCCGGCGTGATCCGGGCGCCCGCCGGCCGCCCGTCCATGTGCACGTACGTCACGGCTGGTCCTCTCGGAGCATCCGGATCACGTCATCCACGGGCACCAGGTCCTCGGCCGGACAGGGGTCGGTGGGCGCATCCCGGATCGCCTGCTGCACTCCGGGCTGGCCACGCACCCACATCGTGACCGTCACGCTCTCGGCGCTGCGGGTCAGGTGCTCGACCTCCCTCGTTCGGCGGTACTGGAGCATGGCGGCGAACATGTTCTCGAACAGGGCGCGCCGCTCAGCCGTGGTGAGCTGGTCGTAGACGGCGAGAGCCGTGACGAGCCGCTCGGCATCACCGTAGGGCGGGCTGCTCTGCTCGCCCGCTGGCCGCCCGTCCGTGTGCGTGTACCTCATCGGTCCTCCCACGTCGGCATGGCGTACGGGATGTGGATTTCGTGCCCGTGAGCGCACCAGCCGTTGTACGGGCCGTTGTCGGTGTCGCTGAGTGGGACGGCGTTGGCTCCGCACCCATCGCCAGGGCATATAAGCATGGCCACCTGTCCGTGTCCGGACGGGTGCTGGAGGGCCGTGAACGTGGTGTTTCCGACGTACCTCATCATCCGAACTCCCCCGGCCAGTACGTGATCGGCCAAGCACCCGGCGTTTTCGGATCGACGAACAACCGGGCGCTGAACTCGCTGAACCCCACCCGGCGCAGGTCGAACGTGGCATACCCATGCCGGATCGTGGCCCGCACCCGCTCGGCGCCGCCGGCGAGGGTGGCCAGCGGGTCGTCCACCACGGCATCGGGCGCGAAGTGGATGTGCCGGATGTACTCGGCGACGGCCGCCGTCATCTGGTCGGCGCTGACGTGGCCGAGGACGTACAGATGATCGTCGTTCTCGCTGTCGTAGAGATTGAGCCCCGCAGCGGGAAATCCCCTCGGAGGTCGGGTGCGTTGGCGACGCCAGACAGTGAGCAGGTCGCGGAGGATCAGCACGGCTCCTCCTCCGGATAGAGCGCGATCAGCGCCTCGGCCGCGCGCTCTGCCGCCGCCACCACATCCGGTGGCAGGCAGCCCGCGTCGATGGTCTCCAACAGGTCAGCCACGGCCATGTCGGCGTCGATGACCTGCTGATCGGTCTCCTTCTCGGCGTCGGCGCGCAGCATCGCCGCCCGGACCAAGGTGTTCATACGGGTGTCCTCTCGGCCTCGGCCCAGGCCGACACCGTCAGCCGGACCTCGCGGGTGAACGTGCGGACGTTGGTCAGTTCGGGGCAGTGCTCGGCGTAGTAGCTGGCCAGCCAACCGGGGTCGTCGGTGACCTCCGCTCCGTGACTGCCGTCCGGGTTGGTCCAGGTGACCAGCCCTTGCACGCGGTGGCCCTCGAACGGGTGCTCGCCGGTGAGGTGCTTGAGGTCCAGCCAGCGCAACTCGACGAAGGTGTCGTCGCCGGGGTGCGGGTAGCCGGCGTGCTTGTACGTGTTGTCGATGTAGCGCATCAGATTTCCCCTCAGGAGGCCGACGGGGCCAGGACGGGCTTGTCCACGTCGCGGTGCTCGACGTGGACCATGTCCGCGCCCGACGCCCACACCAGAGCGGCGGTTTCCTCGGCGAGGGCGACGGCGCGATGTCGGCCGCCGCTGCATCCCCAGGCCACCGTCACCGGCCGCGCGACGTCGGCGGCGAGCGCGGACGCGGTGGCCGCCACGTTGTGGAGCAGCGCGAGCGCGCCGGGCGTGTCGAGCACGTGCTGACGCACCCGCTCGTCGAGGCCGGCCAGCTCCCGCAGCTCGGGGTCGTCGTGCGGGTTGCGCAGACTCTGGTGTACGTCGATGAGGATGTCGGCCTCCGGTGGGGTGCCGTGGCCGAACCCGAACGAGATGATCCGTACGGCCCGCATCACAGCTCCTGAGCGATCTCGTACACCATGAGGCTGGCCTTGTACGGCACGACCCGGTCCCCGCGTTCGTGGATGGTGTAGTTCGGGTCGATCCACACGTTGTGGTGCCCGAACGCGTTGGCCGCCAGTTGACGAGCCTTGCTCTCGATGTCCTGCGGGTTCGTGCCGTTGACGTCGGCCATGTACGAGCGGCCCGTGATGGGGGGCCGATCCGATGTGCTCATGTTGATCCTTTCGTCAGGCCCGAGACGGGCCGTTTTTCCCCTCGCGGCCGGGCGACCGGAGGAAGCTCATAACTCGGTCGGCCACCACGACGGCCGACACGGACAGGACCGTCCCTGGGAGCGGCCCCCACGTGCCCACAGCCAGCAGACCCGCTGAGATGGTCGTTAGCGCTAGCGCCAACACACGAGCACCGAGTTGCGCCCCGCCAAGCGCAACCAGGGCGGCCACCATCACGGCAGCGGGCACCACCAGCAGCAGATCCGCCCGCGCGACCCCGGCGGCAAGGCCGAGCAGCGGCGCCGCGCACACCCACGCGGCCAGCAGCAACACCCGCACCATCAGCAGCAGAAGCGATCACTGCGGGAATCCCGTCCTGTACGAGCTGTGGGGGCCGCGTTTACCATGCGCGCATGGAGCCCTCGCACGCCCAGTCGTACGCGCAGCTCATCTCTGACCGGGTTTCGGAGATCGACCTGCCAGCCGAGGCTGCCTGGTTCCGTGACCCGGAGGTGGTCATCGCCGGGGACGGCATCGAGGTCATGGTCGCTACACCGACCGCCGACCGGCCGCGGCCGGTGCTCGCGGTGGGCGAACGGCTCGCCGTCGAAGCGCCGCGCGAGGTGGTGAAGGGTGTCGTCGCCGTGCAGGTCGCTCGCGCGCATCTGGGCCACCCTGAGCCGGCCGGGCAGTGGGCGACGCTCCTGTTCGGGTTCAGCGGCGTCTTCCTCCTGTTCGGCCTCGCGACTGGTCTCGCGCCGTTCGGTTTCCTGGGCGGGCTCGGCGTGATCGGCGGCGTGCTCGGCTGGCGTGCCCGAATCGAGTTCGCGCACGCGCTGCGCGCCCGGGTGCACGAGGCGGACGAGCTGGCCGTCTCCTGGGTGGGACGGCAGAACGTCGTGGACGCCCTGCACTGGCTCGCCAGCCGCGTCGAACCCGATCCCCGGCCTGGCGGACGGCTGGATCCCCCGACGTTCCACGACCGGCTCGCTCACCTCGCCGGTGCGTGACCACATCCCGATCACGACGCCTCCTGGACCCACACGTACCGGTCGCTGTCGCCATCGACCGGTCGCGCTTCGCCCTTGGTTTCCAACGAGCGGACGGCCAGCAGCACGGCCATGGGCTGCATGCCGGTGGCCAGGTGCAGGTCCGTGACCGTCAGCCCGTGCTTCGCGCCCTTCAGCAGCGGCCTGATCGCGCTCTCGGCGGTGGCGAGTTCAGCGGGGGTGAGCTTCACGAAGTTGATCAGGTTGTGGAGGTCGGGACTTTCGAGCATGCTGTTGGCGTCGTCGCCGAGCTGCGGCGTGTCGTCGGGCAGCCCATCTGGGTCGAGGTCCTGATCCTCCTCGTCGTGGTCATTCGCGGCGGTCTGCGCGCTACCCGTGGTGGCGGCCTCGTTCGGATCTGCGGGCAGCCATCGCACGGGAGCAGGCTGTTCCCCACCTAGCACGGCGTGGAGGTTGTCCACGTCGCGGATGCGCATCATGACCGGCCGCATGGTGGCGCCCTTGACGTAACCGCAGCCTTTGGTGTGCCCGCCGCCGGGGAACCTCAGCTTGATCATGTGCGGGTAGACGTCCATGTACTGGCCGATGGTCTGCTGTGCGATGAGCGGACTGCCGTTGCGCAGGAGGATCACATTGCCTGCCATGAGCAGGCCCAGCATGTCGCCGCCGCCGAACGTGTCCACGTACGAGTTCTGGTCGATGATCCACGGGACGATGCCGCACTTCGACCCCTCGGCCAAGATGTCGTACACCATGGCGATCACATCAGGGTCGCGGATCTTGTGAAACTCGTCCAAGGCGAGCACGAGCATGTCGAGACCGTGCGCGCCGGGCCGCTCGTACGACTGAACTCCACGCCGTCTGTTGCCGTGCCGGTCGGTCCATTCGACGTTGACCAGCATGCGGCTGCGCCGCTGCATCTCCGTGTGGACGCGTTCCACCAGCGCCTCGATGCCGTCCAGGCCGAGCCCGACCCCGTTCTTCGGCAGGTACGGCAGCAGTTCAGGGCATGACTGTCCGTTCATCGGGTCGCCGTACAGCAGCCTGATCCGCTTGCCCCGGAACTCGCAGGCGGCCGACTTCAAGAGGGTGCTCTTGCCGGTGCGCTGTGCGCCGATGATCGTGACGGGCAGCGGGCCAGACCCGATCTCGAACAGCTGCAAGGCAGCATCGCCATGGGCGTCTGCGAACGGGCCGATCTCCCAGACGCCGGTCTCCATGTTGAGGCCCGGCTTGGTCCACCACTGGATGTCCTCGACGGCGAGTCGGTCGAGGAACGTCACGTCGGCCGCGTTCAGGACCTGGTCATCGGGTTCCTCGATCTGGACGCCGTCGATGGTGCGGCCAAAGTCGCCGCACACGCTGGGGCGCGCGGCGATGGCATCACTGGTGATCTGGCCTTTGAGGATGAGCCGGTAGCGAACGCCGCGGGCGCCGCCGTAGGTGAAGGGCGTTCGGTTGGTGAGCTCGGAGCCGGGCAGCGAGCCGCGATCCTTGGGACCGGGGTTGCCGGTGGTGGCGTTCCAGCGGATCACGTACGGGTCCGGTGCCTCCTGCTGCTGCGGTGCGGGCTGGGATGGCAGTGCTTGCCGTTTCGGCCGGTCTGGCACGTTGATGCGGGTCCGGTAGCGGTAGATGCGCGGAGTGATCGCGAGCCCGGCCCCGGCGAACATGAGGGTTTGCATCCAGCCGTCCGCGCCGGCCTCGGCCGCGAGGGTGAGCCACGCTCCGGCCGCGGCCCACCACAGGCGGGACGCGAGCCGCGTGCGCAGCTTCGGCAGCAGCGTCCGGACGAGGGCGGTCACGCCGTACGCGGCGGCTCCGCCGGCGGCGACCTGCCAGCCGGGCACGTCGAGGGCGTGCAGAAGGATGCCGCCTCCCCAGATGGCGGGGACGGTGGCGTGCGCGGGCCAGGTGTGGCGGAACCGGTGGGCGCGGTTCTTGAGTTCGCGCAGGTTCCAGGTGGAGGCGGTGGCGGCGGCCAGCCCTGACACGCTCTCCTGCTCCGGCTGTGGCGGAGGGGGGCTGGTCGGTGGCACCGGCCCGGCCTGGGGCTGCGGCGGTGCGGTGGGCGTGGCGGCCACGAGATAGTTCTCCTTCGAGGTCGGGCTGAGAAGAGTCAGGGGCTAGTTCTGGTACCAGCGCAGGTCAGCGACGGGTTCGACGGTCATCCTGCGGGCCTCGCGGGCCATCCCGCCGTGGTCGCGCTCCAGAGCACGGAGCGCATCCTTGAGGGAGGTGGGGACGCCGCCCGAGGCACGCACCAGTTCGGCGGTGTAGGTGACGACCTGGAACGCCGCTCTGGCTTCACGCTGGGCCTGCAAGACGGTGGTCGTGCACGCACGGATCACGTGGGCGCCGACCCGGTCGTGCTGGACGGCCTGGAGCTGGTTGATGGCGATGGCGAGCTTCACGCGGGAACGCTGGGCGTGCGCCAGAGCCATGCGGTGCATGTGCTGGGCGTTGCCGAGGTCGTTGAGGTTGGCCTTGCGGAAGCTGGCCAGCCACGCGTACAGGATCCGGTACCCGCCGGTCCTGAGCGCGCTCACGAGGCCGCTGACGGTGGGGACGCGGGCCATGGTGCGGCGGCCGACTGGCACGAGGTCCATGTCCACTCCTTGGAGTTCGACGGGGGCGATGATCTCGACGGGTTCGACAACTTCGGCGGTCACGGTGACTTCGGGCGGCGGGTCGGCGGGCTCGGCCGGGATGTGCTCGACCTGAACGTCGGCCCTGGCCGATGCGTCCAGGACGGGCAGGTCGGGCAGCTCCAGCGTGGGGAGCTGGCGGGGGTCGGGGATCGTGGCGAGCCAGTCCGGATCCACCTGGCCAAGCGCCGGCGGCCGGGCCAGCTCCGGCGGCAGCGGCGCGGGTTTGCTGCCGCCGAGCCAGTCCCGCACCCGGTCGAGCAGGCCCCGCTCGACCACGAGAACCCCGGCCGCCGGAGGCGCTGATGGCTCCGGCGGCGGTTCGGGTGCAGGCCGATCGACCCGGACCTCGACATCCCACGCGCTGAGGTCGGGCATGCCGTCCAGGTTGGTCGGTGGCGTCCAGTCGTCCTCGGGATCGGGAGCGGGCTTGGGGCGAGGAGGGTCGATCGCCTGCCGGTCACCGCCGCTGATCGTCTGCTTGATCCAGGTGAGCGCCACGTTGACGACGGTCTGGCGGGGCTGGTCCACCCGTTCGACGGTGACATCGTCCTGCTCCGCCTGCGGCTCGACTTGCTCGGGCTCGGGCTGCTCGCGGTCGCGGCCCACCACGCTGAAGAAGTAGATCGAGACCGGGATGAAGATCAGGCAGGTGACGATGATGGCCAGGATGCTCATCGGCGGTCCTGGGCGGAGATGAGCGCGGTCTGGGTCTGCTTGACCTGGTTGACCATTGTGTCGTGCACGTCCGCACCGAGGAACGCCCCGAGCATGATCATGACGATCTGCGGGCCGAAGATGCAGGCCAACAGAGTGCGCTTGTCGGGGATGCCGTCCTTGAGGTCAAGGATCACGCCCGCTACCAGCATGCCCGCCGTAACCGTGAGCACGATCGCCGCGAACACGAGGCTAACCGACAGCCACTCCCCGATGCTTGCCGACCAGCCGCCGACAAGGGTCAACATGCCCAGCAGACTGGACCCGAGCAGCGTGCACGCGGCCCACATGCCGAGCTTGCCGCGAGGCACCCCTCGGCCGCCCTGCGGAGCACCCTGGGCACCCTGCGGGACAGGGCCGCCGGCGGGGCCGTTCAGGGGCTTGCCCTTGTCCTTGCGGCGGAAGCGGCCCATGACCAGGCCGACGCCGAGCAGGAACGCGGATGCGAAGTCCCACCACTCCATGACGATGTCCTTTCACCTACTGAAGATCGATAGAAAGCCGGTGATGATCGGCCGCAGTAGCGACCAGAGGGGCGGCCACCAGAACGGGCCGGTAGCCGGGAGCACGTACAGGCCCAACGTGACCGGAAGCCGCGTGATCTTGAGGTTCGACCAGGCGACCGCCGACCAGATGCCGACCCATACGCGCGGGAAGCCATGCAGGGCATCCAGCGGCGGGAGCTGCGACCGGTACAGGCCGGGCAGCCCTTCGCGCCGGAACTTCCGCAGGCGGCGCCGATAGTCACCCGCGCCCAGCCACGCCATGCACGTGAAGAAGAAGCACCAAGGGAAGGCGACCCACGCGCCATGCAGGCGGCAGATGGCCCTCAGCAGGTCCGACTCGAACGGCACGTAGCTGCCGTCCTGGTGGTAGGCGCGCACGGTCGCCGTGGATGGGAGGCGCTGGGCGCCGAGCGCGGGCATCCGCGTCTCCAGCAGGTCCAGCCACGTGCGCCGGGAGCGCGCCCGAGCCGGCTGAGCGGTCGGCTCAGGCGCGACGGGAGGCTGGGCCACAGGCTCCTCCCCCACCGGCTGCTCGGTGACTCGCGTCGTTGCCTTGGCGCTGTCGTCCTGGAGGCCCTCGGGAGGTTCATACGTGAACGTCATGGCCTGCCTCTCCCATCTCCTCGGCGTTCAACCGCAGGGCGAAGTCCCGCGTCTGGCGCGCCAGGTCGTCGCCGAGATCCCGCGCTCGTCTCGGGTCTCGTCGGTACAGCGCGTGGAGTTCCGACACGAGGAAGCAGGCGGCTCGCCAGTACCTCCGCCACGGCATGGTCTCGGCGTTGATAAGGGCGACGTGCCGGTTTCGACGGTTCAGTGCTCGCTTGGACACCATCTCCCCTTGGCTACTGTGCGTGACGTGTGGTACGGTGCCCTCGCGCGCGCAACGCGCAACGGGCAACACACCTGCGCGTTGGAGCCCTCCAAAACCGGAGTTGAGAGTTTCCCCGGGCTTGATGCCCCACTGAGGGCGGTCACAGAGAGTCATATTCACGGCTGGCCTCCCAAGAACCGAGCAGCCTCGGTATCCCAGTCCACGACGGGCAGCGAGACCCCGGCCGGAGCGACGTCGGCGGCGGCCGACAGGTTGGGCAGCAGCCAGCCGACGTCCACCTTCACGAGCAGCACCGTCACCCGGCCGCCGTCTGCGGTGGCCTGGGACAGCTCCCACACCACGGACTCGCCCCCGGCCTGCGGGAACATGGCGAGCTGGAGCCCGCCGCCCAGGTCTGACCGCACGGTGCGGGTGCGGCCGGCGGCCAGGTCGGCGTGCGGGACGAGCAGCGTCCACCCATCCAGCAGCAGGGTCACGTGGCGGGGCTCGAGACCGGGGCCGTAGATGAGCTCGGCCACGAGGATGTTGTCGGGGTCGTCAGGGTCGTCGGCGGCTATGTCGCGGACGGGCAGGAACATGAAGCGGGTGACGATGTCGGTGGCGGCCATCACGCGTCCCCTTAATCGTTGGCGGTACCGCGTACGCGACACGTACGTGAAGTCGCGTACGTGCGTACGTGGTCGGTCGCGTACGTGCCGCGTACGCGGTTAGTGGTGGTCGCGTACGTCATTGCTGGCCGCCCTCGGACTTGCCCGCGTCGATGAGGTCACGCGCTTCACGTACGCGCTTATCCACCCAGGACGGGCTCTTACCGACGTACGCGGCCATGGTGGGCACCGTCGCCCAGACGCCGTGCTTCCACTCGCTGGTCGGGATGACCCGCACCAGCTCGGCGACGAAGGCCGTGCGCAACTTCGCGAGGCAACCGGTGCATCCGGCCGCGTGCACGTTCTCGTCGGGGTGGTCCGGGCAGCCGGGAGCGACGAACCGGTTGCCGTCGTCGTCCGCGTACGCGACAGGCGTACGTGACGGCATACGCGGTAGCTGACGTGGCGGCTTACGCGGGAGCGTACGTTGCGGCGTACGCGGAGGGTCGTTGTCGTCTTCGTCGTCCGTACGCGGCTGGCCGTCGCCGTCACGTACGTCCGTACGTGACTTCCCCCATGGCGCGGACGGGTCGGCGTCCACGAGCGCCGCCGTGTTGTAGAGGGCGGCGATCTGAGCCATCAGCGCATCCTGCCGAGCGGGGTCCACGGCGAGGCTGGTGTGTTCGACGGCGGCGTCCATCGCCTTGTCGAGACGAGCCAGCGCTGCCTGGATCTTGTTCTCCTTCGCGCCAGACTCGCGCAGCCGCTTCGCCTTCTTCGCGGCGAGCGCGACGCGGGTCAGCCGGCGGTGTGCGTCCACCTCCTGTGCGCTGCGGTCGCGGGTCTCGGCCAGGCCGATGCGGACGAGCAGCCGTTCGGGGGTGATCCGCCAGTGAATCTTGCCGGTGCCTCGGATGCGGTGGCGTTCGATGGCCATGCCGCGTTCCCACAGCCAGGCGGCGACCAGCGGCGCGGCGAGCCGGAACACCGCCTCCGGCACACTGCTCGCGTCCATGCTGGACAGCACGGCGGTCAGGCAGGTCAGCGCCCAAACCGCCAGGCCGTCGATCCCTGCGGAGAAGTTCTCGCGCATGTTGCGGCGGGCGCGGACGGCGCTGGTGACGATGCCGACCTCGATGAACGCGAACAGGAGCACCCGGAGCGGTCCGTCGAGCCCGAGCACGTCTTCCGAGAAGCGCCACATGCCCTGGGCGGACACGCCGGTCGCGATGGACGCGGCCACGATGGTCAGCACGTCCTCGACCGGGCGTGGGACGACGTACCGCTTGAACAGCCACGTGGCCGCACGCCAGCCGAGCACCAGCACGACGAACGACAGCGCGAGCCCGAACACGGCCAGCCCTGCGATGACGGCGGACTCGATCGGGTGCGCCACGATCCACGCGACCACGTCCATCACGAACTCCATCAGCGGGACACCTCCCAGGCGTCGGCCGTGTCGAGAGCGGGGCACTCGTCGATGGCGCGTACCTCGACCTCGCCGCGCCAGATCACGTGGATGGTCGCGCCGGAGTCGGGGTCGCGGTACAGCGAGCACGGTTCGCCATCGGCCGACATGTGGGTGCCGAGCGAGTTCTGGATGTCCTGGCACGGGTTGCCCTTGCTGTGGGCCAGATTGAAGAGGCTCATCAGCGGGCTCCCTTGCAGGTGGTGAGCTTGGCGACGATCCGCGTGGCGCGGGCCTCGTCGTCGGCGTAGGCGTACGGGTAGGCCGAGCGCTGGACGGCCTGAGCCGCTTCGGTGAGCGGCCTGGTGTCCCAGCGGCGAACCTTCAGCAGTCGGGCGTAGAACCGGCGCGCGGAGGCGGTGGCGTCGGTGCGGTTGTGGCCCCAGTGCGGGTGCTGCTGGAACACGCCGACCGCCCGGCCGCCGTCGCCGACCGCGCCCGCCTTCAGGTTCGACTCCTGGAGGGTGGTCGCGATGGCGATGACCTTCGCGCGCTCGCGCTTGTGCGCGGGCAGATCCAGATCGTTGCCGACCCGGATCACCGCCGCGGCGTTGGCCGCCTGCTCGACGGTCAGCCCGAGCTCCCGTCGGGCCTTCGTGCTGACCTGGCAGCTCGGCCCGGCCGAGCCGGCGCCCGCGTTCGCGAGCTTGTCGCAGCGGGAGGTGGTAGCCATGGGGAGAGCCGCGATGACCGCGGTGGCGAGGACCAATCGTGTGATCATCGGGTCGCCCTCCCCTGAGTCACGGCAGCCAGGCGAGCGCGGGTGTAGATGTAGGTGCGGTTGGGCTCGTCCCGCCAGCGGACCTTGACCATGCCGGTGTCGATGCAGTGGCCGACGATCCTGTACGGGCGGGCCAGCCGGTACGACGCGATGGCTCCCACGGTCGGGATGGCCAGCGTGACGAGCAGGCCGACGATCGGCAGGATCGTGTCGAGGGTGATGTTCACGCCGCACCCCCCTGGTGGGAGGTGACGTGCTGCTCGGCGTCGGCCAACGCCCCGGGCTCGTTCGTGGCGTGGCAGCCGGTGCAGCTCCACACGCCGTTGCTGTCCAGACTCGGGCAGTCGTCGGCGCGGGTCGCCGTCCAGGTGACGGTGGGGCCGACGTCTCCGCCGAGCGTGACAAAACGCTCGTGGTACGTGAGCTCAGAGTTGTCGGCGGACCTCATGAGGTGGCAGACGCTGCCGGGCATGCCCGGCGCGACGTCGTTGGTGTCGTGGCTGTCGATGTGAAGGCCACGATCAGCCTGGAGGATCATGCCGCCGCCCCCGCCTTCTCGGCGCGGGCCTTGCGCTCGGCCACGATCCGCCGGGCGACGGCCTCCACGATCGGGCGCCGCGAACGGTCGGACATGCCGCCGCGGGTGCCGCTGACGACGGAGTTGCGGGCGCGAGCGTCGATGGTTTCGCTCTTGTCGGCCAGGACGATCGCCTCGTCGATGATGGCGACGGTCCCGCACGCGGTCGTGATGGGGCAGCCCCGGCAGAGAGCGCGGGCCTCCTGCTGAGTGGCGCTCGTCCCACGGTGAGGGGTCGGACGCGCACGGCCGCTCAGGGTTGGAGAGCTTGGCAAGGCGGATGAGCCGCTCGTAGCGGAGCCGCATCTCCAGGGGCAGGCGCGGCTTGGGCGCGGGCCGGCGGTTCACGGCATCCGCGCGTGGTGCGATGATGGTGGACATCAGGTGGATCTCTTTTCGCGAGGAGAACCTGATAACGGCGGCCTCCGGTGGTGCAACACCGGGGGCCGTCTTGCGTTGGGGGCGGGTCCTGGTGGTGCAACATCAGGACCCGCTTGGTGCGGTGGAGCTACGGGTGCGCCGGGCGGTGCAACGCCGGGCGCACCCGTGTGGAGCTAGGGATTGTTCACGGATCGGCCTTCGCGTCCGCACATCCAGCACGTACGCGAGTGGTGCGCCTTCCAGGTGACTTGGCAGACAGTGCAGGCGAGATGCCCGAGCTGGAGACCAGTGGCGGCGTTGATCGTGGCGGTGAAGCCTGCCACCCCTATTCGATCAAGTCTAGGAATACGATCCACATTATTAGAGTGGATCCGTACCGCCCCTCCTGTCAAGAGAGAGAATCGCAAGACTAGACTTGTGGACCTGTAACTCACCCACCCACGGGAGACGCCACCACCACCATGGCCACGCAATACGGAAGAATCGCCGCCGACCTGCGTCGGCGCATCAAGCGCGGCGAATGGCCACCGGGCACGCCACTGCCCACCCAGACAGAGCTGTGCGAAGAGTACGACGTGGCCCGCGCCACCATGACCGCCGCCCTCAATCAGCTTCAAGGCGAACGCCTGATCACTGGAGTACGCGGCCAAGGCACCTTCGTCCTGGACTGGCGGCCCGTCCGCGTGCCTCTCTCTCGATACCGAGCCGTCCTCGAACCCGGCGGCCAGCTCGGACCATGGGAGACCGCCTGTCAGCAGGCAGGGGTCAACGGCTCCATGGTCACGATTGAGGTCGCGCACGAGCCCGCCGACGACGACGTCGCCGAAGCGCTCGGGCTGACCGCTGGCACCGACACCGTGGTACGCCGATCCCGGCACGCCACCTTGCAGGATCACACCTGCCAGATCCACACCGCCTACTACCCCGCCCAGCTTGTGGAGGGCACTCCGCTGGCCGGGGAGGCGAAAGTCGTCGGCGGCGTGTACGCGGCGATGCGAGCTGCGGGGATCATCCCGACGACGGCGGACGAGTCGCTGTCCGCCCGGCCGGCGACCGCCGAGGAAGCGGCCGAGTTGACCATGACGGTCGGCTCCCCCGTTCTGACGCTGGACCGGCTCACCCGCGACCAGGAGGGCCGCCGGGTGGAGTGGCTGCGCATGGTCATCGACCCGACCCGCGTAGCGATCGAGTACGACGGCCTGCCACTCACACGGCCCGGCGGATAAGGGACGCTGGAGGACTGACATGCGCGGGGAACGACTGCGGTCCATGCTCAGAGAATCGCCCCGCACCATGGCGCGTGCCTAGACGACAACCACGATGTCGTCTACTTGTCGTCCTCCATGATCTCGCTCGATGTTGCACATTGGGGTACAACACCATCTGGACTCCCCGCCACAGGAGGCACCACATGGACGACCGCCCCGCATGGGCACGGCGCATCCGCGCCGAGCGCCTCGCGCGAGGATGGACCCAGGACGAGGCCGTCCACGCTCTGGCCGCCCACACGACCGAGCAGCTCCCTGACTTCACGTCGCTGAAGAGGTCGTGGCAGCGGTGGGAGTCGGGCGAGACCCACCCTGATCACTTCTACGCGCCGCTCATCGCGGCCACGTTCGGCACGGTCACGCATGCGATGTTCCCCCTCGGGCCGCGCGACCACGGGCGTGACAAGTCAGTCGCCGAGCTGGACACGCTGGAGATCATCACTAGGTTGCGGGCCTCGACCGTGGACGACGCCACGATCGACGGGCTCCACATCACCGTGGACCAGCTCTGCTCGGACTACCCGCACCTGCCCGCCGGGCAGCTCCTCGTCGAGGGCCGACAGTGGCTCGCCCGGTTGACGACCCTGCTCGACCACCGGCTCACCCTCAAGCAGCACCGCGACGTCCTCAGCCTCGCCGGGTGGCTCGCGCTCCTGGTGGGCTGCGTCGAAGCCGACACCGGCGACGAGCGATCGGCCGAAGCGACCCGGCAGGCCGCGCTGTCGATGGGTCTCGAGGCCGAGAACGGCGGCATCCAGGGGTGGGCGCACGAGATGGCCGCGTGGTTCGCGCTCACCCGCGGCGACTACCGCAGCGTGATCGCCGCTTCTGACCGGGGCTTGGCCGTCGCCGGGGGTCTCGGGGTGGCGGTGCAGCTGTACGCGCAGAAGGCGAAGGCGTGGGCGCGGATCGGGGACCGCCGCCAGGTCGAGGTCGCGCTTGACGAGGGCCGCAAGGTCCTGGAGAGTCTGCCGGTGCCGGAAAACCTGGACAATCACTTCAACATCGACCCGTTGAAGTACGACTTCTACAGCATGGACGCCTACCGCATCCTCGGCGAGAACGAGCGTGCCGAGCTGTACGCGGGCGAGGTGATCCGCGCGCACACGAGCGCGGATGGTGAGGAGTTGGCGCCGATGCGGATCTCGGAGGCGCGGCTGACGCTCGGCGTGATCGCTGCCCGCCGTGGCGACATTGAGCAGGCGGTCGGGTACGGCCGACGCTCGCTCAAAGCCCAGCGGAGGTCTGTCCCTCACCTGATCATGTCGTCTCGGGAGCTAGTGCGTGCGGTGGGCCCCGAGCATGCCGACCGGCCGGAGGTGCGGGCGTACCTGGACGAGCTGCGCGACCTGACCAGCCACCAGGCCAAGGCCGTGTTGACCTGATCATGTAGCTGCGTGAGGTTGCGCAACCCGCTCGACATGCGCGTGTCCTACATATAACATGCCCGCATGGTCGAGAAGCCCGTTCCTCTCTACGTCCAGGCTGCCAACGATCTCCGCGCCAAGATCAAAAATGGTGTCTACCCGCCCGGCAGCGTCCTGCCATCCTCACCCGAGCTGCGCCAGCGCTACCTGATCGGCTCGGACGGCACCCTGAACCAGGTCTACAAGATCCTCAAGGCTGAGGGGCTGATCCGCCGCAACGCCGCCGTAGGCATGATCGTCCAAGACCCCAACCCACCGATCATGGACCTCATCCTGCACAACCCGCACGGCCACGGGCCGCTCCCCTGGTCCGAGTGCTGCAAGCTGGCCGGCCTGGACGGGCGGATGGTCACCGACGCCGTCCGCGACCCCGAGCCCGCCGACGCGGACGTGGCCGAGCTACTCGGGCTCGACGACGCCGCTCACGTCGTACAACGCGACCGGCACGCCACCATCGGCGAGCAGACCGTCCGCCTGGACGAGGCGTACTACCCGGCCGAGCTCGTGGAACGCACGCCGATCGCGACCGAGCGCAAGGTGCCGGGCGGAATCTACGCCACCCTCGCCGCAGCCGGCCACGCTCCCGCCGTGGTGGCTCGCCGGACGGTCGGGGCACGGCTCGCTTCGGAGGAGGAGGCGAAGCGGCTCAAGCTCGCGGCCGGGGCCTACGTGCTGACCGCCGACCAGGTCATCGCGGACGGGCGCGGCCGGGCGATCGAGCTGCTGCGGATCGTAGCCAACCCGGCGCGCGTCCAGTTCTCGGAAAAGAACATGTCCATGTAGTGGCCCTCGGGAGCAGAACGACACGATCGGACGTTGAGCTGGCATGAGCGACGCGAGCGGACCGGGCTATACAGCGAAAGCCGAGTACGCACTGCCGTTGATCCACCCGGATGCGATCCGCACCCGTGAAGAGTTCCATAACGCATTGCATAGGCTCTTTATGGCGGCTGGGGTGTCCGTTCCGAAGGTCGCAGAGCAGGCAGATCTAAGCCGGACGATCGTAGAGAATGCCATCATCGGTAGATACCTGCCTCCTGCGGAGCGCCTGATCCAAATCCTTCTTGCACTTGGCCTCCCTCCGACGCAGATCCCCGACTGGCTGGAGGCGCTCGCTCGGGCCCGAACTCAAGATCAACAACGACCCGCGTCTGGCACGACCGAGGCTGAACAGGCTGCTCGGCGCGACCTATCAGAGGCCGAGAATGAGCTCACCGCCACCGACGAGTTGACGCTGCCAGCGTTGTGGAAGGTCACTCACGCGCGGCTGGACTACTACCACCAGATCGCCACCGGACAGGCCCGCCAGTCGTTCCGCAACGCTCAGATTGCCATGGGAGTTGGGTTCGTTCTCTTGGTCGTCTTCGCGGTCCTGGCTCTCACCGCCCAGAGCACCCCGGGGGCTATCGTCACTGGTGCCCTGGGCGCGACGTCGGCGGCGTTCGCCGCCTACATCGGCCGCACGTTCGTCCGCTCTCAGGAGACCGCCGCCACCCACCTGCGCTCCTACTTCGATCAGCCGCTGGAGTTCTCGCGCTACCTGGCGGCCGAACGCCTCCTGAACAGCATCGAGCGACTGGAAACCGACCAGCGGGCCACCATCACCGCGGAGGTGCTGCGCGGTATGTTGCCTGCCCAGAGTGTTAACGGCGCGGAGAAAACTACCGATAGCAGTTGAGCTGAGCGACGAAACCAGGAGGCGTTGCAGGTGCTGCACGAGGTGATCGCCCCGCTGGCAGAGCATGTGAGCTGAGCGTCCTAGACGGGTTAACGAGCTTGAAGGCGTGATGTCGTCAGATTCAGACCGGTTACGGCGAGGCATCCGTCGATGACTTCGCGGCGGTATTGGAGTTGGCGAAGCCCTCGTCGAAGGACGCCGAGTAGGGATAGCAGTTGAGCTGAGCGACGAAACCAGGAGGCGTTGCAGGTGCTGCACGAGGTGATCGCCCCGCTGGCAGAGCATGTGAGCTGAGCGTCCTAGACGGGTTAACGAGCTTGAAGGCGTGATGTCGTCAGATTCAGACCGGTTACGGCGAGGCATCCGTCGATGACTTCGCGGCGGTATTGGAGTTGGCGAAGCCCTCGTCGAAGGACGCCGAGTAGGTGGTCTGG
>NZ_MU084033.1:0-460 GCF_008065375.1 Nonomuraea sp. SYSU D8015
GAAACGCAACTGGGCGCCGGGGTGCGGGCGCTCCTTGCGGGCGATGACCCGCATGCCTTTGGGCCAGCCGGACAACTCCAGCAGGCCGGTCAGCTCGGCCGCCCAGGCGCCGGGCCGTACCTGACGGTCGGCATCGTAGGCGGGCGTCCACGCGGTCTTCGGCAGGCGCAGCACGGCCTGCTGGATCTCCTCGGTCAGGGTGAACCCGATCGAGTACGACAGCCGCCGGCCTGGTTTGGTGAGCCAGGCCAGGAACTCGTGGGTGCCGCCGCCGGAGTCGGTGCGAATCAGCACCTGGCGTCGGCGGTGCTTGGGGAGCTGGGCCAGGGCGAGGCGGGTGGCTTCGATGTGGTCGGTGGCGGTGTTGGAGCCGGCGTTGCCCGGCCGCAGCACGATGGCCAGGGGTTCGCCGGACCCGCCGGGGCCGTGGTCGGCGAAGACCGTCATCGGGTGGAAGCCG
>NZ_MU084033.1:470-207808 GCF_008065375.1 Nonomuraea sp. SYSU D8015
GACCCGGACGGCTACTCCGGAATGCGAGACTGCGACGGGAAAGCTGAGGTGATCGCCATTGATCGCCGGCACTACTTCGGAGCACCCATGGCAGCTCCCGATCAGCGAGTGGGACCGCGCCCTGGTCGACGCCGAAGCCGCATGGGCATGACCGAGTTCAACCGCCGCTTCTGCGACAAGGGCGGGAGAATCGCCATCAGCAAGTCGCCTTTACCGGCGCATCCAGCGTCAAGGTGGAGCACTGCCGCTATTGCGGCGGCAACATCGTGACCGCATAGACCCATCCCGGCAGCTGACAGCGGCTGATCAACGGGCACGAGCGTGGAGCGCCCCGATGCATGGAGACACCAACGCCCGGCGGGCCGGGGAAACCCACCGGGAGCAATCACGACAGGGCGCCTCCGTCCGGCGCAACCCGACCCGCGACTACTGGTAGGTCAGGGACCAGAGTGCTCCGTCACGTCTTCGGCGGCGAAGGCGAACACATCGCCTACCTGGCCTCCTTCGAGGTCGACCACGCTCACGCGCTGCCCGGCGGCCAGTCGTGCCGCCCGTGCCTCCCTGGCGGGGACGACTGTGCGCCTCACGGCTGTTACGGATTCCATGCCACAAAGGCAACCATCGGACCGCCCTACAAGGCCATGGAGATCCATCCAGCCTTTCTGCCTAAAGCTGGCTGAACTCACATCCCTCTTCGCTCGCTGCGGGAACAGGCCCGCCGCGCCAGCGCTGCCGAGTGCAGCAATGGCGTGCGCCCAGGAGCCCCGCGGAGCCGATGAAGCGGCGGAGCCCTCCGCCGGCCTCAGCACGAACCACGGGTCTTGGCCGTATCCGGCCGCCGCGGCGGCCGGCGTCACGGCGTGGGCATGGTGATGCGGCTGCTGGTGGCGCGTGTGGTCGCCTCGTGGCCGACCACGCGCTCGCGGCCGGCGGCGCTGGCGCGGCCTGGGGCGCAAGCGGCAGATGTGACGATGGCGTGGACGTGCTCGTCCGTTCGTGGTCGGCGGCGCCATCTCCGCGATTATGCGAGCACGTCTTGCTCATCGGCGAACGCCCGGACCGGAATTCGGCCAGGTACACATGGACAGCAAACCGCTCAACACCGGAAGGCCACCGATGCATACCGACTCCGCGGAGCTGCGTGCCCGCGTCGACGGCTCCCCGATGTCGCGCATGCAATGGTCGGCGATCGTCGTGTGCATGCTGCTCAACGTCCTGGACGGTTTCGACGTCCTGGTCATGTTGGGGCGGCGGGCCAGCTATGAGGAGCGTCTACGGGCCTGTCAGCTGATCGAGAGCGGTAAATCACCTGATCTGGTCGCGGAGATTCTCGGGTTCGGGCGAGCGACCGTGTTCGGCTGGTTGCAGGATTATCGGGCGCTGGGCCCGGAAGGATTGCGCACCAAGAAGACCCGCGGGCCAGCGGCCAAGGGACGAAGCGCAGCTGGGGCGGCTGTATGAACTCATCGCCGGTAATGATCCGCGTCAGTTGAGTTTCGGGTTCGCGTTGTGGACGCGGGCGATGGTGGCCGAGCTGATCCGCCGCGAGTTCAAGGTGAAAGTGTCGTTGGTGAGCGTTGGCCGGGTGCTGGCCAAGCTAGGCATGTCGCCGCAACGGCCGCTGTATCGGGCCTACCAGCAGGACGCGGCCGCGGTTGCCGAGTGGAAGCAGCGCACCTTCCCCGCGATCGCGGCCGAGGCCAAACGGCTGGGCGCAGTGGTGTTCTTCGCTGATGAGGCGGCGGTGCGCACTGATTACCACGCCGGCACCACCTGGGCTCCCGTGGGTCGCACTCCGGTCGTGACCACTACCGGAGCTCGTCGCTCGGTGATGATGATCTCCGCCGTCAGCTCGCGCGGCGAGTTGCGTTTCAGCTGTTTGACCAGAGTCTGGACGCCGATGCGTTCATCGGTTTCTGTAAGCGCCTGATCGCCGATGCCGGACGTCCGGTGTTCCTGGTCGTGGATAACTCCCGCGTCCACCGGGCCAAGAAGGTCAAGGAGTTCGTCGAGGCGAGTCAGGGTGCCCTCTCGCTGTTCTTCCTGCCGCCGTATTCACCCGAGCTCAACCCTGATGAGTGGGTGTGGAAGAACGTCAAGCACAACCGGATCGCACGGGCCTCCGCTCGCGGCGTCGAGGAGCTCAAAGCCCTCGCTCTGGGCGCGTTGCGGCGGTTACAGAAGATGCCCGCGCTGGTGCGCTCGTTCTTCGCCGATCCTCATCTGACCTACATCGGCGCCAGCCTCCGATAGTCCAGAAACCCACGAACTGATTGGGATCATCAGATCCGCCGTTAGTTTTACAGTCCCCTCCTGTTCTGCTGGGCGCATGAAAAGGCTCCTTGAGCAATCAGTCCTCCCAGTCCGTCCACCAGTAATGGGTTCTGCCATCAGGGCGACTGGTCTTGTCGCCAATATCTGCGCACCAACCGGCCCGCTTATTGCCTGCCACTACGCTCGTGCACGCCCGGATCCAGCGACCCTGCACCTTGTGTTGGAACCATTTGCTATCCAGCCTGCCGTTCTTGGATGCTTCTGTCGAGCCGCAGTTCTGCCAGGTTTTTCCCTGATCGTGGCTGATGCGCACCCAGACTCGGTCGCCTTTCTTGGCTTTTTCGAGCCTGGCTGCCGAGCGCTCGTGGATGACCGCGGCGTTGACCAGCGTTAAGCGCCGACCAAGTAGATCGGTGTACCCATCGTTGTATTTGGGCGTGCCCTCTCCTTTGCGCTTTACGATCTCACCGGGACCACCACTGTCATAGCTCTGGTACGAGCAGGCGGAGGATGTCGCGTGCCCAACTCCGTTCCTGTGGGCGATCTCGGATTGCGCCTCTCCTGCCCCAACCTGGCTCGCAGCGGCAACTGTCGACGGTCCAAGGAGTGGGGCCATGAAGAGCGCGGCGACCGCCATGGAGGCCGAGACGCGTCGTACGCCAGTTCGAAGAATCGTTCCGCCGCCATCCATTGTTGGGCCTACCTCCGTGTTACGCCTATTTGTGCAGTGATCCCTATGGAATGCTGAACAGAGAGTCGCTAGCGAGCGCGATTCATGCTCAGGACGTGCTGTCGGGGATGAACGTCAGGGCTAAGGGCGTTCTCACCATGTGAGACCGAGGGTGATGAGTGGGTTGTCGAAGTCGTCGCGGGCCCAGCGGATGCCCCTCGGAGATGTTGGGCGTCTTAGCCCGGTACACATGCACGACACCAGACTGTGGCGTGGCTGAATTGCCCTGAGCTGTAGGTAACCACCCGGTAGGCATCGATAGTGAGGTTACCGACATATTGCCAGGTGCAGACACTGCTGCTGCTCTCGACTGGCGCCCAGTACGTATACGTGCTCCCGTCATGGACCCTAACTTCAAGGCTGTGCCTGATGTTGTCACCCCTCCTGCTGTCGCAAAGGTCCACGCCATAAATCGAGGGAGTGGCATGGTTGAAAATGAGTTGGGTAAACGTGCGCTGGGACCCGTTGTAGTACGTCCAGGTGTAACGATTGTCCCAGCTTGATCCGTTCGTGCTGCTCCTGCTGCACGAGAAACCGCTGCTTGTAACGCCGGTGCAATTGTGGTCAGGGTGGGAACTTGCCGCTACTGATGTCGCGACATTGATTGCCGTTGCCTGCGCCATTCCCGGCGTCACGCCGAGGAGTGTCGCGGCCACCATTAGCGACGGCGCTGCTCGCCGCGCGGTTCTCGCCGTAGCCTTCCATCCGATGTTCCTGCTGGCGACTTCATCCATGGGACCTTTCCTTCGCGTGGGGGTAACGTCAGCGGTCTGTGCGCGATGGGTCTTGATCAGGAGTGTCGTATGGACATCGGCGAGATGCGTTGTCGTGATGCGTCAAGCAGTTGTCACTGGGCGCCAGTTCACCAGAACCGTGATCTCACTACGTGGGGTCGCCGGTGACGGCACGGCCGGCGGCGGAGTAGAACGACGGTCTTCGAGCCGGTATGGACAGCAATGACATCCGCCGCCAGTCTCATGAGCAGACAGGTACCTGGGGGACTGCCGATGCACCGCCTGATCGATCTGAGTGACCTGCCCGCCGGTGAGCGCTTTGCCTTCTGGCGGGAGGCCGTGGCCGGCACCTACATGCCCATCGATTTCAGCAGCGATCACGCAGACGACTTCCAGGCCACGATGCATCTGCTGGACCTGGGCGCGGTCCACGTCTGCCACCACACGTACTCGCCAATGCGCGCACGCCGGACCCAGAAGTTGATCCGGCAGGCCGACCCCGAGTGCTATCAGATCACCCTGGGCCTACGGGGAACGCTGGCCGTGTCCCAGGACCGCCAGGACGCCATGGTCGGGGCCGGCGACCTGATGATCTACCGCTCCTGGAGGCCCTTCCACGGAGTGGTGAACAGCACCCGGGGCACGGCCGAGGCCATCCAGCTGCATGTCCCCCGCAGACTCCTCCCGCTGCCGCCACGCCAGACCGACCGACTCTGCGCCGCCTCACTCCCGGCACGCCACGGAGTCGGCCCGCTGCTCACCCAGTTCCTCACCCGCGTGACCCAGGATGCGGCCACCTACCAGCCGATGGACGCCACCCGGCTGGGCAGCATATGCATCGACCTGCTCGCCGCCCTGCTCGCCCACCGCTACCAAACCGACGACGCGGTACCCCAGGAGAGCCGACGGCGAACACTGCTGCTCCAGATACACGCCCACATCGAACGGTTCCTCAACGACCCGGAACTGTCCCCGGCCACGATCGCCGCCGCGCACCACATCTCTCTCCGGACCCTGCAACGCCTCTTCGCCGAACAGGGCACCACTGTCTCAGAGTGGATCCGCACCCGCCGTCTGGAACACTGCCGCCGAGAGCTGATCGCCCCTGACAGCCGACACCGCCCGATACGCCTCATAGCGGCCCGCCGTGGCTACACTGACCCCGCCGCCTTCACCCGCGCCTTCCGCACCGCCTACGGCCTCAGCCCTCAGGAATACCGCAGGCAGCAAACGAGGTCGGGCCGGAGATAAAGGTCTCGTCACTCTGCGATACATCGGCGACATATCGACAAGGTGCAGAATCATACGCGGTCAGCCGGCTGCAGGCGCGGAGTTAGGCGCGCTGGCGAACCCCGCCGACGCTCCTCGGGAGCGGCGATCAGGCCGACGTCAACAGCTGGATTGCGTCTCTCTAGAGAGACCCAATCCTGCCTCGTCATCACCTATTCCACATCCGCGATGCTTCGTATCTTCCACTCAACTGATCCATATCTGCTCCTGGCGAGGGGAGCGCTGTATGGCACTGTTCAAGGGGCGCTGGAGCGAGGAACGGTTCGAGGAATGGTTCCAAGCCCGATTCGACCGGTGGATCGACGAGCGGTTCAGCCGGGAGTTCGACGAACGGCTGAACGCCTGGGCTGATGGCAACTTGCAGGACAGGTTCGGGGCCTTGTTCGCCGCACGGTTCGACGAACACATGCGGGCCTGGGCCGACAGTCAGTTCCGCGACAGGTTCGAGGTCCTGTTCACCGCTGGGTTCGACTCCCGGATCACAGCCTGGAAGGACGCCGAGCTCAAGAAAGAGTTCGACGCCTGGGTCGCGCACTGGTTCGACAACCTGTTCAAGGTGTGGGCCAACACATGGGCCGATGGCGCCGACTTCCGGGAACGGTTCGTTCAAAACTTCGTCGCCCAGTTGCAGGATCGGCTCGACAGCGAGGTCAAAGCACGGGTGGCCAACGAGATCTACACGCAGATCGACAGGCGCATCGAGCAATGGCTCCTGGCCGTCCGCCGGGAACTGCTGGAGGCGGCACCGCCGTCCACCGCCCCTGCGCTTGCCCAGCCCGCCGACGACACCGCCGAGGACAGCGCGCAGCAGCCGGCATTGTCCGGCAACGGCACACCGCCCGATGGAGCCGTCGCCACGGCTGCCGAGCTTGCCGCCTACCTGGCCAAGGGTCCCCTTCAACCTCAGCAGATCCGCAAGATCCTCAAGGGGAAAGAGATCCCCGGCCGGCGACCGAACACCTACCCGCTGGGCGAAGCGGCCTCCGCCCTGCTCTTGCGCAAGGGCCGGCAGGCCAAGGCCTCCGAGCCTGACGCCCCCAAGAGGCGCCGGGACACTGGCGGCACCGGCGGCTCATGATCGGATGCACCTTTTCTCTACAGGCTCCAAGGCGCCCGCTACACGACCGCTGGCACCCAGGCCGTGAATGGCGTTCCCGCTCGCTGACGCAGGTCCCGCGGCGAGCGTGGCCGTGCTGACGGGGGCGCACGCTGAGAACCCTGCTGGACATCGCGATGAACTGGACGGTGCGCGGGCAAGACCCGCGTCGCGTCCGCTGCCGCCGGTGCGGCGAGATCCACAGCGACGGCGCGGGCGACGGCCACTTCCTCACGACCGCCTCGTTCACCGCGCAGCAGACGGCTGAAGGCCAGGCCGTGAGCGACTCCCTGACCACCCCCGCCGAGTGGGTATGCCCGTGCGGCCGCCGGCGCCCCTTGGAGATAGGCGAACTGCTCACCAACGACACACTGGTGAGCTGCCGCCGGAGATAGATCTGCCGCAACCGCTGGCGCGTCCCGGGCGAGGTGACGCAGATGACGTGCCCCTGCTGCTGGACCGACCAACCGGGGCCAGCAGCGTAGCAACTGGCCGCCTCGCTCCCGGCACGACGGGCCTCGACGGCGGATCTCCGTCCAGGAGAAATGTCGGCATCGGCTCGTAGTATCCCAATGCCATAGCCCGTAGGGGTGACCGTGCGAGACGATCTGCTGGTGGTCGGCTTAGAAGGTGACTCATTTGGTGAGTCGGCGGTAGCAAATGAGAGCCGAGGCAATGGCGACGAAGGACGCGAAGTGGTCGGCTCGGCGTTCGTAGCGGCGGTGTAAGCGGCGGCAGCCGGCCAGCCAAGAGACGGTGCGCTCGACCACCCAGCGGTGGCATCCCAGGCGCTGGCTGGAGTCGATGCTGCGGCGGGCCAGGCGCGGGATGATGCCCCGACTACGCAGAAAGGTGCGCAAGTGGGGTAGCCCTTGTCGCCGTGAAGCTTGGCCGGTCGCCGACGTCGGGGCCCGCGTCGGGAACGGATCGGCGGGATGCTCCGCACCAGCGGTTCCAGCGCCAGGCTGTCGTGGGTGTGGGCGGCGCTGATCGCGACAGAGATGGGCAGGCCGGTCCGTTCGGTGATGAGGTGGATCTTCGACCCGTTCTTGCCGCGATCGGTAGGATTCGGACTCGTCAGGTCTCCTTTTGGTGGCCCGCACGCTGACGGAGTCGATCGCGCACCGCGACCAGTCCAGCTCTCCTCGGGCGTCGAGCTCGTCCAGCAGGATCCGGTACAGCTTGGCCCACACCCTGGCGGTGCTCCAGTCGGTGAAGCGGCGGTGCACCGTCTGCCAGGAGGCGCCGAAGACCGGCGGCAGCTGCCGCCAGGCGCATCCGGTGGTGGCCACGTATACGATCGCCGCCAGGATCACGCGATCGTCGACCCGCCGTCGTCCGCCACCTTGCGGGCGCGTCGGTGCCGGCGGGACGACCCGCTGGAACAACTCCCACAACTCATCAGGCACCAGGCGTTGAAGGAGCGCATCCACGATCGATCTAACGATCAATCCCCAAATGAGTCACGGTCTTAGACCTCACCACAGGGCGCGAGGTGCACGTGGCCGATCGCCCGGCGGAGGACTGGCGACAGCTCGGGTACGGTGCTGCCGGGACGCTGGTGTGTTCCTTCTGCTTCCACGGCGTCGACGCCGCTCCAGGCACTCGCGTGCCGCTGGTGACCAAGGGCCGGTTCAGCGGCCGGGTCCGTACTCACTTCGCCCACCCACCCGGCCAAGCACCCGCCGGCGGCGGACATCATCCCGAGACGATCTGGCACTTATCCACCAAGCACGTCCTGGCCCAATGGGCGCCGCTCGTGTCCAGGCGTGGCGCACGTGTATCTGGAGCAGTGGACACCTGCCCGCAAACGCCGGGCCGATGTGGCCGTTGAACTCACGGATGGCGACCGCCTCGCCCTGGAGGCCCAGCAGGCGTACTTAAGCGATGAGGAATGGTGCGCCCGGCATCGCGACTACGTCGCCGCTGGGATCACGGACGTGTGGTTCTGGAGGCGCAACGCCGACATCCCCCGGCGCATCCTCGCCGAAGGCATGGCAGCGTGGCTTATCCACACCGGCGCCAGCGTGGCAGCAACGACCATCGAGGAATGGTGAAGGGTGTAGCTCTTCCTCAGTAACCGCAGCGATCAAGCCGTGAGGGAGTATCCGTCCTGGTCGTCCTGGTGGACACGTTCGTGTTGCCGGGCGCGGTGAAAACGCCAGTATTCGTCGAGATCACCGTTGGCGATCAGGGCGCGGAGTTTCAGGACGGCTTTGGCTCCGGCCAGGCCCCAGCGTGCCCCGGCGAGGTCGAATCTGTCGGCGATCAGATGGCGGCAGGCGCCTTCGATCACGCCGGTCGCGATCGGCCATCCCGCCTCCAGCGCCTGGTCGTAGCGCAGATGCTCAAGTTAGTGAGGTAGCGGATGCACGCGTCGATGCCGTCGCGGCGGTGGGCGGCCGTGATGGTCGCCTGGCCGTCAGCGCGGTGATGATGTGGCCGGTGTGCCCGGGGCTCTTCTTCCGCCGGGGACATGTGGTTGGCACCTTTGAACCTGACGGCAAGAGAGCCCTGCCGGAATCACCCGCCCGGTGACGAAGCAGATGACGGCGCGATGCCGTCCCGTGACCGGCAGATCACGAGCATGCCGGCCTCGGCGGGCGCCGTGGCCCGGCACCAGCCCCGACGAGCGAGCTCCGCTTCGACCTGGAGACGTGTTTTGGTCCCGTACGGAATTGCCACGATCATGGGTCAGGGTTGAAGGGCGGCCTTGTGCATGAGCCACGTGGTCAGGCCCACCGGAACGCCCCCTCGCGCCAGGCATAGATCACTCCCACCATGAGCAGGCCCAGGAAGAGGAACATCTCCGCCACCGCAGCCGCTCCGATGTCAGCGACGACGAGCGCCCACGGATACATGAAGATCATTTCCATGTCGAAGGCGAGGAAGACGAGCGTCACCGCGTACCAGCGCACATGGAACGCGACTGTGCGTGCTCTCGGGGACGCGCGCCGGACAAGAACGGGCCCGCTTCTACGGTGCCCGGCATCGTGGCCAGGCAAGCCACCGCATACAGGGTGCCCACGCCCGCCATGAGAAGGATCAACAGGCCCAGGAGAGCCGCCCAGACTTCCATGAGTTCTCCCCCTCCAGCTACTACGCGCCGTAGCTCTTGCGTGATGCGGCCCACCGCTGCATCACTCACCGATTTCCGGATTCCCCGCAAGCAGGCGACCGGATGACTCACCCCCGCTGGAGAAGGCACCCGGCCGTCCGCGACGACCGCGGCGTCAGCCGTAACTCCTGCGCGCAAGGCCCCCGTTGGGGGTCGTCGTCGCGATCGTCCATCGGCCCATCGGCGCCGTTCTTCGATGTGGTCATCTGACGAGGGATCGCCAGCCGCCGCCGTATCGCTGACGAGCGTTCCCCTCCCCGGCCACAGCGGTGAGCACCGCCACGACAGCCCCCGCCACAGTGCTGTTGACCAGCGCAGGCGTGGCGTGCTGGATGATCAGCGGGGCGATGACCAGCCATGCGCTGCAGAGCAGGTTGAGCCAGCGCAGGCCGCGCAGGATGGAAAACGCCGAAAGGAAGGAGATCGTGGCGATCAGCGGCCCGGCGGTTCTGAAGCTGTCGCTCACCGGCTCAGGACTGTCCAAGAGCGCGGGAGAGGCCATCAGCTCGATGCCGACCAGGGCGGCGAGGAACAGGGCGATCATGATGGCGTGCCTTTCCAGAACGCCAACCAGACGGATCCACCGTCCCGGCGCACCTTACGCAGCTGCTGCAGGCTGGCGAGCACCTCGTCCATGGCGCCGGGGATCATGGACAGGGAGATGACGGCCGAGGCCAGGCACAGCGCGCAGTAGGCCCCGTACAGCACGGGCTGGGCGATGACCAAAAGCACACTGACCAGCCCGAGCGGCCCCACGGCGATCCCGAACACGATCACGATCCACGGCATGGAACGCCACCTGCGCACGCCGCCGATCACTCCGGTCACCGCGTCCAGCAGGTAGCTACCGGCGCCGAGTGTGGCGTCGGAAACCGGCAGCACCCGAGACAACGGCGAGTTCAGCACGATGCGGCTGCCCTGGCCGAAGAACGGTTCCCACACCGTCGAGACGACCCGGTACTGATACAGGGCCAGGTAACCGGCGATGGCGAATCCCGCCGCAGCAAGAGCCACCAAAGGCAGTCGCTGGGACCAGGCCGACGGGTTGGACTGCCAGCCTGCCGGCGTGGCCGTCACAGTGTCCCGCCTCGCTGAAGCAGGGACAGCGTCTGGCTCAGGGTCTCCACGCCCTGCACGGTGAGGTCCTGGTCGGCCTGCTTGGCCTCCTGGACTTCCTCGTCCGGCACGAGGAAGATCTTCGCCCCTGCTTCCTCGGCGCCGATCGCCTTCTGCTCGACGCCGCCGACCACACCCACCGTGCCGTCGAGGCGGATGGTCCCGGTCGCGGCGATGTCGCGGCCCTTCGCGTAGTCCTCGCGGGCCAGCAGGTCGGCCACGGTGGTGGCGTAGATCAGCCCCGCCGACGGCCCGGCCACTTCCGGCCGGCTGGCGAAGGACACCTCGAACGGCAGGTCCACGCGCAGGTCCCGGGTCTGGCCCGCGATGCCGATGCCCACTCCTTGGGACAGCCGGGGCAGGTCGACGCTTTGCACGGTGACCTGTTGGGTGGCGCCCTGCCGCTCAATGGTCAAGGTGAAGGTGGTGCCGGCGGGGCGTGAGGAGACCATCTCCTGCAGGGTCCAGATGTGCTGGACGGGTTGTCCGTTGACGCGCACGATGACGTCTCCCGGCCGTAGCTTGCCCTGGACGGGCGCTTCCGGCAAGACCCCGGTCACCTGCACGCCCGTGCCGTGAATGGGCACGTCGATGCCGACGGCGCGGGCTCCGGCGGCGGCTGCCACTCGCCGGCTCTGTTCGAACAGCTGCCGCTGCTGTTTGAGGTAGTCCTCCGGCCGGACGTCCTGGGGGATGACCGCCGAGGCGCGCAGCACGTCCTGGTCGGGGCGGATACCAGCGATGAGCGCGCCCCAGGCGTTGGGCTGCTCCAGGCGGACGGAGGTGGCCAGGTAGCGGCCGGTGACCGGGGTGACGGGGCGGCCTTGGATGGTGACATCGTCGGCGACGTCGAAGGCTGCGCCCGGGCTGACGACCACCAGTGGGGGCCGGTAGAACGCCGCCAGCACGGCCAGCAGGGCGAGCAGCGCCAGCCCGGTCGCCAAGGCCATCCCTCTCCGGCCGGCGCGTGGTTCCTCGGGCAGGCCGCGCAGGAGCCGTACCTCCATGGCGTGGGCCAGATCGGAGCCGGACACCATCCCGGCGACCCGGCCCTGCTCCATGACGACGGCCCGGTGGTTGTTGGCCCGCAGGGTGTCGAGGATGGAGACGATCTCGTCGTCGGGCGACACGACCGGTACCCGGTCGGCGGGCAGCATGATGTCGGCCACGGTCCGGTTGGTCCGCTGGCCCGGTGCGACGGCGGCGGCCTGCCGCAGGCTCACCAGGCCGGCCAGCCGTTCCTCGTCGACGACGGGGAAGGTGGAGAAGCGGGCATGGGTGGCCGTGGCGAGGAAGCCGTCCACGGTGACATCCGGGGGCACGGTGACGGGATCGCTGCGCATCACGTCGCGGATGCGCAGCCCGCGCAGCGACTGGCGGGTGAGGGCGTCGTCGGCTTCGGCCTGCGCCGCCTGGGCCAGGAACCAGCCCAGCAGGACGAACCACAGCCCGCCGAACCCGGTCCCGGTGAAAAAGCTGACCACGCCCAGGGCCACCAGGACGAATCCGAACGCTCTACCTGCCCCGGCCGCCCACTGGGTGGCCCGCAGGAAGCTGCGGCGCCAGGCCCACAGGGCCGCTCGCAGCACGCGGCCGCCGTCCAGGGGTAGCGCGGGAAGCATGTTGAAGACCAACAGCAGCAGGTTGATCACAGCGAGGTAGTCGGTCACCGCCACCACCGTCGCCGGCCAGCCGAGGAGCTCACCGGTCCACGTCAGGCCGTAGAAGGCGGCGGCCAGAGCGAGCGTGATCATCGGACCGGCGATCGCGACCCGGAACTCGGCTCGGGGCGATCCTGGTTGGCCTCGCAGGTGCGCCACGCCGCCGAGCAGCCAGAGAGTGATCTCTTTGATCTCCACGCCTTGTCGTACGGCAGTGAGGGCGTGGCCGAGTTCGTGCAGCAGCACGGAGCCGAAGAACAGCACCGCCGCTACCGCGGCCATGACCAGATAGGTCTCGCCGGTCAGACCGGGATAACTTGTCGGGAACACCCAGCCGGCCAGCGACCAGACGACCAGAGCGGCGATAAGCAGCCACGACCAGTGGGCCCCGATGGCGATGCCTTTGATGCGCAGGAACCGGAAGCTGGATGTCATGGGCTTCCTCTCTGAGGGTCACTGACGGGTAAACGCGGTCCACCGGCCCAGCGTGGGGCCGCTGAGACCTTCGACGGGGAGCGTGCGGACAACACAGGCTCCCGGCACAGCTTTGGCTCGGTAGGCACTCGTGCTGCGACGTTGCGGTCACTCACGTTGCCCGCACATGGCTGCTAGCGGTCTGTGGCGGGCATGTCCGCGTCTACGCCAGCCCCTTTCCCCGTTATCGAGCCTTCATACGATGGTGCTCTTGCTCTCCGGGACACACGCCTGCGGGACCATGGAAAAGTGGCCAGTGTTGCTGTGCCGGAGTTCATGGGGGAACACGCCCGAATCGGGCCGCGTGGTCGCAAGGCCGTTGATCACTAAAGTAGGAGCGCTGTCTGCTCCTTGATCTCCCCGGGAATTAGGGATGACGTCGATCGATCGGACGGCGTATCCACGGTTTTGCCCGGGTGATATCGGCCCGGGCTCCTGGCTCGGTGGGAGAGCTTGCTCCACGGGCACCGGACGGCAGCCAGCCGTGGCGAAGGCGCCTCTGCCATCTGCCCGATCTTTAAGGATGGAATCGAGTATCAACTGCTAAGAGGAGACAGCGCGGGCATGACCGAGACCAAACGGCAGCCTACCTGGACGTTTATGACCAACCACCCGGGTGCTGCGCACCATCGCTGACAACCCGCACGGGCGCATCCGCGACATCGCCAAAACGATCGGCATCACCGAGCGCGCCGGGGCAGGCATCATCGGCGATCTGCGCGAGATCATTGCAGGCCTCATGTAGGTAGGCAACCGGAGGCCCTGGCGCTTTGTACAGGACGAGTTGCCCGAGGTGCTCCGTGAACCGGCTGACGTCTCGTCGTTGAGGCAGCCGCGATACCCCCGAGAGACCGTTTCGTGCATAGGTGTCCGGGTACGGTGCGATGTTCATGAGGGTGAAGGACAAGGTGGTCATGGTCACCGGGGCCTCCAGCGGGATCGGCCGGGCGACAGCGCGGGCGTTCGCGACCAAGGGCGCGGCGGTCGTGCTGACCGCCCGGCGCGAGGACGCGCTCGACGCGGCTCTGCGCGCATGCCAGGACGGCGGGAACGAGGCGGTCGCGATAGCGGCCGACGTCACCGACGCGCGCGCCGTCGAGGAGCTGGCGCGGCGGGCGGTGGAGCGGTTCGGACGCATCGACGTGTGGGTCAACTGCGCGGCGGTCACCGTGTCGTCCGGTTCTCCGAGGTGCCCCTGGAGGACTTCCGCCGGGTGCTGGAGGTCAACGTCATGGGGTATGTCCACGGCGCCCGCGCCGTCCTCCCCTACCTGCGGAACCAAGGCAGCGGAATGCTGGTGAACGTCTCGTCGGTCGCCGGGGTGGTGGCAAAGCCGTACACGGCGGCCTACTGCATGTCGAAGTTCGCCCTCCGCTCCCTGTCAACCAGTCTGCGGCAGGAGCTGCGGCTGGAGGGCGACCGCAAGGTCAAGGTGTGCACCGTGCTGCCCGGCTCGATCGACACGCCGCTGTTTCAGCAGGCCGCCAACTACTCCGGCCGGCAGGTTCGGGCGCTGCCGCCGGTGTATTCGCCCGATCGGATGGCCGGCGTCATCGTGGGCGTGGTGCGGTGGCCACGCCGGGAGGTCGTGACGGGGCCGAGGGCCCGCAATCTGGTCATGCAATCCAAGCTGGTGCCCGGGTTCACCGAGCGGCTACTGGCCAGGCAGATGGACCGTAGACACCTGTTCAGGGACCGCACCGCAGCGCTCACGTCCGGCAACCTGTACGAGCCCGCTCTCGGTCCCGGCTCCGTCGACGGCGGCTGGCACGGCAGGCGCAAGACCGCGGTGCGGCGGACCCTGACGGCGGCCGCGCTGACCACCGGGGCGGTCGCCTGCGCGCGTCGTGTGTTGCGGTGAACCGCTGGCAAGGACATGAGTTCACGGCCGCCGCGGGCACGCGTGTCCACGCCGCCGTCCTGGGCAGCGCGTCGGCTCTCGAGGTGGTGTGCGTACACGGGCTCGGCTGCTCCCACCGGTACTTCCTGCCGCTGGCCCGGTGCCTGGCGCCCGCGTACCGGGTGGTCGTCCCGGACCTGCCGGGCTTCGGCCGCACCCGTGGCGGCCGGTCGCCGCTGGACATCCGCGGCCTGTCCCTGGCCTTGGCCGACTGGCTGCGCGCCACCCACCGCCGAGGCGTGCCGCTGGTGGCCAACTCCGTCGGCTGCCAGATCGTGGTGGACCTCGCGGTCCACTCCCCTGACCTGCTCGGCTCCGTGGTGCTCAACGGTCCCACCATGGACGGCAACGCGCGCACCTGGGTACGGCAGGTCAGGCGGTGGCTGGCGGACGGGTGGCGGGAACGACCCGCTCTCGCCCTGGTCCTCGCCCGCGACTACCTCGACTGCGGGCCACGCCGGCTCCTGAACACCTTCCGCGCCGCCCTCGCCGACCCCATCGAACGCAAACTCCATCACGTCCACGTGCCCGCCGTCGTGGTCCGGGGCACCAAGGATCCGATCGTCACGCATGAGTGGGTGCAGGAGGTCGTCCGCCGCCTGCCCCGGGGCCGGCTGGCCGAGGTACCCGGCGCGGCCCACACCCTCAACTTCAGCGCCCCCGCCGAGCTGGCCCGCATTGTCACAACCCTCCTGGAAAACGCCGGCTCCGACGGCGCGACGACGCCTGGGGCCGTCTCCAGCCGTAAACCACCAGCCAATAACGCCGTCGGCAAGCTACGTCGCCGTTGACATAGGCCCGTAAATCGTCGGCAAGAAGGTGGCGCTGCCGCCGGCACCGTCGCACAACGTGGGGCTTCACCACGGGAGCCCCTGCACGGAAGCGAGGCTACCTGGCCGGTCGAACGACCAGTGCGCTCCACGAGCCAGTTGACGTGACCGTCAGCATGATGGACAACACCACCGATATGAGGACTAGGCAGCCTATCCAGCCGCACGGCCGCGCAGCGCACAGGCGAACCCGCGTCGGCGTGTGGGGCCGGCCTCAGGCGTCCCAGGAGGGTGCCGAGAAGGCGCGAAAGACGGGCCCCATCGCGTGGCGCCAGAGTGGGCAGGGGGGTTGCGGCTGATGGTCGAGGAATCGGGTGACCGATCTTTGGAACTCGGCTGAGTAGGGCACGTGCGGATGGATCACCGGGATGGGGCAGAGGTTGGCCGCGTGCTTCAGCGTTGGTCCGTCCGGCATCAGCGGGGTGTCGAAGGCGCTGGGTACGCTGAGCGCTCTCATGTGTGGGGGAAGCCGACCGGCGAGGGTTTTCTCGATGGCGGTGGGGTGGGCCAGCCATTCGCGGCCCAGTGGGGCGTCGGGGGTGAAGACCGATGTGCCGCCTGGCCGCGCCAGACGCGAGATGAGCCAGGTCACCACAGCGGCGGGCCAGCCGGTGCCGTGCTGGCCCTGCGGCGGGTAGGGCACCGGGTTGTCCGGGAACGGGCCCACGAGCACGAGCACCGCACCCTGCGGGAGCCGGTGCCGCAGCGCGGCCTCCCAGGTGATCCACACCCCTTGGGAGTGGGTGATGAGCACGACCGGCGGCGGTAGGCCGGTGAGTTGGGCCGCCAGGCCGCTGATCAGCTGGTCGGTGGGGCGGAGGGTGTGTCGTGGCCGGTAGGGGGCCCCGGTGGTGATGGGGCACAGCGCCGCGTTTCGCGGCTGACCGGAGCCGGGACCCGCATAGGAGAAGTAGTAGGTCTGTCCGCAGGTGTAGCCGAGGTGGTGCGGGTCGATCTCGAGGATCGCCCCGTTCCCGGAAGAGGAGTCCACTCCTGACATCAGCATGAGTGACCCGCGTCGTGGAGTGGCGGGCTCTGGAGCTAGAGGCGGACTGGTCGGCCCGGCGGCCATGACCGCGGCGAGGAGCGCGGCCAGGGCAGCGCCGGCGCCGGCGAGGGTGCGTCGGGCCATGCGCAGGCCGGGGTCGGCGCGGAGGAAACGGATCGCGGCCAGGGTCAGCAGGGCCGAGACGGGGACGAGCGCCACCGGACCGACCGGCCGGGTCAGGTCCGCGACGGCGCCCAGCAGCGCCAGCGCGACCAGGTAAGCACCGACCGTTCCCAAGCGGAACCCGTGCCGGGCGGCCTCGGCGAATCCGCGGGCCAGCCGCGGGGGCGCCGCCCACAGGGCGGCCGCGGTGAAGGCGACGGCAGCGAGGGCGGCGATCATGCCCATCCAGAACAACCCGTAGTACAAAGTGGCGCCGGAGCCCACCGGCAGGGCGGCGGCGACCAGCGCCAGCGGCAGCATGACGAGGTACCAGCGGGCCGCGTAGGCCAACAGGCGCCGGTCGAAGCCGCCGAGCAGCAAGGTGAGCACGGTGATGCGCACGGTAAGGCAGGCCGCGACACCGGCGGCGAACACCGCAGGGCTGGGAGCGACCACCATCAGCACCCGGAGGTCGGCGATCAGGTCGAGCGGAGGCAGCGCGACCATGTGGAGCAGTCCGGCCCAGCGGGGCAGCACGCCGACGGCACCCAGGACGGTGACGGCCGCGGCCGCCGCGACAAGCGCACCAGGCCGGATGGGACGGATCTGCTCGGTGACCCGGCGCCGCCTGAGCACAGCTACGGCCTTGGCCTCGGTGAAAGGATTTCCGCCCACCGCACCGGGTAGCGGTCGCCCTGCTCGGCCAGGAACGCGTCAAGCTGGGCGAGCGACAGGGGCTCCGGCATCGGACAGCGGGCGGCTATCTTCCGGATATCCCGGTTGTAGCGGGCGTACTGCGCGAAGTCGCTGGGGAACTTGCCGGGATCGGCGCCGACCCATGCGCCGCGTCGGCGGGCGCGGCTCAGCAGCGTCTGCCACTGGTCGATCCCCGCCAGGCCGATGGACCGCACGCCGTGGTTGAACAGCATGAGGTAGATCTCCTCGAAGGGATCGCCGCTGTCGAGGTAGGCGTGCGCGGCCGAGAGCGAGGAGTCGGTGTTGAACACCATCCAGAACGGCACTGATCCCGTGCGCAGCGCCCACCACGGCTCGAGCATGATGAACGACTCGACGAGGAGCCGATCAGCCGGGAGGCCGCGGCGCAGGTACCACCAGCGGTACAGGTCGGCCACCAGAGGGCTGAGGTCCTGCGGTCCGGGGAAGCTGACCTGCACCACCCGGTAGTGGCGTTCATGCGCCAGCGTGACGATGTCGTCGAGCAGCGCGGGCTCGAACCCCCATTCGGCCTCGGGATGCCGGCCGTCGGGCTGCGGCGGTTCCCACCTGCGCATCTTCGAGCTGAGGCGGCGTAGGTGCGGGGCGCCCCGGTCGCCACCGTGGTAGTACTCCTCCTCGGTGACTCCGCCGACCGCCCCCGCCTGGAACACGTGCCGATCGGCGACTCGCCGGGTCGCCCAGGTGGCGGTGCAGTCCATCACGATGATCGTGCCGCCGGGCGCCAGCCGTTCAGTGAGGAAGCGCCGGTAGCCCTCCCCCAGCCGCTGCCGCTTGACTCGGAAGTACATCATCGTCCGCACCATCAGCTCGTCCTGCACCGGATCGTGCATATGGTGCAACTGCAGCTCGGGGTTGCGCCGCAGGATGGTCTCGGCCGGTCCGAGGGCGGCCCGTAGCGCTTCGGTCGGCTGGTCGAGGGGGGTGCGCTGGCGCACCGGGATCAGGAACGTCTGGGGCAGCCAGGGGACCCCGAGCGCGGCGTACAGGTGGACCGCCGCGCCATTGCTCGCACCGATCGCCACCGCCGGGTAGCGTCGCCTGGGGTATTGGCCGGTCACCCACCGTGCGAGGGCTTCGGCGTCGAACGCGCCGGCTCTGCGCGGGGGCACCGCCTCCTTCCACCCGCCGATCACGTAGACCGCCTTGCGCAACGGCTCAGGCAGCAGGTTCACCGCTGCGCCCGGCAGGTTGAGCAGCGGATGGAGACCGAGAGAAGGAAAGTCCCGGCCGGACAGGAAACGCCCGGTCGCCCGCAGCATCCCGGTGGCCGAGTCGAAGTCGGCAACGTAGCGGGGTGAACGCATGTGTCATCGCCCGCTCTCCGGTGCCAGATGGGCGTGCAGGAACGGCAGCACGGCGTCGGCGAGCACTGCCGGCATGTCGTGCACCATAGCGTGCGTCGCGTCGGCGAGCTCTTCCAACTGGCCCTCGGGCAGCAGGTCGGCGACCTGTTGTGCCCATGCCCGGGACACGAGGGGATCCGCCGTGCCTCGCACGACCAAGGTCGGCACCGCCACGTGCGGCAGTTTGTCCTCGACGGCGTCGGCGAGCGCGTAGCCGAGGGTGCGCGCCAATCGGATCGGACTGGCGCGCAGGAGGTCACGCAGCACGATCCGGCGCAGCTGCGGCGACTGCGTCCTCCTCTCCTTGATCCACAGGACAATTTGGCGGACGAGCGACCGCGTGGCCGGGTCCATCCCCGGGGACACCAGCACCAGCGCCCCCACCGGGCGTCGCGCCGCCAGGTCGACCGCGACCTGGCAACCCAGGGAGTTGGCCAGCACCCCCGGCCGGTGCAGGCCGGCGGCGTCGATCCAGCCCTCCAGGGCCTCGGCGGACTCCTCGACCCGCAGCGCACGCCTGGGCCGGTCACTGCGCCCGAACCCGGGCAGGTCGGGAGCGTACACCCGGAACGGGCCGGCGAGTCGCTCGCCGAGCGGGACCAGATATTCGCCCGACAGCCCGAAGCCTGGAACCAGCACGACCGCGGGCGCCGCGCGCGGTTCCCACACGCGGGCGAAGGTCGAACACCTCCCCACCGGCAGCCACAACCCGATGGGGTCCCCCGGCGAGATCGTGTCGTGGGCGGCTGGCGCCACGGCTAACCTCCCTCCTTGCGGCGGACTTCCCGCCGCTCTGGGCACTAAACCGCTGCTCAACCCGATACTCCACACGCCCGGTGGTATTCATGGGCGACTCGGCTGATCCCCTGGGAGGACAAGAAGCGCACAGCAGGGTCAAACAGAGTCGGCGCCATGTGCCGCCACTTCTCGCTGGGCGTCGATTCGTGCGCGCTGTCGCCCTTTTCGCGCAGCCAGAAGAGGAGTCTCGTCCGGTTATCAGGGCCACGCCGTGCGTGCCGTGTCGCGAGCGGCGTCGAGGGTAGTCGCCTTCGCGAGAATTCCCGCTGATACCGATCTTGGGAGCCCCGCCTCGTCGACATCGAGGAGTGCCAGCTAAAGTGCCCCTCACGGGGCCTTGGCGGAGCCCGTACCGCCGGTGGAGACATGGCGGAGACCGGTCCTCAACAGGGCTCTTCTTTGTTCCCCCGTGATGTGGCAACGGCGAACTACGAAGGCACATTCGGGCGCATGCGCAGCCGTGCCATGGGCGAGAAACGACCTGGCATGCCCGAGGTGGTGTTCGTCCAGGGGATGTCGGTCGCCGACTACCTCATGCCGGGGCTTGTCGCGTTCGGGCAATGGACCCGCGCGCCTCCTCGAACTGCCGGGATTTGCAGGGAGCGGAGACCCACCGCATGAGCTCGACGTTCGGCAGTTCGGTCAATGCGTCGCCGACTGGCTCAGTGCACACGATCTTGGCCGCGTGGTGCTCGCGGGACACTCCAGTGGGACGGAGGTGGCCGCGCGGGCGGCTTTGGGCCACCCGGACGTGGCCGGCGTCGTGCTCGCAAGCCCGAACCGCCGCCGGCGTCATGCTTGCTGCGAGCTTCGGCCTGCTGGCCCTCGTCCCCTTGAGGCCTTTCCGCGAGCTCGGTTTTGCGATGGCCCTGGGCGTCCTCCTCGACGTGATCGTGGTACGCACGCTGATGCTGCCCACCTTCCTCAGGGTCGTGGGGCGGATCAGCCGTTGGCCGGGCCGTAGTCTCCCGCGCCACCGGACCGTTCACGTCCGGCCAGCTGACGGTTGGCCGCTCTGGAGATCGATCCGCGCCGAGGGTCAAGCGAACCGACATGCCGATCGGTCATGTAGGGGCTTGAGCTCGGCCCCGGGCGATAGCAGGGCTGTGGACTAAGCCGCCGCTTCCGGCCTCGGCAAGAAGCTGGGCGACGTGGGCCGCAACCTCGCTGTGGAGCAGGTCCGCCACGCTGTTCGTCAGGGCCTTCGCGTGCGCCGCGCCTGGGCGGGTCCGGCCCGCGTACCAGCGTGCAAACACACGTCCGCCGCCCGCCCGACAAGCGTGTGAACACGCTGCTGCCGGGTGACCGGGGGCCCGGGACGCTGCAGCGTCGGCGTGCCGCTGCCATGAGACCGCAGAGGGGCTCACCGGTCCTGCTCCGGCCGGGGCGGTGCCGGATGGTCGCGCTGGAATATGGCGTAGAGCCACCACAGTGACGGCAGCAGCAGGACGGCGCCCACGGCCAGTGATCCCAGAGTGGCGGCCAGGACGGGGTCGGTGGCCGCCGCGCTGTCCAGCGTGACACCGGGCAGCAGCACCGGGTACTGCGCCGCTCCCCATCCCCACAGCAAGCCGGTGACCGCCAGCGCGGCGGTGATCCGTACGGGAAGATAGGCGCGGCGCCACAGCAGCACCAGCGACGCCAGCCCGGCCGTCACGGACAATGCCAGCAGCGGCAGTGCCCGGCCGGAGGTCAGTTCGGCGAACAAGGCGGGCGCGTCCGCGCGCAGGACGAGGAGGCCAGCGCCCGACAGCAGCCCGACGACGACCCCGCACGCCAGGGCCCGCCGGCGGAACCACTCGACCAGGTCGGTCTCTCCGGCGCGCTGGGCGTCTCTGGTCAGGTAGACGGCAGCAAGGTAGGCGGCCATGCCGACAGCCAGAACCCCGGCGACCAGGGAGGTGGGGTTGACCCAACTCCCCACGAGGTCGCCCCTGGCGATTCCTGGTGGCACTCGGCCGGAGGCGATCGCGCCGGCCACCGTACCGAGGAAGAACGGGGTCGCTACGGAGGAGAAGGCGAACGTGGCGCCGAACAGCCGCCGCTGCCACAGCTCGGTGGAGACCTTGCGGAAGGCGAAGGCGGCGCCGCGGCCGATGATGCCGAGCGCGGCCAGGGTGAGCGGGATGTACAAGGTGGAGGCGATCGCTGCGAACACCGACGGAATGCCGGTCCACAGCAGCACGATGACGAAGATGAGCCAAACGTGGTTGGCCTCCCAGATAGGGCCGATGGAGTGTTCCACCAGCGCCCGCTGCCGCTTACCGGCCTCAGCGCTCCCGGCGAGCAGGTCCCAGATGCCGCCGCCGAAATCGGCACCGCCGAACAGGACGTAGGCGGTCAGGCCGACCCACATGACGGCCAGCATGATCTCCGCCAGCGGCATGCTCACACCACCTTGTAGTCGGTGACGTCGCGTTCCTGCGGAGCGATGGGGACCGGTTTGTCGCGGGCCAGGCGGCGCAGCACGTACACGGTGGCCACGGTCAGCACCGCGTACACGACACTGACCAGGACGAAGCCCCACACCAGCCCCGGCGCGGGGTTGACCGCCTCTGCCGTGCGCAGCACGCCGTAGACGATCCACGGCTGACGCCCCACCTCGGTGACGACCCAGCCCGCCTCCAGCGCCAGCACCGCCACCACGCCGGACAACGCCGTCGCGCGCAGGAACCAGCGCGAGCGCGGCAGTTCGCGGCGCCGCCACCAGGCCACACCGAGCCAGGCAGCCAGGCCGAGCAGGGCAAACCCGCCGGCCACCATGATCTGGAACGACCAGTGCACCACGTTGACCGGCGGCCGGTCGGCGGGTGGCACCTCGTTGAGCCCCATGATCTCGGCGTCCGGATCCCAGTGCGCCAGCAGCGACAGCCCGTTAGGGATCTCCAGCGCGTAGCGCAGCTCGCCGTCCACCACGACGCCTCCGATGTGGAGCGGGGCCCCACGCTGGGTCTCGAACACCCCTTCCATGGCGGCCAGCTTGACCGGCTGGTTGTCGGCCACGAAGTGGGCCGCCCAGTCGCCCACGCCGATCTGCACCGGGGTGATGGCCGCCGCGACTGTCAGTGGCAGCAGCAGTCCCAGCCGGTGGTAGCGGTCGCGGCGCCCGCGCAGCATGGCCACGGCGTACACACTGGCCATGGCGAAGCCGGCCACCATGAACGCGGCCAGGATCATGTGTACCGTCTGCGGCGGCGTGGCGGGGTTGAACATCGCCGCCCACGGGTCCACCGCCACGATGCGGCCGTTCTCCACGTCGAAACCGGTCGGCTGCTGCATCCACGCGTTGGCGGTGACCACGAAGAACGCGCTCGCCACCCCCGCGATCACGATCGGGATGCCCGACAGCAGGTGTGCCCTCGGCGGAAGCCGGTCCCAGGCGTACAGGTAGATGCCCAGGAAGATGGCCTCGATGAAGAACGCGATGCCCTCCAGGGAGAACGGCAGCCCGATGACCTCGCCGTACATCCCCATCAGCCCCGGCCACAGCAGCCCCATCTCGAACGACAGGATCGTGCCCGACACCGCCCCGACCGCGAACAGCACCCCGAGCGCCCTCGCCCACCGGCGGGCCAGCAGCCGGTAGTGAACGTCGCCGGTGCGGTGACCCCGCCACTCGGCGAGCAACGTGATGGCCGGCATGCCGACACCCAGGCACGCGATGATGATGTGCCAGCCCAGCGACAGCGCCATCTGCATCCGCGCCGCGCCGAGATCGGCCGGCGCCACGTCGGTCACCGCGAGCTCGAACATGGGATCCCCCCGTGTGACAGGCGCTCCTGGTACGCCCTCCTCCCTTTCCTCAATCTCGCAGACGACACGAGTCACGGGCGCGGGCCCGCACCTCACCCGGCAGGATCAGCTCGTACGCCGCCACCGTGCATCCTCCATACGACCAGGGCGACACCGGCCCCCACTGATCCCAAACCATCCATGGCAAGGTCGGCCAGGGTGTCGGCGTAGCCCACCACCATCGGGACTGCGAACACCGAGGTCATGATCCACTCGTAGAACTCCCACAGGACCCCTACCGACAGCCCTGCAGCACCGGTGACGAGCACCAGCGCCAGCCGGTGTCTGACCGACCGTAGATCTGACGGGTTTCGCATGATGCCCATCATCATCAAAATCAGGATCACCATGACGGCTACGGCTCCGGTGGTGATGCAGTGGATGACCCAGTCGATCCAGCTGAACCGCTCATACCAGCCCGCTACAGCGGCAACCGTCGCCAGGAGCATCGTCCAGCCAAAGGCCGCGTCGAAAGGCTTGGCGATCCTTGCAATCCGGGGAACCAGCAGCAGGGCCAACAGCAGGGTGAAGCGAATCGTTCCCTCGATCCGGTCCGATGCTGCCGCCACCACGATGGCTACGCCGGTCACAGCGCGGGCGAGGTCGGCAGCGATGTGCCAGGCACGGGAGACCCGATGAGGGGAAGGACGCTTAGCAGCCATGATGTACGCCTACCCACCGGGGCATGCATAGCCATGTGCTTGTGCCACCGCTGGCCCGCCAGAGACGATGCCTTTCCTTCACGGTAAGAACGGGACATACAGCTCACGAGGCTGGGTAAGGGGCGCAAACACCAAAGGAAGAAGGGGAAAGCCTCAACCCGGGCTGTGATCGGCTGTAGGGCAACGCGCATGCCGACGACTTGACATGAAGGTCGACGTCCAACCTCGGGTGGTGATTCTGGCTGGTGATCCGTGCCGGTCGGCCGACCACGTCGCCGGGTGATGAACGCCCAGGGACACCCAGCGCTTGTGGGCGCCGGATTCATATATCGCGCTCTCAACGGACGGGGAGAAGGGCTGATGCTGGTGGGCGCGTCGACCCGCTCGCGGCTTCACCACCGATTGCGCTATTGACCTCCCACATCGAGGCGGCCGCACAGGCGAGAAGGGTGGGCGTTGCCAGGGGGAAAGGACACGAGCGATCATGTCCCACTACATGCATGAGATACACGCGAGCCGAATGGATCGGTTTACTCTACGCTCGGCCATAGGACTGATCTTGGTGGTCCTCGCAGGACTCGCTTTCACCCTCGTCATGGGCTTGGTGCGGGTCGCGTGGCAACCGCTGATTCATTTTGATCGCGGCGTGAGTGACGCTCTCAACACCGTTGTGGCCGGCAACACCGTGATGCAGGAGATGTTGCAAGCGGTGACCGACTTCGGCGGGTTTCCCATCTTGGGCCGGGTGGTGCTTTTGGGCACATTGTTTCTGCTGATTCGGCGCGAGGTGCGGTTGGCGGTCTACGTGGTGGTCACCTCGCTCGGCGCGATGACTCTGTACAACGTCCTCAAGCTGCTGGTGGGCAGATTGCGGCCGGTCGTGGAGGAGCCTGTCGCCGTCGCTCCCGGGATGAGTTTTCCCAGCGGTCATGCGATGAGCTCGCTGGTTTCCTATGGTGTGCTGCTGCTGGTCTTCGCACCCACGGTGCCACGACGGCTTCGTCCCGTGGTCGTCGCTGTGGTGGTCGCTCTCGTGGCGCTGGTTGGCTTCACCAGAGTCGCGCTGGGCGTGCACTACTTCACCGATGTGCTCGGTGGATGGCTTCTCGGCCTGGCCTGGCTCGGTATCACGGCGATGGCGTTTCGTCGCTGGCGGCTGGAAACGGGATCGAGCGCGCCGCCCCTGCGCGAAGGCCTCGCCCCGGAGGAGGCGCCTGCGCTGGCACCTGCTCCGGTCAAGTCTCGGCCGCTGCCGCACCCTTGGCGTGGGAGTGCAGAACTGCTGGTGGGCTGGGTGCTCATCCTCGGAGCACTGTTCGGAACCGGGATGCTGATCACTGTCTTCCTGGAGGGCACGGCTTTGATCGCGGCCGATCGCGCTGTCGTCCAATGGATTGCCGAGCATCGAACGGCCACATTGACCGTGCTGACCATACCGGGTAACCGGGTCGGCAGCACCCAATGGATTTTGGCCGGTACGCTCGCCGCCTGTGTCCTGGCTCTGGCTGTCTTGCGCTGCTGGCGTCCGATCCTGTTCGTGCTGGTCGTGATGGTCGGTGAGCTGTCGCTGTTCCTGACCAGCGCAACCGCCGTAGGCCGGGAGCGTCCGCCGGTGCCGCATCTGGGGCCGGAGCTGCCACCTACCTCGAGCTTTCCCTCCGGGCACGTCGCCGCCGCGCTGGCGCTGTACCTTGCGATCGCCGTGCTGACATGGCAGGCCACCGATCGCTGGTGGCGGTGGGCGGCCGTCGCGGCCTCTGTGCTCATTCCGCTGTACTGTGCGCTGTCCCGAATGTATCGGGGAGTGCACTACCCGAGCGACATACTGGGCAGCATGCTGCTGGCCTTGCCCTGGGTCGCCATCGCCTGGTGGGTGCTGCGTCCCGTGCCGCAGAAGGCCTCTGCTGACAGAATGGCCGGTGGCGCCACCGACGCCGGCCGAGGACCGTGAGTGAGGTTCCTACCGCGCCTGGACCGTACCCGGCACCTCAGTGCGAGGCGTTGCGATCCCATTGTTCCGACGCGCATGGCTCTGGAGAGCCTGATTGCCAGGCTTCTAGCTGGGCGGCGCAGCTGACACCGAAAAATAGCGCTCCCGCTGTGAGTTCTCCCCAGAGCAGCAGTGCGATGATCCCGGTCAGCGGGCCGTAGATGTCACCGAAAATCTCACTGAGAGTGACATACCATCCCAACAGGACACTGACGGCCAGCCATACCATGGTCGCCAGCATGAGCCCAGGCACCAGCCACCGCAGCGATGGCTGGCATCGGCGAGGGGCTGCCTTGAACAAAACCACGATCGCCACCATGGCGAGAGCCACCCCGGCCGGCCAGCGGACCACACGCAGCACCGTGTCGGCCAGACCGCCCCATGGATAAGTCCTTGCAAGCGCTGCTCCCACGGGTTCGGCAACGACAGGCACCAAGAACCCGCTAATGGCCGGGACTCCGGCCGCCCAGGTCAGCACGAAAGCGTTCCAGTACCGGGCTAGGACTGGACGGTCGTGCTGGATGCCGTATAGGCGGTTCGCGCCCCGTTCGACCTGCCCCATCGCGGTCACCAGTACCGCCACCCCAGTGACCAGGCCTGTCAGCAGCGCCACCTCACCGAGCTTGTGTTCACTTGTGCCCAGCACCTGCCGCACCAGTGCATCGCTTCGCCCCGGGGTAATGGCCAACACCGCTTCGGCCACCACCTTTCCTTCAGGCCGATCACCCAGGTCCTCTGCCAGCCCGGTCAACGCAATAAGGAACGGGACCACGGCCAGGCATAGCAGCAGGGCAAGAGAGCGGACGTGGCTGGAACCATCGCTGCAGCGGAACCTGCGGTAGCTGTCGCGGAGGAGCAGCCAAAAACCATAGCGGCGAATGGCCGCCCAAGGCCGCCGAGCGATCCAGCGGTCATCCGACAGCGAGGCCATCTCCGGTACCGGCCGGCTGCTCATTCCTCCTCCCTCCGTCGCGCCCATGATCTCTGGCTCCTACCCCGGCGACGGCAGGGCCATCTGATCCGCCAGCGAAGGGCGACCAGCGCGCCCAGATGCGAGCCGCACAGACTTAAGCGGCTGGAAGCGGATAGCCGGTGTGCTGGCGGGCAACGGGAGCCTCGACCTTGAGACAACTCCGGCATACGCAGAACCGTCCCGCAGTTCAAGAGGCGGCAAACTGCCGGGCGTCAGCTGGGAACTTCAGCGAGGAGTACGGACGTGACCACTCGAACCCATATGGCTCTCCGCCAGGCGCGCGACCTCGGCGCCGGCCTGGGCACGGTGGCGCTCGTGACGGTTGCCGTCGGGCATCTGATCACCCAGCTACTCGTCGACTACTGGGCGGAAGGCATGCTGAACCGCCAGCTCGCCAGAGAGCGCACCCCTCGATTGAACGCGATCAGCGATATCATCTCGAGCACAGCGGACACCCCTGTGATCATCGGAGTTACCGCGACGGCCGCCTTCGCCTTCCGTATCGCCTTCCAGCGATGGCGCGAATCGGTGTTCCTAATCGTGGCCGTGACTGCCCAGAGCTGGATCTTCCTCCTGGCCACGGTGTTCGTGCCACGGTCGCGGCCGTCGGTTCCGCACCTTGATGCGGCCCCTCCTACCTCGAGTTACCCTTCGGGCCATGCCAGCGCCGCAATGGCTTGCTACTTCGGGATTGCCCTGGTGCTCATCTTGCACATGCGGCACCGAGTGGTCCTTTCCCTGCTGTGGGGCGTCCTCGGGCTGACTTTGGCGATCGGAGTGGCGTGGGCTCGGGTTTACCGTGGTATGCACTACTTCACCGATGTGGTCTGGGGTTTGCTGCTCGGCTTGGTCTGTCTCCTGGTCACCGGATGGGTGATCCTGCTCAGGCCGCACCCTGGGACCCGAGGTGATCCGGACGGTGCATCACAGCGAAGCGATCCGGCGTCATGAGGTCGCTGATGAAGCACGGAAGAAACGGTGGCTGTATCCATGGCCTCACCGCCAGTTCGTCCTGGAGAGCGAAACAGGGGCACAAGCCGACAGCGCGGCGGTCACCTTACACGAAAGAAAGCAGGCGGGATGGCCACGGGATGGCTGAGTCCGAGTTGCGGCTCGCGAACCGCCGCAGCACAGCTCACGACACCGCGCCTCCTTCACATCAGGAAAACACAGACACGGATGATGCAACTCAATGGCCAACAAATGTGGAACGAACCTTTGCATTATGAATTGATCGGCCATCAAGCTTTCAAATATATTGGTTCGCGGCAAAACCTTTACAGGGTAGCATCGAGATACAGCAACACGTACCAGCACATGACGAAGGAAAGCTCCCTGCCGTCCCAATCGTTCTCAACATTCCGAGAGGCCGGCCGTTCATCATGAGCCCACCTGGCGACCTGCACGGCGTTCACCTGTCTGTGGGAAAGCACCGGCTGTTCATTCGCTACGGTGGCTGTTCCGACGAACCTGCGCAACCACCCATCGTCCTGATACACGGCCTTGTGCTCTCTAGTCGTGTACTGCTACCCACAATGCGGCACCTTGCTCGACGGCACTTTGTCATCGCTCCTGACCTTCCCGGGTGCGGAGCCAGCCCACATCCGGCCAGCCCCATGACCATAGAAGAACTAGCTGATACCCTGGGGCAGCTCCTGCATCGAATCGGCCGCCCCTGCGTGGTGCTCGCCAATTCTTTCGGGAGCCTGATAGCGGTCGAAGCCGCCATCCGTCACTCCCCATGGATACACCGGCTAGTCATAGCCGGCCCCTCCCTGCCCCCGGTACGGTTTGGACTGCCGGAGATCGCCTTGCGGTGGGTCGGCACCGCGGTTCGAGAACCGTTGTCGATCGCGCCGCTGGCCCTCAGCGAGCTTTGGTATACCGGATTGGATCAAGCTGCGGCCCATGTGAAGATGTCTCGGCGTTATCCGCTGCGCAGTCGTCTCCATGCTGTCCGTGCCCCCACGCTGGTCATCCGCGGAACCCGCGATCTCCTGGCTCCTCGGCAGTGGTCAGCCGATATCGCGACGGCGACACCGGCAGGTCAGTTAATTGAGGTCAAGGCTGCCCATGCACTGCCGTACGAGATCCCAGAATTGCTCACCCGAATGATCGAATCGGGGTGAACCAGCACACGCGGATCAGTGGGAGCAAAGGTATGTCCGGTTCTCGGCTGTCGCGGTGTGGGGATTCGCGGGGCAATGAGGTCTGCTCGACGTGGCGCCGGCGACCTGGCCGAGGTGGAGCGTAGCCGAATGGCGGTGGCCGTCTTGTATGGAGTCTCAACCAGGGGGTAACAGCGGGCGGCAAGGAACGGTGAAGCAAGGAGCGATCATGTATCCATAAGCCCGCCACTGCTCTATCTCCGCGATCACCAAGACTCCTGGTGGGAGTGCCGGAACCACCCTCGCCGACGGCCAGAACAAGCCTCGGATATGGATCGGTTGGAGTTTTACGCGCGCCAGGATTTCGCCCTCAAGGTCGATATCAAGCCGCGAGTGGGGATTCGTGGCGGAGGCGTCCTCCTGGATGCCAAGTGCCCGTGGCCTGAGCGGAGCGAATCTCTGGCCTCCTGGCCCCGCAGGCCGCAGCAAGGCTCGAAGCAGTATCTCCACGTCGACCTCACCCGGGCAGCGAACAGGTCACAGAGCTAATCACATGGTGAGGCTGGCAGAGCCCACAACAATTGACGCGGTGACACACCGTAACAGCGACGCGCCGCATCGTGTGAGGCCCAACGTGAGGGCACATGACTGCAGCTCGCCTTCCCGGGCTACTGCGTAGCGCGACGATCCCGACGACGTCGCCATGGTGCCCGAGACCGAGCTCCCAGAGCTGCTTAGCCGCCTACAAGCTGATCAGAGGGGAAACGACAATGGTTCCAGTCGTGGTTGCAGGCGTTCTCGGAGGCCTGGTCGGCGGCATGGTCATGGCGGCATGCTGCATGGTGATGCTGTACGCCACCGGGGAGGGGTTGTGGGCGCCTCTGAACTACATCGCCCACACGTTCTGGCGGCAGGCACCCCTTGACGGCACCTGGAACAGCACGGCGGCGGTCATCGGGATTGCCATGCATCTGCTGATGTCTCTGCTGCTCGGTGTGCTTTTTGCGCTGCTGGCCGCCCGGGTGCGGCCGGCGCCGAGGCGGCTGTCCTCCTGGGCCCTGGCCGGCATGCTGTACGGCCTCACGCTCTGGGTGATCAACCACTATCTGCTGTGGCCCATGGTGGACCGGGCCGCTGCCCAAGCGTTCACGCCATGGGTGTTCGCCGTGGGACATTTGATCTACGGACTTGCGCTGGGCTGGATGGTGGCGATGATCAGCCGCTACTCCGTCCGAACGCAGCGAGGCCCCTCCCGATAAAGCTGGATGGCCGTGACGGCGGCACGGCTTTCACGGGGGTGCTCGGGGTAGGTGTGAACCCTCTTCAACAGATGGGAGTGCCATGCATGACTCCGGCGGAGCAGACCTTGGGGGCATGGGCCAGGTCCGTCGCGGCATGAACGTCGTGGACGGCGATGGCGAGCGGATCGGGACAGTCGAGAACGTCAAGATGGGCGATCCTCAGGCCGTCACCACGCAGGGACAGGGCGGCGGGAGCCGGCCGGGACTCCTGTCCCCGGTAGCTGAGGTCTTCGCCGACGCCGAACCGGATGTCCCGCCTGCGGTGGCGGCACGGCTGCTGAGGACCGGCTTCATCAAGGTCGACGCGCGCGGCCTCTTCGCTCGGGACTTCTACGTGGCTCCCGACCAGGTAGCGAGAGTCGATGGGGACACCGTTCACCTCACAGCCGACGCTGGCGCCCTGGCCAGAGAAACGTAAGCTCGGGCACAGCATCAGCGGCATGACGCCGGCAGCACCGCCACGTCACCGCGTGGTCCTCAGACGCGCTCACCACGCTGGACTGCCCTGGCTTGGGGTCGAGCCGCTGATCGAGTGTGATGAAAGAGTCGGCCCAAGATGGTGTGGTGCGCCTGCTCAACGGGCACCTGGTTGACAGCTTGCTGAATGCCCCGACCTTGCACAGGTGCCCCTACAGTGAGCGGCCCGCTTCGATCACGACTGTATTGCGTCAGCGAGCGCTTTCCGCCGGTCCAAGCTATACCGACAATCCGGCGTCACGTGCCCGACGCGGCGCCTTGCGTTTCCCTCCCAGGCGGCAGGGGCCTACAGCGCTTCCGGCTGCACCCGTGGCAGTCTGCTGTCCATTTTGACATTCCCTCATGCGATGCAACCTTGTTCGCCCTGTTCGCTCCGCTGCGGGACAATGGAGACGTTGCCGCTCCTTGTTGTGCCGGGTTTCACGCTCGTCAGCTGCCATGATCCTCTAGATTGCAGAGTGCAACATTTGCGCTGAAGAAGGGACAGTATGAGCGATCAGCCCGTCAGGCCCCTGTCTGAGGACGATCCGGTTGTCGAAGCGGTCCTGACCGCCAGCCGGGCGCTGGTGGCGGTGGCCGCACGCTCGATTGCCGCGGCGGGCGGGGAAGTGACGCTTCCGCAGTACCGGGCGCTTGTTCTCATGGCTGCCCGAGGGCCGCAGCGGCTCGTCGAGCTTGCCGAGGCCCTCGATGTGAATCGATCGACGGCGACGCGCATGTGCGATCGCCTGGTGGCCAAGAAACTGGTGCGGAGGAGCCGCCTGCCCAGCGACAGGCGTACCGTGCGCATCGCACTCACGCCCGAGGGACGGGCGCTTGTAGACGGTGTGACCAAGCACCGCAGGGCCGACTTGGCGAGAATCCTCGCCCAGCTGACGCCGGCGCAGCAGGAGGAGGTGGTGGCGGCGTTGATGACGTTCGCCGTCGCGGCGGATGAGCATGCAGTGCCGGATGAGGACTCGATTCCCGATCTCTAGCTCCGTGAGACGCTACAGTATGCGGTATTTCTCGACGTCAGGCGTACGGAGCTCGAGGCCGATTCCGGGGCGGGTCAGATCGGGTTCGAGCATCCCCTCGACCGGCGTGCGGAATCCGTCGAAGAACAGCGACTCGATACGTACGTGATCGTGGAACCACTCCACATGCCGCAGATTGGGCGTGGCCAGCGCCGCATGGAGGTGCAGCTGTGGCGCGCAGTGGGCGGACACCTCCAGGTTGTGAGCGGCGGCGATCGCGGTGGCTCTCTGCCACTCCAGGATCCCGCCACATCGCGTGACATCGATCTGCAGGCAGTCCACGGCCTCGGCCATGCGGCGGAAATAGAACAGGTCATAGCCGTACTCGCCGGCGGTCACGTCGATCTGCGTGGCGTCGCGTACCTGGCGCAGTCCCGCCAGATCGTCGGAGGAGACCGGCTCCTCGAACCACGACACGTCCGAGCCTTCCAGGACCTCCGCGATCCTGATCGCCTGCTTGGCGGTGTAGGCGCCGTTGGCGTCGACGTAGAGGCCGGCGAGGGGGCCCATCGCGTCACGCGCCTGCCGCACCCGGGTGATGTCGTCAGCACCCCCGATCTTGATCTTGACGCGGGGGATGCCCTCTTCGTGGACCCACTGGCTGACCTGCTCGTGCAACTGGGGGATGGTGTAGTTGACGAAGCCGCCGCTGCCGTACACCGGCACGTGCGGCAGAGCCTGTCCGAGCAGGCCGCACAGCGGCAGGCCGAGCAGGCGGGCCTTGAGATCCCACAGCGCCGTCTCCACGGCGGAGATCGCATACCCGGCCACGCCCGGACGTCCGGCGTTGCGGATCTCGCGAACCATGGTGGTGAAGGCGGCGGGGACGTCGAAGGCGCTCATGCCGCGCACCAGCGGCGCGAGCTGGTCGTGGACGACGGAGGCGCACGCGGCGGGCCCGTACGTCCAGCCGATCCCGGTCTCGTCTTCGGCCCTGGCTTCCACCAGCACCATCGTGGTGTGATCCCACGTGAGGGTGCCGTCGGTCTCGGGCTGGTCGGTGGGAATGGTGTAGACGGCGGCGTTGATCTCTGAGACGGCCCTCATGTCGTTCTCGCTCCTGTCCCTTCGGCGCGTTGGGTCGGTGTGGTGGGCGGCCGCCGGTGAACGCCCCCAGCCGGCGGCGGCGCTACTGCCTGCGGGAGGCCCGCGGCCACGGCTTGGGCCTGTAGCTCCTCAGGCGGCGGGATGGACGCCTGGCGAGGTGGTCCCGGCCTGCGTGCGACGCGTTCAGGCAGTGTGTCGGGCAATGCCTGGCGCCAGGCGGCGTCGAGGGCCTCGGCCAGGTGGATGGCTTGCCGTCCGGTTCCGGCGTGCTCGATCTGGGTGCGGCAGCTGAACCCGTCGGCGAGGATGAGCGCGTCGCGGGGGGCCTCCCGTAGGGCGGGGAGCAGGCCGTGTTCGGCGCAGGCCATCGAGACCGCGAAGTGGCCGCGCTCAAAGCCGAAATTTCCGGCCAGCCCGCAGCATCCGGCGTCGAGTACGGTGGCCTGCGCTCCGGCGCGGCTCAGCAGGCTTTTGTCGGCGTCGAACCCCAGGACGGCGTGCTGGTGGCAGTGCGGCTGGGCGATGACGGGCCGGTCGATGCGCGGGAGCTTCACGTGGTGGCGTTCGAGGAGTTCGGCGAGCGTGACCGTCTGGTCGCGCAGCCTGGCGACGTCCTGATCGTGCGGGAACAGCTCCGGCGCGTCCGCGCGGAAGACGGCGGTGCACGAGGGTTCGAGTCCTACGACGGGCAGTCCTCGCCTGAGGTCGTCGCGCAGCAGGCGGACGGTCCGCTGGATCACCTTCCTGGCGATCCCGAGCTGGCCGGTGGAGATCCACGTTAGGCCGCAGCATGCGGCCGCGGGCGGCAACCGTACGGTGAAGCCCGCCGCTTCCAGGACCCGCACGGCGGCGGCGCCGATGCCGGGGTGGAAGGCGTCGGTGAACGTGTCCGGCCACAACAGCACCTCACCTCGCAACCCCGGCCCGCGCGGGCCGCGCCGGCGGTAGGAAGTGCTGAACCGGGCGCGGGCGAAGGCGGGAAGCGGGCGTTCGCGTGCGACGCCGCCGAGCGTCCCGATCAGCGGGATGCGCGTCACCTGGTTGACCAGGACGGGCGCAAGGCCGGCCAGACGGGCCCAGATCGGCAGCCAGCCCATCGAGTAATGCGCCACCGGCCGGGGCCGGTGCTTGTAGTGGCGGGCGAGGAACTCGGCTTTGTAGGTGGCCATGTCCACGTTGACCGGACAGTCGCTCTTGCAGCCTTTGCAGGCCAGGCACAGGTCGAGAGCGTCGCGGACCTCTGTCGAGCGCCAGCCCTTCCCGATCACGTCGCCTTGGAGCATCTCGAACAGCAGCCTGGCCCGGCCGCGGGTCGAATGCGCCTCTTCCCTGGTGACGCGATAGCTGGGACACATGACCCCGCCCTCGTCCCGGCGGCACTTGCCTACTCCGACGCAGCGCAGCGCCGCGCGGGCGAAGCTGCCGTCGTCGTGCGGGTAGCCGAATTGTGTCGGCTCGGACGGCGGACGGTAGTCGGATCCCAGGCGCAGGCCCTCGTCCAACGGGATCGGCCGGGCGCCGGTGGGGCTGATGAGTTTGCCGGGGTTCATCCGGTCGCGCGGGTCGAAGATCTCCTTGAGGGCGGCGAAGGCCGGCATCAGGGCGGTGCCGAACATCTTCGGCCACAGCTCGCCCCGGGCCGTGCCGTCACCGTGCTCGCCGGACAGCGATCCCCCGTAGGAGACGACGAGGTCGGCTGCCCGTTCCATGAACGCCCGGAACCGCTCGATGCCGGGCGCGGAGTCCAGGCGGAACGGGATGCGGGTGTGCACGCACCCGTGCCCGAAGTGCCCATACAGGGAGGAGGATCTGGCGTAGCCGTATTCCTGCTGGAGGGCGTGCAGGTCGCGCAGGTAGGAGCCGAGCCGCTCGGGGGCGACGGCGGAGTCTTCCCAGCCGGGCCAGGTGTCGCGCTCCAGCGGGACCCAGGCGGTTGATGCGAGCGCCGACTCCCTTACCGCCCACATGCGGTCGGCCTGCTCGGAGCTGTCGAAGATCTGCGCCGGCTGATCGATCTGGTCGAGGGCGGCGCGTGCCTTGTCCGTGGCTTCTTGATCGCTGTCGCCGCCGAACTGGACCATGAGCCATCCTCCGCCGTCGGGCAGGAGGTCGAGCGTGTCGGCATTGATCCGCTTGCGGCGCTGGAACTCGATCAGTTTGTCGTCCAGGCCTTCCAGGGCCATCGGCGCGTGGCGAACCAGGTCGGGAACGGCGTCGGCGGCCTCGAAGACGTCCTTGAAGGCGATCACGGCCAGGCAGCGAGCGGCGGGTTCGGAGACGAGGCGCAGCTTGGCGCGCAGGATCGTCACCAGGGTGGACTCTGAGCCGACGAGTGCTCTGGCGAGGTCGAACCCGTTCTCCGGCAGGAGCGCGTCCAGGCCGTAGCCTGACACGCGCCGCGGAATGTCGGGGAACCTGCGGCGGATCTCGTCGGCGTAGCGGTCGCACAGGGCCCGCAGGCGTTCGGCGATCTCGCGGGGCGGGTCGCCGGCCCAGAAGCGTTGCCCGTCGTAGGTGAGCACTTCCAGATCGACAACGTTGTCGCCGGTCTTGCCGTAAGCCTGGGCCGTGGAACCGCACGCGTCGTTGCCGATCATGCCGCCGATGGTGCAGTGGTCGTGAGTGGCCGGCTTCGGGCCGAAGATCAGGCCGTGCTCGCGGGTGCGGGCGTTGAGGGAGTCGAGCACGATGCCGGGCTCGACCGCAACGGTGCGCCCGTCCGGGTCGATGTCGATGATGCGGCCGCAGTGCTTCGACCAGTCGATCACGACGCCCGGCGTGCAGCACTGGCCGGCCAGGCTGGTGCCGCCACCGCGCGAGGCCAGCGGCACATCGTGCCCCTGGCAGACGGCCACGGCCTCGACCGCGGCCTCCACGCTCCTGGGCACGACCACGGCGAGTGGCACCTGACGGTAGTTGGAGGCATCGGTGGCATACAATGCCCTGCTTCCGGCGTCGAAGCGGACTTCTCCGTCCACGCGTTCGCGCAGGTCCTGTTCGAGGCTGCGCATGGTGCTATCCCCCCAGTTTCTGGATGCGGTCCTTGAACAGCGTGGTGGCGATGGCCGCCTTGTGGGGCTGGCCCTTGACGAACGCCTCGGCGAACTTCTTGGCCTGCTCATAGCTGACCTTGCCCGGCATGGGCGGCTCGTTCGGGTCGACATCCACGTCGACGAGCGCGGGACCATCGTGCGCCAGCGCCTCGGAAATCGCGTTGCGTAGATCCGGCGCCTTGGTGATCTTGGCGCCGAAGCCCTGGCAGGCGCGCGCCCAGACGGAGTAGTCAGCCCAGGGCTCGGGGAAGCGCACGCCGTGCTCGGGATAGCCCAGCACCATCTGCTCCCACAGGATCTGGCCGAGGGAGTTGTTGTTGTTGATCACGACTTTGATCGGCAGCCCATGCTGTGCGGCGGTGAGGAACTCGGCCATCAGCATCGCGAACCCGCCGTCACCCACGTACGCGATGACCTGGCGGCCCGGGAAGGCGTGCTGCATGGCGATCGCATACGGCAGGCCGGGCGCCATGGTGGCCAGGTTGCCCGACAGGTAGAACTCGCGGCCGCCGCGAATCGTCCAGTGCCGCGCGGCCCACGTGGCGACAGTGCCACTGTCGCAGGTCAGGATGGCGTCATCAGTGGCCAGCTCGTCCAGGAGCGAGGCGAGGTACTGGGGGGCGATGGGATCACGGTCGGGATTGTGCAGCGCACGCATGTCGGAGCGCCACTGGTCCATCTTCGCCTGATACTTCCGCAGGTGGACCTGATCGGTCCGGTGGTTGAGCAGAGGCAGCAGCGCTTTGAGCCCCTCCTTGGCGTCGCCGACGATCGGCACGTCCGTGGGCACTCTGGTGCCAGCCCTGGTGGGCTCGGCCTCCAGTTGCACGAACCGTGCCTGCCCCGGTTCTGGGAGGTGCTTGGTGTAGGGAAAGTTGGTCCCGATCATGAACAGCACGTCCACGTCGTCCACCAGTTCCTCGCTCGGCCTGGTGCCCAGCAGGCCCAGGCCGCCGGTGGTGTACGGCGAGTCGTCGGGGACGACGGCCTTGCCGGAGAGCGTCTTGATGATCGGCGCCGCCAGGGCTTGAGCGACGGCCAGCACTTCGTCCCTCGCATGCCGTGCCCCGGCGCCGACCAGCAGCGCCGGTTTTTGCGCCTCGTTGAGGACCCGCGCAGCCCGTGTCAGATCCTCCTGCCGGGGAACGGCCGGCGCCGGCAGGTAGATCGGCGCCGTCTGCGGCGACCTCGCCGGGGCGACATGCTGCCAGGGGTCGGCGTCCGCGTCGGCCACCTGGATGTCGTTGGGAATCGTCAGATGGGCCACGCCCCGCCTGGCATAGGCGGTCCTGACGGCGATGTCCACCAGCGCGGGCAGCTGAACCGGATTGGAGATCAGCGCGTTGTAGTCCGTGACGTCGTCGTAGAGCCGGTCGAGGTGGACCTCCTGCTGGTAGCCGGTGCCGAGCACGGAGGTCTCCTGCATGCCGGTGATGGCCAGCACGGGCACGTGGTCCATCTTGGCGTCGTAGAGCCCGTTCAGCAGGTGTATCCCACCTGGGCCTGACGTGGCCAGGCACACGCCCAGCTTCCCGGTCGCCTTGGCGTATCCGGCGGCCATGAACGCGGCCGCCTCTTCATGGTGCACCAGAAAGAACCGCACTCGGTCCCGATGCCGCCGCAATCCTTCCATGATCCCGTTGATGCCGTCGCCGGGCAGGCCGAAGATGGTGTCCACGCCCCACTCGGCGAGTCTTGAGATAAGGGCTTCCGACGCTATGCGAGTCATGCCGGCGCCCTTACCCCCATGTCGCCGCCCCATACGGAGGCGGGAAGCCGCCTCACTCCGTCAGGGAGATTGCGAGTTCTGCCTGTGCAGGAGCAGCATGGCGGCGTCATCGGCAGCGGGCCGCCGGTATGAGCCACCAGATCGGCCCGCGATTCGTCCAGCGCGGTTTTGCGGATCCCTGGCCAGGAGCAGCAGCACGCGTTCGGTGAGTGGGTAGAAGCCGCCGCCGGGATCGCGCGTCTCGATGACACCATCGGTGTAGCGCAAGATCTGGTCGCCGTCGGAGAAGGAGACCCGCTGCGGTTTCGGGCCGCTTGGTCTGAGGGAGGGAGGAAGCCTTTGTCACCGTAGGCGGCCTCACGGAATGCGCCCAGCACCCAGGCCTGCGGTCTCCACCGCCTCCAGCCCCCTTGCCCTGTACGTCGCTGGCCAGCAGTCGCATGCCGTATGCGGTGGTGACGACTTCCTACAGACCCCCACCGATCCGGGTCGCGGTCATGGCGGAGTAAACGACAGCGCCACGGTGACATCGTTGGCGCGGCGGGGCACCGGGCGCAGCGGCACGCACTGGGCGGCCTCGGCGACCATGAGCACGGCCAGTTCACGCTCATGGCGCGACACCTGATGTCGCGCAGCAGAAAGTCGTCGATACGCAGGCGTGGCATCCAGACCGTCACAGAAAGTGCCAGATCCTGAGCCTGCTCGCGAGCCGAAGGGAGCAGCGAGGTCCGGGGCGCCGCCACGCTCGGCGGTCGGGCGGAAGGCTTGGGGACATGGCCGAGTGGTTACCCCGGACACGAGCCCCGTGTGGCGAATGGCATCCATGCGCACTGTTATCGTCGGCAGCTGCAGGGTGTGGCTCAGGCCTTCGCGACGACATCGCCGCCACGGAACAGCGGCGGCGATGTCGGGATGGCGAATGGCCTCAGGACGCGCTTCCGGACTCGCCGATGTCACCCTCGGCCTCGATCCGCTCCTTGCGGACCTCCTCGGAGACGACTTCCTCGTCGGTGACCTCCTCCTTGGTCAGCCGGACCCGCTCCTTGGGAACGGTCGTCTTGGAGACCGTGGGTCGCTCCGCATGCAGGACAACCTCATGTTCAGCCTCGCTGATCTCCGGCCCGGACAGTGCTGCGTCGCGATTGGCGTCCGTGATCGGCTCGCGTTCGACGCGTGCCTCTTCACGCGATATAGGAACGCTGACCTGCTGCTCCTCCGTGACGACGTACTTACGCAGCCGTGCCCGGCCGGTTTCGTATCTTTCGGTGCCCACCTGCAGTTGCTCTTCGGAGCGGGTCATCGCCTCGTCCGTGGCTCCGCCCATGCGCTCACGTTCGCGCTCCCCGGCGGTGTGCGCCCAACCGCCCGGAGTGGGCTCGTTGGCCTGCTGCCAGGCCTGACCCCAGTCGATGCCGTAGTAGCGGTACAGGTCCCGTTCCTGGTCAGGAGACAGGTGCCCGCCCGCCTCGACGTCCACGCAGGGCGCATCCTTGATGCGCTCCCTGTCGTACGGCACCTCGACGTGGTCCTGAACGAATTCGGCGTCTTGCAGTGGCACGAACGTCTCTCTGGTGCCGAAAAGGCCGGTTCGGACGCACAGCCATTCCGGACGGTTTGTCATTTCGTCGAGGAATACGTGCTTCGCTTCCCCGACTCTATGTCCCATGGTGTCGAAGACTGGGTGGTTGAGCACCATGGGGATCTGCTCCCGGGTGATCATGCCTTCTCCCCTCTTTTCTTCATGGTTGCCCTATCCGCGGGTGAGGGAAGAGAAACAACCTCCAGGGCACCTCAAGGGAGATCTATCGCAAAACTCATACAATGCACTTGAATCTATTATGGAAGAGTCAAATATTCGGCCCTTACCCCTTTTGGGGCGTCCCATACTGAAACTCTCTCAATGGATGCTGGGCTTCGGGAGAGCCGCCCCAGCCGTCGCCGGTACGGCCATCTGCCGGCCCGTCCCAGAGGGAGTTCTGTCGACTACGCCCGTTCTGCGTCTGGATAGCCAGCGTCTACGGACGATAGCCCCCCGGCAGTGTGGACAACCGGAGTCCGGGTTCGCTGAGGATGCCACATCCAACCAGGCGTTTGAGCCTGGCGTGCACACTGTCGGTGTTTTCCGATCTATCTCCTGTTCAGCATCCGGCACTTCTCCTCGGCGCGCGGCCCGTCCGGCGCCTGCTCCACGACCGCAAGAGTCTGCTGTAGATGGCGGGAGCGAGTCCTGATCAGGGGCGGGTCGGACAGGTCGCCGATAATCTCCAGCCCAGGTTCGACATAATTCCGCACCTAGACGAGTAAGTCGGAACTCGTTCGGGTGCTCCCAGGCTGGGCCGAGCCGCGAGGTAGGCGGTCTGGTGTCCAGGCTCCCGCACCCGCGCAAGATCGATGCCATTACGGATGTCGCTCACTGAGGCGTCCGATCACCGCCAGCACGGTTCTTCACCTGCCTGTGACGCTGAAGCCATGAGTACGGCGAATGTGACCGACAAGCAGACTGACGGCCCGCCTGCCGGGGACCGATGGCAGGACGCCTGGACGGTGATGGAGAAGTTCTACCGGGCCGAGGCCGCGTACGTGGCCGCGGGCGGGTTCGGCAAGGCTAGCTATGACGAGGTCGCCGCATATCTGGACCCTGAGGTCGTCCTGTATCAGGCTCCCGGCTTGCCTTTCACGGGGACGGGGACGTGGCGAGGACGTGACGGGCTGGAGCGGTTCCTGGCCGCTTTCAGCGAGACCTGGGCATCCATGGAGTTCCTGGAGCAGGAACACTGGGGCGACAGGGACACGGTGGTGGTACGGAGCCGGGTACGGTTCCGCGCTCGTGCAACTGGCCAGGAGATCGACACGCTGATCATGCAACTGATTCGGGTACGGAAAGGGCGCATGCTTGAATGCCGGCCGTTCTACTGGGATCCCGCCGCCATCGCCGCCGCGACCTTGCACGCGTAGAGCCCTGGGCCGAAGGAGGGGACAGCCGACCGCAGTGTTCCCGCACGTTACCGGCACGTAGACACCTACCTGGCGGCTCGGCACAGCTTCGGGAGTAGCGGGCCATGACGAAGGGTGTTGAAGATCGGTTTGTGACAACAGACCTCAACACCCTTCTCACCGCACTCTACGTCAAGATCGATGACTGGCTCGGTGCTCCCGGCACGCCCGCCCGCATCGGTCGCCCGCCCAAACTCACCGACGCCGAACTGCTCACCCTGGCCATCGCCCAAGCCCTGCTCGGCATCCGCTCCGAGACCCGCTGGCTGCGCTTCCTGCCGGTGCACCTGCCCGGCGCCTTCCCCTACTTGCCTGGCCAGTCCGGCTACAACAAACGCCTGCGCGCATCGCTGCCCCTGATCCAACGCGCTATCCGCGCCCTGGCCCGCGACACCGACCTGTGGACCGACCCGGTCTGGGTCGTGGACTCCACCCCGGTTGAATGCGGCCGCTCCCGCCCCACCGTTCAGCGCTCGGAGTTGGCCGGCTGGGCCGGCTACGGCTACTGCCGCTCCCACTCGCGGTTCTTCTGGGGCCTGCGCCTGCACCTGGGGTGCACTCCTGCCGGATTACCGATCACCTGGGCCCTGGCTACTCCGAAACTCGACGAGCGTCAGGTGCTGATGGCCGTCCTCGACCACGACCCCCACCTGCTCATCGAGCGCCCCGGCCTGCTGATCATTGCTGACAAGGGCTACGTCTCCGCCGGACTCGACGCCTACCTGGCCGAACGCGGCGTGCACCTACTCCGGCCCTCCTACCGCAACCGCGCGCCCCGCCCAGGTGACCAGTTCCTCAAACCGATCCGCCAGCTCATCGAGTCAGTCAACGACACCCTCAAAGGCCAGCTCGATCTGGAGTTGCATGGCGGGCGCAGTCCGTTGGGCGTCGCGGTTCGCATCGCCCAACGGATCCTGGCGTTGACTGCGGCGATCTGGCACAACCGCGCCACCGGCCAGCCCATCGCCCGTTCGTTGATCGCCTACGACCACTGACCGAACTGCGGACTTGCTCGTCTAGAGCCACGCAACCTTGGCCGGCCTCGGCTTATGTGCAGCCCGAGTAGGACGCCAGCGGAACGCATACAGCAAGGGCCAGCGCACCGACAAGGATGGTGCGCCGGACGCCGCCGTAGACGGATGCGAACGTGGGGCCCAGCGTGGGTATCTACCCTTCGGGGCCGCTGTATGCCGGTTGTGTGCTGATCGTCCACGGTGGCCCCAAGTGAGGCATAAGCGAGAACCGCCCGCCTCTGAAGCCACGGCCAAAATGGTAGAGGAACACGCATGGACTGCCGGTATCAGGCGTTTCCTTGATGGAGGCCGTCAAACGCTGTTGATCTTCGTGGGAAGGCGTGCACGGATGGGCAGCCAGCCGGCACGAGCGTTGATGCAGACGGTTGGAAGCGAGGGGCGAGGCACTCTGCCAGGTTGGCCTCGCCCTGCTCCGGTAGTCAGGTCTGCTGCCTGTTGATCCGGAACGACACATCGCCGCCCGGCGTGTAATTGACGTCGAGGTACTTGTCGTCGAGCCTTGCGGCAGCCACAGGGTCCAGGAAGACACGAATTCCCTTCGTTTCGACCACCTGGTCGCCGGCGTCCGGGCCGCCGGTGATCGCGACCGCCAGTTTCCCTTCTTGGCCGTTTCCCCGTGGGGCGATGCGAAGTCCTGCTTGATCGGGGTGGTCAGCGCGCGAGGTCAGGGCTCGCACGAGATCTGCCGCATTATCGGTAAGACTGAGCATGAGCATGTCTCCTTCTGCTAGGTCCGTACGCCCTCGCCTATCTCATGCTGGCTGCCGACGTCTGCCACTCCTTCGGCCTTCCATGCGTGCTTAACGGTGAGTGCGCTCTGGCAACGACGTGGCGCCACCGAGGAGCGCCGGTTGACGTCTGCCTTGAGGCCGAACCGTACTGTCCTGGCTGCGGTTACCCCTTCGTTCCGGGTCCATACAGGGCCCGCAAGCTGCCGCCGGCATCTGGCTATGACGTGCTTGGGCTGATCCGCGGCGTGCCGTCGAGCACATTGCGTCCCGCGAGAGGCTCGCTCAGTTTGACGAGGGTCTGTTTGCGGACGGCGATCTGGACGCATACCGGGTTCTGGACCTTGGGGTCCGTTCCCTCATACAAGGTGACTGTGACGCTGTCGGGAGCGTAGTGGACGTCTACCCGGTCGAGAACAGCACACGGAGCGACGCCGGATGTCCAGGTGATGTGGAGGCCTCTGCCCCCGCTGACGGGCTTGGCCGCCGTCCAGGAGATCGGCGAAGGATGGCGGGCATCACCGTAGGCGACCACGGGTGTGGGTGCCGGGCACGGTGTGGGCGGTTTCGGGGTGGGCTCCACTGGTGGTGGCGCGAAGGTCGGTGTGGGGCTTGCCTCGCCGAGGGCCGTGCCGGACCCGCAACCGTTGATCAGCGCCAGGCATAGGAGCAAGGCTGCCGCGCCTCTGGCGGCCATGACATCCTCCTCACGTCGGGCTCTCGCGGTTACCCGCCGAAACCGGTGTCATACCGCTCAGACAGTGGCCGAAGGGCTCGGCGGACGCGTCGCCTCATACGGTTTGCATCTGCTGGCGCAGTTCACCGCAGGCTTTGGCCTCCAGCCGGGAGACGTGCACTTGCGAGACACCCAGCGTGGTCGCGATCTGGGACTGGGTCTGATTGCCGAAGAACCGCATCAGCAGGACTTCGCGTTCCCTTTCTGGGAGTTCGCCGAGCAGCGGCCACAGCGTGATGCGTTCGACGATGAGGTCGAGGTCCGTATCCGGCTGTGCCACCGTCGACTCGTCGCGGCGGTCGTTGTCCTCGCTGATGATGGCGTCCAGTGACAGGCAGCTGTAGGCCTCGTCGGCTGCGAGGCCTTCGTGAGCCTCTTCCACCGACACATCGAGCTCCTGGGCCAGTTCCTGCGGGTTGGGGCGGCGTCCGAGTCTTTGCCCGAGTTCGTCGCACGCCGCATGAACCAGAATTTTGAGGTTCTGCACTCGGCGGGGCACGTGTACCGCCCAGCCCGTGTCGCGGAAGTGCCGCCGGATCTCCCCGAGGATCATCGGGACGGCGTACGCGGTGAACACATGTCCCCGCGTCACGTCGTAGCCGTCGATGGCCTTGACCAGGCCGACGTTGCCGGACTGGAGGAGGTCCTCCAGGGACTCCCCCCGGTTGAGGAAGCGCTTGGCGAGCCTCGTGACCAATCCTTGATGGCGCACCGCCAGGTCGTTACGGATTCGGTCCCTGGCGGGATGGCCGGGCGGGAGGGCGGCGAGCTCCTCGAACAGCAGTTTCTCCGCCGGGTCGTACCATCCGTCTTCAGTGTGAGCTTGCTCCGACGTGACAGGCGTTGTCTTAGGCATGTCGCCTCCAGGTTGACCCTCACATCCAGTTGCAGTATGCAACATTTTCCGTATGCATGGAATAAAGCGCCGGAAATTTTCGAGCATCGACACTTTTGTGCCTACAGCAAATGTTGCACTATGCATATACTAGACAGAGCAGGACGTACCTAATCATCGGACCGGTCGGGCGGCCCTCACGGCAGCAGGGCCACGCGACCGGAGGAGCAGGCTAGGAGCCGTCCGGGCCTGCGAGAAAGCGACGTGAGGAGGTCCCATTCGTGACGACCTTCGCCACCCCGCCAGCCATCCAACGCCGGATCGCCCGCATGCTGACAGTTCTTGCTACCGTGCTGGCCGCACTCATCGTCTGGGCGATCGCTGTCTTCGTCACCGACGTCAACCTCACCGGAAGTCGCTGGGCAACCCCGGAATCCGTCGTGGTCGTCAGCGGGCTCGCCGGCCTGGCAGGCTGGGCGGCACTTGCGGCGCTTGAGCACTGGACGCCTCAAGCAGCTAGGATCTGGACCCTCCTGGCGATCGGGGTCTTTCTGTACTCCCTGGCCGGTCCGCTCGCCATGGGAACAAGCAGCGCTCAGGTCGCCATAGTCGTACTGCACGTGACGCTCGCCGCAATTCTCATTTACGGCCTGCGCCGCACGGCCGACACCTATTCACCTCGGCGGTAACAGCGGCATCGCGGGTATGCCTGGGGACAGCATCAAAGCAGAAACCGCACGTCAAGGGCCATCCGAGCATCGCCGCCCGGCACTCAGCAATTACTCAGCCATCAGGAATCTGGAGCGCCAGTCGATCCCTGGTGGAGGACTACGCCTGGAGCAGGGGGCAAAGGCCTTCATGGAGCCCAAGGCGCCAGCCCCGGAGGGGCCAGCGAGCACGTAAGGATCACTTGTGCTCGCACCCGTCGGATGTCTCACCCGCGGCTGCCCACTCCTACGTCCTCGGCGCCATCGCGCAATCGACGGCGACAGGACATGCGCTCTGGGCGGCGGCGCCCGTGGCGACATCGAACTCCGCCCACACAACCTTGCCTCGGCGGCGGCGTTCGCATCCCCACCGGTCAGCCAGGGCCGCCACGACGATGAGACCACGATGGCGTTCATCGGTACCGTATGGAGTGGCCATCCGGGGCGCACGGCAGTCGCCGTCGGCGACCTCGATCCGGACAACGCCTTGGCGCATGGCCAGGCGGACGCCGATGGGAGTGCGCGCCCATCGGACGGCGTTCGTCACCAGCTCGCCTACCACCAAGATGACCTCATCAACTGGAAGCGGCAGGCCCCAGGCCATCGTCGCGGCCAGCGCAAGATCACGCGCCTGCTGAGGGGCAGAGGCAAACGGTGGTGTATGCAGCTCTATCAGTCCATGAGCCACATGCGTACGTGTTCGGGACATGCCGGCGCCGTTACCCGCCGCACTGCTTGCCATACAGACGGCCTGGATTACCTCCCAAACCGTTATCAGGCGGCGTCGAAGCCGAATGGGGCGCCGGCGGCGCCTTACCGATGCCCGGGCTTGTCAGGGGGTGTATGAACGCTTCGACGACGCCCCCGGTCCTGATCAATGAGGCCCCGTCCCGCTGGGCCGGCGTTGTACTGCTCGAGCAGGCCGCAGGCGAACCCCTGCATCCCGCTGATCTTGGTTTGGGAAGGGTGACCGCCCGGGTTTCGATGCAAACCCCCGGATGGGCAGGAGCCGGGCGAGGCGATTGGGTGATCTTCCTTACGACGCAGCGGCGATGCTTTCCGTCTTGGCGAGGGCGTCGATGAGCTGGCCGCGGTTCATCTTCGACCGTCCGGCGATGTTCCTTTCTCTGGCCCGCTGGTACAGCTCGTGCTTGCTCATCCTGACAAGGTCATCCCGGTCGTCAGATCCAGCATCGGTACGTGCCTTGCGGGCCTCCTTCCCGGCGGCGGGCACGCTCGGGGTCTTGTCCCCGCCCCGCGACTGCGGCCGGGCTTGACGCGCGTTTTCGACGCTGCGCTTGAGGGCTTGCATGAGGTCGATGACGTTGGTGGCTTCGGGCGGGCCTGCTTCGCTGATGATCTGCTGGCCCTTGGCTTTGGCATCGATCAGCTCATGGACACGCTCGGAGTAGGTGTCGTGGTAGTCCTCGGGATGCCAGTCGGTCGACAGAGCATCGATCAGCTGGCGAGCGGTATCCAGCTCCTGGCCCCGGGTCTCGGTATGTTCGGGCAGCACGGGCAGTTCCTGGTGGGGATCACGGACCTCATCAGCCCAGTGCAGCGTGTGCAGGACCAGGACGTCCTCCTGAGCGCGCAGCGCCACGAGGTGCTGCTTGCGGCGCATGACGAATGTGGCGATACCGGCCTTGTTCGCCTCATACAGGGCGGTGCGCAGCAGTTCGTAAACCTTGGTGTATTCCTCGCCGTTGGGGGCGAGGTAGTAGGTGCGGTCGAAGTAGACCGGTTCCACTTGGTCGAGGTCGACGAAGCCGCGGATGTCGATCATCCGTGACTTGCCAGGGGCGATCTCGTCCAGCTCCTCCGGCTCAACGATCACGTAGTCGCCACCACCCAGGTCGTAGCCCTTAACGATGTCGTTGTAGTCGACCTCCCTGCCCGTCGCCTCGTTGACCCGCCGGTAGCGGATGCGGTTGGAAGTGCCTCGCTGGAACTGGCGGAAATGCACCCTGTGGTCTTCCGTGGCCGTGAAAAGCTGCACGGGCACCGACACCAGCCCGAACGTCAGCACCCCGTTCCATATCGCTCGCGCCACTGCTGATCCCCTCCTTTCTCAGCGCGGCGGTTGCACCCGCTCGCTCAGCTCCCGGACATGTGCCGCGGCGTCCTGCGCCCGGCGCCGCGCCTCGCGGACGGCCCGATCGCCACGGCGGGCCCGGTCGCGCGCCTGGCGGGCGACGGCCTGGGCCTGACGCCGCTCGTCCTCGGCCTTCTTGAGCCGCTGGGTCAGATCTGCAACCCGCTGCTCTGCGTGCTGCTGCCGCTGCTTTGCCTGCCGTTGCGCATCATGGGCAGCGGCCAGCTCATCTTCGCGCTCCTGCAGCTCCCGTTCGGCGTCCGAGGCCTGGCGGCGGGCGCGTTCCAACTGCTGCTTGCGGCGATGGCCTGCGGTGTCGAGGTCGGTCAGCCGGCCGCTGGCGGCCTTGGGCCGAGGGCGCTCCGGCGCTCGCTGGTTGCCCGTGACAACGGTGAAGCCCGTCACGGGCACGGTCAACGGCTTCGTCAGCCGACCCTGGCCCCACTGACGGGCCGCGGCAGGGTCGCCCAAAACCGCCTGCAACGTCTCCTTGACCTCGCGTTGCGCATCCTCGCTGATGCGCCGCCCAGCCTGAGCGGTCAGTGTCCCCGCCTGCCGGGCCAGCGCGGAAATGACCTGCCACCGCTTGTCCGACAGCTCCCGCAACTGCTCTGCATTCAGCTCCTGGTGCGCCCGCCGAAGCGCCTGCCCCAACTCGAGCAGTGGCCCAATCTCCTGCGGCCGCTTGCGGACCAGCAGGTTGCTCGCCCAAGCCGCCAGGGTCGGCCGGCGCAGACGGCGGATCTGCTCGGCCAGATGACGATCGCCGGCATCACGGGCCGCCTTGGCGCGCTCGTTGCGGACTGCGGTGAAGTCGCTGGGCAGCAGCCCATACAGCTCATCAGCGACAGCGTCTAGATCCACCAGACAGCCTCCAGCCGACACCGTAGCCAGTCCTTTCTGTGGGCGTTTGTTCCATTTTGCCGGGGTTAACCTTGGGAACGTCGGGTGTGGACCCCGCCCGGCGGCCAGGACGTCCGAAGCTCCGGCGAGGGGCAAGGTAGGGGCCGGTGCAGTGAGTCGGCGCGACGTGGCCGGCGTGGCTCAGAGGTAACGCAGCCACAGGTACGGCACGCACAACGCGATCGTGATCACGGTCACTACCAGGCCGTACTTGGTGAACTGCCAGAAGGTGATCGGCGTGCCGTTGCGGGCCGCGATGCCGAGGATGACCACGTTGGCGGCCGCGCCGACGGCGGTGGCGTTGCCCCCCAGGTCGGCGCCGAAGGCCAGTGCCCACCACAGCACCTGGGCCGCATCGTTGCCGCCGCCTGCCTGGACCAGTTCGGCCACGATCGGGCTCATCGTGGCCACGTACGGGATGTTGTCCACGATCGCCGACAGCCCGGCGGAGGCCCACAGCAGACCCATGGTGGTGAGCCCGAGCTGTCCCTGAGTGGCCTCGGCCGCGGCCTGTGAGATCTGGCCGATCACGCCGGTCTCCACCAGCGCGCCCACCATGACGAACAGCCCGGCGAAGAACACCAGCGTCGGCCACTCCACCTCGCCGATCGCGTCCCGCGTGGTGACCTTCGTGACGGCCACCAGGATGCCCGCGCCCAAGATGGCCACCACCGACGGCTCGTAGTGCAGCACCGGGTGCAGCACGAACGCCGCCATGACCAGGGCCAGCACTGCCAGGCTCTGCCACAGCAGCCGCCGGTCCGCGATGGCCTCGCGCTCGTTGAGCGCCATCACCTCGGCCGCCCGTTCGGGGTCGTAGCGGAAGAACTTGCCGAACAGGATCCGGCACATCCCGATGAAGACGACCATAAGAATGATCACGAGTGGCGCCATGTGGATGAGGAAGTCGTTGAAGCTCAGCCCGGCCCGGCTCGCGATGATGATGTTCGGCGGATCGCCGACCAGCGTGGCGGCGCCGCCGATGTTGGACGCCATCGCCTCGGCGATCAGAAACGGCGCCGCCGGCAGCGCCAGCCGCTCGCACACCAGGAACGTCACCGGCGCGATCAGCAGCACGGTGGTGACGTTGTCCAGCAGCGCCGAGGCGACGGCGGTGATCACCACCAGCAGCACCATCAACCGGTACGGATACCCCTTGGCCCGTTTGGCCGCCCAGATCGCCAGGTACTCGAAGATCCCGGTCAGCTTCAGCACGCCGACGATGACCATCATCCCGAGCAGCAGGAAGATGACGTTCCAGTCGATGCCCGTCGACTCGGAGAAGAAGGCCGCCTCGGCGTCGGTGGCGTGAATGAGCAGCATGATCCCCGCTCCGCCGAGCGCCGCCACGACGCGAGGGACCTTCTCGGTGGCGATCAGCGCGTACGCGGCCAGGAAGACCGCCACCGCCGCCCATGCGGTGACGGTCACGCGGCCACCGCCCAGTCCAGCAGCGCCTGCAGCGTCACGGCACCCAGCAGCCGCCCATCGTCCACCACCGCCACGAGCGGGCTACGAGTGCGGGCCATCAGCGCCGCCAGCTCCAGCACCGTGGCATCGGGATCGGATATCGGCAGCTCGCGAGGCTGGCTCGGCAGCGCTTCCTGTACGGTCTTTCCGGCCAAGGACCGCAGGAAGCGGTCAGCGTGCGCCTCATCCACCACCCGGGCCAGCGCCGGGTCCTGCTGGCAGTAGGCCGGCACGGCAAGACGCAGTACCTGCGTGCCCGGCAGGACGCTCAACGGCAGACCCCGCCCGTCGACCACGATGAGGCCGGGCAGATCCCGCTCGGCCAGCAGCCGGGCGGCTTCCATGATGGCGGTGCCCACAGTAACGGTGGGGAAGTCCGAGGTCAGATCGCGCGCACGCATCGGCAAGCCTCTTCCGAATCGGCGACAGGACATCGCCGACCAGACTTCCCGGCACACCTGACACCAACGTATCAATGATCACCAAACAAGCGTCCACCGCATTCCGCTCCCGCCCGGCGCTCTTGGTGACCTGTACGCGTGCTACCACCATGCGGGCGCTCACCCACCCCATGCGTCGGCGATGACTGCCAGCCAGAGAGCCGCCGGCTTGGAACCGTCATGAATTACGCCCAGGCTGATCTCACCGCCTCGGCCGATCCGCAGCGCCGACCGGGTGGATCAGGAACGGGATGCTGTCGGGCCAGTCCACCGCCGCCCCGGGGCGGTCCAGTCGGTGGTGTCGAGGTGCTGCGACATCATGGCTGGTCCGGACGTCCAGCCGCCGTCCACCGTGATGTCCGCGCCGGTCATGTACGAGGCCGCGTCCGAGATGAGGAAGGACACTCTTCGGGTTCGCGATCATCTGCGCGATCGGTGCCGTCACCGCTCGTGCGGCGGCAAGTACCAGTTCTCTGGTCTCAGCCGATCAATCCGCCGATGACGGGACACGCCAAGGGCCCGGGTCCTCTATCGGGTCAGTCCATCTGGCTTGACACCGAAGATGATCGTCTGGCCGGGCGGGCGCCGGGGCCGGGTTCGATCAGCACCTCTGATGCGCTCTTGATGGCATGGCCCGCCTCGCAGACTGGGACGAGGCGGACGTCGGCACCGCATGCGGTGTGGCGGACGTGGACGGGTGGGCCGGAGGCGTCGGCGAGGTGGCGGTCGCCCCAGGCGATGATCGTCAGCAGGACGGAGAGGAGTTCGTGGCCACGGTCGGTGGGCTCGTACTCGTGGCGACTGCGCGTCCCGGGCTCCCGGTAGGGGATGCGGACGAGGATTCCGGCGTCCACCAGGGCGGTCAGCCGCTGAGTGAGGACGTTGCGGGCGATGCCGAGGTGGCGCTGCAGGTCGGCGAAGCGGCGTACACCGTTGAAGACGTCGCGGAGGATCAGCAGCGTCCACCGGTCCCCGACGATCTCCAGGGTGCGGGCTATGGAGCAGGCCCGGCTGTCCAGATCGATCCACCCCATGACCTCGATCCTAGCCCACTTGGGTTGCATTACAGGACCCAGCCACCCTAGGTTCTTATTAGCAACTCAGCTGAGATGAGGGGTGCCTGATGCGGCTGGACGACCACCCGACCGTGCAGCGGGTCCGCGCGAGCCGGCGGGAGCCCGTGAATGCGATGATCAACGCGGACCGGCTGCGGGAACTCTGCCTTCAGGCCGGCGCCGACGACATGGGCTTCGTGTCCATTGACGCGCCCGAGGCCGCGAGCGAACGCGAGCACGCCGTCAAAGCGCTGCCCGGCGCGCGCACCTACATCGCGATATGCCAGCGCATGAACCGCGACAACGTGCGTGCTCCCCAGCGCAGCCTGGCCAACGCCGAATTCCACCAGACCGACGACGAGATCGACCAGGTCGCCCGGCGCATCGCCCGCATGCTCCAGGACGCCGGGTACCGCGCCGTCTACCCGGCCGCGGGCTTCCCGCAGGAGATGGACGAGTTCCCCGGCCGGGCTTGGGTGATCGCACACAAGGTGATCGCCGAGGCGGCGGGGCTCGGCCGGATGGGCATTCACCGCAACGTCATCCATCCCCGCTTCGGCAACTTCATCCTGCTCGGCACCGTCATCACCGACGCCGTCGTCGACCGGCCCGACGGGCCCATCGACTTCAACCCGTGCCTGGAGTGCAAGCTGTGCGTGGCCGCCTGCCCGGTCGGCGCCATCACCAAGGACGGGGGATTCGACTTCCAGGCCTGCTACACCCACAACTACCGGGAGTTCATGAGCGGCTTCACCGACTTCGTCGAGACCATCGCCGACAGCGACGACCGCGACGACTACCGCGCCCGCGTCACCCCCTCAGAGTCGGCCTCGATGTGGCAGAGCCTGAGCTACAAGCCCAGCTACAAGGCCGCTTACTGCATGGCCGCCTGTCCCGCCGGCGAGGACGTCATCGGCCCCTATCTCGCCGACCGCAAAAATCACCTCGACACCGTGGTCCGCCCGCTCCAGGACAAACAGGAACCGGTCTACGTGCTTCCCGGCTCGGCCGCTGAGGAGCACGTCACCAGGCGTTTCCCGCACAAGAGCGCCCGTCCCGTCTCCAACGGCCTTCCCGAGGAGGTCAACGCCGCCCTCCAAGCTCTCGGCCCCCGCCCCAAGAACGCCTGATCAACGACCGCCCGGATCACTTCGCGACCGCTGGATCTCGCCGTAGGAGATCATGTTGGTGTGGAACAGCGGGGTGAGCCCGCGCCGGCGACGTCGGCGAGCACGTTCTGCCACTCGAGCAGGGCGAGGGCGTCCCGGATGATCAGCGCCGCGCGACGCGGCTCCCGGCAGGTCACACCTGCTTGCCCAGCGTCAGCGGCTCGCACGGGCTGTGCGTGTACTCCCCCGTCCTCGGCACGCGGGCACGGGTGGCGGCCGCGCGGAGGATCTCGTTGACGGCGTCGGCGCCGAGCGAGCGGCCTTGGCCATCTACCCGTCAACCGCCGGTGCGCACTGACCGCGACGGGTTGTGTGCGACCACCGCCGAACGGGTGCATCAGCGGTCTTCGAGGTTCAGTGTTTGCCCGTGTCGCGCCGGCTTGTCTCTTCAGGTCGTTCCGGCTGCTGCTTGCGGAGATGGCGCAAGGCGCCCGCGTGGGCGCGCTCGTCGGGGTGCCGGCGTACCCGCCACATGCTCGCCACGACCGTGACCAGCAGAATCGTCAGGATCACAGCCAGGGAGATCATGCTGGGGATCTCGGGGATCGCCTGGGTGACGTCCTGGTGCAGGAAGGCCAGGATGAGCTTGACGCCGATGAAGGCGAGGATGAGCGACAGTCCGAGTGAAAGGTAGACCAGGCGTTCGAGCAGGCCCTGAATGAGGAAGTACAGGGCACGCAGACCCAGCAGCGCGAAGGCGTTGGCCGCGAAGACGATCAACGGGTGCTGCGTGATGCCGAAGATGGCCGGGATCGAATCGAGCGCGAAGAGCAGGTCTGTGGTGCCGATCGCGACGAAGACCAGGAACAGCGGCGTGATGACCTTCCTGCCGTCCTCCTCGGCGACCAGCTGGCCTGAGTGCAGGTTCTCTGTGGTGGGCAGGGTGCGCTTCGTCCAACGCAGCACCGGATTGCCGCTGACATCGGGATCCTCGTTGCGGTGGCGGGCGAGCTGGATGGCGGTCCACAGCAGGATCAAACCGAACAGCAGGAAGGTGGGCGAGAAGAGGGTGATCGCGGCCGCGCCCACGGAGATCAGGACGGCGCGCAGCACCAGCGCGGCCGCGATGCCGAACAGCAGCGCCTTTTGACGGTATTCCTCGGGCACCTGAAACCGCGTCAGGATGATCACGAAGACGAAGAGATTGTCGATCGACAAGCTCTTTTCCACCAGCCATCCGGTGATGTACTCCGATGCGATCTGCGGACCCGCCAGCGGCCACAGGGCCAGCCCGAACGCCACCGCCACCGCGATGTAGAAGGCCGACCACAGCGCCGCCTCGCGCATCCCCACCGCGTGTGGACGGCGGACCGCGACCAGGAAGTCCAGTACGAACAGCGCCAGGACGACGCCGACGACCACGGCCCAGGCCCAGATCGAGTCAATGCCCACTCCATACCCTTCCTCTTTTTGTCCCTGGACGAGCGGGTAGACCGACGTGAGCCGTGAGCGCACCGACGCCGGATGTCAGCCTTTGATGGACGGATGGCCTGCTTCAGGGCGACTTGCCGACCATTTTGCGTAGTCTTTGCGCGGCTTCCTGCCGGGCCTTGGCATGGGTCCGGGCCCGCCGCCAAAGGCCCCAGGCGAGCAGCGCCAGCACCGCCCCCGAGATCGCCGACGACAACAGGAACAGCCACATCGGCGCCGTGAAGCGGAAGGTGAGCCACTGCAGCGGCACGGACGAGCCGTTTTGAACGATCAGCAGGGCGGTGGCGACGGCGAGCACCGTCCCCACGACCGCTCCCACCCAGAAGGAGCGTGACGGTGGCGGCCAGGTGGCCGTTTCGACCACGCTTCTCATGTCTTGGTCCTGCCGCTTGTCAGCGCCGTGCCGCTTGTCGGCGTCGCGCGGATCGTTGCGGGACATAATCGCCTCCCCTGCCCTGGGGCAAGGATCGTGCTTCCGCGGGGTGCGAAAGTTCGGCCGATGTCTTCATCAGGGTGCCCTTGCCCCGCTCGCGCGGCCTCATACAACTCCCTCGAGCCGTTGACCCCCGCGCACGGACACCGTGGGCTGGCACCCCAGAGAGGGGGCCACGACGTCCCCCTTTCATGACGCTGAAGGCTGAGGCGGTCACCCCTTCTTCCCTACGCCCAGGAAGAGTTGCATACTGCAATTGGGATATGAACGACCGTGTCTTGGGCAGATCGCCGCCACGCTGACGATCCCTCAGGGGCACACACCCTGGACTGCAAGGAGCATGTTGCGAGCCGAGAGAGCGGCTGGCGCCGCGTGACGTCATGGGACTCTCGCGAGAGGAACAGCAGGCGCTCGATGAGATAGAAGAGTGCCTGGCCTTTGATGATCCAGACCTCGATGCCATACTCGCTGGACCACCTGGCGGGAACGGCGCCGGGCCACCGCACCAGGCCTGCCGGCCCACCATGCCGAAAGGTGCGTGGGTGCTTCTCGTGGGCTTGGCCTACCTGCTGTTCCTGATCGGGGTGGTGATGCTGCTGAAGACCGGCGAAAGTCCCTGCCCCGGCACGGAGGGCGCCCCCTGCGAACAGCGTTCACCGACCTCAACCTGAGGTGCGGCAAGTCCAACCGGGCCAGCCGGCCACGACGCCACGGTGGAACGCCGGCTTCCAGCGATCAACTATCCCTCGCACGAGGTGCATGCCCGTCAACGCCCACCTCGATCACGCACCCGATTCCGGCCGACGCTTGCCTGACCAGGGCTTGATCTGGTGTCGGCGTACTCCTTGATGTGCACGGTCTCCTTGATGTGCACGGTGAGTACGAGTAGACGTGCAGAGCTGTCAGCGTCCTCGCTGCGTCCGGCGTGCTGCCGTCGAGTCGAGTTCGTGAGGCTCTGGTCCGGTCCGCCCGGCGGCACGCCCTCCGCTAGGAAGCGTCGTTCGAGACCTGATCGGGCAGCGGGGGAATCCGGGCTGCGATCTGGTCGCGAGCGTGCTCGCATTCGGCGAAAGTGTGCGGGCAGGCGAGCGCGTGCTCGATCAGTTCCTTGGCCATCCGTGCCCGCGAGATGCGCTGTTCGAGCTCTTCGACGTGGCGGCGCAGCACGTCACGGTGGTCCATCGGGCTGGGGGCGGACAGCAGCACACGCAGCTCTCCCAGCGTGAAACCGGCCTCTTTGCCCATCAGGATCAGTGCCACCCGCTCCAGATCCGCCCGCCCATATTCGCGCTGACCGCCCGCGCGCCGCGCGGGCTCCAGCAAGCCCATGCTCTCCCAATGTCGCAGCACGTGCGTGGCCAGCCCGAACCGTTCTGCCAGCTCCCCGATGGCCATTGACTTCATGTATACATTAACCGGCACGCTGACGGCATGATCAAGCCAACGATCGCGGTCACCCGCGTGATCAACTCCTGCGTGCTGCTGGAACTGGACGGCCACGCCGTACTCACCGACCCGTGGTTCACCGAACGGTGGTGGCTGCGCCGCGGGGAGCCGCTGGGCCTGGAGATCCGGGACCTGCCCCCACTCGCTGCCATCGTCGTCACCAACCTGGCCACCAACCACTGGGATCTGCGCGGGCTGCGCACCTTACCGGCCAAGGACACCACACCGGTGTACGTGCCCACTTCCGGCATGGCTCGCCGCGCCAGAGCGTTGGGCTTCCTGCGTGCCGAACGCCTGCGCTGGGGGCAAACCCGCGACATCGCCCCCGGCGTCTCCATGCGGGTGGTCCCCGCAGGGCGGACGCTGGTGTGGCCCAACAACGCTTATGCGTTCGGGACGCCGCTCGGCCAGGTGTTCTTCGGCGGTGAGATCGCCGAGGTCGCGCTTTTGAAGCGGTACCGGGCCGAGCAGCCGCCGGCGGACCTCGCCCTGCTGCCGGTCAACGGGTTGCGCCCGGTCTTCGGCCCGCGCCTGGTGATGGGCCCGCGGCAGGCCGTCGCCGGGTCGTCCGTGCTTGGGGCGCGAGCTCTGGTGCCGGTGCACGACGCCCACGGGCACGATCCGCTCTCCCGGCTGTTCCGCACCAGCGGCACCGCCTCGGACGCTGTGCGCCTGGCCGGACCGGACCTGCTCGTACGGGACTTGCCGACTGGTGAGCGCTGGGAGTTCCCGTACTGAGCCTGTTCCCGCGCAGGCGCTCCCAAGGAGAGCACGCCTTCACCTGCACCGGAGACGGCCCTCGCTGATCCGGTGGGGCGCCAGAAGATCTGGGTCACAAGCATTACCCGTTGATGCCGCAGGTGTGACAAGGAGCTGGGCTTTACTGCTTCAGCTTCACGATCACACCGCGGCCGGCGCGCTGATCATCTCTGCACGCCTACTTGTACGTGGCTCTGCACCGGAACCCTTTACGCCGACATCCGGTGGCGGCGGAGCGGCCGATGAGAAGTCCAGCATCGTCATGGCCATCCGCGTCCATACGGGCGTCCATAAGGGCAGCGCCCTGATACGTCCAGGTTCCGAAGCGCCAGCAGCTGGCCGAGCCTGCACCAAAGCACCACTCGAAGAACCCCACGGCACACCGTCTGCATGCGCTCGGACTCGGCGATGTCGGCGAGCCACCCGGCGACAATATGGACGTCGATCAACCAGACCATCCTGGCCGCCATCTGCGCGCAAGTCACAGGCAAGAGGGTGCGCACAGGCGAAGCTCTCTCATCGTCAAGGCGGAACCTCGCCCTCCGTGCGGTGGCCCACGGGGAGTGTCCTGTCCGCTTGCGGGTAGGCGCGAAAGCTCGGCGAAGAAAGGAGCCTTGCCCATGGATGGCATGCAGGAACCTGGCCAGGCGGCGATGTCCGAGGTGCGTCCCGGTATGAAGGTCGTCGACAGCACCGGCAAGGAGGTCGGGACGGTCGAGTTGGTGAAGATGGGCGACCCGCAAGCCGTCACCTCTCAGGGGCAGATGGCCGGGACCGATCGTGGCCTGGTGCAGGCAGTGGCCGAGGTTTTCGCCGACGCCGAACCGGATGTTCCGCCCGCTCTCGCAGAACGCCTGTTGAGGACGGGTTTCGTCAAGGTCGACGCCCGAGGGCTGTTCGCCCGCGACTTCTACGTCGGCCCCGATCAGGTGGCCGGGGTGGACGGCGAAACCCTTCACCTGACGGGTGAGGCTGAGGGCCTGGCGAAAGAGACTTGACCTTTTTGGAGCTCACCGGCAGCTCCACCCCATCAAGATCTTGACGTGGGGCCATCTGCGCTGGTGCCAGCGGCCGTGACCCCGTGGCCCGATCCTGCGGGGTGGAGACGGTAACCGTGTCGCCGTAGCCGGCTCGGCGGCTCGGCGGATGACTCCCTTTTTCGGCCCCGTGATGAACAACATCCAGGCGCCGGCATGGAGGCCGCGGCAAACCCTGTGTGATCACAGAGCATCCGGGCCGGTGAGCAGGCCAACGCGGACCAGCCAAAGGAGACCGACACGCGCCCCTCCTGGAAACCTGATGCGACACACAGCGTTGCGGATTCGCCTCCGGCGCGACGGTCGCCGAGCTGGCCCATGCGGCAGGGCAGTGTAAGGAGTGTGTCCAGTCCAATCGGACACACTCCTCCCCCGGGCCGACCGTTTCCCGTCAGCCAGCGGCGAAGAGCACGATCACCAAGCCGATCGTGCGACTCGCTTGGTCGATGGCGCTTTGCGGCCTCCGTCATGGGACGGGGATGGCTAGCGCGGCATGAGGATCTTGTCGATGACGTACACGGTGGCATTGGCCGTCGGGATATTGCCGCAGACCACCTTCGCATCGTTGATCGTAAGATCATCACCCGAGCCCTTCACGGTCAGCTCCCCGCCCTGCAGGGTCTTGAGGGTGGCGCCCTCCAGGTCCGCGGGCGCCTTCCTGCCCTCCACCACGTGATAGGACAAGATCCTGGTGAGCTGTTCCTTGTCCGCCATGACCGCCTCCCGCCTCTCCTGCGGGATCGCCTCGAAGGCCTCGTTGTTCGGCGCGAAGACCGTGATGTCCTTGGCGTCGTTCAAGCGGTCGGCCAGACCGGCCTGCTCCACCGCGTCCGCCAGCATGGACAGCTCGGGCACCTCAGAGATCGCGGTCCCGACCGGCTGGTCGGCGATGCCGGCGAGGCTGTCCTCGATCGCGGCACATCCAGCCCCGAACGGGCTGGCCTCCGGCGAGGGCGACATGTCCGGAGATACCGGCGGAGAGATGTCGGGAGAGGGCGGTGGTGAGATCTCTGGCGACAGTGCGGGCGAGACGGCCGATGCGCCGGCGGCGCCGGACATCGTTGCGGCAACCGCCACGGCCGCCGCGAGAAGCATGCGTTTCACGGTGATCCCTCCCCAGTCCTGTGGAAGCCGGGCTGTGACCTTCCACTCCAGGATCGCCGCCACGACCGCGCATACAGGCCACGAGCAGGGCAAACGAGCTCAAGAAGCTGTTGGACGTCGCCCCAGGCGTGGCGATCCAAACTCCCTGACGGGTCTAGAGCGCCCGTGTGCCCATGCAGGGTTACCAGCGCGTGCAAGGGGTAACCGGGGCTGCGAAATTCTGCCAGCCGGATGGGAGAAGGGCATGAAACTGCCGACGTTGGTCCTGGCGCTTCTCCTGATGCTGTCCGCATGCGGGAGCGAGGATCCAGGCATCAGCACGGAGGAGTTCGCACCCAATGTGGGAGCGAACGAGACCTTCAACAACATCATGATCAGAAACGCTTTCGTGATCGGAGGCGCCTCCGGCAGTCCCCTGCCTCCTGGATCCAACGCCCCCCTCTACGTGACTTTGATCAGTCACCGCGCCCAGCCCGACAAGCTCGTCTCCGTGCAGGCACCCGCCTGGTTCTCCACGGCCACGATCCCTGGCGGAAGCGTGGAGCTGCCCCCTGGCCGACTCGTCGGCGGCGGGCCGAAGCCTCAGGCGGTCCTCCAAGGACTGACCAAACAGCTACGCAGCGGGAGTTACATCGCGGTCACCTTCACCTTCCGGGACGCAGGCGCCATCCAGAAGCAACTGCCCGTGCTGCCCCCGTCCCAATGGCGTGCCACCTACTCCCCCACCCCGGGCGGTTAGCGGCCTGGTCATCACAACGAAGCGCTGCTGTAATGATCCGATGCTCTTCGTGGTCCCGCATCCGGCGCTCGCCGACACATCCTGCCACAGCACCGGGATCAAAAGGATGAGCCGCAGATGAGATCGCCCCTGGGCTCACACCCCACCCTGCAAGCGCTGCCCTTCGTCGTGATCGCCGCAGTCACGCTGATCGACCTGTCCGCCGGCCCATCACTGGGATTCCTGCCGCTGCTCACACTGGGCCCGACCTTCGCCTGCGTGTACGGAAGCGTCCGCCGCACCCTCGTCGTGGGACTCATCGCCCTGGCCGCGTGCCTTGCGCTGGCCTCCTACAACGACCTGCTCGGCAGATGGCAGAACAACCTGACCATCACCACCATCATCGGCGTGACGGGAGCGAGCATGCTCGCGGCCAGGCTGCGGCTGCGTCGCGAGCGGGAGCTGGCCAACGTGCGACTGGTTGCGGAGGTGGCTCAGCGCGTGTTGCTCCGCCCGGTGCCGCGCCGGGCGGGAGATGTGTCAGTGGCGCTCTCCTACACCTCAGCCATGGCAGAGGCGCGGATCGGCGGCGACTTGTACGAGATCGTCACGACACCGTACGGGGTACGCCTGCTGATCGGGGACGTACAGGGCAAGGGCCTGGAAGCCGTCGAGACCGCAGCCTGGGTACTGGGCGCATTCCGCGAGGCCGCATACGACGAGGCAGACCTGTCCGCCATCAGTGCACGGTTGGAGGCCACGCTGGTCCGCCATCTCAGCGAGGAGGCTTTCGTCACCGCCATCATCGCTGAGATAGACGAAACCACCATCCACCTGCTGAACCACGGACATCCATCCCCACTGCTCATCTGCGGCAACGGACGCATTCACAAGGTGGAGCCGCAGGAGGAGGGGCTTGCCCTCGGCCTGGCTTCGCTCGGCCCCGCCGACCCGAAGCCACAGCGTGTGTCGTTCGTGGACGGCGATCGTATACTCCTCTACACCGATGGCGTCATCGAGGCGCGAGATTCGGACGGCGTCTTCTACGCGTTGGAGGAGCGCGCCGAAGTATTGCTCTCCAATGATCCGCAGACCGCACTGGACGAGTTGCGGGCAGATCTGGTGGCCCACGTCGGTGGTCCGCTGCTCGACGACGCGGCGATGCTGCTCCTGCACAGGGGAAGGTCGCCAAGGGGCGGCTGAGCGTTCGGCCCTCCGTCGTCCTGGCTGCTTGACGCATTCCTTCCTTTCCTCAGCGGTACTCCGCCGCAGAGGAGGGGTAGGGCGGCATCGAGGGCGCTTATGACCAAGCGACTGGAGATGGCGATGGTGGCCCACGCTGGGGAGAAGGCGCAGAAGACCGGAGTGTTCCACTGCGCCAAGTGCAGCGAAAAGGTGTCGGTGAAGGAAGGGGACAAGATCCCTAAGTGCCCGAACGGTCACACCGAGTTCGAAAGCCGCACACAGGAGCCGGGCAACAAGTAGGAGCACTTGGCCACGCCCCGTGGGGCCGCATCGCCTCGCGTCCTACGGAACCACCAGCGACAGCGTCCCCAGCGTGGGGGTGCTCACGGACGAGGGCGAGGAGTCCTGAGCAGGCGTCCCAGCCCTTGGGAGATCACCGAACACTGCACGCCCTGGTGCAGCACCAGGCCGAACACATCGGGAAGTTGCACCACGCCGACGTATGGCGGGCTTGAAATCCGTGCTGGCGACCATCGTTCCCCGCTGAAGGCAGGCCCGGAGGCGCTTGGTACGCTTCCCGTTCCCGGCCCCTATCCCGACTCCTGGGGTCATGGAAAAAGTGGCGAGCCAGGCGTGGCGCTCTGCTGTGTCCGTGAAGACGTCGAACTCCGCCCACACGACCTTGCCACGGCGGCGACCTTCGCACCCCCACCGATCAAACAGAGCCGCGACCACGACAAGGCCACGGTGGCACTCGTCCGTACACCAGCGAATGGTCAGCCGAGGCTGACGGCAGTCGCCGTCGACGACATCTGCTGGCCCCGATCCCACGCGTGCCCACGCGGCTGCGAACTCGTCGCCCTCTCGACCCGTCCGGGACACCGGCGGAGTACCGGGGTGGTCTGGGCGCCTTCCCTCCCCATCCACTCATCCCCATCGGCGAACACGTTCCCCACAGCCATCCCCCGGCACCATCCACCTCCGGAGCCGATCCCGTGGCGGCATCGACGTGCCCATCACCGTTGGCGTCCGTCTCGGACCCGCCAAGCATGCCCTTCAGGGGACTTGGACTGCTTCCCGGCGCTGTTGGGACAGAATCGGCACCTGCATGACGCCCACCAGGGCGATCAGAACCGTCACGCCAGTCACAGCTCCTGTGACGCCGTTCTCACGGCGAAGCGCGCAGTGACCGGGTACATGACGGCAGCCCTCCCCCGTCTCGGCACACACGGCTCCGGTCTGCGGGACGCTCGTATAGGCCCGGGCGTCAGGGGTAACCGAGGCGGCACAACCATCACAAGGAGCAGTCATGTATCCGATGAACCCGTGGACCTACCCCAATGAGCGCTACTACTACGGCTGGTGGGGCGCGCCGCTTAGCACCGAGCCCACCGACGGCCAGATCAAGTCCCGCATCGTCGACCGGCTGCGGGAGAACCCGCACACCAAAGACAGCGAGCTGAAGGTCGACGTCAAACAGAGGGTCGTGATCCTGGGCGGCGAAGTGCCGTCGTGGATTGCCAAGCGCGCGGCCGGGGACGATGCCTGGGACACCGAAGGCGTCGCTGACGTCAGCAACCAGATACAGATTCGGCCAGACCCACGTACCCGGTAAGGAGCAACCGCAGGTCCTCGCTGACACCGCAGCCCGGGCCGTGCATCAGCTCGCCTCGGAAACCGCCCGGTCGGGCCCGGGCCGGACGACCCGTATAGCCATACGGTCACTGAACTGAGCGGTGCGCTGACGCTCTGCCCCACCGGGGGCCTGGTGACGCCACTCAGGTCGTGGAGAGCAAAGGAATCCGGATCTTCCTCAACGGAGGGCCAGCCCAGGCACGCGCAGAGCCAGCATTCGACGGCGGCTCGACGGCGGCTCGGCGCGAGAGGTGTGGCGTCCTGATCACACCACACCGACTGAACGATAGGGGGTCTGTCTTGCTCACACGCCGGGGACATGCCATCCGGCCAGCATGGTGAAGAAACGCTGGCGACACATGCGGCCTCTCGGAGCGCCCCAAAGCAGAGTTGAGATGGTATCGGCGCTGCAGAAGGGGGTAATCGCGAAGCGGAACGGTACCCGAGCGAATCGAGATTGGCCATGACCACTCCTGAAGAACGCCACCCGCAGACCGGGGCCGTTCAGCCAGATCTGCGCCTGGTGGCGTCGTCGGGCACGGAAACCGACGGCCGTACCCAGATGGCGCGGGAGCTCGAGCGAGCCATGTCCCAAGCCGGCCTGGGGAAAGACGAGCTATCCGAGGAGTGAAATGGCAAGGACTTCGGGCGTTGTTCGCAGCCCCTGGCCGTTCCTGCTGTGCTCTCGCGGTGCCAAGGAACCCTCCCCGTACCCGGTAGACGAATACGAACCCGATACGGGGGCGAACGCGACGCGGAAGGACATGATCGTCCGTAACGCGCTCATCATCGGCGGAACCTGGTTCGAACGCTCCCGTGTATGTGACCTTGGTGGCCTGCGGCGCCAAGCCAGACCGGCTGCTTTCGGTGAAAGCAGTCAACCACGTTCCAAGGCTCTCGAATCGCCGGCGATGGGCTCGTGTTGCCTGCCCGGCAGCCGGTCGGCGGAGGGTCACACCCTCAAGCGCTGCTAACCGGCTCCACTCGGCAGCTGCATCCCCGTGATCTTCGACTTCCAGCACGCCGAACGCTCCAGCTACAGGTTCCTGCTACCCCCTCACAGTGGCGTGCCATCTACTCACCTCTTCGCCCTGGCCGTCCCCATCCTGACCGGGCATCCGGACCATCGGGCTCGCGCCGGGCCTGGACGGGCTCCCCTGCCAGTTCCGCTCAACAGGACGGGGCTGCGAGACCCGCCGACTTCAGCCGCTCCGGGTTCAACCCTGGGGCGCCTAACCAGAGGTAGTGAGCAGGAGGCCCAGGACGATGAGGGATACGGAGACGAACAGGAGGACCGCTATCCGCCACACCTGCCCAGGCACAGTGTGGACTGTGTGGACCTTTCGGCATGCCTCGCCGAAGAGCACCGTGCTGGTTTCGTCGTGATGCGGCCTGGCGAGCAAGGCGTCGAGATCGGGATCTTCGAAGGCGAGTCGCTCCTCGATCTCTTCGAGGGCTCGCTGCTCCTGTCTGGAAAGACTCATCGCGATCACCTCGTGTCCGTGTCGATGGGGCAGCCTCAGGGTCGGTGCGAGACGATCCATCCGGCTGAAGGGCAGGCGACCGATGTGCTAGTGGCTGAGGTAGCCGGTGTTGCCAAGGACGGTCATCCGGCGGTCCGTCCGGATGGCGGTGCACCTGTGGGCTCGCTCGCCGTCTGGATGCGGTTGTCGTCGGGTGGATTCCGGTCGCCGCCGTCTGCCGCGCTCTGGCGGAGGGTGTCGACGAGCCGGAACAGTTCGATGGGCAGCGGGAAGATCAGGGTGGAGGTTCGTTCGGTGGAGACCTCTGCCATCGTGGACAGCACCCGCAGTTGCATCGCGGCCGGATGCTGCTCCAGTACGGTCCCGGCCCGTCCCAGGGTCTCGGCGGCCTCGAACTCGCCGTGCGCGTGGATGACCTTGGCTCGCCGGTCGCGTTCGGCCTCGGCCTGGCGGGCCATCGCCCGGCGCATGGTTTCGGGAAGTTCGACATGCTTGATCTCGACGAGTGTGACCTTCACACCCCACGGGTTGGTGACATCGTCGATGATCTGCTGGAGCCGCTGGTTGATCTCCTCACGTTTGACGAGCAGTTCGTCGAGGTCGACCTGGCCGAGGATGGACCGCAGCGTGGTCTGGGCGATCTGCGAGGTGCCGGCGACGTGGTCCTCGATCGCCACGATCGAGCGGGTGGGGTCGACGACGTTGAAATACGTGACGGCGTTGACACGTACGGTGACGTTGTCCTTGGTGATGACATCCTGTGGCGGGATGTCCATGGTGATGGTCCGCAGGGACACCTTCACCATGCGGTCCACGATCGGGATGATGAAGAACAGCCCCGGCCCTTTGGCGCCGATCACCCGGCCCAACCGGAAGATCACTCCTCGCTCGTACTCGCGCACGATCCTGATGGCCGCGAACAGAATCAGCAGCAGCACGCCGACCGCGGCGAGTATGCCGGTCATTGTCGGGCTCATGGCTTCTCCTCCATGGGTTCGACGATCACGGTGAGGCCTTCGACGGCCACCACCCGCACGGTCTGACCGTCCTCCAAGGGCTCCTGCCTGCTGTGAGCGGTCCACCAGGCGCCGTCGAGGAACACCTGCGGAGCCGAGCCATCGGTGCGGCGCACGGCCACCTCCTGCCCCACGAGGGTGTGCACGCCGCTGACAGGGGTGGCGCGCTGGGCCCGCGTGGCCAGACGGCCGGCGACCACGACTGCACCTGCGACCACCACCGTGGTGGGCAGCAGCACGGCCGGGCTGACCGCGACCTGGCCCTCGAACAGGAACAGCCCCGCCAGCAGGAGCGCGATCGCGCCGCCGCCGGCGAACACGCCGATCCCCGGAGCGAACACCTCGGCGATGAACAGCGCGGCGGCCAGCGCCAGCAGCGCGAGGCCGGCGGCGTTGACCGGCAGCACGCTGAGCGAGAACAGGCCGAGCACCAGCAGGACGGCCCCGATCACTCCGCCCAGCCCCATCCCGGGACTGGCCAGCTCGTAGATCACGGCAAGCGTGCCGATGGAGATGAACAGGAACGCCAGATTCGGATCGGCGAGAAGCCCCAGCAGGTCCCGTGTCCAGGACTGCTCATGTTCGACGACCACGGCTCCGGCGGTCCGCAACGTCACCGTCTGGCCCTCCACGATGCGGATCTGGCGGCCGTCCAAGTCCTGGAGGAGTTTCGCCCTTGAGGGGGCGATCAGGTCGATCGCCTTGAGTTTCAACGCGTCCGCGGCGGTGACGGAACGGCCTTGGCGGACCGTGGCCTCGGCGAAGTCCACGTTTCGTCCACGAATGGCGGCGACGGTGCGGGCGTATGCGGCCGCGTCGTTGATAACCTTGTCGCTGGCCTTTTCTCCCGTCTGCGCATTGACCGGGGTGGCGGCGCCGATCGTCGTACCCGGGGACATGGCGGCGATGTGCGCGGCGAAGGTTATGATCGCTCCTGCGGATGCGGCCCGGGCGCCCTGCGGGCTGACGTACACGACGACGGGCACATCAGCGCGCAGGAATGCCTGCACGATGTCGCGCATCGAGGTGTCCAGCCCGCCGGGGGTGTCCAACTCGACCAGGAACAGTTGGTGCCCGTCCCGCTCGGCCACGCGCAGCCCGTCGATCACGTGCTCGGCGACAACCGGGGTGATGGCGCCGTCGACACGCGTGGTCAGGATGCTGTCTTGTGCGGCGCCACCCGGGATCGTCCCGGACAGGGCGAACCAGGTCAGCAGCACCAACACGATGTGCCGGGCGGCGTACATGGATGATTCGCCTCCTCCCTCCGATGGGCGCCCTTGCCCGCAATCGGCAAGCTCATACCGGCGGGCACGCCCTGGCACTGTGACGGGAAAGGACGTCGATGCTGGTAACTCGTTGATCGTGGTGACCGCCCTTCGTGCCGCTTCATGCTGTGTCACTGTTGATTGCCGGTCATCGGCAACTTGACGGTCTCGGAGTTACCGGGATCGCGTCTTGCCTCCAGCGCAGGGACCACGGGAGCGTGGAGGCACGTGCATCTTCGTGGTTGGCCCCGGAAACCGTGGAGATGCACGTCCATCGTCGGCCGAGGGGCATGGAACTGGCGGCCATCTGCCGGTTGATCGTCGCCGTTGATCGTCTGGTTCGTGGGCGTTATCTCGAGTGCCCGGGGAGAGCTGTGGACTCCATGTCGATGACGTCGCGCCAGCCGGGGAGAAGGCTCCTTTGACTCTTTCGCTCAAGGGTTCAGGTCTCTGCAGGTATGGGCCCGGCACTTGGGAGCAAGAGGAGATGCGGCCCGACAATCCGGTTGTGAGGTGATCTGATGGCCGCCCTGCTTTCGTCTCTGCGCTTGGCAGCCAACGGCCCGCGCGAGGTTCTGCGCGCTGCGACGCTTGTGGCTGCCTGGTTGCCCAATGTGATCCAAGCGAGACAGCCGCTGGCATCCCTTGCCTCGCCCAGCGCCGAACACATGCCGGTAACTGCGGCGCGTTTCGTGGACGCCCGGGCGGCCGGTCTGGCGCCGATCACCATGGCGTATGAGCGGCATGGGACCGGTGAGCCGGTGGTCCTGCTGCACGGCATCGGTCACCATCGGCGTGCGTGGGACGCGGTGGTGCCGCACTTGATCGCCGAGCGCGAGACGATCGCGGTGGATCTGCCCGGCTTCGGGCAATCTCCGGACCTGCCCGCCTCTGTGCCCCGTGATCTTCCGGCCGCGGTCGCCGCGCTCGGTGCGGTGTTCACCGCGCTGAGGCTCGATCGGCCACACGTGGTGGGGCATTCGCTCGGCGGGCTGATCGCGCTGCGGCTGGGGCAGGCGGGTCTGGCCCGCAGCGTGACCGCGCTGGCCCCCGCAGGCTTCTGGACTCCAGCCGAACGGCGGCAGGCCTTCGGGATGCTGGCCGCGGCCTGGTGCGGCACAAGGATGCTGCCGGACGGTGCTCTGGAGCGGCTGTCGCGGACCGCCGCCGGGCACGCCGTGTTGACCGGCACCCTGTACGGACAGAGCGGGTTGTGCCCGCCGGAGACGGTTCTGGCGGGACTGCGAGCGCTGCGGGAGGCTCGGGGGTTCACTGCGACGTTGCGGGCCGGGCGGGCATCTGACCTGTTCAGCGGCGACATGCCGGACATTCCGGTGACGATCGCGTGGGGCACGTGCGACCGCATCCTGCCCGCCCACCAGGCGGAACGGGCACTGGCGAGGATCCCGCGAGCGCGGCTGGTGTGGTTGCCCGGCTGCGGCCATGTGCCCATGAACGACGCGCCCGAGCCGGTCGCCGACCTGATCCTCACCACCAGCCGATCGGACGTGGCCGGTGCGGGGAAGCCACGGTGACCGCACTAGGTTCCCGCACCCATGCCGAGCAGGCGAGAAGAAGACATGATCAAAGAGCTGGCGGTGGGAAGAGTCGAGTCCGCCTGTGGGCGCCGGGCCCGCCAGCCGGTGCCGTCCATGTCCGCTGCGGCGGACGTGTTTCCACGCCAGCAGGCTGCAGTCCCCGCTGACCGCCCTGAACGGCGTGCCGCCCCTTGCGCTGAGGGCTGGCACGCCCCCAGCAGTGGTCGAGGTAGAGGCACTCCGGTCCCTTTGGATTCGTCGAGTGGATTCGTCGAGGAGATCGCTATGGACCAGCTGGACGTCAACGTAGACGTCACCGACCAGTGCGCCGTGGTGCGCGTGCGCGGCGAGATCGATTCAGCGACCGCCGGGCTGCTCAGCAGCATGCTGGAAAGCATTCGGCGCCCCGGCGGTTGCCACGTTGAGATGGATCTCCACCAGGTGTCGTTCATGGACTGTTCCGGGCTGAGCGAGCTGCTCCGCGCCAAGCAGCACCTCCGGCGCCAGGGCGGGACCCTCAAGCTCGTCAACTGTTCACCCCAAGTCGACCAGCTGCTGGAGATGGCCGGTCTCGACCACCGGCTGGACGCGCCGTGGTATCGGCGGCACGATCGCGCCTAGCCAAGCCGGGTCCTCAGAGCGCGAAGGCGCTGCGGCGCGCCGATCAGCGCAAGGGCGACCAGCGCTCAATGCCAGGAGGTGCAGGCCGCCGATATTGCCGTTCTCCGGCAATATATCGCCCTTCGAGGCTGCGACCTGCGGCCCTAGTGGTATACCGCGCTCTCCCGGCAGGCTCATAGGGGACAACAGCCGGGAGGTGAGACTGTGCTGGCAGCAGCCGACGTTCGATGCCCTTGGAGGACTGGTGATTGGGAGCGGGAGTCGCTGTGGCCGCTGTTGGGGGCGGCTTGCCGACCGAATGGCACGGTGGTGTTGTTGCGGCTTTACGGCAACAAAGACGCTGTCGCAGATCACGCAGCTGTTCGGCCTCCCCAGGTGCATGTGTCCCGACTGAAGGAGACAACCTGCTCTCACCTGTGTGAACAGTTGCAGGCGCCGCGTGAGCCGATGTGACGCCGACACCGAGCTGGAGCACTTGCGGCGACGGGCCGAAGTGGCCGGAGTTCTCGGGTCCGGTCGCAGGAGGACGAAGGGCCGCCTGCCGTACAACTTGGAGTGTTCATGACTGGCCCCGCGAGTAGCGCACCCCGCCTGTTCGGGCGGCGCTCTTGGGCTGAGGCTCGGCGCATCGCCGACATTCTCCGCAAGGAGACCATCGGCGGTGCCCTGCTGCTGGTGGGCGCGGCACTGGCCATGGCGTGGGCCAACTCTCCATGGTCAGCGGCCTACGAGCAGATGCGCTCCTACACGGTCGGCCCTGCCTGGTTGCACTTGAACCTGGATCTGGCCACCTGGGCCGCCGACGGGCTGCTGGCCATCTTCTTCTTCGTGGCCGGCCTGGAACTCAAACGCGAGTTCGTCGCCGGGGATCTCCGCCAGCCGCGGCGCGCCGCGGTGCCGATCGCCGCCGCCCTCGGCGGTGTGATCGTCCCGGCCGCGCTGTACCTGCTGATCACCCGGAACATCCAGGGCGCCGCCGCGGGATGGGCGATCCCCACCGCCACCGACATCGCCTTCGCGCTGGCGGTGCTCGCGGTGATCGGCCGGTTCCTGCCCGCGGCGCTGCGCACGTTCCTGCTGACCCTGGCCGTGGTCGACGACCTGCTGGCGATCGTCATCATCGCCCTCTTCTACACCAGCGACCTCGCGCCGATCCCGTTGCTGGCCGCGCTAGTGCCGTTGGCGATCTTCACCGTGCTGGTGCAGCGCCGGATACGGTCCTGGTGGCTGCTGCTGCCGCTGGCGGTGACGGTCTGGGCCCTGGTGCACGCCTCGGGCGTGCACGCCACCGTCGCCGGCGTGCTGCTGGGCTTCGCCGTGCCCGTCATGCGCAGCCGGCGCGCCGGCGGTCCGGAAGCCGGGCCAGGGTTGGCCGAGCACTTCGAGCACCTTTTCCGGCCGCTCTCGGCCGGCGTGGCGGTACCCCTGTTCGCGTTCCTGTCGGCGGGCGTGCACCTGGGCGGGCTGAACGGCGCCGTCACCGCCCTGAGCGACCCGCTCGCCGTCGGCATCGTCGTCGGCCTGGTCGTCGGCAAACCCATCGGGATCATGGCCGCGACCTGGCTGGTGGCGCGCTTCACCCGCGCCCACCTCGACGAGGGTTTGAACTGGGTCGACGTGCTCGGCCTGTCGATCCTGGCCGGCATCGGCTTCACCGTGTCGCTGCTCATCGGCGAGCTGGCCTTCGGCACCGGAGGCGAGCGCGGCGACTACGTCAAGATGGCCGTGCTCAGCGGCTCTGTCACGGCGGCGCTGCTCGCGTCGGTGATCCTGCGTCTGCGTAATCGCGCGTATCGGCGCCTGCACGAGGCCGAGACCGCGGACCAGGACCGTGACAGCATTCCGGATGTGTATCAGGACCGGGACCGTGCCCGGCCTGCCGATGACTCTGTCGGCGACCGTACCGACGATCGAGACCGTATCCAGCGTGCCGCCCACACCCGGGTAGACCGGGCACGGCAGAGGCGGCGCGACAGGCCTGCGTGACCTCAGCCCTTGACCAGCGCGTGGCCATGATCGGCGGCATAGGCGTGGAAGATCTCCAGCGTTGTCCCGCCGCCATGGAGAAATCGTTGATCGAGGATGACGGCGAGGTCGTCCAGCGCGTGCTCCAGGGTCGTGGCGGTGAGGCGGACATCCTCCCGCGGCGACCCCTGCCCGCATTCGGCCAGGTCGACGGCATAACTGATCATCGCCGCCAGGGAGATCTGGTCATCGCCGTCATGAAAGTAGTAGCTCTCGGCGTACTGGACGAGGTCGACACGCGTTTGCACCACTTTGGCGGCCACGTCATACAGCAGGCCGGCGCCGAAGGCGAACTCCGGCTGGAGCAGCCGGCTCGTGGCGCGGCTGCGGCGCAGGACGGCCAGCTCGATCGCCAGGCACCGTCTGCGGTTCAGCGCCGGGTAGATCTGCAGCACCCACGAAACAGTCGCCGTCAGGAGGGCGAAGCCGACCATGGCCTGTACCGGTGCCGCGACGCGCAGCCAGCCTGCTTGCGGCACGATGTCCCCGAAGCCCAGTGTGGCCACGTTGACCAGCGACAGGTAGAGGGCGTCCAGCAGATCCATCCGCCGAGCTGGATCCAGTCCGGGCGCGAAGAGGAACCCCTCGGGAATGTGCGGCCAGTAGACGAGGGTCCAGCCCGCAACGGCCATCGAGATCCACATGCAGACCACCGTCACCATGGCCAGCGGTCCGGCAAGGGCCGCCGCCGTTCCCCGCCTTCGACGGATGAAGTGCTGGAACATGCGCCAGACGCCTCTCATGACGAGACGGCTCAGGCTGCCGCGGCCCACTGGGTGCCAGAGGGTGTGGAAGATGTCACGCAAAGCGGTCATGACCAGGCCGGCGCCCACCGCCGAAACCAACCACTCCATGACACCTCTCCGTAGCGCCGAGCACTGCCCCTGAGTTGCCCGCCATCGGCAATCGAAAATCGGCTTACCTGCGCATATTCGTCCCCATCTTGCCGGACCACACCCTTACGGGTGACCCTGGAACCATGACCGATCACCGGGACACGGAACATCCCCACGCAAGCGACGGGCACACAGGCCCTCTGCCTTTGGCGGAGATAGCCGCCCGGGCCAGCGCTGACGCCGGAGGTGTTCCTGCCCAGTGGCTGAAGGACTATCTGCCGCTGCTGGCCGAGGTCAGCCAGACCGGGCGACGCCCCGACGCGGCCGCGCTGTCGCGCATGCGGGAGTGCGGTGAGTCGGCAGCCCGGGACGGCCTTCCCCTGCGCGCGATCATCGATGTGCACTTGAGCGCAACCTGGCTGGCATGGCCCGTCCTGCCCGGAATCATCCGCAGCAGGCGGGCAGAGGATCTCCGGGCCGCCGGGGAGGCGGTCTTCAAGGCCGCGGACCGGTCGATCGCGGCGCTGGTGGAGGGCTATGAGACGGCCCAGCGTCTGGTGATCCGCCGCGAGGAGGCGCTACGCCGGGAGTTCATCGACGACCTCCTCCACGGACGCCGCGACGTCGGCACCCTGGCCGAACGGGCAGAGCGTTTCGGGCTGCGCCTGGCCGGCGCTCACACCGTCGCCATCGCCGAGGCCAAGCGGCCCTTCTTCGATGGCGGCCCGGTCTCACGGCACGTCGAAGCGTCGCTGCTGTCCCGATTCGGCCTGCGCGACATCCTGGTCGCCACCAAAGAAGGCCTGCTGGTCTGCGTGTCCTCCGGCTACATGAAAGGCGTGAGCGAAGCCTTCGGCTCGGCGGTGCAGGAAATGATGGACGGCGACCCCTCGCTGCGGATCTGCGTGGGCCGAGCCCACCACGGCCCCGGTGGGGTGGTGCGCTCCTTCGAGGAAGCCCGCAGCGTGGTGTCGTTCGCGCACCGTCTCGACCTCCCCGAGCGGATGCTCTACGCATCCGATCTGCTCGTTCTGCAGGTGCTGGTGAGGGACAACGCGGCGATCAGCGAATTGGTCGAGACCGTGCTGGGCCCCTTGCGGGCCGCTCGAGGAGGGCCCGATGCGCTGCTGGAAACACTGTTCGCCTACTTCGCCACCGGCGGTGTCGCAACGCTGACGGCACGCCGGTTGCACGTCGGCGTGCGTACGGTGACCTATCGCCTGGAGCGAGTCCGCGAGCTCACCGGCTACGGCCTCAACAACCCGATCCAGCGGCATGCCCTCGAGACGGCGACCCTCGGCGCGCGCCTCCTGGGCTGGCCGCAGGAGACCGTCACGAGCCACACTCGGCCTCCAGCCCCCTGAATCCCTCGTCGCGGGCGTGCATCAGGCGCGCGAGCAGGCGATGAGCACAGATCACGTTCGCTCCGGCACGAGCGTCGAAGACCGTGGCCAGCGGGCTACGCTGTCGCGCCATCGCGACGACAACCTCCAAGGCCGTGGCCTGGCCGTCAACACAGCAGTGCCCCACAAGGGGCAGCGCGGACAGCAGGTCGCCGATCGGGCGTTGGAGCCCCTCGGTCAAGATGCGGTCCCCGGTCTCCTCCGGAAAGACCCTGGCCAGGCTCGGGCTCTCCCGAAACGGCCATGGCAGCAACAAATCCAGCACGTCGGGCAGCGAGAGTGTTGCCTGCGGACGCCCGAAAGAGTCCAGGATCACGACTCCGGGGAGATTCCCGCGGACCATGACCGCCAGCACGTCCGTCAACTTCGCGTCGCACCGCACAGCCGGAAAGCCGTGCGCCAGATCGCGCGCGATCATCTGACTCACCCTCTCAGCGCATGAAGCTGCATGAAGCGCTCAATGCCGATGCTGGCAAGCTTTGCGGCGGGACCACAATGTGCGTGCGGACCCGTATGGGTCATCGTTTCTTGCCGTCGACCGGCAAATCCTCAGACGTCTTGGTGACGGTTGCCCGTTCTCAGCAAGAAGCCCTCCACGAAACTACCGCGCGGCCATAGTGACCATTCACCGGGTAAATCCGTCTTGAGAAACATGGTTTCATCTGCGGCATTGGTCGAGCAGATCACGCAGTTCGCCTCTAGCGACTGGCTGAGGCGTCTATGCTGCCCATGACTACTGTGGCGACGTCGAGGAATGCTGAGATCACCGTTGCTGCCCGCCAGGACCGGTGGCCTACTGCTGAGCCCGCTCCCGCTCCTTCGGTCCCAAATGAGAAAACGACCTATGAGTTCGTTGAGCGGTTGGGTGTCGCCATAGCTGCAGGACCTTGGCTTCCTCTTGGGATCCTCGGTTCTTCCGAGATTGATGAGATCTCAGAGATTCGGAAGCGTCCGTTTATGAGAACCGCATACCGCCGGGGCCGGTCGGCAACCCAGATCAGCGCAATTTGAGCGGTTCCTGGCCTGGACAGCGGCCGGCGCGGTGACGGGCCGCCGGGCGGGGTAGCGGAGCGGTGTGCCGACCTCGTCCGTCACCGCCCCGGCCGAACGCGCCGGCCTGGCGCGCCGCTGGGGTCCGCGCCTGCTGGCCGCCGTGACGGGCGCGTGCCTGGCCCTGGCCTTCCCCGCGGTGAACGCCTGGTGGTGGGCGTGGTTCGGCCTCGTGCCGTTCCTGCTCCTGATGGCCGGCGGGGGGACGCTGCGTGAGGCGGGATGGCGGAGCTGGTGGGCGTCGGCGGGCTTCTTCGGGACGCTGCACCACTGGGTACTGCCGTTCCTGGGCGCGTTCTGGCCGCTGGCGGTGCTGGTCCTCGGGCTGGTGTGGGTGCCGTTCGGGCTGGTCGCCTACGGGCTGCTGCGGCGCGTCTCCCCGGCCGGGGCTGGGGTGGCGCTGCTGGTGCTGCCCTCGGTGTGGGTGGCCGTCGAGGCGCTGCGTTCGTGGCAGCACCTGGGCGGGACGTGGGGGCTGCTCGGGTCGAGTCAGTGGCAGGTGCGGCCGGTGCTGGGGCTGGCCGCGCTCGGCGGGGTGTGGCTGCTCAGCTTCACCTTGGTCGCGGTCAACGCCGGGCTCGCGATCGCGGTGCTGCCGCACGCGGGCCGGCGGGCCCGGCTGGTCGGCGGGGGAGTCGCCGTCGTGCTGGCCGCGCTCGCGGCGTGCTCCGGGCTGGTACGGCCTGAGCCCGTTGTGACGGGTGTCATGCGCGTGGCGGGGGTGCAGCCGGGCCCCGTGCCCGGTCCGGAGCGGCGCGTGGCCGCGCATCTCCGGCTGACCGGCGAGCTCGCCGGCCATGACCCTGACGTGGTGGTTGGGGCCAGAGCAGCGTCGCCCTCAACCTCGCCCGGCGCCCGGATGTGGACCGCCTGCTGCGCAGGGCAGCCGCCGAGGTGGGCGCCGACGTGCTGGTGAACGTGGACGCCGCGGATTCCTCCGGCCAGATCACCAGGTCGGCCTACCAGTACACGCCGGACGGGGTCGCAGACACCTACGTCACGCAGCGACTGGTCCCCTTCGGCGAGTACATCCCGCTGCGGCCGGTGCTCGGCTGGATCGCGGGGCATACCGAGGCGGCCGAGCAAGACCGGATCGCCGGTGCCGGGCCGGCCGTGTTCGAGGTGGCAGGTCGCCGGGTGGGACCGCTGATCTCGTACGAATCGACCTTTCCGGACCTGCGGCGCGGCCTGGCCCGCAGGGGCGTGGACGTGACGATCACCCAGGGGTCGCTCACGACGTTCCATGGGAGCTGGGCGCACGCGCAGCAGGCGAGCTTGGAGGCGCTGCGGGCGGTCGAGTCCGGCCGGCCGGCGGTGCTGGTCGAGGTGGACGGCACCTCGGCGGCGTTCGACGCGCGTGGCGCCCGGCTGGCCTGGTTCCCGCCCGAGTACCGCGGCGCGTTCGTGGTGGACGTGCCGCTGTCGGTTGAGGAGACGCGGTACGTGCGGCTGGGCGACTGGGTGCCCGCCCTGGCGGGCGGGATCACGCTCGCTGCCGGGGCCGCGGCAGCCGCCCGACGGATGACCGGCATCGACTGATCGAAGCTTGTGACGCCACCACGACTCACATCGACAAACTCGGCGCGGCGGGCTTCAGCTTCCCCCGGCTGCTGGTGATGCTGCTGATTCCGGTGGCAATGTGCCGGATCGGCAGGGGCTCGGCATTCTCGTCAGCTGCGCTTTCCCGGCCAATCTGGGCGGTCCTCGACAGGCAGCGTACGGGAGGCGGCGCGGCGGCGGACGGCGGCATGGGACCGCCGCGGTGGAACCCACAGCGCAGCGGCACTGATGACCGCGGACAAGATCAGCAGAATGCCCGCCAGGATCTCCAGCAGCACAGTGATCGACATGAGGACTCCCCCTCGGCCTCGCCTGAAGGTACGGCCATAAGGACGAAGGTCTTCCCGCACCCTCCGCCTCGGCAGCCGTGCCAGCAGAGGCCGCGGCCGGAGGGCCATCCCGCCGGGCCTGTCCAGGCGTGGAGACCGTGATGACGGCCGGGATGTCCGACGGCGGGTACTCCCCTAACGTGCTCCTTCCACTATCGGCCCAGCTCATGGAGCCGGTCAAACGCTTGGCGATCGCCCTCAAGGGAGCCGCCGAAGTGGAGCTGACCAGGAGGTTCGCCTAGCCTGGAAGGGCGAGGGGAGTACTTCCCAAGAGCCGGCCCGGTCAGTACGGGCGTGACCTCGTCCCCGGGCGGCCGCCCGCACGGTGGTGGGTGAAGGAGACCTCGAACGGCCCGTCCGGTTCGAGGAGGTTCCATGCCCGCCCCAACGACTCTGATGATGGCTGCCCCGCTGGAGACGATCGCCTCGCCGCTGCTGTGGGCGATCACCGTTGGCTGCCTGGCGCTGCTGCTGGGCGCGGATTTCATCGTGACGCGCCGCCCGCACGAGGTGCGGATGCGGGAGGCGGTGGGCTGGTCGGTCTTCTACCTGGCGCTTCCCCTGCTGTTCGGCCTCTACGTGTGGCGTGCGTTCGGGTCGCAGGCGTCGGTGGAGTTCTACACCGGTTACGTGGTGGAGAAGTCGTTGTCGGTGGACAACCTCTTCGTGTTCATGCTGCTGCTGGCGGCCTTCGCGGTGCCCCGCGAGCTGGCCCAGCGGGTGCTGCTGTACGGCATCATCGGGGCACTAGCGCTGCGCGCGGTCTTCATCGCCCTGGGCGCGGCCGCACTGCAGAGCGGCACCTGGGCGTTCCTGCTGTTCGGCGCCATCCTGATCGTCACCGCGGGGAAGATCCTCGCCGATGCGCTGAGCGGCAAGGAACAGGAGGTGGACATCTCCTCCATGCGCTCGGTCCGCCTGCTGCGGCGCTTCATGCCGGTCACCGGCGACTACCGCGGCTCCCGCCTGATGGTCCGCGAGCACGGCCGGCGCGCCCTGACCCCGCTGGCGCTGGCCATCGTGGCCGTCTTCGCCACCGACATCGTCTTCGCCGTCGATTCGGTGCCCGCGGTGTACGGCGTGACCGACGACCCCTTCCTCGTCTTCGCCACCAACGCCTTCGCCCTGCTAGGCCTGCGGGCGCTGTACTTCGTGCTGCTGGGCGTGCTGGAGAAGCTGCGTCACCTCAACCACGGGCTCGGCGTCATCTTGGGGTTCATCGGGCTCAAACTCCTCCTGCACTGGGCGCACGGCATCTGGCCCGCCGTCCCGGAGATCCCCACCTTGGTCTCGCTCGGGGTCATCATCGTGGTCTTGACGACCGTCACGATCACGAGCGTGCACGCCAACCGCCGCGATGCCCGCCGCGATGCCCGACGTGCCACCGTCCCGCCCTCGGACGGTTGATCCGCGCGGCGCCCGGTTTCGGATTCGAAGCCATTTCAAGATCGGCTCACGGCCTGTGTGCTGGGCCTGCGCGACGGTCTGCGCCAAGCCCTCTCACGTCACCCGAGCTTGCGCAGTCACACGCCCCCGCCCGCCGCCTCTTTCTGACATACACGGCTACCGCACCACTCAGGCATACCGGTAGGGAGCCGATCACCACCATCAACATGGAGGTCCGCTGCGGAAGGCGATGTCCCCCACGACCAGGTTCAGCGCGTCCAGGCTGTTGCCTCCGATGACCGCCGCGATGGCCAGCGTCATCGCGCCGTACGGCGCCTGGCTGGCCATGGATGAGTTTCAGCCCGCCGGCGTACAAGGCGACCATGACCACGGACGCCCGATGCATGCCGAACACGGTGACCTGCGGGCTGAAGGAAGCCGGCAACGCGACGCTGAGCAGCATGATAAGTAGGCAGCCGACAGCAGGTTCTGTACCGAGGCTGCGGCATGCTCCAGAGCGGCGCGCCGATAGGCGACATCTGCGGCCACGATCGCCACCGTCTGGGCCGCGATTCCGCCCACCGCGTTGTCTAGGCCAGCTGCGGCTGCCCGTCGGCCGCGCTCACGCCCGTCATGACGATGCCGGACAGGGAGGTGGCGGCGGCGAAGACCACCGCCCCGAACAATGCCTCGCCCCAGCCGGCAGATCCGCCAGCGCGTCACCAAGACCGACCAACCGCACGCTGCACGCCATGGTGAGGACCGCGGCCAGCAGGAAGATCGCGACCGCCCAGGCCAACGGCCACGTCTGCCCCGTCACTGGCAACCCTCAACATCCACAGGCATGCTCGCGCAGTTGGTGCTCACCGAACTGGCCACCCTTGTGCACCGGCCGTTCACGATGGAGCGGCGCCCCACGAGCCGCCTGCCGGGAGCGTCCCAGGGCGCGAAACCCGCCCGTCCTACGCCGGGTTTCGGCGGAACTCGTAGGGTACGGATTCGGCGCCGCCGGGCGGCTCGGCGCTGGCCGCCCGCTTTGGCACGCCACCTTGCCGACCGGCGTGGCCGCTATCGCAGGGCAGCCGGCTCCATCGCGGTCGCCTTAGATCGTCGCTGTCTCTGGAGCCAGGAGGAAAGAGTGTGCAGTGTTGTGCCTGGAGCCGCGGCCCACAGCCGTCGGGCAAGCACCAATGAGCTCATCGGATCTTCTTGGCAGACCGCCGGGCGGCGAGGCGTCGGGTCAGGTTGATGCCGGAGGAGATGACCCCGATGTGGCTGAACGCCTGCGGGTAGTTGCCGAGAAAAGCGCCGCTGCCGGGATCGATCTCCTCGGGAAGCAGGCCCAGATTTCCGGCGCGGGCGCACAGTGACTCGTACAGGTCCATCGCCGCATCCAGCCTTCCTTGTGCGGCGAGGTTGTCGACCAGCCAGAAGCTGCACAGCAGGAAGGCTCCTTCGTGTCCGGGCAGCCCGTCGGGTGAGTGTTCGGGCAGGTAGCGGTAGAGGAGCCCGTGGCCAGCACCGAGATGCTCGCTCACGGCACGCGTGGTGGCGATCATGCGTGGGTGGTCGGCGGGTATGACGCGCCGCAGCGGCAGGGCCAGCAGGCTGGCGTCCAGCCCGCCGCCGCCGAGCCGTTCGGTGAGGGTGCCGATCTCGTCGTCCCAGGCGTCGGTCACTATCTCCTCGCGCAGCTGATCCGCGTGAGCGGCCCAGCCCGTGGCGTCGCCCGGCAGCCCGCGCCGGCGGGCCAGCCGGGCGGCGCGGTCGAGGGCTACCTGGCACATCGCGACAGAGTAGGTGAATCGCCGGCCGGGGCTGCGGACCTCCCAGATGCCGTGGTCGGGCTCGTGTGCCTTCGTCCATGCGGTGTCGGCGAGGGTGGCGAGCTGGGACCACAGGTGCGGGTCGAGGTTCCCGCCGCCGGCGGACCATTGGTAGGCGCAGTCCAAGATCTCTCCGTAGACATCGTGCTGCGACTGGCCAGCGGCTGCGTTTCCCCACCGCACCGGCGCCGATCCGCGATAACCCTCCAGATCGGGATCAACGCGTTCGGGCGGCGGCTTTCTGCCGTCGAGGTCGTAGACCACGCGGGCTCGGCCTTCACGCTCAACGGCGTCAAGCACCCAGCCGAGGAACCGTTCGGCCTCATACGGCAGGCCGATACGGCGCAGTGCGTACACGGTGAAGGCGGCGTCGCGGACCCAGGTGTAGCGGTAGTCCCAGTTGCGCTCGCCGCCGATCTCCTCCGGCAGGCTGGAGGTGGGTGCGGCGACGATCGCGCCGTTGGGCAGCTGGTCGAGAAGCTTGAGCGTCAGCGCTGATCGGCGCACCATCTCCCGTTGTGGGCCGTCATAGTCGATCAGCCCGGCCCAGCGCCGCCATGCCGTGGTGGTCGCCGCCAGCATCCGTTGCCGCTCCGGCCGTTCCTGGCGGGCCGAACCCGGCCCCCACCGCAGCACCATGTCGGCCTGCTGCCCGGCCTCCAAGACGACCGCAGCCTCCAGGAGAAGCGGAGGGTCGGCCACCAGGTACAGCTCGACGTCGCCTTGGGTGTGCGGGCGTAGCAGCCACCCGCCCCCGGAAACGGTCACCCGCTCCCCGCCCCGCAGGTGGACCCGCGGATGCACGGCCACGTGCCCGGAGGCCACGGCGAGGTGACGCAGCAACTCCCCGCGACCGGGCGCTGCTTCCTCCTCCAGCCGGGCATGGGGGTGCAGGACGAAGGCGTCGGTCACTGTCACGACACCGGTCGCGGTCCGGGCAGTGGTCACGACCACGCCGGAGTCGGGCAGGTAGGACTGCTCGGCCTCGACAACCGGGTCCCTCAGCAGTTGGATAGCGCCACCCCGGCCGGAATCCAGCAGGCCACAGACCAGCGGCGGAGAGTCGAACCGCGGCACGCACAGCCATCGGATGGCCGTGTCCCGCCCTACCAGCGCGCACCCTTGCCCGTCGCCGATCAGAGCATGATCGGCGATCGGCAGGTAGCCGTCGACGCTCTGCAAGGGACGCAGAACCGGCCAGGAGGTCTGCCTGGGAGTCTCACGCATCCGCTGCCTTCCTGTGGCTCAGTCGGCCGATCGGCGACCGGCGTGGGCGCACCGAGCTAGGCTCCCTGCTGCGGAGCGCTTTGGCTGGGCGCCTCTGGCGCTTCGGATGATGGCTGAAGGCCGGGCAGCAAGGCAGTGACTGCCTGTTCTGTGTCCCGGCAGGCTGCATGCAGATGCGGCAGTGCTCGCGGCTGTCGCGATGCTCGGCACAGGAGTCGCCGCAGGTCTTCGTCGCCTCGATCGTGGCCTCAGCCTGCGCCCGGGTCAGGTGGGCGTCGTAGCCGGTGTGCCGGGACAGGAGGGCCGCCGTGGTTGTGCAGATGGCGGCGCAGTCCAGGTTGTCGCGAATGCGGTAGCTGATCGGAGCTTTCCGATAGGCAGGCGTCCGCGCACGCGGTGCAGGCCTGCGCGCACGCGGTAAGGCTGTCGATCACCGAGGCCACACACCCTCCACTGCGTCGCATGCCCCTTACCCCTCTGTCCGGCCCTATACCTACGGGAAGCCCTTGCCGGGCTTACGCCCGGATGCCCAGCGTCCCCTCCTTGACGGGGGAGCCCGGCGGCCAGTTCTACCCAGCCTGTGCTGGTTCGCCAGACAGGCAAGGGCTTCCCAGCTCAGGTGCCCGGGCGGATGTATGGGGTCGCGCGATTCGGGCAAGCGAGGCCGCGAATGGACACCAACACTCAAGGAGCGACCATGTATCCACTCGGTCGCCGCAGCTACCCTGACGAACGCTACTACTACGGCTGGTGGGGCGCACCTGTGGCCATAGAGCCCACTGATGGCGAGATCAAGTCCCGTATCGTCCACCGGCTACGCCAGAATCCGCACACCAAGGACAGCGACCTCAAAGTCGACGTCAAACAGCGTGTGGTGATCTTGGGCGGTGAGGTCCCATCCTGGCTGGCCAAGCGGGCGGCCGGGGACGATGCTTGGGATACCGATGGTGTCGTCGACGTCAGCAACCAGATACAGATCCGGCCGGGCCCACAGACCACCTAATGGGCAGCGCGACAGCGTCAAACTCTTCCCGGTCGGCACCAAGCCTCCCGCTGCCACCGGGTGCCGCGGGCTCGGCTGCGTACCCCGGAAATGAAGGGGAGCGGAGGTGCGTCATGGCGCACCGTCACCACTTCCACCTCGAACTGGACGGGTATTCCGTCACTGTTGATGCCGACCGGCACCCGGGAGAGACTGAACTGTTGGTCAACGGCAAGGTCGTCGGATATGAGCGTCTGCACGGCAGACAGCACAGGTCCAAGACGATGCTCGCCGCAGAACTGCCCGGTGATCCACCCCAGCCGTTCAGCATCAGCCTCAACCGCCGGTACGTCATCTTCGCGTGCACGGTCTCCGGCCTGGTGACCGGCTTCGCGGGGATCCTGCTGGCCGCCCAGCAGCAGATCGGCAACCCGAGCGTCGGGCTCGACCACCTGCTGCCGGCGTTCGTCGCCGCCCTGCTCGGCTCCACCACGATCAAACCGGGGCGGGCCAACCCGTGGGGCACCCTCGTCGCCATCGCGGTGCTGGCCATCGGACTGTCGGGAATCAGCCAGCTCGGGGCGGAGTTCTGGGTGACACCCCTGTTCAACGGGATTACGCCGCTCATCGCGGTCGGCCTGGCCGGCTACTCCGCGCGCCGCTGGACCCGCGCCGCACCCGCCCGGCGCAGATCATGATCCGCACCCGCCTGCTGCGCGGTGCGGCGGCGCTGGCACTGGCCGCCGCGGTCGCCGCCGGCTGCACGCGCGGGCCCGCGCCGGACCGCCCTCCCCGGACCGCGGGTTGCCCGGGCGTGGTGCACACGGCCAGGAGGGCAGTCGCCCGGGCCGAGGCGGTAAACACCGCGTGGAACGGTCCCACGAGCGGGCCGCGCGCCGTTCCCGGCAAGAGCATCGTCTTCGTGGCGTCGACCATGACCAACCCCGGCGTGGCCGGCACCGCCAAGGGGGTCCAGGAGGCCGCGCGGTCCATCGGATGGCGGGTCCGCGTCATCGACGGCCAGGGCACGCCCGACGGCATCCGCGGGGCCTTCGGCCAGGCGATCGCCCTGCGGCCGTCCGGGATCGTCATCGGCGGGTTCGACCCGGACGCCGCGGCCCAGCAGGTCAAGCAGGCTCACGCCGCCGACATCCCGCTCGTGGGCTGGCACGCGACCAGGACGCCGGGGCCGAGCGCGCACCCCCCGCTCTTCACCAACGTCACGAGCCGGGTCGAGGACGTGGCGAGGATCAGCGCGTACTGGATCATCGCCACGTCGGGCGGCCGCGCCGGCGCCGTGATCTTCACCGACTCCTCGATCCCGTTCGCCGAGACCAAGTCCCAGCTGATCAGGCAGACCCTGGCGAGCTGCTCCGGCGTCGAGCTGCTCTCGTACGAGAACATCCCGCTGCCGGACACCGGGATCCGCACGCCGGTGGTGGTCTCCTCCCTGCTGTCACGCTTCGGCGAGCGATGGACGCATTCAGCCGCCATCAACGACGTCTACTTCGCCGACGCCGCCCCGGCACTGCGCGCCGCCGGCAGGAGGGGCGCCGGCCCGCCCTACAATGTCGGCGCCGGGGACGGCGATCCCTCGGCGTTCGAGCGCATCCGCGACCACCGGTTCCAGCAGGCCACCGTTCCCGAGCCGTTGAACGCCCAGGGAAGCCAGATCGTCGACGAGCTCAACCGCGCGTTCGCCGGCCGCCCGCCGAGCGGATACGTGGCGCCGGTACACCTGACCACGACCGCGAACGTCGGCAATGCCACCTCGTGGGAGCCGAGCGGCTACCGCGAGGCCTACCGGCGCATCTGGCAGGGCTAAAGGGCCCTCACCCTGGACGACGGCGCGGCGGGCGCCTTCGGGCGGCCGACGCGCGCCACGTGCAGCAACGAGCCGGTCGCTGGTGACCGGTTCGCCGGCGTTCGCGACCAGCGTCGCCAGGAGGACGCCCGGCTTCGGCGCGGTCAGACGTACGCCGGCGACCTCGACGGCTCCAAGCACCGAGACCAGCATCACTCGGCTATACGGAGGCATATACGGACTCCACAACCCTGGGGAGCGCACGATGTGGCCCATGCGACGTGCACTCACTTTCGCCGCCCTCGCGGCGTTCCCCATCGCCCCCATCGCCCAGCGCCCCCACCGCCCCGCGGCGGCGGCCACCGCCGTCCCCTCTCCGAAGCAGCTCAAGCAGGCGCTCATCACCCGCTGGCTGGGTGAGAAGCTGGCCTGGTGCGGTCGGGCACGGCGCGGTCGGTCATCAGGGGCAGCGCAGCTGGGCCCGCAGCCGCCTTCCTGCCCGCTGCAGGCCGCCGCGACCGCGGGCCTGCTCTTCTCCTCCCGCGTCGCGGGCGACCGCCCGGCTGCCATGTCCACGATCGCCACGAAGGGGTCGTTCTTCACGGAGACGCTCGTCTCCGTGTCCGCCGGTACGGGCGGGAAGGCGTTCAAACAGGTCGTGCCCCCGGGGTGCGCGAAGGTGAAGGTGAGGCACGGCGGCAAGAACGTCACCGTGCGCATCATCAAGGTACGCGATCTACCCGCCATCCCCGGCGCCACCGTGACCGCCGTCAAGACGACCCTCTCCCCCAGCCCGTGGGGCCATCTCCCCAGGCCCGAGTTGATGATCACGGTGGTGCGGTCGGGCTCCCTGGTCATGGAGAGACGTTCACCGACTCCGGGGACGGCGACGTGGTTATCAGGCATCTCGGCAAGAGGAATCCTAAGGGTCAGCGCTGCCGAATCCCCTCCTTCTACTCGGCGTCGCTTTTCGGTTGTAGCACTCAACGACGACCGGTTCGGGACCGATCATTCGCCATAGGTTGTTCAACAGACAGGCGCTGTCGTCAAGACGCATTCCAACGGAGACACGCGCTACGCAAAACTCTGGGTCCGCCTGTCTGACCTCGGTGTCGGTGACGTATTTGCTCTTGAGCATGCGGCTGCGATGCCCCGCGACGTCGACCGGGAGCTGGCTGCCATGGTCGACCAGACGGCGCTGGCACGTGCCGTACTGCAGCAACTCGTGCGCGAGTGCGCAAGCTGACCGGCCGTACCCTGCGTCTCTCAGATCTCGATGAGGCGTTCGAGCAAGCCGTTGACGTGTTGAAGGAAGCAGAAGCAACGTGCCGACTGCTAAATGACGGGACGGTGCCGCGGCCACCTGGTCACGAGAACACGGTGCCGTCGCCGCGGCAGGTGCGGTTGTGGCAAGACGGCGGCATCAACGATCGGCTACGGGAGGCAGCCAGGGAGCGTGACCGGTGCGCCGCACGAGTCCAGCAACAAGCGCTGGCGCCAGCGCGGTGGGGCATCAGCCGCTACTTACGCAATGGCGTCTTCGAAGCACACAAGGACGCCGAGGACGACGCTTCAGGGCCTGGCTGCTGCTGCTGGGCGCCGACACCGGAAGCCGTCCCGGAAGTTCTCCGCCAGTGGAGCGTCCCAGCGGGCCGTCCGCTGGAGGTGGTGTGGGAGTGCGACCCCCATGAGCCGACGTGGCTGCTGCCGGTCGGTGGCTACGCTCCAGGCCACCGCGGCAACGACGGCGACAACCGTGAAGATGCCGCAGTGGACGCCGTTGAAGCGTGGGAGCACGCCAGGGCAGCCAACCGGGCCCACTTCGCAGCGTTGATGAAGCGGACGCGCCGCTACTGGTCAGGCGGCGCATCCGTTGAGGCGCACCTTTGCGACTGTTAGATCTCTTGGCCGTATCATGACCGCTCAGCGGAATCGGCGGCCGTAGGGGGAAACCGGGAGAAGGCCCGCAGGAGAAGGTGGTGCTGTAGAGCGTGTTTGCCTGGGGGCCTTTCGAACCGTGCTCAGCGATGCCGCCAGCTCCCGGCACTCCTCAACGGACATCTGGGCGCTTGCAGATGTTGCGACCATGGACAGCAGGAGCACGGGCTGTCCCTCCTTGGTGATCCCGGGAAGGAGCTGGATCACTCCGGGGATACCTGGTAGCCGGGCGAACCCGTGCCAGAGCCCTGCGAGCATCTCGTTCACCGCGGCCTCGTTGTCCAGGGCTAGGGCGCGTTCCCGCATGACCTCGGCGAGTTCCGCCATCTCCAGGAGTTCCCTGGCCAGCATGTCGCAGTTGAACGCCGAGACAGGTGTGGAGGAGTCCCCCACGTGAAGAAGGGCCCGGGGTAGCCCTTCTGGCCGCACCTCGACCCAGGCGCGCGCCAGCTCATCCCGCGCCGAGCCCGGCTGGTCACTCATGGTCATTCGCTCACACTGGCAGAGACCATCCGTCTCCCTTCAGCGCAACTCACTAGGTGATCAGAACCTGGGGAAAGTCTTCGAAAACGGTTGGGGAACGGGTAAGGGAGAAGGCCGAGGGCTGCCTCTGATAACCGCCTCTCCTACCGGCGGGCCCCGGCTTCACATGGAGCTGCGGTCGCGATCTAGGGACGGGCTAGGGCTAGAAAGTGATCAAGTGGTAGCCGTCCCGAACGAGGCCGAGAATGCTGCGGCGCCCCTCATAATCCTGCAACAGCTCAACTTTCCCGTCGGGCTCGACGTGACCACTTGAGGGCATGGTCCGTCGCGGGCCTTGGCGTTCAGGAACAACCTGCGCACCACCGCAGCGTCGAGGTGGGAGCCAGGACCACTTCGGACTGTCCTTGATCGATTGACGCAATGAGGCGCTGTTGTGGCGATGGCATCAACAGACGGAGCTGGAGGACTCCTCAGTCTCCGATCGCTCTCCCTGAGATAACGAGTTTTCTGTATGGTTACCCGTCAGTAACATACTGGTATGGCGCCCTCTGCGGCCAAAGGTTCTGCACAGCAGCAACCCAACCCAGCAGAACACCACAAACTCGACGTCAGGAAAACGTGAAGCTGTCTCCCGTCATCACGGCGCACTCACCTTTACGCTCGACCTGGATCTTCGATGCGAGGCCGGGGGTTATCGACCAGGTCCCCACGCATCTTTGCCCTCTGCCGTCACCCCACCCGTACCGAGGAACGGAATTCTGACAATCCCTGGCAGGGCCGATCTCTACCGGCTACCGTGAGCGGCAGCCACATCGGGCGGCGACCTATTCGGAGGGTCGGCCACACCGCCCCGTCCTATGAGGAGGGACCATGGCGCTGCGACGCCTTGCCCGCGAGTTCGCTGCGGAGATCGCCAACCATGACTGGAGCGACGCCACCGAGCGCCTCGACCGCGCCGGCCACCGGCGGGAGTACGACTCAAAGGTGAGCGGCGAGCCGCCTCTCACCCCGCAGGAAGCACTCCGCATCAAGGTCAACGTCATGTGGGTGACCGCACAAGTGCTTGCCCACGAAGACCCCAACTTCGACATCCATGAGTTCGCCCGCCTGTGCGGCGTGACAGGACTGTCTCGGGCGTCCCTGGAGAACGGTCTGCGCCGCGGCGCCGACGGCAAGCTCCTGCAGGCGCCACCGGTACACGCCTGACCGCTTCGACGTGCGGCGGCCCCATGCCTATCGGGTGAGGGGCCGCCGTTCGGGAAGTCACCCGACGCTCCATGATGGCAGCGGCCGGGCATGCGTCCCGCGACCGCTGAGCTCGCTGTCCCTGAGCCGCCACCGCTGGCCGATCAGCTGGTCAACGCATAGTCGGCAGAGGCGCCAGCTCGCACTACCAGCCAGGCAAACCCCTCCCCGCAAAACCATCAGTGTCGATGATCCGCTTGTCCACGTAGGCGGCGGCCCGGTCCCACCAGCTGCCATGCGAATCAGCGCCGAGCGCCAGACGCAGCACACCTTCGGGCGGGTCCTGTGGAGTCCTCGGGAGCTCGATCACCTGGTAGGCGGCGACGCTGTTGGCGTTGAGGGACCGCAGCCGGCGTAGCGCCTCTACGCGCCACGGTTCGGCGTCCTCGTCGCAAGGCTGCGGCGACAACAGGTGCGGCTCGATGTGCGGCCTAAACACGTCATGAACGATAGGCAGCGCAACCCGCGCGATGTTGTCGAGGTCCTTGCCTTGCTCGGGCGGTATCACGAGGAAGGTCACCGTAACCGGGACCACCAGCGACGTGAAGAGCGGCCGCCGGTGCCGGAAATCTTCGAGCTGCTCGCGGAGTCCATGGACGAACGTGCTGGCGTCGCCTGCGGAGCGTGGCAACCCTGGTAGTGGCGCCGTCAGCGGGTTGGAAAGCAGCAGGTGCCGGCTCATCCGGTACGAGTCATGGAGCACAGCTTCGAATGCTTCGCGCCACTGTCCGGGTCGCCGCGGCGATGAGTCAGCGAGGTTGTCGAGGTAGCTACACAGGCCCGTGAGGAGAACTGCGTCCGTGCGCGCTAGAACGGAGGTCTGCCTCCGCATCCGGTCGAAGTAGACGCTGAACTGCTCGGCCCAGGACCACAAAGCAGGGTCGCCGCTGGGACGCTCACGGTCCCGGTCGACGTCGTCCGGTAAGTCCGGTGACCAGAAAGGGCTGGCGTCATCCTCCTGGGTGGGCCAGTCGTTGCTACACAGCAGGTGCGCGAGTCGGAGGTCCGCAGTAACGTCACGGACTGGCCGGGCGACGATGCCGGTCCACCCTGCGCTTGCGTCATGCGCGGCATCCGGGCTCCACGTTTGGCGCAGTCCCACGTACAAGAACTTGACCTGGCGGTCGTCTCGGTAGAGCACGCTGCGCCGGCCCCGCTGCGTCGCCGGGTCAGTTGCGCCTAGTAGATCAAGGACGTGCTTGGCGAGCTGGTAAATTGCCGGCGGGTTCCTCCGTGCCGTGTGAAACGCTAGGTCAAGCGCCACTGGCCCGGTGAAAGGACGGCGCCGCAGGGCCGCCATCCGGTCCAGCACCTGCCGCTGGAATGTGACGGCTGAGCGTTTCCCCCTTGCGCCCTTACGTTCCGGCTCGCCGTCAACGAAGAGGCGAAGCGTGCGCGCCCAGCGAGCCCGCTGCTGGATCACCCAAAAGTCGTCGGGCACGTTCCATAAGTGCTTCATGACCACCTCCACGCCAGGCGATCTGACCACAGTCATGCGCGTGTGCGCCATACGATTCACACTCGCGCGAGCCGCCAGATCTGGAAATGCGGGCAACCTTCGGCAGCCAGGCCGTGGCGACACACCGGCTGACGTTGACGTCCCAGCAGGTGGCAGGCCGCTATCACCGCGGCGCCACTGCCCGGGCCGCACACGGGCGACTACGTTCTGCAATCAGACGCAACGATGCGTAGTAACCGCTGGAGATGCTCATGCTCTTCCCCCCACGGCGGCCGCTTCTGGCTGCGGCCGCCGCCGCGATCGTCGTCTGCAGCTCCCCTGTCCTGTCCGCCTCCGCCGCCAGCAGTGCGGCTTCCGCCGACACGGTGATGCTGTGGGACGCGGTCGCAGCCCTGCCGTCGGCCGGCGAGTACCGGGACGGCTACACCCGCACGTCGTTTCGCCACTGGATCGACAGCGACCGCGACGGCTGCACCACCCGCCAGGAGGTGCTGATCGCCGAGGCCGTCCAGCCGCCGCAGGTTGGCGCGGGCTGCACGATGAGCGGCGGCGTCTGGCATTCCTACTACGACGACGTGATCGTCACGGACGCCACCCGGCTGGACATCGACCACATGGTGCCGCTGGCCGAAGCATGGGACTCGGGCGCGCACGCCTGGGCCGCCAACCAGCGCGAAGCGTACGCCAACGACCTGGACGAGCCGCGGGCCCTGGTGGCCGTGACCGCACGCACTAACAGGAGCAAGTCCGACCAAGACCCGGCCGAGTGGCTGCCGCCTGATCAGGCGGCTCACTGCCGGTACGTGGCCGACTGGCTCACGGTCAAACTGCGCTGGCGGCTCGCGGCCGACGCCGCTGAGAAGGACACCCTGGCCAGCCTCTCCACCGCGTGCCCCAACGAGCCGCTTACGGTGCCGGCCATGCCTTAGTACGTCGCGCGTTCCATCATGCGGGCCTGCCCACGGATCAGTGGGATGAGCCTGTATCGGTCCGCGCGCCGATGAGAGGCGGCGCGGGAGGTTCCTCCAGCCCGGCCCCCGGGCTTGCGACGACTGCAAAGACGATGATGGAAGATTTCGAGAGAGCGAGATGGGCATCTGATATCGCTCGGGCGATAAACGGACCCTCACCGGGAAGCATGGAGAGCGGTTACCGGTCAGGAGTCCAAACTCCAATCGGTCTTCGCCCGCTCCAACACCTCCTCCAGCGGGTCGACCTCGGCCAGGACGTCGATGGCGGTCTCGCAGGCGCGAGCGGCCCACGCCGCGCCGACACCGGTCCCGGTGTCGGCGCGGGAGTTCGGGGTTACGACCGCTTGCGAAAGCAGGCGGAGGGTGGCCTCGCTCGGGTTGCCGAATGCGATGAGGACCATCTCAGCCAGGGTGCGGGGGGCGCCTTCGGGCCACATCTTGGCGGTGTCGCCGACCCATCCGTGGATCGACATGACGGTGGGGAGATCTCCGCAATCGTCGGCCGCGCTGTTCCACAGCGGCTCGCGAGGGTCGGATGGGAGCAGCAGCATGAGCCGAACAAGTCGTTCCGCGGCGGGGAGCATCTTCTGCACGCGCGTTCCTCCAGAGAGGCGAGATGTAGGCCTCCAGGAGAACACGGGTGTCATGGCCTGTCGCGGACCCCGACCCAGAAAACGTGTCGCTCGACAGTCAGATCTTCCGAGCGTATGCAATGCGACACGGAATGATCTTGGTAGTGAAGACCGGCGGGGGCGGGAGCTGTTTGACGGTCAGGAAGGCGGCCGTACATGCAATATAAGGGTGTCGCTAACTCAAGGTGACGGACGATCATCCAAGGTCATCCCATGTCCACGCAGCACTGGGGCTTCCGTCCCATTCACACCCGAACCTGAACCGCTCTCGATGATCATCGATGTTTCGGAACTCATCGAACCAACCCGCCGCAGGCATTCGCTCGGCTAGCGTGCTGAATTGCTCATGCGCCCCCGCCTCCCGCAACCTGTCCAGCAGGAATGCCGCAGTAAGCGGGTCGAGGGGGGCCTCGGTGGCTGCGCGGTTGGCCAGCGTGATCACCTGGTCGTCCGCGCCCAGCCGACGCAGGCTGCTCACCAGGCTGCCCACGGCGTAGAGGTTGTCGAGGGGGACAGCGGCAGCCGGGTTCCGCCCCAGCAAGGCACGGACCTGGTCATCCGCGCCCGCTTTCCGCAACGCTCTGAGCAGATCACACACAAGGAGGGGGTTGCTGAAGGGAGCCTCGGCAGCCGCGCGACCGGCCAGCCGGACGACCTGATCATCTGCGCCGATCCAGCGCAGTTTGTCCAGCAGCCAACTCACGGCGTAGAGGTCGTCGAGGGATACTGCGGCGGCGGGGTCACGTCCGAGCAAGGCACGGATCTGGTCACCCGCGCCAACCCAGCGCGGCCAGCATACGGCGCTGGGGTTGTCGAGCGGAGCCTCGGCGACAGCTCGGCTGGCCAGCACGGTGAATGGGTCTTGCGGCCCCGCCTTCCGCAGGCTGTCCACACGTCGCGGAGCTTTGGGGCTCAGGTCACGTTCGGGAGAACACCCCCCCGGGGATTCAGCTGACGAACTCTGTCGGCTGATCTCCGCACGCGTTTCTTCGTTCACTTCCAAGACATGAAGCCTGACCCGCAAGGCCCGGGAGCACTCTCCCGCACGGTAAAAGGACGCGGAAGGCGAGGCAGGCACCTGCTGTGATGTCCCCCGTTTGCCGAATTTCATGGGGGAACCATGCAGAAGAAGATCCAATTACGCCTGACGGCCCTGGCCGCGTGCGTGCTCCTGCCCTTTCTGGGGACGGGAGCCGCAGTCGCGCAGTCCGCAGACGATCCGGTGCGGAAAGGGCCGTCCATCGACGAACCCCGCAAGCCGCCGGTCACGGACGCGACCGGCCCGCGGGAGCCGGTGCCCGGCGGGTTCGCCGACTGGGGCGCCCTGTTCACCGAGCAGGCCAGGCTGAACACGGTGGCCGATCGCATCCTCGACTCCGCCGAGACCGCCGAGGGGTACGCCGGGATGATCGTCGCCCCCGAAAACCACGAGGTCCGCCTGTACTGGAAGGGCGAGGTGCCGTCGGCCGTCCAGACCGTGGTCGAGGAGGGCAGGCTCAAGGCTCCTGTGCGGGTGTTCCCTGCCGCGTACAGCCACGCCCTGCTCCAGCGAGAGGCTGAGCATTGGGCCGAGTCCGCGCAGGTGACGGGGGCGGCGCCGCAGCCGGACGGCAGCGGCGTGCAGGTCTCGGTCGCAGGGGAGAACGTCAGCCCGGACGAGCTGCACCGACCCGGCGGGGCGATGGCGCCCATCACGCTGGAACGGGGCGAGGAGCTCAGCCCTGCCAGCGACCGGCAGAACACCGTTCCCTCCTACAACCGGCAGAACGACACCCCCGCCTACTACGCGGGCGGCCGGACGTTGAACTACAACGCCGGCGGCTGCAGCTCCGGCTTCGCGGTCTACGACAAGCACGGTGACCGGGGCTTCCTCACCGCCGCGCACTGCGGCAAGCTGTGGGACCCGTTCTACGACGGCGGCGGCTTCGCCGATTCGAACTACATGGGCGACTATTCCTGGTACATCACGAACCGGGACGCCGCGATCGTCATGGCCAACGCCACCGCCAGAGCCTTCAAGGGCAGCCCCACCTCCAGTACCAGCGCGAAGGTGGTGGCGTTGTGGAAGGCACACGTGGGCAACTGGGTGTGCAACTCCGGAGCGAGCCTGGGTGAGGTCTGCCAGATCAAGGTGACCGAGGTCGGCTGGAGCGGCACGTACACCAACGGGCAGAAGGTCAAGCACATGGTGCGCGCCCAGCACGCCGGCGGCGGCTGCGCCATGGCCGCCGGTGACAGCGGCGGCCCGATCTTCGCCTACCCCAGCGCGGCGTGGGACCAGGTCGCCGCCCAGGGCATCGCCTCTGCCTGGGGCAAGAAGGTGTCCTGCGGCGGCCACGACGGCGGGCGGAGAGTCACCTTCGCGCGCGTCTGGGACGTGGTCCTGGCTTTCGACGCGAAGCTCATGGTGTGGTGAATCCCTCAAGGCCGGGCCGCGGGCAAACCACCCGCTCGTGGCCCGGCACGGTCTACGACGACACCAGGCTCTCGGACTCCAGCTCGCGCCGAACTACCGATGAGCAACCGCCCGTACGGCGGTGTCCCCGCGGGTTTGCCGATGATGCACCCGCGCATGTCCTTCTAAGGAGCAACCATGAGTTTTGCCCTCCCACGCCTTAGCCACGCCACGCTCACAGCAGCCCGGCTACTGGCCGTCACCTGCGCTTTATCCGGCGCCTGGTCGCCCTGGGCACGACCCCACGCGCCCATGCCGTCGGCCACGCCACCCATCCCGGAACCAACGGACGAATCGTGTTCATGACGCGCGTGATGGACAACGGCGAACTTCACGACCAGATCTATTCCATGAATGCCGACAGCAGCAACCAGCGCCAGGTCACCACCGGGGCCAACACCCACTGGGCCAAGCTGTCCCCAGACGGCATGAAGATCGCCTACCAGGGCTACGTGGACCACAACTACGAGATCTTCGTCGTCAACACCGACGGCACCGGCCTGCGGCGCCTGACCAACAACCCCGGCTACGACCAAGCCCCGCAGTGGTCTCCGGACGGAACGAAGATCCTCTACATGAGCGACAAGGGACACGACCGGGAGCACTACGACATCTTCACCATCAAGCCCGACGGCACTGCGGAGACCCGGCTCACCAACGACGCCAGACACGACCAAGTGCCCATGTGGTCCCCGGACGGCAAGAAGATCACCTTCGAAAGCGTCCGCAGCAACCAGCGTCAGATCGTCGTGGTCAACCCGGACGGCACCGGCCAGGTCCAGCTCACCAGCGCCACCACCGCCAGCACCGACCCAACCTGGTCCCGCGACAGCACAAAGATCAGCTACCGCAACAGCCCCAGCCCTAACGACAACGACGAGGTATGGGTGATGAACGCCGACGGGACCGGCAAGACCCCCAGGCGCTGCGCCTTGGCGATGGCCTGGGGGACCGGCAACGCCGCGAGGCCCGGAGTGCGTGCACCGCTTCTGCGAGCTCCACGCGAGCGGCCTTCACCGACGCGCTCTGAGAGGTCCTAGTGCCGGAAATTCCCCACAGGCACTGACAGAAGCCCTGACTCGCTGTTAGTCTACTTGACAACCTTCGTGGGGTGGATGTGACTCAGCCCCCCGATTGTTAACGCCTTGGAAGAGTCAAGAGGAAAGGGTGCGTCCTCTCGCCTCCTTCCAGAGCGTTTCGCGCAGTTATTCGGACGGGCGCGCGAAAGAAGCGCAATATCGTAGTCGCGTCGTCCCGATTTCGCATGCTGCACGTGAATCCAGGAGACCGTCAACATCGTGGAAGGGATGCTGCACCATGGTTCGGTTGATGAGTCGCCCCCTTGTGGGCGCTGTTTCCGTCGCCGCGTTAGCGGCGGTCGCTATCCCCGCAGGACTACCCAGCGCTGCCCAGGCCCGCCCTGCCACTATCACGTTGGGGGCGCCTCTATGCGCGGACCGTGGCGCATGGTCAGATTGCCACGAGCCCGTAGGCGAAGCAGTAGTCGCGCAAGGCCTCCGGAGCGTCGAGGTATGCGATTTCAATGCGGGCGACGGTATGCAGGTGGGCCTGAAATATGCCACCAGCTTCCTGCTCAGCGGCGTTATCGAACTACAGGCGCCACAAGGAGGATGCGAGAGCGACAGCATCTTCTTCGGCCGCATCACACACGCTCGCTTCTGCACGGGCGTGTCGTGGGGTTCCAGCTTCCCCGGCCAGTGCAACGCAGCGGCCACATTCCGCCCCTAGCGTGGCAATCCGTGATGGTGTCGACCAACATGGACGAGCGCGCCCCAGCACCGATCGCATCCTCGTGCCGGACGCGTAGCCGGCCACCTGCCGCTCTTCCATCGATCTTGGTATTCCCGAATCGGTAAACCCGCAGGCGCCGCTGCACGCCTTGTACGAGAGGCCGTCGGCGTGCTGCCAAGCAGGAGGCGGCCCAGCGGCGGCGGCGCCCACCTGCCAATGCGAGCGGAACTGGCCGCGAGGGACGCGGCCTGCCGTGGACAGACGCCATCTGTCGCCTCAGCCGCCTCCGGCGCGCGTCAGCCCTTGACCGGCCGCTGGCCTACGGCGCTGATGATCGACAATGGGATGGGGGCGCCGCTAGTTTCAGGGAGAGCGCGGACGACCATCTTTCGTTTGCCGTCCCAGCGCAGTAGGTCGCGATTGGCCATCCAGCGCAGAGCTTCTACCAGCTCCGCGATTGTGACTCCAGCCTGTTCTGCCATCTCGGCCAGCGTCACAAGATTGTCTTCGCTGTCAAGGCAGAAAGGTAAATGCGCACCGACCGCTGAGATCTCGTCCGAATGTTCGCCGGGCAGACTTGCGCTCATTGCGTTGAACAGGTTCCACGGTGGAATCATCAGCATGTATGCGTGCCCCGGCTCGATGTCGTCCGCGGTACGCTGTCGGCATTGCTCGATCCGCTGTTGCAGTCGCGCACGTCGTTTCGGTCGTCTCGGTCTCTTCTTGCTCACGGCAGTACGGCTCCCATGCGTTCATAGGACTTGATGGTGAAGACGCGGGTAGTTCCTGCAGCTCATTGCGGGGTGATTCGGATCTGGAGATGAGCTGACACCATTTTGACTGATGACTTATCTTATTGATAGGGCGAGCTTGACAACAGGGGCTGATTTCGTCAGCCTGTAACGGCCGAGGCTCTGATCATGAGATGAGTGCCGGAGCGGCCGGCCGAACGGAGGCTAACCATGCCCAGCCAGCATGATCGTTCCGGGCCCGTTGACCTGTTGCAACTAGCCGATGCCGGTGTCACGGTGACATCCCAGGATGCGCAGAGCGCTTCGCCAGCGGCCGGAAACGCATCCGCCGAGGGCGGGGCGGACAACTCGCCAGCGCCGGGTACGTCCGACGAGATCGCGGCGGAGGAAGGACCGGACAGAGAATTCTGGGGCGACGCCCTCGATGATGAGGCCGGCGTGGCCCTCCGCTCCCGGGTGCGAGTGCTCGTTGCGGTAGGAGTCGGTATCGCCGCGGTGATCGTGGTCATCATCGTTCTCTTTCGCGGAAGCGCGAGCTCTGATCCCCGCACCGCGAACACCCCTCCGGCCCTCCCACCGTCGGCCGAGGCGGTTCCTGGTCAGCTCGAATCCCTGCCCCCGCCGCCCACCGTCAGTAGTGACCGGGAAACATCGCCTGCGCCGACCCCCAAGCGCCGTTCCACCACACGCCCTCCCGCCACCCGCAAGCCCTCGGCCAGGCCCAGCCGGTCGCCGGCGGGGGTAAGCAGGCGCCCCAGCGCCCGGGCAACGCCACGTTCTCCGGCTCCCGCGGTTCCGCGGGTGACGTCCGGGCCGACGGAGCAGCCGCCTCCACCAGAGGCCGAGAGCCCTTCCGGGCCGACAGAAGCGCCTCCGGTGCCGAGCTCGTCATAAACGAGTCCAGAGACGGCGCGAGCTCATGCGGTGAGGCTTCCATATGAGGCCGGACTAGAGCTCACTGGGCAGGGGCGACAGGGAGCGCAGCGGCGAGCTTGGCCAACTGGGCGTGTCACGTGCGCTGTGAACTCCCGCGAACTCGATTATTGACATCATGATCTGACTATTCGTTAATATCTTTGTGTTGTATGGGCCGAGGTGGGGGCACCGAAGGCTGCGCGCCTGTCAGCGCTCAGCGGATGGGAGCCCTCATGGCTGGAGAACCCGGCCCCTGCTCGCGCGGTAGACGAAGCCCAGATGACCTGTGGGGCGGTCCGCGCCCAGGTGCGGACCAGTACGCCCGCTTTCCATCGGTGATCGTGACGACACAAGCCCCTGCCCAGCTGGCGTAGCCAGTTGCTGGATCTCCGCATCTCAACGCTGCAGCACCCTGGCATGAGGTATTAGGCGCGGGTCCCTCCTATCGGATGGTCACCTTTGCCCAGCGGTCATGCGCGCGTGCGGCGCGTCCCCCGGATTCTGCGAGATGCGGCGATGCCGCCGTCGATCGGAGTGGAATGCCGACTACCGCGTCTGGAAAAAGATCCCTCCTCAGCCGCGTGCGTGCCGCCATTACCCGCGGCCGTCGTCGAGGAGAGCACATCGCCGCTCAGCGAGCTCAGCAAGCCTACCGAGCCCGGGCAGGCGGTGATTTCGCGCTGCGCCGCATGTCCCACCAGCTCCAAGCCCAGATCACGTTGGCGCAGCCTGCCATCGGCGAGGTCTACAACGAGACCTGGTGGCAAGCAGCCACGCCTGAATGGATCGGCGGCGCCTGGCAGATCATTGTGTCCTGGGCCGCGATTGGCGAACCCACCGCCAGCGCCGCACTCGAGCACCTGCGCGAGCAGACCCACGCGCGCTACGGCGTGCGTATCACCCACGTCCGCATGCAACCGCGCGACGTGGTCGCGTTGCTCGCCCGCGCCTGGCCGACCCCTCCCATGCAGTCCGGTCAGCCCCAGGCCGCCGCAGAGCGTGCTGTCTACAGCTATGTGATTCGGGACCTGTGGCAGCGCACCATCGCCACGCAGGTCATCGGGACCAGCCCACGCGACGGCCTCGCGCCGCGGGAATTCGCCGCTGAGCGCATGGTTGCCTTCCACGACCGGTTAAGCGAGCTGGCCGGCCCCCTTCCACCCGATCAACGCCTGCGCTACGTCATCGAAGTGCACCATGGTGACGATGTCACCGGCAGCCCCATACTTCGGCTGACCGATGGCCAGGCACGCAACCTTCACCACGCCGCCCAGACGCGCCGCGAGCAGATCCTCCAGGGCGCAGCCGCCTCAGCCGAGGAACGACGCGACGCCCTCCTCGTCCAGCGCGGCACTCTCCGCGACCACATCGCGGCCCGCGAACACGGTGCTGCCGAACAGATCGGCACTCCCGACAGCGCCGACAAGGGCGACCTCACTCCGACCAAGGAGCGCCTGGACTATGTTGAGTTGCAGCTCGCGGCCGTAGAAGCCGAGCTTCGGGGCGAAGATCCCCAGCCCGTGTTCGTAGCGTCTCAACTCCTGCACACGCTCACTGACCAGTGGTGGCAGCAGGCACGCCCCGAACAGATCGGTGCCCTGTGGCAGCACGTGCAATCCTGGAGCCCGGGACAGGCCCGTGAGCGAATGCTGGAGTACCTGGCCAGCCAGGTACATGAGCACTACGGCGTCACCATCACGCCCACGATGCCCGGCCAGAACGTCACCGCCGCTCTGCGTACCGCCGGCCAAGCATCGGACGACGAGGGAGCCTCCGACGCCGCCCCTGCGGGCGTCAGTGCACCGGATCCCGACCAGCCGGCCACCCTCGACCAACGTCCGGCCACGACCCCACCCGACCCCGCCACGGCACAGCAGAGCGCAGCCGTGCCCGCCCCAAATGACCTTGACGAGCACCTGCTCCACACCGAAGGTCCAGTACAGGCCGATGGCGCGACACCCGCACCCGCCAGCGCCACAACCCCAGCACCGGCAGCGCCCTCGCCCCCCGCCCCTTCGCCGTCGCCGCCAACCCGAGACGCCGCTCTCGACGCAGCCAAGCGCCTCACAACCGTGCCCGGCCCCGAAACCGAGGTCCTCCCCGCAGACACGGCAATGTCCACGGCAGCGGCACCGCCACTCCTGGACCAGAAGCCGACGCCCGAGGCGCCCTCCGCCCCGCAACCTCCCCCAGCGCCCACCACCAGCCCGGAGGAACGCCCCACGGCGTCGTCGCCTCCCTCGATGCCAGCGACGCCTCCCCAGCCCGCCACACCTCCATCCCCTGAGAAGCCACGGCCCGCCCAGCCACAGCCGGCCCCTGCGCGCCCCTCCACACCGTTGGAGGCCCAGCGAACAGACACTCTGGACACCGAAGCTCCGCCATCCACCGCCGCCGTCCCGGCTTCCCCCTCGCCCAGATTGCGCAGCGATCCGTTCGAGAGCGTGGCCGCATGCCGCAACGCGCGGATCGCCCTAGCCCACCACATGCAGGCATGGCTGTTCACCACCACCAGCGAACAACTCGAAGAAGAAGAACAGGAACTGCGAGCGGCCACCGGACACGCGGTCACCAACGAGGGAGCCCGGATCAACCTGGCTTGGACCAGCAGCCAGGAACTTCCCCTGGAATACAAGCAGGACGTGCGCGCGGCTCTCCACGCCTACACCGAACTCGCCGAAGCCGTGGCATCGGCTCGGCAACTGCTGGCCGCACGTCAAGCCTTCGCCCACGCTGATGACGAACTGACCCTGCACGTCGTGGCCAATCGAGCCACCGAATTCATTCAGCGCCTGCGCGCGACGGCCGCCTCCTTCTCCGGACCAGAACAGCCGACAGACCCGCGTCGCGTCACCCGGCAAGAGTCGCAGACCACTCATATCGCCGCCCCGGATTCCGTGAACGTGCCACGGGCGTCATCACCGACGGCATCCACCGCCCCACCCCAGCGAACTACCCCACCACCCGACCACGCGACCACCACCCCAACGCCTGCACCGCCAGCTCGGCCCCGATCTCACCCTGGCCCCACACCCACCTCATCCACGCCCGCTTCTCCCGCCCGGACGCCTCCGGCGCAGCCCGCGCCCAAGCAGAGCCGACCGCACCCGGCACCCGAGCCGGGCCCCGCGGCACCGGAACGGCGCGCAGCCTCCGGCGGCCCGACCTCTCCCGCACCCGGCGCCCGGCAAACTACGGCATCCCCCACAACTCCGCCGAGCAGGTCGCCCGGCACCGGAGCCCCGGCCACGCCGCCCGCCACCGCCCCCGAGCGGCCGACGCCGGCCAGCCCAGCGCCCAGCGCTGCACAGCGACACGAAGCCCCCGAACGACCAGCACCGGAAAAGCCCTCGCGGCCTTTCGCCGAGCCGGGGCCATCCACGCCCGCTTCTCCCGCCCGGACGCCCCCGGCGCAGCCCGCGCCCAAGCAGAGCCGACCGCACCCGGCACCCGAGCCGGGCCCCGCGGCACCGGAACGGCGCGCAGCCTCCGGCGGCCCGACCTCCCCTGCTTCCACTACGCCTGGCCCCACAGCGGCCCCGCCGCGCCTTCCGGCTGACCCACCCCGTGCCGTCCCTCCCACCGCGCCCCCTGTACCCTCGCCCGACGAGGCAGTCCCTACCAGTACACCGCCCACCGCAGCCCCACAGGACGGCCGCTCCGCCCCCTCAGCATCACCAGATGTGGTCCGGCCACCCGCAACGGGTCCGGCCGTCGCGATACGGCCACCAGAATCAGCGCCACCATCGTCGTCGTCGCCGTCACACTCCCCCGCCGCTGACCCTGCGGGAGGAGTTCCGGAGGCGGCCACCAGCTCCGGCGACACTCCCGCGGTGGTGCCGCACGCGCCGACCGAGCCCGCACCCCAGGCCGAGGTCGACTACGCTCCCCTCAACACGCAGGACATCCCACGCGTGCTGAGTGAGCTGGACGCCGCCGCGCTGGCTACCTTGGTGCGGTCGCTGGGCAACCCCCGCCATCTGGATGATCTGCGCGCGCGTGGCCGACGGCGCGACACACGGACGCAACCTCCTGCCCCCAGGGGCACCCCCGAAGTGGTGGTCACGGGGCTACGCGTGCAGCTGCCCGACGGGGAACACGGGCCCGTCGAGGGCGCCTGGAGCGACCTGGTGAACTGGCTCCATGTCATCTATGACACGCCGGTCAGTGAACTGCTGCTCCACGCCTTTGACACGCTGGATGCCTATCGCAGTGGCCGCGAGGTCCTCAGGCTGACCGGGCAAGCCGATCGCGGCCTGCTGATCGAACAGGAACTGGCGGCGATCGCCCGGCAGGCGGCCCGCGAGCTCATGGACGAGGCCGTCGACCGGTATGCCCATCCGCGCCGCTATCTCCACGCGGCAGCCGACGACGGCAGCAGCGAACAGGACGACGGCCTGTTCACCTTGAACGACGTGCCCACCTCTGCCGCCTCGGCCAAGGCCCGCATTCAGCAAGGACTGGGCCGGCCGAAACAGCTTGCCGAGGCCGCGCAGGCTCGCATCCAACAGAGTTTGCTGAGAGTAAAACGACTCGCCGAGGCAGCGCCCCCGCGTGACGGAAGCGGACACCGCCACCCGGCCACCGCCCTGCGTCCGGGCTGGCTCATCAGTGATGTCCAGCAGAACCCATCTCGCCTGGTGCTCACCCGTGAGGCACACACTGGCCCGCAGGGGCTCGTCCTGACCGGCGTGAATCCTGACGCCAACACCGACGACGCCCAGCAATGGATCTATCCCGACGGTCGCGGTCGCCCGCCGGCCTTCTGGGTCTTGCGCCGCCCCCAGGCGCTGGCCGACCTCGCCGTCTCCGCGCCTGCACCCTCGCCCGATCTGCCTGCGCTGCAGCCGGACGAGCCCACCGCTGACCGGGCCGGCTTCACCGATCTTGCGGCCGTGCTGGCCTACCTGACCGCCTATCCTCCGGAGACCTTCCCACCGCCGCGTGAACAGGAGAGCGCCGACGCCTACCAGCGGCGCGCGCTGCAGCGGCGCGCCTTCATCGACCAGGTCATCAGCGCCCACGATCTGGGCCTGAGCCGTGACGGTCACCTGCTGGTCTTCAGCAGTGAGGGGCAGTACCACATCGCGCTGGCCCGGACCCTGGTGCTGATCGAGGACCAGCTGGTGGATGGCCACGATGGTCAGCAGGCGCGTGACTTGGCCGACTGGATCGAACGCCACTGCCTCGATCCCCAAGGGCGCCCCTTTCCCTGGCAATCTCCCCATGCCCGCGAACACAGCCTGCAGTGGTGTTCGGCCGAGGGACGCAGCCTTCGGGAAGAGATCCAGCACCAGATCACGGTGTTCGACCGCGCGTACGGCATCAACAGCCTCGCCGTCCGTCTCGACGACCAAAACCGGGTGGATGAACACCACCTGCGCCATGCCCGTCCGCGTGGCCGCATCACCGTTGATCGCATCGTCACCGGTGACACCATCCGCGTCGTGGAACGCGATGGCATCCATCAGGGCAAGGCCGTCGGACCCGTCACTCCGCGCCCCGGCCAGCCAGGCGAATACGAGCTCCATCTGCGGGTCGGCGACGAGGTCAAACCCATCCCCATCGATCCCTCCTCCGCCACGCTCTATCGCCTGGCCGACGACCTGCACTCCGGCGATACCCCGACAGCATCCCCGGACAGCGGCGAACGCGACCCCCACCCCGCCGACGCCGACGCTCCCACCACCGCCGGTGCACCTACGCCCCCCGGCCCACCGCCCGGCACCGCAGACCGTCTCCCGGCCCTCCAACCGCTGCCGAACGACGATGCCCTCACCGCGCTCCCCGGTGTGGAACTGCCCAGCACGCCTCCCCCCGAGGTCGCGCCGCACACCACCGCGCCCACGGGCGGCACGCCCGCATCCTCACCTTCGAGCGAGACGCTCAATCGCGCCCCCCTGCCCCTCGCAGCGAGCCCTGCCACGGCGGCGCAACCGGGGCCGCCGACGGCCGTCGACGAACCGCAGGAGGCCTCGCACACCACGCCTACTGAAGCGTCCGAGGTCACGCTGCGCTCCCTGGGCTTCGACGAGCTGGGCAACCCGCTGGCCTGGACCCCGCACGGACTTGCCCATCCCCGGCCCTTGGCCGAGCTGGCCGGACAGTATGTCCGCATCAATGTCGGCGGCGGACTGACCCTTGCAGGCCTGCTGATCCAGCGAGACGACGGCTGGCAGGTCATGGGTGAGCGCTCGGACGGCAAGGCCGACCTGCACCACCTCGACACCGACGACGCACGGCACGCCGTGGCCGAAGCATGCCCGCAGCCGCAGCGCGCCGACCCTGTCCAGGAGGAGCCACCCTCGCCGCCCGGACTCACCCGGCATCGCCGAGACGTCCTGATCGCGTTCATGCACGCGCGTGTGGCCGACTTCGCCGACACCCACGACCCCGCCGACCACATTGCCGAGCTCCTGCAGGCCACCGATGTGGAATGGGAATGGCTGGGCGCCTATCTCGATCTGCATCCCGAGCTGCTGACCCTCGGCGAGGACGAACGGCAGGCCTACACCCGGCGCTGGGAGCAACTGGCCGCCCGGGCCGCGCACACAGGCAGCCAGCCCGCCCTGCCGGCCGAGCCGGCACAGCACACCACCGCTCCCTCCACGCAGCAGCCACCCCCGGCCGCTGCGGTGGGCGAGCCTGCTCAGTCCCAAACCGCCGAGCCGCCCTTTGCGGCCGTCACCCCCGAAGACGTCGTCTTCGCGCTGCAAGGATTGGCACCCAGCTTCTTCCCGGCGCTCGTGGCCGCCCTCGATGACGCCGACGCCATGACCGAGCTCACCAAGCAGCCACGCGGCTTTTGTGACCCGCACAACGAAGGCGCCACCTGGGTCGAGGTCACCGTCCACGGACTGTCCATCGACCGGCACACCCCGCAAGGCCGTCGCGCGGGCTTGGTCTCCTGGCAGGACGTCCGCCGCCATGCGATCCGGCTCACCCCCGTAGAACGAAACCTGCTGGCCGACGCCCGCACGCTGCATGAGCGCTACCACGAGCGCCAGACGATGCTCGCCTTCGAAACCGTCGGCCGCCGGCATCTGTGGTGTCATGCGCTGAGCGAGCTGGACGCCATCATGGCCGCCGCGCGCGATGAGGTGCTGTATCCCTTCCCCGCCGCACCAGCCGGGGCGACCAACGACCCAAACCAGCCACGCCGTCCCCCCTTCACATGGAATGACCTGCAGGTTCGGCTGTCGCTACTCTCTGCGGCGTTGCCCGCCGAAATGATCGTCATCAAGGGAGCGGACGACCTTCAGCCGGGTGATGCGCTGTCGCTCAACTCCCAGGCACCTGAGGTGTTCGTCCTGCAGGAACCGCCCAGAAAGGGGCCCAAGAACCTCCGGATCACCGGTCGGCTCTTGCAGGAAGGCATCCTGGGCGAGCCCACCACGACGAAGATCCGTGTCGACCCCAACGATCACTACCGGGTCGCGCAGTTGCCGATCGAACCGGACGAGCGCATCGCGGACTCCCCCGTCCACCTCACCCCCCTGCCCGACACCGACACCGCGACCACCACCGCCCTCGAGCCGACCGGCCCGCGCTTCGTCACCCGCCAAGACGCGGTGGACCATCTACGGCGCGGCGGCGACAAGCACGACACGCACCCCTACAGCGGCCCACATGACATGGGCGCACGCGATGACTGGCATCTGGCCGCGGGCGGCTCCTTCATCATCGCGCCCAGTCCGGCCGGCAAGCGGGACTCCTGGTGCATTGCCGACACCAGCCGCGGAGAGTTCTACTACGGCCTGGCCGTGCCCAGCGCGGCTTCGGCCGAAGCTTTCGCCTGGCGGCTCAAAGCACTGGAGAACAGCACCGCGCTCGGCTTTGCCTGGGACGATCCCCACCGCCCCGACCTGCCGAACGGCCTGCTGCGCGACGTCCACCGCGAGGTGCTGGCCTCCCTCGACACCGCCGGACCGCTTTCGGCGCAGCCCTCCGAAGCGGCGCCGCCAGCCGCCGCCACCCCCAACCGCGCACCCACCGACCCGGCCCCGACACACAGCACGGCTCCCACGGCGCCGACGCCACCCCCTTCCGGCGAACCGGCGGCAGGCGAGACCACGCCCACCGCCCTCTCCGACCCAGCGCAAAAACAAGCATCCGCCCCACCTGCCACGGCCCCGCCGCGTGCGCGGGTGGACTGGATTCAGTACGAGTGGGACGAACGGCGAACTGGGCTGCGCGCGGTGCGCACCTCACTGCCTGACACCCGCGGCTGGGACCACCATCTGACCCCCTGGCTGGACCCAGGCAACCGGCCCGGCGTCAGCGTATGCCGACTCTACGTCGAAGGACGCGTCGTCGTGCTGGCACGTCAGCGTTCGGAGGATGCCGACAGCAGACGGAATCTGCGCGTCATGGCCTATCTCGGCGGCGCCGTGCCGGCGGCACAGCCAACCGGACGAGTAGCGCTGGCGCAAGCGGCGGCCTGGGCCGCGAACCCGCCGACGAGCGCCGATCCCGTTGAGTGGCCCGAGCTGATGACCGGCTTCGTCGACCAGTTGGAAGCACTGGAACAGCGGGCCCGTACCGGCGCTCCCCAACTGGCGGCCCTCGTCGCTGCCGCGCTGCATCACCCCAATACCGAACTGGCCGTGATCTCCCAGGACGACCCGATCCCCCTGCTGTGGGGGCTGCAGGACATCCTCGGCTGGGTACTGGGACACGCGCCGCAGACCTTCTCAACCTACGAGAGCGACGATCACCAGCGAGGCCCCGAGATCGTCTTCCTCCGGCAGAGGCCCCCCCTGTCCTCACGCGCACCCCGACGTCAGCGCGTGGACCTTCACGCGCCCGGGCCCGCCGCGCCGTACGACGAGCTCGCCGCGCTCATCGTGGATGCGTACGCGCGCGGATCACTGCCCGAGGTGATCAGACGCCTCGAGCTCAACGACGACATGCCAGCGGGCACGCGCCTCGACCTGCTCCAGACGGTGCTGTCGGCGCCAGCACCGCCGGCACCAGCCCCCGCCGCAACGCCACAACCCCGGCGGTCGAAGCCGCCCGCAGCGGAGCCACCCGCCCCAACCACCCACGAACTCGGCCAGGACCCGGCCGAGCCGACTGCGGCGCCCACGACCTCACACGAGCCGAGCCAGCGCCCACCCGACGGCGAGGGCCACCACGACATCCCGACACCAGGCCACCGCGATCCCGGCACTCCGGCACAACGCACCAAGACCGAACAGAACAACCAGCCGAGCGTCGAATCGCCGCCGCAAACAGCGGCACGTCCACCCGCACGCCCCACTCCCACAAGTCCGGCCGAGCAAACTAAAGACGAGCCGCCCGAACGCGCACCCGCCACGCTTCCCCCCTCGCCCACGCTGCCGGGTGGTGAAGCCGCGGCCGCCGTCATCGCAGCCGTCCACCCCGACCACACCGGCGCCGCCACGGCGCAGGACCTCCAGGCTCTGACCGCACTGGTCGCCGAGGCCCTGACCGACGCGTCCCTGCACCGGGCCGCCGCCGAACTCGACAAAGCCGACTTCACCTGGCGCATTGTGTCGGCATGGCTGGTGCGGCACATGCGCCACGACACCAACCTGTCCGAAAAGGTGCGCGACCTCTACTTCGGACGCTTGCAGGGCCCGCTGGCCCAGACCTTGGCCACCGCCCTGCGCGCGTCCGCCACCGATCCCAGCGCTGCCTCGGCACAGCCGGCCGACGAGGAGGCCCTGGCTTCGCTCCCGCAGCCCCGCGATGCGCACGAGGCACGGCAAGACCTCATCCTGCGTGAGCTGCACGCCAAAGGCGTCACCTTCGAGGTGCACTACCGGCGGCAGGGCCACACCACGCTGGACAAACTCAGCTACCGGGGCCAGGACAACATCCCACTCGCTCTGGACGAAGCAGCGGCCCGCTATCTGCCCCAGCTGCGCATCCGTCCCCGCCCGCTCACCGACGACGATGTCCTCTCCGCCCTGCGCGGTCTCGACGCCACCTTCTTCGCCGCGCTGGCCTGCAACATCGACAACTCGACTGCCCTGCGCAAGCTGACCAAAGGACCGCACGCCACTACCACGAGCACCCCGGACGACCACATCAAAGTGGACGTCACCAGCAAGGGCCTGAGCATCGACATCCACACCTTCGCCGGCACCCGCACCGGCACGATCGCGTGGGACAAACTCGGCGAGCGCTGGATCAAGCCCGCCCTCACCGACGACCACCGGGCCTTGCTGGCCGACGCGGCTCGGGCCAAAGCACTGCTCGGCGATCGATTCGGCATGCTCGCTTTCGACGTCATCGGCAAACGCGGCCACTGGCACCAGGCTCACAACGAGCTCGACGCCACGATCGAAGCCGTCCGTGACGATCTCCTACAAGCGGGCGCCCAGTCCTCGCCCCTGGGCAACGCCACACTCACCCAGCCCGGCGACACCCTCTTCGATGTCGAGCCCGCATCGCCGGTCTCCAGCCTCGATCTTGGGGCGCTTCACGCCCGCGTACGCCAGTTGGCTCAGGTCCTGCCCGCCGAGTGGATGCAGACGAAGACGGCCGAAGCTCTGCGAGCGGGCGATGCCCTGGGCAACCTCAAGATCCGGCCTGTGGTGTTCGTCCTGGCACAGCCGCCCCAAGCTTTGGTCGGTGAACTACGCATCCACGGGCGCGAGCTGACCAACGGTGTTCTGGGCGAACCGGTCACCCGCGCCATCCCGCGCCACGCCAAGAACACCTACCTTGTCGTCCAGCTGCCGATCGACCCCGACCAGCACATCGGGCCCGTCACCGAGGCCCCGTCAGATGAGCAAGCCGCCAGCGCGCCCGATCACACACCGGACGAGGGCCAGGCGGCGCCCGACACCGCACCCGACACCGCTCTCGCCCGCTTGCCCGGTGACGCTGCTGCGCCCGCGACCGCCCTCGACACGCCCGCTGCGCCCCAGCCCCCGCCTTTCCCGGCCGCGCACACAACCGCCGCGTCTCCGACCCCGGCCGCGCCGACGGCGGCCACCCGCCCCACACCAGCTACCACGGCGGGCCAACCGACCACCGACCTCGGCGAAAGCACCATCCAAAGGCCCCGCTTCACCACCGAGGACCAGGTACGCAACCACCTGCGCAGCGGCGGAGACCTGATCACTGTGCCCGAACAGCAGGCGGCGGCCGCCCTGGCCGAGCGCGACGACTGGCACCTCGTCGCCGGCGGCTCCTTCCTCATTGTCCCCGCAGCCTCCTCCGGCTGGTGGATCGCCCACCCGGGCAGCGGCTTCATCTGGCGGGCCTTCACCCTGCCCGACCAGGACGCCGCCGAAGCGCTCGCCTGGCAGCTGACCCGTGCCCGTATGGGGGGCCAGGTCATCGACTGGGACGACCCCGCCCTCTCCGCGCGCATCACCGCCGTGCACCCCCACGTCCACGAGGCATATCAAACCGTCCGCGCCCTCGCCGGCCAAGACAGCACCCCCCAGCCCGCCCCCGCCTCACCGGCATCCATGACCGGCGCCAGCGCGGCCCCATCCGATCACCCCACAGCCCCACCCGCCGACTCGCACGACGGGCAGGACGCCGACCCGCCTCACGCCGAACTAGGACCGGCGCCTCCGTCCACTCCCGCCGATGACGCGGCCGCGCAGCCCCGCCCCGTGGAGCCGCCACCGGACACCACCGACCTGCTGCCCCAGCCGGACATCTTCCCCGAGCCCATCGCCGAGCAGATCCTCAGCGCCGCCGCTGCCTACGAGCAGGCGCTGAGAGGCGACGATGAGATGACCATGCTCACCAGCTGGGCGGCCTACCGCGATCTCCTGGACGAGCACCAACGCGCCGCTGAGATCGGCGGACCTATCGACACCGAAACGAAACGGCTCACCCGAATCGGATCACGCCTGCGCGACGCCTGGGACCACGACCATGCCGACATTCGACGGCAGAACCAGGCCCGGCGCGACCGCATCAGCCAAGCCCGAGCACAAGCCACCCGCCTCGTCGACGACGGCGATCTCCAGGCCGGGCTGGCGCTCATCGATGAAGCCGAGCAGCAGGACCCCGACGCCCGCGACTGGGACGCGCTGCGCGCCGAGCTACGCGAACTCTGGATCGACCCGACCCCGCTGCCCACCACCGACGACGGCACCCCGCCATCACCCGAAGGGATGAGCCCGGCACAGCGCGCCCGACTGGTCGCCGCGATCGAGCAGACGGCCGCCCGCTACACCGTCACCGGCGACCCCGGCCGGTACATCGCCGAGGTCCACGGCCAGCACGGCTACCAAGGCGAGGCGGGCCAAATCGAAAAGGACTGGATCGACAGCTATCTGGCAGCACACCCCGAAGTGCTCGCCTTCACCCCCAAAGACCTCAAACGCCGCGTACGCCAGGCCGCACGCGAACAACAGGCTCGCACGCAGACCGCACGAGAGCTGGTGACCGAGGCCAAACGCCAGTACGACGCGGGAGCCTTCGATCAGGCACGTCAGCTGATCGATCAGGCTGAGCAGGCCGACCCCTTGATCGAGGACTGGGCGCACATCCGCCAGACCATCGCCAACGGCGAGGCGGCGAGCGCACCGGCGTCCGATAGCAGCCCCAGCGACGCCGGCGCATCGGTGCTGCCCGGCGCCGTATCCCCGACAGGCACGGCCACGCCCGTGCCGGAATCCGGTGCGGCCAGCGCCACGCAAGCCCCGCAACAGCCTGAACCGCCTGAGCCGCCCGAGCCGCCTACGCCCGCCGAGGACGGACAGGACACGGCGATTGCGCCGGCCACGCTGGCCACGCCCGCATCACTCGACGGTCAAGCTCACGATCCAGCTGCGGCCCGGCCGCGGCAACCGCTGCCTCCCAGCCCCAGCTACATGGATGACATCGGCCCGGCCCCGCGGCCAGAGGCGGACCCGCTTCCCGCCGATGCAGGGCGCTGGAGCCAGAAAATCCGCATCCGGGAGGCGGACGGGTTGCTGACCGTGTCCGGCACCAGCCAAGACGATCCACCGGTGATCCGGCGCACCCTGCACGACAACCAGTTCACGTTCCGGAAAGGCGAACGCGGCAAGCGACGCGGACACTGGGAGTACATCGGATCCCGGCACCGGCGGCAAACCTCCCTCGAAGCCGTGCGCAGCGTCCTCATCGACCTGGATCGCGAGGAAGCGGCCCGTTTCCAGCCCACCGAGCAACAGCTGAAGATCGCCGAAGCCGTCGACACGGGCGACGATGTCGTCGTCCAGGCTTTGGCCGGCACTGGCAAGACCTCCACCTTGCGCTGGCTGGCTCGCCGGATGACGGGCAAAGCCATCCTCTACACCGCCTTCAACAAATCCGTCATCAAAGAGGCCATTCGCGACAACGTCTTCGGCCCGCACGTCAGCTGCCTGACCTTCCACGGCATGGCCTACCGCTCGCTGCTCGGTGGCCGCTACAGCGCCAAGGTGCAAAAGGCCACCAACTGGGACGGAGCCTTCTACAACAACCAGATCGCCGCTGAACTGCGCATCACGCGGCCCTTCAAACTCCGCGACCGCGACATCTCGCCCGAACAGTTGGCCGGCTACGCGATGGCGGCCGTGAAAAAGTTCCGGGAAAGCGCCGACCCCGCCATCACCCAGGCTCACCTCCCGGACGAGGCGTTCGCCCACCCCAAACTGGCCGAACGCATCCTGAGCTACGCCCAAGCCGCCTGGGAGAACATCTGCGACCCCGAAGGGCGCGTGAAGTTCACGCCCGACGACTACGTCAAGATCTGGGCCTTGGGCCACCCCCGCCTGCACTTCGACGTGATCTTCTTTGACGAAGCGCAAGACATCAGCCCGGTCATGGCCAAGGTCATCCGTGACCAGCAAGCCCAGATAGTCGTCGTCGGCGACTCCAACCAGGCCATCAACGAGTTCCGCGGCGCCGTCGACGCGCTGATCGATTGGCCCAGTCCCCACGTTCGTCCGCTGACGCTGTCCTTCCGTTTCGGGCCGGCCGTGGCCGAGGCCGGCAACCAGATCCTGGCGCTACTGGGCTCGCCACACCGCCTGATCGGCAATCCCGCCCTCGACACCCAGCTGTGTGACATCGACGAACCCGACGCCATCGTGTGCCGCACCAACGCTGGCGCAGTGGCCGCCGTCTTCGACGCCCTGGGCAAGGGCAAACGCGTCGCCATGGTCGGCGGCGGAGACGAGATCAAAGACATCGCCCAAGCCGCCGAAGATCTGCTGGAAGGCCGCCGCACCAAGCACCCCGAGCTCGCCGCCTTCCGCGACTGGGATGAAGTCCGCGAATACGCCGAGAAGCCCGAAGCGCGCAACCTGCAGATGTTCGTCCGGCTCGTCGAGAAGTTCGGTCCCGCCAGCTTGAGCGAGATGGTCGACAAGCTCGTCGATGAGGAGGAACGCAACCCCGCCCGCAAGGCGCAGGTGTTCGTCATGACCGCCCACAAATCCAAGGGCGGCCAATGGCCCAAGGTCGTCATCTGGGGCGACTTCACCGCCAAACCCAAGATCGACGAGAAGACCGGCAAGGAAGTCCTCCCCGACGCCCAGGAAATGCGCCTGGCCTACGTCGCGCTCACCCGCGCCCAGCAGCAACTCTCCGTCGGCTCCCTCGGCTGGTATCTCACCTACCAACCGCCCCCCGGCGATGAACTCGCCCCCACCGCCAAAACGGGAACCCAGATCGCGCCGACGCCTGCCGACGCGCACATTCACGGAGCCGCCACAACCGTTCCGCAAGAGGCAGGGCAGGACGACTTCGAACTAACCCATCCACGACCGGGCGTGCTGCCCGCCGAAAAGGAGCGCGAGGTCGTCCAGGCCCTCGACACCTACACCACGGCGGTGCAGCAAGGAGACGACAGCGCGGCCGCCAACGCGCTGGGACACCTGACACGCCAGCTGATCGGCTTCGAGGTCGATCCGGACGATGAGACGAGCCTGCTCCAAGCCGCTGAGCTCAACCGCCTGCTGACCGCCGTCTACCTGCGCGAGCCCGCACAGGCCGCGAAGATCGCGGTGGAGACCGCCACGGCGCTCCGCTTGCCCGGCGATGTCGTGGACGCGCTGCGGATACTGGAGCGCAACGGCATCGGCGTTGATGAGCGGGCCCTGTATGCCGGATTGTGCCAGGTGGACAGGCTCGACTACGCCGGACTGGACCAGGCGGGCTGGCGCATGCTGGCCAGGGCAGACGCAGGCGAACGCACCCCAGATGTCGCGGTGGTCGTACTCGGTCTCGGATGGCGCCGCCGCGGCCGCATTCAGCCATGGAGCAACAGCTGGCCCGGCATCGAGCTCGCTCGATCTCTGCCCGAGAACCCGCAGCGCGCACATGAAGCGTGGCACCTGGACCCGCAAGCACTCGATGCCGCCATCGCCTACACCGACGGCAGAGCGAACGCACCCGATGCCTTCTCGCGCACGGACACCATGTCGTGGCTGGAGGCCTTGGACGCGCTGTGCCGCATCCAAGAGCGCCGCGCCTACACCGTCACCGCCGACACCGTCACCCAGGCCATGAACGCGCTGGACATCGTCTACGCACCGCTCATGCGCGAACCTCTGGCAGGCATGAGCGACGACAACCTGATCACCCTGACCCACACCGCGGCCGCCCACGGCCAGCAATACGACGAACTGGCCGATGAACGCCTGCATCAAGAGGCGGCCCGCCTGCACGCCAAAGCGCACCACCTGTTCAGCCTCGAGCACACCCCCGAGGGCAAAGCCGCCGGCATCCGCGAACTCGCCTTCCTGACCGTGGCCTGGGATAGTGCCGCAGCCAAAATCGCCGCCACCCAACCCGACCGCGCCCCGCGCCCGGATGCGGAATACCTCGAAGGCATCAACCTGGGCTGGCGTCTCGGCATCACGGACACCATCGACGCCAGCCACACCGATCTGTCCGCCCTATCCGCGACCGCCCTGCGCGGCCTGTTCGACTACGCCAAGGCCCGCGTCGACCTCGGCCCGCCCTACCCCACCAACACCGACCGCCTCGACCTCCAGCAGCGCCGGTGGGGGCACCTGGTGTCCTACCGGGCGCAGCTCGACGACGGCGGCCAACCCCTCTCGGCGCAAGCCCTGGCCGACCTTCTCGCCAGCACCGCCGACGACCATCCGGGCGGGCAGCACCCCTCCAGCCCGTCGTCCGCACCCGCCAGCACCGCAGGGCAAACCACACCGGCGGCCGCCCCGGCTTCAGAGGAGGCGGACCCGCTCCCGGCCGACGTCGATGAGATGCTCCGCCACTGGGGCGACGTGGCCGACGACGAGTCCCGCCCCATGCCCCCAGGCATGCGACAGGTGCTGAAGGGGCTCGCTGAGCACGCCGACGAAGAGCGCGGCAACTACACCCTCTCCCCCGGCCGCATCCTGGCCGTACAACGCTCCGGCGACAAGGGCCGCTACACCTACCTCCTCGTCGTCGCCGCCCACGGCTTCGTCGTTCCCGAAGCCTTCCAACCCCAGCACGGCGGCCGCAAGGGCGCCCTGTCGCTGGCCGCCGCCTACGAACACCTGCGCGACGCCACCGGCGCCCCCTACCCGTGGTCACGCGATCCGAGCTTCAACCAGGCCTGGCGCTCCGATCGCGGCGAGCCCCTCAATGAGGCGCTGATGCGCGTCAAGGGCGAACACGACCTCCAGCACGGCTACAACACCGCAGAAGCCGCGTGGTTCACCCAACGTGACGACGACACGCGCATCGACCCCGACCGGCTCCCGCCCGGGCCGGCGCACGCCTACGCCGACCAAGTCGCCGTCGGCGACCGCGTCACCGTGACCCTCGGCAGCGACCACCGCGAGATCACCGATGAGGTCGTCGCGGTCACCGAGCCCCGGCCGGGACACTTCCACCTCCACCTGCAGGGTGGCGTCACCGCCGAGGTCTTCCGCAACACGCTCCTGCCCCGCGACCCCGACGAGTCCGCCGTACGCGACCGGCACGGCGCCCGCTACGGCGAACGCGTCAAGAATTGGCAGCTCAACGCCGGTGACAGCGTCGAATTCGTGGAACACGACCAGCGCATCCGCACCGCCGCCGGCATCGAGGGCGGCGCTAAACTCCTGGTCCGGGCACGCATCAGCGGAGAACGGTTCGACCCCGTGCAAGGCGTCCCGCTGCAGGACATCACCTTCCACCGCGACCCCGCCTTCCACGCCTCCGACGGCCACGAAGTGCAGGTGGACGACGCCTACCGCGGCCTGTACCGGCGCTGGGTGCCCACCGAGACCGTCACCCGCCTGGACCAGCCGCAGCCCGCCCGCCCCACGCTGCCGCCCGCCCCCTCCTTCACCGACAACCCCCTCCCAGAAGGATGGGCCCACGACGCCGACGCCGTCGCCCACCACCTCCTGGAAGGCGACGAAATCTCCGTCATCGTCGACGCCTCCACCGTCGACAACCCCGAGGCATTCGAAGGCTCCGACGCGCCCATCCGCGAACCGGTCCGGGTCACCGGACGCATCGCCCCGGGCAGCCGGATCCAGCAAGGCGCCGAGACCTGCGAGCTGGAACTACTGGCCGCGCGCTGGCAGGCACTCGACACCCTCGGCCAGCCGATGGGCTCCCACCTCCCACTCGGCAGCACTCACCACGACGCCATCGGACGGCCCCTGACCCACCTGCGCATCCCCTCCAACGCGCGACTGGTCGGCCGACGGCCCTTCGCGACGCCACCATCCGAGCTGCCCAGCCTGGGCGTGCGCGTGGAGCCCGGCGACAAACGGATCTTCCGCGTCTACCGAAAAGACGATCTGGTGGGCAAGCTGCGCGAGTCGCACGCGGGCTGGCAGTACCGGCTCGAAGGACGCGCGGCGTCCGAGGCCAGCTTCGGCAGCTGGCGCGATGCCCTGGCCTACCTGCTGGCCGACGCAGCAGACCCGGTCGCAGAGAACGGTCGGACAGCCCCGGCCCGCGGGCCCCGCTTCGGCGATCTAGGCACGGCGTTGGCCCATCTGCACGCCGGCGGCGACCGGCAGGCTCAAGCCGACCGCGAGGCGGCGCAGCAACTGGCCCGGCACGCGGACGTGCGCCTGGTCGGCAACGGATCTTTCCTGCTGCTGCCTACCGCGGACCAGTCCTGGGCGCTCGCCCACACCGGCACCGGCCTGATCCTGCGGCCGTACCACTTCGACACGGCCGCGTACGCCGCTGGGTTCGCCGCCGACCTCACCCAGCTGCGCGGGCCCGACGGTGAAACCTTCCTCTGGGACCTGCCCGATGCAGCCGACCGGATCCCGCTGATCGGCGCGGACATCGCGCAGGCGTACCTGCGCGCATGCGAGGCGATGGCGATCGACGGAACCACGCCGGAGAGCTGGGAAGGCCTGATCGCTGCCATCCGCGGAGCGTTCGTGCTCGACAACGAACTACCCGCCTTGCACCGCTACGACCCGCGCCTGCTCGCCCCCGCAGACCTCCCCGGCGAGTCCGGCCCCACCCCGGTCCGCCCCACCAGCACGCTCGCGGCCGACGACCGGCACGCACGCCCCTCGCGAGCGCCCGACCCGGACGAATCGACCGACCCTCCGGCCGCCATGGCGAAAACCACCAGCGACCGTCACACAGCCGGCGCGAGCAGCGGTGCCCCCGCCCACACCCCGGACGAAGCGCCGCGGCCAGCGATGCAGCAGCGGCCAACACCAGTCCCTCCCCCTTCCCCGTTGGTGCTGGACGAACTCGCCGACAAGGCATACCCCAGCGTGGCCGACATGCGTGCCCACCTGCGTCAGCACGCCGATGCCATCGCACGCGCCGGTGTTGGCCCTGACGGCGGCCAGGTGAACGTGATCCGCGACCGCCTCCTGGACCTCGCCAACGAGACCACCCTGTCGATGGCAGCCTCCGGCAATCTCCTCTGGTACAACGAGCAGGGCGCACGCTGGCAGATCTGCGCCGTCGGATCCGGCATGCCGCTGCTGCCGGACAAGCTGCTCATCTCCAGGAAGCACGTCACCATGCTGGCGCGGTACCTGGAAAAGAACCTCATCGGAGCTGACGGCGAGCCGCTGGCCTGGCGCGCCGCTAACCTGCCCCAGATCGCTCACACATGGCGATCAGACAAGGGCCTCACCCTGGCCGACACGATCGTGACGCTGCGCGCTGACTTCGACCGCCAAAGCGGCCTGACCACCTCGCCCGCGATCAAGGCGCACAACGAGCTGCTGACCCGGCTGTCGCAGCAGGCAGACGAGGAGCAGCAGGCAGTCGTCCAGCAGGTTCACGCCGCGGAAACCGGCCGCCTCATCGTCACCAGCGCCGACCTCATCACCGGCGATGAGATCGAATTCACCACCCCTTTGACCGCAGCCGACCGCAAGCGTTTGGCCGGCGAAGACATCCCGCGCCGCGGCGACCACGTGACCATCACCGGCACGCTGCTCACTCGTCCTAGCACCGAATTTCCCTCCGAGCTCATCTTCGCCGACGACACCGGGCGCTGGCGGCACGACGACGGACGGCACGGCTCGCTCAAGCACACCCTCACCTCCTGGCCCGACGAACGCCGACAGCCCTGGGAGGCACCCCGCGGCCCGGTCCTGGTCCGACGCGATCCGTATCTGCAGCAACTGACCCTCACTCAGATACGGGCCGGGACGCTGGAACACGCCGACGCGATCGGCATCAGCGCGCCCGTCCGCGACGCCATCACCACGTGCCTCGATGGCCTCCACGGTGAGGCGGCAGTCTCGGCCACGCTGCTGTTGCGTGACCACGCCGCGCGGTTCCGCCATCTGAACGATCTCGACCTGGACGCCGTCAATGCGAGCGTGCGAGCGGCCGCCGACGCAGCCGACACCTACGGTCACCTCGATTCCGGCCAGCACACCGAGCGCATCACTCACCTGACCATCGTCCTAGCGAGCCTTGCGAGCGAATGTCGCCGCCGTGGCGGCCCGCCGGTGCCGACCCCCGCTTACCGCAATGGCTGGCAGATGGCCCTTCAGATGATCGCCACCGGCGACGTCCCCGACCTGGAGGAGGAGCTCAGCTTCGACACCTACCGCGGGGCCCGCGACTACACGATCGGCCGTGACGACGCCCTCAACCAGCCGGACCCGACCGTACGGGAAGTCGATGAGGAACGGCTCAGCTGGCGCGAACTGCTGGAAGCCTTCCTCGACGCCGAAGACAGAGCCCCCTACCGCGCCTCGACCCTGCCTCGCGCCATCGCCTCCCTCCACGACCGTCCAGAGGCGCGCGAGGCAGCTAGCCGCGACATGACTCACCTGCTGATGGCCCTCGACAGGGCCGACGCCGGCGCGGTCGCCGACCTCTGGGCCAACATCTCCGACTACCTCACCGACGCCACCGAGCGTGGCATCGACTACGCCGCCCACCTCCATGACGAGATCGCCGGGCTGCTGCGCACATCCGGCTACCAAGCCCCCTCCCCGCAGCTACGGCAGCAACGCGCCAGCTGGCAAACCATGTCCGGCCAAGAGCTCGCGACGGCACTGCGCGACCTGCCATCCGGCGACCACCAGGCGCGGCGCGAGCTCGAACAGATCCTGGAGACGAGCGGCTGGCAGAGCTCTGGCCTGCCACGCGCCGGCACCGCCCACCTCCTCGACCAACCGCAGCAGCCCACCGCCGACCTCATCGGCCGCCGGGTGGCCTACAACGCCGAGTACGGGCAAGTGCTGGGCATCCTGCAGCGAGACAACGACGGCGACTACAGGATCGTCTTCAAAGAGGGACAGGGCGAATCCACCCTCTACCTGGACAGTGGCGAAAAGATCGGCATCGTCGCGCCCGACGACCCCCGGCTGCGCGAACTCGACCCAGAGGACCTGCTCACCGACGAGCTCGACGCCATCATCGACGGCCTGGCCGTCCAAGCCGGGCAGCACTGGAAGCACGAACACCGCTTCGGAGACCCAGGCTTCGAGGACCTCCTGCGGCAGCATCGCCGCTATCTGCTGGTGTGGCAAGAGCGGCCCGACCGGACCGAACCATCCGTGCAGGCTCTCGGCCCTATGTTGCCCTGGCACCCTGGCGAACCCCTTGAACCCCGCTTCACCAGCGCTGATCAGGTGCGCCAGCACCTACTCCACGGCGGCGACTCCCCGCTTCTGCCTGATCGAAAGGCCGCGCGCGAGCTGGCGGCAGCCCAATGGCGGCTGACCGCCGATGGCAGTTTCCTGCTCGTTCCCGACGTCGACGACGGCGTGTGGTGGGTGGCCCACACGGGCAGCGGCCAGATTCTGCACTTCCCGCAGCCGAACGAGGCCACGGCCGAAGAATTCGCCTGGGAGCTCAAGCACCTGCATGACGGCCACCAGCTCATCGACTGGGATCAACCCCAAGCCGCGCTGCGCCTGCAAAAGCTCAGCACGAGCCGAACCCTGTTCGGCGCTAACAATCGCGCCACCTTCCATGCCGCCACACCGACCGAGCCGAGCACCAGGCAGAACACGCCCGGCACGGCCCAGGTCGGCTCATCACTCCTGGCCGACCACCCGGTCACCTTCCCTCCCCGGCAGGCACCACAGGAGACCCCGGACACCACGATCGCACCGGACGCCCTCGGCCGTGCTCCTGGCGATGACGGCCAGGACCTGATGCTGTGGCCACAGCGGCACCAGGGACCGGACATACTGGTGCCAGACGGCAGCGGAGGTGTCGATGATGGCGATGAACCAGTACGGAGCACAGGCCAAGGCGCACTGGGAGAAGCACCTGCCGGAGCTCCTAGCGACACTGCCCGATCCGCAGGAGTTCTTCACGGACCTGGGCGAGAAAGCGGAGCAGGAGGAACAGGACCGTCTGGAGGAGATGCGGGCGAACCGGGCGACGACCAGCAGCTTCATGACCAACCTGGGCCTGGCCAACAACGACCGGATGACGGTGCGCGACGACATCATCCGGTCGATGATCTTGGTGGACCCGCAGGACTCGGAAGCGATCCAGGCGCTGCTGAGCTAGTCACCTTCCGCCCCACCGGCCAGGACGACCTCGCGCCGGCGGGACCGAGGGCCAAGCTCCAGGCCAACCTGGAGGCCTTGACCGTGCTGAACCGGCTGGAGGCCGAGCAGCGGCCAGCCACGCCCGAGGAACAGCAGATCCTGGCGCGCTGGTCAGGATTCGGCTCCCTGGCGGAGAAGGTGTTCAAGGACCGCGACCAGGCATATGCCGCCGCCCGTGAACAACTGCAGGACCTGCTCGGCGATCGTGACGATCGCGCGTTGCGGCGCAGCACCCAGAACACGCACTACACCGACGCCGCTCTGGTGCAGCAGATCTGGCGCGCCGTCCAAGCGATGGGCTTCGAGGGCGGACTGGTCCTCGAACCCGGCTGCGGCAGCGGCAACTTCATCGGCTTCGCCCATCCCGAGGCGCAGGTGGTCGGCATCGAGCGCGAGCCATTCGCCGCGGCGATCGCCTCCCACCTGTATCCCGACGCGGTCATCCGCACCGAAAGCTTCGCCGACACCCGGATGCCTGACGACAGCTTCGACCTGGCCATCGGCAACGTACCCTTCGGCAAAGCGGCCCCCACCGACCCACTGCACAACAGCCAACGCCACGCCATCCACAACTACTTCATCATCAAAGCCCTCCACCTGGTGCGACCGGGCGGCCTGCTCGCCTTCATCACCAGCCGCTACACGATGGACGGCACCGAGCAAGGACCCATGGCCCGCCAGGAAATCGCCGAGCAGGCCGACCTCGTCGGCGCCATCCGACTCCCCAACGGCGCCCATGAGCGAGCCGCAGGCACCGACGTCGTCACCGACCTGATCATCCTGCGGCGGCGCGAACCCGACCGCGAACCCCACCACCTCCTCTGGCAAGAGGCCCGCAAAGTCGAACTCGACGGCCACGAGGAACACGTCAACGAATACTTCCTGCACCACCCCGAAATGGTGCTCGGCACCCTCGGCACCGGCCAAGGCCCCAACCGCGACGGGCAACTCGTGGTCCGGCCCCCGCAGGACCTGCACGCCGAACTGGCACGCGCCCTGGACGAGGTGGCCGAACACGCCCGGCGCTACGACCTCACCCACACCCCGCGCGAGGCCAATGACCAGCCCGCCCTGGACACTTTCCGCATCAACCCGCATGAGCAGAACTTCGAAGGCTTCATCACCGCCACCCCCGAAGGCGGGTTCACCCGCATCGTCAACGGCTTCGCAGAGCCCTACGACATCCCCAAGACCCAGATCCGCGAGATCCGCGACCTGCTCAAGCTCCGTGACGTGCTGCTGTCCCTCCTGACGGCCGAGTCCTCCTCCGCAGAAGACAGCCCAGCCCTGGAACGGCTACGCCAGGAACTCAACCGCCGCTACGACGCCTACCTGCGCACCTACGGACCACTCAACCGCCACAACATCGGCAAACGCAAGAACAAAAAGGGCGAAGAGCGCGAATACAAGATCCGCCCACCCGTGATCAGGAGGTTCCTGCAAGACCCGTTCGGCATCACCGTCCAAGCACTGGAGCACTACGACCCCGACAGCGAGCAGGTCTCCAAGACCGACATCTTCACCCAGCGCGTCGTCAAACCCCGCTCCCGGCCCGAGCACGCTGAAACGCCCGAAGACGCGCTCGCGCTATGCCTCGACGCCCACGCCGAGGTGCGACTGAGCGAGATCGCCGACCTACTCGGCCTGAGCAGCCCCGAACAAGCCCGCCAAGCGCTCGGCAACCTGGTCTATGAGGACCCGATCGAAGACCGGCTCGTGCCAGCGGGCGAATACCTGGCCGGCAACGTCCGCGTCAAACTGCAGCAGGCCCAATCGGCCGCCGAGATCGACCCCACCTACCAGGCCAACGTCGAGGCCTTGACCGCCGTACAACCGGAGGACCTCGGCGCCGCCGAAATCGAAGCCCGCCTCGGCGCGATCTTCGTCGCCCCCGAGTACGTGCAGCAGTTCCTGCGCGAAACCCTGCAAGACGACTCCATCAAAGTCACCCGTGACCGCGGCGTGTGGAAGGTCAAGGGCAGCGACCGCAACAGCGTCCTGGCCACCGAGGTCTACGGCACCCCCCGCGTCAACGCCCTGGACCTCGCCCGCAAGCTCCTCAACCTGCGCACCATCGAGGTACGCGACGAACGGGACGAGTCCGACGGCGGCGGCACCGTGGTCAACTTCGAGCAGACCGAAGCAGCCCAGGCCAAAGCTGAGGAACTCAACGCCCGCTTCGGCGAGTGGGTATGGGAGGACACCGAGCGCGCCGACGAAATCGCGCGACTGTACAACTGGCACCACAACGCCATCGTGCTGCGCAGCTACGACGACGTCACACTCAGCACCCCCGGTCTCAACGAAGCGATCACCCTGCATCCGCACCAGCACGCGGCCGTGGCCCGCATGATCTACGAGCCGGCCGCCGGCCTGTTCCACGACATGGGCGCCGGGAAAACGCTAGAAGAAATCGTCGGTGTCATGGAACTCAAACGGCTCGGACTCGTCAACAAGCCGGTCATCGTCGTCAAAAACCACCTCCTCGACCAATTCGCCAAAGAATTCCTTTGGGCCTATCCGCAGGCCAAAATCCTCTGCGGAGACAACGACGACCTCTCCGACCGAGGCGGCGTCAAAGGCGAACGCCAGCGAGAGTGGATCAGCAGATGCGCCACCGGCAACTGGGACTGCGTCATCCTGACGCAAAATGCCTTCAAACGCATCGCCATGACCGAAGACGCACGCACCGACTACCTGTCCTGGGTGCGTGAAATGTTCAACGCCGCCATCGAAGAATGGGAAGGCGTCGAAGAATACAAGGTCAAGGAAGCCGAGCAAGTCCTCGAACGCTTCGAGGAAAAGATCAAAGATCAGACCAGTGACTCCAAACATCGCGGATTGACCTGGGAGAACACCGGCCTCGACTACATCGTGATCGACGAATCGCAAGACTACAACAACCTCTGGACACCATCCAACGTGGATGGCATGTCGATCGATGGATCCGATCGCGCTGCCGATCTGGAAATGAAGCTCCGATACACCCGAGCACACCATGGGAAACGAGTCGGCACCTTCGCGACCGGCACCGACGTCACCAATAAGATCACCCAGATCTATGTCATCCACCGATATCTGCGCCCCGACCTACTGGAAGCGCAAGGCTTCGACACCGCCGACTCGTGGTTGGCCACCTACGCCGCCCCGCAGGTCCGTTTCGAACTCAAGGCGAACGGCTCTTACCAGCCCAAGGTCCGGGTAACGCAACTGGTCAATGTCCCTGAACTGCTGCTCACTTACCACAGCTTCGCCGACATCAAAAGTTACGACGACCTGGGACTCTGGCGTCCAGCCATCGTGGGCGGCAAACCGCAAATCATCCTCGTCCCGCGGTCGGCCGAACTCGCCGACTTCCAGGACGTCCTCGCCGAGCGCTATGAAGCCGCCAAACAAGGGCGGCGGGAAAAGGGCATGGACACGGTTGTGGCGGTCATTGGCGACGGCATCAACGCCGCCCAGGACGTGCGCCTCGTGGGCCTGTCCACTGACGAACAACAGAAAGTCGATTACGCCGCCGATGAAATCTACAAGGACTGGCTGGCGCACAAAGACGACGTCTACCTCGATGACAATGGAGAACCCGACCCCGTCAAGGGCAGCCTGTTTCTAGTATTCTGCAACATCGGCGTCCCGAACAGCACCGGCAAATTCAGCATCTATGAGGAGCTGCGCACACTTCTCATCCAGCGAGGTATAGATCCGACTCTCATTCGTTTCATCCACGAAGCGACGGATCGCCGCAAAAAGAGCGAGATGTTCGCCGCCTGCAATGCCGGTCACGTGCATATCCTGATCGGGAGTACTGAACGGATGGGCGTCGGCACTAACGTCCAAAAGAGAGTCGCTGGGCTCTACAAATTCCACGGACACTGGCGCCCCGACTATCACGACCAAGAGGACGCCCGCGGCCGCCGTCAGGGCAACCAAAACGAGGAGATCTTCATCAAGGTCTTCCGCACCCAGAAGTCGTACGAGCCTTTCCGTGACCAAGCATGTGAACGGAAGGCGAACTTCCTGCGCATGCTGAAGAAGCGCGACCCCCGGGTGCGAATTTTGGAGATCCCAGACGATGACACGCTGCGCTTCGCTGCGTTCGCCTCAGCCGGCGCCGACGACCCCCGACTGATGGAAAAAGCGGAACTCGAGGCGACCGTCGCGCAGCTCAAGCGTCGCCGTGGCCAGCATTCCCGCAAGCTGAACGATCTCAAGCTCACCATCCGCCGGCGCGAACGGGACATCCAGGACACAGTCGATGATATTTCCAGGCTGGACGCCGCACTGGAGCTGTGGACTCCCACCAGAGGCGACGCCTTCGCCATGGTGGTGGACGGCCATACGCACACCAAGAGAACCGACGCCGCCGATCATCTGCGTGCCTTTATCGCCACTACCCTCAAGCGCATCCCCCGCGGCGACAACCTCGAGCACGTCCCAGTCGGAGAGCTCGGTGGGTTCCGCCTCACGGCGAACTTCTATCCGACATATCAAAAATCGATCTGGTTCAGCTTCCCGGACGCTGTGGGCGTGAAGACAGTTTCGGTGGATCATCGTGACCTCGGCGACGGGATCGGCCTCGTCCGCACGCTCGAAAATCACTTAGCTGCCATGCCTGAGCTGCGCAACGACTGGCAACAAGACATCGAACGGGCCCGCCGAGACATCGAGCAAGCCACTGCCCTGCTCGACAAGCCGTTCCGGGAAGCGGACTTGCTGAACGACCTGGAACAGCGCATCAAGGAGATCAACGACGAACTGAAAAGAGACAACCCGGGTACCCCCCCGGCTACGGCCTCGGCACCCAGCGGGTCTGGCGGGTCCCGAGAAGGCCGCGACCTGGCCCGGCAGCAGGCACAGATTACCGCGCTAGGCTTCAACGCCCCCGACGCCGACGCCTTCGCCGACTGGTACAGCCAGACCTACGGCGGTAAGCCCGCGACCGCCCAACCTTTGATCAGTCAGACCTATTACGAGGAATGGCTTCCGCAGCAGGGCCCCCACCACCCGCTGCGCACCAGCGTGCCGAGCACCTTCCCGCCCATCGCCTTGACCGCACCAGGCCAAAGCCCACCCGGCCAGGCCGCTCCCCCTTCAGCAGGCACGTCCGCCGCGGCCGCAGCGCAGCCAGCCGAGACCGAAACGACGCCACCGAGCCTGCCCGGGCCCATTCTCGACGATGTGCGGGCGCGGCTCCTGGCCCTGTCCTTGGCCTCTGCCGATGTCGCGGCCTGGGCCCATGCCAACCATGAGGACAACTTCGCCTGGGCCTTCCGCGGATGGCTCACCGAACAGGCAGCTGAGCTGGCCGCCTCCCTCCAGGACGCGGGAGCCTTCACCGATCAGGACCGCACGCTCATCGACGAACTACTCAGCGCGCGATCGGCGACGATGACGCGGCTGCTGGACCAGTTGACCCCTCAAATGTTCCGCGCGCACCGCGCCGGCCAGGACATCCAGGCCGCTCACGGCGAGCCGACGTGGCTGGTGTACCGGCTGACCAACCTGTCCGACGGCACGCCGGTACAGGACCTGGCCGGCGATGAGCTGTTCAGCATGCTGCACGAAGCGATCGCGGCGAAGAACGAGCTCATCCATGTCCGCGACGATGGCGCCATCGAGATGGTCTCGATCAGATCCGGTCACGACCTCGACGGGGGTGACTACCTGGCCACGCCCATGACACCCGAGGACTCCTGGCAGTGGCTGACACAGCACCCGCAGGATCTCGCCGGTCTCGCCCAGAACCGCTCCTGGCAAACCACTCAAGTCAGGGGCCAGCAACAGCTCGTCAAGGACGCGATCGCCCACACGCTGGCCCACGAGGAAAGCCGCGTACCCGATTCCCGGGCGCAGCTTGAGAACTGGCTGACCTGGCAAGCCAGCGTGGGCAATCCCGAGGTGCACGAGGAGGTTCGGCAGCAGCGCGAGTCCTACGAGGCCTTCCGCGACAACTTCGACGCGCTCGCCGCCGTCCAGATCCATCACGCCCTGACCCGCGGTGTTGAGCCATCCGTCCTTCGGGTCACCACCCATGAGACCTTCGCCGCGGCATGCCAGGCCGCCACCACCGCGGCCGGTGAACTTGACCAACGGCAGTACGTGTGGCGCGCGGGAGACGTCTACGTGGCAGCCGACATGCTGCCCGCCGCCAACCACGTCTCCGTCACATCATCTGGCGAATGGGCCCAACACCTGGACGGCGTTACCGTAGTCCTGCCCGAGCCACCCCGCACCGAACCAGGGCGGCCAGCCGTGGAAAGCCCATGGCCGGCCTTCAGCGGCCTCACCGGCTATCTGAGCGCCGACCACCGGCCCGAATCCATCGCCCACGCCCAACAACAGTTGGCCCAGGCGTACGTGGCCTTCATCGCCGCCTGCCTGGATGCCGGCCTCGACCACCATCCCAACAGCGCCGAGCTCCACCCGCTGACCGTACAGATCCGGCTCCACATCTACGCCCTCACCCAGACCGACAACGAGCCTGCCACCGCCGCCCAACACCTGATGCACGTTCACCAGGCCGCCACCGACGTAGGTGACCTGGCCGACAGCGACCTGCGCACCGCCGCCTACCTGCTGATGGCCGCCGCCGAGACCCACGGCGCCCGACTCCAGCCTGCAGCCACCGGTGAGCCTGCTCCGAGCGTCACACCCTTGGACCTGGAGGCGGCACAAGCCGCACTGTCGAACCCGAGCCCGTTCCTGACCGGCACTGAACATCAGCAGGTCCAGGCACAACTGCTGGAGTCGATCAGGTCCTCATGGCCGATCGTCGGCCGGACCGGGTCCAACAATCTCACGACACAGCTCGTCCGGCGCCTGCACGCCGTGCTGACCACCGAAGAAGTGGCCGAAGCGCGTCCGGTCGAGCGCATGATCGGGCAGTGGAACCGGATCGTAGCCGACACCCTGATGGCGGCCCGCCATTGCGATGACCCAGAACAACGGTTCGCACTGACAGCCGTAGCGGGAGAAGCGGTCGCCTATCACCGGCGGCTGCGAGCCTACGCCCAGGCTGCGGAGCGTCGTGCCACTCCCTACACCGATGCTGCCGCCTGGCAAGCAGGGCTACGGCGCCTGGAGCACGCCTGGGAAACGTGGCGGTCCCACAGCCGAGATGAGAACACCACACGTCACCGGCAGGTCGAGGGCGAGCATCATCAGCCCATGCGGGACTTCGCCGATGCCGCTCGCCGGGCCGCGTCGAGCGCCTGGGACCGTCTGCGCCACGACAGCCACAGCGTCGAGGCGGCCTACGCCTTCGCCAGCACGACCTACGATCTGGCCTTAACCCTCGAGACCGAGGCGAGCGGCAACACCGACGACGTCGCGGCCGAGGTCGTCGGCGATCTGATTGTTCTTGCACATCTCCACCACGCCCGCATCGTGGCCACCACACCCGAGTCGGCCCCAGACAGCCCGCTCTTCTCGCCACCTGCGGCCTCGCGTGCCCTCACAGCGACCACATCGCCCGGCCCCACCGGCATCCCTCCCGGTGACGCAGAACCGTACGCCTCCCTGACGGACATGACCGAGGCGGTGCAGGCGCTGCGGCAGGCATTCCTGGACGCCCTCCCACCGGCCAACCAATGGAGCGACGCCATCGCGCACGCCTCGACGGCGCTGCACGACATGACCGTCGTCCCGGACCACGAACGCGGACTTTACGAGGCCACCGGGAAATGGAGCGCGCTGGCCGAAAGCGTCACCAAGGCGCAACAAGGCGCAGGCGCGGAGGACCGAGCGCGGCTGGAAACGCTCGCCCGCGACGCGACCCGGCACGCGAGCCGGCTCAACGCGTGGTACGCGCGAGCCGAGCACCAAGTCGCGCCCTACACCTCCGTGCAACAGATCCTCCAGGACGACCTGGAGCTGTTGCGCCTGTACCGCGCCTGGACGACCACCCCCACAGCCCAGCAGGACCACGACGACCTCACCCGCATGGTCAGTCGCCAGCGCCAGGGAGCGGTTTCCCGGCGCCGAGACGACGGACGCGGCCTTAGCGACAGGCAGCGACGGATAATCGCGCTGGCGGATGCCTCACAAGCGCTGATCATGATGCTCGGCAGCGCGGACTACCGCAGCAGCGCCGACCGCGAGGCGCTCGGGCAACTCGCCGACGCCGCCGCCCGGCACGTCGCTCGCCTGGCGGCCTCGGCGGGCGATGAGTCCCTCTCGACGCGCCTCCAAGAAGCCGTGCAGGCCGACCCCCACTATCACGACCGCCTGCGGGCAGAACGCGTCGCAGCCGCACGAGGCCAGGACATCCCCCACACCGACGCCGAGCCCTCGCGGCACGGCGCGCGCGCCGCCTTGGCCGAGACCATGTTCGCGATCCGGGCCCCCAACGCAACGGACGATCCGCAGCTGGCGACGCACCTGTTCGACCAGCTGTACGACGACGTCGCCACCGGCACGCTCACCCACCTCACCCTGGCCGCCGACGGAACGATCACCTACACCGCAGGCACGGACGCCGGCGCCTCGCCGATCGTCCTGAGGCCGCTCTCCCTTGAGCAAGCCCGCGCGTGGGCCGCCAGCCACCCCGTCGCGGCCCCGCCCCAGCCGCGCCATCCGGACCTTGTGGCCTGCTGCAACCAGATCGTCGACCACGCTTGCACCGACGACCGCTTCCGCCAATACATCCAAGACAACCACCACTTGCCGCTGCACGAGCTCAATCCGTTGCAGCGCTGGCTCAACGAGCAATCCCTGCTCGACGATCGAGACGTGCCCCCCGGCTTCCGGGAGCGGCACAACACCGACGAACCCTTCCGCCACATCATCGATCAAGTCCTCGGCCTGCACATCTATCTGGCGTGTGTGGCCACACGGGAGCCGGACTACGAAAGAACTGAACACGCTTCACTGGCCGAAGCCTGCCAGTGGGCCTACGAACACCGCGGCAACGCCCGCAACGACTACTACGTGTGGCAGCTGCCCGACCACTTCAGCGTCTGCAACTACGCGCCGCATGTCCCCTACTTCGCCCTCGACCAGAGCGGCGCCTGGCGGTGGTTCGACGGCGAAACCACCACTCTCCTGGAGCGCGGGCCCGTACTGGCCTCCATCACCGACCGGCTAGCCATCCGGCCCTACACCGGCCGCAGCAGCATGCGCCAGGCACGCGAGGACCTCCTGCGCTGGGCCCACCAATGGGTGCGTCAGCACGAGCCCAACCCGCGCGACGCAGAGCTCCGCCGGCTCACCGACGCCGTGGCGACCGTCAGCACCGGCCTGGAAACACGCGACCTGCAGGCCGCCCTCGCGGCGTGGACCGCCCTCGCCCACGCCGCCGAGCGAGTAGCCGCCACCACAACCAACCGTCCGCAACGCGACCTGCTCCAGCGACTGAAGGACGGTGCCGACCAGCACCACGCGCGGCTGACGGCCCATCACTTCGACGGTACAGCACCGAAGACCTACGTCGACGCCGAACAACTCAGCGAGGGCGCCCGCCTCGTCTCCTACGCCCTCAAGCTGTGGAAGACCAGCGCAACCGGACGTGCACTGATGCCCGGCAGGGCCTCCACCCCTTCGACACCCGACGGCGTGATGGACGCCGCCACAGCGGCCGCGACGCTGAGAACCGCGCTCGACGAGGCAGCCTTGGGCGACGCACCGAGCGCCGCGCCCGGCGGCACGCTCACGGCGGCAGCCACGCAGAGCGCGCCCGAGCACGGGCTGCGCGCCCTGCGCGTGGCCGACGCGGCGCACCAACTGGCCCTGACCCTCGACCCCGCCGACTTCCACGCCGAGGGAGATTGGGAACTCCTCCACCGCTTCATCTACGTCAGCTACCGGCACGCCGAGCACGCCCAAGCGGCCCCGGCGCACCTGCAGCTCACCACCTGGACCAGCCAGCCCATGTCGCCTGCGGCAGCGCCAATGACGAGCCTGCAGGACGGCGCAGCAGCGCAAGAACCAAGCCAACACCGCGGCGGCGACGCCGCTGTCCCGCCGTCCGACTCCTCCCCGCCGGCCGCCGAAGACCTTCGCTTCGCGTCCCTGGCGGTGCTGCGCGGCCCCTACACCACATCCGCGCAGATCGCCGCAGGCACCGTCCGCATCCGGGACGGGCTCACCGCCCTGCTGGACATCGCCGCCGAACACCGCAGCGACGACGAGCGAACGCAACAGGACATCGAAGCCCGATGCGAGCTCCTGGGCGCGCATCTTCGCACGTTCGACCTGCCCCGCAGCCCGCAGGCCACCCTCGAGTTCTTCCACGACATCGACAACGCCACCGCCGGACTCGGGGATGCCGCCAGCAACTATCTCGCGGCCGCCGCCTACCAAGTCTCCGCGCACGCCAGCAACCACTGCGCCCGGCTGTACGCCGTGATCCAGGAGGACCCCGACGCCGACGACCTCATCACCCAGGCACGGGCACTGCCACTGGACGGTACCGACGTGCGCGTCGCCCGGCGTCAACTCGGCGCGCCCCCCGAGCCCTACATGGACGGCACCGCCCTGGCCAGCCACCGCGAGCTCATCGTGGAGCAGTTGGCCACCTGGCGGCGGCACTACCGCGACCAGACCCACCACGATGCCCGCCCCATCGACAAACTGAACGCCGCCTACGAGACCATCGCCGCCGGCCGGGATCTGCAATCCCTGCGCACCGCCGTGCCCACCTGGCAGGAACTCCGCAACGCCACCCTCTGGGCCGGGCGCGAAGCCTTCACCGCTGAGGAACGAGCGCTGCTGTACGGGATCGCCCGCGAAGCCGCACGCCATCACGAACGCCTAAACGCCTTCGTCGAAACGTATGACGACACCCCCGGCTACCAAACCCCTCAAGAGTTCATCCAAGGCCTGAACGAGGTATCCGCGGCCTACCTGGAATGGGCCACCACCAAGACCGGGAAACTACTGGCGAAGAGCGGAAAGCGAACCCGCGAGGCCAAACTCGACGCCGCCGCCCTCGCCGCCGCCGAACTCCTGAGCGCCTACACCGCGTCGACGTGGAAGCACATCAGCGGGGAGAGACAGCTGGATGAGTTCCTCAACGACCCGGTCACCCGCACACGCCGCTCGGCCGAGGCCGCCTACGAACTCATCCTGACGTTGTCGCGCCCCGGCCACGGAAGCTACGTCGACCAGCGCGATCGCCACGCGCTACGCACCCTCGCCGACACCCTGTACCGGCATGCCGCCCGCTTGAGTTCCTGGCACGACGACGCGGATTTCTGGTCCCAGACACGCGCGCTACTGCTCTCACCCGCAGCCTCAACGCGCGACGCTGCGATGCTCGGACAGCAGCAAGACCACCGTGATCCCGCAGCAGCCGATCCCAGCTCCGACACTTCAACGGTTGCCCAGACGCACGCCGAGGGCATCGTCATCGAGCATGGCCGGTCCGGCACCAGGGTCCGCGGCACCGAACAGCACGACACCGAGGTCCACCAGGCGCTGCACGCCGCCAACTTCAAACTCTCCGGCGACAAGACCTTCTGGTACCTCGACAGCCGCTGGAAGTACCCCACCCGCACCAGGAAAGTCGACCAGCTCACCAAAGGTCTCAAACGCCTGGGCCGCACCTACACCATCACCGAGCACACCCCGCGCCATCAGCCCGTCACCGAAGCCGACCTGCCCACCCTGCCCGAGAGCGTCGCCTTCGCCACCGCAGAGCACGCCAAACAGGGCATGCGCTCCCTCTGGACCCACTACCAGGAACTGCGCGACACGCACGCCGGCCGCAGCATGCTGGACGTCTACTCCAGCGACATCCATCGGCCTGATGCACGCGCATTCGTAGAGGCGTGGCGCCAGATACGACCCAGCAGCGACGCCTTGAACGGCACGCGCGAGGAGGTCACCGAGCGGTTTGTACGCTTCGCGCGCACCGCGCGCATGTTCGCCATGAACCTGCAGCAGGAGCGGAAAAATGCTCCCGTCTTCCTCGACCGACTCCAGCGCCTCATCACCGCAGCCGAGCAAATGGCCGCCGGCATTATCGCCACCGCACACGATCCGGAAGCTTGGCAGCGCGTCATCGGGCCCATCCCCGCCAGCACGGATGGCGACGCGGCCCGCGCCAGCAACGAGGCCAGCGAAGCAGCGCCCGAAACGGCGCCCAAAACGGCGCCCGACGCAGAGCCAACCGGTCCGTCCCATCCCGCCAGCGACCGGCTGGACCGCGACATCAACGTTGCCGCCGGCGTCGACCCGGTCGATCGACACGTGATCGAGGCCGCGCTGATGGCCGGTCTCTTCGCGGACCCCAGCCAGATCGCCGCGCTCACCGACGTCATCGACGGCGTTCCGATCCTGACGCATCCGGCCTTCGAGATGATGATGGACGCGGCCGTCGAGATGACCCACCAGGGCCTGCCCGTAACCCTGGACGGGGTCATCTCCTACGCCGGATTGAGCGAGGATGATCTGACCGGCGTGCGTGCTCTGCTGGCTCAGGCAGAGACGGAACTCAACATCGACGACGGCGACGCCCTGGGGTATGCGGTCCAACTGCTGGAGCACTCCACCAGTGAATTGGCCTCTGCTCACCTCACGGTCCTGCGCGAAACGAGTCCGAGTACCGACTCTCCCGCCTCGACGGGCCGCCGCCCAGCACTCCAGCATGACCAGCCCGCGACCTACACTCCCCCGGCTGCCGAACCCCCCGGCTCCTCATACGGTATGGGGCTGTGACTCGATCCGTTCAACTGGTCACGTACGCCGCCATCGGGCGCACGCCTGAGGTGACCTCCCCGGCACGATGGTGCCCGATCCGTCGCAGGATCAGGTTGGACAACATGCGGCCGGTGTGGGTAGCACGGTGACGGGAGGGCTTGGCGTGTGGGGACAAAGACGGCGCCAAGAGCAGATGCTGGCCGCCGTGCGTGAGGCGGCCCTGCGCGCTGCACAGCGTGACTGGATGGCCGAGGAATTCCGGCGGATGGGCTATCCCCACGAGGCCCAGCGTTTCGTCGAACTCGTGAACACCCACGGCGGTGCCAGGGTTCCTCAAGGGGAACCTGAGTGACGCCACGCCTCTCCCGAGCACCGCACAACTGGCCCACACCAGATAACACGCAACCAGTGATCACCTCATGGGCGCACGGGAACTCACGACACTCCACAGTGGGCCGTCGAAATCCCCAGAAACCCGCCCTTCTTCACAGCGAGATCCCTGTCCTACGGCTGCGACAAATCCGACTTGCGTCCTTCAGGGATCACGCCTCACAATCAGCAAACAACACCATCTGCCCATCCTCTCCCTCTTCATTTTCAGGAGAGCGCCATGCGCGTGCTCAAGATCGTGGCCATCATCGCGGGGGTCGGACTGCTGTTCTTCGCCGCCGGTGCTGTCCTGCTCGTCGCTTTCGCCATCGTCCTGGGGATCGGCGGGATGGCACCGTTCGCCCGAGGAAGGGCACGCATCGGAGGCCCATCCCGCTGGTAAGACTCGTGGCACACCCGCTGGGGCGCCACCTCAATTGATCACACCGCTGGATGCCGAAGCGCCTCGTCAGCCGACAGCGTTCCCCAAGCCCGCACCCTCCGAAGCCGCGGACGGGCGGACGGCTGCACCCGGACCCGTTGCGTGGGACACCGTGCTGCGACCATCGCGCTGATCGGTAGTCCTCATGCGGTACGCCGCACGTTCAGCGCTCTCTCGGCTGGCATCCTCGACGTCCATCTCAGCGCGCAGCGTGAGCTCGGCCCGCAGATAGTGCATCCGCACCTCCAAGGCGCGCAGTTGATGCTGGAGAAGGCCGTGCTGCTGTTCGGCCCGATCGGCATCCGTCTGATCGGCGAGAGACGCTCGAGATTCAATGTCGGGCCACCGCTCTTCGCGCTGTGTCAATCGTTCACGCAGCCGTTCCGCTTCCGAGCGTAGTCCGACGGTACGGCGCAACTCAACCCGGCGTGTGCTCAACTCGGCGAGACGTTCGCCATGCTCGGAGATGGCGGCCTTGAGATGGGGCTGTTCGCCGCCGGCAGAGCTTGAGCCATCCAGCTGCTGTCGCCTCAGGCGCCGTTCTTCGGCGATGCAAGCCTCTATCTCGGTCTCCACTGTGGCCAGTTCATCGAGGGCGGCCACCCGCGCCCGCAGCCGTTCCAGGTCCCTGTGGACGCCGCGCATCGCGGTGCCGTCGCCTCGCTCGGCGGCCTGCCTGAGGGCGGCGGCGAATCCCGCAGCCTCCTCCACGGCGCGGCGCACACCCGGCAAGCCGCGCTCGATGAGCGCGATCTGCTCGTCCACCTCGCCGTCGGCCAGCGCGCCGAAGAACCGCTGTTGCCAGTCGGCAGGTGCGCTCTGCTGCCCCACCGGGAGATCGTCACCGAGCTGGTCCAGCGCCATCTGCAGAAGGTCATCGGGCACGATCTGCTGCAATTGACCGCTCACCATGGCCGGGATCTGGGCCAGTGCCGCCTGGGCGTGCGCGTCCAAACGCGGCAGCGTAACGATCGCCCGACGGGATTGCCGGCCCGACGCGGGCGGTGTTTCCCGCGCCATCAGCGACTGCACACGCCAGGCCAGCACACGCGGCAGCGAGCGCACTCCAGCCAGCGGGGAGTCGGCGGCGGCCGCGAACAGCACCTCCTCCGGATCGCCTCCCGCCTCGATGACCTCCTCCAGAGCCTCGGCCAGCACGGGCCAATCCGGGTCGAGGACCAGGGTCGCTCCCCACGGTCCAGCGGCCGCGCGCACGGCTTCGGCGAGCGGGTCCGGCGCGGCGATGGCGCCCGCCATGGGGTCGCCCCGCAGCCGTGGCCCCGGCTGGGAGGCGTCGATGGGCGCGATCTCATCGCCGAGCTCGGTGATGACCAGCGCCTCGTTACGATCGTGTTCCAAGCTGTCAGCGAAGGCGTTCAGCGCCCGATCCAGCTCTTCGGCCAGCGAGCGCGGCATTCCTCGTTCGGCCTGCTTGGCCTCGTCCTCCAGTTCGACGCGCGGCTGGAACAGATGCGCCTCGCGGATGTCGCGCGACAGCGCCGTGTAGACCGCATTCGCGTGTAGCCCCACCCCGTAGGTCAGCGCGTAGTCGGCGCCCAAGCCCTGGGTCTTGTGTACGGTCATGGCCATGCCGTAGGACAGGCCGCCGCTGGCGATGTAGTCCGGGCTCACCCACTCGCGCACGAACTGCTCGCGCCCGTCCTTGTCGGTGCGCCGCCATTCGACGCGTGCGCCCCGGGCCCGGTCGACGTCCACCACGATGCCGCGAAATCCGTTCAGCACGTCGGCGTGCCGGCCCTTGGACTCCCGCTCCCGGTAGTCGTTTTGGCGGATGAGTACGATGTCGCCGAGCGCCAGCGGCAGGTGGCCGCCGTTGGCCAGGGCGAAGGTCACGTCCTGGCCGTGCAGTTCGCCGCGGGCGCGCCGGATGGTTCGGGCCAGCACGTTCAGCTCGTCGACGTCGGCGTTGCGGCCCGCCAGCAGCAGCACGCCGGCGATCGCGTCATGGATCGTGGGATACAGCGTGCGGCGCTCATCCCACAGCGCGAGCATGGCCGCGAAGGATTCCTCCCGTGTGGCGGTGGCGTGCACGCGGCCGTGCTCGGCCCACAGCCGTAGCGCCTCGCGGCGCTGCCCGTCGCGCCACATCTGCAGCGCCTGACGCTCGACGGGGTCCTTCTGCCGGTAGTTGGTCTCCAGCATCAGTCCGTCGACCAGGGTGTGCACCGCGCTGAACGCGCCGCCCACGCCGGGCGACTGAAGCTGTTGCGGATCCCCGATGCCCACCACCTTGGTGCCCACCTGAGCGGCGTGCTCGAGTAGTTCGGCCAGCTGCCGGTCATCGACCATCGCGCTCTCATCCACGATCAGCACGTCCACCCCGGCCAGTCCCTGCCGGTGCCGGATCCGCTGCAGCCAGCCCGCGATGGTGAAGCTGCGGATGCCGGTCTCCACCCGCAGATTGGAGGCTGCGACGGCGGCCGTAGAGGTACCCGCGACCACCTTGCCCTCGGCCTCCCATGCGATGCGGGCCACCTCCATCAGCGTGGTCTTACCCGCGCCGGCGACGCCGATCACGGCTTCGACGCCGTGCCCGGCGCCGGTGATGCGCGCCAGCACCGCGCGCTGTTCGGCGCTCAAGGTGAGGCCGTGGGCCATCTCGTAGGTGTCGATGGCCATGGCCAAGGTCGCCGGTGCGACCACCGCGGTGTTGCTGCGGTAGCGGGCGCGCGTCGTGGCCAAGATGGCGCGTTCGGCCGCCACGATGTCGGCCGTGGTGAAGCGGGCGGCGTTGCTGAGATGGGCTTCACCGCGGGCCGCCAGCGGCATCGCATACCCGCCGTGCGCGAGCACCAGATCCGTCAGATCCTCCGCCTCCTGCCGCTCGGTGACCCCGCCCGGCAGGGCGTCCAGCACCGCCGCCAACGCCTGAGCGCGCGTGAAGTCCTTGCGGTGACTGGTCAACCCTTCATCGCGGCGGAACACGAACGCGCACAGCTCGTCCAGATTGTGCGGCGACGCCCGCAGCGCGTCCGGGCGCGAGCCTGGGTCGGCGCTTGGCGCCAGCACATCCGCCATGATGCGGTCGGGATGCTGGCCGGCCTGCTGCGCCTCGGCTCGCCAGTACTCCCGCAGCGCCGTGGTGGAGCTTTCCGTGGCTTCGCGGACCTTGCCCTGCTTGAGCACCTCGGCCGCGGTGTGCTGCTGCTCAGCCGTGGCCTGGCCGATGTCGATCCCCCAGGCTTCGAAGAGGGCAAGGATTTCGGTGTTGCGCTTGCTGAACAGGCGGATTGTCTCATCCGGAATCCCGACAATCTCCCACACGCCGGTGCGTGTATTGCGCTCCCAGACCATCCCCCACCGTTCGTGAGTCAGCTGCCGCACGCGCGCCTGCAGCAAGGCGTCGATCGCGCTGATGTGCCGGAACAGATCACGCCCGCCGGCCGCGATCGTCGACCATCTGCCGTCGGTGCCCAGCGCGAGATTGGCCACCGTCACGTGCGCGTGGAGGTGCGGATCTCCGATCGGCGCGCCCTCCACCGGCCGCGCTGTCCGGTGCACGTTCAGCCAGCCGACAAAGCCCGTACAGGCGACGCGCTCAGCCGCTTGCCCGTCGCCGTGATGGTGGCGCAACCCATAGCACGTCCACTCCTCGGCCGCCTGCACCGCCTCCTGTACCGCCTGCAGGAACACCTCCTCCACCTGCTCACCCAGGGCGTCGGAGGCGAAGGCCCACAACACGCTGAAGGCCTTGGGCAGGTTCAGCGTCAGGTCATAGCCCCGATTGCCCACCACCACCGTCTCGTGCTCCCACTTCAGCGCCTCCTCCAGCGCGGCCCGGCCGTACACCGCCACAACATCTACGCCGGCCGCATCGGCCAAGGTGAGAATGGTGCCGATCTTCACCCGATGACTGTCGCCGAGCCGCTCTACCTGGCGGCTCATCTGGGAGTACGCGGCCCATTTGCGCTTGCTGCCGAACGGGCCAGTAAGACGGACACCGAGGATTTTCGCGCGGTCCCGAATCGCCTCCAGGAGCGGCGCGGCAGTGAGTTTCGAGCGAGGGTGAGCCGCTCGCTTGGGTGCGACCAGCACCTCCCCTGTCTGCGGATCGATGCCCTTCATGATGGCCCGGGCGTCGTCAAACTCTTCGGCGGACAGCTCCGCGCCTGCAGTGATTCCCAGGTCCTGGCAGCCTGAGCCGATCCACAGCAGAGGGCGTTCGGTGTCGGCCATCCGATAGGCCACTTGTCGGTCCAGGCCGGTTACCTGTTCCAAGGCTGAAGGCGGGTAGATCGATTCCAGATCCAGGCCGGCGGCGACGGCGATGCGCAGCGCCGTTCCCGCATTCATCTCATAGTCGTCGCCGTGGGCCTCGACCTGCCGCGCCGCGTCGATGAACAGATGCCGTTGTCGATCCGAGGCGAGCAGATCCCCTGCTTCGACGCCCATTTCCGCGGCCTTCGCCTGCACCGCGCGGATCAGCGGCGCGGCCTTGATCCTCCCTGTTTCCGCACGTCCACACCCGTGCAGTCCGGCTAATCGATACTCGACTTGGGCGTCGGACGGGCCGATGACGGTGATCCAGGACATGGCCCCGTCACCTCCCGCCTGCCTTTCTCGGCTGCGTGAGCACAGCCCCACGTATCGTCACGAAGTGACGATACCTTAGCACTGTGACTTTGATCTAGACTTCTAGTCAGATTGATGGTCAATATTTGTGATGTTGAGCTGTGATGAGATCTTGCTCTTGATCTAGATGAGCGTTGGAATGTCTCTATGACTGATGGTGTAAATGTTCGTTCGGGTTCTGAGTTAAGGCAGTTGTTACGAGATGAGGCTGCCCGTGAGGTCCGAATGAAGGAGTTCGTGGCGGCCGACTGGCTCACGTCGGCGACGAACCTGGAGCAGGCGCGCGCCGCCGCCAAGGCGGCCGAAAAGGATCATGCGGTCGTGACCGCGCTGGCGGTCCAGGTGTACGGCGACCCTGACACCCTGCAGACGCTCGTCGGCGTGCCAGCCGACGTCAGCAAGATCGCAGTGCGCACCGCTGACAGCGCGGCTGTCGAGAACGCCCTTGCCGAGCTGACAGAGCGGGCCACCCGCTCAGGCTCCAGTCGGCGGAGCAGGCGCACTGCCGTAGCGGCCTCCGGTGACCCCGCAGGCTCCCAGCAGGCGGGGCCAGATCAGCCGGGGCATGCCAAAGAGCCTCAGGCCGATCGGCCTGAGGCTCTAGCGGCGCAAGCGCCATCCGACGCCGGGGCAGAACCCGGCGCTGATCATTTGTCGTGGTAGTGGCAGAGGTAATGCTTGACGATGTTGGGCGGGGCACCGTGCGGGTCCGGGTATGAGGTTTCCCGGACCACGTCGGGCCGCCTGCACGGGCAACCTTCACAGGTCGGTACGGCCCTGCCGTCGGACAGGACCCAACGGCCGCATTCGTCGTCGAACGTGGCGCTCGCCAACAGCGGCTGAAGCCGGTTCAGTTCTTCCTGCGTGGGATAGATGTCGATGACTTGCATGGCGGGTCCCTTCGTTAGGGAAGATCAGGCGAAGAGGTCGAGATCAGGCTGTGCGATCAGTTGCTGTCGCCAGTCCAGGACATCGGGCAGAAGCTCATCGGGGCCGTTGGTCAGGTGGGTGCCGTCCACGCTGTGGGCCTCAGCTACCAGGGCGGCCCATCGGTAGCGTTTGAAGCTGTTGACGCGACCGACATGCACCCACTTCCAGAGCGAGCGGGCCAGTCGCGCCAGGGAGGCGGCTTCCGACGACAGTTTCCAGTCGTCGCTGCCGCCGATGAACAGGCAATCGATGGAGTCCCACAGGTCCCATGCGCAGTTCTCGAATCCGTCCTGGGCGACGAAGGCGACGGGGTATCCGAGGGCGCGGATGCGGGGCAGCATGTCATAGGCGCGTTGGACCGTCGCCTCGTAGTCGGCTACCACGTCCGGTGCTACCGCGAACAGGCAGCGGTCGGCCAGGTGGGACAAGCCGGCCAGGTAGTCGAGGTAGGCGTCGTCCCCGATGTAGCGATCTCCGAAACAGCCGTTGTCGGCGGCCCACCAGACGCCCGGCGGGAGGACGTTGCCTTGGCGGGGGGTGGTGATGAACCCGAGGTTGCCGTCGCCCATCTGCAGCTTGATGGCCTCGCTGCTGGGCGGGGTGAGGTAGAGGGGGGCTCGTAGGTCGTACATCGGGGCTAGCACATCGACTCCCGGGGAATGAGGGCGGCGGCCCTGCCAGGGCCGCCGCTGGGAGCTGTCGGAGCTACTCGGCGCTGCGCCGGTATCGAAGGATCTGGGTAAAGGTCTCGATCAACGTGCGCGCCCTGCGGTGGAGGACCTCTTCCTCGTCCGACCTGGTCGCCACAACCGCCCAGATCACGAGGTTCGCGGTGAGCTTCCTGCGAACCTTGAGATCGTCACCGGTCCGGCGCATCCGGCGTCGCCGCCACCACGGAGCGGCCTTGTAGTCGGTGGTGAACTCCTCCCATAGGAGTTCGTACTGGGCGGCGCTGTAAGCGAGGGTGTCCAGCATGATCATCGGATCGACCATCTGCAGGGTGTTGAGGGTCCGCTGGTAGCGCGCCTCAAGCAGTTGCCGATCGGGCTCGCTTGAGAGGGCGTACAGCCGTCGGTTGGGGGAAGCCATTGGGTTCTCCTTCGGATCGGTTGTGCGGGGTGCCAGCCCGCATTGCCATTGTGAGAACTAAACCATGAAACGCCTCTTTATGGGGCAATGAGATTCCGAGCCTTCGCCGCCTTGAGGTACTGGTAGATGGTGTCCCGATCACGGTGCATGCGCTTGCTGATTTCTAGGGGCGACAGCCCCTCGTTGCGGAGACGGGCAGCTTCTTTGATTCGGTCCTCTGTGGTGACTACGGCGGGCGGCGGTGCGTAGTTAGGATCTTCGACGGGGGTGAGGGGCCAGCCGATCACCTTGGCGTAGGCGGTAATGGTGAGAATGTGTGAGCCTTTGCCCTCGTTCCAGGCGCGCTTGATGTTGGTCAACGTGGAGGGGTGGATTCCCATCGCGCGTGAGACCTGGGCGTCAGTGAGTTCGCGCTGGTCCTGGAGGGCCATCAACTGGCCAAGCAAGGGAATGACCGCAGGCATGGTGATGTCGCCTTTCTTGGATTGGTGGAATGTCGGCGTTTGCGCTCCAACGCCTGTGAAATTTTTACCAGCAAATGCCTGCTTTTGGTTGGTCGCCCTCCACCGCTGGCCTGGTGAAGGGCGACGACGTGCCTACGCGATTGAGGGGCTGCCTTCGTCCGTCACTCCTGGCCGCTGGCGATCTTGGCCATTTCCAGCATGGCCACGGGCGGGATGTCGGCGTACAGATGGGCGTAAACCTGCTGCCAGGCGATGGGTATCGCCCTGTTTTGGAAGTTCAGGTGGGCCTCGCGCGTTCCATCGCAGTAGAAGTGCGCGAAGATGGTCGTGTCCGGCCGCCGCATGATCGCTACCGCGAAGATGCGCTCCGTGCCCTCCGGAGTGCGGTGGCGGCCGTCCATGCCGTTGGCGTCCCAGCCGATCTGGGTCGCGAGGTCGTAGTAGCGTCTGGCTTCCGTCCTGAGCTCGTCCACGGTCCACTGTCGCTTCTCGTGCTCGGCGTAGGTCAGTGCGTCGGGGGCGACGGGCGTGACCGACATGCCGGGCAGGAGCATGTCGAGGTGCGGGTGGGCGGCGAAGATGTGCGCCCAGTTCTGGGGGCCGTGCTGCCATGTGATCGCCCGCTCGTGGCCGTTCCAGCCTGGCTCCTGCAGCTCGGGCAGCTGGTCGTGCCGGTTGGGGAAGATGACGGTGATCGCCGCCATCACGGCGTCCGCCGGCGTGGCGGACAGATCGGCCGGAGTGAAGGGTGGGATGGTGAGGACATTGTCCAGCGCGCCTGCGTAGCTTCCCCAGAACTGGCGGGGGTGAATGACGGTGGACCAATCGGTGTGCCACCAGCCCCGACGCCGTGGTGACAGCTGTTCGAGGAGGTCCTCCAGGAGTTGCGACCACTTCCACAGCAGGAAATGGATCGCGAGGATGTTGCTCTCGCGGAGGTGGGCGCAGTTGTGCGCCGCCTCGGCCCACAGGCTGTTCCAGGTGGACTCTGGGGCCCAGAGGTTGTCCTGCAGCGCGTGGATGAGGTCCGCGAGGTCCTGGCGGCTGGCGGGGACGTGCAGGTCGGGCAGAGGCAGGCAGTCCGGCTGTGGGTGAGCGGCCTGGATCGCTGCCCGTACTTCCTGGGTGGCCTGGGCGAGCACGGGCTGTGCCTGGTCGATGGTGTAGCTGTTCACCTTGGATTTCGTGCCTTTCTTGGTAGGTGGGTGTTGCCGCGTGGGCCCCTCGTCAGCAGGGAGGGGCCCACAGTGCAGCGGGTGCAGGTCAGTGGCCACGTGGAAGAGCCAGCTTGCCGGTCTGGTTGGTGAGGAGGTTCCTTCGCGGACGTGCCGCTTCTTGGATCTCCATCGGTTTCATCTTGTAGAGAGCGCGGCAGTGGTCGCCCCAGTTGACCGTGTAGGTGCGCTTGTTGGCGCTCGCGATGCGGACCCATCGGCGGCCGTCTCGCACCAGATCCAGCGGCTTGAGTTCACCGGGTCGGAAGTAGCTTCCGGCGCTGGGCTGAAGAGGCTGGCTGAGGAGGGTTTCCTCCTGTGGGGTGATCCAGGGGGCGATGGAGATGTTGGGAGAGGGGCAGTCCCTGCATTCCCTGTCCAGCAGGTCAGCGGCCAGGAGGTGGATGACGTCCCGATCGGCGGGCTTGTGGATGCTGCGGGGCAGCGTCCACCCGCCGTCGGGGTGTGGGTGCAGATGGGCGTTCAGGATCGGGACGCACGCGCACGTTGTGGTCTCGGTCTCAGGGTTCCGGCGCAGGTACGCCCAGGTTCCGGTCTGCAGTGTGTGAACGATGTTGGTCATGTGGGCTCTCCTCGGATCGGATCTGACAGGGGAATCCGGTGCCATCCGGACGTGAGAACTAAACCATGAAACGCCTCTTTATGGGGTGTGCCGTCTCCGCGCGTGAAAGACGGGCCGCGACGTTCGTCGCGGCCCGTCCCGAGGTTGGTTCAGCCTTGGTGGGGAAGCCCTTCCACGGTCACCTCGGCGTTGCGGCTGTCGTAGGTCAATCGCTCCGCACGCTCCACAGCCCTGTGCAGGATCGACTCCCAGCGGTCACCGGTGAAGGTGGTGAGGGCGTCGCCGATCAGGTGGGCCGCCCGGCCATCCTCCGGAAGGTCGAGCAGGCCAGCGCGCACGGCGTGCAGGTTGACGGCCAAGGTGCCGTCCTCCTGGGCGCTGGTGAGCTCGATGGGACCCTCACAGCAGGCGGAGATCTCGGTGCCGCCGGAGTCTCCCCGGGTGATGACCGCGCACTGCTCGCCGCATCGTGGGCAGCGTGGATCGGTGGGTTCGTCGTCCGCTGCGCTTGTGGCGGGCAGGGGGTCGTACTCGCCGCTCTCGGCGAACACGCCCCATATCTGCTTGATGGTGGTCTGGTCGTCGGGAGTGAGAATGCCGACGGGGTCGCGATAGGTATCCCACATCGTCACCAAGGCCAGGCATGCGCGGTGCAGGTCGGCGGGGGCGACTTCGTACAGGACGGGGGTTGTGTCCTCCTCCTGGTGCCAGGCGGCCAGCTGATCGGCCAGGATCGTCGGGACGTCCATGCCGTCCTGGGCGAGCATGGCCAGCGTGTCATGCAGGATGTGCTCGGCCACGTAGGCGCGATCCTCGCGCTGGGTGACGTCGGGGAAGCGGCCCAGGGCGCTGCTGAGCCAGTGGCGCGAGCCCCTGTGCAGGGCGTAGGTGGTCGTGAGGTAGCTACCGAGGTCGGCGTGGCGGTTCGTCGGTGTCTCAGCCGTGGGCGGCTGCTCAGGAGAAGCGCTGCTCATGGTGTCCTCCCAGGACGGATGCAATGGTGAGGTTCGTCGTGGCGGCGCATGCGCTGCGCGGCGGAAGATCCGGACAGGGAGCAGCCGCCCCGGTGGGGGCGGCTGCTACGGAGGTGCGCTGGTCAGCGAGCGGTGCCGGGGGCTGTGTCCGGTAGTCCGGCCGCAACGCAGTGCTGGCACGGTTCGTCGCGAAGCCGACTGTCGATCACCTTGGCAGAGCATGTCGGGCACGGGCGGGTCTGGCCGTTGGCCCGCCGTTGCCGCGCCTCGGTCAACTCCGTGCTCAGCCGCTCGAAGGCGGCGGCCATCGCGCGGACCATGGGCCGGTGATCGGGGTCCGGTGCGTGGTAGACGAGCTGTGCGGGCGCACCCTCCGGCCGGTGGTGCTCGACGCGCCAGCCGGTCAGGTGTTCTCGGCGCGCGGGCAGGCTGCCCGTGATGGCGCAGGCTCTGAGGGTCCGTGACTCATCGAGGGCGAAGCTGAGGCAGAGCTCGCCGTCAGGTGTGCGGTCGATCCCTACATCCGGCATGCCTATGAGCCGGAGCTCGGCCAGCACATCGGCGTAGAGCTGGTGACGCTGGGCCATGGTGTCGAGGGATCGGCCATCGTCGGTGTCGTCGGTGCCGACGATCTGGTCGGCCACCGCGTCGATGTGGGTCGCTAGGCCGGTGCAGTAGCGCACCTGGCGGGAGACTACGCCCGCGTGGCGATCGAAGTGTCGGCGCAGTCGGCGCACCCGGTCCTGTGCCTGCTGCCGCAGGATCGTGGCGCCCGCCCGAAGCAGCTGCTCGACGCTGGGAAACTCCTCGTACGGCAGCCAGGCGAACTCCGGGTCGAGGACTTCAATATCCAGTTGCAGCAGTTGTGCCACATCGACGCGGGTGTCGGCGGTGGGAGTGATCACGTAATGCCAGCGCTCGCCCGGTGCCCAGTGGGGCTCTGGCTCTCCCCGTGGGCGCTCGACGGGAGCGGCGTAACTCTGGATCGAGCGGAGATGCTGGCGGTAGGTCGCGGGGGCGACATGCTGGCCGGTCTCGTGGCAGCGAGCGGCGTAGGCGGCCAGCAGTGGAATCTGAACGTCTGGCACGCTTCCAGGGCCCGTGATGTCGAAGTGCGTTGGAGTGCTGTCTGAGGTGCTGGCGAAGGTGATCACTCCGCTCCTGGGCTCCTGCACACTGATCACGCGACTGGCGTCCGTGTGCAGGACCGCACTGCTGGCGGCGCACGCACCACAGAGATCGACCTGCGGGTGAGGGGTAGGGAAGCCGAGCGCGGGCGCTCGGTGCTCGACCAACCAGTCCACCGCCCGGCGGGTGGCCGTCTCGATGTCGCGCTCCCTGCCGATCGGCGCGATACGGGATCGGTCGGGCTCGTGCCTGTACAGGTGGTCGGGCACCCGGCACGTCCTGCTGCTGCACCCACTCAGGAAGGCCGCCGAGAAGATGCGGATCTGCCAGGACTTGCGGTTCTGGATGAGGCCGGCGAGGGGAAGGCCGCTGGAGCCCAGCATGAGGGTGATGTCGGCTGCGGGGCCGCCTTCGCGATAGGTGATGGTGATGTCGGTGTCCAGGTGCGGACGCAGGGAGACGGTCGCGGGAGGCGGCACCTGGCGCGGCCGTCGGATCGCGGTCACGATGATGTGTCCCTTCGGATCGGTGAATAGGGAGGGGAGTTGCCACATTCCCCCTGTGAGAACTAAACCAGGAAATGCCTGTTTATGGTGGGGTCGCCGTCCGGCGGCCAGCGGCGGCGATGTCGGACGGCGACCGGGTTTCCGCCTCAGGCGGCTGGTTGAGTCAGCTTGCCAACGAGGGCGAAGGCGCGTCGCCACTTCTCCTCGCGGACGGCCTGCTCGATCTCGCGTCGGTGGTGCTCCAGGACGCGCCTGCGAAGGTCGGCGGCGGGGGTGACGATGTCCCCGACAGCGAGCGTGTTGCCGACATGGATGAGGGTGTTGGGCCCCAGGCTCCAGGTGATGGAGTTGACGGCGGCGCATGCGGCCGCCACGGGGCACAACTCCCCCATGGACCATCCGTAGTCGTGCGGATTGAGGTCCAGGCGGCGCAGGACGAGCGCGACGGCGCGCATCATGCCGCCCGTGCCTGCCGCGGGCTCGTGGAACCACGCGCCTGCGGGCAGGGCCTCGGGCTGGAGCAAGGCCGCCATCATGTTCGCCACGGCAGCCGGGGTGTGGTACTCGCCGCGCGACTTGCGCGCGGCCGGTGACCGGAATTCGGTCAAGACGTGACCCAGCACATCGCTTTCCGAGCGCCATTCGGGATCGACCTCGCCGGTGTAGGCGAGCAGTCCACCGCGCACAGCGGCGTGCACGGTTGCCTGCACGGCCTTGGCCTGGCGCTTGGCCTTCGCCTCACTGAGCCACTCGTGGATCGGGCGCGCGATCTCGATCCGGTAGGGGAACTGCAGCCACGCCATGCCGTAGATGTCGCGCATGACCTGCAGGAGGTCCCCGCCTTCCAGGTTGAGCAGCTCCGCCTGCAGGTCTGGGCCGTCAGGGTCGGTTTGCCGTATCAGGGTGAGCGCCGCCACGATTCCGATCGGCATGTGGATGTCCTCGCCGTGGTGGTGACTGCCGTACCACGCTGCGGTGATCTTCTCGGCCAGGCGAGGCAGCGGGTCGGGTGTGCGCCGGTACGCTCGCCCCGCCGGCGGCCGCGTAGCGCCGATCTCAGGTACGGCCCGCAGCGTGGTGGGCGTGGGATCGGCCACGGTCGGCGCGTCCGCTCCGCCCTCCTGGCCGACGTTATGCCCGAATAGATCGAGCTGAAAGTTCAGATTGAGGTGAGGGTTCACCTGGCCCCCCGCAGGGCGGTTCCGATGGGCCGGTACTCGACGGCGGCGGAAGGTGGCGGTTCGGGGCTCAGTGTCGATTGAGAGCATGCTGCAGTCCTGGCCATGAAGGCTCATCTCCGTTGAAGGGCAGTGAATCGGTTCCGGGGCGGCGCGCGGCCGCTGGTGGGCGTGCGGGGCCACGCCGCTCGCATAGGCGTCGATGCTGCGCGTACCGAACGCGGAAGGGGCGCGCGCGTCCCGGCATGGGAGAATCAAACCGGAAAATGCCTGCTTTTAGGCTGTGCTCGGGCAGAGACTCCGAATGCGGCGATGGCGTGCCCCCTCATCGGGTGCACGCCATCGTGGGGAGAAGCGGAGGCTACTATGGCTGCTCCCGGGCCGTCCAGCGGTCGCGGCGCCATATCGACGCCAGCGCCCCGAGGTCACGCACGCGCATCGCGTGCATCCAGACCTCGTTGCGGTGCCGTACCGCTGGCATATAGGGGTCCTCGGCCTGAAGGTAGTCGCCGACAAAGATGAGCACGTCCGGGCCCAGATCCCAGATGAGCGCGTTGACGGCGGCGCAGGCGGCTGCCAGCGCGTCCGATTCGCACATGAACCAACAGTGGTCGGCGGGGTCCCCACCCTGCTCGCGCAAGGCGAGAGCAAAAGCTCGCATGGTGGCCCCGGTGTGCGCGGCGGTGTCGATGATCCGCTGGCCCGGCGCGATGGATTCCGGCGCTCCCAACAGCCGTACCTGTAGATCGGTGAGGTAGGCGGGGGGCGCGTACTCCCCCAGCCGTGCACGGTCCTCGTCAGTGCGGAAAGCGTTCAGCACGGTCCCCAGCACATCCTCCTGGCAGCGCAGGCGCACGTCGGTCGTGGAGGTGTAACGGAACAGGCCAGCCTCCAGCGCCACACGGATCACGTCGTGTACCGCGCGGCAGGTGGCAGGAGAGAGCGGTTCGTCGTCGTTGAGCCAGGTGTGCAGCGGCCGGGCAATCTCCACGATGTACGGCTGGTGCACCCACAGGTTCGCCCAGATCGCTTGCAGCACCTCGACCAACTGGTCTGCTTCCACGGTAGCGAGGGCCCCAATCTGATCGCGGACGAGATCGGCGGGCTCCGGGCCTCGCTTCAGCAGAGCCAGGGCCGCGACAACACCCACGGGGATGGCGATGGTAGAGCCGCCGTGGGTGCGGTGCCACGCGGTGGCGATGCGAGCCGCGGCGGTGGTGACGTCCTGGGGCTCGCTCTGAGAATTGGATGCGTTCATGACACTCCTTGGTGATGAGAAGGACGTCGGCGGTTGTCCCGTACTGCACGAGACGCGGGAGAAGAACGCCTCGCGTGACGGAAAATCCGTACCAGGCAAACGCCTCGTGGAGGTTTGTACCGCATGCTGTGCTGGTGCGGTGGGGACGTACTGACAGCGCCACAATTCTGTTCGGTGTAGGCGATTTATGCCGGAACAACTTCACGGCGTTGTTATGTCGCGCGGCCTTTGCGTGCAAGAGCCAAACATGTCGGGCCGCTGGTCGCCTGTGGCGCGGGACACCATGGAATTGCGGGACTCACGGTTGCTCAGACACAAGAACCATCCGTGCAGTGGCAGTCCGCGAAGTACGCGATGGGCTTGCGACCGTTCTCGTCGCCGTGACGCAAGCGTACGACCTTCCCCTGAGCGAATATGTCTCGGCAGTGCCGTTCGGTCAAGTAACGCTTGTGGACAGGCGCAAGAGCGTGGAACTCCTTCAGCCCCACGGCGAAGTCCTCGAAGATGCGCCCGCCGAGCTTGCCGCCACCGTTCTCGCCATGTCGGATCACGTGATAGTGCATAGGTCCCCTTTCTGTATAGATTCAGGCCGACCTTGAAGGTTTGCGCATGGGAATGCTCGACTACTGAAGCTGCTTCGGGAGCGCGTAGAGAGGGTCCCATAGCGCCTTTGCTCGCGCCGTAGAAGCCAAGAGTCCTGCCCTGCAGGCAGAACGTCCTGGTCTCCTGCCACTGGTGTCACCGCGCAGGTTCGCCTTGCCCCCACTTGATTGATCCTTTCGGGGAAGGCGCGGGGTAAGCGTTGGCGCTTACCCCGCGCGGTGGGTGGTTAGCTCTGGTCGGTTGGGCTGTCGGCCAGGGTCTCCGGCGCGTCCGACTCGGCCGGGGCCGCGACCACGAAACCGAGCCTGATCCGTAGCTCTTCGGTGGTGTAGGACCGGCCGCTATCGTCCGGGATCTCGACGTTGGCCATTGCGTGGCTGATGGCGGCGGCGTGGCACTGGGTACGGTCGTGCCCGCACTCGGGGGACGTCGGGCACTGGAGGAACTGCATTGATGATCCTTTCGGGGAAGGCGCGGTGGGTGGTTAGCTCTGGTCGGTGGCGCTGTCGGCCGGGGTCTCCGGCGCGTCCGACCCGGCCGGGGTCTGCGGTGTGGGCGGCGCGGGAGCCGGAGGTGGGCCGGTCGGTGCTGCGGGATTTGTGGTGCGGTGGGCACGCAGGGGCCTTCACAGTGCCTCGTTGTTCGCTACTCGGCGGGCTCGCGCCAGTCGATCCAACTGCTGGTGCGGGCATCCTGCAGGCCGAGCGCGACAGGGTTGACCATGTGGTAGCCCTCGCACCCAACGACCACGTACGGAGGGATCACGACGTGATCCGGGTCTAGGGCGGGCTCCTGCCCGCACTCGCTGCACCGTGATGTGAGCCAGGGCGCGATCGCTTCAGCCCAGCCTGGGTTGCTGAGAACCTTGCGCACCTGTGCGACGTACCGGGCCTGCGCTTCGTCGCGATCGTTCATCTTCTCGGGCATGGTGATCACCGCCGGTGTGGGGACGGCATCTGGTCACGAGGACATGCTGTGTCTAGGGCCGCACCGGCGGCCCGAGACACGGCGATCGGTCAGCTGTAGTGCTTGCTCAGCAACGTCAGGAGCTCGTCGACGAATTCGGGATCGGACGCCTTCGCCATGCCGAATTCCACACCGAGGCTCAGTCCGTCATCGTCGCTGTAGATGTCGAACACTCCGTGCGGCCCGTCAGGATGGCCGAAGCCGATGCTGCGGTGATCGGGGAACAGTCCCGGTGGGCGGACCCGGGCCGAGGGCAGCCGTTCCGCGAACGTCTGAGCCAGGCGGGCCGCTTCGCTCGCGCGCTGTGCCGCGCGCTGGTCGGACTGGAGGGTCTCAGTCGTCTCGCGGGTGTAGCGGGGCAGAAGCTCTTTGACCAGTCGGGATGTGACGGCGTGGGGCGGGCGAGTCATCTTGGTCTGGATGTATGACCCTCTGTCGCAGCCGTAGGTCCCGAGCTCCGCTCGCGGGCTCAGACCGGTGAACGTGAGCTGATTGCGGGCGCAGTCGCCGTGGGTCTTGTGGTGGATCAGGATCCGCAAGTCCCCCTTGACGATCAGGTACTGGTGGGTGCGGCTTCCCTCGCGCTGCCAGGTCTCGACCGTCCAGCCATCGTTCAGTTCGGCTGCGACGCCGTCAGCCAGCGCTTTGACCGTGGCGTCGTCGGCGTACATTATCGGGTGCCAGATCATGTGCATGCTTCCTCTCGTGATCGACTCTCTGGTGTGGTGCGTGCCGCTGCCCGGCCGGCGCCATCGGCAAGCGGCGGCCCGCGGGTGTGTGACAGGCGGGGGTGGGGCGATCGGGTAGGGAGCCGGAAGGCTCGGCAGATGCCGGAGCCTTCCGAACTCGTGATCGGGCGTTCTAGTCCGACGCGGGAGCGTCTTCCGTCACGTCGCGGACTTCGAGGTTGTCAAGCTCGCCGATCTTGGCGCGGCCGTCCATGAGATCCTCGAACCACTGGTCCGCGTGCTCGTCGGCCCACAGCTCCAGCGCCTTCTGATTCGTGACCAGCTCGCCGGGCACGCTGAGGTCTACCTCTTGCGCATAGCGCCATTGCCGCGTGCCGTAGAAGCTCAGCGTCCTGTCCTGCAGGCGGAATGCCCTTGTCGGTTGCCATAGAAGCCAGGCGTGTTCGCGCAGGTAGGAGTCGGTAACGAAGTACGGGCTTGTGTAGTCGCCTGAGTTTCCCGGCTCGGCAACGAACCCTGTCATGTCGGCGACCTGGGCCCACTGCGTGCATTGAGCGCGGTCGTGGTCGGGGCAGAGGCGCTCGACGGTGAGGCGGTAGAGGTGGCGGTCGCCGCTGGCGAGGGCTTCGGTGTCCCTGCGGGCGATGACGGGGTCACCGTCAGGTTCGTACTGGGATGCGGGGCACGTGGAAACGAAAAGACGGAAGAGGGTGTCCCGCCGTTGCAGACGTGCCGCCAAGATTGATGCCTTGGTGAACGAAACATGGCGCATGCGAATTGTAGGTCCCTTCTTGTTATGGGTGGCGTGCCGCAGCGGCGGCATTGAGCGGATTCGATTAGTGGGTGTGTCCCGGGGAGTGCGGACCGCTAGGCCACAACCACACATATCCGTGTTCTGACTCCGGTGACGGCCGGGCGAAGAGTGCACATGTCGCGAAGCCAACGGGAGCGCCCTCAACGGTGGTGAAAGTGGAGGGACGTGTCGGCGAAGGGTGATAGGTGACGCGCACCATGTGCCGCAGGTCGAAGCGGTCGGAGATGATGCCGGGAAGGTTCGTCAGTTCGAACACTTCTGGTTCGAGGGGTTCGTTCTCGTTCCATACGAGGGTGAAGGCGGAGATGACTTCGCCGGTGACCCATGCGTGCACGGAGCGCTGTCGTGAGCGCTGATATCGCGCCCTGCCTTTGGCGGAGACGTGGAACGTGACGTTGCGCAGGATAATAGCTTCTGCATCGGCGATGACCCGGCGGGCCATTGGGCCTGATCGGGCGGTTACGGAGTAGGTGCATTTATGCAGGTTGTAGTGCACTTTTACCGGAAGCCCCAGGGGAAGGATATCGGTGGGGTAGAAGGGCATGGTCGTCTCCGGCGTGAGGTCGGTGGTGATGGAGCGGCGAGGTCAGACGGGTGCTCAGAACGTCGCGTGCGTGAATGCCGCCAGTGCTCTGGATCGGTGAATGGAAAGGGGGCGGCGGGGCGATAGCGCTCCTCGCCGTGAGAATCAAACCAGCAAATGCATCCTTATGGGGTGCGCCTGTGTGGCTCGGCGTTCTGGTGCGTGCGGCGGCTGACGCGTGGGGTCGTGAGGAGAGGCGTGGTGGCTGGCGCGCGTTTCGGCGTGTGGCGATGTCGGCCTCTGGCCAGATGCCGCTGCCAGCGACCTCGGACGGGAGGGGGCGGGGCGGGTGTCCGTCCCGCCCCCGGTTGTTGGTCTCAGCGCTCCAGCGTTGCTCTCAAGTGTTGGCCGATCCAGTAGGCGGCGTTCGTGGAGACGGCGTTGCCTGCCTGGGCCGTTCTCTCGGTGGAGCCTCCGGTGACTTGGTAGATGTGGGGGAAGTTCTGGGCTTCGAGGTTCTCGTCGCTGCTGACCATGCGGTAGCGCACATCGTTGATGTCGATGGCTGGGGTGGCGAGCGCGGCCGAGTCCTTGGTGCTCAGCGTGGGTAGGGGCTGCTGGGAGTTCTTGGGCTTGCTGCGTTTGCGGTAGGGGATGACGAGCCGGTGACCGTCGTTCCAGTGCAGGTGGTCGCTCGGGGTGGCGAGGTAGGCGTGGTTGCCGCCCGCCACGAGAGTGCAGAAGGGGTGGCTCGCGGGACGGGTAGTGGAGCCGCCGCCGTGCAGTTCGACCACGTAGGGCTCGATACAGCAGGCAATGGCGTCGGTGTCGCGGGTCATCCGGGTGGGCATGGGCTGCGACACGGGCTGCTCGGCGCGTTTGTTGCCGCCCACCTGGACCAGGAAGGTCGCGTCCAGCGCGGTGAGTCCGTCGCCGCCCTTCTGCGTCCTGGTGCTGAAGGCGTTTTCGGCGGCCAGGTAGTGGCGGCCCTCGTGGTCGCCGTGGCTGACCTGGAAGATGGTCGGCCCTTCGCGCATCATCTGCATTCCGCGGGTGATCTTGGCGAGCGTGTTGGGTGCGAGGTCCGGCAGACCGAGGTCGCGTCGTTCCCCGATCTTGGGGCCCAGGTTTTCCCAGCGGATGACGCTGATGGCTGGGCGGACCCAAGGCTCGACGACGGGGTTGGTGTGGGGTCGGCTGGTGTTGGGACAGGTGTAGACGTATTGGCCGCTGGGCCCGTACTTGCCGATGTTTCCGTACGTCTTGGTGACCTTGGTCTTCTTCCACGTTTGACGGGCGCGCACGTTCGTCCCGCAGTCGAAGCAGTAGGCCAGTGGCCGGGGGGCGAATGTCGGCATCTTGAAGTCCTTGCGGACGAAGACGACATAAATGCGGTCACGCCACTGCGGTGCCGAGCGGTAGTGCGGGTCGTCGTTGCAGAGGTGCGCAGAGTTGGCGCTGACGATTTTGTACTTGTAGCCGAGTAGTTTGAACGCTCTCAGCCACAGAGGGAAGAGCGGCCAATCGGTGACGAACTCGAACACGTTCTCCACGACGATGGCCTTGAAGCGCCACAATTCGGTGGCGCGGACCACATCCCATCCGGTGACGCGGGTGCGTTCCCAGCCAGCGTCGTCGATGTCGTCCTCGTCGACGTCGAACCGGTCGGCCATGCTCGGGTCGTTGCCGCGCACCTTCTGCGTACCACCGGCAGGGCTGCCCTCGGTGCAGATGACCGAGGCCCACAGCACGTCCACGCTGCGCGGCAACCGGCGCATGTCGTAGCCGTTGAGGTCCATGCATTTGTGATCGGCCAGCCGGAAATTGGCGCCATGTGTCTCGATGGCGCGGAACCAGTGATTAATACCGAGCAGCAGCTCGAACCCGGCGGCGGTCATGCCGATGGACGATCCGCCCGCTCCGCAGAAGAAATCCACGAAGGTCAATCCGCTGGGTTGGGCGGGGGTCCAATTGCTGGTCCACAGGTCAGGAACGAAGCGGTCGTATGCGTAGAGCGGCTTGTTTGCAGAACCGTCGGGCATGCCGACGAGCGGACTCCAGGGTGCCGATTCCTCGGCTTCCCGTTTCTTGGTGATGCGGCTCACTGAGTGAGACCTTTCGGATCGGAATTAATTGCTAAGGGGTGCCAATCCCTGACGAATTAATACCGGAATTTCTTTATTGCTGGTTTTGAAGTAAATGGGAAAGGGCCCCGCCGGTGGCGGGGCCCTGAGAGATTTGGACCGGATGTATTGCGGTCTTCGGCGCTGGGACTGATTGGCGCCGTGTGAGTTTGGTGCGCAGCCTGTAGGTGCAGGCGAAGAGGATGAGATCCTCCACCACGTCGGGCGATTACCGAGAGAGGTTTAAGCCCATGGGTAGGTGCAGGCGAGCAGGATGAGATCGTTCACCTGGTCGCTGCTGTACTGAGACAGATCAATGGACCTGAACCAGGGGGGCACGTCGCGAGTGGTGATCAGCCCGTAGAGGGCGGAGTCTTGCCACTCACTTATGCCGCCGGCCTGCGTGGTGTTGCCTCGTTCGGGGACCGTGATCTGAGCCCTGATTCGCTCGGGGTACAGGTGCGCATCGATCAGTGCGACCACACGATCACCCGATGCGTTGTAATCGAGGTTCGTCGCCTCGCCGAGCATGTAGGCGTCATGGTTCCTGTAGTGGCAGACCCACCAGCCGTCAGGACTGGAGTTGTCTACCTCAGCGATCTCGGTACGGGTGATGCCCAGCAGCGCATCGTGGGCAAGGTGAATCCAGAGAATGATCATATGGGGATCGTTGTCCCCGATGCCCCAGGGGATCTCTTCCCCCCGTGCCTCGCGGTCGCTGTCTTCCTGCTCCAGTCGGGCACGCATGGGCTCCAGCCCTTGGCTGACCAGAGCGGACATGCGCGCCTCCTCCTGCCTCCTGCGTGCTTCCCACACGCGCTCCAGAAGGACCGCGGGGATGCGCTCGCGGATGAGGGCCACGAGCTGTGCGCCCGTCAGCCCGGTTGCTACGTCTTCCCGTTCGCGGTTGACGTCGCCCGGATCGAGCAGGACATCCCAGCCGTCCGGGCTGTCGTAGTCGGCAGCTTCGTTGCGATCGATCATCAGGGCCGGACCGCGGAAATCGGGCGTGTAACGCACGTAGATGGACATGGTGTTACCGCCCGAGTCGTACAAGGTGAACGGGATACCCTCCTGGCGAAGTAGCTTCATACCGGGTCGCAACCCCTGATAGGTGGCTGCCTCCTCGAACACGGACGCGTGCTCACTGGTCATTGGTCGTGACCTCCACCCAGCAGCACCAGTTGCCGCCGATGGTGTAGAGGCCATCGGAGTCGGGTTCGATGATCTTGCCCCTGTAGTCGGGCTGACTCCAGGCGAGGTTGAGTTCGTAGTGACGGATGTTGGCTCCTTCCCACGTGAGCCGGAAACCGCCGTCCGGCACGAGGGAGAAGGGTGCGGTGTTGAGTGCGTCCACGACGCGCCGCGCGGTGTAGAGATCGAACCGAGGCAGAACCCTGCCGCTGAAGCGATGATGCGGTGCGACCTTCGCCGGGAACAGCTCGTCGATGTCCTCATGCTTGATGGTGGTGTCTCGCCAAGACATGGATTGCCTTTCTGCGCGGGTGTCAGGGATTGGGTGAACTCATTAGCGGACTGCTGGAACGGCAAGGCCGGCCAGTTGCCCTATGGCAAGATCAGACATAGAGCTCTCGGGCGTGAATAACGGGCCCTAGATATCTAGGGCCCGTTATCGGTCCTCAGTGCCTATCGGATTAGACGTACTGGCCGTCTTTATCAACACGGTCGTTGAGATCGGCCAGGTGCACCCTTCCAAACGGCTTGCTCTCGATGTTGTCAGCGATGGCGTCGCGGTCGGGTGCCCAGTCGAAGGGTTGGATTAGCTTCGCCTGATGTTCGTCGAGCACCCTCTTGACGGCTTTGCCGATGGCGATCGTATTGTGGCCGGGGATGACGAATGTAGCGACCAGCGTGACGGGAATGACCTCCTCCCAGCCCCATGGGTTGAGCGGATACATGCCGTCGTCGTCGGGTGCGACGATTTCCGTTGTGCCGTCTATGCTGACGGTTACGGTGCCGTCAGGGTTCATCGTGAGGCTATCCCTGAACCCGTAGTTGGCCCACGTCTGGTTCGACTCAGCGATGATGCGTAGGGTCGTCTCGCGATCGAACCGCGCTTTGCGGGCTGCGTACGTGCCGTACCCGTCGAAGATTTCGGCAGGGAACCATTTACGCTCGTGGTCGCTGTCAACGCTCACGAATCCCTTGTGGTATCTGACCATTGAGGTTCCTTTCTCTGTGCGGGTTGTCTGGGCAATCGCCCAGCCATGGCGAAGGGCCCGGAATTCCGAGCCCTTCACTAAAGCTATCGCGATTAGCTATCAGATCGGCTTAGCGCTCCTGCGCCTTGGAGGCGTGAGCGTTGTAGACCCAACGCCTCATGCCATCGACGTCGTACCACCTGTAGTGGGTGCCGTTGGGCAGCAGTTTGTCCGACCAGCAGGCGAATCGGTTGCAGCCGATCGCCAGGCCGAAATGTGTGACGTACTCGCCGAATGTTGCTGGGCTTCCAAGGTGCTTGGAGAGCTTGTCCATTTCCCGGGTGGTTCTGCGAAGTGCCTTGACCATGGCCTCTGCTTCTTCGAGCTGGATGAAGCGGTGCTCGGCGTACTCAATACGCCATCCGATGGTGTGCTCTGAGTCGTCCAGATTGGACAGGGCCGACGCCCGTAGGTTGTCCAGGTGCGAGTAAGGCTCTCCCCACCCGTACGAGTCCGTCAGCCCGGGACTGAGTAGTGCGCCTTCATCGTGCCAGGACACCAGTCCGTTGTTCTGTACAACCGTCGTGGCGTAGATGCGGATGGCACCGGTGTCATGCTCCAAAAGAGCTGGGCTGGTCTCAGACGTCAGTAGTATCACGATGTTTTTGTCGATTTTCGGCATGCCGAAATCTGCCTTTCGTGTGTGGAATGTCTTGCCTTCCTCAGGGGCAGGTTGCCTACCTTGTCCCGGCTGGCCTGACGGGCCCGTTTCGGCTACATCCACGCTTTGGGGAGCATGCCTTTACCCTCGGCCAGTGAGCCACTCGTGCAGTTCCACAGTGGTTTCCGGAATGTCGAGCCAGTCTATGTCAGGGGCTGAGAGGTCGGCGTAGTCCGGACTTTGGAGGAAGTCGTGAGCCATGAGGATTTTATTGACGGCTGCGTTGGGGTTGCCCATTTCCGTCCACAGCCGGCGCCCACCACCGATGACGTAGTAACCATCGGCATGCGCCGTGGTGACTTCGGGCTTGTCGCCGGGCAGGTCGTGATACTGCCGCTCATCGAGGATGAGCTCGTCCCCCTTCCCAGCGATTTTCATACCCGCATGGTGTTCTTGGGTAGCTGGTAACTCCTTGAATTCACGTATGATTCGCGCGGCCGCTTCGCGTGGGAAGTGCCCGACCGCCCCTGTGCCGGGATCCTGGCTGTAATGCAGGCCAGGAACTCGCGTGGGGAAGGTAAGGCTCCAGACAGTTCAGCGCCCGTCTGGAGCGTTCTCTTGATCTATACAGGTTCGAGCACTTGCAGGACGCTACCTCGGGTGCTTCGCCGTACGGCGTCGCTGCGACCAGATGAGGCTTGGGTCGTCGAGGACCTTGAAGACCGCGAGATAGCCGCCGTCGTTTTCGTCGATGAGCCAGGCGGCGTACTCCATTCGGCACGGAAGGCACCGGACTGCAAACTCCGCGTGGACCTCCATGGGCAGCTTCGCGTGCCGGTCACAGCAGGGCATTTCGGCCCACACGCAGCCGCGGCCGTTCACGGTGTAGCGCTCGACGATCACCCCAACCACCAGCTCGTTGCGGATGCCGGTCCGCGTCGCGAAGATCACTTTCGGCGCGGGCCACTGCGCGTGGTCGGATTCCTTCCTCCTGATGTCCCAGCCGTCCGCATCGAGCACGTCCTCGATCTGACCGACCAAGCCCTCGGCATGGTCCAGGTCGAGGGCGAGTTGCATCGGGTCCGTCAGCAGGTCGACGATCGCGGACCGATAGCTGTTGGCGGTCATGGCAGCTCCGCATCCGTCAGGCGCCGCTCCAGGCTCTCGATCTGCAGCTGCAGTCTGCCGATGTGCTCCGCAGCCTTCCGGGCGACCTCGCGAACCCGCTCCTCCAGGACCTCGACGCTGTCCTTCACTGCCTCGACGTCGCGGTGCCTTCCGTCCGCCCGATCGTGCACGTGCTCTTCCAAAGTCTTGACGCGGCGCTCCAGTGCGGCGGCCCGGTTCTCGGCGGCCGCCCGGTCGCTGTCCACGGTGCGGCCGAGCATCATCAGCTCGTGCTCCAAGCGGGCGGTCTCCTGCTCTGCGCAGCTGCCGGCCCGGCAGTCCTCGGAGTTGCTGTAGCTCATTCGGCACCTTCCGCGATGAGAAGCGCGGCGGCGCGATGCAGGTAGTCGAGCACTAGTCCTTCTCCTGGTCGAGTGCGGCCTGCAGGGAGAGCTTCAGCTTCTCGGCTCCATCGAGGCTCATGTCAGCGAGGCTGCCGTCGAGGGTGCGGCCGCCCGGGAGCGGGTCAATGTGGATCACAGGGCTGTCGTCGGCGCGGAAGACCGCCACAGGACTCCCAGCAACGGTGTACTCGTACGGTTCGTCTTGTACGGGTGTCGGCTCCTCAATGGTCGTACCGGGAGAAATCGATCCGCCGCGGATGCGTACCTTGCGTTCCTCTTCGGGCGTCAGGGCGATGGCGGGCAGGGTGGTGACGCGCTCGTGCAGGGCGCGGGCGATGCGGTGCCAGCCGTCGATTGGCATCTCCCGGTCAGGCTTGCCGGTCCGGGGGTCGGGAAGGGGCGCCAGCAGGATGGGCTTGGTGAGATCCACGGTGGCGGCGTAGTTCTCGTCAATGGAGACGAGGCGAAGAAGGTCGGCCACGTCGTCGACGTTGATGCGCCGGTTCGGCTGGCGTCCCTCGACGAGTTCGAGTGCAGCGGTGATATCCCAGACGAAGGCGAGAGCCTCGAAGAACTGCCGGTCGGGGGAGGCACTAGACATGTGATCCTCTTTCGTAGTGGTTCTGCTGACGCGGTTGCGCGAGGCCGCCTCCGCCCACGGCGGGGCGGCGGCGGTCTGCGTGCGGACCGAGGTGGAGGTTTGTCAGGCCCGTTCGGAGAGGGCGTTCAGATCTCGGGGAAGAGCAGCGTGCGGCCATCGGCGATGATCTCGCCGCACCCGGCGCACCAGACGTATCCCTTCCAGGCGGGATTCTCCTCGCCATTGGCGTACTGCTCGTTGGCCAGCAAGTCGCCGCTGGCGGTACAGGCGTGCCAGCCGGGGCCGCGGGCGGCCGGGTTGTTGCCGCATCCGCACTGCCACGATCCGTCATGGTGGATGTAGACCTGGCCGGGGGCAGGTACAGCGTCGCGGGACGGCGCGGGAAGGGGAATGACAATCTTCACTGGTGCGACTCCTGATCCGGCGTATCGGCCCTTTTGGGCTCCGCCGGCGTGGGCTGGCCGTCTTCCGGTTCCGGAGTTTCGGCCTGCTCATCCGGGTCCTCCGGCAACGCGTGAGCCTGCCGCAACGCGTTCTCCAGCAGTTCCACGAGCGCCCGCTTACTTCCGAAGATGAGGGCGCCGTCGTCGTAGTCGGTGATGTTGATGGCGTGCTTCTGGAGTACGTCGTGATCATAATCGGCGAGTTCGACCGGTGCACCGGCGGCGTGGACAGTCATTGTCGTCCACTGCGTGTCGAAGAATTCATAGCGTGTTCCCATGGTGGTGCCTCCTGGAATCGGTTGACGGTGCGGAAGCGATCAAGTGGCCGCATCGGGCGACGGTTGAGAATGCACGCGGGCAGGCCGCGTCGCTGTTGTCATTAAACCGCTATTTGCCTCTTTATGGCTGGATGGGCTCAGCGCGGCGCGCATGGTGCGTTCTTGCTTCGGTGGTGGGGGATGGCGAAGTGCCCAGGGCGGGAGCCGACGCGCTCGTGCGGTCGCGTTTCGGGGTTATCTGGGTCAGCGTTCGATGGCTCCGGCCGCGGGCCTGCCGATGCGCGTAGCGCCGATGTCGGCCTGGCGGCCTGCCTGGGTACCGGCGTCCATCCCGTTTCCGGTCGCCACGGTCATGGACGCCTTGACGTCGCGTGGCACGTTGTCGGCGAAGTAGCGCGCCACCTGGTCGCGGCGGCCGACGTGGACCAGGGCTGTGCCCCCTTCCAATTCGGGGGTCTCGGGTCGTTGCATGGCCGCCAACTTGTCTCCGACGGCGTTGGCGAACCCGCGAAGGAAAGTCCTCTTCCAGCCGGTCATCCAGGCCCGCCTACGGGCCTTCAGACGACGCGGGCTTATCCGGAGCAGGGTCTCGGTCAGTGGCGGCAGCGGCGGGATCTCCTCGCGGTTCAGCGCGTTGGCCGCCTGCACCACCAGGGACGCGAACAGGGTCTTGATCATGAGGATGTCGCCGGTGAACCCGTACACCCGGTAGCGGTGCCTGCCGCCGCCGCTCTCCACGTAGCCGTCCGCGCCCAGGACGTTGACGATGGTGTTCAGCAGAACGATCTTTTCGATGGCGTAGGGTGCGGGCACGTCGATCCACTCGTTCGCCAGAAGCTCCGGCTCCTCGCCGGTGCCGACGGCCGACCGTTCAATCCGGTACTTGGCCATGAGCCGGTAGGCCCGCTCGCGGAACGTCTCGGCCTCAACAGGGTCGGTGGTGGGGCGCTCGGCAATCTCCAGGTAGTACGTGATCCGGCGCATGGTGGCGGCGCTGGGGGCCTCAGCGGTCATGTGGATTACCTCGGGGGTGTGGTATGGATGGTGGTTCGGATTCGACCTAGCGGCAGTGGCCGCAGCGGACCGGAAACCGGGTCGACTGCGGCCACGGCGGCTAGCCCGCGGCTAGCCCGCGGCTAGCCCGTCAGGGAGCGGATCAAGCGCCAGACCTGGCTACGCAGCTCCGACAGGTCATCGCGGTACTCCTGCGCGGTCCGGCCGTTGACTGTGACGCCCTCGTCGGCCAGGCCCACGAGGTTGAGCACGCCGTCGCCCAGATCCATGAGCTTCTCGACCTCGGCTACCGGCAGGCCGATACGCGGGATGAAGTCGTCCGGCTGGGGATAGGCCCAGTCGCAGGGATCCAGCCCGAGCCGCCCTTCGGCCAGCTTCTGGAGGCGGGTGACGCGCTCGTCCAACTTCGCCGCCTCTTCGGCCTTGATCATCCGCAGGCGGGCGCTGTGGGCCAGGTCCTCGCCCCACTTGGTCATGGTCTCGGTGTAGTCGGCCAGTCGCTCGGCCCCCGAGTACAGGTCAATGCGGCCGCGCATGTCCTGCAGATAGGGGTGCGTGAGGGCCACCAATTCGGCGTGGCTCAGGCGGCGCAGGGACTCCAGCGCGCGACGATCGGTGGCGTCGAAGACCAGGACCGGGTAACCGACCTTCAGGGCCTTGCCCAGGCTCTGATCCAGCCCCTGGCCCGGGCCGGCCAACTCGAACAGGCCGGGCCCGCTCCCGGCGAACGCCGGGCGCTCACCCGGGGCCCGCTTGCTGGCGTCGGTTCGCCGGTAGAGGTCGCCGCTCAGCACGAGCACACCCTGGGGGGCGTCCCGCGAGCCGGGACGGGGCGGGATGGCGTAGAGCTTGCCAGGGGTCATCTCGGCGAATGTCATCGGGGTTCCCTTCGCTGGTGTGTGTGGTGGCTAGCGATTGCGGAGATAGAAGGTGCGTGAGCTGGGCGCCGGGCAACACGCCGGGCCCAACCAGCGACCGTTATTGACGTCGTCCCGCCCTCCGGCGATGTGGTGGCGGGGGCTGGGCCTCGTGGATGGGCCGCCCGCGGGTGGCTGGAGCCCGCGCGCTGGCGTTGCCGCCGCGGGCGTCCTGCGCTGCGGGCAGCCGATGACCCGCATGGTCAGGGGGTAGGTGGTGCCGGTGGCGGCGAGGTGGTCAGGCGATCCCCGACAGCCCATCCGTGCGGAGTCACCTGGGCGATGACGAATCGGATGTTGGCCGGACCTTCCGGCTTTCGAGTCTCGTAGGCCTGGCCGGGCGGGTGCCAGGTGATGGAGGCACGCAGAGCGCGACCCTTCCACCGGGACACATACAGCACGCCGAACCACGGCGTGCCGGATTTGTCCAGAATCAGCTCCCAAGCCGAGCCATGCGGAGCGCTGGGGACTTTGACCGTGAATCCTGCCTTTTCGAGCTTGGCGATGATCTGCCGTGCGGTTCGGTTCGGCTGAAAACCTGTCCCGGTCGGCGCGGCGTCGTCCTCGGCTGCCAGGGCGGCGTGGTCCTCCTTGTCCAGCGGCAGATCGTGATCCATCATGTGACGCTCCTTTCGGACAGGTTGGGGGTGAATCCGGGGATAAGCTCGGCGTCTTCGCGGCACACGGGATACCGACGTCCGTCGATGATCACGGTGGCGACCACGAGCGGTATGTTGCATGCGGCTGCCGTGCACGGGCCGCACTCATCTGCGCGCAGCTGATCCCACGTAATCCCGTCGGTGACGGGAACGGCGTGGTGCTGGTTGTCCTGGGCCGGGTGGATGTCATGCATGTGCTGTCTCTGGTTCGTCCGATGGGGCGGAGTAGCTGCGGGAGGGGAGAACCGGCGGCCGTCGCGGCTGTGAGCGGCTAGGTTGCCCTTCGGGCCCACGATGAGCGGCTGGCGATACCGCCTGGCCGGCGCGTGGAACGGCGTCGAAGCCGCTCCGCTGCAGGCAAGTGTCGCTACGTGGCGGCGGGCCCACGTTGGCCTCCCGCCGCCACGCAGCAGGTGCGCCGCGGTCGCGTCTAAGACGCGGTCTCTACGTCGTGCGCTGCTCAGGCTCCGGCTTCGAGCGCGGCCGCCTGAGGGATCTCGGTCGTGCGGCAGGCGTACAGACCGCAACCGGGCGGGTCTTCCTCGAAGGTGGCGAGATCCACCAGGTTGAGCTCACCCTGTTGCTCGCGCCGCTCCTTGGGAGTGATCACGTCGATCGGCGCTTCGCTGAGGGGCACCCGTGCGCGATGCAGGTAGGCGGTACCGTTCAGCGGAGTTCCCGCTGCGGGGTGGCCATGGCGGATTGACTCGTCGAAAGCGCAGGCGGCCTGCCACTCCGCGGGTCGCTGATCGCGCATCTCGCGCCAGCGGCGGTTGCCGTGGAAGGGGCACGGAACGCAGGAGCTTTCGGGGCAATCTCCCAACTTGTTGTTGGCCAGGTACGTCTTGCAGCTCTGGCGGGTCGCGTGCAGCTCGATCAGCGGATGGCAGACCTCCGAGTAGCGCGGCATGGCCTCGTCGTCCAGCGCACGGCGGCTTTCGTCCTCGCTAATTCCCAGGTACTTCACGCAACCGCGTCCGGCGGGTACTTTCCCCACGTTGCCGTTGGCATCGATGGGGGCGCCCAGGAAGGCCCGCTCAACCCGCTCCAATGGTTCGATCTTGTAGCCGCGAGTACAACCGCGTTTCATGATGCCTCGATGGCCGGTTGGGCTCAGGGTGTGCAGGGGCATGGAGAAGTAGTGGCCTGTGGGTCGGAGCGCATCCTCGCGAATGTTGCCTCTGCTGGTCTTGACCAGAGGGATGCCAGCTTCGGCGGCGAAGGCTTCGATGCGTGTCAGGTGGTCGTAGACCAGGCGGCTCTCCCAGCCTGTGTCGGCGAAGATCATGACGTCGAAGCGTGGAATCACGTCGGGCACGGCGCCGGTCGCAGCCAGGTGGGCGATCGTGGTCGACTGGGTTCCGGCGCCCAGGGCCAGGATGTGCAGCTGCCGAGTGGCTGCGATGTCGCGAAGCCGCAGCAAGAGATTCCGATCGGGCAGGCCGAAGGTGTCGGTCATGGGACCTCTTTCGGATCGGGGAAAGGTGACGGCGCGGGGTGCCCACCGCGCCATGTGTAATTCATACCGTGAAACGCCTCCTTATTGTTGGGTCGGCTGCAGCGCGAACCGCCCTCCGTAGGGGAGCAGCACTGCCCACAAGAGACGCCAGAGATTGTCGGGCGCCGGCCCGCGGAGGGGTATCCTGATCGAACGGAGGCTTGGCTACCTTCACCGGCTTCGGCAGGGGATTGGGTACAGCGGACCTTCGGATCGGAAGGCCGGCGGCGGGTGCCAACCTCGTCAGAGGACCTCGTCAGAGGACGTCGCCGGCCATTAACATGCCAAGGCGATCACGCTGTGATCCTTCGGCACCCGTCGGGCCGCCAAGCCTTGGTCATGTGAAGGCCGGTGGAGCTTCGGCTGACGTGATTGTCAGCTCGACTCCGGCTGTCCCAGCTCCTGGGCGGCCGCGGCCATGAGACGTTTCGCCCGCGGCGGGCTGCCGATGCCCAGTTCTTGCGTGAGGCGCCTGCGAGAAAGCGGCTGCTGGGCAGCGGCAGCATCTCGCATCAAGGCGACGGTGCGTCCGAAGAGGGGATCGCGGCGGGGATCTTCGATGGCAAGCTGACTCTTCGCGGCCAGCCGCAGACGCTTGATGCGCGCCGAGACAATGTCGCCGTGCACAGCGCGCAGGGCGGAAGCGATCGCCTGATCGCTCGCCTCGCCGTTCTCGCGTAGCACCGCGATCACCTCATCGAGCAAGGGATCAGCGCGTCCCTTAGGAGCTTCTCCCCTGCTCCACCGGATCTCGTACCAGAAGCGGTGAAGATCGCGATAGGGCCAGCGCTGGTGGTCGTTGTGATCCCTATTTTCCTCTTTAGCGGTCGCGAGTAGGTAGGGATCGTCGGCGTACTGGGAGACCGAGCGCTCGGTGACGCCGATCAGGCGGGCGAATTCGTAGAGCGTCAGCAACTCGTCGTCGCTGGGCTTGTCGTGACGGAGCCGGTGGTACTTGTTCAGCCATTCCAAGACTTCATCCAGCGGAAAGACTCCTCGCCGACGCCGCCGGGGGAAGGTATCGCGGTTGGCCCATCGGGACACGGTCTGCGGGTCGACCCCGGTCAGTTCGGCGATGGCACCGGTGGAGATCTCATCATCGGCCAGATTCGCATGGACGCGCCCTTTGCGAGCGTGCTCCTGGGCGATGCGCTGGGCGTACTTGCGATCGATCTTCACCTGTCCATTGTGCCGCCTGATCGCGAGTGTCACATGCTGTGGGCTGTCGGCCTCGATGAGGCCCCGTCCCTGCTCCAGCTGCGGACCTGGCTCGACACGTCGGGCAGGTGCCGGCGGCGGGCATCCCGTGGGTACGCCCGCCGCCGTCGACTCCCGTCGCCTCAGAGAAGGGTCTCTCGCCGAGGGATATGTGCTCCCCTTACCTTGAGCGACGAGGCGATGTCTTCACCGGTGCGAAGGCCTGCGGTTGGGGCGTCGGGCGACAGTGGCGCACCGCAGGACGGTCCGTTGTGCCCGCGCTTGCGATTGCTTCTCACGTCAGCCTGCGGCGTTCACGCTCCACGGCCTCCGTCAGCCACTCCGGGACTTCGCCAGGGTTGTCCCAGCGGAGGAGTTCTTCCTGGGAGAGGCTGGCGTACTCACCCAGCTCATGATCTCGCTTGCCGTCGCGAAAGTACACGCCCTTCAGCCACCAGGACCAGGTCTGCCACTCCGTCGTTCCGTCCTGGCTCTCCTCCCTGCGGTAGATGACCTCGATTTTGCTGACGTGAAGTTCTACGCGGTCCGTGCCTGGGAGCTGGACGGGGAGCGCGAAGTTCACATCCAGGAACAGATGTGCGTTGAATATGCGCTTGATCAGGTGTGTCTCTACAGCCATGACATTTCTCCTTGATGATCAGCTGGCCAGGGCACTGGTCGAGTCCTGACGTAGTGTCTGGGGCGGCCTCGAAGCAGCATGCTCAGTGTTCGACGCGGGGGTTGGCGGCCCATGCCTTGCGCCGGCCGAGCTGGACGAGCACCTGCTCCTTGACGAGCGCATCGATGAGGCGCTGAGCCTCGGGTTCCGTGATGCGACCGGGGATGTCGCTATAGCCGTCGAAGTAAGCGGCCACTCGCCTGGCGTCCCACTCCTCGCCGTGGTCGATGCGCTCATGATCGTTGACGATGTCGCGGAGCTTATCCAGCCGCTGATACATGGCGATGGAGGCGAGCGGAATGACGGTCCAGTGGTTGCCGTAGGGAGCGATGTGACGGACGCCGAAGGCGTGCGCCTTCTGCTTGGCCAGGTGGCCGGCGAATGGGCCGTGGAACAGCGCGGCCGGGGTGTCATCCGGCTCGGTGCACCGCGTGAACTCGGCCACCATGTAGCCGGACACCTCGGAGGGAATGCAGAAGTCCACCATTGGCTGGGCGATGGTGTAGCCGTCGGCGTCGCGGAGGGGCGCGACGGGCAGCGGCATCATGTAGTTCATGGGTTTCTGTCCTTAGCGGTTTGAGGAAGGTGCGTTACAACGCAAGCTGGGCAAGGGTTCACCGCCCCCGGAGCATGATCGATGGCCCGGTATCTGCGCCTAGAGTCACGGCAGGGGCCGGAGGGCACGCTCCGCACAAGACGGAGCGTGCGCCGATGTGGGGGCGGCGGTGTCGTGCTCAGGCGTCGTCTTCCATGCCGCCGACGATCTGGTTGATGGCCTCGGGGATTGACGACAGCGGGATGGCGTTGTCCAAGGTGGCGATTTCGTCGTTGGTCAGCGAGCGGCCGGCCCATGCCTCGATCTGGTCTCGAGTCAGGGTGATGCCGGGCCGGGGGGTGGGGATGTCGTCGAGGTAGTTGATGTGGCTGACGCATGCGCTCTGGGTCAGGTGTGGCTTGCCGCTCACCATGGCGATGATCTGAATGCTGGCCGCTTCAGGGCAGTGGTCGCAGGTCTCCAACAGGAACTCCGGATCGGTGAGGGGTTGGACATGGCTGGGTATGGCGGACGGTCCGACGGCCGTGCTTGGGCTACTTCCGGCAGCAGGGCGTGGAGATGGGTGCAACTGGCGAGCCGGTGAGGTCGGTCAGTGGCGTAATTAGCCGGTCAGTTGGTCCTCGATCTTGCGCCAGGCAGATCGGCGGGATGCCGTCGACTGGGGCGGGCAGGCTGGCACCGCCGTCACCCGAGTGGCTGCGAGAACTGCCGCAAACCTCCAGCCCGCGGCGGCCCTCGACGCTACTCATCCTGTTCGGGTCTCGTCAGCAAGATCGAGGCGCATGCCCAGGCGCTCACGAACACCGTTGTAGTGGCTGTCCAGGATCTCCCACGCCAGCTGAAGCGGCGGCCGGCGAAAGGCCAGCACATCCCCGCCGATCGAGTCCATGATGCACAGATCATCATGGACGTCGGTCTCCAGTGCTCTTTCCAGATCATCACTCCACATGCGCAGGACGCTGCCGGGGCTGCCCGGCTCCCTGGTGAGACGGTGGATGGATAGGGCGCCTGGCCGCGGGTCGATGTGGTGCGCGTAGTCCAGGCATATGTAGGCCAGGATCGCGGGCGGGAGGCTGAATCTGGGACCACGCGGGAGCCGTACCTGGTGGATGTCCTGGTCAAGCTGGAGGATCGGCAGCCTCGTGAAGACGCGCAAGAGGTCGTCTTCGATGCTGTCGCGCTGCCTGCTTGCTTCCCGGGCGTACATGCGGACGAGGCAGTCGACGTCTCGCCTGACGGCGCTCTCGGAAGGTTTCCACCCCGCCTCCCGGGCCTGGCGCATGGTGTTCTCGGTCAGGTCTCGACGGCTGGTGCGGGACAGCGGGTGCTGCAAGACGGTCCACCAGGTCGGCACCAGACATGGTGTGCTCAGCATCCAGTAATGCAGCAGCCACAGGGTGCCGTCCTCCTCCAGGAACGGATCGGCGCCCAGGTCGTGCAGCAGCCAGTGTGCTCGATCCGTCAGCAGCAACCTCTGCGGCGCCCCTGGCGTGACTTCTCCCAGGGCGAGCTTGAAGGCCTGCATCCAGAATCGGAGGGCCTGGACCTGGCTCTTGCCTACGCCGAAGACGATGGGCGCGTCTTTGGCTGCAAAGACGGCCGGATCCTCGGCCAAAGCGATATAGGCCTTGTACAGCCAGTTAAGCAGCGGAGGCTGCTCTTTGTGCGCCCCAAACGTCGGCTCGCACGCTTTCGCCAGTGGCGAGAGGGTTTCCCCAGGCGGGGATTCGCTTTCCAGCATGGGAAAGAGGGCGAGCTGATCGTCAGCCGGAGGCGCTACAGCGTTCTTCCGTGTATGCGAGGCGGACGTGGTCATGAGATATTCCTTCGGAGCGGAGGATGAAAGTCGGCGCAGGGGTGCCGCCCCACGCCGACTCTGACGTTACCGAAATGCTCGCAATCTATTTCATGTCTGACGGCTTACCGGCCGCTGCTTGGAATCGGCATTGCCGTTCCGGGAACAGTCGTGACCGTCGGCAGCCGGGGTGTGCATCGGTCAGGCGAACTATTCGATAGACCAGTCCGCCGCCGACTCGTCCATCGGGCTTCCCAGGGTTAATGGTTGCGGGTAGGAATAAACCCACAGGCCCCGTGCGCCGTCGTGAATCTCATTTGCCGCGCTGGGGCGCTGGTGCCCCCCGCCCTTGGCGCCATGAGAGGTGCGGTAGCGCTTCCATCCGTCGAATCGGTAGAGATCGCCAGGCGTGCCGGGCAGGCTCGTACTCGACAACGCCACGATTTGGGGTTGTCCGCATAATTCGGCGCTCCGCGCATCCCAGCGAGAGTAGGTCCCCAGCCATAGTGGGGCGAGATATTCGCGGGTAATGAGGATTTCCCTGAATACTTAGCGTGTTCACGCATGTTCAAAATGTCAGGGAGATGTCCGTTGGGCGAGTGGCGTGTGGAGTGGGTTCCGGATGCGGGGCGGTGGGGACCGCTGCCTGCGGAGGGCGTTCTGGGGGTACGTGACCTGCCGGATGCCGTGGCTCGGATAGGGCTGCGGCCGGGCGATCCAGTGTTCCTGGCCCCGGACTGCACGGTTGATCGGGATCTGCTGGATTACGTGCGGTCGTCGAAGTTTCAGCGGTTGGAGCGGGAGACCAAGCGCAACTACGCCAACGACACCCGGCTGCTGTTGAACTTCCTGTCCTCGCGCGGGGTGCCCTGGCGAGCGGCGACCAGGCAAGATCTTACGGATTATCGGCACTGGCGGTGCGATGCTCCACAGAACCCGGCCCGGATCGGCGGGACCAAGTGGCAGCGTGAGGCGGCCGCGTTCACCAAGTTGTTCAAGTGGGCGAGGGTGGCGCCGCTGCCGATCGACATCTCCAACCCCGAGGACCAGGCGCCGGATGCGGTCAGTTCGCGGGTGTCGTGGCTGACGCCGCGGACCTGGGGTCTGTGGATGGATGTCGGGTTGCGCGGCCACACCCTGGAGAGGGTGGCCGCGGCTGAATGGGACTGTCGGACCGAGCTTCGCAACACCAGCTTCGTGAAGCTGATGCTCTCCTCGGGCCTGCGAAAGCAGGAGGGCGGGGCGTTGCTGATCTTCGAGCTGCCGGCGCAGCGGCTGCGATCTGGCCGTTACTTGCACGGCCAGATCGCTGGCGCGTTGACGCGGGCCAAGCGCAGCCGAACCTTCTACGCCTCGGCGGACTCGGTCGGCCAGGTCGAGGCTTACATCTCCTCGGAGCGAGCATGGGCGATCCAACGCGCCCAGGAGAAGGGCCGCTACGACGCTCTGCCGGTGATGTGGCTGATCACGAAGATCACCCGCGGAATGAAGCCGAAGGTGCAGTGGGTCGACGCCGATGGCGTGCCCGGTGAACGCGAACTCGCCCGGCTGGAGTGGCGGGAGCGGCAGTGGCTGTTCGTGGAGGGCCCTGACGGGCCGGAGCCGGGGTGGTTGTGGCTGACCGAGCAGGGCCTGCCGATGGACCCGGCCAACTGGAACGGCGTGTTCCGAGGTGCCAACCTGCGTTGCGAGCAGGTCCTGCTCACTCCGCAGGAACGCAGGATTGACCGGGACTTCCGGCTGGCCGAAGTACGGGGCAAGAGTCCGTACGCCACACCGCACTCGTGCCGGCACTCGATGGCCCTTTACATGTTGATCCTGCTGAACGAGCTGGTTGAGTCCCGCTACGGGCTCACCAAGGCCGACCGGCGGGACTTCGCGCTGCTGTTCGGCGATCCGTGGTGGTTGGTGAAGACGATCCTGGGACACCAGAGCGTCGAGACGACCAAGAGGCACTACCTCGCCCCGGTCGCCCACCTGCAATTGGAGTCGATCCTGGCGACCGCCAAGACTACCGATGAGGGCCACGACATCGAAGATCTCGACGGAGTCTTCGCCCGGCTGGCCCGTGAGAGCGCGGGCATCCAGGACATCGACACCCTCGTCACAGATCAGGCGGCCGGATGAGCGGCCGGGGACATCGCGCGGTCCCGCCCCCGCCCGGCCATCAGGTCGCCCCGCCGCTCGCCCTGAGTGGGCTGGTCGTGAGCATGGTCAACAAAGCTGGCTACGCCAAGGAGTTCGACTTCGCTGACTTGCCGGTCGCCGAGGCGATGCAGCGCTCACTGGCCGAGGTGTTCGCTGCCCAGTCCAAGCGATGGACCAGCCATTGGAGCGCAGACACCTACTGGAGGACGGTGCTCGACTTCGCGCGCTTCCTCTCGGAGCTGGACAGCCCTCCTGAGGATCTCGGCGACCTGACTCCGGCCATGCTCAAACGGTGGCGGACCGTCAACATCGGCAGCTCGACCGGAAGAAATATGCTGTCCCTGGTTCGTACTCTGCTGCAGCGAGATCCGCGGCTGGCCAGCGGGCCGGTGGCGGAGGAACTGGCCAGGCGGGTGCCCGCGCCCAAGCCGAGCGGGAAGTCCTACAGCGAGGCCGAACGGGAGCAGGTGCTGCTTGCCGCGCAGCGGCAGTTCCGGTCTGCCTGGATGCGGATCCGGGAGAACACCGTGTTGTTGGAGCGCTGGCAAGCCGGTGACCTGGCCGAGGGGAGCCGTGAGTGGCGCATCGGCCAGATCCTCGATCATCTCTGGCGCACCGGGGACGTGCCCCGCACGGTCTTCTCAGACGGCGAACGCTATGCGAGGAATCGTCGTCTGCTGGGCGGCGGTTCCTCGCCGCACACGTGGGGCCGGTTGTTTCTGACACGGCAGGAACTCACGTCGCTGGCTGTGCTGCTGACCGACAGGTTCGCTTGGAACATGTCGGTTTATGACCGGATACCTGCTCCGACCGCGATGCCCTCGGCCGGAGAGACGAGCTCGGTGACCTACAAGGTCACGGTCGAGAAGAGGCGGGCGGGCAACGGTCGCTGGTTCTCCACGGAGAACATCACCGACTCGGGGGCGGACTCACCTGGCAGGCTGATCACCCAAGCGCTGGAAGCTACGGCCGCTGGCAGGACTTTGGCTGCTCGTCTGGCGCCGGGGACCGACCTTCTGATGGTCGCGCGTTCATTCTTTCCCGATCGAGCGGACGGGAACCTGGACCGTCCGCGCCCGGTGGGGCCTTTGGTCTTCGGTATCTCTGGCTATGACGCGAGGCAGTTCGGGCTCAGGATGGGTGGTGGTTCGCCGTTCGAGCGGTCTCGGCGGACGACGGTGACCCGCGAGGGTCGACCCATGCAGCACACCCAGGGCACCCACGACGGCGTCTACGTGTTGCCCAACGAACACGTTCAACGGGCGTCCCGGGCCGTCATCCAAGCCGGCGCCCAAGAGGCTGTGGAGCAGGCGCAGGCGGTCGTCTTCGGTGGGCAGCTCACTCAGGAGCCCGACCCTGACCACGGACAGACCGCGACGGTGGACTGCGCGGACGAGGCGACCAGCCCATGGCCCTCCCCGGGGGAAGGCTGCGGAGCCGACTTCCTGGACTGCCTGGGCTGCCGCAACGCCCGCGTTCATCCAGGACACCACCCCCGCCTCGCCTACCTGCACCACCAGTTGGAGAGCCTGCGGTCGGCCCTGGATGACCGAGCCTGGCAACGGTGGTGGCGTGACCACATGTTGCGGCTGGAGGATCTGCGCAAGGCGGTCGGGCCGGCCGCCTGGAAGAGCGCTCTGAAACGCGCCACTACCGACGATCACACCATCGTCCGCCTTCTGGTGAAGGGGGACCTTGCCCCGTGACCGCCGTCCCGGCCTTCGAACACGATCCCTACATCCTGGCGCTCCCCGCCCCCGGCAGTCCGGTAGTGCTGCCCCAGTGGATCAGGCGCGGCAACACCTACGCCAACTCCCAGTACCACGACCTGGACTGGTCGCTGGCCCCGCTCATCGACAACCCCAGCGCCAGTTTGACGGCAATCAACTGGAGGAACTGCCCGCCTTCCTACCTCGACCAGCTCAAACTCATCACCTGGATCATGATCAACGGCCAGCTTCGGCCCACCTATCTCCAAACACGAGGAAGGCGTGCCCGCGGCCGGGCATCAGCGCAGGAGATGAAGGACACCTGCGCGGATTGGATGGGACTGGCGCGCTGGCTGGATGAACGCGGCGTCAGCAGCCTCATCGAGTGCACCGGCGACGATTGGCGCGGCTATGTCCGCAAGCGTGCGCTTGACGGGCTGGCGCGCAAGGCGACGGAGAGGCTCTGCTCCAGGCTGACGGACTTGTGGGCCTTTGACCAGCTCAGCGCTTGCCCGATCGGCGTAACTCAGCCTCCGTGGGAGAACGAGGGCATCGACGACTTCCTCCCCGAGGACAACATCGACAAGGGCGGGGAGAACACGACCGAACCCTTGTCCCCATTGGTTCTCGGCCCGTTGCTGATCTGGGCGATCCGCATGGTGGACGATCTCGCTGACGACATCCTGGTCGCCTGGGCGGAAGTCCGGCAACTGAACGCACGCGCCGCCGAGAACCGCTCCACCCCCGAAAGCCGGGTGGCCCTTGAGGGGTACTTGCTACCGCTTCTGGAAACCGGTGCCGCTTTGCCCAGCATCGCGCACAGGGGAGAGCGAATGCTGGCCCGCACCTACATCGCCGGCCGCACCGGCGCCTCCTTTCAGCAGGTCGACTATTTCAAACACAAGCACCAGCTCACAGTCCTGGCCGCCCAGCGGCCAGGACCATGCCCCCTCCAGGTCCCGGTCTCTGGGCAGATCAACGGGAGACCCTGGCGCGAGTACATGGACTTCACCGAGGCGGCCGAGCTGATGCGGCATCTGGGCACCGCCGCGATCATCATTTGCCTCTATCTGACTGGTATGCGCCCGCAGGAAGTGCAAGGCCTGAGATCCGGTTGTTGCCCAGACCCCGCCCCTGATCTCGAGGGTTCCTCCGGGCGGCATCTGATTCGCATCTCTCCCGAAGGCGACACTGGCATCGGCGATGAGGGCCCAGAGCCGAATCTGATCCACGGCCATCACTACAAGAACGTGATCGACGACGACGGCAACCATGTCTCCGCCGGGGAACTTCGCAGCGTCCCCTGGGTCGCCATCGCACCCGTCGTGCATGCCATCCGGGTCCTGGAACGGATCGTCCCCCCGGAGGAACTCCTGCTCAGCGCCGCCCATCACGACTTCACCTCTCAACGGGGGCATCCCGGCGCCTTGAAAAACAATGGCTTGAATCAGCGGATCGAAGACTTCGTGGCCTGGGCCAACCGCGAAGCCGAAACCCAGGGCCTGACCGACCAGGTCATTCCCGAGGATCCGCACGGCGCGATCGGCTTGGCCAGATTCCGCAGAACCCTGGCCTGGCACATCGCCCGCCGCCCCGGCGGTCTGATCGCGCTCGCCATCCAGTACGGGCATATGCGCACCGTCCTGGACACCCGCACCTCCGGTGGCTACGCATCCCGCAACCACCGTGGCATCCACAGCGTCCTGGATGTTGAAACCGCCCTCGCCGCCGCCGACACAGCAGCCCACCTGCGCGACCAGGCCGCCGCTGGGGAGAGGATCTCCGGGCCCGCCGCTCGCCGAGCTCTCGCCGCCGCAGCCGACACCCCACGCTTCGAGGGCCAGCACGTCACCAGGGGGTTCGCCAAGAAAGCCGCCAAGTTCCTCGCCCGCGACGGCGTTGTCCTCTACGACAACTCGGACGCCTTCCTAATTTGCGCGTTCAAACACGATAATGCGCTTTGCGAACCCGATCCGGGTGCAACCGCGCCCAGGCAATACGCCTGCCAGACCGGGTGCGGCAACGCCGTCCGCACCGACACCCACGCCCAGCAGCTTCGCCAAAAAGCCGACCAGATCGACCAGCGGGCCGCCCACTCACCCGAACCGATGGCCAAGAAGCTGCGCAAGAACGCCGCCAAGCTGCGCGAGCTCGCCGACAACCACGACGCCACCGCCCGAGCCGCAGAGGACGTCGCATGAACCAACAACACCAGAACGAGCGCACCCGCATCCGCCAGGCCATGGACCGGCTCCTAAACGACGAGGCCACCTCCTCCAACGGCAGCCTCACCATCGTCGCCCTCGCCGCCGAGGCAGGCGTTCACCGCATGGCTCTGCTCAAACGGCACGTCGACCTGAAGCACGAGTTCTACGAACGGGTACGCACCGAAACCCAGCAGGTCCCCGAACACGAACAAAAGCTTCGGGAGACCATCACCACGCTCAAGAAGACGATCGCCAACCAGAACACCGAACTCCAAGAGCTACGGCAACTGGTGACCAGCCTGACCCTCGCCAGCGCCGTCCTCACTCACACCAGGCCGACCCCGTCTGCTCCCACCCCACCGCCCGACAACGTCTTCACGCTCCGGCCCGACCGGGCTTGATACCCCTGGGGTTACACCCCCTTGGGTCCCCGCTGAGCTGCCCGACCGGGGCCATGGCGAAGGATGAGCGCTTTCCTCCGACCGTCACACGATGGCTCACCTCTGCTAGAAATCTGTGACTGATCGTCACGAATCCCACCACTCAGTAAGACGCCATCCCACACGGGCTACCCGAACTCGAACCCAACCGCCGCACCGACACGCGGGAACGAGACCAACATGGGGATCCTCGGCATATGGTCTAGGCGAAGGGGATGCCGTCGAAGGTGCCGGACAGGGACGGTCGGGTTCCGAACGCCGTCCAGGTCAGCGTTACCTCGTGGGTGCGCCCGCCGGTCTCGGCGCGGAGCGTGGCGGTGGCGCGGCCGTCTGGGGTGAGCTTGATGGGGCCGCTGACCTGCAGGTCGCGTACGAACCGCACGCTGTCGAGGGTGATGTCCTGGCCGAAGGTGACCTGGCCGCCGCGCAGCCCCGGCTCGTTCGGCCGCCCGAAGTAGTAGAAGGCGTGAGGATTGCGGCGGGCGGTGGCGTCGGCGGCGGTGGCGAAGGCGGCCGCGAGGATCCGCCGCTGGCCGGGGCTGAGTTTGCGGGCCGGGTGCGGCGCCACGTCCCTGAGCTTTTGCGGGAATGCGCCGACGGCGCGGTAGTTCTCACCGGTGCATTTCTGGTCGACCACCCGCTTGGTGGTCAGGAAGGTGCGCAGCATGCCGCGCACGCAGTCACCCATCGGCGACGGGAGGAAGGACTGCGCGTGAATGCCGAACGGAATCCGGATGACGGTAGCGTTCGGGAAGACCCGAAGTGAACGCTCCACCTCGGCGGGGCGGTTGACGTCGAAGTCCCCTGCCACGACCAGGATGGGTACGTTGGGCAGCGCCTGTCCGGGCGGGCGCGGCGGGCTGTGTCGCGGGGTTGGCCAGTTGATGCACCACTCCTGGCTGGCGACCGCCTCGGTGGGGAAGAAGTCGGTGGGCTGATAGGGCGCCATCGGGCGTTCCCGATCGTAGTACCGCTCGGCCTGCGCTTGACGCTCGGCTGCCGATGCCAGCCGGTCGAATGGGAAGGAGCCGTCGCCACAACGGAAGGCCATATGCCCCGCAAGCCACGGCGGGTTGAACGGCGGGATGGTTTTGGGGGTCAGCCGGGCCAGACGGCGTAGTGGAGCCGGGTCGCCGTTGAGGTAGGCGTGTGCGGCCGCGACGTTCTCCCGGCCGAGCACCGCTTCGGCTGGCTCACGTAGGGTGAGTGCTTGGTGCAGCGTCACCTCCGGGTCGGGCTGCTTTCGCAGCCGGTCCACCAGCCTCGTCCATATGCCAGAGGCTTTGCCCGGCAGCGCGTCGCATGCCTTCGACCGCCCGCAGACGAGATCGAGGTAGTCGAGCCGGGCGTCGAACCCCTGGTCCGCGTAGCCGTCGCGACCGATGACCATCGAGCTGTCCAGGAAGATCGCGTCCAGGCTGTTCGGGTACCGGGCCGCATATGCCTGGGCGTACAGGGTGCCGTAGGAGTTGCCGAAGTAGCTCATCTTGGCCAGGCCGAGCGCTCGCCGGACCGCGTCGAGGTCGTGCGAGGCCTGGTCGGCGGTGAAGTACGCGCCCCGGGGACCCACGCTCTTGGCGCAGGCGGCGACGGTCGCTGGCTTGAAGGGGTCGGCTCCCGGGCACAGCAGCGGCGAGGACTGTCCTATCCCGCGCGGATCCATGACCAGCAGGTTCTTCCGGTCAAGGACAGGCCCGAGAACCTGTTGAATCTCGGGTGTCGCCGGCAGAGCCGGTTGTGGCCCGCCGCGGTTGGCCGCCACCGTGCCGTCGGCGTCCTTAGCCGGGATGAAGGTGAAGGCTACGGAGATGCGTTCGGAGGAGGGGTTCTCCCAATCGAGAGGGACCTCGATGGTGCCGTCGCAGCGCGTGGTCGCGGTCGCGCACTCATGCAGTTCGGTCGGAGGGGTCGGTGCACCGGGCAACAGGGCGGTGGCCAGTACGAGTCCTAAGGCTTTTGCGATCATGCCGACAGTCTCGTTTCTCGCGCTCCGGGTTTCTTCGGCCTCTTGGAGGATTCTCTCTGGGAGCTTGTTCCTAGAGCCGTCTGCGACCGTGAGATGATCTCAGCGCAACACCCCTGGTGACGGTGCCGGTATGGATGGCAGCTCGCGACATCGGGCGCATACACGAAGGCGACCCGCCAGCTTCTCAGAGCCGCAGGGACGACGGCCGGGTGCCTTGTCGTCCACGACGACGAGCAGTCAACGTCGCGTCAGTCGTCGGCGTGATCGGTTCCCAGCGAGCTCACGAGGCCGACAGCTACTAGCGGGTCGCCCTGGAGGCGGCAGTTGCGGCACTGAGCCAGCGGGACCGGATGTCGGCGAGGCGGGCTGGCCGCTCCACTCGTTATCGCGCTCATCGGAACGGATCCTAGCCCCCGCGGAAGCTGACAATCCTGCCCGTCGCAGGGCCCGGGAAGCCGGCGCAGCTGAACAGAAGCACTTGACAGGGAAGCGTAGCACCGCCCGCAGGCACTGCTGATCTCGGCGGTCCGGGCTGCGTGCGATCCGGGCGAGGTCGACGGTGTTGTACCGGTGCCAACCCCGCTCCTTGAACACGCTGGCATTGATGGTGCTGGCCAGCACGACAGCGGCCGCTCGGCGGCCGCGGTCCTCCATGATGAAAGCCATGCGGCCGTAAGGGCGTGTGTAGGGCCGTCCGCGGGGGTGTTCCTCGTCAGGCAGATGCAAGGGGTGGCGCCACTCGATCAAAACTTCCTGTGCCTCGTCTATGTCCACCTGGTAGAACGCCACCACGGGTGAGAGCCGCAGGGCCAGCTGGCGGTTCATGAAGGCCCCATCCCCTGCGAGTGTGAGCGCGGCGTCGCAGGTTCGACGGTGGCGTCGACCGGCAGTGCCCGCGCGACCAGGTCGCAGACGCGCGCTGCGAATACGCGCAGGTCCTCGGGCGATCCCACGACCGCAAACGCAGTGGCGTCCGGGTTGCCGATCACCAGCGCGTGGCTCCCGGCCATCATGTCGATGCAGTGGTCATCCGGGTCCGTGTCAGGTGTGACGATCTCCAATGCGGTGTCGGCGCCATCCATCTCATATCGCGGGGCCACGGCTTTTCCTTTCGGGTTCAGACTGGGTGTGGGGGTGATGAAGCGGTCGGAGCCGCCTTCGAGGTAGTGGCTGTTGCGGACTCGGTGTCGTCCGTCACCGGCATGAGGTGAAAGCGGATCGGTTCACGAGGCCAAGAGGTCGTGTGCGGCCATCACGGAGTTCCGGGGACACCGAGAGGGGCAAACCCAAACGGCGCCGCCCAGGCTGCCTGTGCTCACGGGCCGCAGTGGCTGTGGAACACACGCTCCGCGCGAAGGAGCGCGGAGCGTGCGCGTGAGGGTCGTGGCCGGATCTGTCAGCCGCCGATCAGGGCGTACCGCAGGATCTCCTCGGGCAGGGCGTGCTGCAGTTCCCAGACGAATCGGATCGGAAGCTCACGCTCGTGCCGGAGGTAGCGCATGGTTCCGGCGTAGGTGTAGGGCGGGGCGCCGAGCCCTTCGTCGCGCTTGTGGTGCCGGATGAACAGATGCACCGTGCTGCTTCCGTCGATGTAGCGGATGGCGGTCGGCATGCTGGTACGCAGGGTGTTCTGTGACTCCCACTGGAAGTGCCGCTCATCGAGCGCGCCGTCGGCGTAGCGCGTCTTGTCGGAGTACTCCTTGCTGGATTTGTCGATCGTCACGAAGAACAGGTCGGCGCGGTACTCGGGGACGTACCTGACGCCCGCTACCCAGAAGGCCGGTTTGTCCAGGCCGAAGGCGGCCAGGACCTCGTTCTTCGTGTAGTCAGCGTGCAGGTGCACCGGTACGTCCTCATGAAGTTGGAGCCACGTATCGGGATTGCGGGGTGCGAGGACGTCGGCCAGTGCCCGGACCTCGACGGCCCGGTCCCGAGTCAGGCGCTTCAACCGCTCGCTCGCGCCGGTGACGGAGTCGGTGCCGCCCCACAGAGTCACGTCCAGCATGGCCAGCAGGCGGCGTTCGCGTGTGCTGGTCGGACGATGCCCGTACAGCAGCGTCGACAGGAAGTACAGGCGCTCGCCGTCGAGGTGCAGCATGCGGCCGAACGCTCGGCCGAGCTGCGAGTCCAGTTCCACATCGGGCGGGGCGGCGGCGAAGCCTGCGGCACGCCGCAGAGCCGTCCAGCCCTCCCTGCGGCGGTAGAGGACCTCCAGCGGGAGCTGGGTGTCCTGCAGGAACTGCGCCAGGGGGACGTCGCCCAGCTGCCGGAGACGTTCCACCAGCGCCTTCCACTTCGGACCGTTGTCGCGGGTCATTGAAGTTCCCTTCGGATCGGAGATGTTCTGTCGGGTCCCAGGTGCCAACCGGGACTCGGACGTGAAAACCATACATGTAAACGCCTCTTTATGATTTGGCGTGCGACCTGCCTCACCAGCGCTCCGACAAAGGAAGCGGCTCAGAAGCCAAAGCATGTCAAGCCGCGACAGAGGAACGTCCTTCAGCGCCGTCACGGACAGACGAAGCCGGGCCGCCTCACTCCCCTCCCCCTGGGCCGCCGGGACGAGGTGCGAACCAACAGCCGCAGGAATCGAGGTGGGGCGTCACTTCCAGCAGCGACAAGTCGGTGCGCGCGGTCGTCCGGCACTCGCACGGCGGGGATACGGGCTCATCCCTCGAGTGCGCCCCTGGCCTCAACGGTGAGGCTGTAGTCCGCACATCCGTTTGGCGCGGCCGGCCTCGGTGCCCTTGCCCAGCGCCGCGCGGTCTCCACAAATGACGGCATGGGTCCTGCGAGGCTCGCAGGACCCATGGGAGATGAAAACGGTTTGTGATCTGGCGCTGGTGACATGAGATGCGGCAGACGCCGGGACCTCGATAGTGATGCTGTGCGCGCCTCACGAGCGGCGGTCGGGCGGACTCCTTCAGGTCGAGCGCTTCCTATCCGCGGCCTTACGGTCGCTTTCCCGCTGCCAGTCTCCCAAGGTACGGTCTCCCAGACGGCGAATCGCGGTCGGGATCCGGTTGCAGGCCATGCCTACTGGGCTCGCTCCCGTAACTGAAAGCAGATCAGACGCTTCTTGATCGTGCCAACCCCGCTCCCTTATGGCCTCCCGAGTGGGAAAGACATCCGCTATCCGGTCAACGGCAACGTCGAGGTCGGCGTCATATTTGCCTCCCAGCGAGTAGACCCAGAAGAAGTTTGGTGGCGGGTTCGGCTCAACCAATCGCCGGAAGCGTTCTACCTCCTTCGTGTATGCGTAGAACTTGACCTTGGGATGAGTGCGACTGATGCGCAGCCACGCCGAAAGATAGTCGTCGCTGAAGAAGTCGCCACTGTCGTGAATGCGGATCCACTTCCCCTGAAAGCGTCGGGCCCTCAGTTCGGTGGTCATGGCTTGCTCCCAGCCGCTGAGATCCTCCACGACGAAGGCGAGGTTGGCCAAATGCCGTTCCCGGACCTGGCGGAATCTGTAAGCTCCAAAACGCGCGTAACAAATGACGGCGCATTTTCCGGCGGAAGGGCAGGTGATGATCTTCCTGCCATCGGGCAGTTTCGCATACAGGGCTGGCAGAGTCCAGTTCCAGATGCCCTCTTGGCGTAGCTGTGAGTTCTGTGTCAGGAGCTTACTGGGCCGCTCGACAACATGGTCTGGCGGTTTCTGATCGAACAGGTCGAGTTGAAAGTGCAAGTTAAGTTCGAAGCTCATGGTTTGTCTCCAGATAGCCCTTTTCCGCAGCTGCGCCGGTGCGAGGCGCATGAAGGGGTGGAATCGCGAGCCAAGTGGCGCTGCTGCGCGGAATTCGCTACTGCTCCTCTGTGCATGCGCTAGGGGAGAGAATCTCGCGCTGAAAGGCCAGGAAGGCGCGCTTGCTGCGCCAATATAAGCAGGAAAGGTTACTTACTGGGTTGGTGCGCTCTGGGTGGAAATGAGCAGCGCGGATTCTCGCAGCAAAGAACCTCGTGCGGTGATTCCTGGACACGAGCTAGGAGCTACCTCGCCTGTGGCACGATATGGATTGCCCATCCATGACCGCAGCTGTTCTGGATTGCCTGCCCATGGCCGTCCCTCCTGGTAAGCCGGAATTCGAGTGGGGGCTAGGACACGGCAGGTGTGACAGTGCCATGTGGCGCGCCGTCGCTATAGGCGATGGGCAATGCCATGCACGTAAGGGAAGGTCGCCAACTGGTATGGACGGCCCCACGGGTAAATCCGAGAAGAGTTACCGGATCTACCCGGGGCAAGGGACGTCGGAAGCAGAAGTTTCCATATGGAAGTTGCTATGGCGGTCAGGATCGCGTGCGGCAGCATCTCATGCGCTTGGTTCAGGGCCACATCCAAGGCATCGGCGAACGTGCCGCGCACGCGCGGGTGCGGCGCGAGGTGCGCCGCCCGAGGCGTCGGTCAAGATGCGGGGTAGAGGGGCTGCCACTCAGTGAGGGGCGTGGTGGCGTGGTCGCGGTAGTCAACGGTGACGGCGCGGTAGACGATGCGTCCGCGCCCGTGGGCAGGCCCGTGGTCGGGGCCTTCGCCCGTGTGGGCGTGCAGGGTGAGAAGGTGGCAGATCTCATCGGGGTTGAAGGCGCGGGTGACGTCTCCCGAGTCGTCGGCGATGCCGAACTGAATCGCGGCGTCGGCGGGCAACTCCGCCCACTCAGTGACGGCTTCGCCAACATGGTTGGCCGAGAAACGGTCTTCGCGGACCACCCGGTAGACCGTCACAGCGGACTGGGATCCGCGCATTAAAGTCTGCCCGCGAGCCTGCATCCAGGTAGGGACATGCACGACGTGATGCTCGATGATGCTGCCGTCGGCGTTGCGGGTGCCGTACTGAATGGTGTGCATGGAAGGACCTTTCATCGTGAGGGGTTGCGGGCCCGCGGGAGCCGTAGGACGGCAGGCTCCCGCAGGCCAAGGGCGCGGTCAGCTGTAAAGGGCGTCGCACATGGCGTTCAGCTCTCCGAGATCCTCGTCTTCCAAATCGAAGGGGGCGCTCGTGTCAAGCTGGAGCAGGCGCAGGGCTCGCTTGTCCGCCTCGATGACACGGTGGCCCTCGTCGATGAAGACGTCCTTGGGATCATCTTCGGGCTCGGCATATAGGAGGCACATGGCCACGGGGTCGATCATTGAGGGATCGATCAATTTCCCGGCGATGACGGGGCCCTCTGCTGTGACTTCGATGTACCAGCGTCCGCCGGCGAGATCGCAGGCAACGCCCGCGAAGTCCATCAACGTTCCGTTGCGTCCCTTACTGGGATCCCACGCGGCCAGGTCCTCGAAGTAGAGGCCCCCGGTTCTGCGCAGGAATCGGTAGTCGCGCTGGTCCCAGAATTGCTGGTCGGCAGGGAGACTATCGTTGCGACCTAGCTCGTGGATCACTAACTCGTACAGGCCCCGGCCGCGCAGACCGACGGCCGGATGAGGGGTTGGCACGATGGCTACCTTCCAAAGGTGCGGTTGAACTCACGCGCGACCTGGTCGACGGTGTCGGCCAAGCCCGCAACCTGGGCCGCCTGCGGCGCGAGCTCCGGCAGGGCGGCCGCGTGTCGGGCCACGACGCGCAGCAGGTGAGCGGCCAGGCTGAGCAACTCGCTACGTTGCCGCAGCTGTTCCAGCGGCGTCGTCTGGCACCGCGCCGGATCGAGCCATTCCACGGGGGCTAGCTCGCGCGCCGCGTTGGCGTGCTCGACCACGCTGGCGTACATGGCCTCGTAACGGGCGCGGGCCTCCGTACGCTCATCTGAAGACCGTAGGGGGTTGTTGGCACGCAGGACCATGACGCGTAGGTCCCGCCCGATGCGGCTGGCAGTAGCGGCGGGCTTCCACCGCTGGGGGGTCTCGGCCATGGCCGGGTCGGCTTCCAGCAGCGCCGCCAGACCCCGCAGGGTCTTCGCGGTCTCGTCCATCACGTGCCGGCCGCGGGTGTCGATCGGCAACGCCAGGCGACTTTCCAGGATCTCGGCGCGGATGGCCAAGATCCTGCGCTGGTGCTCGGCTTCGGTCCTCACCACTGCCTCCCATTGCGCAGCGGGTAGGCCTCCGACAGCGCTCGGGCGACCTTGGCCAGCGTCGGCGCCAGCACACACCCCTGGTCGTCGATCATCAGGTGCGCCTGCGGGGGGATGCCGCTTTCACCGCGGTGACGGATCACGTGCCACAGCCCGCCGTCGCGGTCTGCCGCTGCCAGGCATCGCTGGTCATGCAGCTCGCCTGCCTCCGGGTGAGCCCACTCATGCAGCAGGCCCACGGCCAGGAACTCGTGGTCGGCCAGGTGGATGTCGAGCCTTGCGGGGTTGTCGGCCAGCAGGCCCAGGTCGTGCTCGACGTCGCCGGTCGCGCCGGGCGCCTGCATACCGGGAGCGCCGATGAACACGCTCCACTCCCACGGTCCCACGAACAGGGTGACCATGTCCGGGGCGGCGGGACTGGCGCAGATGAGCAGCAGCCTCGTGGGCTCGTCGCCCCAACCGTGCTCGCTGTGGTGGCTCTGCTCGGCGGCGATCAGCCGCTCGCCGAGCCTCTGATGGGTGATGTCATGCATGATGTCTCCTTGGCAAGTTGGGTTCGGGCTACTCACCCGGACGGGGGTGCTCGCTCCGGGCGGGGGGCACCGGAGGAGCGTGCGCATTCCCGGTCGGGCGGTCCGCCGGGACGCGAGGTCGAGGTAAGCCCGCGTCGGCCGAGCCGGCGCGGGCTGTACTGCTCCCCTACTCACTCAGCGTGAACTCCGGGATGATGATCTTTCGCTGGGCGATGGGAGCGACGGGTCCCAGGTCATCGCCCTCCAGCGTCACGGCGGTCCAGACCTGGTCGTCACCGGTGGGGTTGTGCTGGCGACACCAGTCGAACACTTCGCTGTGAACGTTCGGGATGTCGGACAAGGACAGGAGGCGCGTATTCACCTCATCCCTTTGGTTCTTCAGGACCGTCACTGTGAGCCTGATGGCGGGGGTGGTGATCCGGACTCCGCACATGCAGCCGAACAGGGACTCTTGCCACAGGTCCTCATCCGGTTCGACCACCCAGTCTGCGTCTCTGTCTGCCAGGACGGGCATGAAGCCTTCAGCGTCGGCCGTGTTCCCGCACCTGCAGATCAGTCGGCCACCTCGGTCCAGCCGGACGGAGCGGGGCTCTTGAGTGACATCGTCCACGCGGATCGGTGTGATCGTTTCGTACCAGACCGTCCAGTCCCAACCAGCGGGCACGTCGAACTCGGCCTGGGCGAGCGGTGCGCGGGCACCGGTCTTCACCGTGCCCGGTGTGATGGCGACCCAGATGTCGGGGTCGCCCGGGGCCGGCGTGTGGGCGGCGATCCAGGTGGGCATGTTCCGCGGCAGATCCTCCAACTGCTCGGGAGTGCGAGCCCAGGTGGTGATCGTGTCGCGCTCGCCGCTCAGGATCGTGGCGACCAGGTTGTGGGCGGGGCGGCAGTCGATGCGCAGGTCGCAATAGGCGCACGCCCAGGTGCCGTCCCATCCTGGATTAGGGCCGTCGAGGAGGAGAGCGCCGGTGCGGCGATCGGCGGCCTCGAATTGCATACTGCGGCCGGGACCGTTGCCGCAGCCGCAGTAGAGCTCGTCATCGGCGAGGATGATGACGTCCCCCTTGCGCGGGCGCCTGGTGTAGGGCAGCAGAACACGACGAGGAACGAGAAAGCGGTCGTCGGTTTCGGACATGGTGGTCGTCACTGGTTGCCTCCTGAGTGCTGGGAGCGGCGCATGGCGGGCTACGCGCGTGCGCGGGATCGGGCGTTGGTTGGTCGGGCTCGGGCCACCGGCCCCCCTTGGTGGGCGTTCAGGTGAAGCGCGGTGAGGGCGGGCGACAGACCGGCGTGCCGCTGGGCGGGCCCGGTGCGGCACACCGGATGGAGACCACGGTTACGACTCGCTCCCGTCGACGAGGTCGACGGCGTCGGTGTCGCGGTTCTGGAACGTGACGGTCCGCGTTCGGACCGTGGTCAGTTCTCCTGCGAGAGCCGGGTGAGCGTGGCGGCGATAGCCCGGATGGTCGCCCTGTGCGCGGCGCTCTCGTCATGGTCGGGCTGGAGGTCGTATTCCCTCATGATGGCCAGCCACATGGGGTTGTCGGATTTGTCGATGAAGGCGGCCCCGGCGGCGACGAGATCGGCGAGCGCGGGCTCAGCGTAGGGCTTGGCGCCATCCTGGTGGCGCCTGGTGGCGTCCAGCATTCCTTGCAGGGCCGCAGTGGCACGGTGGATCCTCGGCTCGGCGGCCGCGGACGGCTGCGGAAGCTCACTGAGGATGCCAGTCCCGCGTTCGTAACGGACCAGGATGTCCACCATGTCGTTGCGCTGCAGGATGAGCTGGGTCGCCAGCACACCGCCGGGCGGCAGGGCAACCGCGCGGTGGTGCAGGTAGTACACGTAGCTGATGACGAGCTCGTGCGGCGTGATCGCCGGTGCGAGATCGGCGGGGAAGCTTCGGCGGTCGCCTGCGATCACCTGGTGGATCCACGGCATAACGGCGTTGTGGTAGGCCCACACGTGCCAATCAGCGGGCTCGTTGCGCTCGCGTTGCGGGTCGAACGGGCTCTCCCGGTCGAACAGAATCGCCTGTCCCCCGGGCGTTTCGATCACCCATTCAGCGCCGCTTCCCTGCACCGGCACGACGGCCTCGCCCAGGACCTCGCAGATGGCGTGGTAACTGGCCTCGATGTACCCGACGGTGTCGGTGGGATGTGGCATGCGGCGGGTGTAGGGCTGGGGCTGGACCTTGAGATCTGCAGTAATCAGGGGCATGGCGAAGATGTCCTTTCGGTTAGGGAACGCACCGGTCATCGGTACGGGGTTGCTCGCCTTTGTCGACGAGGGCTGGTCGCTGCGCGCAGCGCGTCGGCCAGGATGGTCGGGCTTGGGTTGTCACCGTGAGCACGTCGCACGCGTCTGCCCATGGCGAGCGCGCTCTCGCTGGCCTATCGCGCCGTGCGGCCTGTGTCCGGGCCCAGGGGCGGCACCACGATCTCCGTCCTCTCAGGAGCATCGTGGTCTACCCGGTTCACTCTGAATTCCTTGATCACTGTCTGGTGGAGCGCGTTTCCATCAGGTGATCTGAGACTGAGATGGAACTTCCGCACCACGGCGAGACGTCGCAGGGAGGCGCGGGTGCGCGCGTTGGCCTCCAGAAGCGCTCGGTGCGGTCTTGCGGAGTGGTTGGTGGGGTTATGACGGTCGCCGTGGCGTCATGGCGGCGATGTGGACGCCGTAGGCGAGTACGCAGGCTCCGCGGACTGGTGTGTCCTTCTTGCGGGCCATGCGGGGGCGGATGGAGATTCCGAAGGTGCAGGTGATGACGCCTGTGTTGCGGTCCATGGCTTCCGGCACATGCAGGTGGGTGGCACCGTCCGGCGTGGCGGTGGGTGCGTGGCGGGGACACAGGTTGGTGCCGCCGAGGATACCCCTCTGGAGCATGCGCCAGCCGGGGACTATGGGTTCACCGCCGTGCATGGCGATGACGTCGTAGGAGGTGCCACCGGCGGCGACACAGCGGCGGATGCCGGGCGGGGCGATGGTGAGCTTGGCGACGGTGGCGAGGAACCAGGTGGTGCGGTAGCGGAGGGGGTTAGATCCGTCTGCGCGGAGGACCTGGCCGCCGAGCCATACGTCGCTGGGCATGCCCGTGGAAGCGGTGGCCTCGCTGATGATCAGGGAGAAGGGGCGTTGGCGGGCGAGCGCAGCGCCGGCGGGAACATACAGGAGGCGGCCGGGCTGCAGGTCGTCCAGGGTGGGCGTGGTCATGCTGTGCCTCCGCGCTGCCTCAGCTCGACGACGAGCCCGTTGACGGCATTGCGTCCCTTGTCCGCGTTCGTGCCGTACGCCTCATCGAGGCTGTCCCAGTCTTCGGACAGGAGGGTGTCCAAGCCGCGTGAGCCGCGAAAGCATCTTGCTTGATCTGGTGCTGATTCATGATGAGGGCTCCTGGGCCGGGTCGGGGTAGGGCTGGGCGTAGATGAGAGCGCAGCTCTTGGTGATGCGTTCGATCTCGTGGGGCGCGAGGTGGCGGGCTGCTGCCTCCTGGGGGGTGATGGGGTTGGCGGGCTCGCCCCGATCGTTGGAGGAGCGGTTGACGGCGTGGGCGAGTTTCCATCCGAGGTCGTACTCGTAGGCCTGGCGGGAGGTGAGGGGGCCTCGGGTGGTGTGAATGTTCTGGGCGCGGACCCATGCGCGGGCCTGGGCTTTGCTGTGGCGTACGCCCTGTTGGATGCTCTCGATGGTGCGTTTGATTTGGGCGGCGGCTTGCCTGGCGGTGGGAGCCTCTGCCAGGTGGCCGCCGGCGGACAGGCAGGCTCCTTCGACAACCCACCAGCGGGCGGGTTTGTAGGTGCTGGGCCGGTAGCGGAGTTTGACGGGGAGGGCGGTGTAGGCGTCGCGGAGGGTGGCGAACTGAGGGCTGTTGATGAGATCGGCGAGGGCGGTGCGCACCTTGATGAGCGTGAACGCGGCGTCCGTCCAGTAGGCGGGTGACTGGATGAAGCTGAGGAGGTCGAGGCTGCCTTCGAGGTGGTCGGTGTCGGGCTGGATGAACCACAGGGTTGAGTGGAGCTCATCGCACCCCACGTGGAAGACGACGCCGTCGTGCTGGAACCAACGCTCGCGGTAGCCGTTGGGGCGGCCGGTGACGGGGTGGCGCTTGGAGAGGCGGATCGCGGCGGCGTCGATCGCCTTCGCGGCCGGCCGGTCGCCTTCGCGGGGCGCGGGTTTGGCTGTCTCGTTTTCCCAGGTCACGTAATCGACGATGTCGGCGTGGCGGACGCGGATCCGGCCGTGGTGGTCGGTGTCCACCGTGACCGTGGTCGGGTTGACACGGACCACGGTCAGCTCCTGGATTTCGTGGCTCTCCTGGCTGGGCGAGGTGCCCACCCACACCCATCGAAAGACGCGGTCGCCGGGGATCAGGGCGGCGATCTGCTCGGGTGTCATTTCGCTCGCTCCAGTGCGGCGCGGTCAGCGTCGGTGAGGGTCATCTTGCGGGCTTCACCGTGGTGGCCGGTGTCCTGGTCGCTGATGTGGATGCAGTCGAGTTCGACGAGGGCGTCCACGTCGTCCTTGTTGAGGGCGTGGCCGGTGACGTCGGGGAAGGCGCTGTAGACCCATGTGCGGTCGTTGGTGGCCTTGGCCAGGAACGCGATCCGGGTCGGGGTCAGGCGGCGGGGCATGGGCTGGAGCTCCTCGTCTACCAGGTGAAGGGCGGAAGGATGTGGTCGAAGCGGCGGCGGAGGGCGGCTATATCGACGGAGAGGTCCTCGTCGTGGTCGTCGGCGGCCCGATAGAGGGCGGCGGCGAACACGCGGTTGAGGAGGGTCTGCTCGTCGCCGTCGAGCGTGATGCCGTCGAGGGTGACGGGCGGCCGGGGTGTGGTGCTCATCGGGGGCTGTCTTCCTTGGCTGCTGTGTGGGTGGGAATGAGGGAGGTGATGGTGAAGGTCCCGAGGTTGTCGCCCATGAGGCGGTGCAGGTGCCCACCGCTGAGGTCACGCTCGACGTCTACGAAGACGGTCTCCAAGCCGTAGAACCGGGCGTATGCGTGGATGTGCCGGGCCAGGTCTTCAATGCTGTCGGCGTTGCTGGTCAGCGGGCGGATGTCGTGGGTGTTGCCGATCCGGTCGAAGGCGACGAGGTAGCGGGCGGGCGGCCGATCGTTTGCGGCTTCGCGGGCCGGGATGAGGGGGTGCTCGCCACGTTCGAGGATGCGCTCTCGGATGGCTTGGCAGGCGGCGGAGATGGCGTCCTTGTAGCGGCGGTGGAGCGCCGGGGGATCGAGTCGGAGGGTGCGCTGGATGACTTCGGTGAGGAGCTCGTGCCGCTCTGCGAAGAGGGGATCAGGGGTGGAGGGGTAGGTGTCGGCCTGGATGCTGTCGCGCCAGATGAGGGCGGAGACTTCCACGTACTTGTTCTCGGCCTCGCCGATGGTTTCGACCGTCTCCTGACCACCGGTCATGGAGGGGATGGTGAAAGGGGAGCCGTCCGGCGCGGTGATCTCGCCGTAGTGGCCCCAGTCGAGGGCGGCGCCTCCCCTGCTGCTGATGTGCCACACGTTGTAGTCGGCGCCTTGGGCGAAGAGCAGCTTTCGCTCGGCGAGCCAGGCGCGGGTGTTCGGCTTGACCCAGTGGACGCCACCGCCTGCGGAGGCGGATTCGAGTGCCGCGCGTTGTGCGGGGCTGAGGGGGCGGGGCTTGTCGCTCTTGGCCATCGTGGCTCCTGGCGTCTCGTTGGCGGGGCAGATGCGGCCGGGCGGGTGCCCGGCGGCCGGGGCGATCAGTTTCTGTACGAGCAGCGGATCCACCTGGGGACGTACTGCTCAGAGGTGATGCCGAGGGGCGGCCGGGACGCCGGCGAGTTCGGCGTCCCAGCCGTGGCACTCGGGGTTGGTGGCAAGCCGGTCAGGGTCGATCAGCCGGATTTCGCCGCGGTGCCCGGAGAAGGCGGCGAGGCAGTGAGGAAGAGCGCCGGTGGGCGCGGCCGCGCGTCAGTCCTTACGCGTGGGGTTTGGGCTCGGCCGCGTCCGGCGGCAGGGGCGCCGTAGATGCCGTTGGTCGCGTCGTGCGCTGCGTGAAGCCAGAAGCCGTCGCCGTGCTCGTCGCTGTAACGGTTGCCGAGTTCCCAGCCCTGCACGCGGGCGAGATCGTCCCATGTCCACTGTCGCGCCGAGGACGACCAACCCGTCTCAGGCTTGTTCATGATGCACGGCTCGCCCGATTCGGCGATGCGTACCAGGACGTCGCGGGTGAACGAGCGAAGCGTGGGCGGTTCCGCCGTCATGATCGGGCATGCGTCGCATCGCCCGTCGTTGACGCACGCTCCGAACTCCGGCCACGATGCCCGGCGGGTGTCGTGTGACTCGAACAGCTTCACGTACGAGCGGGGTCGCAGAGCACAGTGCGCTTTGCTGTCAGCCATGGGAGCGTTGAGGGAAAGCCGGTTCCGGCCTTTTCCATCGGGACCGGAGCGCTGTGGCGCCGGAGGTTGGAGGTAAATCGGCATCGGTCTCCCTTTTCGGGTGCAGTGGGTCATGGAAGGTGCGGTAGTGCCGCTGGGTTACCGAGATCACGCCAGGTCAGCCCTACTCTTTTGAGAAGTTTCCATATGGAAAGTCGCAGCAGGCAGGCCTACGCGTTGAAGAACACTTTCGGCGTAGGAGGCATCAGGGCTCCTGGCCGTGGTCGGTGACCGTAGCCGGCTCCACGTAGCTGCCTCCCCCGCCGGGGATCGACACGGAAATGTGCGATGACCGTGAGATCGCCGCCGAGCTCGGCCCGGTACACCACATCGTCCCTGTGGCCTTGTCGCCAGAGATAGACGCCGGTCGACGCCGGGGTGACGACCTCGGACTTGAATAGCGCTTCTAGATCATTGCTGTGGCGGGGGCCGCGGCTGAGGCGCAGCGTGGCGGCGAGGTTTTCCGCCTTCCACTCCTCCACGCCACGCTCGACCAGAAGTGGCACTGCGTCCTTCTTCATAGTGGTGATGACCAGCAACGTGGCAGGGAGCATACGGTGTTCGCCGGTGACGGCCTGGCGCCAATCGTCGGGCAGGTACGCACCGTGGTTGATGAATACCTTGAGCTTGGCCATTATTCGTCTCCCTCAGCGATGCGCGCGGCGCGGGCGATGTCCTCGTTGGTCTGGGCGGTGCCGTAGCCATTGACGCGCAAATAGATGGCGGCCTCTTCCTCGATCGTCCTTACGTGCGCTTCGGCAACCGGTAGGGCAACGAGGTCGAATGTGATCTGGGCTTCATCATGGAGGTCCTGGAAGTGGAGGTACGGGCCGGTGTCGCCGTATTCCTCGGCCAGTGCTGTGCCAGGTTCGATGGTGGTTACGCGGATGACGTCGGCGCTGGGGAACCAGGAGGCGGGCACCATGAACTCGTTGTCGAGCCAGCGGCGCATGGTCGTCAGCCGCTGCTGTCCGTCGATGATGACGCGCGTGGGTAGCTTCTCGCCGCCCGGTCGCCGGCTGCCGCGGTTGTTGCTGATGATCGCAGGGATCGGGATGCCTTTGAGCAGGCTCTCGATGAGGGCGATCTGCTGGTCAAGCGTCCACACGGGCGCGCGCTGGTATGGCACGTGTGGCGGGTCCCAGGCCAGTGTGCCGCGCCGCCACTGGTTAATGAGCTGGGTGAGCGGTTCGTTGGTCGGGCTGAGCTTCAGCAATTCGATCGGCTTGACGGTGTGGCGAGTCATTGATGGTCCCTTCGGCGATCAGGCGGGCGTTATCGAGGTTCGCGGTTCGTCTGGGCGGGCCCAGCGGAATTTAGGGAGCACACCCAGGAGCTGTTCCTGCAGGGTGCGCAACTTGGCGTCGACGCGTGGAGTGTGCAGTTAAGGGCGGCGCCGCACCGCGTGGGATTGGTTGAGGCCGTTATGTAACCAGAAAAGGCCAAGCAATGGGGGAAGGGGCTATTTCGATCCCCCAGGAAGACAATTCTGCGGTGAGGCCTATCAGCGGTGTGCGGGGCGCGAAACCACGCTGTTGATGTACGCCAGGTATTCCGTAAGGGAGAGCTGCGCAGGGCTGGGCTTACTTGCCTTCGTCAATACCGTACTCCTCGCGCACCATGGCGATAATTTCGTCCGCCTGAGCCAGATACTTATTGCGCGCGCGCTCGGATAGCACCAGCTGCCAGTATCTGTCGAGGGTGATCGAGTGGGGGTGGCTGAATTTCACCCCCGAGGCCCGGCGGGCCAGCGCGCGGGCCACACGCTCGCGCAGGGTGGTTGCTGCATGTGTGGTCATCATCGTCTTCCTATCTGTCGGCTTGAGGGTCGTGTCTCGCGGCGCTGGCGCTGCACTGCCTAGAAAGCGGCATGTCGCTGGAGGAGCCGGTCCCGCCACTTCGGCTGTCAGTAGTTCCCATATGGAAGTTCTCTGCGAGTCTTCAGTCAGTCGTTCTCACTCAGGTAGTCCTCAGGTCGGTCAACTTGGACCAGGCCCATCAGTTCCCGCAGCATCCGCACGCCGTGCGATCGGTCGCCGTACTTGTCGACGAACCCCTTGCACATCGCACCGAACATCCGCGTGGCGAAGTGGTGGCCGAACCGGCCGTGCAGCAGGGTGTCGTGGCAGGTGATCCAGCCGCCCACGTTCAGGGTCTGCTCGACGAGGTCCTTCAGCCTGCCCGACCGCAGGTCCATACGGTTGCCAGGATGGAAGATGCACGTCGTGCACTGCTCCCGCAGGACCTGCGGCCCGTGGGGGCCGATGACCGAGGTCGGGGGCACGATCTCCCATGCGTCCTCGGTCTCGTCGTCCAGTTCGTCGGCCGGCTCGGTCATCCCGGCATCTCCTCGAGGGTGCGCTCGACGGTGGCAGCGGTGATGGGCCACATACGGTCGCTGTGCTCGCTGGTGCTGACGTACACCTTCGTCCGGCCGAACTTGACGACCTTGAGGGGGATGCCGTGGAGGTGCGCGGGGCCGTCGAAGGAGGTCTTACGGGCCAGGACGATGTCGCCCTGCTGCAGGATGATCCCACGGGTGTCGGCGAAGTACCGCACGTTGCGCTGGTGGCCCTCGCAGTCGCGTTGGGCCTTGCTCCTGGTGCCGTTGCTGCCGAGCCAACCGCAGCGGCAGACGCCTTTGTAGACGGACGTCCGGCCGGAGCCGCCGACCCAGGTCCCGCGGGGTCGGTCGTCGTGGACCATCCAGTAGGCGCCACCGTGTTCCGGGTCGTGGTGCTCGCGCTTGCGCGGGTTGGGGTCGCCTGTGTGGCCCTTGGTACGGCGGCAGATGTAGCTGATGCCGCTTTCGACGTAGGGAGTGTTGCAGAGGTCGCTCATGGGTTCCCTTCAAATGGTGCGTGGTGGGTGCCCCGCCGGGCCGGGGGCGGTGGTGCAAGGGCTTGCGCCGCATCTTCCGCTCGCATGCGTCCTCGAGCTCCTCCGTGGAGGACCTATCCCGCGCCGAGGTCGTGCATGACGCGGTGTGCGCGCTAAGACTGCTGGTTGATCTCCTCGGCCTACTCTGCGGGCCGCGAGAATCGTGTCGACTGAGCGGCGCCCGGCTCGCTCGATCGCCTGGCGCCGGTGCGCTCCTGGCATGTGGCGTACACCGCACGCGGCAGGCCGCGTGCGGTCACCGTTCGCAGCTCGACTCTCGGGATTGCAGTGCAACTGGGGCGTCGAAGTGCGCGGTGTCTTTACGGATCGCCTTTGCAGGTCGAGTGTCGAGTGCGCTCCGCGTGCGTGGCCTCGTGTCCTTTGACGGGGCTCGGGCGGCAACGCCTGGGCGCCGCCCATCTCCCCACCGGCCTGGGGCCTGCCTTAGCTAACTTTCCATATGGAAACTCTGGAGTCTAGCGCGAGCGCAGGTTGTGCATGTCTCTGCGTGCTCGGTGCGGTTGCGTGTGAACGTCCTTGGCGTACTGGACGGCCGCCAGCAGCAAATGGTCGACGGAACGGCTCTTCGCGGCGTCGATGGCCATCCGAGCCAAGACACCAGCTGGGACGCGCGGTGCACCGCGTACGGGCAGACCACGTGCCCCCAACTCATCGCGGACCCACTGCCGGCGCAAGTCCAGATGCTTGTCGGTGGTGCTTGGAACCATCGAAAGCGCCTGCTCTTCAAGGTTCTGCACCAGAGAGTGGTAATCGTGGGCAGCGCCGCGGGAGAGCTGATCATAGCGATCGGCCACCGTGGCGGGCAGGTAAAAGTCCACCGGCTTGTGAACGGCGATGTTGTCTCCGACCCGGATGCCCTGCCCGGCCAGCTTGTGCCCCTGGATCGTCTGCCAGGTGTAGCGGATGATCTCTATGCCCGTCGGCGGATCCTCGTCGAGGAGCGTGAGGACCGCCGTGGCGATGACGTCGCTGCAACTCGCTGGCGGACGATCGTCGAGTCCGAGCAGCCGCAACTGCCCGCTCTTCCGCTCGATGCCAGGCAGCGGCTTGTCTTTGAGCAGCCGGTCCCGCCACTTCTGAACAATCGTGGATTGCCTGGCGGTCAAACGACCGGTGGAGTAATGCCGAGGCGGGCGATTGTCACTTTCCATATGGGAAGTTCTACTGTGGCCCGCGTCAGCTCGCAACCGCGCAGCGGCGCCATTGAGGCCATGGCGAGGTCCTTATCTGAGGCAGCCCGAGCGCTCGCCCGGCCGACGACCGCTATCCACGCCCTCGAACCGGAGCTCGGCCGCCGCTATTGCGAAAGTTTCCATATGGAAAGCTCTAATCGAATTATGCCTCCGGATGCGGCTGGGCCGCCGCGGTGCGACGATACGGCTGCGATACCTTCACTCGAAGACATGTTCGGGACATGGAGGCGTGCATGGCCTCACCTGAGGTACGGCTCCGGCCAGTGATGGTGGCGGCAGAGCTGACCGGAGCTCGCGACATGCCCGGCTGGGTGCGTGAGCTCCGTCAGCAGGCTGGCCGCAAAGAGGCGCTGGTGGTCTCGTGGATGGAGGAAAAGACCGGATACCGGGGTGGTTTAGTAGAGCACGGGCCCGCGTGGCTGCCCATGGAACGCATCCGATGGATCCACCGTAAGGATCTCGCTGCGCTAGTAGCTGCCATGACATCGGCCGGCGACGACTCACCTGTGGGCATCGAACGTGCGTACGATGAAGGCATGTATCTGCCGGAGTGGCCCGACGCCGTGCGGCCTCCCAGCGATCCCGACTGGGAGGAATCCGTCCGGGCCTGGCTCCTGGACCAGGTCGTGCCGTACGAGTGGCGTTTCTATGAAGTTCTCTGCCGGCACCCGCTCGCGCTGGCCCGCATGGCGGACCACTACATCGAGGCCGCGATCGAGGCGGCAAGAACGGGATATCGGCAGGCGCCTATGGACCTTAAGGGCCACCCCGAGACCGTCGTCGAGGAAGTGCGCGAGGTCTACAGTGCCGAAGGCCCACGGCTGATCGCCCTGTCCCGAGGACTCAAGGCCGTGCGGCAAGCCTTGCGTGGGGAAGCGTTCGTCGAAACTTTGCGGAGGCAGGGCCGGGCCTCTGCTCCCGGGTCGACCTAACAGCGCTCGATCGGCTCTGTTGCGCGACCTTTACGTTCCGGTACGGCCGTGCGGTCGACTGCCATCCCTGGCGATGTACAGGATGGTACGGATGCTTGTTCAGGCGCTGCGTCGCGTGGGGATCGCGGGGTTTCGGGCTTCCCACCTGGCGATCAACTCTTCATCGCGTGCACGGTCCCCAGCGAGGTCCCGCGCGTCGAGGGCGGTGACCAGATGATCGTCATATCCGGGGTCACCGGGCCGTATGCGCACGGCGCCATCGGCGTGCAGGCCATCGATATCGGCATGGAGTGGTACAAGAAGAGCCCCGTCCTCTTCGCGGATCGCCGTCCAGGCGCTCATGATCCCACCCCATACATGCGTCGAAAGTAAGTCCAGACTAGCGCGGCGAGATTGTCCTGGCCATCCAGCATGCGCAGCAGGCGGCTCGCCTGGCGCGTGGCGGTCAGGGCGAACGCCTCGGCGAACCATTCTGCGCCGTTGCGGTAGCGGGGGTGTGTCAGATGCTTCCGCACCAACATCATGATGGTCTGCCAGTCGTCGCTGTCGCTCATTCCGTCGAGCAAGTCCAGTGCATGCCCAACCTCGTGATGCACCAGGCTCGCCGAGACGTGGTCGCGGGTACCGAGGGCGATCATCGTGGGTGTACAGAGCCCGGGAACGACGTCCCAGGATGGGGATGTCGGATCGCCCGGGCGAACGGGTTGGCCGCGCAGGTGGCCGAGGTGGTCGAGGTCGCACACCGAGCCCTCGCCGACCCAGATCTCGTCGTAGTTCTCGGCGAGCCGGGTGGCGATATGGGCCGGCAGCTCGGCCAGGTCGTCGATCGCGTGGATGACCTCGGGGGGAGGCGGACCGGAGTTGGGGTTCCACTGCCTACGGAGGATCCGCTCCAAATTCCCGCAGTGGCGTCGGCCATCACGGGGTAGCGGGTGTGTGTTGGGGGCGGCGGGGTGGCACCACGACGGCTCGGAAGTAGGCATCTCGCTGCCCATTCTGCCTTGATCACGGCCATCCCTTGACCATGCAATGAATCTACGGTGTAAAGCCGTCCGCCTGTTTCACGCACCCTGCCTTCGGCGGTGTCACGCGGAAGATCGTCGCGCGCGCTCGACAGCCAACGCCATCTCCTGGTCGATGTAGTCGGCGGGCGAGCGGCTGAGCTTGTCGACTTGGGCGTACATCGTGGTGGTCTCCGGGCTGGCGTGCCCAAGGAGTTCCTGGACCACGCTGAGGTCATCGCCTCGCTCAAGCCGGTCGGTGGCCACGCTGTGGCGGAGGCCATGGAGCGAGAGCTTGTCGGGGTCGGGGATGCCGGCCGCTGCGGCGATGCGTTGGATGAGCTCGCGCACGTAGGAGCGGTGCAGCTTGTTGCCGGTGCTGGTGCGGAACAGCGGGCCGGGCCCGGGCTCGCGCTGCTGGGTGAGATAGCGGTCGATGAGTTCGCCGGTGTAGGAGCTGATGCGAACCTCGTGGATGCCACCGCCCTTGACGGGCAACTGCAGGATGCGGAATCGCCCCTGGTAGGTGAGCTGGTCGACGCGTACGTCGAGCAAGGAGCTGATGCGGCAGGCGGTGGAACGCAGGACCGCCACGATGGCGGCGCTGCGTGGGCTCTCATGGAGGACGGCGTGGGCGACCATGCGGTCGAATTGCTGGCCGGTGATGTGGCGGGTAGGGGCCAGCAGCTGACGCTTGGGGCGATCCATGCCGTCGAGAGGGTTTCTCTCCGCCTCGCCGCGGCGCAGGAGGTAGGTGTACCACGACGAGATGGCGCTGAGCCGTGCCCGGCGGGTGTTGTTGGCGTAGCTGGCTCCGCGCATGGCGGCCGCGTACAGGTCGGCTTCGACATAGGGCACGTCACTCAGACGGTAGCCGCGGGCCTTGATCCACCAGATCCACCAGGAGATGTGGCGGATGTAATCGCGCTGGGTGGCGGGGCTGGAGCGTTTCTCGGAGGTGAGCCAGCCCGCGGTCGCTGCCAGGGTCTTGCGCGAAGCTTGGACCGAGTGGAGCAACGCGACGAGCTCGGCCGGGGTGCAGGCTGGCGGGGTGGTGCCCTTGTCCGGCAGTGTGATGGCGCCAATGCCGTGCTCGTACAACCACAGGTCGTCTGCGATCGCCTCGACCAGCTCATGCGCATCGTCCCGGTCGCTCAGAGAAGCGAAGTCCATATCGGCGCGCAGAACCGGAGCCACGGCGACAGTGTGCTCGGTCGTCGAGGCCTCCTGGGGGATGTGGTGCGCGGTCACTTGTTGGGCTTCTGCTGCGGCCGGTTGCGCTCGAGCAGCGTGGTGAGTTCGTGCTCGCGGGCGAGGGTGGCGGCCGTGGGCGGACGGCGGCAGGCCACGGCGATGCCTCCATGGCCGTTCGGGACGAGTGCCCAGTGAGCGATGGCGGGAGAGTCCACGACCAGTTCCCACGATGGGGTAGGAGAGCTCAGGTAAGCGCTGATGGAGGCGCATGCGGCCGTGGCCACGGTCGGCTGGCGCAGCTGCGGGAAGTGAGCGGCCAGCGTCTGGACGATGCGCTCGGCGTATGCGGCTGACGTGGCGGCTTGGGGGCTGAAGTCGTGTGCCGAATCGCTCATCACGCGTCCATTGTCGCGGGTTCTGCAGGCATCAGGGCGTGCTAGCGAGAAAGTGGCCACTGCCGACGGCGAACATGGCCCTATCCCGACAACGCCGATCGAGATATCCATCGGCTGACATCCCGAAAGATTCGGGATCTTCTGCAATCCTGGGGGCCCGTTACCGGCTGTTACGTGGAGGAATGGTGCTCGGTTGGGGCATGGCAGAAGAGAGCGCGCCGCCTGACACAGCGGATGAGGTCCGCCACGCACTTTCGGCTCCTGACCGCCGCTGGTCCGGTTCGGCCTTGCTGGTGTTCCCGGCGGCGGTGGGCGAACTCTTGGCATGGCTGGAGGACGACCGCAACTTCAGCGCCGCCCATCACGTCGACGCGTTCAGGTCGGCGATCCGTGAGTATCGCACTGCCGAGCAGGAAGGGTTGGGATTCAGCGTCGCCGCTGTACTGCGCACCCACCTAGGCAAGGTCAGCACGGCGTTACAGCAGCTCAACCCGGCCGGAAACCGCGCAGTCGCAATAACGGCCGTGCAGGACCTGCAGTCCGCGTTGAAAGACCAGCAGGTTCTGCAGGCAGCCTGGAAAGATCTTTGGTCCAAATGCAGCAAGCTCGAGACCTCTGCAGAAGCCATAGCGGTCCGCCGCGACCTGTTCCTCGCGCTCGCTCGTTTGGCGGGCCACGATCTTGGCCAATTGGCGAGTACCTTGAGCGACGTTCTTGCCGACACCGCATGGGCGGTGACCGGCGTGCGGACCGCGCTCGGCGATCTCGCGCCTGACGTCCTCGATGAGAACGAACACGAACTACCGCGAGCCGGGCTGAAGACCACCGAGCGGGCCACGTTATGCGAGCGCGTCCTTGCTCTTCCTCCGGCAGCGCATTCACATGTGGTGTGGCTGGCCTACGAAAAGGCCAGCATGTTCTTGAAGCCCATTGCCTCGCTTGGCGACATCACGTTCATCATGAGCGAATACGTGCCCGATGAGGCGACGGCGGCCTCGGCCAAGTACAGCAGCTACTGCATGCACTGGACGGAGACCGACGGTGAGTTCCTTGCGGACATGCCGCACAAGGTCGGCACCGTCCTTGCGCGGGTGTTCTTGCCGCCGCGCATCTACGCTGACCCGATAGCGGTCGCCCGAACGCGCGTGGAGGCCCTTGTCATGGTCGGCAAATTCCACGCCGGAATGCCCGCCGGCTGCTGGCGCATCCTTCCGGGACACAAACACATCCCCAACGGGCAGCGCGGCGAAGAGCGCCGCATCGAGGTCAGCTCGTACACCGTCGCGCCGCTCGATCACGGCCGCCAAGCGGCCATCTACTCCGAAATGGCGACCTTCTGGAAGCAGATCGACGGGACCGTTGCCATTGACGACGCCGGCCTGGCCGAGGCTGTCGAACTGCTGCGGTGGTGGCAGGCCGCAGAGGAGCAGTCCTCGCTGGCCCAGGTGATCGCCAATGTCCGTGTCGTCGAGACCGCCGCAGCCCGGGTCGGCACCGCGCCGTGGGAAGACCACCTGGCTGCCTATCTGAAGCCGACATGGGTGGTGCAGGCCATCCACGAGGACCTTGTCACCACCATCAGGCACGCCGCCAGCCGCGAACCCACGGGGCTAACCGTTCAGGCGTACAAGCGCCGACAGGCTGTTAGGGACGCGACACTGGACTTCCACGAATTCGGTTACATCGACCTCGTCCCCGGATCCACCCAGGACGCGCTGACCGAATTCATCGACATCTATCCTCCACACCACCAAATGGCGCGCCGCCTGCGCACTCTGGCCAAACGCCTCGACAACAGGGACGCGTTCGAGAAATGGCGCGCCCAGCTGGAAACCAGATGGGGACGCCTGGCCGACCGCATGGCACGGACCCGTAACGCGATCACCCACGGTGGACCTGCAACGGCCGAAGTCGTCGGCTCCATCGCCGCTTTCAGCCGGCAGATGGGAGCCTGGGAGGTCCAAATCGCCCTTGAGTCGGCGCTAGCGGGCACTGGCCTCATCCCCGCGCACATCGCGTTCCGCAAGGACAGCACGACCTTGTTGGAGCGGATGCGCCAGGCAGCGAAGCCTGGCGATGTGATCCACTCTTCCGCCGTGCCACCCCACCCGAGGTAACACGGTCCGCCAGTCTGCGGGCGTGCCTTCTGCTCCAACCTCCTACTCACGCAGGGCCGCGTTGGCTGCGTCGTCGCGGTCCCTGCTGTATCTGCGGCGAGGGCAGCCGCAAGGCACCCCTGGCGTTGAACCGCTCCGGCTTTCGTGGAGACTCTGATGTGCCCTGGGGCACACCAGACTCTCCAACAAACGCGGCGCGATTCAATCATCAAGGGCTCGGCATCCTGGACGGGGTCGAGCTCCAGCGTCACCAGGAACCATGTGGTGGCCACCGGGTCCTGCCCGCGGGCCAGCGCGCGGGCGGCGGCGAGGTACGCCTCACCTGTGACAGCTCTACGTGCCCTGATAGCGCGCTTGCGACGGTGCCCCTTGGTCACGACAGGTCCTTCCACGGCAGGGGGGTACCTGCGTCGCCCCGTCACGGGATCAGCACGACCAGTTGGCGGCGGAGCTTGTTTTCACCGCGATCCCGTGGAAGCTGACATGGTCCCGGACCTTGTCCTCTTCCCCGCGGGGACGACGTGGGCGTCCGTGGCTCGGAAGCGGGCCAGGGTGTTAGCCGCTGGCAGCAACATAATGACCACGACCGATAATTCGCCGTGGTTCAGGCGCCGCAACCTCGCGGGCGGGCATAAGATCAGCGGCACCTCAATGGCCAGCATCCCTCGCCCGGGATTCCCGTAGCTGGGCGCTCGCAACTCCTGAGCAGCGTCGACGCGCTGAACGGTCTTCTACGAAAAATCTGTCCACTCTGCACTGTTTTGACCAAATCTATGTGGTTTTGAGGTGTTATGCGAGGAGGGTAATCGGTACAAAGCGGGTCCATGGCCCTGCCCCTCTATCAGCCGATGCTCGCCCAACCTGGGACTCTCCCGCTCCCTCATGAGAGGGGGGAATGGCTCACGGAGATCAAGTGGGATGGTGTGCGAGCCCTGATGTACGTGGAGGACGGCCGGGTTCGGGTGCGCTCCCGCAGGGCGCTGGACATGACGGCATCCTTTCCGGAAGTGCAGCGGCTTGCCGGAGCCGTCCGCGGGAAGCGGGCGGTCCTGGACGGCGAGCTCGTAGCTTTCGGTCCGGATGGCTGCATCTCTTTCGCCGCGATGCAACGGCGCCTGCACGTGAGTCGACCGGTGCGCGTTGCCGAACTGGTCCGGGTCGTACCGGTGACGTTCATGGCGTTCGACATTCTGTACGCCGGCGAGGAAAGCCTGGTGCGCCGTCCCTACCGCGAGCGGCGTGAGCGGCTGGAAGATCTCGTCACGCCGGGAACTCACTGGCAGGTGCCAGCGGTGTTCGACGATGCCAAGGCCGTTCTCGAGGCCACCCGCCAGCTCGGCCTAGAGGGCATCGTCTGCAAGCGGCCGGACGCGTCGTATAGGCCGGGTAGCCGCTCGCCGGCATGGCGCAAGGTTAAGAATTCGCAGGTGGCCGATGTGGTGATCGGCGGTTGGAGGCCTGCGGGCCGTGGCGGCCGCCGGGTGGGCAGATTGCTGCTCGGCCTACCCAACGGTGCCGGGCAGCTGAGGTATGTCGGCACGGTCAAGACCGGCTTCACTGATGCCATGCGGACCGATCTGGCCACCCGGCTGCGCCCTTTGCAGCAGCAACGCAACCCGTTCACAGGCCAGCCGCAGGATGAGCCCCTCCACGGTGTGCGTTGGGTCCGGCCCGAGCTCGTCGGGGAAGTGCGTGCCATGGAGTGGACCGCCAACCGACACCTGCGGCTGGCGTCCTGGCGAGGTCTCCGACCAGATCTGGCCCCATCCGATCTCTGACTAGGCGAAAGTGCGTTCAGCCATCCCGATGCTCGCCGCCAGGGTCGGCTGCGGCAACCCGACGTCAGCGCAGAACGCCATCGATGGCACATTGGCACGCAGGTACCGCGCCACACCAGGAATCAGTCAAAGCCAAGACGAACGTTGTCATCGGCATCCGGCCTGACGAAATGGGAGCAGCCACACACCATCCAGGAGCCGACCACACGCTTGATCCGGAGGCGCCTCCGATCATGGCGAGAGGGATGCCCTTGCGCCTCTGGCAGCGTAGGCTCGCGATATGGCAAAGGAAGAGGACACAGTCACCGCCGACGGAATATCCGTCGGCGGTTTCACCCGAGGCAGCGATGAGAAGACTGCTGTCAATCTGGCAGCCGGTCTCGCCCTTCATGGACAGCGGGTAATCATCGCCGATCTGGACGCCCAGGGCGGTATCCTCCCTCCCTCCTACGATTGTTACTTCATCGACACGCCGCCCGCCCTCTCTCCTCTCGAGAAGAAGGGCCAATCGCACCAGGCGTAGACCCGTGCGGCGCGGGCACCGACCCTAGCGTGGATGCGCGTGGAACTACTCCCGAGGAGCGGCGATGCGGGGCGCCGGCCAGAAACTATGGCAAGCCCCGAACAAAGCAACCATGCGCACGTGCGTGTCGGCCATCAACGCTCGGATGCGCTGGCCCAGTTGCTCCTGACGCCTTTCGACGGCGACTGTCTGACGTTGACCCGCCAGCTGATACACGTATCCCGTCCCAAGGCCGCCTGATGCGCCGCCCTCGGCACCCGCACTGCTGCTGGCATGGCACCGGCCGATTCGGGGTGCCGCACCGCGTTTGCCCCGCTACCGTGCCTGCATGGAGATCAGCGATTGGATCAGCCTCGGCGGGGTGCTCGGCGCGTTGATCATGTCCGGCTGGGCGCTGGTCTACACCCGATCATCCGCCAAGAGCGGGAAGACCTCGGCCGCCGCGGCCGTGCGTTCGGCCGACGCTGCCGACGCCTCGGCGGGGGCCGCCACCCGGGCCGCCGAAGAAGCCGCCCGGGTCTCTCACATTGAACGCGAGCGGGAGCACGGCGCTCTGCGGCCTCCTCCTCCGCCTCAGATCGAGGGAGAGGTCGGGGGAACTTCTCCGCGACAGGCGCTCTTCGGCGCCCTTACGGTGCCCCGCGACTACCGCGTGCAGGCCCGTGCCTGGAACGGCACCTCGCACACGCCGATCAGCCTCCCGCTCCTGATCCGCGCGAACCAGGCCTACCGTTTCTGCATCGAGCACTGGCCCGACGGCCGGACCCGCCCCCAGACGCAGGAGATCGAGTTCGAGTTCTGGGCGCCGATGGAGTCCGACGGAGTGGAGATGTGGGCCTGCCCGTGCGACCGCCCGCACACAGGGAACGAAGGACACTGGCGCTGGCGCGTACCGGTGGAATATACCGACGTCACAGACACGATCGGGTAGAGCTCAGCCACGAGCGGCCGCCTGGGGGCTCGAAAGAGTCGGAGCCTCGGCCGAGCCGGCACAGGCTTTGGGGCGCGGCAGTGCCGTCGTGAGCGCCTTCATCTCGGACGGCCGTCACATGCCCCCAATTCCTCGAACTTGGAGGGTTGAGGTGAGGGCATCCGCATCGGTATGTTCGGCGGCGGTGTTCGGCTGGTAAGACGTACGGGCGAAGCCCGTACCTTTGAGAGGTGTTGTTGAGGAGCGGACGCATAGCCGTCCGCTCCTCAACCCCCAGGAAATTTACTTTGTAAAGGCGGCCCGCTTGGGTTAGATGCTTCGATCATCAGGTAGCTCTCACGTGATTTAAACGGCACGGGCTCCGCCCGTACGCTCTCCAAAACCAGAACCGGCCTCGGTCCTTGCCTCATACACGAATCTGGGGGAATGGGCTCTCGTCGCCCGATTGCTGCGGGACCGTCTGATGGACGAGTTCAACGTGTTCCGCTCTCCGCTCACCTGCGGACAGGGGCCACGCCGGTCCCCGTGGAGACCTTGAAGACGCGCCTGGCGTCACCGCGCGCAGCATCCAGCCCGGGCACCCCGCTCCACGGCGGACAACCTCATCAGCAACGGCGGGGACCTGCGGGCGCAGGGTGGTGTCACCTTGCCGCGCTGAGTTCTTGACGCTCCTCCGATTGAGTGGAGGGCCGAGCGCGTACGACGGCGGACGCCGTGGTGACCGCGGTGCCAGGGCAGACGCTATGACCCTCCCGCGGCCAGCAGGATCACGCTGTCCCCAGAGTCGCCGGGCTTGTTGGTCGTCTTGTCCATGTAGGCCTTGATGGCCTGCCCGGCCCAGTCGTCGTGGACTATCTTCTCGATCCGTTTGTCCTCACCAGCGGCGAACAGGTGCGCAAGCACGCCGCTGTGGTGGGCCAGGGCGAGCAGTGTGACGGTGCGGGCGTCGGGCTCCTGGCCGCGGATCACCTTGCCGAGCCGCTGTCTGACCTGGCGCACCTGCGCGGGGTTGGCATATCTGTACCGCGCGACCGGGATCACCCCCAGGATGCGGGACGTGCCGACTTCGAACGCACCTCGCTGGGAGAGGCGCTGCAGGTAACGCCGGCGCTTGCGGACCGGGTTGATCATGATTAGCCAGCGGCTGGGCGGCAGCGCCTTGCCTACCTTGGCCATTCGGGCGAGCACGGCGTCCAGTTCGGCGTCACCGATCGGCTGCCGGTCCACCACGGCAAGATTCGGGCCTACCAACTCCGCCTTCATCTGTGAGGCCAGCTCGGCCAGCTCAGCGGCGATGAGGCCGACGTTCAGCACGTTGTTGGGGATCAGCTGCTTGCCGTCGTTCTCCCGATGGGCAAGCAGAGTGAGCTCGTCGGCGAAGGTCAGCTGCTGCTTGGACATATCACGAGTGTCACTCCAGGCAGTGCGCCTGGCGTAGACGCCGATGTCATCAGCGGGATCTGACATCTGTCACGGGCTCGCCTCGCCCCGACCGACGTTGTTCAGCGGCTCGATGGCCAAGTCGTCCCGGGGCTGGCGTCGATCTCCCTTTAGGAGCCGAGGATCGGCGCGAAAGTCAGAACTGTGGTCAGTGGCCCGGCCAGATGCTCCATCTCCCTGGCGTGCCTCCCGCAGGCCGCGCATCGTCTGAGCATGGGGTCCAGTGGCGGTCACTCACGGGGGAGCCATCCGTCGGCGCCTTGCCGGCCTCTCCCTTCCCTGGGGCCCGCGAGCCGCGCGGCTCGGAGGAAGCCTTGGGCATGCTGAGCGGGCCAAGGCCGGTCTCGCACGCACCCCGTCATCGCGGAGCCAAGCTCCGGTAGCACGAAAGGTCCCAATCCTCTCCACCTCTTCGCCCCCGACCGCGCCGTCCCTGATAGGTAGGAGCGCTCATGGCCGTCTCAGCACCCCCCGCGTCTGCCGAACGATCACCGGGCCGCCGGGCCTGCCGCGAGCCGCCGGACCTGGCCGGTTCACCTTCCTGGTCGCCGACGAGTCCAGCGGCGAACGACCCGATCTGGAAATCCGGCTGCTGGCCGGAGACGACACGGTGATACGCACCCTCGATCTCAGCGACGTGCGCGCCTCCCGCGGCGTGGACGGTCCCGGCGTGTGGCTGTCAGGTACCGATGGCAGCGGCGTCCTCGAGTTGCGGTTCCTGATGGATGGCCCCGACCGCGACCGGGTGCGGATGACCATGACGTCCCTCGTTGGCAGGACCCCTGCCGACGTGCTGTCGGCGGTCCGGATGGTGGCCGGCCTCGCGACCGCTGGAGGCCTGGTCCTCGCGGTACGGGGCGGCCGGCCGCTCACGCAAATCTGGCGGCCGGAGGAGTCCGAAGTGCGGGCCTCACCCCTGATCGGCCTGGCTCGCTGGACGATCACCTTCCTGGACGCCTTGCTCGCTGTGCAAGCCCACACCCTTCAACGCGTGACCATCCCCGACCTGGACGACATCACGCCCGAGCAGATCGCCGAGATTGTCCAGCTGGGGCGGCTACTGCGCGGCGAGGAGATCCGCACCACCTGGACCCACGTCATCATGACCCTCGGCACCCCGGACCACCTGCCCTCCTCCCACCAGGAGGTCGGCCTCATGGCCACCAGCCCGATCCAGCTGAACCTGGCTGGCCGCCTCATCGTGCTCGACGATGTACAGCGCCGCGTCGTCTACCACAGCGTCCGTCTGGCCGACCCACATCAGGTCGCCACCGCCCAATCGGGCGACACCATCCACCTGGTACCCGGCTCCACCGCCACCGCCACCCTCGCCGTCGTACCCGCGGCCGACGTCGACCCCTGACCCGCTCATCGTTCCGGCCGACGTCGAACTGCTGGCGTCGTGGCAAGCCGCCGTACCCAGCGCACAACGCACCCATGCCCCCCCCCCAACACTGACGGGAATGAACCCGGCCCTCACTGATGCACCGCTCATGCGCGTCGTAGACACAGGCGGCCACGAACGACTCATGAGCCTCCGCGAACTCGTGGACGGCGCCCCTATGCTCTCGGACAACGAGCGGGACGAGATGCCAGGCTGCTGTTCTAGAAGTGAACTCTTGATCGGACCGGTCAGCACCGCTCCATCGTCCACGATCTCGTTCTGCTCGGCGCCACGGCCACCTGATTACCGCCGAGACATAAGATGACAAATCGATATGGGTCGCGCCAGAATGCGGAGCCGTCCAGCGTCTACCGCAACTGGAGGACTTTCCTATGCGCCGACCCCTTGGGTTACTCGCCGCAGCCGCTGCCCTGGCCACGATCGCCGCGTCCGTGAGTCCGGTGCAGGCTGTCACGGCGCCCTCGGCGTCCGGCGTCGGCCGGTCCGGCTCGCTCAGCTTGTCCGGGTCGGCCACCACGGAGTCCGTATCCGGCGCCGCCAGAGTGGGAACGGCACGGGAGAACATGGTCGTGCGGCTGGTCAATGCCCGGCGGGCGAAGAAGGGATGCCGGGCGCTCAAGCACCATCCGCAACTCCACCGGGCCGCCCGCGGGCACTCTGCCGACATGGCGGAGTACAACTGCTTCTCGTACACCTCCCGCGACGGCCGATCCTTCAAGGACCGCATCAAGGAGGCCGGCTTTACCGGCGGCACCAGCCTGGCGGAGAACATCGCCAAGGGCCAGCGCACCCCGGCCGCGATCGTGCAGTCCTGGATGGGCAACTCCGGAACCAAGGCCACCATCATGAACTGCAAGTTCACCTTCATCGGGGTCGGCGCGGTCGAGGACTCCGATGGCGCGATCTCCTGGCCCCAGGACTTCGCCGCCAAGTGACCCGCTTCGTGGTGAGCCGCTGGAAGAAGATCGCAGGAGGCCTATTTCGCCGGCGGTGGGAGCGCAGGCTCTTTAGCGCGGTGGCCACCAGCATCGTCGGATAGGCGATCAGCGTGCCTCAGCCCGCCCGGCGTGGGAGTCGGCCACCAGCACCATCAGATGGCTGGCCAGCCGCTGGGCCTGCACCGCACAGGAGCATCACGAGCGGGTCGTCGCGGTGGGGCTGGCTGTGTGAGATGTCTCTCCCGTCGTCGTGGCGCTGGTGGCCTGGGAGGTTGACCATGTAGTGATGACCTCCTTGCCCCGCCCGCCGCACGTCGGTGGCCGACCGGATCCCATAGGCGGGACTACCGCGCTCGGTGGAGAGTCCGCTCCCGCCCGCGGGTACCTGCTGGACAACGCGCGCGCCGAGGCGGGCGAGCGATTCGTTTGGCTGGCCGAGCTGTTCGACGGGGTGACGCGCGGGCACTTCGATCGACTGGGAGTCGGGGCTGGCTTGCGCTGCTGGGAAGTGGGGGCCGGTGGCCCCAGTATCCCGGAGGCGCTCGCGGCGGCCGTCGGTCCGACCGGGTACGTGCTGGCCACGGACATCGACCCGTCGTGGCTGAAGGCAGGCGACGGGTACGAGGTGCGCCGGCACGATGTCGCCGCTGATCCGCCCCCGGAGCCGGGGACGTTCGATCTGGTGCACGCCCGGCTCGTGCTGGTCCATGTACCCGACCGGGCTCGGGCGTTGGCCACGATGGCGGCAGCGCTACGGCCCGGCGGCTGGCTGCTGATCGAGGACGCCGATACCGCTCTGCAGCCACTGGCATGCCTGGACGGCAGCGGCCCTGCGCAGCGGCGGGCCAACCGGCTGCGCGACGCGGTCCGGGAGCTGCTGACGCGCCGCGGCGCGGACCTGCGCTACGGCCGGACACTGCCGCGGGCATTGCGTGAGGTCGGCTTGGTAGATGTCTCTGCGGGGGGCTTTTTCCCGGTCGGCGGGCTAGCCTGCGACTGGCTGGAGGCGGCGACCATCCGGCACGTGCGCGGCGAGCTGCTCGCGGCCGGCCTGGCCGAGGACGCCGAGATCGACGCACACCTGGCCGCCATCCACGCGGGCAAACTCGACCTGACACTCGCGCCGCTGATCTCGGCCTGGGGACGCCGTCCGGCCGAGCACCCGCCGGCACTCGGTTAGGTGCGGATCCAGGCGTTGTCCAGCTGACGGCCTGGGAAACGCCTGAACCCTGAGTCTCCTGGCCTAGCGCCGATTGGGGCCCACGCCCCGCCGACTCTCGCGGAAACTGGAGCCGTCAGCCGAACAACTGCAGAACTCTGTCCGCCAGGCGCTCGAGCGTGCCGGGCGGGTTGTGCGGTGCGGCCGGCCCCGATGGGCCGAGTTGGAGAAACCAGCCCAGCGCGACCAAACGGCGGAAGCCCAGCACCCGCGCGGCCTCCCCCGACGTCAGGTCGATGTGGGCCAGCAGCTGGTCTGCGTCCAGGCCGCCGTCAATGCGGGAGATGTGTTCGGTTACTTCGCCGAGCTCGAAGGCTCTATCGTTGCTGCCGGAATCCTCCCAGTCGATGAGCCACACGCGCCCGCCGCGCTGGTCCCACAGGAGGTTCGCGTGGTTCCCATCTGCCAGCCCGAGGACGGGCGGATGGCGGTTTACGGTGAGCTTGTCGGGGTCGGTGGAGGCCAGCCAGGCGGCCCCCACCTGGTAAGCCTGCCGCACCGGCGGGTCGTCGCCGAGGTCAGGCTGCTTGTCGGCCAGGGCGCGGACCTTGTCCACGGCCACGACAGGTCCCCAAGGGGCGGGCTCGACCGCCTCCACCACGCGGGCCGGAACCTGGTGCAACCGGTTCAGAGCATCGGCTATCGCCTTGACCTGCTCGTCGGTGGCATGCTCGCCACGCAGGACACGGCCGGGCAACCTGCTCATCGTGATCATGGGTGGGTTGGCGCCCAGCGAGGCTTCCATGGGGGTGGGCGCGACACCGGGCGCATGTTCGGCCAGCAGTGTCAGCGCCGTCCATTCTCGGTGAGGCTCGCCCCTGTGCCACGAGCTGTAGCGCTTGATCACAACGTCGTCGTAGAACTCGATGTGGTGGGTGCTGAATCGGTCAGCCATGCGCTCGCTTTGCTCTCTCTGTCCTTCCTGGACGACAGGGTCATCACCTCAGCCGTCACAGAACTACACCCATGTGTAGTTCTCGTCCGTGATCGGCGGCAGGTACGGATTTCCGGCGGCATCCGGGGTGGGTAGCGCGCTCACGGCCGAGCCGATCAGGGGAAACAGCGGGAGGTCCTTCGCCCTGCTGTAGTGCACCCACTCGATGATCCCTGGCTCGCTGCTGCCGTTCGGCAGTTCGTCGTACTCCACCGTGGCGAGCCGTGCTCGTACGTTTGGTGTGATGCGGCACCGGAAGATCATGTGGATCTTGCGCGGGGGCGGGGTAGGGCCGGGCCGGGTAACCCTCTGGTCCTGGATCCAGCACAGCTCCGGCGGGCTCGCCTGGTCAAGATCGAGCCGTAGTTCCTCAGCAAGCTCTCGGCGCAGGGCGTCGATCAGGTCCTCCCCGGTCTTCGCGTTTCCGCCGGGCGGGGTGTAGTGCGAGCCGGTAGGGCGATCTCGGCGGACCAACGCTATGTCGCAACCGCAGAACACCAAAGCCCCGGTACGGATCTTCACGCGAGAAAAAGGTGTAGTCGAGCCGGCCATGCAGGCAATATTGCGCCCACGCAGGCCCGAATACTTGGCGAACCGCTGAGCTTCCTGCTCGCGGGCTGCCCACGGCGGAGAGGTCAGGCGGTGACGAGCAGGCGAGCGTGGCGAACTCGGCGCGGAGCTGGACGGCGTCCCCTCGGCCCGCTCGCAGCCGGCGTCAGCATCACCGGGCTCGTCGCGCGCTCGTTGTAAACGTCTGGGGCTATTGGGGCGTCTGTACATAGGAGGTCCCAAGTGGAAGTTCTGAACGCCCTAGAGGGGGACTTGTGGCTCAAGTTCCTCCTTATCGAGGCCCTGCACGATGAAGCGGAGCGGCTGATAGCGACGGGTGCCCCCAGCGTCTGAAGCCCAGGGTGATGGAGTGCCGGTTGACCGGACCGGCAGCAACGGGTTCGGCCTGTGGTGATCCAGCACCTGTTCGAGGACGTCACCCTCGAACAGACCGGCTTGGGCTCGCTGCTGCGCCTGCACTTCCACGGTCGGCCCGCTGCGGCGATCCCGCTCGGGCACCGTGTTAACGTCACATGCCGCAGTTCCTCCTCGCACTTCGCGGGCTGAGGTGAGGACATCCGCGTCGGTGGGGTGTCCGGCGGCGTGGTTCGGTTGGGGTAAGACGCACGGGCGAAGCCCGTTCCTATAGAGGTGTTGGAGGGGAGCGGACGGCATAGCCGTCCGCTCCCCTCCCCTAAGAAATCTACTTTGTAAAGGCGGCCTGTTTTTCACACCCATTGGATCGTCAATGCAACTCTCCTCACGTGGTTTAAAAGGCACGGGCTTCGCCCGTACGTCTTCAAAAATCCGGGCTGGCCTCGGTGGTTGCCTCATACACGAATTGGGAGACTTCGGCTCTGGTCCAGCGAATGGCGGCGGGATTAGCTCACCCTGTTCCACACTCCGCGCACCTGGAGAATGGGCGCAGGGCCGGCGGAAAGGGGGTAGTGAAGAGCTGGTTCTCCAGTTGGAGGAGGGGATCATGGCCGTTACCCAGGCACGTGGGCGCGCCTACCCTATATCGGGCGGGAACGGGAGCAAGTGGCTCACGTTGGATCTGCCGATGCTCAGCATCGAGGTCCGCCCGCCCGAGATGCGGATGCCGCACCTGGAAGTCGTTCCGAAGCCGCGCGTCCCGATGCCGCACATCGGCAGGCAGGAGCTCGGCCGCTACGCCGACGTGGCCCGGAGGTTCGTGCCGCCGCCCGAGCGCATCGCCTACTACGGGGCGCTGGGCGCGCTGGCGGTCTTCGGGGTCCTTGAGTGGCCTGTGGCGGCCGCCATCGGCGCCGGCACGATGGTCGCGCAGCGGCAGGGCCGTGGGGAGGAGCCCGAGCCGAGCGGGCCGGGTCAGACGCAGGCCCGTGAGCCATCGGCTGCGCGGCCCGCGCCGGCCAAACCGGCCACGACCACCGCCCGGGGCAGGGCGGCGGCCGGTGGGCGCAGGACCACGACGAAGCGCACGAGCAAGTAATCCTCGACGCCGGGGCGCGAAGGTCATCTGGTGCCTGCCTGCGGAGGGGGTTCCATGGCTACAGCTGGCCGTAGGCGCAGCCCAGGCGCCGCTGGACCGACATCGTGGTGTCGTGGCGGGCGTGTGAGAGCTGGGAGCGCGGACGTCCGGCCTTCCTGGTCATCGTGCACAGACGCCCGCGCCATTACGGGCTCGGCCCTCCCCCTAGAAACCGAACCCGCCCCACAACATGCATATCCGTAATTATCCAATCACTATCCGTGATAGCCTGCCGAACAACTGCAGTGGCTGAGCCGCCGCCTGGCCGCCGCGCTCCACCCAGGCGCACGCCCAGTTGGGCGAAACCTTCGCGGCCGTAGCTGCTTCGTGGTTGGCTTCGCCCCGTGGCATTCAACAGGGGCAAGCCGTCGACTCCTCGGTGCCCTCCCCGAAGCGCTACTTCCACGCTGGCTCGCGAGATCTGGCTGCGCAGCCAGCGGGGCGATCGGATCATGGTGCCGCGCGGGAAGGCTTTCGGCAACTCATCTGTCGTGCGGGATAGGCGGCTGACTGTAGGCAGAAAAGAGCTCGCCACCGGTCAGCTGGTGGTGCGTCAACTGCTCTCGCACCGCTTGCGGATCGCCCCAACGCTCCGGCCGCGCGGTGAGAGCTTCGGCCCAGCTGCGCACCGCGGCCGCCAAGCGTTGCCAGCTCTGGGGGGTAATGACGCGCATGCCGTCGACGGCGATGGCCTTGTGATCGAGCTTCCGGCTGGGATGGACGATGACGGGCAGCGGTTTGACGTGGGGATGGATTCCGAGGTCCCAGCGGACGCTACCTCCCAGTTGGTCCAGATCGTGCTTGTTGATCGCAGGTTGCTGACGGCCGGTCTTGAGTTCGATGACGGCATGACGTTGGTGGCTGAGGACCCAGAGGTTGTCCGGGCCAGTGGTGTACATCTTCTCCGGGCGTGTGCTGGTGAACCCGAGGTGCTGACCGAGTTGCTGCCAGGCCCGCTCGGCGTCCTCGCTTCGCTTCTCATCACCCCAGACCACATCCTCCAGGAGGGCCTGCACGGCCAGCAGGAGGGCGGTGCCGTTGGAATATTCGGCGGCGAGGAACTTCGCGGCGGCTTCGGCCTGGGCGGCGGCGGGCCGCAGTTGTACCGGGGTGACGCCACTGATGGGACGCAGCAGGAACGGGTTGTCATTCAGCGCCTTGGCCAGCATTTTCTGGGCGGCGGCAGCATCGACGTGGTGCAGGTAAGCGGCGCGCTGCTCACACAGCCAGCCTCGCAGCGCCGGATCGGTGATGTCGCCGATGGCTCGTCCGAGCCGCTCTGCTGCCTCGGCGTGCCGGCCGGTGGCGGCCAGATCGAACGCCTCGCGCTGAGCCACCGCCTCATCGCGTACGAGGCCGCTGTCGGCGTAACGCACGGCGGCCAGCGCGCGGCGGCTCAGCGTCTGCCATTCCTCGTTTTCGTCCAGGCACAGGTTGACGGCTTCGCGGATGCCGTCCAAGCCGGTGTCGGCAAGTTGCTCGGCAATCTCGCTGCTCAACTCGATTTGGGCCTGGGTGGCCGGCGAGAACAGCTCCCGCTGCTGCCGATCGTGCAACGCGATCGACAGGTGGGCGCCCAGCAACAGCACGGCGCAGGGCCCCTGCCCCCGATGTGTGGACACCTTGAGTACCGGATGATGGAGATCCGGAGACAAGGAGTTCCACGTGGCGATGAAGTCGTATCCGCCGGAGTTCAAGGCGGACGCCGTCGCGTT
>NZ_VJYI01000023.1 GCF_008065375.1 Nonomuraea sp. SYSU D8015
CCGCCTTCTCGATGTCACTGGTTCTTGCCGTCACCCTCGCAATCCTCTCACTGTTCCGCTCCCCATCCACATTTTGCGTGGTCACGTCGTCGCATGACGACGAACCAAGGCGGGCGGCACAGCGTGAACCCGGGACGCCCGAAAACCGGCACGGCGGCACCGGGGAACCCCGCCAGGACGGCCCGGCCCAGGGGCAGAACCGGCAGTTATCTGGGGTAGTCAAGCGAACTAGCTGGTCAGCCGCTTGAAGGTGGTCAAGCCACGTAAGGCCGGTAGGCCAACCGCGGCAGCCGCGCCAGCGGGCCGTCGAGAGGTCCGTCAGCCGCGGTGCAGACCAGAGGCTCTGATAGCGCTTTCAGGTCGCGCCGCAAGCCGCCCCCGCCACGCGACCACGCAAAAGGGCGTGGATAGAGCGTGCCCCCTGGCCACTGACCAGCCCACGCTGCCTGCCGCACCCTGAGATGCCGGCGTTTCGGCATGAAACGCGGGTCAACAGAGGGAGAAGCGGCATGCGATCTCACAAGCTCATACGCGCGCTCGCGCTGATGGCGGGCCTGACCGTCTCGGCGGCTGTGTCCGCGGCCTCGCCCGTCGGCGCGACGAGCGCGGCCACCACGTGCCGGGTGGAGCTGGACCTCGTCGACGCCTACGACACGGAGGAGAACAACGGCGACGAGATCAAGATCAACCTCGCCGGGTACATGTACCCAAGCGGCAACCAATACGCCGCCATGAACAACGGTGATCGCGCCTATTCCGGCAACTTCGCCAGCCCGACCACCACCATCGGCACCACCGGATCAGCACTGCTCAGCCTGCGGGAGGTCACCCCGCCCGTCGTCGGCCAAGGCAAGCAGCTCGGCTCGGTCACCGCGTGGGGCTCCACCTGCGCCACGCTGGCCACCGGACAGATCACCTACATCCCGCAGCACATCTTCGGCGGCGACTACTGGTACTACATGAGCCTGGTGATGACCGGCCCGTAGCCCCCCTCACCCTCCTCCGACCCGGGGCGGGGCGAGAAGATCATGAGCGACGCGTTCGAGTTACGGTGTCCCGTCAGTGACGATCTTGCCTTCATCCGGGACCTGGTACGCTTCCTCGGCGAGCACAGCGGCCTGTGCGGCGAGCGGCTGGAGGACCTGGTACTGGCGGTCAACGAGGCGGTCACCAACGTGCTCGACCACGGCGGCAAGGCCGGCATCATCACCGTCCGCCGCACCGACGACGGCGTCACCGTGGAGATCCGCGACCTCGCCGACCGGCTCAGCCACGATCATCTGGCAGGCGCCCACGTCGACCCGACCGCCTCGGGCGGGTTCGGCCTGTGGGTGATCCAGCACCTGTGCGATCGGGCCGTCGTGGAGCGGACGGAGATGGGCTCGCTGCTGCGCCTGGACGTCCTTCGCCGGCCCGCCGCGGTCCCGCGTCCTGACCGCCACTTCCGGCACGACGACCATGACGGCCACGACGACCATGGTGGCCACGACGGCCGGGACCGGCAACCGGTCGGCGGCTTAACGGTTGGATCCCCCCGCCCCGGTTCGTGTCAGGGCGCCGGGTGGGCGGCATCCATAATGATCTTGGAGTGGGCCGGACTGTATCGGTCAATCTCACCGCGAAAGATCATCACGCGGTAGCCGGGACGATGGTCCACGGTGATCTGCAGGTCGGTCATGGCGCCGTCTGTCCGCTGGTGGGGATGCCGTGCCGCCTCCGGCAGCCAACATCGTGCCGGTGGTGACCAACTCTGCTACCCCACAGCATGGAATTGACTCGCCTCACCGGTAAGGCAAGCCGGGGCGATGACGGGCGACCGCCGGGCAATCGCCCAGGATGCCGCGAGCGCCCCCGGGACGTCCAGGACGTCCCGCAAGACGTCCCCGCCGGCGCAGGCCTCCCCAGGCCCGTGGGGCGCGAGGGGGACCATCGCCGCCTGCGCCTGTGGGGATGATCGTTCAGCCGGGGAACAAGCGCACCACCGGCGGGACATACTCCGTGCCTGACGGGAAGGAGACAGAGGCGACCGGCCGCGCGAGAGCGCCGCGCCGGGCGGAGAGGGGGACCCGACCCGTCGAAAGGCTAGGAGGAGACACATGGATCCGTCAGGCCAGGAGACCGGCAAGGTCACCGGTACCCAGGACAAGGACTACAACCTGATCTGGTTCGTCGAGCAGTGCCTGAGCAACGTGCTGCGGCTGGAGAACTACATCGCCGACGCCGAGCGCGCGGGCGATGGGGAACTGGCCGGCTTCTTCCGCCGCGCCCAAGCCGAGAGCCGCAAGGGAGCCGAGCAGGGCAAGGAGCTTCTGAGTAAGCGCCTGCTGAAGTAATCGCCCAGACTCCCACGTGAAAGCGGCCGCCCGCGACGGGCGGCCGCTTTCACTGTGCGGTCACGCATCACGGGCGGCCCCCTGGGTGGGTTGAACCGCCCCAAGGGTGCTCTGGCGCCCGTGCCGCGGGGCCGGCGAGTGTCGCCACGCACTGCCGCGACCGGCCGAGTGCGTGGTCCTCGTGTCGAAGCGTCCTGACTCCAGTCGGTCTTCGCCCGCTCCAGCACCTCCTCCAGCGAGTCGGCCTCGGCCTCAAGCTCGGCCTCGCGATGGTCGACCAGCAGCCGCATCCGACTGAGCAGCCCGTCGGTCCCGAACAGCCATCCAGTTGTCGAGGCGGCGGGCATGTTCCCGATGGTCACGCCAAGGCCACGCGCGATCAACGAGCAGCCCGTAGTGATCCAGCCCACCCGGCGCCAGGTGATATTCGCGTTCGCTCATCTTCGTCCCGAGCCTCGTTCTTGTCCGCGGCTGATTGACCCCGGCGATCGAACTCTTCCTGATCGCTGTCCGGCCGCCTGGCGCCGCGGACTGAATGCGGGGGCGAGTGCGGCCGTCCATTCGGCTACGGCCAGGGGCGGATCGTGGCGGTCCGTGGAGCCGGAGCCGCGCCTCGATCGCCGGAAGGGCGTGGGTATCGGTGTCGTAGGTCGTCAGCACCAGCACGCGCGCGGTGACGCCGAGCCTGGTCAGCTCGTTGATCGCGGTCAGCCCGTCCATGCCCGGCATGCGCAGGTCCATCAGGATCACGTCGGGCCGGAGCTCCTGGGCGAGCCGTACGGCTGTGGCGCCGTCCGCGGCCTCGCCCAGCACCTCGAATCCGGGTGCGGAGGCGAACATGCTGCTCAGCCCATCCCTGACGACGGGATGGTCGTCCGCGATCACTACCGCATCGGGGTCTCGGTCACCGGAGGCCGGGGCTCGGCCTCCTCCATGAAGGGGGTGACCAGCACGATCGTCACCCCGCGAGAGCGCACGCCCTCGATCAGGTCCCAGGTGTCGCGCCGGGACTGCGGGTCGAGACCGCCGCGCGACGCATCGGAGGACGCCGCGGCCAGACGGCAACGACCAGATCGGCGGCCGGGGGCGGCGCACCGTGGCGGGGACCAGCTCCACGTCGTCGGTCCGTTGGCGCATCCCCGGTCGGTCAACAGGTCCACCCGTCCAGTAACGCTCCCAGCGGAGACCCGAGCGGAGCGCCAAGGACAGCTCCCGGCCGGCCCTCGGGTGGGCGCAAAGCCTCAGAACAGCCGAAAATCAATAGCGTCGGTGATGGTAAGAATGATTGCCTGGCGGCATGTCTGGGTTCGATGATGCGGCTTTCTTCGGTGACCGATGGGCGGACCACTACGGCGACGGACCGGATCCAGCTGCGGCAGTGGGGTTCCTGGCCGAGCTGGCAGGTGCGGGGCCCGTTCTTGAACTCGCGAGTGGCACCGGCCGCGTCACACTGCCCCTCGCCGCACGAGGCATCGCCGTCGCGGGCGTCGAGGGTTCGGCGGCGATGGTTGAACGGATGCGGGAGAGACCAGGTGGAAAACGGATTCCGGTCACTGTAGGCGACATGGCGGACGTGCCCGTCGAAGGGTCTTTCAGCTTGGTCTTTCTTGTTTTCAACACCCTGTTCAACCTGCCGAGCCAGGAACGGCAGAGGGACTGCTTCCACAACGTCGCGCGGGCCCTCCAGCCGGATGGCGCGTTCGTCATCGAGTGCTTCGTACCGGACCCGGCCAAGTTCGATCGGGGTTCGCGGGTTGAAGCGCTTGAGGTGACCGAGGATTCCGCGACGATCCAGGTCTACCGACATGACGCGGTCGCCCAGCGGTATGCGAAGCAGACCATCACCTTTTCCACCGATGGAATTCGTATGTTGCCCGTGGCGCTTCGGTATTGCTGGCCCAGTGAGTTGGACCTGATGGCGAGCCAAGCCGGTCTTCAACTTCACGAGCGATATGCGGACTGGGATCGTCGGCCGTTCGACTCCGACAGCACCAGTCATATCTCGGTCTACCGACCCGCTGCCGCCGCCACCAGGTAGGTCACTCGTCATAGGCGTCGCCCGGCAGTGAGGGCGGTGGACCAGTGTCGGGTGAGCCCTCTTTCCGGGCGGGCGGCGAGGAGACAGCGTATTTCGTGGTAGAGGTGTTCGCGTTCGGCGGTCTCCAGCGCGTGGTCGTCGGCGATCAGGACCCTGCATCCGACCAGGCCGTGCCGCGGAGGAGGCCGACGGCGCTGCACGGCCGGTGGCGCTTGTCCGGACGCACGCGCGCGGCTATCCTCGCTCCACCAGCCGCATCGGTAGCCCGCTCGTGCGTACGCTCTTCGGCGTCGTGCAACTGGACCTCCCGGCAGGCAGCAGCCGCCCGGCCGTCCACCCGCCGGTCACGAAGAAGACCATGACCAGGGCCGATCCGATGCCCGGCCGGGTGTCGTGGAACGCAGGGCGATCGCGTCGGCCGTGCTCCCGACCGCGCCGGCCGACGCCCCGAACGCCACCGCCGACGATCGTAGGCGCAGCACAGCCGAGAACGCGGCCACCAGGATCGCCGGAAACGGCGCGACCGTGGCCGGCGGGCCGTCGACAGCGGCCGCCCGCAGCAACAGTGCGGCCACGATGACGGCCAGCGCGAGCGGCGGCGTGTGCCGCCGCACCGCCAGCGGCACCGTCGTCACCAAGGCGAAGGCGATCTCGGCCCAGAGCGGGGCCCGCCGGCAGCACCCCCGCGACGGCCCAGACGGCCGGCAGCCCGGCGAGCGCCAGGTCCGCGCAGGGCGGGCGCCGGGGCACGTGGGCGAGTCGTGCGAGGGGTCCACACGCCGAACGGTACTGCCCGGCCAGACCATGGGCGTCAGCCGGCCGAGATGGCCGGGTCAGCTTCCGATGGTAGGCGATCGCCCTCTCCGGCGGACGCGCCCGGAACCGGGCGGTCTCTAGCGTTGCGCCGTGACATCCCAAGAAACAGCGAGGGGGCGCTGGTCCTTCTCGTCCCCGGTTTCATCGCACTGGCCCGCCGCTGTACCCGCGCCGCCCGCATCGGCACCGCCGTCTCTGCCGGGCACGTCCTGCCGGCGTTCGGCGCCACGGCGTCCAACCTGAACGGCGCCGACGACGCGTGGTCCCCGTTCGTGGCCGTGCCACGCCCACGATCAGCGACATGCGTACGCCGATAAAGAAGTTGCATGCCGTATCCCTCCTTTGCTGAACTTCCAGAGGCGCCCGTCGATCTAGGAGGCCGGGATGAACACCGTCATGTCCGCCCAGCGCAAGCACACCGCCTATCCAGAGGACATGACACCCGGTGCCCGCCCCGACCTCGCACGTGCCGTCAGACCATGACCGGCGCGGCTTCGGCCGCGCCCGCCGAGCTGCCGCAGCGCCCTTCTTCCTCACCGGCCTGCTGTTCGCCAGCTACTTCGTCCAGATCCCTTCGCTGAAACTCGACCTCGGCCTGTCCGAGGGCAGACTCGGCGTCTTCCTGATGCTGCCCGTCCTGTCCGGCCTGGCTGCCATGCAACTGACCGGACGACTCGTCGGCCGGTTCGGCAGCGGACCCGTCGTCCGCACCACCACGCTCGCCCTGCCACTGGCCCTCCTGGCCTTCGCGCTCGTCGCCGACCAAGTGACGTTCGGCCTCGTCCTGCTGATGTTCGGCGCAATCGACGGGCTGATGGACATCGCGATGAACGCTCACGCCGTCGCCGTCGAGCGCGCCCGCCACCGGCCGATCATGAACGCTTGCCATGCCGGCTGGAGCATCGGCGCCGCCGCCGGCTCCCTGCTCGGCGGTGCCGCCCTCGCCGCCGGGCTGTCCCTCGCCCAGCACTTCCTGCTCATCACCGCTGTCACTGTGGCCATGGCGCTCATCACCGGACGGCACCTGCTGCCTGCCCACACCGACCGCAGCCCACAACAGCCCCGCCCCGCACAGCGGACGGGGTGGTGGACCGGCTGGACCTCTCGCGTCCTTCTCCTCGGGGCGACCGGAGTCCTGGTGTTCGTCATCTCCGGCGTCGTGGGCAGCTGGAGCGGGGTGTTCCTCCATGAGGACCTCGGCGCCTCGCTGGGCACCGCGTCCCTGGGCTACATCTGCTACAACGTCTGCGAGGCCGGCGCTCGTCTCCTGGGCGACCGCTTCCAGGAACGCCTCGGGCCTTCCATTCTTGTCCGCATCAGCGGACTGATCGCCGTCACCGGGCTCGTCGTGGTCGTGTTCAGCCGCGTCCCCGGCCCGGCCATCGCCGGCTTCGCCATCCTCGGCCTCGGCCTTGCCGTACTGATCCCCATCATTCTCAGCGCGGCCGGCCACGACGGCGCGAGCTCGGACACCTCCAATGCGGCGGCCGCGCTCTCCAAGGTCGGCACCCTCACCTACAGCGGTCAACTTCTCGGCCCCATGGCGGTCGGATGGTCCGCTGGGGCGTTCGGGATGCCACAGACCTTCGCCGGCTTGACGATCCTGCTCGCCGCAGCCCTCATCATCGCCACCAAGAGGTGCTTCCCGTCTCTGCCCGTACGCATCCCCCGAAACTGAACCACTCGGCGCGATTGTGGGTCCCCCTGAATACGTGTATGACGTGCAACCAGCCTTCGGCGGCTCAGAGGGGCTGGTCAGGTGCCGTGCCAGGTCGGGGCGGAGGTGCCGGTCAGGCGTCTGGTCATCACATTGATCATCGCCCAGCAACCCGCGATTCGGGAGCCGGCAAGAGTAATGCTCGTGGTCGCATACCCGACGGCTGTCAGTATGAGGATTTCGACGATTCCCACGAACGGGCTCCGTAAGTGACGACCGAGTTCTCGAACCCCTGGTCGACCAGGACTTTTCTGGACGGGAAGCCTGGTCGGCCAGGCGGTCCAGCTGCGCGATACCGGCGACATCCTCCGTCACACCACAGAGCGAAATAGATGGCTTCGTGGACCGTCCGGACCGCGCGCCGCCTCAGTTCCGGTGGATACCTATCAGCAGCACGCCGGCCACCGGAGCCGGTCCGGAGACCGGGCCGGCTCCAGGGTCGGGCGTCACATTGGCATCACACGCGGGTCCACTTCTGATTGTTCTGGCCGTTGCACGCCCAGATCTGCACCCTGGCGCCGTTGGCGGTGCCGGCGCCGGACACGTCCAGGCACTTGTTCGCCGCGACGGCGGTGATGGTGCCGTCGGCGTTGAGGCGCCACTTCTGGTTGTTCTGGCCGTTGCAGTCCCAGATGATCACGCTGGTGCCGTCCGCCGTCCCTCCCCCATTCACGTCCAGGCACTTGGTGCCGTAGACGCGCAGCTCACCGGTGCTGGTGGAGGTCCACTGCTGGTTGACCTGCCCGTTGCAGTCCCAGATCTGCACCTGCGCGCCGTTCGTCTGCGAGGCGCCGCTGACGTCCAGACACCGGTTCGACCCCACACCCCGCAGCGCGCTCGTGCTGCCCGATGAGCCGCCGCCCTGCCCGACGCCCTTGCCGTTGAAGGTGAACGAGTCCACGTCGAACGAGTTCCCCGACGGCGCCTTGAAGACGACGTAGACGTTACGGGTGCCACCGGGGTCGGTGACCCGCACCGCGGGCAGGGACACGTAGCTGTTCCATCCCCCGGTCGCCGGCACGGGACTGGAGGCGATGAGCGCCCCGGTCGGCGAGTCGGCGTGCAGTTCGATGGACGCCCCGGTGTTGGACGGCGCCGAGACGCGGAAGGACACCGTGTCGATCCCGGACAGGTTGATCGGCCTGAAGGAGATCCAGTCGTTGTTGGAGATGTCGCCGATGCGCCTGCCGCCCTCGGCTCCCGGCTCGTCGATGATCCGGATTCCGGACGAGCCGGTGAAGTGCTCGGCCTGCTTGTGCTTGGGCTGCAGGGTGATGCCGGCGCTGCCCTTCAGGCCGCCCTTGTCGGTGTAGTCGGCGGACAGGACGTAGTAGACGTTGGAGGCGTCGTCATGGCCGGAGGCGGTGGTCGTGACCGTTCCGGAGCAACCGGTGTACTGACCGGTGTCGTGGGAGTGCTGGTCATGGCCGAGCGCGGTGATCACGTTGACCTTGGTGCAGTCGACGGCGCCGTCCTCGGGGTCGGTGACGTTCACCGTGTAGGCCACCTGGTCGCCGAAGTCGATGAACCCGCCGTCGGGCGGAGCCGAGAAGACGACGTTGGGACGGGTGTTGCCGACGACGATGGGCAACGTGACGCTGCCCGTCTTCCCGCCGGAGTCCCGTACGGTCAGCTTGACCGTGTAGGTGCCGTTGGCGTTGTAGGTGTGGGACGGGTTGGCGCTGGTGGAGGTGCCACCGTCGCCGAAGTCCCACGCGTAGGTGATCGCGTCGCCGTCGGGATCGGACGAGCCGGCGGAGGAGAACGCCACCGTCAGCGGCGCCGTGCCCGAGTCGGGGTTGGCGATCGCCTTGGGCAGGGGTGCGCGGTTTCCGGCAACGTAGTCGACGCGGTAGATGCTGTCATCGGTGTTCGCGTGGCCGAAGCCGTTGCCCCAGTCGGCCATGTACAGGGCGCCGTCCGGACCGAACTTCATGTCGATCGGCGCATGCGGGGCGAGCTGTGCCACGAAGGGGTTGATCTTCAGGAGGTTGCCCGAGGAGTCCAGGCGGAACTCCTTGACGAAGTTCCGGCTCCATTCATAGAAGAACGGCGTGCCGTCGAAATACTGGGGGAACTTGCGGTCAGAGGTGCCGGCCGGGTCGTAGCGGTAGAACGGGCCCCCCATCGGGCCGGCACCGCCGCAGCAGTCGATCTCGGGGAACTCGGCCGAGGCGTGGTAGTTGTACCAGACGGTCGCGGGCTTGGCCGCGGGCAGGTTGGTCAGGCCGGTGTTGTTGGGCGAGTTGTTGACGGGCGCCGAGCAGTTGAACTTCGCGCCGGAGGTGTTGGTGGCGAAGTTGTAGTCGTTGTACGGGATGTTGTTCGCGACGCAGTACGGCCAGCCGTAGAAGCCCGGCTGCTTGATCAGGTTCCACTCGACCGTGCCCTCGGGACCGCGGCTGGAGTTCGCGGCGCCCGCGTCGGGGCCGTAGTCACCCACCGAGATCCAGCCGGTCACCTTGTCGACGGAGAAGCGGAACGGGTTGCGGAAGCCCATCGCGTAGATCTCCGGCCGCGTCTTGGCGGTGCCGGGCGCGAACAGGTTGCCGGACGGAATCGTGTAGGTGCCGTCGGGCTCGGGGTGGATGCGCAGGATCTTGCCGCGCAGGTCGTTGGTGTTGGCCGAGGACCGCTGGGCGTCGTAATGCTCCCGGCCCGGCCGCTCGTCGATCGGGGTGTAGCCGCTGGACGCGTGGGGATTGGTGTCGTCACCCGGGCCGATGTACAGGTTGCCGCCCGGGCCGAACGCGAGGTAGCCGCCGGTGTGACCGGGCTCGTCGACGTTGCGGTACGCCGGAACCTCGATGATCTTCTTCTCGCTCGCCACGTCGAGGCTGGTGCCGTTGAAGGTGAACCTCGACACCCGGTTCACCTCACCGCCGTTGGACGGCGAATAGTTGACGTAGATCCAGCCGTTGGTGGCGAAGTTCGGATCCAGCGCCAGCCCGATGCCGCCGTCCTCGCCGCCGTCGTACACCGGCAGGGTGGCGATGACACGCGTGCCCCCGCCATTGGCGGGGATCATGTTCACCTTGCCCGAGCGCGAGATGTAGAAGACCCTGCCGTCGGCGGCCACGTCCAGTTCCATCGGCTGGTCCGGTGCGCCGTCGAGCGTGACCTTCTGGAACCGGGCCGCGACCGTGCCGCCGCAGTCACCCGGCTCCGCTCCCGCCGCCCACTTCACCCCACCCAGCAGGTGCTGTTTGAACAGCGGCTCCGAATAGGAGGACGCCTGGTGACCCATCGCGGTGGCCCACACCCGGCCGCCCTCCGGGTTGTGGCACCAGGAGATCGGGTGGTCGGCGCCCATCTTGCTCGGCCCCGCGTCATAGGTGGTCTCGTCCGCGGTCACCAGCACGTGCACCGAGCCGCGCATGTTCTTGTCGAAGTTGTACCACTCCTCCGGACGCACCCACCGATCCGGCAGCCCCTTCGTGGAGGGGTGAACCTTGTCGGCCACCTTGGCGGTGCCCTGCAGGGTCGCCGAATGCGCGGTCATGTGCGCGCCGGCCAGCACGACCTGGTCCCACCAGGGGAACTGCGCCTCGATGTTCATGTCGGTGGCGTTGTGGATCGCGACGACGCCGCGGCCGCTGCGCACATACGCCTGGAAGGCCTGACGCTGGGCGTCGTTGTCCCACACCATGCCGTTGGTCTGGAACATGATCACCGCGTCGTAGGTGTTCAGGGTCGCGGTCGTGAAGACGGCGGAATTCTCACTGTGGTCGAGCTGGAAGTTGTTGTCGGTCGCCATCTGCTGGAACATCGCGACACCGGCGGGGATGGAGTCGTGCCGGTAGGCGCCGCTCGCGGTCTCGGTGAACAGCAGCACCTTGAACTGCGGAGCGCTCGCGTGCGCCGGCAGCGGCACCGCGGACAGTAACAGTCCTAATAAGACCGCGGCCAGAGCGGGAAGTAGGCGTGATGTTTGCATGAAGGATCTCCTGGAGGGTTACCGGCAACTGTCGGAGTTGAAGGGTGCGAAGGCATGAGTCGGTGAAGTGCTTCTCCTCGATGGTCATGTCGAATCGATTCGGGTCTCCCCAACATGCGCGTAAAGCATGCTTATCCAGGGAACCAGAGACCGCCTTTCCTGTTCCACTGGGCGATGGTCTCGCCGCCTTTCCAGGGCCGCCTTTACGGGCGACGCCGATGGTGCGGTGCCTGTCTCACCTCTCCGGACCGGCAAGGATCGGCGATACGCTCCGGATGGTCAGACGCGCGATGAGTATGAAACTTTCAGGCTCTGTACCGGGCGCAGGATTCCCTCCGCACATACGCCGAGGAAGCCTCCTCCTCTGCCGATCGCCGAAAGGCGTCCTTCACGTCCAGGAAACATGCCATTGACATCCCTCGCCGACGAGATCTACGCTTCCCGCGAATCGATTCGATGATGGCGCTTCCCCGGACGTAGACCGACCGTCCCACCGACTCAATCCTGCCCACACGCGCGTACGGCACCCGAAACCAGGGTGAGCAGTGCAAGACCACCATCGGCGGCGTCGACCGCCGTGCCGAGGCCGCCCGGCAGCGTCTCGTACGTCCAGGGCGGGCAAATGGGCGGTCTCCCAGGAGACGGTCGCCGGTGGTCGCGTCATCCGCATACTCCCCTCTGCGCGAGGAGTTATGAGTGGACACGAAAGGTAAGAGGCGGCGCACAGGCCGTCGCAGCATCGCCGCTCTGTTCGCCATCGGCGCGCTCGTCGCCGGGTCCGTCCTCGGGACAGCGCCGGCCCAGGCCGCGGACGAGTCGATCACCGTGAACTTCTCCGTCGCGGCCGGCTCCCCGACCTACCGGGCCTCTGGGTGGATCTACGGCATGACGGAGGACGCAGCCAACCCCCCGGACCAATTCTTCAAAGACGTGAAGTTCCGGTACATGCGGGCCGGGGGCGCGCAGCTGGACGGCCCGGGCGGCTGGGTGTCCGGTAAGTACGACCGCCGGTGGAACGCCACCCGCGCGCAGTTGCTGCGCACCCGGTCGCTGGGCGGGGAGTTCATTCTGCTGGTGCACGATCTGTGGGGCGCCGACGGCTACCCCATCTCCCGCTTCCCCGGCGACAACGGCAACTGGACCGACTACGACGCCTTCCTCACCCGCCTGATCAATGACGTGCGGGCCACCGGCGCTCCGGTCCAGTGGGACCTGTGGAACGAACCCAACATCACCCTGTTCTGGAACCGCCCCATCTCCCAGTACTTCGAGATGTGGAAGCGTGCCTTCCAGCGCATCCGCGCCGCCTTCCCTTCCCACCTGATCGTCGGCCCCAGCTGCGCCTGTGTGCCGTCCACCGGCGGCTTCTGGACCCAGTACCTCGACTACGTCAAGGCCAACGACGTCGTCCCCGACATCGTCAGCTGGCACTCCCTGCCCGGCGACCCGGTGGCCAACGTGGCCACCGCGAACACCACCCTCGGCTCCCGCGGCATCCCGCACCCGCGCCCGTACCAGATCAACGAATACGGCGCAGCGAACGAGCAGAACCCAGGTGACGGCTCCTGGTACATCGCCAGGCTGGAGCGGGCCGGCGCCGACGGCCTGCGCGCCAACTGGGCCGGCGGGGGCAACCTGCACAATGACCTGGCCAACCTGCTCGTCCGCAACTCCGCCGGGCAGTACCAGCCGAAGGGCGAATGGTGGGTCTACCGCTTCTATGGCTCCCAGACCGGGCAGATCGCCTCTGTCAGCCCCAGCACCTCGTACGACGCCTTCGCGACCAAGGCGAGCGGAGAGGCGAAGATCCTGGTCGGCGGAGGCCGCACCACCGGCAACATCACGGTCAACCTGCAACGGCTGGACACGACCAGCGGCATCGTGCAGAGCAATCAGGTGCGGGTGGTGGCCGAGCGCATCCCGTACAACGGCGGGGGCGCCGTCGCGGGTCCGGTGACCGTGCAGAACACGGTGGTGACGCTGTCGGACAACGGCACGACGGTGAACCTGCCGCACACCAACGCCGATGAGACCTTCACCATCACGCTGCTGCCGCCCGATACTCCGGGGCCTTCACCGACCTCCAGCGCCTTGAAGGGCGTCGGATCGGGGCGGTGCCTGGACGTCAGCGGCGCCTCGCAGGCCAACGGCGCGCAGGCGCAGATCTGGGACTGCAACGGCCAGGTCAACCAGCAGTGGACCTCCACCAGCGCCGGCGAGCTGCGCGTCTACGGCACCAAGTGCCTGGACGTGAACGGGGCCGGGACAGCGGACGGCACCGCGGTGATCATCTGGGACTGCAACGGGCAGAACAACCAGAAGTGGCGCCTCAACGCCGACGGCACCATCACCGCCGTCGGCGCGAACAAGTGCCTGGACGTCACCGGCGCCGGCACCGCCAACGGCACCAAGGTGCACATCTGGACCTGCCACGGCGGCGCCAACCAGAAATGGACCCGCGTCTGACCCCAAGGGCGTCACCCCTGGCGGAGCCGCCCGTTGACCCACAGGCGCATGCCGAGCGCCTGCGGGTCGCCGACTTCGTCCGGTGTGACGAGCCAAGGGCCGAGGGGGTTGAAGGCCTCGCAGGACTTCCCCTTGTCCCACTGTCCGCCGCGCTCGTGCTGGAAGGCCCGCTCGCTGACGTCGTCGGCGATCGTGTACCCCGCTATGACGGCATCGGCATCCTCCGGTGAGTCCAGGTAACGCGCGGTGCCGCCGATGATCACCGCCAGTTCCATCTCGTAGTCGGTCTTGACGCTGGTACGCGGGACGAGCACGGTGTCGTCCGGGCCGATCACGGTGTTCGCGGCCTTCATGAATACCACGGGCTCGCCCGGGACCCCGCGCGGGCGCGTTCGACGCCGCCGCCCGACAGGAACCGGCCGTCGATGTCGGAGGTCAGACGGGACAGGTCGCGGGGTGTGCCATCGGTGCCGAGGACGGCGGGACGCTCGAGGCCCGCGGGTCCGCCACGCAGGAATCTCATCGCCCCTCCTGGGAGGTGTATCAGGAGGTCACGGCCGACAATGCTGTCGTGGCCGGACCGGGTGTCGCATCGGTCTCGTGTCAGGGCCGGCCGGGTGCCGAGGGCGAGGGCGGGGGTCCATCAGGATGGCCGCGTGCCGACGCCGGCGGTCGACGTATCGCTCTGCTGAAGGTGTGTGCGCAGCCAGCGCTCCGTTGTGCTGACGTGCATGAGCGCCGCGGCCTCGGCCAGCGCGGCGTCCCCTTCGGCCAGCGCTTCGTAGATGGCTTCGTGTTCGGCGAGCGTGCGGGGGGCGGCATTGTCGTCCACCAGTCCCCGCCACACCCGGGCCCGCAGCGTACGGCCGGCGATGCCTTCCAGCAGGGTCGCCAGGGTCTGGTTGCCCGTGGCGGCGATGACCGCCCGGTGGAACTCGGCGTCGTGCCGGTTCAGCAGTTCGACGTCGTCACGCGCCTCACGCATGGCGGCGAGATGCTGCTCGACCTCGCGGAGCTGCTGGGCGGAGATCCGCACCGCGGCCAGCCCGGTGGCGATGGGCTCGAACAGCCGCCGCACCTCGGTGACCTCCAGGAGCGTGTCGCCCTGGAGCAGTTCGACCGCGCCGCCGACCCCTCCGAGCAGGAGGCTCGGCTCGAGACTGGTCACGTAGGTGCCGTCACCTCGGCGTATTTCCAGTACCCGGGCGACGACCAGCGCTTTGACGGCCTCGCGCATGAGGTTGCGCGACAGGCCGAGCTCGGTGGCCAGCTGCTGCTCGGGCGGCAGCTTGGAACCGGGCGGCAGCTCTCCGGACTGGACGAGCTCGCGAATCCGCGTGATGGCCTTGTCGGTCAATGACATCGACGGTCCCCCGGGGCGGTCCGGCCTTCGGGGAGAGCCGGACGTGGTGATCGGTACGTTCCCGCAGCGTAACAGCGACATCCCATGCTTGGAAGCAGAGATCCCATGTCTACCTTGATCATCTCCGTGTGTATCGGATGGCGTCTACGTTTTTACGTGTATCGATACGGGAAGTCCGACGACAAGCCTAGACACGACATCCCCGGGCGCGTATAAATCCATCCCATGTCGAAGAATCGACGTCATGCAACGTTGATGCAGACGAAACGCATCTGGGAAAGCGCCGGCCGCCGTGACTGAGGTGATCAGCGCCGTCGAGGCGCTGGACGTCCGGTTCCCCACCTCACGCCAGCTCGACGGCTCCGACGCGATGAACCCCGAACCGGACTACTCCGCCGCCTACGTGACGATCCGCACCAGCACGGGTGGCGAGGGTTACGGACTCGCGTTCACCGTGGGCCGCGGCAACGACCTCCAGGTCGCCGCCGTGAAGACACTGGCGCCGCTGGTGGTCGGCCTGCCGGTGGAGGAGGTGCTCGCCGACCTCGGGGCGCTCTCCCGCAGGCTCACCGGTGACAGCCAGTTGCGGTGGCTCGGCCCGGAGAAGGGCACCATCCACATGGCAGTGGCCGCCATCGACAACGCGATATGGGATCTCTACGGCCGCCGGGAAGGCAAGCCGGTCTGGCGGCTGCTGGCGGAGATGTCCCCGGAGCGGCTCGTCGACCTGGTCGACTTCCGGTACCTGCAGGACGCGCTGACGCGCGAGGAGGCACTGGCCATTCTCCGGCGTGCCGAGCCTGGCCGGGCCGAGCGGACGCGACACCTGCTCGCGCACGGGTACCCCGCCTACACCACCACCCCGGGCTGGCTGGGCTACACCGACGACAAACTCACCCGTCTGGCCAAGCAGGCGGTGGCCGAGGGCTTCACTCAGATCAAACTGAAGGTCGGCGCCGATCAGAAGACCGATCTGCGTCGCCTCGCACTGGCCCGCTCGGCCGTCGGTCCGGACATCCGCATCGCCATCGACGCCAACCAGGCCTGGGGCGTTCCTCAGGCCATCGAATGGCTTCGGCCGCTCGCGCAGTACGAGCCGTACTGGATCGAGGAGCCCACCTCGCCCGACGACATCCTCGGACACGCGGCGATCCGCCAGGCCGTGGCGCCGATGAAGGTGGCGACCGGCGAGCACACCCACAACAAGGTGATGTTCAAGCAGCTGCTCCAGGCCGGCGCGATCGACATCCTGCAGCTGGACGCGAGCAGGGTGGCGGGCGTCACCGAGAACGTCGCCATCTTGCTGCTGGCCGCGAAGTTCGGCGTCCCGGTCTGCCCGCACGCCGGCGGCGTCGGGCTGTGCGAGATGGTCCAGCACCTTGCCATGTTCGACTACGTCGCGGTGAGCGGTACCACCGAGGACCGGGTGATCGAGTACGTCGACCACCTGCACGAACACTTCACCGACCCGGTCCGGATCAGTGACGGCCACTACCGCGCCCCTGTGGCTCCCGGCATCGGTGCCCAGCTCCACCCGGAGTCCGTCGCCCGCCACCGCTATCCGGACGGCCCGGAATGGGCGGCCACCTGATGAACGACTCCTGGGAATCCGAGGGCCTGGCCGCGATCGTCACCGGCGGCGCCTCCGGCATAGGGCCGGCGACCGCGGCGCTCCTCGCCGAGCGGGGCGCACGCGTCGCCTGCCTCGACCTCACGTGCGTCGATCCCGGCACCGTCGACACCCCCTGGGTCGGCCGGTTGCTGGAGGCGGCGTCCGGCCCGTCCGCGGAACGCCGCGCCCCGGAAGCGCGCCGGCCCACCGGCCGGCTCGTGACCGCGCAGGAAGTCGCCGCGGCCATCGCGTATCCGGCGAGCCCGCTCGCCGGAGCCACAACAGGAACCGATCTTGCCGTGGACGGCGGCATGAGCGGCCTGCGCATCCGTCCGCGCAACTGACTCAGCACCCACCGTGTCCCTCGGCGAGACCGAGGTCAGCGGCAAGGAGAACACATGAAATTCAGGTCGGCAACCCTGGCTGGCATCGGCTCCTGCCTGGCCCTTTCCCTCCTCTCGGCCTGCGGTGGCGGCTCCGGCGGCTCCGGCACCGCGGCGACCAACGGCGGCGGCTCCCCCGTGGTGGGCGTCGACTACCCGCGCTCCGACACCGACTTCTGGAATTCCTACATCAAGTACACCCCCGAGTACGCTAAGGAGCTCGGCCTGGACATCAAGACCACCAACTCCCAGAACGACGTCGCCAAGCTGACCGCCAACGTGCAGACGTTCATGAGTCAGGGCGTGAAGGGCGTCGCGATGGCACCTCAGGACACCGCCGCCATCGCCCCGACCCTCCAGCAACTCGCCGCGAAGAAGATTCCCGTCGTCACCGTCGACACCCGGCCCGACACCGGAGACGTCTACATGGTCGTACGGGCCGACAACCGCGCGTACGGCGAGAAGGCCTGCCAGTTCCTCGGCACCAAGCTCGGCGGCAAAGGCAAGGTCGTCATGCTGCAGGGCGACCTCGCCTCGATCAATGGCCGCGACCGCACCGAGGCCTTCAACGACTGCATGAAGAAGAACTACCCCGGCATCAAGGTCTTCGGGGAGGCCACGAACTGGGACGGCGCGATCGCCGCGCAGAAGCTGCAGACGGACCTGGTCGCCAACCCCGACATCAAGGGCGTCTACATGCAGTCGAGCTTCGCGCTCGCCGGGACGCTGCAGGTGCTGCAACAGCGGGGGCTGCTGGTGAAGCCGGACGATCCCAAGCACGTCTTCGTCGTCTCCAACGACGGCATCCCAGAGGAGCTCAAGAACATCGCCGAGGGCAAGATCGACGCGACCGTCTCGCAGCCGGCCGACCTCTACGCCAAGTACGCCCTGTACTACATCAAAGCCGCGATCGACGGCAAGACGTTCCAGCCGGGCCCGACCGACCATGACAGCACCATCATCCAGGTCCGCCCGGGCGTGCTGGAGGACCAGCTCTCGGCCCCGCTCGTCACCGCCGACGGCGGTACCTACGGCGGCGTCAAGAGCCTGAAGAGCGACGACAAGTCCCTGTGGGGCAACAACCTCGGCTGACCGGAAGCCGCGAGAGAAGAAGGCGGTTCATATGGGCGATCGGGAGCCGGTGACGAGCTCCGGTCCAGCCCCGAGCGGCGGCGGGTGTGCCCCGGCAGGGTCACCCGTCGCCGAGGCTGCGGGGATCACCAAGCGGTTCGGTCCGACGCTGGCGCTCGACGGCGCAGGGATCACGATCATGCCGGGTGAGACCCACGCGCTCGTGGGGCGCAACGGTGCCGGCAAGTCGACCCTGGTGTCGATCCTGACTGGTCTGCAGGAGCCGGATGAGGGGACGCTGACCTTCGGCGGGCAGCCGGCGCCACGGCTCGCCGACCGCGACGCCTGGCGGCAGCGGGTGGCCTGCGTCTACCAGAAATCGACGATCATCCCCGAGCTGACGGTCGCCGAGAACCTGTTCCTCAACCGGTACAGCCGGGGCCGCGCCGGACTGATCAGCTGGCGCACGCTCCGCCGCCAAGCCCGGGAACTGCTGGAGAGCTGGTCGGTGGACGTGAGCGCCGGAACCAGGGCGGGAGACCTCACCATCGAGCAGCGGCAGTTCGTCGAGATCGCCAGGGCGCTGTCGTTCGGCGCGCGCTTCGTCATCCTGGACGAGCCGACGGCCCAGCTGGACGCCGCAGCGATCACCCGGCTCTTCGACCGGATCCGTGATCTCCAGCAGCAGGGCGTCACGTTCCTCTTCATCAGTCACCACCTGCAGGAGATCTACGAGATCTGCGACATGGTGACGGTCTTCCGGGACGCGCGCCACATCCTCACCGCCGCCGTGAAACGGCTGCCGCGCGCGGAGCTGGTCGCGGCGATGACCGGCGAGGCCGCCACGGCCGCCGGACAGCAGGGGCGTGAAGCCGTGCGCCGGCCCGGCGACGAGCACGTGCTCAAAGTCGAGGGTCTGTCGGCGGAGGGCGCCTACGACGATGTGTCGTTCCAGGTCCGCGCGGGTGAGATCGTCGGTCTGGCCGGCGCGGCGAGCAGCGGCCGTACCGAGGTGGCCGAGACGGTCGTCGGCCTGCGCACGGCGGGCGCGGGCACCGTAGAGATCGCCGGACAGCGCCCACGGCCCGGCAGCGTGTCCGCGGCCCTGGCGGCCGGTGTCGGTTTCGTCCCGCAGGACCGCCACCATCAGGGCTTCGTGCCCGAGATGTCCATCGCGGACAACACCACGTTGACGGTTCCCGAACGGCTTGGTCCGTCGGGATTCATCAGCGGGCGTCGCCGGGACGCCCTCGCCCAGTCCATGATCGAGCGGTTGACGATCAAGGCTCCAGGACCTGCCCTTCCGGTCTCGGGACTCTCCGGAGGGAACCAGCAGAAAGTCGTGATGGCTCGGGCGATCGCCAACGACCCACGGCTGCTCGTCCTCATCAACCCGACCGCCGGCGTCGACGTGCGGTCCAAAGAATTCCTCCTCGACAAGGTCGAGGAGATCGTCCGGTCGGGCACGGGCGCGCTCATCGCGTCCGACGAGCTGGACGACCTGCGGATGTGCGACCGCGTCCTGGTGATGTTCCAGGGCCGCCTGGTCGCCGAGATGGCCAGCGGCTGGCACGACCACGACCTCGTGGCCGCCATGGAAGGAGTGGACCTCGATGCATGAGACCGCGACCGCGGGCCCGGACGCCACCCCCGGCACGCCGGGAACCGGTCCGCCCCCGGCCGGCGGCAACCGGCGGCGGATCGCCTTCGCTCACCTGCGCGATCTGGCGCTCATCCCCGCGATCATCGTCATCGGGGTGGTAGGACAGTTCGTCAGCCCGGTATTCCTGCAACCCGACAACATCGTCAACATCCTGCAGACCATGTCGGAGATCGCGATATTGGTCCTCGCGCAGACCATGGTGCTGGTCGTCAAGAAGATGGACCTTTCGCTGGAGTCCACCATGGGGCTGGCGCCCGGGGTGGCCGCCTGGCTCACCGTGTCCGCGGGTGCGGGGCACGGCCTGGGCCTGCTTCCGGGCGCCTGGGCTGTTCCTGTCACCCTCGCTGTCGGTCTGCTGGTGGGCGTCGTCAACGCGCTGCTCATCATCCGGTTCGGGCTCAACGGCTTCATCCTCACGCTCGGCATGCTCATCGTGCTGCGAGGCATGCTGACTGGGATCTCCGGAGGGCAGACGTTCTTCCAGCTCCCCGAATCGATGATGTATCTCGGCACGGCCCTGTGGCTCGGGGTGCCCGCCTCCATCTGGATCTGCCTGGCGCTGTTCGCGATCGGGATCGTGGTGCTGGGCTTCACCGGCTTCGGCCGGTCGCTGTACGCCATCGGCGGCAACGTCAACGCCGCGAAGGCGGCCGGCATCCGCACCGATCGAGTGCTGGGGATCGTCATCGTCACGGCCAGCGTCCTGGCCGCGCTCAGCGGATTGCTGCTGTCCGGCCGGCTGGCCTCTGTCGCCTCCGCCCAGGGCAACGGTTACATCTTCACGGTCTTTGCCGCCGCTGTCATCGGCGGCATCAGCCTGAACGGCGGGAAGGGAACGATCTTCGGAGCCTTCACCGGCGTCCTGCTCCTCTACCTGATCCAGAACGTGCTCACCCTCGCGGGCGTCCCCGCCCAGTGGATAGGCGCCCTCAACGGCGCGATCATCATCATCGCCCTGGTCATCTCCCGCATAACCGGAGGAAAGGTCCAAGAATGACCATGGGAGGCGTCGGTCTCCGGTCGCCAGGCGGTGGCGGCACACGGCCCACCGGCCCTAGTGCTTGATCGCCTCCACCGTGCACGATGAGCATCGATCGTTGGGAACGCTCGGCGACCGTGGGCTCGATGGGGAGGGCAGGACCCGCACCATCTGGCTGGCCATCCCTCCGGCCAGCCGACGCCTCACCGACATGCAGCTCGGCCTCGTCGCCAGCGTCGTCGACGCCGCCGCCCGCGCCGGCCTCGACGTCCTGCCGTCCCCTCCGGCGGCGAGCTCGGCCGCACCAGCCGCCCCGAGGAGATGTCAGGGGTCGACATCGACTACGAGACGCTCGTCGCCCAATGCATGCACCACCTGGCCGGCCTGGGCCACCGCCGCGTCGCCCTGGTCAACCGCTCCGCCGGACTGGTGGTCGCCGGGTACGGCCCCGGCTGCCGGGGCCCAGGCGGGTTTCGCACATGCCATGGCCGAACGCGACCTGGGAGGCGTGCGGACATGCTGTGCCGACGACGCGTAGTCCGGGGTGTCCTGCGTCGAGTCAGGGCGGAGAGCCCTGCACCCGCCGCTCACCGCCGCCGACGTACCCGCCGCCGAGCTCGGCGCCCCGGCCGTGGAGCTGCTCATCCAGCGCATCGCCGATCCCGCCACCCGGCACCGCCATGTCCTCGTCGCCCCACCGATCTCCCTGCGCGGAAGGACCGGACCCGCACGTGCGCGCTGATCGGCGGACTGGACGAAAAGGGGAGGCCCCGGACGTGGCCGGCGTGGCCCCGATCGGGGCCACGCCGGCCGTCATGTCAGAGATGGCCTCAGGCGCGGGTCCACTTCTGGTTGGCTCCGCCGTGGCAGGTCCAGATCTGCGCCCTGGTGCCGTTGGCGGTGCCGGCGCCGGCCACGTCCAGGCACTTGTTCGCGCCGACGGCGGTGATGGTGCCGTCGGCGTTGAGGCGCCACTTCTGGTTGTTCTGCCCGTTGCAGTCCCAGATGATCACTGCGGTGCCGTCCGCCGTCCCGGCCCCGTTCACGTCCAGGCACTTGGTGCCGTACACCCGCAGCTCACCGGAACTGGTGGAGGTCCACTGCTGGTTGGCTTGCCCGTTGCAGTCCCAGATCTGCACCTGCGCGCCGTTGGCCTGCGACGCGCCGGCCACGTTCAGGCACCGGCCCGACCCCGCACCCCGCACCGCACTCGTACTACCCGACGGGTTCAGTTCCTTGATGCGGATGTTGCGGAATGACACCACGTCACCGGACCCGTGGTTCTGGATGCCGATGTAGCCCTGCTGGAGCGAGCGGACCGGATCGGTGTTGGTGAAATCGTTGATCTTCGTGCCGTTCAGGAAGACCTGCAGCCGCTCGCCTTCCACCAGCAGCTCATAGGTGTTCCACTGACCCGGCGGATTCAGCGCCGCGTCCCGTGAGGCGATGTCCGCCGCCTTGAACCCATAGATCGCCCCCGTCGTCTTGTCCGGGGTGTCGGTCGCGTCGATCTGCACCTCGTATCCGGTGTTGAGCGCCGCGTTCGGGTCGCCGGTGGCCGGGAACCCGACGATCACGCCCGAGTTGGAGTCGCCGGTCAGCCTCCAGTCGAGCTTGAGCGAGTAGGAGCGGAACTCCTTGGCGCTGTACCACAGCATGCCCATGCCGCCCTGGGAGGTCAGCGTGGCGTCGCTGTTGGCGAACGACCCGGGGCCGGCCTGCGACCAGCCCGTCGTCGACCCGTTGTACAACGTCGTGTACCCGGTCTCCGGGCGGCAGTCGGCGTTGGTGGCCTTGGCCGCGTACCGGATCCCGCCGAGCAGCAACGTGCGGAAGCTCGGGTCGGCGTACGACTCCCGGGTGTGACCCAGTCCGGTGTAGAACGCGCGTCCGGAGGACTGGGGGCGGCACCAGGTGATCGGATGATCGCCCATGCCGCCGCCGCTGTAACTGCTCTCGTCCAGGCTCTGCAGCACCCGGACGTTCGGGCGGGGGTTGGAGCGGTAGTTGTACCACTCGTCGGTACGTGACCAGGTCGTCCCCAGGTGAGCGGTCGCGGCGTGCGCCCGGTCCTCGTTCCGTACGGTGGCCCGCTGGATCGCCGGGTGGTTGTTGAACCAGGCCCCCATCAGCTGCCCGTAGTACGGCCAGCTGTACTCGGTGTCCGCGGCCGAATGCACCCCCACGTAACCGCCCCCGCCGTCCACATACGTCTGGAAAGCGGCCTGCTGGTTGTCGTTCAGCACATCACCGGTGGTGTTGAGGAACACCACTGCCCTGTACTGGGCCAGGTTGGCCGTGCTGAAGGCGTTCGAGTCCTCGGTGGCGTCGACGGCGAAGTCGTTGGCGGCCCCCAGGTCGCGGATGGCCTGGATCCCATCGGGGATCGAGTCGTGCCGGAACCCGGCCGTCTTGGAGAACACCAGCACCTTGAAGGCGGCGGCCTGGGCGGGGACGGCGGGGATCACCGTCGCGGCGGCGGCAGCGGCGATCGCCACCACGGTCACCGACAGGCGTCGCAGCACAGATGTCTTTCGGCCGCTCCCCGCGATGCGCCCGAGCGCGGCGGAGGTCAGATGTCGCAGCATGGGTGTCCTTTCGTCGCGGGGCCCGCGGCGGCCCCTTCTCGGCGCTGAAGCTGTGCCGCGCCGGGCGCCATGTGGATGATCGCGGTGCGGTCCGAGGCCGGGTGGCCTCATACACGGGTCCAGCGCTGGTTGGTTGCTCCGGTACAGGTCCAGATGTGGACCTTGGTGCCGTTGGCGGTGCCGGCGCCGCTGACGTCCAGGCACTTGTTCGCCCCGACGGCGGTGATGGTGCCGTCGGCGTTGAGGCGCCACTTCTGGTTGTTCTGCCCGTTGCAGTCCCAGATGATCACCGCGGTGCCGTCCGCCGTCCCGGCCCCGTTCACATCCAAGCACTTGGTGCCGTACACCCGCAGCTCACCGGAACTGGTCGACGTCCACTGCTGGTTGGCCTGGCCGTTGCAGTCCCAGATCTGCGCCTGCGCGCCGTTGGCCTGCGACGCGCCGGCCACGTTCAGGCACCGGCCCGACCCCACACCCCGCAGCGCACTCGTCGAGGGGGAGGGAGATGTGCCGGTGTCGAGGGTGAAGGCGTCCACGTCGAACAGGTAGCCCTGTCCGGCCGGGCCGCGGAAGACCAGGTACAGCGTCGTCGTGGCGGCCGGCGGGCCGCTGAGGTTCGCCGAGACGTCGGTGAAGGTTTCCCAGCTGCCGGTGCTCGCGACGTTCATCGTTCCCAGCAGGGTGCCCGTCGCCGAGCCCGCCCGCACCTCGATCCGGCCGCCCGCGCCGGCCGAGGACACCCGGGCGGTGATCCTCGTCGCGTTGCCCAGGTTGTACGGCTGGAAGGAGATCCAGTCGCCGTCGTCGGTGAAGCCGACCGTCCTGCCGCCTTCCGCGGTGGCGTGGTCGGCCGTCTGGATGCCCTGCTGGGCGCCGAAGTGCTCGGCCTGCCGGTGCCGCGGCTGGAGCGTACGGGCGCTGGTGGAGGTCAGACCGCCGTTGTCGGTGTAGGAGGCTTCGAAGACGCCGTAGATGTTGGCCGCGGTGTCGTGCTCACCGTCGGCCGGCAGCGGGATGGAGCCCGAGCAGCCGGTCTTGGAGGTGATCTTGTGGCGGTGGCTGTCGTGGCCGAGGAAGTAGGCGACGGTGACCTCGGTGCAGTCGATCGTGCCGTCCTCCGGGTCGCTGACGGTGACCTGGAAGGGCACGGTGTCGCCGAAGGAGAACAGCTGCCCGTCGGCGGGGGTGGTGAGGCTGACCGTCGGCGCGGTGTTGCCGACGGTCACGATCACGCTCGCCGTGCCGGTGAGACCCTGCGGGTCCCGGACCGTCAGCGTCGCCGTGTAGGTGCCGTTCGTGGTGTAGGTCTTGCTCGGACTGGCCGCCGTGGAGGTGGTGCCGTCGCCGAAGTTCCACGAGTAGGTCAACGCGCCCCCCTCCGGGTCGGAGCTGCCCGCCGAGGAGAAGTTCACCGTCAGCGGGGCCGGTCCCGACGTCTTGTCGGCGGATGCCTTGGCGATCGGATTGCGGTTGGCATCGCCGATGTGCTCGATGCGATACAGCGCCTGGTTGTTGTTCCCGGTGCCGTAGTCGAGGACGTACAGGGCCCCGTCAGGCCCGAAGGCCATGTCCATCACCTGCGTCCCCGACCAGGGGAACGCCGAGATCTCCCCGTAGGTGCCATCCGGCTCGACCTCGATCGCCTTGATCCAGCGCCGGCCGTACTCACCGGCGAAATACCGCCCGTCGAGCGCCTGGGGGAACTTGACGGCCGAGCTCAGGTTCGGGTCGTAGCGGTAGACCGGACCGCCCATCGGCGACTCCGACCCGGAGCCGAACTCCGGCGGAGATCCGGCGTCCCCCGCGTACCTGATCCACGCCGGCTTCGCCGGAGGCAGCGTGGTCAGGCCGGTGTTACGGAAGGAGTTGTTGGCAGGGCCGCCCGCGCAGTTGTACTTGGGACCGGTGCTGTTGGTGGCGAAGTTCCATTCGTTGTAGGTCTCGCTGGTGGTGTTCGTGCCCGTGCAGTACGGCCAGCCGTAGTTGCCCGGACCGGCGATGCGGTCGAACTCCACCTGCCCGCTCGGCCCGCGGCTGGGGTCGGTCACACCCGCGTCCGGCCCGTAGTCGCCGAGGTAGACGACGCCGGTCGCCTTGTCCACGCTCATCCGGAACGGGTTGCGAAAGCCCATCGCGTAGATCTCCGGCCGGGTCTTCGCCGTCCCCGGCGGGAACAGGTTGCCGCTGGGAATCGTGTAGGTGCCGTCGGGCTGCGGCTTGATGCGCAGGAGCTTGCCGCGCAGGTCGTTGGTGTTGGCGGAGGAGCGCTGGGCGTCGAACTGCGGGTTGCGGTTGGTCCGCTCGTCCAGCGGGGAGTAGCCACTCGACTCGAACGGGTTGGTGTCGTCGCCGGTGGTGAGATACAGGTTTCCGGCGGCGTCGAAGTCGATGTCCCCGCCCACATGACAGCACTGGCCGCGGTCGTTCTGGACCCGCAGGACCACCTTCTCGCTGGTCATGTCGAGAGTGTCGTCCGGCTTGAGAGTGAACCGGGACAGGTACAGCTCGCCCTTCCACTGGTCGAACTGCGCCTGCGTACCGGTGCTCGGCGCATCACCGTTCGGCGTGCTCAGCCGCGGCGAGTAGTAGAGCCAGATGTGCCGGTTCGACGCGAAGCCGGGGTCGACCGCCACACCCTGCAGGCCCTCCTCGTCGTGCGTGTAGACGTTGAGCCTGCCGGCTACTTTCGTGGTGCCGTTGGCATCGGTGACGCGCACCGTGCCGTCGCGTGCCGTGTGCACCACCGACCGGTTCGGCATCACGGCCAGCGACATCGCCTCACCCAGTTCCGCGCCACCCGACGCGAGCGACACCTGCTGGTAGTCGGACGGCGGGATGTCGAGGGCGTTCGCCGGGGAGGCGTTGAGCGCGAGCGCTCCGGGAGTGATCAGCGCCATCGTGGTCAGCAAGGTGAGCCACGGACGTCGGGACATGAGTGTTCCCTCCTGACCGCGAGGAGAGTCGTTGGTTCGCATCGGTTCGAGTGAAGGGAGGACCAGCCTCCCTCCACGAAGAGGGCGCGTCGTCAGACGGTGTCAGACGCGGGTCCATTTCTGGTTGGCGCCGCCGTGGCAGGTCCAGATCTGCGCCTTGGTGCCGTTGGCGGTGCCGGCGCCGCTGACGTCCAGGCACTTGTTCGCGCCGACGGCGGTGATGGTGCCGTCGGCGTTGAGGCGCCACTTCTGGTTGTTCTGCCCGTTGCAGTCCCAGATGATCACCGCGGTGCCGTCCGCCGTCCCGGCCCCGTTCACGTCCAGGCACTTGGTGCCGTACACCCGCAGCTCACCGGAACTGGTCGACGTCCACTGCTGGTTGGCTTGCCCGTTGCAGTCCCAGATCTGCACCTGCGCGCCGTTCGTCTGCGAGGCGCTGCTGACGTCCAGGCACCGGTTCGACCCCACACCCCGCAGCGCGCTCGTGCTGCCCGAAGGCTGCCCCGAGGGCCCGGCGGACGCCATCACGGCCTGGGCACCCGCCGGCCAGTTGCCGTTGGTGACGGTGACGTTGCCGGAGACGACGTTGCCGCGGTCGCCGTTGGTCACGTTGGTGCTGCCGTTGGTCGACCAGTTGCCGGTGACGGTGAAGTTGCCCATGTTCTCGCCGTACCAGTAGTTGGCGGTGGCCCAGGTGCCGGTGTTCGAGAGCACGTTGTTCCTGACGGTGTAGTACCTGGAGCCCTCGTCGAAGTAGATGCCGAACCAGCCGTTGGTCCGCAGGCAGTGGTTGTCGCTGATCACCGCGCCCGGGTTCCACGACAGCGTGTAAATGCAGCCGCCATCGGTCATCTGCTGCATGACGTCGTGCACGTAGTTGCCGACGAGCCGGTTGTTCGACGCGGTGGTGGGCGTGGTGTAGCGCGGCTGGAAGTCGTACAGGCCGCGGTTGGCGTAGTGGGTGCTGCCGCCCGGCTCGTTGGCGCCCCAGCCGTACCCGATCGACATGCCGGTGTACGGCATGTTGTAGACCTCGTTGTGGGACACGTCGGTGTTGGTGACGTAGGTGGTCAGGACCGAGACGACGCCCCGGTGGTCCAGGCCGAGGTCGTGGATGCGGTTGTTGCTGACGGTGATGTTCCGGTTGACCATCCGCTGGTCACTCGGGTGGTGGGCGTCGGCGCGCACGCCGCCGACCACGATGCCGCCGGCCGAGCTGCGGGCGATCTCCGACCGGGTGACCGTGATGTCGGCGGCGCCCAGGCCGACACCGCTGGCGTGCGCGTTGGCGTCGTTGCCGATGCCGATGGCCGTCTGTCCCAGGTTGACGAAGCGCGAGTCGGTGAAGGTGATGGTGTTCGCCGCGGAGACCTGCACGGCGGCGGGCATCTGATACCAGTTCGGCCGGGTCGCCTCGAACTGCCGGCAGCCCTGGTGGCAGGAGGTGAAGGCGGGCCAGCTCCAGTTGCCGGCTATGTACGCGCCGGTCTGCTGGTCCACGTAGCCCTGGTTGCCGCTGGGGCCGAGCCAGCTCGTGCCGGTGAAGGTGATCCCGCTGAACGTGATGTGGTGCGCGGGCGCGTCGTACGTGCCCCCGACGTGCACCAACGACTGGAGCACCGGCAGTTCCACGCTGACGTTGCCCATGTTCTGCCCGGCGAGCGGAATGTAGGACAGGGCGCCGGTCGCGGGGTCGAGGTACCACTCCCCCGGCGAGTCGAGGAACTCGTAGGCGTTGACCAGGTAGAGCGGCCCCGCCCTGTGCGGGCTGGTGAAGGTGTCGTACCCGAAGTTGTTGTTGTTCCAGGCGGGCTGCCGCATCGTGATGAGGTTGCCGCTGATGCTCTGCACCGGTGCATACCGGTCGGTGAACGAACCGACGCTCTCCATCTCGACCCGACCCGGGTTGGCGAGGTTGTTCAGATAGCTCAGCGCGCCGCTGGTGAACCTCATCCCGGTGCTGCTCGCGGTGAAGTCGGACCGGTTGACGGCGGTGCGCGCCCGGGTGGCGAGCGCACCGTCGACGTACAGCTGCCGGGTGTCGATCCCGGCGCCGACGTCGGCGCGCCAGATGTTCTTCGCGGAGTCGGCCAACGACCAGCCGGTGACCGCCCTGGCTCCGCTGATGACGGGATGGGCGCCCGCCGCGGCCTGCCATTTGACGGTGTAGCCGTTGTTCCCGGAATCGGCGGCGGTCAGCCGGAGCGGCGCCGAGAGCCGATACACCCCGTCGGCCAGCTCGACGACGATGTCCCCGGACATGGCGCCGTTCAGCGAACGTACCGCCGTCTGCGCCGCGGACAACGAGCACGGCTGGGCGGAGGTGCAGGCGGTGCCGGTGCCGGTGGGTGACGCGTACAAGGTCGTGGTGGCCGCGAGGGCCGAGGTGGCCGGGGCGACGAGGGCGAACGCCGCGGCCAGCACCGCGGCGGCGATCCCGGTCAGGACCGGTCTCAGCGCCGTGATGGGGGAGGATGCTCGCACGGTGGTTCCTTCGGGGGGTAGGGGGATGGCGCGCCTCACTGGTGACCCCACCGGGGGGACGCACGGTGAAGCAAGGCTGTGGACGTCGACGTGGCCGGGCACGATGCGGAGGGCCACTAAAGGCCTCTCACTGCGCCCATGTGATCCATCCGCGGAGGTCCCGGAAGGAGCGCGATCCCCAGGACCTCGCTTCTAATTACGTTCGGACTCCTGATAACCGTCAAGACCTTAAGCCCGCTTATTTCACGATCCGCACACCGAGGGTCGGACCATAGTGAGTCGTTTTGCTCCTTCACCAGCAGCGATGCTTGCCACCCGCATGCCCGGCCCGATCGTCCTCGCATGAACCGTTCAGATGTGTCTTACTCATCGCGCCCTGCTGACCCTGGGAGGACAACCCCCCGATCAGTCATACTCTTGCAGGGAATGGCGTGGAGGAGGCACGGTGACCGACACCCCGCGTGAGAGCGGATACCGGCCGGGCTACGAGGTGGCCGCCGAGCAGGTACTGGAATTGATCGTCCGGCTCGGCCTGCGTCCGGGCGACCGCATGCCGACCGAGAACGAGTTGGCCCGGCAGCTGGGCACCAGCCGCACCGTGGTGCGTGAGGCCGTGAAGATACTCTCCGCGCTCGGCCGGGTGCGCGCCCAGAAGGGCCGCGGCCTGTATGTGGCCGACGGCGAGGGGATGCTCGGCACCGGGCGCTGGGCGGCCTTCTTCCTTCCGACCGACCTCGACCACGTCTACATGCTCTTCGAGTTCCGCCGGGCGCAGGAGATGGAGACCAGCCGGCTGGCCGCCCGCCGCGCCACCCCTGCGGAGCTGAGGGCCATCGAGGAGGCGGCCGGCGTTTGCCGCCACGGATTCGAGACAGGACGCGAGGACCTGTTCAACGAGGGCGACGACACCTTTCACACCGCCGTCGCCACGGCCTCGCACAACATTTTCCTCCAGGTCGCGGTGCGGGAGGCCCGCAGGCTCCAGGCGCAGTCGAGCCTCATCGGGCTGCGCGGCTCGGTGGGCGGGCACGCCGCCAAGGCCGTCGAGGAGCACGACGCCATCTACCGGGCCATCCGCGCCGGCGACCCGGAAGCGGCCGCCCAGGCCGCCGCCACGCACATCGACAACACCCTCGACGACTACCGAAGAGAGATCCAGCAGCGCCTCTTCTCCTCATCCCCCTGATCCGGCCCGCGATCAGCCATCGCGAACCGGTTCGACCATAGGGGAATCAAGGGAAGGATGAACGTTTCAGCGCGCTCGGCTCGCCGGGAGTGCGAGCATCGCGGATGAGTGCCGCCGGCAGGACTTTCGGCAGGCAGCCGGAGAGCACGGAGCCTTGACATTCGGTCCGACCGTCGTATGTGCTTCGCTTCACATCGCCCTCAGTGGACCAATGCGTTGGCGAATCGATTCGCACTCGTTGCGGCGACCGGCTTCCGAGCGCGACTCCTTCCGCCTCGCCCTATCCCAAGGAGTCCGACAATGCAGCCTCTATCCGTTCCGTTATCGGGCCCTGCGATGCCTGGGTGGCGCTCTCGGGCGGCCGTCGTGGTGGCGGTGCTGGCGACCCTCCTGACCACCGCCCAGACATGGTCGGCACCGGCCTCGGCAGCGACCACGCCGCTGGTGGGCGTGGGGTCGGGGCGGTGCCTGGACGTCAACGGCGCCTCGCAGACGAACGGCGCGCAGGTGCAGATCTGGGACTGCAACGGGCAAGCCAACCAGCAGTGGACCTCCACCAGTTCCGGTGAGCTGCGGGTGTACGGCACCAAGTGCCTGGACGTGAACGGGGCCGGGACGGCGGACGGCACCGCAGTGATCATCTGGGACTGCAACGGGCAGAACAACCAGAAGTGGCGCCTCAACGCCGACGGCACCATCACCGCCGTCGGCGCGAACAAGTGCCTGGACGTGTCCGGCGCCGGCACCGCCAACGGCACCAAGGCGCAGATCTGGACCTGCCACGGCGGAAGCAACCAGAAATGGACCACCGGAGCCGAGCCCCCGCCGCCTGGCGCGCGCCCGTGCGACATCTACGCCTCGGGCGGCACGCCGTGCGTGGCCGCGCACAGCACGACGCGGGCGCTCTACGAGTCGTACAACGGCAACCTGTACCAGGTCAGGCGCTCCTCCGACAACACGACCAGGAACATCCGAGTCCTGACCGCGGGCGGTGTCGCCGACGCCGCCGCCCAGGACTCGTTCTGCGCCGGCACCACGTGCGTCATCACCGTCGTGTACGACCAGTCCGGGCGGGGCAACGACCTGTGGTACCAGGGATCCAGCGTGGTCCCCGGCTCCCCTCAAAGCAGGCCCGCGATCGCGACCAGCGAGTCGCTCACCGTCGGCGGCAGCAAGGCCTACTCGCTCTACATCAACCCCGGCAACAGCTACTGGCGGGACGGCCACCTGACCGGCGTGCCCACCGGCAGCGCACCAGAGGGCATGTACATGGTCACCAGCGGCACCCACGTCAACAGCGGATGCTGCTTCGACTACGGCAACAGCGAGACGACCAGGAAGGCCGACGCCGCCGGCGCCATGGACGCCATCAACTTCAGCACCCAATGCTGGTTCGGCGGCTGCCAGGGAACCGGCCCCTGGGTCCAGGCCGACCTGGAATGGGGGCTCTACTCCGGCGGCAGCCAGTCGTGGAACCCCAACCAGCGGGCCTTCCCCCACAAGTTCGTCACCGCCACGCTCAAGAACAACGGCACGACCCGGTTCGCCATCAAGGGCAGCAACGCGCAGTCCGGCAGCCTGTACACCCTGTACGACGGGCCGCTCCCCAACGGCTACAGCCCGATGAAGAAGCAGGGGGCCATCGTGTTGGGCAGCGGCGGCGACTGCTGCAAGCCCGACGGCGGCGCCAACCTCAGCGCGGGCACCTTCTACGAAGGAGCCATGGTCGCCGGCTATCCCACCGACGCCACGGAGAACGCCGTCCAGGCCGACATCATCGCCGCCGGCTATCGCTGACCCAGCCCCAGGACAAGACCCCTCGGCAAACCCGGATGCCGGCCACCTACTCCGCGCAGCGGGGGGAGACGGTGGCCGGCATCCGGATGGCCGGGCGACGGGTGAGTTCGCTGCCGATCCAAACGCCATCAGCTACAGCGCCGGTCGTGGCAAATGAACATGCGCCGGGGCGAAGATCTACCGGGGTCGAGGTTCGTCACGGGTGGGCCGTCTCGATCAGGGGGTCGTCCTGGGCGTCGTAGCGGCTGTGAAAGCGGTCGCCGTGTTGTTCCCTGATCAGGCGGCGGACCATGGTGGTGCGCCGGCGTTGACCGAGGCGTTCGCACAGTCCGGTCGCGCCGGGAATCAGGCGGCGGGTGCTTTCCGCGACGAAAATGGTGGCGGCGGTGCCGATGACGGCGGCCCGGTAGAACGTGTTGTCGGGCGCGCCGAGGAAATCGGCGTTGCGCCTGCCCAGGACCAGTCGGCTGTAGGCGAACAGGTAATTGGTCAGAGCGCGTCGGGCCCGGGTGGAGTTCTTCCATCGCGGTGTCAGCAGGAGTGGGGCGGCGGCGTTCATCAGCGCGCGGGCCAGTTGCCGGGAGTCCTCGTCAGGCAGGAACTCGGTGGTGGCCTCCAGCCAGTACAGCCGCCAGGCATCGGTCGTTGTGGCCGGGAGCAGGCCGGGATCGACGCCCATGAGGTGCCCGACGTAGCGCCACAGATGCAGGACGGCGGCCTGGTCGGCGGCGGAGAACCGGAATCCCAGGGCGCGTGAGCTGAGCAGCATGACCAGGGAGAACAGCAACAGGGTTCCAGCGAGCTGTACCTGGTTGATGGGCGCGTCCCCGCCGTGCAGAAGCTGTCACGCCTGGGAATCTTCCTGTGGTTCGAGCTGATGCTCAACCCCCGCCCTGATCTCCCCGCGCGGCCGCCGCCTGCTGGCAGCCCCGATTCGCGTCCTGTGCCGGCGCGCCCTGCGCTCGGTCGAGGACCGGGCACTGCGGGGACCGGCTCACCCCCCGCTACGAGCCCGGCTGCAAACGCATCCTGACCTCCAGCGAGTACTACGAGACCCTGAACCGGACCAACGTCCACGTCGTCGACAGCCGCATCACCGAGATCACCCCCGACGGGGTCCGCACCGCCGACGGCGAGCACCACCTCGTCGACACCATCATCTGGGCCACCGGATTCCGCTCCCAAGACTTCGTCGCCCCCATGCGCGTCACCAGCCCGCACGGCACGGAACTCAACGCAGCCTGGAAGGACGGCGCCCATGCCTACCTGGGCATGGCCCTCTCCGGCTTCCCCAATTTCTTCCTGATGTACGGGCCCAACGCCAACGTCGGCTCCGGCTCCATCGTCCACATGCTGGAAAGCCAGATCGCCTACATCGTCCAGGCCGCACGTCTGCTGGCGCAGGGTGTCACGTCGATGGACGTCCGCAAGGACGTGCTCGACCGCTTCGACGCCGCCACCCAGCGCCGCCTGTCCACCTCGGTCTGGAACCAGGGCGGCTGCGACAGCTGGTATCTCGACGCCGGCCGCCGCAACACCAACAACTGGCCCGGCTTCATGACCGGCTACCGCCACCGCACCCGCCATCTGAACCCCTCCGACTACCACCTCCAGCACTGAACCCGGCAGCGCGCCACAGGACCGCACCAGCAGCCGCGACCCGGGCGTGGTTCCGGGGCATGTGCCGGCGATACCGGTGATGCCCGCAGCGCGGGACGATCGTCGGTCTCGCCGGCCGCGCCATCACCCGCGCGCTCGGAGACCGTGCTGGCCTCGTCCTGGATCAACCCGGTCGAGCGGTAGTTCGGCTACCTGACCGACCAGCTGATCCGCCGGCCGAAGAGATCCTCGGATCCCCTCGCTCCATATCGCCGGCGAATTCCAGGCGCATGACACTAGATCTGAGGGATGCCGCCGGTGACCGCCAGCAGCCGTCGTCCGGCGTGCTCCGGCCGGATGTTGGGGCCCTCGGCGGCCCTGGCGTCCGGCCGGCGGGTGAACGCGTTGATCGCGTGCTCGTCGACCGTGATGCCGAGACCCGGCGAGTCCCCCAGGATGAACGCGCCGTCCTCGACGCACAGGTCGAGCGACAGTCCGAGCGGCGGGTGCAGGTCCTGCAACTCGCTGACCAGGTGATTGGGCACCGACGTCGCGGCGTGCAGCAGCGCGACCGGCGTGGCGCCGATCGGGCTGACCGGCAGGTCATGGGCGTGTGCCAGGGCGGACACCCGGAGGAAATGGGACACCCCCCAGACCACGGCCGTCTGGACGATGTCGACGGCCCCCGCGGCCAGCAGTGGACGGAACTGCTCGAGCCCGGTGAGGTTCTCCCCCGTGGCGACGGAGGCGCGGATCCCGCGACCGACGACGGCGAGGCCTTCGGCGTCCCAGCGCCGGACCGGCTCTTCGATCCACGTGAGATCCAGGGCGCGTTCGAGCTCGCGGACGTGCCGGACCGCCTGCTTGCGGGTCCAGGCCTCGTTCACGTCGAGCATCAGGCCCGGTCGCGATCCGTGCCCGGCCTCGGTCAGAACGTCCCGTACCAGTGTCAGGCGGTGCCGGTCGCGGTCGATGTCGAGGCCACCCTTGATCTTGGCCGCGCGCAGACCGTGCTGGGCGTAGACCTGGTAGATCGAGACGAGTTCGTCGTCGGTCAGGCCGATGTCGAGGCCCGAGGCGTAGGCGGGCACCCGCCGGTCGCGTCCGCCCAGCAGACGCCAGAGCGGTTCTCCGGCCGCCTGTGCCTTGATGTCCCACAGAGCGGTGTCGAGTGCGCCGATCGTGCCGAACACGGCGCCGGCGTGGCCCGCCTTGAAGGTCTGCCGCAGCATGCGGTCGTAGAGCGCCGTCACGCCGCGCGGATCCTCGCCTTCGATCGCGGCGAAGACGGCCTCGATCTCCACGTGCGGCCCGAGGCCGATGCCGGTGATCCCCTCGTCGGTGTCCACCATGACGAGCGGCACCGGAACGACTCCGTCGGCGAAGACGCCGTTGGCGTCGCCGACGGGACGGCCCCATTCCTGGACCGTCGTCGTGGTTCGATACCCCGTGATCCGCATGTCAGCCCTTCGTGGAACCGGCGGTGACGCCGTCGGCGATCTGGCGCTGGAGGAACAGATAGATCATCAGCAAGGGTATCGCGGCGATCAGGACCCCCGAGGCGAAGGTGGGGATGTCGTCGGAATACTGTCCGCGCAGCGCGTTCACCCCGATCATGAGGGTGCGATGCTCGGGCGACGGCATCATGAGCAGGGAGATGAGCACGTCGTTCCAGCAGAACAACGCGTCGAGGATGCCGACCGACAGCAGCGCCGGAACGCCCAGGGGGAGCATGATCCGCCGGTACACGCCGTACACCGTGTTCCCGTCGATCCTGGCCGCGTCGACGATCTCCGCCGGAATGGTCCTGTAGTGGCTCGTCATCAGGAAGACGGTGAACGGGAGGTACTGCGCGACGTAGGCGAGGATCAGTCCCGGGTAGGTGTCGACGAGCCCGCTGTCGGCCATGATCCTGGTGAGCGGCACCATGATGACTTGGAACGGGATGAACAGCCCCGCAAGACATCCTAGGAAGATCACCGAAGAACCGCGGAACCGCAGCTGACTCAGCGCGAAGCCCGCCATCGACCCCAACAGCAGCAGCAGGAACACGGCGCATGCCACGACGACGAACGAGTTGACGAAGTACCGAGCCATTCCGGCGCCGGCCCACGCCTCGGCGAGGTTGTCCCAGCGCAGCGAGCCCGCCGGGGAGAACCGGTCGAGGATGTAGTCGCGCCGGGTCTTCATCGCGACGTTGGCGGTGAACACGAGAGGATAGATCGTCGCCAGCGCGAGGACGGCCATCGGAACGGCGGCCATCCACCTGGCCAGACGCATGCCGGGCATCAGTCCTGCCTCCCCGTGCGGCGGAGCAGAGTGATCTGCAGGAGCCCCACCACCAGCATGACGACGAAGAGAACCGTCGAGGCGGCCGAGGCGAGCGCGGGCCGGTTCATCTGCCCCTGCTGGTGCCAGATGTAGTACTCCGGCAGGTAGGTCGACCCCTCCGGGCCCCCGCTGGTCATGATGAAGAGCAGGCCGAACATGGACGTCAGCATCCCGATCATCGTGGTCACGAAGACGAACTGAATGGTGCGTGTCAGGCTCGGGATGATCACGTGCCAGATGATCTGCCGGAGGGAGGCGCCGTCCATGCGGGCGGCGTCCAGCAGCGAGGCGTCCAGGGTGCTGAATCCGGCGAGGAACACCACCAGGGCCATCCCGAACGTCGCCCATATGTGCACGCCGACAACCGTGAACATGGCGATGCCCGGATCGCCGAGCCAGTCGATCGGACCGGCGCCGATCGACCCGAGGACGGCGTTCAACGGGCCGTCGAACCCGAGCATGAGGTTGAAGATCGCGCCGACGATCACCGGTGAGAGCACGGCCGGGAAGAAATAGACGCTGCGGTAGACCCGGTGACCCGGCACGCGCAGATAGATGAAGGTCGCGAGCAGGCCCGGAATCGCCACCGCCACGGGAAGCAGCAGCACCAGCAGCCCGACGTTGCGCAGCGAGGTGCGGAACAACGGGTCGCCGGCCAGCTCCAGGTAGTTGCTCAGGCCGACGGGGCTTCCGTTGAGCTCGCCGTCACCCGTGAAGGAGAAGTTCACCCCGAGGACCAGCGGCCACAGCCTCAGCACCACGATGATCAGTACGGCCGGGGCCACCAGGACGTAGGGCGCGAGGCGCTCGGCGCGCGCCCCATGGGAGGAGGACCGGGCAGCCGTACGGGCACGGCGTCCCCGCTGCTTCACTGTCGCTCCCCCGGCCCGCCCTGAGCCGGCCGGGCGAGCCAAGGGCGGCGGACCTCCGATCGGCACGCGGTCAGCTCTCCCGGTCGGAGGCGGCCACCTGCTCCACAGCCTTGTCCACGGTGGTCGACCCGCTGAGGAGCTGCTGGGACAGTCTTCCCATCAGGTCCAGGGTCTTGGAGGACAAGGCCACGTGGAGGGCGGGCTTGCCGGTTCGGATCTCGGACGCGATCGTGGCGACGGCCGGGCCGGCCTGCGAGACGTCGATCGTCGTGTCGGACGCGATCGCGCCGGCCTTGGAGTAGAACGCCGTCAGGGCGTCGGTCGAGGTCAGGGATCGCACCAGATCGGCGGCCAGGCCCGGGTCCTTCGTCCACTTGGCGACCGCGTAACCGATGCCGCCGTCGTACGGAAGGCTCGGGGCGGCCCCGTCAGTGACGATGGGGGCCATCATGACGCCGATCTTGTCGGGCGGCAGGAACTCGCCGAAATCCTTCCAGTGCCCGATGTCCGACATCAGCCCGATGATGTGGGCCGCCTTACCGGTCTCGAAGACTCTGAAGATGTCGGTGAACATCGCGGTGGAGTTGGCACCGTCGTTGTTGAGCCCTTTGTCGCCGGCGTCCTTCCACAGCTCGAAGATCCGCTTCACGCGAGGAGAGGTCCAGTCGCGCTTCCCGGCGATCCAGTCGTCGTACTCCTGAGGCGTCAGGACGCCGGATCCGAGGCCCGACATGAAGAACTGGATTCCGAAGCCTTCCTTGTTGCCGAGCGCGAAGCAGGCGGCCCCGGTCGCCTTCTTGATGGCGGCACAACCGCTGACGAAGTCGTTCCACGTCTTGGGCGGGTTCGCCGGGTCGAGACCGGCCTTCTCGTAGAGCGTCTTGTTGTAGTAGATCGGGTGCCCCTGCAGCGTCACAGGTGCGGCGTAGATCTTGCCGTCCTTGCTGAACGCGTCCCAGCCCGCCAACCGGCTCTTGTCCTCGGCCACGTACTGGTCCAGCGGTAGGAGCGCGTCGACCCGGTCGCGGATCTGCCCGCCCCCGTTGAAGAGCATGACGTCGGGCCCCTTGCTGGACTGGATCGCCGTGCCGAGCAGGGTGTAGTACTGGTCGAACGGCTGGGCGACGAACTCGACGGTGACCCCCGGATGCCGCTTGGCGAAGTCGGCCTTCGCCTTCTCGATGTAGGCGGCGGCGACCGGTTCGCCGGACTTCCAGTCCCAGACCACGAGTTTCTGCTGCTTCTGCTGCGAGTCTCCGGGCGGGCGCTCCGTCCGTGCCGCGCTCCCACAGCCGGCCACGGCAAGTGCCGCGACCATCAGGGCTGACCACAACGCTCGCTGCTTCATCGCTGTCCGCTTTCCGGGAGGCGGCTGACCGGGCATCTCCGCGGCAAACGTAATTCGTATGACGTCTGATGGTCAAGAGAGGTCACGTATACTGGCGCGGTGGCGCTGTCCTTCGCCAGGCCACCGGAGGGGGATATGACGGCATCGCAGGAAACAGCCGACAATGTCCCGGCGCCACCGGCCTGGGTACGCCGCCCGGCCAGTCTCGCCCGAGCGGTGACAGCCGAGCTGGTGGAGCGCATTGTTCGCGGTGTGCACCCGCCTGGCACGCCGCTGCCCCCCGAGCCCGCCCTGTGCGAGGCCTTCTCCGTGAGCCGCACCGTCGTCCGGGAAGCAGTGAAAGTCCTGCAGGAGAAGGGACTGGTGCAGGTCCGCCAGGGCTCAGGCACCATGGTGACCCCACCCGCGATGTGGGACATGCTCGACGAGCTCGTCCTCGCCGCGACCATCGCCGAGGACGAGAGCCTGGCGATTCTCGACGACCTCGTCGTCACACGGCGCGTGCTGGAGTCCGACATGGCCAACGTCGCCGCCCGTCTGGCCGGGCCGGACATCGTAGATCAGCTGCGCGCACTGGTGGATCGGATGGACCAGCTCGTGGACGACCCGGTCACGTACGCCGAAAGCGACCGCGCCTTCCACGACACGATCATGCGGACGTCGGGAAACCGCATCGCTCGTGGCGTCGTACGTGCGCTGGAGAGCCAGGTCGTCAACACCGCCCGGTACCTGGGCCGGACCGAGCGGGCCCTGTGCGTGGCGTCGAACCTCGGCCACCGCCGCATCTACGAACGCATCGCCGCCCACGATCCCCACGGCGCCGCCGAGGCGATGTTCAATCACATCACCGAGGCCTGGATCGTCCGCCGCAGCGGAACGGCCGATCCCGTACGGCTGCGGCGTTAGCACCGGACGCACCCCGTGAGACCGGCCACCCCCGGCAGGGCAGGGGGCCGCCTGGCTTGATCACACGTCGGGGCGCTCGGAACGATTCGACTGACGGACGGTGAAAGTTTCATCGCGTCACGTCAGTGGTGACCACGGCCGTTTTCCCCTGGCCAGACGCAGGAGCGACGGGTCGTCTCGGGCGAGTGAACCCCGACGTCGAAAAGGCCGAGCCTTGACAGGTCTTGTCACGGTCATATTTGCTCCGCTGCACCGTCGCCTCCAGCCGCCCGGAAGAAAGGAGGCCCCGATTGCGGCGGCGCTGAGTTAGCGCTAACACTTCGGAACTCGACCGGCCGCCCTCGCCCCCGGAAAAGGTGGAGGAAGTGGCTTCCCATCTACGTGTGTCACCACGAGAACGGCAAAGGAATTTTCGTGATGTCGAGGCTTAGATTCCTCTTCACCGCCGTCGCGTCCATGGCACTGCTCGCCGTCCTGACCACGGCTCAACCGGCGCTGGGCGACAGCGCGACCCCGCCGTCGCTCGCAAAACAGAGCGCCCTCGCGCCGACCGCGGGATGCGGCAAGACTCCGACGCTGAGAAGCGGTCCGCAGACTATTACCACCAGCGGGAAAAATCGCAGCTACATTCTGAGAATTCCGGACAACTATAACAACACCACCCCCTACCGGTTAATCTTCGGGTTCCACTGGAGGGGTGGCACCGCCAACGATGTCGACTCGGGCGGAACCAGTGGGTACCCCTGGTCGTACTACGGGCTCAGGGCATTGTCGAACAACACTGCGATCTTCGTCGCGCCTCAGGGCTTCAACAACGGCTGGGCCAACTCGGGCGGTGAGGACGTCACCTTCGTCGACGACATGATCCGGCGGATCGAAGCCGACCTTTGTGTGGACACCTCCCAGCGCTTCGCCCTGGGCTTCAGCTACGGCGGCGGCATGAGCTACGCGCTCGCGTGCGCCCGGGCGACGGTCTTCCGCGCGGTGGCGGTCTACGCCGGCGCGCAACTCAGCGGGTGCAGCGGCGGGACCGAGCCTGTCGCGTACATCGGACTGCACGGCCTCAGGGACTCGGTGCTCAACATCTCCATGGGCCGGTCGCTGCGTGACAGGTTCGTCAGGAACAACGGCTGCACTGCCCAGAACCCGCCGGAGCCGGCGCAGGGCAGCCTGACGCACATCGTCACCTACTACTCGGGGTGCCGGGCCGGGTATCCCGTCGCATGGGCGGCGTTCGACGCGGGCCACACTCCCGCTCCCGTGGACGGCAGGCCTGGCGACTTCGAACCGGGCGAGAATTCCTGGACCAGACCGGTGGTGTGGGACTTCTTCGCGCAGTTCGGAGGCGGCAACCCACCTCCGCCGGGGAACGCGCTCAAGGGTGTGGGGTCGGGACGCTGTCTTGACGTCGCCGGGGTGTCGCAGGCGAACGGCGCGCAGGTGCAGATCTGGGACTGCAACGGGCAGGCCAACCAGCAGTGGACCTCCACCAGTTCCGGTGAGCTTCGGGTCTACGGCGGCAAGTGCCTGGACGTCAACGGCGCGGGTACCGCGGACGGCACCAGCGTGATCATCTGGGACTGCAACGGCCAGAGCAACCAGCAATGGCGCCTCAACGCCGACGGCACCGTCACCGCGGTGGGGGCGAACAAGTGCCTGGATGTGTCCGGATCCGGCACCGCCAACGGCACCAGGGTGCAGATCTGGACCTGCCACGGCGGCACCAACCAGAAATGGACCCGCGTCTGACACTGACAGCCTGTGACAGCTGACGACACGCCATCGCCGGGGGCGGCTCAACGCCCTCGGCGATGAGGGGGGTGAACAGCTGCACCACCGCTGGAGAAACGGTCCTCGGAGTAGGGGCGCGCAAGACGCACAACCACTGCTCACGTGAACTGGTGGCAGTTCACCGGCAGCGGTGGTTCGTGATGCCCTCATCCTGCCGATCCTCCTTATACCGCCGGAACAGGCGCGTGGCCGTACCCGGCGGAGGCCGTCCGTCCGCAACCCCCATAGGCTTGGAGAACCGAAATGGCTGATTTGTCGCGACGACAAGTGCTGAAATTCGGCGCGGTTGGAGCTGGAGGAGCGTTGTTACCGGGGCAATGGACGGCGGCTGCCCGGGCCGCGTCGGTGGCGCCTCCAGAGGTGCGCGCCGCGAACGATCTGGCGCTGTGGTACGACGAAAGCGCCGGTACGGACTGGCTGCGTGCGCTTCCGATCGGAAACGGTCGCCTGGGCGCCATGGTGTTCGGCAACGTCGACGCCGAGCGGTTGCAGCTCAACGAGGACACCATCTGGGCCGGTGGCCCGTACGACCAGAGCAACACGAGGGGCGCGGCGGCGCTGCCGCAGATCCGGCAGCTGGTCTTCCAGAACCAGTGGAGCCAGGCCCAGAGCCTGATCGACCAGAACATGCTGGGCAACCCTTCCGGTCAGCTGGCGTACCAGCCCGTGGGCAACCTGCGACTGACCTTCGGCAGCGCCACCGGCGTCTCGGAGTACAACCGCTGGCTGGACCTGACCACGGCCACCACGACGGTGACGTACCTGCAGAACGGCGTGCGGTATCGGCGCGAGGTGCTCGCGAGCGCGCCGGATCAGGTGATCGCCCTCCGCCTGACCGCCGACCGGCCCGGCTCGATCACGTTCTCCGCGACGTTCGACAGCCCGCAGCGGACGACGCGGTCCAGCCCGGACGGCACGACGGTGGCGCTGGACGGCATTTCCGGCGACCAGAGGGGCCTGGCCGGCAAAGTCAGATTCCTGGCACTGGCCCGGGCCGTCGCCGAAGGCGGCAGTGTCAGCAGCGCCGGCGGCACGCTGCAGGTGAGGGCCGCGAACAGCGTGACGGTGCTGATCTCCATCGGCTCCAGCTACGTGAACTACAAGGACGTCAGCGGCGACTACCAGGGCATCGCCCGGCGTCACCTCGACGCCGCCGTCACGAGGACCTACGACGACCTGCGTGGCCGGCACGTCGCCGACTACCAGCGGCTGTTCGGGCGGACGACGCTCGACCTCGGCCGCACCGCGGCGGCCGACCAGCCGACCGACGTACGGATCGCGCAACACGCCAACAGCAGCGATCCGCAGTTCTCGGCGTTGCTGTTCCAGTACGGCCGTTACCTGCTGATCTCCTCCTCGCGTCCGGGCACCCAGCCCGCCAACCTGCAGGGCATCTGGAACGACTCGCTGACCCCGGCCTGGGACTCGAAGTACACCCTCAACGCCAACCTGCCCATGAACTACTGGCCGGCCGACACGACGAACCTGTCGGAGTGCTACGAGCCGGTCTTCAGGATGATCGACGACCTCACGGTCAGCGGCGCCCGGACGGCCCGGGTGCAGTACAACGCCGGCGGCTGGGTGACCCACCACAACACCGACGGGTGGCGGGGCAGCTCGGTCGTCGACGGCGCGACCTGGGGCATGTGGCAGACCGGCGGCGCATGGCTGGCCACCATGATCTGGGACCACTACCTCTTCACCGGCGACCTCGAGTTCCTCCGGCGGTACTACCCGGCGATGAAGGGGGCCGCGCAGTTCTTCCTCGAGACCCTCGTCGAGGAACCGAGCCTCAGATATCTGGTCACGAACCCGTCGAACTCGCCGGAGCTGACCCACCACGCGGGCGTCAGCGTGTGCGCCGGGCCCACGATGGACAACCAGATCCTGCGGGACCTGTTCAACGGCTGCGCCAAGGCCGGCGAACTCCTCGGCGCGGACGCAAGCTTCCGGGCGCAGGTCCTGGCAGCCCGTGACCGGCTCCCGCCGATGAAGACCGGGTCACGCGGCAACATCCAGGAGTGGCTGTACGACTGGGTCGAGACCGAGCCGAACCACCGGCACATCTCCCACCTCTACGGCCTGCACCCCAGCAACCAGATCACCAAGCGCGGCACCCCCGCGCTGTACACCGCCGCGCGGCGGACCCTCGAACTGCGCGGTGACGACGGTACGGGCTGGTCGCTGGCCTGGAAGATCAACTACTGGGCGCGGATGGAGGAGGGCACGCGGGCGCACGACCTGATCCGCGCCCTCGTGACGACGGCCCGGCTCGCGCCGAACATGTTCGACCTGCACCCGCCCTTCCAGATCGACGGCAACTTCGGGGCGACGTCCGGCATCGCCGAGATGCTGCTGCAGAGTCACAACGGCGAGCTGCACGTGCTGCCGGCGCTGCCGGCCGCCTGGCCGAGCGGGAAGGTGCAGGGTCTTCGGGGGCGCGGGGGCTACACCGTGGACGCGACGTGGAGCTCTGGCGGGTCCACCGAGATCCTCATCCGGTTCGACCGTGACGGGACGGTCAACGTACGCAGCCGGATCTTCGCCGGAACCTACCAGGTGATCGACACCACGACCGGCGATGCCGTCAGCGTCGCCAGACCCGAGAGCGACGTCATCAGGCTGACCGGCCAAGCCGGTCGTACGTACCGCATGACCGGGTCCGGCCCCGCGCCGGCGAGCTACGTGCGGATCGCCAATGTCACCACCGGCCTGGTGCTGGACAGCGGCGGCAATGTCGCCTCCGGGTCGAACCTCAAGCAGTGGAACTGGGACGGCAGCACCAACCTGCAGTGGCAGCTCGTGGACCTGGGGGGTGGGTGGTATCGCATCGTCAACCGCACCAACGGCATGGTCGCCGACAGCTGGGGCAACACCGCCAACGGCGCCAGCGCCAGGCAGGCGGCGTGGAGCGGCGGCGACAACCAGCAGTGGCGCCTCAACAACCTGGGCAACGGCCGCTACCAGATCATCAATCGCGGCACCGGCACTGCCCTGGACGGTATGGGCAACAGCACCGTCGGCTCCACCGTGGCCATGTGGACGCCGAACAACAGCACCAACAACCAATGGACCATTACGGGCGTGTGAAACCCGACGACCCTCGCAGACCTCAACCCGACGACCCTCGCAGACCTCAACCCGACGCACGCTTCGCCGCAACCGGCCACCGGTTGCGGCGAAGCCATGAGCCGGCCGACGTTGGTGCGGTGTTGCAGGCCGAGCGGCGCCACCCCTGCCCGGGACGGTACCCAGCTCGTGCGCGAGTGGGTCAGTCCGCCCTACATGTAGGTGATCGCTGTCGTGGTATCGTCGCCGTGGAAGCCTGTAAGCGCTTGCCCCGGACGAGATGTGCGCCGTACCCGGCCTGCTAAGACGACGCACTCGAAGGAGACGTCATGGATGCAGGCATACCCCTGATCGATTTCACTGGAGTGACTCCACAGCCTTGTGCGCTGGATGTCCGGTGGATTCACGGCTCACCGTCGGCCAAGCACAACACCGATCCGGACATCCAGGTCCACGCCTACGACGAGCACACGTTCATCTTGCGGCAGAACATGGCGATCAACTACGAGGCGCCGTTCTTGTTCCTGCTGTTCGGAAACGCACGGGCGGTGTTGATCGACACCGGCGCCACGGCATCCGCCGAGTTCTTCCCCCTGCGCCGGGTGGTCGACGAACTCGTCGCCGGCTGGCTCGCCCGCCACCCCCGGGATGACTACCACCTGCTGGTGCTGCACACCCACCCGCATGGCGACCACATCGCGGGCGACGATCAGTTCACCGACCGCCCCGATACCACGGTGGTCGGCGCGGACCTGGCCACCGCCTGGGAGTACTTCGGCTTCAGCAAGGATCCCGACGCCGTGACGCAGGTCGACCTGGGAGGCCGTGTGTTGGAGTGCCTGGCCACCCCCGGCCACCACGAGGCAGCGGTGACGTTCTACGACCGGTGGACCGGGTTCCTGCTCACCGGCGACACGGTCTACCCGGGCCGTCTCTACATCCAGGACTGGCCGGCCTTCGCCCAGACCATCGACCGCCTGATCGACTTCTCCGACCGCCGACCGGTCACCCACGTGCTCGGCTGCCACATCGAGATGACCCGGCAGCCAGGCGTGGACTACCCCGTCCGCACCACCTACCAGCCCGACGAGCCCCCACTGCAGATGACCACCGGGCACCTGCACGAGATCCGCGCGGCGATCAAGGAGATCGGCGACCGGCCCAGCCGGCGTGCCTACCCCCTCTTCATCCTCTGGCCAAACGCATGAGCCGCACGAACGCATCGGACTTACTGCCCGATGCCACGTCGTCCCCGGCCGCGATGCCTATGGCCGGCCGGTGACGCTGCCGCACCGGACCTCCGTCGGGACAGCGCCAGGCGCTGGCCCGCCGCACCAATCTCATCGCCATCATCCCATCGACGCATCCATCAGCGGGCTCCGGTCGATCAACGACCGGCCTCGGCCTCGGTCGCGCGTTCCTGAACGAAGGACAGCGGCATCATGGATTTCCGAGAAACCTCTTCTGCGGTCTCGCCCGTCGCCAACATCCGCCTCACGACGGCCTCCATGGACTCCGCCACTTCAATGACATGCCCGTCCGGATCGAAGAATCGCAGCGCCCGTTGCCCCCATGGGGTCTCCTTCAATTCCGTGAACGACCTGATTCCCGGAATCCTTGACAACTCCCCGACGAAACCCTCCAGATCATCCTCTTCGAAGTACAGTTCGAAGCGATGCCCGACTTCCTCGCCCAGTGCGGGATCATCACCCGTCAGTGCCCGCCACTGCTCTTGGGCCATCAGAGAGAAGCCACCCCCGAGAACAACATAGGCGCCCAGATCCTGCTGAATGGCCTCGTGTAGTACGTCCACGTAGAAGCGCTTGCTCCGGTCTATATCCGCCACAACGATCATTGGACTGTGGAACTTCATCTCTGTTCGCCCTTTCATAACCGCGGGGGACTTCCACCGGCCGGGGAAGCCCGGTGCCAGGCTCTCAGAACCTCTTCAAGGACTCGTTGTAAAAATCGGACAGGTTCTTCCGGTACCTCGCAGGAGAGAGCCCGGCGTAGCTCACGAAGTCATGGACGAAGTGAGCGGTGTCGTAGTACCCGAGTGCCAGCGCGATCCACTCGACGGTGCGATCGGAACCCTTGAGTAGCTCGGCGGCCCTGTTGAGACGCCTGAGACGCAGGTACCCCTTGCCTGAGACCCCCGTCAGCGCATGGAGATATCTGTTGACATGCCGGGAGGAGTAGCGCACATCTCGAGCCAGGTCCTCCACGGTTCCCGCGATGGGCACGTTCTGCAGGGCAGCGAGCAAGCCCCGGCCCCGGACCAAGCGATCCCCGTGCCGCTCCAATCGATCCAGAAGACAATTGTCCAAGGCCGAAACCAGCGCTTCACGGGAACCCTCGAAATCCTCTATCACGCCGGCCAAGCGCAGCTCCAAATCCCCATCCAGGACACCCAGGTCGATCTTCTGATTGAGCAACTCCCGACTATTGGGGTAGATCAGGCGCGACAACCCGCCCGGCTGGAACTCGACAAAGCACCGCGCCTGGACGACAAAGGTGGGGTCCTCTACCGTCGTCAATTCGTCGAAGGGCCCCCACAGCCGAGCCTTCACACCTCCGACGTGACGACTCATGACGACGGAGCCGCCCAGGTCCGGAGTGAACAGCGGGGCAATCCGCGCAGAAAAGACATGCTGGAGGGAGTAGTACGCAACGTACGGGGACAATGCCTCGTGCGGCGGGTAGTAGCTGAATGCTCTGTCGCTCTTGGCCAATCTCGTTGGCAACCGACACCCACCCCTCCGCCGTGCAATGACGCTCTTCCCCGGACGTGTCCGAGGGCCAGGGCCCCGACGTAGATACTGCTGGCCGCGCGTTCGGAGTCCACACACTGGTCGAGGCCGTGTCGACGGGCGGCAACCTGCTGCTCAATGTCGACCCGACGGCATAATAGGCGCGCTCCGGCAACGAGTCCGAGTCCGACGGCGCCATGAATCCGGACAGCGCGGATTCCACGATCACCTCCTGTAGGGCTTCTGCCACAAACGCGCTCTTGTGATGCTCGTCACACTGTGCTCTAATGATGATACACAGATTCATGATTTGTTTCTCAGTATCATCCATTTCTCGCATGCCCTGAGCGGGACCCCACCTCGAAGGAGTGCAGAGCATGGCAGAGTTGAGCAGGCGCGAGGTACTGATCTCGGGCACCGCCTTGGGAGCGCTCGGGGCGTTAGGGGTGGTCTCCCCGGCCCAGGCGGACTCCCTGTCCGGCGACTGGACTTGGCCGGCCAGTGGTTCGATCGCGGGTTCCGGCAGCGGCGCCGACCCCCGATGGGTGTGGGACGACGTGGCCGATCCGCTCCTCGCCTCACTGTTCGACCGCGGCGTCATACCCGAGGTCAACCGGCTGCTGAACGACTGGAACCGCAACGACCAGCCCCTGCCCGCGGGACTGCCGGAGGATCTGCGGGCCTTCATCGAGCAGGCGCGTCAGCTTCCGTCGTGGGCCGACTCCACCATGCTGGATGCCGGGGCGCGGTTTCACGCGCTCAAGGGGAACTACATCGTCGTCCTCACCATCGTCGGCGCCGGGATGCTGGCCACCGCCATCCCCAAGGAGGCACGCGCTGTCTATTACTCCGCGGGCGGTGCGGATCTGAAAGACCGGATCGCCAAGACGAACATCCTGGCGTACGCGGTCAGGCCACGGAACGCCTGGGGTGCCGGCGGCACGGCCGTGGTCGAGGCTGTGAAGACCCGGCTGGTGCACGCGGCGGTGCGGCACCTGCTGAAGTCGTCTCCCCACTGGTCCGGCCCTATCCCGATCAGCCAGGAGGACATGCTCGTCACGTGGCACACCCTGGCGACCTACTCCATGCGCGGGATGCGGGAGTGGAAGGTGCGTATCTCCTCCACCGAGGCCGCGGGGTACCTGCACTCGGTGCAGATGCTGGGGCACATGCTCGGCATCAGGGACGAGTTCCTCCCCGCCACCTGGGACTCCTCCTACGCCCAGTCGGACCTGGTCCTGCCCAGGAACATGGGGCCGACCCCGGAGGGAGTGGAACTCAACGCCATCCTGCGGGACATGCTCGCGGAGCTGACCAGCCCCGGCGGTATCGACAAGCCTCTCGTCAACGCGTTCGCCAGGTACCTCACCGGCAACCAGGTGGCCGACTGGAACGGCATCCGACGCGAGCCGCTGTGGGACCCGGTGGTCAAGACCGCTTGGCCGCTACTGGTGCAGTTCCGGGAGGGTCTGATCGGGCTGCCGCTGGTGCCCGCCGCCGCCTGGCTCCTCGACGAGATGGTCAAGAAGTGGACCACGTACTACCTCACCAGGGGGGCACAAACCAAGATCGTGATTCCGACGGGCAACCGGCCCAGCTGATCACGGTCCAGGGGTGCCGCTCGCATCGACGGGCTCGTCACTGGAAGCCGGCCACGTTCTCCTTCGTCACCATCTCGGTGCCGGTGTCGATGATCGCCGGGACACGCTGGCCCCGGGCCGCGGCGACCGCGGTCTCGATGCCGATCGAGCCCATCTTGGCGGGGAACTGGGCGACGGACGCCGCGATCTCACCTGCGGCGATGGCCTTCAGCTCGCCCGGTGAGGCGTCGAAGCCCACCAGCACGAGCTCGCCCGGCTTCTTGCCGGCCGACTTGACGGCCTGGAGGGCGCCGAGGATCGGCGGCCCGCAGGCCCCATAGATGGCGGCGATGCCGGGATGAGCGGCCAGGATGTCCTGGGCGGCGTTGAGCCCCTTCGTCTGGTCGCAGTCGGTGGCGGGTTTGGAGACCACGGTGACGCCGTCACCGAGCGTGGACAGCATGCCGGTGACGCGGTCGTCGAGCGAGGGGTTGCCAAGCCGCCCCTGCAGCACGGCGATCGTCGAGCCGGGCTTGACGCGCTCGGCGAGCCAGGCGCCCGCCAGCTTGCCGCCCGCGAGATTGTCGGTCGCCACCACCGACGACTTGCCTGCCCAGCCGGGGATGTCGTTGTCCACCAGGACGACCTTGACTCCGGCGTCCACGGCCTTCTGCAGAACGTTCTGGAGGTTCGGGCTGGTCGGCGTGATCGCGATGGCCTTGACCCCCTTGGCGAGCATCGACTCGATCTGGGCCGTCTCGCCTTCGTCGTCCGTGCCGCTCTTGCCCTGGCCGAAGAGGACCTCGACGTCTGGATGATCGCGGTTCCAGGTCTTCACCGCGTCGACCATGGTGTCGTAGAAGTCGACCGGGAACTTCGTGATGAATCCAACTTTGATCGGTTCAGCGGCGCCGGGAGACGCCCCAGTCGTGGACGTACCGGAGCCGGTGGAGCAGGCGCCGAGACAGAGCGCCAGTGCGAGGGCCAGCGAGACTGACCGGAAGTGTGGTGCCATCGTTCTCATCACTTTCGGGAGGGGCGGTGGCGCGGAACGCCGGAGGCAGGTCACGAGTCGCCTCCGACGATGAGCGAGACGAGCGCCTGCCGATTGTCCGGCGTAGGGCTCATCTCGCCGACCTTGCGACCGCGCCGCAGCACCGCGGCTCGGTCGGCGATCTCGATCACGTGGTCCATGGCATGGGAGATGACGATGACGGCGTGGCCCTCCTCGCGTAGGCGCAGGATGAGGTCGAGCACTCGCCGCGACTCGCGCAGCCCGAGCGCCGCCGTCGGCTCGTCGAGGATCACGACCTTCGACGCGAACGCCGCGGCCCTGGCCACGGCGATGGCCTGCCGCTGGCCTCCGGACATCAGACCGACCGTGGCGTGGGGGTCGGCGATCCCGACCTGGAGGCGTGTCAGCAACTCGCCCGTCGCCCGGGACATGTCCCGGCGGCGCAGCAGCCGCAGGCCGCGAGGAAGCCAGCGCGGCCCGGCGATCTCCCGCCCGGCGTAGAAGTTCGCGGCGGGATCCAGATTGTCGAACAACGCGAGGTCCTGGTAAACGGTCTCGATCCCGAGGGCCCGGGCGGCGGCGGGCGAGCCCGTCGTCACCGCGATCCCGCCCATCTCGATGGATCCTGCGTCCAGCCGGTGCACGCCGCTGATGCACTCGATCAGCGTGGACTTGCCCGCCCCGTTGTCGCCGAGGAGCGCTAGCACCTCGCCGGGGAACACCTCCAGGTCCACGCCGTCGAGGGCGAGAACGGCGCCGAAGCGCTTGGTGGCGCCGCGAACGGCCAGGACGGGCGTCATGCCCGCGCCGCCCGCGCGATGCGGAAGCGGCTTTCCAGCCGCCCTCGGACGACGTCGGACTCGACGGCCATGACGATGACGACGCCGATGACGATCGGCTGCAGAAAAGCGTCGACGTCGAGCAGGTTCATGCCGTTCCGGATGATTCCGATCATGAGTGCTCCCACGAGAGCGTTGCCTACGCCGCCCCGGCCGCCGAGGAAGCTCGCGCCCCCTATGACCACGGCGGCGATCGAGTCGAGCTCGGCCAGGTCGCCGAAGGTCGGGGAGCCGGCGTTGAGCCGGCCGGAGGTGACGATCGCGGCGATCCCGGCGGCCAGGCCGCTCAGGACGTACACCGAGATCACCACCCGGTCGACGGGGATCGCCGCCCGGCGGGCTCCCTCCGGGTTCCCGCCGACGGCGTAGATCCAGCGCCCCCACACCATCCGCGTGGTGAGCAGGACGACGGCCAGCGCCACTGCGGCGACCAGGAACGCCGAATACGGCAGCCAGCCTGCCGAGCCGCCGCCCATCGCCTGGACGATCTCGGGCATGCCCTGCTGCGGTTGCCCGCCCGACAGCCACAAGGCGAGGCCCCGCGCCGCGCTCAGGGTGGCGAGCGTGATGATGAAGGGGTGGGGCAGCCGCCCCAGGACGTAGCCCATGCCGTTGATCGCGCCGACCGCCATGCCGGTGGCCAGCATGGCGAGGACGACGACCGGCCCGGACGGTGCGGCGGAGTAGACCAGGGCCCCGGTCACGGAGGCGAGCGCCAGCGTCGATCCCACGGACAGGTCGATCCCCCGGGTGAGGATCACCAGGAGCTGCCCGATGGCGAGCACCGCGATCACCGCGCTCTGCGCCAGCACGTTGCCCAGGTTGAGCATGGTGAGGAACGCGGGTGACAACATGCTCATGATCACGACGAGGAGCAGCAGGATCAGCACCGGGCCGAGCCGGATGGCCAGCAGCGCGAGCCGCAGCGGATCGCTGCCCAGGCGGCGCAGGGCTCCGGACTCGGCGATCACGTCACCGCTCCGGACGGGTCGTCGTGAGTGGCCGGCGACATCGTCCGCACCCGGCCGGAGGCGGTGTCCGGGGACGCGTCCAGGCTGCCGGCGGACAGGGATTCGCTGGGGGCGGTGTCCACCCGCTTCCCCGACTCGTACGAGCGGATCACGGCGTGCGCGAGCGCGAGCGCGCGGCGACCGGCGCGGGCGTGGACCGGTGGCGGATCGCCGGCGCGCAGGGCGGCGAGCACCTCGTCGACGTGCCGGTCGAAGGTGGCGTGGAAGCCCCGGTCGTCGTCGTTGAAGTAGCCCGCCTGCCACACCCGGCTCGTCTCGTCGCCGGCAGGTGTGTAGGTGTAGCGGCGGACGGTGTCCTCGACGAGGATCCGGCCGCCGGTGCCGTTGATCTCCAGCAGGTGGGTTCCCGGGTAGGCGTACGAGGAGTCGTACGTGCCGAGGAGCGTCCCCACCGCCCCGCTCGCGAACCGCACGGCGATCGCCATCGTCGTGTACGGCGGCCCGCCGGTCATCTGCGCCGTCACGGACGCGATCGGGCCGCACAGATGCTCGACCATGTCGAAGCCGTGGCACTGGGTCTCGATGAGATTGGCGTGGGGGTGCCGGCTGGTGCCGGCCTCTCCGCCGAATCGCCAGGTCGCGAAGGCCAGCCGGCCCAGCTCGCCGCGCTCGATGGCCGCCGCCGCCAGCCGCACGGGACGGGCGTAGCGGTGGTTGAAGTTGATGGCGAAGAAGAGCCGGCGGGCCTCGGCCTCGGCGATCAGGACGTCCGCCTCCTCGAGCGAGAAGACGAGCGGCTTCTCGACCAGCAGCGGGATCCCCGCCTCGACCAGCTGCCGGGTGATGGCGAAATGGTCTTCGTTCGGCAGGCACACGGAGATCAGGTCCGGCCGCTCCCGGGTGATCATCTCCTCCACGTCGAGATAGGGGCGCACGCCGAACCGTCGGGCGCGCTCGACGGTTCGCTTCTCGGTCCTGCCCACGACGGCGCACAACTCGGCGTCCTCGCGGCAGGAGAACACGCGGGCGTGGTGGAAGCCCCACCAGTCGCCGGTGCCGACCACCGCGACCCTGGTCCGATCGTCGTTCACTGTCGTCTCCTCCTTGCCAGGGCGGCCTGGACGAGTACGACCAGGACGAGGAAGGTGCCGCTGACCACCTGCTGGTAGGCGGAGCTGAGCGTGCCCACCTGGTTGATCAGGTTCTGGATCACCTTGAGCAGCAGCACGCCCGCGAGGGTCCCTCCGAGCGATCCGGCGCCGCCGGTGAGCAGCGTGCCGCCGATCACGACGGCCGCGATGGCCTCCAGTTCCCTGCCTTCGCCGAGGGTGGGGAGCCCCGAGGCGGTCTGCGCGGCGATGAGGACTCCCGCGAGGCCGGCCAGCAGGGAGCTCAGCACGTAGACGCGGACCCGGATGCGAGCCACCGGGAGCCCCATGAGCTCGGCGGCGTGCCCGTCCCCGTTCCCGGCGGCGAAGACCCGCAGACCGAACCGGGTGCGGTTGAGCACCACACCGGCCGCGGCGAAGACCGCGAGGGCGATCAGCACCGGGACGCCGACGCCGAGAACACTGGCCTGTCCGATCCGGGTGAGGGCCAGATCGGCCGGGATGATGTAGACCTGGTTACCCTCCTGGGAAACCGCGAAGGCCAGCCCTCGGGCGAACAGCAGGGTCGCCAGGGTGACGACGAACGGCGCCAGCCGGGCCCATCCGATCAGCAGCCCGTTCACCAGACCGATCAGCCCGCAGACCGCCAGGGGCAGCAGGACCGCGCCCGCCGTCCCCCAGCGGGAGCCGTACGCCGCCAGGACACCGGACAGCGCGAGGACGGACCCGACGGACAGGTCGATCCCGCCCGAGAGGATCACGAACGTCATGCCTGTCGCGACCAGCAGCAGGTAGGAGGCGTCCAGCGCGATGGCGCGGAGATTCCCGGGCCCGGTGAAGCTCGAACCGAAGGTCAGCGACCCGAGGAGGACGACGAGGACGAGCACCAGGGCGGCCCCGTGCCGCCGGGCGAGTGCCGCCAACCGCGTCCGCCCGGTGCCGGCGGCCGGAGAGAAGAGGGCGGCACGTTCCGCCTGTCCGGTCGTCACGTCCCGCTCCTGTTCCGCTGCGCGTAGACGGCGGCCACGATGATCGCCGCCTGGATCATCCGGGCGGTCGAGTCGTGCAGGTCGTGCTGGATGACCGTGGCGATGATGAGCTGCATCAGCAGCGCCCCCATCAGCGTGCCGAGGATCCGGACGCGGCCTCCGGCAAGGGGCGTGCCTCCCACGACCACAGCGGTGATGGCGCTCAGCTCGATCAGCAGCCCGGTGAACGAGGGGTCGCTCGCGCTCTGCCGCCCGGTCGTGAGCACTCCGGCCATCGCGGCGAGCACCCCGCTGATCACGTAGACGGTGACCAGCGTCCGCCGTACGGGCAGGCCGGCCAGGAGCGCCGCGGGCCGGTTGCCTCCCACGGCCAGCAGCCTGCGGCCGAACGCGGCGCGGCGCAGGACGAACCCGGCGGCGGCGGCGACCGTCAGGGCCATGAGCACGGGCAGCGGGACCCCCAGCAACTGCCCGCCGCCGATGGCGGCCAGTGTGGGGTCGAAGATCTCGACGAGCCGGCCGTCCGCGAGCACGAGCGCCATCCCCCGACCGGCGACGAGCAGCCCGAGGGTGGCGACGATCGGCTGGATGCCGTAGGCGACCAGCCCGCCGTTCACGAGTCCCACCGCCGCACCGGCGAGCACTGCGACGGCGATGGCGGGCCAGGGCCCGTAGCCGAGGTAGAGCGGCAGCAACGCCGCCGCGATGGCCATCGTGGAGCCGACCGACAGGTCGATGCCTTCGGTGCCGATCACCAGTGCCATGCCGAGGGCGACGATGGCCACCGGGGCTACCTGGACGAGCTGGAGCCGTAGGTTCGCGACTGTGGCGAAGTTCGGTGTGAACACCAGGTTGAACGCCAGCAGGACGCCGAGGGCGAGGTAGACCCCGTAATCGGGCAGCCAGGTCACCCGCCCCGCCGTACCCATGCGGCCTGCCACGGTCGGCTCAGTCATCGAACCGCCCACCGGCAGATCCGTCCGAGACGTCCGCGGCGATCAGCTCCATGATCCGCTGCTCGCCGATCTCCGCACCGCGCAGGACGCCGGCCGCCGTCCCGTCCCGCAGAACCACGACGGTGTCGGCGCCCTCCACGATCTCCTCCAGCTCCGCCACCAGCAGCACGCCGAGGCCTTCTCGAGCGAGCTCGTCGATGAGCGCCTGAATCTCCGCCTTGGCGCCGATGTCGATGCCCCGTGTCGGCTCGTCGAGGATCAGCACCGCGGGACGGAGACAGAGCATGCGGGCGAGCAGCACCTTCTGCTGGTTGCCTCCGGACAGCTCGCCCACCTTCTGGTCGGGCGACGACACCTTGATCCCGAGGCGGCGGATGAATGTGCCGACGATGCGGTCTCGTGCCCGGCGGGACACCAGCCCGCCACGGGTGAGGCGGGGCAGCGCCGCGAGCGTGATGTTGTCGCGGACCGACAGCCCTGGCACGACTCCCTCGGCCTTGCGGTCCTCCGGAACCATGCAGACACCCGAGCGGATCGCGATGGCGGGGTTCCAGCGCCGGCGGGCGCGCCCGGCCACCTCCACCGACCCGGCGTCGAGGGGGTCGGCGCCGAACACCGCCCTCGCCGTCTCCGACCGGCCGGAGCCGAGCAGGCCCGCGAGTCCCACCACCTCGCCTGGGCGTACCTCGACGGAGACGCCGTTCAGGGCGTGCGCGCGCACGAGGGAATCGGCCCGCAGAACCGGCGCGGCGCGGCCCACCTCGTGGGCCTCGCCGAAGCTCGTCACGCCGTGGCGGCGCACCTCGGCGACCGGCCGGCCGAGCATCGCGGCGACCAGGCCGATGCGCGAGGTCTCCCGGACGGGACCGGTGTGGACCAGACGGCCGTCGCGCAGGACACTCACCCGCTGGCACACGCGGAAGACCTCATCCAGCTTGTGAGTGACGTAGAGGATCGCGATGCCCTGCTCGCGCAGCACCTCGATGACATCCGCGAGCCGGTCCACCTCGCGCGGGGCGAGTGAGGAGGTCGGCTCATCCATGATCACCAATCGGGCGCGGGCACTGACCGCGCGGGCGATCGCCACCATCTGCCGGATGCCGAGACCGAGCTCGCCGAGCGGCCGGCGGACGTCCACGGCCACGCCGTACCGGGCGAGGACCTCGGTGGCTTCCCTCCGCAGCCGCGACCGGTCGAGCAGCCCCAAGCGGGTGATCGGCTCCCTGCCGAGGAAGAGGTTGTCGGCCACACTCAGCAGCGGGGCGAGCTCGACCTCCTGGTAGATGGTGCTGATCCCGGCGTCCTGAGCGTCGGCGGGCCCGGAGAAGGACACCGGCCGGCCGAGGTGGCGGATCGTGCCGCCATCCGGCCGGTGCACCCCGGTGAGCACCTTGATGAGGGTGGACTTCCCCGCCCCGTTCTCCCCCACCAGCGCGTGGGCCTCGCCGGCCTCGAGCCGCAACGAGACGTGATCGAGGGCGAGGGTCCCGCCGAACCGCTTGGAGACGGCATGCGCCTCGCACACCGGTTCATTCATGTGCCCGCTCCCGGACGTCGTGGGGGCGGTCCGTGCCGCCCCCGACCTCAGTAGGCGTTCGCCAGTTCGGCCTTGGCGTTCTCAGGGGTGTACTCCTTGTCGGAGATGATCGTCTTCGCCGGTACGCCCTTGCCGGCGTAGAAGTCCTCGAGCGCCTGGAAGGCCAGTGGCCCGAACCGTGGGTTCGACTCGATGACCGCGGCGATCCAGCCGTCGACGATGCCCTGGACCGCGCCGCGGGTGCCGTCGATCGTAACGATCTTCACGTCTCCCGGCTTCTTGCCCGCCGCCTTGAGCGCGGCGACGGCGCCGAGGGCCATCTCGTCGTTCTCCGCGTAGATGGCGCTGATGCCGGGGTTGGCGGAGATGAGCTGCTCGGTGACCGCGCGGCCCTTCTCACGGGTGAAGTCGCCGGTCTGCTCGGCCACGACCTTCAGCGCCGAGCCCTTGGCGGCGAGCTGATCCTTGAACCCCTTGGTCCGGTCGACGGTGACGTTCACCCCTGAGGCTCCGAGCAGGATCGCGACCTCTCCCTTGTCTCCCGTCGCGGTGATCATCGCATCGGCGGCTCTGGCGCCCTGCTTGACGAAGTCGGAGCCGATCCAGCCGATGTAGTCGACGCAGGCCTTCTTGGTGGTGAGCAGCCGGTCGATCGTCATGATCGGGACTTTCGCGTCCTGTGCCGCCTTGAGCGCGGGGTCGAGCCCTTCGGAGTTGAGCGGGGAGATGATCAGGACCTTGGCGCCCTGGGCGATCATGCCCTGGATGTCGGCGATCTCCTTGTTGAGGTCCGACTGCGCGTTCGTCGTGATCAGCTTGATGCCCCGCCGAGCGGCCTCGTCCTTGATCGACTGCGTCTCGGTGATCCGGAACGGGTTCGCCTCCTTCTCCGACTGCGCGAACCCCACGGTGACGTTCTTCAGGTCGAGCTGGGGCACACCGCCGTTGTACCGCTCCGGGGTGCACAGCGACGCGTCTCCAGAGGTCGCCTCCACCTGCTGCTGGGCGGACGCGCCGGCGTCCGCGGGGCCGTCGCCGACGGACTTGGTGCACGCGCTCAGCGTCAGCGCCAGCAGGCCCACGACGGCTGTGGCCATTGTTCTGCAGGGCATCAAGTGACCCCTCCTTCCGAGGGAACGAACCCGTCCACTGCCAGGATTTGCCTATTTTTGACAGGAACTTGGAGGGATCATAGTCACGGCGAGCGCAGATGTGTCAATATGCGGCGGCGGATGTCATGTCGTGTCGAGGTAGCCTCACGTGCATGACCTGGCCATATGTGGCAACACCGGGAGAGTGGATATGTTCGGCTTGCTATACGCCAGCGAGATCTGTCATTTCAGGTCAAAACTCATCGGTTCATGTCCGCGATGTGGACGTCGACCTGTGCCTGGACGAGCCGGTCGACCATGACGGGATCGGCCTTGGAGTCCGTGACCAGGACCCTCATGCGCTCGGTGGCCACGGTCTGGCACATCGTGTCATGACCGATCTTGGAGTGGTCGGCGAGGACGACGACCTCGCGGGCGGCCGCGGCGAAGGCCTGGTCGGTGGCGGCGGCGAAGACGTTGGGCGTGGTCAGCCCCCTCTCGGGGGTGACGCCGTCGCCTGACAGGAAGGTCTGCGCGCCACGCAGGCCCTCCAGGTGCTGCTCGGTGATCGGCCCCACGAAGGCGTGGATGGATCGGCGCAGCGTGCCGCCCACCGCGACGACCTCGATGTGGGGCGCACCCATGAGCGCCTCGACCACCAGGGTGGAGTTGGTGACGACCGTGAGGGACGGCAGCTTGGCGAGCCGGCGGGCCAGCGCCGCGGTGGTCCGCCCGGGACCGAGCAGGACGGCGGTGCCGGGCTCCACGAGCGTCGCGGCGTGGTCGGCGATGGCCTCTCGTTCGGCCGCCGCCGTGTCCGGGAGAGCCGGGCGCGAGGCCGCGGACAGGACGGGCCGCGTCACGCCGCCCCGGGTGGCGTGCAGCAGGCCCTCGCCTACCAGCGACCGCAGGTCACGCCGGACAGTGGACTCCGACGTGCCGAGCGCGCCGGCCAGCTCCTGGAATGAGGCGTATCCGTGCTCGTGCACGTGCTCCAGGATGCGGCGTCGCCGCTCTGCGATCAGCATGGGACCGGGCTCACCCATCTATGGTAGGGCTCCTCTGGGAGGCTACTTTACTCCAGAAGTTGTCAACAGCGGTCAATTGCCGAAATCGGGCGTACGCCGCATCGTACGGCTCACGCTCGCCGGCCGGCGTGTACATCCGGGGCGGGAACGACCGGCGGACCACCTCGCGCAGCTCTCCGAGGGAGCCGATGCCCTCGTGGGACATGATCTGGACGAGGAGATTGCCGATGCCGGTTGCCTCGACCGGCCCCGCGAGCACGGGCCGCCCGCCCATGTCCGCGGTGAGCCGGCAGAGCGTGTCGCTGGTGGCGCCGCCACCGACGAGGTGGACCGCCTCGACCGGGCGGCCCGTCAGCTCCTCGGCCTGATCCAGGACCAGGCGATAGGAGCACGCCAGGCTCTCCAGGATGCAACGCACCGTCGCGGCCCGGCCCTCGGGTACCGGCTGGCCCGTCGCGCGGCAGAACGCCGCGACCCGGGCCGGCATGTCCTGCGGCTTGAGGAAACCCAGATGAGCAGGGTCGATCAGCGGGCCGAAGGCGGGCGTGGCCGCGGCCTCGGCGACCAGGTCCGCATACGAAGCGCGGGTCCCCCAGGCCCGGCGGCACTCCTGGAGCAGCCACAGGCCGTTGAGGTTGCGCAGGAACCGCACGGTGCCGAGCACGCCGCCCTCGTTGGTGAACCCGGCGAGCCGGGACTCGGGCGTGGTGATGGGCGCCGCCGTCTCCACGCCGACGAGCGACCATGTGCCGCAGGAGACGTACGCGACCGCGCCGGAACAGCCGCTCGGATCGGAGACGGCGGGGAGCGCCGCCACCGCCGACGCGGTGTCATGACCGGCCACCGCGACCACGACGGCCTCGCCGGGGCGGCCGGCTTCGTCCCGCAGCGGCCCGGCGACCGTGCCCGGTTCGACGACCTCGCCGCCGAACAGACGCGACGGCAACCCGAGCCGGGCGATGAGGTCGCCGGCCCAGCGGCCGGTCCGGGCGTCCAGGAGCTGGCTGGTGCTCGCGATCGTCCGCTCGGTGAGCGTCTCGCCGCTCAGCCAGAGGGTGAACAGGTCCGGTAACATCACCAGCCGATCGGCGGCGTCCAGCAGCGGCGACCCCGCGTGCGCGAGCAGTTGGCACGACGTGTTGATGGGCAGCGGCTGCACCCCCGTCACCTCATACTGCTCCTGAGAGGAGACAAGGGCGGTCAGGCCCGCGGTGTAGGGGTCGCGATGGTGCCGGGGGTTGGCCAGTAGCCGCTGGTCGCGGTCGAGCAGCCCGAAGTCGTTGCCCCACGCGTCCACGCCCACGCTGACGACCCGGCGCTCGGCGGCGACGCGCCCGATCCCGGCACGCGCCTCCGCCAGCAGGCGCAAAACGTCCCAGTGGAGGCCGCCGAGAACGCGCACCGGCACGTTGGGAAAGCGGTGGGCTTCGCTCACCACGAGACGCTCGCCGTCGAACTCACCCGCGAGCACCCGTCCGCTCTCCGCCCCGAGATCCACGGCAACGTAGGTGGGCACAGGCCGAGCCTATCCCGCACACGGCGCCCGGAAGGTGCCGCAAGGTCACGGTTCGAAGGCGGCTGCGACCACGGGTCCGGATCGCCGCCCGCGGCCTGACCCACCAGGACAAGACCATCCTTCTCGACCGCGCCACCGGCCAGATGGCCAGACCGGCCCCACCCCGCGCCGCACCACCCCACGCCCCGTGCCCAGGCGACGCGGGCACCCTCCACCCCCGGCCCCACCGGGCCGGCGGGTCAGCGTCCGGAGGGACACGCTTACACGGACCAACCGCACCCCCCACCCGACGGGGCCAAGGATCGCTCAGCCAATCAGAGACGCTGTAGACGGATGCCGGAGGGTCGACGTTCGGACCAGCAGGCGAGTGTGGTGGACCACGCCTCCTGACACCGCGGGCGTTTCTCCTTCGACGAGTTGGATGAGGAGTTCCGTGGCGATTCTGGTCGCTCCGACGGGATCGAGGGACAGCGTGGTGACCGGCGGTGTGGTCGTCTCGTAGGCACTGGACTCGCTCGCGCAGGCCACGAGGAGGTCTTCGGGAATCCGCAGGCCATGGCCAGGGGCGGCCGACAGCACGGCGTGCCCGCATCGGTCGTACGGACCGAAGATGGCGTCAGGAGGATCGTCCCGGGACAGGAGGCGGGCGACGGCAGGGGCCGGATTCTTGCGTCTCATGAGTTCGAGCAGGGCGGGCTCTCCCCGCTCGGCACACCACTGCCGGTACGTTGTCATGCAGGCCTGGATGTAGGAGTCGGTGGTGTCGCCGCCCAGCAGGGCGACCCGCCGTGCACCGGCCTCCGACAGGTGGTCCAGCACGCCGCGCACCGCGCCTTCGACATCGTTGTCCACCCAGATGTCGTGCGGCTGTGGGCTGGCCGGCCTCCCGATGTGGACGACGGGCACGCCGCGCATCAGCAGATCGGCGCGAACCCGATCGCCCTTCGGGCTGTCGATCAGCAGCATGCCGTCGACGGCCAGCACGGCCCACCGCTCCAGACCGACAGCGGTGGGCTGCACGACGAGCCCGTAGCCGTGTTCGTGTGCGACAACGGTGGCAGTCTGGATGGCTTGGGAGAAGTATGGGATTTCCGCGAAGCCCCATGAGGCGGGGTGGTCGGTGGTGACGGCCAGGCCCAGCGTTCTCGTGTGCGTCTTGCCAGGGAGGTAGCCGAGCTCTCGTGCCACGCGCCGCACGGTGTCACGCGTGCTCTGGGACATGCGGCCGGCCGAGTTGAGCGCGTTGGAGACGGTGGCGATCGACACTCCGGCCACTCGCGCCACATCCGCCATGGTCACGTCAGGTGAGGGCTTTCGGGGCACCTTTACGATCGTACGCTCGTGGCGTTTCGCGGAGGTTACCCGCCGGCTGTCATCCGGTCGTCTCCACCGGGACGAACGACCCGCCGTGACCAGGGATGATCAGGCTGGGACGCAGGGCGAGCACGCGCTCGCGCGATCGTCTCAATGCGTGGCCGTCCTCGGCCAGCGGGTCGTCGGCGGGCCCGTCGGCACTCCACCACAAATGCGTGGCGACCACCAGCCCGTCATCGGTCTCCGCCACCGTGGAGATGTCCTGCGCCGTGTGCCCCGGGGTTCGCAACAGCCGGACCGAGGGCGACAGCTCGAAACCATCGGCCTCACGCTCCACCCACTCGTCGCCGGAGTAGATCGCCCAGTGGTCGTGGAAGCGGGCCTCGGGGAACAGGGCGGCGTTCAACGTGTGGTCCGGGTGGTGGTGAGAGAACACCACGTCGGTGACCTGCTCGGGTTGCAGGCCCAACTCGGCAAGAGGGTCCAGGATGAGCCGGCGGTGGGCGACCATGCCCGGGTCGACCACGGCGATCAGGTCGCCCTCCCGGATCAACGTCACGGTGCCGGCGACGCGCTCGCCGGCGTATCCGTCCGTGAGGACGTGAACGAATGCTGGCATGCCAGGCAGCATATGGAAACCGTTGCCAGTAAGAAAGGTGGCGACCGATTCGGTCGCCATGCCGGGGCCATGCAACGAGATTGTTACCGTACGGGGTTGAGGTTAATTCATTAATCAACCTCAATGGCCCTCACCCGCAAGCTCGTCCGGGTGGAGGTACGGAATGCTCGCTCGCATACTCGCGATGGCCGCCGCGCTGTCGTTGACCGCATGCGGAACGACGGGGAAAACGGAGGCGGCTCCAGCCGGCGGCAAGGCCATGGTCGCGCCTCCTGCGGTGATCAAGGATGGGGAGATCGTCTACTGCTCCGACATCTCCGCCCCGCCACTGGAGTTCTACGACAAGGCCAAAAAACCCAGCGGCGCCGACGTGGAGATCGGCGAGGCGCTCGCGGCCAGGCTCGGTATGGCGGCGGTATGGCGCAACACCAAGTTCGCCTCCATCATCCCCACGTTGGTGGCCAAGCAGTGCGATGCGATCCTGTCCCAGCTCTACATCAAGGCGGAGCGGGAAAGGGTCGTCGACTTCGTCCCCTATATGTACTCCGGGCAGTCGATCCTCGTGGCCAAGGCCAATCCCCGACGCATCACCGGGCTGGACGAGAGCCTGTGCGGGCTGACCGCGTCGACCCTCATTTCCACCACGGCCGCCGCGCGTCTCGAGGGTCAGTCGAAGAAGTGCGAGGCGGCCGGCAAGCCGGCCATCAAGCTGACCCGGTTCGATCAGGACATCGCCGCGCTGCAGGAACTGGCGCTCGGCCGGTCGCAGGCATACGCGACCACGAGCGAGACCGCCGCCTACTACATGGGGCAGAAGCCGGGCCTCTTCGCCTTCGCCGGCGAGTCCTTCGACAAGATCAAGGCCGGCATCGCCGTGCGCAAGGGCAACGCCCCGCTGCGGAGCGCGCTGGCCAAGGCCCTGCAGGAGATCCGGGCGGACGGGACGTACGACAAGATCCTGACGAAGTGGAATCTCCAGATGAACAGGCTGGAGCCATGAGTTTCGACCCCGCGTTCTTCTGGGATGCGCTCCTTCGCCCGTCGGGGCCGTTTCTCGAGGGGCTCTGGCGTACGGTCTACATCTCGGTCCTCGCACAGCTCCTGGCAGTGATCATCGGGCTTGGCGTGGCGCTGATGCGCCGGTCCAGGCGTCGCTGGGTCACCGCGGTGGCCGGGTTCTACATCTGGATCCTGCGAGGCACCCCGCTGCTGGTGCAACTGGTTCTCGTCTACAACGGCCTGGCCGCGGCCGAGATCTACTCCTTCTCCGACGTCACCCTGCTCGGCGTGACCGTCACCGGCGTGTTCCAGGCCGCCCTCGTCACGCTGGCGGTCAACGAGAGCGCCTACATGGCGGAGATCATCCGTGCGGGGATCGACTCTGTCGGGAAGGGTCAGATGGAGGCGGCGCTGGCCATCGGCATGACACCGCGCTCCGCGATGAGATGGATCATCCTGCCGCAGGCGCTGCGCTTCATCGTCCCGCCGCTCGGCAACAACTTCAACGCCATGATGAAGACCACCGCGATCTTGAGTGTGATCGGCGTCGACGAACTGTTCCTCAACACCCAGGCGATCAGTTCCACGACCTTCCGCACGTTCGAGGTGTTCATCGTCGCGGCCCTGTACTACCTGATGCTCACCACCTTGTGGTCGTTCGTCCAGGCTTGGATCGAGGGCCGGCTGAATGCATCGGCCGGGATATCGCGACCTCCGACGATAGGGCAGCGGCTCTTCGGCGGCGGGCGTGCCGTGGTCCGGGCAGAGGCGCCATGAGCGTGATCGTCCGAGCCGAGCACGTCACTGGCGCTCGGTGGCCACGTCGCGAACGTACGCGATCGTACCTACCCAAGATCATCTGAAAGTGACATGACCTATCACTGCGCCATCGCCAGCCCGCACGTTCTCGCCACCGCCGCTGCAAAGGAGGCCGTCGCACGCGGCGGCAACGCCGTAGACGCCGCGCTCGCGGCCGCCGTGACGCTCACCGTCGTCTATCCGCACAACACCGGACTCGGCGGCGATCTGATCGCTCTGATCCGATCGCCGGACGGAAGGATCTCGTGTGTCAACGCCAGCGGTCCCGCTCCCGCCGGCATCGACGTGGCGGCGCTGAGCTCGCGTTCCGGTGGCCAGATGCCCGTGTCCGGGCCTGACACGATCACCGTGCCCGGCGCGGTCGCGGGCTATGCCGCGCTGCACGCCTGCGGTGCCGTGCTGACGTGGCCCGACCACTTCGCCGCCGCCATACGCCATGCGGAAGGCACTCCTGTCGTTCCGGGCCTGGCAGCGGCCATAGCCGAGGCCGGAGATCTGATCGCCGCCGACCCTGGGATGCGGAGCGTCTTCGGGTCACTGCGCGTCGGCGAAACCCTGCGCCAGGAGGCGTTGGCCGCGACGCTCGCGGAGATCGCGGCTCAGGGCCCCGAGGTGTTGTACGGCGGGCGGTTGGGCAAGCGGCTGGTCGCCGGCCTGCAGGCGTTGGCGGTCCCCATCGCCCTGGACGACCTGTCCGCCTACGAGGTCGAGCAGTCCGATCCGCTCCACCGTGCCTTCCGGGGTTTCGACGTGTACACAAGCCCGCCCAACACACAGGGCTTCCTGCTGCTGCAGGCGCTGGCCGCACTGGAGAGGACGGACCCGCACGGAGAGGACGCCGGACAACTGGCCGCGATCTTTCACGGAGGCATCGCCGACAGGACCCGCCATCTGGCCGACCCCCGGTTCGCGCAGATCGACGTGGACGCCCTGCTGCTGGGCCCCTCCCGCGAAACGGCCGGGCCGGCCGTCACCGGCAGGGCGAGTGGCGACACGGTCGCGGTCGTGACCGCGGACAGCGAAGGGCGCGCGGTCTCACTGATCCAGAGCCTCTTCCACAGCTTCGGCGCAGGGCTGCTCGAACCCTCGACCGGCATGGTGATGCACAACCGCGGGGCGTTCTTCTCCCTCGACGCCGCCTCGCCCAACGTCATCGCGCCGGGCAAGCGTCCGGCACACACGCTGATGCCGGTCATGGTCACCCATGAAGAGCGGCTGGCCTGGACGATGGGCACGATGGGAGGCAAGGCGCAACCACAGATCCTCACCCAAGTGCTGCTGCGGCTGCTCCACGGGGAACAACCCGCCGACGCGGTGGCCGCGCCCCGCTGGGTCGTCGGCGGCATGGAAGCGGGCCAGCCGGAGGACACGATCAGCCTGGAGATGGATCTCTCCCCTCGGACCATCGCAGCTCTGACCGCGACCGGCGCGCCGATCGTCCCGCTGCCGCCGGCATCGGAATGGGTCGGCCACGCACAGGTCGTCGGGGGCGCCACCTCAGCGGGGAGCGATCCTCGCTGCGATGGCGCCTCCGCCATGGTTTCGCTGATACCGGAAGATCCCCAGGCCGACATGTCCTGAGGTGACGCGGGACAGTGGGGTTGCCACGCCGACACCGTTGAGCTTGTCATCCGCTGAGCAGCGCTGCTCCGTCGTCCGCGAAAGCGCGCGACCGTCGAACAAGCGCCGCTCGAAGCGTCCGGCGAACATGCAGCCGGCCTGAAGCCCGGTACGGCCGGCTCGCACATGCGTCCGCGCGAAACCGGGGCTCGATCCTGACTCTCAGGCCGCGACTCATGCCCCTGGCCCTTGTCCGCCCTGGCCGTGCTCGGGATCATCGTCACGATGCAGAGCAGCCCCATGAGCACAAGGGCACCGCGCCCGGGTAGGACGCCGAACCGAACTTCACGATCACCCTCCTGATCGAGGGCCGCGGTGTGTCAGGTGCGGGTCCAGCGTTGGTTCGCGCCGCCGTGGCATGAGTAGAGCTGGATGCGGGTGCCGTTGGCGGTGCCCTGGCCAACGGCGTCCAGGCACAGTCCGGACTGCGTCCCGGTGATGGTGCCGTCCGAGTTCACGCGCCACTTCTGGTTGTCTCCGCCCCAGCAGGAGTAGATCTGGATCCTGGCGCCGTTGCCGGTCCCGCCCGCGTCGAGGCACTTGTTGCCATAGACCCTGATCTCGCCGGCCGAGGTGGCGACCCAGTGCTGGTTGCTTCGCCCGTTGCAGTCCCACAACTGCACCTCAGTGCCATCAGCGGTGGCGGCGTTCGGGACGTCCAGGCAACGCCCGGAGCCCACCCCCTTGATCTGCCCGGCGCCGTCGCCGGGTCCCGTGGGAGTCGTCGTCGGTGAGCCGCCGTCCAGGCCGAAGAAGCGGATGGCGTGAGCGGCCATCCCGGGTCGCGGCAGATCGTGGCCGGCACCGGTGATGGTGTACGCCTCGACCTGCCCGGAGCCGAAGACTCGCCGGGTCCATCCGGATTGCGGGCTGTCGGTGGAGGTCGGGGTCTGACTCAGTCCGTGCACGTTGGTCCACTGGTCGACCTCCTCCTGCAGCATCGTGTAGGGCAGCACCGAGTCGGCGGTGCCATGCCAGGCCATCACGCGCGGCCGGGGCCCGGTGTAGCCCGGGTAGGCGTTTCTGACCAGGTCACCCCACTGCTGCGGCGTCTTGTCCCCGCACCCGGCGGGCCCGAGGCAACCGTAAGGAACACCCGCGAACGGCGCGCCGGCCTTGAACACGTCCGGATACGTGGCGAGCAGGTTGTTGGTCTCCATCGCGCCGGAGGAGAAGCCGGTGGCGAACACCCGCTCCGGGTCACCGTTGTAGCGTTGCAGCACATAGGTCGTCATGGAGACGATCGACACCGGGTCACTGCCGCCACCGTGGCGCAGGGCCTCGTTCGACCACACGTCGAAGCAGTTCGACATGCCGTTGGCGCTCTTGTTCGCCTGCGGGTAGATGACGATGAAACCGTACCGGTCGGCCAGCGAGGCGAACTCGGTGCCTTGGTGGAAGCCCGGGGCCCAGCCGTTGCAGCCGTGCATCGCCACCAGAACGCCCGGACGGGGTGCCACCGTGGCGGGGACGTAGAGATACATCCGCAGGCCACCGGGGTTGGATCCGAAATTCGTCACTTCGGTCAGGGCCGCCGCCGACGCACGCGGGGCAGCGGTGAGGAACATGGACAGTGCGGTGGCCACCACCACCGCGACCAGAGCCGCCACGCCGGCTCCGATGGTCGCGTACGCCCTACGACACGGTTTCATGTGCTGCCCTTCTCTTCACTGTTCCGCCTCTCTGTGGGGCCGCCGTCTCGGCGGAGACGCATCGGACGGGCCCTCGCTCCGAGCCGCCGGCGCTCGCGAGCCGGCTGCGCCGGTACGGATGGGGAGCAGCCGCGCAGCGTCCGGCGGCCAGCACGAACCGTCTCCCATCGGCGGATGGGCGAGCGAGGACCGAAGGGTGTGGTGCCTGTGCGGATCTCGCGGGCTGCGGTCGTCAGCGCTACGCTTGTTGTGAGCGCTAACAAGCAGCTTGGCTGGTCGAACTCCTCCTCCTCGGTCCGGTGGAGGTGGTGGCGGAAGGAGCAAATACGAAGCCGAAAGCCACTGTCAAGGAGCCCCGAGCTCGCGGTGAATCGGAGTAGGCAGCGGCCGGGCGCGCTCACCTCGCGCTATCAGGACCTGCCGCACCGGATCCGCGATGAAACTTTCATGCGAGTACCGGCCGGGCGCGTCAGGCCGAAAGTTTCAGGAGCAAGAAGCCGAACGTGAGCCACTGCAACAACATGAACTGCGATGGCTCTTCACCGAAAGTTTTCACGCCTTCCTTGACAAGTTTCGGCGAGATTCCCACACTGAGTCCCCAAGGCGATCTCCCTGTCAGATCGGTGGTGCGCGGCAGGGGCCGCCGTCACGACGCCCTTGTGGTGCGCGTTCCCCATGACGGGGCGTCGGGTCCTGCGGGTGTGTCCCGCACGCTCCTATCCCCCGATTCGCTTACGGAGGCTCAGGCATGCGTGTCAACGCCATGTCCCTACCTGCCGCCCGGCACCCGCTCGGCGGGCGCCGGGCGCTGATCGCCGGCGCGCTCGGCGTACTCGGCCTGCTCACGGCGTTGACGGCGCCGACCCCGGCGGACGCCGCGGCGAGCACGCTCGGCGCGGCTGCCGCCCAGAGCGGCCGTTACTTCGGCACCGCCATCACCGCGGGCAAACTCGGCGACTCCGCCTACACCACGATCGCCAACCGCGAGTTCAACATGGTGACGGCCGAGAACGAGATGAAGATCGACGCCACCGAGCCCAACCGGGGGCAGTTCAACTTCACCGCCGGGGACCGGGTCTACAACTGGGCCGTGCAGAACGGCAAGCGGGTGCGCGGGCACACCCTGGCCTGGCACTCCCAGCAACCGGGCTGGATGCAGTCGCTGTCGGGCAGCTCGCTGCGCCAGGCGATGATCAACCACATCAACGGCGTCATGGCCCACTACAAGGGCAAGATCTACGCCTGGGACGTGGTCAACGAGGCCTACGCCGACGGCAACTCCGGCGGCCGGCGCGACTCCAACCTCCAGCGCACCGGCAACGACTGGATCGAGGTGGCCTTCCGCACCGCGCGCGCCGCCGACCCGGCTGCCAAGCTGTGCTACAACGACTACAACATCGACAACTGGACCTGGGCCAAGACACAGGCCGTCTACAACATGGTCAGGGACTTCAAGGCACGAGGCGTGCCCATCGACTGCGTCGGCCTTCAGTCGCACTTCAACAGCAACAGCCCCTACAACAGCAACTACCGCACGACCATCCAGAGCTTCGCCGCACTGGGGGTCGACGTGCAGATCACCGAGCTGGACATCCAGGGCGGCTCGGCCACCACGTACGCCAACGTCGTCAACGACTGCCTGGCGGTGCCGCGTTGTACCGGCATCACGGTCTGGGGGGTTCGTGACAGCGACTCCTGGCTCGGCGCCAACGCCGCCCCGCTGCTCTTCGACGGCAACGGCAACAAGAAGCCCGCCTACACCGCGGTGCTCAACGCGCTCAACGGCGGCACCACGACGCCGCCGCCCGGGGGCGACGTGGGGCAGATCAAGGGCGTGGCCTCCGGCCGCTGCGTGGACGTGCCCAACTCGAGCACCACCGACGGCACCGCGGTGCAGCTGTGGGACTGCAACGGCCAGGCCAACCAGCAGTGGACACAGACCTCAGCAGGGGAATTGAAGGTGTACGGCAACAAGTGCCTGGACGCCGGGGGCACGGGCAACGGCGCCAAGATCCAGATCTACTCCTGCTGGGGCGGCGACAACCAGAAATGGCGCATCAACTCCGACGGCACCATCACCGGGGTGCAGTCCGGGCTGTGCCTCGACGCCGTCGGCGCCGGCACCGGCAACGGCACGGGGCTGCAGCTCTACAGCTGCTGGGGCGGAAGCAACCAGAAGTGGACCTACAACGCGGGCACCGCGTCCTCATAGCCCCGCATGGGACCTGCCGGTCGGCAAGGCAGACACAGGTGAGGTCATCAGGCAGCGGTTGGCGAACAGGGTGGCTCACCCTTCTTCGGCCCGGTGGAAAGGCCGAAGGAGGGCGAGCCACGCCGGTGCCCGCGGAGTGGGTGAAGCAGGTCCGGTCTCGAGCGGGCCGGAAGAAACTTAATTAAGATCAAGTACGATGCCGACCACGCCCGCAGAGGAGCCACAGGCCGGCAGCATATTGCCGATGAGCGGCGGTTGAACTCAGCGCCAGACCGAAGGGGATCACCCCTACGTCGCATGGCCACGACGCCGAGACAGCAACTTAACCCATTATTCGCGGCAAATTATCCTGTTGCCAACGGGTAACTTCTGTGAAACTTTCACAGGCACGAGCAGCACGGCGCGATCTCCTTGGAGGCAAAACTCCAGGCGGGAAGCGTTCCGATGGCAACGCCCAAGTCGGGAGGGGGTGCCCCTCGTTGACGCCGGGCCGGACCGTCGGATGTACTCCGCGACAACGCGCTCAACGGAGTAGCCACACGGCTGTCGACAGGAGGATGTTAACGCTAACAGCTTTCGTGACCCCATCTGCGACCTAGTCAAGGAGCCCTGGATGTGCCCCCTCATCCCCGGCGACCGCACAGGACACACGGCATCGGCCTCCAAGAACAGCCATGACGGCCGCGGCCCCGCATCGCCCCTTCCCGACCTTCCGGGTGACCCCATGAGCGAATTGTTAGCGTTAACAAGTCGTTCGCGAGCGGCATCTCCGCGCGGACAGCCATGGGCGGCCTTTCCGACAGCCTGACCCGGTGAACACGGACCGGTGGCGGCCGGTCAACACCCCCCATTTTTCCAAGGAGCTCCACATGTCCTTGAGCCGTCGTCAGATGTTTCAGGCCACAGGCGCGACCACCGCGTTCTCGGCCGCCGGCCAGGCAGCCGGCACATCCCCCGCTCTGGCCCCACTCCCCCGGGCCAGATCCGACATCGGCGTCTCGGCCTACGAGTTCGACCTCGGCCAGGTCCGGCTGACCTCCGGCGCCACCATGCCGGGCACCTACGCCGCCCTCACCCGGTCGTGGGCGTCGCCCCCCTCCTCGATCACCCGGACCAGCACCTCCTCCCTTGCCTTCACGGCCACGGCCAACGGAGCGTCGGTGCGGCTGGGGCCGTTCTACGACGCTCACGACCACAACAACGTCGTCTACTGGAACACCGGTGGCCAGGGCGGTACCGGCACGGCGAGCTTCCGGCTGGTCAACGCCGCCGGCGGGCCGGCCTTCGGCGGCACGTCCCAGGGCGCGCAGGTCGTGCTCGCCGACGACAACGACGCGAACAACAACCTCTGGAGGCTCCTGTGAGGCGCGTGCTCGCGGTTCTCTCGCCGCTGCTTCTCGTCGGCGTGTTCCTCACGCCCCAGGCGTCGGCCGCGACGGTCGACACCAACGCGTGGTACGTGCTGGTCAACCGCAACAGCGGCAAGGCCTTGGACGTGTACAACCTGTCCACCGCCGACGGCGGCCGGATCACCCAGTGGACCCGCAACAACGGCAACCAGCAGCAGTGGCAGTTCGTCGACTCCGGCGGCGGCTACTACCGGCTGAAGTCCCGCCACTCCGGCAAAGTCCTGGACGTCTACAACTTCTCCACCGCCAACGGCGCGAACATCGTCCAATGGGCCGACCACAACGGCACCAACCAGCAATGGAGACTCGCCGACTCCGACGGCGGCCACATCCGCCTGATCAACCGCAACAGCAACAAGGCCCTCGAAGTCCAGGGCGCCTCCACCGCCGACGGCGCCAACATCGTCCAATACGACGACTGGGGCGGCGCCAACCAGCAATGGCAACTCGTACCCGTCGGCGGCAACCCGGATCCGGGCGGCACCTACACCAACCCGGTCGTCTGGCAGGACTTCGCCGACGGCGACATCATCCGGGTCGGCGACGCCTACTACTACTCGGCCTCGACGATGCACTACTCGCCGGGCGCGCCGATCCTGCGCTCCTACAACCTCATCGACTGGGAGTACGCCGGGCACTCGGTCCCGAGGCTCGATTTCAACTCGGGCGCCTACGACCTCAACGGCGGGCGGGCGTACGTGAAGGGCATCTGGGCTTCGACCCTGAACTACCGGCCCAGCAACAGCACCTACTACTGGATCGGCTGCGTCGAGTTCAACCGGACCTACGTCTACACCGCCTCCGCCGTCGACGGCACGTGGACCAAACGCTCGCAGATCAACAACTGCTACTACGACGCCGGCCTGCTGATCGACACCAACGACACCATGTACGTCGCCTACGGCAACGGCACCATCAGCGTCGCCCAACTGTCGGCCGACGGGCTCAGCCAGGTGCGCGCCCAGCAGGTGTTCCAGACCCCCAGCAGCGTCGGCACCCTGGAAGGCGCCCGCTTCTACAAGCGGAACGGCTACTACTACATCTGGCTCACCCGGCCCGCCAACGGCCAGTACGTGCTCCGCTCCACCTCGCCATGGGGCCCGTACGAGATGCGCCAGGTCCTGCTCAACATGCCCGGCCCCATCTCCGGCGGCGGCGTCCCCCACCAGGGCGGGCTCGTCCAGACCCAGAACGGCGACTGGTACTACATGTCCTTCGTCGACGCCTACCCCGGCGGACGCGTCCCCGCGCTCGCGCCGATCACCTGGACCGGCGACTGGCCGACCGTGCAGACCGTCAACGGCGGCTGGGGCGTCAACTACCCGAAGCCGAACATCCAGACCAGCCGGACCGTGGCGTCCATGATCGGCCCCGACACCTTCACCTCGGGCAGCCTCGGGCACCGCTGGGAGTGGAACCACAACCCCGACACCAGCCGCTTCTCCACCGGCAACGGCCTGCGCCTGCAGACCGCGACCGTCACAGGCGACCTCTACAACGCCCGTAACACGCTGACCCACCGCATCCAGGGCCCGTCGTCGACGGCGACGATCGAGCTCGACTACTCGCAGATGGCGGACGGCGACCGCGCCGGGCTGGCCATGCTCCGCGACCAGTCGGCCTGGATCGGCGTCAAACGCGACAACGGCGTCAACCGGGTCGTGATGACCAACGGCCTGACCATGAACAGCTCGTGGCAGACCACAGGCACCGGCACCGAGGCGGCGAGCGCGAACATCTCGGGCGGCCGGATCTGGCTGCGGGTCAACGCCGACATCCGGCCGGGTTCCGGCAGGCAGGCCCGCTTCTCCTACAGCACCGACGGCAGCACCTTCGTGAGCCTCGGCCCGGCCTTCACGTTGAACAACGCCTGGCAGTTCTTCATGGGCTACCGCTTCGGAATCTTCAACTACGCCACCCAGTCCCTCGGCGGAGCAGTGACCGTGCGCCGCTTCGACCTCACCACCCCCTGACCCGACACGTCGACACAGGAAGGCACCACCCCGTCCATGAAACGACTTTTATCCCTGCTCACCACCGGGCTGGTCGCCATCGGCCTCTCGGTGGCGCTCACCGGGCCGACCGATGCCGCCTCGACCCTGGGCGCCTCCGCAGCCGAGCGGGGCGGCCGTTACTTCGGCGCCGCCGTGGCCGCCGGCAGGCTCGGTGACTCGACGTACGTGAACATCCTGAACCGGGAGTTCAACTCGGTCACCGCCGAGAACGAGATGAAGTGGGACGCCACCGAGCCGTCCCGGAACTCCTTCACCTACACGAGCGCCGACCGGATCGTGAACCACGCGATCGGGCGCGGCATGAAGATCCGCGGTCACACCCTGCTGTGGCACTCGCAGATGCCCGGCTGGGCGCAGAGCCTGTCCGGCTCGACCCTGCGCAGCGCCATGATCAACCACGTCACGCAGGTGGCCACCCACTACCGAGGCAAGATCCACTCCTGGGACGTGGTCAACGAGGCCTTCGCCGACGGCGGCAGCGGCGGCCGGCGCGACTCGATCCTTCAGCGCACCGGCAACGACTGGATCGAGGCCGCCTTCCGGGCCGCCCGCGCCGCCGACCCGGGCGCCAAGCTCTGCTACAACGACTACAACACCGACGGGATCAACGCCAAGAGCACCGGCATCTACAACATGGTGCGCGACTTCAAGGCGCGAGGCGTCCCGATCGACTGCGTCGGCTTCCAGTCCCACCTGGGCACCTCGCTCTCCAGCGACTACCAGGCAAACCTCCAGCGCTTCGCCGACCTCGGCGTCGACGTCCAGATCACCGAGCTCGACGTCGCCTCCGGCCCCAACCAGGCGAACATCTACGCCTCTGTGACCCGCGCCTGCCTGGCGGTCTCCCGCTGCACCGGCATCACGGTCTGGGGCATCCGGGACAGCGACTCCTGGCGCGTCGGGGAGAACCCTCTGCTGTTCGACTCCTCGGGCAACAAGAAAGCCGCCTACACCGCCACCCTGGACGCCCTCAACGGCGGCTCCACCAACCCGGGGCCGATCGACACCAATGCCTGGTACGTCCTGGTCAACCGCAACAGCGGCAAGGCCCTGGACGTCTACAACCTCGCCACCAACGACGGCGCCCGCATCACCCAATGGACCCGCAACAACGGCAACCAGCAGCAATGGCAGTTCGTCAGCTCGGAGAGCGGCTGGTACCGGCTGAAGTCACGGTTGTCCGGCAAGGTCCTGGACGTCTACAACTTCTCCACCGCCAACGGCGGCAACATCGTCCAGTGGACCGACCACAACGGCACCAACCAGCAGTGGCGGGTGGCCGACTCCGGCGGCTACCTGCGCCTGATCAACCGCAACAGCAGCAAGGCCCTGGAGGTCCAGGGCGCCTCCACCGCCGACGGCGCGAACATCGTCCAGTACGACGACTGGAACGGCGCCAACCAGCAATGGCAACTCGTCCGAGTCGGATGAATCGGAGCACATCATGAAATTCAGATCCCTGGCCGTCCTCGCGACGGTCGCCACCTTACTGGCGAGCCTGTTCGTCGCCGTTCAGACTCAGTCCGCCAACGCGGCCACCGTCGACACCAACGCCTGGTACGTCCTGGTCAACCGCAACAGCGGCAAGGCCCTGGACGTCTACAACCTCTCGACCGCCGACGGCGGCCGCATCACCCAGTGGACCAGGAACAACCAGAACCAGCAGCAATGGCAGTTCGTCGACTCCGGCGGCGGCTACTACCGCATCAAGTCCCGCCACTCCGGCAAGGTGCTCGACGTCTACAACTGGTCGACCGCCAACGGCGGCGCGATCGTGCAATGGGCCGACACCAACGGCACCAACCAGCAGTGGCGGCTGGCCGACAGCTCCGACGGCTATGTGAGGTTCATCTCGCGCCACAGCAACAAGGCCCTGGAGGTGCAGGGCGCCTCCACCGCCGACGGCGCGAACATCGTCCAGTACGACGACTGGGGCGGCAACAACCAGCAGTGGCAGCTCGTCCGGGTCGACGGCGGCAACCCCGGTGAGTGCGATCTTCCGTCGACGTACCGCTGGACATCGACGGGCCCGCTGGCGCAGCCAAGGTCGGGATGGGTCTCGCTCAAGGACTTCACCGTCGCCCCCTACAACGGCAAGCACCTCGTCTACGCCACGACGCACGACTTCGGGACGAGGTGGGGTTCGATGAACTTCACCCCCTTCACCAACTGGTCCGACATGGCCTCGGCCAGCCAGAACGCGATGTCGTCCTCCACCGTCGCGCCCACGCTCCTCTACTTCGCCCCGAAGAACATCTGGGTGCTCGCCTACCAGTGGGGCGGGACCGCCTTCTCCTACAGGACCTCCAGCGACCCCACCAACCCGAATGGCTGGTCATCGCAGCAGGTGCTCTTCTCCGGAAGCATCTCAGGCTCCAACACAGGGCCCATCGACCAGACGCTCATCGGTGACAGCACGAACATGTACCTGTTCTTCGCCGGCGACAACGGCAAGATCTACCGGGCCAGCATGCCCATCGGGAACTTCCCGGGCAGTTTCGGCACCACCTCGACGGTGATCATGAGCGACACGACGAACAACCTGTTCGAAGCCGTTCAGGTCTACAAACTCCAGGGCCAGAACAAATACCTCATGATCGTCGAAGCGATCGGCTCACGGGGCCGCTACTTCCGCTCGTTCACCGCCACCAGCCTGAACGGTTCGTGGACACCCCAGGCCGCCACCGAGAGCAACCCCTTCGCCGGCAAGGCCAACAGCGGCGCCACCTGGACCAACGACATCAGCCACGGCGAACTGGTCCGCACCAGCGCCGATCAGACCATGACCGTCGATCCCTGCAAGCTGCAGCTGCTCTACCAGGGCCGCGACCCCAACTCCGGCGGCGATTACGGCCTTTGGCCCTACCGGCCGGGTCTGCTGACACTGCAGCGCTGATGGCGTGACACGCGTCCGGCTCGGATGTTCCTGACGTTCACGGCAATGGCGTATGCCCCATCGGGTGAGCGCCATCACGGCACGTCATCAGGTCCGGGTGGAGCCGGCGTGGCGGGCTCGGTGCAAGGCCGAGCCCGCCCGTGCCATGCAGAAATGTCAGCGCTCACTCTACGCCTCCGGCGGCAGCGAGTAGCCGGCGGTGCCGATGGGCTGCCCGTGCCCCCGCGCCAAGATCGCCGTCTACACGATCAGCGGCTCCTCGGCCCTCGGCGGCGTGCTGCTGTCAGCTCCTGGTGGACGAAGATCTTCATCGGCGCCATGCTGCTCGTCTTCCCCCTGCACCGCCTCATGTCAAATCGCGGACATGACCCGCGGCGCAGAAGCCCTGATCTTGGCAAGACGGCACCGCCCGCCTCCCTGTACTCCCTGACTAGACTGCCGCCATGACCACGGAGTCGTCCCCTCTCACCATCGCTCAGCTCGCCGAGCTGGCCGGAGTTTCCACCGCGACGGTCTCCAAGGTCGTGAACGGCCGTTCCGCAGTGTCGTCCGAAACCCGCGCCGCCGTGGAGGAGCTCATCCGCCGGCACGGCTACCGGCGACAGCGCCGCCGTTCCACGCCGGCAGCCCTGGTGGAGCTCGTCTTCCACGCGCTGGAGGGCGACTATCCCGTCGAGATCACCAAAGGCGTGGCGGAGGCCGCCCGTGAGCACGAGCTCACGGTGGCGATATCGGACCTGCACCGTGACCACACCGCCGCAGACGCCTGGCTGGACGGTGTGCTGCGGCGCCGCCCGAGCGGCGTGATCGCAGTGTTCTCGGGCCTGACCGAAACCCAGCACGAACAGCTCATCCGCCGCGAGATCCCGCTGGTCCTGCTGGATCCGGCCGACGCTCCCGCGCGGAACATCCCATCGGTCGGCGCCGGCAACTGGAACGGCGGGCTCACGGCCACCCGCCACCTCCTGGAGCTCGGGCATCGCCGCATCGCCATCATCACCGGACCCGACTCCGCGCTGTCCAGCCGGGCCCGTCTCGACGGCTACCGAACCGCCCTCGACATGGCCGGCGTGCCCGTCGACCCGGGGCTGATCGGCCGGGGGGACTTCCTCATCGAGGGCGGTCTGGCCGAAGCGCACCGCATGCTGCGCCTGCCCGACCGGCCAACCGCGATCTTCGCCACGAACGACGGCCAAGCCATCGGCGTCTACCACGCGGCCCGTCAGCTCGGCCTGCGCATCCCGGACGATCTCAGCGTGATCGGCTTCGACGACATGCCGTCGGTGCGGTGGGCCATTCCGCCGCTGACCACCATCCGCCAGCCCCTCGCCGAGATGGCCGCGGCGGCGACCTCGATGCTGCTGACGCTGACCCATGGCGAGCAACTGCCACAGAGCCGCGTCGAGCTGGCCACCGAACTCGTCGTACGCGAGAGCACCGGGCCTCCCCCACTCCCAACCGCCTGAGCCGAAGCGCGGCCTCCAAAGGGCAGCGGCGCGAGTTCACCAGCAGGAGCAGGCCTATCCGCCAGAGAAAGCGGCCATGGCCGGTACATCATCGCCGAACTCGACCCGGCGCAGGTGACGGCGGTCGTCACCGCTCCCGAACCCGTTCTGATCGGCGTGAGCCCGACCGGTCTGGAAAGGCTCGGCGTCACCGTCCACACCGGGCGTTGGAACCCATCCGGCATTAATGGAGGCTTTGGTGTGCCCTGGGTTCGATGGAGTCGCGTTCCTGGATTGTCATGCCACGGTGGACGCGTTCTCGAACTGTATCGGGGTGAGCATGCCCAGGCGGCTGTGCCGTCGTTGCCGATTGTGCCAGACCACCAGGAGGCCCAGTCGATGGACAGCGACCAGGCGGCGGCGCGCCAGGGCAGTGAGCTGGTCGGCTCGCTACGTGGGGCTCAAGTCGTACGGCGGCGGCTCCGTACCGGGGCGGGTCACATCCGGGCGCCGTCCTGGTGCGCCGGCTGCTCGGCCACGCCGGGCGGCACTTCGCGATGCCGCTGGCCCGTGGCGTGCTGAGCGTCTTGTGCCACGGTGGCGTCCATGAGCCGGGTGGCCAGCGTCCGGATGTGCTCGGCCAGTTCGGGTGGCTCGTGCACCGTGAACGGCATCCCTATCAGAGCCACCCACAGAGCCAGTTCGTCGAGTGAGTTGGAGCCGCAGACCAGCGTGCACGTCCGCTCGTCGATGGGCTCGACCGTGCCTGTCGTAGGTGAGACACGCTCGGCCACGGTCGCGGCAGGGGCGTGGAGGGTGAAGCGGCCCTGGTAGCGATAGGGGGCGCTGGAGATCGTGTGAGAGGTGTATCCCGCGAGGTCGGTGGCGGGCGGGTCACGGGGGATGAAGCGCGGGCCGTTGGGTGAGCGCAGGCTGAGCCGGTCGAGGCGGAAGGTGCGCCAGCCGGCGCGCTCTGTGTCGTAGGCGACCAGGTACCAGCGGCGGCCGGTGGCCACCAGCCGGTACGGCTCCGCCATCCGGCTGCTGTGGACGCCCTCATGGGAGCGGTAGTCGAAGCGCAGGGTCTCATGATCGCGGCAGGCCGCCGCGATGGCGGTCAAGGCCCCGGAGTCGACCGCGGGCACGTCGGTGGTCATCGGGACCGTCATCGACTGCAGCGTGTGGACGCGGTGCCGCAACCGGGACGGCAGCACCTGCTCCAGCTTGATCAGCGCCCGGACCGAACTCTCCTCGATTCCGGTCACGGTGCCGCCCGCAGCGGTGCGCAACCCCACGGCGACCGCCACCGCCTCCTCGTCGTCCAGCAGCAGCGGCGGCAGGTCGGCTCCGGCGCCCAACTGGTATCCCGCCGCCCCCGCGACCGCATGCACGGTATAGCCGAGCTCGCGCAACCGGTCGACGTCGCGGCGTACGGTGCGCGGGGTCACGCCGAGGCGGTCCGCCAGTTCCGCGCCCGACCACCGGCGATGGGTCTGCAGGAGGGTCAGGAGCCTGAGCAGCCGTGCCGAGGTTTCCAGCATGTCTCCACCCTTCCAGGCACTTAGGACTCATCCTGTCCTAGGAGTCTCCTAGCGTCTGCGTCATGAGCGACACCGACTTCGAAATCCGCCCGTTCCGCATTGAGATCCCCCAGGCCGAACTGGACGACCTGCGTGAGCGGATCGGCCGTGCCCGCTGGCCGAGCGAGATCGACGGCCAGGACTGGAGCCGCGGAGTGCCCGTCGGCTATCTGAAGGAACTGGCCGCCCATTGGGCCGCGGGCTACAACTGGCGGGCCTGGGAAGCCAGACTGAACGCCTATCCACAGTTCACCACCGAGATCGACGGACAGAACATCCACTTCCTGCACGTCCGCTCCACCCGGCCCGACGCCCTGCCGCTGATCCTCACCCACGGCTGGCCCGGCTCGGTCGTGGAGTTCCTCGACCTGATCGAGCCGCTCTCCCAGGACTTCCACCTGGTCATCCCCTCCATCCCGGGCTTCGGCTTCTCCGGGCCGACCCGGCAGGCCGGCTGGACGACCACGCGCATCGCCGCCGCCTGGGCCGAGCTCATGCACGGACTCGGCTATGACAGGTACGGCGCCCAGGGCGGCGACTTCGGCGGCGGCATCGCCCGGGCGCTGGGCCTGGCCGCTCCGGACAACGTCGTCGCGGTGCACGTCAACGGCGGCACGACCTATCCGAGCGCGGCCGAAGACGACCCCACGCTCACCGATCGGGAACGGGCGAGGGTGCGGCGGATGCAGGAGTTCATGAACGAGGCGGGCGGCTACATCGCCATCCAGTCCACCCGGCCGCAGACCCTCGCCTACGGACTGACCGACTCCCCCGTCGGCCAGCTCGCCTGGATCATCGACAAGATCCGGGACATGACCGACCTGGCCAAGCCGCTTCCGCACGAGGCGATCGACCGGGACCTGCTGCTCACCGATGTGACGATCTACTGGCTGACCGGCACGGCGGGCTCCTCGGCGGCGCTCTACTACGAAGACGCGCAGGAGTGGGGCGAGCAGCAGACATCTTCGGTGCCGATGGCCGTGGCGCTGTTCACCATCCAGGACATCGCGCTGCGCCGCGATGAGGAGAAGGTCAACAATGTCGTGCGCTGGTCGGACTTCGACCGTGGCGGCCACTTCGCCGCGATGGAGGCCCCCGATCTGCTGCTCGGCGACCTGCGGGAGTTCTTCGGCACCTATCGGTGACCCACTGGTCCGAGCCGCGGGGCCCGGGAGAGCATGATCTCGCACGCCGTCCGGCCGGCTGCGGTCGCAGCTGGCCACCAGCGCCTGGACCTGGCCCGATGGCAACGCCTGCGGCAGCGACAGGCCGCGCGGCCCGGCGACCGCCGGCACCGCCGCGGCCAGATCCCGCCGGATCCGGCCAGTCAGATGCAGGTAGCGCAGAAACGCCCGCATGCCGGTCACCAAGACTTGGGCCCCGGCGACGCTGCGCCGGCGCGCGCCTGTCCGATGAAGCCCGTGATCTGGGCGGCGCTGCGCGAGCTGGCACCGCCCTGGCCGGGGAGCGGCACATGACCATCTCCTTCACCGCCGCGGTCGCCGACTATCCCGGCACTGGCCATGGCGGCAGGCCTGGACCAACGCCTTCCACGCGACCCACCGCCCACCACCGGCCCGCACAGCCTGACCCGCCCAAAAGCCCAGGTCACCACCCCGCTCGACGACCTCCCGGTCACCTGCCACCCCGCCCCGACCCGCATCCACGGACAAGCCGCGACCCGAGCACGGCGGGTCACCCACGCCCCGAAACTGGGCCTCTACCTGCGAGAACGATCCTCATAGAGGAATTGGGCCGAGGAATGATCACAAAGAATGAAGCCGTGGATCCAGGCTGAGGGATATCACCACAGCGCCGAATGTGAAGTTGCGAACGGGGCACGAGAATAACATGTCGCCCCTTCTTCGCCGGTAATGACTTTCGCGGACTCGACCGGCCGCCCGCGTGGGAACGCGCGTTTCGCAGCAAAGTATCTTTTATCGCTGGAAGAGGCAGCGTGTCCAGGGCGGGAGGCGGACATTCAGCGGACATTTCGCTGTCGGGGACGACGGGATAATCCGCCCAAGTCCCTGCGCAAGGCGCCGGACCCGGTCGAGGCAGCCGAGTCCGCGAATTACAGCGACATAATCAGCACCTCAAGCGGCTCAGGTCGCTACCATGCCGTGAGATGAAAACGTCATTTTCCCCGTTCTGGCTACCGCTGGATGCACTTGTACTGGCGGTGCGCTATTTTCTGCCCCTGGCGTTCTTCTACACGATCGGGCGCGTCGCGCACGACCTGGTGCTGGTCGCGGCGGCCTACGTGGGTGACGTGGAGGGGCCGCGCAAGTACGCGGGCTTCGCCATCATGAGCATGGCGGTGCTGGCCACGCTGGCCGCGTACGTGGCGATGTTGCAGGTGCTGAAGCACGACACCGCCCGGTCGGAGGGCGGCGATCGCGGCGAACGCCTGCCCGCGGTGATCGCCCACACCCTGCTGCCGTTCCTGGTGTTCTACGGCGCCTGGGGGCTGTTCGTCGACGACGTCCGGCAGTACAGCATCCTGGCCCAGGAGCTGTTCGGCGTGCAGCAGATCAAGAACCTGGAGTTTGACCCGCTCCTGCTGATCCTGGCGATCGCCGGGGTGGCGTTCGTGATCAGGGTGGTGATCGAGAAGCAGTACGAGCGGACGAGGAAGGGCTGGCTGGGGCTGCTGACCACGGTCTTCGAGGCCATGTGGATGTTCTTCGCCGTCGTCAGCGTCGAGGAACTGATCGGCGGCGGCGTCGACTGGATCACCTCCAGGGCCGCGTGGGTGGCGGCCGGCGACGCCGTCGGCACCGTGCTCGGGCCGGTCGGCGACGCCATCGGCTTCGTTCTGCCCGACTGGCGCGATGCGCTGCTGGTGCCGCTCGTCTGGATCACCATCGCCGCCGTGGTCTTCGGCCGCGAGATGGGCCAGGGCGAGGCGGTCATCGCGGGCACCAGGATCGAGGAACGGGCCGGCCGGTTGCGCTCCGCGGCCCCCACGCCGGTCCGCAGGACAGTCGAGTTCGTCACGCGTGACCTGCGTGACAAGTACACGCCCATGCTGAACGGCCTGCGCCTCGTGCTGGGCGCTGGGCCGGTGCTCTTCCTCGTTCTGTGCCTGTGCTACACGCTGCTGACCGTGGCCAGGGACTGGGCCTTCATCGGCGTGACGTACCTGATCGGGCCGCACGAGGCCCACTGGTGGACGGTTTGGCACGGCCCGGTCAAGTTCGGCGTGACGGCCGTCTACGAGGTGTTGCGGATCAGCCTGCTGGCTGCGGCCTTCCGGATGGCGCTGCGGCCGGCGTCAGGCGCACGAAGCCCTCAGTCTTCTGCACCCGCACCTCAACCTGCAGCGAACTGACCGCTTCGATGGGAACGGCGAAGGAGGCCTGCCACTTCAGCTCCGTGCCCGGTGGGACTAGCACGGGCTTGTTCAACCGCATGCACACGGACGCGAGGCCGGGCAGGCCCTGGACGGCTCTGGAGGGACTCCACACACGGTCGGCCCTGTCGCGTACGGTGGCGCTGCATCCCTGGGCCATCGCCTTGCTGGCCGCCTGGTCCTTGGGCGTGACACCGATGACCGCGGTCACGCCGGCGGTGCCCTTCGGCAGGTTCTCGCCGGTCGCCGGGGCGAGGCTGATCAGCCGCCAGGACGCGCCGCCGTAGGAGTCGGCGGGGACGGGTGAGCCGCCCTCTTCCAGCGTGTACTGCTCGAGATGGGGCACCACCTGCACGGCGACCAGAGCGGCCACGGAGACGATGATGCCGAGCCCGTACCAGAGGTGCTTCATGACTCCACCTCCGCGACCGAGGCGGTCGGGACGGGTGCGGGCAGGGTGCCCAGGTCGATCTCGACCGCCGGGCCGAGCGCGCTGGAATATTGCGGCCCGGTGATCCGCAGGACCGCGCTCTTGAGGCCGGGCGGCACCTCGAAGGCGATCGAGCCCGCCTGGGGGATGCCTGCCTCGAGATTGGCGGTGTTGAGGCCGAAGACGCCGTCGCCGGCGGCGTAGACGGTGCCGTCCGGTCCCTCCAGCATGACGTCCTGGAGCGACACCGGCTCCTTGGTGGCGGTCGCGGTGAGCTGGACCGTCACCCACACGCCCTTGGACGGCAGCACCTTCTTCACCTCGCCAGAAGGCGCGGTGACCTGCAGCTCGCGACCGGTCCGGACGCCGTCCACGCGGACCGAGTACGGCGCGGTCCGCACCTCCTCGTTGATCCCGCCGGTGGAGGCGATCGGCCGGTACATGCGATCGGCGTCGGGCAGCAGCCGCTGCGCCAGGCCGACGGCCACCAGCAGCACCGCTGCGATGATCCACTTCATGTGCGCTCTACCTGCGTTTCCAGCAGGGCCATGATTTTTCCGCGGTACCAGAGGGAGGTGCCGGAGCTGTAGCCGAGAAGTGACCAGCTCGGCTCGTACACGTGGTCGCGGAAGGAGACGGACAGCCGCTGGGGATTGCCGGCGTTCTCGGGCAGTTCCCAGGCGATGCGCACTGTTTCCGGCAGTCCCGGGTTGAGCAGGGTGCCGCGCTCCTCCCCGTTCCGGATGATCTCCCGGCTTTGCAGGTTCATCACCGGATCGAGGGCCTGGCCGTCGACCTTGGCGTTCATGGCGAGATAGAGGTCGGACACGTCGGCGGGCATCTTGCTCACGTTGGTCACGTCGAGGTTCAGGACCAGGTAGCGGCCTGTGAGGCTGCCGCCGGGAGAGCGCGTCGTGGAGTACACCTTGCGGGGGACCAGTTCGAGGCGGTGGCCTTTCACACGCTGGCCCAGGCTCACCCGCGGCGGCTGGGGGTCAGGGGCGTCGGCCAGCCCGCCCAGAGGCCAGGCGATGGCGAAGGGGAGCAGCAACGCGACCGCTGTGGCCGCGCCCCACGTCCATGCAAGTCGGGTGGTCACTGGCGGGAGTGTAGTAGTTAAAGATGTGATATGCGTCGTTGTGCAACCCAATTCGCGTGGCCCATCCGACCTTCGCCGAGTCTTCGTGCTGTTTCACCAGGTAATCGTCCGGCCGAGCGGATCTGAAGCAGCTCCCATGAAGCTCATATGAAGCCGTCAGCTGAGAGACTGCCTACTGTCTACGTTGGGGTCGGGTTTAGTCGGCGTGAAGCCGCTATACCCAACCTGCTCCGCCAACGCCTCGAATCGAACGGGGAATGTGTCCGCACCCGTTCCGGCTCGTCCAGCCACGCAGAAGATCGATATCCGTCCTTGACGTGCTTGGTGATGTCACCAGTCACTGCCAGAGGGCGCGCGCAGCCGCTCCGTCCAAGCAGTGAAACTCTCCGCTACTGCCTGTGGCACCTGTCCGCCTAGCGGGTTCTCACACGCGGCGCCCACCTGACCAGCTCAAATGTGTCCCACCTAGGAGCGGAAGGAGGCCAACACAGCATCGGGCACAGGTATCGATGATGCACTCCCCTGCGCTCCCGCCGCGGGTGTCAACGACGGCCGAATACTGGGTCTGGCACGAATTCCGTGAAGTGGTGGACTCATTATGCAGTTCGGGCAGGGCGTCGGTGTCGGCTGTGGCCATCCAGCGTTCGAGGTGGTGGCCGTGCCGGTTGAGCATCATGTCGGCGAAGGCGCGTACGTGGTCGTGCAAGCCCGCCAGGGGGTGGGCAGGCAGTGGTGAGCGCGTCCAGGTGTCGCCGCTCGTCCGAGGTGAGGGTGGCGGGGTTGCGCAGCAGCCATCCGGTGGCTTGGCGCCCGAATGAGATCAACTCCACGAGATCGAGCTGGGAATCGACGAGCTTGCGTGGTCAGTCCGAATCCCACCAGCGCGGAGCGAAGTCTGGTTGCTCCGGGCTCGCAAAATGAAACGGGATACCGAACCGTTCTGCCAGCCTTCGCCCGATGGTGCCAGCTTCCTCAGCCTCTGGCCACGGAGGGACCTCGCCGTTGAATAGACGGAGGTCGGTCCCATGCCGAATGATCGCGAGATGATGCTCGGCCCTCGGCTCAATCGTGACGGCCAGAAGGCAGACCATCCATCCTTCGCTATCGCCGTCCCATAGAGCTTCGATTGCCGCGGGTGCGTGGGGCAGGGCCCGGACCATGGCCATGAGTTCGTCGAGATCCAATGAGGCGGTTGGTGAGCGGGTGAACCGTTGTCCGAGGTCTTTGAAGCGCTCGGCGACCAGATCCATGCACTCGCGGAGTCCTGGCCGCGGCTCCTCCAGGGCTTCCCGGATCACCTTGACGGCCTGGAGTTTGTTGCCCTTCGTCACGAGATCATCGACCTGGGCGCGCACCTGCGCGGGCAAGGCCTCCCAAAGCGGAGTTTTCATGCCTGCATTCAACCGGCACACGCCCAGGACGGGCCGTGCTGTTACCCGTCGCTCGGCATGAGCATGAACGTCACTGGGATCGAGCACGTTGGGGACCGAAACCCTGTGGGGATAGGCGACACGATCGTGAGTATGACGAGGTCTTCGGCATCGTGGCCCTCGCCTGCCCGCGGGCACGCAGTGCTGGCTGATCGATCGTGTCCCGTGCCGGAAGGGCGATGTCGTCCTCATCTGCCGATGACAGCGTCGCCCTCCGGGGACTGCGACGATGGAGGCGGGCCGTCGGTCTTCAACTCCGCGGGAACATTTGTCCAAGACTGATAGTCGACCACCCGTGCACAGTCTCCGCATGAGTGAGTACGACATTGAGCACTCGCATGGGATGCACGTGGTCCATGACGGCCCGCGGCACGCGCCGCCGTTGTTGCTCATCCACGGATCGGGGGCCTCGGGCGGCTTCTGGAGCCCGGTGGTCCCGGCACTGGCCGGCCACCATCACGTCATCCGGGTCGACCTCCCGGGCTGCGGCCAGTCCCCGCCCGCGCCGTCGTACGACGTGCCTGCGCAGGCGGGCCAGGTGGCGGCGCTGCTGGACGACCTCGGCCTTCGTCACGTCGCCGCGGTCGGGCACTCCAGCGGCGGCTACGTCGCCACCGCGCTTGCCGAACAACGTCCCGACCTCGTGGGTTCGCTTGCACTGATCAGTAGCGGCCCAAGTCTGGATGCGCTCCTTCGGCAGCCGTTCATCCTTCGGGTTCTGTTGGCCCCGCCTTTGGGCCCGCTCCTGTGGTCGAGGCGTTCGGATGCGATGATCCGCAGGGGGATCATCGCGACGGCCGCTCGCCCGGTGGACCTCTCGGACGACGTGGTCGCCGACGTACGGGGCATCACCTACCGCGTGATGAGGACGGTGCTGCGCCGGAACACCGCGTACATCGCCGAGCGGAGCGTGCCCGAGCGTCTCGCCGCCCTCGAGGTCCCCGTGCTGGTGATCTTCGGCGCTGCCGACCCCCGTTGGGAGCCGTCGTCGGCGCACCAGTACGACGCGGTGCCGAACGCGCGGGTCGAGCTGCTGCCCGGCGTCGGGCACCTACCCATGTTGGAAGCGCCCGAGACGACCGGCAAACTGCTGCTGGGCTTCACGGCAACGGGCCGCTGACAGCCCACCCATGATCCCTGAGGCCTAGACTGGTCACGTGTTGTCGACCGGGACGCCACCTGACCGGGCGTGGGTGGACGTCGCAGTCCCACGCCCGTCGGTTCGGCTGCCGGGGGTCAGCATGGCCGGGTTCCGCCATCGTGCCCCGGCCCTTGTGGACATCGCCATGGTCGCGTACCCGTCCGTCACCCTGCTCGTCGATCTGAGCGAGGGAGAAGGCGTCGTCTACGAAACCCATGGCCGGCACGAGCGCGGCAGTGTCGTCGTCGGGCTCCTCCCCGGCGATCTTCGGGCAACTGGCTGGGGAGTCGGCGAGTGCCTCCAGATCCGGCTGCAGCCGGTCGCGGCGGCTGCGTTGTTCGGCGCATCGACCGAGCTCAGCGGGACGGTGGTAGCCCTTGAGGATGCCTGGGGCCGCGACGCCGGGCGAGCCGAGGACAGGCTGCGCGCCGCCCCGTCGTGGGACGAACGGTTCACGATCGCGGTGGACATCCTCGGCCGACGGCTGGGCGCCCACCCACCGGTCGATCCGCAGGTCGCCTACGCCTGGCGGCGGACGCTCACCAGCCGGGGGCGGGTGCGGGTCGACGGCCTGGCGGACGAGGTCGGCTGGAGCCGCAAGCGCCTGTGGTCCCGCTTCCGGTCCCAGCTCGGCATCACACCCAAACGCGCCGCCCGGCTGGTGCGCTTCGACCACGCCGCCCACCTTCTCGCGGCGGGTCACGCCGCCGCCCGCGTTGCCACCGAGAGCGGCTACGTCGACCAGTCCCACCTCCACCGCGAGGTCACGACGTTTGCCGGGCTCACGCCCACGGCCCTGGCCGTCGCGCCGTGGCTCGCGATCGACGATGTTGCGTGGCCGGCTTCATCGCCAACCCAGCGCCCTGCGAAGGGTGGCGAACGCATCCCCGGCCTTCGTTGAACAGCTTGCTACACGATGCGGCTGCCACGCGCTGCGCACATTGAGAAACCCACCGCGTCAGGGCAGTTTCGTCAAAGTCCCCGCGGAAGGTTCGCTGGTCGTGGCTGCAGCTCGAGAACTTCCTGCCCGGCGCAGTGACGTTCTGTGCTCACAGCCGGTGACGCCTGACACCGTGCCGACGTCTGAGCGTGCCGCGGGCACACCCATCTGATCGCCTGGCCGTCGAGCAGGGCCACCTATCGTTCACAGGGGCCATCTACCGTCACAGGCACACCCACAGAGGCTGTGAACGATTAGACGGCGGACGAGAGCGGTAGTTGGCGGCACAGACGCCTGGAGCCGATCAAGCAGCGCAAGGAGATCGGTTGATCACGATGTTCTCGAGGCGAGGCTGCGCGCCGGCCCTGGCTGCGGCAACCCCTGGCAGGCGCCGACCTGCGCCCCGGCGAGACCGCGCTCCATCTCGGCTCCGGTGACACAGAAGCCTGGGAACCACCGGAGAGCCTCACCGAGGAGCGAGCCATGTCGACGCATGGTCCGCGACGATGCGGGCGAGCTCATCGGGAGCATCACGAGCTACCAGGTGACCTGCGGAAGGCACACGGGAGACGGTGAGCGCAGGGTTGGCTGCGCGGAAGCGCTCCACGTCAGCGTCAGTGAGCGGCGAGCCCGGCCCGCCACGAACGAGCAGGATCGGCAGCTCGATCCTCGTGGCCGTCGCCAGGAGCTCGGGGCCTTGTCCGAGGATGTCCTCGACGAGCTCGAGGCTGTGGCGGCGGAGGCCGCGGTCATCGAGCCAGGCGCGAACCCGATCGGGATCGGGGTCGGGGACGACGTCGACGAGTACCAACCCGGCGACATGTCGTGCCGCGCGGGGGTCGGCGAGGGACGCGATGGCCGCCAGTCCGCCGAGGGAAGCGCCGACCACGACGACCGGTGCTGGCTCACGGCAGATCATCGCGGTCACGTCCTTCGCGATCGTCCGCAGCGTCGTCGCCCGTCCCGAACTGTCGCCGTGACCCCGCAGGTCGAAGGCCACGGTCCGCAGCCCGCACGGGGTGAGCGCCGCCACGACCGGCGACCACACGCCGCGACGTTCGCCACCGGCGTGGAGCAGGAGGACGGTCGGCCCGGTGCCGGTGGCCGTAGCGCGCAGCGTCGCGCCGTCTCGGACGAGGGTGGCTTCGGCCGTCGCCGGTTGAGACGCGGCTCGTCCCGACGTTTTGCTGCCGGGGACGGGACCGGATTGCCGAGCGAGGCCCGCGCGGTCACCCGGTAGCTCGTTCCTCTGCGGCTTCGTCAGATCGACCATGGGTGCCTCCATGTCCTCTCTACCTTGAGATGTCAAGGTACGATATGGCCCAATACCTTGACCGGTCAAGGTAAAATTGACGGTATGGCGACACGTCGAACCCGAAGACCGCCCGAGGAGGCTCGCCGCCTCATCTTGGACGCCGCAGCGGCACTGCTCGCCGATGGAGGCGTCGCAGCGGTCCAGGTCCGCGCCGTCGCCGCCCGGGTCGGCATGACCGACGCCGGCGTGACCCACCACTTCCAGAGCCGCGACAACCTGCTGCGCGAACTGCTCCGACACGGCGGACGCAACCTGAGAGCCGCTGTGCAGGACGTTCTCTCGTCATGGCTGGAGCGGGACGCCGACCTCCTCGAACTCGTCGAGTCACTCGCAGGCCTGTACCGGCAGGGTTACGGCGAGCTGGCGGTCGCGCTGCACGCTGCGGGCTGGCGAGAGCATGGCAGCGGGATGCTGAACCCGGTGGTCGACGCCCTCCACAAGCTCAGGCCACCCGGGGCCTCGATCGAGGACACGCGGCTCGCGGTCGCGGCCCTCCACCAGGCGATGGCGACAGAGCCCCTCTACGGGAGTGCCTTCCGCCGCAGCGCCGGCCTCACCGACGCCGCAGCGAGCGACTCGACCGCACACCTGCGCTGGTGGACGCGCCAGCTCGAACTTGCCCTCGGGCTCGAACCGTCCCCGCTTCGGCATGACCGGTGACCGGCCAACGTCTGGAGAGCCGGTCATGCAGTCGTCAGGATACGAGGCTGTAGCCGTCTCGCTGTCGCGACGGCCGCTGCGGGCCACGATGGTCGGCCCGGGGAACGGCCCGCCATATCCCCATATCTAGGTACGCAACCCGGGCAGCAGCTCCATGTCGGCCGCCCGCTCGACCAGCTCGTAGAAGCCCACTCCGCCGACGCTGCGTACCGGCTTGGCGACCTCGGGGATCGGCAGCGGCACCGCGTACGGCTTGGGCGGCGCCGCCGCGCAGGCCAGAAACCGCGGCTGCGGGGTGCCGGCCAGCAGCGAGCAGCCCGGCACCCCGGCCACCGCCACGGCGCCCAGCCCACCAGGCGCAGCACGTCACGTCTGTTCGGGTTCATGCCGCGGGCCGGCCCAGCACCCTGAAGAGCTGCGCGACGCCACCGCCGAACAGCAGCGCGACGACGTGCAGCACCACCACGGCCCGGAGCGCCTGCGTGGTCCAGGAACGGGCGGCGACGTGCTGATGGACGGTCATGATGTTCTCCTGCGCGTGTTCGGGTGATGAGGGCCTCGGCGCCTTATGTGCAGCCGCCCAGCGCGTTCGGGTCGCCTGACCAGGTCCGCGACCAGGGGCAGGAGCGAGTAGGCGCCTCCGGCGGCTGCGACCAGCAGCAGGACGCACACCGCCGAGGGGCATCGATGTGACGACAGGGTGGCGGAACCGGGCTTTCGCCGGCGTTCGGAGCCGGGCACGTGCTGAAGAAGCTAGCGCCAGTTGCCGAGCTGTTCGACGTACGCCTGCCCGGTAACCGGCTTACCCCGGTACCGTCCGGTGACGGTGGCCGCACCCTCGTAGACGCCACCGAACGCCTGGACTTCCTGCCCCTGCGGCGCGGCGACAACGGTGAGGCGGGCATCCAGCGCGGGAATGTGCACGGTCCACCGGGTGCCGTACCGCTTCCCGGTGGTCGGGCTGGTCCAGAAGCCGGAGGTGCCGTCGGCGAGCGGCTTCACCGCGACAATCTCGTGAGTTCCGTCCCGGCGGAGCACTGTGGCGTAGGGAGACTCACTCCCCTGGGCGAACAGGTCCCAGAGGGGTAGGTACGGTTCTTCACGGTAAGCGTGCCCTGTGTCGCCAAGCTGGGCAGCGAATAGTAGTAGCTCGTGCCACCGAGAAAGGGCATCAGCCCGGTCCCGTTGTTGTACATGGCGGGTCCCCGCGCGCTGAGCGTCAGTTTGATTTCGCCGACCGGCAGGGGGGCGTGCAGTTCCGTCGCATGCATCGGCCCAGACAGCCTCGCCGGGGGCACACGTGCGTCGAGCTCGGTTGCGGAGAAGCTGGCCTGGTCAGGCGAGTAGCTCTGGCTGTGCGTGTAGTACTCGCCAATGGCCTTATCAGTGATCGCGATGGAAGCCTGCGGCGCCTCCTCGGCGTGGTTGATCATGACCTCGTAGCTGAACCGGTGACCGTGTGCGTTGACGTGGCCGACCACGTACCACCATTCCTGGCGTGCGTTCGGATGCGCCGCCTGATCAGCCGGCAGATGCACGAACCTCGGGAAGGCGGGGCGGCCGCCGCCGACGACGCGACGGCCAGCACCGTGCTGACCATCAGGGTGGCGATAGCCGCACTCGATCGACGTTGCAGCTTTTCATACTGTTCCTCATCTCTTGCTGACCTGGAGTCCACTGGTCCACGTGGTCAGCGCCCACTGCCGGAATCTCGCATCGTCCGGATGCCGCCGTCCCGTCGAGCCGGAGCGCGGTGGCTCGGCCTATGCCGGTCGATGTACCGGTGAACGAGCGCCTAGAAGGGTTTCACGGAATCGATCATTGTGCCGTCGGGGCAGCCGCGGCCTTCACAGCGGATGGCAAAGTCTAGGCCGGCCCTCGCCTCCAACGCATCCAGTACATCCGCGCTGGAGGCAAGGCGAGCCGGGATCTGGGGCAGGGCGACCGGTCACTTCTCCCTCAGCGAGCTCGGGGCAGGCGGGAAACGTGGGCGGGACTCCAGGCCGAGCCGGGTGGTGGCTCTGGTCGGGCGGGGTGAGGTTGAGGGTCCCACCGCCGAACCGGCGGAGGGCATACCATCGTCCTCCCGATCCCGCAGCACTTCCAAAGCCTTCTCGATCCGCCGTATGCGCGTCTCGGGCTTCTTCGCGCTTTCGATGGCCAGCACGTGCTCGCGCTTGTGGCTGTAGGCCAGGCGGTCGTAAACGGCGCGGGCAACCGGGTCGGCGTCCAGGGCGCGGGCAAAGTCCGCAGGCTCTACCACGTCGTGTTCGCGCAGCCACGTGCGCAGGTCGTCCCCGCGGGCGGACCCGCCACGGACGGCCGCAGCGACCGATCGCCCCTTTGTGAGCAACTCCGCCACCAGCCACCGCCCCTGAAAACCGGTCGCGCCGGCGACCAAGGTGTCAGGCTCTTTGATCATGACCATGTCTCCTAACTAGATCGGTCTACATATTCTTGGCACACATGAAGGCGAGAGACTTGGTTTTCTGGGCTGGGCGGGCGCCGGGGCGCCTCTCAGGCGTTGAGGAGTGCTCCGGCAGACTCTCGTGCCCGGTCAATGGGGATCCGGCTTCGCTGGGCGCGGGCGAGAACGAGCGCTCCTTCGATCAGGGCGAGCAAGGAGCAAGCCAGGGCCCCGGCGCGGTCGGGGGCGTAGCCATCAGCAACGAGATGGTCCGCGAGCACTCCCTGCCAGTCGTCGTATGCCTCAGCACAGATTTTCTGCAGTGAGTCATTGGTTGCCGCGACTTCCAGGGCGACTGTGGCGATCGGACAGCCTTTGGCGTAGCCGGCCTCCTCCATCCGGTCGGCCAGTGCGTCCAGCACGGCCTCGACCAGCGCCCTGGCGTTGGGCGCATCCTCGGAGAGGGTGCGGATGAGTGCAGCGATCTCCTGGCCGGAGGCGGCGAGAGCCGCCGCGACCAGTTGGTCCTTGCCGCGGGGGAAATGGTGGTACAGCGAGCCCCGGGGTGCCTTGCCGGCGTCGGTCATCTCGTTGAGCCCAGCACCGAAGTAACCCCGCTCCTCGACCAGCGTGCGTGCGGCGTTGATCAACCTCGCCCGCGTCTGCTCTCCCTTGGTTGCCATGACGGAAGAGTAGACCGATCTATATATTTGTCCAGCAGGGCGGCTACCTCGCAAAGACCCTCGAGAAGGAAACCCAGCGACCTGATCGCCCAACTCCAGGCCCTCGGCCACAAGGTCACCGTCGAACCGATGGCCGCCTGACCCGAACTCCCCACGTAACTCTGACCGATGATCCTCCAATGCCGCGAAGTTAAGGATCTTCGAGGTTCTTCAAGGGGCTGAGGGTGTGATCGTCGGCACAGTGCGTCGGGGCCGGGCATGGGACGAGACCTTTGCTATGCCGGGGTGGTCCGTCCGAAGATCCGTCCCGGAGCCGAGGTTTCGTTGCTGCCCAAGTCTGCCAGGTCTGTAGTTGTCGAGGTTGTGCGGAGGGTCCAGGTTGCGCTTTCGGTGTCCGAAGGCGCGGCGGGGTTGATGGTCACGGCCCCGGCATCGTCGCCGCCGTCGCGGCGCCGGTCTTGGCGGTGCTGGCCGAGCTCAGACGCCCTCGCGCCGGGTTTGCGTTCGAGCGCGCTCAAAGCCCTAGCGTCGTCGCCATGACGACACAGACCTGGATCATCACTGGCGCGTCCCGCGGGTTCGGGCGCGCACTGGCGGAGTCGGCGCTGGAGGCGGGCGACAACGTGGTGGCGGCGGTGCGCCGGCCCGACAGTGTGGCCGACCTGCGGGCCACCCATCCGGACACCTGCCTGATCACGAAGTTCGACGCCCGAGACGTCGCCGCGGCCTCGGATCTTGTGGAGGAGACCCTCGACCGCTTCGGTCAGCTGGACGTTCTCGTCAACAACGCGGGGCGAGCCGTTGTCGGCGCGGTCGAGGAGGTCGGCGACGCGCAGTTGCGGGAGCTGATGGAGCTGCACCTGTTCGGCCCCGCCGCGCTCGTCCGCGCGGCGCTGCCCGCGATGCGCGCGCGGGGCACCGGGACGATCGTGCAGATGAGCAGCCAGGGTGGGCGGATGTCGTTCCCCGGGGTGTCGACGTACTCCGCGTCGAAGTTCGCCCTCGAGGGCTGGTCGGAGGCCCTGGCCGGGGAGGTCGCACCGTTCGGGATCCGCGTGATGATCGTCGAGCCCAGCCGGTTCAGGACCGAGTTCAACGCCGCCGACGTGCTCGAGTTCGCCGAACCGTCCGAAACGTACCGCGACGTGCTCGCCGCCGTCCGCGCGGACATGGCCGGGGCCAACGGCCGCCAGGAAGGCGACCCGGCGCGGGCGGCCGAGATCATCGTGTCCCTCGCGCACGATGAGGAGGTGCCGCTGCGGCTGCCGCTCGGGCGCGAGGCGGTCGAACGTATCTCGGGCGTGTACCGGCGAGGCCTGGAGGATGTCGAGCGGTGGGCCGAGACCGCCCGCAGCGCCGACTTCGCCGGCGTCCCGGCATCGGTCCGGCCGATTTAGGGTTGGCTGTCATGGCCACCGACGAGCTGATGAGAAAGGCGCTGGAAGCGCTCCGGGACGACGGCCCGCCCTCGGTCGAGGCGATCCACCGCCTCACTGATCTGGGCGGCGTGCACGAGCCCATGATGATCAATGAGGTCGCCGACCTCCTCGATATCTCGCCCCACACGCTGCGCTACTACGAACGGGCCGGGCTGGTCGAGGTGGCCCGCGACGGCAACGGTCACCGCCTCTACGACGCCGAGGCGGTGCGGCGCCTGGTGTTCCTCACCCGGATGCGGCTGGCCGGCATGCCGATGCGCGACCTGCAGCACTACATCACGCTCGTCGAAGCCGGGAAGCACACGGTGCCCGAGCGGCTCGACATGCTGATCGAACATCGCGACACCATCTGCCGGCGGATCCGTGAGCTGGCCCTTTCCCTCACGGCGGTCGAGTACAAGATCGCCACCTACGGGGGCTGGACCGGACCGGACGTCCAAGATCTCGACACCGCCTTGCCGCGCGAGCCGCAGCGGCGAACGCAGGCCGCAGGAACCGACAAGAGAGGAGCCGGCGAGCGTGCGGATGGCGGACCTGAGTGAGCAGACCGGAGTCTCGGTCCCCACGATCAGGCTCTACCTGCGGGAGGGCCTGCTTCCTCCAGGTCGGTCCGCGGCACGCGACCAGGCCGAGTACAACGCCGCGCACGTCCGCAGGCTCAAGCTCGTACGCACACTCGCCGAGTACGGCGATCTCAGCATCGCGATCATCCGTGACCTGATCGCGCACCTCGACGACCCGGAGGCCGGCGGCGGAGATCTCCTGGGCATCGCCCTCGCCGTGACCGCGCGGCACCACCCCCCGCCGCCGGGCCCCGGCCGTGACGCGGCCGAGGGCATCGTGGACAACCTGCTGCGGCGCCGGGGGTGGACGGGCCTCGGCCAGCATCCGACGCGGCAGGCCCTCATCGGGCTCGTGACCAGCCTCGCGGAGCTGGGCCGCGAGGACATGCTGGAGGTTTTCGACGACTACTGCGCGGCGGCAGAGCGGGTGGCCGAGGCCGACCTGCGGGCCGTCGGCGACCCGCGCGACCGTGGGCGCGCGTTGGAGATCGGGGTGCTCGGCGACGTCGTCCTGGCCGCGCTGCGCCGGGCCGCCCAGGCGCACAAGCTGACCGGGTGACTGTGCGGAGCGCGCCGGGACCGATCGGGCGAGGAGATCGTTTTGCCTAGAATCGGGGCCGGGCATGGGACGAGACCTCTGCTATGCCGGGGTGGTCCGTCCGAAGATCCGTCCCGGAGCCGAGGTCTCGTTGCTGCCCAAGTCTGCCAGGTCTGTAGTTGTCGAGGTTGTGCGGAGGGTCCAGGTTGCCGGCGGTGTTTTCGCGCCGGGGCATCTGGGCGAGTTGACGCAGGTGGTGCCGTTCGAAATGGTCGATGCCGTACTGGAGGCAGACCGGGACGACCGAGCGGCGGCTGCGGTCGCTGCCGTCGCGGGGGGTGTCTACTTCATGCTGGCGTTGGGGCTGTTCGAGCAGATGGGCGCCGCGCTGGTGTGGCAGAAGCTGGTCGCGGGCCTGGCTGGGTTGCCGGTTCCGGCCCCGTCGGAGAAGGCGTTGCGGGATCTGCGCCGCCGGATCGGAGCGGCCCCATTGAGGGCCTTGTTCGAGGTGTTGGCCGTCCCGCTGGCGCGACCGTCCACACCTGGGGTGCGGTATCGGCGGTGGCGGACGGTGGCCTTCGACGGGTGTGCGTCCTTGCGGGTCCCCGACCGGGAGGCCAATCGTGGCTGGTTCGGCAGGCTCAAAGTGAGGTTCGGGGTGGCCGGGTATCCGTCCTTAATGCTGATGACGCTCGCCGAGACCGGCACCCGAGGGCTGCTCGGGGCGATCTTCGGCCCCTCGGCCACGGGTGAGCGTGCTTACGCGATGAGATTGGCGCCGCTGCTCGGCCCGGACATGCTGCTGCTGGCCGACCGCGGTCTCGATGGCAACGACCTGTTGGAAGCGGTGACCCAGACCGGTGCACAGTTCCTGGTCCGGGGCAGGACCGACCGGCGGCCGCCGGTTCTGGCCCGGCTGCGCGACGGCTCCTACCTGACCCGGATCGCCGGCCTGAAGCTGCGGGCGATCGAAGCCGACATCACCGTGACCGGCACGGACGGCACCTTCGTGACCAGCACCTACCGGCTCCTGACCACCCTGACCGACCCGCACACCGACCCCGCCGCGACGCTCGTGGCCTTGTATCACGAACGCTGGGAGATCGAATCGGCCTACTACGCGCTGCGCCACACCCTCCTGCACGGGCGAGTCCTGCGCTCCAAGGACCCCGCCGGGATCGAGCAGGAGATGTGGGCACTGCTGGCCCTCTACCAGGCCCTGCGCCACGCCATGGTCACCGCGGTCGAGACCATGCCGGGCACCGACCCCGACCGGGCCTCCTTCACCACCGCACTGGCCGCCGCCCGCGACACCGTTACCGCAGTCGTCGGCGTCCTGCCCACCTCCGACACCGGACGGATCACCACCGCCGTCCTGACCAGCCTGCTCCCACCCCGCCGGCCACGCTTCAGCGCTCGCACCGTCAAATCCGGTATCTCCCGCTACCACACCTGGAACGCCGGAAACCGTCCCCTGGCCAGCACGAACATCCCCAACATCGCGATCATCATCGGCCAAGGCGCCCCAACCCAGCCACACGATGACGACACCCCCGCCACCTATCCTCCGGGCCCCACGATCGTCCTGGCCATCATGCAGGCCACACCAGAACACTCCTGGCGCGCCCGCGACCTCGCCCGCAGATCAGCGGCAAGAAACCCCTCGACGCCTTCTGTACCCGGATGGCGAAATGGGCCAGCCAAGGACTCCTCACCAAGACCGGCCCCGCAACCTACAAGATCTCATCCCAGACCTTGACAGACCAGCAAGATCCTTAACTTCGCGGCATTGGATGATCCTCAGCCAGGATGTGCCCTGCCGCCCGCCTGGCTGAGGTTGATTCACGTGTCAGCGCGCCGCGATTCGGCAGCGGTATCGGTGCTCGGGAGCGGTCACGACGCCGCGAGAGCGTACGGGGAGGCGGGTTGCGGGCCGGTTCCCTCGTAGGCGGCGATCCAGGAGTCGTGGAGCCACATCTGAGTGCCTCGGCGTCCCCGACTGGAGTCCCAGGTGATGTCGCGCTCATAGGTCAGCACGGTCTCGTCGGGGCCGACGATGACCCAGGTATAGAGGCCGTTGTCGTGATGCATCTTCACCTTCATCCCGGAGATCGTCTCGGTGGTGCCGTCGGTCCGGGTCACGGTCTCATCGTGTTGCGCGACCCAGTTGACGGTGAGCCCTTCGGCATGGTCGGGCGCCACCTGCCGCAGGAAGCGCAGAGCGATCTCCTCGGCGCGACGTGCGTCGGGGAGCCGGCCGCGATCTCCGTCCTGGAGGCGGGTGAATCCGAGAATCGTGCCGGCGGCGTCGAGGACGAGGCTGGTGTGGGGGCCGTTGAGACGGTAACCGTCGGGTTGGTGGCGGATGACGGTGACATCGCGGTCGTCGTGCCGTTCCTCGCGCACCCTGACGATCTCCCACCCGCGGGGGATGCGGAGACCGGTACCGTTCAGCGCATCGCCCTCCAGGCGCCGGGCGCCGTTGACGTCGGCGGCTGGTGGCTCGGTGGAGGGCGGCATGGTGATCTCCTGTCGGCCGGTCCTCGGCTCGGCGGCTGTCGGCGGGATCTCATCGCGGGTGGTCGCGGTGTAGGCGGCTCCGGAGGTGGCGAGGACCGCAACGGCGACCCCGGAAAGGACGACGGAATTCAGACGAGGCATGAAACAACTCCTCACGTGGTGATACGGGCGTGTACTCGGCGGGAAAGGACGTGGGTGGTCATGGTCACTGGCGGCCCTTCATGGCACAGGCCGCGTAGACGACGGCGCTTGCGGCGACGTACAGCCCGGACATGACGCCGAGCGCGCCGCCGAAATCTCCCGGCAGCTCGATGGCGTAGGAGCCGACACCGGCTCCGAGGAAGAGGACGAACCCGTTGACGGCCATCCCGACGCCTCGGGCGGGATGCGCGGCTTCGCCCCACAGCGTGATCATCGTGGGGACCAGGACGGCGACGCCGGCGACGAAGACGACACTGGCGGCGAGGAGACCTGTGAGTGCGTCGGCCAGTACGGACTCGGCTGCCAGGCCTGCAGCCGCAAGGATGAAGCCGGTGAGTGCAGTACGTGCCGGACCGAGGCGTGCGGCCAGTGGCCCGGCGAGCAGCGAGCAGAGCATCGCCGGCAGGGCGGCGGCGCGCACAAGCATGATCTCGTTGGCGGAAAGACCGGACGAGGCCAGATGCGTGCCGAGCAGGTTGTACATTCCGACGAAACCGCCCAGGACGACCAGATGCCCTGCAGCGAGGAGTAGGGAACGGGGCCGGAGTGCGAACCGGATGAGACCGGCATAGCGGGCCGGGAGAGGCTGATGGGGCCGGCCGGCGTCGGGTTCGCGGATGACGGCAAAGGCCGCGAGGGTGAGGGCGGCGAGCAGGATGCCGCCGATGAAGAACGTTCCGCGCCAGCCTGCGGCGGCGGCGATGGCGGCCAGTTGTCCGAGGATTCCCGAGGTGAGGAAGGCCACCGAGAGGGCGCCGATCGCGCTGGCACGCCGTGGAGGGGGCAGCGCCTCCCCGAGGTAGGCCAGGGCGGTCGGCGCGAAGGTGGCCGCCGCCAGGCCCTGTACGGCTCGCAGGACGGCCAGGGCGCCCGTCGAGGGGGCGAAGCTCACGGCGAGCGTTGCGACCGTAAGCGCCGCGAGGCCGGAGACGAGAATGCGCCGGCGCCCGTAGTGATCCGACAACGGCCCGAAGATCAGGAACCCCAGTGCGTAGGCGAACGAGTAACCGGCGGCCAGCGCGGTCGTTACGTCGGCGGACCCGAGGTCGGCGGCCACGAACTGGTGAAGCGGGATGGCCACGTAGAGCTGAACGAGTACGACGAGTGCGGTGCCGACGAGCAGGGGGATGGTGCCTGCCCGAGCGGCTGCATGCTCGGCCGTGGGCGGCGGCGGCCCGTGCAAGATGGTGGACATGAATTCCAACTCCAACGTTTGGGTTGGAAACCACCCTAGCGCCTCATCGGAGATTTGCAACGCAAGCGTTGGATATGCTGTCGGGCATGGCCTGGAACACCGCCGAGACCAAACGCAGGCTCAAGGAGTCCGCGGTCGCCGAGTTCGCCGCTCACGGCCTCGGTGGCACCACCATGGAGCGCATCGCCCGCCGGGCGGGGATCAACAAGGAGCGCCTGTACACCTACTTCGGCGACAAATCCCGGCTGTTCGCCACCGTGCTCGCGGACGAACTGAACAAGGTCGCGGCCGCCGTTCCGCTGGACAGCCTGGACGGGCCGGAAGCCGTTGCCGCGTACGCCGCCGCGGTGTACGACTACCACGCAGAGCACCCCGAGCTGACCCGGCTGCTGCTGTGGGAGGGCCTGCTCGATCTCCCCGAAGTGCCCGACGAGGATTCCCGCACCGACTACTACCGCACCAAGGTGACGGCTTTCACCCGTGCCCAGCAGGCGAACCTGATCAGCGACGACATACCCGCCGCCGACCTCGCCTTCCTCATCCTGGCCCTCGCAGGCTGGTGGTACGCGGTTCCGCAGATGGCGCGCATGATGCATGCCGACGATCCGGCGACACCGGACACTGCGAGGGAAGCGCTCATGCGCGCCGCCGCGAAGCTGGCCACGTCCGCGTCGCCGTGGTCCCGCCGCGGCGGCCGAGGCCGCGGCCTGCGCGACCGTGACGGTGAGCAGGGCGGCGGCGAGCAGGATGACGAAATTTGACGGCGGCGCGCATCAGATCCCCTTTCGGCGGGTTCTGCCTGTTACTCCGACGACGGGCGGCGTCGCGGTCTCGGGGCGAACGCAGCCGGGCCGTCTTGTCTGAATGGCCTGCTGATCTAAGCCGTGTTCAGGGCCGGCGCCCACCTCTGCAGCGTGCATCTCCTGGACCAAAGCCGCTCGCTCCTGCGGATGGAGACGACCATGGGCGTCCTTGCCGCCATCGCCCGGACATGGGCCACCATCGGGACGAACGACTCCGGGCCCGTGGCCTTGTCAGCGCGCGAGCGCAGCGGGCAGTCATCGAGGTCGGCGTGGTGCGCGTGATCCGCAAGGAAGTGAGCTGACATGACCCGCTAGCTCCTCCGAGCGCTCCTGAGAGCGTGACTCATCTTGGGCCTTGATCGTTAGGGCGTTCGTGGATGCATTCCTTCGGCGCCTGGTGCCCGATGAGTTGTGGGAGTTGTTCCAGCGCGTGGTGCCGCCGTCGCACTCACCACCATATCCACTGAGGTAATCCCAGCAAGTTTCATGTGATCATTCCGTGTGCTCGAAGTGGGTGAGAACGAGCGCGGCTTTTGGCGAGGCCGCCGACTCGGCTGGGGCTGAGGTGGACGTGCTGAAGGGTGCGCCAGCGTTGTTCAAGAAACGCGAAGCCGCGTTCTCCCAGACACGCGAAGAGATCGAGGAAGCGCGTTTCTGGTACGGGTGCCAACGTCAAGCTCGCGGCCGTCTGCGGGCTGCTTGACCGGGACATGGACGCCGGCGCCTGAGCCTTCGTAGCCCGAGTCGGCGGGCAGCGGCATGTCCTTGAGATAAGGGCGCATGGTGGCGAGAACCTGTTCGCGCGCGGCGGTGATGTCATGAGTCGACCCAGGCAGGGCGTCGGATATCCATATCGGAAAGCCGCCCGGTGTCATGAGACCTTGCAGGTTGGCGGCGGAGGCTCGGGCTTTGCCGGAGTACCAGGCGTCGATTTCCTTGCCTTCACGCTGGTCTTCTCGCCGATCCGATCGATGCTCGTCAGGGTGTCGTCCAGGATCAGGTGAGGTTGGCCGTCGGCCAGGGCCAATCCAGTGCGTCCTTGAGGCCGGGTGCCTGTCCTGCCAGGACATCGATGATGACCCGCGTCATCCGGTACGAGTCCCTCCAGGCCTAGGGCGAGCGCACCGCCCGGCTGGGCCGTCAGTCGGATGCGGAGATGTGCAAGATCGACCTTCAGCCCCGGGGGGCACATGCGCGTCGGGCAACTCGACCGGCGGCTCGTCCTGGGCCCGGGATCCTACACGTTCGTCGACCTGTCACGCCCGACACGAACCGTCACCGACAGGGAGAGCGGCCTTGTCGCCGTCGTCTTCCCCTGGGCGGTGCTGCCCCTGCGTGACCGGATGTCAACGCGTTGATCGGCGCGACGTTCTCCGGCGGCCAACCGGGGGCGTGCCTGCTGGCGTCGATGGTGCGCCAGATGGCCGGGGATCTGGGCGCCTATGAGGGCCGGGACCGGTCCGAGTTCGGCTTGGCCGTCCTCGACCTGATCATGGCCACGCTGGCGGCGCGGCAGCCGCTCGGGGCAGGTCTCGGCGTCGCCTCCGATCTCCACCCGGCCGGTGCGGCCGGCCGCGAGCAGCCCGCGTGCCCGGGCCGCGGCCACCCGGTCCACGTCCTCACCGCCGCCCAGACCCCCGTACGGCGTCCCGCCGTCCGGGATATGGACCATACGGCCGAGCAACGCCTCTGGACCGTCCACCACGTGGGCGATGGCCACAGGGCGGTCGCGCAGCACCTCGTCGAGCGCCGCGACCAGGTGCGGGGCTGCGGTCGGCGACATCTGCTGCACCAGCACCTCGATCTCGCCGCCGCAGGTCAGGCCCACGGCGAAGGCGTCATCGTCGGAGTAGCCGAAGCGGGCCCGGGCAGGTGCGCCGCCGTCGGTCAGCGCCTGCCGGCACAGCTCGTAGACGGCGCCCTCCACACAGCCGCCGGAGAGGCTGCCGACCGCGTTGCCGTCGGTGTCCACGGCGAGGCCGGTGCCGGGTGGCAGGGGTGCACTGCCGCTGACGCCCACGACAGTGGCCAGGGCGAAGAGGCGATTCTCACGACACCAGCGGTACAGCGTGTCGGTGATGTTCAGCAGCGCGGGGTCCTTCTGCGGGGAGTCGGCCCGGCGGCTCAGAGCAGGGCCTCGGCGGTGATGGGCAGGTCGCGGACGCGGCGTCCGGTGGCGTGGAAGACCGCGTTGGCGATGGCGGGCGCCACGCCGATCTGCACGAGCTCGCCCAGGCTCTTGACTCCGATGGGGTCGGCTTCGTCGTCCCGGCCGTCGAGGTAGATCGCCTTGAGATCGGGGATGTCGGCGTTGACGGGGACGAGGTAGTCGGCCAGGTTGGCGTTGACGATCCGGCCGTCGCGGTGGTCGGTGACCGTGTGCTCCAGCAGGGCCATGCCGATGCCGCCCACCATCCCGCCGATCGCCTGGCTGTCGGCGAGCTTGGGGCTGATGATCCGGCCCGCGTCGTAGACGCCGAGCATCCGCCGCACCCGTACCAGCCCCAGGCGGGCGTCGACGGCGACCTCGGCGAACATCGCGGCGTAGCCGTACATCGAGAACCGGGACTCCTGTGGCGGGTTGTAGGACCCCCGCGCTACGAGGTGGGTGCCGTTGTTGCGGGCAAGGAGCTGCTGGTAGGTCTCCCCGCGCGCACGGTCGCCCTTCACCTGCAGCCGGCCGCCGCTGACCACCACGTCATCGGCGTCGACGCCGTGCAGCGGTGAGCCCTCGTCCTCGACGGCGAGCTTGATGGCCTGCTTGCGCAACTTGTCGCAGGTGTCCTGGACGGCGGATCCCACGCTCGCCATGGTCTGCGAGGCGCCCTGTGGCGGGGCCGGCGGCATGGTGGAGTCGCCCAGCCGGAACTCGACGTGGCGTGCCTCCAAGCCGAGAGCATCGGCCGCGACCTGGGTCATGGAGGTGTACGTGCCCGGGCCCGCGTCGTGGGTCGCGGATTCGACCACCGCGGTGCCGTCGGCGTCGATCCTGGCATAGGCCTGGGCCTGTCCCCGCCAGACGTCGTAGCAGCCGGTGGCCACGCCGGTGCCGATGAGCCAGTCGCCGTCGCGGGTGGAGCGCGGCGTGGGGTTGCGCCGGTGCCAGCCGAATTCGCGGGCGCCCACGCGGAAGCACTCGCGCAGCCGCCGGGTGGAGAAGGGCCGCCCGTTCGACGGATCTTCGTTGGGTTCGTTGCGCAGCCGCAGCTCGATCGGGTCGATGCCGAGTTCGTAGGCGAGGTCGTCCATCGCGGACTCGATGCAGAAGGCGGCGCTGCTGTAGCCGGGGCCGCGCATCCACAGCGGGGTGCTCACATCGAGCGGCACCGTCCGGACCGACTGGCTGACGTTGGGCACGGCGTAGAGCATCTGCCCGAGCACCAGGTTGGCCTCCCAGAATCTCTCGTAACGGGAGGTCTCGTGCTTCAGCTCGTGGACCATCGCGGTCACCCGCCCGCGCCGGTCGCTGCCCAGGCGCAGCTTGTACTCGTACGCGGGCCGGTACCCCACCGAGAAGTACATCTGCCTGCGGGTCAGCGCGAGTTTCACCGGGCGTCCCACCTCGCGAGCGGCCAGAGCCGCGATGATGACGTGCGGCCAGGTCCGCAGGGCGCTGCCGAACGCGCCGCCGACGAACGGCGAGATGACGCGCACCGACTCCGCCGGGATGCCGAAAACGGCCGCGAGCTCGTGCTGCACGCCGATCACCCATTGGGTCTTGTCCCATACGCGGAGCCTGTCGCCGTCCCAGCGGGCGATGGTGGCGTGCGGCTCCATCGGATTGTGGTGGTTGCGGGAGAGCCGGTAGCTCATCTCCAACCGGACGCCCGCGGAACCCAGCGCTTGCTCCGCGTTGCCCCGGGCGTAGGTCTGGGGCTCGTCGGCCGGGCTCCCGGCCAGGTCGGTCGAGGACTTCTCGGCGTCGTAGGTGATCTCGACAAGGTCGGCGGCGTGCTGCGCGGCCTCCAGGGTGGTGGCCACCACGACGGCGACCGGCTGGCCGAAGAACTGGACGCGGTCGTCCTGGAAGACGCGCAGCCGCCGACCCCCTCGGGGGGCGAGCGAGACCGGGTTGTCGCGGTAGGCCAGCCTGGGCGCGTCGAGGTGGGTGATCACTTTCAGCACGCCGGGCTGGGTGAGGGCGGCGCGGGCGTCGATGCCGGCGATGCGTCCGCGCGCGACGCTGCTGTCGACGACGACGGCGTGGACGACCCCGTCGATGTCGTGCTCGGCAGCATACTTCGCCTGCCCGGTCACCTTCAGGCGTCCCTCCACCCGGGACAGCGGCGCTCCGACTGCCGCCTGTGGCTGCGGGCTCACTTGGTACCTCCTACGATGCGCAGTTGGCGTTCGACGGTGCGTTTGAGCAACTCGACCTTGAAGCGGTTGTGAGTGAGGGGGCGGGCCCCCTCGGCCGCCCCCTCGGCCGCCTCGGCCCACAAGGCGTCCGAGGGCCGCCGGCCGGTGAGCCGCCGCTCGACCGCGGGCAGTCTCCACGGCACGGTGCCCACGCCTCCGACGGCGATCTTCGCCTGCCGGATCACTCCGCCGCGGACGTGCAGGGCGACGGCCGCGGAGGTGAGCGCGAACTCATACGACTGCCGGTCGCGCACCTTCATATAGCCCGACTTGAGCGGGCCCGGATGCGGCGGAATCTCCACGGCCGTGATCAACTCGCCTGGGCGAAGAGCCTGTTCGCGGTTCGGCGTGTCGCCGGGCTGAAGCAGGAAGTCGGCGAAAGGCACGCTGCGCTCCCCGTCCGGCCCCAGCAGGTGCACGCTCGCCTCCAGCGCCGCGAAGGCCACCGCGACGTCGGAGGGGTGGGTGGCCACGCAGTGGTCGGAGGTGCCGAGGATCGCGTGGGTGCGGTTGTAGCCCTGCAGGGCGGCGCAGCCCGAGCCCGGCTCACGCTTGTTGCAGGCGGCGGTCACGTCACGGAAGTACGCGCACCGGGTGCGCTGCATGATGTTGCCGCCGATCGTGGCCATGTTGCGCAGTTGGGCGGACGCGCTCAGTTCCAGAGCCTGGGAGATGACCGGGTAGAGGGTGCGCACCTTGGGGTGGGCGGCGGCCTCGGCCATCCGCACCAGGGCGCCGATGCGCAGCCCTCCGCGTGCGGTGTCGGTGACCTCGCGCATCGGCAGGGCGCTGATGTCGACCAGGGTGCGGGGGCGTTCGACGGTCTCGCGCATCAGGTCGACGAGCGTCGTACCGCCGGCGATGTAACGCCCGCCGCGCCGACCGGCCTCCAGCGCCTCACGAGTGCCGGCGGCCTTGGTGAAGGAGAAGGGATACATCGGCACTCACTTCCGGCCCGCGGCCTGCTCGACCGCCCGTACGATCTTCACGTAGCAGCCGCAGCGGCAGATGTTGCCGCTCATCCACTCCCGGATCTCCTCGGCCGATCCGCTGTGGCCCTCCTGCATGCAGCCGACGCCGGACATGATCTGCCCGGGGGTGCAATAGCCGCACTGGAAGGCGTCCTGGTCGATGAACGCCTGCTGCAGCGGGTGCAGCCGGTCGCCGTCGGCAAGACCCTCGATGGTGGTGACCTCGGCGCCCTCCAGCCGTACCGCCAGTGTCAGACAGGAGTTGACCCGCCGACCGTCGACCAGCACCGTGCACGCCCCACAGGCACCGGCGTTACAACCCTTCTTCGAGCCGGTCAGGCCCAGATGTTCGCGCAGCAGGTCCAGCAGCGAGGTCCGGTTGTCAACCGTGACGGTGTGCCGGTCGCCGTTGACGGACAGTGACACGGGACTGGTGGGCGGCGACTCAGCGGGTGCCGCTGCGCCGACCCTGGACGGCCCGGCGACCAGGCCACCGGTCGCGACGGTAGCGCCGGCTGCGGTGGTCGCCGTGATGAACGTGCGCCGGGTGGGCCTGACCGGTGGTGCGGTGGGTACGGCGGCTGTCTCAGACGGTTGGGCCGGTATGGGTTCTTCCATGAATCGCTTCCCTCGGATCGGTGTACGTTACGGGCGAGGTCCGGTCAGGCAGCGAGGCGGCTACCCATGGCCGCTTCCGAGATGTGGTTCCACTCCTGCCAGGCCACGACGCGACGCGCGTATTCGTCACGCGTCAGCTCGAGCAGGCCGGCGCCGAGGAAGATCCGCAGCGGCGGTTCCTCGGCATCGACGACCTGGAGGATGGCCGGGGCGGTCGCCTGCGGGTCGCCGGGGGTCGTCCCGCTCCAGAACGCGGCCGCGGCCTCGCGCACACCGTCGTAGGCGGGCAGGTGCTCAGAGTGCACCGCCGAGCTCCCTCCCCAGTCCGTGGCGTAGCCGGCCGGCTCGACGATCGTGATCTTGATACCGAAGCCGCGGACCTCGGCGGCGAGAGCCTGGCTCATCGCTTCCAGCGCCCACTTCGACGCGTTGTAGATGCCGAGGGCGGGGAACGCGCGCAATCCGCCGATCGAGGAGAGCTGGATGACGTGGCCCGAGCCCTGCTCGCGCAGATACGGCAGGACGGCCTGGGTCACCAACAGAGTGCCGAAGACGTTGGTCTCGAACTGGTCGCGGGCCTGCTTCTCGGTGGCCTCCTCGGTCATGGCGAAAAGACCGTATCCCGCGTTGTTGACGACGATGCCCAGCCGCCCGAAGTGGTCGTGGGCCGTCTTCACGGCCAGGTCCACGGCGGACTTGTCGGTGACGTCGAGTGCGATCGGCAGGACATTGTCGCCGTAGCGGTCGACGAGATCGGTCAGGGTGGCGACATTCCGGGCGGTGGCAGCCACCTTGTCACCTCGACCCAGCGCGGCCTCGGCCCAGATGCGGCCGAACCCCCGCGACGTTCCGGTGATGAACCAGGTACGAGACATCAAAGCTCCTGGAAGAAGTGGCCGGGCAGGCCACGACAGCGCACCTCTGCCCGAGACACTGATCGAAGGAAACCGGACGGCCGCGACGGCGGGTCTCAGCACCGTGCTGGTCGGCGCTGGTTCCGTTCCGGCCGGGACATCGCCAAGCCTGCCGTTCATGCCCGGGAACAGCCATCCGCCGCCTTGGCTACCTTCCGTGTTCCTACTGCTGGCAGTGGCAGGCACGGCAGTCGCTGGATGGGGCACACTGGACAGCATGTCCAGCTTCAGCGCCGGCGACGATGGGTCGGCTGCCGGCCTCGATCGGCGTGCAGAGCTCAGCGAATTCCTGCGCAGCCGCCGGGCCCGGCTCAAGCCCGCCGACGTCGGCCTGGCCGACTATGGTCGGCGACGGCGGGTGCCCGGGCTGCGCCGGGAGGAACTGGCACAGGTGGCCGGCGTATCGGTCTCCTACTACACGCAGCTCGAACAGGGCAACAGCGGCAACGTTTCGGTGGAGGTGCTGGACTCCATCGCCCGAGCCCTGCAACTGACCGAAACCGAGCAGGCCTACCTGGCACACCTGGCGAAGCCCACACGAAAGAGGCCGAGCAAGCCGTCACCGCGGACCCAACGGTTGCGCCCCGCCATCCAGCAGCTTCTCGACACGATGACGGACGTACCCGCGTACGTGAACGGATTCCGCATGGACATCCTCGGCTGGAACCGGACGGCCGCCGCACTGTTCGGCAACTGGGCAGAGCTGCCGCCCGAGGAGCGCAACTGGGGACGGCTGATCTACCTCTCCCCCGCCATGCGCGATCTGTTCATCGACTGGGAGCGCAAGGCGGGCGCCATCGCCGGGATCTTGCGCATGCACGCCGGCAGCCATCCCGAAGATCCGCAGCTCGCTTCGCTGGTGGGCGAACTGTCGGTGCGGAGCGAGGCGTTCCGCCAGTTCTGGACTGCGCACGAGGTGCGCCGCAAGAGCCATGGGGTGCTGCGGTTCAACCATCCGCTGGTGGGCGAACTCACCCTGTCATACGAGACGTTCCCTCTGCTCGACGACCCCGACCAGACGCTTGTCACGTACCACGCGGAACCTGGCTCCGAGTCCGCCACGGCCCTGCGGCTACTTGCCAGCTGGGGAACGGACGCGACGACACCGGTCGGCTGAACCAAACCGCAGAGCTCGCAGGGTTTCTGCGGAGCACGATCCTACCGGCGAGCGCCGGGCTGATGACCATTACTGGGGCTCGCTGTGCAGTTCTTCGACGTCGGCCTGGTGGATCTGGTCGCGGAGGCGGAACTTCTGGATCTTCCCGGAGCCGGTCAGCGGTAGTTCGGCGGTGTGGAACCAGCGGGTGGGTGTCTTGTGGGGTGCCAGGTGCGCACGGCAGAGCTGGTGGAGTTCGGTGACTGCTGGGATCTGGTCGGGGTGGGCGGGTACGAGTACCGCGGCAACGATCTCGCCCCAGGTGGGATCGGGCAGGCCGAGCACGGTGACATCGCGGATGCCAGGGTGGGTGAACAGCACTTGCTCGATTTCGGTTGCGTAGATGTTCTCCCCACCGCGAATGATCATGTCTTTGAGCCTGCCGGTGATGCGGAGGTAGCCGCGGTCGTCCATGGTGCCCAGGTCGCCGGTGTGCAGCCAGCCGTCCCGGTCGACGGTTTCGGCGGTGCGTTCGGGCATGTCGAAGTAGCCGAGCATGCGCTGGTAGCCGCGAGCGCAGATTTCCCCTTGCCCGCCGATGGGCACGGTGTCGCCGGTGACGGGGTCGCGGACGGCGATCTCGAGTTGCGGCAGTGGCCGTCCGACGGTGGTGGCTTTGTCGTCGGGCGAGTCGTCGGGGCTGGTCTGCGTGACCACCGGCGACAGTTCGGTCTGGCCGTACACCGTGGTGAACTGGACGCCGAAACGGCGCTCGACCCGGTGCACGAGTTCGGGCGGAACGGGGCTGCCGCCGGAGAGCACCCGCGACAGGCGGGACAGGTCGAACTGGTCGAACTCGGGGTGGCTGAGCATCGCGATGAGCATGGTGGGAACCCCTGCCAGCAGATCCGCGTGGTGGTCCTGGGCCGCGGTGAGCACGAGCACGGGGTCGAACAGCTGACACAGGACGTAGGCGGCTCGCTGGTGCACCGAGCCGAGCACGCCCATTGCACAGCCGGCGGTGTGGAACAACGGCATCGCCGAGACCATGGCGCCCCGGTCCGGAAGCTGTGTCCGGTCGATCATGAACCGGGCGTTGGTGACCAGCCCCCGGTGGTGCAGCAACGCCCCCTTGGGGAATCCGGTGGTACCGGATGTGTACTGGATCTGGGCGGGGTCGCTGGGCCGCACTGTCGGCAGCGAGCCGTCCGCTTGGTGGGTGCGTACGGTGTCCTGCCAGTCCTCGAAGCAGAACGTGGCGCGTAACTCCGGCAGTCCCGGCATCGCTTCCCGCGCGATCGCGGTCATGTCGCTACCGCGAAACTCGGCGGTGTGGAACAGGCCCGCTGAGCGGGACTGCTCAAGTACGTAGCGCAGTTCTGCCGCCCGTAGCGCCGGGTTGGCGGTCACGACGATCACACCGGCCAACGCCGCGCCGTATTGCAGGATGATCCACTCGGGAATGTTGGGCGCCCAAACGGTGATCCGCTCACCCGGTGCGAACCGGGTGAGCAGCCAGTGTCCGCACTGCTCGGCGTCGGCCAGCAGTTGCCGGTAAGTCCATCGGCGGTCCGTGCGTTCGGCACCGGCTGGCGACGGCGTGCCTGGTGGCGCCGCTTCGATGAGGGCGGTCTGGTCCCCGGCGTCCCTGGCGGCTTCGCGCAACAGGTCCCCTGTGGACAGGTCCAGGACGGGCCGGCTGGTGTCGGCGGGCCAGTACGCCAGGTCCATGGGCTTACTCCTCGTCGATTTCGGCTGTGGTGGGGATGGGGCCGCCGCCGTCGGGGATCGGCCTGCCGGAGTCGCGCCATCGCACCGCGGCGGGGAATCCGTGCTGTGCGGCGAATTCCTGGAACCAGCGGCCCTCAGGGGAGTGCCGGGTGATCCCGTCGAACAGGGTGGCCAGGATCTGGGTGCCGTGCAGGCCCATGTTGTCGTAAGCCTGGTTGATCATCAGTTTCTGCATGACCAGCTGGTTGACCGGGACCCCGGCGATGCGGTCGGCCAACGCCTCGACCGCGGCGTCCAGTTCGGCGGCCGGGACCGCCTGCAGCACCAGACCCCATGCGGCGGCGGTGGTTCCGTCGATGGTGTCCCCCGTCAGCAGCATCCGCTTGGCCCGCTCGGCACCGAGCCGGTAGACCCACATCGCGGTGGTCGGACAGCCCCACACTCGCGCGGGCATGTAACCGACCCGGGCGTCCTCGGCCATCACCACCAGATCGCAGGACAAGGCGATATCACTGCCGCCGGCCACCGCGTAGCCGTGCACCTTCGCGATGGTCGGCTTCAGTGAACGCCACAGACTGAAGAAGTCGTCGGTGTTGCGCTTCATGTGCTGGTAATCCTTGATCGGATCCCACACCGGCGGCTGCGTCAGATGGCCGTGCTCAGCGTACTGCTTGAGGTCGTAACCCGCGCTGAACGCACGCCCCGCGCCCTGGAGCACGATCACATGCACCGCCGGATCGTCGTTGGCCCGATCGACCAGCTCCTTCAGCCTGCGCGCCACTTCCGCCGTGATCGCGTTCAGCCGATGGGGCCGGTTCAACGTCAGATAGGCTTTGCGGTCCCGCACCTCATAGCCGATGACATCACTCACGGGTTATTCCCCTCCAGGATGGCCTGGGCAACCGCGACCCAATCGGCGATCAGCCGCTCGGTAGTGCGCCGCTCACCGCGCAGCACATCGGAAATCGCCAGGCCACGCAGGAATTGCACAGTCAGCGACGCCACCATGGGGTAACGCGCGCTGGACGACAGATCCTCGCCGAACACCTCTCCGACCACCCGGTAAAGATCCACACGCGCTCGCTTCTCCTCACGGCGCAACACCTCCCGCAACGCGGGATCCGTACGCGCGGCCGCCCACAACTCCAACTCCGCGACGAACGCCGGACGCACCATCGACGCGCACAGCACCCGGATCGCGCGCTCCACACGATCAAGGTCGGCCGGCGTTTCGGCCTCGGCCTGCCGCACCGCCGCCTCATTGCGCTCCATCAGCAGCCGGATCGTGGCACCCAGCATCGCCTCGCGCGTCGGGAAGTGATGCAGCAACGCACCCCGGCTGAACCTGCCAGCACGCTGCACTTCGACGGTTGTCGTCGCCGCCAGTCCGCGCTCGATCAACAACTCCACCGCGACCTGAACGATCCGCTGCCGTGTCGCCTCACGCTGCGCGGCCCGTACACCCGACGCCATGCGTGAACCGTTTCACAGTCACATCTGACTGTCAACCGCCCAAGACCAAAGGCTTAATGATGATCTTGTGAGTGGAGTGTCCTGTCGAGGACCTGGCCATGAACGTCACGAGGAACTCTGGGCGTGCGGCCGGGGCAGGCTGCAGCTCTGTCCCGTGAACCGAGGGCGATTCAAGGCGTCCACGAGCCGCCCGTCACGTGGTGAACCAGCACGGCACAAGGGCGGCGGCAGGAGCCCCGTCGCCACCCTTGAGGCCGCCAACCCCGACGACACGCCCCGGCTCGTAGGCGGACGCCGTGGCGCCGGCGAGCATCTCCAGTGTGCTTATGGCCGCTCCCGCCCACTTCCCCGCGGTTCCGGTCGGCCCGGTGCAGACAGTCCAGCCTCACTCCAGAGCACAGGACCTTGACCCGAAGGTGATCGTTCACTATTTTGTCCGAGTGAACGTTCACTAGATGGCGTTCACGTTTACCTTGACATCAACTTCAGCGCAGGTGCTCGCGTTGCGAGCCGGCTCCATCGCCCGAATACGACCGCGCGGCGCCGCACCCTATCCCGGAACGCGACCGCACGGCGTGCCCTCCCGCAGGTAACGCCCTCGCCTGTCGCCATCGGCGGCGAAGGAGGACAATGAGACACGGACTTCGCCCGACCCCACGTGCGGGCTTGCTCACCCTCGGACTGATCATCGCTTTGGGCTTGGTCACGAGGTGTGCTGGAGGCGGCGCATCCGAAATCACCGTTCAGCCGGAGGACTCCGCGTACCACGACTACTTCGACAAGCTGTCGACGAGCGCCGCGTCCGCTTCCCGACGTCACGCAGGTCGCCGATGCCCTCCCCACCGCCGATCTCCCCGTGACGTCGCTCCTCGCGGACCCGACAAAGGAGACGCCCTGTGTCCCACCTCCCAATGAACACCTTTCGTGACCGACTGTCCGGCATCCTCTATGGCGGGGACTACAACCCTGAGCAGTGGCCGAGGAGTATGTGGCACGAGGACGTCGAGCTGATGCGCGCCGCAAACGTACGGCTCGTGAGCCTCGGCGTCTTCTCCTGGTCGGCGCTCGAACCCGCCGACGGCACCTTCGAGTTCGGCTGGCTCGACGAGATCATGGACCTTCTCTGGTCGAACGGCATCGCCGTGAACCTCGCCACGCCCAACGCTTCGCCGCCGCCGTGGCTCGCGGAGGACTTCCCCGAGACGCTGATGGTCGAGCGCAACGGTGTCCGCGTCGGCGTGGGCAGCCGCGGACACTTTTGCCCATCCTCCGAGGTGTACCGAGACCGGAGCCGGCGCATGGCGCGCATGCTCGCCGAGCGCTATCGCGACCACCCGGCACTCGCCATGTGGCACATCGGCAACGAGTACCACTCGCACTGCTTCTGCGACGTGTGTGATGACCGGTTCCGGGGCTGGCTTCAGGACAAGTACCAGTCGCTCGAGGAGCTCAACCGGCGCTGGGGAACCTCGATGTGGAGCCAGCGCTACAGCGACTGGGCGCAAGTCCACCTGCCCAAACCGGTCCGAGGCTGGGTGAACCCCGCGCGCGAGCTGGACTTCGCCCGCTTCAACTCCGACATCCAGCTCGAACTCTTCACGCGCGAACGCGACCTGCTCAAGTCCATCACGCCCCACGTGCCGACGACGACCAACTTCATGCAGTTCTTCCGGCTGAACGACTACCGCCGATGGGCGGAGGAACTCGACGTCGTCGCCCTCGACATCTATCCGAACCCAGCCGACCCGGCGGGACTGGCGAAGGCCGCCCTGCAGTACGACCTGATGCGATCCCTGCGTGCCGGACAACCGTGGATGCTGATGGAACAGGCTGCCGGAGCCGTCAGCCAGTGGCCGATCAACCTGGTCAAGCAGCCCGGACGAATGCGGCTCGGGTCATATCAGACGGTGGCGCACGGCGCCGACGCGGTCATGTTCTTCCAATGGCGCGCATCGCGCTTCGGCCAGGAGAAGTTCCACTCCGCCATGCTTCCGCACGGGGGCCAGAACACCCGCATTTGGCAGGAAGTGCTCGCGCTCGGCGACGAACTGACCCGCATCGCGGACGTGGCGACCGCCCGCACCCACGCCGAGGTCGCCATCGTCTGGGACTGGGAGAACTGGTGGGCGGTCGAGGGCTGCGCGCACCCGGACAACACCTACAACTACGCCGACGTCGTGAGCAGCCACTATCAGGCCCTGTGGAACGCGCAGGTGGCGGTGGACGTCGTGACCCTGTCGGCGGATCTGTCGCGCTACCGCGTACTCATCGTGCCCAACCAATACATGATGAACGAGGCCCAGCAAGCCGCCGTGCGCCTCTTCGTCGAGAACGGAGGACACGCGCTCATCTCCTACTTCTCCGGCATCGTCGACGACGATGACCACGTCCTTCCCAACGGCTATCCCGGCGGCCTCCGGGAGGTCATCGGAGCACACGTCCGCGACTTCTCCCCGTTGACGCCGGACGACTCGGTGGCCGTACGAGCCGTCGCGGAGCAGTCGCTCGTGGACGACGCCTTCGCCGCCACCGCAACCCGATGGCAGGACGATCTGATCACCGAATCAGCGCGTGCCGTCGCCGTGTACACGGCCGGCTACCTCGCCGGTCAGCCGGCCGTCGTCGACAACGCTCTCGGCGCGGGGCGCGCGGTCTATCTCGGTGCGCGCCTCGATCAGCCCGCTCTCGACTCTCTCATACGCGCCGTCCTCGACCGTGCGGGCATCCACCCCGTCCACGCGGCGCCCGCCGGAGTGGAAGTCACAGAACGCCGCACCGCCGACCGCAGATTCCTGTTCCTGCTCAACCACGGCCAGGACAAGGCGACCGTGCGCCTCGACAGGCGCGGGGTCGAGCTGCTGACGGGACAGGTTGTCGATGTCGGTCACGAAGTCGTTCTGGAGCCGGCCGGCGTCGTGATCGTGGAAAGCACGCTTGCCTAGGCGATCGCTGTCCGGTCTGGGACCTCAGCACCGCCTGCGAAGCGCATCCGAACGAAAAGTCTCACGGCAGGCCGATGAACTCTGCCCGCCAACGAGACTTCGTTCGGATGCGCGTCATGCCCCGAACCCGTCGGCGCCGTGTCCCCCGAGGCAGTGGATCTTCTGACGCCGGGAGCGGCAACGATCGGCGACAAGCTCTTCACCTGCCGCCCTACGGCGTGGCCCTGCCGAGGCCGGCTCAGGCCCGGACCAGCGGGTCCTGAGCACCGCCACAATCGCCGCCCACGGCCCTCACTCCTCGCCCACCAAAAAGTGATCGATCACATTACGCGTATTGACCCATAGGTGAACGTTCACTACCCTCAACGCAACCGCGTCGCCACAAGCGGTGAGCGGGCCGCTTTCTGCAGCTCAACCGCACCGGCACGCGCACGCTGCCGCCACTTCTCCTCGTCCCGACGCCTCCAAGTCCAGGGAGTTGGACCATGAGCCAAATCAGCCGACGCCACTTGCTGCGCACCGCCGCGGCCGCCGCCGGCGGCGTGATGCTCGCCGCGTGCACCAGCGGTCGCCCTGACAAGCCCGCCACGACGTCCCCAGGCGCCGGCTCGGACCTGAAGGGCGACGTGACCAAGGCACTGGCGCGCCCGGCGAAGATCCAGGAGTCGCCCGCGCTGACGGGCAAAGGTCTGCCGCCCGTCGAGCAGCGCATCCCCGCGAACCCCTACGTCATCCCGCACCGCTGGACGAGTGGGGGCAAGTACGGAGGAAAGCTGAAGATGCTCGCCTTCGGCGCCACGGGCGCTGCCAACGCCAACTCGATCGCCGAATTCTTCTACGGCCACTCGCCCCTGCGCTTCCTCAACGACGGCCTGGACGTCGGCCCCGGTCTCGCCGACCAGTGGAGTGCCAACGACGACGCGTCCGAGTGGACCGTCCACTTCCGCGAGGGCCTCAAGTGGTCCGACGGCGAACCCTTCACCGTGGACGACATCCTGTTCTGGTGGGAGGACATGGTCCTGCCCGGCTACAACGCGCAGACGCCGCCGCCGTCGAACATCTCCGGCACGGGCACCGCGGTGAAGATGACCAAGGTGGATGACCATACGCTGAAGTTCACCTGGGACACCCCGCAGCCGCTCTTCCCCGAGCAACTGGCCACCTATGTCAACGGAGGCCTGGGCCGGAACGGCCCCACCTGGGTGCTGCCGAAGCACTACCTCAAGCAGTTCCACCCCAAGTACAACACGAAGGTCCCCAAGGACTGGGACACGCCGGGCGGTCTGTGGGAGCAGAAGGCCGACTGGAAGCGCAACCCCGACTGCCCCACGCTCACCGGCTACCGGTGCAAGTCCTTCGACAACAACACCGGCATCGTCCTCGAGCGCAACCCGTACTACTGGGTCGTCAACACCAACGGCGACCAGCTGCCCTACATCGACGAGATCAGCTTCTCGCTGCAGACCAACGCCGAGGCGCTCAAGCTCAAGATCCAGCAGGGTGCGGTCGACTACTGCCAGGGCTTGTTCAATCAGGTCAGCCTCGCCGACGTGTCCACGCTCTCCCGGCACAAGGACAGCGGCCACTACGACATCCTGCTGTGGAACACCGGGGACGGCACCGGCTCGATCTTCTTCTTCAACTACGACTACATCGCCAAGGACGAGAAGTACGGCAAGCTCATCCGCGACAAGCGCTTCCGCCAGGCCGTCTCGCTCGGCTGGGATCGTAAGGCCACCCGCAAGAACCTGTACTTCAACCAGGGCGAGCTCACCACCGGCACCATCGGGCCCGGCACGGCCGAGTTCCATGCGCAGCCGGACGGCCCGAAGCTGTACCAGCAGTGGCGCGACTCCTACCTCGGCCCCGACCCCGAGAAGGCCAAGGCACTGCTGGCGGAGATCGGCCTGAAGGACACCGACGGCGACGGCTACGTGGAGTTCCCCGACGGCGCACCCCTGACGATCCAGGTCCCCTACTCCGCCGACATCTCCAAGCCGGAGGCCGACAAGGACGAGCAGCTCGTCGCCGACATGAAGAAGATCGGGCTGCACATGAAGCGCGTCCCGATGTCGCCGGCCGCCTTCGGCGAGCAGTGGACGGCAGGGCAGCTGATGTCCCACACCAACTGGGGCAACGCCAACGGCACCTCGATCATGGTGGTGCCGAACTGGCTGGTCCCGGTGAACACCCAGTACTGGGCCCCGCTGGAGGCCGCCTGGTACGCCAACAGCGCGAGCGGCAAGAACAAGGAGGAGCTGGACCTCGCGCCCATCAAGCGGCATCCCCCGCGTATGGAGCCCGAGCCGGGCGACCCAGTCGAGAAGCTCACCAGCCTGTACAAACAAGCCAAGACCGAAGCAGATCCGGTCAAGCGCAACCAGCTGGTCTGGCAGATGTTCAAGATTCACATTGAGGACGGGCCGTTCTTCATGGGCTCCACGGCCAACTTCCCCGAAGTGATCGTCAAGAACCGGGACCTCGCCAACGTCCCCGGCCCGAAGAACCTCGCCCTCGGCGGCATCACCGGCCCCTGGCACATCCCCGCCCCGGCCACCTACGACCCCGAGTGCTGGTACTGGACGAACCCGGAGAAGCACGCGTGAGCGCATCCAGCGGGGACGGGCCGGCCGTCACCTCCGGGAAAGCCGCATGCTGATCGTGGTCGCCCGCCGCGCCGTCTACATGATCGTGACGCTCGCCGTCGTGTCCGTGCTCAGTTTCGCCATCATCGCCGCGCCGCCCGGCAGTGCTCTCTCGCAGAAGATCTCCCAGCTGCAGTCGCAGGGCGGGGAGGTGACCGAGGCGCAGATCGCCGCGCTGAAGGAGCAGTACGGCGTCGACGAATCCTGGTTCACCCAGTACGGGAAGTGGATATCCGGCTTCTGGCACGGCGACTTCGGGTTCTCCTTCACTCTCAACGAACCCGTCGGTTCCCTCATCTGGAGCCGGCTCGGACTCTCGCTGCTGCTCAGCATCGGGGCCCTGCTCATCGCCTGGGGCTTGTCGATCCCGCTCGGGGTCTACTCCGCCACGCACCGGCGCTCGCTGCCCGACAACGTCATCACGGTGATCCAGTTCGTCGGAGTCGCCATCCCGGAATTCCTGTTCGCGCTCGTGGTCATGACCCTCGCCGCCAACTACCTCGGCGCGGACGTCGGCGGGCTCTTCTCCAGCCAGTACGAGAACGCCCCGTGGAGCTGGGCCAAGTTCACCGATCTGCTCGAACATCTCTGGATCCCGCTGGTGGTGATCGCGGCCGGCTCGACCGCCTGGCTGACCCGCGTCATGCGCGCCAATCTGCTCGACGTTCTCAACAACCAGTACGTGCAGACCGCGCGGGCCAAGGGGGTTTCGGAGCGCAAGGTGATCTGGAAGCACGCGGTGCGCAACTCGCTGCACCCGCTGGTGATGACCTTCGGCACCACCTTCCCCGTGCTGATCTCCGGCGAGGCGATCGTGTCGATCGTCCTCAACCTGCCGACCATCGGGCCGCTGCTGGTCAACTCACTGCTCAACAAGGACATGTACGTCGCGGGCACCATCTTGCTCATGCTCTCGGCCCTGCTGGTGATCGGCAATTTCGTCGCCGATCTCCTGCTCACCGTGATCGACCCCCGCATCCGGGTCGGAGAGTGATCGGAGATGACGACAACGCCACCGCCTCCCGTCACGGAGCCCCCCGCCCCCTCCGCGCTCGCCGACGCCGGCAACGGGGCGGCCACCCTGCCGCAGTGGCGGCTCATGTTGCGCCGCTTCCTCAAGAACCGCCTCGCGGTGGCCAGTTCGGTCGTGCTCGTGGTGCTCTACGTGTGCGCGATCCTGGCCCCTTTCCTCTCCCCCAACCCCTACGACCAGCAGAACGTCGACCTGAAGAACGCATCCCCGACGGCCGTCATCTGGTCCGGCGGACCGGCGATCTGCAGCCGCGAGCAACAGCTCGACACCGAGACCTTCACCTACGAATACCGCAGCGACTGCAGCAAGCCCGTACCGCTGCGGTTCTTCGGCAAGGGGTACGAGTACAAGCTGTTCGGCCTGATCCCGACCGACCGGCACCTCGTGACGGTGGACAAACCGCACACACTGCTGATCTGGGGCGCCGACAGCGCCGGCCGGGACGTGTTCGCCCGCTCCATGCAGGGCGCGCGGGTGTCGCTCACCATCGGCCTGCTCGGCGTAGCCGTCGGCACCTTCCTCGGCGCGACGATCGGCACGATATCGGGGTACTTCCGGGGAGCCGTCGACACGCTGCTGCAGCGGTTCATCGAGCTGCTGATGTCGCTGCCCACGCTGCCGCTGTGGCTGGCGCTGGCCGCGATCCTGCCCCAGGACATGTCCGTCACCAGCCGTTACTTCCTGATCACCCTCATCCTGTCACTGGTCGGCTGGGCGAGCCTCGCGCGGCAGATCCGCGGCAAGGTGATGTCGTACGCGGCCAGCGACTACGTCGCCGCCGCCCGAATCGCCGGCTCCTCCAGCGCCCGCATCGTCTTCAGGCACCTGATACCGAACGCCTCCAGCCACATCGTCGCCACGGCGATGCTGGCGGTACCGGCCACGATCATCGCCGAGACGTCGCTGTCGTTCCTCGGCGTCGGCATGCTGCCGCCCGCCGTCAGCTGGGGCGTCCTGCTCTCGGACGCGCAGAACGTCGCGACCGTGCAGCAGTACCCGTGGCTGCTGATCCCGGCGGCCTTGGTGGTGCTCGCGGTGACCTGCTTCCAGTTGATCGGCGACGGGCTGCGCGACGCCGTCGACCCCTACGGATGAGGGGCACCGTGACACCCCGCGTGACAGGACCCGACCGACCCCCGACCGAGCCGGAGAACCGCACGATGAGCCAGTCATACGCGGCAGAGGAAGGAACACCTGCCGCCGCCCCGGTGGAGGTGCCGCACGGCGCCGGAGACGCTGTGCTGTCCATCCGTGACCTGGAAGTGGAGTTTCCTACCCAGCTGGGCGTGGTACGCGCGCTGAACGGCGTGACATTCGACGTTCCGCGGGGCAAGGTGCTGGGGATCGTCGGCGAGTCCGGCTGCGGCAAGAGCGTGACGGCCCGGGCGATCCTGCAGATCATCGAGAAGCCGGGGCGCATCACCGGCGGCAGCATCACGCTGCGCAGCGTGGGCGGGGAGACCGAGATCACCGGGCTCAGCCCGGACAGTGCGCGGATGCGCGAGCTGCGCGGCAGGGAGATCGCGATGATCTTCCAAGAGCCGATGAGCTCGCTCAACCCGGTGTACACCATCGGCGCCCAGATCGCCGAAGCCGTCCTCATCCATCAAACGCGGAACCGCGAGGAGGCGCACAAGCGCGCGGTGGAGATGCTGCGCCAGGTGGGCATGCCGCACCCCGAGGCGGCCGCCGCGTCCTACCCGCACCAGCTCTCCGGCGGCATGCGGCAGCGCGCCATGATCGCCATGGCACTCTCCTGCAACCCGACGGTGCTCATCGCCGACGAGCCCACCACCGCGCTGGACGTCACCACCGAGGCACAGATCCTCGAACTGATCCGGAACGTGCGCGACCGGGCCGGCATGTCGATCATGTTCATCACCCACAGCATGGGCGTGGTCGCCCAGCTCTGCGAGGAGGTGATCGTGATGTATCTGGGCCGGATCGTGGAGCGCGGCAGCGTCGACGACCTCTTCTACGACCCCAAGCACCCCTACACCCGGGCGCTGCTCCGCTCGATACCCCGCATCGGCCGCAACCGCAAGGCGCCGCTGGAGGTGATCGAGGGCTCTGTGCCCGATCCGCACACACGGGTGGCCGGCTGCCCGTTCCACCCCCGGTGCCCGGAGGCGATCCCAGGCCGCTGCGATACCACCGTCCCGGCCCTGAGCACCGCGGGACCGGGACACACCGTGCACTGCCATCTCTACCAAGGCGACGACGAGACCGGCCGGACCGAGCCGGGCGAGGACGCATGAACGAACCACTGCTCGAAGTAACCGGCCTGCGCAAGCACTTCCCCATCCGCGGCGGCTTCCTGCGCCGCCGCGTCGGGGAGATCAAGGCGGTGGACGGGGTCGACCTGACGGTCCGCCGGGGCGAGACCGTCGCCCTGGTCGGCGAGTCCGGCTGCGGCAAGTCCACGACCGGGCGCACGATCCTCCGGCTGGAAGAGCCGACCGCCGGCGAGGTCGTCTTCCACCACCCCGGACGCGGCCCCGTCCGCCTCGAGTCCGCCGACGCCCGCATGCTGCGCGCGGTCCGCCCCCACCTCCAGATGATCTTCCAGGATCCGTTCGCCTCCCTGGACTCCCGGATGACCGTCGGCAGCATCATCGCCGAACCGCTCCTCATCAACAAGGCGGCCGCCGGGCGGGCGCTGAAGGACCACGTCGCGGAACTGCTCACCCTGGTCGGCCTGCGCCCCGAGCACGCGAACCGCTACCCGCACGCCTTCTCCGGCGGCCAGCGCCAGCGCATCGGCATCGCGCGGGCGATCGCCCTCAACCCGGATCTGATCGTATGCGACGAGGCGGTCTCCGCCCTGGACGTGTCCGTGCAGGCGCAGATCCTCAACCTGCTGGAGGAGCTGCAGCGCCGACTGGGCCTGGCCTATCTCTTCATCAGCCACGACCTGGCGGCCGTCGAGCACATCGCCGACCGGGTGGTGGTGATGTACGTGGGACGGATCGTCGAGAGCGGACCGGTCGAGCAGCTCTACACCGCGCCGAAGCACCCGTACACCGAGGCGCTGCTGGCCGCCGTACCGCAGCCCGACCCGCGGGTGCGAACCCGTCCGAAGCTGCTCACCGGCGACGTGCCGAGCCCCGCGAACCCGCCCAGCGGCTGCTACTTCCACCCACGCTGCCCCTACGCCCAGCCGGTCTGCGCCGCGGAGACCCCGCCGGTGCGTCAGGTCGGCGAAGACCACCGCTCGGCCTGCCACTTCGCCGGCGCGCTGCCGCTCGCGGGCGCCGCCGCGGCAGTGCCACCCGCACAGGCCACCTCGTGAAGCTCAGCCAGTCCTCCCCGGCCCCGCGTCACCGGGCGTACGACAGGAGTGCCATGACCGACGACGTACCGCAGTTCACCGGCATCACCCGCTACCGCGACCCGCGGGGCCGGTTCTCGTTCCGCTACCCCTGGGACTGGCATACCGATCGCCTCGACCAGGACCGCGAGGGGGTGATGCTCAGGCCCGACGCAGACGACCCGGACACCTATGTCGCCGCCTGGGTGAGCACGCTCCCGGCCGACGTGACCGTCGGCGACCTGCCCGAGCTGCGCGACGGCTTCGACGCCGGCCTGGCCACACTGCCGGAACGGGACGTTCTGGAAGCGCGCGAGGACACGGTGGGCGGGGCGGTGCAGGTGGAGCGCACCGCCACCTTCCGCGAGGGTGAACACATCCGGCAGCGCTGCATCCGGGCGCTGTATGCGGGCCGGATTCAGCTGGTCTTCGTGTATCAAGGTGCGACGCGGGGAGCGTACGCGTACTGGCTTGCGATGGGCAACTATTGCTGGGCCACGCTCCAGCTCGCCGAAGAGATCTGGTACGGCGCGGATCCGGAACAGGGCCGGGCAGCGCCCGGTGCGCCCCATACGGCGGCGGCGTCGGGTGTACCGGGTCACGTGGCGTAAGCCCGGGCTGGAACGTGCCCCGCCGCGCGGCGCCGTGGCGGGGCATACGGCAGCCTGCCGCTGTCAGCGCGTCCCGGCGGATGGGGATGCGGAGGGACGGCCCGGGGGGGCCGTCGACTCGCGCCAGATGACCTGCGTCACCGGGCCGCTCCACGGTTCGAGCTCGGGCCCGCCGACCGCCTTGATCAGCCGCAGCACCGCGTTGCGCCCGACTCCTTCCAGGTTGATGCGGACGGTGGTGAGCGACGGGGGGAGGAACCGGCACAGCTCGTTGTCGTCCCACCCGGTGACGCTCAGGTCGCCGGGTACGTCCAGGCCGCGTTCATGGGCACCGCGCACCACCCCGGAGGCGACCACGTCGTTGGCGGCGATCACGGCGGTGGGCAGCCGGTCGGAGTCCAGCCGCATGACGGCTTCCACCCCCGACTCGCCGGACCAGTCGCCCTCTGCCACCCCGACCGACTCGAGTCCGAGCCGCTCGACCGCCTCCAGGTAGGCGGCCTTGCGCGCCCGTGCCGAGGCCCAGTCCTGATCTCCGGCGACGTGCAGGAACCGCCGGTGGCCGAGGGCGGCGAGGCGTTCCATCAGCTCAGTGACGGGCGAAGCGTCGGTGAGTTCGCCGATGCTGCGCATGGCGTCGTCGAAGTCCGGGGAGACGACGACGGCCGCTCCCTCCGGCAAGCCGTGCTCGATGCCGGCCGCCATGGGCGTCAGCGACAGCACCCCGTCCACCTGTCCCGACTGGGCGAGTTCGAGGACTCGCTCGGTCCGGGTCGCGGTGGAGCCCTCGACGCTGACGACCTCGACCACGTGTCCCGCCTCGTGGCCTGCGGCCAGAGCGCCGGAGAGCAGGCGCGCGTGGTTGAAGGTGGTGACGGGCATGACGACGGCGAGCCGGCCGGTGCGCCGGGTGCGCATAGAGCGGGCCATGAGGTTGGGGCGGTAACCGAGTTCTTCGACCGCGCCATCGATGCGCTCGAGCGTGGCCGGGAGCAGGCCCTGACGAGACTTCAGGTATCGCGAGACGGTCTGGTGCGAGACGCCCGCCAGGCGTGCCACCTCTTTGATGGTGGGCCGCCTGGCCGGTGCGGAGTGTTCGGTCATGGATGGACCCCCTCGTGCTGAGCGGCACCCTATTGCCCTGCTGGAGAAAGTTCACTACGGTTTTCCTCGAAGCGAAAGTGAACGTTCACTATTCTGCCATAGAGGGAGACCGTCCATGCCGGACCCGTCCCCGTCCGCCCGCGTCGCCATCGTTGGCGCGGGCGGCATCGCCCACGCGCACGCGGGTGCCCTGGCCGAACTGTCCGACCGGGCGAGCCTGGTGGCCGTCGCCGACACCGACCGCGACCGCGCCGAGACCTTCGCCCGGCGCTTCTCCGTGTCGGGCGTGTACACCAGCGCGGAGAAGCTCCTCGCAGAGGAGCGTCTCGACCTGGTGCACATCTGCACCCCGCCGCACAGCCACACGCCGCTGGCCATCGCCGCCCTGCGCGCCGGGGTGCCGGTACTGGTCGAGAAGCCGACCGCGCTGAGCCTCGCCGAGCTGGACGAGCTCGCCGCGGTGCAGCAGGCCACCGGCACACCCGTCCTCACCGTCTTCCAGCACCGCTTCGGCCCCGCCGCCGTCCGGCTGCGCCGGCTGGCCTCCTCCGGAGCGCTCGGCCGACCGCTCACCGCGGTCTGCGAGACCCTGTGGTACCGCACCGACGCGTACTTCGCCGTGCCGTGGCGCGGGCGCTGGGAGGTGGAGGGCGGCGGCCCGACCATGGGCCACGGCATCCACCAGTTCGACCTGTTGCTCTCCGTCCTCGGCCCGTGGAGCGAGGTCACCGCCGTGGCCGGCCGGCTCGCCCGGCCCACTGACACCGAGGACGTCTCGATGGCCCTCGCCCGGTTCCAGAACGGGGCGATGGCCAGCGTCGTCAATTCACTGCTCGCCCCGCGCGAAACTTCACGGCTCCGCTTCGATTTCGAGCACGCCACCGTCGAGCTGGAGCACCTCTACGGCTACCGGGAGAAGCACTGGCGCTTCACTCCCGCCCCCGGCCACGAGCACCTGGCAACCCTGTGGCGCAGCGACGACGCGGACGACGTCGAGAGCGCGCACCTGCTGCAGATCGCGGCGGTCCTGGACGCGCTGCGGCACGGCACCGAACCCGGGGTGAGCCTTGCCGAAGCGCGCCGCACCCTGGAGTTCGCCGCCGCCACCTACGCCTCCGCGTTCCGCCGCCGCCCCGTCGCCGCGGGCGAACTCACCGGCGACGATCCTTTCGTGCGCGCCATGGACGGTGGCGCCGTGCCGTGGCCGCGCGTCAAGGAGGCCGCATGACCGCGCTGGACACCCGCCCGGGCACCGGGGCAGGGCTCACGGTGCACAACAGCGGCACGGAGCTCATCGTCCGCGACTGCACTGACGGGGCGGCGCACGGAGCTGCTGCGCTACGTCTACCACGGCGTCGCCGTCGCCGACGCAAGGCCGGACGAGGCCAGGAGTCGCCGCTGCTGCAGGGGAGTTGCCGGGCCGCGACGCAGGATCGGCCGGCGTGATGGGACCAGCGGGCACGCCAGCCCCCACGTCCGCCGGAGCCGATGCATTCGAGGGCTACCTGTTCGCCTACTTCACGGGAGAGGACAAACCCCGCGGCGAGCAGATCTACTTCGCGGCCAGCCGCGGCAACGACCCCCGATTCTGGGACGAGCTGAATGAGGGACAACCGGTCCTCACCTCGACGCACGGCGAGAAGGGGGTACGCGACCCGTTCCTTGTGCGTTCACCCGCCGGCGACCGGTTCTTCCTGCTCGCCACGGACTTGCGGATCTACGGGAGCGGGGACTGGCACGCCGCGAAAAGGGTCGGCAGCCTGTACATCGAGGTGTGGGAGTCGGCCGACCTGGTGCACTGGTCGCCGCAACGCCACATCCGGGTCTCCCCCGGCACCGCCGGCTGCGCCTGGGCACCGGAGGCGCACTACGACCCGGAAAGCGGCGCCTACGTCGTGTACTGGGCGTCGCGGCTGTACGCCGTGGGCGACACGGACCGCTCCACAGAGACCCACGAGCGCATGCTCTACGCCACGACCCGCGACTTCCGCACCTTCAGCGCCCCGCAGATCTGGCACGACCCGGGGCACCCCGTCCTGGACGCCACGGTGTTCCGCCACGGCGAGACCTACTACCGGTTCACCAAGGACGCGCGAGCCCCCGGCTGGTCGGACCCCTGCGGCCGGTTCATCACGCAGGAGAAGTCCGCACGGCTCACCGGCGCCGAGTGGGAGCTGGTCGCCAAGTGCGTCGGACGGGGTGACACCACGCGCCCGGGCGTCACCGAAGGCGAGGGGCCGACCATCTTCCGCTCCACCACCGAGCAGAAGTGGTACCTGCTCATTGACGAGTTCCGCGGCCGCGGGTACGTGCCGTTCGAGACCTCCGATCCAACCGGCGGGGTGTGGCGCCCTGCCGAGGGATTCGTACTTCCGCAGGGCGCCCGGCACGGCAGCGTCCTGCCGGTCACGCGAGCGGAGCTGGAGCGATTGCGTGCACACTACGGCGCAGGCGGCGCCCCGGCGCCACGGGGAGCCGGAGCGGGCTGACGGTTCCTTCGACGCACCGCGGACCGAGCGTCCTGACGGGGGCATCCCGCGGGGGCGCTCTTCGCAGCGCATGGCGACGGCTGCGCATCGTTCACAGTGTCCGCCACCGGACTCCTTCCGGTCCGCGTGAAGGCGCGATCGACCAGGCCGATGGCGATCTGGTTCGGCATGGCACACAGCCACTCGGGTCGGCCGCTGAGGAATTCCAGCCCGGCGCATGAGGAACTCGACCAGGCCGTGGCACGCGCAGCAGGTTGCCGGGCTGGCTCAGGCCGGTGAGTACGAGGGTGCGCCCGCGCTGGTGGCCGACGAGCCGGACACGGCCCGGACTCGCGCGTACGTCCCGCAGCGCGTCGCGGGCCACGCCGGTCAGGCTCCCGGCCTCGGCACGGGCTGCGGCGGCGTCCTTGGCGAACAGCCGCGGCGCCGGGTCGACCTTCAGCGAGATCGCCGACAGGCTCTGGCCGATCAGGTCTGCAGGTCGCGGGAGACCTGGATGCGTTCCTCGCCGACCACCGTGGCGGCCAGTCGCGAGTGGCGTCCAGCTCGGTCACCAGCCGGACCAGCCGGGCGCCGCCGACCAGGGCCACGGCGTACAGGCCGGCGGCGACCACGGCATATGTGCCCATGAGGATGGCCTGTGGGACCGTCGCGCCCGGCTCCCGCAGCACGCCATCCCGTCGGGCGTTCGCCCCGGGCGGCCGCGAGGCTGTGCCGCAGCTGGATGACGCCGGCAGGCCGGCCAGCAGGATCACGACGACCGGGTCGCCGGGCCCGCATTTCGCGTGAACTGCTGGTTCTGCCCGCTGGTGCAGGTGTACTGGATCAGGCGGGTGCCGTCGGCGGTGGAACTGCTCGGGACGTCAAGGCATTTGCCGGAGTGTCCGGCGACGATCTGGTAGTAGCCGGTGCCGAGGTCCCGGACCTCCCAGCGCTGGTTGCTGCCGCCGTTGCCGCGGATCGTGCCCAGCAACGGTGTACGGCCGGTCAGCAGCCGGCGGCCGGGGTGTGCGGCAGGCTTCGAGACGAATCACGAGATCTCCCTTTTTCAGGTCGAGGCAAGAGGAGGCTGGTTTCGTCCGCCATCGGGCTCGTCGTCGACGACCAGGGTCTTCATGAGGGTGGTGACGGTCGGCGCCAGGTCGACGTTCCAGATCTCGTCGAGCATCCGGCTGCACCGCGCTGCCGTCGTCAGCGGTTCCACGAGGGCCACGAACTTCTTCTCGAACTGCTCATCGGTCATCGGCGTCCGGTGGCCGCCGGGGGCGTCGTGGACCTCGCGGACGAGCTTGTCGCCGGAGGTGAGGCGGATGGTGACCCGGTTGGGGATGCGGGTCGGCAGCATCGCCGTGAGAACCGGGTCCTCGCGAACCTCGACGCGGGCCATCAACGCCCCGACGGCGGGGTCGGTGAGCGCGTCCGGATCGTACGAGGACGCCGTCAGTTCCCCGTCGACGAGTGCGCGGGCCACCGTGTACGGGAGGCTGTGGTCGGCGGTCTCGCGGGTGGTGGGGCGCCACTTCTCCGGGTCCTTGCCCAGGATCGTCCAGCCGATGTGCGTGGTGTCGACGACGATGCGGTCGATCTCGTCGAGGTCGGCGATCTTCTCGCGCAAGGCGAACGCCGCCCACACCGCTGTCTGCATCTCACCGTTGGTCGGCAGCAGTTTGGTGAGCGTCCGGGACACGGCGTACGTGCTGCCGGAGTTGTGCGGAAACTCGAGTGGCTCCAGCACGAAGGAATCGCTCACCTGTCGCATGAACCCCATCTCGCCCTCGAAGATCGGCGCGGGTCCGGTGAACCCCTCCCTGGCCAGCCAGGCGGAGAAGACGCCGTTCCTGGCGGCGTTCGGCGCGGAGGAACCCTTCCACGACGACAGTTCGCCTGCCCGGACCTGGCGCATCGCGATGTGCCCGTTCAGGGCGATGTTGACCGCCTGGGTGAGCTGTCGAGCCTCCAGGCCCATGAGCTTGCCGGCGGCGAGGGTGGCGGCCACGAGCACGTAGTTCACGTGGTCCCACCCGCGGCGGTAGAGGTTCGCGGCGTCCTGCAACTGGACCTGCACCTCGTAGGCGAGCGCGATGGCTGTGACGAGGTCCCGGCCGGAGCGCCCTTCGGCCTCGGCAACCGCCAGACATGCCGCAATGTTGTCGCTGGGATGTCCGGGCTCGAGCCCGAGGTAGCCGTCGTTGAAGTCCAGGTGGCGCACCATCGTTCCGTTGACGAACGTGGCGACGTCCGCGGTGGCGGTGTGTCTCGCGCCCAGGACCGTCGACGGGCCCGGGGGAAGGGCACGTGCGAGACGTCGCGCGGCGCGGCTGGGCTCGGCGTCGAACGCGCCGAGCCCGCAACCGAGGGTGTCGACCAGGCGTTGCCGGACCGTGTGGATCGCGTGCTCGCTGAGGTCGTCGAAACGCAGCGCAGCCGCCCAGGTACCCAGGTCGTCAGCGATCACGGCCGGCCGACTGCCTGATCGGCATGCGCGCGAGAGGGACGTGGTGCTGGCCGGCGTGCATGTCGCGGTCCCGGAGCGATCCCTGGCCGATGGGGCGCGGGAAGGAGATCTTCACGACGTTCAGCGACGGGATCCGGAACATCTGGACCGTGCTCTCCTCGACCCGGTAGAGCTCGGCGATCACGCGTTCGTTCAGGAAGGACTCGTCCGCGGCGATCCGGTAGCCGTCGGCGTCGCGCAGGAAGAGCTCCATGGTGACCCAGAACGGGCCCGCGTTCTTGGACCGGACCTCGTGGGCGAGGTCCGCCAGGGTGGTCTCAGACATCGGCGTTCAATCCCATCTCGATGCGGAACAGGCTCGTCGGGTCGGCGCAGTCGACGACATGGTTCAGCACGAACTCGTACGCCGCGCCGCGCTCGACCTCGGCCGGCGAGGACGCGAACGCGAGGCTCGGCAGGTAGTCCATCGCCGGCGTCGGCAGGTGCAGCATCAGCGGGTTGGCGACCTTGGCGATCGCCGTGGCCGTCGCCTGGTCGGGCGCGTTGACCAGCAGCATCACGCCCACCTCCCGCGGCGGCCCGGTCTCGGGCTCGAGGTCGTCCAGCACCGCGTTGTGGCCGTAGAGGCGCAGGTCGAAGGCGTACTCGTCGTGCGCCAGCCCCAGCGTCTGGCCCACCCGCTGCTTGATCATCATGCGCATCAGGTCCGCCCAGGCGTCGATGTCGGCGAGGATGAGGGGGTCTCGGATCGCGGTGAACGACATGGTCTCGTAGCCGGTGATCCGGGCGCCTTCCAGCTTGATCGTGTACTGGTCGGCGACGTGGAACCTCGACCCCTCGACGCGGACGATCCGGTCGTCGACCGCGGTGTACCGCGCGTCCCGGACGTCGAGGGTGCCGTCGGGCTCCCGCATCTCGAACGGGTTCGCGCTCTCGTAGAGCATGTGGGCGGCCACCGAGATCGGCGTGCACGACACCGCGGGGTCGAGCGGTTCGATGGTGAAGCCGTCGGCGTCGATGGTGGCGAGGACTCCGCCCGCGCGCGGGTTGCTGGTGCACTGACCGCCGCACTCGACGATCTTGGCGGCGTGCCACGTCGGCCCGGCTGGCATGCCTTTCATGAGCGGGTAGGCGGCGGCCACCGCCGTGTCGGTGGCCCGGCCGGCGAGCACCACCTGGGCACCGGCACGGAGTGCCGCGACGATCGGTTCGTGGCCCATCGCGCCGACGATGTGGGTGCAGCTTTCAAGGGTCTCGGCCCGCAGCGGTCCCAACGGTGGTAGCGGGTGGATCCGGCCCGCGTCGAGGTGCTCCTTCAATCCGGCCGCGTCCTGCTCGCTGTAGATCCGGGCGACCTTCAGGTCCAGTCCCTCCTCCGCCATCACCTCGGCCGCGATCCCGGCGACCCAGTCGACGCCGCTGTCGGTCCCGCTCGTACCGCATGAGCCCACGATGACGGGTATGCCCGCGCTGGACGCGGCCGTCAGCAGACTGCGCAGATCGCGTGCCACCGCCTTGGCCGTCGTCTTGGGGGTCGCGGAACCGAGGTAGTAGGGGCCGGAGTCCGTTGACCCGGCGTCGATGCTGATGACGTCGGCACCCAGGGCGATGCCGCGCTCGATCGTCGCGTGGTCCCAACCTGCGCCGAGCATGCCGCTCGGCGACAGGACCCGGACCGACTTGACGGGTTCGCTGTCCATGTCCCTCTTTCTCTCGGTGTCAGTTCACCGGGAACTGTGCTCGGCCTTCGAGCGCCGCCACGAGTTCCTCGGCCCCTCTGCGCCCTGCGGCGGCTCGCGCTTCGGCGGTTTGCCCGGCCATGTGGGAGTAGACGACGATGCCGTCGACGCCACGCAACGGGCTGCCAAGCGGAAGCGGCTCCTCGCTCACGACGTCGAGTGCGGCGCCCGCGATCTGTCCCGCCCGCACGGCCGCGACGAGTGCGTCCTCGTCGACGATGGGACCACGCGCGGTGTTGACCAGCAGCGCGGTCGGCTTCATCCGCTTGAACGCCGACTCGCCGAGCAGGCCTCGGGTCCGTTCCGTGAGCGCGGTGTGCACCGAGACGTAATCGGCGATGGCCAGCAGCTCGGGCAGGTCGACGAACCGGACCGAGGGGTCGCTCCGCAGCCGCGGCGGCACGTTGGTGGAGCAGACCACGCTCATGCCGAAGGCGCGAGCCAGCGGCACCACCGCCCGCGCCGATGCGCCGTAGCCGATGAGTCCGAGGGTCGACCCACGCAGTTCACGTCCGTCCTCACGCGGCCAGGCCCCCTGGGCCACACCGTGTGCGGACTGCACGAGACGTCGGGCGCCCGCGAGCAACAGACCCATGGTGTACTCGGCGACGGCGTTGGCGTTGATGCCGGGCAGGTTGCTCACGCTGATCCCCAGCCGGGCCGCGGCGGCGACGTCGACCGAGTCGTAGCCCACGCCTGTCCGCACGATGACCCTCAGCCTCGGCGCGCGGGCGAGGACGTCGGCCGTCAACGGTTCGTTGGCCACCAGCGCGGCGTCGATCCCGGCGAGCGCTGCCACGAGCTGCTCGGGGTCGCGCCGACCGACCATGGGCAGGTGCACGGTCTCCAGCCCGGAGAGTCTCAGGAACTCGTCGACCTCGTCGCCGGGGCGGAGGTAGTCCGTGGTGATCAGCACGCGGGTTGCCGTCACAGCACACGTCCGGAGGAAGACCGTCGTTGCAGGGCACTGACGCGCGCGACCGTCAGCACGGCGATGACCGCGATGATCGCGACGTGGATCAGCAGCAGGAACCAGTTCGTCAGGTCGACCATGCCGCCGACCACCGCCGGCCCGAGGAAGCCGCCACCCACCCACCCGACGGTATAGAGCCCGGTATAGGTCCCGACCACTCCGTCAGACGGGGCGAGGTTCCACAGGACGACGACCACGTTGACCAGGAACGAGGACGCACCCGCTGCCGCGACGCACAGACCGACCACCGCACCGGTGGGCGTCTGCACCACGGTGCCGAGCACCAGGCCGGCCGCGAACACCGCCATCCCGGCCATCATCACGCGCAGCCGGCCGAAGCGCTCCGCGAGCATCGCCACCGGGTAGGCCGCCAGGATGAAGGCCACCCCGCTGGGCAGGGTCAGCCCGCCCGCTTCGCCGCGGGACAGGTCCAGCACCTCCATGCCGTACGGCGTGATGAGTGCCCGGGAGGCGGCCCACGCACCACCGAAGAGGAGGATGGACACGATGAGCAACAACCTGCTGCGGTTCGGATCCCGCACGATGTCGAGCACGACGTCCCGCACCCGCACCCGCACGTCCGCCGACGCCGTACCCTGCCGCTCGCGGTCCTCCTCCAGTGCCGTCTGGTAGGCCGGGGACCGGCTGTCCCGCAGCTTCGCGGCGAGCAGGACCACGGACGCCACCATCAAGACCGCGGGAATCGCGAACGACAACCTCGGAAAGTCGTCGATCATGAAGACGCTGATCAGCGCCGCGACCATCACCGTGAGGCTCGACGCGATCTTGACCGCCGCGTTGGCCCGGCTCCGGCGCTGCGGCGGGATGAAGTCCGGGAGCAGGGACTCGGCGATGGGCTTGAACGAGTTCGCGACCAGCGCGTAGGCGAACATCACCAGGACCAGCAGTGGTAACGCGGCCGCGGCATGCGGGATGGCGAGGAACAGCAGCGCCGCCAACGGCATCCCGACGACGAGGTACGGGATACGTCTTCCCCATGAGGTACGGGTGTTGTCCGACCGGTTGCCCATCCACGGCTGGATGAAGATGCCGAGCAGGTTGTCCATCCCCATGAGCAGGCCGATGAGCGCGGCACTGCCGATGTGCTCGCGGAGCAACGGCGGCACCTGCGAGTCGTAGAGGTTCCACGTCGACTCCTGCGCGAAGACCGCCAGGGAAACGAGGAACGTGATCCGTCCCGCTCGCGCGCGCTGCCCGCGCATCGTCGTCGACATTGGACACCTTCCCTTCGCCACTGCTGTTGTGGCGAGCACAACGCTACGATTGCTATAGCAAGACGGTCAAGTGACTCAATTTGGTTTTGCCATGGCAGATAGACTGCTCGCATGGCGGATGAGACGTTGAAGGGCCTGACTGCCAGCACCTTGGCCGACCGCGCGTACCGCGCCATCCGCGACGCGATCACGATCGGCGAACTACGTCCCGGTCAGAAGGTCACCGAACGGGGGCTCGCCGAGCGGTTGTCGGTCAGCCCGACGCCGGTGCGCGAGGCCATCCGGCGCCTGGAGCAGGACGGCCTGCTCGAACGAACGGGACCGAGGACGGTGCAGGTGGCCACGTTCGGCGACGTCGCGATACAGGACCTCGCCGAGGTCGAGGTGGCCCTGCGCGGGATGGTGGCCCGCTTCGCCGCCCGGCACGCGTCCCCGGAGCAACTGGACCAGCTCGACGCCATCCTCGACGAAGCCGACGACCTGCTGATCCTCATCAAGCAGCGCCAGAAGGCCGGGCAGGAGCCGTCGCGACACCTTGGCCGGCTACTCGACGCCATGCAGCGCTTCAACGAGGTCGTCGAGTCCTGCGCCGGCAACCCGGTCCTCGTGCGTCTGCTCGACCAGACCCGGGTGTTCTCGTGGCCCGAGCGCCGGGCCAAGCTGATCGAACGGATCAGCCACGACGCCGAGTTCGGCCTGCACCGCTACACGAGCCATCGTGCGCTCGTCCGGGCGTTGCGAGCGCGTGACTCGGCAGCGGCCGAGGCGCTCGTGATCGAGGACGCCCGTGGCGGGCTCGGGGACCTGCTCGCCGCACCCACGACACCGGCGACGGCTTCCGTCGCCCAGCCCTGAAGGACCATGCCTGGCTGCCTGAGGTCAGCGCGCGAGGTCGACGAGGAGTGTCAGATCACGGTCCACTCGGATGCGGCACTCCGGTCCGAAACAGCACGAGGACTCGCGCTCCTCGAAGACCGCCGGCCCCGTGATCTCCGTTCCCGGTCGCAGGCGGTACCGGTCCCAAACCGTCGCCTGGAGCCAGCCGTGCCCGGGGAGCCACACGTCGCGTACCCCGCGCCGGGGGTGGCCGGCGACGGGTGCGCATCTCACGGGGATGTCGTGGCCGGGCAGTTGTGCCGAAAGCCGCCAGTTGACGACTTCTGCAGGTCCGTCGAGGGAGCGACCGAACGTCGCGCGGTAGGCCTCTTCGAATGCGCGGTGGAGGCGTTCGACGTCGGTCCGGGCGAGGTCCGCTCCAGGGAGCTCGACCTCGATCTCGAACCCCTGTCCCACGTACCGCATGCCGGCTGACCGCCGGGTCCGGATCAGATCCGGACGGTCCGGTCGCAGCACCGCGGTGGCGTGCGCGGACATCTCGCCGTAGACGGCGGCGACGCGGTCCCACTCGACGTCGGCGAGGGCCGACGGCAGGCTGCGCGCCTGGTCCACCGTGGGTGCGGCGACGAGGAACCCGTAGGCGGACATGACGCCGGCGCGCATCGGGACGACGATCCGTGCGATCTTCAGCTGCTTCGCCAGACCGTACGCGTGCACCGGGCCGGCCCCGCCGAACGCGATGAGGGCGAAGTCGGCGGGGTCCCTGCCGTGCTCGGACAGGTGCATCCGGGCGGCGGCCGCCATATTCGCGGTGGCCACCTCGACGATGCCCGATGCGGCGCCGACCCGGTCGAGGCCGAGCGGCCCGGCCAATTCCCGGTCCACCGCCTTGTGGACCTCGGCGGTCCGCAGCGCCATCTCCCCGCCGAGGAAGGCGGCCGGATCGAGATAGCCGAGCACGAGATCCGCGTCTGTGACAGTCGGATGGTCCCCGCCCCTGCCGTAGGCGACGGGCCCCGGCACGGACCCGGCGCTGCGCGGGCCGACCTTGAGCAACCCCAGCGAGTCAGGCGCCGCGATCGAGCCGCCACCCGAGCCGATCTCGATCATGTCGACGACGGTCAGCCTGAACGGCAGCCCCGAGCCCGGCTTGAACTTGTCGACGCGGCCCGCCTCGAAGTCGTGCTTGCGGCGAGGCTCACCGCCGCCCACGATCGCGATCTTGGCCGTTGTGCCGCCCATGTCGAACGAGACGACATCCGGCTCACCCAACTGGCGTGCCACGGCGGCAGCGGCGATCGCACCCGCGGCCGGACCGGACTCGAGCAGGCGGAAGGGAAACGCCTTCGCCTCGTCCAAGGTGGTGACTCCGCCCCCGGACAGCATGACGTGCAGCGGCGCGTCAATGCCCATGGCGAGCAGGTCGTCACGCAGCGCGTCGAGGTAGCGCACCATCAGCGGTTGCACGTAGGCGTTGAGGCATGCGGTGCTCGCCCGTTCGTACTCGCCGATCACGGGAGCGACCGCGCTGGAGATGGTGACCTGCAGCCCCGGGTGTGCCCGCGCGAGCAGCTCCTGCACCCGCCGTTCGTGCTTGTCGTCGCGGTAGGAGTGCAGCAGGACCACAGCCACCGCTTCGACGCCCTGCTCGAGGAGCTCCCGCGCCTGTGCGAGCACCTCGCCCTCGTCCAACGGCTCCAGCTCGGTGCCGTCGGCGGCGATGCAGCCCCGCACCCCGCGGCGGAGGTGCCGCGGGACCAGCGGACCGGCCGGGCGGGCGAGGAGATCGGTGGTGTCGAACCGGATCTCCCGGGCCATCTCCAGGGTGTCGCGGAAACCCTTGGTGGTGAGCAGTCCCACGACGGCGCCGGTGCGCTCGAGCAGTGTGTTGGTCACCAGGGTGGTGCCGTGCACCACCCCGGCGATGTCACCGGCCGGCGTGGCGGTCTCCGCCAGCAGACGTGCGATGCCCGCGGTGATCGCCTCGTTGGGGGCGTGCGGCGTGGAGGGCAGTTTGCCGGACCACGTCAGGTTGCGTGCCGGGTCGTGGAGCAGCAGGTCGGTGAACGTGCCGCCGACATCCACCCGATCCGGACCGTGCGGCTCATGGATGAGGCTCCTCACTCGGGTGGGCGGTCACGTCACGGCCCACCCGTTCACGTTCCGCCGCACGCGGACGGACTTAGCCGCCCAGTTCGTCGGCCACGGCCAGGTTCGGCTCCCGGTCCTCCGGCGCGCCGAACCCTCCCCCGCCGGGGAACGAGATGACGACGGAGGAACCCGGGGCCGGCTGGGAAATCGACTTCAAGGACAGACGTTCCCCGGTGTCCAGCACCGCGTACGCCGTCGCCCCCGGCGAGTCCCAGTGCCGGGTGTCGCTCGCGATCCCCCAGCAGCACCATCTGCACCGGACGACGGGTCGGGTTGTGCACCTCGATGTCCTGCCCGAGCCCGCCACGGCGCCGCCCGCGACCACCCGAGTCCGCCCGGAGCTCCTTGCGCACGAACCGCAGCGGAGAGGCGACCTCGATCGCCTCGACACTCCCGCTTCCGGAGTTGGTCGGGAACGCGGTGGTCGAAAGCCCGTCCTCGTCCTTGGAGGCTCCCATGCCGGCGTTGGCGAACAGCATCTGCGAGAAGGGGCGACCGGCGTCGTCGACACCGGCGAATCGAACGCGGAGCGCGGGCGCTCCCCCGCTGTCGGCGATGACCCGATCGGGCAGCGCCGGCGCGAGCGCCTGGTAGATCGCGCACGAGAGCAGGTGCCCGGTCAGGTGGCGCGCGACGACCGGCGCGGGAAACGTGGGATTGACGATCGTGCCCGCCGGAGCGGTCACGCTGATCGCCTGGTAAGAACCCCCAGTTCGTCCGCGTGGCCGGATCGAGCAGGACCTTCAGCGGTCGGCGTCGACGCCCGCCCGGTACACGCCGTCCGGCAGTTCGCGGATCGCCGCCCGCAGTGCGGCATCGGCCAGCGCGTGCACCTCGGCGGCGAACCGCTCGAAGTCCGGTTCGCCGAAGTCGTCGAGGAACTCCTGCTCACGCCGTCGGCACACCGCGTGCGCGGCGGCCTGCGCCTCCAGGTCACCCCACAGCTGGTCGGCGAGGCGGACGTTGGCCAGCAGGAGATCCTTGACCCCCTGCTCCACCCCGCCGGCCCGGAACAGCCGTAACGGCGGGATCAGGATGCCCTCCGAGATCAGGTCGGTGGCTCCCATCGACGGCGTGCCGCCGATGTCGGGGGAATGCGCCGCGGTCCCGGCAAAGCCGACGAGCACGCCCCCGTGGAAGATCGGGGTGATCATGGCGATGTCGGGCAGGTGTCCCGTCGCGATCCACGGGTCGTTGGTGATGACGCAGTCGCCGTCCTGCCATTGCCGGGCCGGGAACTTGTCCAGGACCACGGCGCTGAGGGAGCTCATCAGGGCCGCGAAACCGGGGATACCGGCGCGCGACTCCGCCATGGTGCGTCCCTGGCGGTCCATCAGGACGATGGTGTAGTCGTTGGACTCGCGGATGATGGTCGAGAAAGCCGTGCGCAGCATCGTCGAGGCGGCCTCGTCGGTCGCGGCGGCGAGCCGGTCCCACCGGACCTCCAGGCCCGATCGGGTCGGACAAGGATGGTGTCATGACGTCGTGGTGGCCTTCGGCTGCGAACCGCGCTGGCCGGATGCCCCGGCGGCGATCTCGGCGGCGATCGCCGCGCCGAGACCCGCGGTCGTCCCGGTGCTGCCGAGGTCGGGAGTGAGCACCTCTGGTTGCTCGTCGAGCACGCTCTCGATCGCGGCCACGACCCGCGCCGCCGCGGCGGGCTCTCCCAGGTGGTCGAGCATCAGGGCGCCGCTCCAGATCTGCCCGACCGGGTTGGCGATCCCGCGTCCGGCGATGTCAGGAGCCGAGCCATGAACCGGCTCGAACAGGCTCGGCCAGGTGCGGTCCGGGTTGATGTTGGCGCTCGGGGCGATCCCGATCGTCCCCGCGCACGCCGGTCCGAGGTCGGAGAGGATGTCCCCGAAAAGGTTGCTGGCGACGACGACGTCGTACTGCTCGGGGCGCAGGACGAACTTGGCCGCGAGGATGTCGATGTGATCCTTGTCCGCGACCACGTCCGGGTACCGCTCCGCCATCGCGGCCGCGCGCTCGTCCCAGTACGGCATCGTGATGGAGATGCCGTTGCTCTTGGTCGCCCACGTCAGGTGCTTGCGTGGCCGGGAGCCGGCCAGCTCGAACGCGTACCGCAGGACCCGGTCCACCCCGGTTCGGGTCATCACGGTCTCCTGCACGACCGTCTCGCGGTCGGTGCCCTCGAAGATCCGGCCCCCGATGCTCGAGTACTCGCCTTCGGTGTTCTCGCGGACGACCAGGAAGTCGATGTCGCCCGGCTCGCGGTCACGCAGCGGGCTGCGCACCCCGCGCAGCAGCCGGACCGGCCGCAGGTTGACGTACTGGTCGAACTCACGGCGGAACTTCAGGAGGCTGCCCCACAGCGACACGTGGTCGGGCACGACCTCGGGCCATCCGACCGCGCCGAAGTAGATCGCGTCGAAGCCACCGAGCACCTCGCGCCAGTCCGGCGGCAGCATCTCGCCGTGCCGTATCCAGTAGTCGGCGCAGGCGAACCCGAACTCGACGGTCTCCAGCTCGAACCCATGGGTCTCCGCGGCGGCCCGCAGGCACCGCAGCCCTTCCGGGACGACCTCACGTCCGATGCCGTCGCCCGGGATGACGGCGATGCGGTAACGGTGGGACACAGGCGCTCCTCCGGCCTCGTCGACAGTGCACGCGTCCGGTCCTGCCGGCAGGTGCGCCTCCACCTTCGTCGGCGGGGAACGCCGCAACAAGAACGTCCGGAGCAACCTATCCTTTCGCTCATGGAAAGACACCGGCGCTACCTCCGCCGCGGTGCGACGCGATGACCACCTCGATGGACGACCTTCGCTTCTTCCAGGTGGTCGCCTCCAGCGAAACGCTCACGGCGGCCGCCCGCGAGCTGGACTGCTCCTTGCCTGTTGTCAGCAAGCGCCTCAGCGCCCTGGAACGCCGGCTCGACGTACGTCTGGTGCACCGCGGCACGCGCCGGCTCGCGCTGACCTCCGAGGGGGAGGTCTATGCCGCGCGCCTGAAGACTATCCTCGACCAGGTCCGCGAACTCGAGGACTTGGTCACCCATCGTTCCGGCGACCTGCGGGGCTCCGTCGTGGTCCAGGCGACCCTGGGCCTCGGACGGGCGCACGTGGCGCCGCTGGTCGGCGAGTTCACCGCCCTGCATCCCCAGCTGAGCATCCAGCTCCGCACGACGGCGCTGCCCCTGCGGCCGCACAGACGCGAGTTCGACATGGCCGTCCACGTCGGAACACCCCCTGACTCCTCACTGCGGATGCGCCGACTGGCGGAGAACCGTCGAGTTCCCTGCGCCGCACCGTCCTACCTGGAACGAAGGGGAACGCCCAAACGCGTGGAGGACTTGGCCGACCACGACTGCATCGTGCTCCGCGAGAACGAGGGCGACTTCGCCCTGTGGCGCTTCGGCGACGCCAGGAACCCGCGCCAGATACGCGTGCACGGCCGCCTGTCCAGCAACGACGGGGACATCGTGACCGACTGGGCACTGCAGGGCCGCGGGGTGATCATGCGCTCGGAATGGCAGATCCGGTCTCACCTCGAGAGCGGCGCCCTGGTGCGCGTGCTGCCCGAGGTGCCGACACCACCTGCCGACATCTACGCACTCCTGTGCGACGACGTCCACGTGCCTCGACGGATCAGCGAGCTGGTCGACCATCTGGCCGCACGGCTACCGGACCGGATCGCCGGCTCTGGTGAGCCGGCGCTTTCTCGCTGAGAAAGGTCGCTTTGCCATCGACGGCATTGTCCGACCGCCACCCCGGTTTCTAGGTTGCGTCCGTGGACATCACCCAGCGCATCGATCCCCAGGTCCGCGCGCGCCTCGATCAGTATCTACAGCTGGTCGGCCCCAAAGGTCTGAGCGGTATCGGGGACATTCCCGAGCGACGCAGGCGACAGGCCGAGTTGACCGCCCTGCGAGCCGCCCCGGGCGTGCCCGACGACATGGACGTGTACGACCTGTCGATCACTCACGGTGCGGCGACGCCGGTGCTGGTGCGTGTGTACCGACCGCACGCGAGCACCCGGCAGGCGCCCTGCGTCTACTACATTCACGGTGGCGGCATGGTGGCGGGCAGCGTCGACGGCGATCACGCAAAAGCCATCGGGCTGGCCCGGGCGACCGGCTGCGTCGTCGTCTCGGTCGAGTACCGGCTGGCACCCGAAAACCCGTACCCCGCGGCGCTGGACGACTGCTACGCGGGACTCGTCGCGGTCGTGGACCGGCACCGCGAACATGGGATCGACCCCGGCCGAATCGGTCTCTACGGGACGAGCGCGGGCGGCGGGCTGGCCGCGGCGGTGGCGTTGCTGTCCCGCGACCGCGGCGGTCCGGCCATCGCCTACCAGATGCTGGTGTCCCCCATGCTGGACGACCTGTCGTCGACCCCCTCGGCCACGGCCAACACCGGCTTCGGCGCGTGGAGCCGGGAGGCCAACATCCAGGCCTGGCGGGCACTGCTCGGCGAGGACTTCGGCACCGGCCGGGTCCCGCCGTACGCCGCACCGGCGCGCGCCGGCGATCTCTCCGGCCTGCCGCCGACGTACGTCGACGTCGGCGACCTCGACCTGTTGCGTGACGAGGCGATCGATTTCGCACGCCGGCTGTGCTGGGCCGGCGTTCCCGTCGAGCTGCACGTCTATCCAGGCGGCATCCACGGCGGTGAGAACCTCGCGCCCGACGCCGAACTGAGCGTTCGAGTCCGCGGCTACCGGCACAATGCCCTCCGCCGAGCACTCTGCGGCGAAGAGCCGCCCCGATGACGCCGGGTTGTGGCGCCCCTGGCCCGCAGGCAACTCGTCAGCCGGTACCGGCCGCCGCCCGGTTGGTGACGATCATGGATCCCAGCAGGACCGATACCCGCACCGAGGACAAGCCCAGCTCGGCCTGTAGGTCACCAGCATCTGGCCGGGCGACACGGCCGTCGTCCAGGTGACGTAGGCTGCTGCGTTGCCGCCGTAGCGCCGCGCGTTTCCGGCCCGCCGGTTGGTCCCGACGATCTCAGGGAGCGATCCCCACACCGTCGATCCGGCTCCACGCCCGCTCCTGCGCGGCACTCATCGCGGGCCAGCGGTGGGCGCCGGGTCGAAGGCGGATCTTCGTGCCGTACGGCGCGGGACGGAACTCCGCGTCGTAGAAGCACCCGCTGTGATAGGTGTTGTCGAACCTGCCGCAGGTGCGTGCTATCGAACCGGGAGTCGGCTTCCGGCCGGAACGCACCCATATGTCAGCGCGGCGATGGAGTTGGCGTACTCGGCGTTGCTCAGCTCACCGTGCTCGGATTCCGTCGTGAACGTCTGGACGAGATCCCCGCCCTGGCCGGCGGCGCGGAGCGTGGCACGGCAGGCCGCCTCGTGTTCCACCACGACCTGCGGGTCGTCGATCGCGTGCAGGGTGAGGACGGGGAGGGACACCTGGCCGGTGAGATCGCTGTCGTAGGAGTAGTCACGAAGCGCGGTGGGGTCCGCCGCATCTTTAAGAACCCCTAACAGAATGATCTTTGTTGTGCTTGATCGCTCGCGGTAGCGAAGGCGAGAGGGGCGAGGATGGCGCGGCTGAAGCCGTGGGAGGTCAGTGATGAGCTGTGGGTGGTCATCGAGCCGCTGATCCCTCGGTTATCTGGGGTGCCGAGAAGGCGTCAGGCATGTAAGGCACGGGCATTCTCGACGAACATGCCTGACAAGTTATCTTGGGTTGTCAGGCATGTTCGTCACCTGCGGAAATTCCCTCGCTCGGGCCCGGTCGTACGTCAGCGTTTCCGCGGTCATGCAGCCTCAGACGCCCATCGGGCTCGATGCCGGGGGGCCGACGAAGGAGGCCTGCGGCGGCGATCGCCCAGCCCGTCCCCAAGCCCAGCCACCCCAGCGATCGTCACGGTCGTACCCGGGCCTCGAATGGATGTCCAGAGAACGTTTCGACCGAAACATTCCTGCCTGGGTCTAGCGTCTTTTGGTCTAAACCCGCTGGCCCCACGTTCAAAGCGCCATGCTGCATCACTGTCAGCCGACGGCGTAAGCGCGGGTGATCGTCTGGGTCAGTCCGAGGCCCGCCGCGTCGGTCACCACCGCGCGGAGCGAGACGAACCCGGCCGTACCCGGGTTCGGCACCATGGCGGACCAGCCCGAGCCGGTGCGGTCGACCGGGATCTTGCGCCAGTTCGCGCCGTCGTCCACGGACATCTCCAGCCGGACCAACGTCGCCTGCACCGGCGCGGACCCGGGGTTGCGCTCGATCCGGACGGGCAGACGGGTCACGCTGCCCGGCTTGGCGCGGTTCGAGTCGTCCAGGCCTTCGGGGCTGTAACGGACCGCGGTCAGGGGCAGCGGCTGCGCCTTGGCGGTGGTTGCGGACGGGAACGTCCACACGGACTCCACGCCGGTGGACAGCGCCGAGTGCGGGACCTGCCTCCGCATCGACGCGGTCAGCGTGTACGAGCTGCGCCCGGCGGGAAGGTCGGCGCGCAGCTCGCACCCTCGCGGCTCGTAGACCGAGCAGCCGGCGAGATCGGCGGTGGCCAGCACCTGACCGTCCTTGGCGAGGGTGGCGGTGCCGGTGGCGGCGGTGTCCGACCCCGTCCTGCCCGCGCCCCCGTCGGCGAACAGCCCCACTCCGGAGAAGGTCAGCTTGTCGCCGGTACGGTTGCCGCCCGGCAACAGGAACGACGGCCCGGTGACGGCGGTGTTCCAGACCTCGCGGGTCTGGCCGCGCTTCATGAGCCTGCCGCCGTCGAACATCAGTGAGGTGCCGGCCTCGAACCCGCTCTCGTAGGTCAGCCCCGGGGTGCGGTAGTGGATGAGCGTGCCGGGCAAAGTGATGTCGCCGACCAGCGGCCCCAGGGTCGAGCCGGGGAAGTCAGGGCCGTGCAGTCCGGCCAGCGGCGTGCCCGTGGCCGCCACTCCTGAGGCCCGGTAGGTCGCGGTGACCTTCGCCAGATCCTTCTGCCTGGCGTTGTAGGCAGGATCCTCGGGGAGGCCGTCCCTGCGTTGGTCGACGAGGTCGTAGATGTACGGGCTGGGGGACACGTCCTTGCTGAGCCACTTGGTTCCGAGACTGTAGGTCAGACCCGGCACGCGGGCGGGAATGACGAAGAATTCGGAGTTGACGTCCGCGCGGAATGCCATGGTCCGGGTGTTCCATGCGCCATGGACAAGCCCGGTCTGGTATCTGTTCTCCAACAGGGCGCTGGGGTCGTCAAGCGTGACCTTGGCCGCCTTGCCCTGCCGTGCATCCACCGTGAGCCGCTGGTCGCCGCCGTCGATCGTCAGCGTGGAAACAGCGATCGTCCTGGGGAATTTCCCGTCGATCTTCTCCACAATGTCGCTGTAGAGGCTCCAGTCGCCCTTGGGCAGCCGGACTCGCGCCACGCCGTCGCGGAAGGCCGGCGAATGGACAGTCCCGGTCTTCGCGTCATAAATCTGGCCGATCCTGGGGGTGACCGGAAGGCCCTGCCTGCCGAGGACGGTGAGGCTGACGTCATAGGACTCGGGCTCGACGTAGGCGCCGGCCAGCGTGCGGACCACCGTCTCGCCTGATCTGGCGGTGACCGTTCCCGGGTAGTCGCCCGGCGCCTTGCCGTCGGCATCGATGGTGAGCGTGATCGAGGCCTCGCCCTTGGCCGGGACCGTGACCTGATCGGCCGGCAGGTTCAGCACCTCGCCCTGTGCCGACAGTTCCAGGGTGATGGGAGTGTCGCTCGCGTTGGCGTACGTGATCGTTTTGGTCGTCACCCGCTTGCCGGGGGCGTTCCAGGGGAAGGCCGCCCAGACGTTGCCTTGCGCGGCCACGACCTGCTGCTTCAGCGCGCGTACCAGGTCGATCAGCCCGGCTCCCTGCTGATAGAGCGTCGATCCCTGAGCGGGCGCGGCGCTGCCGATCAGCGCAGCCTTGAGCTGCGCGCCCGTCCACTCCGGATGGCGCTGGGCCAGGATCGCCGCCGCCCCTGCCACGTGCGGGCTGGCCATCGAGGTGCCGCTGAGCGGCCGGTGGGGGCCGTCGGCGGTGCCCGCGGCGGCCGCGGCCACGATGTCCACGCCCGGCGCGGTCACCTCAGGTTTGATCGCGTGGTCGCTCACTCGCGGCCCCGGGCTGGAGAAGTCGGCCAGCCGGCCCTGTTTGTCCACCGCGCCCACGGTCAGCGCCGCCTCCGCGCTACCGGGGCTGGACACCCTGCCGCCGGCTCCGCCGTTTCCCGCCGCCGCGACGAACAGCGTGCCGGTACGCTCCGACAGCGTGTTGACCGCCTGCTCCAGGGGGTCCAGGTCGAGGCTGTCCGTGTCGCCGAAGCTCATGTTGACGACCTTGGCCTTGATCTCGATGGCCGCCCACTCCATGCCGGCGAGGATGGCCGATTCGGTCGGGCCTGCGGCGCCGCCCACCTTCCCGATGGCCAGCTTCGCCTCCGGCGCCACACCCCGGTACTTGTCATCCCTGCCCGCCACGATGGAGGCGACATGAGTGCCGTGGCCGAGAGTGTCGCGGATGTCGGGGTCGTCGCTGAAGTTGCGCTCCTGCGCCACCGCGTCCTTCAGACCCGGATGATCGGGGTCGTAGCCGGAGTCGAGGACCGCGACGGTGACGCCCTTGCCTGTCATGCCCTGCTGCCACGCCTGCGGGGCGCCGATCTGCTTGACGCTCTGGTCCAGCGAGAACGACCTGCGGCCGTCCAGCCACAGCTTGGTACGCCCCGCTTCCAGGGTGCGGGCGCCGCCCGCCACCTCCTTCCACGTCTGAGCCGCGCTGCCCTTGGGCAGGCGAAGGGTGGTCATGCCGAGGCCGGCGAGCTGCCGGGTACCCTGCGCGCCCCGGAGCGTAGGGGCCGGGCCCGATGCCGACTGCGTGATCAGGGGGATGTCGCGGGTGTCGGCGTCGCCGTATCGCCACTGCAGCAGCTGGGTGACGTCGAACAGCCGTCCGTCGAGCACCCCCTGAGTGACCAAGGTCTGGGCGTCGGACGGAATCACGTACAGGTGCCCGTCGCGTACCTGGCTCGTGAAGCCGACGTCCTGCCGGCCGGGTCCGGGATCCACCCGATGCCCGCGGTCGGCGACGACGACACGGTCACCGGTGATCAGAGTCACCCCGTTCGCCTGTTGGGCGGGAGCCTGCGCTTCCGGTGCCGGCGTCGGCGTGTTGCCCACGATCGTTCCCGCCAGGACAGCGGCAAGAAGCGCCTTACCTAAAATCATGATCTACCTTGTGTGCGAAGGGACATGGTCTCTTCCTGCGGGGTGGCGGGGAGCCGCCCCCCGGCCCCTACTGGGGCGGCTGGTCCGTCCAGCCGGTGGTCACCGAGATGAATCCGTTGGGGTCCCCCGCCAGGCTCCCGTCGTCGGCGAGGAGATAGTTGGTGCGCATCACGCGAGAGGTGTCGGGATCGACGACCAGTTTGATCTCCGGCTCGCCGTCAGGACCAGCGATCAGCAGCTCCTCCCCGTCGTCGACCGTGCCCGTCCTCTTGACTTCCGGCATCGTGGCCAGGGCCCGGAACGCCGCGGAACGGACCTCCGAAGGCGCCGGCAGCTCCGTGATCAGCGCGATCAGAGAGAGAACGTCGTCACTTCGCTGCTCGGATGCGGCCATGTCGCTGTCACGCCCCGGAAGCTCGGCGATCCGCGCTTTCAACGCCTCCGGATCCGCCGGCAGCTTGTCAAGGTCTTCGAAGTCCACCTCGACGCCCTTGAGCATGAGCGGGGCCGGGTCTGTGACGGCCGCGTCGGGAGAGTCGCCCGGCTCACCCTTGGACCAGCGCCGACCGTCGCGGCCGGTCCAGCTCTCCTCTCGCGGCATGTCCGGGTTGCTCCACTGACGTGTGACGTGCCAATAGGCCCCGGAACCTTCAGGCGTACGTTCCGCACTGACAGCGGCCATGAGCAGAACCTCCCTGCCCGAGGCCGGTGCGCCGACGGGCGTGGTCACGCCCGTGGCGATCACGGCCACTGCCGCCGCGGCGACAGTGGCCAGACTGAGTCCTGGCGCCATCCACCCGATCCGCCGCCGCGCCCGACGGCCTCGCATCCTGTCCTGGAGCCGGCCCCTGCTGCGATTGATCGCCTCGGCGGGCGGCTCCGGCTTGGCCAGCAGAGTGGCGAGCGTGTTGTCCAGGTCATCCATGGACGTTCTCCTTGTTGATGAGGGCGTGGATCTTCGAGCGGGCCCGGCTGAGCCTGGAGCCCACCGTGCCGGTGGAGATTCCGAGCGCCACGGCCACTTCGTCGTAGCTGAGCTGGCCCAGGGCAACCAGCAGCAGGGCGTCGCGCTCGCCGCTGGACAGCGCGGCGAGCGCCTTGGCCAGGTGCGGCTGCATGCGCTGAGCGGTGACAGAGGAGACGACCCGGCCCTCGTGGCCTTCCATGACGGGATCGGGATCAAGCCGGGCCAGCGCCCTGTAGTGGCGGATCTCCTTGCGCCGATGCCTGGCGATCAGATTGGTGGCGAAGCCGAACAGCCAGGGCCGCAGGCTCCCGCGTTCTGGGTCGAACCGGTTGCGCCGATCGAAGGCCAGCAGGAATGTCTCAGCCGTAATGTCCTCGGCGATCTGCGTGTCCAGCCGACCGGCCACGTACCGGTAAATGTCGCGGTAGTAACGGTCGTGCACGGCGGTGAACAGGTCAGGGTTCCCCCGCAACCGGGCGGCCAGGTCAGCCTCGGTCACCTGCTCGCCCGCTTCGACGATCAAATTCTTCTCTCCGACATAAGCCTGCCTTCCGGGGGCGGTGGATACTGTCACTCATCCTTCGCCGCAAGCCGGGATCGTCTTCCTTCGAGTGCACAACGGCCGACGCGAGGCCATCGAGGGACGCGGTGCACCGGCCGGAAGTGCATCGCCTCACATTCCCAGCCGTCATAGATGGCAGCCGCCACTCGCCCCTGATCGGCCAGCCGAACGGCGGCCTACCGGATTGCGAGCTCGGCCAAACACCGAGACACGCCCGTGAGGCATTGCCTTCAACGCCAGCCAACGTGCCTTACGTGCCTGAAAAGATCATCTCGCTCTGACCTGCGAGAAGAGACCAAGAACCCAAGATAACCATCGCGTCGATCAACTGCCCATGGAGTGATGTCGAGGCCGCGGTGACCAGGTCGAGATCAGGCATAAGGCGTCCGAGCAGCGGGAGTCCCTCACCGAGGTCGTATTGAATGTGAATGTCAAGGCCGGACATCATCGCGGCGAACCGCCGATGTTGAGGCCTGTCCAACCGCCGAGTGATGCACGTGTGGGGCCTGCTCAAGGGGTTATAGCCCGTGGGCGTCGGAGGCGCCGGTACGGGAGGCGGATGCGGAGGTGATGGACCATAGGATTTCTTGGCCGTTCGGCTGAGGCTGGTCGGGGTTGAGTGCCAGGTGCGCGCAGCGGCGGCCTTGGTCTCGTAGCGGGTTGGTGACGGACGTGATGCCGAGCCTTTGGCCGGCTGGTGAGGCGTCCCAGCCGAGGTAGGCCGCCTCCGGGTGAGTCTCGTGGAGAATTTGGTGGGCTCCTAGGGCGAGTTCGTCGCTCATGGCGATGATGAGCGCATGGGGAGTGAGCTGGGGGGCGAGTTCTCGCGCTGCCGCGGCGCCATCTGCCTGAGTGTTGCGTGCCACGACAGCGACGGGTGTACTCGTCCAGCTGAGCCCGGCCTGTTCGATGGCGGTACGGTAGCCGCGCAGACGGGCGTCGGTGACGGGAAACGGTGCGCGTGAGGGCAGGTTCGCGCCGGTCGTCACCATGTGCTCGCGGTGGCGATCGAGCGGGAATGAGATCAGTACGGGCGTCCGGCCGTCACGGAGTCCATGGGAGGCGACCGCGCGCGCGGCCCGGTAGTCGTCCTGGGTGACACACGTGATTCCCTCGCGTGGTGGACCCCCCTGGATGACGGCGGGGCGGGGATCGCCGGCGACCGCCGCCAGCACCGGATCGTCCTCCGCGGTGGTCCACAACACGAAACCATCGACTGCCGCGGACAGCACCCGATCAGCGTCTGCGGCGTCGCCGCGCGTGGGGATGAAGGTGAGACCTCGGCCTTCCGCTACGCAGACCTCTGCGACCCCGGCCAGGAACTGTGCCGCTTGGGGATCGTCGAAGGCATACGCCAGGTGCTCGCTGAAAACCACCCCGAGCTGGTGCGTACGACCGGATTTCAGCGCACGCCCGACGGCGTCCGGGCGATATCCCAGCTCGCTGGCCGCGCGGTGCACGCGCTCGCGGGTGGCGGTCGCAACCCGCGCAGGCCGGGTGAAGGCATAGGAGGCGGTCATGGGTGACACTCCCGCACGAGCCGCCACGTCCTTCAGCGTCACACGTCTACGGCTGGTTGGCACGGGACCATCCTATGTGTGTAGCGTTACACATATGTCGACCGAGATCGCTCGCCCCGCCGCAGTGCTCCGTGCCGCGCCGTTCCTCGGCTTCGCCGGATTCGGCACTTTCTGGGGCGTGTGGGGTGCCAGTCTCCCCCTGCTGCGGACCCAAGCCGAGGTGAGCGATGCGGAGTTCGGCATCGCCCTGCTCTTCGTGGCCGCCGGTGCTCTGCCTGCCATGCTGCTGGCCGGGCGGCTCATCGACGCGCTCGGGCTGCGTGTCGCCGGCGTGCTGCTCGCACTGCTGGGCGTCATGGGCCTCGTGGTTTCCGTCACGTCGGCGACCTATGCCGCGTTATGCGTCGGTATCCTCCTGGCAGGAGCCAGTTCGGGAGCGTCTGATGTAGCGATCAACACGCTGGCGGCGACGGTTGAAAAGCGGACCGGACGCCCCGTCGTGGCCCGCTCGCACGCGGCGTTCTCCGCCACGGTCGCCGTCTCCAGCCTGGGCGCCGGTGCGCTTACCGGACTGGCGGACAGCCTGCTGGCGAACTTCGCCGCGGCCGCCGTAGTCACCGTGGCCCTCGGTCTGGCCGTTATCGCCGCGACGCGCTCAGTCTCCGCTCAGGACGCTGTCGTACCCAAGAGCCAGGACGCGCCGGCGCACGCCGGTCGCGCGTTGCGGTGGATCGCCCTGCTCGTGATCGGTGCGATCGGCGCATTGGCGTTCGCATCGGAGAATGCGTACCAGTCCTGGTGTGCTGTCCTGCTGACCGACGAGTTCGCAGCCTCGTCCCCGCTGGCCGCCGTCGCGCCGGCGGCGTTCGCCACGACGGCCGCGCTGGCCCGTTTCGCCGCCGCCACGATCACATTCCGACGCCCGATCGTCACGTTGGCCAGCGGAAGCGTGATCGCCACGACCGGAGGCGTCCTCACGGCGTTCGCGCCCACGCTGCCGCTCGCACTGGTGGGCATCGTCACTGCCGCAGCAGGCACCTCGATACTCTTTCCCACCTTGCTGTCCTACGGGCTTCGACCGATCCCCGACGAGTCACGCGGACGAGCCACGTCCGCCATCTCCACAGTCGCCTATGTCGGTTACCTCGCCGGCCCCGCATACTTCGGCCTGCTCGCTGACGCCACCGGAGTGCAGCAGGCGTTTCTGGGCATCGCCGCACTGACCGCCGTGCTTCTGGCGACGATCCCGGTACTGTCGACGCTCAAGCGAGCAGCGGACGTCCGCTCTCCCAACGAGACGCCGTACTCGATTCGCACGCGACCAGCCCGAACGCACAGGACTCCGGAGCCTTAAGAGGCTTCAAACAAATGATCAGCGGACGAGGCGGCGCCAGCAGATGATGGCAGCGGCCAGAGTCATGAAGGCTTCGCAGATGTCATCGCGGACCTCCCAGCGGATGCGCAGACGGCGGAACCAGTGCAGCAGCGCGATGGTCCGCTCGACCACGTAGCGATGCACACCCAGGCCGCTACCGTGCGGGGTGCCTCGGCGAGCGATGATCGGCTTGATACCGGCACTCCACACCAGGCGCCGGTACTTGTCGTGGTCGTAGCCGCGGTCGGCGAGCAGGCAGTCGGGCCGCTTGCGGGGCCGCCCGACCCGTCCGCGGACCGGTGGGATCTTCTTGATCAACGGGATGAGCTGGGTGACGTCGTTGCGGTTGCCGCCGGTCAGGCTGACGGCGAGCGGGATGCCGTGGCCGTCGGTGATGACGTGGTGCTTTGAGCCCGTCCGTGCGCGGTCGACCGGGCTCGGCCCGGGTTTGGGCCGCCCTTGAGCGCGCGTACGTGCGAGCTGTCGATCACCGCCCTCGACCAGTCCAACTGCCCAGCGGCGTGCAACTCCGACAGCAAGGTCTGATGCAGCCGCTCCCAAACCCCGGCCTCATGCCAGTCCCGCAAGCGGCGCCAGCAGGTCATTCCCGACCCGAACCCCAGCTCTTGAGGCAGGAACTCCCACGGGATCCCGGTGTAGAGCACGAACAAGATCCCGCACAACACCTTGCGATCGTCCAGGCGCTTACGATCCGGATGACGCGCGCCGCTCCACCTTCGGCAGCAGCGGCTCAACCCGCTCCCACAGGCTGTCACGCACCATCCACGGCGGCTGCTCACCTTTCCTCACAAACCGCGATCCAACTGGCCCACCGGCTCCCAAGAGGCCATAGTGATCATTTTGTTAGCACTTCTAAGTGTCGCACCGTGCCATCAGGTTACGGCTCGTGCCATCTCGGCCCGTTTTGCGTGTCACGTGGTGCCAGGTCCTGACGATGCGTGACGGGGCGTACGAGCACGCACCGAGCACGGCCGACACCCTATTCGATCATTGCTGTTCCAGCTGCCACCCTGCGCCGTCCGTGTGGGGCGGACCACGCGGACGCTGCAAGGGATAACACCACGTTCGGGACGCCAAGGCGCTCCTGCGGCGGCTGGACCGTTGCCACCGCGTCCTGGCCGATCCGCGGCTCGGCCACACCCCGCTCAACGCCATTGGCGCCCGGTGGGGTTTCGCGAACGACGCACCATTCAACCGGGCCTTCGGCGTCACCCTGAGCCGGGAATGGTGAAAGCCCTATTCGTCTCCCCCAGTCCTCCCGGATCTCACCTCACGACCCGGCCGGATCTCACCTCACGACCCGGCCGGATCTTCCTCACCACCGGCGGCATGACACCGGCGGGCCCGTCACCCCGTGTCGAACAATCTACGGGCATAGATTCCGCAGGACGCGCTGTCACCACGGAAGTCCAGACCATGCCGATCTACGCTTCCCGCATGGCTTTTGTTATCCCAGAGATCAAGGTCGGCCTGGCCGAACTCGGTGGCGCGCCTGACGCCTGGTGCTCAAGATGCGGCAAGCGTGCGACTCTGTACTACGTTGATCCAGCGACCGGAAGGCACACGTACGTCTGCACGACCGATGCCGGTCCCGAGGTAGAGGCAATGCTCTTGCGCTCCGCCGACTAGGCGAATCACCACCGTGGTGTCAGCCTTTCGAGCCTCCGCGCTCAAGAGACTTCGGAATGAGGTATTTCTTCGACGCCGTAGAACCGCGCCCGCGCCCGTACCTATGAGTGTTCGACCCCACAGAACGGGGCGTCCCACGCCGTCGGAGCGTCGCTCTGGATCACGCCCCCGACGCGAAGCCGTCGCCCCGGCCTCCGGCCTCGGCCGCCTCCCGCTCGGCGAGGTCGTCGGGGCGCATGTACTCGCGGTGCCGCCATCCCGAACATCGGCCGTCGTAGCAGCCGCATCCGGGGCACTCCGGGCAGACCATGCTGACTGTCCAGCCGCACTTTTCGCACAACACCTCGTTTGGCCGAGTCGGTCATGATGGCCTGTACGATGCCAAAAATCGTCCATGACATATGGCCTGGCTTCTATCCTCGGCACTCGTGTTCCTACGTCTGCTGTATCTGCTGATGGTCCGGTTGTTCGCTGGTTGACGCTTGTCGCGCGGGGCGACACCTCCAAGGAGGCGGAGATTTTGGTGTTGCGTCACGAAGTCGCCGTCCCACGTCGTCAGGTCTCCCGCCGGCAACCGGACGGGGCCGACCGGGCGCCACTGGCCGCACTGGCGCGACTGCTGCCCACGCGGCTTCGGCTCCATCCGCGCCGCATGGCCTTAGCGTGACCGTGATCCGACTACGGCATGATCTGCCGGCATGAGGAAAACGATTTCTGTCTTGGTCGTCTGCGGCGCCTTCCTGGTGGGCACGGCCCCCGCGCAGGCCCAGGCCGTGTCCAAAGACCCCGTGCGCGTGCTGAAGTCCAAGCTCATCCCCGGCCACGGCGTCCGGTACACCGAGATTGCCAACTGGTCCGACGGCACCGAGACCTCGCAGGCGTACGAGACGAAGGGCGCCCTGCAGTTCGGGAAGAAGGGCCTGGCCGGCTACGACATCGTCGGCACCGCGTATGACGACGAAAAGGACCGCGTCATCTACAACGGCAAGGCCACGTACTACTCCGGTGCCCTCGCTGGAGACCTCCCCAAGGGCAAGACCTGGATCAAGGTTTCCGGCGGTGGCGGCATGCCCAGCCAGTACGACCAGATCCTCAACCCCACCGAGCCCACCACGCTGTCGGCGCTCCTCAACAAGGGCAAGAGGAGCGGGAACACGGTCACCGGCACGATTACCTTCAAGGACCTGCGTAAGGTGTCCGCCTGGTTCTCCCGCTCGGACCTGCGCTCCTGGGCCTCGGACACAGAGGTCTCCTACAAGCTGACGTTCACCTCGGCCGGACTGGTCAGCAAGCTGTGGAGCTCGTACACGGCCAAGGGCGTCCCGCTGGACTACGAAGACTTCGAGGGCAGCACCGTCATCGTCGACACCCGCTACACCGGCTGGGGCGCCAAGGTGTCGATCAAGACGCCCGACCCCAAGACCGTCGTCACCGAGTGAGCTTGTTCGGGCGTCGCAATGGACGTCGAGTGTAGCCCCACCACCCCTGGCCCCGCGCCGACATGATGCGGTGACTGGTCGGCGAGCCGATTTCTGTGCGGTGCGCAGGGCAGGGGGCGAGGATGCGGTATCGCGCAAGGGCGCCGCGAACACGATCACGAGGACGGTCAGAGAGTTTGCGAGGGATAGGTGGTGTCTTACGACCTTCTGTGGCATATGTGACAGCGACTGCTGCGGCCGCGTCACCTGATTCGCAAGCGTCGGGCCTAGGCGGCGGGTGTGGAGTCGGGTGGGTTGGCGCGGAGTTCGGCCATGGAGGTTTCGGGGAGGTAGCGGCGGCCGGTGACCTGGAGCTGATCGCCTACGAGGCTCGCGATCCACCACACTGATCACGCGAGCTGGATCGCGCCTGCCGTGCGGGCTTCGCCCGTGGCGTACGTGGGTTCCTGTATGCCCGCCCGGGCAGCAGGGGCGGCGCCGCACTGGCCGATCATGCCCACGCCAAGGCGGGCGTCGAGGCGGCGCTGGTGCACTGCGCCGCCCAGAACCCCGCCGTCGGTGCCTTTCTGGTGCCGCCAGGGCTACCAGCCGCTGGTCGCGTCGTGGGGACGGTGGATTTAGCCGGCCTTTGTCTTGTGAGATTTTCTCGCATATCACAAACGAACATCAGGCAACATAAAGAAGCAAATTTGTCGCCATCTCCGGGAAGACTTGGATGTGCTTGTCATACGGGGCGAGGTGCGCATATGGCGATATGTCGTGCGGTGGTGCGGCCTACGTGCTTGATCGCTCTTATGGTGCTCCTGTTATCCTGTGGCATCTCGCCCATCACCCGCTTGCCAGGATCGAGCTCACCTTCCCCAAGCCCTCACAGCTCCGCGCCTGTCATCGCGGAGCCAACGGGTAAAGGCTGCCTGCTCACCCTGCAGCAGGCAAGTGCCGCGATGGGCTGGCCCGTCGCAGACGTTCAGCAGTCCGAAACCCCAGGGCAGGGACAGAACGCCGCGGTTCATCAATGCCTTTATCTGAGCATTCCAGCCAAGGACTGGAGCCGACTCGACCTTTCCGCCAACCCGCCGACCCTGGACGGGGTGACGCACACCATCCTGGCAACGGCGCTGGCGTGTGGCGGCGATGCGGCATTGGGATACGACTCGGCGCCGGCGGCTTTCCCGTCGGTTCCAGGCTCTCGCGCGGTGGGCGGGAATTTCCGGTTGGTCGTCGTCCCGGTTCCGCGAACTGATTGCTGGGCGTCGGTCAACATCGCCCAGGGCAACTGGCCGGACGATCTCGCTCCTGTCGCAGAGCGCCTTCTTGTCCAAGCCATGGCGAATCTGGAAAGCGGATCGTGACCTGTACGGTCACGGCCCGGTCTGAAACTTGGGGGAGATCCAGGCCAGGCGGAACGAGTCGCCCGTTGACGTGCTGTTGCCCTTGAGCACCAGGATCTTGAGCGTAATGCGGGACGTGCTCCCCACCTGAGCCGTCATGGTCGGCGACTCGGTGTACGTGGCCACCCGCTTGTCCAGGACCTGGCCGTCGAGAGCCAGAACCGAGAATTCGACCTGCGCCGCAGCATTGGCGGATCCTCTATCTATGCCAGCTTTCGCCGTGAACGTGGTGGCGCCCTGGGGAACGACGAAGTCCATGGTGCCGTCCATGGCGCCACGCTGAGAGACAAGGCAGATCATGCCGGGAGCTGGCGTGGTCTCACCACCCAATAACGCGATGCCGTCTTTCCAGGCGTTCCCGCCCAGGCTTCCGCAGGAATCGTCCGCGACCGCTTCATTGACGCTGAGCACGGCTCCCGTTCCTGCAGACGTCTGTTCCCCGTCTCTGGCCGCGGAGGGGGTGGCCGTGGTCGTGGTCGTCATGGTGACCGTCGCCGTGGCGGTCGTGGTCACTGCGATGCGATCGCCCAGCGCCTCGCGTACCGCGTCAGGAGCGGCGATGACGGCGGCAATCACGACGGCGGCCGATGAGATCAATGTTCCTGCGAATGTCAATAACGCCGTCACCACCGCGACCTTGTGTTGACGCCCGCGTTCTTTTGCGGCGGCCGGATCTTCTGCTCGGTCCTGGGCCATCCGATGATATTAGCGGACATTAACCTGGCTGCAGATATTATTTGAGTGATCCATTGTTAAGAATCGATCATTTGGCCCAGCTTATCGAAGGCGACGATGTCGTCGCGCAGCCGCGGCAGCGGCGGTTCGAGGTCGATGGGCTCGTAAATGGTGACGCCGTCGAACCCGGTTCGGCCCTGAACGCGGCGCTGAAGGCCAAGATCGAGCAGATCATGGCGCGGCCCGAATTCCAGGGCGCGCGGTGGGGGGCGGAGTTCTTCGCCCTGGACAGCGGAGAGTCGATCTACGAGCTCAACAGCGGTGAGCCGTTCAACGCCGGGTCGTCGTCCAAGGTTTTCGTAGGCGGGGCGGCGATGCTGGCGCTCGGCTACGACCGGCGCTTCACCACCCGGGTGTACCGGACGGGGCCGGTGCGGGGTGGTGTGCGCAAGGGCGACCTGGTGCTGGTGGCCGGTGGGGACCTGCTGCAGTCGGGGCGTCTGCGCCGCAATGGGGGCATGCTCCTGCCCGACCCCGACCCCGACCCCGACCACACCTACAGCTCTACGCCGGGCGCCGGCCCTATCGGCGGCGACCCGCTGCAGGAGCTTCGTCGGCTCGCCGCACAGATCGCGAAGTCCGGCGTCAAGCGCGTCGAGGGCCGCGTCGTGGTCGACACCTCTCTGTTCCGTGAGGGCAGTGAGAAGCTGGCCAACAACGTCACCGCCACCATCTCGCCCATCACGGTCAATGACAATGTCGTGGACGTCACGGTCAAACCGGGACGCCGCTCCGGCCAGGCGGCCGTCCTGCGCATCTCTCCACGCACCGACTACGTTCGCATCATCAACAAGGTCCAGACGGTTGCCGCCTCCGACGCCGCCGCCCGCCCTCTCACCTTCGCCGACGACGAGCGCCACCCCGACGGCTCCCACACCGTCACGCTGAAGGGCGACATCCCGGCCGATAGCGAGGGGCTGTTCCGGGCGTACTTCGTGCCCGAGCCGGCCGTCTTCGCCGAGTTCCTGTTCACCAAGGCGCTCGGCGAGGCCGGTGTGCGGGTCCAGGCGGAGAAGACGGGGACGGGCGGGCGCAAACTGATTGCGGAGTACATGGGGCCGGCCTCGATCCCGCGCCGCCCGGCTCGGCGGACAACAACTTCACCCCGCGCAATTTCACCCAGTTCCTGGCCTACATGGCGCGCCAGCCGCACTTCCATGAATACCGCGACGCGCTGCCGATCACGGGCAAGGACGGCTCCCTGGCCGACGTCCAGCCCGACTCACCGGCGGCCGGGCACGTCTACGCCAAGACCGGCACCAGCATGGGCGGCCCGAACGGCGTCGGGATGGTGCGCAAGGCCCTGGCCGGGTACGTCGAGCTGCCGGGCGACCGCCTGGTGGCCTTCGCCGGGTTCGTCGGTATGTCGGCCAACGGCGAGCAGGCGCAGCGGGAGGTGTCCGTACTCACGGGGCAGGCTCTCGGCGAGATGGCCGCCACCGCCTACACCACGCTGGGTGGCACAGGAGCCTAGGGCCGTCTCGGTGCAGCGTCCGGCCCGCTGCGCGCAACCTCCCTGTTTCCCTCTGGTCCATGCTCATGTGCCCTGGAGAGGCGCCGGAGCGAACCAACTCGGACCCAGTCTCCACCCGGTGCTGGATCGGCGAGCCCTGGTGGACGGGGCTTGGTGGCCCTACTCCCACGACGCGAGGGCCGGACTGCCCGGCCTCATCGCCGCCGTGGACCGGCTGCTTGATCGGGTCATGCTCCGCATCGGCGTGCACCGGGACGCGTGGCAGCGCATTCCGCGCCGGATCCCGGCACGCGGGCGGCAGGTCCGGGTCGGCTGGTTCCGCCACGCCGATCCTCGCGTGATCATTCTGTTCTTCGCTGCCGCCGAGCCGGTCGTCCTACTGATCATCCCGCCGGGGTACCGCCGCCGGCCCTGCCGAGGCCACGCTCAAGCTCACCGGCCAGGACACCACCGGCTGGACTGCCGACGCCATCTTCACCATCGCGCACCTGCCGCCCGATCCCGCCCTCCGCGCGACGGCCGCCAGGAGCTCGGCCAGCAGGGAGAGCGAGGTCGGATCGGTGACCGAGCAGGAGGCGCAGTGCACCATCAGACGGCTGTCAGCGCAGGCGTGACCACATGCCGCCTGCCGGCCGGATAGAGCGGTTCAGGCACCGCCCGTTCTGGCGGCGGACCGAGCTCCGGCCGGCAGGCTCCTCATCCCGTGGGCTGAGCGTGCTGCTCGGCGTGCAAGGCCGTGCCCGGGCACGCGGCATCACCTGCTCGCTCAGGGAAACGGGCAGAGCCAGATGAGCCCATCGCCAACAGCGATCGCCACAAATTGGCACAGGATCGCTCCGGTCGCCGACGGCGGTGGACGGACTCGGCCGTACCTCCGTCGCCCGTCAGAACTTTAAAGTAAAAGTGACGCGCCGCCCAGCGTGGAGAGGGGTGGCAGGCATGGAGCTACGCCAGCTGCGCTATTTCGTCACCCTGGCCGAGGAACTGCATTTCGGCCGGGCCGCGGCCCGCGAGCACATCGTGCAGTCCGCGCTGAGTCAGCAGATCCAGCGGCTCGAACGCGAACTGGGAGTGCGACTGCTGGAACGCAGCACCCACCACGTCGGACGGGCCACACGGGCCGCAGGCGACGCCGCGACGCCATCGCCCCCGCTCCGTGCCGGCATCATCGACGCCGGCTACGACTCCATGCCGATGATCCTGCGCGAGGTGCAGCGACGCCGCTCGACCGGATTCACACCCACCCCCTACGAGGGGACCGTGGAGAGCACACGTGCCGACGCCGACCTCGTACTCCGACATCGCTGCGTCTTCTGCCTTCCCTCCTCCTTCCGATCCTCCAACCTACCCGGCACCACCTGGCGGCCCCTGTCCGAACCCGCCGCGCACTACCCATGGTCACTTCTCTGGCCCGAGGCCAGCCCCTCCATTCACGTATCCGCTGTCCTCGACAGCGCCAAACGACTCGCCCGACAGCTCGGGTGGTTGGAACCCGCGCTGACGGAAGAGGGCGACCCAGCTGTCACCGACCTCGACGACCAACCCACCTGAACTACAAGAGGAACTCGCTGTTCCGACCGTGCTGCCGAACCACATCACGTGGTCGGTCGCCGAGCGTCCGCTGCAACCTGCGGCAGGTACCGGCACGTGGGCTCCGGCAGCCGACGATCCTGCTCCTCGACGAGAGCCGCCACACCCGGGTGGCCCGCTGACCGCCTGGCATGGGTCTGCCTCGCAGGAGGTCAGCGGGCAGGCCGCGTGGCGGTCGGGACGCGCAGGGCCAAAAGGGCGATGTCATCCGTGTTGCCAGGAGGCATGCGGGTGAGGATCTGATCGCAGAAGTCCTCCAGAGGATGGCGGGCAAGGGCGGCGGCATGGCGGCGGAGACCACGCAAGCTGGTGTCCAAGTCAGTGCCGGGGACTTCGACCAAGCCGTCTGTGTAGAGCAGCAGGGTGGAGCCGGGAGGCAGGGCCGCCGTCGCGTCCGGTCGGCTGACGCCCCCTAGGCCCGTGCCCAGCAGCAGGCTCTGACCTTGTTCCAGGTATTCGGCGTGTCCCTCCCGGGTGACCAGGAGGGGCGGAGGATGACCGGCGCTGGTCCATCGCAGCTGCCAGGGCCCTTCCTCTGGACCTTCGACGCGGGCGTAGATCGCGGTGGCCAGAGCGACGTTGGTGATGATGGGAACGGCCTCGTCGAGGCGGTCGATGATGGCACTGGGCGGTTTCATCCGATCCCAGGCCAGCGAACGCAGCATGCCGTGCAGTTGGGCCATGCCTGCCGCGGCGGCCAGGTCGTGGCCGATGACATCGCCGATGACCAGGGCGATGGCGCCGTCACGCAGGGGGAAGGCGTCGTACCAGTCGCCGCCTACCTGCGAACCGGCCGGGGCGGGCTGGTAGCGGGCGGCCATGCGTAGCCGGCCGGGCTGGGGGAGGGCGGTGAGCAGGTTGCGCTGCATGGCCTCGGCGATCTCGCGTTGGCGGCCGAACCGCAGGGTGTTGTCGATCGCCAGACCGACGCGGCGGCCGATGTCGCCGATCAGGGCCACTTCTGTGGCGTCGAAGGGCCGGATGTCGTCGGTACGGGCCAGGGTGAGGGCGCCCGTGACTTGCCGGGCGGCGCCCAAGGGCACGATGAGCGCCGAGGCGGCGCCGACTGCCTGGAGGAATCCGGTCTGGACGGCCGCCAGGGGCGAATCAGGCGGGGTGGCGATCTGCCTTGGCCCCAGCAGCACCGGCGCGCCGCCGCGCAACACCCGTACCAGAGCGGAGCGGGAGTGTTCGTCCAATGCCGGGAGAGGGCCCCGCCACGCTTCCTGATCCAGGTCACGGCCTTCTGGCCCGACCACCGCCACCCTTCGGACTCCCTCTTCCCTGCGCAGGTCGATGGCGAGCCAGTCGGCCAGGCGCGGCACGAGCAGGCGCCCCAGCCGAGCGAGGGCCTCCTCGGTGTCCAGGGTCTGAGCCAGGGCTGTGGAGATCTCCGCGGCCAAGGTCAGCCGGTCCGTGAGGTCCTCCAGGGCGATCACATGCGCCGCGAGGCCCTCCTCCGTCGCCCGTCCGGCCGCGTCACCGACGAACAGCACGGTCGTACCGAGCACGCGGCCGTTGCTGATCACAGGAGCGCTGAACCAGGTGACGGGGATGGGATGCCCGTCGCCGCTCAGAAAGCTGTCGAGCTCGGCGCAGGACGACATGCGGTGGGTGAGCGCCATGTGCAGCCGGCACCGCTCATCCGGAATGGCGGCACCGTCCGCGTGGCGGTGCACAAGGCCGTGAAAGCCCTCCCCCACCATCGCCGGCGCAGTGCGGCCCAGCAGTTCTTCCGCTGCGAGGTTGACCGCGACGATCTGCCCGGAAGGGTCCAGCACTGCCACGCCGGCGCCCAGATGGTCGAACACCTCCCGCCAGAACTCCGGCCGCATCGCCCACCCTCGGCCCTGGCCACCAGCCGTGTTCCGGACCATGCCGTTCCTTCCGCTATAGACGTGCGCTGCCGGCCAGAGCCGGCCGGCGGACCTCGGCCGGCTACCGGCAATGATCTCCGGCGCGGACTCGCCGTGCCCGGCGATGCGGCGATGCCCCTGTCACCGCATGGCGGCTGTCGTCCGGGGTCGCGTGATCGTACATCAAGCGCGGCATGACCAGCATGGGCTCGAGTCGGTGTCGTGGCGTCTCGCTCCCAGATTGTGGCTGACGCCCCGTGGCCTCGGAGGAATGCTCTTAGCCTGAAGCATCATGGTACCGGCGCAGATCGCGCTTTCCGGACGCCGCCGTCACGATGGTGTCCTCGCCTTCAACGCGGGCCAACGCCGCGAAAGGGGACCTCTCATCATGAGCGTCACCGGGCCGATCCGGCGGTCGGCCGAAAGGCTGGCAGCGGGCTGGCGGCGCGCCCGCGAGCGTCATGGATGGCTGGACCATCTGGTGCGGGCCGTGGTTCGCTACGACCAAGCCGATGGCGGCCGGTTATCGGCCGCGCTCACGTACTACGCCTTCTTCGCCACTTTCGCGTTGGCCCTGCTGGCCTTCGCGATCCTCGGTCACGTCATGGACGACCCGACGGTGCTGGCCACGGTGCAGCGCTACCTGAGCGAGAACTTCCCTCGCCTGGACGTCCAGGCGTTGCGGGACGCCACGGGAACCGCCGGCGTGGTGGCCTTCATCGCCCTGCCGCTGACGGGCTTGTTCTGGATGGACACCTTGCGCTCGGCCAGCAGAGCTGTCTGGCGCCTGGAGGAGTATCCGGGCAATTTCTTCCTGCGCCAGCTCATTGACCTGGGCGTGGTGGCCGGGCTCGGCCTGCTGCTCTCTCTGTCGCTCGCCATCGCCTTCGCCGCCGAACGGCTGTTGACCTGGCTGGCGGTGCTCACCGTGGGGGTGAACGCCCTCCCAGCCCAATGGGCGCTCACAGCCGCCGCCTTCGCGTTCGGCTTCGCCGTCAATACCTTGCTGGCCGTGGCGTTGCTGACCGCGCCTCCTCGGTTACGGCTGCCCCTGCGCCGCGTGATCGGCCCGGCGCTCGTCATAGCCGTCGGCATGGAGATCCTCAAAACCCTCGGCCAGGTCTACGTCAACCTCACCGCGGCCAACCCCGCGTACCAGGTCGTCGCCGGTGCCGCCGGCATGCTCCTGTTTCTCAAAGTCGTCAACCAGCTCATCCTGTTCGCCACGGCTCTTGCGGCCACCAGCACAGCCGGGCACGTCACCGATCTGGCCGCCCGGCGTGCCTCTCCCTAAGCCTCCGGGGCCTTGGCAGGTCGATCACCGATGTCTTGCCTCCAAGATCACGGCGCTCCGGGGACGCGAGTGGGATAGCTTGGGAAGACCGAGGACCTCTCGTGCGTCGGCATCCAGGCCGACGTCGCCCACGGCGATGGACCATTTGCGGATCCTCCGGGGTCCAGGCAGGCCGGGTGACCGTGAGGTGGGCGTTTTCCTTCTCGTCACAAGCCATCGAACGCGCTTGCTCACGCGATCCCGTTCAGCGACCATCCGCCTCAGGCCGATCTAGAGGCCGCAGCGTATCCGGCGGAGAGAACGCGCGCACATCGCCGACCACGCGGTCGCTGGCTCGCTCGGCGCCCAGCGTGGCCACGCACCGCCTGTCGGGTCGACCCAGCGGTGCTGACCTCGCAATCCGGCGGCCGACCGCCGCCGGCTCGTGTTTCCCTCCTGCGCCTCTCCGATCGGAGAACTTCATGACCGTCATCAACGCGACCCCGCTCGGCGGAGCTGACGCATCGGCTCCCACCACCGTCCACCTCTCCGGCGAGATCGACATCTTCACCAGCAAGGCGTTCCGCCGGCACCTGCTGAACGCCTTGACCTCCAGCACCAGGCTGCTCATCCTCGACCTGTCGCAGGTGTCGTTCTGCGACAGTTCAGGCTTGGCCGTGCTCGTCGGCATCCATCACCGTGCCCGAGCGCGAGGCATCACCCTCGCCCTGGCCAATCCTCGCCCGTACGTATCCGAGATCCTGCGCATCACCGGCCTGGACCGCGCCTTGCCGATGATGGCCTGAGCGGCCACGCGGGTGACCCCGTGCCAGAGCCGGCCATCGCGATCGGTGATGGAGCTTGCTGGGATTGGGCGTTTCCGTCGCCCCACCGATCGCCTTGACTGGTAAGCGATCAGCCGGCGCATCTCGCGTCGCTGTCTCCGTGAGGGGGTCGTGATGCCCCTGGACGCACAAGAGGCGAAAGCAGCCGCGCGTGCCGGCCTGAACGGTCAGGCACCGCGATGCGATCACATCGACCTGCTTCCGGCCGTGGAACCCGGGAAAGGCGAGTGCCAGGCATGTCTGGTCGCCGGCCAGACCTGGACGCGGCTGCTGACGTGCCTGACCTGCGGTTGGGTCGCCTGTTCCGACGATTCGCAGGGCGGCCACGCCAAGGCTCACTACGAGGAGACCGACCACCCGGTGGTCGCCGACCTGGCCCCGGGCTCGATCTGGCGTTGGTGCTATGTGCACCAACGACCTGTATGAGCGAGACGAATGAGATTCATGACTCTTTCCATACAACCGGTACAACGCCGTCAGGACTACGACGGCACCTCACCGTTCCCCGGAGCAGGAGAACACGCGCCGGCGGGCCTGGCCGTGGTGGCGCTGACGGCGGCGATCGTGATCCTGCCGTTCATGGCGCTCGGCGTCGCGATCTCCCTGGCGTGGGGGCAGGGAGTCGCGCTCACCGATCTGCTGCTGGCGGCGGGCTTCTATGTGGTGACCGGGCTCGGCGTGACGGTCGGGTTCCACCGGCTGCTCACCCATGGCTCCTTCACCGCTCGGCCGTGGCTGCGCGTGGCCCTGGCGATCGTCGGCTCGATGAGCTTCCAAGGCAACGTCATCGGCTGGGTCGCCATCCACCGCCGCCATCACGCCTTCACCGACCGGCCTGGCGACCCGCACTCTCCCTACCGGTACGGCACCGGCCTGCGCGGGCAGCTTCGGGGGCTTGCCCACGCCCATCTGGGCTGGCTGTTCACCGACGACCAAACGCCTGCCGAGCGCTACGCCCCGGACCTGCTGGCCGATCCGGCCATGGCCCGGGTGACACGCGCCTTCCCCGCGCTGTGCGCGCTGTCGCTGGCGCTGCCGTTCCTGGCCGGCTGGGCGATCACCGGCACCGTGTACGGCGGCCTCACCGCTTTCCTGTGGGCCGGATTGATCCGCATCGCGCTGCTCCAGCACGTCACCTGGAGCGTCAACTCCCTGTGCCACGTCATCGGCAACAGGCCCTTCAAAACCCGTCGCCACGACCGCTCCACCAACCTGTGGCCGCTTGCCCCGCTGTCCTTCGGCGAGAGCTGGCACAACGGCCACCACAGCGAACCCAGCTGCGCCCGCCACGGCCTGGAACGCGGCCAGATCGACCCGTCCGCCGGCGTGATCCGCCTGTTCGAACGGCTGGGCTGGGCCAGCGACGTGCACTGGCCAGATGCCGACCGCATCCAACGCCGTCGCGCCGACCTCTCATCACAAGCCCGGGCATCCAGTGCAGACTGACCGATGCGCTTTCGGGTCACCATCATCATTGGTCGGCTCTGGACCGCAGCGTCCACCGCGCTGCCGGCCATGTCACACCAGCCGGTCACCGGTGACGAGGCGCGGGCCAGGCCGAGGGCTCCGATGCACCAGGACCGTCCGCATCCTGGCCCCACCGGTGTCCGCGCCGGCGCGATGCCTCAACCAGAGGGCCTCCGCGCCTGCTCACGCCAGGCGTCACGGCCCCCTTCACCATCGTGACGGCCGCGGTCCCCCACCACGCGGTCACACCGGCGGAACCATTCGGACACCCGCTGCAGGCTGCTCCGCCACCCGGCTCAAGACTCGTCACCAAGGTCGCCACGCGCAGCGGCGTCAAGGAGGTGGGCTCCGGCGTCGTGCAGGGTGATGCCGGAGCCGCCCCGCGCATCTGGGGGCATCCACTCGTTCGTCGCGGCGATCGCCGTGAAGCGGGTATCGCGGGTAGGACCGTCACCGACGAGGTGGCCGCACAGGTGGCCCGCGCGGTCGTACACGGCCCAACGCCCCACGCCCACCTGCGGCATCGCCGCTGGGTTGTCCTTGAGCCACTGTGCGTTGGCCGCGTGCTGGGCCAGCGCGTCGGTCTCAATCTCCTGGGCGGGAGCCTCGCCCTCATGGCCATCGGTTTTGCGAGCACTACTCATATTGTGTCTCGCTCTCAAATAGTGCGTCGACCGGCACACGCCGCTGGGCGGGGGCGCCGTGAGAACGCCCGGATCCTGAGTGGCCCGGATTCACGATCCTATCGGTTCCGCCTCCGCGTACCCGATCCGCGGGAGGCCGCTTGAGCGCCCAGATGTGCCAGGTCGCTGCCCGGCAGCCGTGAGTCGGCCTCGACCGGCTCACAGCACCATCGGCAGGCCGCGGTCCAGGCCGGTGATGCGCAGCAGCCGGGACATGGACGGACGCGGTGCCGACAACGCGACGATGATGCCCTGACGGCGGGCGCGGCGCTGGACACCGACGATCACGGCCGGCCCGGAGGCGTCGCAGAACGACACCTCCGAGAGGTCGAGGACGAGCAGGCTGGTGCTGTAGTGCAGCATGTTCAACACCGGATGATCAGAGTGCTCGTAACCGATGACGACCCCATTACCCTGGCTGCGCAAACGCGGTGAGCTGACTGGCTCGCAGACCGACCTCGCCTCCGCCAAGCTGTACGAGACGTTCCGGGGCGCCGCCTGGCAGGTGCACGGCCCGCAGAGCACCCGGATCCCCTTCCTCGGGCTCCAACCCCTGCCCTACATGATGATCTCCATCAATCCGCGAGCTGGTAGAGGGAGAACTCGTCGTCGGGCTTCAGGCTGACGGCGCGTTTGAGAAATCTCTCGGCGTCGGCGAACCGATGCCCAGTGCTTACCCAGAAGGACATGCCAGCCCTCTCGTGCCGTTCGACGGCGTCCGTGATGGGACGCGTCCCTCGGCCCAGTGCCCGTCGTCCAGAAATGCCCGCCCGGCGGCGACGATGATGAGAACGGCCGAACGCACGTATGTGACCTCAGTCACCCCCACGCTCAAGGAGCGGCGTGTCCCGCGATCTGGCATGCCCCTGCGTGGGGCTTTCAGTAACGACAAGGAGTGCGACATGCGGAACCTCAGGACCGCGCTCGGCGTTTCGCGGACGGTCACCGGATTGACCGTTGCCTCTCCGGCCGCGGCGGCCGTGCCGGGACAGTCGGCCGGGATCGGTCGCTCGCCGGCGACGGGCGCGGCGATGGCGGCCGCCTCGTCCGCGGCCGGATGCAGCCTTCGCGCCTACCGCCCGGAGACGAGAAAAGACGTGGTCGCGGCAACCGCCTGGTCTCCGGGATGCGGCAAGAGCATCGGCATGGATCTCATGCGCAAGAGAGCATGGGGCTGGGAGACCATCGCGCACAGCAGATTCCGCGCCCCCGGGCCGAAGACGCTGTACAAGAAGTGCAAGCGCGGCACGACTTTCACCTACAAGCTCAAGGTCTATCCCCCCGTAGGGGCGTCGAAGGAAAGCCCTACCTTGCGCGCCACCTGCGGCTGAACGGCGTTTCCTGCGCGCCGAGGCCGGCAAAGCCGCTGTGCTCGTCACCGCCCCCAAGCACGTCCACGCCTCGTCACCCTGGCCACCGCCGCCGGAGCCGAGCCGCGCCAGCGGGTCAGATCGCGGCGGCTCATCCAGGAAGACAGCGTGGCTCACGGCGTCGAGGCCGCCGCAGGCATCGCCGGCCCCGCCGGAGCGTCCTCTTTCAGCAGCGACATGCGTGCGTAACACTGGAGGGCGTGTCCCCGGGCTTGACCCCCGCCCGCGTACCTGTGCTGCGCGGCCGCGACCAGGAGGAGTGCGCGCTGCTGCGGCTGCTCGACCACGCCCGCGCCGGTCGTGGCGCGGCGCTGCTGGTGGTGGGCGCGCCGGGCATGGGCAAGACGGCGCTGCTCGACCTGGCCGTCGCGCGGGCGGCTCCTGGCTTCCGCGTCGCTGCCGGAGGGGCAGGCCCGCGTTCTGATGGCGGCGCTGGAGTCCGGCACGGGCGCCGACGGGCTGGCGCTGCCCGCTGCCGTGCTCGGCCTGCTGTCCGTGGTGGCCGCCGACCAGCCGGTCCTGGCTTGCGTGGACGACGTGGACCGGCTGGATGCGGCCAGCCGCGACGTGCTCGCGTTCGTGGCCAGGCGGGTGGCGGGCGAGCCGATCGCGCTGCTGTTCGCGGCCCGCGACCGGGAGCGGGGACCCGAGGGGGTGGCGGTCCGGGTGCTGGGCGGCCTCGACGAGACGGCCGTCAGGGAGCTGGCCGGTGACGTGGCGCCCGTGCGGCCGACGGATGACCTGCTGGCGGCGCTCAACCGGACCGCCCGGGGCAACCCCCTGGCGCTGGGCGAGCTCATCGCCTCCCTCACCGCCGACCAGTTCACCGGCCTGGCCGCGCCGCCCACGACACTCCCCCGGACGGGCGTGGAACGACCTGGTAGTCGATCGTTTGCGAAGTGCGTTCCAGGTACGTTGAGGAGCTACTCCCGCATCGGGCGGGAATCGTGGTCGATGTGGTGGAGTGGGTCGCGGGCACGGTGACCATGCACGCCCGACGCCGAGCCGATGAGGGAGTCTGCCTGCGCTGCGGTGTGGCGTCGGGCCGGGTGCGTGACCGATACGTCCGACGGCTGGCCGATGCCGCGCTGAGCGGGATCAAGACCGTCCCGGTGATGCCGATACGGCGCTTCAAGTGCATGAACACCAGGTGTGCGGCGGCGACGTTCGCTGGGCGGCTGGTCCGATCGCATCCCGAGCCGCCGCCGGGGCGGTGCGGGCGGTGGCGGTGGATGACTTCGCCCTGCGCAAGGGGGACGAGAGGCCGCAGTGATCGCGCCGGCGGAGATGGACGAGGCCAAGGTCACCACTTCCCTCCATCGAATGTTTGATCGTCGCGGCAGCCACGGTTCCACCGGGCGGTTACTGGCGTACTCCACCGGCGGGGCGAGTCCTCGACCGAGGAGGCGCTGCCGCGGTCCCGGCGGTGCACGCGGCGTCGGCGATGTCGACCTTGCCGGCCCTGCAGGCGATCAGCCGGCACGCCCCGAGAAGCCCTCGCCTGCGGCTGCAATCCCTCCCTCAGCAACTGCCCCCGAAGGACTTACGGGCATGACCCTTAGGTGTCCAGCAGCGTGCGGATCTCTTCGGCGGCGGGGCTGGCGAGGTCGGTGAACAGCTCCAGGGCCTCCTGCCAGCGGTGCTCGGCCGTCTGGAGGTCGCCGGCGCCGCGGAGCGCTCGGCCCAGCGCCTGCAGGGCTCGCGCCTCGCCGAGCCGGTGACCGCTCTGCCGGTGCAGTTCCACGGCCTGCCGGGCGTGCGTGAGCGCCTGGTCGTGGTGACCGAGCCGGTGGTGGGCGAGGGTCAGTACGGTGTGGGCGTAACCCTGTACGACGCGCATGCCGGCGGCGGTGGCCAGACCCAGCGCGTGGCGGGCCCCATCGAGCGCCTGCCGGGGCTGGTCGAGGGCGAGGCTGACATAGGCCAGCCCCAGCCGCGCCTCGGCCTCGCGGGTGCGGCTGGGGATCTGCTGCGCCAGCTCGAGCGCCTGCCGGTAGTGGTCGCCGGCGGCCTGGGCGTCGCGGAGGTTCAGGTGGACGCCGCCCAGCACGATCCGGACCCTGACCTCGGTCGACCGGTCGCCGATCTCGCCCGTCAGCCGCAGCGCGTCCTGGGCGTGGGCCAGCGCCTGTTTCGCGTGGCCCGTGTCGCGGTCCAGCTCGGCGAGACAGCGTAGGAAGTAGACGCGGCCGAACCGCAACCCCAGCTCCTGGAAGAGGCGCAGGCCGCCGAGGACGCGCTGGCGGGCGGCCACCGACCGGCCCAGCAGGTGGTCGATCTCGCCCAGCGCGCCCAGCGCGGTCGTCTGCCCGATGCGTGAACCGATCTGCCGGTAGATCTCCAGCGCCTGGGTGAAGTGGGTGGCGGCCACGTGCAGGAGGCCCCGTTCCATCTCGATCAGGCCGAGGTCGATCAGGCTGTCGGCCTCCCCGCCCGCCCAGCCGCTCCGACGGTACAGCGCCACCGCCTGGGTCAAGCCGTCGACGGCCTGGCGCAGATCCCCTGCCATCCAGGCGACGTTCGCCTCGCAGGACAGGGCGGCCGCCTGGCCGTCCGTCCAGCCCGCCCGGCGGGCCAGGGTCAGCGCCCTGGTGATGTGCCGGCGGGCCGGCTCCCGGCGGCTGGCCGCCCGGTTGGCCTGGCAGAGGCTCAGGTGGCCGGACACCTGGGCGCGCACGTCGCCCGCGGCGGTGGCGGCGTCCAGGCCGGCCTGCGCGATCAGGAACCACTCCACCATGGGGCGGCGCTGCCAGAAGAAACCGCGCAGCGCGTCGGCCAGCCGCCAGGCGGCCGGGTGGGGACCGGACTCGCCAACCCGGCCGGCGGCGTGCAGGGTAGCGGCGACGAGGCTGGGCAGCTCCGCCTCCAGCCATGCCGCCGCCTGCGGCGGATCCGCGAACGTGGGCGGGGTCGGGACGCCGGGCGGCGGTGAGGCCGGCTCGCCGGGCGGGAGGGCGGTCGGGGCCGCCGGCGCGTGGGGCAGGCGCACCTCCTCCGGGTACAGCAGCTCGGCGGCGGCGCCGATGCCGGCGAGGTACCAGTCCAGCAGCCGTTCCAGGGCCGCCTCGCACCCCGCGCGGCCGTGGTGCTGCTCGGCGCGCCGGCGCGCGTACAGGGCCAGCAGGTCGTGCATGCCGTAGCGGTCCCGGCCGCGCAACTGCACCAGGTGCGCGTCCGCCAGCTCCTCCAGGGCCCGCCGCGCGTCCTCCGTCCGCAGGCCGGCCAGCGCCGCGGCGCCCGCCACGCCGACGTCCGGCCCCGGGACCAGCCCCAGCAGCCCGTACAGTCTGCGGTGGTCCGCGGTCAGCCGGTGATAGGAGTGGTCGAAGGCCAGCCGCACGGCGGCCTGCGGGTCGTGGGCGACCGTCAGGCCGTCCAGCGGGTCACCGGCCTGCAGCTCCGCCAGATAGTCGGCAATCGGCTGCTCGGGGCCGCGGCTGAGGTTGGCCGCGGCGATGCGCAACGCCAGCGGCAGGTGGCCGCACACCCGGGCCAGCTCGGCCGCAGCCCGGGGTTCGGCCGCCACTCGCTCCCGGCCGACGATCTGCTCCAGCAGCGCCGCCGCCTCGCCGGGATCCAGCACGTCCAGGGTGAGCCGGTGGGCGCCGTGGGTGGCCACCAGCCCGGTCAGCCGGTCCCGGCTCGTGACCACCACCATGCATCCCGGGCTGCCGGGCAGCAGCGGGCGGACCTGCTCGGCGCCGTAAGCGTTGTCCAGCACCACGAGCACCCGCTTGCCGGCCAGCAGCGACCGGTACAGTGCGGCGGCCTCCTCCAGCCCCATCGGCACCTGCTCGGCCAGCACGCCCAGGGCCCGCAGCAGCACCGCCAGCGCCTGCATCGCCGACAGCGGCGGGCCCGAAGCGTACCCCTGCAGGTCGACGTACAGCTGCCCGTCGGGGAACCGGCCGGCCACCCGGTGCGCCCAGTGCACCGCCAGCGCGGTCTTGCCCACGCCGCCCATGCCGTCGATGGCCGTGATCACCACCGTGCCCTCGGCGCGGGCCTCGTCCGCGACGGCCAGCTCCCGCTCCCGCCCGACGAACGCGGCCACGTCGGTGGGCAGCTGCCGGGGCACCACCCGCATACGCGTCGCAGGCGGAACATCTGGAATCGGACTCGCCACGCGGGTCAACAGCGCGAACTCATCGGCGGTCAGGCCGAGCGCCTCAGCCAGTGAGCGCATCGACGAGCCGCGCGGCCGCCGCAGCTCGCCCGTCTCCAACCGGCGCACCGTCCGGGTGTTGAGGCCCGCCCGCGCTGCCAGCTCCTCCTGGGTGAACAGTGCCCGCTCACGCCAGGCGCGCACCAACGCACCGGGAGTCGCATCCTGCGCCGCGGAACCCGCCTGGCCGTTGTCCTGTGCATTTGACGGCATGAAACACACCTTCTCGCTTGCCACCGCGAACCTGGCCGACACTCCGCCACATGAAACCGGTAAGTGGAACACTCGGGCCCGAAAACCCCTTCCACCCGTCGGGACGGGCGTAGCCGGACCTTCCCCTGCGAGAGCGGACACGTGTTGAGGCGTGTCATGCGGCCAGCGTGAGGCTACTCGATCTCCTCTGGTGTAGGTGTTCGCAGGCGAGGACGCTGTGGTGCGTCGGCCGAATGCCTTGCGCGGGTGTTGCAGCAGGTCAGTATCGAGCAGTCGCAAGCGGGTGCGCTCCGGAGCGTCTCGCGTTCGGACTCTGTTGGCCGATTCGGCGATCAGGCGATCAGCGCGAGAAAGAACGGGGCGAAGTGGCTGGTACGGGTGGCGTCAGGGGGTTGCCGGCTCACCATGCGTCGAGGCGGACGAGGCTGAGGGCGGTGGCGGTGGACAGGTGCCCGAGATGAGTCTTGGCAGGCCGACACAGCGGCTGGTGCGGTGCCGGATGTATGCCTCGCCTGTGCACTGCCTGGACGATGGCGTGAAGCCGATGCGAAGCAGCCGTGTGGTTCTCTCAACGTCCGAGGGGCGGAACGACCCTTGCGGACTGTGAAGGGACCACCGGCCGGCCAGCGCCGATCGAGGGATTTCGCTGGGCTGAGCGAACCCCTGAGGAATGTCAACAGCGGGCGATGGCCGGTGGCCCGGCCGGAGGGCAATTCCACTCGACTTGAGCAGCGCGACTCCGGAGAATTCATGTCATCCATTCCACAACTTTCCGGCAGCACCCTTGCCGAGACGGGCAGATGGGCAATACGGTCGCGGGCTTCACTTCGTTCTGGGTGCGGTCCCGCCATTTCCAGGCGAAGCTGCCAGCTTGGTGCGGGGCCTCCTGGAAACCTAATCAGGCCCACGGTTCCATGGCAAGCGGCCACTGGCTTCTGGCAGCCAGTGTGTCTCCCACCGGGACGTCAGGGTTGCCCGTCCTGCTCCCCTGGACGCACGCGCTCGACGCAATGTCCTCTCAAAGTCCGGATGGTGGCCTTCACTGGGCGTGCAGGCAACCATAGAATGTGGGGCGCTGGCAGTAACTTATGTCAATGGCGTTGTTGTCCAGAGTATCACTATCAAGAGATTTCCATATTCCGAGTGAAGCGACGCATTCCTGCCGTCACCCCAACCGGTAGGTCGGCGAGGATCCATGACGGACCGGCCGGAAATTGGTCGCGCAGAGCCTCAGCTGAATCAATAGCGTGCCGCCCGGCCTCCCCGACTGGTCGGCGTCCTCCACGTGTGCACATCATCGAAACGGACGGCGATGAACCACTTACTCGCGAGATCAATCGGCGCGCTCGCCCTGTTAGCGGCGGTCGTGGCGACCGTGCTCGTGGTCCCGGTCGTACCGGCGGCCGCGGCGCCGCACCAGACGACGATCACAAACTTCGACGCCGCGGGCCAGCAGGTTACACGCTACGACACCGAAGGCAACGCGGTGGACGCCCACGATGGAGACCTCGCATTCTTCGACGGCGTCTACTACCTGTACGGCACCAGCTACGACTGTGGCTACCAACTCCAGATCAGTGGCACGCCGTTTTGCGGCTTCAAGTCCTACAGCTCGACCGATCTGGTCCATTGGACCGACCGTGGCCTGCTGTTCAACGCCTCCACCGCGCTGTGGCAGAGCCGGTGCGCACCGCCGCGGTTCGGCTGCTACCGACCACATGTCGTCTACAACTCCGCAACCAACCGATACGTGTTGTGGATCAATGGTTACGACAACAACAGCGGCTACCACGTCTTCACCTCGACCACACCGGTCGGCCCGTTCACCGAAGTCGCCGAGCCGCGGCTGGCCGTTCAGGGCAGCGGGCCGGGATTCAACAACGGCGACATGGACCTGTTCGTCGACAACGACGGCACCGGATATCTCGCCTACACCGACATCCGCGGAGGCCACCGCCAGGTCGTGGAGCAGCTGAACGCCAGCTACACCAGCGGCACCGGCCAGCACACGGTCGTCGGCGGGCAAGGCACCGAAGCACCATCGCTCTTTCGCCGCGGCAACACCTACTACCATGTGTCCGGCAACACGTGCCCATACTGCGCCGCCCGAACGGAATTCAGGACAGCGAGCAACCCGCTCACCACGTGGTCCGGCCCGAGGACAATCAACAGCAACTCGTGCAACGGGCAGCCCGCGTTCGTCGCGACGATCCCCACCCTATCCGGCACCGCGTATCTGTACGGCGCGGATCTCTGGCACGCAGGGAAGGCAAACCAGGCCCTGGCCAACTACTTCTGGACACCGCTGACATTCGCCAGAAACGGAGCCGTCGAGCCTTTCTCCTGCACAGCGAGCGCAACATTGGATCTGGCTACCGGGGCCCCGGGGAGCCAGCATCCGATCCCCGACCTGGATCGTCACTCCGGGGTCACCGGGTTCCGCACCCACTGCGACATCGCTTCGGGCTGGAGCAGGCTGCAGAGCTTCGTCCCCTCTCGCACTGGCCGGTTGGATGCGGCGTCGCTCACCGTTTTCCAGGAGGGGGCGTCACACGACCTCGTCATCGACCTGGTGACCGTGGACGATGGACTGCGGCCTACCGGAACCCTCAGCACCACCGTCGTACCGCGGACAGCGGTCGGCTGGTCGCCGCGACAGATCGTCGTCCGTACGAGGGGGTCGGTTTCCGCTGGTGTCCGGTACGCACTGCTCGCCCGCTCGGCCGCGACCACAGGCTGCTATGGCTTCGCCTACAACGATGCCGCCCCTTATCCCGGCGGCGGGAGCTCCTACCGTAGTGGCACTGGGAACTGGACGCCGGAAGTCAACAGGTCCCACAAGTTCATGACCGCAGTCACCACCAGCAGCGCCTACGCGACCGCTGTGTCGGCGAGCAGTTCCTACACCGGCGGTGGCTGGAGGCTTGACGCGATCAACGACGGCCTGATCACTTCGACGTCCGCGTCGATGGGCTGGAGCAGCAACGATCAGCTGCAGACGGATCACACCGAGAGCCTCCAGTTCGACCTCGGTGACAGCAAACCAGTCTCGAGTGTCATGCTCTTCCCCCGGGCCGATCCGGGCAACCAAGGCCAGGGCTTCCCGGTTGACGTCCGGATCGACGTCTCACCCAACGGCACGACCTGGACCGCAGTGGCCCAGGTCGCCGATCTTCCGACGCCGACCTCGGGCACTCCGCTCCGGCTGGGATTCAGCCCAGTCCAGGCGAGATATGTGCGGCTCGTCGGGACCCGCCTCCGCAACACCAATCCCAACGATCCGACCTACCGGCTGCAGTTCGCCGAGGTGGGCATTTACTGACCCGGACCGGGCTGGAAGGGACAGTACAACCAGGGACGCCTGACAAATGATCAACGTTCACGCTTGAATGGTTGATCGTGGTGAGCTGACCGGCAAAGCGTGGGCTCGATCTGAGCCCACCTTTGCGGTGGCCGACGGCCGAGGACGTCCCTGGCGTGGTCACCGGCTGCTGAAGGAGATGCGGGTCAAAGGCGACTCCATCGGCCGGGCCGAGTTCACCGTCAGCGTCCGTATCTCCCGCGCCCCACCGGCACGCCGCCGGGGCCGGAAAAAGGAGGACGACGGCGGGACGATCGATACGAGGCAACCGCAAACCGGCCCTGCCATTGCGCAGCGGGCCGGCCGGCTCCGACACCATGGTGGATCACGTGCGGGTGCTGAGTGCGGCCATCAGACCGATCCCGTACGGTCCTCGGCCCGCCACCAGCGGCAGCTCACCGTGCCCGGGAACAAGACCGGCTTCAACGTCGGCTGGATGCTCGCCGCCCGTCAGCGGATCCTGAAGATCCACGACCGGGCCGTGCAAGTACGCGTTCCTAATCCGCGGACGCGCTTGTGTATCCTCCCGGTTTCCAGTGACAGCACGAACACGCACGACAACTTGGGAAGAAGCCGCAATACAGGTTGTGAGTTGCGTGGAGACCGCCGCCCACCCGAGCGTCTGTCGGCGGCGCCGTCCTGCAGCACCTCAAAAGGACGTTCGGGCGAACACTTCACACGCACTGATCGGTTCAGCTGAAACGGCCGCAACGTGAGTCGTCGGGGCTCGGACGCGGCAGCAGTCCGACAAATGTCCGCTTTAAGTCCTGGCCTGAGTGCTTTCAGCCGATGACAATGACTCTCGTCAATATGTGCGCCGTCGGCGGAGGCACCTCAAGTACGCCACGTAGCGGAATTCTTGGACGGCGGTTCACCGTCGATTTACGGCAAGGGCTAATGAGGCTGTCTGCCCGATCATTCGTTCTGGAGGCGCCCGGTGTGGCGACGTATGGTTGTTGTGGTCGTGGGTTTCACGACCGTACTTACCTGTTTTTTACCTGCGGAGAGTCAGGCAGGCGCATTTCCGGTTAGGGCACCCGGGAACGCGGCGATGACCTTGGAAAATACGCCTGCCTCCGGTAGCGATGATCCGGTGGGTTCGGCGTCCTGGGCGGCGGGCGAGGCGCGGCGGACCGGCAAGCGGGTCGCGGCGACGCTGGAGCAGTCCGAGGTGCGCGACGTCTACGCCAACCCGGACGGATCGTTCACGGCCGAGCTGCGGATCACCCCGGTACGCGTGCGGCGCGGCTCGGGCTGGGTGCCGGTGGACACGACGCTGCGGCAGCGCGCCGACGGCGGCGTGGAGCCGGGCGCGACCACGATCCCCGTCACCTTCTCCGGAGGCGGGGACCAGCCACTGGTGCGGTTCGGGCAGGACAAGAGACGGATCGAGCTGCGCTGGCCGGCACCGCTGCCGAAGCCGGTGCTGACCGGGGACACCGCGACCTACCCCGAGGTCCTGCCCGGGGTGGACCTGCGGATGACGGCGACCGCGGAGGGCTTCGGCAAGGTGCTGGTGGTCAAGGACAGGACCGCCGCGGCGAACCCCGAGCTCGCCGAACTGACCTTCGGGCTGGCGACCGAGGGCGTGAAGGTGCGTGGCGAAGGCCACGGGGACATCGGCGTCTACGACCACGAGGACGATCTGGCCTTCGGCTCCGGCGCGCCGATGGCGTGGGACTCGACGCCGACGAACGCCAGGCGGGCGGTGGGCAGTCTCGAAGTCCAGCGCGACACGCTGGTCCTGCGGCCGGACAAGGAACTGCTGGCCGATCCGGCGACGCGATTCCCGGTGTACATCGATCCTGACTTCGACGCCGGCCGGACGGGCATGGCGATGGTGCTGTCGGGCCATCACGACCAGGAGTATTGGGGCGGCGACGGCGAGAAGGTGGCGAAGGTCGGCTTCTGCGGCTGGGACTTCTGCAACAACATCGGCGTCGCGCGCTCCTACTTCCAGTACGACGCCGCCTTCCTGGTGGGCAAGCACGTGCTGGAGGCGGAGTTCAACGTCTTCGAACACTACGCACCGTCGTGTACGAAGACGGACGTGGCGGCGTACGGGACGGATCCGGTCAGCGCGGCCACCAACTGGGACAACCAGCCGTACAAAGAGGTCGGCGGAACCCAGGTCGCGCTGGGCACCCAGAACGTCGCCTGGGGCTACAGCGCTTCCTGTCCGGCCGCCTGGGTGGGGTTCAACGCCCTTGCCGCGGTCGAGAAGGGGCTGAAATCGCACAACGGCGCAACCGCGATCATGCTGAAGGCCGGGAACGAGTCGGACAAGTACGGCTGGAAGAAGTTCAGGTGGCAGCGGAACGCGGGAGAGACGGCCCCGGTCGAGCCGAGCCTGGTCGTCACCTACAACACGCCGCCAGCCGCGCCGACCACGCAGAAGGCCGAGGGCAAGACCTGCGCGCTGGAGCCGAACGAGCCGCGGGTCAGCCCCTACATCGACAACGATCCCAGCCAGGGGCTGCGCGGCCCGCAGCTGTCGGCGACGCTCTCCGATCCCGACGGCGGCCAGTTGTCGGCGGAGTTCGAGTGGTACGCCCGCGGCGGAGCCCGGCTCGGCGGAGCCATGGTGGGGCCCAAGACCACCGGCGCCACCTTCACGGCCGACGTGTCCGCCGCGCACGCCGCGGACGGGACCAAGCTGGCGTTCCGGGTGCGCGGCACCGACGGGATAGACGCCGGTCCCTGGGGTCCGTGGTGTGACGTGACGGTCGACCGCACGGGCCCGGACAAGGCGCCGACGGTCAGTTCGGCGACCTACCCCGAGTGCTCGCTGGACTCCGGCTCCTGCTCGGGAGGCGGCGCGGTGGGCTTCACCGGCGGTTTCACCTTCGGCGCCAACGGCGTCACCGACGTGGGTGGATATGAGTATTACCTGTACGGCCACGAGGTCTTCCACGTCGCCGCCCCGTCCGGCAGCGCGAACGTGCTGGTCACGCCGCCCGATGACGGGCCGATGGACCTGTACGTCCGCAGCGTGGACCGGGCGGGGAACCCCGGACCCCAGTACCGCTACCGCTTCTGGGTCGGCAGGGGCACGCCCCCGCGGGGGCACTGGAAACTGGAGGGCTACACCGAGACCAAGGCGGTCGACGACGCGCCGAACGGCCACGACGCGACCCTGGAGGCGTCGGCGCGCTGGCAGGTCGGCCGGTACGGCGACGCGCTGTGGCTGAACGGCACCACCGGATACGCGAGCGCCTCAAGCGGGGCCACCGTGCACACGGACAAGTCGTTCACCGTCTCGGCGTGGGTGAAAATCGACCGCCTCGACACCGCTTTCCGTACGGCCGTCAGCCAGGACGGCTCCCAGACCAGCGGTTTCTTCCTGCAGTACAACCCATCCAGCAAGAAGTGGAACTTCTCCATCCCGGCCTCCGACAACGCCGCCGCCGAGCGTCGCATCGCCGAGTCAGCCGCCTCCGCGGTCGCGGGCCGCTGGACACACCTGGTGGGCGTGTACGACGCCGGAGCCCGGCAGATCAAGATCTATGTCGACGGGGTGGCCGGTACGTCCGCCGCTCACACCACCCCGTGGGACGCCACCGGATCGGTGCAACTGGGCCGGGCCCGAGCGGCTGAACACTGGCCGGGCGCGCTGGATGAGGTACGCCTCTACGACCGGATCCTGGGCTCGCAGGAGATCCACGACCTCGCCACCGCTCCGGCGATCGAGGAGGTGTTCCTGCCGCTCGACGAGGGTACGGGCACGACGGCGCAGGAGGTGTCGGGCAACTACCGTCCCGGCTCCCTCGGCGGCGCAGCCTCCTGGACCACCGGCAAGGTGGGGGCCGGAGCGGTGCGGTTCGACGGCGGCGTCTCCACCCTTCAGGTCACCGGCCCCGCGTTCCGCACCGACGCGAGCTTCACGGTCACCGCCTGGGCCAGGCTGGACACGGCCGACGGCCAGTCGCGGACGGTGCTCAGCCAGGACGGGACCCAGGCCAGCGGCTTCCAACTGCGCTATCGCGGCGACACCCGGAAGTGGTCGTTCGGGCTGGCGCAGTCCAACGCCGGCGACGGCCGGCCGGTCAGCGTCGACTCCAGCGACGTGGCGCAGGAAGGCGTGTGGACGCACCTGGCCGGCGTGTACGACGCGGCGGACGGACGGATCCGGCTGTACGTAGACGCCGAGCTGAAGAGCGAGATCCCGGCCACCGCCAAGTGGAACGCCGCCGGCGCGTTCCAGGTCGGCCGGGGCAAGGCCGGCGGGGCGGTGGCGACGCCGTTCGCCGGGGCGATCGACGACGTGCACGCCTGGACCGGGGTGCGCACGCGGGACCAGATCAAGATCGAGCACGACAGCATGCCGGTCACCCGGCAGCCCAACCCGTACGCGGGCCAGCTCGCCCGCTACTACAACCTCGCCGGTCACCACGTCGTGACGACCGGGCAGGCGCCTCCGGGCTCACACTTCGAGTTCTCCCTCGGCCTGCCGGCACCGCAGGACGCGCCGAACACCCAGGCCGTCCACTCCTGCCGCAACGGGGAGCGGGACTACTTCCTGGCCCTGGGCTGCGGCACGCACACCAACCTCGGCAGCATCGGACGGCTCTACACCACGCCGCCCGCGGGCGTGCCGACACTTCGGCTGTATCGGTGTCTGATCCCCAATGTGGGCCATTTCGCCTCGGCCGATCCCCAATGTGAGGGTCAGACCAGCGAGAACTACCCGCTCGGCCACAGCCTGGCGTACACGTACCTGATCAGGCACCTGCAGACCGGCTACCCCTACGACCACGCCAGCGCCACCAGCGTGATCGAGGCCAACTACCGCGCCGAGCGCAACCAGGGCGCCCTGGCCATGACCCAGCTGCCCGGCACCACCGCGCTGATGAGCTGCCGCGCCGGCACCGACACCTTCACCTCCACCGACGCCGGATGCGAGGACAAGACGGTGGTGCGCCGGCTCGGCTACCTATGGACCAGCTCGCCGCGAGACGTTCCTGGGGCTCCGGGCGCGGTCGGCGCGGAGCTGTTCCGCTGCCGTACGAGCTGGGGCGACCTGTTCGACTCGCGCGATCGCGCCTGTGAAGGCGAGGAGCTCGATCGCTCCCTCGGCTTCGTCGCCACCGGCCTGTGACCCAGGAAGGGATCTGAGACAAATGCGTCGTAGCCGTTGGCAGCTGTGCTCGATCACGGCTCTGTCCTGCTTATTCATCGTGCTGATGGCCAGTACGCCGGCTGAGGCGAGCTTGGCGCGGATCGTGGAGGTCATGGCACTTGAGGGGCCGGCCCGGCCGAGCAAGCCGCAGGAGGTCGAGCGGGTGCCGGGCGAGGACTTCGAACCTCCGGCCGCCCGGCCCGACCCCGAGGCGGCGCCCGCCCGCCGGCCTGCCGCGAGGACGGACTGGCCGTCGGCGGGCGCCGCCGAGGTGGCCGTGACCGCTGCGGCCGATCGCTCTGCTGCGGCCAAGGCCCAGGCCGGGTCGCTACCGGTGTGGGTGGCGGCGACCGGGCAGCCGGGGCCGGAGCGGGTCAAGGTCGAGGTGCGGGATCAGGCCGCCGCCGAGAAGGCGGGCGTGGCCGGCCTGCTGATCTCGGTGCGGCGCGCCGATGGCAGGGCGGAACGCGGCCCAGTGACGGTGACGGTGGACTATTCGGCCTTCCAGGACGCGTACGGCGGTGACTGGGCGTCGCGCCTGACGCTCGCCCCCGTCTCAGGCGATGCGACCCCGGTCACCGCCGTACGCAACGACCTGACGGCGGGCACGGTATCGGCGCAGGTGTCGGTGGGTGACGCGCCGAGTACGTTGGTGCTGGCCGCGGCGGCGGACGGGCCGAAGGGCGACTACAGGGCGACGTCGCTGGCCCCGTCCGGCCTGTGGCAGGTTTCCACACAGAGCGGGGAGTTCTCCTGGTCGTACCCGTTGAACGCGCCCCCGGTGCCCGGCGGGCTGGAACCGGAGCTCGCGTTGTCGTATTCGTCCAACGCGGTGGACGGGCGCACGGTGTCCGTCAACAACCAGCCGTCGTGGGTGGGGGAGGGCTGGAACCTGATGCCCGGGTTCGTCGAACGCTCCTACAAGGCCTGCGCGGAGGATTTGAACGGCAACAACGGCACGACCAGGACCGGCGACCTGTGCTGGGAGACCGACAACGCCACGCTGTCGTTCGGTGAGCAGTCCGGGCGGATGGTGTTCGAGAACAACGTGTGGCGGCCGGAGGACGACGACGGCACCAAGATCGAGCGGGTGGTCCGCAACGACCCCCTGGCCAACGGCGACGACAACGGTGAGTACTGGAAGGTCACCACCACCGATGGCACGCAGTACTTCTTCGGGCTGAACCGGCTGCCCGGCTGGACATCGGGCAAGACCACCACGCAGTCGACGTGGACGGCGCCGGTGTTCGGCAACGACGCCAACGAGCCGTGCCGCGCGGCCACGTTCGCCGCTTCGGCGTGCCAGCAGGCCTACCGGTGGAACCTCGACTACGTCGTCGACGCGCACGGCAACTCGATGAGCTACTTCTACACCCCGGAGAGCAACAAGTACGCCCAGAACATGGGCCAGGCCACCGGCACCTACACGCGCGCGGGCACGCTGGCGCGCATCGAGTACGGCACCCGGGCGGGCGCCGAGTACGCGGGCCCGGCGCCGGCGCGGGTGGTGTTCGAGCCGGCGGACCGGTGCCTTGCGGGCCCGAACTGCGCCTCCCACACCGACACCGTCGCCTGGCCGGATGTTCCGTGGGACACCGAGTGCACGACCGCGACGTGCGGGACTAAGAACGCCCCGACGTTCTGGTCCACAAAGCGCCTTTCCAAGATCACCACTCAGGTCTCGACGGGCAACGGGACCTATCGCAGCGTCGACCGGTGGGAGTTGGCGCACACCTTCCCGCCGGTCAACGACGGCAGCGGCGACAGGGTGCTGTGGTTGAACGGCATCACCCACACCGGCCTGGCCGGGAAGAACGGTGCCACGATCACGCTTCCCGCGGTGACGTTCGACGCCACGATGCTGCCCAACCGGGTCAACGCGGCAGACGACGGCCTGCCGCCCTTGAACAAGCCCCGCCTGACGAGGATCACCTCCGAATCGGGCGGCGCGATCGACGTGACCTACGCGCCGCCGGACTGTGCCGCGGGCGCCCGGGCGACCCCGGAGACCAACACCAAGCGGTGCTTCCCGGTGAAGTGGGCGATGCCGCCGGCCACCGAGCCGGTCAACGACTGGTTCCACAAGTACGTGGTGGCCAAGGTGATCCAGGACGACCTGGTGACCGACGCCAAGAACATGGTGACCAACTACGACTACGACACCGCCAAGGGCGGCGCCTGGGCGTACAGCACCGATCCGCTGATCGAGGAGAAGAAGCGCACCTGGTCGACCTGGCGCGGCTACGAGAAGGTCACCGTACGGCAAGGCGACCCGGCCAACGACGAGAACAAACCCGAGTCCAAGACCGAGTACCTGTACTTCCGCGGCATGCACGGCGACCGGCTCAACGCCGCCGGCGGCGCCAGGACGGTGGAGTACACCGACTCCACCGGCGCGAACGTCGCCGACATCGAGCCGCTGGCCGGCATGGTGCGCCAGGAGATCACCTATGACGGTGCCACCGCGCTGAGCACCGAGTTCAACGACCCGTGGACCCGGCTGACCGCCACTCAGGGCAGTTACAAGGCACACCAGGTGGAGGTCAAGCGGAGCGAGACCCGGGAACGGCGGAGCAACGGAACCTTCCGCACCACCCGGGTGGACACCAAGTACGACGAGTACGGCAACGCCATCGAGGTCAACGACCTGGGCGACGTCGCGGGACCCGGCGATGACCGGTGCACCACCACCACGTACGCGCACAACGTCGCCGCGATGCTGGTGGAGTTCCCGAGCACGACGAAGACGGTGGGCGTGGCCTGCGGGACAACCCCCTCCTACCCGGCTGACGCGATCTCCGACACCAAGATCTCCTACGACGGTCAGGCGTTCGGCCTGGCGCCGCTGAAGGGGGATGTGACCAGGACGGAGGCGGCCAAGAGCTACACCGACGGCATCGCCGCCTACCTGGTGCAGGGCACCGCCGTCTTCGACGAATTCGGCCGGGTCAGGGAGGTCAAGGACGCGCTCAACCGGACCACCACCACCGCCTACACCCAGACCCACGGCCTGACCACCACCACCCGGGTCACCAAGGTGGCCGATCCGAACAACGCGGACGGTCCAGGGAACCACGTCACGTCCACCACCATCGACCCGGCCTGGGGTCACCCGGTCACGGAGGTGGACGCCGCGGGGCGGACGACGTCGCTGGTCTACGACCCGCTGGGCCGCCTGGTGAAGGTGTACAAGCCGGGTCGGACCGAGACCGACGGCGACCCCCACATCGGCTACGAGTACGGCGTCAACCGCTCCGGCGGCCCGAACTGGATCCGCACCAGCACGCTGCGGGCCAACGGCAACGTCGTGGCGACGTACGAGCTGTTCGATGGCTTCCAACGCCTGCGACAGACCCAAGCCCCCAGTCCCGGGGGTGGGCGGGCTCTGACCGACACCCTGTACGACACGCGCGGCCTGGTCAGCGTCAACCGCCCCGTCTACCACGCCACTGGCGACCCCGGAACGACGCTGTACTCGTTGACGGGCACGGAAGCCGCCAAGCTGCCGCCTGCGACCGTCACCACCTACGACGGCGCGGAACGCCAGAGAGAAGAGATCTACTTCGAGCGCAACACCGAGCGATGGCGCACCAGCACCTCCTACAGCCCCGATTGGGTCAGCCAGATACCGCCCGAGGGCGGGACCGCGACCACCACGTGGATCGACGCCCGCGACCGGGTGACCGCCCTGGTCCAGTACCACGGCCGCACTCTCACCAGCCCGAACGACGTCACCCGCTACGCCTACGACAAGGCCGGCCGGCTGGCCGCGGTCACCGACGCGGCGAGCAACGTGTGGCGTTACCGCTATGACGTGCTGGGCCGCAAGATCAAGGCCGAGGACCCGGACCGGGGCACCTCCACCATGACCTACGACGACGCAGGCCAGCTGAAGACCGTCACCGACGCCCGCGGCAAGACCATCGCCTCCACGTACGACACCTTCGGTCGCCTGGTAGAGACCCGCCTCGGCTCCGAGACCGGCACCCTGATGACCAAGAACGTCTACGACACCCTGGCGAAAGGTGCCCTGACCTCCTCCACCCGGTACGTCAACCAGCAGCCCTACAGCCAAGCGGTCACTGGCTACGACGCGGCCGGACGCCCGGAAGGTGCGTCGGTGACCATCCCCGCGGTGGAGAACCAACTCGCCGGCACCTACACCACGCGCCTGACCTACCGTGTCGACGGCAGCCTGGCCACCAAGACGCTGCCCAAGCTGGGTGACCTCCATCCCGAGACGATCACCTACGACTACGACGACCTGGGCCGATCGAAGACGATGACCGGCGAGCTGACCTACGTCACCGACACCAAGTACACCTCTCTCGGCGAGATTGCCCAACTGGAGCTGGGCGCCGGGGACAAGCGGCTGTGGCGTACGACCTACTACGAGGAAGGCACCCGCCGCCTGACCGAAACTCTCACCGAACGCGACAAGACCGACAACGGCGGCCTCATGGTGCACGACCTCACCTACGGCTACGACCACGCCGGCAACGTCAAACGCATCACTGACCGCACCGCCGGCTCGCAACAGGACACCCAGTGCTTCACCGTCGACCACCTGCGCCGCGTCACCGCCGCCTGGACTCAGGGCACCGACACCTGCGCGACCACCCCGTCCGCCGCGACCATCGGCGGCCCGGCACCCTACTGGCACGAGTACGGCTACGACCCGATCGGCAACCGCACGAAGAAGACCGTCAAAGGCCTGGCCGGCGCCGCCGATGCCGTGACCGACTACACCTATCCCGATCCCGGCGACGGCGTGACCCGGCCCCACGCGGTGGCCAACACAACCACCAACTCCACCACCACGGCCTACGGCTACGACGCCGCCGGCAACACCACATCCCGCCCCGGACCCACCGGCCTGCAGACCCTCACCTGGAACGACGAAGGACTCCTGGCCTCGATCACCGCCAGCGGCAAGACCACCTCCTACCTCTACGACGCGACCGGGCAACAACTCATCCGCCGCGATCCCGGCGCGGTGACGCTGTTCGTGGGGGAGGGTGAACTTCGCCTGAACACCGCCACCGGCTCCACCACGGGAACTCGCTACTACGACGGCCTGGGCACCCGCACCGGCGACGGCTTCACCTGGACGGTCGCCGACCATCACGGCACCTCCCAGGTCGCCATCGACGCCACCACCCTGGCCACGACGTCCCGCCGCATGGATCTGTTCGGCAACCCGCGCGGCACGACGACCGAATGGCCTGGGGGCAATCGCGGCTTCGTCGGCGGCACGGCCAACCAAGAAACCGGCCTGACTCGGCTGGGCGCCCGCGAATACGACCCGATGTCGGGTAAGTTCCTCTCGGCCGACCCGATCATCGACCCGTTCGACCCGCAACAGATGAACGCCTACGCCTACAGCAACAACAACCCCGCGACCATGACCGACCCCTACGGCCTGCGATACAACTCCCGCACCGATGCGCTCAAGAAAGCGCTGCGCGCTTCCGGCAGCAGGAACAAGAATCGGACGAAGCAGCTGGGCAAAGCACTGCGGAAGAACGGCAAACAGTACAACAAACGATCGGCCGCATTGCGGAAGTCCCTCAAGCAGGGATCCGCCGCGTACAAGAATCGTACCGATCGCATCAAAAACGCCCTGTGGATACCGCACACTCCGCAGTCGAAGCCGGACTGTAACAGCTCCGCCGAAGCCACAACAATGTGCCTCACGGCGGCAACTAGTAAAATCGGCAGCATATTTAAGGGGTTCGAGGATTGGCTGAACTTCCGGGACTGGATAAACAGGCACCGCACGACAAAAGTCACCGTATATCGCGACGGGGGACACACTAAGGGTGTGTATACGGTCGACGGCAACGGAGACATCCTCTATGAACACTGGTCCACCGAATGTCGGCCGACCTTGGGCATGCAGGACACCTGCGGAATAATCGCCCATGGCAACTGGGAGTTCATAGCCAGCTACGACTATGTGAATCACATCGTTAATAATCCGCGCGGCGTCCGAATCCACAGAAACCTGACAGCTGCTTGGGCGGCAGTGGGACTCGGCAGCCTCGTAATCGCTACCTTACCCGCCTTGGGCACAGTAGCGGCGGCAACAGGAGCCTTTGTCGCAACAGTCGGACTCACCATGGGCGGTATGGCGGGAATTTACGCAATCATTGCAGCCATGAAGAACGGCTAGTCGATCGACAAATCGAACCCTACCGTTGGGGAAGTGTGATGTAGTTGTGCTCCAACCGGTAATGGTTGGGTCACAACTACATCTTATGGCCCCGACGGGATGAGCTGATATGGCCGCCGACGGCACGTCGGACGCTGCTCGACCGCTTGAACGGCACTGCACAGTCAGGTGCCTTCGACAACACCACCTGTACCTATCTGGTCCAGGTGGCCAAAACCGGGCCGAACCGGCTGGGCGCTGACGAATACGAGCCGATGACGGGCGAGTGTTCTTTGGCCGATCCGATCACCGACCCGTTCGCCTCGCAACAAATGAACGTCTGCGCCTGCAGCGGTACAACCCGCTGTCACGACCGACCCTGACGGTCTGAGATGCAGTTCTCGCTGAACGCATCAATCGGCGCTGAAAGGAAAGCGGCGGGCAGCTGTATTGTGCAGGCTCTGAAACGGAAAGGTCATTCGGTGCAAAGAACTGCATCAATCGCTTCAAGAACGTCCTGTGAGCATTACGTGATCCGCGGCGGGCAAATCGGGCAAAGGTAGCCGTCTTAGCTTCATGGATGCCTCAGTGGATCGCACCGCGAATGGAGCGGCCATATTCCTGCGGCAATCAGAAGTGCCCTCGACCGATGTGCGAGGGTTTAGATCCAGAGAGGATTTTCATGAAACCGACGTTCAGCAAGTCGCTCGCGGCGGCCGGACGGTCATCACAATGATGATGCTTACCGGAGCCGCGCACGCCGCCGATACAGCCTACAATGCGAAGCCTCAGCAGCTCACGGCATTCCCGAGGAGTGGGTTGGAACCCAGCACAGTCGAGCGTGAGATCTGGCTCCGGGGAGATGCGGCCGGCTACGGGTGGTTCATTTACGTTCAGCCGAATGCCATCAGCTCCCGCAACAACTACACCGGGTTCCTCTCTGAGGTTACTTATAGGTGGATAGACAAGATCGTCCCCGGGGATGGATTCTACAGCCGCAGAGCCAGGCTTCTCCCGAGGAGCAATAACCGAAGTGCTGGACCGCGGACAGAGTGGAGGATCACCTGCACCTGGTCACTGTCCTCTGATGGCACCTACACGTGGAGGCCCGCGCTCGATCCGCACTTCTGATTTACAGCGTGAAAGGAACACACTTCTCCTCAGCAAGGAACCGTCCATGCCGAGGAGGAGATCCACAGATAGTTCCGATAGCCCAAAGGAAGGATTGTTGTCATGAAGACCACGAGAATGTTCGTCGTCGCGCTTGCGTTGACCGGAATGGCCTGGACGGCCAACGTGACGACCGCCAATGCCGCAACGGGATCTCTCATTCTGCACTTCCCTGACAGGCCCGACGCTGCTATTCCCAACCCCAGCGCGGGATGCTTCTCTCCGGAACCCACTTTCACCGGCGTCACGAACAGGACCGACGTCTCGGTCGCCGTCTACCAGCAGCCCGGTTGCAGCGGCACCGTCGTTCGGGTGGTCAAGCCCGGGACGGGCCCTGTGGACATAGGGCAGGGACGCAGCGTGAAGGTCCCGTCCTGAGCGACGAATCGAACAGCTGAAGACAGGTCGCCATCCGTCGCGCAGCCTGCGCAGGTCGTCCTCGCGACGGCCTGCGCGGGCCGTCTCGGCGGGCGCCATGAAGATGGCCGCTAAGTCTTTCCTTGAGCCCTGGGCCGAATTCGCAGGGCCAATGGGAAGTTGATGGATAATCACTCTGATGATTCAAGACAGGAGGGGGAATAATATGATTTCTCCTCTCGATCGCGCTTGTGCGCTCGGTATTGCATCGGTGTCGTTGGGGCTCGCGCTGGTGGCCTGTGGCGCGGCGAAAGATCTCGGCCAGGCCGCGAACCCGACCACCGCCGCCGAAGGAACGCCGAGCCCAACTGTAAAATCCACAGCGAAGTCGAGGTCGGATAATCGCCCGAGCAAGGCGCGGCTCATCAAGAGGATAAAAGCGGAGCTGGGTTCAGGAGTGCCGTCCAAGGTCGTGACATGCATGGCCGACGTTGTACTGATGTATGGCCGCAAAGCCGATGTCCAGCGCTACATTGCAGGAGCCATTGACAGTATCGACAGGATCAAGATGAGCGACGAGAAAGCGGTCGAGAAAGCTGGGTGGAGGTGCACCGAACTGGCGTGAGCGCAGCGCACTCTGCCCGACGCTCACGCGGCGCCGGCCTTCTCTCGCGAGTCACATCCGAGTGAGTGCCCGAGCGCCTGGCGCAAGGGTGGACAGGCGGGTGGACAGGCGGCGTTCACGACGCGCTCACTCGCTTGAGGCCGCGCTTTGGCCAGGAGCGGGCCAATGGCCGCATTCCGGCCAGGCCGACCTTGGCGTAGATCGCGGTGATCAGCGGGTGTGTGCCGCATGATCTGTCCGATCTCCTCCCGCGAGCCGTCGTCGGTGAGCATCGCGCTGGCCGCCGACGTCAAGATCGCCTTGGCGCTGGCGTGGTGTCTGTCCCCATGGCTCCAACCTGCCAGAACGTGGCTGGTGGTCGCGGACGGGCTCACTCCGGCTAGCGCGCTCGCAGCGGCCGCGCGTCGACGGCCCTGAGGGCCTCGCTGCGCAGCTCGAGGCCCTCGCCCCAGGCCAACCGCGCCAACTTCGTGCTCGTCGAGGGCGGCGCGCTGGCGTTCGACGAGCTGGAGGAGCGCGTCCGAGCCGTGGTCAAAGGCCGGTGGGCGACGTCCCCGGCGGTGGCGTGACAGCAGGTTTTGCCGGTGCGGACCAGCCGGTCCAGTTCGGCGGTGGCCTTGGCCAGTTTCAAGGCGCGTGCGGCGGCCGACCATCAGCATCGTGCGTGAGTCTCTTGCGCCGTCCGGCGATCTTCGCAGCGCCGTCATCGCATCGACGACCTGGGACACCTCCCCGCGCCGCCGTCGAAGGCCCGGTGGTAGATCGGAATGCCGCCGTTGCGGGTGACCGCGATCCCGGCCTGGACCTGCTTGAGGTCGGTGCGCCGGTCCTCGGAGTGACAGCGTTTGAAGGCCGGGTGGTCCCCATCGACCTGCTCGAACGCCCCGAACTCGATGATTCGCGCCCACCCCGGCCGATCCAACGATCTGCTCCGGTTCCGGCGCGATCGCATCATCCGGAGCCCGGGCGAACAGATTGTCGTTGAGCGGGCCGGGCACGATACCGAAGACCAGCTGCACGGCCCGGCCCTCCAGCGACCACAGCGGTTCAGGCGAGGTCAACCGGCGGCAGAACTCCGCGATCACCAGCAGGGCGCCCGACTGCCGACGCGAAAACCATCTGCGACACGATCTCAGCCCGCTCCCGGCGAGCCCGATGACGGGGTTGACTCAGAAGACCGCCCATACCCGGTCGCACGGGCCCGCCCGGCATTCATGACGGGAGCCGCAAAAACGATCTCGTGAAGAACAGGGGCCAGATTGTCAATATGGTGACTGACACAGGACGTAGGCGACGGTATGGCGAGGCTCTCCCGCTTGTGGCCTTGAGCCGGCCAGGCAAATGTAAGCGGTTGGTGGCCGCAGCTCGTGAGCTGGTGAATCGCCGGGGCGTCGCGCATACTCCGCCGGCCGACGTCGCACCTCGCCCCGACCTTCCGCCGTCCCGTTTTGCACACCTTTTCTCAAAAATCTCCGCAGTATCCTGATGGCGATCGGCACGTGTTGTCCGGCAAGACGTACAGATATAGGTCCCAATGAGCTGTAGGTTCTGCCACAATTTCACAACTATAGGTGATAGTATGAGGATTTCTGGCGTACCTGGCGCCTTCTGTCCGGCATTGCTCCAACGTGTTGACGGGCTGCACCATCATCTTATCGGAAGTCGGGCCGGGCTCGCCGCTCGCAAATACTGCGACCAACGCCACGGCTGATATCATCAATGCAATTATCAGTTTGCGGTCCATGACTCCCTTGACAAAAATGTGCAGATAGTTTCTTTGCCGAAGCATTTCAGCATCGGCCGTCTTCATATTGGCTTCAGTGGCTAAAAGGCGTCGGCGGGGTGGCTGCGGGAAAGGGCGGCCAGGTGCCGACTCGTAGCCACCTTTCACACCCGCACCATCTTGTCGGCGCTGCTCCGCCACCACCGAAAGAGAGGACAGGGCCCACAAAAGAGACTTAGCCACAAGTCGGACGCGACCCCAATTGTTGACACCATGGTCCTACTATGTTCACGTGACCAAAAGAACTGCGGTCATCGTGGCGGTAGCGCTGGCGGTGACGGCCTGCAGCGACGGGCATCGCCCTACCGCGCCACCCTCATTGACGTCCTCGTCGACATCCGGCCCGGTTGCCGACCCCCAGCCCACGCCGGTCGAGACCGCTCCCATACAGGACACACTGGGGCAGGCACGGGGAGCGTGGAAGGACACCGGGGTTTTTGGCGACGACCCGATCTACATGAGGAGCGTCGCGGCTCCGGGCCCCCGGGACGCCTGGGCGGTGGGATCCGCCGCTGATGAGTCCGCGGGCATCGTGAAGCATTGGGACGGCCGCCGATGGCGGTCGGTCAAGCCTCCGGGGAAGAATGGCCGGAACGGACTCGAGGTGGTATCCGCGCTGTCAAGCAGTGACGTGTGGGTGTTCGGCCAGGACGGGGACGTATGGCGGCGCGAGGGCGTCGGCTGGTCGCACAAGGGCCGTCCGGGCCGGATCGCCAATCTGAACGATGCCGTCGTGATCGGCCCACGTGAGGTGTGGGTGGCCGGACGCATGGATGACGAGAGCCAGAGTCCCGTGGTCGCGCGCTGGTCGGGTGCCTCGTGGGTGACCGTACCGGCTCCTTTCGCGGGCGAGGTGACGTCTCTGAGCGCCGATTCTCGCCGGCAGTTGTGGGCCATGGGCGTGGGGGCGGACAACGTCCCCGCCGTCGCGCGCTGGGACGGCGAGCGCTGGCAGGCTCTACCGCTGCCTGACCGGCTTCATTCGCAGCAGGTGACGTTGAAGCGAATCGTGGCGGCGTCGCCAGGAAAGGCGTGGATCGCGGGAGTCTTCCACATCCGGGACAGCAAGAGATACGAACCGGGCTTCGTCATGTACTGGAACGGGCGCGATTGGCAGTCGCTCGACGCTCCCTCGCCCGATGCCTTCCAGCCGCCCGGATCCGGGATTTACTCCGAATTCGGCACCATCGTGTCCGACGGCCGTGGCGGCCTCTGGCTCGGCGACGAGCACGGCCGCATCTGGCACTACGACGGTCGCAAGTGGTGGCCTGAAAAGACGCCGCCCGACACCAGCTGGTTCATCGCCAGCGACTTCGCCTCCATCCCGGGCAGCCGCCGGGCGATCGCGGTCGGCAGCCAACCGGAGGCCGAGGAGGACAGCGTGGGCTGGATCTGGCTGCGGCACCCGATTGCGGTCAATTGACCGCGCTGCGGCGACGGGCGGACGACGCGGTTCGAAGGCCTGGATGAAGGCCTTGGCCCGACTGCTGCGCGGCGAGCAGGGCATGCCAACCAAGAGATTGGCGGGCGAACATAGACGGCGATCAAGCCCCGACAGACCCCGAGCTGGCCTCGTGGGCGCTGTCGGTATCGCCGCGCACCAGCACCGCGGTGGCTCGGGCCAAAACAGCCCACTGCACCGCCTCGGCCACGGATGCGGCGCCCACCGCCAACAACACATCGCCCACGACTCGCTCGTCGGTGGGGTCCGGCATCGCCACGCTGCGCAGCTGAGCTGAGCGTGCCCCGGGCTGGCTACAAAGCCGCACTCCGTATCCGCCCAGCACGTTGACCAGGCGATCCAATCTGACCATGAGCACTTTCTGCCCCGTTTCGACGACGTACTGTATCCACCGGCTCGACGGCCGCGTCCGATCCGGGCCGAGCTGCGCCGGGCCGACAGCGCGTTTGGCTTGCCTTGATCACCAGCTCGCTCCCGCGTGAAGGCGGCTCCTGCGGTGAACCGGACGTAACCGTGCGTCTTCCCCACGCGGACAAGGGAAAGACGCACGGTTTCCGGCGGGGCCAGGCCCGGCGACATGACGCTCGACATCCGGCACCGGCCTCTCCTGCTCGTCGCGCCTGGCGGGCGGCAGGCTAGGCGGTTTCGGATCGGCGCTGGCAGCTGATGCACAGGCGGGCCAGCGGCCGGATCTTGAGCCGGTCGAACGGGATGCCCGCCTCACAGTGGCTGCAGCGGCCGTAGGTGCCGGCCGCCAGCCGGTCCAGGGCCTGGGTCAGCTCGGTGATGGCGCGGTGGGCGGCGGCCACGGACACGAGCAGCTCCTGCCAGGTGTCGTCGGCCCCGCTACCGTCGTGCGTCTCAGCCTGCAGGTCGCGCAGCTGGCGGGTGCGCCGCTCCAGCTGCTCTTGCAGGTCTTGACGCAGCGCCTGCAGCTGCACACTGCTGAGGTGAGGCGTGTGTCGAGTATCGGTCATGACGGGAAACCCCTTTTCCTCGAACGAGGGGAAAACTGGACAGCCGGCTCCGCCGATTCAGCCGCCGTGCGCGATGAGGCGCGCGGCCAGGCCCGGTTGCAGGCACAGCCGCATCAGGCCACGAAGGGTGGCGTGCTGCGGTTCGGGCGCCGCGCTGATCGGCATGCGCAGCGCGGCACGCAGCCGGTGCAGCAACTGCGCCTGCCGGGCGCCACCGCCGGTGACGATCAGGCCGTTGCCCCGCGCGGCCGGGCGAAGATGAGCGGGCAGGCGGCGTAGCAGGCCGGCCGTCATCTCCACGACGCTGTCCAGCGCGTAGGGCGGCAGACCGGCGCTGGTCGTGGCGCTCAGCTGGAGGGCTGCCGCGTCGCCGATGGCGCCGCTGCGGATGGCGGCGACCTCGACGATGCCGGCACCCACATCCAGCAGCAGACACGGCCGCGGGTCGGTGATGTCCAGGCCGGCGCCGACGGCCGCGGCCAGCGGCTCTTCCACCGGCATCACCGCGCACCCGGCCGCCTCTGCGACCGCGGTGTGCACCGCCCGGCGGTCACTGGGCGAGGCGGCCACGGGGACGCCGGTCAGCACCCGCTCCAGCGGCCGGCCGCCCGGCAGCTGGGCGTCCTGCAGGACGAGACGAACCAGGCGCAGGCACGCTCCCGGATCGGCGACCATACCGTGCCGGAGCGGCCACAGCGGCACTTCGGCGCCGGTCGCGGGAGAGCACGCGATGACCGTCGAGGGCCGGTCGGCGATGGCGAAGGCGCCCGACGACAGCGATCGGGTGCGCGCGGTGCCCAGATCGAGCGCCACATAGCGGCGGCGGACGAGACCCTCGTGGCTCTCGTGGCCCTCGTGGCCCTCTGCCCTTGCGGCTGCGACACCTCCAGACGTCGGTTTGTGGCGATGCTGGGTCGCGACGCGGTCACAGAGGCGGCTGGCCTGCTGTGCGGGGTTCATGCCGCCGCCTCATGACGGCGGGCATGCGCGCAGCCGTCGCAGGCGGTCCGATCCGGTGCCCGCAGCAGCTGATCGAAGGCCATGAAGCCACCGCAGCACTGGCAGATGCCGTACAACCCTCGCTCCATGCGTTCCAGCGCGGCCCAGATGGCCGCGATGCGCCCTCTCGCGACGCGCTGGAGGGCTGGATCGGTGGCCGGGCATGAATCGGCGGTGGCGAGTTGGTCGTGCAGCAGCTTGCGTAGTTCTTCCAGCTGGGCCATGTGCTGGGCGTAGTGCTGCAGGTGGGTGTGGACTGATCTGACGTCGGCCATGACGCTGATCGGCTCCTTGCTGTACGCGTAAGAAGAGGGGGCGCATCCCCGCATGCGGGGACAGCCCGGGCAACGTCTCCAGCGGTGCTCGCACGCCGGCGGGCATCCGGGCATGGACAGTCCGGCCTCGCGGCGCACCAACGACTGGGAGAGCGCAGATCGTGAAAAAGGAAGGAGTGGCGTCAGATCAGCGGCGGGCTGCGCGATCCCACGGTGCGGTGCCCGAACTGCTGGGGATCGCCGATCGCATCCCCGTCCGGGCCCGGTGCGGGCAGCAGCGCAAGGTGGGCGGCCTCGCCGTGCCGCATGGCGCGCAGCGGCGGCCACAGCGACAGCACATGGTGCTCGCGGACGCTTGAGGCCTGCGGCGGCAGGCTCGACAACGCGTCATCGGCGGCGTGTGCAGCCCACGTCTGGCTGGAGGTCAAGGCCTGCCGGGTGGCCGGATCGCCGCCGTACCAGCCGCAGGAGGCGCCGGCTATCAGCAGGGACAGCAGGACCAGGCCCATCACGCCGCGCAGCGCGAAAGAGCCTCGTGGTGTGCTCCACGGTCCCGCCATAAGGCCGACCATAGCCCAGACGGTGCGAAATGGCATACGAGCGCCGCTGCCACCCGCGCCGTCTGGGCGGTCACTGGTGGGAGCACCATGTGCGTACGGGATTGAGCACCGGTGTGAGATCGCCCGCTTGTGCGGCTTTCGTTCGGATGCTCAACTCTCAGATCGCGGGCGGGTTTCACCAGCACGCGGGCGCGATGAGTGACGAAAGCCCAGGCAGCGGGATGGTCCTGGGATGCGTTCATGACTCGACCAGGCCCGCGCGGATGGCGTGCCGGGTCAGTTCCACCCGCCGAGCGCCTTGGGCCGGGGCCCCTGCCCCATGGCATCAACGAACAGGACAAGCAGGAGGAAACCTCCGCTAGGCCGGGTCGCTCACCCGGCATGGCCAAGGCGTGAGTCATCGAGGTTGACATACAGTTTTAAGGCGGTTTGCCATATGCGGCTGAGCGCAGGGGCACACCCACCCCCGTGGAAAGCCTTCAACATGTGCACGTCTGGCCGCATTGCATCGAGCGCTGTGTGATAGTGGCCGGCCCGTTGAGGGCGTACGTGACAGATGCTAGAGGTCCTGGCCAGTGTCATGCCGCTCGCGGTCGCTGTGCGAGTTCGGCGATCTCGCGCCGAAGTTGGGCGATGTGGCTGTCGGTGCGGGCGATTTTGGCGCAGGCCGGATCACACCGGTCTAGCGACGGGGGGAGGCTGCGAGGCTTCCGTCGGATCTTCGTGATCTGGCACAGCGCTTTCGCGGGGTCGTTCTTGCAGGTCAGGAATGTCTCCGGATTGTCGCAGACGTTGAATTGCGGCTCGTCCAGGAGGGCCTCGGCCATCTTGTCGGAGAGGAACATCCCCTCGAACCGGACGCGGGCGTCCTGGGCGGCTTTGATCATCCGGCGGGCGGCCGGGCCGGAGACACCCTCCCCGTTGTTGATACGTTCGGAGAGGTCGTCGAGACCGCTTCATGGTGATGCTGCCGTCGGGGTCAGCGGGGATGCGCTCGGATGCCAGGTTGTGTCGTTCGGCCACCTGGTTGGCAAAGGAGATGAGCTTTTGGATGCGCCCGGCCGCGGCTGTGGTGGATAGCAGGTCCGACTCCCGTGCCGGCCGTGTGTGGCGTGGTTGGGTCAGATGCCAGGCCGGGTTGGCCGGGAACAGGTGCTCGCCTTCGGCAATCGACTCAAGGACACGGATAGCGCGGACGACCGGCATGATCACCGTCCAGGGCAGATCCCGAGGGAGTCCGTCAGGGACAGGGCGGCCGAGCTCATCCCGGACGCCTTCCAGGACGTTGCCGTAGATCTGGTAACGGACGGCCCGCTGGTCGCCGTCGTCGTCTGGTTCCGGGCAGCATCCGGCTTTCAGCCCGAGCACCTCGGCGGGTCTCATCCCCGACAAGTACCCGATCACGATCATCGAGGCCGTGGCCAGGCGCTGCATCAAGGCCAGCGCTTCGTAAAAGTCGATCTGGTCGCTCCACGGCTGGCCGTGCAGTAGCCCGCGCACCGGGGTGCGAAGCGGAGCCCGGTCGCTGAAGACAAGCTCAGGGCGGCAGTTGACCATTCGACTGACCTGCAGGGCGTTGGTTCCCAGAATCCCGGCCAGGTAGAGGCAGGCCGCGCTCTTCTGGCCCTTCATGGTCGTTCCGGGCAGGGGGCGGCCTTGAGCGATGCACTCTTGGAGAAACGCCCTCACCTTCGGTGTCGTCGCCGGCGTGTAGGTATCCAAGGCCTTCGTCAGCCCGTGGCGTTCACGCCACCCGGTTGCGTCCACGGGAGTGGTGTACGAGTTTGACCTGGTCACAGGCGTGGCGTCGTGAAATGGAGACGGCCATCGCGTGATCCTTTCGAGTAGCAAGATCAAGATTCGAAGGGAACCAGGCGATGGC
>NZ_VJYI01000024.1 GCF_008065375.1 Nonomuraea sp. SYSU D8015
CACCATGCGGACCGCTTCGTCCTTGAACTCCTGGCTGAATCGTCGGTTACGCCCCGCCACAGCCTTCCCTTCCGGTTCTCCCTCAACCTTAGTTGGGGACCTGTCCGGAAGATCCGGGGCACCTCAAGGTCCAGCAGACGTTGGCGGATTGCCCAGAGCAAGAACTCCCGGGCCCAGTGGCGGGTGCTCGGGCCTGCCAGCCACTCGTCGACGCCTGATCGGTCGAGCTCGGTCAGTCCGCCTCGTAGTTGAGTCCAGGCCAGCAGGTCGATCGCAGCACGTAGCTGGTTCTGGGCTCGCCTCACAGTGCCACGAGTTGCCTTGCCTGCTTCACATGGACCTTCGACGGATGGTAGGAGCCGGTGACGATGGAACTGCTGGAGAGTCCAGCGGTCGGCGGCCTGCTCGACCTTGACCAGCACCTGTCGTGCCCAGGCTTCGTAACGGCCAGCGAGAGCATGTCGGGGTTCGAGAACTTCGGTCGCGACGAGGATCATCCTGGCGTTCTCGACGGCTTGGCGCCGATCTGCTTTGCCATCGGCACGCTCCAGGCTTGCGATCGCGTCGAGATCTTCGTGAGCGGGTTTGTGCTCGCGCCGAAGAAGTCCGATAAGAATCTGCGCCGTGGGGCTCTGCTCGAGCCAGTTCAGGCTGGATCTGGGGTTGGGGCTGGCGGCCAACCGCTCGGCGACCGCGCGGCCTGCGTCTCCACAATCGTTGAAGACCTTGCTGAGGCGCTCGGTCAGCACACATCTTTCGCAACGACCGCCCGAGTGGAGCCGGTCCTCTAGCCTGCATCCAGTGCAGGTGCCACCGACGTCGACGCCGAGGCATTCGCTGCAGACTCCGGGGATGAAGAAGACGCGTCTGGTCTTCCCGCAGCGGCTGCACTCCTCCCGTCGACGCATGGCCCGATCTCGGCAGCTGGAGCATCTCGGGCCGTCTGGGAGGAAGCTGATGCCGTGGTCTCTGCCGCAGGCGACGCATACTGCTAACCGCAGGTTGTCGACGTCTTCGGCCTCCGCAGGGTCTTCGCCAACCGTGGCGAACGTCGCTGTGGCCTGCGCGATGCAGCCGAAGCACCAGCCGGGACGGCCACGGGTCCTCAGCCGAGGGATCAGCCGTTCTTGTCCGCAATTGGCGCAGGTTTCCAAGGGGCGTCGGGCGCAGGACTTGCAGAGCGGTCCGTCACCGGTCCGGGCGGAGACAGGGCGGTGTCGTAGGCAGCCATGGCACTGCTCCACAGGGGTCTGATAGCAGCAGAGTCCGATTGGCCCGTCCGGTGTTCGCGCGGCGACATGTCCGGTCTTCCCGCAGCGGCAGCATGGTTTGGCGACATCGGGATGGCGTCGGCGGCATGGGGCGCACCAGGGCCAGCCGTCTTCGTCGCGCCAGGCGACGTGGCGCTCCTTTCGGCAGGACCGGCAGGTCTCGATTCGTGCTGAGGTCTTCCGATAGCAGTTCTCGCAGATACGGCCGTCTTCACTTCGATGGGGAAGGACACGCCGCTCTCTTCCGCAGCCCGCGCACCGGGTCCGGGCAAGATGCGGCAGTTCGGCAGCAAGGGCGTGCCGAAGCCGTTGAACCAGCGGCGGGGGTGCGTTGTCCTGAGTCAGTGACCCGCCAGCGCGCAGCCATTCCGCCACTCGGCGTCGGGATATCCGGTGAATAAGGACGTCTACGATGACCTTTTGCGCTGCGTCGGTGCTGGCACCGAGCTGCACGATCGCGTGCTCGACAAGAGCGGTGTCCTGATCGTCAGCGCAGTTGTCGCAGTGTGAGGCCAATGCCGGCATCCTGTGGAGTCCGGCAGGGCACGTCGATCTGCCGGGATCAACGCTCCGGGCCTTGGACCCGTCGGCATTGCGGGGCCCGCAAGCCTTGCAGGTCGGCTGCGATGATCCTCGCGAGTTCACCCGACGGGGGCGTCCGCAATGCGTGCACGGGGGAATGCGGTCGATGATGCCAGCCTCGTGCAGTGCAACCGCCAGCTGATATGCGACCTCCCCTGTCATGGCGACATTCGGCCACTCTGCCCCCGCGGGACTCTGTAGACGGTTGACGAAGCGCGCAAGACCGCTCTGGGCCAGCCCGGAAGCTTTGATAGCGGCGGTGACAGCATCCAGCGTCGTGCCGGAAAGGCGAGCGTGGACAGCCTCAGCCATCTCGGCTGCAGTCTTGGCGGCCGTCACAGGAACTCACCGGCGCGAACGACTTTCGCACCGCGCAGCCGTTGCCGGGCTGCGGGGTCGGGCTCGTGATCAGTTGCGACCTGACCAAGGTCGAGCCACAGATCGGACGGCGTGCAATCGAAGATCCGGCACAGCGCGAACTGAACCTCGACGGTGAGTCGTGTCGGTGCCTGGGTCACTAGCTCGTGAACGCGGCTGTGTCCGATCTTGACCCCCTGGGCCGTCAGCAGTTCCTGGACCTGTTTGGCGAACCGGATTTGGGCATTGGCCATCAGTACCGGCAGCTGCCACCGCACCGCCTGCCCCCAGGGCATGGTCCGCACCAGCGGTCCGCGCGCAGTACCGCCGGCGTCGTTCTTGGCTGTCGCCTGGGCCATGGTTCCTCCGCTGCCGCTACCGGGTCCGCGCGGTCAGGTCGGCGATTGCCGCCGTCATCTCACGGTTCATATGGTCCTCGCCGATGTGGGTGTAGTTCGAGGTCGTCGATGCCAGCTTGTGCCCGGCCTGGCGCTGCCGCCATGCGGCATCGCGGCCTGCCTCGGCGGTATGTGTCAGATAGCTGTGACGCAGGCAGTGCGGCGTCAGGTTGGTGTCCAGGCCACAAGCATCGCGGCGGTCCGCGAAGGCACTCTGATAGGTACGGGTCGTGAGCGGCTGCTGACGGCCGGAGGCGTCGCAGCGCTCGGAGGGCCACAGCCAAGGCCCTTCGGGGAAGACCGGCCGGACGTCCTCCAAGTAGACGCGAAGCGCCTCGACCGCCCAGTCCAAGACCATCTGCACTCCGCGTTGGCGGTAAGTGCCGCCCTTACTACGCTTGCCCCAGCGGACTCTCACGACGGCCAAGCGGCCGAACTGCGGCGCCACCGGATGGGGCAGCAGATCGCAGGTCTGGATCTTGACGAGTTCGCCCGCCCGCACGCCAGTGGCGTACTGAATCTTGAACATGGTCGCGTTTCTCCAGGCGATCGCCGCGCCCTTGTGGTTGGCGGCCACGAGTTCTTCAACCCGGTCGTCGACGTGGTCGAAAAGCACCCGCAGCTCGTCTCGGCTGACCTCGCGCCGTTCCGGCCGGTGATCGTATTCTTCGATGTGCCGGGTGGTGTTCCATTCGTGGCAGACCTGTTTCGGCACTTGGCCGAACGCCTCCTGACACCGCTCGACCCACGGGTACTGCGGGTTGACGGCATACTCGCAGAACCGGCGAACTACACCTTGGCGGCTGCGCAGCGTAGACAGTGCGATCTCACGCTCACGCATGTCGGCCGACCACTCATCGACGTCCTGAGCAGTCCACTCCCAAGGCCAGGCGTCCGACCACACGACGAATCCACGAAGCATCTGCAGGAGCTTGCCGGTCGATTGCCGATCCCTGCCGGCCGCCAAAAGCATGGTGCCGTAGCCCCGCAGCATGTCGGCGAAGAGCTCCGCATGCACCCCCTGTTGAGGGGTTCCCTGCACGAGACGAAGGTGACTATCCGCCACAATACCTCTTCCGGTTTAACCGGCGATGTGCCGGTTAAACCGGAGACTAGCATGTGAGGGCCCTGCGTCAATAGCAAGGAGGTCCGGCCCAAAGGCCGAACCTCCCTGTAAACCCAACATCAGCAAGACCTCAGCCGAAGCGCCGAGTTCCGGTTAGACCGGATGACTTCGGGGAGTCAGCTGCAGCCGCTGGTGGAGCCGCAGCCCTCGCAGACGTAGCAGCTGCCGGCGGGGCGCATCTTGGTGCCGCAGGTCATGCAGAGCGGGGCGTCGGCCGTGAAGCGCTGGTGGCTCTCCAGCGTCAGCTCCTTTGCCGCCGACACCGGGTCGGCCGCCGTCTCCTTGGGCTTCTCCTCGATCGGCGCCGACTGCGCCAGCGCCTCCCGGTCAACCGTCTCCTGCAGCGCCGCCGGGTCCTCGCCGCGCTGCTGCGCGGCCCGCTCGGCCGCCGAGAAGATGCCCAGGGCCGCCCGCTCGTCGTACGGCAGGTGGTCGAGGGCCAGCCGGCGGAAGATGTAGTCCATCACGGACGTCGCCATGCGGATGTCCGGGTCGTCCGTCATGCCCGCGGGCTCGAACCGCATGTTCACGAACTTGCTCATGTACGTCTCCAGCGGCACGCCGTACTGGAGCCCGATGGAGATCGCGACGGAGAACGCGTCCATGACGCCAGCCAGGGTCGAGCCCTGCTTGGACATCTTGAGGAACACCTCGCCGAGCCCGTCGTCCGGGTAGGACGAGGCGGTCATGTAGCCCTTGGCGCCGCCCACCGTGAAGCGGGTGGTCATGCTCGGCCGCTGGTTGGGCATGCGCCGCCGGGTCGGCCGGTGCACCTCGACGACCTTGACCTCGGGCTCCGCGGGCTCCTCCTTCTTGGAGCCGTTGCCGGCCGACAGCGGCTGGCCGACCTTGCAGTTGTCGCGGTAGACGGCCAGGGCCTTGAGCCCGAGCTTCCAGCCCTCCATGTAGACCTGCTCGATGTCGTCGACCGTGGCCGACTCGGGCAGGTTGACCGTCTTGGAGATGGCGCCGGACAGGAACGGCTGGGTGGCCGCCATCATGCGGACGTGCCCCATCGGCGCGATCGCCCGCTCGCCCATCGCGCAGTCGAACACCTCGTAGTGCTCGTTGCGCAGGCCCGGCGCGTCGACGACGTGGCCGTGCTCGGCGATGTACTCGACGATGGCCTCGATCTGCTCCTGCTGGTAGCCGAGCTGCTTGAGGGCCCGCGGGATCGTCTGGTTGACGATCTGCATGGAGCCGCCGCCGACGAGCTTCTTGAACTTGACCAGCGCCAGGTCCGGCTCGATGCCGGTCGTGTCGCAATCCATCATGAGGCCGATGGTGCCGGTCGGGGCCAGGAGGCTCGCCTGGGCGTTGCGGTAGCCGTTCTTCTCGCCGAGCTTGAGGCACTCCGCCCACTGCCGCGACGCCTCCGCGTGGATCTTGGCGTCCATCGAGCCGATCGTGCGCAGGTCGTCGTTCGCCGCCGCGTGCTTGCGCATGACGCGCTTGTGCGGCTCGGCGTTCCTGGCATATCCCTCGTACGCCCCCACCACGCCGGCCAGCTCCGCGCTGCGGCGGTAGGACACGCCGGTCATCAGCGACGTGATCGCTCCGGCCACCGCCCGGCCGCCGTCGGAGTCGTAGGCGTGGCCGGTCGCCATCAGCAGCGCGCCCAGGTTGGCGTAGCCGATGCCGAGCTGACGGTATGCCCGCGTCGTCTCGCCGATCTTCTCGGTCGGGAAGTCGGCGAACGTGATCGAGATGTCCATCGCAGTGATGATCAGCTCGGTCAGCTTGACGAAGTTGGCGACGTCGAAGGAGTTGTCGTCCTTCAGGAACTTCAGCAGGTTGATGCTGGCCAGGTTGCAGGAGGAGTTGTCCAGGTGGACGTACTCGCTGCAGGGGTTGCTCGCCGTGATCCGCCCCGTCTCAGGGGTGGTGTGCCAGTCGTTGATCGTGTCGTCGTACTGCAGGCCGGGGTCGGCGCACTCCCAGGCGGCCTTGGCCATCTTGCGGAACAGGTCCTTGGCGTCGACGGTCTCGATCACCTCGCCGCTGAGGCGGGCGCGCAGGCCGAACTTGTCGCCCTTCTCCACCGCGCGCATGAACTCGTCGGAGACGCGCACGGAGTTGTTGGCGTTCTGGTATTGGACGCTGACGATGTCCTTGCCGCCGAGGTCCATGTCGAAGCCGGCGTCCCGCAGCGCGCGGATCTTGTCTTCCTCACGCGCCTTGGTCTCGATGAACTCTTCGATGTCGGGGTGGTCGACGTCGAGCACGACCATCTTGGCCGCCCGCCGGGTGGCGCCGCCCGACTTGATCGTCCCCGCCGACGCGTCGGCGCCGCGCATGAACGACACCGGCCCGCTGGCCGTGCCGCCGCTGGAGAGCAACTCCTTGGAGGAACGGATCCTGGACAGGTTGACCCCGGAGCCGGAGCCGCCCTTGAAGATCACGCCCTCTTCTTTGTACCACTCCAGGATCGACTCCATCGTGTCGTCCACGGAGAGGATGAAGCAAGCGCTCACTTGCTGCGGCGACTGCGTGCCCACGTTGAACCAGACCGGCGAGTTGAACGCGAACACCTGGTGCGCCAGCGCGTGCTTCAGCTCATGATCGAAGATCTCGGCATCCTCTTCGCCGGCGAAGTAACCGTGCTCGAGGCCGGTGCGGGTGTAGACGCCGACGACCCGGTCGATCAGCTGCTTCAGGCTCCACTCACGCTGCGGGGTGCCCACGGCGCCGCGGAAGTATTTGGTCGTCACGATGTTGGCCGCATTGACCGACCAGAACTCGGGGAACTCGACGCCCCGCTGCTCAAAGTTGACCGAGCCGTCGCGCCAGTTCGTCATGACGACATCGCGGCGTTCCCACTGGATCTCGTCATACGGGTGAACGCCGGGCTTGGTGAAGATCCGCTTCATCTTCAGCCCCTTACGCGGACGCTTGCCCCCGCGCGCGACTGAACCGCTGGCTGTCTCCGTCATGACTCCCCCTTCTCCGCCTTCAACTGTTTGATCTCGGCCTCGAAGTCCGCCAGGCTCTCGAAACCGCGATACACCGATGCGAAACGCAGGTAGGCCACCTCGTCCAGCTCCCGCAGCGGACCCAGGATGGCCAGCCCCACCTCGTTGGAGGGGATCTCGGCCGCGCCCTTGGCCCTGATCGCCTCCTCCACCCGCTGCCCGAGCTGCGCCAGCGAATCCTCACTGACCGGCCTGCCCTGACACGCCCGCCGCACGCCCGCGACGACCTTGTCCCGTGAGAACGGCTCGGTCACTCCACTGCGCTTGCTCACCATGAGCAGTACGGTCTCCTGAGTGGTGAACCGGCGCCCGCACTCCGGACAGGTCCGGCGGCGCCGGATGGCCGCGCCGTCGTCCGTGGAGCGGCTGTCGATGACCCTGGTGTCAGGGTGGCGACAGAACGGACAGTGCACGCTTTTCGCCTCCTAGACCTGCGGCCACCACCCGCCCGGAACCGTCGTCACGGGACGCTCGCGCACACTCCACGGCTGACCATGGAGCGGTCACGGAAACACAAGGTGTGGTGAACTACATCGGTGTAACTACTAGATGTTGTGGTCCAACCGTAGAAGCGTGCGACCATGAACGCAAGTTGAGCCCGCCGATCCTGATGAAGTCGCTGATCAGCCCCCGGTCCTCCGAATCCTCCGGCGTGTCGAGGTCGTCGCCGTGCGCGGGAGGCGAGGTCGACGCCTGGATTTCGTCACATGGATTGCGCTGCGACACGTCCGTGAAGGAGCCTCACAACCGTACCGAACGACACACACTCCCCCACCGGCACACCCTGCCGTAAGGCGAACCGACCCAATGACCCTCTTCGGCCCCACGCCGTGAGAGTGAACCGCGTTGGTGCCGCCTCGGGCGCCACGCCGTGAGGCGAACTGCGCCGCACCCTCCTCCGCCTACCGCTTCTGCGGGCCACCTCCTCGGCGGGGGGTTGGGCTCGAGCAGGCAGCCCTGGGCGACGACCCGGGGCAGCCGCCCTTGCCGGCCGGCCGGGGCAGGTATCCGATAACCCGCATCGCACGGCAGGAGCGGGCGCCGTTCCTCGCCCCGGTCCAGCGCCGCTCCGACCCAGCGCCGCTCCGACCCAGCGCCGCCTCGGGCCCTCGGCGCCGTGGTCTGGCTTCCTCCGACCGGTGACCAGATAGGAGCGACGTCGGGTGGGAAGCCGAGCAGCCCGCCGATCGAGCAAGCGCCAGGGTGGATCAGCGCACCACGGCGGCGATGTCTCTCGGGACGTAGAGCCGGGTGCCGGGGTGGATGATCGAGTCCGGCAGGCCGTTCAGCCGCTTGATCGCCTCTACCACAGCCCCAGGATTCTCACCCCCGGACAGCACGTCGGCGATCGCCCATAACGTGTCGCCCTGACGGACCTCCACCCATGGCAGCCCGGCATGGCTGGGCACCACCACCTGCACCGCCGCATGACCGGCGGCACGCGTGCCGAGCCAGAACCCGCCCAGCGACAACAGCGCCACCGCGACCACCAGCACGACCCGTCCGCGCCGGGTCAGCCGCACCGGCGGCGCGGAACGGCGATCGAGCCGGCCAGAGCGCCGCCGATCCCGCCACCCCATGCCACGACGCCCCCACCGCCGACGGGCCGCTTCGGCGGGCGTGGCACCTCCCCGCCGTTTGCGAGCGCCGGATCCCGGCCGTCCGTCGGCCGCCACAAGCCGACCACGCACTTTGCCGGCACCGGGAGCCCTTCCACGTCGCCTGCCCGCCCGCACCACATCGCCGCCCGGCTGCGCGCCCGCACCGAACTCACGACCTCGCAGCTCCGCGCCCGCACCGGACCCGCGACGTCGCGGCGCTGCACCCACCCGGGACTCGCGACCGCCGGACTCCACGCCCCCGCCGGACCCGCGACCGACCGACTCCACGCCTCCGCCGGACTCGCGACCGCTTCGCTCCCCGCGCCCGCCGAACCAGCGACCGCGCGGCGCTGCGACCGCGCCGGAGCCGCGTACGCCGTCGCCCCGCTCCATGCCTGATGCGAGCCCGCCCCCCGTACCGCCTCCACGCGTTGTGCCTGTCCGCGAGCCGCCGCGGACAGCGCCCAAGAGCGGCCTCGCGCCGGTGCCGGGTCCTCCCCTACCCGTACCGGCTCCCATCCCTTGGCGTCCTCTGCCGGCTTGAGCGGGCGGCCACCGCTCGGCGTCCGGAGGACCGGCCGGGCCGCCGTCGATCGGACGTCCGGCTTTCCGGATGCCGGACCCTTCTCGACCGCCGGGTCTTCCCGTCGGGTCGCCGCGCCCCTCCACAGGAGCCCTTCGCCGTCGAGCCCCGGCCTCCAGCGCTCCACGCGGTTCCGACGCCGGACCGGCGGGGCCGGCTCTACGGGCGGCAGGTGTGTCGCCGCGCCTTCGGGCGGCGGGCGTGTCGCCGCGGGGCGAACGTGCCGGCACTTCGCTCCTCGGGGCGGTTTCGCCCGCGTCTGCACTGGACCGCGGTGGAGGAACCAGCCGCAAATGGGGCCTCCCCTGACCCCGTCCCGCGCCGCCCCCGGATGAAGATCCTCCGCGCCTTCCCATACCGCTCGAACGGAGCCCCAACCTCTTGCCGGAATTTACCCGGGAGCCGCTCTCACCCCGCGTATTGTCTCCCCGTCGGTCCTTACTCTGCGTGGCGTCGGCGATGAGTGTGAGCTGTTTGGCGTCTTCGCTGGTCGTGTTCGTGTTTGTGGTCGCTCGCACGGATGACCTCCTGCCGTGTGGCCCGAGGAAAAGGCCGAATAAAGATCAGCAAATCGAACACGGTGTCGATCGAACTCCCGTACGATGTTGTACACCACACTGGCAACAATTTCGAGGAAGACTCGAACAATTGTTTGAAGATGATCTTCAACAGCGATAACGTCGCTGTGTGCGACATCGAGACCACAGAACGGGAGGTTCGCCGGTGAGGCGGGCCGCCCGGCGAGGAGGAAGAGCATGACCGAGCGGGATGACGCAAACGGGGTCAGCGACCTCGCGGTGCGCAGACGCGACTCCCTGGGCCTGACGCCCAGGCAGCGCAAGATCCTCGAAGTGATTCGCGACTCGGTGCAACAGCGCGGCTATCCGCCTTCCATGCGGGAGATCGGCGAAGCCGTACAGCTGACCAGCACGTCCAGCGTGTCACACCAGCTGACGGCGCTGCAGCGCAAGGGCTACCTCAGGCGCGACCCCCACCGGCCGCGCGCCCTCGAGGTGCGCCTGCCGGGCGAGCCGGTGCTCTGGGTCGACCCTGACGCGGCCGACGAGGAGTCCACGGTCAACCGGCCCACGGCCGCCTACGTCCCGCTCGTCGGGCGCATCGCCGCCGGTGGACCGATCCTGGCCGAGGAGAGCGTGGAGGACGTCTTCGCCCTGCCCAAGCAGCTCGTGGGCGAGGGCACGCTGTTCCTGCTCCAGGTCGCCGGTGACTCGATGATCGAGGCCGCGATCGCCGACGGCGACTGGGTGGTCGTCCGCCAGCAGCCGGTGGCGGAGAGCGGTGACATCGTCGCCGCCATGATCGACGGCGAGGCCACCGTCAAGACCTTCAAGCGCAAGGACGGCCACGTCTGGCTCGTGCCCCACAACCCCAACTATGAGCCCATTCCCGGCGACGAGGCCAGCGTCCTGGGCAAGGTCGTGGCGGTCCTGCGCCGGCTCTAGGGGCGATGGCTCGGGCGCGCGTCCACATCGCCGCGCCGCGTTCCGGCGCGCGCCGAAACAAGGCACCGACGGGGTACGGCACCGCACCGCCGACCCCGCATGGAGGATGCCCACCGCCCTCATCCCTCGCTTGGGTAACACACCTCGAGTCCACACCTCTCATACGCCCGGCTCCGTTCCCTCGCATGATCGGCTCCGCGCCTGCCTTCACCCCCTTTGGCCGTCACACCGGCCACAGGGGACATCAGGAAGCACAGGTGGAGTGATGATCGTGGGAATGCGGGCCCAACTCGTCCATGGCGTCGGGTTCCGCTCACCGCCTCAGGCGGCACCGTTCGTGGCGGCACCGTACGTGACAGTGCTGCGTGGTCTCGGCACGTCGCGTCGGGCCGCCATCTCCGACAGGTGTCCCATGCGTTGACCGCATCCCCGTCGACATGCGCCTGGGCGGGTCTTTACGTCGCCCGGCCAGGCGCATGTCGACGGCACGTTCACTCCAGGATGAAGCTGGCGCTGTTTCGGTACGCGCTCGTGCCGTCGTTCCGCTCCAGCCAGACCTGGCCGGCACGATGCCGGACGAAATACCCGGGGAAGTTCACCGACTCGAACGAGACCGTGCCCGAGCCGGCGAGCCCGGTGCGGCGGTGGAAACTGGCGTCCGCGTTGAACAGGCTGGTGCCGTCCCGCTGCTGCACCCACGCTTCGTAGTTGCGATGCCGCAGGTAGTACCCGGGGAAGTTGGTCGACTCCAGGGAGACCGTCCCGGAGCCCGAGAGGCCGGTGACGATCCGGAACTGGGAGTCCGCGAGTGGCGTGACGTTGGCGTCCAGGCGGGCGCGGAAGTCGTAGTGCCGGATCGCCGACCCCGGCGTGTCGTACGACATCAGCCGCACCGGCGTCGCCCCGTCGGGCACCGGGATGCCGAAGTCCGGAGTGCCGTCGGCGCGCCAGTACACCTTCTGGACGCGGGTCCGTCGGTTCGGATCGTTCAGAGGATCGCCTGAAATATCGCGATAGTTGCGGTCGTGGTAGACGAGGATGTCGCTCTGCCCGTCCTCCGAGACCGTGAAGGAGTTGTGGCCGGGGCCGTACTGGCTGGTCGCGGCGCTGGAGGCGAAGACCGGGTCGGGGCTCTTGGTCCAGGAGGACGCCTGCAGCGGGTCGGCCGAGGCCGAGGCGGTCAGCAGGCCGAGGCAGTAGTTGGCGTCCGTGGCGCTGGCGGAGTAGGTGAGGAAGAGCCGGCCGTTACGTTGCAGCACCGACGGCCCCTCGGCGACCTTGAAGCCACGCGTCTCCCAGGCCAGCGTGGGGATGGTCAGGCGTGTCGTGGTGCCGGTGATCGTCCAGGGGTTGGCGCCCATGCGGGCGATGTACAGGTTGGAGTTGGTGGCGATGCCGGGCTCCTGCTGCGCCCAGAGCAGGTAGCGGACGCCGTTCGCGACGAATGTGGTGGCGTCCAGGGAGAAGGTGTCCCAGGGCGTGACGATCCGGCCGCGTTCGGTCCAGGCGCCGGTCAGGGGGTTGGCGCTGGAGCTCTCCAGCACGTACATGCGGATCCGCCACACGTCATCGGCTCGGCCGGCGGCGAAGTAGACGTACCACTTGCCGTTGATGAAGTGGATCTCCGGTGCCCAGATGTGCGCGCCCATCTCGCCGGTGGCGTGCTTGCGCCAGATGACCGTCTCCGGCGCGCCGGCCAGGCCCTGGATGGTGGTGGCCCGGCGCAGCACGATGCGGTCGTACTCGGGGACGGTCGCCGTGAAGTAGTAGTAGCCGTCGGTGTGGCGGAAGATGTGCGGGTCGGCGCGCTGCGCGGCCAGCGGGTTGGTGTATTGGACGGCGGGCGAGGCGTGGGCGGGGCCCGGCGACAGCAGGTTGGCGAACACGACGAGCAGCGTAGCCAGGGCGGCGATGGCTGTTTTCCGCAAGGGCATCGGATGTCCTTCAGGCCAGGGGGGAGGTGACCGTGTACGAGGCGTCGGAGGCGAACACCGAGCCGGACGCCCACAGGTCCAGCCGCATCTCGTGGTTGTAGTGGCGCAGGTAGCGGCCGGGCAGGTTGTAGGACTCGAACGAGAGCGTGCCGCCGCCGACCGGCCCGGAGCGGCCGCAGAACGTCGCGTCGCCCTTGAAGATCGCCGAACCGTCGTCGCGTTGCAGGGTCAGCCGCATGTTGTAGTGCCGCAGGTAGTAGCCGGAGTGGTTGATCGCCCGGAACGAGTAACAGCCCGAGTGCGCGAGCCCGGCGACGACGGCGAACGTGGCGTCCTGGCGATCGGCGAGCGGGCTGGAGGCGCTGAGCGGGTCCACGTAGGCGAGGAAGTCGCGGTGGCGTACGTACCGGTCGGGGAAGTTGGCCGAGCGCAGCGAGCGGTTGCCGGTCGGCACCGCCGTCGTGTCGCCGACATCCTCGCGCAGCACGGTGAAGTGCCGGGCGGTGCCGGACAGTCCGGGCAACTCGACCTTGGCGCCGAACGAGGTGAGGATCGAGCTGTCGGCGTAGTAGTAGCGGCCGCCGGTGTAGTTGTCGAAGTAGATGCGCCACCGGCCGTCGGGCAGCCGGGTCAGCGCCGGGCCCTCCAGCCCCGAGCCCCAACCGGCCCAGTTGCCGGTGCCGACGAACTGCCAGGGGCCGTTGAGCGAGGTGGCGGTGGCGTGCTCGATGTACTTGGTCGTCTCGTTCTTGAGGAAGTTGTGGTACGTGGAGCCGACCTTGACGACGAAGCTGTCGATGTAGTTCGCCGGGATGCCGAGCGGGGTCGGGGCGCTCCAGGACGACAGCGCGCTGTTGGTGGCGGTGATCCGGTACGGCCGGAACTGCCCCGCGGTGCCCGTCGTGGACGCCGAGTAGATCACGTGGACGCTCCCGTCGGAGTCCCTGAACCACTCCGGTGCCCAGGTGCTGCCGGTCGCGCCGTTCAGACCGACGGTGACGTTGCGGAGGAACGTCCAGTTCACGTAGTCGGCGCTGCGGGCGAACCCGATCGTGTCGCCGGTCCAGTTGGTGGTGTAGACGAGGTAGTAGTAGCCGTCGGTGTGCCGCAGCACGCTGGGGTCGCGGATCAGCCCGGACGGCGGGGTGTAGGCGTTGGCGCGGACGAGGCTGAAGGTGGTGGCGTTCACCGAGTCGTAGACGTACATGTTCGACTCGCTGCTGTTGGTGAACGCGGTCATCAGGTAGTGCGGCGCCGGGCCGGCGGCGTGGGCGATGCCCGGCGCGAACACGACGGTCGCGACGGCTACGAGCAGCGCGAGGACGCCGGATAACGCCCTTCCATGGCCTCGATGTGTACGCATCCAGCGGCCCTCCGCGATGTTAGCGCTAACATCTCACCTGGTCAGAATCGACACGGTGAGCTCGTTTGGGCGTATTCGTATCCTGCGGCCGACCCGGCCGTCAATCCCCCGTCCGCCCGGCCCGTTCTCGCCTGATCCGTTCCGCCATGCGAGACAGGGGGCTCAGCGGGCGGCGTACAACTCGTGCGCGGCGACGATCGCCTGGTCGGCGAAGCCCAGCACGTCGCTCCGGCGCTCGAAGGGGGAGGCGTACAGCGAGCGCCGGTCCGCGCCGAAGTGTTCGCTCAGCCCCGAGACCAGGCTGACGAACGACGGTTGCGCGGTGTCGTCCGCGCGCAGGCGCAGCGCCTCGTCGACCACCCGGTGCCAGCGCTCAGGGAACACCTCCAGCGCGTGCCGGGCCGCACCCGTCTTGGAGGTGACGTCGCCGGTCGCCAGCGTGTAGTGCATCCGGGAGACGCCCGTCACGATCCACACGGCGCCGTACCCGCCGAGAGTGGCCAGCCCCCACGGGGAGGGCAGCCGGGAAGCGCGGGTCACCAGACGCCGCCAGTAGCGGTCCAGGTTGTCGTCGGTCCAGGCGGCGAGGGCGGCGGGATCGGTCCAGATGTCGAGTTCGGCCGGTTTGGGGCCGCGGCAGGTCACGCCGTGGTGGGCCAGTGTGTGCCAGGTGACCGGGTTGACGCCGCCTCTGAGCGCGAGCTTGCCGGCGTGGGCCTGGGGGCGTTCGCCGAGGTCGGAGGGGTTGCGGCGGAGGTCGTCCCACGTGAGGTAGACGCCCTCGAACGGATGGGCGCCGAGGCGGTGGTGGATGCGTGCGAGCGCCCCGATGGGTGGTTCGGCGGCCGTCACGGCGACGAAGTCCACGTCACTCGTGTCCGGCCGGTAGTCGTCCAGGGCCGCCGACCCCTCCAGATAGAGCCCTTCGACCAGTCCGGGCGCCTCCGCGTCGGCCAGGGACAGGTACGTCTCGACAATGGCATCGATCTTCGGGTGAGGCGTCATCGCCGCCCAGCCTGCCACAATCCACCTCACCACCTCACGACATTGCAAAATCCTAGAATGTTCGGGTGAACGACGCATACCGCCCAGAAGACCTCAAGGCGCAAAATGATGGATTTAAATGGGCAAAGGCCGGTCCAGGGGTCATTCCCGCCTGGATCGCCGACATGGATCTGCCGACCGCGCCCGAAGTGATCGAGGCGTTGCGGCGGCGCGCCGGCGGCGACCTCGGTTATCCGGTCTGGCTGGACCAGCCCAACGCCGGGCCGCTGTCGGAGGCGTTCGCCGAGCGCATGGCGGGCAGGTACGGCTGGTCCCCCGATCCCTCGCTCGTCCGTACGTTCAGCGACCTCAACCAGGCACTCCAGGTGCTGCTCCATCTGTGGACCCGGCCCGGCGACGGGGTGGCCGTGCACACGCCCGCGTACCACCCGTTCCTGACGACGCTGCAGATCATGGAGCGTCCCCTGCATCCCATCCAGGCCGAGCCCGACGGCGACTCGTGGCGTTTCGAGGTGCCGGATCTGTCGGGCTGCAGGGTGCTACTCCTGGTCAATCCGCACAATCCGACCGGCCGGGTGTTCACCAGGGAGGAGCTGACCGAGCTGGCCGAGCAGGCCGAGCGCCACGACCTGCTCGTCATCGCGGACGAGATCCACGCCGACCTGACGTTCGAGCCGCACCGGCACATCCCGTTCGCCACGATCCTCCCCGAACGCACCGTCACGCTCACGTCCGCGACGAAGGCGTTCAACCTCGGAGGCATCCGCGTCTCGGTCGCCCACCTCGGCCACCGGGGCGTCCTCAAGGCCCTGGAGGCGCAGCCGCCGTTCGTGTACGGCTCGGCGAACCTGTTCGGCGTGGAGGCGACGGTGGCGGCGTGGCGGCACGGGGACGCCTGGCTGGAGCGGGTCCGCGCCCTGCTCGACCGCAACCGGCACACGCTCGCCGCCCGCCTGCCGGAGACGTTCGGGTACCGGATCCCACAGGCCACGTACCTGGCCTGGCTGCACGTCGGGCGGGAGGGGATGGCGGAGGTCATCGAACGCGAGGCCAAGGTCATGCTGACGGACGGCGCCGCCTTCGGGCCGGGCGGGGCGGAGTACGTCCGGCTGAACTTCGCCACCACGGAGCCGATCCTCGCCGAGATCCTCGACCGCCTGTCCCGCTTCCGGTGACCTCACCCTCACCTGACGGTGAGCTCGCGGGGTCTGCGGCGGGCGACGGTTGAGGGACGGAAGACGCGACCCGGGCACGACGGTCGAAGAGCGAGCGGCCGGCGCGCCCCCCGTCCCTAGGTCAGGCGAGCTTGGGGTGGCGCGCATGCGGTGCCGCGCCGTTGCCGGCCCGGCTCGCCCCGGCCGGAGGAGCACTTCGTGCCGGCCGTGTCAGTCCTGACCGGCCCTTCGAGCAGGCGCGCAGCGGGCCGGCCTACGGTGCGTGGCTTCGGCGCGACCGCCGCCGCACCGAAGCCCGCACCCGGCTTCGCATCGTCCGGGCGCCTTCCGGGGCAGCGGCACCGCCCGGCGGGCAGCGCGTGCCGCGCTCGACGTGCGCGCCACCGGGCAGCGCGTGCCGCGGCCTACCTGCGCCCCACTGGAGAGAGCGTGCCGCGGCCGACCTGCGCCCCACCCGGCGAGACCCGCGCGTCGGCGCAGGACGCGATCCCCGGAAGGTCCGGTGCCGGTCAGGACAGGGGTGGCAGGTCCGGCGGGGTGGCGGGCGGGTGTTCTTCGAGGGCGGCGAGCGCCAGTTCGATCGCCTTCTCCAGCTGCGGGTCCCGTCCGGCCGCCCGGTCCTGGGGAGTGATCACCACCTCGATGTCCGGCTCCACCCCGTGGTTCTCCACCCCCCATCCAGGCCCGTCGAGCCAGAACGAATACCGGGGCTGGGTGACCCGAGTGCCGTCCACGAGGGTGTAGCGGGAGTCGATGCCGATCACCCCGCCCCACGTCCGCGTCCCCACCAGCGGCCCGATGCCGCGGTTCTTGATCCCGGCGCTCACGATGTCCCCGTCCGAGCCCGCGAACTCGTCGGTGACCGTCACGACAGGCCCCCGCGGCGAGTCCTCCGGATACCGCATCGGCTCGTACCCGCGGACCAGCGCCCACCCGGTGACCTTGCGGGACAGCTTCTCCAGCACCAGCTCCGACAGGTGCCCGCCGCTGTTCTCCCGCATGTCGACGATCAGCCCGTCGCGCGCCATCTCGGTACGCAGGTCGCGGTGGAACTGCGCCCACCCCGACGCCACCATGTCCGGCATGTGCAGATATCCGAGCCGCCCGCGGGACGCCTCCCGCACGACGGCCCGCCGGCTCTCCACCCAGTCGTGGTAGCGCAGCGGCGACTCGTCCGCGATCGGGCTGACCACGACGCGGCGCGGGTCGCCGCCGGAGGCGGGGCGCACGGTCAGCTCGATGGGCTGGTTCGCGGTGCCGGCCAGCAGGGCGAGCGGCCCGCGTACGGGATCCACCGGGCGCCCGCCCACCGCGATGATCGCGTCACCGGGGCGGACGGCGACGCCGGGGGCGAGGAGGGGAGAGCGGGCGGCGTGGTCGGAGGTCTCGCCGGGCAGGATGCGCTCGACCCGCCATACGCCGTCGGCGTCCCTGGTCAGGTCGGCGCCGAGCAGCCCCTGGCGGCGGCGAGGGTCGGAGCCGCCGTTGGGCGCGATGGCGTAGGCATGGGAGGTGCCCAGCTCGCCCTGCGTCTCCCAGAGCAGGTCGATCAGCTCCGAATGCGCGCCGATGCGCTCGACCAGCGGCGCGTACCGGTCGAGCACTCCCTGCCAGTCCACTCCGCCCATGTCCTCGCGCCAGAAGTGGTCGCGCATGAGCCGCCCGGCCTCCTGGAAGCCCTGCCTCCACTCGGCGACCGGGTCGATCTGGACGGTGATCCGGTCGAGGTCGACGGTGACGACCTCGTCGCCTTCGGTGGCGGCGCGGGTCTGCAGGCCGTTCTTGCCGTTGGTGACGAGCCTGGTGCCGTCGCCGCTGACCTCGAACGAGCGCACTTCCCTGCCCAGCTCGCTCTTGGCGCGCTTCTTGAGGTCGTAGCGCTCCAGGACGGTCTCCTGCGCCTGCTCGGTGCCGTCGCCGAGCTGGCCGGCCAGCGGGTGGCGCAGCCAGAGCAGGGCGTCCTTGGCGGTCCGCAGATTGCCGTACCGCGCGGCCGGCACCGGCACGGGCACCACGCGCGAGGCGAGCCCTTCCGGGTCCACCTCGGTGCGGGGCGGCGAGTCGTCCTTCTTGTCATCCTTGTTGGGCTTGTCGTCCTCGCCGTTGAAGCCGCGTCCCTGCAGCGAGGGGTCGAACGGCGACGGGGTGTCGGCCTTCAGCGGCACGATGTACGGCTTGCACCCGTAGGGGAACGACAGGTCGAAGACGTGCGCGTCGTACACGGGGTCGAAGGTCCGCACCGACAGGAACGCCAGGTGCTTGCCGTCCTTGGTGAAAACGGGGTCGTAGTCGGCGAACCGCACCGGCGTCACGTCGATCACCGACGTGCCGTCCACCCGCCCCATCCTGATCTGCGACAAGGGCTCGTGGTGCGGGTGCACCCAGGCGAGCCAGCCGGAGTCGGGCGAGAACGTCAGACCGCTGATGTCCCCCTGTGTGGTGCGGTCGAGCTGGCGCAAGGTGCCGGTCTCGAGGTCGGCGATCAGCAGCCGCCCGTCGTGGGTGGCGACGGCCGCGTGCTTGCCGTCGGGCGCGGCCTCCAGCTCCAGCACCCGCCCGAGCTCCCCGGCGGCCAGCGTGCGGACATCGCCGCCGGGCGTGCCGATCTCCAGCGCGTCCTCGCCGCTCGCGTCCGACACCCAGACGGCACGCCCGTCGGCGTCGAGGACCTGCGGCAGCCGTACGCGGACGCCGGGCTGCACGCGCAGCGCGCTCGCGGGCCCGTCGCGGTGGGGCACCCAGTGCGCGGTGCCGCGGATCTCGACCGCGCTGGCCCGTCCGGTGGCGTCAGGCGAGAACAAGCCGGCCCGCAGCGGCGCCGGCCGCCTGGACCGCCCCGGGCGCGGCCCGCCGAGCCGCACGTCCAGCCGGTACGGCTCGGCGTCCAGGCTCTCCAGCAGCCACAGGTCACCGGCGTGGCTGTAGATCACCCGCTGCCCGTCACCGGTGGCGTGGCGGGCGTAGAACTCCTCGTGTGAGCTGTGCTTGCGCAGGTCCGAGCCGTCGGGCAGGGCGGAGTAGAGGTTCCCGACGCCGTCGATGTCGGCCAGGAAGACGATCCTGTCCCCCACCCAGCTGACCGACCAGTACTGCGCCGTGCTGTCGGTGAAGAGCCTGGCGAACTCCCCGTCGCCGTCGGCGTCCACCCAGATCTTGCCTGCGGTCCCGCCCCGGTACCGCTTCCAGTACGAGGGCTCACGCCACATCGGCGACACGGTGGCGACCCGCCCGCCGCTGACGGCCACGTCGCTGACCCATCCGCACGGCAGCCGCGTCGCCGCCCCGCCGTCGAGCGGCACCGCATACGCCCAGCTCCGGACGCGACTGCTCTGCCCCGTCGGGCTGATCGCCAGCACCTGCCCGTCCTCGGTCCAGCCGCGCACTCCCGTCCAGGCGCTGCCCCAGTGGGTCAGCCGCTCGCCCTCGGGGCCGTCGATCTCGGCCGCGAACACCTCGGGAGCGCCTTCCCGGCCGCCGGTCCAGGCGATGCGGGCGCCGTCGGGCGAGAATCTCGGATCCGACACCGGTACGCGGTCGGCGGTGAACCGCCAGGCCCTTCCTCCCGACAGCGGGGCCAGCCAGACGTCGTCGTCGGCGACGAAGGTGACCAGGTCACCGTGCAGATGCGGATATCTCAGGTATGCGCCATTTGTCACAGCTGCACACTAATGCGCGGCGCCAAGCCCGGCCCATCGATTCTCCTCCCGGCGGACCTGCGGCGTCCCCGGAACGGTCAATCCTGGGTTGTTCGGAAATGCGCGGGAAGGAGGTGAATACCGATATTTCATGCAACAGAGGGAACCATGAGGATCTTCGCTCGACCGCACCAACTCCCGCCCCGCCTGGCCGCCGCCGCCATCATCCTGAACTCCGGCCTCGACAAGTCGGGCGCCGACGAACAGGCCGCCGCCGGCCTGCACGGGATGGCCGCGGGCACGTACCCGTTCCTCGGCCGCATGGACCCGGTGACCTTCACCCGGCTGCTCTCGCGGGCCGAGATCGCCCTCGGCACGGCCCTGCTGCTGCCGTTCGTGCCGTCGCTGCTGACCGGGGCCGCGCTGACCGGGTTCGCGGGCGGGCTGCTCGGCCTGTATCTCAAGACGCCGGGAATGCGCCGCGAGGGCAGCCTGCGGCCGTCCCCGGAGGGCATCGGGGTCTCCAAGGACATCTGGCTGCTGGGCATCGGCCTGGGGCTGGTGCTCGACGAGCTGGGACGGTGACGCCCTCGTGCATGATCTGCACTAATCCGGACATACTTGGGTAGCTCCGGGCGCATGGTACAAATCGGCTACACCTTGATGTCCGAACAGACGCCGGCCCGCGAGCTCGTCGACTACGCCTCGGCGGCCGAGCGGATCGGCTTCGACTACGCGGTCATCTCGGACCACTATTTCCCGTGGCTCGAGGAGATGGGGCACTCGCCTTACTGCTGGTCGGTGCTCGGCGCCGCGGCCCAGGTCACCGAGCGGCTGCCGCTCATGACGTACGTGACCTGCCCCATCCTGCGTTACCACCCCGCCGTGGTGGCGCAGAAGGCCGCCACCATGGGTGTGCTGACGCAGGGCAGGTTCACGCTCGGCCTGGGCTCGGGCGAAAATCTGAACGAGCACGTCGTCGGCGCGGGATGGCCGTCCGTGGACACCAGGCATCGGATGTTCGCCGAGGCCGTGCAGATCATCAGGGAGCTGTTCGACGGCGACTACGTCACCTATCAAGGCGAATTCTTCGACGTGGACTCGGCCAAGCTCTACGACCTGCCGGACGAGCCCGTGCCGATCGGCATCGCCGCCTCCGCCGGCAGGTCCGCGGAGATCGCCGCCGAGCACGGCGACGTGCTGGTCGTCAACGAGCCGATGCCGGACGTCGTCCAGCAGTTCAACGCGGCCGGCGGCCAGGGCAAGCCCGTCTACGGCCAGCTGCCCATCGCCTACGACCCCGATCCGGAGGCCGCCAAGGAGCGGGCCCACCGCCTGTGGCGATGGGCGGCCTCCGGCGGCTGGAAGGTCATGGCCGAGCTGCCCGGTCCGGTGAACTTCGCCGCGGCCTCCGGCACCGTACGCCCCGAGGACGTGGCGCAGAGCGTGCCGTGCGGCGACGACGTGGACGCGGTCGTGCAGGCCGTCAAGAAGTTCGCCGACGGCGGCTTCACGCACGTGGCGCTGGTGCAGATCGGGCACGACCAGCAGCAGCCGTTCTTCGACTGGGCGGAGAAGGAGCTCCTCCCCGCCCTGCGCACCCTTTGAGAGGCCTCCGGACGTGCCCGGGGCTTCCCGAGGCGTCCCGGCCCCACCACACCAGGGGCCGGGACGACGTCACGGGACGATGTTGACCAGCTTCGGCGCCCGGACGATCACCTTGCGCGGCATGCCCGTCAGGTAGGCGGAGACCTTCTCCGAGGCCAGGGCCAGGGCCCTCAGCTCCTCCTCGGAGATGCCGGGCGAGACCTCCAGGCGGTCACGGACCTTGCCGGCCACCTGCACGACGCAGGTGACGGACTCCTGCACCAGCAGCGCGGGATCGGCGGCAGGCCACCCGCCGAAGGCCACGGGCCCGGTGCGGCCCAGCCGCTCCCAGCCCTCCTCCGCGGTGTAGGGGGCCACCAGCGACAGCATGATCGCCAGCGTCTCCGCGGCCTCGCGGACCGCCGGGTCGGCGGGGCCGCAGCCCGAGTCGATGGCCTTGCGCGCGGCCGAGGTCAGCTCCATCATGCGCGCCACCGCCACGTTGAAGCGGTAGGACTCGATCAGCTTGGTGACCTCGTCGATCGTGTGGTGGGTGACCTTGCGCAGCTCGACGTCGCCGCCGTCGAACGCGACACCGGGCTCGCTGGTCGCCTCGGACATCACGCGCAGCGCGCGGGCCAGGAACTTCTGCGAGGCGGCCGGCGAGAGGTCGGCCCAGTCGATGTCGTCCTCGGGCGGCCCGGCGAACACCATGGTCAGCCGCACGGCGTCGACGCCGAAGTCGTCGATCTGCTGGCCCAGGTCGACACCGTTGCCCAGGGACTTCGACATGGCCTTGCCGCCGTTGATCACCTGGCCCTGGTTGAGCATGCGCTGGAACGGCTCGGTGAAGTCGAGCATGCCCATGTCGTGCAGGACCTTGGTGAAGAACCTGGAGTAGAGCAGGTGCAGCACCGCGTGCTCGATGCCGCCGACGTACTGGTCGATCGGGCCCCACTTGCGCACCTGCTCGGGGTCGAACGGGCCGTCGGTGTAGCCCGGCGAGCAGTAGCGCAGGAAATACCACGACGAGTCGACGAAGGTGTCCATCGTGTCGGTGTCGCGCTGGGCGCGGCCGCCGCACTTGGGGCACTCGACGTTGACCCACTCCGTGGCGCTGGCCAGCGGGGAGACGCCCTTGGGCGCCAGTGCCTCGCCCCGCAGGTCGGGCAGCGTGACGGGCAGCTGCTCGTCGGGGACGGGCACCTCGCCGCAGTCGGGGCAGTGGATGATCGGGATCGGCGTGCCCCAGTAGCGCTGGCGGGACAGCAGCCAGTCGCGCAGCCGGAAGTTGACCGCGCCCGTGCCCTTGCCGTCGCGCTCCAGGATCTGGATGATCGTGCGGATGGCCTCGGCCTTGGACAGCCCGTCCAGCGGGCCGGAGTTGACCAGGGTGCCCTCGCCGGGCGTGGCTTCGCCGGTCTCGCCCGGGTCGGCCAGGCCGGTGTGCACGACGACCTTCACCGGCAGGTCGAACTTCAGCGCGAAGTCCAGGTCGCGCTGGTCGTGGGCGGGCACCGCCATGATGGCGCCGTGACCGTAGTCGGACAGCACGTAGTCGGCCGCCCAGACCGGGATGCGCTCGCCGTTGACCGGGTTGATCGCGTAGCGGCCCAGGAAGACGCCGGTCTTCTCCTTGTCGGTGGCCAGGCGCTCGATGTCGCTCAGCCGGGCGACCTCGGCGCGGTAGGCCTCGAACGCGGGCCGCTGCTCGTCGGTGACGATCTCGTCGGCCAGCGCGGCGTCGGCGGCGACCACGAAGAACGTGGCGCCGAACAGCGTGTCGGGCCGCGTGGTGAAGACGTGGACCGGCTCGTCGCGGCCCTCGATCTGGAACAGCACGTCGGCGCCCTCGGAGCGGCCGATCCAGTTGCGCTGCATGGTCAGCAGCCGCTCGGGCCAGCCGGTCAGCTGCTCCATGTCGTCCAGCAGCCGCTGCGCGTAGTCAGTGATCTTGAAGTACCACTGCGTCAGCTCGCGGCGGACGACGTCGGCGCCGCAGCGCTCGCACTTGCCGGCCACGACCTGCTCGTTGGCCAGCACGGTCTGGTCGTTGGGGCACCAGTTGACCAGGCCGCCCTTGCGGTAGGCCAGGCCGCGCTCGAAGAAGCGGTTGAACAGCCACTGGTTCCAGCGGTAGTAGTCGGGGTCGCTGGTGTGCAGGCGGCGCGACCAGTCGAAGGAGATGGCGTAACGCTTGAAGGAGTGGGCCTGCGTCTCGATGTTGGCGTAGGTCCACTCGGCCGGGTGGGCGTTGCGCTTGATCGCGGCGTTCTCCGCGGGCAGGCCGAAGGAGTCCCAGCCGATCGGGTGCAGGACGTTGTAGCCCTTCTGCATCCAGTAGCGCGCGACGACGTCACCCAGGGCGAACACCTCGCCGTGGCCCATGTGGAGGTCGCCCGACGGGTAGGGGAACATGTCGAGCATGTAGCGGCGCTCGCGGGGGTCGGCGGCGTCTTCGCTCGCCCGATAGGGCTCCTGCTCCTCCCATCGCTGCAGCCACTTGGCCTGCAGCGCCTGCGGGTCGTACTCACTCACGGCTACTGTCCTTCTGGCTTGACTCGGACCCATAAGAAAACCCCCCGTGAACACAACGAGGGGTAGCCGCGACGGCGAGATCTCAGGGCCGTCGCGGCCCGCTAAGAAGCAGGGTCGCGGAACGCATGTGTCAAGCCTAGCGCACCTCTTCAGTTGAATGCAGGCACTCGATCGAGGTGCGCGGGCACAATGGGCTCTTCAGGTCTAGCGAGACCTGATGGTGATGTATCCGTTGTGACCTCATTCGTCCCTTAAGAATACTCTTGCCACCGTGGTGTACCGAGCTGAGCATGATCGACCGGAGGACGGCCTGCCCCTGCAGGATCCGCCCACCGATCCTCATGGCTTCACTCGTTTCGCTGCGGAACCACCTGTATCTCCTGGAAAATCCCATGAGATCATGCTTGGTACGTCAAATCCGGATATAAGGGTTGATCCGGACACAACCTCAGGAGGGCCGGCAGCAATGGCAACGGATAATTCCGGACCACACCTGCCCCCGTCCTGGCCGGACGCGTCCCACCGCGAAGCCCCGTCCTCCTGGCCGGGCTCCTCAGGCGCGGAGAGTCCCTCCTGGTCCGGGTCTGCGAGGGCCGAGGCGCCGGTGTCCTGGCCGGATGCACCGAGCTCGCCAGGGCGGCAGGATCCCGCGTGGCCGGAGCCGACGCGCTCGGACGCCTCCTGGCCCGAACCGTCCCGCGGGGACCGCTCCAGGCATGAGCCGTCGCACGGGGTCGACTCCCGTCGCGACTCCCGGGCCTCTTCTCATGACTCCGGTCCCTCCTGGCCGGAGCCGCCCCGTCCGGACGCAGGCTGGCCGGAGCCGCCGCGCAAGGACGCCTCCTGGCCCGAACCGCCGCGCCAGGACCCGCCGTCGTGGCCCGACGCGACCCCGCAGGGCGGCGCGCCCGCGTGGCCGGACGCCTCGCCGCAGGCCGGGCCGGCCTCATGGCCCGACGGCCCGCCGCAGGGCGGGCCTTCCTGGCCCGATGCCTCGCCGCAGGGCGGACCGTCCGGGTGGCCCGACGCGACCCCTCAGGGCGGCGCGCCTGCCTGGCCGGACGCGGCGCCGCAGGGGGCGGCCGGGGCCTCGGCCGGCTCGCGGACGGACTCCCGGGCCGATTCCCTGGGCGGCTCCAGGACCGATTCACGAAACGGCTCCCGGGCCGAGCAGCCGCCCCTGCCGGACCCCGTGCCCGCGTGGCAGCAGCCGCCGTCGCCGAACCCCGGCGCCTGGGCCAACCTGTCCACGCCCGCTCCGTGGCCGCAGGGCGACCGCGGCCCGGCGGCCGACGCGCCGGAGCAGCGTGCGACGGGGTACGACCAGGCCGCCCCGCCCGGTCCGCCGCCGCACGACGTGCCGGCCGAGCCACACGGCCCTCCGCCCCAGATCCACCCGTCCGAAGAGCGGACGGTCACGTACGCTCAGCACTCCCAGAACCTCCTCAACGATCGCGCGGTCCCCTCAACCCCCATGGACTCCACCCACATAGGCACGCCCCCCGCCGAAGACCAGAACGACCAGCCCCCCGGCGCCCCCCGCCCCGGATCGAACCTGAGCCGCGACCCGTCGGACCCCGACCACCGGTTCGTGACGGCGGGCCAGATCAGCGGCTCCCGCACCCCGCCGCCCGAGCGCCAGCAGGAGCTCTGGAACACCGTCTTCGGCGACAACTACCAGGCCATGGGCGACCAGGAGGTCCTGGACGACGACGCGGACCAGGGCAAGCCCGTCTGGATGTACGCGCTCGGCGGCTCCGTCGCGATCGCGCTGGTCGCCGCGCTGCTGTGGGCGTTCCTGGCGGGTCCGCTGGCCGGCGAGGAGGCGCCCTCGTCCGCCGCCGCCTCCGGCCAGTCCACCGAGCCGCCGAAGCCGCCTACCACCAAGCCCCCGACCAGCATCGGCGCGCTGCCGAAATTCCCGGGCAAGGCCTCCCCCGTGATCGGCAGGGTGCCGGACGTCGCGGCCGGGATCTCCGTCCCGCGCCTGGGCGGCAACTGGCAGCTGGACCAGCGCGGCTCGGTCACGATCAAGGGCACCTACAACTACACCACCCGGCAGTACGTCCAGATCGCGCCGGAGAAGTTCGCCCAGCTCATGTCGGGCCCGCTGCCGGCCAGGCTGACCTCTTACTACGAGCAGGACAACCTGGAGCCGGTCATCAAGCAGGTGGTGCTGAACGCCCGCAAGAGCTTCTTCCCGGCCGACAACAAGGTCCGCAAGATCGCCCAGCAGTCGATCAAGGTGGGCGACCAGACGGGACGGCTGATCGCGTACTCGCTGACGTCACAGACGGAGAAGGCCACGATCGTCACGATGGCGGTCAACACCGGAGGCGACGTCCCGGCGATCGTCTACATGTCGATCCCGTCGGAGAGCAAGCAGCTCCTCCCCGACATCCGCACGGTGATGAACCAGCTCAGGCTCTCCACGCAGGGCTAGCCGCTAGAACCTGCACTCCATGTGCTTGATGCCGTTGATGAACATGGAGTGCAGCCGGTCCGGTTTGCCGCCCTCGATGTGCGGCACGCGCCGCAGCAGCTCGCGGAACATCACCGTGATCTCCCGCCGGGCCAGGTGGGCTCCCAGGCAGAAGTGCGGGCCCGGGCCGCCGAAGCCGACGTGCGGGTTGGGGTCGCGGGTGATGTCGAAGCGGTACGGGTCCTCGAAGACGGACTCGTCCCGGTTCGCGGCCCAGTAGAACAGGACCGCCTTGTGGCCCTTGCGGTAGAGGTTGCCGTTCATCTCGTAGTCCCTGGTGAGCTTGCGGCGCATGAAGTTCACCGGGGACGCCAGGCGGACGATCTCCTCCACGGCCTGGGGCGCGTGGCCGTCGATGTCCTCCAGCCACAGGGCGCGCTGGTCGGGGTTCTTGGTGAGCAGGCGCAGGCCGTAGGAGATGGCGTTCCGGGTGGTCTCGTTGCCGGCCACCACGAGCAGGATGAAGAACGAGCCCAGCTCCTGCAGCGACAGCCGCTCGCCGTCGATGTTGGCGTTGACCAGGGACGACGTCAGGTCGTCGGTGGGCTTTTCCGCGCGGTGTGCGGCCAGGTCCTGGACCAGCTGCTGCAGCTCCATGCCGGCGTGGAGCAGCCGCGTGGCGATCTCGTCGACGTCGGTGCCGCCGTATTCGGCGTCGAAGCCGCCGAGGATCGTGTTCGAGCGGTCGAAGACGAACTTGTAGTCGCTCTCGGGGATGCCCATCATGTCGCAGATGATCTTCAGGGGCAGGCGGGCGGCCACCTCGGTCACGAAGTCGCAGCCGGGCCCCTTGGCCAGGAGGTCGTCCACGATGCCGACCGCGGCCTCCTCGACGTCCGCCTCGAACTGCTTGATCATCTTGGGCGTGAACGCACGGGAGACGATCCTGCGGAGCCTGGCGTGACGGGGGTCGTCAATGTTGATCATCGACCCGAAGTACTCCGCGAACTCGGCCGGCATGTCCGGGATGCCCGTCGCGCCGCCGTCGCCCGAGCAGAAGACCTCCGGGTTGCGGCTGGCCTCCAGGATGTCGGCGTGCTTGACCAGCGCGTAGTAGCCCGGCCCTTTGGGGGCGAAGCCGATGTCCATCTCCTCGAAGAACGCGGGGCTCTCGAGCGAGCGCAGGCGGTCGAACGCCACCTCGCGCTCTTCCATGGGCCTGGCCCAGAAGTCACGGTCCGACAGGTCGAAGTCGACGACACTCATGAGGCAATCATTCGAAAAGTGGCCACTTACGTCAATGGCTGACACGTACGCCGTACGTATGTCATGTCGGAAAAATGTGTGGCAGCCCTGAGCCGCCCGGCCCTAAGGTGATCTCCATGACCTTCTTCCACCTGCGTTAGCGAGCCGCCGGCGGGTCGCGGACGACCCACCGCCGGCGATGCGGGACGGCTGAGCGACCGCCGTCCCGGGTCGCGACGTGGGAGAAGGACAATTGGCTACTTTTGCCGTGGCCAGGGCCGTGCATGGCATCGAGCCCCTGGTGGCCACGGAGATTCGACGTTCCCGGCTGGGCGTGGTGCGCGGGTTGCGTCACCGCGAGGTGTGGTTCGAGACCGCGGACGAGGCCGGGCTCCTGGGGCTGCGTACGGCGGACGACGTGCTGCTGGCCGCCGCCGTCGTGGACGGGATCGGCTGCGAACGGGCCGCGCTGCGCCGGCTGGCCAGGGCGGCCCGCGAGCTGGACGCCCACCGGCTGGTGCGCCTGGCGGGCAGGGGCGTGGACCGGGACGGGCTGGAGGTGTCGGCGTCCTTCGTCGGCCGCCGCAACTACACCCGGTTCGAGATCGAGGACGCGGTCGGGGCCGAGCTGGCGCGGCCGCTGGGGCTGCCGTACCACTCCAGGGGTGACGGCGGGCGGCCGCCGCGGGAGGCGATGTCGTGGCGGGTCACCATCGAGGGCGACCAGGCCGTCATCGCGCTCCGGGTGGCCGACCGGCCGCTGCACCGCAGGCCGTACAAGACGGCCTCCATCCGCGGCACCCTGCACCCGCCGGTGGCCGCCGCCATGGCGGAGCTGGCGCGGCTGGAGGGGGCGGGCACGGTGCTCGACCCGTGCTGCGGCGCGGGCACCACGCTGATCGAGGCCCACGCCTCCATGGAGACGGCCGGGGGTGCGGCGGGCCCGCGGCTGCTGGGCTTCGATCACGACCCGTCCGCGCTCGCGGCGGCCGCCGCCAACGCCCGCGCCGCCCTGCGCCTTTCGCCTGAAGGCAGGTTCGGGTGGGCCGTGGCGGACGCGGGGCGGATCCCGGTGCCCGACGGCAGTGCCGATCGCGTACTGGTGAACCCGCCCTGGGGGCGCCAGGTGCCGCCGCGGGGGCTGCTCGCCGCCGACCTCGGCCTGCTGTGGCGGGAGGTGCGGCGGGTGCTGGCCGCCGACGGGCTCGCCGTGGCGCTGGCCGACGACGTGATCCCACGCGGGTTCGCCGTGGAGGAGGCGCTCCGGGTCAGCCTGTCGGGTCGGCACCCCGTGATCGCGGTGCTCAGGAAGCGGGGCCGATCCAGTCCAGGATGAGCTGATTGACCTCGGCCGGTCGTTCGAGGTGGAGGAAGTGGCCGGCGCCGGCCACCAGCTCGGTCCTGGAGCCGGGCGGAAGGTGGCTCGGCGCGTCCTTCACCAGCTCGGCGCCCAGGCAGCCGTCCTGGGCGCCGTGCAGATAGAGCACGGGCCCGGTGACGCCGGGTTCGACGGCCGGGTAGCGGCCGGAGCGCGGGGTGGTGCCGAGCATGGCGCGGTAGTAGCCGATCGCCGCGCTCAGGTTGGCGGGGTCGCCGATGCTGCGCCGGACGAACTCCAGATCCTCCCCGGCGTCGTAGCCGGGAGACCAGTCGCGCCAGAGGCTCTCGATGAAGCCGGGGATGGCGGCGGCCGTCTCGGCCAGCGAGGTCTGGAAGAGGAAGATGTAGAACGAGCGCTTGAGCTGCTCGTAGTCGAGGAAGGTGCTCACCAGCGAGCCGGGCGGCGGCACCGCCAGCGTGACGGCGCGGCGGAAGCGGCCCGCGGTGTGGTAGACGGGGAAGGCGCCCCAGTCGTGGCCGATGATCACCGCGTCGGCGTCGCCGCCGAGCTCCTCGTGCAGGGCGCGGACGTCGGCGACCAGCGCGGCGTCCTCGTACGCGCCGTCGGCGGGGACCTCTGTGGGCGCGTAGCCGCGCATGAACGGCGCGACCGCGCGGTAACCGCGCTCGGCCAGCGCCGGCATCAGGTGGCGCCAGGTGTGCGCGGTGTCGGGGAAGCCGTGCAGGCACAGGGCGAGGGGCCCCTCCCCCAGGGTCAGATACGCGAACTCCACCCCATTGGCGTGGATAGTCCTGATCTCCATGACTGCGAAACCTAGCACTCGCCCCCCGCGCAGGAGTACGAACTACACAACGGGCCGCCGGCGAAGGAGATCGCATGCGACGGGGACAGGTGCTCGCGCCGGTCAGAAGGTATAGCGCAGGTGCTTGACGCCGTTGATGAAGTTGGACAGCAGGAAGTCGGGCTCGCCCACGGACCTGATGCCCGGCAGGCGGGTGAACAGCTCGCGGAACATCACGGTCATCTCCCTGCGCGCCAGGTGGGCGCCCAGGCAGTAGTGCGGCCCCGGCCCGCCGAAGCCGACGTGCGGGTTGGGGTCGCGGGTGATGTCGAACGCGTCCGGGTCGGTGAAGACGGACTCGTCACGGTTGGCGGAGTTGTAGAACAGCAGCACCTTGTCGCCCTTCTTGTACGCGGTGCCGTTCATCTCGTGGTCCCGCGTGAGCGTGCGCCGGAACTGGATGACCGGCGTGGCGTACCTGACGATCTCGTCGCAGGCCCCGACGATGCGCCGGTCGAAGTCGCTCAGCAGCAGCTCCCGCTGCTCGGGGTGGTCGGTGAAGAGCTTGAGCCCGTACGCGATCGCGTTGCGCGTGGTCTCGCTGCCCGCCACCACGAGCAGGATGAAGAACGAGCCCAGCTCCTGTGAGGAGAGCCGTTCGTCCCCGTTGACCAGCAGGCTCACCAGGTCGCCCGTGGGCCGTTTTCGCCGCTCGTCGCCCAGCCGCGCCGCCAGCCGGTTGAGCGAGAAGCCGGCGTGCAGCAGCTTGGCCAGGCCGCGGGCGACGTTGACGCGGCTGAAGTTCGGGGCGAGGCCGGTGTACTCGGGGTCGGCGTTGCCGAGGATGACGTTGGTCCGCCGCAGCACCATGTCGTGATATTTCGCGGGGATCCCCATCATGTCGCAGATGACCCGTACGGGCAGCCGCGCCGCCACCTGCGCCACGAAGTCCCCGGGCCCCTCCGCGATGGCCTGGTCCACGATCTCGGCGGCGGCCCTGGCCAGGTCCTCCTCCATCTTGGACAGGATGCGGGGCGTGAACGCCCTGGAGACGATCCGGCGCAGCCTCGCGTGCCGCGGATCGTCCATGTTGATCATTGATCCGAAGTACACGCTCAGCCAGCGCGGCATGTCGGGGATGCTGTTGGAACACGGCTCGCTGCTGAACACGGCCGCGTTCCTGCTGGCCTCGGTCACGTCGGCATGGCGGACCAGGGCGTAGTAGCCGGGCCCGCCGCCGACGAACGGCACCTCCTGCTCGGGCACGAACACCGGATGCTCCAGCGCGCGCAGTCTCCGGAATGCCTCCATGCGCTCGGCCTGCGGCAACCCCCAGAACGGGATCTGCGACAGGTCCAGGTCCGCGGACAGCGTCATACCCTCAAGGATTTGTGCAAGTGCCCACTTACGTCAAGAGTGCCTGATGAGATCGGCGCCCTTCTCGCCGATCATGATGGCGGGGGCGTGGGTGTGGCCGCGGTTGAGCGTCGGCATGATCGACACGTCCACCACGCGCAGCCCCTCGACGCCGCGCACCCGCAGGGACGGGTCCACGACCGACGCCTCGTCGGCGCCCATGCGGCAGGTGCCGACCGGGTGGTAGAGGGTCTCGCCGCGCTCGCGTACCCACTGGGCGAGCTCCTCGTCGCTCTCCGGCGCCCAGTACGGCGCCATCGGGCCGCCCGCGTACGGCTTCATCGCGGCCGTGGCGAAGACCTGCTTGGCCGTCTTCAGCCCGGACACCAGCCGCTTGACGTCGGCCTCCGCGGTCAGGTAGCCGGGGTCGATCACCACGTCCCTGCCGTTGAGCCCGATCCTGCCGCGGCTCTCCGGCTGCAGCAGCACGACGCCGACGGTGAGCCCGTGGCCGGTCGGCGGGGTGAGGCCGTGGTCCTTGAACGGCACCGGCGCGAAGATCAGCTCGATGTCGGGCGCGGGCTCCTCGGCCGAGGTTCTGATGAACGCGACCGCCTCGCCCACGTTCGAGGTGAGCATGCCGGAGCGCAGCACGATGTAACGCAGCAGGTTGCCGATCGACTCGGCCTTGGTCAGGGTGACCGGCTGGCGGCACTCGACGTACACACCGGAGGCGAGGTGGTCCTGGAGGTTCTTGCCGACCTCGGGCAGGTCGTGCACGACCTCGACCCCCGCGTCGCGCAGCTCGCCTGCCGCGCCCACGCCGGAGCGCATGAGCAGGTACGGCGAGCCGATCGCGCCCGCGGACAGGATCACCTCGCGCCTGGCCCTGACCTGGGCGCCACCGCTGTGCTGGATCCCGGTGGCGCGCCTGCCGTCGAACACCACCCGGTCGACGGTGGCCCCGGTGATCACGGTGAGGTTGGGCCTACCGGCCGCCGGGCGCAGGTAGGCGTCGGCGGAGCTCCACCTGCGCCCCCGGTTCTGGGTGACGGGGGTCGCGCTGTAGCCCTCGTTGGAGCGGCCGTTCAGCTCGTTCAACCGCTCGAAACCGAGCTCCTCGCACGCCTTGAGGAAGGCCGCGGTGGTGACGTTGGGGCTGCGCAGCTCGGAGACGTAGAGGGGGCCGGAGGTGCCGTAGACGTGACCGTGGTTGCTGCCGACGCGGCGCTCGGCCCTGGTGAAGTACGGCAGGACGTCGTCGTACGACCAGCCGGGGACCTCCCACTGGTCGTAGTCGAGCTGGCAGCCGCGCACCCACATCTGGGCGTTGATCGAGGAGGAGCCGCCGATGACCCGGCCGCGCGGCCAGTAGAGCTCCCGGCCGGACATCTCGCTCTGCTTGGCCGTGGTGTAGTTCCAGTCGTAGTCGGTCTTGAACAGCTTCGCGAAGCCCGCGGGCATGCGGATCTCCAGCTTGTCGTCCTGCCCGCCCGCCTCGACCAGCGCCACCGACACGTCCGGATCCGCCGACAGCCTGTTGGCCAGCACGCACCCCGCGGAGCCGGCGCCGACGATCACATAGTCGTACTCCATAACCACTTGCTTACTCCAGGTAGCAGGGCGCGTCCATATCCACTTGTGACCTCTGTTACCTACCAGTCGGTTTGTGGATCCTGCTTAGATGGCGCCGAAGGCGGCTACAGAGGGAGGAAGGCGTCATGCTCAATCTGTCGATCGTCCTGGAGGACAGCGCCAGGAACAATCCGGACGGCACGGCCATCGTCTTCGGCGACATGCGACTGCCGTACAAGATGATCGACGATGTCGCCAACCAGGTGGCGAACCTGCTGGTGGCGCGCGGCATCGGCAGAGGGGACAAGGTCGCGCTGGCCTGCCCCAACCTGCCGTACTTCCCGTTCGTCTATTTCGGCATCCTCAAGGCCGGCGCGACGGTGGTGCCGCTCAACGTGCTGCTCCAGTCGCGTGAGATCGCCTACCACCTCGACGACAGTGACGCCAAGGCGCTGTTCTGCTTCGAGGGCACGCCGGAGCTGCCGCTGGGCGAGCGCGGCAAGGCGGGCTTCGAGGCGGCCGCGGGATGCGAGCACTTCTTCGTGCTCCCGGCCACGCCCCTCGCGACCGAGTCCCCGTACGGCGAGTCGATCTGGGCGGCGCTCGGCGGGATGGCGAACACGTTCGAGACCGCGCAGACGGCGCCGGACGACACCGCCGTGATCCTCTACACCTCCGGCACGACCGGCCAGCCCAAGGGGGCCGAGCTCAGCCACCAGAACATGCTGATGAACGCCCTGGTCAGCGACAAGATGTTCCCCCGGAGCGAGGAGGGCCGCGACACATATCTGGCGGTGCTGCCGCTGTTCCACTCCTTCGGCCAGAGCGTCGTCATGAACACCGGCTTCCTGCGTGGCGCGACGGTCGTGCTGATGCCGCGCTTCGACCCGGGCGAGGCGCTCGCCCTGATGGTGAAGGAGAACGTGACGTTCTTCGCCGGGGTGCCCACGATGTACTGGGGCATGCTGTCCAAGATCCACGCCGACGGCGTGGAGGTGCCCCGCTCGCTGCGCGTCGCGGTGGCGGGCGGCGCGTCGTCGCCGGTGGAGGTGCTCAAGGACTTCGAGCAGACCTTCGGGATCGGCATCCTGGAGGGGTACGGGCTGTCGGAGACCTCGCCGGTGGCCAGCTTCAACCAGCTGGGCCGGCCGACCAAGCCCGGCACGATCGGCACCCCGATCTGGGGCGTGGAGATGAAGCTGATCGACGGCGACTGGAAGACCGTCGAGGGCGAAGGGCCGGGCGAGATCGCGATCCGCGGGCACAACGTCATGAAGGGCTACTACGGCCGCCCTGAGGCGACGGCCGAGGTCATGAAGGACGGCTGGTTCCGCACCGGCGACATCGCCACGCGGGACGCCGACGGGTACTACTCCATCGTCGACCGGGCCAAGGACATGATCATCCGTGGCGGGTTCAACGTCTATCCGCGCGAGCTCGAAGAGGTCCTGATGACCCACGAGGCCGTGTCGCTGGCCGCCGTGGTGGGGGTCGCGCACGAGTCCCTGGGCGAGGAGGTCAAGGCGTACGTCATCAGGACGCCTGGGGCGACGATCACCGAGGAGGAGCTGGTCGCCTGGTGCAAGGAGAACATGGCGGCCTACAAGTACCCCCGGATCGTCGAGTTCCGCGACAGCCTGCCGATGACGGCCACGGGCAAGATCCTCAAGCGCGAACTGCGCTAATCGGTCGTGCCCCATGGAAAGGCGCGGGTGGGTGCTCGCGCCTTTCCGCACGTTCCCGAGGAGGTCGCGCCGACCGCTCCTGACCGGCGACCGGCGTGCTTCGTGCCCGGCTCGCCTACCCCGCCGCACCACCGGCCGGGCGGAGATCTGCGAGCGCATGCGGAGCCTCAAGGTCGGGGATGCCGCCGGGCCTAGACTGCTGATCATGATGCGGCCGCTCGTCCTCTTCGACCTGGACAACACGCTGATCGACCGGCTGGCCGCGTTCCAGCAGTGGGCCGCCGAGTTCGCCGCCGCCCGGGGGCTGGGGCCGGACGGGGCGGCGTGGCTGGTGGAGACGGACGCGGACGGGTCGATGCCCATGGACGTGTTCTTCGGCCTGGTACGCGAGCACTTCGGGCTGGCCGAGCCGGCGGAGGACCTGTGGCGCGCCTACCGGACGCGACTGCCGCACCTGGTGACGTGCCGGCCGGAGGCGCTCGACGGGCTCGATCGGCTGCGGGCGGCCGGGTGGGCGATCGGGATCGTGACGAACGGGATGGCCGACAACCAGACAGGCAAGATCCGGCGTACGGGGCTGGCCGAGCGGGTGGACGGGTGGGCGATCTCCGGTGCGGAGGGCGTGCGGAAACCCGACGTGCGGCTGTTCGAGATCGGCGCCGCACGGTGCGGCACGTCGCTGGCCGGCGGCGGCTGGATGGTCGGCGACGACCCGGAGAAGGACGTCGCGGGCGGGCGGGCCGCCGGGCTGCGGACGATCTGGATCGACCGCGGCCTCGCCGGCCCGGCGGACGGGGCCGATCACGTCGCGGCCGACGTGGTCGCCGCCATCGACGTGTTAATGGGATGAGATCCGGCGCCCCGGACCGATAGCGTCGTGGTCATGCGAGATCGGCCGGAGGACCTCGACGAAGAACTGCTGAGGCCCGCGCTGCGCGAGTGGGGCGTCGACGCGGTCACGCTCGACTACGCGCCGGTGGGGTTCGGCGACTATCACTGGGTCGCGGACGGGCGGTGGTTCGTCACCGTCGCTGACGTGCGGCGCAGGCCGTACGACGGGCTCCAGATGGCCATGGAGACGGCGGCGGCCCTCCGCGAGCAGGCCGGGCTCGGCTTCGTGGTCGCGCCGCTGCGCGCGGCCGACGGCACGACGCTGCGGCGGCTCGACCGTCACCGCTACGCCATGAGCGTGTTCCCCTTGGAGGACGGCGCCTCCGGGCACTTCGGCGAGGAGCGGTCACCCGAGGAGCGCGGCCTGGTCATCGACCTGCTGGCCGAGCTCCACCGCACACCTCCGCCGATCTCGACCCCTGTCCGGCCGGTCCAGCTGGCGGGGCGAGCCTGGCTGGAGGACGCCATCAGGGAGACGAACCGGCCGTGGCTGGGCGGCCCGTACGCCGAGCCCGCCAGAGCCCTGATCGCCGGCCACGCCGGGACGCTGCGCCGCCGCCTCGACGAGCTCGACCGGCGGGCCGAGAAGATCGGCGAACCCGTCGTCACGCACGGCGAGCCGCACCCGGGAAACCTGCTGCGGGCGGGAGCCGGGCGGCTCCTGCTGGTCGACTGGGACACCGTCGGGCTGGCCGTCCCTGAACGCGACCTCATGCACGTCGCCAAGACCTCCGCCGACCTCGACCGATACGCCGACGCCACCAGCCGCGTCCCGGATCCGGCCGCCCTGGAGCTCTACCGGCTGCGGTGGGCGCTGGACGACGTGGCCGAGTTCGTGGCCTGGTTCCGCTCGCCGCACGGCCGCACGCCGGACGCGGAGCAGAGCTGGAACGGGCTCACCGCCACCCTGGAAGGCCTGGCGCGCTAGGTCCGGGCAGACCCGGGGCAGGCGCACGGCCGCGGGCTCGCGCTGCTCGGCCGCTGACTGGCCGTGTGCTCGCGCTGCTCGGCCGCTGACTAGTTCGCCTTCGACCGGAGCTGATTGTAATCTTTCGGTAACGGCACGCAATCATGAGATGCAAGAGGAGGTCGCGTGGGCCGGCACGAGAAGCCCCACAGCCCCAAGGACAAGCCGGACGAGACCGAAGAAGGCTCCACCGCCAACCAGCATCAGGAGAGCCGCGGCAAACACGCCGCCCCGCCGAAGGACAAGAAGTAGGTCACGGCGCGGCGGTGAAGAGGTAGTTGCGCCGTCGCGTGGTGATCAGGTCCGTCCTGGTCCAGCGGCGGCCGCGCCAGACGTGCATGCGGTAGCCGCGCTCGATCAGCGAGTCCGCCACCTCGGCGGAGGTCCTGCCGTACTTGCCGAGGTGGCGGTCCTCGATCTCCAGCAGCAGCGCGGGCCGGTGTTGCTCGATGGTCCACTCCGCCCCCTTCAGCACCTCCGCCTCATACCCCTCCACGTCCAGCTTGATGAAGTCCACCCGCGAGATCTCCCGCAGCTCGCACACCCGGTCGACGGTATAGACGGGCACCTCCAGTGTCCTGGCGGCGGCGAACCGTCCCGGGCGCTTCAGCCCCTCCTGCAGGTGAGCCCAGCCGTGGATCGGCAGCCCCCATCGGTACGGCAGCCGTAGCCGCTGATACCCGGTGGACGACCCGAGCGCGGCGTTGGTCACCCGCACGTTGCGCGCCCCGGACACGCGCCACCCGGCCTCCAGGATCCGGTACGGCACCGGCAGCGGCTCGAAGCTGTGCACCTGACCGGCCGGTCCGGCGAGCCGGGCCAGCGGATAGGTGTACATCCCGTAGGCGGCCCCGACGTCGAAGCAGACCGCTCCCGGCCGGACGAGCCCGGCCAACCCGAGCAGTTCGGGCTCGCTGAGCGACATCCTGGCCCCCGCCCGCAGCACAGTGGCCGCGGCTCCCACTCTGATCATGCCGGTGACGGTAGGGAGGGAGTGCAGAGAGGCGGATCCCCCTCAGGAGCGCAGTCTCGGGCCCCGGCGTGCCCCCGCAGGGGGATGACCGGCCACGACCAGGCCGCTCTCGTAGGCGAGCACCACCGCCTGCGCCCGGTCGCGCAGGCCCAGCTTGGCGAAGATCCGTCCCACGTGCGACTTCACCGTCTCCTCGGCGATCGTCAGCTCGGCCGCGATCTCGGCGTTGGCGAGCCCGGAGGCCACCAGCCTGAGCACGTCCAGCTCGCGGGCGGTCAGCGCGTTCAGCCGCAGCGCCTCCCGCTCGTCGACGGGCCGCCTGGTCGCGAACTCCTCGATGAGCCGGCGTGTGACGGAGGGTGCGAGCAGCGCGTCACCGGCGGCGACGACGCGTACGGCCGTGACGAGGTCGGCCGGGGGCGCGTCCTTGAGCAGGAAGCCACTGGCCCCGCCGCGAAGGGCGGCGTAGACGTAGTCGTCGATGTCGAAGGTGGTGAGGATCAGCACCTTCGTCTCGCGGCCCGCCTCGGTGATGCGCCGGGTGGCCTCCAGGCCGTCGAGGTTGGGCATGCGGACGTCCATGAGCACGACGTCCGGCCGCAGGGCGCGGGCCGCCGCCACCGCCTCGAGGCCGTCGGCCGCCTCGCCCACCACCTGGAGGTCGGGCTGCGCGGCGAGCAGGGCCGCGAAGCCGGCCCTGATCATCGCCTGGTCGTCGGCGACCACCACGGTGATCATTCGTCGTCTCCCTTCGGCGGCTCGGGGGACCGTCCGCCGTCCCCGGCCGGCGCCCGCGCGGCCCGGTCGCCTCCGTCTTCGGCCGGTGCCCGCGCGGCCCAGTCGCCTCCGTCTTCCGCTGGGAGCCTCGCGTGCACCGTGAAGCCTCCGCTGTCATTCGCCTCAGCCGTCAGCTCCCCGCCGATCGCCGCCACCCGCTCCCGCATGCCGACCAGCCCCAGTCCCGTCCCCGGCTGCCCATTTCCGACCGGCCGGGCGGGGCGCTCGTTCCGCACCGTCACTGTCACGGCGCCGTCGCCCGCGTGAACGGAGACTGTGGTGCGGGCGCCGGGAGCGTGGCGTACGACGTTGCTCAGCGCCTCCTGGACGATGCGGTAGACGGTGACGGAGTCCACGGGCGAAAGCGATGGCGCCGGTTCGGGCACGGTGAGCTCGACGGGCACCCCTGCCCGCCGTACCGACTCCGCCAGCCGGCCGAGATCGCCCAGTCCCGGCTGCGGCTCGGTCCGCGGCTCGTCGTCGGAGCCGCGCAGCGCGCCCAGCAGGTGCCGCATGTCACGCAGGGACTCGCGGGCGGCCGCGTTGATGGCCGCGAACTCCCGCGCCGCCGCCTCGCTCACCCCGCCCTCGATCCGGTACGGCGCGCTGGCTGCCTGCACGGCGATCACCGACATGTGGTGGGCCACCACGTCGTGCAGCTCCCTGGCGATCCGCGCCCGCTCTTCCAGGAGCCGCACCCGCCCGTACTCCTCGGCGATCCGTAAGGTGGCCTGGCGCCGCAGCCGCCTGGCGTGACCGAGGACCACGGCGAGGAGCAGGGCCAGCACCCAGGCCAGCAGGCTCCTGGCGAGTCTGTCCGGCGCCATGTCCTGGGGGACGGTCACGGCGAGCCCGCTCACGACGGTGACCGCGAAGGCGATCGCCGTCACGCGCCATGTGGACGACAGTGCCAGCACGTACAAGACGGGCAGCTGGGCCGCCGTCTCGTCGAACAGCCACGGCTGCGGGACGATCTCGCTGTCCAGCGCCAGCCCCAGGCCGGTGACGAGGGGCACGGCGGCCGTCATGACGGCCCATGCGAGCAGGGGCCGGTAGCACGCCCAGAGCACGGGGCCGGCGAGCAGGGCGGAGGCGGGCACGGCCAGCACTCCGAACCCGGCGCTGATGGCGAAGAACAGCGCGTTGTAGACGAGGAGCGCCCCGGCCGCCACGGCGAACATCCAGCGCCGGAGCATCGGCTGGTCCGTCCCCGGCGCGGTGGGCACCCGGACGCCGTACGCATCACTGAGCACCCCCATGAACCCCACCTTATGGGGTATCGCCGATCAAGGCCGTGGCCATCTCCTGGACGGAGCGGGTGAAGCAGCGGGGGCCGCCGGGCTGGGTCAGGTGGCGGATCAGGGCTCCGTCGAAGACGGCCAGGATCGCGTGGGCAAGGAAGTCCGCGTCGAGATCGGGGCGTTCCGCGGCGAGCAGGCCGCTGAGGTGGCGGTGCCAGAACCGGTAGCTCGGGCCGGCGTACTTGTCCTCGGCGCAGGCCTGCTCGTGCGCGGCCAGCAGGATGGCGTTGCCCTCGGCGATCGCGCCCAACCCCTTGGGGAACGCGAGCAGCCGCTCCCGTGCGGGCGCCCCGGGGCCGAGCGGTGGAGGGCCGTTCGAGACCGCCTCGCACAGGTCGCGTGATCTCTCCTCGCGCCTCGGCACGGCCGCCGAGCTGGTGCCCGCGTCCCACCAGGTGGTGCTCGACGTCCGGCACATCTCGCTCAATCGCGGCGAAGTGGCGTTCGCCGGGCAGCGACCGCCCGGCACGGTCCACGGTTACGACGCCGCGGGATCGTCGTGCGGGCGGCGGCCCACGGCACCGGACCGGCCGCGGGCACGAGGGTGGCGGCGTTCGGGGGCGGCGCGTGCTGATCACCGGCGCGGCGGGCGGAGTGGGCCGGTACGCCGTCCAGCTGGCGGCACTCGGCGGCGCCCACGTCATCGCCTCGGTCGGCTCGCCGGCCCGCGCCGACGGCCTCGCCGAACTGGGCCCCGACGAAGTGGTGATCGGCCTGGACGGCGTCGACCGGCCGGTCGATCTCATCCTGGACAATGTGGGCGGACCGCAGCTGGCCGCCGCCTGGAAACTGCTCGCGCCGGGCGGCGGGGTGCAGAACATCGGATGGGCGTCCGACGAGCCGGCGGTGTTCGAGCCGTACTCGCTGTTCTCCATCGGCCCTGCCAAGACGATGAGCACGTTCGGCGACGTCCACGAGGTCGGCCCCGACCTGGGGACGTTGCTCGGGTTCGTCGCGGCCGGAAGGCTGTCGCCGGAGGTGGACTGGCGCGGCCCGATGACGGCCACCACGCCGAAGGCCAGGAACCGCGCCCCGGCCTCCGCCGGGCTCGCGCCCAGAGGACCCTGCACGTACAGCGTGAGGTACGTGAACGCACCCAGCAGCGCCGCCAGCATGAGCAGCGCCACGGCGAGCCGACCGCAAGACCATATCTCACCGAGCGAATATTTTCGATTACAGGCCGCGAGCAAGCTATGGACTTGCGCAAACTGCAAGCTATGTTTCAGGTTATGAAACAACCTCCTCCTAGCCTGCTTCCTCTGTTGCGCTCCCCGTTCCAAGGAGAGCTGCTGGCCTGGCTCTTCTTGCATCCAGAGGTCGAGTATCCGCAGATCGAGCTCGCCAAAAGATTCGAGGTGTCACCATCGTCCGTGACGCGCGAAGTGGATCGTCTGGCGGCAGCAGGCCTGGTGGTCACTCGACGAACCGGAAACATGCGGATGGTCCGCGCGGATACGGATGTGGCCGTGGCTCGCCCTCTCACCGAGTTGCTCGCCTTGACCTACGGGCCCGCGGCGGTGTTGGGCGAACAGTTGTCCGACGTGGACGGCATCGAGGAGGCCTACATCTATGGTTCGTGGGCCGCGCGGTATTCAGGTGAACCAGGCAGGGTGCCGAACGACGTGGATGTTCTGGTCATCGGCTCCGCCGATGAAGATGATCTCTATGACGTCGCCAGGGATGCGGAGCGACAACTCGGCAGAGAGGTGAACATCCGTCGCCTGAGCCGTGACGAATGGCAGTCTTCGCAGGATGATCCGTTCCTGAAAACGATCAAGGCACGGCCGTTGGTACGCCTCAAGATCGATGAGGGGAAGAGATGAGATGGGGGCAAGGGCGTGCCGCGATCGAAGGCATGCTGAGCCGGGGTGAGATCGAGAAGGTGGTGGCCAGTCGTTCACAGGCAGAGGAACTGCTTGATCAGGCCGCGAAGCACCTCACAACGGCCCGTCTGGCGATGGAGTCTGATCCGATCGGCGCCTATCAGTTGTTGTACGACGCGGCGAGGAAAGCGTTGTGCGCCGTTCTGGAGAATCAGGGCCTTCGGGCGACCAGCCGGGGTGGGCACATCGCGGTGTACGAAGCGGTCAATGCGCAGCTCGATCCCCCTTTGGGGAAGACCCTGCGGTCGTTCGACCGGATGCGACGGCGTCGGAACGAGGCGGAGTATCCGCGGCTCGGTTCGCCAGGCTTCAGCGCGGATGATGTTCGCGCCGACATACCGAAGGTCGAAGCGATCACGGAGGTCGCGGCCAAAGTCATCGATTCGATGCCGCCCTTTTGATGGGTTCTTCGGCCGTTCGAGAGCCGGAAGGGGTGAGAGGGCCGGTCAAGCACGCCCTCTCACCTCGGGCCGGTCTCAGGGCCAGTTGACCGCAGGGCGGAGGGGGACGCCGGAGCGGCCGTGCTCGTCCAGTTTGACGCCCAGGACCTGGTGGAGCTGGACCTTGTTGCGTTCGAAGCCCACGATGCAGCCGGCCATGTAGAGCGCCCACACCCGGGCCGTGCCCATGCCGACCTCCTGGACCGCGTCCTCCCAGTTGGCGTCCAGGTTGTCGCACCAGTGCCGCAGGGTCTTCGCGTAGTGCTCCCGGAGGTTCTCCTCGTGGCGGATCTCGAAGCCGAGGTCCTCCATCTGCCGGATCAGCCAGCCCACCGACTCCAGCTCGCCGTCGGGGAAGACGTACTTGTTGATGAAGCCGCCCTTGTTGAAGGTCTTCTCCTTGCCGGTCGGGCGGGTGATGCAGTGGTTCAGGAGCCGGCCGCCGGGCTTCAGCTTGCCGTGGAGGAACTCGAAGTACGACGGGACGTTGGCCTTGCCGATGTGCTCGGTGAGGCCGATGGAGCTGACCGCGTCGAAGCCGGTCTCCCTGACGTCGCGGTAGTCCATGTGGCGGACCTCGGCCAGGTCCTGCAGGCCGGCCTCGACGATGGCCTTCTGGGCCCACTCGGCCTGCTGCTTGCTCAGCGTCACGCCCAGGGCCTTGACGCCATAGTGCTTGGCCGCGTGCATGACCATGCCGCCCCAGCCGCAGCCCACGTCGAGCAGGCGCATGCCGGGCTTGAGGTCGAGCTTGCGGGCGACCAGGTCGAACTTGGTGTACTGGGCCTCTTCGAGCGTGGAGTCCTCGGCGGGGAAGACGGCGCAGGTGTAGGCCATGGACGGCCCGAGCACCCACTCGTAGAAGCGGTTGGAGACGTCGTAGTGGTGGTGGATGGCCTCGGCGTCACGCTGCTTGGCGTGGCGGGAGCCCAGGCGGGCCAGGGTGCTCTGGCGCACCTCCTGCGGCGGCGGCGGCACGCGCATCAGCAGCGGCTTCATGCCCAGCGCGCGGACCGCGGCGAGCTTCTCGGCGGTCGTCAGGTCATTGGTGGTGATGTTCCACATGCGGTCGAGCAGGGTGTACAGGTCCCCGTGCACGTCGAGATGACCGGAGACGAACGCCCTGGCGAGACCCAGCTCCCCCGGGGCCTGGGCCAGATAGGCCACCGCGATCGGGGACTTGACCTCGATGGCGAGGTCGGCCCCGTCCGGCCCCGCCTTGCTTCCGTCATAGGCTGTGAACGCGACATTTGCGTCCGTGCCGACGATCTTCTCAAAGATGCTCGCGAGAGCCATCGACTCACCTTCCCCGTACACATTTGTCGTACAGGTCCAGCAGGCGACCGTTCGGGTCGTATTCCCGCTTGACCGGCCAATAGGCGTCGCCGTTGTACAGCTGCCAGAACCGCTCACGGGCGTAGAAGGACGTCGAGTAGAGCGACTTGTGACCGTCGAGCTCATGCACGGCGTTCTCGATGAGCCGGTTGTAGTAGCCGTCGAACTGCCCCCGTGGCAGTGGCACCATTCCCCAGAAGCCGAAGTTGACGTAGAGCTTGCCGGGCTCCAGCGGGTAGAGCGGCCAGCGGGAGCCGGCCCGCAGCGGGCACATCCACACCGGCGTCATGCCGACCTTGTCGTGGAAGAACTCCAGGAACTCCGCGCCCCTTTCGACCGGCGTCTCGACGTCCTGGATGACCGACTCCTGGACGGGCTGGTTGCGCCAGCGGTCGATGCGGGCGGTCACGCCGAATTTCCGGTCGAGGGCGACCAGGCGGCGGTAGACGTCGGAGCGCATCCAGCGACGCGGCATGAGCGAGCGGACCACGGGCTGCTGCACGCCGAAGGCACGCGAGCACCAGAACCAGTCGGTGTCCCAGCGCCACAGGTAGTCGCGGACGGTCAGCCAGTCGCGCTTGCGCTGCCTGATCGACTGGTAGTAGATGCGCATGCCGGTGTAGTCGGAGGCGTAGGGAGCGCGGTCGGCGAAGCGGCCGACCGTGAGGTACATCTCGCCGGGGCTGAAGTAGACCCCGTCCACGAAGTCGACGTTCTCGCCGTCGTGCACCATGCTGTCGCAGATCTCCTGCATGGCCAGCATGCACTTGGCCGCGTCGGTGAACTTGACGTGCGTGAGGTGCACGTACGGCTGGACCTTGCGGAGCTTGATCCGGATGCGGAGCGCGTAGCCGAGCGTGCCGTAGGAGTTGGGGAAGGCGCGGAAGAGCTCGCGGTGCTCGTTGTCGTCGCGGGCCACGATGACGCGCCCGTCGCCGGTGAGGATCTCGAGCTCCTCGACCGACTCGTGCGGCAGGCCGTCCCTGAAGCTGGTGGACTCGATGCCGAGCCCGGTCACGGCGCCGCCGAGCGTGATGGTCTTGAGCTGCGGCACGACGTAAGGCATGAGGCCGTGCGGAAGCGTGGCGTCGACCAGGTGCTCGTAGGTGGTCATGCCCTGGACCTCGGCCGTCATGGTCTCGGGGTCGACGCTGATGACCTCGTCGAGATCCCTGGCCGAGAGCTTGGCCGTCTTCGCGGAGTCGCGGAACCTGAACAGGTTGGACGTCGACTTGGCCAGCCGCGGGGCGGCGCCACCTGGGATCTCGGCGTACGACTGCCGGATCTGCTCTACTGCCCGTTGGTGAGCCGACATCGTCGTCGTCACGAAAGCACCCCCTAGAGCCGGTAGAGATCGTCCAGAAGACCGTATCTCTCGCGCGCGACCTCGAACAGACCGGGGTCGTTAAAGACACGAAAACTGTTCATCGTGCCAGGTGAAATGCCTAATTGGTAGGTGATTGCGTAAACTTCCTCCGCACAACGGGAGATACACCGTTGAGCACTCCGTCCACCTCTCGGCCCTCCACGGCGGCGGTCAGGTTCTCCAGCGTGGCGGTGAGAAGGCGGCCCGTGGCCTCCGGGGTGACGCCGGCGACGTGCGGGGAGAGCAGGACGTTCGGCAGGTCGCGCAGCGGGTCGCCGGCCGGCAGCGGCTCGACCTCGAACACGTCCAGCGCCGCCCCCGCCAGATGCCCGCTCCGCAAGGCGTCCACGAGCGCCTGCTGGTTCACCACGCCGCCGCGCGCGGCGTTGATGAGCAGGGCGCCGGGCTTCATGCGGGCCGGGTCGATCAGGTCACGGGTCTCGTCCGACAGCGCGATGACGACGACCACGACGTCGCTGGCCGAGAGCAGCGCGGAGAGGTCCTCGAACGCGGGGTCCTCGCGGGGCGTGCGGGTCCAGAACGACACCTGGCAGCCGAGCGCGCGGAACATCTCGACGCAGGTCGCGCCGATCGGGCCGTAGCCGACCACGCCGACGCGGCGGCCGCGCAGCTCGTGCGGCTGCAGGCCTTGCTGGGGCCATTCGCCGGCGCGTACGGCGGCGTCCGCCTCGGCGAGCTTGCGCGAGAGCGAGAGCGTGGCGGCCAGGCACCACTCCGAGACCGCGACAGCGCTGACGCCCGGTGTGTTGGCCAGCGGCACCCCCGCGACGGCCAGGGCGTCGAGGTCGTGGCCGTCCACGCCCACGGACGGCTGCTGCACGAAGGCCAGCAGAGGCGCGGCCTTGACCGCCTCGGCGTCCAGCGCGAGCGTGGCGGTCCAGTCGCCGAGCACGATCTCCGCCTCCGGCAGCGCCGCCAGCAGCGCGTCCCGGTCGCGGGCCGCGGGCACGCGGATGTCCACCCGGTCGCCGAGCGGGGCGAGCAGGCGGCGCACCAGCTCCTCGGGGAGCGGGGGCAGGGCGAGCAGGTTCCAGGGGCTCATGCCCCCACAGTAAAGCTGTTGATCACCTGCCGCATAAGCCCCCTGTTGCGCAGCCACTGGTCCTCGGTGACGGTCCAGGACAGGATGTACGCGGTGTCGCCGATCGCCACCGCCCTGCGTATCTCGCGGTAGCGGGTGCCGGCGGTGGCCCAGCGCGGCCGGCCCTCCGTGCCCGCCGTCCAGGCGAACTCCTGCTGCAGGGCCTTGACGCCCTGGTGCGCGACGGCGCGGCGGCCGCGGTTCACCACGTTCTCCGCGCTCTGCCGCAGCTCGTCCTCCTCGCTCTGCAGGAGCTCGTTCAGGTCGAGGGTGGAGTAGACGGCCGCGACCCCGAGATGGGCGTTTCCGTCCCGGCGCGTCCATTCGGTGTACGCCTCACCGCGCGCCCCCTTCCAGCCGACCGGCCGCATGATCGACCAGCCGTCGCGCGACTGCCAGGCCCGCACGCCCTGCGCCGTCCGCCTCACACTGGGCGTCGGCGTGGAGGTCGTGGTCGGCTCCGTCGTCGGGGGCGGGGTCGCGCTCGGCGTGAGCGGGCTCGTCGCCGCGGCGGGCTGGGCGGTCGCGCGCGGCGTGCCCTCGGCGGGGGAGGCGAACTTGAAGTAGCCGAACGCGCCGGCCGCGATCACCACGACCGCCGCCGCCCCCATCGCCAGCAGCGTCCGCCCCCGGCCTCCGCCCGTCCGCTCGGGCACGTCGCGGTCGGCCGAAGCGGGCTTGGCGGCCGCGATGGCGGCCAGCAACCGATCGGCCTCCTCGGCGTCCACGCGGTCCGCGGGCTCCTTGCGCAGCAGGCCGCGCAGGATGGGATGCAAGATCGGCGGGATGCGCCGGTAGTCGGGCTCCTCGGTGAGCAGCGCGTTGAGCGTGGCCATGGGGTCGCCCCGCTCGAACGGCGAACGCCCCACCATGCAGGCGTAGAGGGTGGCGCCCAGCGACCACAGGTCGGAGGGCGGTCCCGCGTCCTCGCCGCGGACGCGTTCGGGGGCCAGGAAGCCCGGCGAGCCGGTGACCATGCCAGTCCTGGTGAGCGACGGGTCGCCCTCGACGGTGGCGATGCCGAAGTCGGTGAGCACGGCGCGGCCGTCGTCGGTCATGAGGATGTTGCTGGGCTTGACGTCGCGGTGCAGGATGCCGGCGGCGTGGGCGGCCTTCAGCGCCGACAGCACCTGCCTGCCGACGTCCGCCGCCTCCCGCACGGGCAGGGCGCCGCTGCTGAGCACGACCTCCTCGACCGTGGGGAAGCTCAGCAGCTCCATGACGATCCAGGGGCGGCCGCCCTCCTCGACGACGTCGTAGATGCCGACGACGGACGGGTGGTTGAGCTTGGCGGCCGTACGGGCCTCGCGGACGGTGCGCATGAGCTGGCGTTCCTGGTCGCCCGGCGACAACCCCTCGGGAAGCACCACTTCCTTGATGGCGACCTGCCGGTTGAGCAGCGTGTCGCGGCCCTCCCAGACCACGCCCATCCCCCCGCGGCCCAGCTCGCGCACTAACTCGTAGCGCCTGGCGATGAGCCGGTTGCTATCCGAAACCATGTCCGTCCCCTGTAGACCACCACGAACAGTGGGCAAGTTTCCCACACCCGATAGGGCGTGCGAGGGGAAGCTCGCGAAGGCTGCTTGCCAGAGATCACCGAATGTTGTTCTACTGTGCGTATGAGTGAAGTTCGCCGGGGTCCACTGGCCGGGGTACGCGTGCTGGAGCTCGCCGGGCTGGCACCCGGTCCGTTCGCGGGGATGATGCTGGCCGACCACGGGGCCGAAGTGCTGCGCGTCGACCGCGTCAAGGCGGTCTCCGACCGGCCGCGGGCGGACGTCATGGACCGGGGCAAGCACACGATCGGGCTCGACCTGAAGGCGCCCGAGGGCGTGGCGGCGTTCAAGGAGCTGGCCCGGCACGCCGACGTGGTGATCGAGGTGTTCCGGCCGGGCGTGGCCGAGCGGCTCGGCATAGGCCCCGCCGACCTGCACGCGGTGAACGAGCGGCTGATCTACGGCCGGATGACCGGCTGGGGGCAGGACGGGCCGCTGGCGCCCACTGCCGGGCACGACATCGACTACATCGCGATCTCCGGGATCCTGTCGCTGCTGGGCCGCGAGGGCGACAAGCCGACGCCGCCGATCAACATCCTCGGCGACTTCGCCGGCGGCGGGCTCATGCTCGCCTACGGCGTGCTGCTGGCCCTGTTCGAGCGCGAGCGCACCGGGAAGGGCCGGGTGATCGACGCGGCCATGGTGGACGGGGCGGCGATCCTGTTCGCGATGTTCTACCACGGCGTGCAGAGCGGCTTCTGGGGGCCACGCGGCACGAACCTGCTGGACACGGGCGCCCCGCAGTACGACACGTACGAGACCGCCGACGGCGGATACGTGGCGGTGGGATCGCTGGAGCCGCAGTTCTGGGAGGCGATGGTGACCCTGATGGGGCTCACGGACCTGCCGGACAGGAACGACCGGTCCCAGTGGCCCGCGTTGAAGGCCCGCCTGTCCGAGGAGTTCAAGACCAGGACACGGGCCGAGTGGGAGGCTCTCTTCGAGGGCTCGGACGCGTGCGTCTCGCCCGTCCTGTCGATGTCCGAGGCCGCCGCCCACCCGCACAACGTCGCCCGGGGCAGCTTCACCGAGGTCGGCGGCGTCACCCAGCCGATGCCGGCGCCCCGCCTCCTGGGCGTGCCCGCCCAGGACCTCTCCCCCGCCACCCGACTGACCGACCTGTCCGGATGGGGTCTGTCGCAGGAGCAGGCGGACAAGCTGCGCGGCCAAGGAGTGCTCGCATGATCGACTTACTCGACGGTGACTTATACGCCGGTGACCCCACTCCCGTCTACGCCTGGCTGCGCGAGCACGCCCCCGCCTACTGGGACGAGGCCAACGGGCTGTGGGGCGTCTCCCGCCACGCCGACATCTCGGCCATCGAGCGCGACCCCAAGCTGTGGACCAGCACCGTCGGCTACCGGCCGCAGCTGCCGTCCGACCCGTCGATGATCGGCATGGACGACCCCGAGCACGCCGAGCGCCGCCGCCTGGTCTACCGCCGCTTCACCCCGCGCCACGTGCACGAACGCTACGCCGATCGGGCCCGCGAGGTCGTCGTGGAGCTGCTCGACCGCGCGCTGGAGCGCAGCACGGTCGACGCGGTGGCGGAGCTGGCCGCGCCGCTGCCCGCCCGCATGATCGGCTGGCTGCTGGGGTTCCCCGACGAGGACTGGCCGCGGCTCAAGCACTGGTCGGAGACCACCATCGTGGCCGGGGGCGGGCTGCGTTACGTGACGCATGAGGCGGCGGCCGCGGCCGGCGAGTACGCGCAGGCCGTGCTCGAGCTGGTCGCCGAGCGCCGCGAGCGCCCGCGCGACGACCTGCTGTCGCTGTGGTGCGCCAGCCCCGTCTACGACGACGAGCACCTGGCGAGCGAGGCGCTGCTGCTGCTCGACGGCGGCGCCGAGACCACCAGGACGGTCATCGCCACGGCGATCGACGCGCTGATCCGCCACCCCGCGCAGTGGCGGCTGCTGCGCGAGGACCCGGCGCTGATGGAGGGCGCGGTCGAGGAGTTCATCAGGTGGACGACGCCGATACTCAACATGTGCCGGGCGGCCACCCGCGACACGTGGCTGCACGGGCGGCTGATCTCTGAGGGGCAGCAGGTCCTGCTGATGTACGGGTCGGCGAACAGGGATCCCGCCGTGTTCGCCGACCCCGACGTGTTCGACGTGCGGCGGAAGCCGGGTGGCCACATCGCCTTCGGCCTCGGCACCCACTTCTGCCTGGGCGCCGCGCTGGCCCGGCTGGAGTTGCGGATCTTCTTCGAGGAGTGGGTCGCGCGGGTGGGCGAGGCGGCCTGGGCCGACGACGCCGGGCCGCGGATCCAGCCCAACGCCTTCGTCAGGGGCGTGACGTCGTTCCCTGTCGAGCTGCGGCCGCGGTGAAGGCCGAATAGTCCTTCAGGGCGATCGAGTCGTGCAGGCGCACGCCCTTGCTGCCGATCTTGCTGGCGGCCCTGGTGAGGCCGGCGGGCAGGTGGCCGATCAGCCAGGCCATCCGGGCCAGCGCCCACAGGTCGAAGGCGTTGCCCGGGACGATGCGCCGGGCGGCGTTGATCGCGAACGTGCGGCTGCGGCGCACGTAGTCGCCGATCTCCGCCTCGTAGGCCGGGAAGGCGCGCGTGTGGTCGCCTCCGTACGAGGCCAGCTCCCCCGCCAGGATGTACGCCCCCACGACCGCCAGGCTCGTGCTGCCGCCGACGGCGGGCCCCGGGCAGTAGCCCGCGTCGCCGACCAGCGTCACCCGGCCCCGTGACCAGGTGTCCAGGCGCAGCTGGGTGATCGAGTCGAAGTAGAACGCGGGCGCGCGGTCCAGCTCCGCCAGCAGCCTCGGCACCTCCCAGCCGACTCCCGCGAAGTGCTCGCGGAGCAGCTCCTTCTGGCGGGCGACGTCCCGGTAGTGGTAGTCGAGCGGCTCCGGCGTCCGGAACAGGAACAACGCGCGCGCGTCGTCGAGGCGGGCGGCGCCGTACAGGCCGGCCATCCTGCCGACGCCCGTGATGCCCTCCATGCGGCCGTCGAAGCCCAGGTAGTTGGGCACCGAGGCGACGGCCAGGTAGGCGCCGATCCAGGTGGCGAACTGCGACTCGGGGCCGAAGACGAGGCGGCGCACGTTGGAGTGCAGGCCGTCGGCGCCGATCACCAGGTCGTAGCGCTCCTCCCTGCCGCTGTCGAACGTCACCTCGCCTGTGCCGGAGATCGACGCGATCGAGTCGCCGAAGACGTACTCGACGTCGTCGCGGGTGGCGTCGTAGAAGATCTCGCTCAGGTCGTCGCGCATGATCTCGACGTGCCGGTCGGAGACGGCCGCGATGACGCGGCGGATCTCCAGCTCGACGGGCTTGTCGTGGCCCTCGCGGTACATCGTCAGGCGTTCGGTACCGGTCTTCCTGGCCAGCACCCGCTCAAGGACGCCCATCTGCTCGACGATGTCCATCGCCGGCCTGAACAGGTCGATCGCGTGGCCGCCCGTCTTGCGGAGCGCCGGGGCCCGCTCCACGACGGTGACGTCGAAGCCGTACCGGTTGAGCCAGTACGCGAGAGCCGGTCCCGCGACGCTCGCGCCTGAGATGAGGATTCTCATGCCGATCCCCTTACTTAACGGAAGGTAAGTCGATACCAGCATACGTTCTTACTTAACGATAGGTAAGGGGTATTCTTCGCATATGCCCAGTGACACCAAAGCGCGCATCCAGGCCGTGGCCCGCGAGCTGTTCGTCCAGCAGGGCGTGCAGAACACGAGCCTGCGCCAGATCTCCGAACGGCTGGGCATCACCAAACCGGCGCTGTACTACCACTTCGCCTCGCGCGAGGACCTGGTGCGCAGCATCGTCCAGCCGATGGTCGAGGACGTCGAGCGGTTCCTGTCCACGCGAGAGCCCGGCGATGCCCGCGAGCTGCTGGAGGACTACTTCGAGCTGATCTGGCGGCACCGCGAGGTGCTCGTCATGCTCGTGCGCGAGATGTCCGTGCTGGGCTACACGGACCTGGGCGAGCGCATGTTCGACTGGCGGCGCCGGCTGATCGCCCTGCTGTTCGGCGCCGAACTCACGCACGCCCAGCGAATCAGGGCGACGGTGGCGCTGGGCGGGATGTCCGACTGCACGGTGGAATACGCCCACCTGCCGATGCAGGAGGTCAAGGCGACGGCCGTCGAGGCGGCGGCCGCCGCGCTAGGACCGTCTCAGACGGCGAGATAGAGGTCCACGCCCCCCGGGTGGTGCACCTCGAGATCCGTCGTGAACACGCGGGACGGAGTGCCGCCCGCCTCGGTGTGCTTCCACACCTGCTGCCACGCCTCGATCAGCGCCTGCGGCATCGGGCCGCGGACCTCCAGCTTCAGCGTCTGCCCGGCCGGCACGCGCACGGCCACCATGCCCTCGGGCAACCGCGGCACCGTGCGCACGCCGATGCCGACGATCTGCGTGTAGGCCCCGTTGTGGTCGCTCTCGTAGTCGGTCAGCACGGCGTAGAGGTTCTCGTCGACGCGGCCGGGCACGTGCGCGAAGGCCCCCGGCGCCCCCGCCCGCTGCCACAACGCGGGCAACTTGGCGCGTTCCGGATCCATCTCGTCGGCGTTGGTGGTGCGTACGACGAAGCCGACCACGGTCAGCTCGGGTCGCTCGGTGACGTCCACAGGCCCTCCCTCCCCCAAAAGTGTCCCGGCCGATCATAAGGCCCCGGGAAAGGGGGAAACCCCTTGTTGACGTTGTCACCACATAAGATGGATGAACGTGAAGTTTCTTAATGACCTCGAGCCGCACCACGACCTGACCTACAGCGACGTCTTCATGGTCCCGTCGCGTTCCTCCGTCGGGTCCCGGCTCGCAGTCGACCTGTCGACCAACGACGGCACCGGCACCACCATCCCCATCGTCGTGGCCAACATGACCGCGGTCGCCGGCCGGCGCATGGCCGAGACCGTGGCCCGGCGGGGCGGCATCGCCGTGATCCCCCAGGACATACCGCTGGACGTCGTGGCCGACGTCGTCGACTGGGTCAAGAAACGCGACCTCGTCCACGACACGCCGCTGACGCTGACCCCCCACGACACCGTCGGCGAGGCCATGCACCTGCTGCCCAAGCGGGCGCACGGCGCGATCATCGTGGTCGACTGGGAAAACCGTCCCGTCGGCGTCGTCACCGAGGCCGACTGCCAGGGCGTGGACATGTTCACGCAGCTCTCCCAGGTCATGTCGAGCGAGCTGCTGACGCTGCCCACCGGGCTCGACCCGCGGAGCGCGTTCGACCGGCTGCACGAGGGCCGTCACCGGCTGGCGCCCATCGTGGACGGGAGCGGCCGCCTGGTCGGCATCCTCACCCGCACGGGCGCGCTGCGCGCCACCCTCTACCAGCCCGCGGTCGACGCCCAGGGCCGGCTGCGCGTCGCGGCGGCCGTCGGCGTCAACGGCGACGTGGCCGCCAAGGCCAAGGAGCTGCTGGAGGCCGGGATCGACTGCCTGGTCGTCGACACCGCGCACGGCCACCAGGACAAGATGCTCTCGGCCCTGCAGGCCGTCAAGGCCCTCGATCCCGGCGTGCCCGTCGCGGCGGGCAACGTGGTCACGGCCGCCGGTGTGCGCGACCTGGTCGACGCCGGGGCCGACATCCTCAAGGTCGGGGTGGGGCCGGGCGCGATGTGCACCACGCGGATGATGACCGGTGTGGGGCGGCCGCAGTTCTCGGCCGTGCTGGAGTGCTCCGCCGAGGCCCGCAGGCTCGGGCGGCACGTGTGGGCGGACGGCGGCGTGCGCCATCCGCGCGACGTGGCGCTGGCGCTGGCCGCCGGGGCCTCCAATGTCATGATCGGGTCCTGGTTCGCGGGCACGTACGAGTCGCCCGGCGACACCCACACCGACGCGGACGGGCGCAAGTACAAAGAGAACTACGGCATGGCCTCCGCACGCGCCGTGCGGCTCAGGACGGCCGAGGACTCGGCGTTCGAACGGGCCAGGAAGGCGCTGTTCGAGGAGGGCATCTCGACGTCCAGGATGTACCTGGATCCGAAGCGGCCCAGTGTGGAGGACCAGATCGACGCGATCGTGGCCGGGCTGCGGTCGGCGTGCACGTACGCGGGGGCGTCGAATCTGGAGGAGTTCCACGCGCAGGCCGTCGTGGGCGTCCAGGGCTCGTCGGGGTACGCCGAAGGCATGCCGCTGCACCAGAGCTGGTGATCCGGGTCAGGTGCGCCGCCAGCCGCCGGCCGCGTTGATCCCGCCGTCCACGTGCACCGTCGTGCCCGTGACGAACGCGGCCAGGTCGCTGGCCAGGAACACGGCCGCGGCCGCGGCGTCCTCGGGGGCTCCGAGGTGGCCGAGCGGCGGGACGCGTACCGGCTCGTAGGGCAGCGGGCGGGCCAGCATGCGCTCGCGCACGCCCGCCTCGCCCTCGGTCGGGATCGCGTCGGGGGCGATCGCGTTCACCCTGATGCCCATCGGCGCCAGCTCCAGGGCCAGCGACTTCGTCAGGCTCTCCAGCGCGGCCTTCATCGCCGCGTACACCGCGAACCCCGGCGCCGCCTGGTGCGCCTCGCTCGAGGTGACGTTGATGATCGAGGACCCGGGCGGCATCATCGGCAGCACCCGCCGGATCATGCCGGTGACCTGCGTGAAGTTCTCCGCGACAAGGGTCTGCTCGCCGCGCGGCGAGGTGTCGGCGAACGCGGCGTGGAAGGTGCCGCCCGCGTTGTTGACGAGCACGTCGACGCGGCCCCAGCGCTCGCGTACGGCCTCGGCGAACACCTCCACCGCCACCGGGTCGCGCACGTCGAGCGTCATCGCGAGCTCCGCGTCCGGCTTGTCGCGGTCGCAGACGGCGACGTGGGCGCCGAACGCGGCGAACGTCTCGGCGATCGCCAGCCCGATGCCGCGGGCCGCCCCGGTGACGACGGCCACGCGGCCGGTGAGCAGGATCGCGTCGGGAGACAGGGCGGCCATGAACGATGACGATATCCCGACCGCATAGAGTCGTCGGGTCCGTATCTCTACGCCGACAATCGCAATTGGAGCACTTTCGTGGCACTCGAAAAGCCCGAGATCGACTTCCCCGAGGGCAACCCGCCCGCCGACCTGGAGATCGTCGACCTGGTCGAGGGCGACGGCCCCGAGGCCAAGCCCGGCCACAACGTCCGCGTCCACTACGTGGGCGTGTCCTTCTCGACCGGGGAGGAGTTCGACGCGTCGTGGAACCGCGGCCAGCCCTTCGAGTTCCCGCTCGGCGGCGGACGCGTCATCGCAGGCTGGGACCAGGGCGTCGCCGGCATGAAGGTCGGCGGCCGGCGCAAGCTCGTCATCCCGCCGCACCTCGGTTACGGCAGCCGTGGCGCGGGCCGTGCGATCAAGCCGAACGAGACGCTCATCTTCGTCGTCGACCTGCTCGCCGTGAGCTGACGAACATCCGCGTCCGTCAGCTGACGATCATCGCTCTTTCGCCGGCTGGCGGACTCCACCCTGCCCGTCTCCCTGCCCGACTCCCCACCCCTGTCTCCGCCATCGCGGCCCGTCTCGGTCCGAGCCGCCCGCTCGGCGTCCCGCATCCGGCATGAGGGCATGCGGGTCTCGCCGTCGCGCCCCCGCAGCCGCCCTTCGGCACGACGCGGCGCATCCCGGCACCGCGCCCCCTCTCCGCACGAGCTGTGGGGCACCGAGAGGGCCGGGGATCTGAGGGCGGCGTCAGTCGAGCGCCTCGAACGCGGACGCCGCCCGGCGACGGGGCGGGCGGGACCGTGTGGCCGAGTGGGTGGGATCCGGGGCCGGTCAGGCTCGTCGGACACCGCTGATATGGGTAGGGAATGTCGGCCGCGTGAGGCACGATAGGCGTGTGCTTCTGATCGACGTGGTCCGAGTTTCCGAGGCGGTGACGCGCACGTCCGCCAGGCTAGGCAAGATCGCCCACTTGGCAGAGCTGCTGGGCCGGGTCGGCCCCGACGAAGCGGAGATCGCGATCTCCTACCTGTCGGGCGAGCTGCCCCAGCGTCAGGTGGGCGTGGGCTGGCGCACGCTGGAGGATCTCCCGCAGCCCAAGCTGGCCGCCACCGCCACGCTGACTGCGGTCGACGCGCTGCTGACCAGGATCAAGTCCGTGTCGGGGCCGGGCTCGCAGGCGGCGCGCAAGGCCCTGGTGGCCGAGCTGTTCGCCGGCCTGACGAGCCAGGAGCAGCAGTTCATGCGGCGGCTGCTCTTCGGCGAGCTGCGGCAGGGCGCACTCGACGGCGTCATGATCGAGGCGGTGGCCAAGGCGTCCGGCGCGCCGTCGGCGGACGTGCGGCGTGCCCTGACGCTGCGGGGCTGGCTGCCCGCCGTCGGCGCGGCCGCGCTGCGCGGCGGTGTGGCGGCGTTGCGGGAGTTCAAGCTGGAGGTGGGCCGGGCGGTCTCGCCCATGCTGGCCGGCAGCGCGCCCAACGTCGCCGCCGCGCTGGAGAAGGCCGGCACGCCGGCGGCGCTGGAGTGGAAGCTCGACGGCGTACGCGTGCAGGCCCACCGCTCCGGCTCGGAGGTGAAGGTCTTCACCCGTACGCTCGACGACATCACGCCGCAGGTCCCCGAACTGGTCGAGGCCGTGCTGGAGATGCCGTCCGAAGACCTCGTGCTGGACGGCGAGGTGATCGCGCTGCGTCCCGACGGACGCCCGCACCCGTTCCAGGTCACGGCGAGCCGCGCCACCAGCAAGACCAACGTCGCCCAGTTGCGTGAGCAGACGCCGCTGAGCGTGTTCTTCTTCGACGCGCTGCGGGTCGACGGCGCCGACCTGCTCGACCTGCCCTATTCGGAGCGCCAGAAGGCGCTGGCCCGCACGGTCCCGCAGACGTTGCTGACGCCGCGGCTGGTCACCGACGACGTGGCGGAGGCGGAGAGGTTCTTCGCCGACGTGGTGAAGGCCGGGCACGAGGGCCTGGTGGTGAAGGCCCTGTCGTCCCCGTACGCGGCCGGTCGCCGGGGCGCCGGCTGGATCAAGGTCAAGCCCCGTCACACCCTCGACCTGGTGGTCCTGGCCGCCGAGTGGGGCCACGGCCGTCGCGAGGGCAAGCTGTCCAACCTCCACCTGGGCGCCCGCGACCCGGAGGGCGGCTTCGTGATGCTCGGCAAGACCTTCAAGGGCCTGACGGACGAGCTGCTGGCCTGGCAGACCGAGCGCTTCCTGGAGCTGGCCGAGGGGCCGACGGACACGTGGACCGTCAATCTCCGGCCCGAGCTGGTCGTGGAGATCGCCTTCGACGGGGTCCAGCGCTCGCCCCGCTATCCCGGCGGCATGGCGCTCCGGTTCGCCCGGGTGCTGCGCTACCGCCTGGACAAGCGCGTCGAGGAGGCCGACACGGTCGACACGGTCCGCTCCCTCATGTTCTGAGGCTCTCAGGGTTCGACGCCGCCGGCTGTCGCGGGGCCCGGCACCGGTCTCGCGATCAAGCGGCATGCCCGCGTTTTCCCGGAACGTGGAAGATCCATGGCGTCGGTTTGGCACTATGGGCAATCTTGCGCACTAAGTGAGATATATCACTTTATGTCGGTTTAATGTCCCTTTGTGCCCTATTTACCCCATATGTTCTACCTCATCGCGCGGACCCCCACCGCGTCGGCGGATCGGCCACCGTACGCCTCCATCCCCCGTCGGCCTGGCCTTTCCCTGCCCCTGTCCCCTACCTAGGAACGTGGTCTCCGTTGGGCCAGCACTCCCAGAAGCCGTCCCCCTCCGGCACGCGGCGCTGGACCGCCATCGCAGCGGGCGTCGCCGTCATCGCCACCGCCTCGTCCGCCGCTTGGGCGGCCTTCGCCGACGACTCCCCCACGCCCTCCACGGCCCAGGGCCCGACCGGTCCGACCGGCAAGCCCACCGACCCGGCCCGCGAGCCGGCGACGCCGAACGAAGCCGCCCGCCAGCCCGCCCCGAAGACTCCCTCCCCCGCCCCCACGCCGTTGTCGGCCTCCCGCCCGAACCCCACCAAGCCCGCGGCGGAGCCGGCCACGTCCCGCCGGCCGGTCAAGGCCGAGACCAAGGCCGCGAAGCCCAGGGCCCGCGTGCTCGCGTCCGGCTCGTGCGGCGCGTCCTTCTACGACGAACCCCAGATGACGGCCAGCGGCGAGCGTTTCAACCCCTCCGCCATGACGGCCGCCCACAAGACCCTCCCCCTGGGCAGCAAGGTCCGCGTGACCAACCCGAACACCGGCGAATCGGTCACGGTCCGCATCAACGACCGCGGCCCGTACATCGGCGGCCGCTGCCTCGACCTCTCCGCGGCCGCCTTCGCCGCCATCGGCAACAAAGGCGCGGGCGTCATGAGGGTCAGGTACGAGGTTCTCGCCCGGTAGAGCGCCGAGCGTGGGCCCGCCCTGGCTCACCGGCAGGCGTATGGAACGACTGTTTGCGCTAGCCTGCCGGGCATGCGATCACTGCGTGATTTCACCTCTGGGGTCGGCTTCTTCGCCCAGGGGTTCGGCTGGGTGGCCAGGAACGGGCGGTGGTGGGCGTTCGGGCTCATCCCGGCGCTGATCGCGTTCGCCGTTTACGTGGCGGCGTTGATCTTCCTGGGCACCAACGCCGCCGAGCTGGCCACGTTCCTCACGCCGTTCGCGGATTCGTGGGGCTGGCGGGAGCTGTTCCGCACGCTCGTGGGGATCGCCCTTTTCCTCGGAGGGCTGACGCTGGCGGTGATCACGTTCGCGGCCGTCACGCTGGTCATCGGGGAGCCGTTCTACGAGCGGTTGTCGGCGGCGGTGGACGTGCTTGAGCACGAGGTCGAGCAGCCGTGGTGGCGTACGCTGCCGCGCTCGATCAGGGACAGCCTGGTGACGCTGTGCTATGTGCTGATGTTCACGATTCCGCTGTTCGTCCTGGGCTTCGTGCCCGTCGTGGGGCAGACCGTGGTGCCGGTGCTGGGGGCGGCGGTGTCCGGGTTCTTCCTCACCGTGGAGCTCACGACGCTGGCCCTGGAGCGGCGCGGGATGGCCCGCAAGCAGCGGTTCGCGCTGCTGCGCGCCAACAAGGCCAGCGCGCTGGGGTTCGGGGTGGCGGTGTTCCTGCTCTTCCTGGTGCCACTGGCGGCGGTGATCGCGATGCCGGCCGCCGTCGCGGGCGCCGCCCTCCTCGTACGCAACCGCCTGTCCCCCACTCACCCCGGCCCACCCAACCCGCCCCACCCCACCCCGTGACCATGTGCCCCTCCCGGGACCGCATGCACTCCCCCCGGACTGCAGGAACCCACCCGGGACCGCATGCACTCGCCCCAGACTCCACGAACCCACCCAGGTCCACATGCACTCCCCCGGACTGCAGGAACCCACCCGGGACCGCATGGAGCTCCTGGCCCCGCCTCGTGACCGCGATGAACCCGCCCACGACCGCCTCCGCAATCCCGCCCCAGAACGCACTGCGCCCCTGAGGCGGGGAGTGGAAAGGTCGTCGGGTGCCGCAGGCCGCACCCAGGCCCTGGCCGCCGCCGCCGTCGCCGTCGTCGTCGTCGTCGTCGTCCACAAGCTCGGCCCAAAGACGCGCCCTTATCCCCAGAACCGCTTTCGGCCCCGCGCTGCCACCCCCACGTCCGGCACCCTTGCGGCCCATGACGACCAACGCCTCCTCCGCCGCCGCCGCGCCCTTCCCCTCCTCCTCCTCGTCCACCCCGGGCTTCCTCACCCTGACGAGCCCCGCCGACATCCTGGCCGCCATCCCCTACCTCGTCGGGTTCCACCCGAGCAGCAGCCTCGTCGTGATCGGTCTCGACGCCGGTCAGGCCAAGCTGGTCGTCAGATGGGGCCTGCCGCTCCCGCCGGGGAGCCTCGCCCCGCTGGCGCCCCTGTTCGACCGGGAAGGCGTCACACAGGTCGTCATCATCGGCTACGGCGCGGGAGAGGTGGTCACACCGGCGGTCGACGAGGCGAGGCTTCTGGCGGACAAGGCAGGGGTCCGCGTAGGGGAGGCACTGCGTGCCCATGAGGGCCGCTACTGGTCCTACGTCTGCGACGCCCCGATGTGCTGTCCGGCGGAGGGCACCCCGTACGACCCCTCCACCAGCCAGATCGCAGCAGAGGCGACGGTGCGCGGCCTGGTCGCCCTCCCTGACCGCGAGGCGCTGGAGCGCACGGTGGCCCCGGTCACCGGTCCCGTCCGGATGGCGATGCGCCGCGCCACGGCCGAAGCGATCGCCGAGCTCAGGGCAGGCCTCACGGCCACCGCGGACCTGGACGCCTTCGCCCAGCGCTACGTCGCCGAGGGCTTGGCGCGAGTCCGCTCAGCACTGACCGCCCACGCCCAGGGCGGCCGCCTCGACGACGCCGACGCCGCGAGACTCGGCCTGGACCTCACGATCATCAGGGTCCGCGACGAGGCGTGGACCCTGATGCGGGAATCCCACGCCCCGCTCTGGAGAGACCTGACCCGGAGGCTGGAGCCCCGCTTCGCCCCGCCCGCCGCGACCTTGCTGGCCATGGCCGCCTGGCGTGGGGGCAACAGCGTGCAGGCCACGATCGCCCTCGAACGCGCCCTGGCTCTCGATCCGGGCTACTCGATGGCGAATCTCCTGATGCACGCCGTGCAGAACCTCCTGTCCCCCGCCATCATGCGGGGCCGCCTGCCCACCCCCGCCGAACTGGACGCCGCCATGGGCCCTGCCCACGCGGGCTGGCTCCTCCCCCTGGTCAACCTCCTGGACGAGGCAGACTCACCTGCCTACCCGGTTGAGCCGTGATTCCGCGCGAAAGCGTCGCACGGACCGACCACGTGAACGGGCACTCATCGGACCCGGCGCGCCCGCGAGACGCAAAGAACGAGAGGGGAAGGAGCCAACGGAAAACGAGCAAACGGGCCCACCGCCACACCACCCCGGCGGGGCGGGGATGAGGCGGGCGCCGTCAATGCCGACCGGCAACTCTGCTCTCGCGGCGCGACGCAACCCAACGCGTACGCAGCGAACCGGCCGCGTACCCAAAGAGCCAGGGCGCGCTCGAGGAACGCAACGCGCCATTTCGGGCGAAGCGGATGGAAGCGAAACAACGGAGGACTGAGGGGGAAAGACGTAAGAGTTGGGTTAGAGGCTGCCTTCTTCCCGGCGACGGCGCTCGTTGTAGGCCCGCATGCGGGGCGGATACCCGGTGAGCTGAACGTCGTACACCGGTAATGCAAGATCGCGAGCGACCTTGTGGATCACCGCAGGGGAGCCGACCCTGCGCCTGGTCCATTCACCGTCATCGGCCACCGCCACGGCGGTCGTGTCGGTGGCAAAGGTCTCCGGCTCGACGTAGAACTCGACGCCACGCCGCGAACGGGCAAAGGCGATAAGCGCTTCGATGTCGGCGTCTGTCGCCTCTCGGTCGAACTTCGCGACCTTAGGGCCGCGCCGCCGACGAAGGCCGTAGCGGTCTCGCCATCTCATGAATCCTTTTTATACCGTCTGGAGGCCAAGTGCGTCGGGGATGATCTCGGGGATGCATCCGGGTTTTTCCCGATGGCACCCGCGATATCGGCGACGCAGTATGTAAGTGTCCGCCCGATTACCTGAGGAGAGGCATGACGACTATGGCTGGGGTACCGAGAACCCCTGGGCCGGGACAGGTGCCGCCAGCTCACCTGCGCGTCACCAACCAGGACCGCGAGCACGTGGTCGAGCACGTCAAGGCGGCGTACGCCGAGGGCCGCTTCGACAAGCTCGAGTTCGACGACCGCCTGGAGCGCGCCATGACGGCGCGCACCCACGGCGACCTCATGCCCATCATGACCGAGCTGTACGGTTCCCAGGCCGCGCCCCAGCTCGTCCCTCGGCCCGCCCCGGTGCGCCGCCCGGAGCGTGCGCCGGAGAGCAACGAACGCCTCGGGGCCGCCGCAGCCCACCTGTTGGTGCTGCTGGGGATCCCGATCGCCGGGCCCTTGATCCTGCTGCTCACCGGCGGCAAGACCTCTCCCTACATCCGCAGGCACGCGCTCGAGTCGCTCAACTTCCAGATCACGGTGGTCGGCGCGACGGTGTTGCTGCCGTTCACCATCATCGGCGTCGTGCTTCTGCCCTTCATCTGGGTCGCGTCCGTCGTCCTGGCCATCATCGGCGGCGTCTCCGCCCTGTCGGAGAGTGACTTCCGCTACCCCATGACTCTTCGCCTGGTGAAGTGACACCTAGGCAGAACGCCTCTGCCGGCTGTCTCCGCCCTGCCGAGATCCATCAAGGTCTCTGCGGGGCGGCTCGCTTCCGGCAGCATCCCCGAAGCGGGGCGGCCGACCCAAGCAGGACGAAGCCGGAGGCCAAGCGGCACGAAGCGAGCGGTTCGCTTCCGATCGCCCTCACAACGCAGAAGCGGTCTGCTTCCGACCGGCCCGCGGCGGCTCCCGCCCCCACCGACCTCCCGTTCTCCGTTGCTTACGGCGTTGATCGTAGCTTTCGAGGTTCTCAGCGCCAGAAGGACGTGACCGCATAGCCCAACTCCGCGAACAGGTCACGGAGCAGCGGCAGCGACAGGCCCAGCACGTTGCCGTGGTCGCCCTCGATGCCTTCCACGAACCATCCGCCGCGCCCCTCGATGCTGAACGCCCCGGCCAGGCCGAGAGGCTCCCCGGTGGCGGCGTAGGCGGCGATCTCCTCCTCGGACGGCTGACCGAACCGCACCACGGTCCTGGCCACCTCCGCCGCCTGGCGTCCGGTCGGCACGTCGATCACGCAGTGGCCGGTGACCAGGCGCCCCGTGCGGCCCCGCATGAGCCGCCACCGCTCCAGGACCTCCTCCTCCGAGGCCGGCTTGCCGTACGGGCGGCCGTCGAGCTCCAGGATCGAGTCGCAGCCGATGACCAGCCCTTCGTCGAGCCCGCTCGCGACCTTCTCCGCCTTCGCCTTGGCCAGCGCCAGACTGAGCGCGGCAGGACTGTGGGCGGAGTAGGCGTCCTCATCGACGCCGCTGACGATCACCTTGGGGTCGAGACCGGCGCTGCGCAGCAGCGCCAGGCGGGCGGGTGAAGCAGAGGCCAGAACGATCACCGGACCAGCCTACCGGTCGTCACAGGTCGGAGTTCGACCTCCCCCGGCCCCGCTCCAGAGCGCCGCGGCCCCCGCCCGGCCAGAGCCCGCCCAGCGGCGGCACGGCGCCGCCGAAGATGCTCGTCAGCAGTCTGTCCAGCGGCTCCGACAGCTCGTCCGGCACCGCAGCCCCCTCCCGGACGAGGTCGTCGGCCACGTCGCGGGCGTCCATGTCCAGGGCGGCGGCCCGGTCCGCCAGCAGCGACATGACCATGGGGGCGATGAGCGGCAGCAGCTTCATGACGGCGCCGGTGTCGACGCCGGCGTGCCGGGCCAGCCAGGCGGCGGCCTGCTCGGTTCCCTGGCCGCCGAGCACGTGCCCGAGGATGCTGTGCCCGTCCCGGGTGAGCGAGGCCACATCGCCGTTGAACGGGTCGGCGTCCACGTGGTCCTCCAGCGCAGAGCGCAGCGCTTCCGCACCGTCCGGGTGCTGGGTGTTACGGGCGAGGCCGCCGACGATCACGCCGGTCATGGACCGGACGACGTCGCGGGCCCGGGCAGGATCGGCGCCGAGCATTCCGGCGACCTGCTCCACTCCCGGCTCTCCGAGCCGGTCGAGAAGCTCGTCCTGCAGCGTCACGGCTCTCCCCCGATCCTCGTCGGGGGAGAGCTTCCCGATACTGCATCGAACCAATGCCCGGGTTGTACTAATTCTCGGAAAAACTACTTCTCGGCACCGGCGGTGGCTTCGGCGGACTGGCCGGACCGCTCCCCCGAGGCCGCGGTCGGCTCACCGATGACCTCGGCAGGACGACCGGACGGCTCGCCGGTGGGCTCGGCGGGGCGGCCGGGGAGCTCGCCCGCGGTCGCGGGGCGGCCGGACAACTCGGCGGTGGTGCCGGATTCGCCGGACCGCTTGGCCGGGGTCGCGGACTGGCTGGTCAGGCCGGCGGCGGCGTATGCGCTGGCCTCGTCGAGCGTTTCATGCTCCAGCAGGGCCGCCACGATGCCGTCGAGTTTGTCCCGGTTGTCGGTGAGGATCTGGATCGCTCGCTCATAGCACTCCTCGACGATCCGCCGCGCCTCCTCGTCCACGGTGGCGAGCGTGGCGCCCGAGGCCTGCGGCTGCTGGCCGTCGCTGGGGAGGATGGTCAGCGGGCCGACCTTCTCCGACATGCCCCAGCGGCCGACCATGCCACGGGCGATCATGGTGACCTGTTCGAGGTCGTTCTCGGCGCCGGTGGTGATGACGCCGAAGATGACCTGCTCGGCCGCCATGCCGCCGAGCGCGCCGGTGATGCGGCCGCGCAGGTACTGCTCGTCGTAGGCGTATCGGTCGGTGTCGGGGGTGGAGAGCGTGACGCCGAGCGCCCGGCCGCGCGGGATGATCGAGATCTTCCTGACCGGGTCGGCGCCCGGCTGGAGCATGCCGAGCAGCGCGTGGCCGGCCTCGTGGTAGGCGGTCCTGACGCGCTCCTCCTCCGGCATCACGATGCTGCGGGCCGCGCCGAGCTGGAGCTTCTCCAGAGCGTCGGCGAAGTCGGACATCGTGACCTTCTCCTTGCCGCGCTTGGCGGCGAGCAGGGCGGCCTCGTTGACCAGGTTGGCCAGGTCGGCGCCGGTCATGCCGGGCGTGGTCTTGGCGAGCTGGTCGAGGCTGACCTCGCCGTCCATCGGCACGCCGCGCGTGTGCACGCCGAGGATCGCGGTACGTCCGGCCGCGTCGGGCAGGCCCACCTGCACCGTGCGGTCGAAGCGCCCGGGACGCAGCAGCGCCGGGTCGAGAACCTCGGGACGGTTCGTGGCCCCGATGACGATCACGCCTTCGGCGCCGGAGAAGCCGTCCATCTCGGTGAGGATCTGGTTGAGCGTCTGCTCGCGCTCGTCGTGCCCGCCGATGCCGCCCGCGCCGCCGCGGGCCCGCCCGATGGCGTCGATCTCGTCGATGAACACGATCGACGGCGCGACCTTCCGCGCCTCCTCGAACAGGTCGCGTACGCGCGAGGCGCCCACACCGACGATCATCTCGATGAACTCGGAGGCGGAGGCGGAGAAGTACGGCACCTTGGCCTCGCCCGCGACCGCCCTGGCCAGCAGCGTCTTACCGGTGCCGGGCGGCCCCGCGAGCAGCACGCCCTTGGGCAGCTTGGCGCCCAGCCGACGGTATTTGTCGGGGTCCTTGAGGTAGTCGACGATCTCGACGAGCTCGTTCTCGACCTCGTCGATGCCCGCGACGTCCTCGAACGTGACCCGCACCTTACCGGCCTCGACCGGCTTGGCCGCCTTGGACTTGCCGAGCCCGCCCAGGCCGCCGCCCATCATGCTGGCGCCGCGCCGCATGATCCAGATCCACAGACCGGCCAGCAGCAGCACGGGCAGCAGCGACAACAGCAGGTTGGAGAAGAAGCCGCGGGTGATCGGCTGAGAGGTGATCTCGACCTGGCCGGTGGCGAGCTGCTGGTCGAGCTGGTCGGTGTTGGCGAAGGCCGGGATCTCGGTGGCGAACTTGGTGTACGTCTCACCGCTCTCGGGGTTCTTCGCCGCCGACCGCAGATCGCCCTCGACCGACAGGCCCTGGGCGTAGATGTCCTTGACGTTCTTGGCGCTCACCTGCTTGGTGAACTCGGTATAAGAGATCGTCTCGACGGAGCCGCTGTCCACGAACGAGGACACGACGAAGAAGGCGGCGTACACCACGAGCAGGGTGACGACGAACCGCCACCAGTTGATCTTGGGCCTGCCTCCGGGCGTGCCGGGCAGGCCTTCCGATCGCCATGGCGGCTTCGTCTTGCCTTTGTTCGGTGCCTGCGGCGCTCCCGAGCGTTCCACGGCGTCACTCCCCACATCGCCGCAAATCATGATCTTTCTAGCCTAGAACACGCACCCCTGAGACCACGCGGCTGATGTCACGCCACTGCTTTCGCTGCGAGTCAGGCACTGTGACGAACGCCAGGCCGGGCTTGCTCATTCCCCCGTCCATGACGACGACGGCCGCGCGGGAGGTGCGCTTGCCGTAGGAGACGCGGTAGACGAGCATCCAGCCCCTCTTGACCGGCTGCGAGGCGAGCCAGCGGATCTTGGCGCCCTTGGGGTGGTGGTTGAGCGTCCAGCGGGCGGCCAGCAGCGCGGTGTCGCGAGGGGAGTCCTGCTCCATGGTCGGGAGCGGGCAGGTGACGAACAAGCCGCGCAGGCTGGTGCCGCGCTGCTTCGGCAGCACCTGTTTGGTGGTGAACGGCGCCGCCCCGTACGCCTTCCACGGCTTGGGGAGCTTGGGGACGGCCAGGCCGGTGCGCTTGTCCTTGACGATCCGCCGGGACGGGGAGCTCAGGCTCATACGCTTGACCCCGCCGGTCAGCCGGGGGACGCGCGGGTCGGCGTACAGGGCCTCCATCGCCGTGTAGCCGGGCGCGAGCGACGCGCCGGGGTTCGGCTCGGCTCGCCCCGTCGGGGTTTCCGAGGGCGTGGGCGCGGGGCCGGACGAGGGCGGCGCGGCCGGCGGCGCGGTTACCGGCCGCGCGACGACCTCGTCCGGCTCCGACGAGAGCACCACGGCCAGCGTCACGGCGGCGACCACGACGGCCGACACCGCGGCGAGGCCCCGGTACACCACCCGCATCCGGAGATCCCCGATGCGGGAGCGTTTGGGCGGAGAAGTAAGGGCTCCAGGCCTGGGCGCGGTTCTCACTTGGGAACCCTTGATCACATCTTCCCCATCGAGCACGACGGGAGCGTACGACATATGGCGCCATTCCGCCCAGGAAGCAACCGAAGTGCAATCATGGCGTGGTGGAACAGGTGGAGCTGCGATTCGACCACGCGTCTCAAGCGTCGCAAACACATACGAATCTCTCGGCGATCCGGCAGAGCGCGACCGGCCTCTGGGTCGCCGGCGACGAGACCGCCTCCTTCGAACATCTGACGTGGACGGGCGACCACTTCGGCGAGCAGCGCACGTTCCTGCTGGCCGACTACGTCGATCTCCCCGCGGGCCCGGAGGACGAGGCCGACATCGAGGGCATGGCCCGGGCGAACGGCTATCTGTGGCTGGTCGGCTCGCACAGCCTCAAACGCAAGCGCGTCAAGTCGAAGGACCCGGACAAGGCCGCCGACCGCCTGGCCACGGTGGTCAAGGAGGACAACCGCTTCATCCTGGCCCGGCTGCCGCTGAGCGACGAGGCCCCCGGGCCGGGGGCGATCCTTGCCGGCGGGCACGACCTCACCTCCTACCTGCGCGACGACCGGCACCTCGGGCCGTTCCTGGCGCTGCCGGGCAAGGACAACGGCTTCGACGTCGAGGGCATCGCCGTCGTGGCGGAGCGGGTCTACATCGGGCTGCGCGGCCCCGTGCTGCGGGGCTGGGCGGTGGTGCTGGAACTCGAGCTCCGGCGGCTCGACGACGCCGGCCGGCGGCGGCTGCGGATCCGCGAGCCGTACCGCAAGCACTTCCTGGACCTGGGCGGGCTGGGCGTGCGGGACCTGTGCCCGGACGGCGACTCGCTGCTGCTGCTCACCGGGCCCACCATGGACCTCGACGGCCCGGTGCGGGTGATGCGCTGGCGGCCGGCCGAGCGGCAGGGCGTGGTGCCCGCCGACGAGCTGGAGACCGTGCTGGACCTGCCGTACGGCGTGGGCTGCGACCACCCCGAGGGGCTGGCGCGGCTGGAGGACGGCAGGCTCATGGTCGTGTACGACAGCCCGTCGCCCGCGCGGATCACCCCGGCGGGCGGCGTGCTGGCCGACGTGTTCACGATCTAGCGACCCGCCCGCGGCAGGTCACGACCTGGCGACCCGCCCATGGAGCCAGGGCGCCTCCGCGACGAAGGTGCACGAACCCGGCTCGATCTCGGTGAACCCGGCGTCGCGCACCACGGGCAGCCCCGCGGCCACCTTCGCGTCGAAGTCCTCGGCGGAGGCCGTACGCACCGAGACGGCCAGGCCGTTCGCGCGCCAGACCGCCCGCTCGGCGGGGTCGCTGGCCCACCAGGCGAGCTGGGCGGCATGCCCGGCCTGCGCCATCGCCTTGCCCGCCGACATGGCCAGCGCGGGGTTGGCCCACAGGATCGGCGGCTCGGCGGGCGGGAGCTCACCGGTGTCGGCCAGCTCAGTGCCTCCCACCTGAAGCCGCGCGAGATCCCTGGGCCAGTCGTCGAGCGGCACGGGCGGGTACACGCGCACCTCGGCCGTGCGGTGCTCGACCGTGCGTCCGGGCAGCGCGATCGCCCGCCGCCACTCGGCGCCCCTGGCCCGGCGCACGACCTTGCGGATCTTGCCGGTGGCCTGCCAGGCGTGCACCTCGGCCGTCCACTCCCCCGGGTCGTCCAGCAGGGTCAGCACGGCCATGGCGGCGGCCTCCAGGGCATCGGTGCGTTCGGGGGGCGTGGCCCGCTCGATCCTGACCACGAGCGGCAGCACATAGAGCTCATTCACTGACTCTTCCGAATAAGAAATCTGCACAATCAGCCTGCCGCCCTACTCTCTGTCCTGGTTCAGACCATAGCGGCAGTCTGCTTGGCAGATTTCTTATTCGGATGCCCGATGGCCAAGGACATCCCGGCGGCGAGGAGGCAGAGGGCGCCTGCGCCGTACCAGGCGAGGTCGTAGGCGCCCAGGTGGTCGCGGGTGAGACCGGCGCCGACGGCGGCGATTGCGGCCCCCACCTGGTGCGAGCCGAACACCCACCCGAACACCACGGCCCCGTCGGCACCGTAGATGCGCCGGCACAGCGCCACCGTCGGCGGCACGGTCGCCACCCAGTCCAGCCCGTAGAAGACGATGAAGATCAGCATGCTGGGCTCGGTCGTGGCCGCGAACAGCCCGGGCAGCACCATCAGCGAGAGCCCGCGCAGCCCGTAGTAGACACCGAGCAGCACCTTGGGGTCGATCCGGTCGCTGAGCCAGCCGGAGGCGACCGTGCCCACGATGTCGAAGATCCCGATGACCGCCAGCAGCGAAGCGGCGACGGGCTCGGCCATGCCGTGGTCGTGCGCGGCGGGGATGAAGTGGGTGCCGACCAGCCCGTTCGTACTCATCCCGCAGATCGCGAAGCCGCCCGCGAGCAGCCAGAACGGCCGCGTCCTGGCCGCCCGGCCCAGCACGGTGACGGCCCTGACGGCCGCGTTGCCCTTGGCCGGCTCGGTACGGACCGCGCCGGGTTCCGCCCCCAGGGCGGTCGTGCCGACATCCTCCGGATGGTCGCGCAGCAGCCACCACACGAACGGCACCACGGCCAGCGCCGACCCCGCCACGGCCAGCGAGGCGAAGCGCCACCCCGGCCCCTCGGCGAGATGGGCGAGCACGGGCAGGAAGATCAGCTGCCCGGTGGCGCCGGCCGCGGTGAGGACGCCGGTGACCAGGCCGCGGTGCCGGACGAACCACCGGTCGACCACGGTCGCGGCGAACACCAGCGCCATCGATCCGGTCCCCAGCCCCACGAAGACGCCCCAGAGCAGGAGCAGCTGCCAGCTCGCGGTCATCATCACGGTGAGCCCGCTGCCCGCGGCGATCAGCAGCAGGGCGAGCGCGACCACGCGGCGCATGCCGAAGCGGTCCATCAACGCGGCGGCGAACGGCGCGGTCAGGCCGTAGAGCACCAGGTTGATCGACACGGCCAGCGAGATCGTTCCGGTGGACCAGCCGAACTCCTCCTGGAGCGGGGTGATCAGCACGCCGGGGGTGGCGCGGAACCCGGCGGCGCCGAGGATCGCCACGAAGGCGACGGCCGCCACGAACCAGGCCCTGTGCAGCCTGCGGCGGGTGGTGCTTGCGGTGGTGCTCAACGACATGCGTCAATCCTGGGTTATCTCCTTACACGCCCACGAGTGGCCAGGAAGCCAATATGTGAAAAAATCCGGCCATGACCCATCGCATCGCCATCGTGGTGCTCAACCACTTCGCCCCGATGGACCTCGGCGTACCGGGCCAGGTGTTCTGGGCGGCCGAGACGCCGGACGGCGAGAAGCTGTACGAGGTGGTGACCTGTTCCGAGGGCCGCCGTCCCGTCCGCTGCGCGGCCGGCTACAGCGTCCTGCCCGACCACGACCTCGACGTGCTCGACACGGCCGACACGGTCCTGGTGCCCGGCATCCACGCCGGCCGGGCGATGAAGGACGGCACGATCTCGGACACGCTGCGCGCGGCGCTGCAGGACCGGCCGCGGACGATGTCGATCTGCACGGGGTCGTTCGTACTGGCCGCCGCGGGCCTGCTCGACGGACGCCCGGCCACCACGCACTGGCGCGAGGCTTCCCGCTTCGCGCTGCTGTTCCCGCAGGTGAAGCTGGATCCCGACGTGCTGTTCGTGGACGACGGCGACGTGCTGACCTCGGCCGGGGTGGCGGCCGGGCTGGACCTGTGCCTGCACGTGGTCAGGCGCGACCACGGCAGCGAGGTGGCCAACCGCGCGGCCCGCCGCTGCGTCATGCCGCCGTGGCGGGAGGGCGGCCAGGCCCAGTACGTCGAGCGGCCCCTGCCCGACCCGGCCGCGGGCGGCACGGCGGCCACGCGCGAGTGGATGCTCGCCCACCTCGACGCCCCGCTCGACCTGAGCGCGCTGGCCGAGCACGCCCGCATGAGCGTGCGCACGTTCACCCGGCGCTTCCGCGAGGAGACCGGCGTGAGCCCGGCCAAGTGGCTGACCGCGCAGCGGGTGCAGCACGCCAGGCATCTGCTGGAGACGACGGACCTCGGGGTCGAGGAGGTGGCCCGGCGGGCGGGCTTCGGCACGGCCGTCTCGCTGCGGCAACACCTGCACGCGGCGGTGGGCGTGGCGCCCCTGGCCTACCGGAACACCTTCCGCGGCATGGATTCGCGAGATTTGTCGCGATCGCGGTAGACCGCCCCTACAATCGGCGCGAGGAAGATCGTCTAGGAGAGGTCGTCACATGACCGAGGCGGACCGCGTACCCGCGGGGATCAACCCGAACGTGCCGAGCGTCGCCCGCATGTACGACTACTATCTGGGAGGCCGCGACAACTTCGCCGCCGACCGCGAGGCGGCCGAGAAGATGATCGAGCTCGGCCGGCAGATGGGCAACGACGCCCGCGAGATCGCCCTGGCCAACCGGGGCTTCCTCGGCCGGGCGGTCCGCATGCTCGCCGAGGCGGGCGTGCGTCAGTTCCTCGACATCGGCGCCGGGCTGCCCACTCAGGACAACGTGCACCAGGTGGCCCGACGGCACGGTCCGGGCTCCCGCGTCGTGTACGTGGACAACGACCCGGTCGTCCTGACCCACGCCCGCGCGCTGCTGGCCAGGGAGCCCGACGTGCTGGCCATGGAGGGCGACCTCAGGGACCCCGTGGCCATCCTGGACGACCCGCGCGTCACCGGGCACCTCGACCTCGGCGAGCCGTTCGCGGTGCTGCTGGTGGCGGTGCTGCACTTCGTCCCCGACGACGCCGAGGCCGCCCAGATCGTGGCCCTCATCCGCGAGCGGCTGCGGCCGGGCGGCTATCTGGTGCTGTCTCACCTGTACGCGGGCGACGCCACGGCCCACGAGACCGAGACCGGCCGGCAGGTCTACCGGAACACCTCCTCCGGCGGCCTGGCCAGCCGCGGCTACGCCGACATCGTCTCCTACTTCGACGGCCTCGACCTGCTCGGCCCCGGCGTGGTGCCGGTGGCCGACTGGACGCCCGACGCCTCCCCCGACGGCTCGTACGACCTCGTCAAGTCCGGCATCCTGGCCGGCGTGGGCCGGGTCAAGGGATAGATCACCTTTTGTCAGGCGCGAAAGGCACGCCCGCCGCCCGCGCCCCGACCAGCATGACCAGCGCCTCTCCCAGCAGCCCGACGCCTATCGACGGCGGCATGGACCTGGCCTCGGCATGCATTCCGCCCATGACGGCCGGCGCCCCCGCACCGAGGCTCACGGCGACCCGAGCGCGCCGAAGGCCACGCCGAGCACGACCGTCACGGCCGGCCACACCACGTCCGGCGTCGACAGGTTCCCCTTGCGGCAGGCCGTGGCCGCCGATCGCGACCAGCACGACCGGCGGCGCGTACACGTCCTTGGCGAGCCGTCCATCGGCTCCGTCAGGCCCACCGCCGGCCGCGCGGGACCACGGCTCGCGGGCGCAGGGCGCCGAGGGGATGCCGGCGGAGCTGCTGCCACTGGACGAGCGGCGGCGGGACGGGGCCACGGTGTGGCCGGCGTTCACGACGGCCGCCGCACCCGGACGCTACGCCGCCACCTCGAAACGCTCGTCGAGCCGCCCGGCCAGGGCCGTGCCGATCGTCCGACGCGCCGGCCCGGGCCACGCGGCGCCAGCCTGTCTCACGGGCGAGGGTGTGCGCGGGCGTTAGATTGAGGGAATGTCCCTGACCCTTGAATTCGTCAGCACGATCAGGGCTGAGCGGTCCGGATTGGTCGATCTCTTGTCCGACGCCGACGGCATGACCTCCTGGATCCGCGAGCACGCGGCCGAGCTCGACGTCGATCCCGGCTTCACCGCCACGGAGGAGCTGCGCGAGGAGACCGTGCGCCTGCGCCAGGCCGTACGCGCGCTCTTCGCCCGCGCCGTGTCCCCGGACCCGCCGAGCCGGGCGGACGCGACGGCCCTGCCCGGCTTCGCGGAGTCGCTGGCCCTGGTCAACTCCTCCGCCCTGGCCGCCCCCCGGGCCCCGCAGCTGTCCTGGGACGGGGAGCCGGCCCTCGTCGCCGTCCCCGCCGTACGGGCCGAGCCGTCCGTAAGGGTGCGGGGCGCGCTCGCGAGGGCGGCGGTGGAGTTCCTGGCGGGGCCTGAGCGGGCGCAGCTGCGTACCTGCCAGGCGCCGCGCTGCGTGCTCTATTTCGTGAAGGAACACCCACGTCAGGAGTGGTGCTCGACGGCCTGCGGCAACCGCGCGAGGGCAGCCAGGCACTACCGGGAGCACAAGAAGTGACCCAAATCTAACGCGAAAGCAGTCGATTTGCCGTTATATTGCTGTCTAACGGCTGATCGGCCGTGCATCCGTTAGATGAGGAGTGCTGGGATGTCATTCCAGACCGGGCACATCGGGCTCAACGTCACCGATCTCGACCAGTCCAAAGAGTTCTACCAGCGCGTTTTCGGCTTCACCACGGCCGGCGAGTCGCAGCAGGACGGGCGGCGCTACGTGTTCCTGGCGCAGGACGGCACGCTGGTGCTGACCCTCTGGCAGCAGAGCGAGGGCCGCTTCGCCACCGGCCTCCCAGGGCTGCACCACCTGTCGTTCCAGGTCGCCGACCTTGAGGCGGTGCGCAAGGCGGAGGCGGTCATCAGGGAGATCGGGGCGACGCTGCACCACGACGGCGTCGTGCCGCACGGTGAGGGCGCCTCCTCGGGCGGCGTGTTCTTCGAGGACCCCGACGGCATCCGGCTGGAGATCTACGCCCCGGACGGCGCCGGCGACCGCCCCGCGCCCACATCCGGCGCGCCGACCTGCGGGTTCTTCTAATGCGGCATCCGGGCGAGGTCGCCGTACAGCGGCGGGCCGGGGTGCGGGCCGCCGATCACGGCAGCTCGCGCACCCGCCCGGAGATCCCTGAGGTGGCGGCGGAGTTCCTGCGCCGGCAGCACATGCTCGTCGCCGGCGCGGCCGACGACCGCGGCCGCCTCTGGGCGAGCATGCTGACCGGGCAGCCCGGCTTCGCCTCCCCCGAGGACGACCGGACGATCGTGGTGAACGCCCTGCCCGGCGCGCCCGATCCCCTGCACGGGTTGTTCGCCCGCGAACGCGACGTCGGGCTGCTGGCCATCGAGCCCCACACGCGGCGCAGGATGCGCGTGAACGGCACCGCCGAGCAAGCAGGCGGCACGCTGGTGGTACGGACGGAGCAGGTCTACTCGAACTGCCCGAAGTACATCCAGACCCGCGAGCCCACCGCCGAGCCCGTCCGGGCCCCGGCCGCCCTCGGGACCGGGACCGCTCTGACGGCCCGCCATCAGGCGTGGATCGGCGCGGCGGACACGTTCTTCATCGCCACGGGCGCGGCGGGGCTCGGCGCGGACGTGTCGCACCGCGGCGGCAATCCGGGGTTCGTCGAGGTCACGGGGCCGGGGTCGCTGGTGTTCCCGGACTACGTCGGCAACTCGATGTACATGACGCTCGGCAACCTGGAGCTGAATCCGGCCGCCGGGCTGCTGTTCGCGGACTGGGAGCGCGGGGAGACGCTGCACCTGACCGGGCGGGCCCGGGTGGACTGGGACGCGGGCGACGCGCCGGGGGCGCAGCGGCTGGTGAGGTTCGAGCTGGACGAGTACGCGCACCTCGCCGGCACGGTGTCGGCGGGCTGGACGCCTCCGGGCTACCACCGCTTCAACCCGCCGGCCTAGAGCCGCTTCTCGAACCAGTGGTGCGCGTAGAACTCGTCGTTGAAGGGCTCCACCTCGCGATATCCCGACGCCCGGTACAGGGCGATGGCCTCGGTGAGCGCCCGGTTGGTCTCCAGCCGCACCGTACGGATGCCGCTGGCGGCCACCCGGGCCTCCGCCTCGGCGAGCAGCCGCCGCCCCAATCCGAGCCCTCGCGTGCCCGGATCCACCCACATCCGTTTGAGATGGGCCGCGGCGGCGTCGTGGTGCAGCTTGACCGCGACGCATCCGACGGGCTCGGCGCGGAGCGTGGCCACCAGCAGCATCCCGGCCGGCGGCCGCAGCTCCTGATCGTCGGCCGAGATGCCGCGGGCGGGGTCGAAGCCGCCGTCGAAGCGGCGGGCCAGTTCGTCGGCGTAGGCCTGCATGCAGTGGCGGGCGCTCGGATCGCCCGGGTCGAGCACGTCGATCGCGACCGTCGAGGCGAGGAGCAGCCGTTCGACTTCGGCCATGGCGGCCACCAGGCGTTCGCGCTGGCGTTGCGAGAGCGGCTCGAGGAGCGACGCGGCGGCCCGGTCGGATCTGCGGTCCAGCTCCTCGCGCTCGGCGATCCCGGCCGGGGTGAGCCGGGCCGTGCGGACCCGTCCGTCGGACCCGCCGCCGTCGTCCACGACGACCAGCCCGTCGGCCTCCAGCGAGCGCAGCAACCGGCTGAGGTATCCCGAGTCGAGCTCCAGACGAGCACGCAGGGCGCGGACCTCGCTGCCGTCCGCGCCGATCTCCCAGAGCAGCCGTGCCTGACCGAGCGGGCGGTCCGTGGCCAGGAACCTGTCGTCGAGCGCCCCGATGCGCTGGGTCACGGTGCGCTGGAACCGGCGCACCTGGCTGATCGTCACAGCATCCATTCTCTGACTTTAGTCAGAGAATTCGCCTTTCCGCCAGACTGAGCGTCACATGCGGTGCACACGCCGACGTCTGACGATTCGTGTTAATTCATGGTTAGGAGGGTTTCAAACAGGTTTCACCCCTGGACTGCGCATTTTGTCCTTACATAGGGTTCTACCCACGACGGGAAAGTCACCTACCGTGCACTTGTCGTCACCCCCGATCAGCAATGGCGCTCGAGCGGTACCCCCAGCGCGAGCGTGCATGCGGCGGGCCGCGGCAGCGCATGGCATAGGAGCACCGTGCGAAAATTCGTCACCTCTCTGTTCGGCCAGGTCCTCATCGCCGCCGCCATCGGCGCGGTGGTGGGCCTGCTCTTCCCCTCCTTCGCCGCGGAGCTCAAACCGCTCAGCGACGGCTTCATCACCCTGATCAAGATGATCATCACGCCCTTGGTGTTCTGCGTGGTCGTCGCGGGCATCGCGGGGGCGGGCGAGCTCAAGCGGGTGGGCCGGGTCGGGCTCAAGACCGTCGTCTACTTCGAGGTCATCACCACCGTCGCGCTGGTGCTCGGCCTGGTGCTCGCCCTGGTCTTCCAGCCGGGCGCGGGCATGAACGTCGACCCCGCCTCCCTCGACGCCGCCAAGCTCTCCACCCAGCAGGAGAACGCGGCCAAGCTCGCTGAGGGGGGACCCGTCGGCTTCGTCCTCGGGCTCATCCCGACGTCCGTGATCGGGGCGTTCGCCGAGGGCAACGTGCTCCAGGTGCTGCTGTTCGCGGTGCTGTTCGGCTGCGGGCTGCTGCTGGTCGGGGAGAAGGCCCGCCCGGTGGGGCAGTTCATCGAGACGGTCACCGAGGTGCTGTTCAAGGTCGTGTCGCTGATCGTCCGGCTCGCCCCGCTGGGCGTGCTCGGCGCGGTGGCGGTCACCGCGGGCAACTCCGGCGGCGACGCCCTGGTCCGCCTGGGCTGGCTGGTCGTGCTGTTCTACGTCGCGGTCGCGGTCTTCGTCGTGGTGATCCTCGGGTTCGTGACCAGGCTGGCCGGGTTCAACATCTTCAAGCTGATCGGCTACCTGCGCGAGGAAGTGCTGGTCGTGCTGGGCACGGCCTCGTCCGACAGCGTGCTCCCGCAGGTCATGCGGAAGCTGGAGCACATGGGCATCAGGAAGTCCACGGTGGGCCTGGTCATCCCGACCGGCTACTCCTTCAACCTGGACGCCTTCTCGATCTACCTGACCCTCGCCGCCGTCTTCATCGGGCAGGCCACCGGCGTGCCGCTGTCCATCGGCGACCTGCTGGTCGTGCTGCTCGTGGCGCTGATCACCTCCAAGGGCGCGCACGGCATCCCCGGCTCGGCCATCGTGGTCCTCGCCGCCACGCTCAGCGCGATCCCGACGATCCCGGTCGCGGGACTGGTCCTGGTGTTGTCCGTGGACTGGTTCATGGGCATGGCCCGGGCGGCCGGCAACCTGCTGGGGAACTCGGTGGCCGCCGTGGTGATCGGCGCCTGGGAGGGCGACATCGACAAGGAGCGGGCCACGAGCGTACTGAACGGCGAGGAGGTCCCCGAGATCGAGCCGGAGCCGCCCGTGACGCCTGTGACCGTCTCGGCGTGACCGGATCTACCCCTGGGGGACCGACTCGCGCGTCGCCCGCCTCTTGATCTCGCCGAGCGTGGCGTGGCCGGCCCGGATGTCGGTGATCAGCACGTACGCGACGAGCAGGAGCCCGAGGCAGAGCGCGTCGGCGGCCCACCAGGGGATCTCGGCGAGCAGCAGGTAGCCGTCGCTGTCGCTGAGCGACCTGATCAACGCAGTGACCCCGGCCACCACCACCGTCACCATGAGCCAGCTCCGGATGCGCGGCAGGCTTCCCTTCTGCCACAGCCGGATACGCCAGCTCACGAACACGGCCAGCACGCCGAGCAGAGCGCAGAACCCGATCAGCCACCAGGGCAGGGCGAAGGCGGTCTGCTCGGCGATCTGCGCCCGCGTGGCGCGGAGCTCGGCCTCGGCCTTCCGCTTGGCCTCGACGGCGGCGTCGAGCTGCCGCTCCAACTGCGCCACGCTCTTCTCCTGGCGCACGGACGGCGACGGGTTCTCCGTCGGCAGCATGCGCGCCACGACGGTCAGCATGATCGCGACGAAGGACAGCGCGAGCACGATGGCCATGAACAGGTCGATGAAACGCAGGTCGAGCGGAGGCGCGAACGACCGGACGGCGCGCCTCCTCACGGCTCCCTCACCAACGTGTACTTCTGCGGCCGGCTCTCGGCGGCGCTCAGCCGGTCGACGGCGGTGCGCAGCGCGTCCAGGCCCTTGACCAGCTCCTCGGTCCTGGACCTGGACATGGCCAGCTCATGGGTGAGCCCCTGCATGGCCGGAGCCGCCTGCTTGGCGGGCAGCCGCGCGATATAGCTGAGGAACACCTCGTCGGCGGCCGCCACCCCGGCCCGCTCCGCCCGCTCGACCAGGGCCATCACCCCGAACGCCAGCACGCTCAGGAACAACGCGATCAGCGTGACGCCGAACGCGGAGGCGAGCTCGGGCAGCACGTGCTGCTTGAGCGCGGTGATCAGCACGCCGGGGTCGCCCTGGCTGTCCAGCGCGTTCGAGAACGAGCTGACCATTTCGGCCATCGTCAGCGCGGTGCCGATGAATCCGAAGACCGGCAGCGCCCAGATCAGCGCGTGGTCGAGATGGTGCTTGTTGGCCATCTCGCCCTCGTCGAGCGCGGACCGGGCGCTCAGCACCGCCTCGCAGTCGTTCCCGGCCTCGGCCGCCTCCTTGAACAGCTTGAGCCGCCGCGCCACCAGCGTGTCGTCCGTCGGACGCACCGCCTGGACGTTCGCCACGGCCCGCGCCGTCGCGGCGTTCTCCCGCTGGATGTCCGGCACCGCCCTGACGATCCTGAGGACGGCGGTGAGGAACACCGCGAAGATGAGCGTGACCACGAGCTCCGCGCCCGCCGGCGCCGTGGTCGCGCCCACGGACTCGAGCAGCGTCTCCACCACTCCGGCGATCATCAACAGCGCGGAGACCACCAAACCCACCACAGGCGCGAACGCCGAATGACGCCAACCGTACCTTGACACCCTTCAACCCCACTCCGGCACACAAAATGTCAAGTGACACCTAAGCACACGCAAAGCAATCGTAGTGACACTGAGGGCGTTCGTTGCCGTCTAGAAATGCGAAACCGCCCCCTGTCCGCAGACGGGAGGCGGTCGATGCCGGTCGAGTGGAGCTATGGGGATTCGAACCCCAGACCTCCTCCATGCCATGGAGGCGCGCTACCAACTGCGCTATAGCCCCTTGCCGCTTGTACGAGTGTATCGGACTTCGCGACTGATGAAGAACGCTCGTGACGTCTCAGGCGAGAAGGGCACGCAGGATCGGCTCGGCATGCGTCCAGAGCACCGACCCGCCGGCCCCGGGCACCAGATGGCGGCGGGCGCCCGGGATGCGCCGGGCCAGGGTGGCGCCCTGGTCGGGGGAATGGCTGGTGTCGAGCTCGCCATACCAGAGGTCGACGGGCACGGGCACCTCCCCCAGCGCGTACGGCCACCGCCCCATCGCCAGGACGGTGTCCCTGGCGTAGCCGCCCGGCCCCTGGGCGAAGGCCTCGTCCATGGCCCTGCGGTACGCCGACGCGAACTCCGGCTGCTCGTAGACCGCCCGATCGGCGGCCGGGCTGTTCGGCACGATCATGTCCCAGAGCTTGTCCGGCGTGAACGAGGTGAAGAACTCCTGGGCTCCGGCCGGGTCGGCGGCCACGGTCTTCACGAGGTCGCGGAAGTGGTCGGGCAGCAGGTCCGCCATGGTGGCGACCTCGTCGGCCCCGGACACGACCGCCACCCGCCGCACGCCCGGCAGGAAGGCGCACGCCAGCGCGAACGGCGCACCCTGCGAGTTTCCCACCACCCGGATCTCCCCCAGGCCGAGCGCCGCCACGTCGGCGGGCCAGGAGTCCAGCGTGCGGCCGGGATCGGGGTCCGAGGCCCCGAGCCCGGGCCGGTCGAGCGCGATGAGCCGGACGCCGAGGTCGTCCACGACCCCGGCGCCGAACCCGAGCCACCGGCTCGTGCCCGCCCCTGTGCAGAGCACGACCGGCGTCCCCGTCGCGGGCCCCCACTCGGCCCACCCGAGCCGGCGGCCGTCCGGCAGCCGCGTGTGCCCGAGCCGGGCCGGGGGCGTGATCGTCACGTGCATGTGGTCCAGGCTGATCGACCCGGCGGGCCGATCGCAAACCGTTATTCGGCGACCGACCCGGCCTTGTCGATGAGGGTGACGAGCTCGGACACCATCGGGTCCTCCGAGTCCGTCGCCAGCCGCGCCGCGTGCTCGCGCAGCGCCGGCAGGTCCAGGCCGAACGCCTCCTTGTCCCGCAGGTACACCGCGAACGCCGCGACGACCACGTCCACCTGGAGCCTGATGGGCGTCCCCTTGTCCCACGCCCCCGCGTGGAGTTCGCCGGCCTGCAGGGACCTGCTCGCCTCGGAGGCGGCCCGGGTGTCCGGCTCCTGCCAGCGGACGGTGGCCTGGGCGAGCTGCCCGGAGGCGCCGGGCTTGAGCCGGACCGCGTAGAGGGCCGTGACCGAGTGGCCGGGCCCGATCTCGCCGCCGTCGCGGCTGTCGTCGCGGAACTCCTCGGTGGCCAGGGCGCGGTTCTCGTAACCGATGAGGCGGTAGCTCTCCACGACCGACGGGTTGAACACGACCTGGGCCTTGGCGTCGCGGGCGCGCAGCTCGATGGTGGCCGGGAGCTGGGTGGTGAAGATCCTTTCGGCCTCCTCCCGGGTGCTGACGTACACGGCCATGCCGTCGCCGTTGTCGGCCAGCTGCTCCATGAGCTCGTCGCCGTACTCCCTGCCGACCCCCACGGTGAGCAGTGCGACCTGCTTGCCCGCGTGCTCCTTGACCCGCTCGAGGATGGCCTGCCACGAGGTGCTGCCCTGGTTGGCGAGGCCGTCGGAGAGCAGGACGACCCGGTTGGTGGCGGCCGGGCGGAACGCCTTGGACGCCTCCTCGTACCCGGTGACCAGTCCGGCCTCCAGGTCGGTGCCGCCCTGGACGACGAGCCGCTCCACCGCGCTCTTGAGCTCGTCCCTGGCGGTCAGCGGGGTCATCGAGGCCAGCACCTCGGCCTCGTCGCTGAACGCCACGATCGACACCTGGTCGCCGGGCGCGAGCTGGTCGAGCAGCGTGAGCAGGGCCGACTTGACCAGGTCGAGGCGTCCCGCCTCGGCCATCGAGCCGGACACGTCGACCACGAACGTGAGGTTGGCCGGCCGCCGGGCCGCGGCCTCGGACGCCCGCGTCTGCAGGCCGACGCGCAGGACGGCCTCATCGCGGGAGGGCAGTTTCGCGCCGTCCATGTGCACGGCGAACCCGTTGTCCGAGGGCTGGCCGTAGTCCTGCTTGAAGGCGTTGACCCACTCCTCGGGGCGGATCTCCGCGGGCGCGGGCCAGCGGCCCTCCTGGAGGGAACGGCGGGCGTAGCCGTACGAAGCGGTGTCCACGTCAAGCGCGAACGTGGAGATCTGGGCCGCGGTCGTGTCCTGGTCGGCCTTCGCTTCGGCGGGCTGCTCGCCGGGCGACCGCGGCGACGCGGCGGGCTGCCGGGCGTGCGGCGGGGCTTGCTCGGCGCTGCTCGCCGGGCTTCCCGCGCCGCCGCACCCGGCGAGGACGAGGACGGCAGCGAGCCCGGCACCGGCTGCTAACGGGCGAATTCTCATCTGAACCACCTCCGCCCCCTACGACGGAGGTGAATCTGCAGGGGGCGGGCCGGTGACGCAAGCGAGCGCAAACCGCGATCGATACGTGATCAGTTGTGGCGGATGGTGCCGATGAGGTTCGTTCTCATGCTCCTGGGCCTTCACCGGGTCTCAACGGAGCCAGGGCCCGTTCCTCCACCGTGACCCTGATCGTCAGCAGGACCGCGTTGACCGCCGTGAAGACGAGCGCGGTGAGCCACGCCGTGTGCACGAGCGGCAAGGCGAGCCCTTCCACGACGACGGCCACGTAGTTGGGGTGCCGCAGCCACCGGTACGGTCCGCCGGTCACCAGCGGCATGCCCGGCACCACGACGACGCGGGTGTTCCACCGCCTGCCCAGCGTGCCGACGCACCACCAGCGCAGCGCCTGGGCCAGGACCACGAGCGCGAGCATGGGCCAGCCGAGCGCCGGGACGAAGGGGCGGCCGAGCAGCCACACCTCGGCGGGCGCCGCCGCCAGGAGTCCCGCGTGGGCGGCGGCGATCCAGGGATAGTGCCGCCTGCCGTACTCGACGCCGCCCTTCGACCTGGCCCAGGCCAGGTTGCGGCGGGCCACGGCCAGTTCGGCCAGCCGCTCCAGCACGACCAGCCCGATCAGGACGAGATACGCGATCACCAGTGCAGCAGGAGCAGCTCGGCGGAGAAGCCGGGCCCCAGGGCGAGCAGCACGGCGGGGGTGCCCGCGCGTCCGCGGGTCTCCTGGAGCACGTGGAGCACGGAGACCGACGACAGGTTGCCGTGCTCGCGCAGCGATCGCCAGGTCACGTCGAGGGCGCGGGGCGGCAGTCCGAGCGTGTCCGTGATCGCCTCGATGACCTTGGGGCCGCCCGGGTGGCAGATCCACGTGGCGACCTGGTCCGGAGTGAGGCCGTAGTCGGTGAGGAAGGCCCTGATGTCGGCGGCCAGCACCTCCTCCACGAAGGCGGTCAGCTCGGGGTCCAGCACGATGCGGAACCCGTGTGCGCCCACCTCCCAGCCCATGAGGTGCTCGGTGCCGGGGTAGAGGCGGCTGCGGGTGGCCACGACCTCGGGCCCCGGGCCGCGCCCGGCCGCCACGGCGGCCGCCGCGCCGTCCCCGAACAGGCCGCTGGCCACGAGGTTCGCGATCGAGGTGTCGTCACGCTGGATCGTCAGCGAGCAGAGCTCCACGCACACCAGCGCCGCCACGTCGCCGGGCCAGCCGCGCAGGTAGTCGTGGAGGCGGGCCAGGCCGGACGCGCCGGCCGCGCAGCCGAGCCCGAACACGGGGACCCGCTTGACGTCCGGTCGCAGGCCCGCCCGCTGGGCCAGCTTGGCGTCGAGCGAGGGTGTGGCCAGGCCCGTGGTGGAGCAGAACAGCAGGTGATCGACCTTCTCGGGGCGTACGCCTGCCTTGTCGAGCGCGCCTCTCAGCGCCTGCTCGGCCAGGTCGAGGGCGATCTCGACGTACATGTCGTTCGCGCGGGCGAAGGAGTCCAGCTTGGCGTAGTCCTCGAGCGGGAGCGCGAGGTTGCGGCCCGTCACGCCCGTGGCGGCGTGGAAGCGCCGCAGGAGGTCCTCGTCGCAGTCCGTCAGCCGGGAGAACGCCTCCGTGATCTCCGCCTGCTCGTAGCGGTGATCGGGCAAAACAGTCTGTACTCCCGCAATATGCATATAGTTCTCCTGCCGCTGAGCGGGCGCGGCTAACATGCCGGCACCCCGCCGCCCGCCCTCTCCCGGCTCCTCCACGGCGGTCGCACCGGCCTTCGTCCCCTGCTCGCGCCGCGCTTCGGCGCGGGTCCTTTCGGAGAGGAGATCGGCCGACGCGGACCCCTTCGGGCTGCGGTCATTCACGGTGCCGGGCGCCCATAACGCCCAGGCCGACCCGCGCCCACCAGCCCCTTCCCCCGAAGGGATCCGCACTCACCGGCCCCTTCCCCGAAGGGACCCTCGCCGACGTGCGGCGCGGCGCGGACGAACGGAGGCCGGCTGTGGCGACGTGCGGAACCGGGCCGGCGGGTCGCCGGCCGGACGGCCCTGACGATACTCAGCGGGTGAGGCGCCAGAGGGTGGTGACCTCGGCGGTGCGGGCCGCGTGCAGCGGGTCCGTGGTGTCCTTCGGCCGTTTGTGGCGCGGCCCGACGTCCAGGCGGCCGGCCACCCGCAGTCCCGCCCGCTCGAACCCGGCCGCCAGCTCGCCCCTGCTCCGCAGCCCCAGGTGCTCGGCGAGGTCGGACAGGATCAGCCAGGCCTCGCCACCCGGCGACAGATGCTCGGCGAGCCCGCTCAGGAACCCGCGCAGCATCCGCCCGCCAGGATCGTAGACGGCCCGGTCGAGGGGCGAGACCGGCTTGGCGGGCAGCCACGGCGGGTTGCAGACGACCAGCGGCGCCCGCCCCGGCGGGAACAGGTCGGCGCGTACGATCTCCACCCGCTCGTCCAGCCCCAGCCGCGCCACGTTGTCCGCGGCGCACTCCACCGCCCGCTCGTCCAGGTCGGTGGCCACGACGTGCCGGACGCCGCGTCGGGCGAGCACCGCCGCCAGCACACCCGTGCCGGTGCCGATGTCGAACGCCAGCCGGTCGGTGGGCAGCGGCGCCTCGGCGACCAGCTCGACGTATTCGCCTCTGATGGGGGAGAACACGCCGTGGTACGGGTGGACGCGGTCGCCGAGCGCGGGAATGTACACGCCTTTCCTGCGCCACTCGTGGGCCCCGATCAGACCGAGCAGCTCGCGGAGCGGCCCCACGGCCGGGGGCGCGTCCGCGCCGTACACCTCGGCGCAGGCCTCCCGCACGTCCGGCGCCCTGCGCAGCGGGATCACGTGGCCGGCGTCGTACGGGATGAGCAGCATGCCGAGCGTGCGGGCCCGTTGGGACCGCGCCTGGCGGTGCCGGTGGAAGCCGGAGCCGGGGGCGGCCGGTTTGCAGCGGCGGCCCATGGCCTCCAGCAGGTGACGGGCGTTCTGGAAGTCGCCGCGCCACAGCAGCGCGGTGCCCTCGCAGGCCAGGCGGTAGGCGGTGGCGGCCTTCATCCGGTCGTCGGCGACCACGACGCGTCCGGGCGGCGGCACGCCCAGCGCCGAACGCCAGACCGCCGACCGTTCCCGCCCCGCCTCGGTCCATCGGATCATCAGAACTCGACCGTTTCACGGACCGCCCGTCAGGGCCACCTGTTTTCCTCAGGCATGAGCCCCGCCACGAGCGCCCGCAACCCTTTGTCGTAGGTGTCCTTCGCGGTCAGCTCCTCCCACCGTCGCCCCAGCTCGGCCAGCCGGGGGAACTCCTCCGCGTCGAGCTCGGCGAACACCCGCTCCCGGTAGGTGGTCCCGCCTTCGGCCCGCCGCCTGCGCGCCGCCGCGCGCCCGACGATCACCCCGGCCGTGTAGTGCCAGATGACCCGGTACGCGTCCACCGCCTCCTCGGTCGTCAACCCCGCGCGTACGGCGGCGTCGATGATCTTCTCCGGGTACCACAACGCGCCCACCGACAGCAGATCGTCGGCCCTGAGCACGTCCACGATCCACGGACAGCCGGAGAGCGTCTCCCGCATGGCCGTCGCCACGGCGATCACCTGCTCGCGCGGCTCCTCGGGCAGCGTCTGCGGCCTCGGCATGCCGGCCGCGTAGTCGTCGAGGAGCAGCAGGAGCAGCTCCTCCTTGTCGCGGACGTGGTGGTAGAGCGCCATGGCCGTGCTGCCGACCTCGCGTGCGAGCCGCCGCATGGTCAGGCCCTCGACGCCGTCCTCCTCGATGACCCGGTGGGCGGCGGCCACGATGTCGGCCCTTGAGATCTTGGGCGGCCTTCCCGTACGCGCTGGCATCCTGTCATGTTACTTTCTATACATGTATAAAACTCTTCGGCCTGGCTCGCCGTGGGAGCGCTGGCGTATGCCGTGGCCGTCGGCACCCTGCAGATGACCGTCGTGGTGCCGCTGCTGCCCCTGCTGCAACGCGACCTCGGCGTCCCGCTCACCTCCGCCTCGTGGACCCTCACCGCCGGACTGCTGTCGGGCGCGGTCGCGATCCCGCTGCTGTCGCGGCTCGGCGACATGCACGGCCGGCGCGCGGTCTCCCTGGTCGCCCTCGCCCTGCTGGTCGCGGGCTCGGCAATGAGCGCCCTGGCGGACACGCTGGGCGTCCTGATCGCCGGCCGCGTCCTCCAGGGCTTCTCCGCCCCGCTGCTCCCCCTGTCCATCGGCCTGGCCAGGGAGTCGGTGCCGGGCCATCGGCTGCCCACGGCCGTCGGCGTGCTGAGCGCCACCATCGGCGTCGGAAGCGGCGGAGGCATCATCCTCGCGGGGCTGGTGGACGGCGACCACCGAGCCGTGTTCTGGATTCTGACCGGTCTGGGAGCGCTGGGCTTCGCGCTGGTGGCGGGGGTCGTCGGCAAGGACCGGAGTCCCGCGCGCGACGGCTCGCGGGAACCCCTCGACCTCCTCGGCGCCGTGCTGGTCTCGACCTGGCTCGTCTGTCTCCTGCTCGCCATCAGCAAGGGCTCGGCCTGGGGCTGGACCTCACCGCTGACTCTGGGACTGCTGGCGGCCGCGGCAGTGGTGGCGGTCGCCTGGATCGCCGCCGCCCGCCGCGCCGCATCGCCTCTGATTGAGATCCCCATGCTGGTCCACAGGGGGACGGTGGGCGCGACGGTGGCCTCGTTCCTGCTCGGCTTCGCCCTGTTCGCCGCCATCACGACGCTCTCGGCGTTCGCGCAGGGCGCGCTGGGCGCGTCGGTGCTGCAGGTCGGCCTCTACCTGCTCCCGACGACCATTTTCATGCTGGTGGTCTCCCTGCTGGCGGGTGCGCTGATGCGCCGCTTCACCGCCTCCGCGCTGGTGGCCGGCGGCTCGGCGCTGGTGACGGCTGCCGCCCTCTGGCTGGCCCTTTTCCGCGACGGCGGCTCGGGCCTGTACGGTGCCGCGGCGGTGCTCGGCCTGGGCATCGGCCTCGGCTACGCCGCGCTCGGCACGATGGCCGTCGAGCACGTCGAACCCGCCAAGACCGCGGTGGCCGGCGGCGTGAACGCGCTGGTCAGGGTCGTGGGCAGCAGTCTCGCCGGGGCCGTCGGGGCGGCGGGCCTGTCGACCGGCGGCCCCGGCTGGAGCTTCGCCGTCGCCGCGGCGGCGGCCCTGCTGGCCACGCTGTCCGCCGTCATCTGCGGCGGCGTCCGGCGGAAGGCGGAGCCGATGGAGGCGGAACCCTGGAAGGCGGAGGCGGCATGACGGACCACGGCCGGCGCCTCGTCGCCTGGGGCGACGAACTGATCAAACTGCACGACGGCTTCCGCCGCGACCTGGCGGCCCTGCGTGCCTCCTCCCGGGCCAAGATTTTCCAGGCGGATCTCCGTACGCACTGCCTGGCGTTCTGCGACGCCCTCCACGCCCATCACGAGGGCGAAGACGGCGTGCTGTTCCCCCACCTGGGCGGCGAGCACCCCGCACTCGCGGACGCCCTGAGCCGCCTACGCGCCGAACACCAGGTCGTGGCCCGGCTCATGGACCGGATCCGGCACCTGCTGGACGAGGGCGGTGACGGGGTCGCGGACGAGCTGGACCGGCTCGCCGGCGAGCTGGAGGCACATCTGGACTATGAGGAGGAGCACCTGGTGCCCGTACTGAACCAGATGACCACCCTCCCGGACGACATCTAGGCCGCCGGGCCGCCTCGCGGCTCAGCGCGGAGGGCGTCGAGCATGAGCGTGAAATGGCGCCGCCACTGCTCCGGGTCGGCCTCGGCCACCCGCGAGTTCGCCATGACGAAGAACGCCAGATCGACCGGCCCGACGTCATGCCTCAGCGCCCCGGCCCGCTGGGCCCGCTCCGCCAGCTGGTGGATCAACCGGTTGATCTCGGTGCGATCGTTCTGGTGGGACAGGCAGGCCAGCTCCGTGAAGGCGCGGTCTTTCGCCTGCATCTCACACGTGCGCTCCAGGAACTCCACCAGCCCCGCCCAGGCGTCGTCCGCGGCCAGCGCCTGCCTGGCCACCTCGGTCCAGGTCGCCACCTTCTCGTCGAGCACGGCGTCGATCAGGTCGCCACGCTCGGGGAAGTGCCGGTAGAGGGTGCCGATCGCCACCCCGGCCCGCTTGGCCACGGCCTCCAGCGGCGCCTCGATGCCGCGCTCGGCCAGCACCTGCTTGGCCGCCTCCACGAGGGCGTCACGATTGCGCTGCGCGTCGCGGCGGAGCGGACGGTTCATGTGCTCATTGTAGTGAAGTCGAGGCAGGCCCTCAGGTTCGTGTTAAGCTGAGGGCCACCCTCGAATTCGAGGGATACCCTCGACTTAGGAGCGTGCCGTATGAAGATCGCCATCCTCGCCGCGGGCCCCGGCATCGGGCTGGCCGCTGCCCGGCGCTTCGGCAGGGAGGGCTTCGCCGTGTCCCTGATCGCCCGCGACCAGGGACGGCTCGCCGACCTCACCACTCGGCTGCGGGAGGGCGGCGTGCAGGCGTCCGCGCAGGTGGGCGACGTGACGGACGAGTCCTCGCTCACCCGGGCCCTCGACGAGGTCGGCCCGGTCGACGTCCTGCTCTACAACGGCGCCGGCGCGGTCCGGGCCCTCACCCCCGTCCTGGAGGTGACCAGGCCCAGCGCGCAGGACGCCTTCAACAGCGCGGTCCTGGGCGCGGTGACGGCGGTCCGCGCGGTCCTCCCGGCGATGCTGGAGCGCGGCTCGGGCACCCTGCTGTTCACCTCGGGCATCTCCGCCGTCCACCCGCTGCCCTTCCTCGGCAACGTCGGCATCGCGGTGTCGGGCCTGCGCAACTACGCCCTGTCCCTGGCCGAGGCGCTCGCCGGCCGTGGTGTCCACGTCGGCCACGTCCCCATCGGCGCCGCCGTGGCCCCCGGCTCCCCCGCCTCCCCGGAGGCCGTGGCCGAGACCCACTGGAGCCTCCACGTCGGCCGCGACCGCCACGAGGTGGTCCTCGGCGACCTGGCCACCGTCCAGGCGGCGATCAGCGCCCTGTGACCACGCTCGACGCCCCACGGTCGCGAACATGACCTTCACGCTTTCCGGCCTCAGCCGAGCTTGTTGAGGGCCTGGCCGCCGCTGTCCGTGCCTCCGTAGGCCGAGCCGTCCACCAGGGTGCCGTTGGCCTTCACCCAGTCCGTCACCGAGGAGTCGGTGCCTCTCCGGTCGTCACCGTCGCTGATCAGGATGTATTTCAGCTGACCGCTGGAGACGTACTCCTCCAATTTCGCCACGGTCATGGCTGGGTCACCGCCGGTGAAGCCGCCCATGGCGATGACCGGCTTGCCGCTGGAGAGGATGATCGAGGCCGCACTCTGCGCGCTGTCCACGGCCACCAGCCAGGTGGCGTCGCCCTGCTCCGCCTCCAGATACTCGACCATCTCGGCGCTCATCTGCCCGCGCCGCGGGGTGCCCCGATGTCCGGCCGGGGTCCGATCACCGGCGATCCGGCGCTCCATCACCTGCGTCATCGCGCCCTCCCGCGATTGAAGACCCACGCCCACCTCTCGTCGCCACCTCGGCCCCACCCCGCAACCTCATCGGGCCCTCCTGGGGCTGAAGACCCAGGCACGCAGCAGGGCGAAGTGGACGAGGGTGGCGAGCGCGTTGGCAAGGGTGACGGCGACGGCGGTCACCAGCAGCGCGACCGCATTGGCGGCCAGCACCCGCATCACCGCGCCCAGCATCGAGAACAACACCAGGTAGGCCAGCGTGCTGACGACCCCGACGATCGCGAACACGGGCAGCTCACGGTCCATGCCCGCAGGCGGCGGCGCCGGCCGGGAGGCCCGGGAGCGCGACAGGGTCGTCCGCGCCACCCGCCACATCCCCTTGAGGTCGTCCGTCGCGGTCTTGACGATGTCGACCCGGCTGTCGGGATCGTCCACCCAGTCGACGGGGACCTCATGGATCCGCAGCCCGTTGCTCTCGGCCAGCAGGAGCAGCTCGGTGTCGAAGAACCACTCCTCGTCCTCCACGACGGGCAGCAGGGCCTGCGCGACCTCGGTCCGCACCGCCTTGAACCCGCACTGCGCGTCCGAGAACCTGGCGCCCATGACGGAGCGGAGCAGCACGTTATAGCCGTGCGAGATGAACTCCCGCTTGGGCCCGCGTACGACGTTCGATCGCCTGGACAGCCGCGTGCCGATCGCCAGATCGCTGTGCCCGGACAGCAACGGCGCCACCAGCGGGAAGAACGCGTCCAGATCGGTGGAGAGGTCGACGTCCATGTAGCTGACGACGTCGGCGTCGCTCTCGGACCAGACCTTCCGCAGCGCCCTGCCCCGGCCCTTCCGCTCGAGGCGTACCGCCCGCACATGGGGCAGGTCCCGCTCCAGCTCGGTGGCGATCCGCCAGGTGTCGTCGGTGCTCGCGTTGTCCGCGATTGTGACGCGGAAGCCGTACGGGAAGGTGCGGACCAGGTAGGAGTGCAACCTGTGGATGCTCTCCGCCAGGACCCGCAGCTCGTTGTAGACGGGAACCACCACCTCGACCAGGCGGGCTCCCCGTGCCGCCTCAACCCGAAGCGCTGTCACGGTCATCGTGCTCATGACACATGACGATCGCGGGCCGCCCTTGAACCGGACTGAGGCGACCATTAACCCTACTGAGAAGCAGGCTCAGCCGGAGAAATGTTCCTTCAGGATGACGCCGTGCACCCCGGTGGTCCTGTCACACATCTGCGACACATCGAGGTCTCTTTCCGGTCGCCCGGACGCGTGGTCGATACCGCCGCGAGGCGTCGCCCGGCCGCGTGTTCACGCGCTCTGCCCGGTGCCGGTCGCCGCGGCCAGGCGTTCCCGTTCCTCCATGACGATCCGCTCGGCCAGGGCTTCGTCGGAGATGTCGATCGCGTCGGGGGCGGATTCGGCGAGGTGGCTGCGTCTGGCGTAGGCGTCGAACAGCTCGGCCTTGGCGTGGACGATTCGCAACAGCCGTTCGTCCACACTGTCGGGCGTGAGCAGCCGATGCACCTCCACCTTGCGTACCTGTCCCATGCGGTGGGCACGGGCCACGGCCTGGCTCTCAACGGTCGGCTTGATCTGTGGCTCACAAATGATCACGACAGAGGCCGCCTGCAAGTTGAGCCCCACCCCGCCTGTCTGGATCTGCGCGAGCAGCACCGCGTGACCCCGCGCCGCCGTGAACGCGTCGACCACCCCCTGGCGACGTTCGGGTGACAGGTCGCCCCAGAGCGGCCCGTGGATCGGGGAGTCGATGGCCTCGCCGACGGTGGTGAGCACGTCGCGGAAGTAGGAGAACACGATGACCTTGAGACCGGTACGGGCCGCCTCTTCCACCAGCTCGCGCAACCGCCCCAGCTTGGCCGACTGCTCCGGCACCGCGAAGGCGGCGCGACGCATGGCCATGAACGAGCCGGACTCGACGGCGGCCCGATAGGCGGCGGTGTCGGCGGCGCTGAATTCCTCCCACTCGTCCACATGGACCAGTTCGGGCAGCTCCGTGACCACGTCCTTCTGGTTGCGGCGCAGGTAGACGGGCGCGACGGCCCGGCGGAACGCATGTGCTCCGTCGACCCCGTCACCCGGCTTCACCTTGGAGAACCAACCGGGCTGCAGGTAGTCCACCAGCGTGCGGAACTCCTCCACCCGGTTCTCCATCGGCGTGCCCGTCATGAACAGCACCCTGCCGGCCACGCCACACCACCGGGCCACCGCCTTGGAACGACGGGTCTCCGGGTTCTTCGCGTAGTGCGCCTCGTCGACGACGAGCATCCCAAGCTCCGGCACGGTGTCCAGCCGGTGCAGTCCGTCGAACGTGGTGACCGCCACCCCGCCGCGCTCCAGCCAGGCGGCCTGGGCGAGAGACCGGTCATCGCCATGCAGCCGATACGGCCGCAGCGAGCTGCGGGTCTCGATCTCCCGTAGCCAGTTGATCAGTACGCTCGCCGGACAGACCACTAGGGAGTGGGTCGTGCCGTTGGCGTGCAGGTGCGCGAGAACGGCGATCGCCTGGATCGTCTTGCCCAGTCCCATCTCGTCACCGATGATCACCCGGCGCTGAACGAGCGCGAACCGAGCGCCGAAAGCCTGGTAGCCACGCAGCGAGACCCGCCGCAGGGCGTCGTCGAGTTCTTGTTCCCTGACCCGCTCGGCCAGTTCCTCAGAGACGTGCCCTTCGGCGGCCGCACGATCCGTCGGCGCCAGGGCCGAGAGCTGCGCCAGCAGGTTGTAGTAGTCGGCCGCGCGGATCTCGAAGTCGATCCACGCCAGCGTCCCCTCCGGCAGCGGACGCAGCAGGTCGGTGGTGGCCTGCGCGATGAGCAGCCTGGTCTCGGTCTCTTCGGCCAGCGTGGCGGCGATACGTTCCGCGGCCTGCTCCGCCAGGGCGCGGCGGCGGCTTCCCGACAGGAGCCTCCGCAGCCAGTTGCTCAAGGGACGGGCTGTGTGGATCAACTGATCCAGTCGCTGGACGAGCGTCTCCGCGGTGCGGCGGGCACGCGGCAGGTCGGGACCGGCGGCGACCAGCCGGTGCAGGACTATGAGCAGCCGCGTGGTCTCGGCGTCCCGATGATCGACGTCGATGTAGGCGGCGCTGGACTCCTTCATGGCCCGCGCCATCCGCTGGGCCGCTCTCTGCGCCCGCCATCGGGTCTCCGGCCCGACGCCGGGCAGCTTCTGCAGCTCGTACGGCGTCGCGTCGAGAACGCTGAGCACGGTGGTGTAGCCGGCCTCCTCCAGCGCTCCGAGCCGCACCCGGCCGCCGGTGATGTCCTTCAGCCGGGACACCGGCGTGGCGGCCAGTTCTGCCCTGACGTACCGCCCGCGTAGCGGCTCGAGCGCGGAACGGACCTCCGCCACCGCCTTGTCGTGCTCGGTGATGAGCCCTCGCGCATCGCCGAGCAGCCGCGCTGCCCGCCGTAACAGGCTTCGGACGTCCCCGGCAGACCATGACTCCATACGCCAGAAGGTACGGCCCAGATGGCCAGAAAGCGGGCCCTAATCGGCGAAATGTTCTTTGAAGTCGGCGGCGGCCGACAGGTACGCGTAGGCGACGGCGCGGTCCATGCCGTGGTCGTGCTCCAGGAAGTCCAGCGCGTTGACGACCGCTCGGCGCATGGCGATGTCCAGGTCGTTCACCTGGCCGCCCCTGATCCGTCCGGGTCGGAGAGTCCGATGGGGACCCACGCCTCGGGAGTCTCGGCGAACGGGTAGTGGAAGGCGACCGAAGGGGCGTCGCCGGAGCCGGGCTTGCAGACGGTGAGCCGGAAGGTAGCGCGGAGGGAGCCCTCCATCGCGGTCAGCGCCACCTCGCCGTTGCCCATCGCGTGATGCGGGTCTCCGGTGTAGAAGAGAGTGCCTTCGGTGAACACCGGCAGGTAGAAGGTGGCGCCTACGCCGAGCAGGTTGATGTCGATGTTGCCGCCGCCGAGCGTGGGCGGGATCGAGTTGAGCAGAGGGTCGGTCAGGCCGCTCGCGGATGTGAAGGCGACTCCCATGATTCCCATGAACGGGCGCAGCGGGAAGGTGACTGAGCCGGAGCCGCCGCGTTTCATGACACCGCTCGGCACACCCTTACGGCCGCGGCGCACCGGCGTGAACACCGACACATTGCCGTAGCGGGTCGGGTCGCCAGTCGATCGGCCATCCGTGGCGACGGGTGGCATCACCTCGTCCAGGGTGATCCCGTCCGGCGCGCCGTCGGACGGGGTGCGGGCCAAGGCGCCCTTGCCGTGTCTGCTGGAGACAACGCCGTACGGGACACGCGGCAGCATGGACAGGACCGCGATCTTGAGTGCGTCACCCGGCTGGGCGCCGTCCACGTAGATCGGGCCGGTCACCACGTGCGGGCCTTCGTTCTACCGCTCATCCTGCGTCACTTCGCGGCGCCCACGGCGAGCGTCCTCAACCCCCGCGGACATCGCACAAGCGTGTGGGGCTCGATCAGCGTCTGGTCGGCGACTACATCAGCCTGCTGGAGTCGGTGTTCCTCACGCATCGGCTCGACCCCTACGGCCGGGTAGATACCTGGACTTGTTCGGAGCGCATGACGTGCGCGAAATTCGATCCCCCGTTCGAGCGTGCCGTCAAGGGCGAGTCGTGTCGCGGGGGCCCGGGTCCAGCACCGCGTAGGCGTCCCTGATCCAGTCGGTCAGCACCGGGCGGGTCTCCGCCGGGTCGATGATGTCCTCCACCAGGAACGCCTCCGCCGTGCGGAAGGGTGATCTGACCGCCTCCAGGCGTTCGGCGATCTCCGCCTTGAGCGCGGCCGCGTCCCGGCCGGCCTCGGCCAGCAGGCGTTTGAAGGCCACCTCCAGCCCGCCCTCGATCGGCAGCGATCCCCAGTCACCCGACGGCCAGGCCACCCGCAGCGTGTACCGGTCGTGGGGACGGTGGGCGGCGCCGGCGACGCCGAAGACGCGGCGGACCAGGACCGAGGCCCACGGGACCGTGGACTGGTAGACGGCGGCCAGCGCGCGGGCGCCCCGCCGGATCGTGCCGGCCTTCTCCGCCGCCGTGCCGATGACGAAGCCCGGCTGGTCCACCAGATGCACGACCGGCAGGTGGAAGGTCTCCGCCAGGTCCACGAACCTGGCCATCTTGTCCGCGCCCTGGGCGGTCATGCCGCCGCCGTAGACGCGCGGGTCCGAGGCGAGCACCGCCACGGGGTGGCCGTCCAGCCGGGCCAGGGCCGTGATCAGCGACGGGGCGAAGCGCCTGCCCAGCTCCAGGACGCTCCCGGTGTCGAAGACGAGCTCCAGGATCCGGCGCATGTCATAGGGGCGGCGGCGGTCTCTGGGGACGAGGTCGCGAAGCTCGGGCGCGGTCCGGCCCGGGGCATCGGCGAAGTCCGAGGAGCCGGAGAAGCGGGAGGAGCCGGAGAAGCGGGAGGAGCCGGAGAAGCCGGAGGAGCCGGAGAAGCCGGAGGAGTCAGCGGAGCCGGAGGAGTCAGCCGAGGTGGAGGAGTCAGCGGCGCCGGAGGAGCTGGAGGAGCCGATGATCGGCGGTGGGTGCCAGGCGTTCTGGGGGAGGTAGCCGAGCACCTGGCCGGTCAGGTCGAAGGCCTCCTGCTCCGAGGCCGCGACCAGGTCCACGGTGCCCGCCGCCGCGGCGGTACGCCAGCCGCCCAGCTCCTCCTTCCCCACCCGCTCCCCCATCCCCGCCTCGACCACGGCCGGGCCGGCGATGAACACCTGCGACAGCTCCTTCACCATGATCGAGACGTGCGAGGTGACCAGCCGGGCCGCGCCGAGACCGGCGACCGGGCCCAGGGCGAGCGCGATCACCGGGACCCGCCCCAGGTTGGCCACCACTTGGTCCCAGCCGGGGTTGTAGGGGACATACGTCCGCCCGTACTCCTCCAGCTGCTTGACGCTGCCCCCGCCCCCGGTCCCGTCGATGAGCCTGATGAGCGGCACCCGCATCTCGCCCGCCATCCGCTCGGCCAGGATCTGCTTCTCGTGGATCGCGGCGTCGGCGGCTCCGCCGCGCACGGTGAAGTCGTCGCCGCAGACCACCACCCGCCGCCCGCCGATGCGGGCCCTGCCGATGATCACGTTGGACGGGGTGAAGCCGTCCTCGGTGGCATGACCGGCGAGGGCGCCGACCTCCTGCCAGCCGTCCGTCAACGCCGCGAGGCGTTCGCGGACGGTGAGCCGGCCGCTCGCGTGCTGGCGGGCGACGCGGTCCGCGCCGCCCATGCGCTCGGCCTGTTCCTTGCGGCGTTCGAGTTCGGCGAGCTCGGGGTCCCACACGAGGCGCTCCTCTCCACGGCATACCGGCTGGTCGGTACGCCACTAGAGTCTAGAGCCGGTAGTCGAAGGTGTAGGAGTGGCCGCCGTCCGGGGCGATGACGATGTCCATCTCGCCCCTGAGGCCGCGCAGCTCGCCCGTCGCCGAGTCCGGCACGACCGAGATGCGCAGCGACTGCTCGCCCTCGTCGCTCACCGCGTTGTGCTGCACGACGAAGCCGCCCGAGCGGCCGTCCAGGGTCCCCTCGACGCGCTCGAGCGCCACGTACGAGCGCGAGCTCTCCACCGGCGTCGTGGCCACGAGGAGGGTGACCACGCTGGTGCCGGTCAGGTCTCCGTGAAAGGTCTTGGACATGGTGACGAGCCCCAGAGTGACGCCGTCGCGGTCGTCGTAGGGGGCTTGGCGTCCCAGTCGGCGGTGTCGAAGGTTCCCTTGGCAATCATGGGGACCATGGTGACGGGGATACCTGTCAGGGGACGTCACGTACCGGCGAGGCGTTCCACGACCGGCGCGAAGGCGTCCAGATACTGGGCGTTGACCGAGACGTAGGAGACGCCGAGCCGGTCCCTGCGCCGCCGCAGGACGTCGGCCATCTCGTCCGGCGTGCCCCTGAGCACGCCGGTGGCGCTCGCGTCGAGTGAGCCGAGCCAGGCGGGCGGCTCGGCGCCGGCGGCCGCCAGGTTCATGCCGAGCTCCAGGTCGTGGAACCGGTCACCGGCCAGCTCGTACAGTTCGTCCAGTTTGGCCGCCGCCTGATCCTCGGTGTAGTGCGGCGGCACGCCGAGCGCGATCGTGTCGGCCTTGGCCGCGGCCAGCGTGAGCAGCCTGGTGCCGGCCGCGGCGACCAGGATCCGCGCGTCCTTGACGGCGTCGATGGTCTCGGTGAGCCGCTCGATGCGCTCGCTCGGCGTGCCGAACCTGACGCCCAGTTCGGCGGCGTCCCGCTCGGCGTCCGGGCGGCCGGCGCCCAGGCCGAGCTCGAACCGGCCGCCGCTGAGGGTCTGCAGGGTGGTGGTCTCCCACGCGACGGCGCGCGGCGTGCGGTTGGCGACGCTCAGCACGTACGTGCCGACGTGCAGCCTCCTCGTCACCGCGGCGGCCGCCGCGGCGGCACTGAACGGCGAGAACGTGCCGAGCGTGTCGGGCACCAGCAGCGTGGCGTAGCCGTGGTCCTCGGCCCGGCGGGCCAGGCCGGACCACGCGCCGGCGTCGGGGGCTTGTCCGGCGACCGCGCCGAACCTGAACGGGTGATCGGTCATGCCCCCAACGATCGTCCACCGGCCGTACCCGGCACATCGTCCCCCGGGGCGGTGAACGGGTACATCCGGGGGCGCAGCCCTCCCCGGCGTGCTACTCCCCCAGAAGTATCCGGGTGAAGTCGTTGCCGAACTTGCCCGCCGGGTCCAGCGTCTCGACCAGCGAGCGGAAGCGCTCGGGGCAGGACGGCCACCGGGTGAACAGCTTGCCCCAGTGCGGGCGCGGGTCGAACGGCGTCAGCGTCTCCTCCACCAGCTCCAGCACCGGCAGGACCCCGGAGAGGTCCTTCACCCAGGTGAAGTGGATGCCGACGCTGTCGCGCCCGTGGAAGGGGCTGAGCCACAGGTCGTCGGCGGCGATGGTGCGCACCTCGGAGATCTGCAGCACCGGCCGGATGCGCTCGCCGATCGCGTACAGCTCGCGCAGCGCCTTGACCGCGTGCTCCCGCGGCAGGATCAGCTCCGACTGCAGCTCGTCGCCCGCGCCGCTCGGCTCGAAGTCGGGGCGGAAGTGCGGCAGCCGCTCGTGCCAGGGACCGGGCACGCCGAGCTGGAGGGTGCAGCTGTCGGCGGGCATGGTCGGCAGCGGGTGGCGCGGGCGGTCGGCGGGGCGGGTGCCGTACCAGTCGGGGCTGGTCAGCTCCTCGGTGCGCTTCAGCCAGACGCGGGTCTCGCGCCAGTCGGTGAACAGGCTGACGCTGTAGCCGCTCGCCATGATCTCGTCGAAGTCGGCGAGCGCGTCGGTGGACAGGCCCTCGCGGACGTACTGGCGCACCTCGAAGGCGGGGACCAGGTCGAGCGTCAGCGAGGTGACGACGCCGAGCGCGCCCAGCGCCACCACCGCGCCGGGGAAGTCGGCGTCGCCGCGCGCCAGGGTCAGCGTCGAGCCGTCGGCGGTGACCAGGTCGACCGCCGACACGGCGGCGGCCAGGCCGGGGATCTTGTCACCCGAGCCGTGCGTGCCGGTCGCTACCGAGCCGGCGACGGAGATGTGCGGCAGCGAGGCCATGTTCGCCAGCGCGAGGCCGCGCTCGTTGAGGAGGGGCGCCAGCCGCGCGTACGTCATGCGCGCCGGGACCCGCGCCTTCGCCGCCGCGCTGTCGATCTCCACCTCGTCCGGCATCCGGTCGAGGACCACGAGGTCGCCGGTGGTGTCCGCGACGTCGTTGAACGAGTGGCCGCTCCCCAGCGCCCGGACTCGGGGACTGGCCGCGACGAGCCGCCGGAGCTCGTCGAGCGAGGTCGGATGATGAACGTCTCGCGCCCGAAATGCGGTGTTTCCCGCCCAATTGGTCAGCGTCACGGCCTTACCTTCCCACAAACCCACCTTGTCAGCCCCTACAGGGACACCCCCGCGCGCCCTGAACCGAGGAAGAATCCTCCTTGCCAGCCCGACGGCGGTACCGCTAGTTTCATGAGCCGCTGACGGAGGTGCGCCGTGATCTATCTGTACGAGGCCATCGGCCTCGTCACGCTCGTGCTCTGGCTCTACTGCCTGTTCGATGTGATCACCACGCCGGACCCGCTCTGCCGGAACCTGCCGAAGGTCCTCTGGGTGATCGTCGTCCTGCTGGCCCCGCTGATCGGCTCGATCGCCTGGCTGGTGGCGGGCCGGCCGGAGCGGTCGCGGGCGGCCACCCAGCCCAGCGCGTTCCCGGAGTACGACCGCCCGGGCCGCTTCGCCGCCACCAATCCCGATGACGACGAGGAGTTCCTGCGCCGCTGCCGCGAGCGCGCCGAGGAGCAGCGCAGGAACGCCCCGAAGAAACCCGCCGAGGACGACTAGAGCCCCTGGGCCAGGCGGTAGTACGCCTGGTTCCAGCGCAGCTCCTTGGCGAACCGCTCGGTCGTCGTGTCGGCGTCGATGATCAGCAGCTCCACACCCAGCATCTCCGCCAGGTCGGTCAGCTCCCCGCGGCCGACCGCCGTCGACAGCACGGTGTGGTGCGGGGCGCCCGCCGTGAGCCACGACTCCGTGGAGGTGCGGAAGTCGGGGCGGGGACGCCAGACCGCGCGGGCCACCGGCAGCTTGGGCAGCGGCTGGGGCGGCGCCACGAGGTCGATCTCGTTGGCCACCAGGCGGAACCTGTCGCCCATGTCGGCCAGGCCGACGACGATGCCGGGCCCCGGCTCGGCGTCGAACACCAGCCGGACCGGGTCCTCCCGATTGCCGATGCCCAGCGGGTGGATCTCGCACGACGGCGTGCCTGCCGCGATGGACGGGCAGACCTCCAGCATGTGCGCGCCCAGGATGAGCTCCTGGCCGGGCGTCAGGTCGTAGGTGTAGTCCTCCATGAAGGAGGTGCCGCCGTCCGGCGCCATCGCCTTGAGCGTGCGCAGGAGCACCGAGGTCTTCCAGTCGCCCTCGCCGCCGAAGCCGTACCCGTCGGCCATGAGCCGCTGCACGGCCAGGCCGGGGAGCTGGCGCAGGCCGCCGAGGTCCTCGAAGTTCGTGGTGAACGCCTTGTAGCCGCCGGACTCGAGGAAGCCCCGCAGGCCGAGCTCGATCCTGGCCGCGTAACGCAGTGACTCGTTGCGCTCGCCGAGCAGCTCGGGGGCGACCTCGTACTGCTCCGCGTATTCCTTGACCAGGGCGGAGACGTCGGCGTCGGAGGCGGCGTCCACGGCCTCGACCAGGTCGTTGACGCCGTAGGTGTTGACCGAGACGCCGAAGCGCAGCTGCGCCTCGACCTTGTCACCCTCGGTGACGGCCACGTCACGCATGTTGTCGCCGAAGCGCACGAGCTTGAGCGTGCGGACCTCGGCCAGGCCCTTGGCGGCCCGCACCCAGGTCATGATGCGCTCGGCCACCGACGGGTCGCTGACGTGCCCTGCCACGGTCTTGCGCGGCACGCCCACGCGGGCCTGCACGTGGCCGAACTCGCGGTCGCCGTGCGCGGCCTGGTTGAGGTTCATGAAGTCCATGTCGATGGTGGCCCACGGCAGCTCGACATTGGCCTGGGTGTGCAGGTGCAGCAGCGGCTTGCGCAGCGCGTCGAGGCCGGCGATCCACATCTTGGCCGGGGAGAACGTGTGCATCCACGTGATCACACCGGCGCACGAGTCGTCCGCGTTGGCCTCGAGCATGATCCGCCGGATCGCGGCGGCGTCGGTCAGCACGGGCTTCCACTCGACGGGGACGGGCAGCTGCTCGGCGATGCGCTGCGACTGCTCGGCCACCTGACGCAGCGTGCCCTCGCCGTACAGCCCCTGGCTGCCGGTCAGAAACCAGATCTTCAACGCGGGCTCCTCTGTCCGTAGACGTTCTGATAGCGGTCGTAGAGGCGGTCGATGTCGTCCTGCGCGATGGGCAGCGGCGTGCCGAGCTGGCGGGCCACGTGCACGGTACGCGCGACGTCCTCGCACATCACGGCCGCCTTCACCGCGGCCTTCGGGTCCTTGCCGATCGTGAACACGCCGTGGTTCTGCATGAGCACGGCCTTGGAGCGGTGGCCCTTGAGCGTCTCGACGATGCCCTGGCCGATGGAGTCGTCGCCGATCAGGGCGAACGGCCCGATCGGGATCTCGCCGCCGAACTCGTCGGCCATCGCGGTCAGCACGCACGGGATGGCCTCGCCGCGGGCGGCCCAGGCCGAGGCGTAGGTGGAGTGGGTGTGCACGACGCCGCCGACGTCGGGCATGTTGCGGTAGACGTACGCGTGCGCGGCGGTGTCGCTGGACGGCGCGTGCTCCCCCTCCACCAGGTTGCCGTCGAGATCGCACACGACCATGTTCTCCGGCGTCAGCTCGTCGTAGGAGACCCCGGAGGGCTTGATGACGAAGAGGTCCTCGCCCGGGATCCTGCCGGAAACGTTTCCAGCAGTCCAGACGACCAAGTTGTACCGGACCAGCTCGGCATGGAGGTCGGCGACGATCTTTCTCATGCTTGGGCCTCGTTCCTGATCGCGCGCAGCGTGTGCAGCATCTGTCCGTCTCCGAAGAAGTCGTGGAGCCTGCGGTACTCGGCGTAGAGCCGGTCGTAGGCGTCGGCGCGGGCCTCGTCGGGCACGTACGCGTTCTCGGTGCGCTTGCCCATGGCCGCGGCGGCCTCCTCGATGCTCGTGTAGGCGCCGGCGGCGACGGCCGCGTGGATGGCCGAGCCGAGCGCGGGCCCCTGGTCGGAGCCGATGACCGACAGCGGGCGGCGCAGCACGTCGGCGTAGATCTGCATGAGGAAGGGGTTCTTCAGCAGGCCGCCGGCCACGACGAACTCCTCGACGGGCACGCCGGACTTCTCGAACGTCTCCACGATCATGCGTGCGCCGTACGCGGTGGACTCGATGAGGGCCCGGTAGACGTCCTCCGGCTTGGTGGCCAGGGTCTGGCCGACGATCACGCCGGAGAGGTTGTGGTCCACGAGCACCGAGCGGTTGCCGCCGAACCAGTCGAGCGCGACGAGGCCGTGCTGGCCCACCGTCTGCTTCTCGGCCAGCGCCGTGAGCTGGTCGTGCCCCTCGGCGCCGAAGTTGTCCACGAACCAGGCGAAGATGTCGCCCACCGCCGACTGACCGGCCTCGTAACCCCACAGGCCGGGGACGACGCCGTCCTTGACCACGCCGCACATGCCGGGCACCTCGGCGAGCTGGTCGCTGGGCATGACGTGGCAGGTGGAGGTGCCCATGATGGCCACCATCTGGCCGGGGCGCACGGCGTCGGCGGCGGCGTTGGTGACGTGGGCGTCCACGTTGCCGACGGCCACGGCGACGCCCTCGGGCAGGCCCGTCCACGCGGCGGCCTGGGCGGTCAGGCGGCCGGCGAGACCGCCGAGCGGGGCCACCGTGACATCCCCCACCTTCTCGCCGACCTGGCCGGTGGCGAGCTTGCCGACGAAGCCGGCGAAGCCGGGGTTGAGCTCGGCGAGGAACTCCTCCGACGGGTACTGGCCGTCCTGGAAGATGCCCTTGTAGCCGACCGTGCAGATGTTGCGGCTCTCGACGCCGGTGAGCTGCCAGATGATCCAGTCGGCGGCCTCGATCCAGCGCTCGGCCCTGGCGTAGACGTCGGGGGCCTCCTCCAGCAGTTGCAGGCCCTTGGCGAACTCCCACTCGGAGGAGATCTTGCCGCCGTAGCGGGGCAGCCAGCTCTCCCCCCGGCGCGCGGCCAGCTCGTTGATCCGGTCGGCATGCGGCTGGGCGGCGTGGTGCTTCCACAGCTTGGGCCAGGCGTGCGGCAGCTCGGGGGTCTCGAAGCAGAGCGGCGTGCCGTCCGCCGTGGTCGGCAGCACAGTGCAGGCGGTGAAGTCGGTGCCGACGCCGATGACCTGCGCCGGGTCGACGCCGGCGGCCGCGATCGCCTGCGGGACGGCGATCTTGAGCACGTCGATCCAGTCCTGCGGCGACTGCAGCGCCCAGTCCGGGCCCAGCTTCACGTCCGAGCCGGGAAGGGTGTGCTCGATGACGCGGTGGCTGTATTCATGGACGGCGCTGCCCAGCTCGGCGCCGTCGCTCACGCGCACGACCACGGCACGCCCTGACAGCGTGCCGTAGTCGACTCCGACCACGTAATTGTTAGCGTTCACATTGAACTCCAGGGGATTTCCGGGGCATGCCAATCATCTACGGGCAGGGTCCTGTACTCGACCTCACCACAAAGCCGGGCCGTACGACCAGACGCTCGTACGCGGAGGCCTCCACGTCGATCTGCCGCAGCAGGACCTCGATGCAGTGCCTGCCCACCACGTCGAAGTCCTGCCTGACCGTGGTGAGCGGCGGCGAGAAGAACTCGGACTCGGGGATGTCGTCGAAGCCCACCACGCTGATCTGCTCAGGGACCCGCACGCCCAGCTCGCTGAGCGCGCGCAGCACGCCGAGCGCCATCTGGTCGTTGCCGGCGAACACGGCCGTGACGCCGTCCATGGAGGCCAGGCTCTTGCCCGCCTCGTAGCCGGCACGCGGGCTCCAGTCGCCGGTCAGCGGCTCGGGCACCGGCCGGCCCGCCTCCTCCAGGGCGGCGCGCCAGCCCTCGAGCCGGCCCTCGGTCTCCATCCAGTCCGGTGGGCCGCTGACGTGCCAGACCGTCTCGTGCCCCAGCTCCAGCAGGTGCCGGGTGGCGAGCTTGGCGCCCGCGCTCTGGTCGATGCACACCACCGACACGTCGGCCTCGTGCTGGGTGCCTTCGACCGCCACCGCCGGCAGGCCGGCCGGAAGGCTCTCGAGGGCGCGCGAGGCCGACAGCTGCGGCGCGACCACCACGACCCCGTCCACGCCCTGCTCGGCGAGGTAGTCGATGGCGTCGCGCACGCTGTCGGCGTCGATCGTCTTGAGGCTCACCATGCTGACGAAGTAGCCCGCGGTCCTGGCCGCCTGCTCGATGCCGTAGATGGTGCTGGCGGGGCCGTACAGCGTGGTGTCGAAGCTCACCACGCCGAGCGTCCTCGAGCGCTTGGTGACCAGAGCGCGGGCGACCAGGTTGCGCCGGTAGCCCAGCCGGGTGATCGCCGCCTCCACCCGCGCCCGGGTGTCGGCCCGGACGTTGGGGTGGTCGTTGAGCACCCGGGAGACCGTCTGATGCGACACGCCTGCCTCCCTGGCCACGTCAGCCATGACCGGGAGGCGACGTTTGGGGGTGGTCACGGTCTCTCCTTTCGCCGGGCGTTGGGGATCTTACCTACCGAGAGGCACCTGCCCGGCGCTTGGTCCACACGTCGAAGGCGACGGCCGCCAGAAGCACCGCGCCCTTGACGAGCATGACCCGTTCGCTCGGGGAGCCGATCAAGGACATGCCGTTGTTGATGACCGCCATGATGAGACCGCCGGTGATCGCGCCGACCACCTTGCCGACGCCGCCCTGCACGGCCGCGCCGCCGATGAAGGCCGCGGCGATGGCGTCCAGCTCGAAGCTGTTGCCCGCCGTGGGACCCGCCTGGTTGAGCCGGCCGGCGAAGATGATGCCGGCGATGGCCGACAGCACGCCCATGTTGACGAAGATCCAGAAGACGACCGACTTGACCTTCACGCCGGACATGACGGCCGCCTGGAGGTTGCCGCCGATGGCGTAGATCTGCCGGCCGAAGACCGTGCGGTTGGCCATCAGCGAGTACGCCAGCACGAGGATCGCCAGCAGCACGAGCACCCATGGCAGGTTCTTGAAGCGGGCGAGCTGCACGACCAGGAAGAGGATCAGCGCGGCGCCCGCGGCCATCTTGAGCACGAACAGCCCCATCGGCTCGACGGACTGGCCGTAACCCTTGCGGGCGTTGCGGGTGCGCCACTGCGCGGACACCATGCCGGCGATGGCCACGATGCCGATCAGCAGGCTGAACAGGTCGGCGCCGCCGAGCGGGCCGAGCCCGATGTTGCCCAGGTACCCGTTCGTGAAGCCGTTGGCCAGCGTGCGGACCTGGTCAGGGAACGGGCCGATGCCCTGGTTGCCGAGCACGGTCATGGTGAGCGCCCGGAACAGCAGCATGCCGGCCAGCGTCACGATGAACGCCGGGATGCCGAAGTACGCGATCCAGTAACCCTGCCAGGCCCCGATCAGCGCACCGGCCACGAGCGTGACGAGCAGCGCCAGCGGCCACGGCCAGCCCATGTTCACCATGAGCACGGCCGCCAGGGCTCCGGTGACCGCGACCACCGAGCCGACCGACAGGTCGATGTGCCCGGCGATGATGATCAGGATCATCCCGATCGCGAGGATCAGGACGTAGGAGTTCTGGACGATGATGTTGGAGATGTTCTGCGGCTCGAGCATGGCGCCGTCGGTCAGCACCGAGAAGAGCACGACGATCAGCGCGAACGCGATGTAGATACCGCTCGATCGCAGGTTGAGCGACAGTCCGCCAAGCGACACCCGGCCCGGCTGCCGTGGCGCTCCCCCGTCGCCCTTGGCACCGACCTTTTTCACGTCGGCGGGCGTGATGCTGCTCATGAGAGCTACTCCTGTCCCTTGGTCATGAGGTACATGAGGCGTTCCTGCGTGGCCTCCTGGCGCGGCACCTCGCCGGTGATGCGCCCCTCAGAGAGCGTGTAGATGCGGTCGCACAGGCCAAGCAGCTCAGGCAACTCAGAAGAGATCACCAGAACGGCCTTGCCCTGGTCGGCCAGGCGGTTGATGATCGTGTAAATCTCGTACTTGGCGCCGACGTCGATGCCCCGGGTGGGCTCGTCGAGGATGAGGACGTCCGGCTCGGTCAGGATCCACTTGGAGAGCACGACCTTCTGCTGGTTGCCGCCGCTCAGCTTGCCCACGACGGCGTCGACGCTGGGCGCCTTGATGTTCATGCTCTTGTGGAACTGCTCGGCGACCCGGTATTCCTCGTGCTCGTTGACCCACCCGCGCTTGGCCAGGCCCTTGAGGCCGGCCGCGCTGATGTTGCGCTTGATGTCCTCGATGAGGTTGAGCCCGTACCGCTTGCGGTCCTCGGTGGCGTAGGCGATGCCGTACTTGATCGCGTCCTGGACGTTGCGGATCTCGACCGGCTTGCCGTCCTTGAAGATCTTGCCGGAGATGTGCACGCCGTACGTCCGCCCGAACACGCTCATCGCCAGCTCGGTGCGCCCGGCGCCCATGAGGCCTGCCAGACCCACGATCTCACCGCGGCGCAGCGTGAGGGAGGCCCCGTCGACCACCTTCCGGTCTGGCTGGCTGGGGCTGTAGACCGTCCAGTCCTCGATGCGCAGTGCCTCCTCGCCGATGGTCGGCTCGTGCGGCGGGAAGCGGTTGTCGAGGGCGCGGCCGACCATGCCGGAGATGATGCGGTCCTCGGTCACCTGGCCGCTCGCCATCTCGAGGGTCTCGATGGTCCGGCCGTCGCGGATGATCGTGACGGCGTCGGCGATCGCGATGACCTCGTTGAGCTTGTGCGAGATGATCACGCACGTGATGCCCTCGTCCCGGAGGCCGCGCAGCAGGTCCAGCAGGTGGGCTGAGTCGTCGTCGTTGAGCGCGGCGGTCGGCTCGTCGAGGATGAGGAGCTTGACCTCCTTCGACAGGGCCTTGGCGATCTCGACGAGCTGCTGCTTGCCCACGCCGATGTCGGAGATCGGCGTCGTCGGGTTCTCGCGCAGGCCGACCCGCTTCATCAGCTCGTCGGCCTCGTAGTTGGTGCGGTTCCAGTCGATGAGACCGCGCTTGGCACGCTCGTTGCCGAGGAAGATGTTCTCAGCGATCGACAGCTGCGGGCTGAGGGCCAGCTCCTGGTGGATGATGACGATGCCGGCGTGCTCGCTGTCGCGGATGCCGCTGAACTCGCATCGCTTGCCCTCGAAGGTGATCTCACCTTCGTACTCGCCGTGCGGGTAGACCCCGGACAGCACCTTCATCAGCGTCGACTTGCCCGCGCCGTTCTCACCGCAGATCGCGTGGATCTCGCCCCGCCGGACGGACAGGTTGACGTCCTGCAGCGCCTTGACGCCGGGGAACGTCTTGGTGATCCCGCTCATCCGCAAGATGTGCTCGGTCATATGCCCCTCGCTCAGGGAGACGCCCCCGGGGACCGGCGGTCCCCGGGGGCGAAGTCCCTTACTTGAGCTGGTCCTCGGTGTAGTAGTTGCTGCCGACGAGGATTTCCTGGTAGTTGGACTTGTCCACGATCACCGACTCGAGCAGGTACGACGGGACGACCTTGTTGCCGTTGTCGTAGTCCTTCTCGTTGTTGACCTCGGGCTTCTGGCCCTTGAGCACGGAGTCGGCCATCTTCACCGTCTGCTCGGCGAGCTTGCGGGTGTCCTTGAAGATGGTGGAGTACTGCTCATCGGCGATGATCGACTTGACCGACTGGAGCTCGGCGTCCTGGCCGGTCACGATCGGGTACGGCTTGCCGTAGCCGGAGCTCTTCAGCGCCGACAGGATGCCGATGGACAGGCCGTCGTACGGGGAGAGCACGCCGTCGACCTTCTTGCCGCCGGTGTAGGTCTTGGTGAGGATGTCCTCCATGCGCTTCTGCGCCGTGGCGGGGTCCCACCGCAGGATGGCGGCCTGCTTGAAGTCGGTCTGGCCGCTCGCGACCTTGAGGGTGCCGTCGTCGATCTTCGGCTGGAGCACCGACATGGCGCCGTTCCAGAAGAACGTGGCGTTGTTGTCGTCCGGCGAGCCGGCGAACAGCTCGACGTTGAACGGGCCCTTCTTGCCCTCCTCGACGCCGAGACCCTTGAGCAGCGAGGTGGCCTGCTGCACACCGACCTTGAAGTTGTCGAAGGTGGCGTAGTAGTCGACGTTCGGGCTGTTGCGGATGAGCCGGTCGTAGGCGATGACGGGGATCTTGTTGTCGGCGGCCTGCTGCAGCTGCGAGGTGATCGCCGTGCCGTCGATCGAGGCGATGATCAGGAGCTTGGCGCCCTTGGTGATCTGGTTCTCGATCTGGTTGGCCTGGGTCGGGATGTCGTTCTCCGCGTACTGGAGGTCGACCTTGTAGCCCAGCGCCTCGAGCTGCTTCTTGACGTTGTCACCGTCGCTGATCCAGCGCTCCGACGACTTGGTGGGCATGGTCACGCCGACCAGCGAGCCGGCGGGGCCGGCAGCCGCCGACTGGGATGCCTGGACATCGACCGTCTTCTGGCTGGAGCCGCAGGCCGTCATGGTCGCGGCGAGCGCGATGGCCGACACCACGCCCCCGATTCGTCCCAACCTCATGTGATTCTCCTTGCGATGGGGGTCGCGGCAGCGCTGGGGTGCGGCGGCTGCCGTCGGAGTGACGAAATCCGATTACGGAACGTGAAGAATCAGAACAAAGTTCACGTTCGCTTCTCGCCGATTGTTATCGCTAACAATAGGGATGTCAACGTCAGGGTATAACCACGCGGAAACGTTCAGGTAACGCTCATGGGCAGGTCAACGACGGGTTCTGGCCGAGAACAGCCGCTGGAGCAAAATGAAGACGAAGAGCAACAATCCGATGAAGATCTTCGTCCACCATGAACTGAGCGTGCCCTCGAAACTGATGATCGTTTGGATCAGGCCGAGAACGAGCACACCGAGCACGGTGCCGAGCAGGAAACCAGTGCCGCCGGTCAGCAGCGTCCCGCCGATGACGACCGCCGCGATCGCGTCCAGCTCCATGCCCACGGCGTGCAGGCCGTAGCCGGAGAGCATGTAGAACGACAGCAGCACCCCGCCGAGCGCGGAGCAGAACCCGCTGATCGTGTAGACCGTGACCTTCGTGCGCGCCACGGGCAGCCCCATCAGCAGCGCCGACTGCTCGCTGCCGCCGGTGGCGTAGACCGCCCGGCCGAAACGGGTGTAGTGCAGCACATACGCCGCCACGCCCACGACCACCAGCGCGATGACCACGCTGGGAGAGATCCACATGTCCGCGAACAGGTCGATCCGCGTCTGCGCGAACGCCGTGAAGGTCGGGTCCTCGATCGGGATCGAATCGGTCCCGATCGTGTAACACAGCCCCCGGGCCAGGAACATGCCCGCCAGCGTCACGATGAACGGCTGGATGTCGAAGGCGTGGATGATGTAGCCCATCACCAGCCCGAGCCCGGAGCCGATGAGCAGCACCAGCGGCACCACCAGGTACGGCGGCCAGCCCGGCCCCGCCATCAGGCTTGCCGAGATCATCGTGGACAACGCCACCACCGAACCCACCGACAGGTCGATGCCGCCGGTGAGGATGACGAACGTCATCCCGACCGCCACGACCAGCAGGAACCCGTTGTCGATGAAGACGTTGAGAATGATCTGCCCGGTGGCGAAGCCCTCGTAGCGGATGCCGCCCACCAAGAACATCGCCACGAACAGGCACCCGGTCACGAGGACCGGCAGATACTTGGCCGGGACGGAGGTCCGGCCCAGCGTCAATGTCGTCATGCGGTCACCCGCACCTTCTCCTCGGCCGCCGGGCTCGGCGGAGCGGTCCGCCCGCGCCGGCGGAACACCTTCGCGCGGAAGGACGGGGACTGGATGAGGCAGACGGCCGTCACGACCAGCGCCTTGAACAGCAGCGTGGTCTCCGGCGGCACGCCGATCGAGTAGATCGTCGTGGTCAGCGTCTGAATGATCAGCGCGCCCAGCACGGTGCCGCTCAGCGAGAACCGCCCGCCGGACAGCGACGTGCCGCCGATCACGACGGCCAGGATGGCGTCCAGCTCGATCCACAGGCCGGCGTTGTTGCCGTCGGCGCTGGAGACGTTCGAGCTGATCATCAGCCCGGCGACGCCCGCGCACAGGGCCGCGAACGCGTACACCATGATGATGATCCCGCGCGACCTGATGCCCGCGAGCCTGCTGGCCTCGGCGTTGCCGCCGACGGACTCGATCAGCATGCCGAGCGCCAGCCGCCGGGTCAGGAACGCGGTGATCCCGAGCACGATGATCACGAGGATGACGCTGAACGGCAGGGTCAGCCAGTAGCCGCCGCCGATCAGCTTGTACTCGGGGCTGTTGATGGTGATGATCTGTCCGTCGGTGATGAGCTGGGCCAGGCCCCGCCCGGCCACCATGAGGATGAGCGTGGCGATGATCGGCTGGATGCCGACCGCGGCGACCAGGAACCCGTTCCAGGCCCCCAGCACCACGCTCAGCCCCAGCGCCAGCACCACTGCGGTGAACACGCTCGCGTCCTGGCTGATCTGCAGGCACGCCAGCGCGCCCGCGATCGCCACCACCGAGCCGACCGACAGGTCGATGCCGCCGGTCGCGATGACCAGCGTCATGCCGAGCGAGACCAGGATCAGCGGCGCGCCGAACCTCAGGATGTCGATCAGGCTGCCGTACAGATGGCCGTCCTTGACCTCGATCGAGAAGAAGCTGGGCGTGAAGAACACGTTCAGGACCAGCAGCAGCACGAGCACCACCACCGGCCACAGGAGCCGTCTCATGAGGTCCGGCCTCCGCTCGCGATCGTTTCCATGAGCACGTCCGTCGTCAGGGAGTCGTCGTTGGGCAGCTCGGCCACCAGCCGCCGGTCGCGCAGCACCTCGACCTTGTGGCTGAGCCGCAGCACCTCCTCCAGCTCGGCGGAGATGAACAGCACCGCCATGCCGCCGTCGGACAGCTCGGCGACCAGCCGCTGGATCTCGGTCTTGGCGCCGACGTCGATGCCGCGGGTGGGCTCGTCGAGGATGAGCAGCCTGGGCTCCAGGATGAGCCACCGGGCGAGCAGGACCTTCTGCTGGTTGCCGCCGCTGAGGTTGCGGACGAGGTGTTCGGGGTTGGGCGGGCTGATCCGCAGCGCCTTGATGTACTTGCCGACCAGCTCGTCCTGCTGCTCGCGCGGCACCGGCCTGGTCCAGCCGCGGGTGGCCTGGAGGGCCAGGATGATGTTCTCGCGGACGGTCAGGTCCGGGACGAGGCCGTCGGCCTTGCGGTTCTCCGAGCAGAACGCGATCTTGTGGGTCATGGCCGCGCGCGGCGTGCGCAGCGACGTCTGCGAGCCGCTGACGGCGATCTCGCCCGTGCCGGCGTGGTCGGCGCCGAACAGCAGCCTGGCGATCTCCGTACGGCCGGAGCCGAGCAGCCCGGCCAGGCCGACGACCTCGCCCTCGTGGATGGTCAGGCTGAACGGCTCGATGGCCCCGGCACGGCCCAGCTCTCGGGCCTCGATCAGGGGGCGGGCGAAGACCTTGGCCTCGCCGTGGAGGCGTTCGAGCGCGGCCAGCTCTTGGCCGATCATCTTGGCGACCAGCTCCACCTGAGGGAGCTCCTTGGTCAGGTATTCGCCGACCAACCGACCGTTACGAAGAATCGTCATACGGTCTGAAATTTCGTAGATCTGGTCGAGGAAGTGGGAGACGAAGAGGATGGCGATGCCCTCCTCCTTGAGCCGCCTCATCACCCTGAACAGCTGCTCGACCTCGTCCGCGTCCAGGCTGGACGTGGGCTCGTCGAGGATCAGCACGCGGGCGTCGACGTCGATGGCCCGCGCGATGGCCACCATCTGCTGGATCGCCAGCGAGTACGTCGACAGCGGCGCCGACACGTCCAGGCTCAGCTCCAGCCGCGACAGCAGCTCGTTCGCCCTGGCCCGCATGCGCTTCCAGTCGATGCGCCCGAAGCGGCGCGGCTCGCGGCCGATGAAGATGTTCTCGGCCACCGAGAGGTTCGTGCAGAGGTTGACCTCCTGGTAGACCGTGCTGATGCCGGCCTGCTGCGCCTCCAGGGGGCTGCCGAACGCGACCGTGGCGCCGCCCAGCTCGATGGTGCCCGCGTCGGCGGGGTAGACGCCGGTGAGCACCTTGATGAGGGTGGACTTGCCCGCGCCGTTCTCTCCCATGAGCGCGTGCACCTCGCCGGGGAGCAGCCGCAGGTCCACGCCGTCCAGGGCCTTCACCCCCGGAAACTGTTTGCCGATCCCGCTCATCGTCAGGACCGGCGCGGGTACCGCCATTTCGCCCCTTCCGTGTTATGTCTCGTCCCTACGCTTTCTCGGCCCCGCCGTCCAGACACCGTTTCCCCCGCACTTCGGGCTGACGTCCTCTCGGAGGCCAGGGAAAGCGCGGGGCGTGGCGGCGGGCCCGGGCGATCGTGCCCGCAGTCCGGCCGGCGCCCCCTCCCAGGAACCCCGGCCGAACGCACTGCGGGTCACGACCCCGCACGCCCGCCCCGGCTCGGGTCCTCTCAGAGAACCCCGGCCGGAGTGCGGCGGGTCCCGTAGGTCAGTACTGGCGGCTGGACAGGACTTCCTTGGCCTGCTCCTGCGTGAACGTGGTCTCCTCGGTCACCACGCGGGCCGGCACCTGCTCACCCTTGACGACCTTCTTGGCCAGGTCCATCAGCTGCGGGCCGAGCAGCGGGGAGCACTCGACGATGAAGTTGATCTTCCCGTCGGCGAGCGCCTGCATGCCGTCCTTGACCGCGTCGACCGTGATGATCTTGATGTCCTTGCCGGGCACCTTGCCGGCGCCCTCGATGGCCTCGATCGCACCAAGACCCATGTCGTCGTTGTGCGCATAGAGGACGTCGATGTCCGGGTTGGACTTCAGGAAGGCCTCCATGACCTCCTTGCCCTTGGCCCGGGTGAAGTCACCGGTCTGCGAGGCGATGATCTTGAACTTGGGGTCGGCCTGGATGATCTCCTGGAAGCCGGCCTTGCGGTCGTTGGCCGGTGCCGAGCCGGTCGTGCCCTGAAGCTCGACGATGTTCACCGGGTCCTTGCTGTCCTTGTACTCCTCCACCAGCCACTTGCCGGCCTTGCGGCCCTCCTCCACGAAGTCGGAGCCGAGGAAGGTCTTGTAGAGGGAGGTGTCCTTGGAGTCCACCGCGCGGTCGGTCAGGATGACCGGGATCTTCGCGTTCTGCGCCTCCTTGAGGACCGTGTCCCAGCCGGACTCCACCACCGGCGAGAAGGCGATGACGTCCACCTTCTGCTGGATGTAGGAGCGAATGGCCTTGATCTGGTTCTCCTGCTTCTGCTGGGCATCGGAGAACTTGAGCTCGATGCCCGCGTTCTTGGCCGCGTCCTGCACGGACTTGGTGTTCGCCGTCCGCCAGCCGCTCTCCGCGCCGACCTGGGAGAAGCCCATGGTGATCGTGCTGTCGCCGCCACCGCTGGTGCCGGCAGTAGTGCTTCCGCCGCTGCCGCACGCCGCCACCGACATCGCGGTGAGCCCGGCGAGGACCAACGCCGAGATCCTCTTGAACACTGGGGGGTTCCCTTCTGATGTGAACGCTAACATCCCTAGTCGGGGGCCAGCGCCTGCTGCCTTCCAGTACGACCTAGCGCACCCGGGCCGTGCTGGCCCTGGGTACGAACGCCGGCGGCACCACGAGCCGCTCCTGCTCCTCCGGACCGCCTTCGAGCTGCCGTACGAGCACCTCGATGCTGTGTCTTCCGACCGCGTCGAAGTCCTGTCTGATGGTCGTGAGCGGCGGCGAGAAGTACGCCGACTCGGGGATGTCGTCGAAGCCGACGACGCTCACCTGATCGGGCACCCTCACCCCCTGCTCGGTGAACGCCCGCAGAACCCCGAGCGCCATCTGATCGTTGGCGACGAAGACCGCGGTGACGTTCTTCATGCTCGCCAGGCTGCGGCCCGCCTCGTATCCCGAGCGCGGACTCCAGTCCCCGGCGAGCGGCTTCGGGGCCTCGCGGCCCGCATGCTCCAGCGCGGCCCGCCACCCGGCCACGCGCCCTTCGGCCTCGAGCCAGTCGGAGGGACCGCTGACGTGCCAGACCGTCTCGTGGCCCAGCGAGAGCAGGTGCTCGGTGGCGAGCCTGCCTCCCGCGACCTGGTCCACGCAGACGACCGACACGTCCCCCGCCTCGCCGCCCTCGACGGCGACGGTCGGGATGCCGAGCGGCAACTCGGCCAGGGCCCGGGCGGCCGAGCGCTGCGGCGCGACCACCACGGCCCCGTCCACGCCCTGGTCGGCGAGGTAGTCGAGGGCGTCGCGGACGCCGCCCTTGTCCATGGACTTGAGGCTGACGATGCTGACGAAGTAGCCGGCCGACCTGGCCGCCTGCTCGATGCCGTAGACCGTGCTGGCCGGGCCGTACAGCGTGGTGTCGAAGCTCACCACGCCGAGCGTCCTCGACCTCTTGGTGACCAGGGCGCGGGCGACGAGGTTGCGGCGGTAGCCGAGCTTGTCGATCGCCTCGAGCACCCGGGTGCGGGTCTCGCTTCGCACGTTCGGGTGATCGTTGAGCACGCGGGAAACCGTCTGATGCGACACTCCGGCCTCCTTGGCCACGTCGGCCATGACCGGCAGGCGGCGCCCCACGGTGGCTCCCACTGCATGCTCCTTTCCTGGCTTGGCCACGACTGTGAACGTTAACAACCGGTCTCGTCAAGGGTTCACCGGATTACGTTCGGATTACGTGAGTCCTCCTCAGGCCCCCTCTTGACGTGCTTACCCGCCGGTCCTTAACTTGTCGCGCATCGCAGTTGTTAACGCTCACTTAATTGTTAGCGCTAACAAGACCTGAGGAGCCCCCCACTCGTGACGCGAATCGCCTTATCAGCCCTGCTCCTGGCGGGTCTGCTGGTGGCACCGCCGCCGGCCGCCGCCGCGCTGGCCGATCCCATCCCGGAAGGCGCCGTCGTCGACCAGTTCGACGGCACCACGCTCGGCGAGGACTGGACGGTCCTGTCCCCCGACGCCTCCCGCTGGTCGGTTTCGGACAGCGCGCTGCACCTCGACACCCTGACCGGAGACACCCATCAGGGCTCGAACAACGCCAGGAACCTCTTCCTCGTCGACGTCCCCGACGGCGACTTCGAGGTCGTCACCAAACTCAGCGCGCCCGTCGCGCTCGACTTCCAGAGCGCCGGCCTGCTGGCCTGGCAGGACTGGGACAACTACGTACGGGCCGGGCTGGCTCACGTCGGGTTCGCCGGCGGGCCGGTGATCGAGACGGCCACCGAGGTCGGAGCCGCCTTCACCTCGACCTTCGCGGCCCGGCCCGGCTCGACGGCCGAGGTGCTCAAGCTGGCGCGGACCGGCGACGAGTTCGTCTCCTCCTACTGGGACGGCTCGGCCTGGGTGCAGGCCGCCAAGATGACCGCGCGGATCGACGTCAGGCAGCTCGGGCTGTTCGCGCTCTCGGCGCAGAACGGCACGTCCATGCGCGCCGACTTCGACTACATCGCGATCAGGGCGGCCGAGGGCGGGGCCGTGGTCCCGGAGGGGGCCTTCACGCTGCGGGCGGCGGCGCTGCCGTACCTGTCGGCCGACCGGTCCGGCACGGTGCGCGCCTCGGCGCGGCCGCCGATGACCGGCCTGGCCGTCACGGCCGCGACGAGCGGCGACGGGGTGACGCTCAAGGACGTGGCCACGGGCAAGTTCCTGGAGGCCGCGGAGCGGGTGCGGCTGAGCGGGACGGCCTCGGTCTTCCAGCTCAAGGACGCCGGCGGCGGCAAGGTCACCGTCTCCTCGGGCGGCAAGAACGTCTCCATCAGCGACGGCAAGCTCGTCATGGGGACGAACGCGACGAAGTTCCGGGTCGAGGGCTATCTCTCGGGCAAGCTCACCGTTGACGCCAAGGCCAAGGGCACCGCGGTCAGCCCGAACCTCTACGGGGTCTTCTACGAGGACATCAACCACGCGGCCGACGGCGGGCTCTACGCCGAACTGGTGCAGAACCGCTCCTTCGAGTTCAACTCGGTCGACGAGCGCTCCTACACGGGCCTGACCGCGTGGAGCAAGGCCGAGCGCGGCGCGACCGCGACCCTGACGGTCTCCGGCGAGGACCCGCTGAACGCCAACAACCGCAACTACCTGCGGCTCGACGTGTCCGGCGACGGCACGGCAGGCGTGAGCAACGCGGGCTTCAACCGCGGCCTGCCGCTGAAGGCCGGCAAGCGGTACGACCTGTCGCTGTGGGCCAGGCGCGCCGAAGCCGGCCCGCTGACGGTCACCGTCGAGGACGGGACCACCGTGCTCGGCAAGGCCACGCTGCAGGTCAAGTCCGGCGGCTGGGCCAAGTACACCGCGTCGTTCACGGCGTCGGCCACCACGGACGCGGGCCGGCTGATCGTGCAGGCGCCCGCCGGACGGACCGACCTGGACATGGTGTCGCTGTTCCCGCGGGACACCTTCAAGGGCCGCGAGAACGGAATGCGCGCCGACCTGGCGAAGATGATCGCCGACCTGGAGCCGCGTTTCCTGCGCTTCCCCGGCGGGTGCGTGACGAACGTCGGCACGTACGACCCGTACTCGGAGAAACAGGACCGGCGCCGCATCTACCAGTGGAAGGAGACGATCGGCCCGGTCGAGGAGCGGCCGACGAACTTCAACTTCTGGGGCTACAACCAGTCGTACGGCATCGGTTACTACGAGTACTTCCAGTTCTCCGAGGACATCGGGGCCGAGCCGCTGCCGGTGCTGTCGGTGGGCGTCAACGGCTGCGGCGAGAACCGGCCGCTGACCGACGAGGCCAAGCTCGCCAGGTGGGTGCAGGACACGCTCGACCTGATCGAGTTCGCCAACGGGCCGGTCACCTCGGAGTGGGGCAAGAAGCGGGCGGAGCTCGGGCACCCGAAGCCGTTCGGGCTCGACTACATCGGGCTCGGGAACGAGGAGATCTACCCCGAGTTCTTCGCGAACTACCCGAAGTTCGCCGACGCCATCCGGGCCAAGTACCCGAAGATCAAGATCATCAGCAACTCGGGGCAGACGTCGGGAGGCGCCTGGTTCGACCGGATGTGGCAGTTCGCCCGGGACCAGAAGGCCGACCTGGTCGACGAGCACTACTACAACAACCCCGACTGGTTCCTGACCAACAACCACCGCTACGACTCCTATGACCGCAACGGCCCGAAGGTGTTCGTGGGCGAGTACGCCTCGCGCGGCAACACTTTCGGCAACGCGCTGGCGGAGGCGTCGTTCATCACGGGCCTGGAGCGCAACTCCGACGTGGTCGAGCTGGCCTCGTACGCGCCGCTGCTGGCCAACGTGGACTACGTGGACTGGGCGCCCGACCTCATCTGGTTCGACAACGACCAGGCGTACGGCTCGCCCAGCTACCACGTCCAGCGCCTGTTCTCCACGAACGTCGGCGACCGGGTGGTGCCGAGCTCCTTCGAGAGCGAGGCCAGGCCCGTGGAGGACATCAAGGGCGCGGTCGGCCTGGGCGCCTGGCGCACCCAGGTGCGCTACGACGACGTGAAGGTCACCGCGAAGGACGGGACCGTCCTGCTGTCGGACGACTTCTCGGCAGGCGCGTCCCAGTGGACGCCGGGCCTCGGGACGTGGGCCGTGCAGGACGGCGGCTACGTGCAGACGGCCGCCGTCGAGGACGCCAGGTCCACCGCCGGCTCCGCCGACTGGTCGAACTACACGATGGAGGTGACCGCCCGCAAGACCGGCGGGGCGGAGGGCTTCCTGGTGATGTTCGGGGTGCGGGACACCGGCAACTTCTACTGGTGGAACGTCGGCGGCTGGAACAACACCCAGTCGGCCATCGAGAAGGCCGTGAACGGCGGCAAGTCGTCGATCGCCACGTCCGCGCACTCGGTCGAGACCGGCCGGGACTACCGGCTCAAGATCGAGGTGAACGGGCGCAAGATCACGACCTGGCTGGACGGGCAGAAGGTCAACGAGTTCGTGGACGACGCCCAGGTGAAGCCGTTGTACCAGGTGGTGTCCAGGGACGGTGACTCCATGACCCTCAAGGTCGTCAACGCCCAGGACACGGCGGTGCGGAGCACCGTCGACCTCGGCGGCCTCCGGGTCCGCGGCACGGCTGAGGTCACGTCGCTGACCGGCGCGCCGGCGGACACGAACTCGATCGCCGAGCCCGAGCGGGTGGCGCCGGTGAAGTGGCGGGCGAACGGCTTCTCGTCCTCCTTCACCTACGACTTCCCTGCTCATTCGGTGACGTTCATCGAGGTCGAGGAGCGCTGAGCCCAGGGCGGCGCCGCCCACGTCGACCGGCGCCGCCCACCCTCCGTCGTCCGGCCGGGAGAGCATCCCGCCCCGCTTCCCGGCCGGACGACCCCCTACTGGATCACCCGGTAGTGCGTCGTCACGCGGCCGTCGTCGAGGACGTGGAAGGCGATCGACGGCGGCAGGTCGTAGTCGGCGCAGTGGTCCGGCGACGTGCCGCCCTCCTCCCACGGCAGCTTCAGCGTCGAGACGACCCCCGGCGCCGCCAGCAGCGGGCGGCCGGCGAAGGTCGTGGCGGCGGCCGTGTGGGCGTGGCCCACCAGGACCGCGGCCACGTTCGGGTGCCGTCCGATCACCTCCTCCAGGCGCTCGGGCCGGTGCAGGCGGATCGCGTCCACGATCGGGCTGTGCAGGGTCACCGGCGGATGGTGGAACGCCACGAACACCGGCAGCTCCTTCTCCTCCAGCACGCCCTCGAGCCAGGCGATCGTCTCGTCGTCCAGGTGCCCCGGGGCCTGGCGCGGCGGGATGGACGAGTCGCACATCGCGTAGACCGCCTTGGCGCTGCGATACACCTGGTTGACCGGCCCGGCGCCGGGGCCGGGGTCGCCCAGCAGCACCCGGCGGAACTCCTCGCGTACGTCGTGGTTGCCGGGGCCGACCAGGACGGGGTGGCGTGAGGTGAGCAGCTTGCGCGCCTCCTCGTACTCCTCCGCGACCCCGTGGTCGGCGATGTCGCCCGTGACGAGCACCGCGTCCAGGTCGCCCGGCAGCGCGTCGAGGTAGCGCATCACGGCGGCGGCGCGGTCCACGCTCTCGGGTGTGGCGCCGATGTGGATGTCGCTCAAATGGGCGATCACGATCATGGGTGGGGGTCCTTCCCTCTCAGGCGAGCTCACCTAAGGTATGCCGCACGACCGGACCACCGGTAAGGTCCGGTTTCGTGCGGAAAGGTTGGGCCAGTTCTGGGGTCGATCTCCATCTGGAGATCTCCGCCACGGGCGGGCGGCGGCGCGGGCTGGAGGACGCCCTGCGGGAGGCCGTCAGGGACGGACGGCTGCCGCGCGGCACGCGGCTGCCGTCGACGCGGGCGCTGGCCGCCGAGCTGAGGATGGCGCGTGGCACGGTGAGCGCCGCCTACGACCAGCTGGTCGAGGAGGGCTACCTGACCACCCGCCCCGGCGCGGCGACGGAAGTGGCGGACGTGACCCCGCCCGCCCCGCCCGGGGTGGCCGGCATGGCGCGCCCCTCCCTGCCCTCCTCGCCCGGGACGGCCGGCGTGGCGCGCCCGTCCCCGCACTCGTCTGCTTCCGCCCCGCCCGATCGACCGACGTCGCCGCCGGAGGCGGTGCCTGTGCACGACCTGCGGCCGGGGCTGCCGGACGTGTCGGCGTTCCCCGTGCGGGCCTGGCTGCGGGCGACCCGGCACGTGTTCGCGACCGCGCCCTCCCACGTCCTCGGGCCCTGCGACCCGCGCGGCCGGATCGAGCTGCGGACGGCGCTGGCCGGCTATCTGGGCAGGACGCGCGGCGTGATCACCACCCCGGATCTGATCGTGGTGACGACGGGCTTCGTCCAGGCGCTCAACCTGCTGGCCGCCGTGCTCCCCGGCGGGCCGGTCGCCATGGAGGATCCCGGCCACGACTTCTACCGCGACGTGGCCCGCCGCGCCGGACGGGAGGTCGTGCCGCTGCCCGTGGACGGGCTGGGTGCCCGGGCCGAGACGCTGACCCGTGAGGTCGCGGCCGCCGTGGTCACGCCCGCCCACCAGTACCCGACCGGCATCCCCCTGCATCCCCGACGCCGCCGGGCCCTGCGCGAGTGGGCAGCCGGGAGCGGGCGGCTGGTGGTGGAGGACGACTACGACGGCGAGTTCCGCTACGACCGCCAGCCGGTCGGCGCGCTCCAGGGCACCGCCCCCGAGCACGTCGTGTACGTCGGCACCGCCTCCGAGTCCCTCGCCCCGGCGCTGCGCCTGGCCTGGATGGCCGTGCCTCCGACCTTGATCGGCCCCGTGACGGAGGCGAAGCTCCACGCCGACGCCCACACCGAGGTGCCCGGCCAGCTAGTGCTGGCGAGGATGCTCGAGACCCACGACTACGACCGGCACATCCGCGCGGCCCGCCTGCGCTATCGCCGCCGCCGCGACCTCCTGCGCGCTCGGCTCCTCGGTCCCGGCCGGCCGCTGCCCGGCGTCACCCTGGCGGGCGTGGCCGCCGGGCTGCGCGCGCTGCTCCTGCTCCCGGAGGGCGGCCCCGCGGAGGCCGAGGTGGTGGCCGCGGGCGAGCGCCGGGGCATCGCCCTGCGCGGGGCCTCACCGCTCTGGCACGATCCCCCGGTCTCGGCGGGCCTGCTCGTGGGGTACGCCGCCCCGTCGGAACGCGCCTACCCGTACGCGCTCGACGCCCTGGCCGAGACGCTCGCGGAACTTCGCGGAGGCGCCGGCCGTTCTTCCTTGTGAGCGCATTCCGAAGGAGGGACATGGGCTGGCACTACAGCAAGTCGATCAAAGTGGGACCGTTCCGGATCAACCTGTCGCGACGCGGAATCGGCCACAGTTTCGGCAACCGGCGCTTCCACGTCACGACCACTCCCGACGGCCGCCGGCACGTGTCAGTGCGTCTGCCCGGCGGGTTCCACGTGGGTAAATCGTTTGGAAAGCGCAAGTACTACAGGCATTACTAAATCCGATATATCGCGCTTTGTCGGGGTAGCTGAGAGCTCTCGCGATCTCATAGGAGGAATGCGATGGGCTGGAGCTACCGAAAGTCGATCAAGCTCGGGCCGTTCCGGCTGAACCTGTCCCGCGGCGGCGTGGGGCACAGCTGGGGCAACCGGTTGTTCCGGGTGACGCGGACGGCGGACGGCCGCCGTACGCTCTCGGTCAACCTGCCCGGCGGCTTGCACTGGCGCAGGACCCTCAGCGGTCGCCGTTGACCGCTCTCCATAGGACGGGCCGGAGGTGAAGACCTCCGGCCCGTCCCCTTTTTCGCCCTCCACCGCTGAAAGTGCTCATTTGATGAGCACTTTCACAGGAAGAATCCTTGTCATCACCTCACCGCGCGAGCGACTTCGAGGCGGCCAAGCGCTGGTACGCCGACGTGCTCGGCGTCGAGCCGTACTACGAGATCCCGGACGCCTACGCCGAGTTCCGCATCGGCGACTACCAGCACGAGCTCGGCCTGATCAACAGCCGCTACGCCCCCGAGGGCGCGACGGGCCGGCCGGCGGGCTCGATCATGTACTGGCACGTGGACGACCTGCAGGCCACGTTCGACCGGCTGCTCAGCCTGGGGGCCGAGGAATACCAGCCCATCACCGAGCGGGGCGAGGGCAAGGGCTTCGTCACCGCCTCCGTGGTGGACCCGTTCGGCAACATCCTGGGCATCATGCGCAACCCGCACTACCTGGAGGTGCTGACCGCGAACCGGCGGGTCTGACATCCTTGACCCGTGTCGCGCCCGCACATCATGCTCACCGCCCCTCCCCGCACCGGCAAGACCACGGTGATCCGCCGCCTCGCCGAGCTGCTGCGGGCGGCGGACGTGCCGGTGCGCGGCTTCCTCAGCGACGAGGTACGCGAGCAGGGCCGGCGCGTGGGCTTCATGATCGAGGAGTTCGGCGGCGCGAAGGCGGTCATGGCCCACGCCTCATGGGTGTCGGGGCCGCGGGTCGGGAAATACGGCGTCAACGTGCCCGCGTTCGAACGCATCGCGCTGCCCGCCATCGACCGGGCGCTGGCCACGAAGGGCGCGGTCGCGCTCATCGACGAGATCGGGCCGATGGAGCTGCTGTCGCCGGCGTTCCTGCCGCGGTGCGTGGCGCTCTTCGCCGCCGACGTCCCCGTCGTGGCCACCGTCCATCAGCGCAGCCAGCCGGCGCTGAAGTCCCGCATCGAGGCGGAGCTGATCACGGTCACCCCGCACAACCGCGACGAGCTGCCCCGCACGCTCGGCCGGCTGCTGACGGCCTAGAGGCTTACCGTGGGGGGCCATGTGCGGCTGATCCTCTTGTGCGGGCTGCCGGGCTCCGGGAAGACCACCCTGGCCAAGCGGCTCGCCGCCGAGCTCCCGGCGGTCCGGCTGTGCCCGGACGAATGGCTGGCCGGCCTCGGCATCGACTTCCACGACGCGCAGGCCCGCGACCGGCTGGAGCGCCTGCTGTGGCGGCACGCGCAGGACCTGCTGCGACTGGGTCAGACCGTGATCCTGGAGTACGGCTTCTGGTCGCGGGCGGAGCGCGAGGAACTGCGCCTCGGCGCGCGCACCCTGGGCGCGGCCGTCGAGCTGCGCTATCTCGTGGTCCCGCTGGACGAGCTGCATCGCCGGCTGGAACGCCGCAGCGGCTGGGGCACGGTGCCGATCGCCAGGGACATGCTCGACCATTGGGCGACGCTCTTCGAGCCGCCGACGCCCGAGGAGCTGGCCCGATACGACGAGGCGCTGGACTCCTGCTGACCGTTCGGCTGGTCAGGTCGCTTGTGACAAGTACGTTTCGCCCCTTGCGCCCGCAGACTAGTCCGTGTTCGGATTAATTCGGCACAATCGTCCGTGTCCGGACTAAACGCGCGGGACCATGGGAGGGCCGATGGACCAGAACATGCTGAACGAGATCTGCCTGCGCCAGCTGACGCTGAGCGGCGTGCACGAGGGCGAGACGGTGGCGATCCTGTCAGAGGGCGCCGAACGCCTCGACTACGCCGACGCGTTCCTGTACGCGGCCAGACGCCTCGGCGCCGCCGCCTACCACCTGCGGCTTCCCGCACCTGCCGGCTCGTCGGGCGCGTGGGCGGTCGGCGAGTCCGGGCTCGCCGCCAACCCCCAGGCGGTAGAGGCGCTCAAGCAGGCCGACATGCTCGTCGACCTGAAGTTCCTGCTGTTCAGCAAGGAGCAGTTCGCCATCCAGGACGCGGGCACCCGGATCCTCACCGCCGTCGAGCCCGCACCACTGCTCGCCCGCCTCATGCCCACCCCCGAGCTGCGGGAACGCGTCGAGGTGGGGGCCGAACTGCTGAGCAAGGCGAGTTCGATGCGCATCACCAGCCCGGCCGGGACCGACGTCACCTACCGCCTCGGGGTGTATCCGACGATGAGCGAGTACGGCTACACCGACCAGCCCGGACGCTGGGACCACTGGCCCGCCGCGTTCGTCTTCACCGGCGGGGCCGACGACGGCGTGGACGGCACCATCGTGTTGTCCCCCGGCGACGTGCTGCTCCCCTTCAACACCTACGTGCAGGCCCCCGTCACGTTCACCATCGAGCGGGGATTCATCACCGACATCCGCGGCGGTCTCGACGCGGAGCTGCTGTCGTCCTACATCAAGTCGTTCGACGACCCCCGCGGCTACGGGATGTCCCACGTCGGATGGGGGCTCGACGAGCGGGCCCACTGGCACGGCCTGATGCAGTTCCCCGGCGGGATGGGCATGGAGCTCCGCTCGTTCTACGGCAACGTCATGTTCTCCATCGGCCCCAACAACGAACTCGGCGGGCCGAACGACACGCCCTGCCACTTCGACATCCCCATGCGCGGCTGCAGCCTCTTCCTCGACGACGAACCCGTGGTGGTGGACGGCGACGTCGTGGTGCCGGAGATGCGCCCGGCCGGCCGGCACTGACTCGGCCGGGAGGATTCGTGACCGACCACCACATCGGGCTCATCGTGCCGAGCTCCAACCTGACCATGGAGACCGAGCTGCCGCGGATGCTGCGCGCCCGCGAGGAGCTCGACCCCGGCGACCGGTTCGTGTTCCACAGCAGCCGGGCGCGGATGCGACACGTGACGCCCGAGGAACTCCGCGCCATGAACGCGCAGGCCGAGCGCGCCGCACGCGAGCTCGCGGACGCCCGTCCCGACGTGGTCGCCACCGCCTGCCTGGTGGCGATCATGGCTCAGGGGCCGGGCTACCACTGCACCGCCGAGGACTCGATCCGCGACGTCCTGCGGGAGGAGGGCTCACCGGCGCCGGTGGTCTCCAGCGCGGGTGCGCTCCTGGCGGGGCTCGCCGCGCTCGGCGCCGCACGGGTCGCCGTCATCACGCCCTACATGAAGCCGCTGACCCGGAAAGTGGCGGAGTACCTCGAGGACGCGGGCGTCGAGGTCGTGGACGCGCTGAGCCTGGAGGTGGCCGACAACCTGGCCGTCGGCCGCCTCGACCCGCAGGACCTGCGAGAACACTGGCGCAGGCTCGACCTGAGCCGTGCCGACGCGCTGGTGGTCTCGGCCTGCGTGCAGATGCCGTCGTTGCCGGTCGTCCAGACCATCGAGGACGAGGCCGGGCTGCCGGTGCTGTCGGCCGCCACGGCGACCGCCCACCGCGTGCTGTCCGAGCTGGGCCTCGCCACCACGGTCCCGGACGCGGGAAGCCTGCTCAGCGGCAAGTACTGAAGCGATGAGAAAGGGCCGGTCCGGCCCTTTCTCATCGCTTCAGACCATGTCCCGCAGAACGTCGCGAACGGCCTCCAGGGCCACCTGCGGGTTGTCCCAGAAGACCATGTGTCCCGCGTCCGGAACCTTCACCAGGCGAGCGGCGACGTTCGCCCGGGCCGCCTCCCGCGCGCCCTCGGCGGTGACCACGGGGCTGTCCGCGCCGTACACCAGGACGGTGGGCGCGGGCACCGACGGCCAGAAGTCGAAGAAGTCCTCGCTCTCGAACCCCCGATGGGTGGCGGCGACGGCCTCGTCGCCGCAGCTGGCCAGCCACCGCGCCCTCAGCTCCTGCTCGCGCCGCGGCCACCGGGGCCAGGACCGGGCGACCTCGTCGGCGTCGGTGCCGCGCCGGGCCTGACGGAGCTGGTCCTGGAACGCGGCCAGCGTGGTCGGATAGGGTCCGCGCCCTGGACCGCTCATCGGCGGGTCCACCAGCACCGTCCCGCGCAATGCGACCCTGCCTTTCGCGGCCGTCAGGCCCGCGATGCGCGCCCCCATCGAGTGGCCCAGCAGCACCGCGCCGTCGAGTCCGAGCTGCGTGATCACCGCCTCGGTGTCGGCGGCGTAGTCGTCCAGCGTGTACGAGGGCCCGTCGTCGGAGAGCCCGCGGCCCCGCACGTCCAGGACGACCGGACGGACCGGGCCGGTCAGCTCGCGGGCGACGAAGTCCATGGCGATGGCGGGGCTGGTGATCCCCGGCAGGACGATCAGCGGCACGCCGTCGCCGCCGTAGTCGAGGGCGTGCAGCCGGATCTGGCCCGAGGTCACCCACCGGCTTCGCGCGGGCACGGCGGCCAGATCCGCCAGGGCCCGCTGGGACAGAACGCGTTCAGACATCGATGGGGGCTCCTTGGGCGAGGTGGCCGGCGGCCTCCGCGAGGTCGATGACGTCGCCGTACTTGGCCTGGATGTCGAAGAGGGCGGCCTCGTGCGGGCCCGGCGCGCGGTCGCCGACGCACTGGCGCGGCACCAGCACCGAGAACCCGTGCTGGACCGCGTCCACCACGGTGGCCCGTACGCAGCCGCTGGTGGTCGCGCCGCAGATCAGGACGGTGTCGCGGCGCAGCCCGGTCAGGATGGCGGCGAGGTTGGTGCCGAAGAAGGCGGAGGCGCCCTTCTTCACCACCAGGATGTCCTCGGCGCGGCGCGGGAGCCGCCCGTCGATCTCCACCGCGCGGCTCCCCTCGCGCATCGCGCGCATGCCGGGCGCCTTGTGCAGCCAGGTGATCGCGTCGCCGTCGGCCTCGGCCGGCGTGTAGGCGATCGTGGTGAAGACGACCGGCACGCGGGCCGCGCGACCGTGCCCGATGAGCGTCGCGGTGGCGGAGACCACCTCGGACAGGTCGGCTCCCGTGGGGTAGGCGGGATCGGTGAAGCCATTGGTGAGGTCGACGACCACGATCGCGGGACGCTCGCCCCGGCGCACCCGAGCGCCGAACCCGGCCTGCGCGTAGGTGTCGTCGGTGCCCCTGCCGTACAACCCGTCAGTCACGGCGCAGCTCCTTGATCAGTTTGGCCTGGGCCCGCACCTTGCCGAGCAGCCAGCCGTGGAAGAGGCCGAGCGCGAAAGCGGCCGCGATCGGCACGTACCTGCTCACGCCCGGAGGAACGAGCGCCGAGAGCCCGGCCGGCTCCTGCGCCGGCACCACCGCGGCGGCCGGTTTCCGGACGCCTGTGCGGTCGGCCTCGATGAGCGCCGCGAGGTTCTCGGCGAAGCGGCGCAGCAACTGGTCGGAGACGGCCACGATCGCGCTCTTGCCGAACTGGACGATCTTCCCCCGGATCAGCAGGTCGGTCCGCACCCGCAGCACCGCACCGCCCGCGGCCTCCTCCACCGTGAGCGCCACCTCGGCCTCGGCGTCGCCGCCGCCGCGGGTGTCGGCGCCCCGGCCCTGCAGCCGCAGGTGGCGCCGGTCCGGATCGACCTCCAGGAGGCGCACTGTCCCGGCGTACGCGGCGGTGACGGGGCCGACCTTGACCTTGACGCCGCCTCTGAAGGAATCGCCGTCGCGGCCGTCGAGCGCGGCGCCCGGCAGGCAGGTCACGACCCGTTCCATGTCGTTGATCAGTGCGAACACCTCGTCGGGCGAGGCGTTCACGGTGATCTCGTTGGTCAGGATCATCGGGGTTCCCCCACTTCGCCGCGCCTGGTCCGGGCGCAGTCCTCGATCGCGTCGACGATGGTCTGGTAACCGGTGCACCGGCAGAGGTTGGCGGAGACGACCTCGCGGATCTCCTCTCGCGTCGCCTCGGGGCGCTCGGCGAGGAAGCCCTCGGCGAGCATCAGGAAGCCGGGCGTGCAGAAGCCGCACTGCAGACCGTGATGGGCGGAGAAAGCCCGCTGCAGGTCGTTCAGCTCGCCGCCGTCGGCCAGCGACTCCACCGTTCGGATGTCCTGTCCCTCGGCCTGGGCCGCGAAGATCAGGCACGCACGGGCCGGAGCGCCGTCGAGCAGGATCGTGCAGGCGCCGCAGATGCCGTGCTCGCACCCGACGTGGGTGCCGGTGAGGCCGAGGCGATGCCTGAGCACGTCCACCAGCGTGTGCCGGGACTCCACCACCAGATCGTCGTGCTGCTCGCCGTTCACCGTCAGGCTGATCAGCAGTTTCTCCGTCATGCGTACGCTCCGATCGCGCGCTGCACCGTCTCGGGCCGGATGGGGGTGTCCTCGAGCTCGACGCCCGTGGGGCGCAGGGCGTCGTTCACGGCGTTGAGCACCGCCGCGGGGGCGCCGATCGTGCCGCCCTCCCCGGCGCCCTTCGCCCCGCTCTCGGTGAAGGCGCACGGGGTCTCGAGGTGGTGGATCTCGATGTCGGGGATCTCGTTCGCGGTGGGCACCTTGTAGTCGATGAAGCTCGCGCACAGCGGCTCGCCCTGCTCGTCGTAGGTGACCTCCTCGAACAGCGCCCCGGCGATGCCCTGCGCGATCCCGCCGCGGCACTGCCCCTCGACGACCTGCGGGTTGATGGCGACCCCGCAGTCCTCCACGCAGACGTACCGCAGGAACTCCACCCGGCCCGTGCCGGGGTGCAGCTCCACGACCGCGCCGTGGGCGGCGTTGGAGAAGGTCCCGTCGCCGTGCACGTCGAAGGAGGCGGTCGCGGTGAGGCCGGGTTCGGCGTCCTTGGGGAGCAGGTTGGCCTTCAGGTAGGCGACCTCGGCCAGCTCGCGGTAGGCCAGGGCGCGCCCGCCCCCGTCGCGCCTGCGTACGTGCCCGTCGTGCAGCTCGACGTCGTCGGGCGTGGTCTCCAGCAGGTGGGCGCCCAGGTGCAGGAGCCGGTCCGCGAGCTTGGTGGCCGCCCGCGCGACCGCGCTGCCGCCGATGGTGGCCGAGCGGCTGGCGAACGTCCCGAACCCGTACGTGATCCGGTCGGTGTCGCCCTGATGGATCTTGATCTGGGCGAGGTCCAGGCCGAGCCGGCCGGCGGCGATCTGGGCCAGGGTGGTCTCGTGGCTCTGCCCGTGGCTCATCGTCCCGGTGGTCACGGTGACGCCGCCGGTCAGGTCCATCGTGATCTGGGCGAGGTCGAAGCCCGGCACCACGGCCATCTTGCGCTTGGCGAACGCGCCGGAGCCGTAGCCGGTGCGCTCGTTGAAGCAGGAGTAGCCGATCCCGAGGAAGCGGCCCTCGGCCGCGGCCTGCTCCTTGCGCTCGTACCAGCCCTCGTCCCTGAGCATCCGCTCGCAGAGGTTCAGCGCCTCCAGGTAGGAGCCGGGGTCGTAGGTGACGTCGTTGATCCCGGTGTAGGGGAACTCGGTGATCAGGTTGCGCCGCCGGATCTCCACCGGGTCCAGATCCAGCTCGCGGGCGGCTCGCTCGAAGACCCGCTCCATGACCATGACGATCTGCGGCCTGCTGACGCCCCGGTACGGCGCCGACGGCGCCTTGTTGGTGGTGATGGCCCGGCCGCGCACGCGGTAGGCGGGAACGCGGTAGACGCCAGGCAGCTCCGCCGACGCCATGAGCGGCTCGATCCCGGCGGTGAACGGGTAGCAGGAGTAGGCGCCCATGTCGCACACCACGTCGGCGTCCAGCGCGAGGATCCGGCCGTCCTCGTCGAACGCGGCGCACACGTCGTAGCGCTGCTCGCGGGCCAGGAACGAGGCGGTGAGCGCGTCCCGGCGGTCCTCGATCCACTTCACCGGGCGGCGCAGGCGCAGGGCGGCGGCCGCCGCGGCGATCTCCTCGCGGCCGACCACGCATTTCAGCCCGAAACCGCCGCCCATGTCGGGCACCACCACCCGGACGGCTCGCTCGCCGAGGCCGAGGCACCCGGCCACCACCGTCCGGACCTGGTGCGGGACCTGCGTGCAGGTCCGCACGAGGAGCTGCTCCTCGCGCGCGTCCCACGTCGCGACGGCGCCCCTGGTCTCCAGCGGCAGCGCGTTCTGCCTGCCCGTCCTGGACCGCACGCGCACCACGCGGTGGGCGGCGGCGAAGATGTCGTCGATGCCCTCGGTGGCGAACATCGACACGTCCACCAAGGTATTCGCGGCCGCCGCGGCGTGGACGAGCGGCGCGCCGGGAGCCAGCGCCGCCTCCTCGCCGAGCACCGGCGGGTGCGCCTCGTACGTCACCTGGGCCGCCTCGACGCCGTCCTCCACGGAGTACGGGTCCTCGGCGAGCACGATGGCGATCGGCTCGCCGACGAAGCGGACCCGGTCCCGGGCGAGGACGGGCATCGCGGTCGGCACGAACTCCGACGGCGGCCGTTCGAGTACGGCGGTGATGTCGCCCATCTCCAGGTCCGCCGCGGTGAACGCGGCGACGACCCCGGGCACGGCCAGCGTCCCGGACAGGTCGACGCCGGTCACGGTCCCGTTCGCGATCGTGCTGCGGACGAACTGCGCATGCAGCATGCGGGGAAGGTGGATGTCGTCGACGAACGTCCCGTTCCCCGTCAGCAGCCGCGGGTCCTCCCGCCGGGCGGCCGACCTTCCGACCCAGGTCATCGCCGCATCGCCTCCTCACATGCCTGGACGAGCAGGGTCCGGGTGAGGGCCCTGCGGTAGCCGGCGCCGCCGTCGCCGTCGGCGGGCGGGTCGATGGCCGCCGCGGCGGCCTCGGCGCATTCGGCGAACGTGCCGCCGCGCGCGAGCACCGCCTCCGCCTCCGGGACCCGCAGCGGCACGGGGGCCACGCCGCCCAGCACGACGCGTCCCGCGTCCAGGTCGACGGCGGCGGCCACGGTGGCGAAGTCGCCGCGCCGCTGGGCGAACTCGGTCAGCGCGGCGTGCGGCGCTGGGCGCGGGAAGACGACCTCGACGATCATCTCCTCGGGCTCCAACGCGGTGGTGAAGAAGCCGAGGAACAGCTCCTCGGCCGGGACCGTCCGGCGCCCGCCCACACCCTGCACGACGACCTCGGCGCCCAGCAGGACGGCGAGCAGGCACCACTCGGCGGTGGCCTCGCCGTGCGCGAGGCTGCCGCCGACCGTGCCGCGCGTGCGGATGGGCAGGTGCCCGATCCAGCTCATCGCCTCGCGGAGCACGGCGAAGTCCGGGCCGAGCGGCGCGCTCTCCACCTGGTGGTGGGTGGTGAGCGCGCCGAGGCGCAGCACGCCGTCGTCCTCGCGGACGTAGGCCAGCTCCCCGCGCAGGCCACCGAGGTCGACCAGGTGCGCGGGCCGGGCGAGACGGAAGTTCATCATCGCGACCAGGCTCTGGCCGCCGGCGAGGTACTTGGCGTCCTCGCCCAGCTCGGCGAGCAGGGCGATCGCCCCGGCGACGTCCCGGGCGCGGTGGTAGGTGAACGGCGCGGGCTTCATCACGCTCCCATGGGGACCGCGTCGCCTGCGGGGTCGGTTATGTGGTCCAGCTTCCGTCCCTTGGTCTCCGGAGCGGCCAAGACCATCCACCCCACCACCGCCAGCACCACGGCGCCGAGCACGACGAACGTCATGGTCAGGCCCAGCGCGGGCCAGAGCAGGCTGCCGAAGATGAGCGGGATGAAGCCGGAGGCCACCCGGCTCGCGGACGAGGCCCAGCCGAACCCGCTGGCCCGAATGGGGGTGGGGTACAGCTCGGCGACGTAGGCGTACAGCACCGGGATGGTGATCTGGATGACGAAGCCGAAGATCCCGAGCCACACCAGCGCCGCGGACCTGATGTCGAGGAACACCGCGAAGCCCACCAGAGCCGCCGCGGCCGCCGGCGCCGAGACCCCGATGACCCACTTCCGTCCTGCCGCCTCGATCAACCAGGCGGAGACGAGCACACCGGCGATGCCCACCGCGGTCATCAGCGTGGCCCTGGCGAACGCGGCGTACTCGCTGTAGCCGCCGGCCAAGAGGATCGTCGGCATCCAGCTGATGGCCACGTAGTACGTCGTCATCACGGTGATGAAGAGCAGCCACGCGGCGGAGGTCACCCGCGGGCTGAACCTCCAGACGCCGCGGAGCTGGTCGAGCGCCGCCCGGATCTTCCCGGAGCCGGCCGCCGCCACCGCCGGCGCCTCGATGACGTACGGCTGCGCGGGGGCGCCGGTCCTGGCGACGAGATCGTCGATGACCGCGCGCGCTTCCTGCTCACGCCCGGCCTTGGCCAGGTAGAGAGGCGATTCGGGAATGCCGCGCCGCACCCAGAAGAGCAGCAGCGCGGGCAGGATCATCACGGCGAGCATCCAGCGCCAGTTGCCCTGCACCGGCTGCAGCGCAACGGCCACCACGCCGGCCAGCGTCGCGCCGACCGGCCACCACACGTCCATGGCGGCCAGGATCTTGCCGCGCAACCGGCTCGGCGAGAACTCCCCCACCAGCGCGTAGTCGACGGGGATGCAGCCGCCCAGGCCGACCCCGGCCAGGAAACGGAACGCCAGGAAGACGCCGTAGTTGGGAGCCAGGGCGCCGACCACGGAGAAGAGCGCGAAGATGAGCAGCGTCAGGCTGAAGGCCCGCTTGCGGCCCACACGGTCGGCGATCGTGCCCCACATGACGGCGCCGACCGCCATGCCGATGAGGTTGGCGGTGGCCACCAGCCCCCTCTCGCCGACCGATAGCCCGAACTCGGCACCCAGCAGGGGCGTCAGGAACCCGTTGAGCGCGACGTCCCAGGCGTCGAACATGTAGCCGAGGCCGCCGATGATGAAGATCTTGCCTTGGACGCGCCACTTCCATGGCAGGTCCTGGACGATCTGGTCTCCTGTTTTCATGGTCTTCCACCCAGATGTGAGGGGTTGGGGAGACGGGAGCGCGGTAGAGGGGGGCGCGTCCCCGAGGGTGGCCGGACCGGTCGATGCCCGAGCCGGTCAGCTGTGGAACTGGTAGGAGAAGGATTCTTCGTCGGGGTCGTTCAGCGGGGTGCCGCGCCACAGCCACCGGTAGGAGACGTCGGACTCGCCGTCGAACCGCTTGAGTTTCTCGTCGCGGGCCCGCTGCTCGGGCCCGTCGTGCAGGTGATAGAAGGACATGTTGCGCCAGGCGGCGTCCTGCACCATCCCGGCGTGTTTGGCCCGGCGTGCCACGTACCGCATGAGGGCGGCGCGGACGCCCTCGGCGGGGACGGCGCCGAGCTCCTCCGCGAGCACGGCCGCGTCCTCCATCGCCTGCGAGGCGCCCTGCGCCTGGTACGGCAGCATGGCGTGGCAGGCGTCGCCGAGCAGGGCCACGTGGCCGTCCACCCACACCGGGTCGCGGCGGCGGTGGTACATGGCCCACGCGGAGATGTCGCCGTCGGCCTTGGAGAGCATCGCGGCGACCCGGTCGTCCCACCCGGGGAAGGCGTCGATCAGCTCGTCCACCGTGGCGGGGGCGGTCCACCGCTCTTCCACCTCGGGCGTGCAGGGCACGATCGCGACGACGTTGAGCCATTCCCCGCCGCGGATCAGGTAGTGGACCAGATGCCGGTCCGGGCCGTACCAGATGGTGCTCTGGAAACGGTCGACCAGCCAGCGCGTCGCCGGGTCCGCGGCGATCTTGTCTCCGGGGATGAGCACGCGGTAGGCCATCTCACCGGAGAAGAGCAGGTTGCCGGGCAGGCCGAGCGCCTCGCGCACCCGGGAGCGGATGCCGTCGGCGCCGATCAGCACGTCGGTCTCGTACCGGTCGCCCGCGGCGGTGACCGCGGCGGGCCGGGAGGGGTCGCTCCGGTCCACGGCCATGACCTGGCATCCGGTGCGCACGTCCACCACCGGGCCGGGCCGATCCTCGGCCACGCACGCGTCCAGCAGCACCTTGTGCAGGTCAGCGCGGTGATAGTGCCAGTAGGGGGCGTTGTACTCGCGCTTGCAGAACTCGCCCAGCGGCGTCAGGCCGATCACGCTGCCGTCCTGCCAGCGGCGGCGCACCTGGTCCAGGGGCTCGGTGCGGATCTCCTCCAGGGCGGCGCGCAGCCCGAGCCCGAGCAGGATGCGGCTGGCGTTCGGCGCGGTCTGGATGCCCGCGCCGACCTCTCCCATCTCGGGGGCCTGCTCCAGAACCGTGACCCGCAGGCCGCGCTGCCGCAGCGACAGCGCGGCGGTCAGCCCGCCGAGGCCACCCCCGACGATCGTGACGTGGTACGACTGACTCACCTGGCTCGCCGCCAACGCTCCTCCATCCCATCGGATTGTGGTGTCGTTCTCCGGGCACGCGAATCACCGCCATCCCGCTATCGCAGCAGGTCCGGGGCTACAACCGGCAAACTAATCCGAACACGGACGATCCAGTGAGCGCAAGGGGTGAGCCGGGATGTAACGTCAGCGCAACAGGAGAGGAGGACCGGGCGCCGGTGCCGGTGGACGACGTCACTCCTCGCCGAGGAGCGCCTCCCACTGGGCCGCGAGCGCGGTGATCTCGCGCAGCACCCGCTCGCGTTCGGCCTGCGAGTAGCCCTTGAGCAGCTGCTCGTCGAGCTCCCTGGCGCGCCGGTTGACCTCTTGGAGGCGCCGCGCCCCCTCCTCGGTCAGATGCAGCAGCTTGCGCCGGCCGTCGTGCATGGCGGTGTGCCGGACGATCAGCCCGTTGTCCTCCAGCCGGCGCACGATGTCAGCCATCGTGGAGCGGTCGAGCGCCACCGACGAGGCCAGCGACCCCTGGTCCACGCCGGGATAGTTGTCGACGGCGGTGAGCACGGCGAACTGCGGGCCGGTCAGGACGGGGTCGACGTGGCGTGTCCACAGGGCGACGTAGGACTGGTAGAGCCGGCGGGCGACGTAGCCGGGGGCGGCGAGGAGCGAGGCAGGGGTGACGATCGCCTCGCCGCGGGACGCCTTCGTCGCCGCCGTCTTACCCGCCTCACGCGCCATGCCTCTACCTAACCACGAACCCGCTGAGCACTCTCCCTACGCCCAGGGCTCGGCTGGAAACAGCACTGACGCAGGCCACGGGGCTGCGAAATGAGTGGAGCTATGGGGATTCGAACCCCAGACCTCCTCCATGCCATGGAGGCGCGCTACCAACTGCGCTATAGCCCCTTGCGATCAACAAGTGTATCGGAATCCCGAAGCGCCCGTGTCACGCCGAAGGACCTGTGCTACGTCTAAGGTTTCATGTCGACCTTTGAAGACCACCGGAGCCTGTTGACCGGGGTCGCGTACCGCATTCTGGGCAGCGTCTCCGACGCGGAGGACGTCGTGCAGGAGGCGTGGCTGCGCTGGTCGAACGTGGACGAGGCGACGGTCGACGACCCCAAGGCCTATCTGATCAGGGTGACCTCGCGGCTGGCCATCGACCGGCTGCGGTGGGCGAAGTCGCGGCGGGAGGCGTACGTCGGGCCGTGGCTGCCCGAGCCGATCAGCACCGAGCCCGACGTGGCCGAGCACGCCGAGCTGGCCGACTCGGTGGAGATGGCGCTGCTCGTGGTGCTGGAGACGCTGTCGCCGCTGGAGCGGGCCGTGTTCGTGCTGCGGGAGGCGTTCGACCTGCCGTACGCGGAGATCTCCGAGATCATCGGGCGGAGCGAGCCGGCCACCAGGCAGCTGGCGCGGCGGGCGCGCGAGCACGTTCAGGAGAGGCGGCCGCGCTTCGACGTGGACCGGGACGAGCGGAGGCGGATGACCGACCGGTTCTTCAGAGCCTCCGCGAACGGCGACCTCGACGAGCTGATCGAGCTGCTGTCCGGCGACGTCACGATGGTCGCCGACGGCGGCGGCAAGGCCAGGGCGGCGCTGCGGGAGATCACCGGTGCGGACCACGTCGGCCGCTACCTGCAGTCGCTCAACACCCCGGCGAACATCGCCCGCTTCATGGCCTCGATCGGCATGGTCGAGACCATGGAGGTGTCCTTGGGGATGGCCGAGCTGAACAACGCCCCGGCGATCGTCATCTCGGCGGGCGGCAAGGTGATCACGGTGATCTCGCTGGTGGTCTCGGACGGCAAGATCGATACGATCTACCTGGTCGCCAACCCGGAGAAGATCGCCCACCTGCGCCCCGCCGCGCCGGCCTCCTAGGCGGTGCGGCGGACCGGCATGCCGACCTCCCGCACCAGCCGGGGCAGGTCCACGCCGGCGTCGGCGAGGATCCCGCCGGCGCCGTTGGCGTGGTCGGCCAACAGGCCCCACAGCAGGTGCTCGCCGGTGACCGGCCCGGGGCGCCACAGGGCCACCTCGATCACCTTCCTGGCGTGCATGGCCAGCGGGATCTGCCCCAGCGGCCCGTACAGCGTGACTCGCAGCGGCCGCAGCCGGGAGCGGTGCAGGCGCCAGGCCCCGGGCTCGTCGGCGCCGGCCCTGGTGCGGCGGTGCACCTCGTCGAGGTCGATGCCCAGCGTGGCGAGCAGCGCCCGCGCGTCGCCGGCGTCCACCCGTTCCCTAACGTCCCGTGCGGAGGCGGTGAAGGTGGAGAGTGTGAACGGCCGGACCTCGGCCAGCGCCAGCAGCATCAGATCGGCGTCCAGCGCCGGCCGCCCGGCGTCGAGCGCGAGGATCCCCGCCCTGACCACGGCCCGGCGGGCGCCTTCGGTGAACCTGGCGAACACGCGTTACCCCCTTGTCCTGCGAGCATGCTTGCGATGGGCGGTCTGCCGCCGAACCCCCAGCGCGTCGGCGATCTGCTCCCACGACCACCCCTGAGCCCGGGCGTTGGACACGTGCGTCGCCTCCACCTCCTCCAGGAGGGCCCTGAGCGCGGCCACGGCCGCCAGGCCCACCCCGGGGTCGCGATCGGCGGCCGCCGCGGCCAGTTCGGTGACTTCCATGGTGTCAGCATATGCTGACACGCGGGGATGTGTCAGCATATGCTGACGCGGAATTTTCCAGGATTCAGGCGGCGCAGGTGGTGTGCATGGTGAGGGTCGATTCCTCCGGCGACAGCATGAGCGCGACCTCTACCCGGCCCAGCTCCGCCGTGCGGGCGACGTGCGTGCCGCCGCACGGGATGGACGCCTCACCCTCGGGCAGCGCGCAGTGCCAGGTGCGGCGGGCCGTCAGGCCGGGCCCCGGCACGTCGAGCCAGACCGGCGCGTCGGCGGCCACCCAGTCCTTGAGCCGGTCGTTCACCTCGCGGGCGACCTGCGCGGGGTCCAGGTCGTCGGCCGAGAACCCCTTCTTGCGCAGCGACTTGCCGAGGCGGTAGACGTCCACGCTGCCGTACTCGGCGATACGGGAGGAGGTGATCGCCGCCTGATCGAAGTCGGGGTGCCCGAGCCGGTCGCGCGCGACCTCCTTGCGCCAGCGGCGGGCGAGGGCCGCGTTGAGCGCGAGCGCCGCCAGGTGGCAGGACGTGTGCCCGGCCGACAGCGCCCGGCGGAACGCGGCGTCGACCTCGAGCTCGACCTCGGCCCCCACGGGCAGGGGCGTCTCGGTCACGTGGACGACCAGCCACTCCCAGCCCTCGGTGCCACGCCGCACCGGGATGGCCTCGCCGAGGAGGACCTCGCCGGAGCCGGACCGGGCTCCGGTCACGCAGTCGACGACCGGCACGCCCCCGATGGCGCCGCGGTCGGCCGGCTGGTCGGGCCAGGTGTGGTCGAGGGGATGGAAGGGGGTCTCGGCGACGACGAGGCCGTGCCGATCTCCCACCGGCACGGTCCCGACGATCTCTGAGCGGCCCGCGACCCGGCCGCTGGGGAAGGTGACGACGGTGGATTTCACCTCGTCATTCTCCGTCCTCCAGGAAGCGGTCGCGGCCCGCGTACAGGCCGGTGAGGAGCTGCGCGACCAGCACGGCGAAGATCAGTGTGTACGGCAGCGACCAGCCGCCCGCCAGCTGGTGCAGCACGCCGACGAGCAGCGGGCCCGCGCCCGCGATGAGGTAGCCGGCGCTCTGGCCGAACGCCGACAGCGCGGCCGTGGTCTCCGGCGTACGGGTGCGCAGGCCCAGCATCATCAGCGCCAGCGGGAACGACCCCATCCCGACGGCGATGAACAGCACCCACGCGGGCGCCCACGACACCGGCCCGATCCAGAGCCCGAGGAAGCCGGCCGTGTAGAACGCGACGAGGCCGACCACGACCGGACGCTGGTCCCGGAACCGAGAGGCGACCATGGGCACGACGATCGAGACCGGGATGTTCAAGGCGGTGAACACGCCGAGGATCAGCCCGGCCTGCGAGGTGGTGTAGCCGCCGTCGACGAGGATGGTGGCGAGCCAGCCGAACATGATGTACGCGATCATCGCCTGGGTGCCGAAGTAGATCGCGATCATCCAGGCCAACTTGCTGCGGAGCATCCGCCGGAGGCCCGCGTCCCCGCCGGCCGTGTCCCGCTCCGGCTCACTGCGCAGCAGGGCGAGCCACGGAATGGCGGCGACGGCGGCCAGGGCCGCCCACACGCCGAGCGCGATGTGCCAGTCCCCCGAGGCGCGCTCGATCGGCACGGTCGCGGCGGCGGCCAGCATGGTGCCCGCCGCCAGCGCCGTGGTGTAGACGGTGGTCATGATCCCGGTACGGGCCGGGAAGTGGCGCTTGATCAGCGTCGGGATGAGCACGTTGCCGACGGCGCCGCCGGACAGCGCGACCGCGCTGCTCAGCAGGAACACCGGGGCCGAGTCGACCAGCGACCTGATCAGCAGGCCGGCGCCGAGCGTGACGAGGGCCAGGAGGAGCAGCCGGTGCTCTCCGATGCGGCGGGCGAGCGCCGGGGTCACCGCGCCCACGCCGGCGAAGGCCAGGACGGGGAGCGTGGTGAGCAGACCGGTGCCCACGCTGGACATGCCCAGTGCGCCCGCGAGCTGGTCGAGGAGGGGGCCGACGCTGGTGACGGCGGTGCGGAGGTTGAGTGCGGCGAGGACGATCCCCAGTACGAGGAGCCAGGCGAGGGGGGTGGTTCTTCCTCTGGACTCTTGGGCGAGCACACTCATGTGGGGGAGGTCCTCCACTCATCAAATCATGGGACGAATCACCACCTTAACAGGACCGAAACATGCATTTATTCCTGACCCCAGGGGTACTGCGACATCAGGCAGGCCGCCCGCGCTGAACGCGCGGGCGGCCGGTGCACAAGATGCGACGCGACAGCGGCTGGTGCTGTCACAGGACCGGGCGCGGGCCCTCCGGGGGCTCGTTGCGGGGCGGGACGGGGCCGGGCGGGGGCAGCGTGTCGGAGGGCGGGAAGGTGTCGCCGCCGACCGTGCCGGGCGGGACCGGCTGGTCCGAGCCGTACGTGGAGCCGCGCTGGTGTGGGCCGGGCACGTCGCCGCGCCAGCCGCCGGTCTCCCCGCCGCGCGACTCGATGAAGGTCTTGAACCGCTTCATGTCGCCCACCACGCGCATGCGGACCAGCTGCAGCCAGTCGCCGGCGGTCTCGACGAAGCCCTCGGGGTCGTACTCCATCTGGAGCGTGACCCGGGTCCGGTTGTCGTCGATCCGGTGGAAGGTGACCACGCCGGCCTGGTGCGGCTTGTCGGTGGTGCGCCAGGCGATGCGCTCGTCCGGGTGCTGCTCGGTGATGTCGGCCTCGAACTCGCGCCGCACCCCGGCGATCTCAGCCACCCAGGCGGTACGCGTGTCGGTGAGCTGTTTGACCGACTCCACGCCTTCCATGAATTCGGGGAAGCTCTCGAACTGCGTCCACTGGTTGTAGGCCACCCTGATGGGGACCTCGACGTCTTCTGAGTGCTCGATGGTGCTCATGGCGTCTGCAACTGCCCGGGCACGCGGCAGGCTAACGCCTTCGGCGCAGCAGCCAGTAGAGCCCGACGAGCGGCAGCACGAGCGGGATGAACAGATAGCCCCTGCCGTACACGGACCAGACCGTCTCGTCGGGGAAGGCCGCCGGGTCGAGGAGGCTGGCGGTGCCGATGACGAGCACGCCCGCCAGCTCGATGCCGAGCGCGACCAGCGCGAGGCGCCGCGCCCCGCGCCAGAGCGCGACCGTGAGCAGGATGTAGACCAGAGCCGCGAACGCCGACAGCGAGTACGCCAGCGGCGCCTCGCCGAACCTGGTCGCGATCTGCACGGCGGCCCGCGCCCCAGCCGCCAGCGAGAACAGCCCGTAGACGGCGATCAGCGCGCGCCCGGGGCCCGTGCCGATGGCCGAGGCGGCGCCCCGGCCGTCCCGGTGCGACGCGGTCACGCCACTCCCTGCCAGATCTGCAGCAGCCGCCCGGTCATCACCGCGATCGCGAAGCCGGCCACGACCAGGATCGCCGACCCCCACCTGGACCGCTCGGCCAGTGCCAGGAACACCCCGGCGGGCGGGATCACGACCTCGCCGGCGAGGTAACCCCACAGCGTGGCCTTGTCATCAGGCCCCTGGCCGCCGGCCACCGCCACGATCACGAACCCCAGCTGCACCAGCACGGCCACCTCGAGCAGGGCGAAGCCGACCAGCAGCACCATGCCCATCGGCCGGTTGCGGATCGCGACGATCAGGCTCGCCAGCGCCAGCAGCAGCGCGCCGACGATGACGATCGTGGAGACGACGGTGTTCATCGGGGGTAAGGCTATCGCCCAGGTGTGTCGCCCCCGCTGCCGCAGCCCGTCGGGCCCACGCCGATCGCGCTCATAGGATCGAAGGCGTGGAGAAAATCCTCGTCAGCGCGTGCCTGATGGGCCGGCGGGTGCGCTACGACGGCGGCGCCAAGACCAGCTCGGACGCCTGGCTCGCCGGGTGGCGCGAGGAGGGGCGGCTGGTGCCGTTCTGCCCCGAGGTGGAGGGCGGGCTGCCGATCCCGCGCCCGGCCGCCGAGATCGAGGGCGGCGCGGGCGGGGCGGCCGTGCTCTCCGGCGCCGCCCGCGTGGTGGCGACGGACGGGTCCGACGTGACGGCCGAGTTTCTGGCGGGCGCGCGGGCCGCGCTGTCCGTCGCGCGGTCGTCCGGGATCAGGCTGGCGGTGCTGAAGGAGGGCAGCCCCTCGTGCGGCGCGCTGTCGATCTACGACGGCACGTTCAGCGGGCGCCGCACGCCCGGTCAGGGCGTCACGACCGCACTGCTGGAGCTGAACGGGATCCGCGTGTTCACCGAGGAGCACATCGCCGAGGCGGCCGAATACCTGCGGACGCTGGAGTCCTAGCGGACTCTGGAGACGTAGAAGGCCGCGCCCAGCCCGGCGGTCAGGAAGGCCGCGATCGTGCCGTGATACCAGATGAGCAGCGGGTTCGCCGCGGCGCCGCCCGGCCCCAGCCCGACCGCCATGATGCCCATGAGCACGCCGGCCAGCGCGCCCGCGTGCGTGTAGATCAGCCCGTCCCAGGCCCACGTCGTGGCCGCCAGCGCGCCGTAGGCCCCGGCGAGCAGCGCGGCGCCGCACAGCGTCTCCACGATCACGGCCGGGGCGATCACGGGCTGGCGCAGCGGGCCGAGCGTGGTCCCGGTGTGCAGCAGCGCGGCCGTGAAGAAGACCGCAGCGTACGTCACGGAGAGCCAGCCCAGGGCTTTGCGCAGTGCGTGCATGCTCACCACGTTCGCACTCGGACGAGGCCCGGCCATCGTCCCCGGGGAGGCGGTCGCCGTACCACATCCGCAGTACGGCGTCAGTATTCCCAGGTGTCGGTGCGCCGCTCGTGGCCGATGCAGAACACGCCCGTGCCGTGCTGTCCCTTGGCGAGGTCCACCCTGATCCAGCCGTCGGCGCGGGCCACCTTGGCGGTGTAGCCGCTGACCGGGGTGGCCGACACCAGGCGGCAGCCGTCCGGCCCGATCCTGAACGCCACCTCCCCGCCCTTGACCGTCACCACCTTGAGCGATCCCGGCCCCGCGGCGGGGGTCGGCGCGGGTTTCGGGGCGACCGGCTTTCTCGTGGTCCGGCGCGGCGCGGGGGTCTCGGGCGCGGGCGTCTCCGGCGCGGGGACGCCGGCACCCGCCGTCCGGGCGGCGAACGGCTGGACGGCGACGTCGTCCACGAACTCGCTGCGCAGCACCCCGCGTACTCCGAACCAGGACACCGACACGGCGACCGCGGTGGCACCGCACCAGATCGCAACGTATCGAAGAGCCCGACGCATGGGAGGAATTATGTACGGTTGGGGCGCATGGCGACGGTTCTCGTAGTAGAAGACGACGAATTCGTCAGATCAGCGATCATCCACGAGCTCGACCGGCGGCAGCACGCCGTCCGCAGCGCGGGCTGCGCGCTGGACGCGCTCAGGGAGATCTCCCAGCGTCCGCCGGACGCCGTCATCCTGGATCTCGGCCTGCCCGACCTGGACGGCTCCGAGGCGCTGCGGATGGTGCGCGGGATCTCCGACGTGCCGGTCATCGTGGCGACGGCCCGCGACGACGAGGCCGAGATCGTCCGGCTGCTGCGGGCCGGAGCCGACGACTACCTGGTCAAGCCGTTCTCCGGCGACCACCTGAGCGCCCGGCTGGACGCGGTGCTGCGCCGCGCCAGGTCGGCGCCCGCGCCCCAGACGCTCCGGGTGGGCGGCCTGGTCGTGGACGTGGGCCGGCGTGAGGCCGCGCTCGACGGCGGGGCTCTCTCGCTGACCAGGCGCGAGTTCGACCTGCTCGCCTACCTCGCCGCCCGCGCCGACCGGGTGGTGACCCGCAAGGAGCTGCTGGCGGAGGTCTGGCGGCTGTCGTACGGCGACGACCAGACCATCGACGTGCACCTGTCGTGGCTGCGGCGCAAGCTCGGCGAGAGCGCCTCCCGGCCGCGTTACCTGCACACCGTCCGCGGCGTCGGCGTCATGCTGTCGGCGCCCCGGTGAGCGGGCCGCGATGAGGCGGACGCTCGCCGTCCTGATGGTCGCGGTCACCTCGATGGTGGCGCTGGCCTTCCTCGTACCGCTCGCGCTGATCGTCAGGGAGACCGCGCAGAGCAGGGCGCTGGCCGGGGCCGAGCGGCAGGCGTCCGCCCTGGTGCCGGTGCTGGCGCTGACCACCAGGAGCGCCGATCTCGGCCATGCCATGGCCCGCACGGAGGCGGGGCGGCGCGGCCTGCTGGCCATCCACGTCAAGGGCGGCGCCACGGCCGGGACCTCCCGCGCGCCGGCCGCCGAGGTGGCCAGGGCCGCCACCCAGACCCGGGCCGGCACGGTGGAGTTGCCCGCTGGGTACGCACTGCTGCGGCCGGTCGCGCTGGACGGCGACCGGGGCGCGGTGATCGAGGTGTTCGTGCCCGCCGACGACCTCAACCGGGGCGTCTTCTCCTCGTGGGCGGTGCTGACCGGCGTGGCCGTGGTGCTGGTGGCCGGGTCGGTGCTGGTCGGCGACCGGCTCGGGGCGCGGGTGGTACGGGCGGCGCGCCGGCTCGGCACGGCCGCGTCCGCGCTGGGGTCCGGCGACCTGAGCGAGCGCATCTACCCCGACGGACCGCCCGAGCTGCGGGCGGCGGCGACCGCGTTCAACTCCATGGCGAACCGGGTCACGCACCTCCTTGCCGCCGAGCGCGAGATGGCGGCCGACCTGTCGCACCGGCTGCGCACGCCGCTCACCGCGCTCCGGCTCAGCCTGGACCACCTCGGGCCTCAGGCAGAGCCCAGCAGGCAGGCCCTGGCCAGGCTGGAGGGCGAGGTCGACACGATCATCGCGGCGGCCCGGCGGCGGCCGTCGGCGCGGGCGGCGCGCTCGTGCGACGCGGCGGAGGTGCTGCGCGAGCGGCTGGCGTTCTGGTCGGCGCTGGCCGAGGACCAGGGGCGGCCGTGGGAGCTGGCCGGCGCGACGCTGCCGGTGCGGGTGCCGGTGCCGGCGAGCGAGCTGACGGCGGCGGTGGACGCGCTGCTCGGAAACGTGTTCCGGCACACGGAGGAGGGCACGGCGTTCAGCGTCACGTTGCACGAGGGACAGGAGACGGTGGGCGTCGTGATCGCGGACGCGGGCCCCGGCATTCCGGACCCGGAGGCGGCGCTGGAGCGGGGCGCCAGCGGCAGCGGGTCCACCGGGCTCGGGCTGGACATCGCGCGCAGGCTGGCGGAGTCCACCGGCGGCACGTTGCGGCTGGACCACTCGTCGCTGGGCGGGGCGGAGGTGCAGCTGTGGCTCCACAAGCGCCCTGAAAAGGCGCCTAAGCCAACCTTAAAGGGCATTTAAGCCCGCTATTTCGCCGTATCGCCTAGTCCAGGGTGATCTGCATGCAGATCAACCGCAAGGCGTTCGTCGCCACCACCCTGACCGCCCCCACCCTGCTCGTGCTCGCCGTCGCCCCCGGCACGGCCTCCGCGCACGGCACCATGAGCAATCCGCCCAGCCGCACCATGGTCTGCTACAGCGAGGGCCCGGAGAGCCCGAAGTCGGCCGCGTGCAAGCAGGCCGTCGCGATGGGAGGCACCCAGCCCCTCTACGACTGGAACGAGGTCAACATCGCCGACGCGGCCGGCCGGCACCGCCAGATCATCCCGGACGGCAGGCTGTGCAGCGCCGGCCGGGACAAGTACCGGGGCTTCGACCAGGCCCGCGCCGACTGGCCGGCCACGTCCATGACGAGCGGGGCATCCCACACGTTCAGGTATCGGGCGACGGCTCCGCACAAGGGCGGGTTCGAGCTGTACATCACGAAGGACGGCTACGACCCGGCCAAGCCGCTGAAGTGGTCGGACCTGGAGGCCAGTCCGTTCCTCACCGTGCAGAACCCGGCGGTGGCCGACGGCTTCTACACGATGACCGGCAAGCTGCCCGCCAAGCGGGGACGGCACCTGATCTACGCGATCTGGCAGCGCAGCGACAGCCCCGAGGCGTTCTACTCCTGCTCGGACGTGGTCTTCGGGCAGAGCAACCCGTCTCCCGCCCCGACGCCCACCGGGACGCCGACGGCGACCCCGCAGCCCACGCCGACCGCCACCCCGAAGCCCGGGGAGGGCGCTCTGGCGGCCGTCGACGCGGGCGTCGGAGTCTCCCCCGCGGCCGTCGCCATGGGACAGCAGGTGAAGGTCACCGCGGCGTGCGGCGGCTCCCAGGTGAGCGCCGTGGTCTCGAACGCGTTCGCCACGCCGCGCAGCCGTCCTGGCACGCCCGCAGCCGTGTGGTCGCCGAGCCTGAAGACGGCCAAGGCCGGCACGTTCCCCGTCACGGTCCGCTGCGCGAACGGCGGCGTGGCCAGGACCACGCTCACCGTTTCTCACCACTGACCGGTAAATACCGACCGGAAAATACAGATCGGGAAAAACGACGGTATTTCGGGAAACTTTCCCGGCCTCTCACAAGTCGTAGAGGTGGGGCTCGGATATTCATCCGCAACGGGGAAAGGGACTCGGCAATGCCAGTCGACCTGAACAACGCACGACCCCTGGCCTGGGACTCGGCCACATTGGACGCGGACACCAAGGCGATGCTCGACAACCTCCAGCCGAACATCCTGCGCGCACACGTACGCGAGCACCTCTCCGTCCTGTTCGTCCGGTTCAACGACGCGGCCGACGGCAAGGCCTTCCTCCGGTGGCTCGCGACCACGAAGATGAAGTCGGCGCGCAAACACCTGCAGGAGGTGCGCGACTTCGCCGCGAGCGGCCGCCGTGGCACACCGTACGTCGGCGTCGGCCTCAGCAGGGCCGGATACGTCGACCTCGGCCACTCGAACGACGACCTGCTCAAGTTCCGCGACAAGGCGTTCCGCGACGGCATGAAGCGGCGGATCGCCGAGGTGAACGACCCGCCGGTGGAGGAGTGGGATCGCACCTACCAGCGGGAGATCCACGCCGCCATCCTCATCGGCGACGACGGGCCGGACACGGTGGCGGCGCTGCGCGAGGAGATCCTCGGCGAGCTGCCGGAGAGCGCCCGGCTGCTCGGCGAGGAGACCGGCCGGGGCATGCGCAACCCGGCCGGGGACGGCATCGAGCACTTCGGCTACGTGGACGGCCGCAGCCAGCCGCTGTTCCTCAAGGACGAGGTGGACAGAGAGCCGAAGAAGCGCTGGAACCCGGCGTTCCCGCTGGCCAACGTGCTGCTGCCGGACCCGCTCGCGCCCAACCCGGCCCGCCACCACGGCAGCTACCTGGTGTTCAGGAAGCTGGAGCAGAACGTGCGGGCGTTCAAGGAGATCGAGCGCGACCTGGCCGACGGGCTCGGCCTGACCGGCGTCGACCGCGACCGGGCGGGCGCCATGCTCGTCGGCCGTTTCAAGGACGGCACGCCCCTGACCAGTAAGCCGAAGGCGGGCGGCGGGCCGGTGGCCAACGACTTCACCTTCGACGGGGACGACGGCAGCAAGTGCCCGTTCAGCGGGCACGTCAGGAAGACCAACCCGCGCTCGTTCGGGCGTGAGGTGATCATGGCCAGGCGAGGGCAGACGTACGGGGAGCGCACCGACGACCCGTGGAACGACTCGCCGCCCGAGGACCGTCCCAGTGGGGAGGTCGGCCTGCTGTTCATGGCGTTCAACGGCAGCCTGCGCGACCAGTTCGAATTCACGCAGCAGACCTGGGCGAACAACCCGGACTTCGAGCAGCCGGCGACGGGCCATGACCCGGTCATCGGCCAGGGCGAGCGGGACATCAAGGTCTCCTTCCCCAAGGCCTGGGGCAAGCCGGAGATGTCGCTCCCGCAGACCCAGGTGGCGCAGACGGTCACGATGAAGGGCGGGGAGTACTTCTTCGCGCCGTCGCTGGCGTACCTGCGCAATCTGTGACACCCGCTGGGGGCTCGGCGCCCCAGCGGTTCACCGGTGCGGCGGCTCCGTTCCTCCGGTGCCCTGGTCGCGAAGTGCTTCCACTGCCCGGGTGATCGAGTCGAGGTCCAGCGGGCCCTGGTAGCGGACGCCGTTCAGGAAGAGGGTCGGCGTGCCGCGCACGCCGCTGTCGCGGCCCGACGCCTCGTCCACGGCGACCCTGGCGACGTGCCCCGGCACGTCCGACCAGGGCTCGACATCCAGCTGGGCGGCGTAGTGTGCCAGGTCGGCGTCGGTGAGGAAGCGCTGGTTGTCGTAGAGGATGTCGTGCATCTCCCAGAACCGGCCCTGGTCGGCGGCGGCCTCGGAGACGATCGCGGAGGGGGCGGCCCGCGGGTGAAGGGTCCGGAGCGGGAAGTGCCGGAACACCAGCCGCACGTCGGGGTTCTTCTCGCGCAGCTCCTCCAGGACGGGATGGAGGCGGCCGCAGTACGGGCACTCAAAGTCGCCGTACTCCACGATCGTGATCCTGGCGTCCTCCGGCCCCCGCACGTGGTCGTCCGGCCCCACGGGCACGGACAGGAGCTCGGGCAGCTCCTCGCCGGGCTCGGCCTCCGGCGGCGCGCAGACCCCGCCCCGATCCCACGCCAACCGGAAGATCACCCATCCGATCAGGGCGGACAGCAGCGACCCCGCCAGGATCCCGATCTTCGCCTGATCCTGGATCGCCGTGTCGTCGAAGGCCAGGTCCACGATGAACAGCGCCACCGTGAAGCCGATCCCGGACACGGCCGCCCCGCCCAGCAACTGCCCCCACACCAGGTTTCCCGGCAGGATCCCCCACCCGAACCTGAGCGGCAGCCACGTGCCGAGCGAGATGCCGGCGATCTTCCCGAGCACCAGTCCCAGCGCCACGCCGATGGCCACCGGTGAGGTGGCCGCCGCCGCCAGGGTCGCGCCGTCGAGCCGCACCCCTGCGTTCGCCAGCGCGAACACCGGCACGATCACGTAGCTGCTCCACGGGTGCAGCCGCAGCTGCAGCCGCTCGTTCACGGAGACCGCGCGCTGGACCCGCCGTGTGGCCTCCCTGGCCGCCCGGGCGCTCGGCTCGCTCGTGAACTCGTGCACGGCCTCGCCGGCGAGCAGCAGCTTCTGGTCGGAGGGGGCGTAGACGAACACCAGCACGCCCAGCGCGATGCCGACCAGCGTGGGATGCACCCCGCTCTCCAGGGTGGCCACCCAGAGCGCGAACCCCAGCACGATGTAGGCCGGCGCCCGCCAGATCCGCAGCCACCGCAACGTGACGATGGCCGCCAGCAACGCGGCGGCGGCCAAGAGGGCGGGGACGGCCAGGCTCTCGGTGTAGAACACCGCGATGATCATGATGGCCAGCACGTCGTCCACGATGGCCAGCGTCAGCAGGAACGCCCGCAGCGGATCGGGACACCGCGCCCCGACCACGCCCAGCAGGCCCAGCACGAAGGCGGTGTCGGTGGCGATCGGCACGCCCCACCCGCCGGCGCCGGGCCCACCGAAGTTGAGCAGCAGGTAGACGCCGGCCGGCACCAGCATCCCGCCGAACGCCGCCACCGCCGGCACGGCGATCAGCCGCCGGTCGCGCAACTGCCCGAGCCGCATCTCGTAGGAGACCTCGAGCCCGACGACGAAGAAGAACAGCGTCATGAGGCCGTCGTTGACCCAGTGCCTCAGGTCCAGCGAGAAGACGGCGTCGCCGAAGGTGATGCCCATCGGCGTGTGCCAGAAGGCCTCGTAGGTGTCTCCCCAGGGAGAGTTCGCCCAGAGCAGGGCCAGGACGGTGGCCACGAGAAGCACGCTGGTGCTGCCGGCCTCGGTCCTGAAAAAGGAACGCAACATCTCGGATCTCCCCCCGGAGACCCGATCCTAGAGGGGCGGTTTCAGCTCACCGGAGGGGGCGTCGGCGGGTGCGCCGCACGATCCAGATCGCACCGGCCGTGACCACGGCCAGGGCGGTGGTCGACAGGACCAGCAGCAGCGGCAGCACGCTGGACGCGCCCGCCTGGGTCGCCGGCGGCGCGGCGGCCGTGGACGCCGCGGGCCGCGGGGTGACGACACGCGGCTCGGGGACGAGCGATAGGCCCTGCTGCCGGTCGGGCGGGCCGAGCCCGGTCGGGTCGGCGAGCGTGGGCACGCCCGCGGGCTCGCCCTGCACGTCCACGGTCAGGGTCACGGGCACCTCGACGTACGGGTCGCCGCGGTCGGTGAACAGCCGCACCCACAGGTTGTAGTACCCCGGCAGGGTGGTGTCCTTGATGAAGTCCTGGTCCGACTCCCGGTTGCGGTAGGCCACCGGCACCGACGAGCCGGTGAACGACTGCGGCTGGTCGCCGAGGGTCGGCTGCCACGCGTAGTTCTCGCGGCCGCCGAGCACGCGCGGGTTCTCGGGGCTGAGGATGGAGCTCGACAGCCGCAGCCGCGCGCCGCCCAGCGCGCGCCGGTCGCCCTCGGACAGGCCCGGGACCTCGATCCGGTACGTCAGCCGCTGCCCGTAGGCGAGCGGCACCCGGAAGTACGCCTCCTCGCCGGGGATCATGGTGTCGGTGTAGCGGCCGTCCGCGAGCACGGGGCCGTCGCCGTACGAGCCGCTGCCCGCGATGTGGGCCGCCCCTGAGGCCTGGACCTGCGGCTCCACGGTCTCCGCGGCCGTGGCGGGGGGCGGGAGGGAGCCGGCGTCGACGGCCGGCGGCTCGACGATCAGCGTGAGCTCGAGTGGGGCGGTGGAGTCGCGCACCTGGTCGCCCCTGTTGTCCACCTCGATCGTGAAGCGGCCGGCCTTCTCGCACGGGCCCCCGCCCTCGGTGATCTGGGCGTTGCCGACCACGAAGGCGCTGCCGCCGCTGGGCAGGTCGGTCATGAGGTCGCGGGTGACGCACGCGGCGGCGCCGTCCGACGGCCAGATGGACAGGCCGGAGCCGATCACGGCCCTGGCGCCGAGCGGGGTGGTCACGCCGATCCTCAGCCCGACGTACGCGGTGGCGCCGGCGGGCAGGTCGAAGGCGTAGTGACGCTTGACGTCGCCGCCCGGCGGCATCTCGTCCAGGTACGCGCCCGGCTTGAGCAGCGGCGCCGACTGCCGGTCGGGGGTGCCGGTGACCGGAGTGCCGACCGGGGACTGGCCGCGCAGGGCGCGCTGGGCCAGCCTGCGCAGGCGTCCGGCGAGCTGGTCACCGTTCTGGGCGTCGGCGTACCGGCCGCCGCCCTCCTTGGCGATCCTGACCAGCTGGCTCCTCGCGGCGTCCCGCACCCGGAAGCCGACCACGTCGATCTGCACGTCGACGCCCTTCTTCACCAGCTCCGCGGCCGTGGCGACCGGGTCGCCGCCGCAGGTCTCCTCGCCGTCGGAGACCAGCAGGATGGTCTTGGGGCCGTCGCCGGTGAAGTCCTCGGCCGCCTGCTTGAGCGCGTACGCGATGGGGGTGTCGCCGCGAGGGCGCAGGGCGGCGACCTTGCGCTTGAACGCGTCGCGATCCAACGGGGACGGGCGCAGGTGCAGATCCGTCTCCGTGCAGCCGCCGCCGTACGACCGCAGGCCCAGCAGCGCCCCGTCGGGGGCGGCGTCCACGATGCCGCCGATGGCCTTGCGGGCGGCCGCGATGCGGGTGGACCCCGACCCGTCGCTCTCCTCCATCGACCCGGAGACGTCCAGCAGCACCACCAGCTCCCCGGCGGGCTCGGCGGCGGAGGGGACGACGAAGGGGGACAACACGAGAAGAATGACCGACATGAGCCGCGACATAGCACGAAATTATTGATCAATCGGACTGGAAGAACAGGTAGAACGCGGCATCTCGGGCCAGCAGGAAGCCGACGATCGCGAGGGTCCAGCTCACCATGGAGGCCGAGTGCTTGGTCAGCCACGCCCGCAGCCGCTCCAGCTTCGGCTCCAGCCGGTGCCCGGCGATCCCGCGCAGGCCCATGAGCGCCAGCGGCGGCAGGATCATGACGATCACGTAGCCGGCGAGCAGCGGCAGCCACTGACCGGCGGCCAGGCCGGAGGTCGTCATGACGCCGACGGCCGCCAAGTACGGCACCATCGTGGCCACCTCGATCACCCCGGCCGTGAGCGCCAGCAGCACCATCACACGGGGCCCGCCCGTCCGCGGCTCGAGCCGGCGTTCCGGCTTGCCGTGCTTCGCCCGCCACTTGGGATCGAACCGGTAGCTCAGCACGAACAGCCCCACGCCGAGGGCGAGCTGCGCCCAGTACGCCGGGCGGCTGTGCAGCGCGTCGCCGAAGCTCTCCATGGCCGCCGACAGCCCCAGCATCAGCGCGACCCCGACCAGGAAGTAGAAGACCGCGATGGTGCCGAGATAGATCAGCAGCCGCGTCGCCCTCGACCGCTCCGAGGCCAGCAGCAGGTAGACGGGGATGACCAGGGTGCCGAAGCTGGTGCTGTCGATCACCGCCAGGGCGGCGAGGGTGAGCATCAGTCCGATTGTCATACAGCGATCCTGCTGGTCAGGCCGGGGTGGACGCCTCCTCCAGCGGATCGAACCTGCCATACATCCTTCGATGCACCCGTCCCGTTGACGCTACTGTGGGATACCCCTCTACGCGCGGGAGTAGCTTGATGGAGGAAACGCCCCCCTACCAACTCATCAGCATCCTCAGCCTCATCGGGGTCGTCCTGTTGGGCATCCTGCTGATCGCCGGGATCGCCCTCATGGCGGCGCGCCGACGCGAGCACGGGCGGGGGGCGGTGATCGGGATCCTGGGCTGCGTGGTGCTCCTGCTGGGAGCGTTGTTCAACGTCGCACGGGGCTTCCTGGACGGCATGCTGGCCGACCTGTTCGACTTGGGAGTGGCCTTCACCATCTCGACAGTGATCTCCTTCGGCTTCAGCCTGATCGGCACTGGCCTGCTGATCTTCGCCGTGGTGGCCCGGCGCAACCCACAGCAGCCCGCGCCGCCCCAGAGGCCGGGCTGGCAGCAACCGCAGCAGCCGCCATGGGGGCAGCCGCCGTTCCAGCAGCAGCCCCCGGGCTGGCAGGGCCCGCCGCAGGGCTGAGCCGGTCACGCTCCCCTCAGGTAGTCGCCCCAGGTGATCTCGCCGGTGGGCTGGGCCTTCGTGGTCAGGTGGCCGGCCCGGAACGCCCGGCCCAGCGTGCCGGGCACCCGCACCCGCAGCACCGGCCGCCGCAGCCCCCGGGCCCGCAACCAGCGCTCGGCGGCCTCCGCCATGGTCATCACCTCGGGTCCGCCGAAGTCCTCGATCTCCCGGCCGGGCCCGCGCTCGATCAGGGACACCAGATGACGGGCCACGTCCCTGACGTCCACCGGCTGCGCCGGGATCCCGGGATCGGCGACCAGCACACCGAGCCTGGCCATGCCGCGCAGGGCCTGCTCGATGAACTCGTGGAACTGCGTGGCCCGCAGGATCGTCCACGGCACCCCGCCCTCCTGGATGAGCCGCTCGGCCCGGACCTTCGTCCTGAAGTAGCCCCAGGGCACCCGGTCCGTGCCCACGATCGAGGTGTAGAGAATGTGTCCCACCCCTGCCTCGCGGGCCGCCGCGAGCAGCGCGGACGTGCCGTCGAGCTCCACCCGCAGCGTGTAGCGGCCCTTGTACGGCGCCGAGGCCAGGTGCACGACGGCATCCGCCCCGGCCACCGCTTCGGCCAGGCCCCGGCCGGTGGTCAGATCCGCCGCGACCCAGCGCACGCCACCGCCCGGGGCGCGCGCGGACCGGCTGGCCGCCCGCACCTCGAACCCGGCCTCGACCAGCCGCTCCACCACGACGCGGCCGAGGCGGCCGCTCCCTCCCGTCACCAGCACACATGTCATGCCATCTGGACGGGACAGCCCTCACGAGTGTGACAATGTTCGCGGAAACCCACACTCCGCAGCGTGCTCGAGGGGATCATGAACCCAGACCAGCATGACGGACAGGAGGCGGATCCCGACAAGACGGTCCGCCGCCGCTACCCCCGCCCCACGCAGCCGCCGCGGGCGGACCCGCCCGAGGTGCCCTCGACGCAGCGACTGCCGTACACGCCGGACATGCTGCCCGACGTCACCCACTACGAGACCAAGCCGCCGAGGTCCGCCTGGTGGTGGGTGGTCGTGGTGGGCGGGCTGGTGCTGCTGATCGCGGCCCTGGCCGTGGCCGCGGTCCTGTGGGTGCGCAGCACCGCCGGCGTGGCCCCGTCCACCACGCCGCGCGCGCTGGGGACCGTCACGCTCGGGTGAACTCCATGATCCAGTTCGTCTCCCAGGTCTCCCCGCCGTCCGCCGAGAACGCCTGCTCCCAGCGGGCGCGGTCCGGGCCGAGCACGGTCCAGACGAACCGGCACGGCACCCGCCTGCCCTCACAGGTCTCCTCACCGTGGAACTCGCCCCGCTCCCCCTCGAACGCGCCGACCATCGGGGAGGTGTCGAGCACCCCGCGGGTGCTGCTGGCCCAGTAGATGGACCACTGCCTCGTCTCGGGGTTGTACACGCGCACGGTCAGTCCGCTGGACCCCTTGGTCGGAAATGTGATCTCGTCGAAGCTGGCGGCCCCGTCGAAGTGCCGGGTGGCGACGGAACGGCCGGGGAACTCGTCCCATTCGTCGCTCCCGGAGAGGGGTTTCACCAGGCGGCGGTTGGTGACGTTCCAGCGGCCGGCGAGAAAGTCGAAGTCGTTCATGCGGCCGACCGTAGGCCCGGGTCACTGACAGGTAGTGTCAGCGTCTATGCGTGCCTCTCGCCTGGTTTCGATCCTGCTGCTCCTGCAGACGCGCGGCCGGATGACCGCGCAGGAGCTGGCCGACCGGCTCGAGGTCTCGGTCCGCACGATCTACCGGGACGTCGAGTCGCTCCACGCGGCCGGCATCCCCCTGTACGGCGACGCGGGCCCGAAGGGCGGCTACCAGCTGCTCGACGGCTACCGCACCCGGCTCACCGGCCTGACCGCGGACGAGGCCGAGTCGCTGTTCCTGGCCGGGCTGCCGGGCCCGGCGGCCGAGCTGGGGCTGGGCGCGGTGGTGACGGCCGCGCAGCTCAAGCTCATGGCCGCGCTGCCGGTGGAGCTGCGCGACCGGGCCGGGCGCATTCAGGAGCGCTTCCACCTGGACGCGCCCACGTGGTACCGGGAACGGGAGCCCGTCACGTACCTGCCGGCCGTGGCCGACGCCGTCTGGAACGAGCGCCGCGTCCAGGTCAGGTACCGGCGGTGGAGGGCGCCACAGGAGGTGGAGCGGCGGCTGGACCCGTACGGGCTGGTCGTCAAGGCGGGGCGGTGGTATCTCGTGGCGGCGGTGGGCGAGGACGTGCGCACCTACCGCGTCTCCCAGATCCTCGACCTGCACCCGCTCGACGAGCGGTTCACCCGGCCCGAGGGCTTCGACCTGGCGGCGTACTGGCAGGGGTACCTGGCGGAGTTCGAGGCCAGACTGCGGTGGGGCGAGGCGGTCGTGCGGCTCTCGCCGCGCGGCGTGGAGCGGCTGGCCGATCTCATGACGCCGGGCGTGGTGGCCGCGGCGCGGGAGACCGCGGAGCCGCCGGACGAGGAGGGCTGGACGCGGGTCACGGTGCCGATCGAGTCGATCGAGCACGCGCTGGCCGAGTTCCTGAGGCTGGGCGTGGACGCCGAGGTGCTGGCGCCCGGGGAGCTGCGCGACCGGCTGGCGGCCACGGCCAAGGTGCTCGCCGAGCGGTACGGGAGCGGTGGCGGCGGGAGCTGACGGCTTCCGCGCTCAGGGCCTGAGGACGACCGTTCGTCGAAAGTTTCATACCGTTCGCCGCTTGATCCATGCCGTCGTCAAGCCCACAAAGGGACACTCACGGGGACTCCACCAGGCACAGTGCGACCGTGAAACTTTCATCACACACTCGCAATGTTTCAGGCATGAGAGGAGCCCCATGAAGGTGAAAGCCAGAATCGCAGGCGCCGTGATGGCCGCGGTGACGCTGATCGTCGCGGGCCTGATCGCCGCCCCACCGGCCGCCTCGGCCCAGCTCACGGAGGTGACCAACTTCGGCACCAACCCGACGAACCTGCGCATGCACTTATACGTCCCCGACGGCGTCCCCGCCCGCCCGGCACTGCTGGTGGCCGTCCACTACTGCACCGGATCCGGCCCCGCCTTCTACTCGGGCACCGAGTTCGCCTCGCTGGCCGACCAGCACAAGTTCATCGTGATCTACCCGTCGGCGACCAGGAGCGGCTCCTGCTTCGACGTCTCCTCGCCGCAGGCGCTGCGGCACGACGGCGGCAGCGACCCGGTCGGCATCGTCTCCATGGTCAGGTACGTCCAGCAGCGCTACAACACCGACCCCGGCCGCACGTACGTCACCGGCGCGTCCTCCGGCGGCATGATGACGAACGTGCTGCTGGGCGCCTACCCCGACGTGTTCAGGGCGGGAGTGTCGTTCATGGGCGTGCCGTTCGGCTGCTTCGCCACCACCGACGGGTCGAGCTGGAACAGCCAGTGCGCCAACGGCCAGCGCATCATGACCCCGCAGCAGTGGGGCGACCTGGTACGCGCCGCGTACCCCGGCTACAGCGGCCCCCGCCCGCGCATCCAGGTGTGGCACGGCACCGAGGACTCCACGCTGCGCTACCCGAACTTCCAGGAGCAGATCAAGCAGTGGACCGACGTCCACGGCCTGAGCCAGACCCCGAGCCTGTCCGACCAGCCCCGCCCCGGCTGGATGCGCACCAGGTACGGCGGCACCGGCACCACCGTCCCGGTCGAGGGCATCAGCCTCCCGGGCGTCGGGCACAACCTGCCGCAGGGCGGGATGGCCGCCGCCGCGATCGCGTTCCTCGGCCTGGACACCGGCGGTCCCGGCCCGTCGCAGACGCCGACTCCCCCGCCGCCGGGGCCGTGCCGGGTCACGTACGCCATGAACACGTGGAACACCGGCTTCACGGCCACCGTCACGATCACCAACACGGGCACGGCGCAGCTCTCCTCCTGGGCGCTGGCCTTCGCGCTGCCCGCCGGCCAGACCGTCACCTCCGCGTGGAACGCGACGATCTCCCCCACCTCCGGCCAGGTCACGGCCAGGAACGTGAGCTACAACGGCACCCTCGCGCCGGGCGGCTCCGCCCAGTTCGGCTTCCAGGCCACCCACAACGGCAACACCTCCCGGCCGGGCGCCTTCACCCTCAACGGCACCGCCTGCACCTGACGGCCGGTCCCCCGGGCGGTGCGCGGCCTCACATCCCTGGAAGGGAATCGCGGCCCGCCGCCCGGGGTTCGCACGTGACCAAACAGGCCGGCGTCTTCGGCGCTCCTGAGGGGAGTGCGGCTCCTGGGCCACCGCCCCGCCGGACGCCGTCCCACCGGCTGTGACGGATGAGGGGCGGCCGGACCTGATCCCGGTTGCGATTGGCTTGATCATTTGTTGGATATAAGCCGTCTCGGAAGAGGTGGGAGCGCTCCCGCACGAGCGCCCTGATCGCAGCTGAAAGGCAGGCTTTGTCCCCTTCACGAACCCCGGCGTTACGAACGCGGCGTCCGGCCTTACGGACCCGGCTCGCGGCGGTCTTGGCGGGCACCGCACTAGTCCTCGCCGCCGGCACCGCGCCCAGCGCCGCCGCACCGCACCACCAGGCGGCTCCCGCGGCCACCGCACCCGCTGAGACCCGACCCACCGGTGCCGTCACCCTCGCCCTCATCACCGGAGACGTCGTCGACTACCGGCCAGGACAGGGCGGCGCCCCGTCGGTCGCCATCCGACCGGCGCCCAGGCCGGACGGCGTCCCGATCACGTTCGCCACGCTGCCCAGCAGGGACGGGGGCCATCTGGTCCTGCCCTCGGACGCCGCCTCCATGGTCGCCGCCGGGACCCTGGACGAGGAGCTGTTCGACGTCGAGACGCTGGCCCGCGACCAGCGGTCCGCGGCGATCCCGCTGATCATCACGTACACCGGCGAGCAGCCGCTCGCGCGGGCCGCGGCCGCCCTTCCGGCCGCCGAGAACGTCCGCGTGCTCGACAGCGTCAACGGCGCCGCGGTCACCGTGCCCGCGGACGGGACGGACGAGTTCTGGGCCGGGCTCCGCACCGCCAGGACCGCCTCCGGCATCGCCGAGATCTGGCTGGACCGCAGGACGGAGGCGTCACTCGACCGCAGCGTCCCCCTGATCGGCGCGCCCACGGCGTGGGAGCGGGGCTACGACGGCAAGGGCGTGAAGGTCGCCGTCCTCGACACCGGCATCGACGTCGGCCACGCCGACTTCGCCGGCCGCATCCTGGCCACCGAGAACTTCTCCGACGCCCCCGGCATCGCCGACCGGCAGGGGCACGGCACGCACGTCGCCTCGACGATCGCGGGCGCCGGGGAGAAGTACCGGGGCGTGGCGCCGGCCGCGTCCCTGCTCGTCGGCAAGGTGCTGGGGGACGGGGGCCGCGGCGACTGGTCGTGGGCGATCGCCGGCATGGAGTGGGCCGCCGAGCAGGGCGCCGACGTGGTCAACATGAGCCTGGGCACCTGCTGCGGCGACGGCACCGACCCCATGAGCCGGGCGCTGGACGAGCTGACGAAGAAGCACGGCACACTCTTCGTCACGGCGGCGGGCAACGCGTCGCACCCGCTCACCGTGAGCGTCCCGGCCGCGGCCGACGAGGCGCTGGCCGTGGGCGCCGTGGACAAGACCGCGGGCACGACCCTCGCCGGCTTCTCCAGCAAGGGCCCGAGGCTCGGCGACGCGGCGGTCAAGCCCAACCTCGTCGCCCCCGGCGTGGACATCGTGGCCGCCCGCTCGGCCGCCTCCGGCGCTCCCCCGGCGCCCGGGGACGACCGTTACACCTCCAACAGCGGCACCTCGATGGCGGCCCCGCACGTGGCCGGCGCGGCCGCGATCCTGGCCCAGCGGCATCCGGACTGGCGGGCGGGCGAGCTGCGCGACGCGCTGACCTCCACGGCGGTGCGCAATGACGCGTACAACTGGTTCGAGCAGGGCAGCGGACGGGTCGACGTGGCCCGCGCGATCGGCCAGTCCGTCTTCGCGACCTCCGTGGTCGACTTCCGCCTCCTGGGCGCATCGCGTGCCACCCGCCAGATCACGTACCGCAACACCGGCGCCGCCCCCGTCACGCTGTCCCTCTCCCTCCTCACCCGAGGCTGGAGCGGCAAGCCCGGCCCCGCCAGGGCCGTCGCCCTCGGCGCGGACAGCGTCACCGTCCCCGCGAACGGCACCGCGACCGTGGATCTCAAGGTGGATCCGGCGGCGGGGCCGATCGGGGCCTGCGGCGGCTGGGTGACGGCCGCGGGGGGCGACGACGTGCGGCTGGTGACGCCGTTCAGTTACTACACGGGACCGGCCACGCACCGGCTCGGGGTGTCGCTGGTCAACTCGTACGGGACCAAGGAGTTCTTCCCCGGCTACCAGGCCGAGCCGATCGTGTACGCCATCCCGCTGAAGCGGCCCAACAGCCCTGAGGACCCGTTCAACCCGTACGGGTACTACTACCTGCGCACGGACTTCTCGGGGCACGGCGAGTTCATGTTGCCCGCGGGCGACCACGAGCTGATCGGCGTGGCCGTCGAGAACCGGATCAGCAACCGCAACAGCTGGGTGATCGAGACCGTCACCCTGGACGGGGACGAGACGGTCACCCTGGACGCCCGCAAGACGGTGCCCATCAGGCCGGACACCCCGAAGGCGGCGGACGGGGGCGGGCAGGCGTACTACGTGCGCACGTTCACGGACCGGAATTCGCCCGTCTCCCTGTACGGCGGCTCGGTGGGCGGCGGCCACGACCTGTACGTCACGCCGGTCCGCGCGCCCAAGGCAGGCAAGCTGCGGTTGTCGCACCAGTGGAACCTGGAGCCTCCGGTCCTCGCCTCCGCGACGGCCGGGCCGGTCGGATTGCGGCCGGCGTACGACATGGACGCCCTGCGCTCGCTCGCCTCCGTCACGACATATCCCGTCATTTACGTCGGCCGGGGCCGGCCGGAGGACTTCGCCGGGGTGGACGTGACGGGCAAGGTCGTCCTGGCCGGGATCCCGGTCGAGGGCGGGGAGCGGCCGTACGTGACCGCGAGCGCCGCCATGGACGACGCCGCCCAGAACGCCGCCCGGCGCGGAGCGGCAGGCATCCTCGGCTTCCTGGACGCCGACGGCGCCCGGGCGCGGGTGCCCGCGGGCGGCCCGGCGTTCCTGCGGCTGGGCCTGAGCGCCGCCGAGGGCCGCGCCGTGCGGTCCGCGCTCGCCGGCGGCCCCGTCTCCCTGCGGCTGGAACCCTATGCGGGTCCGAAGGTGACCTACCACCTCCGCTTCGACGAGCGCGGCCGGGTGCCCGCCAAACCGGTCAAGGTCGGTATGGGAGAGCTCGTCCGGATCGACGCCGCGTACCACGCCGACCAGCCCGACACGAGCGGCTGGGAGTACGGGGAGTCGTCGACCGGAGAGGAGCCGGGGCGCATGACGTACGGCGGCTCACTGCGCATGCCGGTGGCCCGCACCGAGTACTTCGGCCCGGTCTCGGACGAGGTGACCTGGTCGCGCACGATCACCAACCACGGGCTGGACCTACGCTCCGACGACCGGTTCACGGGACACGACCGGCGGCTGACCGAGCAGTGGTTCAAGGCGCCGCTGACGCCGGGCGCCGCCGACCTGCCCGGCCGATACCCGGTCGAGGTGCCCTGCGCGCTGTGCCGGGACGGCGACCGGTTCGTGCCCGCCGAGCAGTGGCGGGACTCCGATCCGCGGCACTACAGCGGGCTGGGCCCGGTCACGTCCGCGCCCCGGTTGCTCGTCGGCGATCAGGAGGTGCCGGTGCAGGGGCGGCGGCCCAGGTCGTTCGTCGTCCCTCGGGCGGCGGGCCCGTACCGTCTGGAGGCGGTGGACACGACGGACCGCGCCCTGTCGAGAAAGGTGACCACGACCTCCCGCTTCGCCTCCACCCCGCCGCCGGTCTTGGATTCACCGCGCGGGTACGCGTGCAGCTTCGGGACGGGTTGCGCGTTCCAGCCGGCCGTGCAGCTCACGTACGACCTGCCGCTGGATCTGCTCAACCGGGCGGCGGCCGGGACCCGCTTCGCCTTCGACCTGCGGGCCGCTCCGCATTCGGCCGTACGCCGGGCGCCCGCGGTCAACCGGGTCAGGGTGGAGTACTCGGTGGACGACGGAGCGACGTGGCGCGACGCCTCCCGGGTGAGACCGCGGGGCGGTGGGCGGTTCCAGGTGGAGCTGACGCATCCGGCGCGGGCCGAGACGAGCGGGTACGTGTCGCTGCGGATCACGGCGTCGGACACGGGGGGCGGGTCGGTCACGCAGACGATCGATCGCGCGTATGCGCTGAGGTGAAACGCAACCGGCGACGGCGGCCGGGGCTCCCGGCCGCCGTCGCCGGACTCCTCACCACCAGACACCTCATCGCGCTCCTCACCGCCAGAGACCTTGTCGGGCTCCTCACCACCGGACGCCCATGACACGGCACACCCACGAGAGCCGCCGACGACACGGCAGAGGCTTCCGGGACTCGGGACCGGGGACCCGGGGACCCGGGGAACCGGGGAACCGGGGACCTCATCCACAGGACAATTCCGACACCTACCCGCCATCCCCAGAACCGGATTCACCTCCACGCCGACCCCGCCCGACCGAGCATCCTCGTACCCGCCAACCACCCCCGTCGAGAGGAAGCACGAGATGCCCGGAGGCCCGCCCACACTCGGGTTCAGCCTGATCATCTACGCCTTGGTCGGCCTGGTGACCCTGATCTCACTCAAGCTGAGGAGGCGACGCAGGTGAAGACCCTCACGGTCATCGTCCCCGCCCACAACGAGGAGCACGGCCTCCCGGCGACCCTGCGCTCCATAGCCGCCCAATCCGTCCCGCCCGAGGAGGTGATCGTCGTCGACGACGGCTCGATCGACCGCACCGGCGAGGTGGCGGCCGCCTTCGGCGCGACGGTCCTGCGCCCACCCCGCAACCTGGGCAGCAAGGCCAAGGCGCAAAACTACGCGCTCCCCCACTGCCACGCCGACCTGGTCCTGGCCGTGGACGCCGACACCGTGCTCGCCCCCGACTACATCGAACGCGTCAAGCCCGCCTTCGACGACCCGGACGTGGGCGTGGCCGCGGGCAACGTGCAGACCCGGTTCGCCCGCACCCCGTGGGAACGCGGCAGATCGACGGAATACCTGTTCGGCTTCCACTGGCACCGCCCGATCCAGCAACTCGCCGACAGTCCCATGGTGTGCTCGGGCTGCTGCTCGGTGTTCAGGCGCACCACGCTCGCCGCCTTCGGCGGCTTCCCCGAGCGCACCATCGTCGAGGACATGGACTTCACCTGGAGCCAGCAACTGGAGGGCCGCAGGGCGGTTTACGTGGCCGACGCCACGGCCTGGGCCGCCGACCCGGAAACCCTCACCTACTTGCGCAGACAGGTGTGGCGCTGGATGGCGGGCTTCATGCAGAACGTCCGCCTCCACCTCCCCAGGCTGCTCACCCGCAAGCCGATGCTGGCCACGTGGATCGTGGTGGCCCTCCTGGAGATCCTCCTGGCTCCGCTGTGGTGGGCCACCCCGCTGATCCTCACGCTGGCCCTGCACGAGCCGGTGGCCACGACGATGGCCTGGTGGGCCGGCAGCGAGCTGCTCCTGACCGTCCCCGCCCTCCTCTACGCGGCCAGACGCCGCCGCCTTCCGCTGCACCAGGTCCTGTTCAATCTCCCCTTCGTCTACCTGAACAAGGCCGTCAACCTCTACTACGCCTGGAAGGCCATGGTGGTCGAGCTGATCATGGTCCCGCTGCGCCTGTCACACGGCCTCCTCGTGTACGAGAAGGGCCGCTGACCGTTCCGAGGGTGGCAGGGGGCCCGTTCGGCTACCGCCGATCATCACGGACTCGGACGCCCCCGGCATCGACGGCTCCCCCATCGTGCGCCGCGACCCGCCCTCTCCACACACCCGACGACCGAGTACGCGCCCCCAAACAGCGGATGAGGCCGGGACGATCAGGTCCTGCCTCGGTTAGGGGCAGCTCGGCGAGAGTCGACGCCAAGCGAGTGCTCGTGGCGGCGGAAACGGCATGTCGCGGTGGATCACACGCCCGGGGCGACCGGAACGGCCACGTCCCGGCGGATCACGCGGGTGGCGGCGGCGATCGAACGACTGGTGGTCGCACCACTCCTCCGGTGGCGGCCGACTGCCGCCTTCCGTACCAGCCGCGCGGTCTCGGCCCTGTAGCGGAGGGGGCAGGGCGAGGTGGTCATCACCACCTAACGCGAAAACCCCTCCGACCAGGAGGGGTTTTGCGAAAAGAACGGGTGGAGCTATGGGGATTCGAACCCCAGACCTCCTCCATGCCATGGAGGCGCGCTACCAACTGCGCTATAGCCCCTGGTCACCGCTACGAGTCCACCCGTTGCGGCGCTCCGAGAGCATATAGCCACCCAGCCCGATTCGCCTAATCGCGCCGCCCGTCCCGGGCCCTGGCCACCAGGACGACCAGCCCGTCGAGCTGGCGGCGCAGCCCGAACTCGAAGATCGAGTCCAGGTCCATGTCGAGTCCCGGCTGCGCCACCACCTTGGCGATCGTGGGGTAAGCGCCGGAGGCGAGCAGCTCGCCCAGCTCCGCCTCACGGGCCTGCATCCACTCGTCGTCGGTGATCCCCGTCTCCGTCCGGGCCTGCTGCTCTACCTCCAAGCTCACGGCCGTGCCGCGGACGAAGTTCATCAGCGACGTGGCGGCGTGCAGCATGGTGCCCGCGTCGAGGCCGAGCCCGTCCACGGCGCGCAGGAGGCGGTCGGTGTGGGCCATGCCGTTCGGGACGAACCGGGGCCTGGTCAGGGAGACGGCCTGGGCCAGCCAGGGGTGACGGCGGTGGATGCTCCACTGCTGGCGCAGCACCAGCTCGAGCTGGGCCCGCCAGCCGCGCGGGATCCGGTCGGGCGGCGGGTCCTCGCCGTAGACGGCGTCGGCCATCAGGTGCACGAGCTCGTCCTTGCCGGCCACGTGCCGGTACAGCGACATGGCGGAGGAGTCCAGCTCGGTGGCGATGCGCCGCATGGAGACGGCGGCCAGGCCCTCCCCGTCGGCGATCCTGACGGCGGCCCGGACGATGCGCTGCCTGGTGAGGTCCTGGCCGGGCGCGCGGGGCGGCCCTTCGCGCCCGGCCACCACGGTCCCGACGCCGCGTACGGCCCGCGTCAGCCCCTCCTCCCGGAGCCGGGCGAGCACCTTGCCGGCGGTCGCCATCGCGACGCCCCACTCCCGCATGATCTGCCGGGTGGAGGGCACCTTGTCACCCGCCGCGAGCTCCCCGGACGCGATGCGCCGCCGAAGCTCCTCGGCGATCCGAAGGTAGGGAGCATCGCCTCGGTTCACGCCGTCGCCTCCCCCGCAGGTGCCCTAGTGCACCAGCCGCCATCCAACCACATGAACGCCATCGGGCGCACTAGTGCAGCATGTCGCCTTATTGCCTGATGAATCGTCATCATCCTAGGGTCGGCGTACGGCGTAAAGTCCGCACTACCCCAAGGAGCCGCCATGCGCGACCTCGACGTCCTGATCTCGGGCGGCGGCATCGCCGGCCCCGCGCTCGCCCACTGGCTGACCCGCCACGGCTGCCGCGCCACGATCGTCGAACGGGCCCCGGCCCTCCGCCCCGGCGGCCAGGCCGTCGACTTCCGCGGCAGCGCTCAGCTGGAGGTCCTGGACCGCATGGGCGTCCGACCGGCCGTCGAGGACGCCCAGACCCACATGGGCGACATCACGATCGTCGACGCCGGAGGCAGGCGCCTGTCGAGCATCCCGTCGGCGTTGTTCAGCGGCGAGATCGAGATCCTCCGCGGCGCCCTGAGCCGCATCCTGCACGACGCGTCGTCCTCCGAGTACGTCTTCGACGACTCCATCACCTCGCTGACCGAGACCGCCGACGGCGTGCGCGTGACCTTCGACCGGTCCCCGCCCCGCACGTTCGACCTGGTCGTGGGCGCGGACGGCCTGCGCTCGAAAGTACGCGAGCTGGCCTTCCCGGCGACGGAGCTTCACCACCTGGGCCTGTACGGCGCGATCTTCTCGGTCCCCGGCACGTACGGCCTGGACCACGCGGGCCTGATGTACAGCGTCCCCGGCAGATGCGCCACGATCATGCGCACGGGCGGCGAGACGAGGGCGGCGCTGGACTTCGCCTCGCCCCCGCTGGCCTACGACCACCGCGACCGGCGACGGCAGCGCGAGCTGATCGCCTCCGCCTTCGAGGGTCTGGGCTGGGAGATCCCGTCCTTGCTGAGCTCGATGCGGACGGCGGAGGACTTCTATTTCGCCCCCGCCGCCCAGGTCGTGCTGCCGCGTTACTCCCGCGGCCGGGTGGCCCTGCTGGGCGACGCGGGCTACGCCCCCGGCCCGGGCGGGATGGGCACGGGCCTGGCTCTGATCGGCGCCTACGTGCTGGCCGGCGAGCTGGCGAGGGCGGCCGACCACCACACCGCCTTCGCCCGCTACGAGCAAACCCTCCGCCCCCACGTCGAGGCGTGCCAGAAGCAGGCGCGGGGAGCCGGCAAGTATCTGGTCCCCCAAAAGAGGACCCAGATCTGGCGACGCAACCAGACGATGCGCCTTCTGTCCCGTTTGCCGGGTAAGAGCCTGATCAACAGGCTCACCGCGCCGAAACCGATCGCGCTCGAGGACTACGCCGCGCCCTCAGATCATCGGGGATCGGCTCCGGCCCCTCGACGATCCGGCACCGCTGCACGCCCAGGTGCTCCACGCTGATCGTCACCGTGTCCCCGGGCGCGAGCGGCGCGTGCGCCTCGAACCCCAGCCACCCCCACAGCTCGGCCAGGCATCCGCCGCCGCACGTCCCGGACCCCAGCACGTCGCCAGGCCGGACATCGGTCCCACGGGAGTCCTCGGCGTCGTACGTGACGAATCGCATGACCTCACACCACCGTCGGGAAGGGGCCGCGGTTCCAGGCCACGGCATCGGTGAAGGCGGCCACGAGATCCACCTCGCCTCCTTCGGCGTCGGCGTAGGCCCGGTACAGGTTGAGCACCAGGCGCTCGGCGTCCGGCCAGTCCTTGAACTCGCTCAGGTCCGCGCGCCGGGCCGCGTCCAGCGGGCTGAGCCCGCGCTCGCGCCCGGAACGCGCGGTCTCCAGCACGAAGCGGTAGTAGCGCTCGTGCTCAGCCAGGATGCGCGGCAGCTCGCCCGCGCGGGCCAGCGGCCCGTGCCCCGGCACGACGTAGCCGGCTCCGAAGCCGACCAGCCAGTCCAGCGAGCGCAGCGCCCCCTCGACCGAGCCCATCAGCACCAGCGGCGTCAAACCGTGGAACAGCAGGTCGCCGGTGAACAGCACCCGCTCGTCCGGCAACCAGGCGACCACGTCCCCGGCCGTGTGCGCGCGATGTCCGGGATGGATCAGGTCGATCCGCCGCCCGCTGCTGTGGAGCGTCAGCTCGGAGCGGAACACCAGCGACGGCGGCCGCCGCGTCACCCCGCCCCAGTCGGGCACCGGCGACCAGAACGGCGGGCAGCCGTCGATGACGAAGTCGACCAGCACCTCCGCGCGCACGCTCTCGTGGCCGATGACCACGGCCTGCTCGGGCAGCAGGCAGTTGCCGTAGGTGTGGTCGCCGTGCTGGTGGGTGTTGACCGCGGCGCGCACCGGCGCGTCCCCTGTGGCCTCGGCGACAGCATCCAGGAACCGGCGGGTGCGCTCCTGGGTGGCGCACGTGTCGATGATGACGGTGCCGTCGTCGCCGGTCACCGCGCCGGCGTTGTTGACCCACCAGGTGCCGTCCGGCTGCACCCAGGCGCGCACCCCCGGAACGATCTCGTGCAGCGCCGCCGCCTCCAGCCTGGCGTTCCTTCGCGATTGTGGCATCGAGCATCCCCCTTGTCCGATGCGTCAGACTTCATCACGGAACGCGGACGGGGATCATCAGCCAGAAAGGTTACGATCCGCGCCGCAGCCGGGCCGCGCGCCGGAACGCCGCCACGCCCGGCCGATCATCCGACTCGCGTGTCGCGATCGCCGCCTGGCACGCGGGCCCCAGAGGCACGTGCCGCACGCCGGCGTGCTCGCCGCCTCGGCGTGCGGCCCGAGCCTGCCGGTGACCGCCACCGCCGTGGGGCTCGCGGCGGGCGAGCTCACGGTGCCCACCCGCGGCACCGACCTGGCCCGGTCGGACACGAGACCGTCCACGGTCCCGGCGTACTGGACGATGCCCCCACACTGATCGGCGCCCCGTCGTGCGGCGCGTCGTCACGGGCCACGTCGGCGAGCCCGTCCACCGCCGCCAGCACCCTGCGCGCCTCGGCGACCACCCGCTCCCCCGCCGGCGTCAACGCGACCCGCCGGCTCGTACGCTCGAACAAACGTTTGCCGACCTCGCGTTCGAGCCGCTGGATGTGCCGCCCGAACGGTTGCGGCGCGATGAAATGCCGCTGCGCGGCGCGACCGAAATGCAGCTCTTCCGCGAGCGTGACCGCATAACGCAATGACCGGATCTCCATCGGCGAACCTCTCCGACCCCGGATGTCTGTCGCCGATCTATTCGAACGAGATCGCCCGCCGTACGGCCCCCGAGCCGTACGGAATCGTTATGCCTCGGCGTCCGGCCGGTCGTCGCTGTTGACCGGCTCGGGCAGGGTGCCGGCGTTGTGCTCCAGCAGCCGCCAGCCCTTGCGCCCCTCCTGCAGGACGGACCAGGAGCAGTTGCCCAGGCCGCCGATCGCCGGCCACAGCTGCTCGGGCAGCCCCAGCAGCTCGCAGATGCCCAGCCGAAGCGCGGCGCCGTGCGAGGCCACCACCAGGAGCCCGCCGTCGTCCAGCCGGGCCGCCCACCGGCGCATGGCGGCCGCCACCCGGGCGGCGACGTCCGTGACCGGCTCGCCGTCCGGGGCCTCCCAGGCGGCGTATTCCTCGGGCCAGCGCGCGGCGATCTCCTCCCGCGTCAGCCCCTCCCACTGGCCGCCTCCGCGCTCGCGGAAGTCCTTGTCGACGGCCACGTCGAGCCCGACGACACGCCCGAGTGCGAGCGCGGTGTCGTTGGCCCGTTGCAGGTCGGAGGAGACGATGAGGGTGGGTCTGAGCGAGGCCAGCAGCGACGCGGCACGGGCGGCCTGCGCGATGCCCGTCTCGTCGAGCGGAATGTCGGAGTGTCCTTGGAAACGCTGCTCAACGTTCCACAGAGTCTGCCCGTGACGCAGACAAACGATCCTTTTACTCAAGTGCGCGCCCGCTGGAGGTTGGCCTGCATGACGCTCTCCGGCAGCGAGATGGCCGGGCAGTCCTTCCACAGGCGCTCGAGGGCGTAGAAGGTGCGGTCTTCCTCGTGCTGGACGTGCACGACGATGTCGATGTAGTCGAGCAGCACCCAGCGGCCCTCGCGCTCGCCCTCGCGGCGCACGGGCTTGGCGTCCGCCTCGGTGCGCAGGCGCTCCTCGATCTCGTCGACGATGGCGCGGACCTGACGGTCGTTGGTGGCGGAGCAGAGCAGGAAGGCGTCGGTGATGACGAGCTGCTCGCTCACGTCGTAGGCGAGGATGTCATCGGCCAGCTTGTCGGCCGCGGCCTCCGCGGCGATGCGCACGAGCTGGACGGATCTGTCGGATGCGGTCACGATGCGGGTCTGTCCTCCTGTGTCGGCAGCATGCCCATATGTTGAGGGTACCCTTCCGGGCCGAAACCCCTCACGAATGGCGCGGGCGGCCTTCACCCGTGCGCGCGATAGAGCCCTCGTTTGTTGATGTACTGAACGATTCCGTCTGGCACCAAATACCAAATCGGTTCACCCTTGGCCACCCGCTGGCGGCATTCCGACGACGAGATGGACAGCGCGGGAATTTCCAGCAACGTCACCCTGCCCTCGGGCAGGCCGGGGTCGTGCAGGTGGTGCCCGGGGCGCGTGCAGCCGACGAAATGGGCCAGCTCGAACAACTCCTCGGCGTTCTGCCAGCCGAGGATGGCCCCGAGCGCGTCGGCGCCGGTGATGAAGTAGAGCTCGACCTCAGGGCCGTAGATCTCCGCGATGTCGCGCAACGTGTCGATGGTGAAGGTCGGTCCCGGCCGATCCACGTCCACCCTGCTCACGGAGAACCGGGGGTTGGAAGCGGTCGCGATGACCGTCATCAGGTAGCGGTCCTCGGCCGCGGAGACCTCGCGCTCCGACTTCTGGTACGGCCGCCCGGTCGGCACGAAGACGACCTCGTCGAGCTGGAAATGGTGAGCCACCTCGCTGGCCGCGACCAAGTGCCCGTGGTGAATGGGATCGAACGTCCCACCCATCACACCCACTCGCCGGATCCCATGAACACCAGGCGCATTCATCATGAAACGGACCTTACGCGGACACTCTCCACAACATGATGGCACCCCCCTTGGTGATGACCGCGCATCACTTCCGTTGCGGACGTAGCATGCCGGGCATGACGACCACCCCGGACCGCAACCGCGTCCAACTGCCCGGCATCTCGTCCCGAGCCTACGAACACCCCGCAGACCGGTCCGCCCTGGTCGCTCTGCGTAAGTTGAGTGGGTTCGACACGGTTCTCAAGCAGATGTCCGGCCTCATCAGTGAGCGGCGGCTGCGCCTGATGTACCTGGCGTCGGCCGTGCGCGTGAGCGAGACCCAGTTCCGCTCCGTCTACGACATGGGCCGCGACGCCGCCTACACCCTCGACCTGCACCGGATCCCGGAGATCTACATCCAGCAGGATCCGGCGGTCCAGGCCAAGGCCATCGGCTTCGACGACCCGTTCATCGTCGTCACCACCGGTCTCCTCAACCTCATGAACGAGGAGGAGCAGCGCTTCGTCATCGGCCACGAGACCGCGCACATCCTCTCGGGGCACGCGGTCTACCGCACGATGCTCGACATCCTCACCCGCCTCGCCACCCGCGTCGCCTGGATCCCGCTCGGCTACATCGGCCTGCGGGCGATCGTCGCGGGCCTGGAGGAGTGGTACCGCAAGTCGGAGCTGTCCTCCGACCGCGGCGGCCTGCTCGTCGGCCAGGACCCCGAGGCGGCCAAGAGGGCGCTGATGAAGCTCGCCGGCGGCGACTACACCCACGAGATGAACATCGAGGCATTCCTGGAGCAGTACCAGGAATACGACACCGCGGGCGACCTTCGCGACGGCTTCCTCAAGGTGCTCAACCTGCTCGGCACCACGCACCCGTTCGCCGTGGTGCGCGTGGCCGAGCTGGACAAGTGGCAGCGCAGCGGCGAGTACGACAGAATTATCGGTGGGGACTACCCACGCCGGGAGGACGACCCCAACGCACGAGTGACCGACGAGATCAAGGCGGCGGCCGAGTCCTACCGCGCGTCCTGGTCGCAGTCGCAGGACCCGTTCATCGGCGTCCTGCGCGACGTGGCCGAGGGCGCCGTGAGCGCGGGCGAGCGCATCTTCAACCGCTTCTCGCGCCGCGACGGCGGTCAGGGCTAGCCTGCTCGCCGCACGCGGCCGATCGACGTGATCGGCCGCGTCCGACCCGCCGCCCCGGGCCCACAGTCCGCATGATCGACCCCGTGTCGCCCTTCGGGTCCTTGGTGACCAATCGTGCGGAGGCGATCATGCGGGACAGGGCCCGGGCGCGGCGGGGCCGGATGCCACATCAGTGGAGCCCACCGGTCAGAGCGGGATGACGATCACGCCCTCCCGTCACAGCAGGAGGACGGTCACGCCCTCCCGGCGTCAGAGCAGGAGGGCGATCGCGCGCACGGCGGCCGCGCACAGGGCGACGAACCCGCCGAGCACGGCCAGCGCCCGCAGCCCTTCCCTGCGCAGCTCCGGCAGCCGGCCACCGATCCGCTCGATCTCGCGCCCGGTGATGCCGCCGCACAACATCCCGAACACCACGCCCGCCACCGTCACGGGCGCGGGCTGTTGCCACCAATCACTGTCTATCTCACCGCCGCCGGTCACCCAGAGCGCGCCACCCGACGCCACCGCGACGGGCACGCCTGGCCACACCACGGCGGTCGCCGCCGCGCCCGTCAGCGCGATCGGGAACAGCAGCACGCGCAGCGTCACCCGGGTACGCCGCGAGCTGCGGTTCCTGACCATCCAGTGACCCATCCACAGCGTCCTGGTCAGCACCACGAACAGCGTCGTGATCGCGATCGAGGCGATCGGCCAGATCACCGAGGTCACCACGCACGGCACGGCCAGCACCGCGAGCAGCAGCAGGGCGCCGTTGCCCGCAGGCAGCGTGGTGGGGGAGTCGGCGCTCCGCTTGCTCTGCGGCCTGCTCCTGACGGCCGCCGCCGCGCGCTGGCGCGGGGTGCCCAGCTTGGCGCGCGGCCCGGTGTTCTTCCCGTCGACGCTCGTACGGCCCCGCGGCGCGGGCACCTTGCCGTCCGCGCCGGTACGGCTCCGCGCCACGGCCGGACCGTCCATCCGGCTGCGCGCCACAGCTCCGTCCGAGCCGGTCCGGCCGCGCGCCGCGGTGCCGTCCCCAGCCGTCCGGCCGCGCGCCGCCGTCCCGTCCCCAGCCGTGCGGCCGCGTGCCGCCGTCCCTTCGGCGCCCGCACGGCCGCGCGTCGCGGCGCCCTTGCCGTCCGTGCCGGTGGTGCGGTTGGTGCTCGTGCGGCCCCGGGGCGGGGGCACCTTGCCGTCCGCGCCCAGGCTGTTGGGCCGGCCGCGCGCCGACCTCGCCGCCGCGTCCTCGGCGGTGCGGCTCCGCGCGGGCCCTCCCTTGCCAGCCTCCTCCGCCACGTCGGCCGCGGCGCGCGCGCCGACCGCCGGCGGCTCGGGCTCCGGCGCGCTGGTGGCCCTGGCCAGCCGCGACAGCCGGTCGGCCAGCAGCGCCGCCGTGGGCCGCTTGCCGGGCTCCCGGTTGAGCGCGGCGCGCACCAGCGGCAGCAGCTCGACGGGCACGCCCTTGAGGTCGGCCTGCCCGTTCAGCACCGCGTACATCTGCGCCTCGGCCGTCCCCCGCCCGAACGTCGGCCGCCCCGTCGCCGCGAACGCCACCGTCGCCGCCCACGCGTGCACGTCGGCGGGCGAGTCGACCTGCTCGTCGGCGAAGATCTCCGGCGCCGTGTAGCCGGGCGTGCCGAGGAACGTGCCGGTCATGGTCAGCCGGGTCGCGTCCAGCACCTGCGCGATCCCGAAGTCGATCAGAACCGGGCCCTCGGCGCCCATGATGATGTTGCCGGGTTTGAGGTCACGGTGCACCACCCCGGCCGCGTGGATGATCGCGAGCGCCGCGGCGATGCCCTGCGCCAGCTCCACGAGCTCGGAGACGTCGAGAGGGCCGTTCTGGCGCACCCGCTCCAGCAGCGTGGCGCCCTCGATGTGCTCCATGACGAGGTACGGCCGCGCGCAGCTCAGATCCGCGTCGAGCACCTTGGCGACGTACGGGCTCTCGACCCTGCGCAGCGCGCGGACCTCGCGCTCCAGCCGGACCCGCGAGGTCTCGTCCTCCGCCAGGTCGTGCAGGACCTTGAGAGCGACGCGCTCGCCGCGGCGGGTGGTGGCGAGATAGACCTCGCCCATGCCGCCTCGGCCGAGCCGCTCGACCAGGGTGTACGGCCCGACCTTGCCGAGCTTGCTCACCGTCCCTCCCCGCCGGGCGCGCCCATAAGGGACACAACCCTAGCGCCGGTACGCGAGTCGCCGCTCGAGGCACGCCGAAGGATTTCGAAGCGCTCCCCGCCGTGGCCGATGCGCTTCAAGCCGTATCCCTCAGTCCACGCCTCCGCCCTGCACGGCACCCCGGCACCGGGTCCGCCGGGCCTTCATGATCGGCGTGTGGGCTCGGACAGCATGCTGTCGAGCCGGGCCGTGGGCTCCTCCGACAGCCGCCTGCGGCCCTTCCTGCGCCAGCGGACGTGGCCGCGGCTCTCCAGCCACAGCATCAGCCGGTCGGCGCCGAGCAGCACCGCAGCCGAGAACATGAGGGCGACGACAATGTCCATGTCCCCCAGTCAAGCCGCGATGCGCGGCGCCGGTCAGCCCGACACGCCGGTCAGCAGGGCAGCACCGTACCTTCTGACGTGCGCAGATGCCCCTCACCGGTATAGATCCACTTGGTGGACGTCAACTCCGGCAGCCCCATCGGGCCGCGTGCGTGCAGCTTCTGCGTGGAGATGCCGATCTCCGCCCCGAACCCGAACTCGCCGCCGTCGGTGAACCTCGTCGAGGCGTTGACCGCCACGGCCGCCGAGTCGACCAGCGCCACGAACCGGCGGGCGGCCTTCTGCGACCTGGTGACGATGGCGTCGGTGTGGGCGGAGCCGTAGCGCCGGATGTGGGCGACGGCCTCCTCCAGCGAGCCGACGACCGCGGCGGCGATGTCGAGCGAGAGGTATTCGGCGTAGAAGTCGTCCTCGGTGGCGGGCACGACGCCGGAGCCGTAGCCGGCGATGCGCTCGTCGCCGTGCACGGTCACGCCCGCCTCGGCCAGCGCCTGCAGCGCCTTCGGCACGAACGCGTCGGCGACGGCCTCGTGGACGAGGAACGTCTCGGCCGCGTTGCACACCGACGGCCGCTGCGCCTTGGCGTTGACCAGGATCTGCACGGCGAGGTCCACGTCGGCCTCGGCGTCGACGTAGACGTGGCAGTTGCCGACGCCGGTCTCGATGACCGGCACCGTGGACTCCTCGACCACCGAGTTGATCAGTGACGCGCCGCCGCGCGGGATCAGCACGTCGACCAGCCCGCGCGCCCGCATCAGCTCCTTGACCGAGTCGCGGGTCTGCCCGGGCACGAGCTGGACGGCTCCTGCGGGCACCTCGGTGCCCTCCAGCGCGGCCTGCATGATCTTCACCAGGGCGGTGTTGGAGGAGTAGGCGCTGGAGGAGCCCCTGAGCAGCACGGCGTTGCCGCTCTTGAGGCAGAGCGCGGCGGCGTCGACCGTGACGTTGGGGCGGCCCTCGTAGATGATGCCGATCACGCCCAGCGGCACCCTGAGCTGGCGCAGCTCCAGCCCGTTGGGCAGCGTGGCGCCCCGGACGACCTCGCCGACCGGGTCGGGCAGATCGGCCACCTCGCGCACGGCGTCGGCGATCTTGGCGACCCTGGCCTCGTCGAGCCGCAGCCGGTCGATCATCGCCTCGGAGGTGCCCTGCGCCCCGGCCTGCTCGACGTCCTTGGCGTTGGCCTCGACGATCTCGGCGGCGTGCGCGACGAGGGCGCCGGCGATCGCGCGCAGCGCCCGGTCCTTCGGCGCCCGCGGCAGCGGGGCCAGCTCGGCGGCGGCCTCTCGTGCCGCGTGGGCGACCTTCAGGAACTCTGTACTCATGGCTTGCTCCGCTTCGCTGCTCCGGGCTGCTCCAGCCCGCTCTTCCCTCGCCACCCCGCCGCCCGGTGCAAAGCCTGCCGGGCCGTCAAGAGTGGGCTTCCAGTATGACGATGTCGTCGCGGTGGATGAGTTCGCGTTCATATTCCGGACCGAGCGCGCTCGCCAGCTCTCTCGTGGAGCGTCCGAGCAGGCCGGGGATCTCACCGGCGTCGAAGTTGACCAGCCCGCGGGCCACCACGCGGCCCTGCGGCGCGCACAGGTCCACCGGGTCGCCGGCCGCGAAGTCACCCTCCACGGACGTCACCCCGGCCGGCAGCAGCGACTTGCGCCGCGTCACGATGGCCTCCACCGCGCCCTCGTCGAGGTGGAGCCGGCCGCGCCCGGTGGTGGCGTGCGCGAGCCACAGCAGGCGCGTGCCGGGATGGCGGCCGCCGGGGTGGAAGTAGGTGCCGACGTCGGCGCCGCTCAGCGCCTGGGCCGCGTGAGCGGCCGCGGTGAGCACCACGGGGACGCCCGCCCCGGTGGCGATCCTGGCCGCCTGCACCTTGGTCACCATGCCGCCGGTGCCGACGGCCGCGCCGCTCCTGCCCAGCTCGACGCCGACCAGGTCTTCGGGCCCGCGGATCTCCGCCAGGCGGCGGGCGCCGCCACGGCTGGGCGGGCCGTCGTAGAGCGCGTCCACGTCCGACAGCAGCACCAGCGCGTCGGCCCTGATCAGATGGGACACCAGCGCCGCCAGCCGGTCGTTGTCGCCGAAGCGGATCTCGTCGGTGGCCACCGTGTCGTTCTCGTTGACGATGGGGACGATGCCCAGCTCCAGCAGCCGGGTCAGGGTGCGCTGCGCGTTGACGTGGTGGGCACGGCGCATCATGTCGTCGGCGGTCAGCAGGACCTGGCCGACGCGCAGCCCGTAGCGGGCGAAGGAGGAGGTGTAGCGGGCCACCAGGACGCCTTGTCCGACGGACGCGGCCGCCTGCTGGGTGGCGAGGTCGCGCGGTCGCGCGGTCAGCCCGAGCGGGCCGAGACCCGCCGCGATCGCCCCGGAGGAGACCAGGACGACCTGCGTCCCGGCACGGCGCCGCGCCGCCAGCACGTCCACCAGGGCGTCCACACGATCGACGTCGATCGTTCCCTGGGGAGTGGTGAGCGACGAGGAGCCGACCTTGACAACAATCTGCGACGCCGAGCTGATCCGTTCCCGCCCGTCTCGAAGCGTCCCTGATTGGCTTAGTGATCCCGCATCTCGCACAGGACCAGGGTACGACCATATGCCGTGCAGCCCGCCTTCGTGCCCTGGTACCGATGACCGGAGCCATAGACCCGCGTGACACGTCCCTCCGGATGCCGACCGGGGAGGGCGCCCGACGTCGCCTGGACACCGGGCGTGCATGTGACACTGTGCCACCGGATCACTACGACCGGCTAAGCCGAGCAGCTCGTGTCCCAGGAGGAGAAGGCTACGGGAGGACGGATCGACGGCGTGGTCGCCGCGGCCGGGGCCGGCCTGCCGTCGCCGCCCACCGTGCGGCTCGACTTCTTCGGCACCCTGGCGACCCTGGAGGCCCTGCGCCCGCTCCTGGCCGAGTCCGACCGGCCCCGGGCCGTCGCGGTGTCCTCGCTGAGCGCGGTCCCTCAACCAGTGGCTCCGCCACGCCGCCGCCGGCCCCGGCCGGGCCGGCATCCCCCTGAACGCGGTGGCGCCGGGCGTGGTCGACACGGAGACGGCCAGGAAGGACGATCCTCGACGATCCGGCCACCCGCGAGGTCGCGGCTCCCTGATGCCACAGCCCCTGGGCTTCCCCGGGCCGGTCGCGGCGGTCGCGTCGCTGCCGACGTGGACGGTGAGCCCGGACAATTCCTTCACAACCTGCCGGATCCTGTACGCGGGCGGCGGCGCCGAAGCCCTCCTCCGCCCCCTGAGGCCCCACGTCCGCCCATAGGCGGGCTTGCGGCGCCTACGACGTGCAAGGGCACCGCCCGACCGCACCCGGCCCCCTCGACCGTTCGATGCCCGGCAACTCCCACCGGGCTCATCACACCACGGACGACCCGCCACACAGGCCCGAGGACCCTCCACACGCCCGTGCGGCACCTCCGGCATACGAGTCACCGGGCCGCAGGCCCGACCCCGCACAGGACCTCTGACGGCGTCCTACGACCCCGTGCGGCGTGCCACCGCTCGACCGCCCTCGGCTGCCGGCCGAGGGCGCGTCAGGGCTGGAACGAATCCCTACCCGAGCCGGCTGTCGGTGCCGCGCGGTCCCTGGCGGGACGACTCGGCGTTGAGCGTGGGCTGCCAGTCGAAGACGTACCCGCCCTCCATCGGCCCGATGACCACCTCTGCCCCGGGCTTGGCACCGGCCTTGGCGAGCTCCTCCTCGACCCCCAGCCGCTCCAGCCGATCGGCCAGATAACCGACCGCCTCGTCGTTGGTGAAGTCGGTCTGCCTGATCCACCGCTCCGGCTTCTCGCCGGTGACCTGGAACAGGTTCTCGTTGACCCGCCGTACCCGGAACCCGGCGTCCCCGAGCTGCTTCGGTCTGATCACCAGCCGCGTCGGCTCCTCGACCGGCTTGTTGGCCCGGGCGGCGGCGACCCACTCGCCCATCGCGAACGTGAGCTCCCGCAGCCCGTCATGAGTGGCCGCCGAGATCGTGAACACCTGGAGCCCCCGCTCCTCGAACTCGGGCGTGACCAGCTCGGCCAGTTCCCGCGCGTCCGGCACGTCGGCCTTGTTGAGCACGACGATGCGCGGCCGGTCCTCGAGCTTCCCGTACGCCCGCAGCTCCCCCTCGATCACCTCGTAGTCGGTGACCGGATCGCGTCCCGGCTCCATGGTGGCGCAGTCGATGACGTGGACGAGCATGTCGCACCGCTCGACGTGCCGCAGGAACTCGTGCCCGAGCCCCTTCCCCTGCGAGGCTCCGGGAATGAGCCCCGGCACGTCGGCCACGGTGAACACGGTGTCCCCGGCCGTGACCACGCCCAGGTTGGGGATCAAGGTCGTGAACGGGTAGTCGGCGATCTTCGGCTTTGCCGCGCTCAAGGCGGCGATCAGCGACGACTTGCCCGCGCTCGGGAACCCGACCAGCGCCACGTCGGCGACGCTCTTCAGCTCCAGCATGACGTCGAGCGCGTCGCCAGGCTCGCCGAGCAGCGCGAACCCGGGCGCCTTCCGCTTGGTCGAGGCCAGGGCGGCGTTCCCGAGCCCGCCGTGGCCGCCCTGGGCGATGACGTACCGGGTGCCGGCCCCCACGAGGTCGACCAGCACCTCACCCGTGGTGGCGTCCTTGACGACGGTGCCGTTGGGGACGGGCAGGACCACGTCCTCGCCGTTGGCGCCGTCCCGGTGGGAGCCCTGCCCCTGCTTGCCGTTCTCGGCCTTGCGGTGCGGCCGGCGGTGGTAGTCGAGAAGGGTCGCGGTGTTGGGGTCGACCTCGAGGATCACGTCGCCGCCGCGGCCGCCGTTGCCCCCGTCGGGGCCGCCGAGCGGCTTGAACTTCTCCCGGTGGATGGAGGCACACCCGTTCCCCCCGTCACCGGCCTTGATGTGCAGGACCACCTGGTCCACAAAGTCCGGCATGCAGCACTCCTCCATCGCCCCACCAGGGGCCTCTCATATCACCAGACAACGCGAAAGGGTGGATCGAAGCGGCTCGATCCACCCTTCAACGCGATGAAGCAACGATCCCCAGGCCGGGAGGAGAAACTACTCCGCGACGGGGACGATGCTCACGGCCCTGCGGCCGCGCTTGACGCCGAACTGCACGTGACCGGCGGTCAGCGCGAACAGCGTGTCGTCGCCACCACGGCCGACGTTGTCGCCGGGGTGGAAGTGGGTGCCACGCTGCCGGACAATGATCTCGCCCGCGTTGACCAGCTGGCCGCCGAAGCGCTTGACGCCCAGGCGCTGAGCGTTGGAGTCACGGCCGTTCCGGGTGGACGACGCGCCCTTCTTGTGTGCCATCTCTCAAACTCCCCGATCAGGCCTGGTTGATGCCGGTGATCTTCACCTGGGTGTACCGCTGGCGGTGACCCTGGCGCTTCTTGTAACCGGTCTTGTTCTTGTACTTGAGGATGCGGATCTTCGGGCCCTTGGTCTCGCCGAGGATCTCGGCGCTCACCGTGAACTTGCCCGCCTCCGTGGTCACGTCGCCGTCGTCGACGACGAGCACCGTCGGCAGCGAAACCGAAGAGCCGACCTCGCCGGCGACCTTGTCCACCTCGAGGACGTCACCGACGGAGACCTTCTGCTGCCTGCCGCCGCAACGAACGATCGCGTACACCGCGGAACCCTTCTACTGACTCGCTGTTGCCACAGCCATCCCCTGAGGGGATGACCGCCGAATGCTGCGCCCGTCATTCGGTCCTGTCTCAAACCGACGAACCGAGTAGGCGCGCCAACAGGGCGCGTCACCTGACGCACCGATTCACCAGGGTACCCGATGATCGGGCCCCCAGGCGAACCGGACGGATCGTCGGAAGTCCGTCGAAGCTACTCGGCGGACTTGGCTCGGCGGGAGCGTCGCCGCCCCCTGCCGGAAGTCTGGCCGGCTTGGTCGTCCTCAGCCGGGACGTCTTCAAGCGCACCGGTCACCGTATCACGGCTGGAGGAGTCCTTGGCCGCGGAAACCTTGTCGGAGACCGCCTTCTCGACGGCCATCTTCCCCTGCGTGCCGCGCGGCTCGGGCTTGCCCTCCACCGGCTCGGTGGAGACCAGCAGGCCGCGCCCGTTGCAGCAGTCACATGGGGTCGAGAACGCCTCCAGCAGCCCCTGACCGACCCGCTTACGCGTCATCTGGACCAGACCCAGCGAGGTCACCTCGGCCACCTGGTGCTTCGTCCTGTCGCGCGCCAGGCACTCCAGGAGCCGCCGCAGCACCAGGTCGCGGTTGGACTCCAGCACCATGTCGATGAAGTCGATCACGATGATGCCGCCGATGTCGCGCAGCCGGAGCTGGCGCACGATCTCCTCGGCCGCCTCGAGGTTGTTCCTGGTGACGGTCTCCTCGAGGTTGCCGCCCTGGCCGGTGAACTTGCCGGTGTTGACGTCGACGACGGTCATCGCCTCGGTACGGTCGATCACCAGCGAGCCGCCGCTCGGCAGCCACACCTTGCGATCGAGCGCCTTGGCCAGCTGCTCGTCGATCCGGTACGACTCGAACACGTCGCCGCCGCCCTCGTCGCCGTCCCACCTCGACAGGCGTTCGGCCAGGTGCGGCGCGACGTACTTGACGTACTCGTCGACCGTGTCCCACGCCTCGTCACCCTGGACGACCAGCGAGGTGAAGTCCTCGTTGAAGACGTCGCGCACGACCCTGATGGTCAGGTCGGGCTCGGCGGACAGCAGCTCGGGCGGGCTGGCCGACTTGGCCTTCTTCTGGATGTTCTCCCACTGGGCGGACAACCGGGCCACGTCGCGGGCCAGCTCGTCCTCCGAGGCGCCCTCGGCCGCCGTACGCACGATCACGCCGGCGTTCTCCGGCATGACCTTCTTCAGGATGCTCTTGAGCCGCGTGCGCTCCTTGTCGGGCAGCTTGCGGCTGATCCCGGTCATCGAGCCGTCGGGCACGTAGACCAGGTAGCGCCCGGGCAGGCTGATCTGCGACGTGAGCCGCGCGCCCTTGTGCCCGATCGGGTCCTTGGTGACCTGCACGAGCACGGACTGCCCGGACTTCAGCGCCGACTCGATCCGCTTCGGCTGGCCCTCCAGCCCGGCGGTGTCGAAGTTGACCTCGCCGGCGTACAGGACCGCGTTCCTGCCCTTGCCGATGTCCACGAACGCCGCCTCCATCGACGGCAGCACGTTCTGCACCTTGCCGAGGTAGACGTTGCCGACGTAAGACTGGCTGGCCTCGCGGTTGACGTAGTGCTCGACGAGCACGCCGTCCTCCAGCACCGCGATCTGCGTGCGGTCGCCCTGGCGGCGCACCACCATCATCCGGTCGACAGACTCGCGGCGGGCCAGGAACTCCGACTCCGTGATGATCGGCGGGCGCCTGCGGCCCAGCTCGCGACCCTCGCGGCGACGCTGCTTCTTGGCCTCGAGCCTGGTGGAGCCGCGCACGCTCTGCACGCCGTCGGTGGCGGTGTCGAGCGTGGTCGTACGCCCCGAGCGCGGCGCGCGGATGCGCACCACCGTGTTCGGCGGGTCGTCGCTGGCCGGCTCGACGGTATCGTCCGTGCCCCGGCGGCGACGGCGACGACGGCGGCGCGAGGTGGAGGCCTCCTCTTCCTGGGCCTCGTCGGCCTGCTCCTCTTCGGCGTCCTCGTCCTGCTCCTCGCCCTCCTCGGCCTCGTCGCGCTCCCGCGACTTGCCGCGGCCCCGGCCGCCACGGCGGCGGCGACGGCGACGGCCGCCGCCTTCCTCCTCCTGCTCATCGGAGGTGTCGACGTCGGCCTCTTCCTCGCTCACGATCTCTTCGACGAGCTCTTCGGCCTCCGCCGGCTCGGGCGGCTGCGGCGGCTCGGCACGGCGCACCGGGGCCGGCTTGGCCTGGCTGGGGTCGGGAGCCTGGAACAGCGGCGCGAAGATGGCCGCCGTGTGCCGCTGGAACGCGGTGCCCGGCTCCTCCTGCCTGCGCGCGGCCAGCCCGAAGGGGTCGGCGAGCAGGCTAGGCCGCACGGGCTCCTCGTCGAGATCCTCACCGGCGGGCTCGTCGTCGAGCGGCTCGTCCTCGGGCAGGATCTCCAAGATGTCCTCGTCCTCGACGTCAGCCCCGGAAATCTCGGCCTTGACGTCATCGGCCTGAGCAGCCGTGACATCACCCGCGGCCGCCCTCCGGGCAGCCTCCACGTCGCCACCCGCGGCCGCGGCCTGCGGAGCGACGCCCTCGCCACCGGAGACCGCGGCCTGCGGGCCTTCGGCCTCAGCTGTCTGCGGAGCACCGGCGTCGCCGGCGGAATCCTGCGCCTGCGCGGTGCCGGCCTCCTCGCCGGAGACCGCCGCCCGCGCGGCCGCACCGCGACCGGCGCGCGTGGACGCACTGCGTCCGGTTCGCGCGGTGGCGCCACGACGGGCCCGCGTCGTCTTGGCCTCGGTGACGCCGGCCTGCGCCGCCGCGCCTTCGCCGACGACGTCCTCGCCACCGGCGAGAGTCCCGGCATCGCCGGCACCGGCCACGTCGCCACCAGCGGCGACCGCCTCGCCTTCGCCGAACGGCGCACCGGCCTCGGCACCACCCGACGGGGCGGCCACCTCTGCGCCACCCGACGGGGCGGCCACTTCAGCGCCGCCCGACGGCGCCGCAGCGGCCGGGGCGACGCCCTGATCGACGACAGCGGCAGCGGGCTCTTCCGGCTCCGCCTTCTTGCGGGTCCTCCGCCGCTTCGGCGCCGCCTCGGCGGGCGCCGCGGAAACGTCCTCGGCGGAAACCGTCGCCCCAGCCCCGGCGGTCACAGCGGCACCGGCCTCGCCGGACGCCGCCAGATCGGCCTCCCCGGCCGCCGCCGCGCCGGACTCCGCAGGCGCGATCACACCAGCCTGGGCAGGAGCCGCGACACCGGCCTCGCCGGCCGCCGGCGCGCCGGTCTCAGCCGGCGCGCCGTCCTCCGGGAGCACTCCTGCGGCTTCCGGCTGAGCCTCGCCGGCCTTCTTGGTCGTACGCCGCCGCGCCGTCGTGGCGGTCGACCGCGTACGCGTGGCCCGCTTGGGCTTCTCCTCCACGGCCTCGGCGACCACGTCGGCCAGAGCACCCTCTGCCGGGCTCTGGACCTCGGCGCCACCGGCAGCCGCGGCGCCCACGCCGTTCGTGCCCTCGACCGCCGCCAGAATGTCAGGATCGGGCTCTCCGGCAGCCCTGCGCGCGACAGTGCCGTGCACCGGCGCGACCTCCGCCACGGTCGGCGCGGCCTGCGCGGCCGGAACGGTGACCGGAACGGAGGCCGGCTCCTCAGGAATCTCCGGCGGCGGACCCGCCGGACGGCTGGCGGAGCGGCGGCGCTCGGTCGCCTTGTTCTGTTCAGTTGTTTCCCCGTCAGGGCCAGTGGCCCCGGCGTTGGGCTCGTTATCGAGCATGCGGGCGCTCTCCCGTCAGCTCCCGGGCGCGTCGCCGCGCCGCGCAGGAGCCCTCGTGTCTCAGTTGTCCGCCAGCGCCTCCACGACGGAGTCACTGGCGCCAAGTCCTGTCAGCGGTCGTGCCCGGCTCACGCTGGGCACGTCCTTAACCGGCGACGTGCTCACTCGCCGGTCCCGCCTCGCCGCCGCGCGTGTTGTCGCGGTCCAGGTCGAGCGGATCGGCGAGTGCACCGGTGCGTGCGTCGAGCGGCCCCTGCGCCAGCCTGGTCACCTCGGGGGGAACCGGCGGCGCGAAGTCGGCCACAAGGCGCAGCCCTGTGAGCACATCGTCGGGTCGAACGGCAGGCGTCATGTGCCGAACAACCATGCGCAGTATGACACACGGTTGTCCATGCACCTGAGCTGCGGTTCTGTCTGTTCCCTCGGACACCGTGAGCCCCAGGACGGCCTCTCGCGCGTCGAAGCGGCGCATGCCCTTCTTGGTGAGGCGCTCGACCTCCACGGTGCCCGCCGCGAGGAACTTCTCCGCCGCCACCTCGGCGAGCTCGCGATCGGCACCGGGCAGGCGCACCTCCCAGTCGGAGACCTCCAAGCGGTCGGCCAGCCCTCCCGGCCCCGCCTCCACGACGTCGAGCACATCGAGGCCCGGCGGCAACGACTCGTCCAGGCCGAATCTGACCTGCTCGGGGTCGCACGGCGTGGTAACACCGATCTCGAGGTATTCGGCTTCGCTGGCGACACCGGTCGGCGCCGCGCCCGCGTAGGAGATCTTCGGATGGGGCGAGAAGCCCGCGCTGTAGGCCACCGGAATGCCGGCACGGCGGACCGCTCTCTCAACGGCCCGCGAGATGTCGCGGTGGCTGGTGAAGCGCAGGCGACCGCGCTTGGCGTAACGCACACGCAGGCGCTGCACCGTGGGCGCGGGCGGAGGCCCTTCGGGAACAGGTTTCAGAGCTTGTCGTCCTTCCCTTTGTAAGAGTTCCTTCGTCTCAGGATAAGCCGCCGGGGCGTATGTACGTGTACGCCGAGGCACGGCTCGCCCACTGAGCGCGCTAGACCACCGTAAGAGGAAGGAGTTTTCGCCCCGTGGGACCGATTTGAATTTCCGTGCCCATGGTCGGGCAGACGCCGCAGTCGTAGCACGGGGTCCAGCGGCAGTCTTCGACCTCGCCGCCGGAGATGGCCTCCTGCCAGTCCTGCCACAGCCATTCGCGGTCGAGCCCGGCGTCGAGGTGGTCCCACGGCAGGACCTCGTTCTCCTCCCGCTCGCGCGTGGTGTACCAGTCGACGTCGACGCCCGCCTTCTCGGCGGCCGCCATCCAACGCTCGTACGAGAAGTGCTCGCTCCAGCCGTCGAACCGGCCGCCGTCCTCCCAGACGGCGCGGATCACGGCGCCGACCCGGCGGTCGCCGCGCGAGAGCAGGCCCTCCACGATCGAGGGCTTGCCGTCGTGGTAGCGGTAGCCGATGGCCCGGCCGTATTCCTTGTCGCCCCTGAGCGCGTCGCGCAGTGCCTTGAGCCGCCGGTCGACGGTCTCATGGTCGGCCTGGCCGGCCCACTGGAACGGGGTGTGCGGCTTGGGCACGAAGCCGCCGATGGAGACGGTGCAGCGGATGTCGCGGCTGCCGGTGGCCTCCCGGCCCGCCTTGATGACCTTCTTGGCCAGGTCGGCGATGCCGAGCACGTCTTCGTCGGTCTCGGTGGGCAGCCCGCACATGAAGTAGAGCTTGACCTGCCGCCACCCCTGCGAGTAGGCCGTGGTGACGGTGCGGATGAGGTCTTCCTCGGTGACCATCTTGTTGATCACCTTGCGCATCCGCTCGGAGCCACCCTCGGGCGCGAACGTCAGGCCCGAGCGGCGCCCGTTCCTGGAGAACTCGTTGGCCAGGTCGATGTTGAACGCGTCGACCCTGGTCGAGGGCAGCGACAGCGAGGTGTTGGTGCCCTCGTAGCGGTCGGCCAGGCCCTTGGCGATGTCGCCGATCTCGGAGTGGTCGGCCGACGACAGCGACAGCAGGCCCACCTCGTTGAAGCCGGACTCCTTGACGCCGTTTTCGACCATGGCGCCGATCGTGGTGATCGACCGCTCACGCACCGGGCGCGTGATCATACCGGCCTGACAGAACCTGCACCCGCGCGTGCAGCCGCGGAAGATCTCCACGCTGAACCGCTCGTGCACCGTCTCGGCCAGCGGGACCAGCGGCTTCTTCGGGTAGGGCCACTCGTCGAGGTCCATCACGGTGTGCTTGTGCACCCGCCACGGCACCTCGGCCCGGTTGGGCGCGACGCGCTTGATGCGACCGTCAGGGTGGTAGTCGACATCGTAAAATTTCGGGACATAAACCCCACCGGACTCCGCGAGCCGCATCAGCAGCTCGTCCCGGCCGCCGGGCCTGCCCTCCGCCTTCCACTCGCGGATGACCTCGGTGATGGCGATGGAGATCTGCTCGCCGTCGCCGAGCACGGCCGCGTCGATGAAGTCGGCGATCGGCTCGGGGTTGAAGGCCGCGTGGCCGCCGGCGATCACGATCGGGTCGTCCTCGCCCCGGCGCACGGCCTCCAGCGGGATGCCGGCCAGGTCGAGCGCGGTCAGCAGGTTGGTGTAGCCGAGCTCGGTGGAGAACGACACCCCGAGCACGTCGAAGGCCCGGACCGGCCGGTGCGCGTCGACGGTGAACTGCGGCACGCCCTCGGCCCGCATGAGCGCCTCGAGGTCCGGCCAGACGGCGTAGGTGCGCTCGGCCAGCGTCGCGGGAAGCTCGTTGAGGATCTCGTAGAGGATCGCCACACCCTGGTTGGGCAACCCGACCTCGTAGGCGTCCGGGTACATCAGCGCCCACCGTACGTCGGCGGAGTCCCAGTCCTTGACGGTCGAGTTGAGCTCACCTCCGACGTACTGGATGGGCTTCTGCACCTTGGGCAGCAGCGCTTCCAGGCGGTGGAAAATCGACTCGACAGGCATACCGTCCAGCGTAGCGGCGGTCAGACAGTGGCAGGTCCGAGACGCCGCTGTCACCTCAGAGCGCGGACGGCCCGAGATGCCGCCGTCGCCTCAGACCGTGGCAGGCCCGGGAATGTCTATGTCGTTTCCGCTGAGCACCATGACGTGGTGCCCCTCGTAGCAGGTCAGCTCGACGGCGATCACGCCGCTCGCCAGATTGTGCAGGGCGACCACGTGGTTGGGCGGCAGCAGGAAGCGGTCCTCGCACTCGTCGCAATAGGCCAGGAACATACTTCAATTAAACGACTGACCCCGCAGTTTGATGGCTTGAAGCAGCCCGATTGCGATGAGATTCGCGAATGTCGCGGTACCGCCATACGACACGAACGGCAACGGCAGCCCCGTGATCGGCATGATCCCGATCGTCATCCCGACGTTGATGAACGTCTGGAACCCGAACCAGCACACGATCGTCCCCGCGACCAGCGTCCCGAACCTGTCCTCGCACCTCCTGGCGATCTTCAGCCCGCGCACCAGCACGACTCCGAGCAGCAGCACGACCGTGACCGACCCGAGGAACCCGAACTCCTCCCCCGCCACCGTGAAGATGAAGTCGGTGTGCTGCTCCGGCACGAACCTGCCCGTCGTCTGCCCCCCGCCGAGCAGCCCCTTGCCCAGCAGCTGCCCGGAGCCGATGGCGATGAGCGACTGCGTGCTGTTGTAGCCCACCCCGCGCGGATCGACGCTCGGATCGACGAACGCGGTGAACCGCGCGACCTGGTACGGCTCCAGCATCTCGAACGCGAACACCGCGAACACCCCGGCGGCCGTCACCGCGGCCAGCAGCGCGATCACGCGTTTGCGCACCCCGCCGAGGATCAATGCGGACGCGGTGATCACTGCCAGCACCATGGCCGTGCCGAGGTCGGGCTGGAGCATCACCAACCCCATCGTGACGGACGCGGCGAGGATGGCCAGCACGACGTCGAGCCCGCGCGGCCGGTCGCTGCCCTCGGCGGGCTGCGCCAGCAGCATCGCGATGACCAGCACCAGCCCCACCTTGGCGAACTCCGACGGCTGCACCGCGAACCCCCCGCCGAGCAGGATCCACGAGTGCGAGCCGTTGATCGTCGCCCCCAGCGGCGTGAGCACCAGCCCCAGCCCCACCAGCGACACCAGGAACACCAGGGGTGCGTACGCCCGCATCGCCCGGTGGTCCACCGTGGTCACCACCGCGCACAGCACCACCCCGATGACCTCGTTGAGCAGGTGCTTCTTCACCAGCCCCGTGGAGCCGGGCGCCCACGTCCTGGTGGAGGACCACACCAGGAGCGTGCCGATCACGCACAGCCCGGCCACCGCGACCAGCATGAGCCCGTCGAGCCTGCGTAGCGTCGAGTTCTCGGCCGTCATCCGCCGCAGCAGCGAGGGCCTCTGGATGACGGCGGTACGGGCGGTCATCCCGGGGCCACCGTTCCGTCGGGCCGGAACGTCGGCAGCTTGGTCACGAGCTTGCCGCCCGGCACGGCCGCGGGCCGTTTGATGCCGTAGATGCCCTCGTAGATCTCCCGCACGGCCGGCGCCGCCGTCTGCGAGCCCATGCCGCCCTGGGAGACCATGGCGACGACCACGTACTGCGGGTTCTTCGTCGGCGCGAACGAGGCGAACCAGGAGGTGTCTTTCTTGCCCCAGACCTCCGCGGTGCCGGTCTTGCCGCCAACGCGTACTTTGTCCATCGGGAACCCGGCGAAGGCCCCTGCCGCGGTGCCGTCGGCGGCGACCTGGCTCAGCGCGTTCTTGATGTAGAGGCGCTCCTTCTCGCTGATCGGCAGCTTGCCCACCACCGGCACGGGGAAGGTCCTGACGACCTTGCCGTCCGGCCGCACCTGCGCCCACGCGATGCGCGGGCTGCGCAGCTTGCCGTCGCTCACCAGCGCGAGATAAGCCCTGGCCAGCTGCATCGGCGTGACCAGCACGTCACCCTGGCCGATGGAGAAGTTGGCCGAGTCACCGGGCCGCAGCAGGAATCCCTCGGTGCAGTTCTCCAGCGCCAGCCGCTTGAGGAACTCGGCCCGCGCCCGGTCCTTCACCTCCGGATATCCCTTGCGCGACCGCTCGCAGCTCACCGCACTGGTCCTGTTCCACAGGTCCTTCTTCCACGCCCGGTCGGGAATGCGGCCCGCCGACTCCCCGGGCAGGTCCACGCCGGTCGGCCGGCCGAACCCGAACGCCCTGGCCATGTTGGCGAACACCTCTTTCGGCGGCTTCTTCGGATGGCGCCCGCCATCCTTGAGGTATTGCTCGTACGCGGCCTTGTAGAAGATCGTGTCGCACGACTTGACCAGCGCCGTGTGCAGGCTGAGCGTGCCGAGCGGGATGCCGCGGAAGTTGTTGAAGGCCCGGCCGCCCACGTTGACGGAGCCGGGGCAGGGGTAGTTGCCGTTCAGCGGGTAGCCGGCCCGCAACATCGCCGCCACCGACGAGATCTTGAACGTTGAGCCCGGCGCGAACTGGCCGTTGATCGCCCGCGACACCAGCGGCTTGCCTGACTTCTCCGACAGCAGCCACTGGTAGCCGCGCGCCGAGATGCCGCCCGCCCAGATCTCCGGGTCGTAGCTGGGCGCGCTGGCCAGCGCCACCACCCGCCCCGTACGCGCGTCCAGCACCACCGCCGCCCCTCCGTCCGCGCTCGGCGCCGACTTCATGGCCTTGGTCAGCGCCCTCTCGGTCACGGCCTGGATGCGCGAGTCGATGCTGGTCACCAGGTGGTCGCCGGCAACGGGCGCCACCTGATGCTCGACTCCGAGCGCCTTGCCCATCCGGTCGACCTGCACCGTGCGCCGCCCCGCCTTGCCGCGCAGCGCGTCGTCGTAGACGTATTCGAGCCCGTCGCGCCCGGCCAGGTCGACGCCGGAGAAGCTGGCCTTGAGCCCTTCGCGCTGCTCCAGCTCCTGCTCGGTGACCGGCTGCAGATAACCGAGCATCTGGGCCCCCGCCCGGCCGCCGGGGTATTGCCGGACGGAGTGGATCTCCGCCGTCACCCCGGGGAACTCCTCCTGGCGCTCGAGGATCTGCAGCGCCTTCCGGGGGTCGACCTTCTCGTCCAGAGGCACCGGCTGGTACGGCGAGCCCGTCCAGCACGGCTTGCCCACCCCCGGCCCGCACGGCGTGATCCGCTGCTGGAGGTCCGAGACCGGCCGGCCGAGCACCGCGGACAGCTTGCGCAGCACCTTCACGCCGCCGTCGGGCATCCTCACCAGCATGGCCCGGTCGACGGACACCACCAGCGCGGTCTTGTTGCGCACCAGCGGCCGCCCGGACGAGTCGAGGATCTGCCCGCGCACGGCCGGCACGATCACGGTGCGCGTCCTGGTCTCCGTCGCCCGCGTGACGAACTCGTGCCCCCGCACCACCTGCACCTGCCACAACCGCACCGTGAGCAGGACGAGCAGCGCCAGCACCAGCACCTGCAGCACCAGCAGCCGGGCCCGCATCCTCATCATGTCGAGTACCTCGGCCGTCTGTCCCGTGTGGTCAGCCAGATCACGATGGGGGACACGAGCAGCGTGTAGACGACGGTGACCGGCACCTGCTCGGTCAGCGTGGACGCCGTCACCCGGGGATCGGAGATCAGCATGCCCACGGCCGCGGCCAGCAGCGGCGCCATCAGCACGCACAGCACCACCGTCGTCGCCGGCCCGCCCGCGCCGCGCCCGGCGACGTAGCCGACGAGCGCCAGCACGAACGCGTATTGACCCACCAGGTGCGCGGTCGGCGGCATGACGTCGACCAGGAGCCCGGCGAAGAACCCGAACAGCGCCCCGGACGAGGCCCCGCGCGCCAGGGCCGCGCCGACGACGGCCAGCAACACCAGGTCGGGCGCGCCCCCGGCCGGCAACGGCACCCGGTTGACCAGCATGACCTGGGCCAGCAACGCCAGCACCACGGACAGCCCCGCCATCACCGCGCCCCCTTCCGGCCCGCCCCTCCACTCACCGCGACGCCGCGCAGCCGCCTCGGGACGCCCTCTCCCTGCCCGCGCCGCCCGGCCCCCGCAGTCGCACCGGAATCACGCCGCCCCACCACCTCACAGGCACGCAGGCCACGCCGTCCCACCACCGCCCACGCACACGCACTCGGACGACGTCGCCCGCCCTCCCGAGCCGCACAGGCACCCGGGCCACGTCGCCCGCCCTCCCGAGCCGCACAGGCATCCCGGCCGCCCGCCACCGCGCAGGCACCCGGACGACGTCGCCGGATCTCCGCAGCCGCACACCCACCCGGGCAACGTCGTCCGACCTCCGCAGCCGCAGCCGGCCCGTGGCGCCGGTCGGCCGCGTCCGCGCCGGGCCCGCGTCGCCCGGCCGTCGTGGCCGCTTCCCCACCGTGGCGCCCGATCATCGCGCCCCCTCCTTGTCGGGCAGCACCGCGTCACGCGGATCCCGTCTGGGCCCCTGCACCACCACGCCGACCACGTCGAGCGCCGTCAGATCCGCGTACGGCCGCGCGTACGCGATGCGGGTCAGCTCCCCGGGCGTCGACTCCACCCGCTCGATCACCCCGATGGGCACCCCCGGCACGTACGGCCGCCCGTTCTGCGACCCGAAGCTGACGATGCGCCCGCCCCTGGTCAGCGGCGCCGTGGAGTCGAGGAGCCGGAACTGCACGAGCCGCCCGTACTCGCCCACCCCGTGCACGACCCCGATCTCCTTGCCGCCTTCGAGACGCGCCCCGGCGGCCGAGGCGGGGTCGCTGAGCAGCACCACCGTCGAGGTGTGGGCGGAGGCGCGGATGACGCGCCCGACCAGCCCGTCACCGTTGAGCACGGTCATCTCCGAGCGCACCCCGTCGTCCGTGCCCACGTCGATCTGCACGGCGTCCTCGAACCCCGGCTGCCCCCGCCTGGCGACCACGTTGGCCGTGACGACCTTGTATCCCCCCGCACCGGCCAGGCCCAGGAGCTTCTTGAGCTCGCTGGAGCGGGCCGCGTCGAGCCTGCCGGCCACCAGGCCCGACCGCAGCCTCGCGTTCTCCTCCGTGAGCGCCCGGATGCGCTCCTGGGCGCTCGGCGCGGTGATGAGCGCGTGCACGAAAGCGCCGACCGGCCGCACCACCCCGCTGCCGAACTGCTCGGCCGCGCCGAAGATCCACGCTCCCGCCGCGCGCAGCGGGCGCAGAGGCGAGTTGTCGCCGGTGCGGTGGTCGATCGTCAGGATGACCAGCGCCGCCGTCAACAGCACTCCGAGGATCAGCCTGGCCCGGCGCGAGTCTCTCATCAGTGTCGCGACTCCGGCACCAGGACCTCGTGCAGCGCCTCGAACTCCTCGGCGCACCTGCCCGAGCCGAGGGCGACCGAGTCGAGGGCGTTCTCGACGAGGTGCACCGGCATGCCCGTCTCGGCCCTGACCCGCTCGTCCAGCCCCTTGAGCAGGGCGCCGCCGCCGGTGAGAGCAATGCCGCGGTCCATGATGTCGCCGGACAGCTCGGGCGGGCACTTGTCGAGCGTCGTCTTCACCGCGTCGACGATCGCGTTGACCGGCTCCTCGATGGCCTTCCTGATCTCCTCGCCGGACACGATGATCGTCTTGGGCAGTCCGCTGACCAGGTCGCGGCCGCGGATCTCCGCGTGCGCCTCCTCGTTCTGGGGGCACGCCGAGCCGATGGCCATCTTGATCTCTTCGGCGGTGCGCTCGCCCAGCATCAGCGAGAACTCCTTCTTCGCGAACGCGATCACCGCCTGGTCGAGCTCGTCGCCGCCGATCCTGATGGACTGGCTGGTGACCACGCCGCCCATCGAGATGATCGCCACCTCGGTGGTGCCGCCGCCGATGTCGACGACCATGTTGCCGGTCGGCTCGTGCACCGGCAGCCCGGCGCCGATGGCCGCGGCCATGGGCTCCTCGACGATGTAGACCTTCCTGGCGCCCGCCTGGTAGCCGGCCTCCTTCACCGCGCGCTGCTCGACGCTGGTGATGCCGCTGGGAACGGCGATGATGATGCGTGGCTTGGCCATGTGTCGGCGTCTGTGCACCCTTTGGATGAAATATCGCAACATGCGCTCGGTGACATCGAAGTCGGCGATCACGCCGTCCTTCAGCGGCCGCACCGCGATGATGTTGCCGGGCGTGCGCCCGATCATCCGCTTGGCTTCGATGCCGACCGCCACGATCTTGCCCGTGGTGGTGTTGATCGCTACGACTGACGGCTCGTTGAGCACGATGCCCCGGCCGCGCACGTAGACCAACGTGTTGGCGGTGCCCAGGTCGACCGCCATGTCACGGCCGAGGAACGCGAGCTTGCTGCCCATGGGGAACGGAGCCCTCCGTAACGTCGTTCGCGAATGACTACGGATTGAATTCGAATCGTAACGTGACGTACCCACCGTTGGGCGCAGTCAGCCCCCGCGCCCCCCAAAAATCTCCAGCCTCAACCTCAACCGCAATTTTGCCCGGATTGCACCACAACATCCGATGGCCGTGTGGAACGTTCCACTCCCGTACGCACCATACGCGGGACCACCGGCGAAACGTTCGCGCCCGCGCAGCGAGGGACCGGCTGCACGGGCGCGAACGACGCCGGAACGGCTAGAAGCGGTCCGGGAAGAAGATCTTGATCTCCCTGGCGGCCGACTCGGGCGAGTCGGAGCCGTGGACGACGTTTTCGCCGATCTCGAGGGCGTGGTCGCCGCGGATCGTGCCGGGAGCCGACTTGACCGGGTCGGTGGCGCCGGCCAAGGCGCGGAACGCCTCGATGGCGCGCGGGCCCTCGAGCACCATGGCGACGAGCGGCCCCGACGTGATGAACTCGACGAGCTCACCGAAGAACGGCCGCTCGGCGTGCTCGGCGTAGTGCGCCTTGGCGGTGTCGGCGTCGAGGGTGCGCAGGTCCATCGCCACGACCTTGAGGCCCTTGCGCTCCACACGGGAGATCACGTCACCGATGAGGCCACGCTTAACCCCGTCGGGCTTGATCAGGACAAGAGTGCGCTCGGACACTTGGAGTTCTCCTTCGAACAGAGTGGGGTCGCGGCTACCGGCGCCCGGCCTCACCGCGAGAATGCTTCGCGGGGCAGCGGCCCGCGCGTCGCCGTAGCTGGGCTCTCAGCTTACCGTCCCGCGCCCGTGGCCTCGTTTCCGACGGGAAGCCGGGCTTCACGGGGATGCGGTGTCCTCGGGCGAATGCCCTTGCGGCGGCACGGTCGGCGGACCACCGGACGTCTCACCGTCCCGCGGGGGCCTCAGCTTGTCGAAGGCGCCCTGGGACGACACGGGCAGCACGACCCGCGGAACGATACCGGTCGGCTCGTCGTCGTCCCCCACGGCTCCTGCCCTGGCGCCCCGCCCCGCGCCGTCGACGCCCGCCTCCTCCGCACGGACGGCGTCTCCCCACCGAAGCCTGCCACCCGAGCTCCCCTCGCCGCTGCCGTCCGATCCCTCGTCGCCCGCGGCAGCACCATGACCCGCCGCCACGTCGCCACCATGAGCGCCCGTCGAAGAGCCGTCACCGCCCGCCGGGGCCGAGACGACCTGCCTCTCACCGGCCGATCCCGGAACCACCGGCCCATGGTCAGCCGGCGCCTGGACGAGCAGCACGTCCCCGCCTGCCTCCGCTGGCCGCGCGCCCGCGCGGCTCCCGGAATCCGCACCGGACGGCGGCGGACCCCCGTCGCCCTCGTCCGCCGTCCCCTTGCCGGGCCGCCGCGCCATCAGGGCGGCGAGCACGATGACCGCCACCGTCAGGAAGCCGCCGATCAACGCCCACCAGTGCAACGCCCCGACAAAGCTGTCGACCAGCTCCTGAGCCGACCTCACCCCGTCGAGCATCGCCATCTGCACGCCGGTGCCGAGCAGGAACCCCGCCAGCACCCCCGCGAAGCACAGCGACAGGCCGAACGCCGCCGTCCCGATGCCCACCTCCTGCAGCGTCGCCGTCAACGCCACCGCCGCCCCCACGGCGAGCAGCGCGAACGGCACCGCCAGCACGAGGCCGTCGGCGGAGGGCACCACCAGCCGCACCGAGCACAGCCCCACCACCATCGAGAGCAGCCCCAGGGGTGCGAGCCACCGCCCCGCGGCGGGCGCGAACAGCCGCACCACGACCGCCGCGCCCACCGCGAGCAGCCCCGCGACCCCGTACGGAATCCAGAGCCCGCGCAGACCAGGCCCGCCGAGACCGCCCATCTCCACCAGCGTGACCTGCGCCGCGCTGGGCAGCAGCACGACGCCGACCGCCACCATGGAGTACGCCAGCCTGCGGCTCTCCGCGGCGCCGATCGAGGCCAGCGCCAGCAGTCCGACGACCGCCGTGGCCGCCAGCAGGATCACCGGAATGGCCCGCCAGCCCTCGGTCGCGGTGCTGATCGCCACGACCGCGATCCCCGCCGCGGGCACGGCGGCCAGCAGCAGCCTGCTGCGTTCGCGCACGTCAGGGCCGTCCGCGGCGGGACGGCCGAGCACCATCCAGGCGACCAAGTAGACGGCCGCCAGGCCCAAGGCCACCCCCGTCACCAGCGGATACGGTTGCAGCGTCACCTTCCAGCTGCTCACCTCGTCGAGCGGCCAGAGGGCCAGCCCCTGAGCCGCGAGCAGGCTCAGGGCGAACACGCCCGCCCACAGAGCCCGCAGCACCGGCGCGCGGCCCCAGACGGCCACGAGCGTGGCGGGCAGGACGAGACCGGCGCCGACGCCGCGCAGGACGCGGACGACACCGACGACGAGCTCGGAGGCGGCGTACCCGCCGGCGGCGTCGGACAGCGCCACCAGCGCCAGCCCGCCCAGCAGAACGTGGGGGGCCTTGGCGCGGCGCAGCGCCACCGCCGCGAGCGGAACGGTCAGCATGAGCGCGGGCAGGGCGAGCCCGTGCGTGCGCATCAAGCCGACCTGGTCGATGTCGCCCGGCAGCAGCTTGGCGACGACGGAGAGCGTGTTGGGGATCGTGACGATCGCCAGTGGCAGCGCGGCCACGACGAGCAGCCCGAGCACCGTGTCGAGCACCCACGGATGTCTGAGGCCAGCCGGACGAGGCGACCGCTGGATCGGGGGGACGGCCATGTAGGCCGACTTTAGCGGGAAGTAGCGCCCTCGACACGGCGAGCGACGATAATCGCCGTGATCCACAGTGCCGCGAAGATCGCTCCGAGGAAGAACATGGCCGTGACGACGAAGCCCGTGCAGATCGCCAGCACCTGCGCGACGCTTCCGAGTACGTAGCCGAAAGGCCTCTTGAGCAGGCCCGCGGCCACGACGCACAGCACCGCGAGACCGATGCCCACGGTCACGGCCAACGCCGGCGCGACCCCGCCGACACTGATCGCCACGGGCGTGACCAGTCCCGCCACGATGGCCTCCATGCCCAGCACGGTGGCCCCGAGCCTGCGCATCCCGGGCGTGACCTCGAACCTCATGGCGAGCCACCACCCTCGCGGCCGAGACCGCCCATCAGGACCCCTCCGCTCTCAGCAGCCGTCGCGCGTCACCCGCCGTGACGACCGACCCCGTGATGAGCACCCCCGTGCCGCTGAACTCGCCTTCCGCGTCGGCGATGGCGATGCCCTTGTCGATGGCGTCGTCGAGTCGGTCGACGACGTGCACGCGGTCCTCTCCGAAGAGCGGCTCGGCCAGTGACGCCAGTTCCTCCGGCGACATCGCCCGAGGCGAGGAGTTCCGCGTCACGACGATCTCGTCGAGGATCGGCTCCAGCAGCTCGAGCAGGGCCTCGACGTCTTTGTCGCGCATGACCGCGACCACTCCGATGACCTTGGCGAAATCGAACGCCTCGTGCAGCCCTTCCAGGGTCGCCTGCATGCCACCGGGATTGTGCGCCGCGTCGACGACGACCGTCGGAGTACGGCGCACGACCTCCATGCGCCCCGGTGAGGAGGCCTGCGCGAACGCCTGGCGTACGAGGTCGGCGTCCAGCGGGTCGTCCCCGCCGGTCAGCGCCTCGACGGCGGCCAGCGCGCACACCGCGTTGCTCGCCTGGTGGGCGCCGTAGAGCGGCAGGTAGACCTCGTCGTACACACCCTTGAGCCCGCGCAGCGTGAGCAGCTGCCCGCCGATCGCCACCTCGCGGCTCATCACCCCGAACTCGAGCCCTTCGCGCGCGACGACCGCGCCCACGTCGGCCGCCCGCCGCATCAGCACCTCGGCCGCGGCCAACTCCTGCTGGGCCAGCACCGCGGTCGTGCCTGCCTTGATGATGCCGGCCTTCTCGGCGGCGATGCTAGGAATGTCCGGCCCGAGCCGGTCGGTGTGGTCCAAGGAGATGGGCGTGATCACCGACACGAGCCCATCCGCGACGTTGGTGGCATCCCACGACCCGCCCATGCCGGCCTCGACGACCGCCACGTCGACCGGCGTGTCCGCGAACGCCGCGAACGCCATGGCCGTCAGCAGCTCGAAGAACTGGATGCGCCGCCCCTGGGTGTCGGTCAGCTCGACGTACGGGATGATCTCTTCATATACCTGGGCGAACCGCTCCTCGCTCAGCGGTTCCCCGTCAACGGTGATCCGCTCACGCATCGACACCAGGTGAGGGCTGGTGAACCGCCCCACCCGCAGATTGCGCTCTTTGAGCAGCGCCTCGGTGAGGCGGGCCGTGCTCGTCTTGCCGTTGGTGCCGGCGATGTGTATGACCGGGTACGCCCGCTGCGGCGAGCCGAGCACATCGAGGAGGGCCGCGATCCTGTCGAGCGTCGGCTCGAAATCCCATTCGACGCCGCGCTCCATGATCGCGCGTTCGACCGCACGATAATCCACTCTTCAACCCTACTGACGATCCACACCACTCCGAACCCCACCCCCTGGCGGCCGGACCCCGGAAACACGAATAGGCCCCCGACCGATCGGTCGGGGGCCTATTCTAAAGATTGTCCGGCGGTGACCTACTCTCCCACACCCTCCCGAGTGCAGTACCATCGGCGCTGAGAAGCTTAACTTCCGGGTTCGGAATGTAACCGGGTGTTTCCTTCCCGCCATAACCGCCGTAACCCTGAGAAACAGCCGCTTGCTGTCTCAGAATTGCCTAGTGGACGCGAGCAAGATTTCTTTGATGTGGCGCAGCTCTGGACCCGGCGAAGAGTAACAGAACGCAGCACACACCAAAGCATAAA
>NZ_VJYI01000025.1 GCF_008065375.1 Nonomuraea sp. SYSU D8015
AGGGCGCCGCCGAAGACGGCGGTCAGCCCCACGACATAGGCGCCCAGCCTGGTTACGGTGTTCATGCCGAAGACGCCACCTCATAGCCGGCCTCCTCGACCGCGGCCACGATCTCCGCCGCGTCGACCGGCCCGTCGCTGCCGACCGTCAGCAGGCCGCTGGCCAGGTCCACCTCCACCGAGGTGACCCCCGCGACCTCACCGACCTCCTCCTTCACCGAGCTCACGCAGTGGCCGCAGGTCATGCCCTTGACGGTGTAGGTAGCGGTAGCCATGTCAATCAACCCTTTCCAGTGATGTTCGTCAGGAACGAAGCCTCAACGTACTATACCCCCCTACCGTACTCAAGACAGCTCACAGCCGCTTGACATATACCCCCTGGCCGTATAAATCTCTCCAGGCATACCCGCCTATACCCTACGGGGGTAAGGCTTACTGACTGGAGAGACTCATGTCCGCACCATCCCCCCGGCGCTGGACCGCCCTGGCCCTGATCGCCACCGCCCAGTTCATCGTCATCATGGACACGTCGATCATCGGCGTGGCCCTCCCCCGCATCCAGGAAGACCTCGGCTTCACCCAGGAAAACCTCTCCTGGGTCTTCAACGCCTACGTCGTCGCCTTCGGCGGGCTCCTCCTGCTCGGCGGCCGCCTGTCCGACCTGTTCGGCGCCCGCCGCCTCTTCGGCGCCGGCTGGCTGATCCTGCTCATCGGCTCGTTCGCGGCCGGCATCGCCCCCGAGGTGTGGGTCGAGCTGGCCGGTCGCCTCATCCAGGGCGCCGGGGCGGCTCTGATCGCCCCGTCAGCGCTCACCCTGCTCATGATGCTGTTCGGCCACGACCCCAAGGAGCTCACCAAAGCCATGGCCTTGTACGGCGCCGCCGCCCCCGCCGGCGGCACCGCCGGGGTGTTCCTCGGCGGCGTGATCACCGAATACCTGAGCTGGCCCTGGGTCTTCCACATCAACATCCCCATCGCCCTCATCGCCCTGTTCGCCAACAGGGCGCTGATGCCCGCCGCCCCCACCCAGCGCGGCTCCATCGACATCACCGGCGCGCTCACCGTCACCGCCGGACTGGCCGCCGCCGTCTACGCCATCGTGCGCGCGCCGGAGGCCGGCTGGAGCTCCGCGCACACCTGGCTGGTTCTGGCCGGTGCAGCGGCACTGCTGGCCGGATTCGTCGCCATCCAGGCCCACCGCCGCGAGCCGCTGATGCGACTGTCCATCTTCCGCACCCCCAACCTCGCCGCCGCCAACCTCACCCAACTCCTGCTCGGCGGCGCCTGGATCCCGATGTGGTTCTTCCTCAACCTCTACCTGCAGCAAGTCCTCGGCTACAGCGCCTTCCCCAGCGGCGCCGCCCTGCTCCCCATGACCATCCTCATCATGATCGGCATGATCGTCCTGGCCCCCCGCACCATCAACCGCTTCGGCCCCAAGACCACGACCCTCACCGGCCTCATCCTGCTCACCACCGGCATGGCCTGGCTGGCATTCATCCGCCCCGACGGCAGCTTCGCCACCGACGTCCTGCCCGCCAGCCTCATCGCCGCCCTCGGCATGTCGCTGGCCTTCATCCCGACCCTCGGCACCGCCATCTCCTCCGCACGCCCCGAAGAAGGCGGCCTCGCCTCCGGCATCGTCAACACCAGCTACCAGATCGGCTCCGCCCTCGGCCTAGCCGCCATGACCGCCATCGCCACCGCCAACGGCGCCGCCCAACTCGGCAACCTCCCCGCCCTGACCAGCGGCTTCTCCGCCGCCTTCGTCGGAGCCGCCGCCATCGCCGCCGCCAGCGCCCTGCTGGCCGCGCTCACCCTGCGCACCCACGCGCCCGCCCCCGCCGACGAGCCCGCCACCATCGCGGGCTGACCTCTCACCACCATCCCGTCCAACCGGCCCGCGGCCGATCGCCGCGCCGATCGAAGCGGCCACCGCGCCCGGCTCCATGAGCCGGGCGCACGGCGTTGAACAGGGACAAAGCGCCCGCCCACCCCCGCTCAATCCCACTCCCGTCCGCGCATGAGCAGGCCCCCTGCTCCGGATGTGACAGGCCGGGCCCGCTGGGTAGGGCGGCTGTGCTGGGCACCTCAGCGTCGCCCACGCATCGGGGGGAATCATGGTCGTCCACTACAAAGAGCTGCTTGCCACCGTCTCGAAGATGACGGGCCTGGATGCCGGTTCGGCCAGGGCCGCGGCCGAGGCCACGGTCGCGGCGCTGGCCTGCGCCCTCCCGGAGGACGATCGCCGGCACTTGCTCGAAGAGCTGCCGGCCGAGCTGCACGACGACTTCCCGATCGCCGGAGAAGCCCGGCACTGGAACGAGACGGAGTTCATCCGCGAAGTGTCCGTGCTCGGCCGCCGGCCGCCGGAGCAGGCGCGGGTCCGGGCCCAGGCCGTGCTCGTGGCCATCGCCGATCAGGATCCCGAGCTGATCGACGAGCTGCACCTCTCCGACGACCTGCGGGCACTGGTCGCGCCGCCCGGGCTGCGCGGCGCGACGGGCCCGGGCGGAGGGCCCGCCCCGCTGACGGACGAGGAGGTGGCGGCCGCGCTCCGCGGTCTGCCGGACTGGACGGGCGATCACAGGGTGCTGCGGCGCACCGTCGTGCTGCCGACAGCCAACCTGGACCGGGTGCTCCACCGGATCCAGCGGATCGAGCTGCCGCCGGGAACACACCGGCCGCAGGTCATCCGGCGCGGCGACTCCGTCGAGCTCGTGCTCCGCACGGCCTCCGCCGACGCGGTCACGGCGCTCGACGTCGAACTGGCCGAGCGGCTGGACGACCTCATCACCACCGCGGCGGCCGGAATCGCCTCCCCCTAGCCGGCACCGCGGCGGCCGGGGTGACCTCGTCTCAGCCCGTCACCGGGGCAGTTCCTCGATCGTCAGCCGGTCGTGCGCGAAGCACACGTATCCGGCCGCCTACTCGCGTCCTCCGGCGGGTCGGGATAGGACCAGGCGACGTCGTCCAGGCGCTCCTCCTCCAGGCGGAGCGACCGGTAGGAGGCCTCGCCCTTGTACGGGCAGACGGCCCGCGTGGGGCTGGGCTCCAGCGACTCCCTGCGGACGTCGTGTGCGGGAATAGGTAGCCGCGCATCCACCACAGCTCACCGTACGCCCACGCCGCGTCCTCCGCCGTACGGCCGCCGGCGCGGATCGACCAGAAGGCGGCCGAAACGGCACGCCTCCACGCCGCTCCTGGGGGACATGTTCGCCATGTCGGTCCCGCCCTCCCGGTTCAGATCCGGCCGTCCGGATTGCTTGCAGCACCGCGGGGAACCGGGCGCGTTCCCCGTCGAGAAGGCCGCTCATCAAGCGCCCATGCCCCGCTTCTCCTGACGGTCGGGATCGAAGACCGGCATTAATCCTTCAGGCCCGCGCTGAGGTCGGCGTTCATCACGTACTTCTGGAAGATCAGGTAGATCACGACAAGGGGGATCATGGACAGGACCGACGCCCCGAGCAGCACCGACCAGTTGACGTTCTCCGCGCCCACGATACTCGCGACGCCGATCTGCAGGGTGAACTCGTTCGGGTCGTTGAGGACCACGAGGGGCCAGATGTAGTCGTTCCACCGCCACTGGAACGACATGATCGCGAGGGTCATGATGATCGGCCGGGAGAGCGGGAGCATGATCCGGATGAAGGTCGACAGCTCCCCGCTGCCGTCGATGCGGGCCGCGTCCAGCAGGTCGCGCGGCACGCTCAGGAAGAACTGGCGGAACAGGAAGGTGCCCGTCGCCGTGATCACCGAGGGGGCCACCACGCCGGCGAGACTGTTGTACAGGCCCAGATCGCGGACGATGAGGAACAGAGGAGAGAGGATGACCTCGCCCGGCAGCATCGTGGTGGCCAGGATGCAGATGGTGAACGCCCGCAGCCACCAGTTGCTGTATTTCGCCAGGGCGTACCCGCAGGTGGCGCTTGTCACGATGGTGATGAGGGTCGCGGACACGGCCACGATGAGGGTGTTGCCGAAGTAGCGGCTGAAGTCGAAGCTCGTCCAGGCCTCGGTGAAGCCGGAGATGGTCGGCTGCTTCGGGAAGATGGTCAGCGGATAGGAGAACAGCTCTCCCGCCGGTTTGAAGGAGCTGAGCAGGAACCACAGGACGGGAATGCCGTACAGGGCGACCATGAACCACAGGGCCGCCGTCGCCCAGACCTTCTTCGGCAGCAGGTTGTCCATCTCAGGAGTCCTTCCGGCGGTTGATGACCAACTGCGCGATAGCGATGATCATCAGAAGCAGCATGAGCACGAAGGACGCCGCGCTCGCGTAGCCGATCTGGGCGCGGCGGAAGCCGGTCGTGAAGATGTACTGGATGAGCAGGTTGTTTTCGGTGCCCGGACCTCCGGCGTTGACCGCCTGGATGAGCGCGTACTCCTTCATCGAGTGCAGGGTGGTGAGCAGGATCACGATGAAGGACGTGGGCGCGATCGAGGGCAGCGTGATGTGGCGGAACTTGGCCCACGAGCCCGCGCCGTCCAGGGACGCGGCTTCGTAGTACGCGGTCGGCACGTTCTTGATGGCCGCGACGAACATCAGCATGTTGACCGCGGTGCTGCCCCAGGCCGCGGCGATGATCACGATGATCAGGGACAGGTTCGCGTTGGACTGCCACGGCACCGCCTCGCCGCCGAGCGCGATGATGACGTAGTTGACGAGCCCGAAGTTCTCACCGAAGATCCAGCGCCAGATGACACCGGCGATGATCGGGGAGATGAGCCAGGGCACGAAGAAGATCACCCGCGCGACCGGCTTGCCACGGCTGTACGGGCTGACGAGCAGCACGGCCGCGCTCAGCGAGGCGACGTACGTCAGCGGGACGACGGCCGCCGTGAAGATCAGGGTACGGACCAGCGCCGCGTAGAACGCCTCGTCGTTCAGCAGCCGCTGGTAGTTGTCCAGGCCCACGAACGGCGCCGAGCCGACGCCCGTGTAGCTGGTGAAGGAGTATCCCAGGCCGATGACGGCCGGCCAGACGAAGAAGAGCAGGAACAGGGCGAGGTTGGACGAGATGAGCAGCAGGGGCGCCAGGGTGTAGCGGTCATGCCGCCGGGTCCGTCGGCGGGACCACCGCCGCGATGCGGTCCGGGCCGGCGTCTCGTTGGCGCGCCCCGCCGATTGCGGCACACTCTCCGCCATTGCGCTCTCCTCCTTCTTCCGCGTTCTTCAGCGCTCGGCCCGCCGGCGCGGGAAAAGTGCCGGCGGGCCGGACGATCAGCCGATCTGCTGGTTGAGTCCCGACACGATGTTGTCGACGGTCTGCTTGATGTCCTGCTGACCGTTGATCAGCTTGGCCATCTCGTCCTTGGTCGGGTCGTCCTGGAGGGCCTTGCCGGCGAGCAGGAGCTTCGTCCCGTTCTGGTGTCCTGAGGAGGAGATCGGGTCCGCCAGCTCGAGCTCCTTGAGGTAGAGCTGGAACGCGTCCAGGGCCGCCTGGTTCTTGAACGGGTAGTTCAGCGTGAGACCGGACTCCACCGGCAGGTAGCCGTTGATCTGCGCGAGCTTCGTGTAGTTCGCGGGCTGGAAGACGTAGTCCACCCACTTCTTGGCGGGCTCGGCCTTGTCGCCGTTGTTGAAGGCGACCACCTTGCCGCCGAGGTTGATGTCGGTGGCGTGGACGGGGCCCGGCGTCGGCGCGCTGGCCCAGTCGAAGCTCGTGATGCTCTCCGCGAAGTCCGCCACCTGCCAGACGCCGGAGAAGTACGCGACGACCTGGCCGCTCTTGAACAGGGCGTTCGGGTCGGCGCCCGCGCCCCAGACGGACTTCGGCATGACCTTGTCGTCGTTCAGCGAGGCGAACTTCGACAGCGCCTGCACGGTGGCGTCGTCGGGGGTGGCGTACTTGTTGTCCGCGCCGAGCTGGAAGCCCTTGCCGCCGTGGCCGTAGATGAAGGCCCTGATGCGCGCGGGGGACTGGTCGTAGACCAGGTCGTACTTGGCGCCCGTGGCGGTGCGGACCTTCTTGGCGGCGGCCAGGAACTCGTCCCAGGTCCAGGTCTGGCTCGGGTCGGCCGGAATCTTGACCTTGGCCTTCTCGAACAGGGTCTTGTTGACGAACAGTCCGGCAGCCGTCAGGTCGGAGGGGATGCAGAGCACCTTGCCGTCCTGGACGGTGAGCAGGTCTTTGTTGATCTTGTTGGCCGGGGCGTTCGCCGTCGCGGCGAGGTCCTGGAGCTGGTTGATCCAGATGGGGTCGAGCGAGGGCACGCTGGCCGCGTCGGGCAGGGAGTTGGCCTGCGCCGCCTGGCGCAGCTTGTCCTGGTAGCCGTCGTAGGGGACGTTGACGATCTCGACCTTGACGCCCTCCTTGGCTTCGAACTCCTTGGCCAGGTCGTGGTAGCCCTGCGCCTGGGCCGCGCTCGCCGAGAGCCAGAAGGTGATGCTCTTGGCGCCGGAGCCCCCGCCCGAGTCCCCGCCGGAGCTCGAACCGCACGCGGTGAGGGCGATCGCCGCGGCGACGGTCACTGGCAGCCAACGCCAGCGCATGAGTCGTCTCCGGGCTGTCGCAGAAGTCGTCATGGCGTCTCCTTGAACGTTGTCTGCCTGTGGCGTGGGACGGTAACTGGAAAGCGTTTGCCGGGTCAATAGTCAGTATGTAAGTCCTTTAAGATCTTCTGACATACATACATCAGGACAAATTACATGAGCTGCGGTTTTATCCCGAGTGATGGGTGGCTGCGAGACGTAAACGCAACCTTCCCGGGACCCTTCCGGCGACGTAAAGCCGCTCTCCCGACACGGCGTCGGTGCCTCCGAGGAACCGGTACTCCTCGCCGGGCTCGTAGCCGGGAGCCGAATGGGAAGCGGCCATCGACATGGCGGGCACCGTGACCGTGATCGAGTCGTCGCCGACGCGGTAGACCGCGGGCTCGCCCGGGTCGAGCTGCCAGGCGTGCTCGTCCAGGGCCATGGCGCCCGTCATCCGCCCGCCGGGCCGGAAGGCCAGCTCCAGCGCCCAGTCCACGGCCGGGCCCGCCAGGTCGACGGTCAGCTCGGCCCCGGTGTCCGTGATGTCGACGTGGACGGCGGTGGTCAGCGTCACCTCGTCCCGCGTGCGCAGGTCGAAGTCCATCGCCGAGCTGAACCGGCCATCGTCCACCAGCCCGTAGTGGCCGCGCGCGTCGCGGTTCTGATCCGTCATCGGCTGGTAGTAGGAGGCCGACACGGATTCCGTGAGCGTCGCGGTCGTGCCCTCCTGATCGCGCTCGACCAGCAATCGGGCGGCGCGGAACGGCCCCAGGCCGAAGAAGACACGCGACAGACGCACGTCCCCCAGGACGGCCGCCCCGGCGAACAGGCGTAGAAACGTCGGGGAGTTCGCCAGCCCGGAACGGATGCGTCTGTGGCGCGGATAGTCGGAACCGCCGAAGACCACGGTCGTCGTCGCGGGCCGATGGTCGACGAGCAGTCCCGCGGCGCCGAAGACGCGTTGCCGCGGTCTCCGGGGCGGGACGGGTTCCGGCAGTTCCCGCCCGATGCCGGGGTCGAGGATCAGTTCCGTGGCCGCGCGCGCCGGTGTGACGACCCCCTGGGACAACGCGAGCCCGGCCGCCCAGGCGAGGTCGCCCCGGCCGCGCAGCAGCGCGATCCGGCGCAGCGGGAGCAGGTAGGGCGCCAGGGGCAGCGGCTGCCGCTGGTCCTGGCGGCGCGACAGCACCGTCTCGACCGACCCGTCCGGCAGCAGCAGATCGAGCGTGGCGTCCAGGTTCCGTTCGACGGCGTCGACCAGGTCGGGACGGTCGAACACCTCGGCGATGACGAGCAGCGACGGGTTCGACACGTACGCGGCGTAGTTGGCGCTGCGTTCGGAGTAGAGCCCGTCGTCGTCGATGTCGACTCCCTCGGCCAGCCACTGGCCGACCCGTTCCGCCAGCGCCCGATCGGGCGCGAGCCGGTGCAGCCTGGCCAGGGCGGCCGAGATCTCCCAGCGGTGGTTGGGAGTGTGCACTCCGCCCCGCGCCAAGGCCGGGGTGACCGCCGTCAGCAGGTCGTCGAGCAGGTCCGCCAGCCTGTGCCCGGCAGCGCCGGGAGGGTCGCGCCGCAGCAGCCGCAGGGCGTCGGCCAGATCGTTGACGCTGAACGCGGAGTCCGGCGGGGAGTCGACGTTGTCGCCGCCGGTGAACAACCCGCCGGGGCCCTGTAGCTCGCGCAGCCGGGCGGCGAGCCGGGCCGCGTGATCGAGCAGCCGGCCGTCCCGCCCGTACGCGACGAGGGCCAGGATCCGCTCGGCCAGCCGGCGGTGTTGCAGGTGACCCCCGCCATCGCCCTCGTTGAGAATCGCCTTGACCTGGCCGGCCAGGGCAGCCTGGACCGCCGCGGTGAACGCGGCGTCAACATGTTCGTCGTTCATCTCTGCATCGATCAGCCATGAGCAGGTTCATCTGGAAGCTGTAGCGGGCCGCGGCGTAGATGTGCGTGCCGTACTCCACGGGCGTTCCACTGTCGTCGGAGGGCGACGATGCCGGCCGCCCGGAGCAGCTCGTAGAGCCCGTGCTTCTCCAGCGCGCCGGCCTGACCTCAAGCAGGAAGGCGGGCAGATGGGCGGGACAGTGGCCGGTTCATGCTGATCTCCTTCAGAGCGGCGAGACCTCGAGGGTGAGGTGGAGGGGGCCCGGATAGCGGATCCGGAAGGGGTCGGGGGTGGCGGCGGCGCCGGTGGAGACGGTCACCGACAGGCCCGGCAGGAGCCAGCGGCCCGCGCCGACGTCGGCCCGGCAGTCCGACTCGAACTCCAGGTCGCCCGCGGCGGTGACCTCGAGCACGCCGTCCTTGGTCACGGTGGCGTCGACGCCGGCGGACGGCATGACCCGCAGCCAGTGCGGCGCGCCGTCGTCACCGCGCCAGTGCACGGTGACCGGGTGGTACTGATCGTCCGCACCGGTCTTGGCGCCGCCGGTGTCCTGGGCGCCGATCATGTGGTGCGGCCCGAGCCACGACGTGGCGATCCGCCTCGGGGACTCGGTGACAGTGGTGCTGACCCAGCGGGGCTCCTCCGGGGCCGGGGCGAGCAGCGCGGCGGCTTTGGGGTGGGCGCCGAGCAGGGCGAAGCAGGGGGCGAAGCACAGGTCGTGCGCGTGGACCGCCTGCGAGGGGTCGCCGGCGGGCAGCGGCGCGCGCTCCAGGCCGTCGGCCAGCGCGATCCACTGGCCGAGCAGGGACACGTAGCCGGACAGGTCCATGCCGTACGAGCGGTCGTACGGACCCGCCAGGTTGCGCAGGCCGGGATGGTAGCGCCTGCCGATCTCCGTCCAGAGGCCGACCTCCATCTCGTCGCCGAGTTCGCGCAGCACCGGCGAGGCGCTGCCGCGCCAGAGGGCCAGCGCGAACAGGTCCACTCCGTAGTAGGTGGGCGAGTTGAACTCGGCGAACGTCCGCGTCCGCCGCCAGATGTCGAAGACCTGCCGTCCCAGGCTCTCGCCGGCCGCGGCCAGCGCGGGATCCCCGCTCCGGACGCCGACCTCGTGCATGAGATGGGCGCTCATCAGGGCGATGTTGCTGTAGTGCGGCGACACCGCGCGTTCTCTGGCGCTGCCGGCCGCCAGGGCCAGCGCACCCGTGATCCGCCGGACCAGGTCGTCCGGCAGCTTCTCGCCGTACTCGCGCAGGACGAGCAGGAGCGTGCAGCCGACGAACTCGCGCCAGTTCGGGTCGTAGTCATTCCACAGGACCGGGTCGGCGGGGGGCTGCGGCTCCTGGGGCGAGCGCCGCCAGGTTCCGTCGTACGGCGTCCCCGGCGCCATGTACTGGTGCGTCAGGACCGACGCCAGGGCCTCGGCGGCCCGCTCGGTGTCGGCCCTCATGAGCAGGCCGAGCGCGTACCAGGAGGTCTCCCTGACGCCATGGGTCCGCCAGGCGTGTGAGGACCTGGCGAGGGAGATCGCGGGGTAGCGCAGGAGCCGCACTTCGGGGTCCCACAGCGAGTCCATCCACGCCATGGCCCGCGCCGCGAGCTGGTGCCCTGGTCCACTCACAGGATCTACCTTTCACCTGTTGTCATGACATTCGGTGATTAGACCTGAGGGAGATGCATAGTGTCAATAGTGGCAAATAGGATGGCAAAAGAACGGCATCGACAGAGTCGACCAAGGGAGCGTGATGTCGCCCAGTCAGCCGCCTCCGCTGTACGAGCAGCTCAAGGCACGTCTGGTAGCGGACATCCGGGCGGGGCGCTTCGGCCCGGACGGCAGGATCCCCACCGAGCAGGAGCTGTGTGAGGAGTTCGGGCTGAGCCGCACCCCGGTGGCCAGGGCGCTGACCGAGCTGGCCCAGGAGGGGATCGTCCTGCGGCAGCGGCGACGCGGCACGTTCGTCAACCCCGCGTGGGCCTGCGGGGCGGCTCCGGCGGAGGAGGAGCAGGAGACGTCCGAGCTGACCGTCCTGGCGACCGGCACGGTCAGCGTCGACCACTTGCGGACGGCGGCGGCCGGCGCGGCCGCCCGGCCGCGGATCCGCACGGTGCGGTTCGACGAGCTCCACGCGGCCTTCCTGCGGGCCATCGCCGAAGGGCGCGGCCCCGACCTGGCCGTCCTCGACTCCGTCTGGGTGGCCGAGTTCGCCAGGGCGGGCTTCCTGACCCCGCTGGAGGAGCTCGACGCCGACGGCTGGCTGGCCAACGAGTACACCCGCGACCTGCTGCCACCCTTCTCCCACCGGTTAGGCGGGCACACGCTGGCGGTGCAGGCGCCGGCCGACGTCACGGGGCTGTGGTACCGGCGTGACACGTTCGAACGTCTCGGGCTCCGGCCGCCCGGGACGTGGGAGGAGCTGCGTGCCACCGGCCGGCTGCTGGCCGGAGGGGGTACCGCCCTGGTGATGCCGGGGGGACGCGGGGCAGGAGAAGAGACCACGTATGCGCTGACCGGGCTGCTCGCCGCCAACGGCGCCCTGGTCCTGGACCAGGAGGGCGAGGTGGTCCTGGACAGCCCGGCGGCCGTGGACACCATGCGCCTGCTCCGCGAGCTGGCCGACGACGGCGTGCTGGCGTCCGGCGTCGTCGACTACGGCAAGGACGAGGCCGTCACGCTGCTGGGCGCGGGCGGGACCGAGATGTGCGTCGGGGCGAGTTACCAGGCCGGGGTCCTGGCGAAGGTGACAGGGCTCTCGCTCGACCGGCTGCACGGCAGGTTCGGCTTCGCCCCGATGCCTCGGGGCCCGGAAGGCCGCTCCGCCGTCATGTGCGGCGGGATGGTCTACGCCATCCCGCGGCAGGCCCGCCGTCCCCTGGCCGCCATGCGGCTGCTGCGTGCGGCCATGGCTCCCGACGCCCTGGCGCGGCTGTGCCTCATCACCGGGCAGCTGCCGCCGCGGCGGACCTCTCTGCAGGCGGCCGCCGCGGTGTCCGCCTTCCACTCCCAGACCGCCGCACTCCTCGACGGCGCCGTCCTGCGTCCGACGAGCCCTGTGTACGCGCTCGTGTCCGCCCAGCTCCAGCTCATGATCGAGGACGTGCTCCGCGGGGCGCGCAGCCCGTCGGCCGCCGTCTCCCGCACCGCGGACCTGATCCGCGCCATCACCATGCCCCCGGACGCGTCACGGCCCGCGGCGGACGGGCTGCGTGCCTGAGACGGTGACCGCGCACCGGCCGCGCCACACGCCCCTCGGCGCGGCCACCACGCCGACCACACGACCGGCTCCGGCCCGCCACCACCGAACCCACCGCCTCCAGGCCGCCGGGCACGGCATGGGGCGGGCACGGCATGGGGCGGGCACGGCATGGGGCGGGCACGGCATGGGGCGGGCACGGCATGGGGCGGGCACGGCATGGGGCGGGGCTGGGCGCGGGCCGAGGCCGGTGCAGGTTCGGTTTCGGTTTCCGGGTGGCCTCGGCTCGCGGGGACGTGGTGCCGCCCGGGGGTGGCGTCACGCCCAGGCGGTGGCCGCTCTGAAGGAGCTGTCGTCGCGGAACAGGGCGGTGCCGTCGTAGGCGTCCACCCACAGCTCATAGTTGCGGTGGCGGAGGTAGCGGCCGGGGAAGTTGGACGCCTCGAGGCGGACCGTGCCGCTCGCCGTGCCCGGGTGGGCGTAGAAGGTGGCGTCGGCCTTGAAGGTGGCCGTGCCGTCGTCGGCGGCCAGGCGGACCCGGTAGTCGGAGTGACGCAGGTACTGGCCGTTGGCGGCGCGGAAGGAGTAGCCGTTCGGGGCGGCCAGGCCGGGGACGATGGTGAAGGTGGCGTCCTGCCTGGTCTGCGCGTCGCTGGCGGCGGTGACCTCGTGCAGGTAGCCGAGGTGGTTCTGGTGCCTGATGTAGCGGGTGGAGAAGTTCACCGACTGGAGCGATCGGGCGCCCCCGGTGGGCAGACCGGCCGTGCCCGGGGAGCGGGTGCAGGTGAGGGTGCCGAAGCCGAGCTGGTCGAAGCCGCCGCTGGTGGTGCCGTAATCCCCGCCGCCGCCTTCCGGCCGGATCTGGGCGACGAATGCGGCGGAGTTCGGCATGGGCAGGCCGCGCCTGATGGCGTAGTGGTGGTAGACCGTCTCCCAGACGGGCCGCACCTGGCCCCGGCCGGCCGCGGAGATCACGGTGTGGGTCTGCTGGGCGCAGTTCTGGCCGGTGCCCCAGGTGTAGGGGGTGAACGGGACGTCCTCGCCGAGGTTGTACGTGGCGATGTACTCGCACGCCTTCATGAACCGGTTGTCGGCGTACCCGTACAGGTCGATGCCCTGGTTCCAGGCCATCTCGCAGAAGGCGCCCATCTGGCCGACGCCCATCATGGTGTGGCCCTGGTCGCGGCCGCTCTCCTGCCACTGGGCCAGCCCGCCGCTGTGCAGGAACGGGATGGCGTGCATGATCGAGCCGTTGCCCGCCCCGTTCTTGAAGTAGTCGACGGCCCGGTCGATCAGGTCCTGGCGGTCGCAGAGGACCCCGATGGCCAGGATCGAGTTCATGGTGCACAGATCCCAGTTGGCCCAGTAGTTGGTGATGCAGGCGTCGTTGTGGTTGCGCAGGAAGGAGTCGTTGAGCGGGTAGAAGACGTTCAGCATCATCCGCTGGAACCTGGCCAGGTCGAAGCCGCCGTAACCCCGCATGATCTCGCCCACGTTGGCGAACTGGTAGCCGTAGATTCCCGCGGCCAGGAAGCGGTCGGCGTTGCCGGTGACCGTGGTGAGCGTGTTCGACCAGGCGTTGAGGATGTCGCGGGCCTTGTCGCCGTGCGCGGTGCTGCCGCTGACCTTCCAGCGCAACGCGTTCTGGTAGGCGGCGTGGATGTCGTTGTAGAGCTGGGGATAGTTCTGGCCGTCGCCGCCCCGGATGATCGTCGCGGTGGGGCGGGGCGTCCAGGCGCTCTGGGAGTGGGGGTTGGCGACCAGCCGGTCCCAGCCCGCCTTCCACGGCTGCGCTCCGGCGTTGACCATGGAACGCATCCGGTCGAAGTCGGCCTGGGTGTGCAGGAGGCCGGGGTGGACGGCCGCCAGCGCGGTGCCGGTTCTGGAGAGCACGGCCGCGCCGACGCCGGCGGCGAGTCCTGTTTTGAGGAGGTTTCTGCGGCTGAGCAGGTGGGGGGATGTCATGCCATACCTCTCCTCTGGTTGGGGACCCGGGTGTGCGGCGGGTGTGTGCTAGGTGAAAGCCGCCGCACACCCGGGAGCTCAGGTGGCCTTATAAGGCGTTTCGCATCGCTTGGTTCTCCAGGGATCGGCCAAGGCGGAGAGAAGGGCTCTCGATGGCCGGATTCGAGGGGTGAGGGGCTGCACGGGGCACCATCGGCCCGTGTGATAGAAACCGGTGCCTAGAGGCTAGATCCACTCCCTGACCACCACAAGCCCTCGTTATACCAGCGTTACAAAACGCGAAACCGACGGATGCGGCACTGGAATGCCTACATTTCCGCATGCCAGCGCCCATATGGCACGCTCCAGACGACGGCGCTCCCCCGCGGTCTCGGCGCTCGCCGCGACCTGGAGCCGCCGACCCGCCCTTTCACCGGACCAGTCCACCTTTGCCATGTGGCATGGCATAGAAACCGTTGACACGAACCGCGGGCCACGCGAAAGGCGCCGCGCGCCGGCCCGGAACTCCTGCTCCTGGTCGACGAGGCCGGTCACCGGCGTCAACCCGGCCTCGGCCAGCTCACGAGGTGGTCGTCCTCGTAGCGGCCGAGGCCGTCCTGTCGGCCAGGTCCATGGTGACGTAGCCGACGTCCAGGTCGGCCGGCGGCAGGTGCATCTTCTCGACGGCGGCGGTGCGGCATCCGGCGCGGCGCAGGGCCTTGAGCTCGTCCCCTGGTCAGTCCTCCAGGAGGTGGAGGACCACGGTGCTGAGGGGCTTGACCTCGACCAAGCCGCCGAGCCGGATCTCCTGCCCGGTGACGAGGTCGCGGGCGCGGCCGGGGCCCGTGGTGTAGAGGCGACGGGAGCGCTCGGCGTCGGTGTTCATGCCGATCAGATACCGCCCGTACGCGCACCGGTAGAACTGCGCCTTGCCGACGAACAGCGTCTCGACGCCGGGGAAGTCCACGCCGAGCGCCGGGTCGGGCACGTCGGCGGGGTGTGGCGCGACCTTGAGCACCTCCCCGGCGAACGCCTGGTGCAGCTCCGGTCCGGGCGGTGGGAAGCCGCCGGGTGGGATGTGCGAGGCGGCCGGGTCGTTGATGGCGAAGTTGAAGCAGACCCAGTCCTGCTCGGTCCAGGTGTCGCCGGTCGGGGTGACGGAGCTCTGCTGGCGGAGGGTGGCGACCCGGTGGGTGTCGGGGGTGATGTGGTGGACCCTGGCCAGGTTGTTGACGGCCTGCCGGGCCCTCCAGTAGAGCGAGGCGAAGAGGATCTCCTTCCCGTTCTTGATCGCGACGACGCCGTTCTCCTCGTCGGAGAAGACGAAGCCGGGCGCGTCCCAGTCCATCGGGAACCCGTGGGGCTCGCCCGCACGCGCGCTGAAGGCGGGCCAGTCCCGTGCGAGCAGCCGCAGGGCGACCACCCCGACCCGCGACCAGGTGTGGTTCTGCAGGAGGTCGAGGCTGCCGAAGAACTGGTTGTCCGCCACCATGCGCCGGCCTCGGCCGACGATGGCGGGGTCGGAGAAGACGCCGGAGGCCATGAGCGGGTGGCCGTCCCAGTCCACCCGCTGGGCGTAGGTGACGATGCCGGGATAGTGGTCGTCCCGCCAGCCGACCGCCGCCTCCAGGCGCATGGTGCGGTAGCCGTCGTTGTCGACGTCGGGGTAGCGGAAGACGGCCCGCGCATTGATCATCTTGACCAGCTGGGCCTCGAGCTCGGGGTCCTTGACGCCGTCGAAGCGGGTGACCGCCTCGTACAGCTGCACGAGCCAGCAGGTGACCTCGCCGTAGCTGCCGACGTAGCCGAGTTCCTTGGTCAGCCCCTTCCTGGTGGTCTGGTAGAAGTGCTCGCCCAGCGGCTTGCTGGGGGTGCCGGAGGCGTCCTCCCTGCCGACGAAGGGCTTGAGCCCGACGGCCTGGTGGATGTAGTCGCGGGCCTTCTCCTCGGTCAACGGCGCTTTGTCTGGATTTATCAGCATCAGGCCGCGGTTGCAGCGGTAGATGCCGAGCGCACAGATCTGCACCTGGTTGCTGTAGTGCGGCATGTGCTGCCGCCAGTAGGAGACGGACTCGGCCATCATCTTCGTGTACGCCTCCCGCCGGACCGGCAGGTCCCCCTGGTCGGGCTCGGTGGCGCCGTCCAGCGGGGTGACCTCGACGTCGTCGAACCAGGCGGTGCCGCCGCCCTGGACCCGCACGTCCAGCCGGAGCTCGGTGGCGGTGGCCGGGGTGGTGAGCTCGGCCGTGATCTGCGTCCAGTCCCGCGTGCCGGTGGGCGCGTAGAACTTGTTGTCGGTGCCGACGATCTTCCCGGCGGAGTCGTAGAAGAGCACGTCGAGGTAGGCGCCGGGGGCGACGACGCTCTCGGTCTTGACCCAGACGCTGTAGCGGTGCCTGCCCTGGCCGATCAGCGTGCGGTTCTGCGAGGTGCTCCACCCGGCCGCCGCGCCCGCGTCGGCGACGATCTTGACCGAGCGGAGGCCGCCGCGCTTGACGGTGTCGTCCCAGAGCCAGGTGGCCGTGCCGGCCCATCGGGCGGTGGTCCAGGAGGCGGGCGCGGTGCCGCCGCGCTCGAAGCCGGGGTTGGGCGCGCCGACGGTCCTGGCCCCGATCCGCCGCTCCAGCCGGTCGCCCAGGACGTCCTTGAGCAGGACCAGCACGTGCCCGACCTTGCCGAAGCCCTCCCACTGCTGGTCCGAGGCGGTGAGCACGGTGGGGTCCTTGAGCCACCTGGTGTAGCGGGCGTCGATGGCGCCCAGCACCTGGTCGATGGCGTCCGGGTTCCGGTAGGCGGGGCTGTCCGGGTAGAAGTAGCCCTCGGCCAGACTCAGGTAGGCCCAGGAGTCCATCGACGCGGCGTTGCCGCCCAGCCAGTTGCGGTGCTCGTTGAGCACCCTGGCCTTGATCTTGTCCAGGACCTCGGGGCCCGGCGCGGGCCGGGAGGCCACCTCGGGCGCGGGGCCCTGGATGTCGTCTCCCGGGAAGTACGGCTCCTGGTGCGTGTAGATCCGGTAGAAGGGGCGGGTCGGCCGGTTCAGCGTGCGGTAGAACTCCGCGGCGTTCTGCCCGTACCCCCAGACCCGGCCCATGCCCCGGATCTCCAGCGTGACCTGCTCCTTGTCCTTGGTCATCGCCTCGGGCAGCGGCAGGGTGTGGTAGTGGAAGCGGCCCGGCGAGTGGGCGTCCAGGCTGAGGATGTCGAGCGGGTCGACCGCGCCCAGGTGGTAGTGGCCGACCTGCTCGCCCTCGCAGAAGAGCTGCAGCCGGGACTGGTCGGCCTCGGTCGGGGCGCGGTCGCCGCCCCAGAGCTTGATGGTCACGTACGTGGTGCCCTTGGGCGCGCACTTGACCGTGCAGGCGACGGTGCCGCCCCAGGCGCTCGCCGGCGTCTGGGGGTTGAGCACGCGGGCGCTCTGGCCGAGCGCCCCCGCCACCACGTCCGACCCGGTCGGGGTCACCGCGTGGGCGGCCTCCGACGCCGCGTCGCCGAAGACCACCACATCCAGCGGCCGGCGGCCGGCGCCGGTCGTGGCGGCCGACGCGGGGCCGGCCAGCCAGTTCCCGCTCGCGGCGACCGCGACTCCGGCGCCGGTCGCCCGTAAAACGGCACGCCGGGACAGCTCATGCTTCATGGGAGGTGTTTCCTTTCTCGGTGTGAGATCCCCCGTAAGGCGGCCGAGCCGCTGCCCCGGCGTGCTCGTGTCCTACTGGCCCTTGAGGTAGGCGTCGGCCTGCTTGGCCATCTCCGCCTGGAGCTTGGCCAGGCCGGCCCGGTCCAGCGCCTTCTTCAGCTTGTCGAGGCCCTGGTCGACGTCCACCGCGCCGATGAACAGCGGGTTGGCGAACTGCGTCATGGCCGCGGTCACCTGGGTGTTCTCCCGCTTCACCGGCTCGGGGTCGGGGACGAAGCTGGCGTACGGGTCGACGGTGAAGTTGTCAATGTTCTGAGCCCAGTCGAACCACTTGGTCTCGGACTCGGTCATGTCCTTGATCCGGCGCTCGAGCTTGGCCCGCCACGCGAGGGCGAAGCCGGGGAAGGTGTAGGTGGACAGCTTCTCGTACTTGTCCTCGCCGATGGCGTTCCAGTCCTTGCCGGGGATGCCGTAGTTGAGCAGGTCGTGGTTCTCCTTGATGGACACCCAGTCCTGCAGCTGCATGGCCTTCTCGTTGCTCTGGCCCTTGGCGTTGAGGACGACGAAGTTGTCGCTCTGGAAGGTCTGGTAGGGCTTGGCGTTCTCGCCGCCCTTGAGCGGCATCACGTTCGAGAGCATCGCGCCCGGCACGTTCTTGGTCAGCTCGGGCAGCGCCGTGGAGGACAGGCCGTCGGTCATCGCCCAGCCGGTGGCGACGCGGCCGGCCTTGAACTGGGAGTCGAGCGCCTTAGAGTCGAGGGTGAGGGCGTTCTTGTTGATCAGCCCGTCCTGGTAGTACTTGCGGATCAGGCGCAGCGCGTCCACCATGCCCGGGGCCTCCCACCACGGGATCGGGTTGGACGACCCGGTCGTCTTGCCGTCGGCGGCCAGGACGAAGTTGAGCGAGTCGCCGGTGAAGGAGGCGACGCTCACGGCGGGGTTGTCCCACATGGCGGGGTTGAGCCAGCCGACCGGGTTCCACGCCACCAGCAGCTTGGGCATCCGGGAGCTGATCCCGATCGGGATGATGTCCTTGTTCTTCTGCTTGACGTCGTACCAGAACTTCTCCAGGCCCGCGAAGTCGGTGATGTCGCTCATGCCGAGCTTGTCGGCGAGGTCCTGGCGGATGCTGAAGTGGTGGAAGCGGGCGACCGAGTTGATCTGGGGCAGGCCGTAGAGCTTGCCGCTCCACCGGTTCAGCTCGATGATCTTCGGGTCGATGGTGGCGGTCAGGTTGGGGTACTTGCCGCTGGACAGCAGGCTGCTCAGCTCGACGATCGAACCGCTGGCCGCCAGCTGGGTCATGTTGAGCCAGCGTGCCTGCAGCGCGGTGTCGAACTTCTCACCGGCGGTGAACTTCAGCAGCGCCTGCTGGCCGTAGCTGGTCCACGGGATGAACTGCGGCTTGATGGTGAAGCCCAGGTCGGCCTGGAGCTTCTTGTTGACCTCGGCCAGGACGGGGTCCCAGCCGGCCGGCACGTCGCCGGGCAGCAGCATGCTCATCGTGAGCGGGCCGCTGCCCTGGCTGCTGCTGGCCTGGGGCGAGGGGGAGTCGTCGGCGCAGGCGGCGAGGAGCGCGGCGAGGGACAGACCGCCGCCGGCGGCCAGCAGGCCGCGCCGCGACATCATGGGGTTGGACACGGTAACTCCATAAAGGGGTGGGGGGAGCGGAATTCAGCCCTTGGTGGCACCGAGGGTGATGCCCTTGACGAAGTAGCGCTGGGCGAAGGGGTAGGCGAGCAGGATCGGGCCGATGGCGACGGCGGTGAGGGCCAGCCGGAGCTGGTAGACGGGGGTGGCCGCCTCCGCGAGCTGCGGCAACATCTGCGTGAACGAGATGTTGGAGATCAGGTTCTGCAGGACGAGCGGGAGCGGGGCCTTGTGCGGGTCGTCGATGAACAACAGCGCCATGAACCAGTCGTTCCAGTAGTGCACGGCGTAGAAGAGGCCGACGACGGCCAGGATCGGCTTGGACAGCGGCAGCGCGATCGTGAAGAAGATGCGCAGCTCGCCCGCACCGTCGATCTTGGCTGATTCGAAGATCGACTCCGGCAACTGGCGGAAGGCGCTGACCTGGACGAAGACCAGGAACGGCATGACCAGCAGCGGCAGGATGACCGAGAAGTAGCTGTTCTGCAGGTGGAGGTACTGCGTGACGAGCAGATAGAGGGGCACCAGGCCGCCGGAGAACAGCATCGGCAGGTAGGAGAAGATGGTCAGCGGCCGGCTGATGCCGGGCAGGCGGCGGGCGATCGCCCAGCTCAGCCCCGAGGTCACCGCCAGCGACAGCGCCGTGCCGACGCCCGTGATGAAGAGGCTGGCGAGGTAGGCGTCGAGCACCGCCGGACCCGTGAGGATCATCTTGTAGGCGGTGAAGTCGAAGTCGGGGAAGAGGCTGTAGCCGGTCGTGGCCAGCTTCGTCTCGCTCGTGAACGACCCTGAGATGATCATCCAGAAGGGGATGGCGCAGGCCAGCACGGCGAACGAGACGCCGATGATGCTGACGATCGTGAACGGTTCCAGCTTTCTGGTGCTCATAGGATGCTGGTCTCCTTGGAGTACTTGCGCTGGATCATGACGGCGATCACCACGAGGATGAAGCCGACCACCGACTGGAACAGGCCGATCGCGGCCGTGGTGCCGAAGTCGCCGAGCTGGCGCAGGGCGCGGAAGACGTAGGTGTCGATGACGTCGGTGTTCTCGAACAGGGTGCCGTTGTCGCCGATGATGGCGTAGATGGTGCCGAAGTCGCCGTAGAAGATCCGGCCGACCCCCAGCACCAGCAGCACCGCCGCGGTGGGCTTCAGCAGCGGGAGGGTGATGCGCCAGGCCATCTGGGCGCGCGAGGCGCCGTCGATCATGCCGGCCTCGTAGACCTCCTCGGGGATGCCCGTGATGGCGGCGAGGAAGATGACGCTCAGGTAGCCGCCGAGCTGCCAGATCTTCACCACGGTGAGGATCCACGGCCACGGCCCCGGCTCGGTGTACCAGTCCACCGAGGGCAGGCCGAAGACGCTCATGGCGTCGTTGACCGCCCCTCCCCCGCCGGTCGCCCCGGCGAGCAGCACCTGAAGGATGATGCTGATCACGACCGGGGAGACGAAGTAGGGGAAGAAGACGACGGACTGGGAGACCCGCTTGAAGAAGGTGCTGCGGATCTCGTTCAGCATGATCGCCAGGAGGATCCCGGCGGCCAGCGTCGCGCCCAGGAACAGGACGTTGAGGAAGAGGGTGTTGAACAGGATCCTCGCCGCGTCCCCGGACTCCAGGAAGTAGCGGAAGTTCTCCAGCCCGTTCCACGGGCTGTCGAAGATCCCCAGGTTGACGTCGAACTCCTTGAACGCCACCACCAGGCCGGCCATCGGCAGGTAGTTGAAGACCACGAAGTAGACGACCGCCGGCAGCGCGAGCAGCCCGACCGACCAGGCCGCGCGGGCCGCCGGCCCTCGGGTCCGGCGTCTGCGCCGGGGTGGCGCTGAAGGCGGTCTGGTCTGAGGTTCTTGCCTCGTCTGTAGCGTGCTCATCACCGAAGTCCCGTCTGAGGCGGCAGAAGGTGCGCTCAAGGTTGGATAGAAACCGGTAGCTGCGAACGCTACGGCGGAGCGGCAATGACCACAAGGCGGCGTTACGGATACGTTACACAAGAGTGCGCTTCAACCTAGGGAAAGCCCTCCTCTGCTGCGTGAACGTCGATCATCACGGTTACCGCAGGCGCACCATTGACCGGCAACGGTTGTGCTCCTACCTTTAGAAACCGATGTCTATGAATGGAGGCTCCACCCGTGTCCCCACGCCCGAAGGCGCTGTTCGCCATGCGCGAGGAACACCTCGCTCTGCTCTTCCCCGCGCCCTTGCTGCGGCGGCTGGACACGCTGGCCGACATCGACGTGACCCTGGTCGCCGAGCGCTTCGACGATCCGCGCCTCGCCCTCGCCCTCGCCGAGACCGAGATCCTGATCAGCAGTTGGGGCTGCCCGCCGCTCGATGAGGCGGTCCTGGCCGCGGCGCCGCGCCTGCGGGGCGTGCTCCACGCCGCCGGCTCGGTGAAGGCCCTGGTCACGCCCGCCTGCTGGGAGCGCGGCCTGCTGATCTCCTCGGCGGCCGCGGCCAACGCGGTCCCGGTGGCGGAGTACACGGTCGCCGCCGTCCTGATGGCCGGCAAGGGAGTCTTCGCTCTGAACGAGCGCTACCGCCGCGAGCGCTCCTTCACCCTCGCCGAGATCCAGCCGTCCATCGGCAACAACGGCCGGAAGGTGGGCATCGTCGGCGCTTCGCGCATCGGGCGCAAGGTGATCGAGCTGCTCGCGCCGTACGACCTCGACCTGTGCCTCTACGACCCGTACACCCGCGTGCCGGGCGTACGGCAGGTGTCGCTGGAGGAGTTGCTGCGCCGCAGCGACATCGTCAGCCTGCACGCCCCGGCCACCCCGGAGACCAGGCACATGCTGGACCGCGAGCGGCTGGCGCTGCTGGCGGACGGCGCGGTGCTGATCAACACGGCCAGGGGATCGCTGGTCGACACCGAGGCCCTCGTCGCCGAGCTCAAGTCGGGCCGGCTGTCGGCCGTCCTGGACGTCACCGAGCCGGAGCCGCTGCCGGCGAGCTCGCCCCTGTTCGACCTGCCGAACGCCTTCCTCACCCCGCACATCGCGGGCTCACACGGCAACGAGCTGTCCCGCATGGGCGCCGCCGTGCTGGACGAACTGGAGCGGCTGATCACCGGGCTGCCGCTGGCCCACCAGGTGACCCACGACGACCTCGAAAGAGTGGCCTGACCAGGCGGTGCCGGGGACGCCGCCGGGGACGCCGACTCAGGGCCGGGGAACCGCGACGCCGCCGTACCGGTCCCAGCCCTGGGAGATCCGCTCGTGGTACTTGGCGGCCTCGGCCGCGTCCCTGACCCAGTCCCACTCGCCACTCGCCGCCGGCACCGGATAGGTCCGGATCTGTTCGGCGATGCGCTGGGCGTCGTCGAGCCCGTCCCAGATGAGCCGCCGCATCCGCGGGCTCCGCTGCTCCTCGTCGCGCACGTAGATCCGGTACCCGAAGTAGGCCGCGGCGACGGCCCGCTGCAGCCTCGCGGTCAGGACCGTCCTCTCGAAATACGCCTTGAGCTGCTGGAAGTGCTCCGGGGACAGGTCCTTCCGCGCTCTGACGACCTCGCGCAGGGCGCTGTCCGCCAGCCGTACCCCGTGGTCCTTCTCAGTGAGCACGTAGCGCAGGTACGCGGGCGTCATCTGGTCGCCCGGGGTCACCCATCCCCGGTCCAGCACGTACTGCGCCTCCCGGGCCAGCGTCGGGTCGGCCTTGCAGGCGGCCGGCGACAGGTGGTTGACCACGTCGATCCAGAAGTGCAGGCGCCGGTTCACGCCGTGCCGGACGTACGTGACGGGCGGGTCGATCCACTTGCCGGACACGCTGCGGTGATAGCTCGAACAGTACGGCTCGTAGTCCAGCCGGGAGTGGTTGGCGGTGTTCGTGCCCAGGCTGTAGAGCACCGAGGTGACGATCTCGTACGACTTCGACAGCGCCGAGGCGACCGCATGGGCGGCACGCGGCCCGTACGTCCTGGCCGTGAACTCGCGATAGATCGTCTCCACGCTCACCCGGGGGTCCTCTGCGGCGCGGGCCAGCGCGTACAGGTTGATCTCGGTGGGCGTGCCGATGATGCGCGAGTCGTCGTAGCGGTCGGTCCTGGCCACGTAGCCGATCACGTTCGGCAGCGTCTGGTAGTGACGCAGCCGCTTGACGTGCTCCTCCGGCCAGGCGTTGGCGATCTTCCCCTGACCGTTGTACTCTCCCGCCGCGTCGTACTCGACGAGGACGGGCCGACCGATCCGCGTGATCGTGGCGTCGTTCGGGTGGGTGAGGAAGAAGTCGTGCGGTGTGGCCTTGGCCATCACTTTGACGTACGGGTTGCGCACGAGCGTGATCGCGCCGATCGTGCGCTCCATCTCCTCCGGGAAGTAGCCGAAGGTCCGCAGGTAGAGCCCGAGCCCGCGTTCGCCGACGATGACCTCGGCTACCTGGTCGACCAGGTAGGCCAGCTTCTGCTCGGCAGTGGCGAGCCGCGCCGAGTGCTGCCGCTCCACCCGCGCGCCGGTCTCGATGAAGGTCAGCACGACCGAGTCGATGTCCGGCACCAGATCGAGCATCTCCCGGTAGTCCTGCTTGAACCACTCCCAGAAGGCCGGATCGTCCAGGTCGATCGTGCCGCCGGGCCCGGTGCGGAACTCCTCGGGGTAGTGGCTCAGGTCGTACAGCGAGTGGTCCCAGACCGCCACCTCCGCGATCCCGGCGTCGTGGGCCGCCTCGGTGAGCCGGTTGACCTGCGCCTGCTTGGCGGGCTCGCGCACCTCGCGCAGGTCGTGGACGATCTGGTGGCTCAGCTGCAGATGATTGATCCGGTACGGCCGCGCGGCGGCGATGACGGCGTCGGCCCCGGCGTCGCTGCCGGACAGGATCGTCCATCCGCGCACCGCCTCGGCCCGAGCCTCGGCGGGCACCGCCGTCACCCCGGCCGCCACCAGCAGGATCAGGGCGGTCACGAGGCGTCTCATTGCTCCACCCCGTTCACGAACACCTTCCGCATGACCAGGTCGTCCGTGAATGCGATCTTGTTCGGCCCTGCGACGTTCGTGAACGCGCACTTCTCCAGGCGCACCCCGACCAGGTGGTCGGTCTCCAGGCCGACGAGGTTGAGCACCGCGTCGGCGCCGTCGAGCCGGGTCCGCTCCATCCGGATGTCGCGGACCGACACCGGCTCGGTGCCCTGCTCGTTGCTCGCGTAGGCCATGTTGACGAACATGACTTCCCGGTCCACGTTCTGGCCGGTGAAGCCGCGCACGTAGACGCCCTCGACGAAGCCGCCGCGCTTCTTACTGGCCTTGATGTAGACGGGATACTTCACCGGGTGGTTGCCGGGGAAGTCCGGCGAGTTGATCGCGCATCGCTCGGCGAAGACGTTGCGCACGCCGCCCGACATCTCGCTGCCGACCGTGATGCCGCCCCAGCGGCCGGAGAAGAGGCAGTCCTGGACGACGATGTTCTCGCTGAGCACGCCGACCCTGCGGCCGTCGGCGTCACGTCCCGACTTGACCGCTACACAGTCGTCGTTGGTGTTGAAGCGGCAGCCGTGGATGTGCACGTACGACGACGCCTCGGGGTCGCAGCCGTCGGTGTTGTACAGCGTGCTGACGACGGTGATGCCGCGCACGGTGACGTTCCTGGACAGGACCGGGTTCACCGTCCACATGGGCGGCTCGAGGATCGTGACGTCGCTGACCAGGATGTTCTGGCATTTCACGAACTGGATCATGGCGGGCCGCAGGTAGTGGCCCGCCCCGAACACGCGCTGCTCGACCGGCACGCCGTCGTCGCCCATCTTGCGCAGCATCCGCTGGTCGCCGCCCTGGGGCCCGCCATTGGCGTACCAGCTCTCCCAGGGGCCCTGCCTGGCCTGGCCGTCGAGCGTGCCCATGCCCGTGATCGCGATGTTCCGCTGGCCGTGGGCGTAGACGAAAGGGCTGTAGTTATAGCATTCGGTGCCCTCCCACCGGGTGAAGACGACCGGGAGGTAGGCGTTCGGGTCGGTGCTGAAGGCGATCACGCCGCCCTCGGACACGTGCAGTTCGACGTCGCTGAGCAAGTGGACGGCGCCGGTGAGGAACCGCCCGGGCGGGACCACGACCCGGCCGCCGCCTCTGCGATGGCATTCGGCGATCGCCGCCTTGAACGCCGCCGTGCAGTCGGTCGTGCCGTCCCCTACGGCGCCGAAGACGGTGACGTCCCAGCTTCGGCGAGGGAAACGAGGAGGTCGGATCTTACGGAGAATCTGGGGAACCTGTTGCCAGGGGTCGGGCGCGCCGGACTCGGCCCGCGCGGGCCCGGCGCCGGAGACGAACGCGGCTCCGGCGAGAGCTCCGCCGGCCTTCAGCAGGGATCGTCGAGACGGCATCGTCACCACCGAGAGGTGTGGAGACATCGGATCTCTGGAGCGTAAACGCCCTTACGCCAGAATTCAATTCTTGACGAAGTTAATTGTGAAGATCGCTTCGCGGTGGCGTTGATCGCCCATACCCTGCCTTGTGCGAATGATCGCTTCTGCCGGCCAACACGGATGGGGTTTCCACGCATGACGATGAAGGCGACGCTCACGGTGTCGATGGCGACCCTGGCGGCCGCCGCCGGGCTCGTGACCGTCACGCCCGCGGAGGCGGCCCGCCTGGCGGCCTGCCCCCTGGTCTTCGGGCACGGCGGCTATCCCACGGGGGCGAACGCCTGGTCCAAGGACCAGGTACGCCAGCCCAACCATCCGCGCGGCGTGAACGACCAGAAGACCTGGGGCGCGGACGGGGTGGAGGGTGACGTCCAGCTGACCAGGAACGGCACCAAGGCCGTGATGTGGCACAACACCTCCACCAACGGGCTAACAGGCGAAAAGCAGAACATCACCGACATCTGGTGGACGGCCGGGGCGCACAATCTGCAGGATCGCCGCATCGCGCGCGGCCCGTACAAGGGAGAGCAGGTCTACACGCTGCGGCAGTGGCTGGATCACGTGAAATCGCGCGGGTTGATCGCGCTCGTGGAGGTCAAGCCGGAGACGAGAAGCATCCTGTCCGACCCCGCGTACGCGGCACAAGCCTGGAAAGAGATCTCGGACCCCATCAAGGAGCGGCAGGGCGCGCAGCAGATCATGGTCTACTCGCAGGACGCCTGGATCCAGGGTCAGCTCGCCGAGCGCCACCCGGGGCTCCTCAAGGGATCCGCCGCCCGCTGGACCGACGGCGTGGCCTGGGACGAGCCCGCCCCCGCCTGGACCGGCAACACCCGCCAGTGGCAGGCCGTGCTAGACCAGGCGCCGAAGAGCGTCATGACGAACTACACGAAGGAGTACCGCGCCTGGCTGGCGGGCAAGTGCACGCGGAGCTGATCCCAGTCGACTCGTCTACGTCCTGGCCAACCGGACCTCCGGCGCCTGGGGTCTGCACCGGCCGTCGCCGTCCGGCCCATGAGACGCACGCCAAGGGAATACGGGGCGCCGACCGTGCCCTGAACCGGCTCTGACCTCGCCATTCGTAGCGTGAGAGCCATGCATGAGGGTTCTCCGGACGTCGGAAGTCCGCGGGCACGGCCGGCCGCGTACCTGGCGCTGGCGCTGGTGGCCGCCGGGTACACGGCGGTCCAGCTGGTGTTCACGGCCAGGTTCGGGCTGGGCTGGGACGAGAGCGTTTACCTCAGCCAGGTCGCCCGCGGCGTGCCCGCGGCCGAGTTCACGGCGCCGCGCGCCCGGGGGGTCCAGCTCCTCGTGGCCCCGATCGCGCTGATCACGCCCTCGGTGACCGCCATCCGGGTCTATCTCAGCCTGCTGTCCGGCCTCGCGCTGTTCCTCGCCTACGCACCCTGGATCCGCCTGCAGCCCAGGCCGGTCGCACCGCTCGCCGCCGCGCTCTTCGCGGGCCTGTGGTTGTCCCTCTTCTACGCCAACGAGGCCATGCCGAACATGTGGGTCGCCTACAGCGGCGTCGCCGGGGTCGGCCTGGCCTGCCTGGCCGAGACGCGCCCCAGGCCCCGCCTGGCCACGGCGGGGGCGGTGGCGGCGTTCGCGGTCGCTTCGCTGGCCCGTCCCTCGGACGCGACGTGGCTGGCGCTGCCGCTGCTCGCGTACGGGATCGCGGGCAGGCGACCGCGGCTGGCGCTGGCCACGGCCGGCGGGCTCGCGATCGGCTGGGCGCAGTGGACGGCCGAGGCCGTCCTCCGGTTCGGCGGGCCGCTCGCGCGCCTGCGGGCGGCGGGGGCGGAGAACGCGACCGGGCTGCACTTCAGCCTGCCCGACCATCTCCGTGCGCTGGACGGCCCTCTGCTGTGCCGCTTCGGCGTCGAATGCGGGGGTTTCCCGCCGGCGCAGATCGCCTGGTTCGCGGCCGTGCCCGTGTTCGCGGTGCTGGGTGTGTGGCGGCCCAGGGGGCGCGCTCTCGTGGCGGCCCTCGCCTGCGGCCTGTCGCTCGCCCTCGTCTACCTCTTCACCGTCGGCTACGCCGCCCCGCGCTTCCTGCTCCCCGCCTACGCGCTGCTCGCGCTCCCGGTGGCCGCGGGCATCGCCCGGCTGTGCCGGCGGCGCGCCACCGCGGTGCTCGCCGTCATCGGGCTGCTGTGCTACTTCGTGGTGCAGGCCAGATCCGCCTACGTCTTCGGCAGGCAGGTCCACGCCGCACGCGCCGTCACCGCCGAGGTCGCCTCCCGGCTCCAGCGGCTGGGGTTGAGCCCTCCGTGTTTCCTGTACGGCCACGACGCCGTACAGGTCGCCTATCTGGCCCGGTGCGGCTCGCACGGGGTCTTCAGGCACTATGGCGGCACGTTGTCCGTGCCGTCCTCCATCAGGGCCGCGATGAGCCGGGGCGACCGGGTCGGCGTCCTCACGACCTCGCGCGAGCCGCCGGCCCGCTTCCTCATCTCATGGACGCCGGTCGAGCTCCGCCTGAGCGGCGGCAAGAAGCGGTACGTGTTCCTGCCGCCCGGAAGCCCGGCCCGGCCCGCCGCCGGCCGGATCCCCTGATCGCGGGCGCCGGGGATCACGGCCGGACGGGCAGCGCGGCCAGTGCCCGCATGACGCCGGGCCGCCAGGTGATCTGCTCGGCCCGGACCGCCAGGCGCAGCCGCGGCAGGCGAACGAGCAGGGTGTGCAGCGCGATCTGCGCCTCGGCCCTGGCCAGGGGCGCGCCCAGGCAGTAGTGGATGCCGTGGCCGAAGCCGAGGTGCGGGTTGTCCCGCCGGTCGGACTGCAGCCGGTCCGGGTCGGCGAAACGGCGTGGGTCGCGGTTGGCGGTGGCGTAGACGATCTGCACCGCCTCTCCCGCGGGGATGACGACGCCGGCGATCTCGACGGGTTCGAGGGTGTAGCGCATCGGGGCGATGTCGGCCGGGCCGCTGTGGCGCAGCAGCTCCTCCACGGCCACGCTCATGGCCGCGGCGTCGCCGCGCAGGCGGTCGGCCTGGTCCGGGTGGGTGAGCAGATGCAGCGCGCCGTTGCCGATCAGGTTGACGGTGGTCTCGTGCCCGGCGAGCAGGATGGTGATCGCGACCGAAATCGGCTCCTCGTCGCTGAGCCGGTCCCGGGCCTGGACCAGCGCGGACAGCAGGTCCTCCCCCGGGTCGGCGCGCTTGGCCTCGATCAGCTTCGCCATGTAGCCGATGAGGTTCCGGGCGCCGGTGGCGATGGCGTCCGGATCGGGCGCGGTCAGCGCCCGCGACCAGGCGCCCCAGGTGTCGTGGTCGGCCTCGGGCACGCCGAGCAGCTCGCAGATGACCGTGACCGGCAGCGGGTAGGCGAACGACGCGATGAGGTCGGCCTCCTCCTGGCCGGCGAGGCCGTCCAGCAGCTCGTCGGCGATCTGCTGGATCCGCGGCCGCAGCAGCTCCACCCTGCGGGCGGTGAACTCGCGGGAGACCAGCCTGCGCAGGCGGGTGTGGTCCGGCGGGTCGTAGGCGCCGAGCGTCTTCATCAGGTACGGGCGCACGTCCTCGGGAAGCCCGGCGGCGGCGGCCACGTCCACCCTGGACTGGCGGGCGATGTCGCTGCTCAGCCTGGGGTCGGTCAGCGCGGCCCGGCTCTCCTCGTAGCCGCTGACGAGCCAGACTGGGGTGCCGTCGAGGTAGCGCGCACGGGTGACCGGTCCCGCCTTGGCGAGCTCGGCCAGGAAGGCGTCGCGGTCGGGCGCGGTGAACAGGCCCATGAGATCGATGGTCATACAGGGGTCCTCCAGATACTTGCCTTCATCGCCGCCGACCAGGCTTCCCGGCACACCATCGAGCCGCCGCGAGCCACTCGAACGCGACCAACATATCGAATCTTCAGTAATTTCTGAAGATACTGTGCCAGGTGTGCACGGCGAAGGCCCTACATGAGAGGATCCGTTCGCTGTTTTTGCGCTGGTTGGGAGCGTGGAGGGCGATGATGTACGCAATATCCCTGGGTGACGACGGCGCGGAGCTGCGTCCGCTCGAGCCGTGGCGGGCCGGGGAGTTCCTGGCGCACATCGACCGGGCCAGGGAGTTCATCGGGCGGCACGTCCCGCTCGCCGACGTCGTCACGGACCTGGAGTCGAGCCGCTTCTACCTCCGGTCGTACGCGGAGAAGGCGGCGGCCGACACCGGGCGGATGGAGGGCATCTGGACGGACGGCAAGCTGGTCGGCGGAGTCGTCCTCCGGACGATGGACGTCGAGCGCGGCACCGCCGAGGTGGGCTGCTGGCTGGAGCCGTCGGCGGTGGGAAGGGGCCTGGTGACCAGGGCCGTGCGCGTGCTGATCGACTGGGCCGTCGAGCAGCGGGGCATCCACCGCGTTGAGTGGCTGGCCTCGTCGGCGAACGAGGCCAGCATCGCCGTGGCCAGGCGGCTCGGGATGACGAAGGACGGCGTGCTGCGCGAGAGCTACCCGCACCGGGGCAAGCGCCATGACCTCGAGGTCTGGTCGGTGCTGGCGCCGGAGTGGCGAGCGCGCAGGCAGACGTCGTAGGGCTCACCCGCCAGACATGGACGTGGCGGCTCAGTGAACGGAGAAACCGCCGTCGACGAAGATCGACTGCCCGGTGATGTACGCGGAGGCGCGGCCGGCCAGGAACACCGCCGCACCGGCGAAGTCCTCGGCCAGCCCGTTACGCCCGATCATCGTGCGTGCCGCCAGCGCCGCCACTCTCTCCGGATCCGATGACAGCCGCGCGTTCAGCGGCGTCATCACGAACCCGGGGACGAGCGTGTTGCACGTGACGCCGTGCGGCGACCACGCCTCGGCCTGCGAACGCGCCAGCGACTCCAGCCCTCCCTTGGACACGCCGTAGGCGCCGCTCTGCACGAACGCCCGGTGCGCCTGCTGGGAGCTGATGTGGATGATCCGTCCGAAGCCCCGTTCGGCCATGCCGGGACCGAACCGCTGCCCCAGCAGGTAGGGCGCCTCCAGATTCACCGCCATCGTCGTGTCCCAGACCTCGTCGGTCAGCTCGCCCATAGGCGGCCGCAGGTTGACCCCCGCGGAGTTGACCAGGATGTCGGGCTCCCCGAACACCGCCGCCGCCTCCTCGGCAGCGGTGCGGACGCCGTCACGACTGCTGAGGTCGGCGCTCACCCAGGCCGCCCGGCAACCGTGCGCCTCCAGCTCGGCGACCGTGGCCGCCAGCTGCGCCTCCTTACGCGCCACGATCACGACGCCCGCTCCCGCCCGGGCGAGGGCCTCGGCGATGGCCCGGCCGATGCCGGAGCTGCCGCCCGTCACCACGGCCACCCGGTCCTCGAGGGAGAACAGTTCGGAAAGATATGCCGGTGGGTTCATGGCCGCACTCTAGGGCAGGCGCTCGGGGGCGAGGCGAGCCGGGGCACGCGCCCGGCGTCGCCGTGCGAGGCATGGGGCCGCTCGCAGGACGTCGGGTGCCCTTGGCGCTCATCTTGGGTTCCCAGCGCCCATGCCTCCGCGGCCTTGGCGTCGCCGAGCTCGGAGAGCATGGCCCACGCCTGCAGCCAGGCCGCCTTGGCCTCGGCGGCGGCGCCTTGGGCGTGGTAGGCGGAGCCCAGGTTGAGCAGGGCCATCGCCTCGCCCCGCAGGCTTTCGATCTCCCGGAACATGGCGATCGCCTCCCGGTGGTGCTCGATCGCGCTTTCGTGGTGCCCGGAGGCGGAGTAGGCGCGTCCCACGTTGGTGAGGTTCGTGGCCTGGACGAAGTGGGCGCCGCTTCGCCGGTTGATGTCGAGTGCCAGACGCCAGCACTCGATGGCCGACTCGTAGTCGCCGAGACCGAAATGGGCCTCGCCGAGGGTGTCCAGGGTGTGGGCGCGGCCACGGAGATAGCCCGCCTCCACCGCCACGGCCAGCGCCTGCTCGCATCGGGTGCGGGCGATGTGGTACTTCCCGCGCCTGATGGCGTTCGCGGCGAGGTTGCTCAGCACCTTGGCCTCGCCGCGGCGGTCGCCGCACTCCCGGAACGCCCGCAGCGCATGATGGAGGTAGCGGTCGGCGTCCTCGCTGCGGAGGAGTTCGTCGCTGGCGTTGCCCATCGCGCTGAGCAGATGGCCGCGCAGCTGGAGATCGTCGATCTGGAGCACGGCTTTGTGGCTGTCGAGGAGCTCGTGGTAGTGCTTGTAGTGGGCCAGGAAGCTTTCCAGCAGGTAGGCGATCTGGCAGGCGGCGCGCTCGGCCCCGTGGGCGTGGGCCCAGGCGGGCAGCGCGGTGATGGTCTGATGTTCGCGTTCACACCAGCGCAGGGCCGCGGACAGGTCGGAGAAGGCGACCGGTTCGATCGATTCCTCCAGTTCGCCGAGGCGGACCATCGGTTCGCGCATGCGGTCGGGCGCGAAGGCCGCGTCGGCCGCGTACAGGCAGTGGATGAACCAGGTCAGCAGCCGTGAGACGGCGGCTTCGCGGGCGGACGGCGTGTCGTTGCGGCGGCTCTCCTCCGCGGCGTAGGCGCGGACCAGATCGTGCAGGGAGAACCGGTCGCCGCCGTGCTGTTCGACCAGATGGGTGGAGACCAGCCGGTCCAGGTGCTGTCGCGTCCGCCGGACGGGCAACCCGGCGAGAGCGCTCGCCGCCGCCGTGCAGAAGTCCGCGCCGGGATACAGGCCGCCCACCGCGCGCAACACCCACGCGGTCTCCGGGGGGAGATTCCGGTACGACCACGACAACACCGTGCGCAGGTCCGAGTAGGCGTCGTCGCCGCCGGAGAACGCGTCGAGCCCTTCATGGCCGCCGGCGAGCTCGTCGACGAGGTCGAGGAGCGGGACGTCCGGTTGCCTGGCGAGACGTTCGCCGATGATCCGCAACGCGAGGGGCGAGTTGTCGCACAGCTTCATGAGGTCGCGTACCGGCTCCTCGCGGCCTGTCACGGCCCGGCCGGAGATCCTGCTCAGCAGTTCCGCGGAGTCCGGCGGTTCGAGCGGCGATAGGCTGATGCGGGTGGTGGCCTCGTGCGTGGTCAGGCTCCGCAACTGGTCGCGGCTGGTGACCACGGCGACGCAGCCGCGGGCGGGCAGGAGCGGGCGGACCTGTTCGCTGTTGAGCGCGTTGTCCAGCAGGATGAGCAGGCGGCGGCCCGCCGTACGGGTCCGGAACAGCGCCGACGCGGCGGCCTGGTCCTCCGGGATCTCTTCGGGCGCCACGCCCATGCCGCGGAGCAGCGTGTTCAGCGCGCTCGCCGGTTCGACCGGATTGAGCGTGCCGAAGCCTCTGAGGTTGACGTACAGCTGCCCGTCGGGGAACTCGCCGGCGACCGCTGAGCACCACTGGACGGCCAGCGTCGTCTTGCCGATTCCGGCGCATCCGACGATGACCATCACCCTGGGGTCCGGCGACTCGACCGAGAGGATGGCGTCCAGCGTGGACAGTTCCTTGCGGCGGCCCACGAAATGGGCGGCGCCGGGCGGGAGTTGCCGCGGCACGGCCAGCACGTTCGGCGGCACGTTCGCGACGGACTCGGAACCGTCTCGGGCGGGGCGGGCCGGGACCCCGCGAGCCGCCGCGAACAGTCGCTCCTGTTCGCCGGTGTCCAGGTTCAGCGCCTCGGCCAGCATGGACACGGACGTCCCGCGCGGGCGGTGCAGCGTGCCGAGCTCCATCCGGCGAATGGTGCGGACGTTCAGCCCGGCCCGCTGGGCCAGTTGCTCCTGGGTCAGCAGCGCCCGCTCCCGCCAGGCCCGTACCAGCGTCCCCAAGGTCGGCTCCGCACCGGGCGGCCCGTCATGGCCATCGTTTCGCGTTCTTGAGGCCATCACCCCATCTCCGGGAATGCGCTGCCGATACGGCTCCACGAGCCGGCCCCCGCTGGCATCAAGATGCGGCGTCCTTTCGTCACGGTGCGATGTGTGCCCTGCATGCGACGTTATCGAGGCCCGGTCGAACCGTTCTTGAACGCCCGCCGCATGATCCGGGCCGAGCTCAAGGCGAGCGGTAACCGCAGCTCAAGGCCGGTCTCCATGGTCCACGGCAAGGCGTCGGCGACCGCGTACGGCAGCATCCGACCGCCGCAACCTGCCGCTTCGCTTCCGCCGCCGGCACGCCCGGAAGGGTCGCGGGCTCAGACGAACGCCCGGCGGGTGATGACACCGTGGCCGATCCGCCGGTGACTCGTCCACAACTCGAAGCCGACGCCGGTGGCCAGGTAGTCGGGTGCGGCTTCGTCGGAGATGCTGATGCTCACCTCCCGGGAGTGTTCCTCGGGGCGGAAGGGCTCGTTGTCCGCTGTGGCGACCAGGGCATGGAACTGCCGCTCTCTCTCGTCGGGCACGCGTATCACCCCGGTGCGGATCGTCTCCGACGTGCCAGTGGCGGGATACGCCGACGGGTCAAGGGTGAGAAGGGCGCGGAACAAGATCGGTTTCATGGTTTCTCCTCGCGTGACAGCCGATCGGCAACGACCCTCCCGACACGGACTCGTCCAAGGAGAATTTCCCCAGCGAGCTGGATAAACGTCCTTCGGCTCATGAGCACCAACCCTGCCGGCGAGGCACTATGGGCGGCGGGCCTCCAGAGCGGCAAGATCCCGTTCGGCGTAGAGCCGGTGTTCCCATTCCTCGCCGAGAATGCACAGCAGGCACTCACGCACCGGGAAACTGCGCGACGGCGGCCATCCCGGCCCCTCGACCGGTTCGGTGTGGGCGTCCAGCGACTCGTCGGTGAGGCCGTCGACGACCTCCCGCACGGTGGACATCCGGTCACGACGGAGCTCGAGCACCGTGTCCAGCGACGGTCGTGCGCTGCGGTCGCGGGGTATCCCCGGGATGTCCGGCATCTCGTCCCACGGCAGGTCCAGCGGATGCCACGGAGCCGGATCTCCGAGAACGGCCCTCCTGACCCAGGCGTCGGTGGCGAACACGAGGTGACGCAGGGTTTCGATGAAGGACCACTCGCCGCCGACGGACTCGTGCAGCAGCGCGGGATCCAGGCGGCGGGCCCGCTGGACGGTGCCGTCCCAGAGCCGCTCGACGGTGTCCCAGGCCTCCCGGAAGCCGGCGGGCGTGGCCGGGCGCATCTTGGGCCGGTCGGGGTGTCGCCGGTCGAGCTCGGCGTCGATGAGCGGCCCGACGTCGACACCGTTGATCGTCAGGTGGACGATCTCGCCGTAGATGTCGACGTCGACCAGCTCGACTCCGCGCATCACGACACCGCTCATCCGCATGCCGCGGAAGTCGGCACCGGACAGGTCGCCGGCGAAGAACTTCGCGCCGCTGAGGTCGACGCGTTCGAACCGCGAACCCTTGAGGTCATCACCGATGAAATCAGCCATGCCGGGACAGTAACGTCACGGTCCGTCAGTCCGTCCACCCTTCGGCCTCATGACGGGTGTGTTCCGGTCTCGGTGGCCAGGCGGCGCAGGTATGCCGCCAGTCGGGTGGCGTCCTGGGCGTCCCAGGTGGCCGTGAGGCGGGCGAAGACCTCTTCCTGAAAGGCGTGGGCGCCGGTCAGGATCTCCGCGCCGGCCGGGGTGATGGAGAGAGTCGCCCGTCTGCCGTCCTGCTCGGACGAGGCCCGGGTGACGTAGCCGTGCTTGACCGCCTCGCCGATCATCCGGCTGGCGCCGGATCTGTCGAGCCCGAGCTCGTGGGCGACGTCGGTGACCGACACCTCGCCGAGCCTCGATGAGGCGGCGTCGATCGCCTCCAGCACCAGGATGTCCTGTACGCGGCTCATGTCCCCGGTGACCTCGCCGGCGGCGGCCATCACCCAGCGGCGTGACCAGAAGCGCACCAGCCGGAACAAGGCCGTTCCCGCCCCCGCGAGGTGCGCCCGGGACGGATCCTGCTCCGAAGCGGAGACGGGTTCGTGCCGGTCGTGCGGTTCTTCGATCATGAGCTGCGACTCCAAACTTGCGTGCATTTCGCAAGCATCTTAACGTGTGCGATATGCACACGTCTACGCCGGCGGAGCCCGCCATGTCCTCCCGCGCCATCGGCCAGGCCTTCGCCGCCCTGCTCCTGGGCATGCTCATGGCCCAGCTCGACACCACCGTCGTCGTCGCCGCCCTGCCCAGCGTCGCCACGGGGATGGCGGCCGGCGGCGCCATCGCCGGCGTCACCGCCGCCTACCTGCTCACCGTCACCGTTTCCACCCCCGTATCCGGCACACTCGGCGACCTGCTGGGCCGCCGGACGGTGTTCAACGCCGCCCTGGCCGTCTTCGCCGCCGGATCGCTCGCCTGCGCTCTCGCGCCGTCGATGCCCGCGCTCGTCGCGGCGCGAGCCGTTCAGGGCGTCGGCGGTGGCGGCCTGGTCGTCACCGCCATCAGCGCCCTGGCGCAGATGTTCACCCGCGAAGAGCTGATCAGGCGGCAAGGGCATCTCACCGGTGTCTTCGCGCTGTCCGCGCTGGCCGGACCGCCCCTGGGCGGCCTGCTGGCCGCCGGCCCGGGCTGGCGCTGGATCTTCCTGGTCAATCTGCCCCTGTGCGCCATTGCCGCGTTGCTCGCTCAGCGCGGTCTGCCCCGCGGGCCGAAACCGCGCGCCCGCGCCTCCTTTGACATCCGCGGCGCCCTGCTCATCACCGTCGTGGGCGGCGGCGTGGTGGCCCTCGGCGCCGTAGGGCCCCTGGCCCGCGACCTCCCCGCCACGGCAGCCGTGCTCGCGGTCACCGCCGCCGGCACCTGGCTGTTCATCCGCGTCGCGCGGCGTGCCACCGCACCGCTGATCCCGCTGTCGCTGTTCCAGGACCGCGCGGTGGCCCGGAGCGTCATCTCCACCGGCTTGAGCGGCATCGCCCTGTTCGGTACGTTCACGTTCATCCCGCTGGCCGTCCAGCAGGGAACCGGCGCCGGCAGCGGCCAGACGGGCGTGCTCCTGCTGGCGCTGACCGGGGGCCAGTTGGCCGCCACCACCGCCTTCTCCGTCCTGGCCCGCCGTTTTCCCGGCCTGCCCCGCTGGGGCCGCCTGGCACTCGTGATGGGCATCGCCGGCATGACCGCCCTGGCCTGCCTGCCCGCTCTCCACGACCTTCCCCGCGCGGGCAGCGTCGCGGTGGCCATCGCCGGCATGGCCTTGGCAGGTGCCGCTCTGGGACTGTCCATGCAGGCCTACACGCTCATCGCCCAGGGGCGCGCCCGACCCGACCAGATCGGCGCCACCATGGGCACACTCACCTTCGCCCGCCAGCTCGGCGGTTCGTTCGGCACCGCGGCGTTCGGGTGGGTCCTCCTCAGCGCGGCCGACCCACGCGGCGGCGTGACCGTCGCCCTGGCCACGGCCGCCGCCTGCCTCGCGGCGGCGTTCGTCGTGGCACCACGCACCAAGGACGACCCGGGCGTACAAACCTGACCGACGGACGTCCCCGCTCGACGCACCGCTGGCGCACGTCAACGTCGGGCGCCGACGTGCGGGGCACGGCGGGGAGCGGTGCGGCACGAGCTGAGCACGGCCGTGTCGCCGGCTACGACCGGACGGGGCGCAGAGCCAGCTCGACGGCCGTCTCGACGTGGATGCGGGTGGAGTCGAACACCGGGACCGGACTGTCCTCCTGGCCGACCAGCAGGGTGATCTCGGTGCATCCGAGGATCACCCCCTGAGCGCCCCGCCCCGCGAGCCCGGCGATGACCCGCCGGTACTCCTCCCGTGAGGAGCTCTCGATCCGGTTCCTGGTGAGCTCCTGGTAGATCACGTCGTGGACGAGCGTACGGTCCGGTTCTTCCGGCACCACGACCTCCACGCCGTGCCGGCGCATGCGCGAGCGGTAGAAGTCCATCTCCATCGTGAACCGGGTGGCCAGCAGGCCCACCGTGGTGAGCCCCGCGGCGGCGACGCGCCGCGCCGTGGCGTCGACGAGATGCACGAACGGCACACCGATCGCCGCCTCGATCGCGTCGGCCACCCGGTGCATGGTGTTGGTGCACAGCAGCACCATGTCGGCACCCGCTCGTTCCAGGGTCGTGGCAGCCTCGGCGAGGAGCCGGCCGGCCTCGTGCCACTCCCCCGCACGCTGCATGGCCTCGATCTCGGCGAAGTCGACGGTCAGCAGGACGCTCCTGGCGCAGTGGTGCCCGCCCAGGCGCCGCCGCGTCTCCTCGTTCAGCAGCCGGTAGTACTCGGCGGAGGATTCCCAGCTCATGCCGCCGAGCAGTCCGATGGTTCGCATCATGGCCTCCAGCGTGCCGGGGCGCCGGGCTCATAGGTAGGCCTGGCCTTCTTGGCCGACCCCCAAGCAATACTTATGGCATGGACGTGCAGCGGTTGCTGATCTTCCGTGAGATCGCCCGTACCGGATCGATCGCGAGCGCCGCAAGGTCGCTCGGCTGGACGCAGCCGGCGGTCAGCCAGCACCTGCGCCACCTCGAGCGCCAGGCGGGCACCCCTCTCGTGCTGCGCCGGCCACGCGGTGTCCAGCTCACGGAGGCGGGACGCGCGCTGCTGCGGCACGCCGACGCCATCGCCACCCGCGTGGAGGCCGCGACCGCGGACCTGGACGCGCTGGTCCAGTTGCGTGCGGGCACCGTACGGCTGGCCGCATTCCCCTCGGCGGGTGCCACCCTCGTCCCCGCCGCGATGAGCCTGCTCGCCCGCCGTCACCCCGGTCTCGACGTACGGCTGCGCGAGGCCGAGCCCCCGCAAGCCCTCGGCCTGCTCGCCGCCGGGGACGTGGACGTGGCCGTGACGTTCGCCCACGCCGGCGAGGAGCCGCCCGGCACCGGGGAGCTGGCGCGGGTGCCGATCGGCGGGGATCCGCTGCGGCTCGTTCTGCCCTCCTCCCACCCGTCCGCGCACCCCTCGGACACGCCGCTGGACCTGCGGGCGCTGGCGCACGAGAAATGGGTCGGAGGGTGCGAACGGTGCACGGCCCACCTGCGCCAGGCATGCGAGGCCGCCGGGTTCGCACCGGACATCCGCCACGGGACGGACGACTACGTGCTGACCCAGGCGCTCATCGCTCGCGGACTGGCCGTGGGCCTGCTCCCGCAGCTCGCCTTGGACGCGGCCCGCGACCCGGGCGTCGCCGTCCGCCCGGCCACGGGGATACGGCCCAGAGCGCTGTACGTCCTCCACCATCGGGAGGCCGACCAGATCCCCGCCGTCCGCAGCGCCCTACGAGCCCTCCAGGACACCGCCGCCGGCCGCGTCCCGTTCTGACCTCTGCCATCACGCCCCGGCGGCCGGGAAGGATTCCACCGCCGCAGGCCTGAGCCCGGCGGCGTTCTCATCGCAGGATCGTCTCGGCGAGGGTCGTGTGGGCCCAGCGTTCCCACCGGTCGGGAGTCCATCCGCGGACGTCGGTGAGCAGCAGGTACACCTCGAAGCTGATCAGGGTGAAGATGATGTCGGCCGCCTCCTCGACGGTCAGCTCCGGGCGCAGGGCCTGCTTTTCGGCCAGTTGCCGGGCGAGGACCTGGTGGGCGAGGAAGCGCTGCTGCTGGTTGGTCTCGTACTGGGCGGCCATCGCGGGGTCGGCGCCCGCGGCGTCGCGGACGATCTTCATGATCGGGGCCACGCGGGCGAAGACGGCGCGGCTGTTGGACAGCCAGATCGCCAGGGCCTCGCGGCCGCCGGGCTCCTCGCGTACCTGCCTCACCCAGGGGCGCTCCAGCATCGGTATCGGCTCGTCGTCGCCGACGGACTGCACGTCGATGATCTCATTGAGGACCGTGGCCTTGTTGCCGAAGTGGAAGTACACCGTCTGCACCGCGACGCCGGCCGCAGCGGCGATCTGATCCAGAGTGGTCGAGGCGTACCCCTGCCGCAGAAACAGCTCCAGCGCGGCGTCGAGGATCCGTCGCCGGGTGGCGCGCGCCTGGGCGGCCCGGCGGGTGCCGCCTCCGGTTGTGGTCTTGACACGATCACTCATTCGCTAGAGCCTACTCTAGGGAAGGTCACTAGAGTCGACTCTAGTGAGATGCTCTGGAGGTAGTCATGGATCCCGCCCTCAGCGGCTTTCACCACGTCAAACTCCCGGTCACCGACGTCGGACGCAGCCGCGCCTGGTACCAGCGCGTGCTGGGCCTGCGCACCTTCATCGAGTTCGTCGAAGAAGGCACGCTCATGGGGGTCGCTCTACGGGACGCGGACGACACCCTCGACGTGGCCCTGCGCCACGATCCGGTACGGGCCGCCGCACTGGCCGGATTCGACCCGATGGCCTTATGCGTGCCCACCCGCGAGGCCCTGAAGGCCTGGCAGCAGCGACTGGAGGATCTGGGCGAGCCCCACGGCGGCATCGTCACCGGGCACGTCGGCCAGGTGCTCGTCGGCCTGCACGACCCCGACGGCATCGAGATCCGCTTCTACCAGCCCACGCAGAGCACGCCCGAGGAGACCCGATGAGCTTCGACCCCACCGGCTACCTGCTCACTCCCGCCGACGGCCCGCACCTGTGGTTCCTGGACACCCGGATGAGCGTCAAGGCCGGCGCCGACCAGACCGGCGGCGCCTTCACCCTCATCGAATGGTCGGCACCCGTCGGCTTCGGACCGCCCATGCACATCCACGGCCGCGAGGACGAGGCGTTCTACATCCTCGACGGAAAGATCGACATCAACTGCGGCGACCACCGCTGGACCGCCGGACCGGGCGACTTCGCGTTCCTGCCCCGCGACATCCCGCACGCCTTCGTCGTCACCGAAGGACCGGTACGCGGCCTGCAGATCACCACCCCGTCCGGATTCGAGCAGTTCATCGCCGAGCTCGGCCGCCCCGCCGAGCGCCCCGGCCTGCCGGACCCGACCCCGCCCGACATCCCGCGCCTGATCGAGACGGGCCGGCGGTACGGCCACGAGATCCTCGGCCCGCCCGCCACCGCTTGACGGCCACCTGCCCAACGACACCGGACGCCGGGATCGTCGTGGCGCCGGTCCCGGGCACGTGACGCAGCCGGACCGGAACGGTCGACGATCCAGGCCGTGCCTTGTCCCATCTCGAGCCATTTCCTGACCCACCCCCACCGCCTGATGGACGACCGCCTGCCGACATTTGAATCTGCGCCTCCTGGACGGAGGCGGCCGGGAGCCCGAGTGTGGAAGGGACGCCCCCCATGCCACAACAGCAGCCCGGTGGCCGATGCGGGCCACCGGCATCGGAGGGGGAGGAGCCGAAGGCCGTGGACATGAAGCTCGAGGTCGTGGTGGTGCCGGTCGCCGACGTGGACCGGGCCAAGGACTTCTACAAGGCGCTCGGATGGCGGGAGGACATCGACTTCGCCGCCGGTGACGGCTTCCGGGTGGTGCAGGTGACTCCGCCCGGCTCAGGGTGCTCGGTCATCTTCGGCAGCGAGATCACCTCGGCCGCGCCGGGCTCGATGCAGGGCCTGTACCTGATCGTCGACGACATCGAGGCGGCGCGGTCAGAGCTCATCGACCGCGGGGCCGACGTCGGCGAGGTGTTCCATGACGAGGGCGGGGTGTGGCACCACGCCGGGACCGAGGGGCGGGTGCCCGGCCCGGCTCCGGACCGCAAGAGCTACGGCTCTTTCGCCGCGTTCAACGACCCCGACGGCAACACCTGGATCCTCCAGGAGGTCACCACCCGCCTCCCGGGACGGGTGTGAGCCCGGATGACCGTCCTCGCGGCAGGAGTACCGTGATGAACCTGACCTACGACTCCGTGGCCGACCTGGCCGAGGCCCTGCGCCGCGCGGAGGCCGCGCACGGCCGGTACGAGCAGGAGATCGGCCACCCCGACCCCGACTGGCCGGACTGGTACGCGCAGTACTTGGCGCGTGAGCAGGCCGGGGACGCCGGTCCGGAGCGCCCGGCAGCGAGCGGCTGAGGATCGTCACATCGTTCCTGCCGAGGACGAGGGCTGGGCTGCGGCAGCGGCAGCGGCCTGGGCGATGAGCCGGGCTGCGCGCCGTACCTCCGCTGCGGTGCTCCAGCGGCCCAGCGACAGCCGCAGCGCCGCGCGCGCCCGGTGTGCGGGCAGGCCCATGGCGGTCAGCACGGGCGAGGGGGTGTCGTCGCCTTCGTGGCAGGCCGAGCCGGTGGAGGCGGCGACCTCCGGTACGGCCGCGAGCAGCGCCCGGCCGGTGATGCCGTCGATGCTGACGTTCAGCGTGCCGGGCAGGCGTTCGGTGGGATGGCCGTTGAGCCGCACCCTGCCCGGCAGCAGCGCCTCGAGCTCGGTCTGCAGCAGGTCACGTAGGCCTGCCAGCCGGGTGGCGCTTTCGGGCAGCTCGCGCCGGGCGAGTTCGGCGGCGCGGCCGAGGGCGGCGATGAAGGCGACGTTCTCCGTCCCGGCCCGCAGCCCCGCCTCCTGGCCGCCGCCGTGGACGACCGGCTCCAGCGGGGTGCCGACGCGCACGTAGAGCGCGCCCACCCCTTTCGGGGCGTACATCTTGTGGCCGGCCACGGTCAGCAGGTCCACCCCCACCGTGGCCACATCGATCGGGAGCTTCCCGGCCGCCTGGGCGGCGTCGGTGTGAAACAACGCCCCGGCGGCGCGCGCCAGGGCGGCCAGTTCGGCGATCGGCTGGAGGGTGCCGGTCTCGCTGTTGCCGTACGCGATCGACACCAGCGCGGTCGGCCGCTCGGCCAGCGCGGTGCGCAGGTCGGCGAGGTCGGCGCGGCCGAAGCGGTCCACCGGCAGCAGATGCACGGTGAACCCTTGATCGCGCAGGCTGCGGCAGGACTCCAGCACGGCGGGGTGTTCGGTGGCCAGCGTGATGATCTGCCGCCTGCTCGGCTCCCGTACGGCGAGGGCCGCGCCGCGGATGGCCAGGGTGTCGGCCTCCGATCCGCCGCCGGTGAAGACGATCTCGCTCGGGGCGGCGCCGAGCAGCGCGGCCACCTGACCACGCGCCCGGTCGAGGGCCTCACGTGGGGCACGGGCATAGGCGTGACCGCTGGAGGGATTGCCGAAGTGCGTGCTCAGGTACGGCAGCGCCGCCTCCCTGCGGCGGGGTCGACCGGCGTGGTGGCGTTGTAGTCCAGGTAAATCGGCCCACCGGCGAGCGCGGGATGAGTCACGGTGTCCTCCTGGCCGATCATCGCGCCATGCTCGTCATGGTCGTCCTGGTCAGGATTTCACGCAAAGGCAGCGGCGGTCCGCCGGCGGCCGCTCAGCGGCCCAGCTGGCCGACGGCATGCTGGAGTGGCGGCCGGCCGGCCTGCCGGTGGCCACCTGAACCAGGTCAGTCGTACGGGTGTTCCCGGCGCTCGTACCCGCGCTGCTCGTACCCACGGGGACGGTCATAGCTGCGCTGCTGCTCGTATCCTCGCGGCTCATACCCTTGGGCCTGCTCGTATCCTCGCGCCTCGTACCCGCGGGGCTGTTCGTACGGGTACGGCTCGGAGTCCGCCACCTCCTCGATGGCCGTGCGCCCGATCGACGCCAGCAGAGAGGCGATGGCGATGCCGATGACGACGTTGATGGCGGCTGTGGCGATCTGCCGGATGATGTCGGCGGAGTACATGAACGGCAGGATCGTGATGATGACGGTGAAGAGCCCGGCGATCCAGCCGAAGAACTTGGCCGGCTCCGGCGTCGACAGCATGAGCACGTAGAGCAGGAGCGTGGCGACAAGAGCGGCGACAGCGGCCGAGATCGCATAGCTCGTCGTCGCCGCGCTGCCGTATACGGAGGCGCCGCCCGGGCTGAGCACGCGGATGCCCAGGAGCCGACTGCTGATCATGACTCCGACCACCACGACCAGTGCCGCGACCACGGCTGCCGCCACACCGCCTCCCCACACTCGCGCCGGGTTGACCCTCACTCGGGGCGACCCTGGGCGGCGACCGTGGCGGTCATGGGAGGGGTATGACATGCGAATCACCTTTGTCATGAACGCTGATCAAGCATTTACAGAACCCTACAGGTGCTGTCAAGAGCGGCAGCGGAGCCACGCGTGGCACCCGACCTGCGAAGGAGGTCCGGATACACCGAACGATCGACGGCCGGATCATGCGACCGGACGACTGGGCGGGGCCGAGCAGCCGAGACCATGATGTGCATGGCCCCTACCGATTCCCGCCGCGCCCCGTCGGTCCTGTTGATGACGGGTGCGGGCGTGGCGGTGTTCGCACTCGCCTACGCATGGCTGATCGTCACAGGCAACACGGAGGTCGCCCAATCGGCCGACCCCGGCGCGACGCCGGCATCCCTCTGGGCCGCGGCGCTGCCGCCGCTGGCCGCCATCGTCCTGGCCCGCCTGGTCCCCGCCAGGATTGAGGTGCCACTCCCCACGGCGGACCTGCCGAGACCGCGGTTGCGGCGGGAGGCGTGGACGCTGGTGGCGGCGGCCGTGCTCATGGCGATGATCGGCCCGCTGGCTCGGGGCGAACTGCACGTGATCGTGAAGGTGCTGGTACTGCTCGTCCTCCCGCTGGCGGCGTTCCGCCTGATCCGAGGGGACGGCCCCCGGGCCAGGACCATCATCGCCCCTGTGACCTGGCTGGCTCCGCTGCCCGCGGTCCTGGCCTGGTTCCTGCTCTCGGAGGTGAGCCCGCTGGCCGTCCCGCTGACGCAGGACCTGCCCGACCCCCTCACCCTGGCCGTCGCCTCGCTGGTCACGCTGCTGACCGCCGGCGTCCTGGAGGAGGTCTTCTACCGGGCCTGGCTGCAGACCCGGCTGGAGGTTCTGTATGGCGGCGGGCCGGCGATCATGGCGTCAGCGCTGTTGTTCGCGTTCATGCACTCCTCCCGGATAGACGCCGGCGATCCGCTGCTGGGCATGGCGACGATCGTCGCGTTCCAGGGGATGTTCGGGCTGATGCAGGGCTACCTGTGGGCCCGCTACCGGAACGTCTGGATGATCATCTTCATGCACGTGATCATCAACCTCGTCTACGTCCCGATGCTCCTCGGCCGGCTCTGACCGTCGACGAACGCCGTGGCGACGGGCGCTCTCGTCCGGTTGACGCCCCGGCGGCACCCAGGAAATGATCTACGCACACAAGTGAACCCAAGAAGTCAGCGCCGTGGTGGTTGGTGGGTGCGCTGGCGTGTTCGCGCATGTCGCGAGCACGACCAACACCCCAGGAGACCACATGTCCCACCAACATCCCCACGTTGACGTCATCGTGGTCGGTGCCGGCATGGCCGGCCTTGTCTGCGCGGACCACCTCCGTCACCACGGGGCCGAAGTCCTTCTCATCGAGGCCCGCGACCGGGTCGGTGGCCGTACGGTCGGCATCGAGGTCGACGGCGAGACCGTCGACCTCGGTGGCCAGTTCGTCGGACCGGGCCAGGACCGGATGTACGCGCTGGCCGCCGAATGCGGCGTGGACACCGTCCCGACGCACACCGTGGGCGCGAGCGTGCTCGAGACCGCCCCAGGACGGCTGCGCCGGTTTCACGGCACAGTGCCGAGACTCGGACCGCTGACTCTCGCGGATGTGGCCCACGCCCAGTTCCGCCTCGACCGGCTCGCCCGCACCGTCGACGCCGAAGCCCCATGGCGCAGCCCTGACGCGGCTGCCCTCGACGGGCAAACGATGGAGTCCTGGATCAACAGCACGCTCAAGACCCGAGGCGGGCGCCGGTTCCTCGCCCTCGCCTGCCGGGCGATCTGGGCCTGCGAACCGAGCGAGCTGTCGCTGTTGCCCGCACTGTTCACGTGAATCGTCGAGGTCTCCATCGAATCCACGAGCGGATCACCCATCGTGTGCGGGCTCGATGGGGACCTCCCCCGCCTGCCGAACCTCGCCTGGCGGGGGAAGGGCTTCTACCGGCTTCGAGTGCACGCTCGCGGGGGCAGCACCCCCGGCTCCTTCCCGGCCATGACGGCATCGCCCCCCTGGCCTGGCGCCCGGGCGGCTCGGCGATCCTGGCCACGGGTGGGCTCGAGGGCGGCGTCCGCCTGTGGCGGCCGGCCGCCGGACGCCCCGGCGAGTCCGCCTCTCCCCTGCGCACCTGGGCAGGGGAATCAGAGATCACCGCTCTGGCGTGGCCGGACACGCATCACCTGGTGGTCGCCACCCGCGATGGCAGTATCACCTGCTTGGCGATCGATGTCGCCTGATTGGCTTCACACTCGCGCCCACACTTCGGCGCTCAGGAGCCGGCAGACATACTCCGGCCACGTGCGCCCCGTTTCCTGAACGGCAGCCCCAGTGCTCCAGGTGCTCCCGTACGAGGCCTCCCAGCTCGGGCGGTTGCCGCGTACTGGCGGACCGCCAGCGGGTGCGGCGCCCCATCGCGAGGGGTGAGTCCGGTGCCGGCACGGTCCGCACGCGCGATCCAAGGGTGGGCGACGTCCGGGTTCATCGGACATCCGCAGATCGCCTCCGGTCATGGGGAGTCAGGGGGTCATGGACGGTAAGGACGCGCTGGGCCCGGTCGGTCAGCGACGGGTCGTGGGTGACGGCCAGGCCGGTTCCATGACGCAGCTCGTCGAGCAGATCGAGCACCCCGCCTGTGGTGGCGCGGCCGAGCGCCGCGGCCGCACGGCCCTTGCGAAGCGGTCTGTCACCATCCAGACCTTGTGGGCGACCTGAAGACCGCTCTATCGTGGCGACGATGAATATCGTTATCATTTGTGCGGAGGTGCGACGGTGACATCTCGATCACCCTTCACCGTCGCCCTATGCCGGGCGGACGGCTGCGCCGGTCAGTGTGCCGACGACCTGCTCGACCGACTCCGGGAGACGGTGCGTAAGAGTCCCGGCGGAGTCCTGGTGGCGACAGGCTGCCTGCGAGGGCCGCTCTCCTGCGGGGGAAGCGGCGAAAAGGGCGGCGCCTTTCTCGTGGTGCAGCCATGCGGCGACAACCGCCAACCGTCCGGCGCCGCGATCCCCATCGGCCCGATCCACAGCGAGGAGCAGGTGGAAACGCTGTGCAGATGGCTGAGGCAAGGGCACCTCTCCCAACCCCCGTCTGCGCTACAGGACGGGTTCAGAGCGGCACGCCTCAACTAAGCCGGCGCTTGGCCGCCGCACTTTTGGTTGCTTTCGCCAGCGAGCGGTCTGCTCCACCATCTGATGTCCACGCCACTGTTCCGCATCAGCCGTTACGGGTTCCGGCAGGCAGGGAGAGAGCAGGAAGGCCACCAGGTCAATGCCGGCGCCTGCCCTGCCGGGCGGTGCGGGGCTCGGATGGCCCTGCCCTCACTCCACGTCACCCAGGGTGACCGGCGGGCCGTCGTCGAATCCGATCCGTACGCGTAGCGGCCCCGTGTCGCCTTCCACGACGCGCGCCCCTTCGGGCAACCCGCCGCACCAACGCTTGACGTCCTCTTCGGAGCCCGCCACGTCGAGGCCGACGATGCCGGCCGGGCGACGGGCGTGCCGCGCCGTGAGCGCGCCCGGCCTCTCCTCGTACGGGACGGGCCAGTGGATCAGAGCCGGCAACCACGGCCGGATGAGGTTCGGACCGAAGCCCGCCAGCACGTACGGTGCATATCCGGGCCCCTCCCCAGGCACCTCGCTGACCGCCAGATCGTTTTCCGCGGCCAGCCTGCGCAGCAACGCCGCGTCCTCACATCCTGCCAGCCAGGCGACCGGGACCAGCGGAGCCGGGCACCTGTCGAGTGCCCTTCGCTGGACTTCGCCGATCGGCGGAAGGGCCGGATCCGTCTCACCACCGTCCGGGTAGTGGATCTCCAAGAACGACCGGCCCAGCGGCACGACGAGGTTCGACAATCCGAAGCCGGGCAGCACACGTCCCCGCGCGATCCCCAGCCCGTGCTCCCGCAGCGCCTGCTCGGCTTGCTCCCGAGTCCGGGCCGCGAGCACCACATGATCGATTTCCACGCCGCCTCCTGAAAGGTCAAATGATAACCATTTTCCACCAGGGAGGCGGAACCAGACCACATCGATCAGCACACTGCGGACGTCACTCGCGCGGAAATCACCTGACCGCCTGCCAACGGCGGGACCAGCCTCCGTTGGCGTAGATCATCGATGGGAACCGGCTCAGTGGTCGTCCCAGTGCCCTTCATGGGAGGCGTGGCGGTGCCCGTCGTGCACATAGTCGACATGATCGCCGTGCGGCACGGCCACATGCCCGCACTCCGGCCCGTGCTGGTGATCGTGGGCGTCGTGCGCGGCATGGGACTGCGGCTCACATTCGTCCACGTGATCGTCGTGGATGCGATGCAGGCAACCGTCATGGACGTAGTCAACGTGATCGTCATGCGGCACCGCTACATGTCCGCAGGCGGGCCCATGGGTGTGCGTGTGATCGATGTGCTGGCGGTGTTCGGCAGCCACTGACATGGCCAGACTCCTTATGGCTTCGTCACCGAAGATCCCTTATCGGAGGTCGCTGTCCTCATTAACGTTACCGCCATAAATTGCGATATTGGTTGGTTAGATATGGAAGGCCGTACAGAGTTTGAAGGGCCGGGCCGGCCGCTGAGCCTGGCCGCCGCGACGACGAGGCGTTCGGCCTCGACGCTGTCGGTGAACAGCTGCCGTTGCACGCCCTCCACACCAATACCGCGCAGCGTCGAACCAGTCCCGGACGGAGCAGCGTCGTGGTCGGCGCCGGGCCCGGGGGCGGCGTCGTGGTCGATGCTGGTTGCGTGGGCGAGACCGTTCAGGTAGTGCAGCCGGTGCTCGGCGATTCGGAACGGGTGCCCGCCACGATCCCCGTTGACCGGCCTCGCGGGGCGGGCGCCACCGGCTCCCGCCCCGCGGACCTCATCATCGTCCGGTCAAGCCATACGCGCGGGTGATCGTCTGCTCCACGGCGTTGCCCGCCGCGTCACGCCCCTGCACGCGCAGCGAGACGAACCCGGTCCCACCCCGGCTCGGGTGGTGCGGCCGCACCGTATACGAGCCGTTCCCGCCGGAGACCTCGGCCGCCTTCCAGGTGGCCCCGTCGTCGACGGACGTCCACACCTTCGCCTGCGCGATCCGCGGCCCCTGCGGATCGGTCTGGCGAAGCGAGATCCCGAACGAGTACCGCCCGCGCGGTGCCCTGTTGTACAGGTCCAGGTCGAGGTCGTAGTCCACCATGACGAGCGGCAGCATGCGCTGCTCGTCCGAGGCGGGTTTCTCGGTGGTGAACGTCCACGCGGTGCTCGTCTTCGTCGACAGCGCCCACGACGCCGGATTCCGGGCCTGGACGAGCTCCGCTCGGTAGGTGGCCCGTTCCGGCTGCGCCGGGGCATACACCCCGTTCAAGCCGAACTCCTCGGCGATCAGTTGGCCGTTGCGATAGACGCGTGCCTGGTATTCGCTTTCGTCCACCTGCAAACCGTGATCCATATAGTTCGTGGCGTGGTTGGCGTCTCCGTCGAGCGCGGGGGCGATGGTGAAGAACAGGCCGTCGCCGTCCCAGTACGCGCCGGTGCAGTTGCAGATGGAATGGCCGCTGCCGCGGGTCGTGCCAGGATGCAGCACGGCGCCGAAGAAGGTCTGGCTGAGCTCCTGGCCTGGCCGGTAGACACGGTCGACCTCGTACATGTAGGAGGGTTCGGTGAAGTAGTCGCCTTCGGCGGCGTCATGCTGCCAGCGGGTGTCGCCGGCGGAGACCCACTCCTCCCTGACGAAGGGCGCCGGGAACTGATCGGAGCTGTCCACGGAGAGCGGGAAATCCCACGGGCGGAAGAAGAAGCGGGTGGAGGTGTAGGTGTCATTCCCTGTGCCGGAGGCGGTGTAGCGGCTGATCGTCCTGGCGGCGTTGGTGCGGTCGACTTTGAAGTCGAGGTTTTCGGGGATGCCGCCCTGCATCGGGATCATGACGTCGTAGGAGTACGGACTGTACGTCGTACCCCGCAACTGCAGCCTCAGCGCCCCGATCCTGGCGCGTTGGAGCAGGCGTTCTCCCTCGTCCTGGCTGGTGGAGAAGGCGGGCAGCGCGGCCTCTGGGACCGTCTGCGCCAGTTGCCCGGGGCGGTCGTTGTAGATCAGCGCGACCGCCGCCCCGGCCTTCTTGGCGCTTGCGATCTGGTCGGCGTACTCGATACCGTCGGTGTGTTTGATCAGCGCGATGGCGCCCTTGGTCTTCCTGCCGGGGAAGTCCTGGGGCTGGCCCGATCCGGCGTCCACGACCCTCAGCAGATGCCTCCCGTCGAAGCCGGCGTGCTCGCCCAGGCCCATGACCCGCATCGGGATGGGACGGCCCGCGTCGGTGGCCCGAATCCTCGGGGCCAGCAGGTCGACCTGGGTGAAGAACTCGAAGAAGCCCTGGGTGACCTTGGGCGTGGGGGTGGCGTAAACCCGCTCGGTGGAGCCTAGGGGCGCGACCATGCGGGTCAAGGTGCGACCGCCTGCCTCGCGCCGGTAGCCCAGCACGGAATCCTGCACCGCACTCTCTCGCGGCGTGGATATCTTGATCTCCTTCGCCTGGCGGGCATCCAGCGTCACGGTGGCGTCGCCGGTGACGCTGAGCTCGGGGTTGCCCAGCGCGGACACTTCGAGCACCCACTTACCGGAGGCGTCCGATGTCGAGACCATGGCCATCAGGTTGTAGCGGCCCGGCGGGACGTGGAAGACCGGCTCCGGGTCGTCGGCCAGCCGCACCTCTTTGGTGTAGCGGGAGTCGATGCCCCACAGCGTCACCGACCCCGAGACGGCCGGCTTGCCGTCCCTGCCGAGCACGGGGACTCGGAGGTCGTACATCTCCTGCTCCTTGGTGGCGCCGATGGCGGTACGCAGCTCGGTGCCGTCGCCCGCAGTCGCGGTCACCCACCCGCCAAGGGTTCCCGGGTCGGCGCCTGCCGGGGTGTAGGTGACCTTCGCCTCCGCCGAGCCCTGTGCCGGCACCTCGAGAGACGACCCCGACAGAGTGAAGGGCCCGGTGACCTTGTCCAGCGCGAGCGTGAGGGTCACGGGCTGGGCGCCGGTGTTGGTGTACGTGAGCGTCTTCTCAACCGGCTGCTGTACCGCCTCGTGCGGCCAGGGCAGGAACCCGAAATCCACCACTCCGTGCGACACCTGCACGCTCTGCCGGTGCGCCCGCTCCACATCGAGGCGGCCGGCACCCTGCTCGTAGATCGAGTTCGCGGCGTTGGGCCGGGCGGTGCTCACCAGCGCCGCCTTGAGGCGCTCCCCGGTCCACTCCGGGTGCTGCTGCTTCAGCAGCGCCGCGGCGCCGGCGACATGCGGGCTCGCCATCGAGGTCCCCCTGGACCTGCGGTAGGGGTTCCACGGCTGGCTCGCATCACGGGGATGCGGATTGGCCGCGTCGATGTCCACGCCCGGCGCCGTGATCTCCGGCTTGATCGCGTAGTCGCCGAGCCTGGGGCCGCGGCTGGAGAAGGAGGCCAGCGCGTCCGCCCCGTCGACGGCCCCCACGCTCAGCGCGGCCGAGGCTGAGGCGGGCGTGGTGACGGTCTGATTCCTGCCGCTGTTGCCCGCCGCGATGACGAACAGCGTGCCGGAGGCCGACAGCCGGTTCACGGCCTGCGCCAAGGGGTCGGTCCCGTCGGTCGGGTCGCCACCGAGGCTCATGTTCACGATGTCGGCGCCCTCCGCGACCGCCCACTCCATCCCGGCGATGATGTCGGATTCCGTGCCGTCTCCGTCGTGGTTGAGCACCTTGCCGATGAGCAGGTCTGCCTTCGGCGCCACGCCCTTGTGCGTGTTGCCGTTCCCGGCGATCGTCGAGGCGACATGCGTGCCGTGGAAGTGATCGTCGTAGACGTCCGGATCCTCAGTGAAGTTCTTGCTCTTCTTCACCCTCCCGGCCAGATCCGGATGAGTGTCGTCGATGCCGGTGTCCAGGACCGCGACCTGCACACCGGTGCCGTCGAAGCCGGCGGCCCAGACCTGCGGCGCCCCGACCTGCGGCACGCTCTGGTCCAGGATTGCCTTCACCTTGCCGTCCAGCCAGATCCCCGACAGGCCTCCGTCGAGCCTGGCCGTGCCCTCGCGGACGACCGAGTCCCAGAAGTCATCGGCCCGCTTCTTGTCCACTTCCAGGGCGGCGCCGTTGACGCTGGGCAGGCTCTGCTCCTTGTCGGCGCCCGCGGGCTCGTCCGCCGTGGCCGCCTTGACGCTCCTGCCGTACGTCACCAGGACGGGCAGGCTCTGCCGGGACGCGTCGTCGTAGCGGGATGCGGCAAGCTCGGTGACGTTGAACAATTCCTCGTCCAGCACCCCGGCCGCCAAGTACGGCTGGGCCTTGCCCGGGATCGCGTAGACCGCACCGTCCTGCTCGGTGATCTGCCAGCTGTCGGTGTCGTTGTCGACCACCGCGCCCTGGCGGCCGTCGGCGAACGTGGTCAACCGCACGACGTCGCCGGTGACCAGGGTGATCGTGCGGGTGGAGGCGGGTGCGGCCTGGCTCTTCGCGGCGGCCTGGCTCTTCGCGGGGGCCGCAAGCTCCTCCGCGGCCGCGGGGCTGGCGAGCAGGGCGGCGAGCGTGATCCCCGCCATGCCTAACTGAGCCGCTCGCGCGACTGATTTCACGTACGTTCCTCTCCACGGATGACTCCACAACCGCCCAAATCCCCCACCGCGGACAGCATGGATCATCCTGGACGAAACGATAACGATATTCAAATCGCCGTCGGTCAGCGGGCGGCTCATCCGGGCGCCGGGTGACCGCGTCACATCATGCGCACCGCAGTCAGCACCCGGCTCGATCAGTGAGCTCGCACGATCCCCCGGGCGAGGCGGCGGCCGGCAGCATCGCCTCAACGCATGAAGTCATCCACCCATGATGTCCAGCCACAACCTGAGCGTCACCAGCCCCAGCAATTGATCCTCGCACCGCGGAACCGAAAGCGATCCTCGCACCGCGGAACCGAAAGGACGGGGTCGAATCGCCTTCTCGTACGCGATGGGAGCCGAGAGTGGAAGCGGCCGGCCAAAACCTTTACCCAACCCCGATCCCGCCGCCGGCACGGCATTTCAGACCTCCCCTCAGCTGGATATACCGAGATCCGATTTGCCCATCTTGCGCACCCTTTGGGATATATGTACCTTTTGCGTAATCGTGGCCCACGTTTTGGCGAGCTTCTCGTCACATCGTTGCCGCATCGTTGACCGGACCGTGCGTTGTCCTGGAGATCTGCAGGGCAGCGCCCGGCCGCCGAATCCGCGCCTCGCGGAACCGGGGACCCATCCTCTTCGGGGTGAATCGGACGCCAGCTCAGGCTGCGCCCGTAGGGCACTTCCAGGCCCGAACCCGTCAGCTAACCCGGTAGGCGGCATGGAAGCAAGGAGTCAATGCCCTCATGCCCAAGCCCCGGCTTGCCACAATCGCCCATACTTTCAAGAACCATTTCGATCTCTTCAGCAAGCACTTCAGCCTCGCGATCGGCGGTGTGATCCTGGCCGGAGCCACCGTCATCACAGGCGTAGCCGGCCCGGCGATCGCCTCGTCCGCCCAGCACAGCTCGGTGCACGCAGTTCACCCGGAAGCCGCACCGCTCACCTACGGCGTGGACGTCTCCCGATACGAGTCCGACTACGACTGGAACGCCAGCCCGGCCAAGTTCGGCATCATCAAGGCCACCGAGGGCACGAGCTTCCGCGACGCCTCGTTCGCCCGGCACTGGCGCGAGATGGACAAGAAGGGAATCGTGCGCGGCGCCTACCACTACGGCCACCCCAGCAACGACCCCATCGCCGAGGCCGAGCACTTCCTGTCCATGGTGAACTCCCAGCCCGCCAAGCCCGGCGACCTGCTCGTCCTCGACCTGGAGACCACCGACGGCGAGTCCGTCGCCGAGGTCAACGCGTGGGCCAAGGCATGGCTGTCGCACGTGAAGGCCAAGACCGGGGTCACCCCGATGCTCTACAGCGGCTGGAACTTCGCCAACACCTACGGCAAGGGACTGGCCGAATACCCGCTGTGGGTCGCCCACTACAGCAAGGCCAAGGGCACGGTCACCCCGCCCGCCGACTGGAAGTCCTGGGCCATCCACCAGTACACCGACTCCCCCGTCGACCAGAACGTCTCCGTGCTGACCCCTGACCAGCTGCGCGAGCTGGGTCGCCCCGCGGTCTGACCGAGGAGACGGATACAGCACCAGTCGATCACTCAACGATGGTGGGATCGGTAGAGGTCGAAGGCAGTTCACCCCCTTCGACCTCTACCGAATTCCCTTCGCTTGCCTTGCCGGTCCCCGATGGTGAGTCCGGCACGTCCTGCCGGTCGATCGCCTGCCGGCGGACAGGACGCGGCCGGTCCTGGCCGCCCTTTCAGCTCCTTCGGAACGGCCGGATCGCACACAAGGTCGACTATGTTTCATAGGACCCCTTACATGAGGCGGTCTGGTGAGAGGGTTGGGCGAGCTGGAGGCAGCACGCTACCCGTCTGGGCTTCAAAGCCCCTGAACCGCGCCGGGCTGCTCCCATCGGCAGAGGACCGACGGCGCGTACCTGTATTGGCCGGCCGTCAGCCAGGCAGAAGACGGCCGGCGGGCATGCTGCCGCGGCTGCTGCTCCTCGTCCTCCTCGTGCTGGGCGTGGCGCGATGCGCCGAGCGGGACATCCGACGCGGCGTCCATGTGCCTGGCGATCTTGGCCGCTCTCCTCGTCCTGGCACCGCTGGGCTCGCGCATCGCAGGCCTGGCCGTTGCCTGGCCGCGATCGCATCCCGGATGGCGCGTACGACGGCCGCTTCGCGGCCCGCCTCCGCTGTCGCTCATTCTGACGCGCACGGTCGTGCTGCGGACCCGGCTCCGGCTCGGCGCCGACGGCACCATCACCATCCGCAGCAGCACGAACGAGCTGGGCGCCGGCACCTCGAACGCCCCGACCCAGGCGGCGGCCCAGCGTCTGGGCGTGCCGATGGACAAGATCCGCTTCCTGCAGGGCGACTCCGACGTGGCCAAGACCCGCATCCCCGGCGCCTCGGCCACCACCACCCTCGCCTCGGCCATCTGGAACGCCCGCGACCGGCTGGTACGCGAGCTGCTCACGCTCGCCGAAGCCACCGGGTCCCCGCTGACCGGCCGCCGACCCGACTAGGTGGAGACGCGTGACGAGGGGCTGTTCACCATGGGCGGCCGCGGGGAGACCTACCGACACATCCTTGAACGCGCCGGACGCGACCACGTCGAGGTGACCGGCAGGTCGGCGGTGCCGTACCAGACCATCAAGCGGGGCACCTTCTCCTACGGCGTGCACTTCGTGGAGGTGCGGATGGACGAGGCGAAGTACGCGTCTCGCGCTGGGTCGGCGCGTTCGACGGCGGCCGGATCGTGTCGCCGAGGCAGGCCGCCAGTCAGATGCGCGGCGGTGTCATCCAGGGCATCGGCATGGCGCTGTTGGAGGAGACGCTACTCGACGAGCGCTCGGCCGGGTGGTCAACGCCAGTCTGGCCGAGTACCACATTCCCACCCATGCCGACATGCGGCCTGCTGCTCACCGCCGAGCGGCCTACCAGCATGCTCGCCGAAGCCGCCCAGGCCGCGCGCTCTGGGAGCCGCGCGCCGCATCGTCCGGCCGAACGAGGCGGGACTCGCCCAGGTGCAATCCCACCCGGGCGAGTCATGGCATCAGAGCCGGTCGAGAATTCTCCGCAGCTGCTCCACCTCGGCCTGCTGCGTGGTCTCGATGGTCTTGGCCAGCTCCTTGACCGTGGGGTTCGAGCCGTTGGCCTGCTCGGTCCCGGCCATCTCGATCGCCCCGTTGTGATGGGCGATCATCTGCTGGACGAACAGCTTGTCGAACGCCTTGCCCTTGGCGGCCTCGAGCTTCTTCATGTCCTCGTCGGACATGACACCCGGCATGCTGTGCCCCATCCCACCGGAATCCGGGTGCACGCCCCAGTCGGTCAGCCAGTCCTTCATGGTCTGGATCTCCGGCGCCTGAGCCGCCTTGATCTTGGTGGCGAGCTCCTTGACCTCCGGGTCGCTCGCGCGGGTCGCCGCCAGGTCGGCCATCTCGACCGCCTGCTCGTGGTGCGGGATCATCATCTGCGCGAACATGACGTCGCCGTCGTTGAAGGTCGCCGACGGCGAAGCGCCGGCAGTGGTGGCGGTAGGCGCGCTGCTGCTCATCTCCTCATGCCCGGCCATGGAGTCGCCGTTGCCCCCGCCACAGGCGGTCAGCAGAGCGAGCGCGCTCGTGGCGGCCGCGAGGGAGATCGTGCGGTTGATACGCATGGTTGCTGGTCTCTCGAATCGTCGGAATCATCGGCCGGTTCGCGGACGTCCCCGAAGGCCCGTCCGCACGGGTCATCGGCCTATATGCGCAAGATCGAGAGACGTGCCAGCCGCAGGGACGTGGGCTTCGGCGGTGGTCGGGCGACCCGCTGGACGGGTGACGGCGCCCCACCGCCGCCATCGGATCGTTGCCCCGTTCTCACCCACGCGGCGATCAGCAGCACGACGATGAACGAGGTCAGGATGGCCAGGCAGACGCCGGCCGGGTCGAACCCGGGCGCCTCACGCTCGGGAACGAATGCCCGGAGCCCCGGCGGAACAGCCACAAGGGGCTCTTGAGTAACGCCCATGCCGTGTGCAGTCGATGGAGAGCCACCATGCCCGCCATCGACGTGCCCCAGGGTGTGCATGCCGCATATGCCCAGGGCGAGGATGACGAGCAGGAGGCCGCGCGCGGCTCGCAACGCGAGGCGGCGCCGCGCCACTCCCATCGGCACTCTCTTGGCGATCGACATGTCACGAGCCCCCATCAGTGTACTAATGAGCCTCGTAGTACCCGCCCAAGCCGGCCGGGTGTCCCCATGGGGAGGTACGGCGCCCGCCCTGGGCGGTTCACCCAAGAAGCGCTTTCTCGCCGGTGGCCACGCGAACTCTGGTCCGGCAACCCTAACCCCCTAAGGGTATATGTGATCCATTTCACTCCGTAATATACCCCCAGTGGGTATATTCTGCCTCGCATGAGAGAGCTGAACGCAATCGCGGTCGTCGGAGCGTCGCTGGCCGGTCTCCGTGCCGTCCAGGCGCTGCGACGAGAAGGGTTCGACGGCACGATCACGCTGATCGGCGCGGAGCGGCATCTTCCCTACAACCGCCCGCCGCTGTCGAAGAGCATGCTGAAGGGCGACGACGAGGTCACGCTCCCCGGCGCCGAGGAGCTCGGCGACGAATGGCTGAAGGCTCGTCACGCGGTACGGCTGAACGCCTCGGAGCGGCGACTCACCCTGGACGACGGCTCAGAGGTCCGCTACGACGGCCTCGTCATCGCCACGGGCGCCCGTCCTCGGCGGCTGCCCGAACATCCGGAAGGCGTGCACACCCTGCGCACGATCGAGGACTCCCTCGCCTTGCGCGCCGAGCTGGCCGCCGGACCCGGCAGCGTGGTGGTCATCGGCGGCGGGTTCATCGGCGGCGAGGTCGCCTCGACCGCCCGTTCCCTCGGCCTGCCGGTCACTCTCGTCGACGCCTCCCCGTACCCGATGAAGAACGTTCTTGGCGCCGAGGCGGCGCGCTGGCTCGCCCGCCACCACCGGAACAACGGCGTCGAGCTGGTCAGCGAGACCCGCGTGACCGGATTCGACGGGACCGGCCGCGTGAGGGGCGTACGGCTGAGCAACGGCCGGACGCTGCCCGCCGACCTGGTGATCGCGGGCATGGGAGTGGTGCCGAACACCGAATGGCTGGAGGGCAGCGGGCTGACGGTGAGCGACGGCGTGGTCTGCGACGAGCGCCTCTTCGCCCTCGGCACGGCGGACGTGGTGGCCGCCGGCGACGTCGCCCGCTGGCCACATGGCCTGTACGGCGGCGCGCTCGTCCGCATCGAGCACTGGTCGAACGCCAATGACCAGGGCGGCATCGCCGCGCTCAACCTGCTCGCCGGGCCGGACAACGCCAAGCCCTACGCCGATCTGCCCTCCTTCGCCACCCACGTGCACGGTGCCCGCATCCAGACCGCCGGCCTGCCCCACCTCGCCGACGCCAGCCGCGTCGTCACCGGGTCACCGGAGGAGGGCCGCTTCGCGATCGCCTTCGCCCGGGACGGGGTGCTCGTCGGCGCGGTCGCGGTGAACTCGCCCAAGGACCTGATCCGCGTCAAGCGCGCCATCCTGGCCGGCGACCGCCTGGACGCCCTGGCGTGACGTCAAGACACCTCTGCCCGCGCGCCTACGACCGCCGGTAGCAGCGAGTGAACTGCGGGCAGAGGAGACCGGTAGATGGCGCGTGGCTTGGGAGAGCTCGAGTCCGCGATCATGGATCGCATGTGGGCCACCAACGCCCCCACCTCGGTCAGGGACATCCGGACGGGCCTACATCTACGAGCGCCTTGGAGGCGGCGCTGCGGGGGTGCCCGCCGAGGGGACGCAGCGCGTGACGGTGGTCGCCTCGGCGCTGCTGTCCGCGTTCGCCGTCGCCGTGCCCGCCTCCGTGGTGGGGCATGGGGCATGGCCTGGCCGGTACGAGGAGCGCCTGGCGTACTGCCTGCCCGGCCGCAACGGGCACGCCGTCATCACCACCGGCGCGCTGCGCTCACTGGCCCCCGAGCAGGTCGCCGCCGTGCTCGCCCATCAGCAGGCATTCGAGCAGGCGCAAGTCGAGGTCACCCGCCTGGTCGAGGGGGCGCGGGCGGAGAGACAGCTCTCACCCGCGTCCGCCGGATGCTCCGCCCCCCAGGCGCCGCTCGACCGGCGCGAACGCCTCACGGGATCTCTCGACGGTGGCGGCACTGCTCGCCGGTCCCGCCCTCCTGGCCGCAGCACCGGGCGTGGGCGCGTTTCTCGCCCACCAATGCCATTCCTTCCTCATCACTCTCCATACCTTCTACGAAGAGTGGTAGTAGCCGGTTGTAGACTCGCGCCATGAGGTATGCAGGCCGGCGGCTGTGTACAGGCGCCGCAGGAGTCGTGCTGGCCGCAGCCCTGGCAGCCTGTGGCCAGGCGTCGCCGGAGCCCGGCGGAGCGGCTGAGCCGGACCTGGGCGTAGGCCACGTTCACGGACTCGGCGTCGATCCGGCCGACGGCGTCCTCTACGTCGCTGGGCACTACGGGCTGTTCAAGGTCACGTCCCCGACGACCCTCACCCGGGTGGCCGACCGCGACCAGGATCACATGGGCTTCACGATCGTCGGGCCGAAGACCTTCCTGGCCAGCGGACACCCGTCCGCCGAGGACGTCTCACCCGGGCTCCCTCCGCACCTCGGCCTCATCAAGTCGACGGACTCGGGGGCCACCTGGAAGACGATCTCGGAGCACGGCTCCGCCGATTTCCACTCCATCCAGCCCGCCGGCGACAGCCTCTACGCCTTCGACAGCCAGACGTCGAAGGTCTGGCGAAGCCTCGACGGCGGCGCCACCTGGACGCAGGGCACCGCGGAGAAGGTGATCGACCTCGGCGCCGGCTCCGACAAGCCCTCGCGCGTGTACGCGACGACGCCCGACGGGTTGAAGGTGAGCGAAGACGGCGGGGTGAACTTCACCGACGTGGCGAAAGCGCCCCTGCTCAGCCATGTGGACGTCCTCTCCGGCGGGTGGCTGGTGGGGCCGGGAGCCGACGGCAAGGTTCACACCAGCCAGGACGGCGGCAAGACCTGGTCGGCCGCCGCCGCACTCCCCGGCCAGGCGGTCGCGTTCACGGCCGTGGATCGCCGGCGCCTGCTGGCCGCCCTGGAGGGCGGGACGGTGCTGGAGTCGAAGGACGGCGGGAAGACCTTCGCCACCGCATTCCGCGCCTCAAGCTGAGCCTTCGCCCCGCTAGGCGGCCAAACTCCGATGCCTGCCGCTTGTCCTGCGATGCCGCCCACCCGCCGAGGAGGACTACGCGGACGGCCGCATCCTGGACCGCCTGATGATCAGGACGGCGCCCGGCAGCGTGGCCGTAGTAGCGATTCTCCCCGGTATTCACCATGTCGAGGGGGTAGGGAGGTCCCTAGCCAAGACGAGATCTACGACGACCCATCGTGAAGCAGGCGGCTTCGTGTGAAGGGGAACAGCCCATGAGCGACCACACCCGGGCTCACCAAGACGACGGCAAGGAACGCAGCACCGCGGTCCTCGACGTCAGCGGGCTGCAGTGGGCCTCCGAACAGAACGTCGTCGTGGCCACGCTGAGCCGCCGCCCCGGTGTGCTGCACGTGGAAGCCAACCCCGTTGCCCAGACGGCGACGGTGAGTTTCGACCCGCGCCGGACCTCTCTCGCCGAGTTGCGCACATGGGTGATCGAGTGCGGGTACCACTGTGCCGGGCAGTCGGTGCCCTCCCACATCTGCGATCCCATGGCCGAACCCGACCCGCCGGGTGCAGCGCCGATCGAGACCGCGCACCCGGACCATGCGGCTCACGTGCAAGAAGAGGCTTCACCGCACGAGGAGATGGGGCATGCCGGGATGTCCATGGCCGCGATGGTGGCCGACATGCGCAACCGCTTCCTGGTCGCCGCGCTCTTCTCCATCCCCATCGTGTCATGGTCGCCGATCGGCACCGAGGTGTTCGGGCTGGACCTGCCTGTCCCGTTCGGGCTTCGCCAGGACGTGTGGGCGCTGCTGCTCAGCCTGCCCGTGATCTTCTACTCGTGCTGGATCTTCTTCGACGGAGCGGTACGCGCGCTTCGAGCACGGACGCTGGACATGATGGTGCTGGTGGCCGTCGCGGTGGGCGCGGGCTGGCTCTACTCCCTGATCGTGACCCTCACCGGTGGCGGCGGTGAGGTGTTCTACGAGGCCGCGACCGTGCTGGCCGCTTTCGTGCTGCTGGGCCACTGGTTCGAGATGCGGGCACGGGGTGGCGCCAACGACGCCATCCGCGCCCTGCTCGACCTGGCGCCGCCGAAGGCGACCGTCATTCGCGGCAGCCAGACGGTCGAGGTGCCGACGGCCGAGGTGACGGTCGGCGACCTGCTGCTGGTACGTCCTGGCTCGAAGATCCCGGTCGACGCAACGGTCGAGGAGGGCCAGAGTGAGGTGGACGAGTCGATGGTCACCGGCGAGAGCCTGCCGGTGCACAAAGAGGTCGGCTCGGCGGTCATCGGCGCGACCATCAACCGGAACGGCACGCTGCGGGTGCGTGCCACCAAGGTCGGCGCGGACACCGCCCTGGCACAGATCGTCCAGCTGGTCCAGCAGGCTCAGAACTCCAAGGCGCCGGGGCAACGGCTGGCTGATCGGGCGGCGTTCTGGCTGGTCCTGGTCGCCTTGATCGGGGGCGGTCTGACGTTCGCGGTCTGGCTGCTCCTGGCCGGTCGGCCGGTCGGTGTCGCGATCCTGTTCGCCATCACGGTCGTCGTCATCACCTGCCCGGATGCGCTCGGTCTGGCCACGCCGACGGCGATCATGGTCGGTACCGGGCTGGGGGCCAGGCGCGGGGTGCTGTTCAAGAACGCGATGGCGCTGGAGACGTCCGCCCGCATCCAGGTCGTGGTGATGGACAAGACCGGCACGTTGACGAAGGGCGAGCCGGAGGTCACCGATGTCGTGGCCGGCGACATCGTGGCGGAGGAGGAACTGCTGCGTCTGGTCGCGGCCGTGGAGCGGGAGTCGGAGCATCCGCTGGCGGAGGCGATCGTCCGGCATGCCGGCGGTCTTGGCCTGGATGCGATGAGAGCCGGGCGGTTTGAGAACGTTCCCGGCCATGGCGCCATCGCCGAGGTGGGCGGGCACAAGGTGGTGGTCGGCAACCGGCGGCTGCTGGAGCGCGAAGGCGTGGCGCTCGGGAAGATGGCGAGCAGGAGACAGGAACTGGCGGAGGGCGGACGTACCGCCGTCATGGTCGGTGTCGACGGCACGGCGGCCGGGGTCATCGGCATCGCGGACGCGGCTCGCGAAACCTCACCGGCGGCAGTGGCGGCCCTGCACGAGCTCGGCGTCGAGGTGGTCATGCTCACCGGGGACAACGCCGCCACCGCGGAACGCATCGCCCAGCAGCTCGGCATCGACACCGTGATCGCCGAGGTGCTGCCGGGAGACAAGGCGGCCAAGGTCGCCGAGCTTCAGCGAGACGGACGCAAGGTCGCCATGGTGGGAGACGGCGTCAACGACGCCCCGGCTCTCGCCCAGGCCGATCTGGGCATCGCCATCGGGGCCGGCACGGACGTGGCCATCGAGACGGCCGACGTCGTGCTGATGCGCTCGGATCCTCTGGACGTGCCCACGGCACTGCGGATCGGCCGTGGCACGCTGCGCAAGATGCGGCAGAACCTCGGCTGGGCGATCGGCTACAACGCGCTGGCGCTGCCCATCGCCGCCGGGGTTTTCGAGCCGGCGTTCGGGCTCGTACTCCGGCCTGAGATCGCCGCGCTGTCGATGTCGGGGTCCAGCGTCATCGTCGCCGTCAACGCCCTGGCGCTCAAACGACTGCGTCTGCCCGCTACGTGAGAAGTCCGGTCAGGATGACCGTGACGAGACGGCGGGCGGCGTCCTCGGAGGGCAGTTCGCCGGCTGCTGAAATGGCGTGCAGGCAGTAGGTGGTGAGTTCTTCCGGTGCGACGTCGTCGCGGAAAGCGCCGGCTCGCGCGCCTTCCGCCAGGAGGTCCCGGATCATGTCGTGGAGCTGCCGCTGGGCTCGGGCGACCCTCTCGTCGCGGTGCAGGAACGACACGAGCGCGTTGTCGCCGTGTCCGCGAGAGCGCTGAGTGATGAGGGCGTAGGCCTCCAGCACGGCTCGAAGCCGCGCTTCGGCGCCGCGCGCCTGGTCGCGGACTCCGGCGAGATGCTCGAGGTGGGCGGCGATCTGCCGTTCGTGCCAGGCCAGCAGGATCGATTCGACGTCCGGGAAGTATTTGTACAGCGTCGCGCGACCGATGCCGGTCTTCTCCGCGATCTGGGACATGGTGACCGCTCGTAGCCCGTGCTCGGCCACGAGCGCCGACGTGTGGTTGAGGATCGCGTCGCGTATGTCACGGCGATGCGCCTCGATCGTCTCGCTCCACAGTCTCGGCACGCCTTGAGCATACGGCACGACAGAGTCAATACGCGATGTATTGACGGAGACACAGTGTTTTGTAAAGCATGGGTCCGCACACCGTGCCCGCCGACCGTGGAGGACAGTCACATGGCAGACGTACACGACCGAACCGACGACGATGCCGGCACGCCACGCTGGGCGAAGGTGGCGGGGATCATCGCGGCCGTCCTGGTCCTGCTGTTCGTCGTCCTGATGCTCACCGGCGGCCATGGACCTGGCCGCCACTTCGCTGCGGGCTCGGCCGTCGCCGGCCTCATGAACTCATGAGGACGATGGCGCCTGCCCTCCGCAAGCTGGTCCTCACCACCCACATCACCTCGTCCATGGGCTGGCTCGGCGCGGTCTTCGTCTTCATGGCGCTCGCCGTCATGGGCCTGACCAGCCAGGACGCCCAGACGGTGCGGGCGGTCTACCTGGTGATGGAGCCGGCCTCCTGGTACACCCTCATCCCGCTGGCGGTCGCGTCACTTCTCACGGGACTCGTCCAGTCCCTCGGAACCGCGTGGGGGCTGTTCCGGCACTACTGGGTCCTGTTCAAGCTCCTGATCAACATCGGCGCTGTCGCGGTACTGCTGATGTACACCGAGACGCTCGCCTACCTGGCACGCGTGGCATCGGCGCCAAGCTCCGCATCAGGCCTGCTGAGGAGCCCCTCCGTTCTGCTTCATGCCGTGCTGGCACTGGTTTTGCTGCTGGTGGCCACCGTGCTGGCGGTGTACAAGCCGCGGGGCCGCACGCCATACGCGATCAGGGCACGGCCCACCGCATCCAACGCCGCAGCGCCCGCGCCATGAGCTGCACGGCGATCGCCGCCGCCACGAGTCCCCAAGGTCGAGCGTGTTCAGCCTCTCATGCGGATGGCTCCGAGCCGGTGTCCGCCCGGAGCCATCCCGAATGGTTCTACTTGAAGCGGCGTAGCCGCAGGCTGTTGCTCACCACGAACACGCTGGAGAACGCCATCGCAGCTCCCGCGATCATCGGGTTGAGCAGGCCGAGAGCGGCCAGCGGCAGGGCGGCCACGTTGTAGGCGAAGGCCCAGAACAGGTTGCCCTTGATCGTGCTGAGCGTGCGGCGGGAGAGCCGGATGGCGTCGGCGGCCACGCGCAGGTCACCCCGGACCAAGGTGAGGTCGCTCGCCTCGATCGCGGCGTCAGTGCCGGTGCCCATCGCGAGGCCCAGGTCGGCCTGGGCGAGCGCGGCGGCGTCGTTGACGCCGTCGCCCACCATGGCCACGACCCTGCCCTCGCTCTGGAGTCCCTTGACGACGTCGACCTTGTCAGCGGGCAGCACCTCGGCGATCACCTCGTCGATGCCCACCTCGGCGGCCACCGTCTTGGCCACCACCTCGTTGTCACCGGTCAGCAGCACCGGCGTCAACCCGAGGGCCCGCAGCTGTGCGATGGCCTCCTTGCTGGTCGGCTTGACCACGTCGGCCACCACCAGCACGGCGCGGGCCTTGCCGTCCCAGCCGACGGCGACCGCGGTGCGGCCCTTGGCCTGGGCCTCGTGGAGGTCCCGTTCCAGGTCGGCGGGCAGGTGCTGGGACCACTCCTCCAGCAGCCGGGGCCGGCCGACCAGGACCGCGTGGCCGTCCACGATGCCCTGCACGCCGAGCCCCTCGACGTTGGCGAAGTCCTCGACGGTGGCGTCGGAGCCGGCGGCCCGGGCGATGGCCTGAGCGATCGGGTGCTCGGAGGCGTGCTCCAGCGCGCCCGCCAGGCGCAGCACCTCCTCCCGGCTCTCCCCCTCGGCCACGTGCACGTCGACCAGGGTCATCTTGCCTTCGGTGACGGTGCCGGTCTTGTCCAACACGACCGTGTCGATCTTCCGGGTGGACTCCAGCACCTCCGGCCCCTTGATCAGGATGCCCAGCCGGGCGCCCCGGCCGGTGCCCACCAGCAGCGCGGTCGGCGTGGCCAGACCCAGCGCGCACGGGCAGGCGATGATCAGCACTGCCACCGCGGCCGTGAAGGCGGCTCCCACGCCGTCGCCGGTGCCCAGCCAGAAGCCCAGCGTGCCGAGCGCCAGGGCGATCACGATCGGCACGAAGATGCCGGAGATGCGGTCGGCCAGCCGCTGTACCGCGGCTTTGCCGGTCTGTGCCTCCTCCACCAGCTTGGCCATCTGCGCCAGCTGGGTGTCGGCGCCGACCCGGGTGGCGCGGACGATCAGGCGGCCGCCCGCGTTCACCGTCGCACCGGTCACCCCATCGCCCGGCCGCACCTCGACCGGCACGGACTCGCCGGTCAGCATCGAGGCGTCCACCGCCGAGGTGCCTTCCTCGACGACGCCGTCGGTGGCGATCTTCTCGCCGGGCCGGACGACGAACCGGTCGCCCACCTTGAGCTGCTCGACGGGGACGCGGCGGCCGTCGGCCAGCTCCACGTCCTTGGCGCCCAGTTCCAGCAGGGCTCGCAACGCCGCCCCGGCGCGCCGCTTGGAGCGGGCCTCGAAGTAGCGGCCGGCCAGGATGAACGCCGTGACCCCAGCGGCAGCCTCCAGGTAGATGTTGCCGGAGCCGTCGGTGCGTTCGATGGTGAACGCGAACGGGTGCGTCATCCCGGGTGTGCCGGCGGTGCCGAAGAACAGGGCCCACAGCGACCAGCCGAGCGCGGCGATGGTGCCGATCGAGATCAGCGTGTCCATCGTGGCGGCGCCGTGCCGCAGGTTGGTCCAGGCCGCCTTGTGGAACGGCCAGCCCGCGTACACCACCACCGGTGCGGCCAGCACGAGTGACAGCCACTGCCAGTTGGTGAACTGCAACGGCGGGATCATCGCCATGGCGATCACGGGCACGGCCAGCACCACAGAGGTGATCAGGCGTTGGCGAAGGGGCTGGAGCTCGTCCTCCGGTTCCCGCTCGGCCGCCTCGGCCTCCGTCTTGGGCGGGGCGGGCAGCGCGGCGGTGTAGCCGGCCTTCTCCACCTCGGCGATGAGCTGCTGGGGGTCGACGCCTTCGCCGAAGGTGACCTTCGCCTTCTCGGTGGCGTAGTTGACCGTCGCGGTCACGCCGTCCATCTTGTTGAGCTTGCGCTCGATGCGGTTGGCGCACGAGGCGCAGGTCATGCCGCCGATCGAGAGCTCGACCGCGTTCTGCCGGTCATCGGTGACCTGGGACATCAGCGTTCTCCTTTCTCTCTCGCTCAGTGGCTGTGGCCATCGTCACCGTGCCCACTGGGTGTGGGTGTCGGCGTGGATGTGGGGATGGGCGTCGGGACCGCCGGCCGGTCACCCGCACCGAGGGTGAAGTCGGCGGTGCGGACCTCGCCGTCGTGCTGGAAGTCGAGGAAGAGCCGGTAGTCGCCGGTGCTGGGCACCTCGGCGTAGAAGACGATCTCGGGCCCGGCCTTGGTCTTGCCGTCGCCTGGCTCGCCGTCCGGGTGGACGTGCAGGTAGGCCAGGTCTCTGGCGCGCAGGGCCACCAGGTGGCCGTAGGCGCCGAGGTAGGGCTGCAGGTCGGTGACCGGCTTGCCATCCTTGCTGACCTTGAGGGTGAGCCTGCTGGACTGCCCGGGGGTCAGCTCGCCGTCCAGGGTGACGGTGTAGCCGTCGACCGTCGCGGTACGGGTGGCCTGCGCAAGCGCCTGCGGCTTGTAGTCGCCCGCCACCGCCAGGTCGGCGCCCAGGGTCAGGGCGCTACCACCCGTGGGCGCGAAGTCGGCGAAGGCACGGTACGCCCCGGCGCCCGGCAGCGTCAGTTTGACCGACCAGACGCCGTCGGGCGTCATCTCGGGGTGAACGTGACGGAAACTGCCGAGGTCGCGGGAGACGACGATGAGATGCAGCTTCTTGTCGTGCTCGACCTCGTAGTCAGTGACCGGCTTGTTGTCGGGGCCTGTGACGGTGAAGCGGAAGTCGGTCGGCTCGCCGGGCTTGATCGCGTCGGTGAGCGGGTTGAGGGTGTAGCCGTTCTCGGACACTCGAAGCCCTCCGGGGGTATCGTTCTTCGCCTGCTCGGTGGCGTGCTCCCCGTGTCCCGCGCTCGCCGTGGGCCCTGCAGTGGGCGTCGCCATGGTCGTCATGGCGGCGTGGTCCTCTGGCGGGGGTGTCCCGACCGGCCCCACCGCCTTGCCCGCGCCCAGGGCGCCGCCGAAGACGACGGCGAGCCCCAGGACGTAAGAGCCTAGCTTGGCCGCGGTGTTCATGAGTTCGCCACTTCGTATCCGGCCTCCTCGACCGCGGCAACGATCTTCGCCGGGTCGACGGGGGCGTCGCTGTCCACGGTCAGCAGGCCGGTGGCCAGGTCCACCTCGACGTTGGTGACGCCGGCCACTTCGCTGACCTCTTCCTTGACCGAGCTGACGCAGTGGCCGCAGGTCATGCCCTTGACGGTGTAGGTGGCGGTGCTCATAGCGATCTCTCCTTCAATCCGGATCAATGCAGGTCAATACGGGTCAGGAACGGACGACTCTGGCGATGGCGTCGGAGGCTTCCTTGACCTTGGCGGCCGCCTCCGGGCCGCCCTTCAGGGTGGCCTCCGCGACGCAGTGGGCCAGATGTTCTTCCAGGAGCGACAGGGAGAACGACCGCAGCGCGCTGGTCGCCGCCGACACCTGAGTCAGGATGTCGATGCAGTACTTGTCGTCTTCGACCATGCGCTGCAGGCCACGGATCTGGCCTTCGATGCGGCGCAGTCTCACCGCGTGGTCCTGCTTGGTGGCGGTATATCCGGGCATGTCAGTCCTCCCTCGGGTTCGTCACCCATGGCAACACTATACCCCCCTATGGTATTCCTGGAAAGCCGGGTGCGTTTTCACGGCAGCTTGCCCGACGCCGCCGGCACCCGGATGCAGCTATCCATCACGAATCCGAGGAGCTCGACATGCCACACGTGATCCGCAGACCAGGCGTGCTCGGCGGGACGTCACTCGCCGTCTTCCTCGCCACCGTCCATCTCGTCAACGACGCGATCACCGCGATGCTGGGCGCCCTGCTGCCAACGCTGCAAGCGCGATTCCAGCTCGGGCCGGCCTTGCTGGCCCTGATCGTCGCCGTCTATTCGATCTCGTCCTCGGTCACCCAGCCCTTCTTCGGCGCGGTAGCGGAAGATCGCAGCTTGCGCCTGGTGGGGGCGGTGGGCGTGCTGCTGGCCTCGTTGTTCCTCAGCCTGATCGGCGTCGCGCCCGCCTTGGCGGCCGTTTTCACCCTGCTGGTCATCGGCGGCATGGGCTCGGCCGCGCTACATCCCGTGGGCACGGCGATCGCGGGCGGCCCCACCGTGCCGAACCGGGTGCTCGGCGTAGGGCTGTTCACAGCCGGTGGAATGATCGGGTTCGCCCTGGGCCCGGTGCTGATCCTCGCCGTGGTGTCGGCGTTCGGCGTGGCCGTCACCCCCTGGCTGATGGTGCCGGGCATCCTGCTCGCCGTCCTGGTCTTCGCCCTACTGCCCGAGTGGGAGCCGCATGGCCACCGCCCTCTGCGGACGCTCATTCAGCTTCGGCTGCTCCGCGGGCCCATCGGCGGGCTCACGCTCGCCTCCAGCCTGGCGAGCGTCGCCTTCGTCACCTTCACCAGTTCGCTGCCCCTCTGGCTGGTGCGCCAGCACGGCCTGGCCACCGATGACGCGTTGATCGGATGGACGCTGGCCGCGTTCTCGCTGGCGGCAGGGATGGGCTCGCTGCTCGGCGGCGTGCTCGCACCGCGGCTGGGCCGCCGTACGACGCTCGTCGGCTCGCTGGCCGCCGCAGGCATCCCGCTGATCGCCGTGATCGAGTTCGAGCCGGGCGGCGTGCCGTACTTCGTCGCCGCCATCCTGGCGGGTGTGCTCCTGTACATCAGCAGCCCGATCAACGTCGTCATCGCGCAGGACCTCGCACCGGACGCGCCGGCGACCGCGGCGGGCATGGTCCTCGGCATGTCGGTCGCCGCGTCGGGCGTGTTGTACGTGGCGCTGGGGTGGCTCCAGGAGATCGCAGGACTCGGCGCCGGGATGGTCGTCGGGTTCGCGCTGGTCATCCCGGCGGCGGCGATCGCTCTGGGCGTGTTGTGGCGATACCGCGAGGCCGACCGCACTTGACAGATACCCCTGGACCGTATCCGCTGGCTGATCCTGCTCATCGGCTCGTTCGCGGCCGGCATCGCCCCCGAGGTGTGGGTCGAGCTGGCCGGTCGCCTCATCCAGGGCGCCGGGGCGGCTCTGATCGCCCCGTCAGCGCTCACCCTGCTCATGATGCTGTTCGGCCACGACCCCAAGGAGCTCACCAAAGCCATGGCCTTGTACGGCGCCGCCGCCCCCGCCGGCGGCACCGCCGGGGTGTTCCTCGGCGGCGTGATCACCGAATACCTGAGCTGGCCCTGGGTCTTCCACATCAACATCCCCATCGCCCTCATCGCCCTGTTCGCCAACAGGGCGCTGATGCCCGCCGCCCCCACCCAGCGCGGCTCCATCGACATCACCGGCGCGCTCACCGTCACCGCCGGACTGGCCGCCGCCGTCTACGCCATCGTGCGCGCGCCGGAGGCCGGCTGGAGCTCCGCGCACACCTGGCTGGTTCTGGCCGGTGCAGCGGCACTGCTGGCCGGATTCGTCGCCATCCAGGCCCACCGCCGCGAGCCGCTGATGCGACTGTCCATCTTCCGCACCCCCAACCTCGCCGCCGCCAACCTCACCCAACTCCTGCTCGGCGGCGCCTGGATCCCGATGTGGTTCTTCCTCAACCTCTACCTGCAGCAAGTCCTCGGCTACAGCGCCTTCCCCAGCGGCGCCGCCCTGCTCCCCATGACCATCCTCATCATGATCGGCATGATCGTCCTGGCCCCCCGCACCATCAACCGCTTCGGCCCCAAGACCACGACCCTCACCGGCCTCATCCTGCTCACCACCGGCATGGCCTGGCTGGCATTCATCCGCCCCGACGGCAGCTTCGCCACCGACGTCCTGCCCGCCAGCCTCATCGCCGCCCTCGGCATGTCGCTGGCCTTCATCCCGACCCTCGGCACCGCCATCTCCTCCGCACGCCCCGAAGAAGGCGGCCTCGCCTCCGGCATCGTCAACACCAGCTACCAGATCGGCTCCGCCCTCGGCCTAGCCGCCATGACCGCCATCGCCACCGCCAACGGCGCCGCCCAACTCGGCAACCTCCCCGCCCTGACCAGCGGCTTCTCCGCCGCCTTCGTCGGAGCCGCCGCCATCGCCCTGGTGGGTGCCCTACTCGCCGCAGGAACCCTGCGCTCGCACACCTCCGCCCCCGCCGACGAAATCACCGCCTCCCGCGGCTGACACTCCATATGCGAGAGGAGAATCCCCATGTCCACGCCCATTCTCATCGCCTACGACGGCTCACCCGACGCCAGATAGGTGCCCTCATCCAGCAGCGTGAAGTAGGCCGTGGCCGGCGCGGCATCGGCGAACCGCTCATTCAGCACGGCGCGCACGCGCTCGCGTTCGGCCCGCGACAGCGCGGCCGGGTGCGGCTTACGCGCAGCGGCTGGGCGGGGCGGGGCCTTGGCGGTTCTTGCGGTACCAGGTGGCCTGCGAAACCCCGGCCGCCTGGCATGCCTTGCGCCGCCCGAGCAGCGGGGTGCGGTGCTCGATCGCCTCGACCTGGGAGACCTGCAGGAGCTGGTTCACTGCTCGCCCCGAGGCGTCGAGGTCTCGCTGCCGGTGGCGAGCTGATCCAGCAGCGCGAAGAGCTTTCCCTGCACCTCGATCACCTGACGGTCTTGCCGAGCTCGGCGCGCAGCCGCTCGACCTCCGCCTGCAGACTCTCGATCTGCTTGTCCCGCGGATCGGCCTTCGGCCGGCCGACCGGACGGGCCAGCGCCTGCTCCGCGCCATGATCCCGCGCCGTGCGCCAGCTGGAGATCAGCGACGAATACAAGCCCTCCCGGCGCAGCAACGCACCTTGCCGGCCTTGTCGAGCTGGTCGTACTCCTCCAGAATCCGGGCCTTGTAGGCGGCGGAGTAGCTGCGCGGACGCCCTCGTTCGCGCACTTGAGGGGCGGGGATCTCCGGATCCGGCTTGCTTGCCCCCACGAAGGATGTCTCCTTCCCCACCCTCAGCACAGAGTTTCATGCCTGTTTGCTGCCTCTGTCTATTTTGGCAGGGAGGGTTCGAGTGCACGCTCGCGGGCGTGACACCAGACCGGACGGTTCGGCCGGCACCCCGGCCAAGCACTACCTGATCATCTCGTGACGGGCAGAACGCAGCCGCGATCGGGAGATCCTGGCTGACAATGAGATCAAAAGCTTTGCAGGGAAGAGCATCCGCCTTACGGTGAAACGTCCGAGAAGCCGTCAACCGGGAGAACGCGCGGACCGTCCTGCCGATGGCGGAACCCCAAGATCAAAAGCTCTGCCAGTGCCTCGGAGCGTCGATGAAATTCCACTTACTCGGCCAGATGACGGTCATCGCGGACGACGGCTCCGTGCCGCTGCCCTCGATGCGCCAGCGGATCCTCTTGGCGCTGCTCATCTCCAGGCCGGGACACGCCGTCTCCGCCGAGACGCTGGCGGACGCCCTGTGGCAGGAACCGCTCGGGCCGCGCTCCCGCAAGAACCTGCAGGTGCTGGTGCACAGGCTGCGCAGGGCCCTGGGCGACCCCGCCAGGATCCGGCACGACCACTCTGGCTACATGCTGGCCGCCCGCGCCGACGAGGTGGACGTCTGGCACTTCGCGGAGCTGGCCGGGCGGGGCGGCAGGGCGCTCCGCGGAGGCGACGCGGTTGGGGCGGCCGCCCTGCTGGACGAGGCGCTCGCGCTGTGGCGGGGCCCCGCCTTCGCCGGCCTCGATGAAGCGGCTCCGCTCGCCGAGGCCGCCGCCAGGCTCGACCAGGACCGCAGGCGCGCCGTCTCCGACCGCGCCGACGCCGGGTTCGCGATGGGCGAGCACGCCGACCAAATCCCCGCGCTGACGGCGCTGCTCGCCGAGGACCCCCTGGCCGAGGCCACCGCGGCCCGCCTGATGCTGGCGCTGTACCGGTCAGGCCAGCGGCCGGAGGCCCTCGACATCTACCGGCGCACCCGCACCCTGCTGGCGCGGGAGCTCGGGCTCGAACCAGGCCCGCAGCTGCGCGCCCTGGAGAGCGCGATGCTGCGCGGCGAGCCCGACGTCGCCCTGACCGCGCCTAGGGCGTCCTCACCCTACGGAGGCTTACACGTCGGCGGATTCCCGTCCGCGGCGGCGCGGCGGGAGGCCGGAGCGGCGACCGGCGGCACCGCGCGGCCCGCCAGGCCGCGTCCGGAGCCCGTGCCGCACCTGCTGCCCGCCGTCGTAGGCGACCTCACCGGGCGTGACCGCGAGCTGGCCGAGATCCTCGCTGTGCTGCGTTCCCAGCCGGTCCTCGCGCCGGTGATCTGCGGGATTTCCGGCATGCCCGGCGTGGGCAAGACCGCTCTGGCCGTACGGGCCGCCCACGAGGCGCGGGACGACTTCCCTGACGGCCGTCTGTACGTGAACCTGCGCGGCGCCGGGCCACGGCCGGTCGACCCGCGCGACGCGCTGGCCAGGTTCCTGCGCGCGCTCGGCATGCCCGGCACGGCGATCCCCGACACGACCGACGAGCGGGCCGAGATGTTCCGCGCCCGGCTGTCCGACCGGCGGGTCCTGGTGATCCTGGACGACGCCGCCGACGAGGCGCAGGCCGAACAGCTCATCCCGGCGGGCGCGGGCTGCGCGGCGATCGTCACCAGTCGCGCCGGGCTGACGGCGCTGCCCGGGGCACACCGGCTCGCCCTCGGCGTCCTGGGCACCGACGCCGCTGTGCGACTGCTGAACACGATCACCGGGAGAGACGGGCTGGACGCCGAGGGGACGACCGCGGCCAGGCTGGCCGAGCTGTGCGGGCACCTGCCGCTGGCGCTGCGGATCGCGGGCGCCCGGCTGGCCGCGCGGCCGCACTGGCCGGCCGACCGGCTCCTGTCCAGGCTCGCCGCCGAGCACGATCGCCTCAACGAGCTCACCCACGGTTCGCTTTCGGTACGGGCCAGCCTCGCGCTGGGCTACTCGGGGCTCGCCGAGCCGGTCCGCGCGCTGTTCCGCCGCCTCGGGCTGGTGGAGGCCCCCGACTTCGCCGGCTGGGTGGCCGCGGCGCTGCTCGGCACCGGGTCCCGCGAGGCCGAGGACGTGCTGGAGAGGCTGCTCGACGCACAACTGGTGGAGTACGCGGGCGTGGACCACGTCGGGGAGGCCCGCTACCGCATGCACGACCTGGTGCGGCTGCACGCCAGGGAACGCGGGGCGGCCGACGAGCCGCCGGGCGCGGCCGAGGCGGCGCTGACCCGGCTGACCGGGGCGTATCTCGCGTTGGCCGAGCAGGCACACAGGCGCCGGTACGGCGGCGACTACACGGTGCTGCACGGCAGCGGCCCCCGCTGGGACGTCGGCGAGGCCACGTCCCAGCGTCTCCTCGCCGATCCGATGGCCTGGCTGCGCAGCGAGCGGCTCGGCCTGGTCACCGCGGTGGAGCAGGCGGCCCGGCTCGGGCTGAGCGAGACGTGCTGGGATCTGGCGATGACTGCGGTCACTCTGTTCGAGGCCCAGGGGTTGTTCGACGACTGGCGCCGCACCTCGGAGACCGCGCTGGCGGCCGCGATCGGCGCCGGGGACGTGCGCGGCGAGGCGGCGATGCGGCACTCGCTGGGCACGCTGGCCATCTTCCGGCAGCGTCACGGCGAGGCCCGGCCGCACTTCGAGGCCGCGCTTCCGCTGTTCGAGTCGATGGGCGACCGGCACGGACAGGCGCTGACGCTGCGCAATGCGGCGCTCATCGAGCGGGTCGAGGGACGCGCGGACGCCGCGCTGGGCCGCTACGAGCGCGCGCTGGCGATGCTGCGCGAGGTGGGCGACCGGCACGCGGAAGCGCATGTGCTGGGCAGCATCGCCCAAATCCACATCGAGCACGACCGCCCTGGCCGGGCCGCTCCACTGCTCGAGACGGGTCTGGCCGTCTACCGGGAGCTCGGGGATGAACGCGGGGCCGCGCAGATCCTCAACCGCATGGGAGCCCTGTATCTCGGCGAGGGCCGGGCGACGCAGGCCGAGGCCGTCTACCGGCAGGTGACCACGGCGTCCCTGAAGGCAGGCGACCGGATCGGCCAGGCTCACGGGCTGCTGGGCACGGGCGAGGCGCGGCTGCTGGCAGGGGACCTCGACGGAGCGGAGGGACTGCTCGACGCGGCCCTGGCCCTGGCCACGGAGGTCGGAGAGCCGTTCGTGGCGGCCCGCGCCCGGCTGGCGGCGGGCCGCCACGCCGTCGAACGGCACGACCTGGAATCGGCGCACGCGCTGCTGCGGGAGGCGGCCCGCGGGTTCTCCGAAATCGGCATGTCCGTCTGGCACGGCAGGGCCCTGCAAGCGCTCCACGCCCTCGACGCCGAGCCGACCCCTCCCCCGCAGCCGCTCTGACGGCGGCCCCGGCAGCGGGACGCGGACCCTCGGCCCGCGCCCGCCGTCAGGCGCTCACGGCGCCTCATTCCTCACACCTCGGGCGGCGCCGTCCAGTGGCTGTCGCAGCCGTCGCCGGGGCCCGGATCACACGGCAGTTTCTTGATGGGGAAGGGGAAGCCGCCGTCCGTCGTCGCCGCCGTCGCCCCCCACATCCCCGCCGCCATGACCAGCGCCAGCGCCAGCGATTTGATCTTCTTCACTCGATTTCCTCCCGTTGAGTCTTGTGTGCTTGCCACGAGGGCTCCGCCTTCTGAGGCTCGCCCAGCCCCGCTGATCAGAGGGTCAGAGCCTAACCGCCCAGGCGCCTCTGGACATCTCCCAGAGCACTCGCAAAGTTGAACAGCCACCCCTTCCAGCGTTTCTCGGGAATCTTGCCGACTGCTAGTCGCTTCGTTTGAAGAAGGGGCCAAAGATCCTCAGCGCTCGGTAGGTGTACTTCCTCCACCCCTTGACATCCTTGGGAATCTCATCGATGGCCACGGTGGGGAAAAGCATGCGTTCCCCGTTGAGTTGATCTGGGATCACCTTCGCGGGAAACGGCGCTGTGCCGATGGTGGCGGTAAGGGTCCTGGGACGATGCGGATCCACCGCTTGCGCAACCGATTCACGATCGATTTCTCCGTCAGCGTTTCGCTTGACGACGCCTCTGTAGGGAGAGCGGCCACTCGGACAGTTGTGAACGAGGACGTCGGCGTCGCCGGCGGTCACGTAGTAGGTGTGGACGCCGTCGACCGTGAGGTTGTGGACCCGCTGGCCCGCGATCCGCTCGTGCAGACTGATCACGGAGAGTCTGGCGGCTTCGGAGGTCAGCACTATGTCACCGGTCCGAAGATCGGCGGCTTCGATCCAGCGGCCCTTGTCATCAACCCAGAACGGATGGTTGTGGGTGGCGACGACGACACCGGTGTCATCGCCCTTCGCTCCGTCGGTGTCGACGGTGATCTCCACCAGGCGCTTGTCGCCGTCGCCGATGATCGTGGCGACGACCGGGCGGGTGGAGCTCTCCCCGGTCTCGGGGTCGGTGGCGAGCACCTTGTCGCCGACCCCGACCTCCTCGATCGGCCGGCGCGTTCCGTCGGCCATCAGCACCGCGGTGCCGGGAACGAAGCTGTTGGCGCAGGAGGTCCCGCGTTCCCGTGTCGTGGGCGTCTTCGGCCCGGACTTCCCGCCGCCGCCCGGCCTGGCGCCGCCGCCCGCGGGGCCGGCCTCCGCCTTCTTGGCGGCGTTCGCCGCCTCCTGGGCCTTCTGCCACTTGGCCAGGTCGTCCTGGTACTTGGCGGCCGCGGCGGCGGCTTCGTCTGCCTCACGCATCACCCTGCGCGCCCACTTGACGCGTTCGTACCAGGCGAGCACCGCCTTCGCGGCCCGGTACGCCGCCTTGAGCGTCTTGGCGATCTTGCCCCAGGGGACGATGCCGACGACGGCCGAGGCGCAGGCGCCGATGCTGCCGCCGAGGCAGTCGCGGACGTCGGTGAAGCCGATGATGTCGAGGATCAGCTTGCCGCCGGTCTCGATCGCGACGTCCATCCAGCTCTTCTTGAGCGTCCGCTTTGCCTCGTCCTGGTCGCCGCCGCTGGGACCCCCCGCCGGGGGCTTCGGAGGAGTATTGCCACCGCCCGACGAACCGCCGCCGGGGCTGGGGCTGTCCGGCGTGTCGTCGCATTCGCCGGGGTACATGCCGCACACCTCCCGCATGCCGGACGGATCGGTGAACGTGACCGGGTTGTTGGCGCTGTAGGCGTAGCCGTTGAGGTTCTGCGGATCCGACGGGTCGATGACCGGGTCGACCGAGATGAAGCGGCCGGTAGAGGCGTCGTACTCGCGGGCGCCGAGGTGGGTGAGCCCGATCGAGGCATCGGTCGTGCCGCCGACGAAGCCGCGCTCGGCGGGCCACGAGGCGGGCATCGTCCCGCGCGGGTTGCCGAACGGGTCGAACCGCCTGCGGGTGACCTGCAGGGACGTGGCGTCGACGGCCATCTGCGCGGTGCCGTTGTGGTCGGGCACCAGCCAGGTGAGGCGCTGGTCGTCCGTCCTGACCGCGACGGGTTCCGCACCGTGCCCGTAATAGCGGACGGCGGTCGCCGCGGTGGCGCCGGCGGCCATCCGCAGCTCCATGCCGGCGAGGTAGAGGGTGGTGCCGGCGGGGTCGCGGCGGATGAGCCGGTTGCCGTCGGCGTCGTAGAGGAACGCGGTGGCCTTGCCGCCCTCGGTGACCTTCGTGAGCCGGCCTTCGGAGTCCCACTCCAGCCGCTGCTCGGCCGAGCCGAGCTTGCGCACCTCCATGTTGCCGGCGGCGTCGTGGGAGTACGTGTCGAGCCGGGTGCCGCCAGGACCGGTCGTGGTGGCCTGCGTCAACGCGTGCGGGTGCGGCCGGCCGGCGGCCGGGTACTCGTACTCCACGGTGGTGTCGACGGTGGCGCCGCCGAAGGCGTGCCGTGTCTCCTTGGTCCTCCCGCCCGTCTTGTCGTACTCATATGTGTGCCAATACGGGGCCGCTCCTCCGATCACGTTCGTGGCCGGCTTCGAGGCGCAGCCGTCGGTGGCGGTCCACGCCTCGCTCAGCCGCCGCAGGTGGTCGTAGGTGAAGCACTGCACGTCCGAGGGGGCGTTGCCGGCGGGCGGCGTGTCGGCGATCTTGGTGATGCTGCCGGCCTCGTCGTAGGTGTAGCGGAGGTCGGCCTGCCGCACCTGGCTCGTGGTCTCCCTGTCGGTCAGGTGGCGCAGCACCCGCCGGGTACCCTCCTCGTAGGTGTAGTCGTGCAGCACCCGTGCGCCCTCGGCGCCCCAGCGCTCCTGCAGCGGCTCGCCCCGTTTGCTGTACAGCGTGTCGCTCACGTAGGTGGCCAGGCTGGAGCGGGTCTGCACGGGCAGGCCCAGCTCGCTGTAGGTGGTGCGCACGGTCTCGGCCGGCAGGTTCCCGGCGGCGGGGTGGGTCACCGACTGCACGGTGCCGTCGAGGTTGTAGCGGGTCTTGAACTGGTAGGTGCCGCCCAGTGCGCCCTCCGCGGCGGAGGGGATCACGTAGCTGATCGCCGTCGGGCGGTACCGGACGTCGTACGCGTCGACCCTGACGGTGTAGGCCTGGCCGCCGGAGTAGCGCGTGGAGGCGACCGGGAGGCCCTTCGCCTGGGTGCCGTCGGGAAGCGTGTCGTAGGTCCAGCCGGCCAGCTTCGGTCCCGAGGCGGAGCCCTCGTGCATGGCGGTGCGCCGCCCCAGCTTGTCGTAGACGTAGGCCAGGGTGCGGCCGCGGGCGTCGGTGGTGGAGGCGACCTGGCCGAGCGCGTCGTAGGTGTAGCCGGTGGTCCCCTTGTCGGGGTCCTCGGTCTTGGACACGCGGTTGCGCAGGTCGTAGTGGGTCCTCCACACGTTGCCCGCGGAGTCGGTGACGGTCTCCTCCTCCCCGTTCTTCCCGTACGTGTACTTGGTGGCGTCGTATTCGCCGGTGGGCGCGTCGCCCTTGTACTGGCGCAGCTCCACGGTCCGGCCGCGGCCGTCCAGGATCGCGCTGGTGGGCGTCCCCCCACGCGGCGGGTCCACGTCCACCCGGTCGCCGTGGTAGGCGGTGGTGGTGCGCCACTTCTCCGCGCCCACCACCTTGAACACCTCGGCGGTGGTGCGGCCCAGCCCGTCGTAGGCGTAGACCTTCTGGGCGGGCACCGCGCTGTCGGCCACCCCGAGGATCGCGGTGGAGGGCGGATCGGCGTTGGCGTAGAGGTCGTTCTTCTTGGCGACCTGGCCGAGGGTGTTGTAGACGGTGTCGGCGAGCAGCCGGCCCCCGCCGTGCGCCGGCAGCTGGGTCTGCCGCAGCCGCAGCAGCCCGTCGTACAGCTCGTGGCCTGTGGTGTAGGTGCCGTCGTCGCGCAGGGTCTTGGTGGTCACGGCGACGGGGCCGTTGGTGCGCACGGTGTAGGAGAACTCTCCGTTGGGCTCCTCGGCGGTGGAGCGACCCGGCAGCCACACCTTCGACAGCCGTCCCAGCGGGTCGTAGGCCAGCTCGGTGCGGCGGCCGTTGGCGTCCTCCTGCGCCGACATCGCCCCCCAGGCGGGTTTCAGCCAGGTGGTCTCGGTGTGGCCGAGAGGGTTGGTCGTGGTGACCTTGGTCACCGGCCCGCCGGCCGCCGGGGAGTATGCGGTGGTGGTCTTCTGATCGGCGGCGTCGTAGACCTCTGTGATCCGGCCGTAGGCGTCGTAGACACTGCGCGACACCGTCACGTACCGCGGCTGCCCGTTGTCGTAGGACTCCAGTTCCTCGACCCGGGTCAGGTCCCCCTTGCTCGGGGCGGCGCCGTGGGTGGTAGCGCCGTCGTAGAACATCCGGCCGTCGCCGATGACGTCACCTGGCCGCGTGGGCGTTTCCGTACAGGCCACCGCCACCGTCTCGGTGCGGCTGGGCAGGGTGAGGATCCAGGCCGTGGTGTTGCGGGCGTAGCTGTAGCGGGTGCATCGGTCGTCGTCGGGGGTGGCGATGTCGCCCAGGTCGCCGAGTTCGGTGAGGACGCCGTAGGAGTCGAAGGCGCGGCGGGTCTCGGTGCGCCGCCAGGCCCCTGTGCTGATCTTGGTGCGGCCGCGCACCTTGGCGGTGTCGAGCTTGTACGCCTGGTCGCCGCCGCCGCTCGCGGTGGGGCCGTGCAGCCAGGGGTCGTTGATGGTGCCGGACTGCTCGGCTCCACCGGGGCCGTGGAGGTAGCGGGTCTCGCGTTCGAAACCGGCCAGCCTCCAGTGGTCGTCGACCTTGGCCCCTTCGGAGTCGGTGACCTGCGCGCTGCGCGTCCCGGAGGGCTGCCTGTCGCCGTGCATGCCGCGGAAGAACAAGTGCTCGGTCGCGGTCCGCTGGTCGCGGCTGTCGCCCTTGGTGACCTGCACCTTCTCGTAGCCGCGCCACTGCGACCAGGTGCGCCTCTCGTGCGGCACCAGTTCCTGGTCGTCGTAGGCCCAGGCGGGGCTGCCGAGATAGGCGTAGTCGGTCTGCACGATCGGGGAGCCGCCGGTGAGGTCGGCCTCCAGCACCTGGGTGGCGACGTACTTGTGGAACCAGTCCAGGTACGGGTCGGTCGCGCCCTCGGGCGACCAGTAGGTCGGGAAGCACCGCTTGCCGTTGGCGTGCGCCTGGGCCAGCGCGGCGCGGGTGCACTCCGGCCCGGAGTAGTTGACCGTGAGCCGCCCGCCGGTCTCGTTGTTCACGCTGCGGATGCGCCACTTCATCATCGGGGCGATGCCCTCGAGCCCGTCGACCCGGTTGGGCATCTCCACCCCGTCGAAGTCGACCGCCGGGGTGCTCGCGCTGCCGCCCACGTGTCCGGTGTGCTGGATCCTCTCCAGCCACAGCGCGGCGTTCATGTTGTCGCCGGGCTTGGGGAAGGTGTGCGTGAGCGTCCAGGAGTCGACGGGTTCGTAAGCCGTGCCGTTCCACACCTGGGTGGTGACCTTGCTCAGCCGTTTACGGGTGAAGAACGTCGGCGCGAAGTTCGTGCAGTCGGCCCCGGCGGCGCAGAGCTGGTCGGCGGGCACGTCCGGCCAGTGGGCGGCGTTGGCCGGGGTCAGCTTGGCCGGGGCGCAGTCGAAGGCGGAGGTGGGCAGGCAGCGTTCGGCGACGGTGAACTCCACGCGTGCAGTGGCCGGGGCGGTGTAGATCTGCCCGGCGCGCTGGCCGTACTCGATCCGCTCCAGGTAGCCGCCAGCTGCGTACGGCGTCTCATCAGCTGCCTTGACGTTGCGCCCGTAGTGGTTGGTTTCCTGGGCGTAGAAGTAGCTCATCGTGTTGCCGCGGGTGTCGATCACGTGGTCGAGGTTCCATCGGTATGCCTGCCGGCACCACGAGTCGGCGAAGGCGGTGCGGTTGCACGGCTCGCCCGAGTCGTCGCCGAACACCGGCGTCGTCCACGCCGATCTGGTCTCCCGCTTGCCGTCCGACCAGCCGGGGAGCCGGTTCAGCCCGAAGAAGTACTGAGTGCCGTCCGGGGCGGTGACCTTCCAGTGCTCACCCTTGTCATGGTCACCGCCGCCGTCGCCGTTGGCGGCCCCGGTCAGCTTCTCCACCCGCGAACCGTCGTCGTTCTTGGGCCGCCAGGCCCCGCTCGCGGAGTCGCGTACGAGCTCGGTGGCGCTGCCGCCCAGCATCAGCGTGGCGTTCTCCCCTGCCCAGCACTGCTCACCGGTCTTGGGCGTGACGCCGTCGTCGTTGCAGGACTTGTACTTGCGCTCGATGAACCCGCCCGGGGTGAAGTCGAACCCCTCTCCCACCCAGCTGGGCTGGTTGTTGGTGGAGGCGGTGCGGCCGTCCACGCTGCCCGCCGAGTACGTCAGCGCGAGCTGCGGGGTGGGCCCGCCCAGCGACGGCGGCGTGCGCAGCGGATACGACCAGGAGAAGTCCCCAGTCTGTGCGCTGACCTGCCACTTCGCGGTCGGTGCGAGAGTGCTGGCGGTGAAGTTCCCGGTCGCGCCAGAAGGCGCGGCGGCGACGGCGTACAGGCCGCTCGCCGCGGCGGCTGCGCGGGCGCCCGTGCCCCCAGTGGTGGGCGCTGTGGTGGGCGCTGCGGCGACATCGGCCGTCAGGGTGGCGTGTTCCACGTCGTTCGTCGTGGCCAGCGGACGCGGGGCCGGGCAGTCGCCCACCCCCGGTGTGCCTGTCAGCGCGCAGGCCGGCAGCTCGACCAGCCGCAGCCGTGCCGCCCAGTCGCCGCCGTAGGCGTGCCGGAAGGCCGAGTAGTCGAACCGCAGCGTCACGGGCGCGGCCTCGCCGGCGCCGTCGGCCCGGGTGACCCGCAGCCGCACCTCGTCGGCCGCGGCCGGCTCCCGGTCGGCCCGTTCCAGGATCTCGACCCGGACCCGCCGCGGCACCGCCTCGGACCCGGCTTCCTGCGACGTGGCCGGGTTCTGCCCGGGACTCTGCTCCGGACTCGGCGAAGGCTGCTGCCCGGACGCGCTCTGCGACGGGCTCTGCGACGGGCTCCGTGCCTGGGCGGGGTCCGGCGACGGTGCCCCTGTGCCCGTCGCCGGACCGACCCGCACGGGCAGGCCCGAGAGCTCGACCAGGGCCGGTCGCTCCCCTGCGGCCTCCTGGCGTGCCGCCCCGGCGGGTGTGAGGTCGGCCTCGGCGGCCCCGGGACCGGGCCAGGCCACGGCCGCGTCGTTCCCTGAGGCGGCCTTCTCCGCGGGGTCGGCGGGTTTGTCCCGGACCGGTACCGATGTCCCCTCCACCATGCGGTCCTCCTGAGGTTCCGGCGGGTCCCAGCGGTCGGCCGCGGCCGCCGCGGGCGAGAGGGCGACGAGAAAGGTGACGATCAGGGAGCCGAGCGCGAGGAACGACGTGCTGCGGATCCGCCGTCTGCTCCGGCGTAACGGGGTGTGGTCCATGGCGACCTCTCGGTGCCCGGGGAGGCGGGGGGACGCCTCCCCGGACGGTTCGGGAAGGGTGCTGAGGGAGGTACGGGGACGGCGGGCGGCTACTGCTCGGCCAGGTCGCGGATCTCATCGACGAGGAGCAGCCCGGTGTAGACGCGCACGTCGTCGATCTGGCCGACCCAAGGGTTGGCGCCCAGCCCCCGGCCGATGGCCAGTCGGCCGCCCGCGTTCCACGCCTGGGGGCGTACCGCCGATCCCTCCGGGTTGCCGTTGACGTAGAGCTGGATCCGGCCGGTGGCGACGTCGTAGGTGGCGGCGAGATGCGTCCACTCGCCGACCTCGGCTGGTTCGTGGGAGCGCGCGATGTACTGGGTCTGGCCGGCGGCGTCGCCCGCCTCCATGATCATCGCCCAGCAGTCGAGGGTCTTGTTGTACTGGAAGTAGAAGCCACTGCGGGTGGCGCCGTCCTGGCTGACCGCGGTGCGCCAGTCGTTCTTCTCGCCGAGCCGCAGCCAGGCGGCGACGGTGAAGCTGCGGTCGGTGCGCACGACCGGCCCGGAGGTGACGACGTTGCCCCCGGAGGCGAACTGCGCGGCGCCGTCGATCCAGCCGTCGGCCCAGCTCACCCCGGAGTTCGCGGTCCCGGCGCGGCCCTTGCCCGAGGAGTCGGCGACTGCGGTCCCCGAGGTCTCGTCCAGCTTCCAATGGCCTTCCAGGACGACCGGCCGGTTGGAGAGAGCGGCGATCTCCTTGTCGTAGACCACCCTGTCGTAGACCCGGATGTCGTCGGTGTCGCCCGCCCACTTGTTGGTGAAGTTCAGCGCCCTGCCGATGATGAGCGTGCCGGAGGCGTTCCAGGGGGTCGTCTGGACGGCCGTCTCCGGCTGGGGGCGTCCGTCGACGTAGAGCCGGATCCGGCCTGTGGCGGCGTCGAAGGTGGCGGCGAGGTGCGTCCAGACGCCGAGCTGGGGCGGCGCCTGCGACCGGGCCACGTGGTAGGTGACGCTCGCCGCGTCGGCGGAGGTCATCGTCAGCGCCCAGCGGTCCGCCTCCAGGTTGTACTGCAGGTAGAAGCCGCTGCGGTGGGTGCCGTCCTGGCTGAGGATGGTCCGGTAGTCGCTCTTGTCGGTGAGCCGCACCCACGCCGCGACGCTGAAGTTGCGGTCGGTGCGGATGATCCCGGTGCCGTTCCGCGGTATGAGACGGGCTCCGCCGCCGTTCATCGACACCGCCCCTTCGGCCCGTCCGGGGGTCCAGGATGGGCCGTCGGTCAGGGCGGCGTGGTGTTCGTTGCCCGAGGAGTCGTAGGCGGTGGTGCCGGTTCCCTCGTCGAGCTTCCAGTGCGCTACGGGGGCGGTGCCGTACCGCACGCTGAACTCGTACCGCTTGAACGGGCCGATGTGGCCCGCCTTGTCGCGGCTCCACACGTACAGCGTGTTCAGCAGGTCCCGGGAGGGGGTCACCTTGGCGGTGGCCCTGCCGTCCGCGCCGGCCGTCACCGCGGTCGCGGTGCGGGGCTCGTCGTCGTTCAGGGCGTAGAGGTAGCCGCCGATGTCGGTGTCCGTAGGGCCGGGGGTGAACGTGAAGACGCCCATGCGTCCGACCCCGCCGGACGGCACGGGGTCCTCGCCCTCGGGGGTCTCGGGGTAGTCGGCGGAGGTCACACCGGGAGTGGAGGACGGCCGGGACTTGTCGACGATCAGGTCGCACCAGGCGCTCCAGCCACTGCTCCCGCTAGTGGCGACGCCGTCCTGGGCGCGTACCCGCCAGGAGAGGCGCGCGCCGTCGGCCAGGGCGGGCACGGGTGCCGTCACCGGCGTGCCGGAGGCGACGTAGGCGCTGTACCGCTCGCCGAGTTTGGAGCCGCCGGTGGCCCACCATTCGAAGTGGGCACGCACGGTCTGCCCCTTGCCGGCGTCGGCGTCGCTGACCCGGGCGCGCAGGATCGGGGTGGCGGTGGTGATGTACGGCGCCGCCGTACCGCTCCTGCACGGCACGCCGGCGCTCGGCCCCACGTCGGCGGAGAGCTGGTCGGGGACGTTCGGCGTGGTGTTGTAGGTGATCTCCAGGGTGGGGTTGTTGCGGAACTTCTTCCAGCCGAACTTGTCCGACTCGTTCGCGGCGCGCAGGCCCAGGGTGAGGTTGGGCCACCTGTTGGCCGCCGCCTCCACCACCGCCGACGTCGCGTTGAAGTCGACGCCGCCGTCGTCGCAGCCGGAGTTGTAGCCCTTGGCCACGTTCACCGAGGCGATCCTGCGCTTCCACGACGGCTGCGCGTTCCAGGTGGTGCCGGTGCCGATGGCGCCGGTGAGCCAGAGCTCGACGGGCCGGGCCGAGCACGACCACGCGTGCACCTCGTAGGTGCGGAATGTGGCCGAGATGATGTGCTTGCCGTTGACGGGTGCGGTGTTCATCCGGAAGAACGACCGGTAGGTGTCGACGGTGGGGCCGGACGGCACCGTCGGGTCGTTGTAGTACCCGACCTTCGCGTAGTCACTGGTGCCGTAGAACTTGGTGCCGCTGAAGTGCTTGGAGACGTAGGCGAACGCCAGCCGCCCGGCACCGTGCATGGGCGGGTCGATGTACAGCGGGAACGTCAGGCGGGGGTCGCGCAGGAACTCCGGGTCCGGAGTGAGGGTGAGGGCGCCGTCGTCGAGTCGGGTGCCGACGGCGCCGATGGCATCGCCCGCATGCGGTCCGGAGAGCCGGTCGCCGGCTTCCTCGGCCGGCCCGGAGGAGTCCCACATCTGCGGGGCGTTGCCGTGGAACCGTACCGAGCCGTCGTCGCCTACCAGCGTGAGGTTGCCCGTCGCGTCGGCCGTCAGGGTGCCGCGCTCAGCTCGTACGGCCAGGCGCAGCTCGGCCAGCTCCGACCGGCCCGCCGCCTCGGCGGTCTTGACCACGAGCACCTGGGAGAAACCGTCGACGTCGGCGGTGAGCTTGAGGTCGACGCCGGGAATCACGTCCGGGTAGGTCGCGGTGGCGCCGCTCAGCGCGGGCGCAGGCAGCGGGGCGGGCCAGGTGTAGGAGAGCGCGGCGCCGTTCTCGGCGATCCGCACGAGTGGCCCCGGGCCACCGCCGGAGAAGGCCAGCTCGACGGCCGCGGCCACCGGGCCCACCGTGCCGTCCTCCCGCCGGGCCAGGTCCGGCCGGGCGTCCACCCAGGCGTCCCCCTGCCGGACGCGTACCGGGCGGGCGGAAGTGATCAGCCGCTGGGTGCCGTCGGGCTGGGCGAACACCTGCCGGGTCTCTGTGCGCTCCGCACCGATCTCCACCGGCTGCCCCGTCTTGGCGGCCACCGCCAGCGCCGTCGCCTCGTCCCCCACGACGGACGGGGGCGCCGCCCCGGCCGCCGCCGCGCGGGGCAGGCCCGTGAGGAGGGCGGCGAGCACGACGGCCGCGGTCAGCGCTGCCATGAGCGAGGGGCGCCGCCCCGCCGCCCCTCTCGGGGAACGGACTTCTGGATAGCGGCTCCCCGGGAATCGGATCTTTGGAGAACGGTTCCTAGGAAAGCGGGCGCGGACGGCCACCTCAACCTCGCATGGTGACTTCGACATCGCCTGCCGGCGCTGTCAGACGTTGATGGAGATGACCGTAGGAAGGTGCGGTTTCACGGTGGTTACACCGGTTTCCGCCGAGGCAGCAGGGGCCGATGACCCGAGCCCACCAAGATTCCCGGCAGAGTCACTCAAGGCAATTCGTGCCAGAGGGCAAGTACGCCCATGAAGTCCTCAGGGTCCGTAATGGGCGAACGCGGCCCACAACCAGGGACTGCAGGGGAAGCGGTCACGGGTCTCACGGACCGCGTGGTGCAGCGCGAGTGCGGGGATCTCGCCCGCGCTCAGCCTGGTGTAAACGTCCTCCGTCAGCCCGTACGCCACCCCGTCCGCCACCGGCCAGAGCGTTCCGATCACATCGGAGTATCCGGCCAGCTGGAACGCCGAGCAAATGTGGATCGCCTGGTCGAGGATCGTGATGCTGCCTTGAGCCGTCCCGCAGGCCGACAGGAATGCCATCCGCCCCTCCGGAACGTTCAACCGCGCGATGTCGGCCACCGCCAGCGGCTCCTCGCCGGCCAGCATCAGCCGTCCCCCGGTCAGCGCGGCCTGGAACAGATCCCGGCTCTCGTCGAACACCGCCTGATTCCGGGTGGTCGCGTAGGTCGGGGACAGTGCGACGGCCAGTTCGGTGGCCGCGCCGCGCCAGGCAGGTGTGCCCTTCGGCACGTCGAGAGCCCTGCGGCCCGCCTCCGCCAGGGTCGGCAGGTCGCCGTTGCGCTCGTAGAGTCGGCGAAGCCGGGTGGTCTCGCTGGCGGGAGGCTCCTCTCTAGCCGAGGACTGTCCGTCCGGTCTGGCCGGAGGTTCGAGGTAAGCCGGGTTGAAAATTATCTCGACCTCGCTGGGCAGGCCCTGCTCGGCGTCCATGATCTGGTCGAACAACGAGGCGTTCACGGTTCTGAGCTTCGGGTCGAGGCCGCGTACCCGCAGGTTCTGTCGTAACAACGCGACGGACTCCTCCAGCGCCTCGGGAAAGTCCTCGCCCTCCGACACCGAGCACAGGGCGATCGCCAGCCGCAGCCGCGCCTCTGGACGTTCCACTCTGGGCGCCTCGGAAAGCGCGCGGCGGTAATGGGTCAGCGCTTCCCGTGCGGCCCGGACGTCGCCGCGTTCGGCGTACAACTCCAGCAGCAGCTCGGCCACCCGGCCGCCGTCCTGAGCCTGCCTGGCCGCCGCGAGGGCCGCGTCGAGGTGCTCATCCGACGGCTCACGCTCGTAGCGGAGCTTGGCCGTGGCCGCCAAGTGCTCGCGCGTCTCCGCGGCGAGTGCGGGATCTAGCCGTCCGCCGCGCTGCGCCGGCACCTGCGTCACCCCAGCCAGAGCACCGTTCCTGTTCAAGCGCTCATCGACCTGTTCATGGGACGTCGCAGGCCGGTAAACCCTCGCCAAGCAAAGGATCTTGATGAGCGTGGCAAAGATCCGCTCTGCCCGCCGGGGAATGGCCGGAACGGCGCGAGTGGCGAATCTAGACTTGGGCCAGTGAACCCATCGATAACGCCTGGTAGGCGTCGCATGGAGCCGTCGCAGTGATCACTTACATCGTCTTCGCGCTCGCGGCTGTCTGCGCCGTGGAAGCCGTGCTGGGCCTGGTGCTGCTCGGCTGGGGCGTCATCGAGTTCGGCGCCTTCCTGCGCCGGCATCCGGACGGCGCGGCCGGTGGCCTGCGCGAGCTGGCGACGGGTGCGCGGCGGGTCTGGCCCGCCGCCAAAGCCTCGTCGCAGATCGCAGGCCGACGCGTCCTGCGCAGTCGGCCAGGCTGGTGGGTTCTCGGGGACGGCCGGACATCGGCCGCAGTCACGCGTGTCCGCCGGAATGCTCCAGGCTCGCCTCGGAGCCGAACCAGCGGCCCAACGGCAAGCCGACCCCGCGCAGCACGCCGGGAACGGGCTCAAGGGTGAGGTGTGCTCGGCGGTCGGGGCGATGTCCTAGATCCCGTCGCCCCTCGGTATTGCCGCAGATCACCGGCCGGGAATGTGTGTCACGTCGCCAGCGGGGCAGAAGTTTGCCCAACGATGTCGCTAACGGCGGAAAGGTGGCGATCGACGTGACCTCGGGGTTCCGGTTGGAATGGCCGATCACGGACGACCTCGTCACCTTGCGGGCAGCTGTACGGGCCTTCGGCACTGGTGCCGGCCTGACCGGTGGGCGGCTGACCGATCTGGTGATCGCGGCGAGCGAGGCCGCGACCAAGGTGCTGGAACACGGCGGAAGCGGCACGTTGATCGCCTGGAGCGACCCGGGCGGGGTGAGCCTGGAAATCGTGGACGCGACCGGCGTGTTGACCATGGCGTACTTGACCGTCGATCCCGACCCCGACCCGCTCACCGGCCGAGGAGTCGCGTTCTGGCTGATGCGCCGGCTGTGTGACGAGATCAGCTTCGACGACAGCGACGGCATCTCCCGGTTGCACCTGCGTTTTCACTACCGCGCCCGGCGAAACGGTGATCGTCGCATGCTGGTGCGAGGATAGGTTCGCAAGCGGGCCGGCAAAAGGAACCGCCTCTTCAGATCCTTTCGCGCACGCTCGCGGAGGCCGGCGAGCAGCACGGCCTGAGGCGCGGGCGCATCCGCCAGATCGAGAAGCAGGCGCTGGTCGAGCTGAAGAAGCCCACCCGCGATCCGGGCTCCGAGCCCGCGGCGTAATCCCGGATCCCGGGCGGGGCTTGTGCCCGCCCCTCACAGACGGCCCCTGGCACGCCTTCCCCCTGGCGGCCGGGGGCTTCCTTGTGCACGGGCCCGCTAGAAGGTGTAGCGGGTGTGGCTGAACACCTGGCTGTCGTGCCCGAAGCTGTACGCCGTGCCGGGTGCCACCGCGAACAGCAGGTCGTTGCCCTTGCGGATGCTGTCGCCGAAGCCGTAGAAGGTCCCCTCCGGCGAGGTGATGTGGTCCCCGTACTGCGCCTCGAACGCGGCGATGACCTCTTCCTGCCGTGCCGGATCCGTCACTCGCTCCGCCGTGCCCTCGATCACGATGTCGAGGCCTTCGGAGAGTGAGTTGTGCCCTGTGGTGAGTGCGCAGTGGGCATTGCCGGCCAGGTTCTTCGCCTTCTGCTCGCCCGCCCCGGTGCTGAAATGCAGCGCCCCGTCGTGCCAGGCGGCGATCAGCGGCGTGACGTGCAGCCGGCCGTCCGGCCGGACCGTGGTGATCCAGAAGACCTCGGCGGCCCGCAGCCGGCGCTGGACCTCGGCCCAGTCGGTGGCGGTGACGTTCTCCGCGCCCGGGCGCGGGTTCAGCGCGGAGCTGTAGCGGGCGTCGAGCTCGGTCTTGGGCTGCTTCGGCGTCATGCGGAACTCCTTTCCGTCCTCTTGTGACGAAGGCTACGCGGCCCGGCACGGCGGGGCTCAGGCCCGGGCGGGTAGTGCCGCTGATCTCCCATCGATGTCACCACTCGCCTTTGGGCGAACACAGACGGAACACAGCCGTGACGGATCTCCAGCAGCGTGGCCGGAGAATGGGACATCTTCATCGGACCTGCAGGCCGGTGACGGCACGGCCGATGATCAACCGCTGGATCTCCGATGTCCCCGCGAAAATGGTGGAAATCTTGGGGAATCCCTCTCGCCACCAGTACCAACAGCCCAACAGCGCGATCAAGCCGCTGACCTGGCATTTTACATGACGTCGTTCTGCAGCGTCACGCGCTTCCTTTCATCCTCTGACGGAACAGCGACGGAACAGACCGGCGTCTAAGCCCTCATGTAAGCACACACTGCGCGATCACTCACAGTAGTAATCCGGGAGGAGGGAACGGCTTCGCTGAGACAATCACTGGATGACCAGCAATGAGATCCGGTTCGACTGCCGGCACCGTGGCGACGGCGGCGCGCTCGTGATCGTCCCCCGCATCGACGGGGCACCACTCACCGAGTTGATCGATGGGTTCGAGATCGCGGCCGGGATGCAGCCCGCAGGCGACGCCTACGGCGGTCTGATCCCGCAGTTCTTCCGGTTCGGCCCGATGCAGGACCACTTCCTCGGACGGTCCACCAACGCGGTGGGGCCAAAGACACCCGTTCTCGGGTGTGAATGCGGCGAGTGGGGATGCTGGCCTCTCATGGCCCGCATCACCGCGACGGCCGACCTCGTGATCTGGGACTCCTTCGAGCAACCCCATCGCAAGACCCGCGACTACACGGCATTCGGTCCGTTCCAGTTCGCCCGTCGCCAATACGATGACGCCCTGCGCGCGCTGAACGCCGCAATCGGCTCCGATGAGACGTGACCCGCACCCGCCGGCGCTAGGGAGCGTCTGACAAACGATCAACGGGACATCCCCGAGCGGTATGGGCCCTGGCAGGCCTGCTACGAGCGGTTCAAACGCTGGGAAGAAGACGGCACCTGGGCCCGGCTGCTGGAGGAGGCCCGGCGACCCGGTGATCGCCGAGGCCGCGCCACGAGTCGCGACCGTGGCCGGAATGGTTGGCGCCGCTCGCCTCTGAATTTCCGAGAAGGCTGCCCGCCGAGATCCTCCTCGAACGCGCCACCATGGCACGCCACCTGATCGTGCAGATGTGCGTCGAGCGGGAACGGGCCCTTGCCGAAGGCGGCCCCACCTTCCGGCCCACCTGGGACGCCACCGCCAACGGTCTGATCGACGCGATCGTCGCGCTGTGGCAGGCACCGGTCACGAACGGCACGTGACCAAACAGCGATCTACGCTTCCGGCCGAGGCGAACTCGCCGCGCAACCCGAAAGTCGTACCGCCGACATGCCGTTGACACGTCTCCGTCAAGAGATCTCCGATTCGGTCGAATCGATTCGTCAACTGCCACCTCGCTTCAGGCGATCATACGTTCAAGGCAGGTTGCACGTCTCTTCAGGCGCTCGAATCGGTTCACCGATGTCACGCGTTCGTGGTCCTTCTGCCTCCCTCACCCCCAGCTTCCGAAGGAGCCACCATGATGACGACCACCCGACAGCCGCCCAGCAGACGGCTTATCTCCGTCGCCCGAATCCTGGTCGGGATGCTCATCGCCGTCGTCCCGACCATCCCACGCCGGCGCACGCCGCGGACGAATCCATCAGCGTCGACTTCGCCGTAGCCGGCGGCACCCCGACCTACCGCGCGTCCGGGTGGATCTATGGCATGACGGAGAACGCATCCGGGCCGGCAGACCACTTCTACCGCGACGTGAAGTTCCGCTACATGCGCGCCGGTGGCGCCCAGCTCGGCTCACCCGGCGGATGGGTGGCCGGCGCCTACGAGCGAAGGTGGAACGCAACGCTGGCCCAGGCCCGTCGTACGATCGCGCTCGGCGGCCAGTTCATCATCCTCCCGCACGACCTGTGGGGAGCGGACGGCTACCCGATCTCGCGCTTTCCGGGCGACAAACGATCTGGGTAACCTGCTGGTCCGCACAGCGCCGGCCAGCACCTGCCCAAGGGCGAATGGTGGGTCTACCGCTTCTATGCCTCCCAGACCGGCCAGATCGTGTCCGTGACCCCGAGCGTGTCCTACGACGCGTTCGCCACCAGGGCGACCGGCGTGGCCAAGGTGCTGGTGGGCGGCGGCGGGACGACCGGCAACATCGCCGTCAATCTCCGGCGGCTCGACGCGACCAGCGGCATCGTGCAGAACAACCAGGTCCGCGCGGTCGTGCAGCGCATCCCGTACAACGGCGGCGGTGCGGTCCAGGGGCCGATCACCGTCCAGAACACGGTCCTGACGCTGTCGGGCAACGGGACCACGCTGAACCTGCCGCACACCAACGCTGACGAGACGTTCACCGTCACGCTGCTGCCGCCATCGGACGGCGGCTTCCAGACCGTGGCGGTCGCGCAACACTCCCAGCAGTGCCTGGACAACACCAATCTCAGCACCGCCGATGGCAACGTGCAGCAGCAGTTCTACTGCGAGGGCGGCGATCAGCAGCTGTGGAATTTCGGGCCGGTCGCCGGCGTGGCCGGCGCCTACACGCTGATCAACCAGCAGAGCGGCAAGTGCCTGGAGGTGAGCGCGTCGTCCACGGCCGACGGCGCGCCGATACGCCAGTGGACCTGCACGAGTGGGGCGCAGAACCAGCAGTTCATCCTGCGCAAGGTGACCTATGGGGGCAACGATCCCCGGGACTACCAGCTCGTCGCCCGCCACAGCGGCAAGTGCGTCGACGTCAGCACCATCTCGACCGTCCCCAGGGCTCCCATCCACCAGTGGACCTGCAACCCGGCAGGCCAAGCCAGTCCGCTCAACCAAACCTGGCGGCTCTGGGGCCGTTGACGGCGCCGTTCTCGGCACCCTTCCGCAGCGTGTGTGGCGCATCGCCGTCCCGGTGCGCCACACACTACGTCAGGCAGACCCTGGTTCTCCTGTCCACAGCGGAATCAGGTGCTGCTTCGCCGTTCGTGGGCGGCGGCGAGGATGAGGTAAGCGCTGGCCGTCCAGGTGTAGGCGCGGTCGCGCAGCCCCTCGCCGGTGCGGGCGTCGAAGTTCTCGGCGAAGCCGGACTTCTCGCACAGCATGCGGAAGCGAGCGCTGATCTCGTCGGCGAGGCCGGTGTATCCGGCGCGGCGTAGGCCGTCTTCGATGAGGACGGTCGAGGGCGCCCAGATCGGGCCGCGCCAGTAGCCGTCGTCCTGGTAGTGCTCGGAAGCAGGCAGTTCGGTGGCGGGTCCGAATGCGGTCAGGTGCTGCTCGATGCCGGCGGCCAGGGCGGCGCGGACAGGTTCGGGCAGTTCGTCGCCGAGCACGATCGGCATGAGGTCGAGCAAGCTGGAGCTGGGCCAGGTCCGTGTCGAATGGGCGCTGCGGGCGACGAACCGTTCGCCGTCCCACAGTTCGGCGAGCAAGGCGTCGCGCATCCGATCGGCCTCTTCCGTCCACCGGGCGGCCGCTCCCGGGTCGGTGGCCATGCGGGCGAGCTCGCGCATCTGCAGGACGAGGAAGGCGGCCAGGTCGGCGGTCTCCACGACGCGCTCGGGGTCGAAGGTGGTGGCGTTGTCCCAGCCGCTGTCATTGCCGTGCTGGTAGTGCGGCAGCTCCCGGCCGGGCACGCGCCGGGCCTCCAGCCAGAACGTGGTCCAGCGTTCCAGCGCCCGACGGGTTTCGGCCGGGTCGGGCGCGGCAGGCAGGTGGCGCAGGGCCCAGCCGTGGATGGGCGGTTTGACGAAGTTGTAGAGGATCTCCGAGTGGGTGACGGAGTCGGGCAGGGCGCCGGCGGCGTCCTGGTGGTCGAAGGGGAGGCGGTACTGGTCCCAGGCCAGCTCGGGCAGGCCGTCGGCGAGGGCGATGGCGTTGAAGCAGTGGTCCCAGCTCCACACCTTGTCCATCCAGTGCTTGGACATGAGCACGGCGGGCCGGGTGATGAACCCGGCCGGGCGGACGGTGGCCGACCACAGCACGTAGGCGGCCAGTTCGGCGGCGGGTGTTCGGTCGCTGCGCCAGGGCGCGACCGCGGCGGTGAACGCGTCGAACTCGGCCCGCGCGGCCTTGACCACCTGCTCGAAGGGGTCAGTGCCGGTGTAGGGGGTGCGGGCGGTCTCGTACTCCTCGATGGCGATCTCCCACTCGCCGCTCAGGACGACGCCGCGTTCGGCGGTGCGCAGCGCCTGTGCGCCGAGGTGCTCGGCCTGTCCGCTGAGGAGGGTGATCCGGTAGCGGCGGCCGGTCTGGTAGACGGTGAAGACGTACGATCCGTCGACGGGGTCCTGGTAGAAGTACGGGCCGCTGAACGGCGTCAGCACCGGGTCGGCGGCCAGCACGCGCAGCCCGAGACCGCGGCCGCGCACGCGTACCGTGTCGACGCTCTCGTAGGCCAGGTCGATCCGGCCCCCGCCGTGGTTCCAGGTGAGCTGGTGCGGGGTGGCCGTGATCGTGGCCTCGGCGGTGGGGATCAGCCGCAGGATGGGGTGCATGCCGGTCTGGTGCGAGACCAGGTGCACGTCCTGCGCGTAGGTACTTTCCGCCACCACGGGCGAGAAGCCGAACCACGATCCGTGGTAGCTGAACGGGATGTCCCGCAGGGAGAACACCGGGCCGGAGGCGGCGACGGTCATGAAGCGAGGGTCCCTTCTCAATCTTTGACGGCGCCCGCGGTGACGCCGGCGGCGACGTAGCGCTGGGCGACGACAAGCAGGATGGTGGCCGGGATGGAGGCGATCACGGCGGTGGCCATGATGGCGTTCCACTCCTGGTTGTTGTTGCCGATGTAGTGGTAGATGCCGAGGGTGATCGGCTGGTGGTCGCCGCCCTGGTCGAGGGTGCTGGCGAAGATGAAGTCCGACCACGCCCACAGGAACGCGAACAGCGACACCGTGATGAGGGAGTTGCGGCTGACGGGCAGCACGATCGAGATGAACGTGCGCACCACGCCGGCGCCGTCGGTGCGGGCGGCCTGCAGCAGCTCTTCGGGGATGCCGGACATGAACGTGGTGAGGATCAGCACCGCGAACGGCACGGCGAGGGTGGAGTCGGCCACGATGAGCCCGGGAACGGTGTTGAGCACGCCGGCGCTGAGGAAGATGGCGTAGAAGCCCATCGCCATGATGATCCCGGGGATCATCTGCGCCATCAGCAGCACGAAACTCAGCACCCCGCCACCTCGCGGGCGCAGCTTGGCCAGCGAGTACGCGGCCGGCGTCGCGAGCAGCAGCGTCAGCGCCACCGTGCCCAGGCCGACCACCAGGCTCACGCCCAGGTAGGGAAGCTGCTGGTCCAGCACCGCCCGGTAGCCCTCCAGCGTGCCGTCGATCGGGAACCAGTTCGGCGGGCTCTTGCGCATGTCGGTGTCCCGGGTGAAGGACACGTTGATCATCCAGTAGACCGGGAACAGCATCACGCCGGTCAGCACCAGCCCGACCGCGGTCTTCCAGTGCCTCATGCCAGTGCCTGCCTTCGCTGCACGCGGATGTAGATCAGCCCGAAGACCAGCGCCATCACGATCAGCAGGTTGCCCACGGCCGCGCCGGGCCCGAAGGAGGGCACCAGGTTGCCGAAGCCGAGCCGGTAGGACCAGGTGGCGAACGTGGTCGACGACCCACTCGGCCCGCCCTTGGTCATGATCCAGATGATGTCGAACACCTTCAGCGTGTAGACCAGACCGAGCAGGATGGTGATCGCCGAGACCGGGCGCAGCAGCGGGAAGGTCACCTTCCAGAACCTCTGCCAGGCGCCCGCCCCGTCCAGCGCGGCGGCTTCGTACACGGCCGCGGGGATCGCCTGCAACCCGGAGTACAACACCACCAGGTTGAACGGGACGCCGATCCAGATGTTGGCGATGATCACCGACCACAGCGACCAGTCCGGCGAGGTCAGCCAGTTGATCGGCCCCACTCCGAACCAGCTCAGCGCCGCGTTGACCACGCCTGAGTCGCTGTTGAGCATCCACGACCAGGTCGAGGCCGACACGATGAGCGGCAACAGCCACGGCACCAGGAACAGCGCCCGCAACGTGGCCGACAGCCGGAAGTGCTTGACGAAGAACAACGCCAGCGCGAGCCCGATGCCGAACTGGAAGACCAGTGACACCAGCGTGAACACCACCGTGTGCCCCAGCGCGGGCCCGAACGTCGCGTCGCCGAAGACCTTGGCGTAGTTGTCGAACCAGGCGAACGGCGCGTCGCCCTGCACGAACGAGCGCACCGTGTACTTGCGCAAGCTCAGCTCGACGTTGCGATAGAGCGGATAGGCGTAGAACATGAGCAGGTAGAGCACGACTGGGGCGAGAAACGCCCACGCCGCCCACTGCCCGGATCTGGTGCGTGCCGCCCGGTGGCGCCGCCCCCGTGCCGGGGCGGAGCCGCGGGCGGGACGCACCGCCGTCTGCGTGAGGTGGCTCATGCCGCTACTGGGTCGCGCTCGCCGCCGCGGACTGGGCCGCCGCCATGGCGTCCTGCGGCGACTTCGAGCCGCTCAGCGCCGCCTGCACCGCGCCCCACATCGGTTCGGAGATCTTCGGGTATTTCGTGCCCAGGTCGTCGCTGGTGCGGCCCTTGGCGGCCTTGACCGCATCCACCCACACCTGCAGATCGGGTGTGGCCGCCACCTGCTTGGCCTGCACCGCCTCTGTGGGCGCGATGTAGGACAGGGTGGTGGTCGTGGTGAGCGAATTGTCGGTGCTGGTCAGGCACGTCACGAGCTTCTGGGAGGTGGCGTAGCGGGCGGTGTCGGACTGCACCGGGATGCTGACGAACTCACCGCCGGTCGGGGCGGGCGCGGTGCCGCCGTCCTTGCCCGGGATGGGGATGATGCCGTAGTCGAAGCCGGCCTTCTTGGCGTTGGCGAGCTGCCAGGTGCCGTTCTCGGCGAAGGCGTAGTCGCCGCCGGCGAACTCCTGCCAGCTCGTGGTCTGGGTGTTGTTGATGACGGAGTTGGGGGCATACCCCTTCTTCAGCCAGTCCGTCCACAGCGCCACCGCGGACACGCCCTCGGGCGAGTCGAGCTTGGTGAGGTTCGCGCCGGAGCCCCAGAACCAGGGCAGGAACTGGAAACTGCCCTCCTCGGTGCCGATCGCCGAGAACGTGATGCCCTTCTTGCCGGACGCCTTCACCTTCTCCAGCGCCGCGGTCAGCGACGCCCAGTCCTTGACGGAGGCGACGTCCACGCCGGCCTTCTTCAGGACCTCCTTGTTGTAGTACAGGGCGAGGGTGTTGGCGCCGATCGGGACGCCGTAGGTCTTGCCGCCGCTCTGCCCGGCGGCCAGCAGGTTCGGCGCGATCGCGGAGACATCGAGCTTGTTCTCCTCCGTGGTGGTCAGGACCCCGGCCTCCGCCAGCGTCGAGACCACGGGGTTGTCCACGATGAGCACGTCCGGCGAGTTGCCCTGCTGGGCGGCCAGCAGGGCCTTGTTGGTCAGGTCGCTGGTGTCGTAGCCGGTCCGCTCGACCTTCACACCGGCCTGGGTGCCGCACGTCTCCAGGAGCTTCACCCAATCCGAGCTCTTGTCGTACTGGGGGTAGGGGTCCCAGATCGTGTACGTGCCGCCCCCGGCGGCCTTGCTCGCACTCGTCGAGCCGCCGTCGCCGCCGGACGGTGACGAGCCGCAGGCGGCGAGCCCGCCCACGGCGGCCAGGACCGCCAGGCTCACGCCGGCCGTACGCCGGCTCCTTGCCGCTGATCTCATTGATCTGACCTCCGCAGACAGGCGTTACGCGGCTGTTTCCCTTTGAAGTCGAATCGGTTCGCCGAATCGGTTCGACCGAAGATAGGCCCGCTTCATCCTGCGCGTCAATGGCCGGGGCGAGCCTTGCGGCAACCGACACGTCTTCGCCACGGAACCGGGGTCGGTACCTCGCATGAACCGGTTCGACCTACGATGGTCGCCGACCGGCGGATTCGGACGAGGAGCACGGGTGAACATCGGAGAGATCGCCAAGCGGGCGGGCGTGTCGCGCAGCACCGTCTCGTACGCGCTCACCGGCAAGCGCCCGGTGTCGGAGGAGACCAAGCGCCGCATCCAGACCGTCATCGACGAGCTGGGCTACCGGCCCAACGCCTCGGCCAGGGCGCTGAAGGAGGGCCGCACCCGCACGATCGGCCTGGTCATACCGCCCGCCGGCCGGCGGCTGACCGACATGCAGCTCGGCTTCGTCGCCAGCGTGGTCGACGCCACCGCCCGCGCCGACCTGGACGTCCTGCTGTCGCCCTCGGGCGGCGAGCACGACCGCTCCTTCGAGCGCGTGGTCACCGGCCGGCGCGTGGACGGCGTCGTCCTCATGGAGATCCGCCTGGAGGACGACCGGGTCGCCCGGCTGCTCGGCAGCGGCCTGCCGTTCGTCGGCATCGGCCGTACCCGCCGCCCGCAGGAGATGTCCTGGGTGGACATCGACTACGAGACGCTCATCGCCAACTGCGTCCACCACCTGGCCGACCTCGGCCACCGGCACCTGGCGCTGGTCAACCGCAACGCCGAACTGGTCGCCGCCGGATACGGCCCCGGCCACCGCGCGCAGGACGGCTTCGCCCGCGCCGTCGCCGAACGCGGCCTGCACGGCGTGCAGGCCTGCTGCGGCGATGACCCGCAGGCCGGTCAGTCCTGCGTGGAGCAACTCCTCGCCCAGCATCCTGAGCTGACCGCCATCGCCACCATCAACGAGGCGGCGGTGTCCGGCATGTACCGCGCGCTCGCCGAAGCGGGGCTGAGCGTGCCCGGCGACTTCTCCATCGCCGGCGTCGCGGCCCAGCACTGGGCCGAGAACCTGCACCCGCCGCTCACCGCCGCCGACGTCCCCGCCGACGAGCTGGGAGCCCACGCCGTCGAGCTGCTCATCCAGCGCATCGCCGACCCGGAGACCCCGCACCGCCACCTCCTGGTCGCCCCGCCGATCTCGCTGCGCGGCACCACCGGGCCCGCCCGGCCACGCGCCTGACCACATGGGCTCGTAGATCCGCAGGTCGCTCGAGCCGAGGGCGGCGGCACTCTCGCACGTGCACGCCTGCTTCCAGGACTGCGGCTCGCATGACGGCAACATGGCGGCGACGTGTCACGCACGTTTCTCGCTCTTGACCATCGCATCAGGGGGCACTTAAGGTCCAGTCGAATCGGTTCGGCGAATCGATTCGACTCCCTTCAGCACTCCCCGAAATGGGAAAGGCGCATGGCTGAACCCTTGTCCCGGCGGGCACACATGCGTGTGCCCCACGCCCTCCTCGCCGCCTCACTCGCGCTGACCGTAATCCCGATCATCGCTTCACCCGCACCCGCCGCCCAGGCGGAAGCCCCGAACCTCGTGCTCCACTACGACTTCGAAGGCGGCCTGTCCGCCGGCACCGTCACCGACCGCTCCCCCTCCGGCCTCGACGGCACCCTGGTCAACCCCGGCTCGGCCACCACGGCCACCGGCGCCGACGGCACGCAGGCATTGTCCCTGCCCGGTGGCGCGACCGGCTCGGCCACGGCGCCGTACGTGACCATCCCGAACGGCCTGTTCCGCGGCCGGTCCGCCATGACCATCTCGACCTGGTTGAAGTGGGCCGGTGGCCCCGACTTCCAGTGGGTCTACAACCTCGGCAAGGACGCCGCGACCGCGACCTTCGTCACTCCGTCCTATGCCGGCGACGCGACCACACGCTCGTCCATCAAGCCGGTCAACGGCACCGCCGAAGTAGGGGTGCCCGGCACGCAGAAGCTGCCGGCCGGCCAGTGGGTCAACCTCGTCACCACGATCGACGGCAAGACCATCACCTACTACGTCAACGGCGCGGCCATCGGCAGCACCGCGGCCGCGATCGACCTGGCCGCGGTCATGCACGCCGACGGGAGCACCACCTCCGGCTTCCTCTGCAAGCCGTTCTGGAACGGGCATCCCTTCCTGGCAGGCGCCCTGGACGACTTCCGCGTGTACGACGCCGCCATGACCGCCGAGCAGGTCGCCGATCTGGCCGGCGACCGCCTGGCCACGTTGACGAAGGTCGAGCAGACCTCCTTCGACGTGACCACGTTCAGGGACGTGGCTCCGGACCTCCCGAAGACCGCCGTCGCGCAGTTCTCCGACGGCATCCGCCGCGCCGTCCCGATCACCTGGGACGCCGTCGATCCGGCGCAGTACGCCAAGGTCGGCCAATTCACTGTCAAGGGCACCGCGCACGGCACCCCTGTCCAGGCCACCGTCCGCGTCACCGCCAACCAACTGGCCATCGACCTCGGCGCCGAGACCGGCGCCTTCCACGGCGGCGCGTCCGGCACGTTGTACGGCGTGTACGGCGAGGGCGTGCCCACCAGCAACCTCCTCGAAGGCATCAACCTGCGCACGGTGTCCACCAAGGCGCAGGACGGCCCCCAGCACCCGGGCGCCGACGCCCTCGAAGTGGTCAAGCCCCTGGCCGACGCCACGGACGGCGACGTGTACATCTACATGACCGACATCTACCGCGGCTTCCCCTACCAGTGGCCGGGCAACACCCCCGAGGCCAGGCTGAACGACTTCAAGGCGAAGATCGCAAAGCAGGTCGACCAGGTCCTCACGCTCGACCCGAAATATCAGGACAACATCGTCTTCGTGCCGTTCAACGAGCCCGAGGGCAACATGTTCGGCACCGGCGAGTGGAGCTACAACCGGATCAGCTGGCTCAGCGACCCGCAGTACTACTTCAAGGCGTGGGACGAGGTATACGCGCTCATCAAGGGCAAGATGCCGGACGCCCGCATCGCCGGGCCCAACACGAGCGTGCTGTATTCCCAGGTGGAGGGCTTCCTGCGGCACACCGTCGCGGCGAAGGCCGTCCCCGACGTCGTCACCTGGCACGAGCTCGGCGACCCCGCGCGCATCCGCAGCAACGTGGCGAAGTATCGCGGCTGGGAGAAGGCCGCGTTCGCGGGCACCCCGTATGAGGGCAAGCAACTGCCGATCAACCTCAACGAGTACGCCTACAACTACCACACCTCGGTGCCCGGCCAGATGATCCAATGGGCCTCGGCCATCGAGGAGTCCAAGGTCGACGCCGACATCGCGTACTGGAACATCGACGGCAACCTGTCCGACTCGGCCGTGCAGGCGAACCGGGGCAACGGCCAGTGGTGGCTGCTCAACGCCTACGGCCAGATGTCCGGCAACACGGTCAAGGTCACCCCGCCGCGTCCCGACGTCAGCTACACCCTCCAGGGCGTCGCCACCCTCGACAAGGCCAAGGCGCAGGCCCGCGCCCTGTTCGGCGGCACGTCCGGCAAGGTCGACATCAGGTTCGACAACGTGGACGCCGCCCTGTTCGGCGAGACCGCGCATGCGCTGGTCCAAGAGATCCCGTGGACCGGCCAGCTCGGCGACTCCGCCCAGCCCGAGGTCCTCGCCGAGCTGGATCTGCCAGTGCGGGACCGCTCCGTGACGTTCGCCTTCGGCGGCACGCTGCCCCAGCTCAGGGAGGCGTCGGCGTACCAGATCATCCTCACCCCGGGAGGCGACACCACCTCTCCCGCCCAGGCGACCAAGCTCTGGCAGGCGACGTACGAGGCCGAGCATGCGGCCCGCACCGGCACGCCCTACTACCGCAACGGCCCCGAAGGCTCACCTTCGAACGTCGCCAAGTTCTACACCTCCGGTGGCTACAACGTCGGCGGCCTGCGCACCGGCTCCACTCTGGCGCTCGACTTCAAGGTCTCGGCGCCGCAGGACGGCACGTACGACCTGTCGGTCTTCGCCAACTCCCTCAACACCTTCGACGCCGTGCGTGAGCAGGGCCCCACCAACGTCTTCCTCCGCGTCGACGGCGGCGCAGAGCAGGAGCTGCACCTCCCCTTGGGATACAAGTGGGTGGTCTGGGACCACGCCGACACCAAGGTCGCGCTCAGCAAGGGCGAGCACATGATCACCCTGGCCGCGCGCAGCCTGGACGGTACCCGTGCCACCAAGGGCGACGCCCTCATCGACAAGATCGACCTCTCCCTCGCCAACCCCGCGGCGGACGAGACCATCTACGAGGCCGAGTACGCCACCCTCAAGGGCGCCCGTACTGACTACAGCCGCAGGAAGGTCTCCGGCCCCGGCCACACCACCATCAGCAAGGATCAGACCGCAACCTTCTGGGTCTACTCCCCCGACGACGGCGAATCCACCCTCACCATCGACACCCTCGGCGGCGGCCGCGCTTGGCTCGACGTCAACGGCCACCGCCTCACCGGCGTCAACGCCGACACCACGGTCAAGGCGTTCCTCGCCGGCGGCATCAACAAGATCACCCTCACCGGGCAGTCCGGCAAGCTCCGCCTGGACAGCCTCCGCGTCGCCGACACCGATGGCACCCTCACACCCACCTGGTACGAAGCCGAAGCCGCCCGCATCGCCGGCACCGCCAAGGTCACCGCCTACCCGTTGGCCAGCGGCGGCAAGGCCGTCACCGACATCGGCGGCACCCCCGGCAACGCCAACACCCTCACCTTCGACGTCACCGCCCCCAAGGACGGCACCTACGCCCTGACCATCCGCTACTCCAACCCCGAACAGTCCCCCGCCTCCCACTACAACCCCGACCCACTGGCCCGCCACGCCGAGGTCTCCATCAACGGCGCCCAGCCCCAGCGCGCCTGGTTCCCCCACTCCTTCCACGCCGACAACTTCTGGGAGCTGACCATCCCGGTCCAGCTGAAGAAGGGAGCCAACACCATCGCCTTCGCTGCACAGGAACCGCCAAACTTCGACGGCGACTCCTACATCTCCGACACCTTCCCCGACATCCTGCTCCGCTCGAAGTAAGCGGCGGTGCCGCGTCGACTGCCGCCCTGTCGATCTGGCCGTGCGCGAATGGCTGGCGACGTTGAGTCCGAGGGCGGTCAGACCAGAGAGGACGAGCAGCACGCGGGTGGGCAGGAGCCGGCCGGATCGGGGCTGAGCAAGTCGGGCTGTGGTTCGCCGACTCCGGCATGGGTTCTTGTCCTCCTCTCCTCTACACCGGACGGGGACCCGTCGAGGGCCGTCTCAAATGCGGTTCAAGTCGGGCCCTCCACAGCGGTGTCTCACTCGAGCGAGGCCGCATCGGCGTCAACAGCGGCCTCACGCGCTCGACCTTGATCGATCGATCTACGCAGACGCACCTTCCTGCCCCAGCGGTCGTACGTCGCACGTCTCCGTACCAGAAGATCATTGTCGCTCTCCGTAGCAGAAGGCGGCACGTCAAACGATCTTCTTCCGAGACCGCACGCTTACTCTGACGGAACAGGGACGGAACAGGACGCTGATCGATCTCCAAAACATGCTTCGAAGATCGGACATTTTCAGCGAACCTGCAGGCCAGTGACCGCACGGCCGATGATCAACCGCTGGATCTCCGATGTCCCCTCGAAAATGGTGTAGATCTTGGCGTCCCGATGGAAGCGCTCCACCGGATGCTCCCTCGTGTACCCCGCCCCGCCGAGGATCTGGATCGCCTGCTCCGTCACCCACACCGCCGTCTCCCCTGCCACCAGCTTCGACATCGAGCCCTCCGCCTGCTCGAACTGCCTGCCGTTGCGGGCCATCCAGGCGGCTCGCCAGGTCAGGAGGCGGGCGACGTCCACGCGGGTGGCCATGTCGGCGAGGAGGAAGGCGATCGCCTGGTTCTCGCCGATCTTGCGGCCGAACTGCTCCCGCTCGCGGGCGTAGTCCCTGGCGTACTCGAAGGCCGCGCGGGCGATGCCCACGGCCATGGCGGCGACCGACGGGCGGGTGGTCTCGAACGTGCGCATCGCCGCCTGCTCGCCGGCCCGTTCGCCGTTGCGTACGCGGGCCAGCCGGGCCTCCAGTTTCTCCTTGCCGCCGAGCAGGCAGGAGCCGGGCACGCGGACGTCGTCCAGGATCACCTCGGCCGTGTGCGAGGCGCGGATGCCGTGCTTGCGGAACTTCTGACCCATGGACAGGCCTGGCGTGCCAGGGGGGATGACGAAGGAGGCCTGGCCGCGGGTGCCGAGCGACGGGTCGACGGAGGCGACGACCACGTGGACGTTGGCGATGCCGCCGTTCGTGGCCCAGGTCTTGACGCCGTTCAGCACCCAGTCGCCCCGGTCGTGGACGGCGCGGGTGCGGATGGCGCCGACGTCGGAGCCGGCGTCGGGCTCGGAGGCGCAGAAGGCGCCCAGCTTGACGTCGTTCTCGGTGCCGAACATCTGCGGGAGCCACTCTCCCATCTGCTCGGGGGTGCCGTTCGACGACAGGGCGGCGGCGGCCAGGCCGGTGCCGACGATGGACAGGCCGATGCCCGCGTCGCCCCAGAAGATCTCCTCGAACGCCACCGGCAGCCCCAGCCCGCTCTCCTCGAACCACTGCGTGGCGAAGAAGTCCAGGGAGTACAGGCCGATCTTGGCGGCCTCCTGGATGACCGGCCAGGGGGTCTCCTCGCGTTCGTCCCATTCGGCGCCGGCGGGGCGGATCACGTCGCGGGCGAACGCGTGGACCCAGTCGCGTACCTCGATGACCTCGTCACTGAGCTCCGGGCAGAACCCGCTCATACGCCGCACGCTCCTCCGATCCAGGGGTTACCGGTGGTAACACCTTACCGATCGGTAGCTCACACAGGAACGTCCGGAGGGGCGACGTTTCTCGTTCCTTTGGGCGACCGCGCGTACACGGTCCGCACCACCTGCAGCGCCCAGCGCATGCGGGGCGCGGCCGTCTCCGGGTGGTCGCCGTACTCGCCGGCGAGCGCCACCGCGCAGCCGCGCGTGCCGCCGTGCGTCCTGACGGCGCGGCGGATGGCGGCGGTGACCTCGGGTCCGCTCGGCGCGGAGCCGGTGGGCAGGTCGCTGCCGAACAGCGCCTCGGCGCGGGCCGCCGTCAGGAAATCCGTGGTGACCATGGCGATGCTCCTTCCCTACCCGGTGGGGGTTGGAGCCGCCGCTGGAGCGAGCGCCGCTCGCGGCTCGGGCCGGTACGGCGATCAGCGGCGGTTCAGGCCGGTACGGTGATCATGGGTGGACGTTCCGAGATCCGCACGTCGCGGCTCATGACATCGTGCCCTGTCAGGCCGCGCCGGAACTGCGCGAGGCATGCGGACGGCTCGTGGAAGGCCTGGATCTTGCCCTGGCGTTCCAGGCGGGACCAGGCGGCCAGCATGATCTGGGCCGCCATGCCGCCCAGCGCCTCGGTGGACTGCGGGGCGTGCTCGCGCGAGCCCAGGTCCACCTGCGCGAACGCGTCCAGCCCGGCCAGGTCGAGCAGGTCGATGAGCAGGCCGAGCTCGACGCCGTACCCCGTCAGGAACGGCACGCGCTCGAGGGCCGAGCGGCGGCCGGCGTACTCCCCCGCCAGGGGTTGCACGAAACCGGCGAGCTGCGGCCAGTGCAGGTTGATGAGCGGGCGGGCGACCAGCTCGGTGACGCGGCCGCCGCCGTTGGGAGCGCCGTTCAGCGGGCGGTCGTAGCAGCCCTTGACGTAGACGACGCTGGGGTCCGCGAGCAACGGCCCGAGCACCCCGCATACCAACGAAGAACGAAATTTCCGGATATCGGCGTCAACGAACGCCAGCACGTCACCGTACGTGACGGCCAGCGACTTCCACAGCGCCTCACCCTTGCCGTCCAGCGGTTCGAGCTGCGGCAGGATCTCGTCCTGGGCGTGCACCCTGGCCCCGGCGCGCGCGGCCACCCGCGCGGTGTCGTCGCAGGAGCGCGAGTCGATGACCACGATCTCGTCGACGAGCCCGTCCAGCTCGTGCCGGATGACCCCCACGATCTCGCCGATGGTCTCTCGCTCGTCGCGGGCCGGGAGCACCACGCTCACCGTGGCGTCCCCCTTGGCGGCCACCAGGTCCCGGACCGGCCAGTCCCCGGCGGACGAAGTGCGGCGCCGCAACCATCCGCTCACTTCTCGCAGCATGCGACACCTCCCCCCGATCCCCCTATATGCCCCAAATGTCAGGTTATGTGCTGTGCGCGTGGCGCTCCAGGAAGGTGTACACGTCCGCCTCGTCCACACCGGGGAACGACCCCGGCGGCAGCGCGGCCAGGACGTGGGAGTTGGCGCGGGCCGACGGCCAGGCGTATCCCTCCCAGCGCTCGGCCAGCTCGGCGGGCGGGCGGCGGCAGCAGTCGCCGTTGGGGCAGTTGGATTTGGTGCGGTTGGTGGTCTCCCTGCCCCGGAACCACCGCGACTCCTTGTACGGCACGCCCAGCGTGATGGCGAAGTCCCGCTCGCGCGACGGGTCGACGTGCGCGACGCAGAAGTAGGTGCCGGTGGGCGAGTCGGAATACTGGTAATACACCGAGAACCGGTCGGGCGAGGCGAAAACCTGCCGCCCCGACCACTGCAGGCACATCCGCTGCCCCTCGATGGCGCCCTGCTCGTCGGCCGGGAATTCGATGCCGTCGTTCTCGTACGCCTTGTAGATGATGCCGCCGGCGTCGTTGCGCACGAAGTGACAGACGAGGCCCAGGTGATGGGTGGCGAGGTTGGTGAAGCGGTGGGCGGCCATCTCGTACGACACCGCGAACACGTCCCGTAGGTCCTCCACCGACAGCGCCCGCTCGGCCTTGGCCTCCTGCAGGTAAGGCGCGGCGGCCCTCTCGGGCACGAGGACCGCGGCGGCGAAGTAGTTGGCCTCGGTGCGCTGGCGCAGGAAGTCGGCGAAGTCGCGGGGCTTGTCGTGGCCGAGCGCGAGGTGGCCGAGCGTCTGGAGCAGGATCGTGCGCGGGGTGTGCATGCCGAGCTGCTCGTGCTTGACGTAGATGCGGCGGTTGCGCAGGTCGGTGATGGAGCGTACGGAACGCGGCAGGTCCTGCGCGGTGTGCACGGTATAGCCGAAGTGCGTGACCAGGCCCTGGATGGTGCTCTGCGACAGCGCGCCGGTGCGGTAGCCGACCGCGTCGAGGGCCTTGGCGGCGGCCTCCTCGATCTCCGGGAAGTAGTTGCCCACCTCGCGCTGCCTGCGCCGCAGCTCGGCGTTGGCCACCCTGGCCTCCTCGGGGGTGGCGGTGCCGCGGGCCTGGCGGGCGCGCAGCTCGCCGTACAGGCCGAGAATGTGCTCCAGCACGTCGTTGGGCACGCGCGCGGAGACCTTCAGCCGCGGCAGGCCGAGGCCTGCGTAGACGGGGTCGCGCTGCGCCTCCTCCAGGGCGATCTCGAGCTGGGCGCGGCGGTTGGGCGGCTGGCGGCGCAGCAGCTCCTCGACGGGCACGCCGAGCGCGGAGGCCAGCCCCTTGAGCAGGGACAGCTTGGGCTCGCGCTTGCCGTTCTCCAGCAACGACAGCTGGCTGGGCGCCCGGCCGACGCGCGAGCCCAGGTCGGAGAGGGTGAGGCCGCGTTGTTTGCGCAGGTGGCGCAGGCGCTGGCCAAACGCGATGAGATCAAGCTCCTGCGTCAAAGACAGCGGTTCTTCGCCTAGCAAGGACGCCATGCGGGCATCTTAGACAGAAAAACGCTCCATCTTCTAGCCTTCCGGCGCTCGCCTTGCCGCCCTGGTTCCCAGGTGCGGCGATTGGTCTAGTCCAACGGTAAAACTCGCGATTTCTTCTGCCTTGAATACCCGCCAGTAATGTCCAAAACGGAAATTTCTACGAATCTTCTCCATGATTCCTCCTATTGAGGCCGCCTCCAAGGGCAGAGACTCGGCGTAAGCACCCAGGGGACGACAAAGGAGTGAACATGATCGATCGCCTCAAGGGAGCCGCTGAGCAGCTGCGGGACGAATGGGACAACGACCCCCGTTGGGAGGGCATCGAGCGCACCTACAGCGCCGAGGACGTGATCAGGTTGCGCGGCAGCGTCCAGGAGGAGCACACGCTCGCCCGGCTCGGCGCCGAGCGCCTGTGGAACCTGCTGCACACCGAGGACTACGTCAACGCCCTCGGCGCGCTGACCGGCAACCAGGCCGTTCAGCAGGTGAAGGCCGGGCTGAAGGCCATCTACCTGTCCGGCTGGCAGGTCGCCGCGGACGCGAACCTGGGCGGGCAGACGTACCCGGACCAGAGCCTGTATCCGGCCAACTCCGTGCCCGCCGTCGTGCGCCGCATCAACAACGCGCTGCTGCGCGCCGACCAGATCACCTGGTCGGAGGGCATCGCGGACGAGGCGCCGCACTGGCTGGCGCCGATCGTGGCCGACGCCGAGGCCGGGTTCGGCGGCGTGCTGAACGCGTTCGAGCTGATGAAGGGCATGATCGCGGCCGGCGCCGCGGGCGTGCACTGGGAGGACCAGCTCGCCTCCGAGAAGAAGTGCGGCCACCTGGGCGGCAAGGTGCTGATCCCGACCGGCCAGCACATCAAGACCCTCAACGCCGCCCGCCTCGCCGCCGACGTCTGCGGCGTCCCTTCACTGATCATCGCGCGGACCGACGCCCAGGCCGCGACGCTCCTGACCAGCGACGTGGACCCGCGCGACCAGCAGTTCACCACCGGCGAGCGCACCGCCGAGGGCTTCTACCGGGTCAGGAACGGCATCCAGGCGTGCATCGCGCGCGGCCTGGCGTACGCGCCGTACTCCGACCTGCTGTGGATGGAGACCGGCACGCCGGATCTGGACGTGGCGCGCGAGTTCGCCGAGGCGATCAAGGCCGAGTACCCGGACCAGATGCTCGCCTACAACTGCTCGCCCTCGTTCAACTGGAAGAAGCACCTGGACGACTCGACGATCGCCAAGTTCCAGCGGGAGCTGGGGCACATGGGGTACAAGTTCCAGTTCATCACCCTCGCCGGGTTCCACTCGCTGAACTACTCCATGTTCGACCTGGCCTCCGGCTACGCGTCGGACGGCATGACGGCGTACGTCGAACTCCAGGAGGCCGAGTTCGCCGCCGAGTCGCGGGGCTACACCGCGACCCGCCACCAGCGCGAGGTCGGCACCGGCTACTTCGACCTGGTCTCCACGGCCGTCGCGCCGGACTCCTCGACCACCGCGCTGCGCGGCTCGACCGAGGAAGAGCAGTTCAACCACTAGTTCTCCCTGATCTCGCCGGCCACCTCCAGGGCATGGGATGGTTCCCCGGCGAACGGGCCGCGCCAGCTCCCCCAGCGCTGGCGCGGCCCGCCTCTTTCCAGCCGCATATGTCAGGACAAAGCCATCGCAATCGAGCGAGCCAAGAGCGCTCAATGATCAGGGGTCGCCGGTCACGATTTCACTGCGATCGGCGCAGTACCGGGATCTTGACGCTGGCCCGGCAGACCTCCAGTCTTCTCCCATGGGAGAAATCAGTGAATGGCGGCAATCGTTACCGAAAACCGTCCTGCTGGTGCTCGGTAGCCTGGCGTTCGTGGTCTTAGGGGGTGTCCTCGCGCTGGGGTTCATTGAGGTGGAGCGCTACGACCCGTGGGTGACGAGGATCGTAGGCTGGGTATGCGCGTTGTTCTTCCTGCTGGCCCTGGTCGCGTGGACACGCAGGCTGTTCCTCGGAAACTCGGTCGTCATCCGGGTCGATGAGAAGGGAATCCACGACCTCCGGCTCTCGCGTGAACCAATTCCCTGGGAGCACATCAAAGACCTCAGGGTCACATGGACCAGACAGGTCGGCCATCTCAGGTTGGACATGTCGCGAGGCGACAAGGAGCGCTTCCTTCGACCAATGGCGAGGCTACTCTACTGGCCGAATAGAATGCCCGCCATCCCAACTGTCGGTCTTGAGCCCTCCTTCCAGGATCTCCTCCTCGCCGTGGAGCGCTCGCGCCCCCAAGAGCAGGGCCGGGAGCCTCATATCCCTCACCCATCTTGACGATGGTCCCTCGGCCACGCAGCGGCGCAGCGCGTCCTTCACCGCCTCGCCCGGTACGGGACAGCGTGGGAGGACGTTCCGGCTATAAGGTGCGCTCGTGGACAATCTTGAAACCCTCGTCATCGCCCGTCGGCTGCGTGTCCCCATCGGCGACGCCCCCGTCGGCTCCCACCCGAACTGGGGAGAGGTGGCCGCACGCCAGCTCGACGCTGCGCTGCTGAGCGTCGGTTTCAAGTGCTCGGCGGCCCTGCTTGAGCGGTTGGCGAGGTTGCGCGGGGAGACCGTGGTCGATCTCGGCGTACGGGTTCTGGCCGCCGTTCGCGAGCTCGTGGGTGACCACGTGCAGCACAACGCCTACTTCCTCGACTTCCCACGCAACGTGCCCGACACGGTGGAATTCTGGGTCGGTCTGTTGCGCGAGGCGTTGCTCGACCCGGTCGCCGCTGAGCGTGTCCAGTTTCATTCGCCGGTGCTCAACCTCCTGGAGCTGCCGCGGTACGGCCGCTATCAGCACACCTACGCCGACCTGCTGGCGGCGCACGCCGAGTTGATCCCGCTGGCCGGGGACCGGGTGACGGTGCTGGAGCTGGGCGGCAGCCTGGAATCGGAGGCCCGGGCACTGTATTTCTCCCTGGCGGGCTCTGAGGTACCGCCGGCTGCCGAGGACCTGACGGCGCTGCGCACGCTGGCGGCGTTCTGCGCCGACGAGCCGGAGCGCATCCCGGTGCGTGAGAACCGTGCGATCGTCAACGAGGTGCGGCTGGCCGCTGGGCGGCCGCTGCTGGTGGACACGGTGACCGACGTGCTCCGGCTGGCGTGCGGCTTGTCCGGCGGCGATGTCACGCTGGCGACGCCGACGAGGTTCCGCTCGTTCCGGCGGGCCGAGCGCCGCGCGCTCCTGCAGGCGTTGGACAGGGTGGCGACGCCGGCCAAGCTGGGCGACGTGCCGCGGCATCGGGAGCAGTGGAAGCGGCTCGGCGAGCGGCTGCATCCGCACGAGTATCCGCAGTTCCCCGCGGCCGCCCGCGTCTTCGAGGTGGCCAGGGGTGTTCGCGCGGCTGTGAGCTTGGACGGCCGGGTGGAGGCCGCCCTGGTGGCGGGGCGTGCCGGCGAGGCCGTGAAGTTGCTGGAGAACGCGCCGGGTGCTCTGCTGCGCCGCCTCGACCACCTGCTGCGTACCGGCCAGTCGGCGTCGGTTGTGCTGGACGCGGCGGAAAGGGCGGCAGCGGGCGCCTCCGGCCGCGTCCTGCTGTCGCTGCGCGAGCATCTGCAGAACCGGCTCTCCCCCGCCGCCGGCCGTGTTTTCACGAACCGGCACGGCCGGGCCTGGGCGACCCCGGACTCCCGCTCGCCGCTGGAGGAGCAGGTCCTGTCGCGGGCGCTGGCCGTCCTGGACGAGGAGATCACCCGCCGTCTGCCCGACCCCGGTGAGCTGATCGTCGATCCCGACGTGCTCGACGTCGCGCTGCCGCTGTCGGGCAAGGCCGTCGTGCCGGGGCTCGGCATGCTGCCGCGCGGGTCGCTGTCGGCGGTGGACGGCGAGCTGCTGCGGTTCTTCGTGTACTGGCGGCAGGCCGAGCGGCGCACCGACTACGACCTGTCGGCGCTCATGCTGGACGCCTCCTACGGCGACCCGGTTCATGTGTCGTGGACGAACTACAGCAACGGCTTCGCCGAGTACTCCGGCGACCTCACCGACGCCACCGACGGCGCGTCGGAGTTCATCGACATCCGGCTGGCTGAAGCCACCCAGCCCATCATCATTCCGCAGGTGAACATCTACGCCGGGGAACCGTTCGACGAGGCGGCGGAGGCGTTCTTCGGGTACATGACGAGGGACGCCGCGCAGAAGGGCAGGCCGTTCGAGCCGCGTACCGTGCGGATGAAGTCCGACCTGCGCGGCTCCGGCCGGATCGCGCTGCCGCTCGTGTTCCTGCGCGGGGACGACGGCGGATGGCGGGTGAAGTGGCTGCACCTCTACCTGAAGGGGCATCTGTACTTCAACCAGGTGGAGGGCAACCGGGTCACCGCGTCGCTGCTGGTGCGTTCGATCGTGGAACGCGACTATCTGCGCGTCCGCTACGTGGTCGACCGGCTGCGTGCGAAGGGGGCGCCGGGCGGTCACACCACCTACATCGGGTTGGAGGCGCCGGCTGACCTCCCTGAAGGGGCGCGGATGTACACGCCGGCAACGCTGCACGAACTGATCCCCGCCTGATATACGGTAGAGATCGCGAGGCCATGGGAGGGCTTCCTTCTCATCTTTGAAAAAGAATCTCTAGCCTTCCCGCTTTCCTCGCCTGCTGGTCATGAGGCCATTCGAGGGCTTCCTTCTCCTGGTTCGAATCCAGGCAGGCCCTCCACCCGGGCCTGCTGGCTCTAGTCCCCGAGCCTCCCTCATGGCCGGTCGCCGCTCCACTGCCGTAGCAGGGGCTTCTCGATCAAGTGGTGGCCTGGCCAGGCTGCGCCAGCGTCCATGACTCAGACCTTGCGCCCGGCCCGTCACAGGCCAGCCGGCCTGTCGATCGCCGGGTCCGGGAGCCGTGGGTTGACATCGGGAAACGAGCTGTCGCCGAACAGGATCCGCGCCGCCAGGGCCCGACCGGCACGACTGCGCAGCACGGCCACCGCCGCCTCTGCCGCGGCGGGAGATCGGATGCCGGCGAACAGGCGGCGCAGCAACAGCCGGCCTCGGAACCGGCTCCGCAACGCGTTCCCGTCGTACCGGCTCAACACCCGCTGGTCGCCGGTACGCAGGTACTCGGCGGCGACCGCGGCGGCCAGTTCCGACATACGCAGGCAAGGGTCCAATCCGCCGGCTGTCAGCGGTGACACCGCGCCCGCCGCGTCTCCGACGAGCAGCCCGGCGGGACACGCCAGCCGTCGCAGCACGCCGCCGACCGGGATGGGACCACCTCGACGCTCGACCGGACCGGTCGGTGCCGCGCGGCCGGGCGCGTCCGCGGCGAAGTCGTCCAGCAGGTGGCGGATGCCGGTGCGCATCGCGTCCGGGTATCCCGCGACGCCGACATGCGCATACCGGCCGTCGTCGATGACCCACCCCAGGTACCCGGGAGCGACCCTGGGGTCAAGCACGCAGTGGAACGCCGGGGTGGTCGTGCCCGACGCGACCGGGTGGACGATCTCGGCACCGATGAGGAAGCGCCGGTTGACGTCGAGGCCGAGATCACGGGCCACATGGGAGCGGGCGCCGTCCGCGCCGACGATGAACCGGGCCGTCACCGGTTCCGCACCCGCGAGCCGTACGAAGCCCATCGACGAGTCGACGTACCGCACCCCCAGGAGGACCCGCGCCCCGGCCGACTCCGCTGCGCGGTGCGCGTGCTCGTAGATCGCCGCCATGTCGGCCACGCGGTACTCGTCCCGGTCACTGGTGAGCCGGATGGGCGCCCGCCGTGATGGCGGATACAGCAGCACGTCCCGTACGCCAGGGCCGAGCAGGTGGTCCGGCAGGCCGAAGTGATCGAGGGTGCGACGCACGAAGATCCCGGTCGTGCGGATGCCCGTCGACAGCGACCTGCGGCGGTCGACCACCATCACCTTCAATTGCCGTCGCGCGAGCAGGCGGGCTGTGCGCAGGCCGGCCAGGCCCGCGCCCACGACGAGTACATCCACTGTCTGCATATCCTGCGACGGTAGGGGCGACGGCCCATCCGCAGGACCGTTTGCACACGACCCGCTCCGTACCTCGACAGCATCGTCACACTCGGAACCGTGGATATGCACGTGCTGCGGCCGGTGGACGCAAGGTCGCCCGCACCGGACGTGCCTTTAGCCGGATCTCAAAGGGAATCTCGCGGACTGGGGAAACGAACAGCCGGCACGTTCAACGCGTTCGTCGCCGAGAAGCGTTTAGGTTGGGGATGGTCACGCGTCCGATTCGGCAGGAACGATTTCGACCACCTGCACAGAGCGCACCTGCGGATCCTTCGCCAGATGCCGGACGACGTCCGGGGTGTTGATGACGGTGAACCCGTGCACCAGCCCCTCGCCCGCCGCGAGGCGCAACTCCGCCAGATCGAGCCCGACCTCTTCAAGTGCGGGCTCGTCCTCCTCCCGCAACAACGACACCCACCGCCGGAATTCGGCGACCCTCGACGGGCCCTCCACATCCTCGTACGCGTCGAAAGCGCCGATCACCCCGGGGAAGACGTAAGGCCACCCGATCGGCTTCTCGCCGCGTCCGGGAGAAAGCAGCAGGACCTCGTTCTTCTGAACGCCATATATCTCTCCCGCCTGCTCTTCGGGCAACGGCTCTTTCAATTCGACCACCGCGTGCACGCTGTGCCTGAGCGAGCTCATGCCCTTCAGCAGGCGGGCCGTCCGGTGACTACCCGACTTCACGTTCGCGTCCCCGACCGTGGCGAGAAGCTCGGTCAGGTACCAGGGCACCGGCTTCGGCACGTGCAGCCAACCCGACACGTCCTGCCGGAACTCCGTCAACACCATCGGCGCATCGTGCGGCCACGTGCTCGCGATCCGCGGCCCGACGCCGATCCTCAGGGAGCCGTCGAACGACGTGACTTCGTCCTCGAGCGGTCTGGAGCGCCGGCATTCCTCGGCGGGGGTCAGCGTGAACTGCGTGGAGTAGTCGGGATTGGCGACGGCGAATCCCATGAGAACGACACGGCTAAATCTGACGCAATCCATCGTCTCCACAGCAGAGCGCTCGGTTCGCGGCGAATCCTGGGCCGTGATGACACTCAACACCAGTACGCCGACGAAAACCGTCGCTAACGCCCGTGTGAAACCCCGTGCATTCACCGACCGTTCCACCCCCGCGACCCTTCGTGAAACGCGTCTCCTGGCGTTCACGGCCAGGCCATCCTGCTGTGAAATCGGGTCTGAGATCAAGATGGATTGTGCCGGTCAGCACCGATATTCGGCCTCTGGCCGCGCCTCCCAGCACGCAGAAGCACACACGGCGACATGGCGGGTGGCGCTCTCCGCACCCCCGGTGCAACCGGCGGCGGAAGGGCACCGGCGAAGATCCCGATCTGGTAGATGGTCGCGCGTCGCGTGCGCATACTCCGGCCAAAGCATCGCCTGCAAGCGGGTCGAGGTCCATGGTCAGGCCTATTGGCACACGTAAATAGGTTGCTCTCCTCTGGGAAGGCCGTGCTACGGTTCAAATCGTTGATCCACTCCAGATCCTGATCCGTTGGGCTCGGAGCAGGTACGGGTCGAATGGCGTCGGTTATCTCTTTCTGCAAAAAAGATCACATCCGGTGCCGCTTTCACATCCGTACCCGCTCCCGGCTCGGCGGTCGCCGGTGCGGTTCGGTGAAGGCACGGGTCGAATCTGGTCGGTTACCAAAAGGTTCGACTCCTTTCTGGCCCACCCCATGGGCCAGAATGCCCAGGTCGGCTGGGCGCCCGGCCGGAGCCCCACATCCGTGTCCCCGGCAGGGCCGGCGAGCGTGGGGAGGGCGGGTCGAAGCCGGTCGGTTATCGCTTCGGGAGTGAGTGGTCCGGGTTCGAATCCCGGCGGATCGCCCCGTGCGACCTGTGGTGTAGCCGGTAGCACGCTTTATGGCCGGTCGGCGTCCCCACATCCGCCCTCCCCTCCCCCACACATCCGCCACCTGGGCGGGTCGAACCAGAGGAGGCAATCCATGGCCCGCAACCGCGATCCCCTCGCGAGCATTTCCGCTCACGCCACGCCCCAGACGCGGCCGCTGCCTGGCCGTACCGACCAGGTGCAGAACGCCGCGGGCGGCTACGCGTTCGCCAAGGACCTGTGGCGCAAGCTGGAGGACTTCCTCATCCTGGGCACCACCGGCGGCACCTACTACGTGTCGGAGGACCGGCTGACGGCCGAGAACGCCGGCGTGCTGTTCCAGGCGATCATCGAGGACGGCCCGCGCGTCGTGAGCCTGCTCACCAGCATCTCCACCGCGCGCCCACCCCGCGCACCCAAGCAGCGCCCGGCACTGTTCGCGCTGGCCGCCTGCTACGCCAAGGGCGACCCGGCCACCCGCCAGGCCGCCAAGGCGGCCCTGCCGGCGGTGGCCCGCACCACCGATCATCTCGCCCAGTTCTTCGGCTACTACAAGAACCTCGGCGGCAAGCCGACCGCCCGCGGCACCGCCCCGGTCATCGGCCGGTCCCTGCGCACCGCGCTCGCCTCCTGGTTCCTGGCCGGCAGCGCGGACGACGTCGCGTTCAAGGTGTGCAAGGCCCGCCAGCGCAAGACCCCGCAGGGCGAGGCGTTCGACCTGCGGGACGTCCTGCGCATCGCCCACCCCAAGGCCGACGGCCCCGAGCGGGCACGGCTGTTCGGCTGGATCGCCGGCAACGTCCCCGACGGACAGGCACGTGAGTCGCTGGCGTCGGTGGACCGGTTCCTGACCGCCAAGGCCGTCACCACCCCGCGCGAGGCCGTCAGCGTCGTGACCGAGCGCAAGGTGCCGTGGGAGTTCCTGCCCGACGCCATGCTGCGCGAGCCTGCAGTGTGGGACGCGCTGGTCGACACGATCGGCATGACCGCGCTGCTGCGCAACCTGGCCCGCATGACCCGCATCGGCACCTTGCAGCCGGCGAACGACGCCACCCGGCGTGCCGTCGCCCGGCTCACCGACCGCGACGCGCTGCTGAAGGCCCGCATCCACCCCATGGACGCCTTCCTCGCCCTGCGCGTGTACGGCTCCGGCCGCGCCCAGCCCAACCCGCGCGCCGACGCCCAGACGTGGGCGCCGGTCCCGGCGATCCTGGACGCGCTGGAGGAGACGTACGAGCTGACGTTCGGCGCCGTCGAGCCCACCGGCCGGCGGCTCCTCGTCGCCGTCGACTTCTCCGGCTCGATGTCGGGCCGCTGGTCGGGCGGCGTCGTCAGGGTGGGCGGCTCGCCGATCGGCTCGGCGTACGAGGTCGGCTGCGCGATGGCCGTCATGCTGGCCAGGATCGAGCGCGGGAACGTCCACGTCATCGACGTGGACACCAGCGTCCACGCCTCCAAGGTGACCCCGCGTACCAACCTGCGCGAGATCGCCTCCTGGCAGCCGTCCGGCGGCGGCACCGACCTGTCGCTGCCGTTCCAGTGGGCACGCGAGCAGCGCATGGCGGTGGACGGCATCGTCCTCTTCACCGACAACGAGACGTGGGCGGGCCGGATGCACGCCACGCAGGCGCTGGCCGCCTACCGGCGCACGGTGGCCCCCGGCACCCGCGTCATCGTGGCCGCGATGACCGCCGCGGGCTACTCGATCGGCGACCCGCAGGACGAGGGCGTGCTGAACGTGGCCGGCCTGGACGCCTCGCTGCCGCTGATCGTCAACGGCTTCATCCGCAGGTAGGGAGCCTCCCCGAAAGCGCCCCATGTCTCTGACGAGAGATGGGGCGCCTTGGTGTGGCGGCAGGCTGACCGCGTGGCGGCGAGTCCGCGGGCATCGTACGGCGCCAGATTTCGAGTCCCGTTCTGATGGCTTGTGCAGAGCGACACTTTGACCCGCCTTGACGCCGTCGCCGCGGGAGTCGTTTGGCGGAGATGGCGCAGTTTTTGAGTCCAGAAGGCTTGAGGATTGTCGGCGACCATGTCATAGAGTGGAAGGGAGAACGTATCGAAGACCACGGATTCCGGCGTCACTGGTGACTCCCCAACAGTCATTCATAGGGCCGGAGGCTCCTTCTCAAGGTGAGAGCTGATAGAGACCCGTTCATCCCCTGAGAGATAATTCTTCAGCTCTCCCGAGTAGTCGCTTTGATGCGACATCACCGATGAGAGGAGACGCCTGTGCGTCGCACCACGCAGTCAATCATCGTCGGATCGGCATTGTTTGCCGCCGTCGCGCTGCCCGTCGGGGCGCCGGCCGCGGTCGGCCCGACCTCGGAGGCGCAAATCGCCTGGGCGATATCGCCGCCAGACGACTCGTCTCCTTACCAGAAGGGCTATGCCAAAGGGCTCTCTGAGGGGTACCAAGAAGGAGAGACACGGGCCCGGGAGCACTGTGCCGACATCCCGAGTTGGCCGAATTGGCCGCCGGGTGCCTACGGAGTCGGTTACGCCGATGGTTACATGCTGGGATGGAGCAGGGGGCTCGAAGACGGCAGGGCGAAATACTGCAGGCCCGCATAGCCGGAGGGGGCACGGAGAAGGGCCCGGAGACACCACAAGCCGCCCCCGGGCCCTTCTACGTTTGAATGGGCGCGGTCACGACCGGGCGGATGAACGCCCACGACGCGGTCGTCTCCGCGAGCAGCCGAGCAGACCGTCAGAAGTGCGGATCGAGAGCGCTGCCCCACGTGTAATTGCCGTCGGAAGGTATCCGGAAATTGCAGATGATTCCATATGCCACGCCGGCGGTCTTGTGGGAGAGATAGCTGTCGATCCTATACCATCCATCCCAGGGCCTCCCAGGCCAGATCTGCGAGGTCCAAATATACGTCCCCTCGATGATGGGCCCGGTGTAGGTCTCGCACGGGGCGCCGACATAGACCTCGGCGGGAGGATTGACATAAGTGAACCAGCCGTAATTGCCTCTGTCTCCCTCCAGCCAGATCTCGCGGCGCACCATGTCCATGGGCATCGAACTCAACGCCCATTCCGCCAGCCATTGAGTCCTCACGTTGTATGCCGTTTCTGCGGCGTACGCCGTGCCGGTCGTGATCGGCGACATCATCATGATGACCGCCGCTGTGACCAGATAAAGCTTCCTGAATGTCGAGCGCATGGAGCCTCTTTCCTGGTGCGAATCCTCGGGTCACGAGCGAACCAAGTAGCGGCTTGGTGTCGGCTACGAATCGCCCATGTCACTCGTCGCGTCGCTGGTCCGACGTAGGGATCGGCGAGGCGGATGATCATTGTCAGTGCCGCGGTCCACGGTGCCCGGTGGCGGTCGTGGCGGCGTTGGTCACGGTGTCATAGCACTGTGGGGCTTCGGGTGTCTGGTGCTTACGACGGGACGACTTTCCTCTACTGAGAGATGGTCGCTCATCGAGCGAGACAAACCCAGGACAGCAACCGGACATTTCTGCGGACGTTGTGCTTGCCATCGTCTTGGCATACGTGGGGACGCCTTGTCGGTGCAGCGGCGGCATGCGGGACCGTGCTCGTCGATGGGGAAACACCGTGCGCTGGACATTTCCCAGGAGCTAGGTAGCCCTTCAGCAGTTCAGCGCACCGCCACCTGGGACGCCGTCGTCCCGCCGGCGGACGCCTCCCATCCCGCCGCCACCGTCGCGGACGCGGCCAGGGCGCGGGTCAGGGGGACGGTCACGGTCGTCGTGCCCGCGCCGGGCACCGTGACCACGCGGCCGCCCGCCGTCCCCTGGGCGTCGCGGACGAAAAGGTGCGCCTTTCCTGCGGCACGGGCGTGGAGCGACACCCGCACCGCGTCCCCGGCGCGCGTCGCCGAGACGACCCGGCCACTCTCCGACGGCTTCGCCGCCGGTCCGCCGGCCAGCGGGAGGTGGATGCGGACGGCCTGTTCCAGCGACTGCGGCGAGTCCAGGCTGGACAGTGCGGTGTCGGGGATCACCGGATCCGGGACCGGCCGGTCGGCGGGGGGACGGTAGCCGGGCAGGGTCGCGATGCCCCACCGGTACGGGTCGCCCTGCACGCCGCCCCACGTCGACCACCCGATCCGGGTCTGGCCGGTCTTGTCCTGGGTGTCGGAGTCGTACACGAGGATGTTGAGGCCGAGGTGCTCGGGGTCGACGGTGCCGGGCAGTTGCTCCAGCGGGATGGCCAGCTCCACCGTGTACTCGCCGGAGGCGGGCTTCGAGGCGATCCGCACGCCCGTGGCGGGGCCCTGGCGGTTGTCGGCGTCGCGCAGGGCGCACGGCGGGCCCGGTGTCGCGGACCCGGCGACATCAGAGTCGGCCGCGGACCCGGCGACATCAGAGTCGGCCGCGGACCCGGCGACATCAGAGTCGGCCGCGGACCCGGCGACATCAGAGTCGGCCGCGGACCCGGCGACATCAGAGTCGGCCGTCACCGGCAGCACCGCCACCTTGAAGGTGGTGGAGGTGTTCTCGGACGTGCCGCGCGGATCGAGGGTGATCTCCACCGCGTCGGTACGCCAGTGCCGCTTGCAGTCGGAGGCGGCCAGAGGCGTGCCGAGCACGTCGTCCTTCACCCGCACCGCCACGTACAGCGTGTCGTCGTGCCAGGCGAGCCTGGCCGTGCCCGAGCAGTCGGCGGCCGACGAGCACGCGGCCCCCTCCCACCGGCGGGAGAGGGCGAGCGCGGGGCCCGGGTACTCGGCGTCGTCCCCGTCGACGGCCGGCGCCGTGGCGGCGCGCGGGATCGCGGTCGCCGGGACGAGCTCCAGGGCGGGCCGGCCGGTGACCGTGCCGTCCACGGTGACGGTGTAGACGTAGTCGCCGCCCTCGTTGGAGGTCTTCAGCGAGGTGTCGGTGTTGGTGACGGTGAACGGCACCGTGGCCGAGGCCCCGGGGGCGAGGTCGCCGTACGCGGCCTCGGTCCGGTCGGCGGCGAACCCGGCGGGCAGGTCCACGCGTACGGTGCCGGAGCGGGTCGTGTCGCTCACGTTGGTCACCACGACGCCGACCTGCCGGGAGCCGCCGGACGGCAGCGTCAGCACGGGCGTGACCAGGCCGCGCAGCTGCGGCACGCCCACGTCGGCCACCCATTTCTCGTACTGGGCGACCTGGGGAAGCAGCTCCTGCCCGCCGCGCACCGGCGGACCGGCCTCGACCTGCCGGTCGGTGTAGCCGCGTCCGCGCTCGGTGGTCAGCACGGCCCCGATCCTGGTCCGGCCCGCCGCGCCGGCGGCCGGCGTCACCGTGAACGTGGCGGAGGCCCGCTTCCCGGCGGCGACCCGTCCCAGGTCGCCGGAGCCCTTGACGGTCCAGCCGTCGGGCACGCGCAGCGCCACGGAGGAGTGGCCCAGCGGCTCCCGGGCGGTCGCGGTCACGTCGACGGTGAAGGCCGTCCCTGCCCGGACGTCGAACGTGCCGGTCCGCAGGCCGAGCTGGGTCCCGAGGGGCACGGCCCCGCTCGCCCGGGTCAGCGCCCCGTCGAGGATCGCCGTGGGCGCCGCGGCGGCCGGGCCGCCCGGCTCCGGGAACGGCACCCGCGCGTCCACCTGGGTGAAGAAGTCGCAGCCGAGCTGGTTCGGGTCGGACGGCACGTCGGGGAAGACGGCCCAGCCCTGCGAGGCGTACGTGCGCTGGGCGTCCCGCTCGATCGCCGCCCACGTCCGGCCGCCCTGAGCGGCGGAGGTGCGCCCGCTCCACACGCCGTACACGTTCTGCGCCGGGTTGGCGGGCTGGAAGGAGGAGGCGCACGACGGCCCGGTCCGGGAGGTGCCGCGTCCGCCGCCGGTGAGGAGCCGGGCGGGGGCGAAGGGCCGCAGGCCCTCGCGGGTGATCTGCTCGGGGAACGCCTTGGGGTCGGCGGCGGCGTAGAACGCCTCGATGGCCAGCCGCGCGGCCTCCTGGTGGTTGCCGTGGTTGCCAGGGGTCGGCGCCGGGTCCATGGTCAGCAGGATCTCGGGCCGGGTCTGGCGGACGACGCGGACGACCTTCTCCAGGGTGTCGCCGCCCCACACCTGGTCGGTCAGCGGTGCGCTCACCGTGTAGTAGAAGTCGACGTCGTCCAGGTTGAACACCTCGCGGACGCCGGCCTTGGCGACCGCCGTCCGCTCCTCGGCCTCGCGCAGCAGCCCGAGCGCCGGTCCCTCCTCGGGGCCGACGGCGTTGCCGCCGCCCTCGCCCCGGGTGACGGTGACGACGCCGGTGCGGACGTCGTGGTCCTCCTTCCACTGACCCAGCGTGGACAGGGTGGACGCCTCGTCGTCGGGGTGCGCGCCGACGAACAGCGCGTCGAGGTCCACGGGCGCCGCCGCGGCCTCGGCCTCGGCCGTGGCAGGCACGGCGGGTCCCAGCATCAGCAGGGCGGCCATCAGAAGTCGCATGAACCCTCCGGAGGTCTACTCGCGGACCGCCCCTTGGAGCAGCCCGCGGACGAAGTGTCGCTGGAGGAACAAGTAGAAGATCACGACCGGGGTCGCCACGATGACCGACCCGGCCGCGAGGAGCGTGAAGCCGGAGGTGTACTGGCCCTGGAAGAAGGCCAACCCCAGCGGCGCGGTGCGCAGCGACTCGCTGGTCACCATGATCAGCGGGATGAGGAACTCGTTCCACGTCCACATGAAGACCAGCACGGTCAGCGTGACGACCGCGGGCCGGGCCGGCGGCACCAGCACCTGCCACAGGATGCGCCAGGTCGACGCGCCGTCGATGCGCGCGGCCTCGACGATCGCCCGGTTGGCGGCACGGAAGTAGGCCCGCATCCAGAACGTCCCGAACGCCACCGACAGCGCCACCTGCGGCAGCGCGATCGACCAGAAGGTATCGATCAGGCCGAGCGCGCGCAGGTCGAAGTAGAGCGGCACCGCGACGGCCTCGCTCGGCATCATGATCCCGAGCATGAACAGGTAGAACAGCACCGACTGGCCGCGGAAGCGCATGGTGCCGAACGCGTACCCGCTCATGATCGACAGCAGCACGCTGACGACCACGACGAACGCCGACACGGCCAGGCTGCTGCGCAGGTAGGTGCCGAACCTGCCGATCTCCCACGCGGCCGCGAAGTTCCCGAGCCCCGCCGTGCCGCCGCTGTCGGCGGGCCCCAGCGCGGCGGACAGGATCGTCACGATGGGGAAGAGCGCGAACGCGGCGAACACCGACAGGATGACGTAGTTGGCCACCCGCTCCCCACGCGAGATCACGTGATCCTCCTGTCCGCGAACCGGTTGATCCCGAACGAGACCGCGAAGATGATGACGGTCAGCGTGATGCCGATCGCCGCCGCCGAGCCGACCTGGCTGAGCCCGAAGGCCCGGTGGTAGACCTCGTACGACGGCACGGACGTGGAGGTGCCGGGCCCGCCCCGCGTCGTGACGTACACCAGGTCGAACGTCCGCAGGGCGGCGATCACCGTCAGCGTCAGGGCGACCGCGATCTCGCCGCGCACCGACGGCAGCGTGACCGCGAAGAACTCCCTGACCGCGCCCGCGCCGTCCAGCCGCGCCGCCTCGTACAGCTCGGCCGGGATGCGGCTCATCCCGGCCAGCAGCAGCACGGTCACCAGGCCGGTCTCGAACCACGTGCCCACCACCCCGACCGCGGGGAGCGCGAAGGTGTAGTCGCCGAGCCAGCCCCGCGTCAGCGAGTCGAGCCCGAGCGCGCCGAGCAGCGTGTTGAGCGTCCCGTCCGGGGCGTACACGCGCCGCCAGGCCACCGCCACCACGACCATGGCGACCACCTGCGGCAGGAACACCACCGTGCGGAAGAAGCCGAGGCCGCGCACCTTGGCGTGGTTGAGCACCGCGGCCAGCATCAGGCCGATGGCCAGCGGGATCAGCGCGTAGAAGACGATGAGGACCAGCGCGTGGCCGAAGGCGGCCCGCAGCCCCTCGTCGGCGACGATCGCGACGTAGTTGTCCAGCCCGGCCCACCGGCCGAGCGTCAGCCCGTCCCAGTCGTACAGCGAGATCTGCACCGCGCGGCCGATCGGATAGAGCAGGAACGCCGCGTAGACGGCGAAGGCCGGCAGCAGGTAGAGGTAGGCGACGCGGCGCGGCTCCCCGGGAGGCCGGGCTCCGGTCATCGGCAGGTCATCCGTTGCTCTCGGCGAACGTCTTGTAGTCCTTCTCCAGCGTGGCCAGGAACTCCTGCGGCGCCGCCTTCTCGGCCAGCAGGTCCTGCAGCGCCGCCCCCAGCGTGTCGGCGAACGTCGGGGTGGCGTAGTCGAGGTACGGCACCAGCCCGTTCTTCGCCGTCACCGTGCCGAAGGCGGAGAAGACCTCCTGCTGCGGCCCGGCCGGCACCTTCTGCTGCCCGGTCTCGGCAATGGGCAGGTTGCCGGTGTCGGTGAGCACCTTCATGGCGTCGGGGCTGGTGATGAAGTTGATGTACGCCGCCGCCGCGTCCGGGTTGCGGCTCTTGGAGGTGATCGCGAACGGCAGCCCGGTGCCGCCCGTCGCGACCGGCGGCGCGTCGGCCGTGGTGCCCGGCGGCAGCATGAACCCGAGGTCGTTGCCCAGGGCCTTCTGCAGGTCGGCGAGGAGCCAGGTGCCGGCGATCATGAAGACGCCCTGGCCTTTGCCGAACGCCTGCCAGGCCGGATCGTACCCCTGCCCGTTGAAGCCCTTGGGGAAGTAGCCCTTGCCGACCCAGCCGACGAGCTGCTCGGCGGCCGTGGTGTTCTCGGTCGTGTTCCACGAGGCGCCCTTGCGGCCGAAGGCCAGCGTGCTGATCTGGCCGGGCGGGACGTGACGGCCCTGGACGGTGCCGAACACGTGGATGGCCGGCCACTTGTCGAGGTTGCCCAGTTGCAGCGGCACCTCGCCGGCGGCCTTGGCCGTGGCCAGCGCCGCCTCGAAGTCGGACCAGGTCTTCGGCGGCTCGATGCCGAGCTTGGAGAGCTTGGCGCGGTTGTAGAAGATGCCGACGACCTCGCCGACCTGCGGCAGGCCGTACAGGTTGCCGTCGCCGAACAGCTTGCCGTCGGCGCTGTAGCGCGAGTAGCGCAGCACCGACTCCGGGTAGCGCTGTTTCCACCCGTACGCGTCGGCGTACGCGTCCAGCGGCAGGAGCTGGCCGGCCTTGACGAACGCGCCCATAGCCGAGCGGCCGTTGTTGGCCTCCACCACGTCGGGCGGCTCGTTGCCGCTCAGCGCCAGCCGCAGCGTGGTGTTGAGGTCGTCGAAGGAGCGCGACACCCGGTTGAGCTTGATATTGGGGTATTTGGCCTGGAAGGCGTCGTTGAGCTGCTTCATCTGGGCCGCCTGCCCGCCGCGCACCTCCTGGTCCCAGACGGTGAGCGTGACGTTGCCGAGGGCGGAGGGGTCGGTGCGCACGGCGGCCGGCGACGGGGCGGGCGTCGTGGGCGGCGCCGAGGAGCCGGGCGCGCACGCGGCCAGGGCCAGGACGCCGGCGGCCAGCGCGGCGAGGGTCCGGTGTCGCGTCGGGGGGATCATGGTGTCACTCCTTTTGCAGAGGCACGCGAGGCGTGTCCGGGTCCTCGTCCTCGGCAGGGGTCGTGCGGGAGCCCATGCCGACGTCGGCGTAGCGGGCGATGGTGGCGGCCGCGCGGCGCACCGCGCCGACCGGGACGGTGGGCACCAGGCGGTCGAGGAAGGCGTAGCGGCGGGCCAGCGAGCTGCCGTAGGCGCCGCTGTGGCCGGCCGCCTCGCGCACCTCGTGCCACCAGTCGGCGATGTCGCCCCAGCCCGGCGCGGCCAGCGAGCCGCCGAACTGCTGCACCGCCAGGGCCGCGCACACCTCGGCGAAGGCCAGCCGGTCGGCCAGCGGCCACCGGCACAGCGTGCCGAGCACGAAGCCGGCGCCGAACACGTCGCCGGCGCCCGTCGGGTCGAGCGCCGTCACGCGCGGCGCGGGGACGAACGCCTCCTCGCCCGTGGTGGAGTCGATGGCCATGGCGCCGTTGGCGCCGTCGGTCACCACCGCGAGGGGCACCCGGTCGGCGATCGCGTACAGCGCGTCGCGCGGCGTGTCGGTGCGGGTGTAGGCCATGGCCTCGGCCGCGTTCGGCAGGAACGCGTGGCAGATGGACAGCTGGTCGAGCACGGCGGGCGACCAGTCGCCTGACGGGTCCCAGCCCACGTCGGCGAAGAGCAGGGCGCCGTCGCGGTGCGCCAGCTCGGCCCAGTTGCAGGCGCTGCCGGCCGTGCCCAGCGGCTCTTCGGCGGAGAGCGTCACGATCACGGCTCGGGAGCGGGGCGGTTTGCCGATCAGCTCGGAGGCCGGCATGGGCGCGGGGTGGCCGTGCGTCACCATGCTCCGGTCGCGGTCGACCGCCATGGAGACGGTCACCGGCGAGTGCCAGTGCTCGAAGCGCCGCGATCGGGACAGGTCGACCGACTCCTGCTCCTCCAGCGTGCGCCAGCAGAAGTCGCCGTAGTCGTCGTCGCCGAAGGCGGCCGCCAGCGACGTGCGCAGGCCGAGGCGGCTGGTCGCGATGGCCAGGTTGGCGATGCCGCCCGGGCACGAGCCCATGCCCTCGGCCCAGATCTCGGTGCCCGCCTCGGGCATCGCGGGCAGGCCGGTGAAGATGATGTCCAGGAAGACCGTGCCGGCCAGGAACACGTCGAACTGCGGGCCCTCCGGGGTCCGCTCACCGGCCAGTGGGTCGTACGGGTCATATGCCTGGACAGACACGGGAATGGGTCCTCCCTCGACACACCGGGATGTGCGCAATCTTGCACGTTTACTCGCGCGGTTCAAGTATTTTACGCGAGTATTTGGAGCAAGATGCTTACTCATGCGCGAATTTGACTGATACACTCGCGCCGTGCTTCAGCGCCTCAGGCATGCCGAGATCATGCGCCGCGTCCGGCTCTCAGGCGCCACCAGCGTCCGCGATCTCGCCAGCCAGCTCGGCGTGAGCCCGTCGACCATCCGCAGGGACCTCGAGGTGCTCGACCGCGACGGCACCCTGCGGCGCGTCCGCGGCGGCGCCCTGGCCAGTGTGGACGCCGACGACGCCCGGCCCTTCGCCGAGGTGGAGGCGGTGGACGAGCAGGACAAGGAGGCCGTGGCGGCCCGCGCCGCCGCGCTCGTCCGCGACGGCGACGTGATCCTGCTCGACATCGGCACCACCACCATGCGGCTGGCCCGGCGGTTGCGCGGCCGCCGCGTCACCGTCGTCACCTCCAGCCTGGCCGTGCTCGACGTGCTGCGCTCCGACCCGGAGGTCGAGCTGCTGCTGCTGGGCGGCATGGTGCGCAGGCCCTACCACTCGCTGGTCGGGGTGCTGACCGAGGCGGCGCTGAGCCAGGTGGTGGCCGACCGCGTGTTCCTGGGGGCCAGCGGCGTGCGGCCGGACGGGCAGCTCGTCGACACCACGCTGGCCGAGGTGCCGCTCAAACGCGCCATGATCGCGGCGGCGCGGCAGGTGGTGCTGCTCGTGGACCGGCACAAGTTCCCCGGCACGGGCGCGCTGCGGGTGTGCGGGCCCGAGGACATCGACGTGATCGTCACCAACGAGGGCGCCGACGAGGCGACGCTGCGCAACTGCGCGGCGGCGGGAGCAGAGGTGCTGCTCACATGAGACTGGCCGTTATCGGGGGAGGCGGCTTCCGGGTGCCGCTCGTGTACGGTGCGCTCCTGCGTGATTCCGCCAAGCAGCGCGTGCGGGAGGTGGTGCTGTACGACGTGTCGGCCGAGCGGCTGGAGGCCATCGGTCACGTGCTGCGCCGGCTCGCCGCGGGCCACGACGACCCGCCGGTCGTGCGCACCACCACCGAGCTGGACGCCGCGCTGCGCGAGGCCGACTTCGTCTTCTCCGCCGTCCGCGTCGGCGGCCTGGCTGGCCGCGTCGCCGACGAGCGGGTGGCGCTGGAGCTGGGGCTGCTCGGCCAGGAGACCGCCGGGCCCGGCGGCATCTCGTACGGGCTGCGCACCGTCCCGGTCGCGGTGCGCGTGGCCGAGCGGGTGGCCGCGCTCGCGCCCCGCGCCTGGGTCATCAACTTCACCAACCCGGCCGGCATGATCACCGAGGCCATGCGGCGGGTGCTCGGCGACCGCGTGATCGGCATCTGCGATTCGCCGATCGGGCTGATCCGGCGGGCCGCAGCCGCGCTCGGGCTCGACCCGGCCCGCGTGTCGCCCGACTACGTGGGGCTCAACCACCTGGGCTGGCTGCGCGGCCTCGTCCATGAAGGGGAGGACGTGCTGCCCGGGCTGCTGGCCGACGACGCGGCGCTGCGGCAGGTCGAGGAGGCCCGGGTCTTCGGCGCCGAATGGGTGCGCACGCTGGGGGCGCTGCCCAACGAATACCTGTATTACTACTACTTCACCCGGGAGGCGGTCGCCGCGATCTCGGGCCGGACGCGCGGGGAGACCCTGCTGGACCAGCAGGAGGCCTTCTACGCCGCCGTCCGGGCGCGGCCCGGCGACGCGCTCGCGGAGTGGCGCCGGGCGCGCCGGCAGCGCGACGCGACGTACATGGCCGAGGCCCGCGGGGCCGCCGAGGCCGGCGAGCGGGACGCCACCGACCTGGAGGCGGGCGGGTACGAGGGCATCGCGCTCGCCCTCATGGCCGCGATCGCCCGCGGGGAGCCCGCCACCATGATCCTCAACGTGCGCAACGGCTCGTCCGTGCCCGGCCTGCCGGAGGACGCGGTCGTGGAGATCCCGTGCGCGGTCGGCGGCGCGGGCGTCCGCCCCCTGGCCACCCGTCCCCTGCCCGGCCGTCTCCTGGGCCTGGTCCAGCAGGTCAAGGCGGTGGAGCAGACCGCCATCGAGGCCGCGCTGACCGGCTCGGCCCGCCTCGCGGTCGAGGCCTTCGCCCTGCACCCGCTGGTGGACTCGGTGACGACGGCCCGAGCCCTGCTCGACGGCTACCGCGCCCGCATCCCCGAGCTGGCCGCCGTGATCGCGGGCTGACCCTTCGCCGGGCGGCCGGTACACCGTCCATGGACCTGCTCCACCCATGGTGAACAGGCAGGACACCTCGTAGAGTGGATGGCGTGGGCCAGTTCGTCCGGGCTCGCGGGCCGGGCACGCAGACGCCGATCAGGCCGCGGATCGACTACGCGGCGCTGTTCGCCGCCACGCCGAGCCCCTGCCTGGTCCTGGGCCCTGATCTGGTGATCGCCGACGTCAACCGGGCCTATCTGCGCGCGACCGGCCGTACCTCCGACGATCTGATCGGACGGCACATCTTCGACGCCTTCCCGGACAACCCCGACGACCCCCACGCCAGCGGGGTGAGGAACCTGAGCGCGTCGCTGCACCGTGTGCTCGCCTACCGCGAACCGGACACGATGGTGCTGCAGAAGTACGACATCCCCGTCGCCGGCCGCCCCGGGGTCTTCGAGGAGCGCTGGTGGTCCCCGATCAACACGCCCGTCCTCGCGCCGGACGGGACGGTGGTGTGGATCATCCATCGGGTGGAGGACGTGACCGAGTTCATCCGATCCGGCCGCCCCGCGGTCCGCGGCTCGACGAGGCCCGAGGAGGCGATGGAGGCGGAGCTGTACGCCAGGGCGCAGGAACTGCATCGGCTGAACGAGGAGCTCCGCCACGCCCACGCCCGTGAACGCCGGGTCGCGCTCGCCCTGCAGGAAGCCATGCTCCGCGCCCCCGACCTGGAGCTCCACCCGGACATCGCGGTGCGTTACCTGCCGGCCGTGGGAACGCTGAACGTCTGCGGCGACTGGTACGACGTCGTCGACCTGCCGGACGGCCGCTTCGCCGTCGCGGTCGGCGACGTCGTCGGCCACGGCCTCGAGGCCGCCGCGGTCATGGGGATGCTGCGCAGCGCGCTGAGCGCCGCGATCCGCGCCGTACAGCACCCGGCGCCGGCGCTGGACGTGCTCTGCCTGTACGCGCGTTCGCTCGAGGAAGCGCTGAACACCACGGCCGTCCAGGCCATGATCGACACGAGAGGACACCGTATCAGCTACAGCAGCGCCGGCCATCTGCCGCCCGTCCTGCTTCACGCGGACGGCTCCTGCACGCTCCTGGACCAGGCCACCGACCCTCCGCTGGGCGCCCGCTCCGAGCACGTCGACCGTCCCCAGGCCGAGCTGTCCTACACGGGCGGCAGCACCCTCGTCCTCTACACCGACGGTCTCATCGAGCGCCGCGGCGAGGACATCGACGTCGGCCTGGCCCATCTGACCGACGCGCTCGCCCGGTTCCACAGGCTCGGCCCGGAGCGCCTCGCCGACGCCCTGCTGGCACGCCTGGGCGTCAGCAGCGGCGCCCGCGACGACATCGCGCTGCTGATGGTCCGCCTGTTAGGCGTCGACGCGCCAGGACACCCGCCGCCTGGATCGGACCGCACGCGGGACGTGCGCCCCGGCCCTGGACACGTTCTCCCGCATGATCGACGAGCCACATCGACGTCAAGAGGCACAGGAGAGGCGATCACGCGAAACGTGGCCTGCGGTGACCCCCGGGCGGATCAGCCGGGGACTCGCCGGGCCCGGTCAGGACGGGGCGGAGGCCGTCCCCGTCGGGCCGGCGGTTGCGGACGTGGAGGGCGGCGGGGACTCGCCGGGGCCCTCCTGGGGGATCGTGCTGATAGAACCGGACGGTTGCGGGCAGTCGCGGCGGGCCGCCGCGTTGCCGCGTCCGCGGCCCATCGGGTTCGCGCAGTCGCCGGGATCGGGCCCGTCCGAATCGCCGGGGCCGCTCGAACTCGACGGCCGGGACGTGTCCTTGCCGCGGTCGGCCGAGGGGCTCAGGACGGCGACCGGGTCCTTCGTACGGGTGTGCGTGACGAAGACCGTCGGCGTGGACGTGACGGGCGCCACGGTCGCCGCCCGCGTGGTGGGCGGCAGGACGCGGCCCGGGGTGGCGGACGGCCGGATGGTGGAGTCGGCGCTGCCCTGGGGCTGGACGGCGGGCGGGTTGCCGGGCAGCAGGGAGCCGCCGCCCATCCTCGTCGCGTCCGTGCCCGAGGCCACGATCACCGTGACCGCCGCGATGGACACGGTGGCCAGGGCCGCGAAGCTGGCGTGCGACAGATGCGCCCCCGCCTTTGCCCTGCTCTTGCGCCGCGGGGCGGTGCCGGACTCCGGCCCGGCGGAGGGCGGCGACGCGAGGCGTACCAGCCCTCCGCCGGGCGGGTACGGCACGGGCGTCCAGATCTCCCCGAGCACCTCCGCCACCGCCTGCCGCAGGTCCCAGGGGTCGCCGACGCCGCCCGCGGCCAGCAGCGCCCGCAGCAGGTCGGCGGCCTTGGGCCGGTCGGCGGGGTCCTTGGCCAGCGCCGCCTCGGCGGCGGGCCGCAGCATGGCGGGCACGCCGTCCAGGCGCGGCGGATCGAGCAGGACGCGCCTGGTGAACACGTCCGGCTCCCCGCCGCCGAACGGGTGGTGCCCCGACGCCGCGAAGGCCACCAGGCACCCCCACGCGAACACGTCCGACGCGGGCAGCGCCGGACCGCCCGTCAGCCGCTCCGGCGCCACCCAGCCGGGGCTGCCCATGACCTGCCCGGCCTGCGTGTGCGCGGCGAGCGTGTCGACGTCGCGGGCGATGCCGAAGTCGATGACCCGCGGTCCGTCCGTGGACAGCAGCACGTTGCCGGGCTTGAGGTCCCGGTGCACGAGTCCCGCCTCGTGCACGGCCACCAGCGCCGCGGCGACGCCGAGCGCCACGCCGTAGGCCAGGTCGGGTGTGAGCGGCCCGTTGGCCATGACGACCTGCGAGAGGGCCGGGCCGGGGATGTACTCCGTGACCAGGTACGGGCGGTCCTTGTCGGTGCCGTCCTCCACGACCGCCGCCGTGCAGAAGGGCACCAATCTTCGCGAGAAAGCCACTTCCTCAGCGAAGCGAGCCCGGAGCGTGGCATCGTTGAGATGCACCGCATGCGGTGTCTTGAGCGCGACCAGGCCACCCTGAGGGTGTTCGGCCAGATAGACCACTCCCATCCCGCCCGTGCCGAGGCGGCCGAGGAGAAGATATCGGCCGATGATGACCGGGTCGCCCACCGTAAGCGGTCGCACGCCAGGTGGCATGCCGCTCTCCCCACGCGCCATCCGGTTCGCCTCTCCTTGATCTGGACACGGCAAGCACACTGTGACCGGATCCGCGGGGCCTTTCCGCGTGTCTTACATAAGGGGTATTAGAGGTAAGGCGGTCGTTCCCCGAGAGTAAGTAAATGGTGTGATCAGATGGCCTGAAGTGGTGTTTCGCCTCTTTTGTGCCTCGCAGCTAGAGGTCACCGCGGACCCAGCGCGGCGTCACCAGCCCCGACTCGTACGCCACCACCACGAGCTGCGCCCGGTCGCGGGCGCCGAGCTTGCCGAGGATGCGGCTGACGTGCGTCTTCACCGTGGCGTGGCTGAGCACGAGCCGGTCGGCGATCTCCTCGTTGGACAGCCCGGACGCGACCAGGCCGAGCACCTCCCGCTCGCGCTCGGTCAGCCCGGTCAGCTCGGGCACCGGCCGGGTCACCCGCCCGGCGAACTCGGCGATCAGCCGCCTGGTGACGGCCGGCGCGATGAGCGCGTCTCCTCTGGCGGCCACCCGGACGGCGTGGATCAGCTCCATCGGCTCGGTGTCCTTGAGCAGGAAGCCGCTGGCCCCGGCGCGGAGCGCGCCGTAGACGTACTCGTCCATGTCGAACGTCGTGAGGATGACCACCTTCACCCCCGCCAGGGCGGGGTCGGTGACGATGCGGCGGGTGGCCTGGATGCCGTCGAGCACCGGCATGCGCACGTCCATGAGCACCACGTCCGGCGGTTCCGCGAGGGCCAGGCGCACCGCCTCCTGGCCGTCGCCGGCCTCGCCGATCACGCGCAGGTCCGGCTCGCCCTCCAGCATGAGCCGGAACCCGGCCCGCACCAGCCGCTGGTCGTCGGCCAGCAACACGCTGATCATCGGCGTCCCGCGCGGTCGTCGCCGGCCGGCAGCGTTGCCCGCACCCGGAAGCCCCCGCCGTCGAGCGGGCCGTACTCCAGGGTGCCGCCCAGCCGCGCCACCCGCTCGGCCATGCCCGTGAGGCCGCTGCCCTCCGTCCCGCCGGACGCGTTGGCGCCGTCGTCCTCGACGTCGATCGTCAGCTCTCCGCCGGCCACGGCCAGCTCGACGCGGACGTGGGTGGCGCCGGCGTGCCGCGCGGTGTTGGTGAGCGCCTCCTGGACGATCCGGTACGCCGCCAGATCCACCTCGGGCCGCAGGCGCACCTCCCGCGGCTGCCGTAAGCGGACCTCCAGCCCGGCCCGGCGCGCGTTGTCCACCAGCCGTCCGAGCTCGCCGAGCCCGGGATCCTGGCGCAGCTCGCCCACCGTGGCCCGCAGCTCCCGCAGGGCCTCGGCGCTGGCCTGCTTGATAGCCGCCAGCGCCTCACGCGCCTTCTCCGGCCGGTCGGCGATCCGGTGCAGCGCGGCCCCGGCCTGGACGTTGATCAGCGACATCGCGTGCCCCACCGCGTCGTGCACGTCCCTGGCGATGCGCAGCCGTTCCTCGATCACCGCGCGCCGCTCCGCCACCACCAGGTAGGCGCGGCGGTTGCGGGCGGCGGCGCCGAAGGCGATCACCATGAGCAGCCAGCCCGTGATCATGAGGATGTCCTCGGGCGACATGGCCGACCTGAGCTCCTGCCAGACGGCCCCGGCCACCACCAGCGCCCCGCAGGCCACCGCGATCAGCGGGTGGGTCCGGTCGGCGACCGTGTAGAGGGCCACGATGCAGGCCACGTAGATCGGGACCTCGGGGTAGCCGTTGGCGAAGTAGAGGGAGGTCAGGGCCATCTCGAGGAGCAGCACGGGCACCGGATGGCGGCGGCGCCACAGCAACGCGGCGGGGGCCAGGAGGAGCAGCAGATGGCCGTACGGCCACATGGGCGTGAGGTCGGTGCGGCTCACCAGGGGGTAGAGGGCCAGGACGGCGGCGACGGCCAGCGCCACGAGGACGTCCGCCACCGCGCCGCGCGGCCGCCACGAGAGCGCCATGGGTTCAGCTTAATGACGGGACCGGTCCTCCGCGTCCGCGTCGCCCGATGGGGTCAGGCGCTGATAACGGCGGCCTCTTCGGCCTCGACCTCGCGGTTCCAGTCCTTCTTGACCGCGCGCCAGCCCTCGTCGTCGACCCCGGCCCGCCAGTAGCCGGAGATCGACAGCCGGTCCAGGCTGATGCCCCGCTCGATGCGCAGGTGGCGGCGCAGCTGCTTGATGAAGCCCGCCTCGCCGTGCACGAACGCGTGCACGTCACCTTCCGGGAACTCCAGCCCGCGTACCGCCGCGACCAGCAGCTCGCCCACGGGCCGCCCGTCGCGATACAGCCAGGAGATCCGCGCGTCGGCGGCCGTGCCGAGCTTCAGCTCGTCCTGCGGCCCGTCCACCTCTACCAGGACGTGCGCGAGCGCCCCCTCCGGGAGCGCCTCCAGCGAGGCCGCGATGGCCGGCAGCGCGCTCTCGTCTCCCACCAGGAGGTGCCAGTCCGCCTCGGGGTCCGGCGCGTAGCCGCCGCCGGGGCCCAGCATCAGCACGACGTCACCGGGCTTCGCCCGCTCGGCCCACGGCCCGGCCAAGCCCTCGTCGCCGTGGACGACGAAGTCGAGCGTCAGCTCGCGGGCGTCCGGGTCCCAGGCTCGCACGGTGTACGTGCGCAGCCGCGGCCACAGCTCGCGCGGCATGGTCTCGCGGCAGGCCTTCACGCTGAACGGCTCGGGATAGTCGACGCCCTCGTAGGGGAAGACGATCTTCACGTAGTGGTCGGTCAGGCCGGAGATGGCGAAGTCGGCCAGCCCGTCGCCGCCGACCACGATCCGGATCATGTGCGGCGAGAGCCGCTCGGTCCGCAGGACGACGCCACGGTGATGATCCGCGGGCTTGTCAGCCATGAAGAACTGTCCCCCCTGACGAAGTTAGGTATACCTAACCTTACACGGTGCGAGGCGCGCGTTGCCAGTGGGGTGGGGATCTTCGCCGAATCAGGCCGCCGCCGCGTCGTCCATGGCCACGGGGCCGGCGCCCACCGCGGCCAGGAACTCCGCCATGTGCCGGAACGCCAGCCGCGCCTCGGGCAACAGGTCGGCCAGAATCGGGAAGACGTGGGGCATACACCGCCATTCTTCGTACCGTACCGCCACCCCGGCGCGCCGCGCCCGCTCGGCCACCCGCCGCGCCTCGTCACGCAGCACCTCGGTGGACCCCGTCAGGATCATGAGCGGTGGCAGCCCCGTGAAGTCCCCGTACACCGGCGAGACCAGCGGATCGCGCGGGTCCAGGCCCGACGTCCACCGGCGCGCCAGCCACCGTACCCGGCCGGCCGGGAGGAGAGGGTCCTGCCATCGGTTCGCGCGGCGCGGAATGTCGGTCAGGTCCGCCCAGGGCGACAGGCAGATCGCGGCGGCCGGCAGCGGCCTCCCCCGCTCCCGCAGCGCCAGCAGGGTGGCCAGCGTCAGGTGGCCGCCGGCGGAGTCGCCCGCGACGATGACGTCCTCGGGCGCGTGGCCGCGCCGCAGCAGGCAGTCGTACGCGTCCAGGGCGTCGGCCAGCGAGTCCGCCAGCTTGTACACCGGGCCCTGGCGATAGTCGAGCGCCAGGACCGGCCGCCTGGCCGCCACCGACAGCCGCCACGTGATGGACCGGTGCGTACGCGGCGAGCACGCGAAGTACCCTCCGCCGTGGAAGTACAGCACCGCCTTGCTCTCGTCGAGCCCCTGCCCGGCGCGCACCCACTCGCCGCCGCAGTCCGATAACACCTCCGGCACGATCGAGACGTGCGCCGGTTGGGGCACCTGGACCAGGCGCGTGACCTCGCCGAGGCGCGCCGCGCCGACCAGAGCGAGCGGATGGCGCATCAAGAGCGTGGACGCCGGCTTCAACGTCCCGCGCATCAGACCTGTCAGCACGCGGGCCTGCCAGCTCAAGGGGTATCCGGGAACCACATCCCCGTCGATCTGCATAAAAGAGCCTCCGAAGGATCTCCTTCCCCTTTAAGGAGGTTCCTACCGGCTAGTAAGTATCTCCTCGCTTACACGGACATTTCGGCGTTGTGTCACGCTGGTGGACATGTCCGGATATTCGGGGACTCCGCTCCCCCGCAAGCTCGGCGTCAAGCCCGGGCACCGGGTGCTGGCGCTCGCCGCCCCGGACGGCCTCGACCTGGGAGAACCCGAAGCGGAGGTGCACCGGACGGCGGACGGGGAGCCGTACGACGTCATCCTGGTCTTCTGCCCGGACTTCGCCGCGCTGCACGACGCCTTCCCCGTCGCAAAGGCCTGCCTGGCCAAGAACGGCGGTCTCTGGGTGTGCTGGCCCAAGCGCTCGAGCAAGATCCCCACGGACCTGTCGGAGAACCCGATCCGGGACTACGGCCTGTCCATGGGCCTCGTCGACAACAAGGTCGCCGCCATCGACGCCACCTGGTCGGGCCTCCGCTTCGTCTACCGCCTCACCGACCGCTGACCCCACACGCGCAGGGGCCGTCCGGCCGGCGGGGACGGGTCCGGCGGCCCCGCAGGCCGATCCACTACAGGAGCCGTCCTATGCGGGACCGGACGCCTCTGGGTGCGCCGGGCGCCCGAGTGACGAGCGCCCGGGTGCCAGGCGTGGCCGGCGGACAGCCGGACGTCAGGTGGTGGGGCGGCGGCGGAGGGCGAGTGCGGCGATGACGACGCCGATGGCGCCCACCGCCAGGCCCGCGCCGCCCAGCAGACGGGCGGTGCCGTCAGATGCCGACGAGTCGGCGACCGGCGTGCCGACCGTCGGCGAGCCGGAGGCGGAAGCAGCGGCGGGGGCGGTGGTGGTGGTGGCCGATCCGTGGGACGAGGAGGAGGCGGCGGGCACGAGCTTGAGCAACGGGGCAGGGTGCTCGGGCTCCGTCCCGTCCGCCTTCGGTGCCTCCGACCAGTCGACGACCTCACCGTTCGAGTACGTCTGCTTCGTCGGGAACAGCAGCTGATCCGTGTCCTTGGGCAACTGCCCCATGGACACCTCGAACTCCTGGAACTCACCCGGGTTGATCTTGCCTCCCGACCAGACGACCTTGGTGACGGCCTCCTCCAGCTCGCCGTACTCGGTCTTGACCGGCGTCGGCAGCTTGCCCTCCGTCACCTTCACCTCCCACCCGGGCAACGGCTTGACCGACACGAACGCCAGCGGGTGGTCGGCGGGGAAGGTGACCTCGATCTTGGTGGTCGAGGCGTTGTCGCGCTCGTTCGGGACCCGGAAGGCGACCTTGGTGAACCCGCCCTGCTCGGCGGTGCCCGGCTGGATGGTGACGTGGGCCAGCGCGGGCAGAGCCAGCCCGGCGGTGAGGGCGGCGGTGGCGGCGAGCACGGTCGCGGCTCGGCGTACGAAGGACATGGCGAAACTCCACTTGGCTGATGAAAAGAGAAGAGGTGTCAGAAGGTCAGGCGGGAAGTGGAGGACCGCGCCTGGCCAGACAGTGCCGGAACCCCGGCTGGAGCGGGACGACCCGGGTGAAGACGATCGGCGCGAACGGCCGCACGGCGGGCGCCGCGACGGCGATCAGCAGCGTGAACCGACGGCCGAGGCGGCGCAGCAGCGCCCAGAGCGCGCCTTCGCCGCGTGCCAGCCACAGACCCGTGACGACGGTGGCCGTCAGGTGGGCGGCCAGCATGCCGGCGTTGACCGCCAGCCCCTCCCCGTGCCCATGGACGGAGACGTAGGCCGTCTGCTCGCCCGCGAACAGCTCGTGCAGCCCGAGCTGCGCCACGACGAGCACGACGTTGATCGTCGCCGGCGAGCGCTCCCTGCCGCACAGCGCCAGCCCGAGCCCGGCCACCACGGCCAGCCCGAGCCCCGCGGCCCACGGCTCGGGCCCCGAGCCGCCGCCCAGCAGGTGGGCGAGCGCGGCGAGGGTCACGCAGACGGCGGAGAAGGCCGCCGTCCGCGCGAGCCGGAGGGGGAGTTGCGCACGCATGGGTGTGCCACATCGTCTCACGGGGCAGGGTCAGATGAGACCTCGAATGCACAATGCCTGGTAACTCAAACAGCTTTGTCGCTAGTGTCGTGCCGATTACGTTGACATAGAGGTGAGAACGTTGCGGCACTTGGCTGGATTGCTCGTCGGGCTCGTGGTGACGGTGGCCGTGCTCGGAGGCGGGGGCTGGGCCGTGCAGCAAGCTGTCGGCAACGCGGCGGCGACCCCGCCGGACAGCCAGAAGATGTGGATCGCACTCGGGGCGATGGCCGCGGTCGGCCTCGTCTTCGGGCTCGTGGTGGCGGGCAGGATCTCACCCCTCGCGACGTTCGTGCCGTCCATGGTCCTGCTGGCGTGGACGGTCGTCTACGCGCTCGACATGAACCGGGCGCTGTCCCTCATCCCGGCCGAGCCGTCGGTGAACCAGATCATCAGGGAGGCCGGCCAAGGCGCCAGGACCCTGCTGACGACGGGCGTGTTCGCGCTGATGGGCGTGGCGCTGTTCATCCCGGTGCTGATGCCGTCGCGCTGGTCGCGCCAGCGCGACGACATGGACGAGGACTACGAGGCCGCGCCCGAGAGCAGCAACTACTACTGAGCGGTGCTGCCCGTGTAGAGGCGGGTGACGACATCCTCGATCGTGGACTGGTCGGGGGCCGTGGCCATCAACTCCTCCAGTGTCCCGTCGAATGACAGCCGCCCGTGGTCGATGAGCATCACGCGGCGGCACAGGCGTTCGATGTCGCCGAGGTCGTGCGTGGTCAGCAGCACGGTGGTGCCCTGCTCGGCGTTGAGGCGTCGCAGGAAGTCCCGGATGCCGGCCTTGCTCACCACGTCGAGCCCGATCGTGGGCTCGTCCAGCACCAGCACGTCGGGCGCGTGCAGCAGCGCGGCGGCCAGGTCGCCGCGCATACGCTGCCCCAGGCTGAGCTGCCGCACCGGCGTGCGCAGGAACCCGCCGAGGTCGAGCGTCTCGGTCAGCTCGGCGAGCCGGGACGTGAACGCGACGCGGTCGACCTTGTAGAGCAGCCGGATCAGCTCGAAGCTGTCGGCCAGCGGCAGGTCCCACCACAACGTGGTGCGCTGCCCGAACACCACCCCGATCCGTCGCGCGAGCGCGGTGCGCCGGCGCGACGGGTCCAGCCCGGCCACGCGCACCCGGCCGGAGGTGGGTGTGAGGATGCCGCACAGCATCTTGATCGTGGTGGACTTGCCCGCGCCGTTGGGCCCGAGGTAGCCGACGAACTCCCCTGCCGACACGGTGAACGACAGGTCGCGGACGGCGTGGACGACGTTTCTCTTCACCTTGAACGAGCGTCCCGCCCGGTCGAGCTCGATCATCCTAACTCCCCGTTGATCGGTAGTGCCTGATGCCCTGACGCCAGGCCAGCGCGGCCAGCAGGGCCAGGACCAGCGCGGCGGCCGGCCCGAGGAACCTCATGAACTCCGGTGTGCCGAAGGGATCGTCCTCGCCCAGCACGTACAGGCCGGGCTGCCAGTTGATGAAGGCCAGCGGGAGGACGTACGTGACTCCCCTGACCAGGTCGCGGCCGTAGATGGCGAGCGGGTACTGGCTGAGCTGCTGACTGCCGTAGGTGAAGGAGCTGCTCACCTCCGGCGCGTCGGTCAGCACGAACTGCAGCGCCCCGGCCAGCGTCCACAGCGCGGTGAAGATGACCATGCCCGTGATCACCATGACGGGGATCATCCAGGCGCGCCGCCAGTCGAGGTCGAGCGCGGCGATGGAGTAGCCGAGCACCACGCTCGCCTGGAGGACCCGCCCCGCCCGGTTGGGGGTGAAACGGTCGGTGGCGAGCTGGATCCACGCGCTGACCGGCCTGATCAGGAACGTGTCGAGCGTGCCGGCCTTGATGTGCTGGCTCACCCGGTCGATGTTGCTGACGAAAAGGTCGCAGACGGTGAAGGAGACGCTCGAGGTGCCGTAGAGGAAGAGGACCTCCTCGCGGGAGAACCCGGCGAGCGTGGTCGTGTTGGCGAAGATGACCAGGATGACGGCCACGTCGAGGCTGGCGATGACGATGCCGCCCAGGGTCATCAGCCAGAACGACACGGGGTAGGCCGCGGCGGCGCGGGTCCAGGTCCAGGCCAGCAGGAAGTAGGTCCTAACCACCCTGGATCACCACCTTGTGGCGGATCGCCCTGGTGGCGAGCGCGCCGAGCCCGAGCAGGACCGCCGCCCAGAACGCCTGGAGGGCGAACGTCTCCAGGACCGGGGCCTTGCCGAGGTAGAGGTCGGTGGGCATCTGGACCATGGCGGCCCACGGCAGCGCGGCGGCCAGGTCGCCGAGCCAGCCCGGGAAGATGTGGAGGGGCAGCATCAACCCGGAGAAGAAGGTCGACAGGACCAGCGACAGCACCGCGACGCCCCGATCGTCGACCAGCCAGCAGACCGACAGCGCGATCAGGTAGCGCCAGCCGAAGCTGACCAGCACCCCGAGCGCGAACCCGCTCAGGAACGCCGCCCACCGGCCGGGATCGGCGGGCACGACGATGCCGAACAACGCCGCGCCGAGCAGCATCGGCGGCAGGCCGCGGACCACGAACAGGTAGGCGGCCCTGCCCAGGTCCTCCGCCAGCGACCAGAGCTGGAGCGAGGCCGGGCGGACCAGGTCGAGCGCGATGTCGCCGCTGCGGATGCGCTCGGGGAGGCCGAGGCCGCCGCCGAACAGCTGCATCGGCCCGATGAACGCCTGGGTGATGAAGCAGTAGGTGATGGCGTCGGCGATGTCGTAGCCGGCCAGCCCGGGGCGGGCCTGCCACAGGGCGATGAGGATGTAGGCGCGCAGGACGCCGAACACGCTGTTGGTGAACGCGCCGGCGAGCGCTGCCCAGACGTAGGTGGCGTGCTTGCGGAAGCCGTACCGGACGAGCCGGGCATAAAGCGGTATGGTTTTGCACCTCCGGATGTGTGAGGACATGGCTACGCGCCGTGTCCGGACCCGCACACGGGTCTGCCGACGGAAAGCATGGAATTATCCGTCGGCGGCGCGGCCGTCCGCAACGCCATAAACGCGGCGAGCGCCGCCCCGCGGACGCGGGCGGCGCTCGGGCCGGAGGTCAGGGCGTCAGGAGGTGATGTCCTTGCCGGAGAAGCGGGCCCAGGCGATCGAGCCGAACAACGCGATGTACGCCCCGAACGTCAGCAGCCCGTCCCGCAGCGACGCCGTGTCGATCGGGCTGCGCAGCACCGCGTCGAAGTCGGTGAACCTCGTCGGCAGCAGGTACGGCAAGATCGGTGCGAGGTCCGGGATCGCGCGCACCACCTGGCAGACGATGACCAGCACCATGGTCCCGGCGATGGCCCCGATGGCCACTTCGGTGAACGTCGACAGCGCCAGCGCGACGGCGGCCAGCGCCGCCATGCCCGCGCCCACGTACCCGACCGTGATGAGGATGCGCAGCAGCCCGTCCGCCATCGAGACGGTGGTGCCGGACAACAGCGTCACGGACCCGCCGGGGAACAGGATCAGCCCGGTCAGCAGCGCCGACAGCGCCACCACGACCGTCGCCGCGTAGGCGAAGACGACCGCGTTCAGGTATTTCACGCCGAGCAGCCGCGTGCGCCCCGCCGGCGCGGCCAGCAGGTAGCGCAGCGTCCCCGTGCCCGCCTCCCCCGCGATCGAGTCGCCCGCGACCACGCTGATCGCCACCGGCATCAGCAGCAGGACGAGGAAGGAGAACGACATGAACGTCAGCATCAGGCTGTTGCCCGCGACGTCCTGCAGGATGCCACCCATCTCCGGGTCGTCGGCGGAGCCGGCGGCGAGCTTCAACCCGACGCCGATGAGGATCGGCACGGCGCCGAGCACGGCCAGCAGCTCCAGGTTACGCGGCCGGCGGAACGTCAGCCCCAGCTCCGAGCCGAGCAGCCGCCAGAACGCCCACGTGCCTCTGGCGGGCGGAGGCTCGGGCGAGGCGATGATCTCGGGCGCGTGCCGTTCGGCGGTGCGCATGGTCTCCGCCACCGGCACCAGCCCCGGCGTGCGCCGGCTCTCCGCCGGCGAAGGGAGCGGAGCTCCCGCGCCGATGTCGGTGTCAGCCGTCGACATCGAATCCCTCCCCGGTCAGCCCCACGAACACGTCTTCGAGGCTCGGCCGTTCGACCGCCAGCCCCCGTACGGCCACACCCTGCCCCACCAGAGCGGCGTTGATCTCCTCGGGGGCGTGCCCGCCCAGCTCGGCGGTCACCTCCCCGTCGCCGGCCCGCACATCGGCAAGGCCCAGCGTGCCGAGCACACGCGCGGCGTCGGCCGCGTCCGGCGTCTCCACCTTGACGCGGGCGACGCGGCCGCTGCTCAGCGAGGCGATCGTGCCCTGTGCGACGAGCTTGCCGGTACGCATGATCGCCGCGTGCGTGCACATCTGCTCGACCTCGCCCAGCAGATGGGACGAGACGAAGACGGTGGTGCCGTCGGCGGCGATCTCCCTGACCAACGCGCGCACCTCGCGGGTGCCCTGGGGGTCGAGCCCGTTGGTCGGTTCGTCCAGGATGAGCAGTTCGCGCGGCCCCAGCAGGGCGGCCGCGATGGCCAGGCGCTGGCGCATGCCGAGGGAGTAGTTACGGTAGCGCTTGCCCGCGGCCGCCGACAGGCCCACGCGCTCGAGCGCCTCGCCGATGCGCCGCTTGGCGGTGGCACGCTGCGCGGTCGGGTCGGCGGCGTCGAAGCGCATGAGGTTGGCCGCGCCGGACAGGTACGGGTAGAACGCCGGCCCTTCCACCAGCGCCCCCACCCGGGGCAGGGCGTGCGCGGGCGGCAGGCCGAGTACGGAGTACTCCCCCGCCGTGGGCGCGACCAGGCCGAGCAGCATGCGGATGGTGGTGGTCTTGCCCGAGCCGTTGGGCCCGAGGAAGCCGAACACCGAGCCGCGCGGCACGGCCAGGTCCAGCGCGTCCACCGCGACCTGGCCGCCGCGGAAGCGCTTGGTCAAACCGCGCGTGACGATGGCTTCAGAAGCGGCCTCGGAGTCCCCCGAGGGCGGGGCCGCCCCGAAGGGCGCCCCCGCTTCCTGCGTGACGGCGGTCACTTGACGCCCGCCGCCTTGGTGATCTCCTCGGGCGTGACCGCGCCGACCAGAAGGCGGCCGTCGTCGGTCAGCAGGGCGGTGACGAGCTTGGTCTTGATCAGCTTGCCGGAGCCCCACGTGCCGCTCACCGGGGTGGCGGACTTGAGCACGGTGTCGAACATCGCGGCCGCGTTGCCCTCGTCGGACCCGTCCTGGGACTGCGCCTGGGCCTGGAGGTCCGACAGCTTGAACGGCACGACGGCCACCCGCGCCCAGCCCTCGCCGACGACCTTGACCTTGTCGGCCACGCCGGCGGCGTGCTCGGCGCGCTCCTCGGCCTTCTCGCCGTCCTCGCCGAGCGTCGCCTCCTCCACCTTCGCGCCCGGGGGCGGGGTGAAGGTGAAGTTCTCGGCCGCCGGCTGGGTGAACGTCACCTGGGTGAAGCCCACCTGGTACGCCGGCTCCGCCGACCCCTTGGCGAACAGCTGCACCTGGAGCGGCACGTACGTCTCGCCGTCGAGCGCGATGCGTACCTCCTGCACCAGCGAGCCCTCCGCCTTGGGCGCCAGCACCAGCTGGTAGGCCGGCCGGCCCGCCACCTCGGCCGTGTTGATCACCCGGACGGTCGTGTGCTCGTCGACCTCGGACAGCACCCGCTGCGCCGCCTGCTGCGGCGTCAGGTCGGTCGGCTGCGGCGTCGGCGTGACCGGCTTCTGCCCGTCCCCGGCCTTGATCGTCAGCTTCGTCGCGGTGTTGGTGGCGCTGTCCCAGTACCAGGCCTGGTCGCCGTTCACGACCAGGTTGGTCTCGTTCAGCTGGGTCGGCATGGCCACGCGGAACTTCTCGTCGCCGCCGTACCAGACCTTCACCTCGTGCGAGCCGGACAGCAGGCTGAGCGGCGACGTGGCGCTCCCGCCCCCGGTCTGCGGCAGTGCCGGCAGGCCGAGCGACGCCGTCTGCTGCACCGTGCCGGACATCGGCGCGATGCCCTGCGACTTGCTGGTCGCGGCCGCGGCGTCGGCGAGCAGTTGCTCGGCCGAGCGCTCCGGCAGCACGGGATCGCCGCTCACCGCGGCTATGACGGGGCCGGCGCCGATCGCTCCCCCGATCACGGCCGCGGCCGCGATCGGAACCCCCCACCTCACGAACGTGCCTCTGCGCATCTCACTCCTTAACGGTATGTCGATGCACACAGCCTGCGTCGTGCATCCTTAGGCGGACCTGAGACAGTCTGAGACGCCTCTCAGTCTTCTCAGCGCGATCTCAGGGACAGGACGGGAGAATCAGCACATGAGAGTACTTGTCGTCGAGGACGAGCGGCGGATGGCCGCCGCGTTGCAGCGGGGGCTCCAGGCTGAGGGCTTCGCCGTGGACCTCGCCCACGACGGCGAGGAGGGGCTGCACGCGGCCCGGCACGGCGACTACGACGTCGTGGTGCTCGACATCATGCTGCCCAGGCTGTCGGGCTACAACGTGTGCAAGCAGCTGCGGGCGGAGGAGAACTGGGTGCCGATCCTCATGTTGTCGGCCAAGGACGGCGAGTACGACATGGCCGACGGGCTCGACCTGGGCGCCGACGACTACCTGACCAAGCCGTTCTCGTACGTGGTGCTGGTGGCCAGGCTGCGGGCGCTGCTGCGGCGCGACGCGGGACGGCGGCCCTCGGTGCTCGTGGCCGGCGACCTGTCGCTGGACCCGGCGCGGCGCAAGGTGGAGCGGGACGGGACCTCGGTCGAGCTGACGCCGCGGGAGTTCGCGCTGCTGGAGTACCTCATGCGCAGGCGCGACGAAGTGGTGTCGAAGTCGGAGATCCTGGAGCACGTGTGGGACACCTTCGACACCGACCCCAACGTGGTCGAGGTGTACGTCGGCTACCTGCGCCGTAAGATCGACGCCCCGTTCGGCAGGAACGCGCTGCAGACCGTGCGCGGCGCGGGCTACCGGCTGGCGGGCGACGGTGGCTGACTCCCCGCTCGTGTGGTGGCGGCGCCAGGGGCTGCGTTTCCGTCTCACGGTGGCGGCCGCCGCTGTGCTCGCCCTCGCCCTCGCGCTGTCGGCGTCGGTGCTGCTCAGCGTCCTCGACCGGGCCCTGATGGACACCGTGGACGAGAGCACCAGACGGCAGGCCGACGCCGTGCGGGTGGCGGCCGACGCCGGCACGCTGACCAGCCCGATCTCCACGCACGACGGCACGATCGTGCAGGTCATCGACGCCAGCGGGCGGATCACGCACGTCACGTACGGGACCGACCGGCTGGTGCCGCTGCTGGACGCCCCGGCCAGGGCCGAGGCGCTGCGCGAGGGGCGGGCCAGGGTGCTGGACGGGCGGCCGTACGCGATCCCCGGCTTCCTGCGGGTGGTCGTGCTCAGCGCGGACCGCGGGCAGACCGTGATCGCGGCCAGGCCCATCACCGAGATCCAGACCAGCCTCGCCACGGCCGGGCGGGTCCTGCTGGTCGGCACGCCCGCGCTGGTCGTGCTGCTGGCCGTGGCCAGCTGGATCATGATCGGCCGGACCCTGCACCCCATCGCGGCGCTGCGCAAGGGCGCGGCCGACATCACGCACACCGCGCGCTCGCGCCGGCTGCCGGTGCCGCAGTCGCGGGACGAGGTGCACTCGCTGGCCACCACGCTCAACGGCATGCTGGCCCGGCTGGAGGAGGCCGAGCAGCGCCAGCGGGCGCTGGTCTCCGACGCCGCGCACGAGCTGCGCAGCCCCCTCGCCAGCATCCGGCTGCAGCTGGAGGTGGCGCTCGGCCACCCCGACGGCCAGGACTGGATCGAGACCGCCGAGGGCGTCCTGGAGGACGCGATGCGCCTGTCCAGGCTGGCCGAGGACCTGCTGGCGCTGGCCAGGCTGGACGAGCGCGGCGGCGTCCCCGCCAGGAGCGAGCCGGTCGACCTCGACGAGGTCGTGCGCCAGACCGTCGACCGGTACGGCGAGGCCCGGCTGACCGTGTGCGACCCGGTCATGGTCCGCGGCGACGCCCTCGACCTCAGCCGGGTGCTGACGAACCTCATGGACAACGCGGTACGCCACACCACCTCCAAGGTCGAGGTGGCGCTGACCGCCGACGGCGTCCTGACGGTCACCGACGACGGCCCCGGCATTCCCGAGCAGGACCGCGAGCGCGTGTTCAACCGCTTCACCAGGCTCGACTCCGGGCGCAGCCGCGACGAGGGCGGCGCCGGGCTGGGCCTGGCCATCGTGCGGGAGACCGTGCGCGCGCACGGCGGCACGGTCGCCCTGGAGGACGCCGCGCCGGGCCTGCGGGCCGTGGTGCGGCTGCCGGTGTCCCGCTGAAACCGGCGGTCGCCGCGAACAGGCGACCGCCTCCCTCGCCGGCGGATCGGGGGCCCGAGGCGCGCGGCACCCACGAGTGTGGCGCGTGCTGGGCTGGAGATCGCCGTCAAGGGGCTGCTGTCCAGCTGGAGATCTGTCCCGCGGCGAACGCGGCGAGCGTGGCGACGCTCGTCGCCGGGGGAGGATCAGGGGCTGAGCGGGGGGCTCATATCGTGGCGGCCCTCAGGGGCACGGCTTCGGCGCCGGGCCCCTCGGGCTCGGTTGGTCCGGGCCCAAAATGCGTCAGTGGGTTCGGGGGGTTGGTTGGAGGCGGATAACGGAGATGGAGCGTTCCGAAAAGTGGTCAGGCGGCTGTCCCCTTTTCGGCGGTGGCCAGGAAGTCCTGGGCGATCAGCGGCAGGCGGCGGCGGGCGTGCACGACGGCGATGACCCGGCGCACGGCGGGTTCGAGCGAGCGCACCACCAGGCCCGCGCGGGCGGCCTGCTCGGCCATGCCGCGGTACCACAGGAGTGAGGCCTGGCCGGCGCGGACCGCGTTGAGCCAGCCGTTGCGCTCGTCGGTTTCGAGCACGACCGTCGGGGTGACGGCGTACTTGCCGAACATCGCGTCGAGCTCCCTGCGCCGGGTGCTGCCGCGGGCCGGCAGCGCCAGGCGCATGCCGTGCAGCTTGCCCATGGGCACCGGGTTGGGAAGGTCGAGCCCGGGCGGGGAGATCAGCACGATCTCCTGGCGCTCGAGCGGGTGGGTGATGAGGTCGGCGGGCACGGGCAGATCGGTGAGCCCGAGATCGGCTCGCTGATCCCGGATCGCGGTGACGACGCCCTCGCGGCCGTCGCAACGCACGATCTGAACGCGCACACCGGGGTGCTCGGCCGCGTAGGCGGGCAATAGCCGCCCCGCGAGTCCGGGCTCGAGGCTGGGCGTCGCGGCGATGCGGAGCTCCGCCTCGGTGACGCCGCCGTGGTTGGCCAGGCCCTCGATCTCGTGGACGGCGTCAAGCGCCTCCCTAGCCAGCTTGACCACCCGCCGGCCCTGCGCGGTGACGACGACGCCACGGCCGGAACGGGCGAACAGGGTCATGCCGAGCTCTCGCTCGAGATCGCGGATCGCGCGGGAAAGCGCAGGCTGCGCGATGTACAGCGACCTGGCCGCATCGGTCATGGTGCGGTGCTCCGCAGTCGCGACCACATAGCGGAGCTGCTGGAGATTCATGCCAAAGAAGCTAGGACACCACCCGGTCCGCGGACCGGGAGATAACGCAGATCACCTCGAATGATTTCGGACTGTAACCGAGTGCTGCTACATCCGTGACGGGTGATAAATCAGTATGCTTTTGCCCCAAATTTGCCAAGGGTCCGTCAAGTCGCGGCACAAAGCTAGTCATTCCAGACAACCGGGTGAAGGGGGCGACACGGTGACAGGGAACGGGCAATATCCACCCCCGCCACAAGGGCCAGGACAGCCACACAGGCCACCTTCCTTGCCCTGGCCGCCACCGGGTCACCGCCGGCCGCAGCCTCAGGGCGGGAGCCCGTACCCCCCGGCTCCCCACCCCCAAGGCGTTCCGCCTCAGGGGCCGGTCTATCCCCCGCAGGGCCAGCCGTACCCGCCGGGCGGTCCTCGTGACGGGCGCACGCGCAAGTTCGAGCCCGAGGTCCCGCCGCCGCCTCCACCGTACGGCCATCAGTACCGGCAGCCGTTTCCTCCTCCCCCGCCGCCACCGCCACCACCGCCGCCGCCGATGCCGCCGCGGCATTGGCACCAGCCGCCGCCGCGCAGGAAGTCCGGCATGGGCGTCGTCGGGGTGCTCGGCATCGTGTTCGGGTCGATGGCGGCGTTGTTCGTGCTGATCGTCGTGGGGGCGGCGATGCTCAAGAGCGCGACGAGGTCGGAGACGACGAATCCGGTCGCGATCCCGACGTACGACACCGACGAGCCCGAGCCCTTCCCGACGAGGACGCGGCCAACCCGCGAGCCGACGCAGGAGGAGCGCGAGGAGCCCGAGACGGTCACACCGCAGAGACAGGTCAACACGAGCCTGAAGAACAACACCGTCTACCGGGCGGGCGCACTGCCGCGGCTGAACTGCCCGGCCGGCAACGTCAGCATCTACAACCACTCCCAGCTCAAGGCGCTGATCCTGAAGACCGGCCGGTGCATGGACCGGGCCTGGGGGCCGATCCTGCAGAAGCAGGGCATCCCGTTCCGGCCGCCCGGCTATGCCATCGCGGCCAGGCGCGGCAGGGGCGCGTGCGGCGACTACCCGCATCCGGGCGGCATGGTGCCGTACTATTGCCCCCGCAACAGCACGATCTACGCCTCCACGTCGGCCATGGCGAGCGGCAACGGCAACTCCCGCGGCTACGGGGACATCATCTCCTGGCACGGCGGCATCATCAGCATGATGGCCCACGAGTACGGCCACCACGTCCAGAACGTCACGGGCCTGATGAACTCCTGGTGGAGCAGCACGCTGGAGTCCTCCAGCCAGAGCGGCAAGCTGGCGCTGAGCCGGCGGCTGGAGTTGCAGGCCACCTGCTTCGGCGCGATGTGGATGCGGTCGGTGGCGGCGTCGTACCCGGTGAACACGGCCAACCGCGCGCGGCTGTTCTCGTTCTACGGCCAGGTGGGCGACTACCCGGGCTATCCTCGCGACCACGGCTCGCCCCAGAACAACTACCGCTGGTTCCGCCAGGGGTGGGAGCGGAGCAAGGCGTACCAGTGCAACACGTGGATGGCGCCGTCCTCAACGACCTCCTGAAATGCACGTGGTGTTCATCTCATGTTGAGTACATGTCTCGGATGTCCATATATGGGGACTAGAATCCTGGCAATCTTGTGCCCAACGGGGGGCAACGACGGTTTTGCCTGGTAGGCATGTGAAGGAGCCGGTGTGAGCAAGCGCGATGGGGTCGATGCCGTGCCAGGAGGCAGGAAAAAGCGCCCCTCGCGCCGCCCGCGTCCGGCATCGGGCGGCTCCGGCGCATCCGGCTCCCGCCCGTCCGAGTCCCGGCCGTCCGAGTCCCGCCCGTCCGGCTCCGGCGCGCCCGGCTCCCGCCCGTCCCGCCCCGGCGGGCGCGGCCCCCGCGCCCCACGCTTCGCCAAACCGCTCACGACCGCATCCGTACTCGGCTGGACCGCCCTGTCCGCCATCGTGCCCGGCGCCGCACACCTGCGGGCCGGGCATCGCCGTACCGGGATGACCCTCGTCATCGTGTACGCGGTGATCCTGCTCGGCGCCCTGGCCTTCGCCCTGACCCGGGCGAACCTCCTGGAGAGCCTCACCGCCTTCGCCGACTCCAGCATGATGATCACGGTGATGGTCGTCGCCTCGGTGCTCGGCCTCGCCTGGTTCGCGCTGATGGTCGTCTCCTACGTGGTCCTCGGCCCGAACCGGCTGAACCAGCAGGGCCAGGTGGTGACCGGCATCGTGGTGGGCGTGCTGTGCGTGGCGGTCATGTCGCCGTTCGCGCTGGTCGCCCAGACCGTGGGGACCGCCCGGGGCGCGATCCAGGCGGTCTTCCCCTCCGCGCCTGACTCCGACGTCCCGCCCATCGCCCAGAACGCCGCGGACCCGTGGGGAGGCCGGACCCGGGTGAACTTCCTGCTGGTCGGCGGCGACGCGGCGGGCAACCGCACCGGCATGCGGACCGACAGCATGACGGTGGCGAGCGTGGACATCAAGACCGGCAACACGGTCCTGTTCAGCCTGCCGCGCAACCTCCAGCACGTGCGTTTCCCGCCCTCCTCGCCGCTGGCCCGGCAGTTCCCCAACGGCTTCATGGCCGAGCTGCCGAACGGCGGCCTGCTCAACGAGGTCTGGCAGTACGCCAACGACCACCCGGACATCATGGGCGGCAAGAACAAGGGCCCGCGCGCCCTGATGGACGCCATCGGCCACACCCTCGGCCTGAAGATCGACTACTACGCTTTGATCAACATGTACGGCTTCGCGGCGCTGGTCGACGCCATCGGCGGCCTGAAGATCCGTGTCGAGCAGGACATCAAGTGGGGCGGTCTGTACGGCACCGCGGGCACGATCAAGGCGGGCTACCGCAAGCTGACCGGCGAGCAGGCCCTCTGGTACGGCCGCTCCCGCGTGAACAGCGACGACTTCTCCCGTATGGGCCGCCAGCGCTGCGTCATCGGCGCCTTCGCCCAGCAGGCCACACCCACCGTCATCCTGACGAACTTCGGCAAGATCGCCGGCGCGGCCAAGCGCATGGCCTCCACGAACATCCCGGAGCCGCTCGTGCAGCCCCTCGTGCAGGTGGCCGTCAAGGTCAAGGACGCCAAGATCACGAGCCTGCAGTTCGTGCCGCCGGAGTTCTGGCCGGGCAGCGCGGACTGGGCGAAGATCCGCCAGGCGGCGAAGAAGGCGATCAACGACTCGATGCGCCCGCGCAAGCAGGCCCAGACGGCCGGCGTCAGCGCCTCCCCCAGCGTCACGGGGGCGACGCCGACGAAGACCCGCGCGGCCTCGCCCACCCAGACGCCGACCCGCAACACCGACAAGGGCGGCGCCAAGTCCCTCGACGAGCTCTGCGGCCTCTAGCGGCGACCGTCGTCACACTGGGCCGCCGGGACGCCGGCGAGACCGTCAGACCACGACAGGGAGCCGCTGCGGGCCCCTGACGGTCAGGCTGGCCCGCCAGCGCAGCCGCTCCGGCGGCACGGCCAGGGCCAGCCCCGGCAGGCGGCGGACGACCCCGCCCAGGGCGGCCCGGCCGGTGAGCCGGGCCAGCATGGCGCCGAGGCAGTAGTGCGGCCCGTGACCGAAGCTGAGATGGCCGGCGGCGTCCTCCCGGGTGATGTCGAGCCGGTCCGGCTCGGGGAAGCGCCCGGGATCCCGGTTCGCCGCCCCCAGCGCCACCAGGATCGGCCGCCCGGCCGGCACCGGCACGCCGCCGATCTCCATCGGCTCGGTGGCGAACCGCCAGGTGGCCCGCTCGACGGGGCTGTCGTAGCGCAGGAGCTCCTCCACGGCGCCGTCGAGGAGCCCGGGACGCTCGCGCAGCAGCCGGAGCTGGTCGGGGTGCCGGAGCAGCGTGTAGACGCCCAGCCCGACGAGCCCGACCGTCGTCTCGTACCCGGCCACCAGCAGCAGGAAGATCATCGCCATCAGCTCGGGCTCGCTCAGCCGCTCCCCGTCATCGGCCGCGGCCGTGATCGCGCTGATGACGTCGTCCCCGGGCACGCGCCGCTTGGCCTCGACCAGCTCCCCGACGTACGCGCCCAGCAGCCCCAGCGCCTCCGGCCGGGCCTCGCCGTCCTCGTCGGAGGAGACGACGGCCGTCGTCCACCGCTGGAAGTCCGTGCGGTCGGCCGCGGGCACGCCGAGCACGTCGCAGAGGGCGGCGAGCTGCAGCGGCGAGGCGAAGTCCGCGATCAGATTCACCTCGGCGCCCTTCGGGAGGCCGTCGAGCAGCGCGTCCACCCGTCGTTCGATCCCCGGCCGCAGGGCGTCCAGCCGGCCCGGCGTGAAATAGCGGGAGACCAGGCGCCGCAGCCGGGTGTGCTCGGGCGGGTCGGTGGTGAGCAGGTGGGTGCCCAGCCCGGAGCGGTCCTCCAGCGGCCGGCCGCGTCCCGCCTCCTGCCAGTCGGGCGGCGCGTTGCGCGGGTCCTTGCTGAGCCTGGGGTCGGCGAGCGCGGCGCGGGCGTCGTCGTAGCGGGTCACGAGCCATCCGTACAGCCCGCTGCGGAGGTCGACGCGCCGCAGCCCGCCCGACTCGCGCAGGCCGGCGTAGGCCGGGTAGGGATCGGCGAGCATCCGTTCGTCGTCGAGCATGCTCCCGTCCTACCGCGTTCCCCCTGGGGGTGCGAGGGATGCCTCGTGGCGCACCCCTCGCACCCGGCCCGTGCCGGCCCTATTTCCCGACCTGCCCCAGGATCCACTCGGCCAGCGTGGCGGTCACCTGGCCGTGCTCGCTGTTGTGGGAGTCGCAGTGGTAGTCGTCGAGCTGGCTCTGCTCGGGCGACAGGGACGTGATGTCGGTGTAGAGATCCACCGGCCACTCCACCGGGTCGTACTGGAGGGCGACGGCGCTCACGGAAGGGACGAAGCAGGCCGAGCGGTAGCGGCTCTCGATCGGCGCGCCGAGTCTGTCGGCGACCATCCCGTACGAAGGAAGCGTCCCGCCCGGTGCGCCGTCGAACGCCGGGACGTCGCTGGTGTAGCTCCTGCTCTCCCACATCGGCACCGCCCGCATGCCACCGACCAGCCGGTTGACGCCGCGATCCGCCTGGGTGCGGACGGTCGCCCCGACGAGGCCGTCCAGCGCCTTCCACTCGAACGCGACCTCGTCGGGCGGCACGTTCCTGCCGGTGCCGTCGGCGGCCCCGTTGGCCACCCCGAGCTTGCGCGGCCGGGCCGGGAACCAGCCGACGCGCCGCAGGTCCTCCAGGAACGCCACGCGCAGCGGACTGGCGGTGGCGACGGGTCCCGAGTAGTGGCCGCTCTCGACCCACGCCCACAGCACCTGCTGGGCGGCGGGGCTGCGGATCAGGCCGGCCTGCCCGGCCGGGGCCAGGCTCTGGACGAAGTACGCGAGCTGCTGCAGGATGAGCGGGATCCACGCGCCGTTGTGCGGCGAGTCGTAGGACAGGTACGTCGCCGTCTGGTGGTCCTCGCCGCGGTGCTCCATCGCGGCTAGCGCGTACCTGGTGATCAGTCCGCCGACGCCGACGCCGGCGACGGTCAGCGGCGCGTCGCCGGCCCGCTCGGCGACGGCCCGGCGGACGCACGCCGCCGCCACGCCGGCGTTGACCTGGATGTGGGTGTGCCGGGCGGCGAAGCCCAGCAGCACGACGTCGATGCCCTGGTCGAGCAGCTGGTCGAGCAGGCGGTGCTGGCGGGGCGGGTAGGGGGCGTCGAGCCGGCGCCACAGCGCGGGAAGGTCGCTGGGCCCGTGCCCCAATCCGTCAGCGATGATCATCGGCCGGACGAGGCGGTCGTGGCCCGAGCCGTAGTGGACGGCGGCGGTCCCCGTGGCGGTCCGTCCCTGATAGGGCCAGGCGGAGGTGAGCGCCCATTGGGTGTCGGGCACGGGTGCCGGCCCCGCCGTTCCCGGTTCCGGTGTCGTGAACAGCATTCCCCTGGGGAGGACCTGGGCGACCTGATCCGCGCGGCCGGCGGGCGCCGGCTCCTCCCGCAGGACACGCTCGACGTCGATCCGGGCCGCCCTTTGCGTCGCCATGATTATTCACCTTTTCTCGCGGGTTTACCGGACGTCACCCCCGATACTCAAGCCTCCTTTCGAAAAGGCCGCTTTCCCTTTTCGGATTCAACGATCCATGCGATGGCGGCATGCCGATATCTCCAGCTCACCTCGCATCCTCCGACAAATCAACCCGCGATGGAGACAATTAACCTGACCACTCGCCATGCCGCGGGTCACGGCCATTTCTCCGTCTCTGGCGTCACACGAGCGCGCGTCTGCGGGGCAGCAGCGCCAAAGCGCCGAGGTACAGCAGGGCGGCGACGGCGAGCAGGCCCTTGTAGCCGATCACCAGGGCCACGTATTCGAGGCAGCCGCCCACCATCGCGCCCAGCAGGTTGGCGCCGAAGGAGGTGGTCGCGTCGGCGGTGTCGGCGAAGCGTTTGGCGAAGACGACGTTCGCGGCGAAGATCGGCAGGAACGCCACCGTCACGGCGGCCACCGCGCGCAGGGGCAGCGGCAGCGACAGCAGCCACTCGTTCGGCACCAGCCAGGCCAGCAGCAGTCCTGCGAACAGCACCCCGTACATGACCGGCAGCGGCGGGGTGCGGAAGCGGCGGGTGACCTCGACGGCGGCGAGGACCGCGACCAGGACGCCGGCGAAGACGATCGCGTTGACCACCCACGTGGTGCCGAACAGCAGCGCGAAGCCGGTCACGCTCTTGGTCTCCAGCAGCATGAACGCCACGCCCAGCAGGAACAGGTCGGCGTAGGGACGCATCCGCTGGTACGGGCCCGCCACGACGCGCACGGCGAGGAGGCTGACGATGAGGATCAGGCTGAGCGTGATGAGGTAGATCGGCGGGATCGTGGCGTCGTGCAGGTAGAGGAAGGGCCGGTCGTCGTCGGCGGGCTGCGGGGTGCCGGGGGCCGCGCCGGGCCATTCGGAGGCGCAGCGCTGGTCGGACACGGCCAGGCCGGCGGTGATCACGGCCTGCTGGCCGGCGGTGCTGACGACGTCGACGCAGGGCTTGTGGCCGAAGGCCTGCTGCATGGTCGAGGCCAGGCGGTCGACGAGCCAGCTCTCGCGGTAGTAGTTGTACATCGAGAACGTGCCGCCCGGCTTGAGGTGGTCGCGGGCGGCCCGCATGGCCTCCTCGGTGAACAGGTAGCTCTCCAGCCGCAGCGAGCTGGCCCCGGAGACGAGGGTGAGCGAGTCGGGCAGGGCGAAGAGGATCAGGTCGTACTTGCCGCCGGTGCGCTCCAGGAAGGCGCGGCCGTCGGTGATGTGCGTGGTGACGCGCGGGTCGTCGTACGGCCGGTCGGGGTGGACCGACTCGCCCAGCTCGCGAAGCTTGGGGTCGATCTCGACGGCGTCGACCCGGTTCGCGCCCTTGGACAGGGCGATCGCCACGTCGGTGCCGCTGCCCGCGCCGACGATGAGCACGTCCTTCGGGGGTTTGGCGGTCCGCTCGTACGGCAGCCCGTACTGGCGCTCCCACTGCAGCCGGGCGTAGGCGGGCACGGCCTGCTGGTGCGGGATGCCGTTGACGGCGATGTCGGTGACGGGCACGCCCAACTGCTGGAGCGCTTTGAAGGTGACCTTGTAGTACGGCGACCAGATGGCGCCGGCGGTCAGCGTCTCGGCCAGCAGCAGCCCCACGACGGCCAGGGACGGCACGGTCACGAGCCCGACGTAGAGCGAGCGCGGCCTGGGCACGAGCAGCACGCCGTAGCAGGCGGCGGCGATGATCCCCCAGAACACCGGCGGCGCGCTCAGGAACGACAGGGCCGTGAACGCCGCGATGCCGGTGAGGCTGCCGATCAGGTCGTAGCGGTAGGCCTCCAGGCGCGGCAGCTCGGGGAAGCAGCGGCCGACGAGCTCGGCGGGGCCCATGAGGATCAGCGCGGCCGCACAGAAGATCACCGGCAGGATCAGCCACGCGGGCGGCCCGCTGGTGGACAGGCTCGTCCAGTACAGGACGCCCTCGGTGTTGCGGTCGACGGTCACCGGGAAGGTCAGCACGACGACGACCAGGATCGCGAGCACGAGCGGCGAGTAGAACGGCTGCCGCCGCGAGCGCCCCACGCGTAGGAACCCGAGCCCGATGCCCAGGAACGAGCCGAGCAGCACGAAGTTCGTGAAGTAGCTGAGGTGGACGATGTTGGATCCGGTCCACCGGATCAGCGCCAGCTCGAGGAAGAGCATGAAGGCACTGGCGAGGATGAGCCTCGGCCGCACCGCCAGCCAGTGGGCTTTCTCTCCGTCGTCGACCGGCTTCTGGGCCTGGAGCGTCATGCTGCCTCACCGTAGTGAACGGACCGAAAACAAGGAAGTCCGACGGGCCAGAACGAATGTCGTCCGCCTCGCGTAGTTTGGGGTGTTCTCGCAGGTCAAAACCGCTGGAATGCACTGGACGGTTGACCCGTGGATGCAGGAATGTTGGAAGGCTCGTTCCCTCCAGACAACCTTTCGGTGGTGACACATGCGGGTCCTGATCCAGCTCCGTCCCTCCCCCGATCTGGTCGCGGCGGTGGCCGACCCCGGCCAGACGGCCACCACGGCCGACGTCGCCGACGGACTGCCGGGCGTCGAGCTCGACCCGGCCTTCGTCCCCGTGGCTCTGCCGCGCCCCGTCCCCGCCGTGGGCGGCGATCCCCTGTCGCTCAACCAGCCGCTCGACTTCTCGCTGGCCGCCGAGGACGCCTCCGTGCTGGTGCGGGGCACGATCTCCGACGACGAGCTGGCCTCCAGGGTCACGCTGCTGTCCTCGCTCCGGCCCGACGTGGTCGGGATCTTCGCCGACCCCGTCATCGAGTCCTCCCCCACCTGCGGCGGCGATCCGCCGGTCGGCGACTGGCGCGACGTCGAGCGGCTCATGAACGTCGCCGGGCTGCACGCCGAGGGCCTCGACGGGGCCGGCGTGGCGCTGGCCGTGCTCGACACCGGCGTCAACGCCGCGCACACCGCCAGGCAGCTGGGCAGGGGCGTCACGCTCGACGCCGACCGGTGCTGGAGCCCGCCGGGCGTGTCGGGCAAGCCGGGCGAGTTCGAGGTGGACCACGGGACGATGTGCGCCTTCGACGCCCTCATCGCCGCCCCGCAGGCCTCGCTGATCGACATCCCGCTGCTGCTGTCCACCCGGCCGGGCGGCTCGGCGCTCGACGGGCTGCTGTCGGACGCGGTGTCCGCGTTCGCGCACCTGCGTACCGTGCTGGACGCCCAGCCGGCCGAGTCGCGGGCGCTGGTCGTGAGCAACTCGTGGGGGTCGTTCTCGCCGGAGTGGGACTTCCCCGTCGGGCATCCGGGCAACTACTCCGACAACGCCGCCCATCCGTTCAACCTGATGGTGGCCTCGCTCGACCGGGCGGGCGCCGACGTGCTGTTCGCGGCGGGCAACTGCGGGCGGGAGTGCCCGGACGGCCGCTGCGCCTACCCCAACCGGCCCATCGCGGGCGCGAACTCCCACCCCAAGGCCCTGTCGATCGGCGGGATCGACGTCAACGGGGAGCGGGTGGGCTACTCCTCGCAGGGGCCGGGGCGGCTGACCGCGCGCAAGCCCGACGTGTGCGCGTACACGCACTTCCTGGGGTCGAAGGCGTTCGGCGAGAGCGCCCCCGACTCGGGGACCTCCGCGGCGACGCCGGTGGTGGCGGGGCTCGTGGCGGCGGTGCGCACCGCGTGGCCGTCGGCCAAGCTGTCGCCCGCCCAGCTGCGGGCGCTGCTGCGCAGGACCGCGGAGGATCGGAGCGAGGTGGGCTTCGACTACGACTACGGCTACGGGACGGTGGACCCGGCCGGCATCATCGCCGCCCTCGATCGCCGTTCCAAGGCCGCCGCCTGATCCCCTGCGACACCCCTCCGCACTCCGGCTGGGGTCCTGCGGGGGAAAGGATCTGAAGGGCTGCGGGATCCCTCCGCCCGGGGTCTCTCCGGCCATCGCCCCGCACGGTGGCCGGAGCCTGGACGGGCACCGGCCACACCCCTCCGCCGCGGACGCTAGAAGCTGCTGCTGGCGGCCAGACCGCCCGTGATCAGCATAATGGCGAACATGAGGATCACGAACGCGAAGCCGATGATGAGCAGGACGGTGCTGATGATGCCGCAGATGCGCCCGGCCTGGACATAACCGCGGTTTTCGTAGGGATAGCCGCTCTCGTCGATCTCGCGCAGCGCCTTGTTGCCCATCGACCACGCGAACGGGCCGAGCAGGCCGCACACCACGAGGCTGAGGATGCCGAGCACGAGGATGGTCGTGCCGTTGGGATGGGTGTACTGCGGGCCGTAGTGCGGCGGACCATAATTCGGATACGACATGATCGCGCAGCCCCCTCACGTCCGACAGTCAGGTGGGATTTATACCACAGACTCCCTCTTGATCATGTTACGTCATCATGGTACGGCACCTGATCGATCCCCCTAGGAGCCTGCCCTCGTGCGCGAACGCACCCAAGCCATCATCGCCCACCGGAGTTTCCAGCGGTTCATCGTCGGCGTCATCCTGATCAACGCGGGCACGCTGGGCCTGGAGACCTTCCCGTCCGTCGTCGAGCGCCACGGCGCCCTGCTGACCGTGGTCGACCACGTCGCGCTCTACATCTTCGCCGCCGAGCTGGCGGCCAAGCTCTACGTCGAGCGCTGGTCGTTCTTCCGCGACCCGTGGAACATCTTCGACTTCCTCATCGTGGCCATCGCCTTCGCGCCCGCCACGGGCGGCCTGTCGGTGCTGCGCTCGCTGCGCATCCTGCGGGCCCTGCGGCTGCTGTCGGTCGTGCCGAGCCTGCGGCGGGTGGTGTCGGCGCTGCTGCGGGCGATGCCGGGGATGAGCTCGATCGTGGTGCTGCTCGCCCTGGTGCTGTACGTGGCCGCGGTCATGGCCACCAAGCTCTACGGCCAGTCCTCCCCCGACCGCTTCGGCAGCCTGCCGACCTCGCTGTTCACGCTCTACCAGACGATGACCGGCGACGACTGGGGCAACATCGCCAGGGAGGTGATGGTCCGGCACCCGTCGGCCTGGATCTTCTTCACGATCTTCATCCTGGTGTGCACGTTCGTGATCCTGAACCTCTTCATGGCCGTCGTGGTCAGCGCCATGGACGAGGAGAACGCCCAGGAGCTGGCCGCGATCGAGGACACCACGGCCCACACCGAGCGGATCCTGGAGGAGCTGGCCGAGCTGCGCAAAGAAGTGGCGGAATTACGCCGGTCGGGCTCACTCGGCTGAGAGCCTAGCCCGCGGACCCGCACCGCGCAGCGGCCCGCGCTGCCGACAGATGTCCTTCCGAGAGGCGCGGATGGGCCGTGCTGCCCGCATGGAAGACGCTTTGGCAGCCGTCGAGCGGTGACCGGGCGTGAAAAAACGAGCGCGAGAGTGAGCACAACGCTAAGGACGGGCTCTTCTCTCTTCCAGATGAGCAGGGATGACGCCGATGTGAAGCGATAATGAAATCGCCATGTGCTGGTGTGAGTGCGTGTCGCAGTACGCTTGGCCGACCCCGGCGACGACAACAGTCTGGCAGGGGGTTATGGACGTCATCAGCACCGCCGGGCCGGCGGGAGCTCACCGACCAGGACCTCAGGCCGAACAAATTTTTCGAACCCTGCGGGACGTACCCCTCTCCATCGCGGTTGGACCTTTCTCGACCTCCCTCTCGTTCAATAGCCGCGAAAAGATCGTCCAATCACCGCCGGAGAAGAACGTCCCTGACCTGCGAGCGATAGGGGGTTTATTGCCTTCGCCAACCCTCACGCTGATTACCCCTTCGATCGCTTATCCCTGGTGTGCTATTTGACCGATCAGCGTTACCAGACGCGGCCGCGGACAAGGGGAAGGACCCATGCACAACACGTTGAAGGGCAAGGTCGCGTTGGTGGCCGGGGGCACGCGGGGTGCCGGGCGAGGCATCGCGGTGGAGCTGGGCGCGGTGGGGGCGACGGTGTACGTCACCGGCAGGACCACCCGCGAGCACCGCTCGGAGTCCGGGCGTCCGGAGACCATCGAGGAGACCGCGGAGCGGGTGAACGAGGCCGGCGGCGAGGGCATCGCCGTCCGGGTGGACCATCTGGAGCGCGAGCAGGTGCGCGCCCTCGTCGAGCGGATCGAACGCGACCACGGCCGGCTGGACGTGCTGGTCAACGACATCTGGGGCGGTGAGCATCTGGCCCAGTGGGGCACCCCGCTGTGGGAGCACGACCTCGACGGCGGACTGCGCCTGCTCAGGCTCGCCGTCGAGACGCACATCATCACCAGCCACTACGCCCTCCCGCTGCTGATCAAGCGGCCGGGCGGGCTGGTGGTGGAGATGACCGACGGCACCAAGGAGTACAACGACCACAACTACCGCGTCTCCTTCTTCTACGACCACGCCAAGAGCGCGGTGATCAGGCTCGGCTACGCCCAGGCACAGGACCTGCGCCCGCACGGCTGCGCGGCGGTGACGCTGACGCCGGGCTGGATCAGGTCAGAGATGATGCTGGAGCTGTTCGGGGTGGGCGAGGAGAACTGGCGCGACGCCCTCGCCCGCGAGCCGCACTTCGTGATGTCGGAGACGCCCCGCTACGTCGGCCGCGCGGTCGCCGCCCTGGCCATGGACCCGGACGTGCTGCGCTGGAGCGGGCAGTCGCTGTCCAGCGGGCAGCTCGCGGCCGTGTACGGGTTCACCGACCTGGACGGCTCGCGGCCGGACTACTGGCGGTACGCGGTCGAGGTCCAGGACCGGGGCCAGCCTGCAGACGCGACAGGTTACCGGTGAGGCCGCACCTCATCCGCACTTGACTGTGCACGCGGCCCCCGTACGCCGATAAATGGCCGCGCGCCGCTCAGGGTTCTGCCGCATCGAAAGTCCATGCTTGACACCACTACAAGCAAAGTACTACCTTCATACCACTATGCGTAGAGTACTACGGGTGGAGGACATCAATGCGAAAGCTCGTCTACTACGCCGCTGTCAGCCTGGACGGTTTCATCGCGGCCCCCGACGGGGCCGCCGATTTCTTCCCCGTCAACCTCGACCTCATGGCCGCCATGAACGAGCGCCATCCCGAAACCGTCCCGACCGCGTACCGGGAAGCCGCCGGACTGCAAGACGCCCCCAACAAGCGCTTCGACACCGTCCTCATGGGCCGGGCCACCTACGAGATGGGCCTCAACAGCGGCACCGACAGCCCGTGGTCCCATCTACGCCAGTTCGTCGTCTCCACGACGCTCGCCGCAGCCGGCCCAGGCGTCGAACTCTCCGACCACGCCCTGCCCCTCGTCCGGCGACTGAAGGCCCAGGACGGCGGCGACATCTGGATCTCCGGCGGCGGCGTACTCGCCGCGAGCCTGCTGCCCGAGATCGACGAACTGATCCTCAAGCGCTACCCCGTGGTGACCGGCGCCGGCATCCCACTATTCAACGGCGGGTTCAACCCGCACACCTTCGACCGGGTCACCGTAGGACACTTCGGGGCCGGGACCACTGTGACGACGTACACACAGGGTTGACCTAGTGTCATACGCCTGAAATCCGTCGGTTAAGTTCATATGCTGGCGGACATGGCGCATTCAGGACCGACGGCAGTGGAGATCCATCTGACTGAGGCTGAGCGGGCTCGGCTGATCGGCATGTCCGC
>NZ_VJYI01000026.1 GCF_008065375.1 Nonomuraea sp. SYSU D8015
TCGGCGCAGGCTTCATTCCGCAAACGGGTACCGGACTCCGCTTGAGGTCCACAACGAGTACCTGAGCCAGCAGCTCGCAGCATGAAGTGATCATCAGGAAGCTGTCCGGAGAACGCGGGGCTCCTCAAGGTCTGTCTTCTTCGTCTCTGGAAGCAAGGGGGCTTTCTCAGGTTGGTCAGTGGGCAGGGCGACAACCCACTCCTGCCCCTCAAGCGTGATGGCTGGCGCTCCGGTGTGATGAGCACGACGGCGCGCCAGCCTTATGCTTAACGACTCACCTGGACCGGGAACGGGGAGACCGAGTTGCCGGGCTAGACGACCATGAGATTCGTACTGTCCAAAGATCACAATCCCCTCAGGCCGTAACTTCGAACGGGCTCCTCCATTACCACGGATCCGCTTCATATAGTCCTCTTGCTGCGCAACGGTGGCTACGACGTTCCGGCTGACCAAACGCCCCTGAGCACGGCGGAAGAGCTCATCGACTCTCTTGGACCCGTGTCGAATGCACCTGTGGCCGGGCGTACCGCATCTAAAAATCGCCTCGACATCTTCCTGAGGCATATGCAAGAGGACGTTCTCAGGGAGCGGCTTGTGATCGAAGAGCCACCGAATCGCGGCTTTCCCTTCGTCGTTCAAGTAGCGCTTCAGGTCTCTGTTACTCGTGCTACGCAAATTCTCCTCCCGCGCCCGGACCAATCCCGCGCTCCACTGTCCATCATCATCGCTCGCCCATACAACGAGAAGCAAATGTCCGACTGCCTCGGGGGGGATCATCCAGCCACCGAGCCTCTGAGAGTATTTGCAGTCCACCTCAATGCCGTTGATTAAGTAATCGAGCCTGACACCATCATTAAAATTGAACTCTCGCTGAAGATTTATCTCCACAAGGGTGCCGCAGTGAGTCTTTTCAGTCTTATGTAGATCCCTCCACCGGTAACGCCCTGTGTGCTGACCGTCAAGCAGCATATCGATAGTGCGGCGAATTGCACCCGCCATGCGCTCCCCTTGCGGATCTAACGTTTGTATCTCAGCGGCAATCACATCAAGTTCCTGATCAGCAGCGGAGCCTTCGAGAGGGAGCTGCAGGTAGGTCATGACGAACTCCTCAAATTTCCGGAAATCCTATGATGAGTCATCCATGTCGACTTACGGAAGTGCCGTCGCGAGCATTGGTCAGAAATGCATCCACATTCGCCAATCAGATGACATAGAGCGCCGATCTTCCATGATCCACAAAGGGGCCTAATTCCTTTTATAGACGCCCAGTGAATCCGGCTCCATGCCGGATCGGCAGAAAACCGCAAACCAGTAAGATACTTGGCAGTTTCGCTACAGCACGCACGCTCGGTAACAAGATCTCCGAGCCGGGTCATGTATCTGTGCTTGCAAGGGCTGGCGTGTCCGATGGTCAGCGGAGCACTGCTGCCAGGGTCGTCGGGATACTCTTCCCCGCCTCTATACCGCAGCGTCGGTAGCAGTGATGATCGCGACCCATGACCTCGTGACGCACCTTTCCAGATCGCCCGCATCACAGCGGACCGTCGTCCCGGCTTCCAGACATGGACCCCAACCTTCTCCAGAAATAATTCATCGGGACCCGGGCTGACCATGTCGCGGTAGGTCGTGATACATCCAGCCGACCGCAGATCCCGCATCCCTCGGTCTACCTGCGCCACACCCCAGACCTCATTGCGGAGTTGCTGCCTTCTGAACGGGCGCCCCTCGCCGACCTCGTCATGAAGCCACAAGACAACGCGGATTCGGGCACCCAATCTGCTGTCGCGCCAGTCTGGCCTGCTGATCTGCGACATCGCCTCCTCGCAGTCTCCAGCTGATCAAGATGTTGGGCACGGATTGTAGATGAAACGGCAGGATTCGGCGACTTCCGGCCAGATTCGGTATACCGAGACAAGATCTTCGAAGCACATCAGAGCGGAACGTCCACTAGAGGGTGTGACGTTGGGGGTTACCTTACGTAGGTGCCTCCTGCTGGCTGCGTGTCGGCTGCTGGCTGCACCGGCACCAGACGAAACCGAGGGTGCCCTCCACTCCGCTTAACGGCGCCGTCACGGGCACTCAACAGCAGACCTTGCACAGTGGACTCTGGTCGACGTATGGAGGACATATGAGAAGCATCGCCTTTGTCGACCGGGTGGAACACGTGGACACACTGATGGAGCTGACGGAAGACGTCTGCCGAGGGCAAAGCCGTGCTCTTGTAGTTGAAGGTCCACTCGGGATTGGTAAGTCCGCCCTCCTGGATGAAGTCGCACATCTTACACAGTTACGCACCGCGGAACCGGCTCTCCGGGTGATTCGTGCTAGGTGTCAGGCATTTGTCGGTGAGGCCAATGCCTACGGGCCAGTGATGGATATCTTCAATGCTCTTCATCCGCCGAGGGCCGCCCGGCGCATCAAGTATGCGACTGTGCAGCATCTACCGGAGCTCGTAGGGTCTCTGCCTATAGTGGGTCCAGCCCTTGCAGCCGCGGCGCAGATCACCCAGGCGGCCATTAACTCCGGTTCTGTGCAGGGGGACAGTTTGCTGCCGTACCGGCAAAGCCTCGCCCATGGTCTTGCGTCGGCATTGGTGGATGCTCTGGTGAAATCTGGGCCGACATTGGTGATAGTCGATGATGTGCAGTGGATCGACCCCAGTAGCCTACTTGTCTTTGACCATTTCATCGAGCAGTTCTGGGGCCATCCGGTGGGCGTTGTGCTGGTTCATGAAACGGATCAGGACAACGGTCCACCAGCCGAAGGAGCAACTGTCAGGGAGTTCCTCGACCGGTGGCAACTGCGGGGGCGCCTGGAGCAGGTCACCCTCGGCGGTCTGCCGGACGACGCCGTGGCGGAACTCGTGCGCCTCTACCATGGCCAGGATATCGCCCCGTCGATTTCGGCCTGGCTAAGCCAGCTCACCGGTGGGCGACCTGCCTATGTCGCTCAGTTCCTGCCATTGATCGGTACCGATGGCGGGCTCGACGGCCCACTGCCAGACGCCTTGCGGCGAGCGGTTCGGCAGCCGTTGGCAAGCCTGGAGACCTCTGACCGGGAATTGCTGGTCGTGGCGGCTACCCAGGGATCTACGTTCCTAGCTCCGCTTGTTGCCCGAGCGGCCAATCTAGAGGAACAGGAGGTCCAGGACAGGCTTCATTGGCTCTCGCGGGAGAGTGGGTTTATCACAGCGGCGCCGAATCCCGACTGGGCGCCTTCTGCCGACTGCTATCAGTTCAACAATCTTCTTCTTCAGAAGGAGCTGTATGCAGAGCAGAGCCCCGGCCGGCGTCGGCAACGTCATACACGGATCGCCGAAGGGCTAATGGCACTCGGCAATGAGCTTCCTTTGGAAGCCCGGCTCGATTGCGTCCGCCACTTCCGTTCGGGCGCCCCGCATCCAGCCTCTGGAGCTGAGCACCTTAGACTGGCCAAGGATGTGGCAGTCAATGGTCTGTCCTTTGCGGAGGCGGAGACACTCTGTCGCTTCGCGGTCCACGAGATCGAGCGTCTGCCAGAGCGAGCCTCTCACCGGGACTCTCTGATGGCGCAGGCTGTAGAGCTCCTCCTCAACCTCACCGAGATCCACTGGCAGGCACGGCGGCGTCCCAAGGGCGACGACCTGGAAGGTCTAGCTGCACAGGCAGAGGAGGCGGCTCGCCGCTGCGGCGACCCTGCTCTGACGGCCCGCACGGTCATGCTTCATGGCAAAGTCCTCCTACACACCCAGGGACTAGTGCCTTCACTGGACAGGCTAAAGCTAGCGGTGGAACTTGCCCGAGACGCTGATGATGCTCTAGCACTCTTCGTCGCCCTCGCCGAGTACGGACGTCAGCTGCCAAAGCGCGATTTGATCGGTGGCCTTACGGTGCTCCGGGAAGCCCAACGGCTCTACGAGACCGACCCCCGGCTACGCAACTTGTCCGATCCCGTCCTTCGCCACGCCCGCAATCTTACCGACATGCAGTTAGGGGTGAATCTCTTCGATGCGGGGGATTTTGGGACGGCACTGGTACACCTCACCTCATGTGTGGAACACCTCCGCGTGGATCCGCTCAATGCGGAGCTCCCTATCGCGCTCAACTACCTTGCTCAGTTGTACTCAGCCATGGGGGATGCAGACGCGGCGGAGAACACCCTGCGGGAAGCTCTTTCCTTCGAGGAGACTCGCGGCGGGCTCAGCGGCTGGCACGCCTACAACAGCGCCCTCCTCGCTAGGCTGATGGCACTCGACGCAGCCCGCAGGCACGCCTGTCAGCCGATGCTTGCGGAGGCATGGCGGGAAACCGAGCAAACCTGGCTGCTCAACCTCGTCCCCATCGTCCGTAACCTCTACGCCGAGGTGCTACTTCTGCTTGGCGACACCGATCCAGTCCTCCTGGACCAGGCGCTGGAACTGGCCGAAGCCACCATCAAAGAGACCCGGCGAACAGGCATGATCCGGAGTGAGATCGCGGCACTGTCCCTAGTCAGCAGGATCCGTCATCTGCGTGGCGAGACTGAGGCCGCCGCAGCCTTGGCCAGAGATGCCGTCGACGTTCTTCGGCGGATGGGAGACCTACCCGCGCTACGTACGGAAGAGGTCCTCCACCATGCTGCAGAGGTGCTGGAAGCCGTTGGTGACAACCGGGAGACTGTCATGTGGCTGCGCGCCGACGTCCAGGGCCGTGTACGACGTATCGCCGATAGTCTTACAGATTCAACGCAACGAGCCCGTTACCTGCAGCAAGCCTTGCTCAGCCAACAAATTCCCACCCTCGACGAGCAGCCGCGCAGGACATGATGTGGTGATGGCTCAACACGCGCGGGGCATACGCGGGATGATCAAGCGAGCCGCGAGAGCCTTCCAAGGCATTACTCCAGTTCAAACTAGGTGAACATACAGTTTGATCCGCGCTCTCCTAAAGCGGTGCCGCAGGTTCGAATCCTGCCGGGGGCACTCTGTGATGTCTCAGGACATCGGAAACCCTCGAACCTACGGGTTCGGGGGTTTCGGCGTTGTGGGCTTTGCCTGAGGCTGGTAGTCGCGGGTGGGGTCGATGATCAGCTCGCGCAGAAGCTCTCCGGTGACGGCGTTGACGACGCGGACGTGCAGGTCGTCCACCAGCAGAATGACGTGGGTTCGGGCGTGGGTTCGTCCCACGCCGATGTGGTGCAGCCGGCCGCCCAGGCGCAGGGTGACGACGCCGGAGGGGTCGATGCGGTCGTGGCGCACACGGGTGTGAGTGTCGGCGTCGCGGCTGCCGGCGGGCAGGGCCTTGGGCAGGGCCTGGTAGACGGCTGCCGGGGTGGCGCGGTGCGGCAGGGATCGGTGCGGGCGACGGTGGTTGTAAGCGTCGCGGAAGCGATCGATGAGCGCCTGCAAGCCGGCGAGGGTGACCGGCTGGTCGGGCTGGGCGCGCAGCCAGTTCTTCATCGTCTGCTGGAAGCGCTCGACCTTCCCGCAGGTGGTGGGGTGGTTGGGGGTGGAGTTCTTCTGCCGCACGTGCAGGCGGCGTAGTTCGTGTTCGAAGGCGTTGCGGCCGCCGCGGCCGCCGGCCAGGCGGGTGGTGAAGACCATGCCGTTGTCGGTCAGCGTGGAGGCGGGCACGCCATGCAGGGTGACGGCCTGGCGGAAGGCCTCGCGCACGATCGGGCCGGTGATGCGACGCCGGCAGGTGACGAGCAGCGCGTAGCGGGAGTGGTCGTCCAGCCAGGACAGGATCTCCGCCTCGCTGCCGTCGGCCAGCCGGTAGTGGGTGAAGTCGGCCTGCCGGGTCTCGTTCGGCAGCGCCGCCTCAAAGCGGATGGAGGACGAGCGTGGCCGTTTCTTCGGCTCGGGCGCCACCAGGCCATGCCGGGTCAGGTAGCGGCTGATCGTGGCTCACGGCACCGTCCGCCGATGGTGCTGTCGCAGGTGCCAGGCGATGGTATCGGGACCAGCGTCCAGGCCCTGATCGGCGAGTTCCTTGCGGAGCCGGACGATCAACTCGACGGTGTCGGCGTCGATCTCGGCCGGTGAGGTGTGCGGCCGCCGGGACCGGGGCTCGAACGCCGCCTCGCCCTCGGCCCGATAGCGGGCCACCAGCTTGGACACCCAGCCCTTGGACACTCCATAGGAGCGGGCGACCTCTGCCTGGGACCGGCCCTCGACGACAACTGCGGTGATGACAACTCTGGCCCTGGACACACCGCCCAGGCTCATGATCGCGGCAGTTGCCTACGTCCCGAGACACACCCCGCTGAAGTTTCCCATGTCTTGCGACATGGGTTTCCTATGTCCTGAACCAGCACACTGCCGGGGGCACTCTTCTCCACCAGGCATTTTGGCCTCTGACCTGCGATTTCTGAACCGCAGGTCTTTTGCTTGTCAGGCTCTTGGTAGGCCGCCGAGGGCACCCGTATGCAGCGGTAGGACCATGATCACGGAGATATGCGGGATGATCTTGGCGCCGTTCACTACAGGTCACCCGCCATTCGGGGCCATCCAGGATCTCCAGGAACCAGCACGACGGTCAGGACCGTAGGACCGGGACGGCGTCGGCGACCTCCGGCAGCTCGACATCACCGAAGTCGTCGATATGAGATGCGGCATTCTTTCGGCTGACAGAGCCGACTCCCCCTGCGGATGCGGCGCTCAGGCCTCGCCTCACTCTTGCCGTTCGATCTCGTCGTAACCGGCTCGCAGGACATGGAGGCGGATGCGGTCCGGGCCGTCCAACTGGAGCATCTCGGCGTACCACAAGGCTTCCCAAAGCGCTGTCGCTGGGTTCTCGTTCAGGGCCGCGGCCATGACCCTGACCGCGCGGCTCTCGACGACCAGCCGATGAGCGGGCGAACCCGGCTGCGCGGGTTCGGAATTGCGCACGGCCGCAGCCTGGGCGAGGAGATCGCGTTCGATATCTTCCAATCGCGCCCTCACCCGTTGAGCCGCCTCCCCCTGCGCTCTCAACGCTGCGAGAGTCTCTTCGACCAACGGGCTCGGCAACCCCGCGCGGTCGCCCACCAGCTCCGCGGCGTATGCGGCCATGTCCCTGAGTCTCTCCCGTGTAGCGTTCTCGGCCAGCGACGCCAATCGCGGGTCCTCGGCCAGAAGGGCGCGCTGCTCCCGCATGTACGCGTCCCGCTCGTCATCGGCTCCGGTGTCGCCGGGATCCGGAGGCGCCTGGACGATCGCGCTGAGCCGAGGCTCGCTGAACCAGTCCGCGCCGAGGCGTTGCCCCACGATGGTCTCCGCCAGCCTCAGCGCGCCAACCCGCCAGTCCTCGTCCAGCTCGGCGACGCTTTCCCAATGCTGGAGGAATCCCTCGTCCCCGTGCCCTTCCTCCGGGTCGAACGGGTCGATGACGGCGATGATGCGCCTGCGTTCGGCGTAGGCGATCTGAGCGTCGCCGTTTACGTTCCAGAAAACGCTCATGGCCTGGCCCTCGCTCGACAGATCGGCCAGCACCGGCAGGCGTGAGCCTTGGAACCCGTTGGGTTCGACGATGAGGGTCCACTGGCCCAGTTTTCCTGAAAGAGCAGAACCAGAATGGTGCGGAAGCACGTCATAGGCCGTCGCGACCGTCTCGGGGAAATCGCGACGGGTGATCGTCTGGGGAAGACCGCCGATCCGGAGCAGCGCTTCCTCGACGTCGATGCCATCGCACCAGGTCAGGCACAAGGGGTGGGTCATGAACGAACCGGGAGGCTGATGGTCATCGGTCATTGTGACAGCTCCACATTGGTGTGGTCGGTGGGTACACGGACGCCGGTGGCGGACGGCTCGCCCGGCCGCCCGCCACCGATTTTCCGCAGACTACTTCGTGATCATGGTGCTTCTGAGTCAGGCACGAAACTCTCGTCGGGGGCGCATGTCTCGACAGGCGGCGGATAGCTGCCGCTCAATCCTGGGTCCTGCGTGTCCAGGACCGTGACTGTGAACTTCTGCTTCTCCAGAACCCGATTCCGCTCGAACCACCAGCCCAGCCACGACCCGGACGTGCAGTTGTCGGTGGCCAGGATCGGGCGTGCGGAATAGTTGGTGCCCGCCTTGGACGCACCCTGGTGGCTGGCCGCGAAGGGGAATTCATCGCAGGAGCGCGTGATTACGTTCCCGGCCGCATCCTTCAACTTCTTCGTGTACCGCTTTCCGGGCGGCCTGGGGCGAGGATCGCCGAAGGAAAGGTCGCACTGCTTGATGGCCACCTTCCTGTTCCCCGCCAAGCCCCTTCTTGCTGGTGTCGGTGTTCCGCTCCAGCGGATGCTTCATGTCGAATCCCGGGATCTTCTTACCGGGATTCAGAGGTTCCGTCGCCGCCGGGTTGTTCCATGCGTCCCAGATGTGCTGGGCGGACTCCCGGACGGGATTGGTGATGACCGTGCCGTTGGGCAACTTCACCTGCGCGCTCTTGCTGAGCTGGAACGCCGGCCGCGCGTCCTTCCACACGACGCATCCGCCCTTGGCGGTCTTGATTTTCGGCGAACTGTCACACCGGAAAACGGGGTTCTCGTTCGCCAGGCAGGAGTAGGGGTCGGCGACCGCCTCGGTAACATGGAACTGGGGCTGCAGCTTGCAGTAACCGACCTTGTCAGCACCGCTGAACTGGGCCGGGTCGGAGGTAAAGGTGTAGCCCGCGCCCCCGCTGTCCCGCTCCCACTGCTCAAGCCCCTTATAGATAAACCCGTTGAGGCCGGTCGGGGAGACCGAGCACCCGGACGGCTTGAAGGCCAGCCCGAGACTGAACGGGAACGTCTTGGCCACCGCTTCTCCGGGACCCGCACTTCCGTCCCGATCGATGCCACTCAAATAGAACCAGGCTTTGAACTGACGGCTCTTCAGCCCCGCGTAATCCCTGGCCGAGTCGTTGTCCATATTGCCTGTGTAGGTGTGGATGATGAGGTGGAATTTGGCCAGGTACTTCACCCACACCTTTGTCTTTACCCCATCGACATTGACTTCGACCGTGGTCCGCGACTTGATGACCCCCCATGCGCACCAGTTGTAGGAGTTCTTCCCCTCATAAGCTCGGACTCCGGCCGCCGCCTCACATACTTCTTCAGCTGGGCGTACATGGCTTCCAGCTCAGCGGACCGCTGTGACTTGACCCAGCGTGTGTGGTGTCGTCGGCCAGCGCCTTGCCGATACCCCGGCCGCCTCCGGCGACGAAGACGTTGGCGCCCTTGATTGCTGTCACGACACGCCTCCACATGAGAAACCGATCGGTTTCCACTCACTATAAACCGATCGGTTTCCTCATGCAACGCGTTCCAGCAGGGCCGGGCCGTGACCGGCGCGACATCCGGGGCGGCCAGGCCGGTGTTGGCGGCGACCATGGCCGCAAACCGGTCGGGCGTGCGGCCGACGTGCACGAGGAAGATGAACCCGCCCCAGTCCTGACCGAACTGAGTGATGTCCGTGAGTCGAGCTGGTCCAGCCAGGCGCCGGTCCAGGCGACGTGAGACTGGTAGGTGTACGCGGCCCGGTCGACCGGCTTGTCGGAGCGGCCGAATCCAATCAAGGGCAGAGCACTTCTGCTCCGGCGGCTTCGACATCGCGGCCATCCACTGGGTGTTGCCGAAATAGCTGCCGCCGCACATGCCGGTCACGGTCCCGTCCCGCCGGGCCGGTAGACATCCGCGCGCAGCACGGTGCCGTCACGAATCTCCGCCGGAACATCGAATTCGATCCGCACCTCCGTCAGGTGCTTCTCATTTGCCTGCCGCGACGCCTTCACGCGATGTGGGGGCCGGTCTCCCTCACGCACCACACCCGAATGGGGGCATGGCGCACTCCTGATGCCAAGAGCGCTGCTCTGGCCGATAACTCAAGCCACCGAGGCCAGCAGGTCGGCCACGACCTCCGGCCTCTCGAGCGCGATGAAGTGGCCCGCTCCCGGCACCTGCGTGAAATCGGCGGCAGGCAGCAGCTCCTTGTTGGCCTCCCGGTCCGACCACCGGGACCAGTCCTTCTCCCCGTAGACGAGGTGAACGGGGGCCTTGACCGCGGAGTAGCGCGCGCGGGCCGCGATGAGACTGGGCAGGCTCTGGTACACGGCCCGTGCGACGGCCGGGTAGCCGGGCCGGCTCCCCACCTGGAGGAGCTCGTCCACGTAGTCCGCCCGCAAAGCGGTCTTGTCGACCAGGCCGCCCTGCAGGATCCTGCGGAGGATGGCCTTGGGCTCCACCCCGGCGACCACCGGGCCCACCCCCGGAGTGAGAACACCGCCGACCACCACACGGGCGAGGAGACCGGACCGGGCGATTCCGCCGCGAAAATCGTACGTGTTCACCGCAACGACGCGCCGTACCCGCTCCGGCAGATCGGCTGCGGTGGTCAGGGCGAGCACCGCCCCCATGGACTCCCCGACCAACGTCACGTCATGGAGGTCGAGTTCGGTGAGGAGCCGTTCGACGCCCGCGCGCATCGCCGGTTCCTGGTACGACGCACCAGGCACGATCTCGGAGTAGCCCATCCCCGGGAGATCCAGGGCGTACACGGTGTACTGGCGCGAGATCAATGGGATGAGGACGCGGAAGTGCTCGGCCTGCGTTCGCACGGTGTGCAGCAGGACCAGGAGAGCACCCGTGCCCGCTTTGAGGTAACGCAGCGTTCCCTCATGGCTGTGGAGCCTTCCGCGCGGGGCGATGGTGTGGCTGGTGGTCCCCGGAATGTGAACCGTGGGACGCGCCTCTTGGCTGGGCATATCACTGACTCCTTGTGGCGGGCAGGCGTCAGCCGGCGAGCTGGTTGAGCTTGCGGATCTGCTTGTCGAAGACCCGGGCAGGCGCGATGCGGCGCAGTGTGCTTGCGCGTCCGGCCAGGGACCCTGCGGTGTAACGCAGCTTCGGCTTCGGGTCGGTCGCCGCCTCGACGATCACCTTGGCGACGATGGCGGGGTCGTCGCCGTCCTTGATCGCTGTCTCCATCATGCGGTCGAAGGCGCGCCGCTGGTCCGCGTAGACCTGCAGGGGCGTGTCGGGCCGCGGGCTGTTGGCCTCGAATCCGGTGCTGGTGTAGGCGGGTTCGACGAGAAGCGCCCGGACGCCGTGCTCGCGGACCTCGTGGTCCAGGGACTCGGAGTACCCCTCGATCGCATGCTTGGAGGCGGCGTAGGCGGCCATGTAAGGCGAGGGGAGGAAGCCGACCACGGAGGAGAGGTTGATGATGCGCCCGCGTCCTTGAGCGCGCATATGGGGCAGGACGGCCTTCGTCATGCGCATCACACCGAAGACGTTGACGTTGAAGAGGTCCTGGGCCTGCGCGACGGAGCTTTCCTCAACGGCACCGATCGCGCCCATGCCGGCGTTGTTGACCAGCACGTCGATCCGCCCGAACCGCTCGATCACCCGCTGGACCGCGGCGGTGACGGACTTGTCACTGGCCACGTCGAGGTCGAGGAAGGTCACACCGTCGAGCGGGGTGATGCGTGAGGTGTCACGGCTTGTGCCGACCACGTCGAAGCCCGCTTCCGCCAGCGCGAGCGCGGCCGCTTTTCCGATGCCGGATGACGCACCCGTCACGAGTGCCACCGGCCGATTTGCCGCCATCCTGGACTCCTTAGCTGAGTGAAAAAACCGATCGGTTTCCCTCACTGTAAACCGACCGGTTTCCCGGGTGCAAGCTCAAGCAGGAAACAGATCCAGCCGCGTCACCCGTCGTTCACGTTGACCCACCAGCAAAAGGCCAGCGTTCGACCGTCGCCGGGGCCAGACGCATCCACCCACGAGCTTTGCGCCGTACCGCGCGGGAGCTTCGCGGCCGCCCATGGGATCTCGGCGAAGGCCGGGCGGAGCGCTGTCATGCCCGCGAGTACTCATTGATTGGAAGCCGGGCGCGATCTGCAGCTGGTCCTGCTCTCCCAGGGGTGCGCGCGCCCTACAGGTCGGTCAGCGGCGTGACGGCGACCATCGCCGCGGCGTAGGCAACGAACAGGGCGGCGCGCGCGCCACGGTCACTGGCCTACCGCCCGACCTCTACGCAACAGTGGGACCCGGCGGCCGGATCCCTGCCTACTTCCTCCCGGTCGACCGGGAGGAACCTTTTTGGGTAAGACGGCCGGCAAACGGTGCCGGCCATCGGAGAGCACATCAGTCACCGAGCCTGCTGGAAAAGGTGATGCGTCAGCGCATGCCTGCCGCATCGAGCAGGGTGACCACGGTGGGCGCGATGAGCCCTGTCAGGTTGTCGGCTCCGATCCCCGCACGGGCGCTGGCGCCGTCGAAGACCACGCTGAGCTGCCGGGCCAGCAGGTCCGGGTCGCTCGCCCCACCTTGCTCGGCCTCGGCACGGAAAAAGGCCAGCAGGTTCCCCTTGACCCGGCGTGCCACCTGGCTCGCAGGGTGGCTCTGGTCCTTGAGCTCGATCTGCACAGCGAGGTACTGGCAGCCTCGGAACTCGGGCGCACCCGCCTGCAACTCCACCTGCTCGAAGACGTGCAGGATGCGCTCACGGGGTGAACGGCCATCGTCCGCCGCAGGCAAGAGCTTCGCCACGAAGGCAGCCGAGCGCTCCTCCAGGCTCGCTGCCAGCAATTCGTCCTTGCTCTCGAACAGCTGGTACATGGAGCGCTTCGACACCCCCGCCGCCTTGCACAGCGCCTCGATGCCGATGCCGACACCGTTTCGGTAGGTGAGCGTGGCCGCCGCCTCCAGCAGCCGCTCTCGGGGACTTAGCCTCACTTCGGTGGTCATACTGCGAGGTTAACTCCATTCCGGCGAAATGAAAACCGATCGGTTTCCAGGGTGTGCCGCGGTGGTATCCGACGCCGCGCACAGCCGAGCGGACACCCGGACCACTCCGCACCATGGCCTCGTCCGGGGTGAGTTGCGTTCTGCTAGGCCGGGACGGCGGTCTTCTCAGGCTTCGTCTCGGCGGGGATGCGGTGCAGCCCCTTGCGGCCGTACCACGCGGGATCGGTGCGCTCGCCCTCCTTGCCGTGTTCGGCACACCCGGCACTCCAGCGCTCGTAACACCATCGGATGAGTCGGGCACCGGGCCGGATGAGGCGAGGCGTGCTTGGCGAGCGCGAGCACAGAACCCCGAGGCGTCGTACACCGAAGACCACCTCCTGCAGTACGAGCAGGCTCCCGTGTTCGCCGACAACAGCGCGGGCGTCCGCGACCGAGTACGGGCGCGGCCGGGAGTGCACCGGGTCAGGAGGATGCGGGGCGTTTGGCCGGGGGCTGCCAGCCGCCGGTGACTTCTTTGACGGGCTTGTGAGGGAAACGGCGCTGGGCGTATTCCTGCGCGTGTGAGCCCGGCAGGACGTAGAGGGTTTCCTCCTTGTCCTGGAGCGGTCGCAGCACGGTGTCCATGAAGGTCTTGCGGTCCTCCAGGTACGGGCCCAGGACGTCCTCGCCGCCGGGGCAGACGGCCAGGCAATAGCCGGACTTGTAGCCGGGGGGAGAGGACAGGCTCTGCCACATCGAGGCGCTCTCGGAATCGGTGACCCGGGAGCGGTAGTCGGCGGCGTCCTGGCTGTCGGCCACGGTCTGCGCCCAGTCGGTGAACCCGCTCATGAACTCACGGTAGTTATGCGTGGTGCAGGCGAAGAAGTCGAAGTCTCCGTCCTTGCTGATGGCGCCGACCGGGCAGGCGGCGACGCAGAGCTTGCAGTCGATGCAGGGGGTGTAGTCCAACGCCTGCCCGTACTCGCTCACCTGTGCGTCCACCAGGACGGTGGCCAGTAGCACGAAGTTGCCGAATTTGGGGTGGATGACGTTGCGGTGCAGGCCCATCACGCCGAGCCCCGCGGCCACCGCGACGGTCTTGTGCGCCACCACCCAGATCCGGCCGGGGTAGCGGTCCATCTCCTGAGGGAAACCGACCGACGGATTGAGCGCGCGGTAGCCGGCGTCCTGCAGCGCTTGGGTGACGCTGCGGGCGGCGTGATTGGCCTGCTCGTCGGTCTGATGGAACTCCTGATTGGCCACGCTGCGGGCCGGAGAGCGGCAGTTGTCGCGGTTCATCCGGAACGCCATCGCGATCAGCGTGCGGGTGCCGGGCAAGGCCGCCAACGCGTGCTCGCGCTCGCCCGCCAGGTCGGGGTGGTCCAGGCTGACCGCGGCCGCGTCGTCCGCACCGGCCGCCAGGCATAGCTCGCGCAGCCAGGCCGCGTCGATCACCGCCGGCGGGCTTGCGACGTCACCGGCCTTGCGCCGGGCGAGTACGGCCTGCACCGACGGGTGCGCAGCCAGCTTCGCCGGCAGCTTCGGATCGGGCGGTTGCCGCTCGGCGTCGCGCAGGGTAGTCATCCGGTCCCCCTAGTGGGTCTCGTTTTCGGATTCGCCTCCACGGCGAGAAACCGACCAGTTTCCACCACGGTAAACCGATCGGTTTCAGCACGCAAGTCCAAGCGGCGGCCCGCCGGCCCAAAGGGCGACGGCAAGGACAGGCCTCCCGGTTTCGGCTCCGCGGCAGACGAAGGCCACAACCGTTGTCAACCTCTGGGGCGTGTCGGCCAGGCGGTCGATGAGGCGCGTCACGCCGCTGCGGGTGACGAGCAGGGCATCGGCGAGTTCGTGCATGCGCAGGCCGTCAGGGTGCGAGAGGAGGGCGGCCAGCAGACAAAAATATTGCGCAGCAGATAATCCTTTACGGAACTATCTGCTAAGGTCTTACTTGTTGTCCGGCCTTCCACGCACAGGAGATGTCGATGTCCACGCGCGCCCTCATAGCCGACCGGTCCGCCCCCGCGAGCATCGCCTTCGGCGAGATCGCCGACCCGGTCGCCGGGCCTGGGCAGGTGCTCGTTGACGTGATGCACGCCTCGCTCAACTACGCCGACCTCAACAACGCGATCTCCGGACGCATCCCGGCCGGGGCGCCCCTGGGGCTCGACGCGGCCGGGATCGTCCTGCGGGGGACGGCGGACGGTTCCGGCCCCGTCGCCGGCACTCATGTCGTGCTCTTCGCGGACGGCGCGTTCGCGGAGCGAGTGGCGGTCGATGTGTCGGCGGTGGCCGAGGTCCCGGAGGGTGTCGGGCTGGCCGAGGCGGCCGCACTGCCGACGGCGGGCCTGGCCGCGCTTCGCTCGCTGCGCGCCGCCGGCATCGCGCCCGGCAAGCGTGTGCTGGTGACCGGCGCCTCGGGCGGCGTGGGACGGTGTGCGGTGCGGCTCGCCGCCCACGCGGGGGCGTACGTCATCGCCTCGGCCGGCTCCCCCGGGCGGGGTGACGGCCTGGCCGGTCTTGGCGCCGATGAGGTGGTCGTGGGGCTGGACGATGTCAAGGAGCCCGTCGACATCGTCGTGGAGACAGTCGGCGGGCCTCACCTGGTCAGGGCCTGGGAGTTGCTCGCCCCCGGCGGGAGCCTTCAGTCCGTCGGATGGACCTCGGGCGAGCCGGCCGTTTTCCCGCCGTATGCGACCGTCGGGCCGCCCAAGACGCTCACCTCGTACGTCAACGAGTTCAGGGCCGCCGACGACCTGGCCGAGTTGGTGCGGCTCACGGCCGACGGCACTCTGGCGCCCGAGATCGGCTGGCGCGGCTCCTGGGAACGCTTCGCCGAGGCAGCCGCCGCGCTGCGCGGCCGGCGCGTGAGGGGGAAGGCGGTCTTCGATCTCGGGTGACGCCGGACCGCCGCGCTCGGCCCTCCTCCCGCCGTCCGGCCTCCGCCTGGCCGCTCATGTGCTCTGCCGAGACCTCCGGACGCCCTTCGGCGCTTCCGCGGAGGTGGCCAGATGCCCGGTCACCAGGCGCCGCATGGCCCGCAGGAACCTCGGCGCTCATCCTCCGGCAGCGCCTCCAGCACGGCCCTGTGCACGCCGTCGACGATCCCCCGGCTCTTGCGCGCCCCTCTCGGTGACCGCGACGATCCGTGCCCTTCGGTCCGTGCTGAAGGGGCGGCGCTCGGTCAGGCCCGCCCTCTCCAGTGCGTCGACGGTCACCACCATCGTGGTCTTGTCCATGTCACCGATCTCGGCGAGCGCGGCGGCCATCTGGGGCCTCAGGACGCGGCTGGCGTGGTCCAGCAGGAACGACAGGTCCGGTTCTGCGCGAACGGGTGCCATGACGGTCATGCCTCAAGCCTGGCAATAAGTTCCGTTCCAGATTATCCACTAATATCACATCAGTTTCAGCATCTCCATGACGCCGCATGCCCGCATCACCAAGGCGGAAATGGCGTCATGGACGTATCGTCAGGACTCCATCGTGCATCGACGTAAGTTCCTCACGGTCGCCGCCCTGTCCGGCTTGGCAGCGGCCTGTGGATCCGGTTCCGAGGCGAGGTCTTCGTCTCCGGCGGCCGCACTCGACTTCGCCAATCCGCTGCGGGTGCCCCCGCTTCTTCACCCCGAGCTGAGCAAGGACGGCGTACGACGCTTCGACCTGTCCATGCAGGCGGGCCGGACGCAAATCCTCGCCGGCAAGCAGACGCCCACCTGGGGTTTCAACGGAGCCTTCCTCGGCCCGACCCTGCGCGCCGGCCGCGGCGACAAGGTCCACATGGCCGTACGCAACGGGTTACCGGAGGTCAGCACCGTGCACTGGCACGGCATGCGCCTGCCGGCCCGGATGGACGGCGGCCCGCACCAGCCCATCCAGCCAGGCACCGCCTGGACGCCGCGCTGGACCATCGACCAGCCCGCGGCCACCTCGTGGTATCACCCGCATCCCCATGGCACGACGGCTCGACACGTCTACCGCGGCCTGGCCGGGATGTTCATCCTCGACGACGACCTCGATCTCGATCTCCCCGCCGAGTACGGCGTCGACGACTTCCCGCTGATCCTGCAGGACAAGAAGTTCGCCCCCGACGGCTCCTTCGACGGCGACCCGCTGAAGGGCACCTTCGGCATCCTCGGCGACCACATCCTCGTCAACGGCACCTACAACCCCCACCTGACCGTGACGACCGAGCGGGTGCGGTTCCGGGTGCTCAACGGCTCGAACGCGCGGATGTACAACCTGACCTTCGCCGACAAGCGCCGCTTCCACGTCATCGCCAACGACGGCGGCCTGCTCGGCGCCCCGGTCGAGGTCGAGGAGTTCTCACTCACCCCCGGCGAGCGCGCGGAGATCATCGTGGCCTTCGCACCCGGCGAGCAGGTGGTCCTGCGCAGCGTCGACAACGGCGTCGACATCGGCGAGGGCGACTTCGACCTGCTGAAGCTCATCGCCGCCAAGGACCTCAAGCCGACTCCTGACGTCCCTGCCCGCCTGGCCCCTCTGACTCCCATCACCGCGCCCGCCGGCGCCAAGGTACGGCGCTTCAGGCTCAGCGGCCACGACGCCATCAACGGCAAGGAGATGGACATGGCGCGCATCGACGAGGTCGTGCCCGCCGGCGCCATCGAGATCTGGGAGATCGAGAACAACGTCTACTCCCACAACTTCCACATTCACGAGGTCGCCTTCCAGGTGCTGGAGACGGACGGCTCCCCGCCGCCCGCCTACGCCACCGGCTACAAGGACACCGTCTACGTGCCCGCCAAGAGCGTCGTGCGGCTCGCGGTCCAGTTCGGCGACTTCACCGACCCTGCCTCGCCGTACATGTACCACTGCCACATCCTCCGCCACGAGGACTCGGGCATGATGGGGCAATTCGTGATCGTCAAACCCGGTACCGAGAGTCAGGTGAACCTCAGCATCCCCACCCACACAGGGCACTGATCAGGTCCGACCGGCATCTGGTCCGGGCGGCGGCCGCCTGTGCGCGCCGCCGCTGACCGGGCTCACGCGCCGGTCAGACGCCCAGAACTCCTGATCCAGGGGCAGGGCGGCCCTCGGTGAACCGCTTCCAGCAGGCCGCGCCCAACCACCTGCGGCATGTCAGGCAATTTGATGAAGACCCACTCGATGTCGTGCTTGCTGAGATCTTTGCCCCTCGAGCGTGAGCGTGGCCGTCACCAGCCAGGCCGTCCAGCTCAACCCGCCCTGCCCGCACATCGCGTTGATCCCGGCCTTCACCACCGCGCGCCGCCAGGTCCAGCGGCGGGTGGTGGCTGGCCTGCGCGACCAGCGTGGCCGCCCCCGAGGGTGCGTAGAAATCGCATCAATATTCAGGCTTCGGCCGTATGAATGCCGTCAAGAACGACCAAGGCTCCCAAAAGGCTGAGATTTGCTGGTTTTGAGCCGCCGGATAGGTGCGGCCGAAACAGGCATGTCCAGATCAAGGAGTGAGGATGACTGACGTCGTCTTCGTCGCCCTGACGATCGCGGTCTTCGTGGTTCTGGGGTGGGTCGTCAAGGCGGTGGAGCGGCTTTGAGCGCCGTCAATGCCGTCGGTCTCGTCGTGGTCGCCGGCCTGGTGGTCTTCATGGTGGCGGCGCTGCTGTTCCCGGAGCGGTTCTGATGGCCGGGGCCCTGTTCGTCGCGTCCCTGCTGCTGGCCCTGGCCATCAGTTACAAGCCGCTGGGCGACTACATGTTCCGGGTCTACACCGGCACCACGCATTCGCGGGTGGAGCGGGTGATCTACCGGCTGCTCGGTGTCGATCCGGACGGCGAGCAGCGCTGGGGCGTCTACGCACGTGGCGTGCTGGCGTTCTCGCTGGTCTCGGTCCTGTTCCTGTACGGCCTGCAGCGGCTGCAGAACCACCTGTTCCTGTCTCTGGGGATGAAGCCGGTGGAACCGGCACTGGCCTGGAACACCGCGGTCAGCTTCGTTACCAACACCAACTGGCAGGCCTACTCCGGCGAGTCCACGATGGGCCATCTGGTGCAGACCGCGGGCCTGGCGGTGCAGAACTTCGTCTCGGCCGCCGTCGGCATGGCCGTGGCGATCGCCCTGGTGCGCGGCTTCGCCCGCACCAAGACCGACACCCTCGGCAACTTCTGGGTGGACCTGGTCCGCGGCACCATCCGCATCCTGCTGCCGATCTCGCTCGTCGCGGCGCTGCTGCTGGTGGCCGGCGGCGCCATCCAGACCTTCGGCGACCACTTCACGTGGACGACGCTCGCGGGGGGCGAGCAGACGTTCACCCCGGCCGCCGCGGCCTCGCAGGAGGCCATCAAGGACCTGGGCACGAACGGCGGCGGCATCTTCAACGTCAACTCGGCCCACCCGTTCGAGAACCCCACCTCATGGACGAACTGGCTCGAGATCTTCCTCCTGCTGGTGATCGCCTTCAGCCTGCCGCGCACGTTCGGCCGGATGGTCGGTGACAACCGGCAGGGCTACGCGATCGTGAGCGTGATGGCGATCATCGCCCTGATCAGCCTCGGCGTCACCCAATGGGCGGAACTGTCCGCGGGCGGCACCGTGCCGCAGGCCATCGGGCAGGCGATGGAGGGCCGCGAGACGCGCTTCGGGGTGTCGAACTCAGGCATGTTCGCCTCCGCCACCACGCTCACGAGCACCGGGTCGGTGAACTCCTTCCACGACTCCTACACCGCGCTCGGCGGGGGTATGTTGATCTTCAACATGCTGCTCGGCGAGGTGGCCCCAGGCGGCGTCGGCTCGGGCCTGTACGGCATGCTGATCCTCGCGATGATCACGGTGTTCGTGGCGGGCCTGATGGTCGGCCGCACGCCCGAATACCTGGGCAAGAAGGTCGGCGCCCGCGAGATCAAGCTGGCCTCGCTGTACTTCCTGGTCACCCCGGTGCTGGTGCTGGTCGGCACAGCCGTGGCGATGGCGACCGAGACCGGCCGCGCGGCGATGTCGAACAGCGGTCCGCACGGCCTGTCGGAGATCCTGTACGCCTACACCAGCGCGTCCAACAACAACGGCTCCGCCTTCGCCGGCGTCAGTGTGAACACCCCCTTCCACAACACGACACTCGGGTTGTGCATGGCCTTCGGCCGTTTCCTGCCGATCGTTCTGGCCCTGGCCCTGGCCGGATCGCTGGCCCAGCAGGCACCGGTGCCCGCCTCCGTCGGCACGCTGCCCACGTATCGGCCGCAGTTCGTCGGCATGGTGGTCGGCGTGACGATCATCCTGGTCGCGCTCACGTTCCTGCCGGCGCTGGCGCTCGGACCGCTCGCAGAAGGACTTCTCTGACCCATGTCGATCCAAGTACTGGAGTCGCCGAGCCAGACGCCGGCGCCCAAGGACGAGAACGGCCGGGTGGGCGGCGGCCTGCTCGACCCCAAGCAGATGATCCGGTCGCTGCCGGACGCGCTGCGCAAGCTCAACCCCGCGACGCTGTGGCGCAACCCGGTGATGTTCATCGTCGAGGTCGGCGCCGCTTTCACCACGGTGCTGGCCGTCGCCGACCCGTCGTTCTTCGCCTGGGCGATCGTGGTGTGGCTGTGGCTGACGGTCGTGTTCGCGAACCTGGCCGAGGCGGTGGCCGAGGGGCGGGGAAAGGCGCAGGCGGCCACGTTGCGTGCGGCCAAGCGCGACACCACCGCCCGCCGGCTCAAGAGCCGCGACCAGCACACGCAGTGGGACGTGATCGGCGCGTCGGAGCTCCAGCAGGGCGACGTCGTGATCGTCGAGGCCGGGGAGATCATTCCCGGGGACGGCGAGGTGATCGAGGGCATCGCGAGCGTGGACGAGTCGGCCATCACCGGCGAGTCGGCGCCGGTGATCCGGGAGTCCGGCGGCGACCGCTCCGCGGTGACCGGCGGAACCAAGGTGCTGTCCGACAAGATCATCGTCCAGATCACGCAGAAGCCGGGCGAGAGCTTCATCGACCGCATGATCGCCCTGGTGGAGGGCGCCGATCGGCAGAAGACCCCCAACGAGATCGCGCTCAACATCCTGCTCGCGGCGCTGACGATCATCTTTCTGGTCGCCACGGCCACGATGCAGCCGCTGGCCATTTACTCCAAGTCCATCAACCCCGGTGTGGGCGACTCGCTGGCATTGACCGCCGACGGCGTGTCCGGCATCGTGCTGGTGTCGCTGATCGTCTGCCTGATCCCGACCACGATCGGCGCGCTGCTGTCGGCCATCGGCATCGCCGGCATGGACCGCCTGGTGCAGCGCAACGTCCTGGCGATGAGCGGCCGCGCGGTCGAGGCGGCCGGCGATGTGTCCACGTTGCTGCTGGACAAGACCGGCACCATCACGCTCGGCAACCGGCAGGCGTCCGAGTTCGTCCCGGTCGACGGGGTGAGCGAGCGGGAACTGGCCGAGGCCGCCCAATTGTCGAGCCTGGCCGACGAGACCCCCGAGGGCCGCTCGATCGTCGTCTATGCCAAGAAGGCCTACGGGTTGCGCGAGCGTCAGCCGGGCGAGCTGGCCCATGCCGAGTGGGTGGCTTTCACCGCTCAGACCCGCATGTCCGGGGTGAACCTGGACGGTCGCGAGGTCCGGAAGGGTGCGGCGACCGCGGTGATGAAGTGGGTGCGCGACCACGGCGGCCACCCCACCGACGAGGTCGGCCATATGGTGGACGGCATCTCGGGCTCCGGCGGCACCCCGCTGGTCGTGGCCGAGAAGGGTCGCGTGCTCGGCGTGATCCACCTCAAGGACGTGGTCAAGGCCGGCATGCGGGAGCGCTTCGACGAGATGCGCCGCATGGGCATCCGCACCGTCATGATCACTGGCGACAACCCGCTGACCGCCCGTGCGATCGCCGACGAGGCCGGGGTGGACGACTTCCTGGCCGAGGCCACGCCGGAGGACAAGCTAGCTCTGATCAAGAAGGAGCAGGAGGGCGGCCGGCTGGTCGCGATGACCGGCGACGGCACCAACGACGCTCCCGCGTTGGCCCAATCGGATGTCGGCGTGGCGATGAACACCGGCACGTCGGCGGCCAAGGAGGCCGGGAACATGGTGGACCTGGACTCCAACCCGACCAAGCTCATCGAGATCGTCGAGATCGGAAAGCAGCTGCTCATTACGCGGGGCGCGCTGACGACGTTCTCGATCGCGAACGACATCGCCAAGTATTTCGCGATCATCCCGGCGATGTTCGCGGCGGTCTATCCGGGCCTGGACGCGCTGAACCTCATGCGCCTGGCCAGCCCGCAGTCGGCCATCCTGTCCGCGGTCGTCTTCAACGCGCTGATCATCATCGCGCTGATCCCGCTCGCGCTCCGAGGTGTGCGCTACCGGCCTTCCAGCGCCTCCAAGTTGCTCTCGCGCAACCTGTACGTCTACGGCCTGGGCGGGATCGTCGTCCCCTTCGCCGGTATCAAGCTCATCGATCTGCTGATTCAGTTCCTTCCGGGGATGTCATAAATGGACCGCATGCCCAGCTGGGTCCGCCAGCACGTGGCCGCGCTTCGGGCGCTGCTCGTGCTCACGGTGGTCACCGGCGTCATCTATCCCCTGGTCGCCACCGGCGTGGCCCAGGCACTGCTCAACGACAAGGCCAACGGCTCGCTGATCGAGAAGGACGGCAAGGTCGTCGGCAGCGCGCTCATCGGCCAGTCCTTCACCGACGCGAACGGCAACCCGATGAGGAGATACTTCCAGTCCCGCCCGTCCGCGGCCGGCGACGGCTACGACCCGACGTCCACGGCGGCCGGCAACCTCGGTCCCGAGGACGTCATCGACACGCTGCCGGACCCGAACGGCGCCGACGAGGCGGCCAAGGAAGGCAAGCAGTCGCTGCTCACCCGGGTATGCGCCCGGTCCAAGGCGGTCGGGGAGCTCGAAGGGGTCAGCGGCGCCCGCCCGTACTGCGCTCCAGACGGGGTCGGCGCAGTGCTGAAGGTGTTCCCGGACCGGGCTGTCAGCGTCAACCAGGCATGCCCTGCCACCCCCTTCATGCCGACATATGAAGGACTCAAGGTGGAGTGCGCCAAGCCCGGCGAGGACTACGCAGCCGGCAGAACCGTCCCGATCCGGGGCAACGCGGGCACCCCCTCCGTACCGGCCGACGCGGTCACGGCCAGCGGCTCAGGCCTCGACCCCGACATCTCCGCCGCCTACGCCGAGCTCCAGGCGCCCCGCGTGGCCAGAGAGCGCGGCCTTGCGGTCGAGCAGGTGAGAGCGTTGATCGCCGAGCACACCACCGGCCGGGCGCTCGGCTTCATGGGCGAGCCTGCGGTCAACGTGCTCGAACTCAACCTCGCGCTCGACAGGGTCTGAGATGCGCGGGCGGCTACGGGTCTACCTCGGGGCGGCACCGGGGGTCGGCAAGACGTACGCGATGCTGGGCGAGGGCCGCCGCGGCGTGGAACGCGGCCGGGACGTGGTCGTGGCGTTCGTCGAGACCCACGGCCGCCCGCGCACCGCCGCCATGCTGGAGGGCATGGAGGTCATTCCCCGCAAGACCCTTGTCTACCGGGGAGCCACGTTCACCGAACTGAACGTGGACGCGGTCATCGCCCGCAAGCCCAAGGTGGCGCTGATCGACGAGCTCGCGCACACCAACGTGCCGGGCTCGAAGAACGACAAGCGCTGGCAGGACATCGACGAGATCCTGGACGCCGGGATCGACGTGATCTCCACGGTGAACATCCAGCACCTGGAGTCGGTCAACGACGTCGTCCACCAGATCACCGGCATCCCGCAGCGCGAAACCGTACCGGACGAGGTGGTGCGGCGGGCGAACCAGATCGAGCTGGTCGACATGTCCCCCGAGGCGTTGCGCCGCCGCCTGGCGCACGGCAACGTCTACGCCCCCGAGAAGATCGACGCGGCGCTGTCGAACTACTTCCGCGTCGGCAACCTCACCGCACTGCGCGAGCTGGCCCTGCTGTGGGTGGCGGGCAAGGTCGACGAACAGCTCGACCGCTACCGCGCCGAACACGGCATCGCCGGCACCTGGGAGGCCCGCGAACGCGTGGTGGTGGCGCTGACCGGCGGCCCGGAGGGCGACACGCTGGTACGCCGGGCCGCCCGCATCGCCGCCCGCACCAAAGGCGCCGACCTGCTGGCCGTGCACGTCACCCACTCCGACGGGCTGGCCGGCGCCGACCCGGCCAACCTGGCCCGCCAGCGCGCACTCGTGGAGAGCATGGGCGGCACCTACCACCAGGTCGTCGGCGACGACATCCCCCGCGCCCTGCTCGACTTCGCCCGCGGCGTCAACGCCACCCAGCTCGTCCTCGGCGCCTCGAGGCGGGGCCGCTTCGCCCAGATCCTCTCCCGCGGCGTAGGTGTGGAGACCACCGCCCTGTCCGGCCCCATCGACGTGCACCTGGTCACCCACGAAGAGGCCAAGAAGGGCCGCAGGCATCCGGACCGGTCCCGGGCCGCGTTGACCAGAAAGCGGCGGCTCGCCGGATGGGCCGTCGCCGTGACCGGCATGCCGCTGCTGACCGCCGCGCTCGTCCCGTTCCGCGATGTGCTCTCGCTGCCCAGCGAGATCCTGCTGTTCCTGTGCCTGGTCATCGGCGTCGCGCTGGTCGGCGGCACCTGGCCCGCGATCACGGCGGCGGTCGGCGGGTTCCTGCTGCTCAACTGGTTCTTCACCCCGCCCCTCTACACCTGGACCATCTCCGATCCGGAGAACTTCCTCGCCCTGATCGTGTTCGTCCTGGTGGCGACCGCGGTCAGCACGATCGTGGACCTCGGCGCCCGGCGCACCCGGGAAGCGGCCCGCGCCCGCGCGGACGCCGAGGTGCTGTCCACGCTGGCCGGGCACGTGCTGCGGGGCGAGGCCACCGCCCTGCCCTCCCTGCTTGGCCGTCTGCGCGAAACCTTCTCCCTGGACTCCGTCACCCTGCTCGAACGCCTCGGCGAGCCCACCCCCGACGACACCTCCGAACCCGCTGCCTGGCGCATCATCGCCACCTCCGGCTCCGCCCCCTGCACCGCCCCGGCTTCTGCCGACACCGACGTGACGATCAGCGACAAGCTCTTGCTGGCCGCCCGCGGGCGACTGCTCGACGCCAGCGACCGGCGCGTGCTGGAGGCCTTCGCCGCCGAGGCCGCCGTCGCGCTGCGCCAAGAACGCCTCCAGGCGGAGGCCGAACAGGCCAAACCCCTGGCCGAGGCCGACAAGATGCGCACCGCCCTGCTCGCCGCCGTCAGCCACGACCTGCGCACCCCGCTGTCGGCCGCCAAAGCCGCCGTCGAGAGCCTGCGCAGCCGCGACATCGACTGGACCCCCGAGGACCGCGACGAACTGCTGGCCACCGCCGACGAATCCCTGGACCGCCTGGACCGGCTCGTGGAGAACCTCCTCGACATGAGCCGCCTGCAGGCCGGCGTGCTCGGCCTCGCGCTCCAGCCCGTCGCCATGGACGAGATCGTGCCCCGCGCCATCGACGACCTCGGCCCGCTGCGCGACCGCATCGACGGCGACATCCCCCTCGACCTGCCCGAGATCACCGCCGACCCGGCGCTGCTGGAGCGCGTGCTGGTCAACCTGATGACCAATGCCGTCCGCCACAGCCCCACGCACGAGAAGGTGCTGATCAACGCCAGCCGGCACGGCAACCTGGTCGAGATCCGCATCATCGACCGCGGCCCCGGCATCCCACCCGAACACCACGAGCGCGTCTTCCAGCCGTTCCAGCGGCTCGGCGACCGCCCCAACGGCACCGGCGTCGGCCTCGGCCTGGCCCTGTCACGCGGCCTCACCGAGGCCATGGGCGGCACCCTCGAACCCGAGGAGACACCAGGGGGAGGTCTCACGATGATCGTCACGATGCCCGTCGACACCAAGGCGGCGACGCCATGACCAAGATCCTCGTCGTGGACGACGAGCCGCAACTGCTGCGCGCGCTGCGCATCAACCTGGTCGCCCGTCACTACGAGGTCGCCGTCGCCGCCGACGGCTCCTCGGCCCTGCGCCAGGCCGCCGAGTGGCACCCCGACCTGATGGTGCTCGACCTCGGCCTACCGGACATCGACGGCGTGGACGTCATCCACGGCCTGCGCGGCTGGACCGAGATCCCCGTCGTCGTGCTGTCCGGCCGCGCCGGGAACGCCGACAAGATCGACGCCCTGGACGCAGGCGCCGACGACTACGTGACGAAACCGTTCAGCATCGAGGAGTTCCTGGCCCGCATCCGAGCCGTCTCCCGGCGCGCCGCCATCCAGGAATCCGAGCTCGCGAACATCCGGATCGGCGACCACACGGTGGACCTGACCAGCAAGACCATCTCCGGAGGCTTGCGGCTCACGCCCACCGAATGGCACATCCTGGAAATCCTCGTCCGCAACCCCGGCAAGCTCATCCCCCAACGCCACCTGCTGAGCGAGGTGTGGGGCAGCAAACACGTGAAGGAAACCCACTACCTGCGCCAGTACATGGCCCAGCTACGCAAGAAACTCGAACGTGACCCCGCTCACCCGGCCCACCTGATCACTGAGCCGGGCATGGGCTACCGCTTCACCCCATGACGCCTGCCGTCCGGCTCCGCCCAGCGCAAGGATGGTTCCAGCCTGGAGGCCAGGCCAACGGACGGGCCTGGCCTACTTGGCACACGAACACCTGGGATGAACATCGTGCCGCCTTACCTGCCGGGCTACGGCATCGAGGCTAACCTTCCATGAGTTGGGCGAGGCGGTCCCAAGCTGGGGATGAGGCCCCGGGCAGGGATTGCTCCGCCAAGCGCGCGATGGCCGGGTTGTGGACGGGGCGGGTCTCGGACCGGCCCTGATGATTGGCGAACCAGTTCCGGGTACGGTCCGCGAGGACGGGCAGGCGGGGATCGTCCGGCGACCAGTCGTAGGCGGCGTCATATTCGAGGCAGAGCGCGCGGAACTCGGGATCGGTCATGAGCTCGCGTTTTTCGGCGATCCACAGGCAGGCGTCCTCGGGTGAGGCTGTTTGCATGATGATCCAGCCGTCGCGTTCCAGGTGTATCGCTCGCTCGCTGACGCCGAGTTCGCGCAAATCGTCGAGATAGTCGGCGACTTCGGGGGAAACGAAAAGCCGGTCGCCGCCGCACAGCTGGGCAAGTTGATCGCGGACTCGCCGCAGCTGCGCGATGCGGTCTTGGAGATTGTGGTCGATATCGGCGATGGCGGACGTGAGCGTGTCCGGGTCGGCGTCAAGAAGATCCTTGATGCGGGCCAGTGGCACGCCCGCATTGGCCAGGGTCCTGATCTTGACGAGGTCGACGGCGTCCTTGGCGGTGTAGCGCCGGTAGCCGGACGAGTCGCGGGCGGGCTCGGCGAGCAGGCCGCGCTCGTGATAGTGGCGGATGGCCTTGATGGTCACTCCGGCGTAGTCCGCGAGCCGGCCAATCGTGAGCATGCTGGACATCCTTCCACTCGGCGGTCAGTCCGTTCAGGACGGTCAGGCGCGTCGGGTCAGGCGGCCGCCGCCGTTGCGGAAGCGCGCTTGGCCGTCGCGGACGTCGTGGTAGGAGACGAGCAGCAGTCGCAGGTATCCGTCGAACGCCTCCAGCGGGTATCCGGCGGGCGCGAACAGGCCGGACCGGATCGGCACGTAGCGCTGCGGCGGGGCGGAGGTGGCACCGCCGGCGAACTCGGTGAAGATCCGCTCCTGCGACTCGTCCGCCGGTTCGTAGGTCGTCCGCTCCTCGAGCTGACCATCGACGATGCTGACGTCGATGCGGAGCTGATTGGAACGATAGGTGCCCACGTATGAGGTGAGGTCGACATCCTGCTCCACGTCGGTGACCAGAGTGGGGATCTGGACCCCGAGATGCTCGCTCAGAAGCCACTGCAGGATCTGGTCCTGCAGCATGATCGCCCCCGGGGTGTTGCCGAAGGCGGTGAAGACCAGGTCGTGTTCGGGCACGACGCACAGGATGGACACGCCGCCGGGCGACGCACCCGACATGGCCAGGACGGTCGTGTCGCCGAACGGGTACAGCACCCAGCCCAGGCCCATCGGCGGGACGTTCGGGGTCGCCATGTCGTACGAGACCTGCTGCATCAGCGCGGTCGACTCGGCCGACAGGACGCGTGCCCCAGAGGGGGACACACCCCCGGCCAGGTGGGTGCGTCCGAAGGCCAGCAGGTCGGCGATGGTGCCGATCGGCGTGCCACCGGCCGGCCCCCAGGTCTCGGGCAGCATGAACATGCCTGTGGGCTTGGCCGCCATGGTCTCGGGGTCCAGGAAGTGGCCGACAGCCGTGCTGCGCAGGATGGTCTGCTCGGCCGAGGTGCTGGAGTCCTTCATGCCGACGGGCGCGTAGATGTCGCGCGCGAGCAGCTCGGGGAAGGGCATGCCGGTCACCACTTCCAGCAGACGGCCGGCGACGATCATGCCGCCGTTGGAGTAACTGAGCTGCTCGCCGGGCTCGAACATGGTGCCGCAGCTGCTCGCGAGGCCGTCGACGTAGGTCTTCAGGGCGTCGCGGCCCTTGGCATCGGGGAAGAACAGGTCCGCATCGATGCCGTTGGTGTGCGAGATCAGGTGCCGGACCAGGATCTTGTCCGCCGCGCCCGGCGCGGTCAGGGCGAATTCGGGAAGGTACTTCACCACCGGCGTGCCGAGATCCAGCCGTCCACGGTCGACCTGCTGCAGGACCAGTGTGGTGGTCAGGACCTTGGTGACGGAGCCGAAGAGGAATGCGGTGTCTTCGAGCATCGGTGCGGCGGTGGTGACGTTCGCGGTGCCGTGGGCGACGACAGTCTGCTCGCCGGCGTGGTAGACGCCGGCGACGAACCCGGGGACGTTGCTGGATTCGCAGTAGGCGGCGACCTGCTCGCGGATCTGGGCTTCGACGGTGTGCAGTGCGTTGTTCTCCATGCGCACCATCGTCGAACCCTGCCCTTGGGGCAAGGTCAACCCCCGGAAGGAATCTCCTTGACGCTGCGGGGAAGGGCACGGAGCGGTCCGTGCTCACCTGCTGTCAGCCGACGTGGACGATGGGGCGGGCGTCGGGGTTGGGTTCGGCTTGGCGGAGGACTTCTCGGGTCAGGGGAGGGATGTCGCCACCGCCGAAGACCAGGTAGCGCAGCAGGGCGCCGATGGGGTTGCCTTCGGCGGCCCAGTGGAAGTAGACGTGCGGGGTCTTGCCGGTTTGGTCGCGCAGATACAGCAGCAGGGCTGCGATGGCGTTGGCGACAGTGGTGCTTTGCATGCGCAGGATGCGAAAGCCGTGACGTTCTTCGCCGGTGACGCGTAGTTCGCCGGCGAATTCGGAGGCGTCGGGGATGGTGACCTCCAAGAAGAGCAGGCCTTCGCTGGTGCGCAGGCGGTGCAGCGCCCAGGCTTCGCGGGCCTTGTCGATGTACTCCTTGGCGTCGCGGGTGTGGGGTTCGTTGGCGATGAGGTAGATCTCGCCGGCTTCGTTGATGAAGCGGCGGGCGTGGTTGTCCAGCGAGATGTGCGTGACGCGTAGTTCGGTGGAGCGGGTGGCGCGCGAGATGAGCGAGACCACCACGATGGCCACGACGAACAGCAAGGCGATCACGAGACCGTCGGGGCGTTCGATGATGTTGGCGACGGTGGCGTAGGAGAAGACCAGTGTGATGAGCCCGAAGACGAGGACGGCTTTGATCTGGCGGCGGGTCCAGGCCGACAGGGTGACCGCGATGGCGGCCGAGAGGATCAGAGCCAAGACACCGGTGGCGTAGGCGCCGCCCTGGGCGTCCACTTCGGCGTCGAAGATGAAGGTGATGAGAAAGGCGATGCCGGTGAAGACCAGCACCATGGGACGGATGGCGCGGGTCCAGTCCGGGGCCATGCCGTAGCGGGGCAGGTAGCGCGGCACGATGTTGAGCAGTCCGGCCAGGGCGGAGGCGCCGGCGAACCACAGGATGGCGATGGTGGACAAGTCGTAGGCTGTGCCGAACCAATCGCCCAGGTAGAGATGGGCGAGGTAGGCCAGGGCGCGGCCGTTGGCCGAGCCGCCCTCGGCGAACTCCTCCGGCGGGATGAGCACGGTGGTGGCGAAGCTAGAGGTGATCAAGAAAATACTCATGATCAGCGCAGCCGTGGTCAGCAGCTTGCGCGCGCCTTTGATCCGCTCGGTCAGCTGTCCCTTGATCAGCGGCATGACTGCCACGCCGGTTTCGAAGCCGGACAGGCCCAGGGCCAGTTTCGGCATCACGTACAGGGAGACGGCCACCATCGCGATCGGGCTGGAGTAGTCGACGGCGAGGGCGTTCTGCCAGCCTTCCACCCGCTCCGGGTTGGCCAGCACACGGTGCACAGCGGTGGCTACCACGACCACGTTGAGCGAGAGGTAGATCGCGACCAGGACGACCGCGATGGAGATGGCTTCGCTGAAGCCGACGAGAAACACCCCGCCCAGCGCGGCGATCAGCACCAGGGTGACCGGCACCTGCCAGCCCGCCAACGCGTGCGGTACGAAGGGATTGTGCAGGATGTGCGCGGTGGCGTCGGCGGCAGACAGCGTGATGGTGACGATGAAGGCGGTGGCCACGAATCCGAGCAGGAACAGCACCAGCAGCTTGCCGCGCCAGCCGGGCAACAACCGCTCCAGCATCGACAGCGATCCCAGTCCGTTCGGGCTCTGCGCGGCCACTGCCCGGTAAGTCGGTAACGCACCGAACAATGTCAGCGCGACCAGCAGCAGCGTGGCCACAGGGCTGAGCGCGCCGGCCGCCAGGGCGGCGATGCCGGGCTGGTAGCCGAGGGTGGAGAAGTAGTCCACGCCCGTCAGGCACATCACCTGCCACCACGAATGATGATGGCCGGGAGTCTCTTCTTGATGGGGTTGGCTCACGAGGCCTTCAGGGCGTTGCAAGCCCTTCAACAGCCACCGTCGCAAGGGCGTCCCCGCCGCAGCCGCACGCGAGTGGCCGTCGGCCACTTGGCACCTCCGTCAAGAAAACATCAAGACGAGTGCACCCTAGTGACGCCGACGGCCACGCTGGCGCGATCATGGCGTCAAGAAAACGTCAATATTTGGCGGAGAGGTCGGCCGAACCATGCACCCTGAGCACTTCGGTATGCCCTCATCCCCGGGCAACGAACGCCATCGCCTAGAGAAACGCCTCTCGGTCAGATCAGCCGTGTCCGGCCTGGTCAACCGCCAGATTCGCGCCTCCGGGACGAGTGGCCTGGCCGCTGTTCTGCCTGGGCCACGGTTGGCTCCTGCCGCTCCGCCGTGGCGTTTCGCGCCCCGCCGTTTCTCGGTGCGTTCGCAGCCGTGGCGCGCCGCCACGGCCCGCACTCAGAACGGTCCGCTCGTGGCCTCGGTCCGCGGGACGGGCCACGGCTCGTCGGAGGCATCCGCGCGGTTGCTCGACGGCCGCGACCGGGACGGCCACCAGTTCGCCCCGCCGAGCAACTGCATCGCGGCGGGCACGACGATCGAGCGGACCAGGGTGGCGTCGATCACCACGGCGAGCGTGAGCCCGACACCGATGGTTATCAGGAACAGCGAGGTCGCGGTGAAGCCCATCGTGGCGAGGACGATGACCATCAGCAGCCCGGCCCTGGTGATGAGGGAACCGGTGCTGCGCAGGCCCGTGATGATCGCACGCCGGTTGTCGCCGGTGGCGATGTACTCCTCGTGGACGCGGCTCACCAGGAACATCTCGTAGTCGGTCACCAGGCCGAAGGCGATCGTGATGACGAGCCCCAGTGCCCATACGTCGGTGGTGCCCACCACATAGAAGTCCATCAGGCCGGCCAGGCCGCCTTCCTGGAATCCCCAGACGATGATGCCGCAGGTGGCCGCCAGCGAGAGAAAAGCGACGGCGACGGCCTTGATCGGTACGAGCACGGACCGGAACGCGAGGAAGAGCAGGACCAGGGTCGACAGGCCGATGAAGGCCAGCGCCCACGGCAGCGCCCTCGTCGTCGCGTCGCTGTTGTCGAGGCTGACCGCCGGTCCACCGGGACCGCCGACGAGGATCTCGGTGGCGCCGGGCGGGGGTTCGAGCGCCCTGATGTCCCGCACCAGTTCCAGGTTTTGCGAGTCGTCCGCCTCACCCTGGAAAGTGACGGTCGCCCAGGTCAGCTCAGCGTCGGCGAGGTGGACGCCGGCCGTCCCCGCGCCGTCGAGGTCCGCAACGGACCGCAGGTAGTCGTCGAGGGCGGACCGCTCCACGGGGCCGGCGATGGCGATGTCCATCCGCGCGCCGGCAGGACCGTCCTTGGGAAAGTCCTTCGCCAGCCTCGTGGGGACCACCTGGCCCTCGTTGTCGGCCGGCAGGTAGCGGTGATTGGTGATGCCCTGCTGCAGCGAAAGCAGCGGGGCGGCGGCGACCAGCAGCGCCAGCAGCCCACCGGTCAACCATGGTAGCGGCCGACGGGTGACGGACGTGGCCAGCCACTTCCACGCGCGGTCCTCCCGGGTGACGGCCCTGGATCGGCGGCGTGGCCAGGGGAGTCTCAGCGCGTTGATCCGGGGGCCGAGCACGGCCAGCACGGCGGGCAGCACGACGAGCGCGGCCACGAGGTCGAAGAGGACGACCGCGATGCCGCCGAAGCCGAACGACTGGGAGATCGGCTGCGGGAAGAACAGCAGCCCGCACAGTCCGACCACGACGGTCAGACCGGAAAAGGCGACCGTGTGCCCGGCCGTGTTCATCGTCGCCACCAGCGACTGCCTCACGTCGCCGGCTCTGCGCGCGAGTTCCTCGCGGAACCGGCTGACCATGAAGAGCCCGTAGTCGATGGCAAGACCGAGACCGAGCAGCGTGGAGATCTCCATGGCGAAGATCGAGATGTCCGTGACGTAGGTCAGGGCGCGCAGCATCACCAGTGAGCCGAGGATGGCCACGATCCCCAGGGCGAGGGGGATGGCGGCGGCCACCACGCCCCGGAAGATGACCAGCAGCAGGATCAGCAGGATCGGCAGCGAGATCATGTTGGCGGTGGCCAGGTTCTCGGTGGCGAGCCGCTGGAGGTGGAACACGCTGGTGGAGCCGCCGGCGATGTGGGTCTCGAGGCCCTGAGCGCGTACCTGTTGCTCGATCTCGCCGTATGACTCAAGGCGCTCTTGGTTGTCCGCGCCGCGCAGAATGATGGTCGCCAACGTGGCGTGGCCGTCCTTCGAGACGTACCCTGCGCGCTGTTCCGCGGTGAGCCCGGGGCTCCAGTAGCTGGTCCAGGAGGCGACCTCGGTCTGCGGCAGGCTGCTGAGTGCCGCCGTCACCGCATTCTCGAAGGCCGGGTCGTCCACCGACAGCTTGCCGGTGGGGTCGCTGTAGATCGCCACCGCGTCCGCCTGCGCCGGCCGGTGCCCGAAATGGCCCTCCAGGAGCTCATTGGCCCGGTACGACTCCGCATGGGGAGACTCCAACCCACCGGTGTCCAAGGCGCCGAAGACCCCGCTGCCCCAGAGGCCGGCGAGCAGCACGAACAGGCTGGCCGCGATCAGCAACGCGCGCCTGCGCACATAGGTGAAATGTCCCAGCCACGAGAACATGCGATGCCTTCCGAGTGATCTCACACTGGCCCTTCTCCAGCTCAATTCAGGCCGCCGTCCACTCGCAGCACTGCCCCGGTCACGTAGGAGGAGCGGTCGCTGAGCAGCCAGGCGGCGGCCTCGGCGACCTCCTCGGGCTCGGCCGCGCGCCGCAGCGAGGTCCGCGCGTTGAGCTGCTCGACGATCCCCGGCGAGGCGGCCTCCCAACCGTGGATCATCTCGGTCAGTGTGGTACCGGGGGCGACCCCGTTGACCCGAATGCCCTCCGGGCCGTAGGTGGCGGCGGCCGACTCGGTGAGACTGTTGAGCGCCCGCTTCATCGCGCCGTAGGCGGGCAGCAAGGGGTTCGGCCCCCAACTGCCGACGGTGGAGGTGTTGACGATCGCCCCGGTCCCGGCGGTGGCCCGGATCGCGGCCACTTCGGCGGACATGGCGACCCACTGTCCCTTGAAGTTCACGCTGTACATCAGGTCGAAGTCGGCCTCCGGCATCCGGTCCATCGGTGCCGGCGGCACCGCCGTCGCGCCGTTGTTGAAGGCGACGTCGAGTCTGCCGTACAGCTCTACGGCCCGGTCCACTGCGGCGCGGACGCTGCCCGGGTCGGCCAGGTCGCACACGACGTGATCGGCGGTGCCGCCCGCCGCGCGGATCTCCTCGGTCACCGCCTTGAGCTGGTCCTCGGTTCGGGCGGCGAGCAGCACCGTGGCGCCCTCTCGGGCGAACAGCCGCGCCGCGGCGGCGCCGATGCCGCGCCCGGCTCCGGTGATGAAGGCGACCTTGCCGGCCAGCAGGCCCGTGTTCGTGTCATCAGTCATGGCATCGAGCCTGGTCCCGGGCATGGAGCTCAGCCAGGCACCGGTTGTACCTGGCTGAGCACGGCGTCGACCACACATAGTGGAAGCGTGGACAAACAGGAACTGGCCGCCTTCCTGCGCAGCAGGCGGGAGCGGATTTCTGCCGCCGACGTGGGCCTCCCGGCCGGGCGGCGGCGCCGCACTCCCGGGCTGCGCCGCGAGGAGGTGGCCCAGCTCGCGTACATCTCGCCCGAGTACTACACCCGCCTCGAACAGGCCCGCGCCCCGCGCCCGTCCCGCGAGGTGCTGGCCGGGCTGACCCGGGCGCTGCGCCTGTCGGACGCCGAGCGAGACCACCTGCACCACTTGGCCGGCGCCCCGCCGAGCTCGCCGCCCGGCCCATGCCGCGAGGTGCACCGCAGCATTCTTGACCTGCTGGAACGGCTGCCGCAGGCTGCCGCGACCGTGCTGTCCGCCACCTACGAGGTGATCGCCTGGAACGACCTGGCGGCCGCTTTGATGGCGGACTTCTCCGCGCTCCCCCGGCGTGACCGCAACCTCATCCGGTATGCCTTCCTCGGGCCGCACCCGGATGGGTCCCGGCTGCCCGTCCTGGCGGAGGCGGACCGGGCCGTGTTCGCCCATGAGGCGGCCCGGCGGCTGCGCGCCGCCGCTGCGCGCTACCCCGGCGCCTCCGAAGTGGAGGAACTGGTGGCCGAACTCCTGGCCGGTAGCGCGGAGTTCGGCCGGCTGTGGGCCTCCCACGACGTGTCCCCCGGGCCGAGCCTGCGCAAGACCCTGCACCACCGGCTGGTAGGCCCGATCACTCTGAACTGCAACGTGTTGGACATCTCCGACCGGGACCAGCACGTGGTGATTTACACGGCCGACCCCGGCTCTCCTGCCGAGGAGGCGCTGCGGCTGATTTCGGTGATCGGCATCCAGCGTATGAACGTGCCAGGCTGAACCGGTCACGCCGGGACGGCCGCACCGCCCGCCGGCGCCGGTCCGGCCGGCGCACCGATCTCGGTGACGCCGAGGGAGTCCCGGTAAAGACGGTCAGGTGTAGGCGATCAGCCGCCCGCAGGCGACCACCCCTGCCCACGTGACGAGTGAGACGGCACCCGCAGCCCTGGCCGCCGCCGGTGCGCGGCGGCGGCCGTCCCACGCGCCCACGCGGCGATAAACGCCGAGGTGGAACACCGCGACGTTCAGCCCGGCCACCACGAGCAGGATCAATTTGACCGGCGCGGCACCGGTGTCCGCGATCTCCCTGGCACCCGACGTGAACATCGCCGTCCCGGACACCGCCGCGGCGGCGAACCCGGCGCGGGCCACCGGCAGCAGCCACCGCGCCGCCGTCTGCACCGAGATCGCGTCCCGTCCCGCGCCGAGCAGCCGCAGGTCGAACAGCGCGGCAGGGCCGACCAACAGCGCCAGCCCCAGCAGGTGCACGATCTCCAAGGAGGAGTACACCCACGGGGTCACCCGGACGAACTCCGCGACGCACGTTCCCTCCAGCCACATGAGCACGTCCATCTCGCCGAGGGCGAGCGGTCTCATACGCCGTTGCCGCCCTTCCTCCTGATCCCCACAACCACCACCCCGGTACCGGCGGCCACGAGGACACCCGCGACGAGCCAGGGCAATGGCCCGGCACCGCCGCCGATGTCCGAGCCGGTTGCCACGGCGCCGCTGCCGTGGTCGCCGGCCGTGGGTCCGGTCTCGGAGCCGGGAGAAGTCGGGAGAGCGCCTTCCGGCAGAGGCACCGAGCGCTGCCTGATCGCCCGCCCGTCCTGCCTGATCAGGAGCTCCGGCCGGAACTCCTCCGCATGCTCGCGATGGATGTACCCCACTGCCTCGAGCCGCTCGCCCTGGTTCACCCGGTCCGGCATGCCCCAGGCCGTCAGCCGTTCCACCGGGGCGAGGATCAGTACCACCTCGTCGTCCTGGCCGTCGTACGCCTGGGTGCGCCGCAGCACGTCCCGTCCTCCGAGCTCCTCCAACTCGGCCGGAATGGAGCGTTCGGCCAACCCGGACGGCAGTCGCACCGGAGCCGTCACCCGCAGCCGGATCTCCGGGTGCGGGTTGCCCCACCGGACCTCCGTCACCGTCCCCGACACGTACAGAGGCCGCTCCGTCCTGAAGTCCTCCCAACCATGGTGAAGCGCACCTAGGAGAGCAAGCCCGACAATCATCGACTTCATCATGAGGCCACCCTCGCCGCCCGAGCCGATTACAGGGCATACAGAGCGATACGAGGGTCCATTAATATCGAAGGCATATGAATCTGCAGCAGCTGCGCTACGCGGTCGCGCTCGCCGAGGAGCTCAACTTCGGCCGGGCGGCGCTCCGCGAGGGCGTGCGGCAGCCGCCGTTCAGCCAGCAGATCGGCAAGCTGGAGGAGGAGCTGGGGGTGCGCCTGTTCGAGCGCACGACCAGGCAGGTACGCCTCACCCCCGCGGGAGAGGCCTTCGTGGCCGAGGCCCGCATGAGCCTGGCCCACGCCGCCCTCGCCGCCGAATCGGCCCGCCGGGCGGGCAGAGGAGAGGCGGGGCGGCTGGTGATCGGGTTCGTCGGGTCGGCCACGAACATCACGCTGCCAAGAGTGCTGCGTCGCTTCCGCGCCCGCTATCCGGGCGTCCAGATCGAGCTGCGCGAGCTGCCAACCGCGCAACAGGCCGAGGAGCTGCGGCAGGGGCTGCTCGACGTGGGCCTCCTGCACGCTCCGCTCGCCGGTCCCGCCGCCGAGGTTCTGACCACCCGCACCGTGGCCCGCGAACTGCTCCTCGCCGCCCTGCCGGCCGACCACCCGCTTGCCACGCGCGGGACGCTCCCGGCCGCCGCCCTGGCCAGGGAGCCGTTCGTCATGTTCCCGAGGCGGTATGGACCCGCTCTGTACGACCGGATCACCTCCGTCGCCCTGGCGGCGGGGTTCGAGCCGGTGATCGTGCAGGAGGCGGTGCAGATGCAGACCATCGTGGGGTTGGTGGCGGCGGGGATAGGCGTGTCCATCGTGCCCGAGTCGGTGGCCCGGCTGCGGCGCGGCGACGTGGTCTTCCGCCCGCTTTCACCGCCGACCCGGGTCGTCACGCTGGACGTGACCTGGCGTACAGGCGACCCCAACCCGCTGGTACACAACTTCCGCGCCCTTTTCCCGGCACCGCGTCAGCCGCGACAGGCCCGGGCGTAGCCGGACTCCCCCACCGCGTTCGACCTGCTCATCGAGCTCGGGCCGGGCGCGCGGTCGGCGGATCGTGTACGGCCGGCATAAAGACGATCTTTCGTGTGTCTTTACGGATGGTCCGCTTGGCTGGTCGTGTTTTTGATCACTGACGTGAGGAGAGATGTGGAAGCCCAGAGACCAGAGACCGGGGTGTCACGGCGGCAGGCCTTGCGCGCGTCGCTCACGGCGGCCTCCGCCCTGGCGGCGACCCAGGCAGGCGTCACACCGGCCCAGGCGGATGCGGTGACCGCCGGTCCGAGAGGTCAGTACGCCCGCGACGTGGAGGTCGTCGGCTACACCGATATGGACCACCGGCCGGCCTTCAAGCTCGCCATCCGCCAGGTGAACGGCAGGTGGTACCTCTACACCGGCCACTTCTGGCACTCCGGCTGGAGCGTCGTGGACGTCACCGATCCGCGGCGGCCCGAGGTGGTGGCGTTCGTGCCGGGGCCCGAGGACACCTGGACGCTGCAGGTCGATCTGCACGGCGACATCATGGTGACCGCGCTGGAACAGATCTTCCCGAACTTCGGCGGCGACCCGGACGCCCCCTTCGAGGAGGGCATCTACATCTGGGACATCAAAGACCCGGTGCGCCCGCGCAGGCTCGGCCACTACTCGACCGGCGGGACCGGCACCCACCGCAACCTCTACCCGGGTGGCCGCTACGTGCACGTGGCGGCGGGCGTGAAGGGCTTCCGCGGCAACATCTACACCATCGTCGACATCGAGAATCCCACCCGGCCCAGGGAGGTGGGCCGCTGGTGGGTGCCCGGCCAACGCGACGGCGAGGAGAGCACGCCTCCGCGGGAGCGGCCGCACACGCACGGCTTCTGCTGTGCGAACGGCGCGGATGTGTCCCTGCACGGCCCTCCGTATGCCGTCGGCGACCTCGCCTACCTGCCCTACGGCGCGGCCGGGCTGGTCGTGCTGGACATCTCGGACGTGAGCGCGCCCAAGCCGGTCGGCGGGCTGAGCTTCAGCCCGCCCTTCCACTCCCGCTTCGGGGTGCACGGCGTGTTGCCGATCCCGGACCGCAAGATCGCCTTTGCCAACTCAGAGGACGTGTCCTACGGCAAGGGCGCCGCGCCGCACGCCTCGATCGTGGACATCTCGGATCCGGCCAATCCGTGGTTGTTGTCGCTGCTGCCGACGCCCGAACCGCCGCCCGGGGCGCTGTATCCGGACTTCTCCGGCAGGGGCGGATGGAGCGGCCCGCACAACATCAACCACCATCAGCACCACCCCGACGTGCAGCGACAGGGCAACCTGTTCTACGTCGCCCACTTCAACGCCGGGCTGCGCATCTACGACGTGTCCAACACCCGGTTGCCACGCGAGGTCGGCTACTTCGTGCCGCCCGACCCCACTCGCAGATACGGGCCGATGCCGGAGGGCAGGCTCGTGGCTCAGACGGAGGACGTGGTCGTGGACCGGCGCGGCTACATCTACATCTCGGACAAGAACCAGGGGATCTACGTCCTGCGCTACACCGGCGACTGACGGCGTTGCACATCGCGGCCTGCCGGAGCCGGCGGTCAGCAGCCCTTGGTGATCTCGGTCAACGTGCCGGCCGCCCCGATGTGGAACTTCTTCCGGCCCTTGGTCCCGCCGTTGGTGACCATGCACTCCGTGTAGTTGCCACCGACGGAGTTCTTGATGTGCAGCTTCGCCGACACCCGGTGGGAGCAATGGTTGTTGAAGTACACCGTGACCGTCGTGATCCCATCGCCCCAGGAGAAGTTGGTCCTGGCGCCTCTGGGGGTTGTGCACTTGATGCTGGCCTTGTGCTTGATGCCGGCCTGCTGTGTCGACCGCGTCACCTGCGCCGATGTCGCGACGGGTACCACCGCTTGGGCGGTCCCGCCGGGGAGCGTCGTGAGCGCGCCCGCAGTCACCGCTGCCGCCACCAGAATTCGTACATTCCTCGTCATCGCTCTTTCTTCCTTCTTCGGTGCCTTGTGCGCGAGACATGCTCGCAAGCGGTGCTGAAACGGCGCTGAAGTGGCGTTGAAACTCAGTGGTGTCGCTCGATCACATGGGGGGTCTCCGGCACGTCGCTGGTTTCCAGGGCGTGCCTCTCCTCCGCGGTGATGAGGCCGAGGCCGTGCATGATCGCGGTCGAGCGTCGCCAGGCCTGGCGCGCATTCGTGGTCCGGCCGGCGTCCTGGAAAGCGCGGCCCAGCCCCCACAGGATGTCGGCCTCCCGGAACTCACCGATGTAGCCGGCCTTACGATGGACGTCCAGCGCCTCCTGGTAGCAGGCCACGGCCTGGCCTGGGTTTCCCGCCAGCCGATGCGCCTCGCCGAGGTACGCGATGGCGCTGGCCAGATAGTCCAGGACGACGGCCTCCCTGAAGGCGGCGATCGAGCGGGTGTGCGCGGCGATGGCATCGTCGAAGCGCCCTGCCCGCTGATAGGTCAGGCCCAGATGGGTGAGCATCGCCCCTTCGGCCAGCCGGTCGTTCGACTCGCTGATCCGGGCCAGGCCGCGCAGGTGATAGGGGATGGCCTCGTCGTAGCGGCCCGCGCTTCTGTAGGCGACCCCGATGTGATCGAGCAGCGCCGCCTCGCGGCTGGCGTTTCCGGCCTGGGCGAAAGCGGTCCGGGAGCGATGCAGGTGGCGGATGGCGTCGTCCGGGTTCCCCGCGTAGACATGGGCCCAGCCGAGATCGCCGTGTGCGACGGCCAGGTACAGCGTGTCGTTCGTGTGCTCGGCGGCCGACAACGCGAGTTCGCCGAGGCGGAGTTGCTTGGACCACAAGCCTCGCTCGTGCAGCGAGACGGAGAAGCTCGCGGCCAGGGCGACGGCCAGGCCGGCGGCGGGGGTGCGCGTCGTCTGCCCCACGACCGCCAGGATGTTGTCCGCCTCGGTGGCGATCCACGTCTGCAGGTCGTCCTTCGTCACCAATGTCGATCCCTGGCACATCACCTGGAGCGGCCCGATCTCCAGTCGCCACGCGGCGCTGCCGTTGAGCCTCCGGATCACCGTGCGGGCGGTGGCCAGGTAATGATGCAGAAGCCGTTGTACGGCCAGCCGCCGCGCCGGCTCGTCCTCCTCTTCCTCAGCACGTTCGCGGGCGAACAGCCGCAGCAGGTCATGGAGCCGGTAGCGGTCCGGGGCGTAGTTGTCCACCAGTTGGGCGTCGACCAGGTGATCGAGCAGGTCCTGCGCTTGTTCGTCGGGGAGGCCGGCCAGCGCGGCGGCGGCAGAAAGGCTGATGTCGGGCCCGTCGAGCAGGCCCAGCAGCCGGAACATGCCCGCCGCGGCCCGGCCATGTGCGTCGGCGCCCAGATGCCGGTAGCCGGCCTGGAAGGCCGCGCGGATCGTCCGGTCGTCGGCGCGTAGTTCGTCCAGCCGCCGACCGTTCGCCAGGCGCTTGGCCAGTGCCGCGAGCGACCAGGCCGGTCGACCGTCCAACCGCGCCGCCGCCAGGCACAAGGCCAGAGGCAAGCCGCCGCACAGCCGTACAACCTCGACCGCCGCATCGGGCTCCGCCGCGATTGTCTTGTCTCCCACCTTGGCACTCAGCAGGTCGAGGGACTCCTCGTCCGACAGCACGTCCAACGCGATCTGTATGGCGCCCTCGAAGGAGGTGAGCCTGCGGCGGCTGGTGATCAGCACCGCGCACCCGGCGCTACCGGGGAGCAGCGGCCGCACCTGCGCGGCGTCGCGCGCGTTGTCCAGGACGATGAGCACCCGCTTGCCGTGGGTCAGCGACCGGAAGCGACCTGCGGCCTCTTCCAGATCCTGCGGTATGGCCGAGTCCGCCATGCCGAAGGAGCGAAGCAACCGGCGCACGGCCTCCATCGGTTCGACGGGGTCGGCGTGCGGCGTGTCACCGTGCAGGTTGATGTACAGCTGACCATCGGGATAGTCGCCCGCGACGGCATGGGCGATCTGGATGGCCAGCGACGATTTCCCGACCCCGCCGATCCCGCTGATCTGGCAGATCCGCACCCCGCCGGAGCCGCCACCGCGCAAGACGCCGCACGTGCGGGCCACCTCATCCGATCGGCCGGTGAACGTGGTCGCCCGGGCGGGCAACTCCGCGGGTGCCGGCGGCGCGTACTCGGCCTCGTCCTGCGGGTCTCCGTAGTGATCGGAAACAGTGACGAGCCCGTCGACCGGCGCCGCACCGCCGTCCGCTCCGGCCGGAGAGTCCTCCTCCAGGATGCGTTGATGCAACTGCTGCAGCTCGATCCCGGGATCGATGCCCAGTTCCTCGACCAGTCGCTGCCGCAGGTCACGGTAGGCCTCCAGCGCCGCCGCCCGCCTGCCGTCCTGATGCAGCGCCACCATCAGCAAGTGGACCAGCCGCTCCCGCAGCGGATGCTCGCTGATGAGCAGGGGCAGTTCGACGAGCGATTCTCGATGACGGCCCAGCCGTAGGTCGATCGCGATGCGCTTCTCGACGGCGCTCAGCCGCTCTTCCTCCAGCGTGACGCCGTACGTGTCAGGCAGCCAGTCGCCCGCCACGTCCGCGAGCGGCGGCCCGTGCCACAACCGCAGCGCCTGCCGTAACAGGTCGCTCGCCCGGGCGGGAGCGCTCGCGGACGCCTGCGCGACGAGCTCGCGAAAGCGCAGCAGGTCCACCCGCTCCGGGTCCAGGGCGAGCCGGTATCCCGGCGGCGATGTGGACAGCTCGACGTCGGGCGTCCGGGCGAGCACCCGCCGCAGCCTGGACACGTATCCCTGGACCGCGTTGCGCGCCGAGGCCGGAGGCTCCTGCTCCCACACAGCCGTCATCAGCCGATCGACCGGAACCGTCCGGCCCGCATTGAGCACCAGCATCGCGAGCACCGAACGCTGCTGCGCAGTGGAAGGGCCGAGGAGCCTGTCACCTGCCCAGATCCCGACGGGGCCGAGCAGGCGGAACTCCACATCTTCCGGATGGTGCGCCTCCGAGAGCCTGCTTCCCGACCCCGTCATGACTCCGTGCCGTGCGGGTTGCGGTCGAACTCGGCGACGTCGATGCCTTCCATCCCCAGCCCGATGCCGGATATGACCATGGGATCTCACTCACCGGTCGGCGGAATGTTCCCCCAGTATTCGTGCAACGCGCTGATACGCTCGCCTGTCACTTTGACGATGATCGTCTCCCAGTTCAGGTAACCGGCCGTCGAGGGCGAAGCGCCGCGGGAGTCGTACTCGTACAGGACCCGATCGCCCATGGTGGTGACGCTTCTTCGCCGGCCCTGCACCCTGTTGCCGTTGTCGGCGTGGAACTCGGCCCATGCCGCGATGGCCTGCCGCCCGGCCTCGCCCTCGTGGCGCCCTCGCCACTGGCCTTCGGGGAACCAGAAGGAGAAGCGCGGTGTCAGCATGGCCAGGAACGGGTCCCATTCGCCGGTGCGCCAGCCGTGGTCGAAGCGGTCCATCGCCCGGTCGGCCACGCGCCGCACGCCACCGCCGCCCTCCGCGGAGACCTCCGCCGAGGCGTGCCTCGAAGCGGTCAGTACGGTCGCGCCCGCAAGAGCGCCGGCGGCGACGCCGAACAGCGTCCGTCGGGAATCGGGGTGTTGTGCGGGAGGACGATCGGTCATCAGGAGGTCCCTTCTGTTGATCATGAGACGGGATTAGAGCATGAGCACCCGAAAGATGCTGTAAATGTCAGGCAGGCCCCAAGCATTCGAACCGGCTCCCGTCAACGACCTGTACCAGGACGGTGGCCGCCACCCTGTCGCCGCACTCGCGGAGCAGCCGGCTGAAGCCTGAGGAGCCGCCGGCGGGGAATGGCGCTCCTCGTCATCCTTTCCGTCAGTCAGCGGCTCGTGCCGATGCGATAGTGCTGTGCCGGGTCGCTGTGAGGGAAACAACAAGTCGTTGGGACAGTCCCAGCGAAATGTGGTGCCTAGCGTTGAGACATGATCGATCTGCGGTGTCTGAAGTCCTTCCTCGCGGTGGCGGAGGAGCTCAACATCACCCGGGCCGCGGCCAGGCTCCATTTGACCCAGCAGGCGGTGTCGAACCACATCCAGCAACTGGAACGCTCGCTGCGGGTGGCGCTCCTGGTCCGTACCTCGAGAGGTGTGCTGCTCACCCCCGCCGGGCAGGAATTGGCGGCCGGAGGCAAGGACGTGCTCAGTGACGTGGCCGGACTCGCCGAGCGTGTACGCGCCACCGCCAGGCGAGAGGCCGGAACCATCCGCCTGGCATGTTGTCCGTACGCCACCAACCTCTTCGCGGTCGAGGTGGCCGACGCCTTGGAGGCCTCCACCCCCGGGCTACGCGTCGAGCTCACCAGCGTCCCCACCCCTCGCCGGGAACTGGACCTCCTCCAAGCCGGACAGGCCCACGCCGCCTTCATGTGGTTGCCGGTGGGCGACGTAGGACTGGATCACGCGGTCATCCGCACCGATCCCCGGGTGGTCCTCCTGCCCGCCGGCCATCCGCTCGCCCACCGCTCCGCCGTCACTCTCGCCGATCTGGCCACCGAACCGGTCATCCGTCCCCAGGTCCTCACCTCCGCCGAGGCCGAGCGGTACTGGTGCGCCGGCCCGGGCCCCGGCAGCCCGCCACCACCGGGCCCGATCGTCGACAGCATCGAGGACTGCCTGCTGCAGGCGGCCCGCGGCCGGGGTATCTGGCTGGCCCCGCAGCCGCTCAGCGCTACACTCCCTGCCGTCGGCGACCTCCGCTGGATCCCCGTCTCCGACGCCGCCCCCTTCGACCTCGCCATCGTCTGGCCTCGTGACGCGTTCAACCCCCTGATCGCCCGCATGATCGCAGAAGTCCGGAAGATCATCGGGTCGGCTTGACCTTCGTGGGCAAGCCCGCTGCGACCAGGTGGGATTCTGGGCCGGCACGATCGACGGCTGCTCGCGACGGCTCGTCGACAAGGGTTGTCCCCTGGTTTTGGACGCCCGCCCGTACGGCATCCCGATGGGGCGTTCATGCCGGCCCTGGACTGGCTGAGCCGTCACTGCCGGCGCGTGACCTTCACCGGTGCGCCGGTCAGCGCGTCACCGGTGTCAGCCGGTGAGGTAGCCGCCGGAGGCGTCGATGTCCGTGCCGAGGACGGCGGTCGCGTCGTCGGACGCCAGCCACATCACCACCCGGGCCATCTCCTGCGGTCGCACGATGCGCTTGATCGGGTAGTCCTGTGCGATCTGCTCGTACGTCACCCCGAACGCCTTCGCCGCCCGCTCCAGCATCGGCGTGTCCACGGCACCCGGAGCCAGCGCATTGATCCGGATGTTCTTGTCCGCGTACTCCAGCGCGGCCACCTTGGTCAGCGACGCCACCGCGTGCTTGCTCGCGTTGTAGGGCGAGATCGTCGCGAAGCCGACCTCGGCCGAGATGGAGGCGGTGTTGACGATGATCCCGGCCCGCTGCCGGAGCATGTGCGGGATCTCGTACTTCATCGCCAGGAACACCCCGGCCGCGTTCGTGCGCCAGACCTGCTCGAAGTCGCTCAGCGTCTGCTCGTGCAGCGGCGCGGCGTTGGGGCTCTCGATGCCGGCGTTGTTGAAGGCGATGTCGACCCGCCCGTACCGGCGTACGCACTCGCCCACGAACGCCCGCACGTCGTCCTCCTCCGACACGTCGGCCCGCATGTACGTGGCCTCCCCGCCGAACCGCCTGATCTCCCGCTCATGCCGCCGGCCGAACTCCTCCCGCCGCCCGCAGAAGAAGACGTGCGCGCCCTGCCTTGCCATCTCGTACGCGGTGGCCTGCCCGATGCCCGACGTCGCCCCGGTGATGAGCACCACCTTGCCGGCGAAGCGCCCGCGGCGGTCGGCCCTGCCCGTGGAAGGGGCGGGTGGGTTCTGCGTGTTGGCCGAGGCGGGCGCGGCGGCGGCCACGGCCCCGGCGGCCAGTGCCACCGCACCCGTGGCGCCGCTCGTGAGGATGGCCCGCCTCGACGGCTGCGGCTGTTCGGTCATGATGTCTCTCCGCTCGGTGGGTCGGAATCGATCATCATGGTCGTCCGCAGGCGGTGCCGCGGTCCAATACCTGCCGTCATAACCGTTCTCTATGGCCGATCTCCCGAGCACACTGTCTGGCGGACAGAAAACGTAGGCACGACAACTCGCGTTCACATCCAATCGCGGTCCTGGGGCATGATCAGGCGTAACGGTGCAGGTCGGGAGTATGCAGGCTGGCGGAAACAACAAAAACGCCTAGTGGGAGACGATCTGGTGGTTAACGCGCGCCTTGCAGTAGGGCGTCCACGGCCAGCGCATCGGTCTCTACAAGAACAGCCTTCGTTGTTCCGTGACCTGCAGTTTCATGGCCGATCCAGCGTCATTTCAGCGCGAGACGAAAACCTGCGTACAGACGAAAGGAGTTCAATGTCATTAGCAAGACGTGCAGCAAGTGCACTACTGGGAGGCTCTCTCGTTTGGGAGGAGCGGCGGTCACCGCGCCGGCGGCGTCAGCAGATCCCTGTTGCGCCCCGTGCTACGGCAGCAGCGGTGTTCATATCGTCGATCACGGCGAGACACCTTATGGCCTGATCTGGGCAAAGGTTCTCAACTGCAGTTACGGAAGAGAAGTCACGGTCGACGTGTCCAACGCCCTGGACCCACTGTGTGAGTACGTGGCCCACGGCAAGATGAAGAACTTTTACACGAAGACCTACCTGTGGTCAGACGTGCGAAAGGCGAAGTTCTGCTGATCCACGCTCGCAGGTAAGCCGGCGTAGGGCCTTTCTGCCGCCTGCACGAAAGGCCCACGCTCCGGCTGTTTTGATCCGATCGGGATCCCAGCACGGCTCGGACAGGAAGAACTGCAGCCACGCTGCGCCGGTGGCATCCGCGCACCCGTCACTGGCTCGGTCCCGGCCAGGTACTCGCTCTCGACGACGCCGCAAAACTTTTGCACGGCCACGGACACACCTCCGGCCGTAGTTGGACCACTTCCTCGATCGGTGACGTCATGCCCACCGCTCTTCCTCGCGCAGTTCCTGGATTGTCCACATCGCCAGGGAGGACACGTACCGCTCGGTGAGCAGATCGATTCCCAGGCGGTTCGCGGCGAGATGCGCGCACGTGGTCATCACCGCGGCTGTCCTGCCATGGTCCGCTTGCAGCGCCTTGCGCAGCCTCACTGTCGTCAGTGACCAGCCAGCCAAGCCGTCGTCACGCATCACCCGATCCGCGTGATCTAGCAACGCGCGCAGGCGCCGACCCAGCGGGATTAGGATGTCGCGCTGCCGCGCGAAGTGCTCGGCGTACTCCTGCGGAGCCTCGACCGGCCCCTGGAGCTGGAGCCCGACGATGAGGTACAGCGCAACGCCCACGGTGACCCGCTGCGTGTCGGTGATCCCCTGCTCGATCATCGCGAGGACGATCCTGCTGGAGTCCACGAAGTGTTCCTCCACCGCTGCCATGGCCGGGTGCCCGTATCGCCGATACTCCCTGCGATACGGGATGAACGAGATGGAGTTGTTCGGCGCCAGGGTGTGTGCGAACTCCATCATCTGCTCCGCGCGGGCCAGCCCAGGGGCTGACTGCTCGTATTCCGCCTGGCTCATGCGATTCGCGGACGGCCATGAGTGAAAGAAGTCGCGGCACCTCTCCTCGATCAAGCGGCGGACCCGGTCGTGGTCGGGTGGCTCGGCCCGCACACGTAACCGCACGTGCGGCCCGGCTTCCCAGTAGCGGAGAAAAAAGAAGCCGGGACCAGCCAGGTCGTCCACGATCTGCCGAACCAATCGGAGAATGAGACGGTCCTGATCACCGTGGTAGAAGATGTGCGCGCTAACCCACTGGTCCTCTCCCATGTCAGCGGTCCCATGCCGAGACGTCCATGAGCATCTCCATCACATGGCCTCCGCCGTAGTTCTCGGACGCGAACATTGGATCCGGCAGTGCTTCCTCGAAGAGGACCGCGTCGTGGGGGAGCCGCAGAAAGTCGGTGAAGACCAGCAGCAGGAAAGGGTTGGCGAAGTCAATGAATAGCGGCTTGTGCTCACCCACTCGGGCCGGGGAACGACTGTTGTAGAGGCTCTTCACGAAACAGGTTTCAGGGATCCCGGAGTCGTGTCGCCATTCGGCCAGCCGTACGAGGTAAGCGGCCTCTCGTTCCCCGGCCCGCGGCGCAGGGATGTCCTGCGGCGCCACTCTCCGGTGCGCGCGGCGCACCACCACGCGCCCCACTCGTGCTCGGGGAACCAAGCTCGAGTGGGGCAGCGCCGACCAGTGCCCGCGCGGCGCGAGGGCAGCGATCGGCACGGGAGCGTCCTCCCCGAATCCCTTCACGAGCAACTGGGCGGCACGTGGCAGGGTCCACGGTGCGCTCAGGCCGAGATGCAGCGGCTTGATCTCCTGGTCGAGGCCCGCCGCCCGCAAGCGCAGGAGTCCACGCGCGTGATCGCGCTCTACCCACAGATCGCGCAGATTGAGCTCGTGGACTCCGGGACGCGCGTCCCCGTGCCACGGATAGACGATCTCGTATGGCACGCATGGCTCCCGGACGTTCAACGAGGTTCCGAGGGATCCTCCGAGCCCGGCGAACAACGGATAGTCGTTGGGGATCACCCAGGGCTCCGCCCGACGATCCATCAAGCCGTCCATCCGGCGGTGGCCCTTGCCGTATCCGATGAAAACGTTGTTGACCACAAACGCCGGTCCCGCGGTCTCCATCAGTGGCTGGCCGTACATCCCCAGCGAGTGCAGCTCGTCCACCCACTGGGGAAACCGGGCAACCGCGACGGCCAGTTCCCCGGGCTCGATGCTGACGACCCCGTCGTCATCGTGCTCGCCCCAAAGCATTCGGGCGGCGTCGTCACGGAGGACGTGAAGTTCGTCCGCGCGGGCTGACCCGCTCTCTCGCCACTTCGCCGTCGAACGCCACAGGCCGCCGATCACCTCGCCCGCCGCAGAGCCGCTGGCGACCTCCTTCATAAGCTCGTGGTAGAAGTCCAGGTAGGGGACCCGATGGTCGGTGGACGACTTTCGAGTCCACCACGTGTCCAGGGCGATCTTCAGATCGAGGCCAGAGCTGAACAACGCGAGCCACCGACGAATGATCTGCAGGTCGTCCAAGACCGGCTGCCAGGCGCTTCGCCCGCACTCGGCCAGCGGCCCCTCGGCCACGGCGGCGTCGAAGGTGGCCAGGCTTTCGCTCGACTCGATCGGTTGTCCCAGATGTCGGGCAAGGCTGGCGAGCGCGTGACTCGCGCCGCTAAGCCGGCTCCGATGCCTGGCTACGTCGTCGATCGGCACATCGTCGCTCAGGTAATCGCTGACAGTCTGGACGAGCGCTCCCTCATGGGCGAACTCCTCGCCGAGCGACTGTAACCATCGCGCCGTCGCTCCCGGCGTGGTGACCTGCCCGCCGGGATGCGGCGTGACCTGTAGCAAGCCGACCTCGACGAGGCGATCGAGAAAGGCGTTGACCTGTGACGGCTCGGAGTTTCCCTTGGCCGCCAGGCGCCCAACGAGCTCGCCGACGGTGACGTCCGCTGCCTCGCTGAGCAGGTCCAGGCAGGCACGGATCGCCGGAGTGCTGCCGATGGTGACCATCGGTTCCTCGGGAGGACGGCCGAGAAAGCGGAGCCGATCGCCGACGACGACCACGCTCGGATTGACTCGTATGATCATGCCGCGCCGGGTGCGCTCGCTCGTCACCAGCGCCACGTGCAGGTCTGCCCGGGTGACATGGCCGAGCTGAAGTAGTCCCCGCGCGCCTCGCAGTCCATCCGCCCTCTGGCGAACCGCGACATCGTCCTCGGTCCACGTGCTTGGCCCGGTCACCATGAACGTGCTGAAAGGACTAGTCTTGGCGGCGGCGCGGGTCAAGTACTTGGCCAAGGCCGCCGCCAGCCGATGCCGGGGGGCGCGGTCAGGGTCCGCCAGCCATTTATCCAGGTCGTCCGCCAGCGCGGCACTGGACTGCACAAGGCCGCGCCGGAAAGCGGGCGTCGACGCGATGTGTCGCAGGCTGGCGGCGCGAGCGCCCGTCTCGGATCTGATCAGCTCATCGAGGTCGAGCTCACCCGCGCGCCACTGCGCGTGCAGGTCCAGCCAGTGCTCCACTCGGTTGGCGAGCTCAAGCCCCAGCGCCTTTCGAGTACTCGGGCTCCACTCGCGCGCGGTGGGTGTTCGCCCCTGGTAGAGGGCTCGACGCAATCCGACGAGGAACGGCTTGGCCGGATCGTCGGCCAAGCCACCGATCACTTCGTACAGACCGTCGCTTAGTTGCTCGCCCTCGGCCTTCAGCCTGCGCCGCAACTCCAGATGTTTCTCCATTGCCTGTCCGACCTCGTGGAAGCGCAACTCGCGGAGGACCTGCGACGATATTCCGGCCAGCCGGATCAATGGTGGGATGTGCACCTCTACCTCGCTAGACAAACACCCGGGATGCAGCACGCGGGCCACCGCGCTCTCGACGGCGGCCGCTGCCACGACTACTCTTCGTCCTCGTCTTCGAGCGGGGAGCGATCGGCCCCGGCGTGTCAACGCACGAGCTGCAACCGGTCGTGCCCGAACAGGGGTAACACTTCTCGGACAAGGAGGCGACCGGGACCAGGCGGCGGTCCAGGGTCAGGGTTCCACCTCCCACCCGCTTACGGTGAGGTCGAACATCGAAGTCGAGGATCTCGGTGGCCGGCATCGAAGCCCTTTCGCCTAACGCATCCACATCGAGGGACGGATTCAGGTCGAAAGTAGGACGAGCCGGTATGTTTGAGGTATGGCAGTGCTACGCCAGGTGGCCGCAGCGCTTGCACCCTGCCCGGCGCCGGACGACCTCCTGATGCGATGACCAGCGCGTAGATCAAAAGTGACGATCGTACCCATCTCCAAGGGCGTGCCGATCCCGGCCCGCTGATGGAAGATCTCGCCCGCGACGATCGCCCAGGCCAGCTCTTCCATGTCCGTCCTGGGCGGGGCCGTCCTCCGGGATGCGCTCCACGCTGCGGGAGCAAGTCAGGCAGGCCGTGAGATGCTGGTCGAAGCGGGGGCCAATCGGAGGATCCCTGCAGCGTACCGGGCCTGTGTCCACCTCACGCCGTGCTCGAAGCAGGCCACATCGAGCCGCTCGAGCAGGTCGCCGTCCTCCTCGCCCGCCGACACGACGGCGATGCTGCGCAGCCGCAGCTCCTCTCCCGCAGAGGGTGCGCAGACGGCACAGCCGTGCACCGGTACGAGCCTAGTCACCAGCTTCACCGGAGCCCTGCCCCGGGACCTGCCGATGACCTTCGGTCGCTGTAACTGGCGTATCCACGGGCTGCCGCGGTTGCGAACCGCTCCCGTACGGCTCGGATACCGGAGCCGGCCATCGCCCGAGACCGAAATCAATCCCTATCCGCACCGTTTCCCTGAGTGTTAAGCGAAAGATAACCGCAGTGGATCAACGGGGGCGGATATTTGTACCGTCATTACATGATTCGTGGCCTGTTTCGGCCACGGACACGCCACGAAAGGAGGACAGGACAATGGCAACCATCGTGTTCGACGTGTCGGACCTTGACCTGGACGAGATCCAGGTGATCGAGGCGCCAACCGTGCTGGAGGCCATGCAGATCGTCACTGCAGGAAGAGGTGGCTGTGGTTGCACCAGCGGCAACTCCGGCCCTCCCCGGTGCCGTGCGTGAGGCAGAGCGCCACGCGCTGCCGAGGGTCAAGCGGACGATAACCGCAGTGGATCAACGCGGGTGGACCTTCGCACCGTCATGACATGATTTGTGCCTGTGTCAGCCACGGACGCGCCACGAGCGGAGGACAGGACATGACCATGGCAACCACCGTGGTCGACGTGTCGGACCGCAATCTGGACGAAATCCAGGTGATCGAGGCGCCAACCGTGCTGGAGGTCATTGAGATGCCGATGCCCGCCGAAGCGGCTGTGGCGGCGACTACATGGGCCCCGGTTGCATCTGCCGGTATCACTCGTGACGTTGAGCGCAACGACTGCCGGGCGGCGGGTCATTCTTGGACGCCGCCCGGCAGCCATGATCCTCTTCCTGGACGCTGACTCTCACGCTTCACCGGGCCTGCTCGAGCAGCATCTCAGCCACCACTATGAAGGGCGGCCCAGGATCGTGGTCGGCCAACGGCTGGAGATGGGCCCTCCTCAATTGGACAGCATCATCCACGGCGAGTCCCCCGACCAGGCCCTCTGCGGCGACGTACGCCTTCCGGAGGAGATCACCAGATTCCCCTGGCGCTCCAAATACCATGGATAATCGCCTGGGCGGCCAACTTTCGGTCCCCCGAGATATGGGGACACGCGGTCGGGAGATTCGACGAGGCGTGCGGCACTCGATGGGGATGCGAGAACCCTGAACTCATCTACCGGATCTCCCTGGTACGAGGACACTATGGGGAGAAACTGTCCCGGGTTCAACGTAAGCACAGGAGTGTCCCGGGTTTGATGGAGTCGCGTTCCTGGATTGTCATGCCACGGTGGGTGCGTTCTCGAACTGTATCGGGGTGAGCATGCCCAGGCTGCTGTGCCGTCGTTGCCGATTGTGCCAGATCTCCAGGTACTCGAAGATCGCGTTGGCCAGCTCGATGCGGGTGTTCCAGCGCTGGCGGTCCAGGAGTTCGACCTGCATCCGGGACCAGAACGACTCCATCATGGCGTTATCGAAGCAGTCCCCGACGCTACCCATCGACGGCAGCAGGCCGGAATCCTTAGCCCGCTGGGTGAAGACCCAGGATCCGAACTGGACCCCGGGTCGGAGTGGATGATCGTTCCGGCCGGCGGCGTGCGGCTGTCGATGGCCATCCCTAAGGCGCTGGTCACCAGGGTGGCGGTCTGGGTCGAGTCGATCGACCAGCCGACCACCCGGCGGGAGTAGGCGTCCAGCACCACGCAGCAGTACACCTTGCCCTCGCGCGTCGGGTGCTCGGTGATGTCGGTGATCCACAGCTGGTCGGGCCCGGTCCGGGTGAAGGCCCGCTCGACCAGGTCGGTGGCAATCTGGTCCGGCTTGGTGCGCCGCCACTTGGGCCGGCCGCTGAGTCCTTCCAGCCCGGCCCGGCGCATGAGCAGCTCCACCGCGCCGTGGCTGACCGGCACCTGGTGGCCCAGGAGCAGTTCAGCGTGCACCCGCCGGGCTCCGTAGGTGCCGCGGGAGTGCTGATGGATCTGCCGGATCAGGTCGGTCAGCCAGGCGTGTCGGATGCTCCGCGGCGAGGGCGGCCGGTCCCGCCAGGCGTAGTAGCCGGACACCGACACGGCCAAGACCCGGCAGGCGACCTCGACCGGGATGCCTTCGCCGGCCATCACGGCGATGGCTTCGAACCGTCTTTTGGGGGTGCCGCCTCGCGGATGAGTTCGATCGCCCGGCGAGTGGCCTGCAGCTCGGTCTCCAACTCGGCGATGCGCCGTTTAGCGGCCGCCAACTCGGCCTTCTCACCGCTGGTCAGGCCCGGCTCCAGCCCGCGGTCAATGCGGTCTTGCCGCCGCCAGGTGTAGATCGTCTGGGTGCTGATGTCCAGATCACGGGCCAGCTCGGTGGCCGTGCGACCTGCTTCGAGCAGGTCCAGCACCTTGCGCCGGAACTCCGGCGGGTAGCCCCGTCGTCCCATGCCACTTTCCTCTCATCAAGTGGCACAAGAATCCAGAAATCCGCCTCCACTCAACCCGGGGCACACCACACCCCCACCTCGACTGGGAGCTCGCCAGTGGCACTCGGCTGCGGAAACCGCGAGACTGCTCGGCCACTACAGAAAGCTGGGTCGGCGAATTCACCAGCCCTGACAGCTGACAATCACAGAGCTACTGGTACCACTCGTGTTGCTCGGGCAGGTGGTGCCCGAACCACCGCGCAGACGAACCCGGGTCCTGTGCTGGCCGCTGATAGGTGAGTTCGAGCCGCGCCTGTCGCCCTCGGAGGAACCAGATGTTCCAACGCCGACAGCCCGGAGGCCGACCTGCTTGGCCTCCGGGCTTGCGAACAGCACTCCTCATTCTGTCTCACAGAGCGTAGGCGCCTGCGGCTTCAGGGGCGCGGCGCCGACACGCACGGCAGTGGGGACACCGAGGCGGAGGTCGTCATCCCGGTGGGGAAGCGGGGGAGAACGCGGTCCTGCGGCTCAAGACCGACGTTCTGATCCCGGGGAAGATCGCCCAGTTCGGGAGCGGGGCGTTTGTCGGCCCCGCGGTGCTCGCTGGGGTGGCTCCTGCCTCCGCGGGCACACGTGGAGAGGCTGCGACTGGTGGTTCCGTGGAGCCCGCCGCCCTTCTGCCGCCGAACGTGAGCAAATACGTGCCGATCGCCGCCGCGTTCGCGGTCGGGCTCTTCCAGGGATAGTTGCTCGGCAAGGTACGTACCCAGGCAAGCTGATCAAGGAGCTGGGCCGTGGCTGACGGAATCGACGCCCTCTACGCCCACGCTGGTTTCGGCGTGGGCGTCCGTCGAGGCCGCAGACCCGCGATCGTCGTCGCGGACCTCACCTACGAATTCACCGACCCTTCTTACCCGTCGGGCGCTGATCTCTCGGAGGCGGTAGAAGCCACCGGCTCCCTGATCAAGGCCGCGTGCGCGGTGGAGATCCCCGTTATCTTCACGACGATCTCGTACACCCCGGCCGAGATGTCCGTCGTGACCTGATTGCAGAACCGGCAGTGATTTCCCATCATCACCGGTCCACGACCAGCCAAGCGCCGTGGTCCTCGAAGGTGGTGCTGTGGCCTCCAAGTCGTTCTCCCAGGTCAGTCAGTTGGCCCACATCGAGGCAGTGGCGATGGCCGAAGTAGGGGTCAGGGGTCTCCTCGATGGGGACGTTGATGATCAGTCGTTGGGCCGTGCGTTGCCACAGCACCTCGGCGGCGCGTGCGGCCGTGTCGCGGTCGAGGTGTTCAAGCAGGTGAATGGCGGTGACGGTGTCGAAGCGAGGCAAGAATTCGGTACGCGGGTCGAACAGGTCGGCCGTCAGGAACTCCACTCCGGAAATACCCTCGCCCTCGGCGTAATGCCTCGCCGCCTGGATGAGGAAGTCGTCGATGTCCAGGCCGACGATCCGGGAGTCCGGATCATCCGTGCTGAGCAGCAGCGGCATGAATCCGTGGCACGTCCCGGCATCCAGAAGTGACTTTCCAAGTCGCAGTTCGCGCACGCGTCGATAGATCTCGCTGAACGGTTGGATGAAGTCCGTGGGATCGATTTCGCTGGGCGACTCGCGCAGGCCTTTCAGGGTGTTGCGGTAGAACCATCGCGAGCAGGTGGACGGGTCGGCATGCACGGAGTAGAGCGTGGTCGCCATGAGCTGGTTGAAGAGTGCGTGAGGTTCCTGGTCCCAGACACCCCACACAGGCAGGTCTTTTCCTAACGCCTGTCGCGTGCTCGCCAGCATCGGGATCAGCGAGTGGCGGATGTGTTTGCCGACATTGTTGTCGATCTCCGACAGGCGAAGATCGTGGACCATCATCAACTCGGCCTCGTTTTCACCCTCTGGCGGGTTCAGCCAGTGAAGTGCGAAAGGTCCCGCTTGGGCTACGGGCTCGTGCGATCGCGTGAGGTGTTCCACGAGTCTGTGGTGGCGGTGGATGGAGAACATGCAGCCCGAGGATAGTGGCGGCGCTCTCCCCGAGCCATGCCTGCCACCCCTCTCTGACCTGGGCATTTAGGTTTGCCCAAGGCTTCTACAAGCCGCGCTGGCCAATCTCGCATCCCAAGGGCGCGAGGAGGCGGTATGCGATGACACGGACCGGGAAACACGATCTGAGCGTTGTTATCCCCACGCACCGTCAGGCCCATTGCCTGGAGCCGGTCCTGGAGTCGCTCGCTCGGCAGAGCTTGCCCAGGGAAGCGTTCGAGGTCGTGGTCGTGGAGGATCCCAGCGAGGTGTCCTACGAGGCGTCCGCCAAGCGGGCGTTGGAGCTTGGGTTCCGCTTCGAGGCACTTCCCGGTCGCGCGGGCCGGAGCGCGACCAGGAACCATGCGGTGAACCTGGCTCGCGGCGACGTGCTACTCTTCCTCGATGGTGACTGCTATGCGGCGCCTGACCTGCTGGAAAAGCATTGGCGCTTCCACAGGGACGCGCCCGGTCCACGGGCGGCGGCGGGCACTCGGCTCGAGATCACCTCGCTGGGGTTCGCTGGACGGCTGGTGCGTGGCGAGGCGATCTCGAAGGAAGAGCGCGACCGAGAGTGCTATGATATAAGGTTTCCTGCCGGGGTGCCGGATGAGGCTGCACGGTTGGCCATGGAGACCCCCTGGCTGTATGCCTACACAAACGTCTCCGTGCCGCGGGCGCTCGTGACCGCGGTGGGATGTTTCGACGAACAGTTCGGCCTCCAATGGGGTCTGGAGGACATCGACCTGTTCTACCGCATCTACGTCCAGATGGGTCGGCTGCCGGACGCGTTCGTCTACGACGAGTCGATGATTTCGTACCATCTGCCGCACTACCGCAACCGGGGATCCGAACTCGGCCAGTTCCGGGGGAATGAGCCATACTTCCGGCGGAAGCATGCGCACTTCGAGGTCGAACCGAGCGTCGATCTGCCCGATCTATCCGCCTACCAGATCCGGCTCTATCGGCAGCGAGTGGCTCAGTTCACCGCTTCCGAGGCTGGTCGCACCGACGAGTCCACGTGGCGTCGCGTGGAAAAATTGCTGTCCACGTGGCCGAATGTCCTGTACGCGGGTCTCGGGACCGCCGACCTTCCGTTGCCCCCAGGGACGATCACAATGGACCACGGCGCACCGCCATCACAGTCGAATGAGCATCTGCTTGGTCTGTTCACGGGCTACCCAGAAGGGGCCTTCGATGTCGTCATCAACGTGGATCTTTGGCGGCTGCTGCACTGGCAGGACCTCTGCACCCATGTGAACGAGGCATTGCGTATCGCCGACGAACTGTTGCTCATCCGCACGGCCCAGCGGATCGAGATCGACGGCGACCCGGTCTCAGACGATCGGGACCTGGAGTATTTCCTGCGTGCGCTGGGGTCACACGTCTCCATCATCACTGATCGCAGCGAGTCGGGCGCACTGCTGATCCGGTGCAGGTGACCGTTCTCGCCGAGTCGAGGTTCCGCGCCAGCTCACCGGCATAGGAGCGGACAAGGTCATGCAAGACGTACCGCCCGGGCACGGACTCGGCGAGCAGTTGCGCGTCGGCCAGTTCGGCGCACAGCCGGGCGACCCGCTCCTTGGGCATGTCTGCCAGGTGGGCCGCGGCATCCAGCCCGATATCCGGTCCTGGATGCTGGCCGAGGATCCGGAACAGGCGCGCCGTCTGCGGGCGCAACGCCTGGTAGGACGCGGAGAAGACCGCGCGGATGTCCGTCGTGAGGTCCTGGGTCGCCAGCGTGTCGAGCTGACGCGGGGCGTCGGTGAGGTCGCGGGCGATCGCGAGCAGAGGGAACTTCGGAGTTGTGGTGGCTCGGGCGGCCGCGATGGCCAACGCCAATGGCAACCCAGCGCAGGCGGCCAGGATCTCCGAAACGGCTCTCGGCTCGTTGGACAGTCGTCCCGCACCGAGCCGAGCGGCCAGCAGTTGCCGCGCCTCATCCTCGTCGAGCACATCCAGCGGCACCGGCCGGGCGCCTTCGGTGACGATCAATCCGGTCAGGGTGCTGCGGCTGGTCACCACTGCCATGCTGCCTGGCCGACTCGGCAGCAACGGCCGCACCTGAGCAGCGTCGCGGGCATTGTCCAGCAGCACAAGCACTCGCCTGCCGGCCAGCTTGCTGCGGTAGCGACCCATCCGGGCTTCAACACTCTCCGGGATCTGCTCAGTGGGAACACCCAGCAACTCCAGCAGGGCTTGGAGGGCTTCCGACGGGCCGAGCACAGGACTCGCCGGATCGAAGCCACGCAGGTCCAGGTAGAGCTGCCCATCGGGAAACGCGTCACGATTCTGATGCGCCCAGCGGACGGCCAGCGTCGTCTTTCCCACCCCACCGGAACCTGACACAGCCACCACAGGAGCTCGTACGGCGAGCAGCCGGTCCAGCGTGTTCATTTCATCGCGACGCCCCACAAATCCGGCCGGGTCAAGGGGCAGGTTTGCCGGAACCTCGGGTGGGAGCGCTCCCACAAGGGGTGTGACGCTACTGTCATCACCGAGCAGCTGGCCATGCAGCCGCTGCAGAGCAGGACCGGGATCACACCCGAGCTGCTCGACCAGCCGTTGCCGCACGTGGGTGTAGTGCACCAATGCGTCAGCCTGCCGACCGGACCGGTACAGGGCGAGCATCAACTGCCCGGCCAGACGCTCGTCCAACGGGTGAGCCGCTGCCGCTGCCGCCAGCTCGGGCAGGAGCTGATCATGGCCGTCGTGGCGCAGCCACAGGTCATTGCGATCGAGGAACGCGGACAAGTGCTGATTGACGAGCGTGTCCCTGACCCCGTTGAGCCAGGCCAGATCCAGGTCCTGGAAAGGCTCGCCACGCCACAGCGCCAACGCCTCGTTCCACTGCGCGATGGACGCCTCCACGTCGTCCGCTGCTCTGGCCCTGGACACCAGCTGCTGAAACCTGTGCATGTCCACCGCTGTTGGCTCGACGTCGAGCACATACCCCCCGCCTGTGCGGACGATGGGGACGGCGCCCAGCAACTGGCGCAGCCGGGAGAGATAGGTGTAGATGGTCTCCCGGGAAGCCCGTGGCGGCGCGCCGTCCCAAAGCCGATCGACCAGATCGTCGACCGTCACTCTCCGACCGACCTCCGCGAGGAGAATCGCCAGCACACCCCGCTGTCTGGCGTGGAGATTGACTGGCCTGCCTCCTATGCGGGCTTCGACACCGCCCAGAACGAGGAACTCCATTCACATTCCCCCCTGCTTCGGGTAGCAAAAGTGAGGCTAGCGAGCGGGGGTATGCCGCCGGTATGTCAGTGCCCTGCGCTCTCGTATCGGCTCACTCCCGCCCTGAACACCAGCCCGCCGATCAGCAAACAAGCCATCGCCACCATGGGTGTCGGCGCGCCCAGCCATCCGTTCGGCCCTCGATCGAAGAGGTAAGCGGCTGGAAAGAACCTTACGAACGCGACCGGCACGATCGTCAAGACCGTCTGCAGATGGGGTCCGTAGACGCTGATCGGATAACGGGCAAGGTCGCCGAGTGCCTGCGTCGCATAAGCCAGGGCGCTCGACGGGCTCAGTAGCCAGAAGGAGGCCGCCCTGGCGGCGAGATTGATCCCCAATCTGACCAGGATGGCGCTCATGAACAGGATGAACGCCCATATGACCGTAAGTCCTGTCCAGTCAGTCTCCACATTGGCCAGGCCCGCGCCCAGCAAGACAACGCCCATCGTGAGGTTGCCGAGTCCGTTCATCCCCACGGCGGAACTCATCAGTTGAAGGACGACAGGCATCGGCCGTACGAGCAGGTAGTCGAGCCCACCACCGTTGATCATCGAAGCCAGGTGCCAGGTGCCCTCGAACAGCAGGGAGCAGACGCCTTCGGCGGTGATCACCATGGCGTAGACGCAGACGACCTCCCACTGCTTCCAGCCGGCCAGCACGGGAAGGTGCGAGAACACGGTGAGCAGGAAGATCAGACCGGCGAGCTGGGTGAGGACGGCCGCGGCGGCCAGCAAGATCGCGCCAGTCCGGTACTCCAGGACGGCTCGTAAGTGCACCCTCAGGCATCGCCTGTACAGCCAGAGCAGCCGCCTCATCTCATCCCCCGTGAACCGTGATCTGCCGCAGCCCACGTGACCAGGCCACGCGCCCGATGAGCCACAAGGCGGCGATCCAGCCGACCTGCAGGCAAAGCAAAAGGACCGCCTCCCCGTCCCTGACCCGCCCGACGAAGATCAGCGCAGGCGTGGAGACCATGCTCGGGAAAGGGGACAGCTGACACAGCGTCTGCAACCAGGCCGGATAGAGCTCGATGGGCACCAGCGATCCGGACAGGACTTCGGCGATCCCGGCCCGGGCCCAGCTGACGCCCTGGTAGTTCTGGGTCCAGAAGCAAGCGACGCCAGTCAGATAGACGATGCCGAACTTGAGCGGCACCACCGCGCACAGGCTGGCGACGAACAGCAACCCCTGCCAGCCGGTCGGCATGGGCACAGGGGCTGCCACGGAGATCATCATCAGGCCGATTGAAGCGACCGCCAGGAGTTCCACGCCCAGGAATCCGAGCGTCTCGGCCCAGCGCGCCAGTTGGAAGTCCACCGGCTTGGTCAGGTCGAGCGCGACCATGCCGGAGAGCACCCGGCCGGCCAGCAGCAGGTCGGTGTACCCCGAGACCAGGGTGTTGGCGGCGAAGGACACCAGCAGGTAGCCCTTCACTTCGTGCCAGGTGAAACCCGGGCTCGCCTCGCTCAGCAACGCCTGCCAGACCGCCAGCATCGCGACGGCCTGCACGACGGTTCCGAGCAGGATGAGCAGGAAGTTCACCCGGTAGACGTGCAGCGACGTCCATGAGTTGCGCGCGAGGCCCGCGTATCCCTTCATCGGAGTTCGTAGTCGCGGGCGTAGATCCTCCGCACGACGTCCTCGATCTTGGGCTCGTCGATCCACATGTCGACGATGTCCGCCTGCGCCGCCACCGCCTTGGTCACCTGGCCTGCCGTGAACAGCAGCCGGTCGAACGTGATCGACGCATGGTGGGATGAGCTGTCCAGGCTCGCTGTGACGCCGGGCAGCGACCGCGCGAGGCCAGGTGGCGCCGCGTCGGCGAGGACGAAGTGAACGGTCCTCTCCGTGGCCAGCAAGTCCTTGATCGTGGCGATGGGTCCGTCGAAGACGATCGAGCCCGCGTCGATGATGACGATCCGCTGGCACAGGTTCTCGATGTCGGCGAGGTCGTGGGTGGTGAGCAGGATAGTCGTCCCCAGCTCGCGCAGCCGCCGCAACATGGCGCGCACCTGGTCCTTCGCGGTGATGTCCAGGCCGATCGTCGGTTCGTCCAGGTAGAGCACGGCCGGATCGTGCAACAGCGCAGCGGCAAGGTCGGCGCGCATCCGCTGCCCGAGCGAGAGTTTGCGTGCCATCACCGGCAGGAGTTCCCCGAGGGCGAGTGAGGCGTCGAAACGGTCGAGTTGGGTGCGGTAGAGCCGCTCGGGTACGCCGTACATGTCGCGCAGCAGTTCCAGGGAGTCGCGCACCGGTAAGTCCCACCACAGCTGCGAGCGCTGCCCGAACAGCACTCCTATCCTGCGCGCGTTGGCGCGCCGCTGCCGGTGTGGCACGCATCCGCCACCCGCACCTCGCCCGCTGTGGGAACGACGATGCCGCTGAGGAGCTTCACGGTCGTCGACTTCCCCGCCCCGTTCGGCCCGCCGTAGGCGACCGCTTCGCCCGCCTCGATGCGCAGATCCACCTCCCTCACCGCGACGTGTTCCTGGTAGCGCGGCCGGATCAGGTGGCGCAGTGAACCGGCGAAGCCGGGAGGCTTGTCCGCGAGGCGGAACACCTTGGTCAGGCCGTACGCCTCGATCAGCGACATTCGCCTGCCGTCTGGATTTGAAGCGCCAGTTGTTCATCCCCGGCCAGCAACTCGGTGCGGAAGTGGTTGCCGAGCCCGCGGGCAAAAAAGACCAGCTTCTCCATCGCGACTTCATGGCTTTCTGGAATATCGGCGATGACCAGGAGCAAGGTCCCCGCCACCCGGACGGACTCGTCCACGAGGTTGTAGAACTCCGACCTGCCCAGATGCTGCCAGACATCGACGTTCACCACGGCGTCGAAGCCGGCGGCCTCCAGCGGCATGGCGGCTCCGAGGAGGTGGAAGTTGGTCGCCGATGGCGGGCGGCTGAAGTCGAACGTCACCGTCTCCCCTCCGATCGGCAGGCTCTCCGTATCGCTGCCCATCCACACCACGCGTGCCGCGCCAAGGGCTTCGAGCCGACTGGTGACCCAGGGCAGCACGGGCGCGATGCGGCCGACGCCGGACTCCGCGATCTCCGCGATCACCTTTTGGTAGTGGGCGAGCACGATCGCGGTCTCAGCGGACGATCTCCATCCTGTGAGTTCCCACACCAGATGCGGATGCTTGCGTTTGACCCGGGACAAGTTCTCCTCATAGTCCTTGTACCAATCACCTATTTGCCGGTAGTGCGGCAGATGATGGCAGAGAGCCGCATGATCGTAGGTGAAGGCCTCTGCATTCCTACTCAGCTCCATGTAAATCCGGTAGAAGAGTTCTGGATCCTCCCATCCCCACGTGGTGCCGAACGCTTCGTCGAAACCGTCGACCGCCACCACCAGGTCTCGTGGGACCGACACGTTGGCTGCCCACGCGATCATCCAAGGCACCTGGAGCGCCATGGGGATCTCGTGATCGCCGCTGGGGAAGCGGGTGTCGTCGCAGAGCAGGTCCACGTCCACAGCCGGCTCGCCGCGCATGATGGCTTCCATTTGCGGCGGTCCCATCTCCAGTCGCCGGCCGACCACGACGCGCGGACCGTTCGAGTGGTGGCCGAGGTGACGCTGCAGAAGTTCCGGTGAGGCGTGGGAATCGGCGTCCAGGAACAGGATGACCCGGCCGCGGGCGCGCGCGATGCCGTGGTTGCGGGCCGCAGACCGGCCTCGCCGTTCAGGGAGCGTGATCAGCTGAAGGTCCAGCGGTTTGCCTGCCTCTTCGGCGGCCTCGTATCCCGGATAGTCGCCGTCCCGGACCACGATCACCTCGAATCGCTCGGGTGCCAGGGTCTGGCGGGTGAGGGATCGGAGCATGATCTCGAGACACTCGGCGTCACGATGGGTTGGAATGATCACACTGAGCTCGATGTCGTTCATCATCTGTCCTCCTATCGCCGGATATCTCGGGTGATAGCCGGGCGCACGTCAGGCCGCCGCCTCCTCCGCAGCCGCCCCTTCCGGCGCGGGCCGCATCGTTCATCTCCAGGGCCGTGGGTGCTCGATCACCCGGATGACGTCCAGACCAAGGTCCGCCACATCGAGCATGGTGATCGCCATGATCTCCCCTCCTTTCCGGGTGTTTGTGATCGACAATTGCGTAATGACGGTATGAACTACGCCTTCGCTGATCCACTGCGGTTATCGTTCGCTTAACACTCAGGGGAAAGGGTGCGGATAGGCGTTGATTTCGGCCTCGGGCAAGGGCTCGCTCCGGTAGCCGAGCCGTACCGGAGCCGTGCGCAACCGTGTAAACGCGCGGGCGCGTCGGTGGCGGTGGCCGAAGGTCATCGGCAGGGTGCCGGGGATGATGACCTTGACGCAGTGGAGGTCGGCGGCGCGGTGCTCGCTTGAGGTTTGATCGACCACCAGCACGTCGAGGCCCTCGGTCAGGTAGCGGTCCACGACCTGGCGGAGGTCGGTGCGTAGATCGTCGGCAGGCTGGTGCAGGGCATCGGGCGGGAAGGCCTCTGCCATGTGCCGCATGTCCGAGCCCGTGAACAGGAACTCGAGTCGCGGCCACGCCAGGGGTGAGGCGTAGGCGACCATGTGGTCTTCCATCGTCCGGACCAGCTCGGGGTCGGCCGCCACCTTCTCCGCACGTTCAGGGTCGCTGCGCAGTTCGTCCGCAGCGTCCCGATAGGCGCTCGCGAGTTCCGACAGTCCTCCGCGCAGCGCCCGGTCGGGGTCCAGGTGGGCTCCCGCGCTGAAGTACGCCTTCGGCACGCCTGGGCGATCTTCCTCGTCGACCAGCGCCACCATCACGGCGGGCAGACCTTCCGGCATCGTGGCGTCGAAGACGTGCAGCCGGCACAAGCTGTCGCTCTCTATCCAGCTCGCCAGCAGGCGGTTGACCGGATCGGCCGAGGTTCGAGGGTCGATCCTGGGCAGCGGAAGTCGGGCGTACCAGGTGATCAGGAATGCGTCTCGCTCGGCGATCTCGAAGATGCCGTACAGGATGGCCTCGGCCAGGCTTCCGCCGAGCGCGCAGCCGTTGGAACACTCGAACACGAAGCGCTCGCCCCCTTCACCGTAGTAGGCGACGTTGGCGGGCACCAAGAGGGGCCCTCCACGTGCGAAGGAGTAGGCGTAGACCCAGCCCAGTTCCAGATCGGACCGGTATCCGGAATCCGCTGGAGGCCAATCAGGCAGTCCCAGCCGCACTGGGTCCAAGGCTCGCTCCGGGCCGAGTTCGTCGAACGAAGCGTGGACGCTGACCTTGCGGGCGCGCGGGTTCAGTCCCCCCATCCTCTCCAGGGCTTCCGCTATCGCGACCACCGCACTGGCGGTGTGGCTCGGGGATCTCCCGTATCCGTCGGCCGCTGACAAGAATCCCGGACGGCCGGCGAGCGCCTGCGCTATCGCCATGGGGCCGGCCTCGCCGGACGGCACTCTCGGGATCACCCCATATTTGGAGTCGACATAGACGTCCATGAGCCGTTCACGTTCGGCGATCAGATCGCGGACCCGGTAGGAGGTCGGCGACAGCTTGGGGGAGGGGGCGAGGTCGAGCATGCCGTCGGCGGGCGTGTTGTCCGGAAATATCCCGCAATCTGGGCACAACGGGTCTGGGAGGAAGCGGCGTCGCCGTACCGCGAGAGTGCGGGTGTCCAGTTCCATCACCGCCTGAGAGGTACGCGGGGCGGCGCCGTCGCGCAGCGCGGCGCATTCACCGGCGACAAGGGCGGCGACGGCCTCCAGCGTCGCGGCGGTCAACGGCGGCGGAGTCGGGCGGAGCGCGCCGGACGACACCGCCCCGAACAGGTCGCGCTCGCCTTCGGGGGCGGCGGCAAGAGCGGTTTCCTCTCGACGTCGGCGGCAGGTGTCGCAGCCTGGTTTCCCCGGGGCCACGAGCGGACCGATCGTGACCTGTCCGAGAGCGGCGCGGACCACGAGCACCGGCAGGCCGCGGCGGGCCGCGGCTATGGCGATGTCTTCCGCGGTGGGGTCGTCCGCGATCAGGATCTCCAACGACTCATCGGCTTGGATGGCCTGGCTCAGCAGCCGATCTACAGTCATCGGGCTCTCCTCCGGCCGGGCGTGACTGCGACCGCTGCCAGGAACGGCAGCACGTCGGTGATTTCCTGACATCTGTCGATTGGTGTCACCTGAACCTGATGGCCGCCCTCGGCTAGGCGCTGCAGCAGGGGGCCCAGGTGGGTTTCCCAGTCCTTGTCTCCCAGGTCCTGCGGGATCGCCAGCGCGGAGATCGGATGGCCGACGACCTTGGCGACGGCGCTTTCCACTCCGGCTTCCAGGGCCGCGGACGCTGTCAACGCGCAACTGCGGACCAGGTGCTCTCCTCCCGCAGCACGTACGGCGACCTCCGCTATCGGTCCGGCACGCAGCCAGACCTCGAGCGGTGTTCCGAGCAGCTCGGCGAAATCCAGGAGAGTGTCCGGCTCGACCTTTCGCCAGTCTTGTTCCTCGTGGCGCTCCAGCGACAGCCGTACGAGATGGCGCAGTAGAGCCCGTCCGACCGCCTCGTTCCAGGTGAACCCGGCTGCGACCTCGATCGGCTCGTCACACGGCGGCAGGCAGCGGCGCGCAGCGAGTTCGAGCCCTCCGATCAGGGCCCGTTGACGTGCCCGCGCCCGGTCCCGGGCAACCGCGACGGCGACGAGCGGACCGGACGGCTGGGCAGCCGGGTCGGCCATCGTCGCAGCCACAGCGGCCAGCGGGACCTGCGTTCGGTCGTCCTCGCCCACGTCGAGCAGGGGTCCGAACCGGCGGTCCAGGAGGTTCGCCGCGCGCCGGGTGAGTTCCTCCGCCGTCACAGCGGGGCGGGCCGCCAGGTGAGATATCCGGTCCGCCACCGGCGGCAGCTCGGGAGGTGCGCAGGTTTGGCAGGACGGATGGGGATACAGCCGCTGCTCTTTCGCTGTCGCGGTCGCCAGGTCGATCACTGTGATCCGGGCGGCGGTTCCCTCGGTGTCGACGATGTGCCGGAAGTAGCCCATCGCGAGCGTGGCGGCGATCATGCTGGTCAGCGGTCCCGACAGGTAGGTCTCGGTCGCGTCCGGCCGGTCGGAGAGGTCCAGTGCGACCCAATCGGCATGATCGGGGGATATCGCACCACGGCCCCGGCGTATGGCGCATTCGATGCAACCTGACAACCCGATCCAGGCCGCGCCCGCGATCGGCAGAGCGTGCAGCGACGGGATGCCGGCAGAACGGGCCGCCCGGGCGATGATCGCCGCTCTGCCCAGCATCGGCCTGTCGCTGCAGTGGAGGACGGCGTCGTAGCCGGCGAAGCTCTGCGGATCAGAGCCAGGATCGGGCTCCGACACCATGGTCAACTGCTGAGCGGGATCGGCAAGGGCCGTCTTGTAGAGATCCGTCTCGGTAGGGACCTCTGAGGTGGTCCAGGCGGTGGGGTGTCGTACGCCGATCCGAAGGATGCTCCGGACCAAGGCCGTCATGGTGTCGCCCGCCCCAATGAGGAGGACCTTGCCGAGGCGGAAGCGCTCGAAGAGATGTCCTCCTGAGCCGCTCACTCCCTCGGAGAACGCGATCTCCTGTGCGTAGTGGCGCACTTCCCATGGCTCCAGGTCATGTGGCAGCTCAGCGGCCGCGTCGCGGGCCAGGCCATGGCGGAGCAGTTCTTGCATGAGCTGGGTCACCACCTGGGCGGGTCGCGGCGGTAGCCCTGCCACGAGTTCGGCGACGCTCCGCGTCCCGTCCAGGAGGGGTGCCAGGCGCCCCAGCAGCGAGTGCAGGCCACGGCCCTGCAAGCGCAGAGTCTGTGTATGTGTACGCAGGTAGAGCCCGTCCTCCACGGGCACGTACCAGCAGTCGTCGCGCAGTCTTGGTCTCGGACTCGTCATGAGTTCTCCTGAAGAATTGGTCACCGAAGCTCCAGTTCCAAGACTTCTGGGCTGGCGCCAGCCGTACCGAAAACGACCTGGACCAACGTGTTGTGGCCGGACGGCATGGCCAGAAGGGCATCCACGTCGGCGGCGTCGAAGCCCAGGAGCGGCCTCGCCCCGAGGCCGACGGGGCGCGCGGCCAAGCAGAGGCGCTGGACGATCACACCGGCCAGGAGGTGGAGCACCCGGTGCCAGCGGGTGGTCGCGCTCTTCGACGGGCCTGCCACGAAGACGTGCACCGCGCCGATGGGGGTGAGCTCCATCGGGGCGTACATGGCCACGGCCAGCCGCTCGGGTGCGTCCGCGGTGCCGCATGGCAGCAGCGTGTTGGTCGCCGGGTCATAGCGATAGGCGCCGGGCTCGAGCCCGGTCACTCTGTTGACTACGCAGTAGAGCGATAGTGCGGGCTCCTCGCCCGTCGCGGCCATGACATCCGATGGGATGTCCGCGGCGGCCTGTGCCAGCAGCGCGGCAAGCTGGTCTGGCCGGATGGGGCAAGGTTGGAAGGCGATCGCCGAGCGCCGGTGAATTGCCTCGGCTGCCACATCGATCGGGGGCGCGTCGGGCAGGGCGATCGACGTCTGCGTGCGCACCACGGGCTGGGCCGGTGCGTGGGAACCCGAGTGCTTGGCGATTCCCGCCATCTGGTGCAGTCGCCGTACCTCTGGATCCGCGAGGTCTGCCAGCTCCTGATCGGCGTGGAGGGGATCGATTTGACGGGGCCTCGCCCATCCGCGGTTCTCGATCCATCGGATCCAGTCGCGTCCGTCGGGCGGCTCGGAAACGATGGCGTAGACAGAGATGACACCGGAATCCAGTGCGAGTGCGCTGTCGATCGCATCCTGGTCGAAGAAGAAGTTCACCGTGTCGTTGCCGGTGTCCAGGGCCAAGAGCTGGCCGGCGAGCACACCTATGTCCAGGCAGCCCAACCGGTAGCCCAGGGGCCCGTACTTCGCTGAGTTCTTCCATACCCGGCACGCGAGCAGGTAGCTGGGTTTCCCGCCGGGCAAGGGCGCTGCCCCGGCCACTTCCACCAGCTCGTGGTGGATGGCGTTGTAGTAATACAGCCCGGCGGGCAGGTCCGCTGAGCCGTGCCAGCTCACGTACAGCTCGCTGGGATGGTAGGCGCCACCGGACGGGACCGCCCGGAACAGATGGGTCACGCCCGTGGAGTGCGCTCCGATGAGCTGCCGATAATGGGTTCTGTTCGGCGCGCAACCGAGCAGGATCTGACCGAGCGCGGCCGGGCCATCCGGTCGGGAAGGCCATGGCAGCCGGATTCTGCGTCCACCGGCGTATGGCTGCGTACTAGGCCAGCTCATGAGGACCTCCGATCCACCAGATCGATTCACGCTGCAGCGGACCGGGGTGGGCAAGCAGCCCGGGCATCCGTCCGGCGAGCAAGCCAAGCTGGGACGCATAGGAGCAAACGGCGCGGCGCTTGGCACTCCACTCGCGCCCATCGAGCCGGAGCCGCTGCTCCACTCCTGTCGCATGGGCCGGCGCCGCCTCCGGCAGGTCCGCATAGAAGCCGAATCTGCGCTCCCGCCCCGAGCGCAGGAGCTGCCACGTGACATCACGCACCCGGTGATAGCCGGGATCGTCCGTCAGGCCCGCCGGAGCGATCACCGCCGTCGCAGCTGGCAGGCCGGTGAGGAATTCCCCTAGCGTGTCAAGGTCATCGCCCTCCTGGTGAGGCAGATGGATCGTGTCCGCATTCAGTACGGCACAGGCCGCGACATCCTCACCGGCCCGCACACGAACCGCTTCAGCAGCGCTGGTAAACCCACACATCTGGTCCCGATCCGTCGGCGGCATCCGCTCTTCCGGCATCCCGCCATACACGGTGACGACGGCGACCGTACCGGCGTACCGGTGGATCAGCCCGGCCGCCCACACCACCGCGTCAGCGAACCGCGGAGAGATCACCACCAGGCGCCAGCAAGCCTCGGGTTCCGTTTCGTCCTGACTCGGGGGGACCATGCGATAGCCGACACCCCTGACCGCCTCCACCCGCACGGCATCCTTGATCTTCGCGCGCAGCGTGGCGACGTGGACGTCCAACGTGCGCGAGCCGTTGCCGTTCAGCGTCGGCCAGACCTCGGAGACGAACTCCTCCCGCTTGACCACAGCTCCCGGCCTGCGCGCCAGGATGGCCAGCACCTCGAATTCCTTGCGCGTGAGTTCCACCAGGTCCGCGCCCACGGACGCCTGGTGCCGACCGATGTCAACGCGCAACGGTCCGACATCGACGATCTCCGGCGTGGGCCGTCGGATCCGGCGCAGCACGGCCTCCAGGCGAGCATGAAGCTCGGCGAAGCTGAACGGCTTGGTGAGGTAGTCGTCCGCGCCATTGCGCAACGCCCTGACCCGGTCCTCCTCGCTGCCGTGCGCCGACAGCATCACGATTCCCACGGCGCTCGACTTGCGCAGCTCCCGGCACACGTTGAACCCATCGCCGTCCGCGTGCGGGTCCATGACGACCAAGTCCCATCCGGCACTCATGGAAGCGGCGGCCGTGGTCTGGACGTGCCACACCTGGAACCCAGCCCGCCGAAGCGCACTGCTCAACGCCACAGCGAGCCGGGTGTCCTTGTCGATGAGCAGTAACCTCCGCAACCGCCTACTCCTCCCGTTCAAGCCGAGATGCAGCCTTCCGGAACGAGCTAGGAAGAACCTTGAGGCGATCTAGCACGGCGAGGTTAGGTCTTGGCGACGCGGAAGACAGAGAGCATGTCGCGTGACCGCGGGTCGGCCACGTCGTTGTACGGGTAGAACGCGGCCTCGACGCCGACCCAGCCTCGCCAGCCGCCGTTGTCATCGATGATCTGCAGGAGCGGGTAGACGTGCGAGTTGCCGCGGTAGCAGGGCGACCGGCTTGCGTTGATCCCACCACCAGGTACGGCTCCGTCGACCCCGAATCGATAAGTCCCGAGTCGTACCCAGTTGTCCCCCGACGAGCCCGCTTTGAGGAGGCCGAGCGACATCACGTAATTCGCCTTGCCACCGGGAAGCGCGGTCGCGGCCACCGGCTGGACGAGCACGGACACCGCCGCGAACAGGGCCACCGATAATGCGAGAAACCTCTTCACGGCGGCAGCGTACGAACAACCGGTATAACACGGGTACACCGAGTCCAGCCTCGCTGGGTAGGCTCCACGGCATGGCCTCGAATGATGTGATCCGTCTGCTGGTCATCGGTGCTGATGCGGCTGGGATGAGCGCGGCGCATCAGGCGATCCGCACGGCCCGGGTGGCCGGGGTCGAGTTGGCCGTGACGGCGTTGGAGGCGACGGGTGATACGTCGTATTCGGCGTGCGGCATTCCTTACTGGGTCGCCGGGGACGTGGCCAGCGGCGACGCTCTGGTGGCTCGCGGTGCCGAGGAGCATCGGGCAGCGGGGATCGATCTGCGGCTCGGTGCCACCGTGACCAGGGTCGATCCGGAGGCGCGCACCGTCACCTATGGGGAGCAGGTGCTGGGTTACGACGAGTTGGTGATCGCGACCGGGGCGTCGGCCGTGGTGCCCGACTGGGCCATCTCCAGCACCGGGCAGCGGTATGCCGGGGTGGCGCCGGTCAAGACGCTCGCCGACGGCGCTGCCTGGTTGGACATGCTGGCGGAAGGCGGCCGGGTGGTGGTCGCCGGTGGCTCGACCTGCGCTTTGTCCCGGGGCTTGCCGGCACGCGCCGGGTCGACCAACGTGCCGTAGTGCGCGGCCAGCTCCGCATAGGAGCGGTTCAGTTTCGAATCGTAGAGATCGGGTTTGTCCACCCCGGTCTTCAGGTTGTCGGACACCAGCCGCGCCGGGGACGACCTGAGCAGATCCGGCGCCGCCGTCGTGATCGACAGATCGAGCGGGACGGGGAAGACGGCGACCTCCGCCAAGCTGAGGCTGATCGTCGACACCGGCAGGATGGTGTTGCTGTCCCAGGACCAGACGGTCACGGTCAACGACAAGGCGTTGGCGCAGAAGTCCTACAGCAAGACGCTGGTCGAGGTCGGCTGGACCAATTCCCAGCCTGCCGTGCCGGCTCTGCCCTGAGGCGCCGCGACCGGCGTCGGTCCAACGCTCGGCGATCTCCTCGACCGAGGGGGCAGCCCGTGTCGTCATCGGCAGGGCAGACTTGTGATCGCCGCAATCTACTCAGATCACGCGCCCTCTCAGAACGCCGTTCAGCCGTTGATGTGTGCGCAGACGTCGAAGAACAGGGCCAGGTTGAGGATTTCATGAGCCGACACCGACGGCAGGACGTTCCGACGGCGATGGGCATCGGGGAAGCCGACCAGGCCGTTGCCGGCGTAGACGCTCCGGCCCGACACCCGCGCCTTCCCACCGCCGGGAGAACACGGCCTTCCTCGGGAGGTATGTGGCCTGCGCCCAACTGCCCAGATCCCGTTCAGCGGCCAGCGCCGACGCTGACGCAGTCGGCCCGGTCGCCGAAACCGCGCGCCGGTGGCTGTCCGGCGCACCGGACATCGATCTCGACGAGGCCGGGCAGGTGCTGCCCGACCGGATCTGGCGGTCCGTGCAACCGGATCTGCCGCCTCCCACCAGCGACGTCGCGCCGGCAGTGTCGCCGGGAGAGCCGAATCAGACCAGATAGCCTCCGCGATCTGGGGGGCGACCGCAACCGCGCCAGCGGGCCATGTCCGAACGTGAGGTCTCGTACGCGGGAATGAGCGCATTGCCTGCAGGTTGCAAGATCAGATTACTGGGACGAGCACCCTGACTCGTTTCTTAACTGGGCATGACGAGCTTGATACGATCTTCGCCCACTGACTGGCTGGAGGCTTGGTGGCCGAGGTGTTGGCCCTGTTGGCTGAGGACCCCAGGGCGATCGGTCCCTACCGTCTGGAGGGGCGGCTGGGGGTGGGCGGGCAGGGCACGGTCTACGCAGGGCGAGGCGGCGACGGCGGGCAAGTGGCGGTCAAGCTGCTGCACCCGCACCTGATGGCCGACCACCGGGGGCGGCAACGCTTCCTGCGCGAGGTGGAGACCGCCAAGCGGGTGGCGCCCTTCTGCACGGCCCAGGTGCTCGACTTCGGCTTCGACGGGAGCAGGCCGTACATCGTCAGCGAGTTCGTCGACGGACCGTCGCTGCAGACCGCCGTGGAGGACAACGGGACGCGCGGGGCGGCCGCTTTGCAGCGACTGGCGATCAACACCGCGACCGCCCTGGCCGCCATCCACGAGGCGGGGGTGGTGCACCGCGACTTCAAGCCCGGCAACGTGCTGCTCGGGCCCGACGGGCCGGTCGTCATAGACTTCGGCATCGCCCGGGCACTTGACCTCAGCCAGTCCGTCGTCAGCAGCCAGCCCATCGGCAGCCCCGCCTACATGGCGCCCGAGCAGATCGCCGGCGGCGACGTCGGGCCTGCGAGCGACCTGTTCGCCTGGGGCGCGACCATGGTCTACGCGGCCACCGGGCAGCGTGCCTTCGTCGGCGAATCGATCCCCGGCATCCTGCACGCGATCCTGCAGGGCAAGCCGGACCTCGGCGGGCTGGAGGGACCGCTGCGGGCGCTGCTGGAGGAGTGCCTGGCCAAGGACCCGGCCGAGCGACCCACCGCCGCCCAGGTGATCGAGCGCCTGCGCGCTCTTCCTTCCCCTGCTTGGCAGGGCGTTCCGATCGCCCGGCCGGGATGCCTCGCCGTCCCGGATGCGCCCGGAGTTCCGGCCGCCTCCGGTGCCCCGACCGCTCCAGGGGCGGCCGTCTCGGCCGGCCCTGCCGTACCAGCTCAGAAAACCGGCGGTCGGCGGCGCGGCCTGATCATGGGTACGACCAGCGCGGCGGCGATGCTCGCCACCGTGGTGACCGGCTACTTCGCCTTCGCGCCCAGCGCTTCCGGCAACCAAGCGGTGGGGGTGATCACGGTGGTGTCGTTACCAGTGGCTTCGCCTTCCACCAGCGTGCCTGAGACGCCGGCCGCGCATGGCACGCCCACTCCAGAGGCGATCAGGCAGGAGGCCGAGGCCATACCCAACACGAGCGTCATCCCCCAGGGCACGCCGAGCCAGACCCGCAAGCCGCCGCGCACCAAAACCCCGGTTGAGATCACCACAGGCACGCCCGACATGAAGCCGACCCGCAAGCCCACGACCAAGACCGCGCCGCCCCCGAGCGACGAGCCGGCCCCTCCTTCCCTAGGCACGGTCACCTTCGACGACGCCCACGACTACTGCAGGGCGCTGGGGCAGAATATGGCCGGCGGCAGCTGGGACAACCTGTGGTGCCTGGGCGGCGCGAAGATCACCGCAACGACGGTTTGCCAGTGGAAATACCAAGGCCGCAACGCGGTCGCCGAGCAGCCTCCGAACGCGTTCTCGCCCGAGGCGACCTGCCGGTTGTCATGAGGGCAACTGATAGCGGGGCATACGCCGTCGGCAACGGAGCGGCGTGCTGATCAACGCGAGCGGGGGGCGCCGGCGTGGTCGTCCATCGGGGTGCCGTGGGCATAGGCCGGGCGGCTGTCGGCTCGTGGCGCTGAGGCCGGCGCACCGTCGGGTGCTCATGCGGAAACACCGTTAGCGTTTCGGGCGTCGGGTCGCGATGATGGGCGAATGGCGAGCCAGGAAGTGCGGTTTGCGGTCTTCGGCGGCGTCCGGGTATGGCGGGCGGAGACGGAGCTGGCAGTGGGGCCGCCGCAGCAGCGGGCGCTGCTGGGCTTGCTGCTGGTGGCCGCGGGCCGCCCGGTCGGTGTGGCGGAGATCGTGGACACCCTGTGGGGTGAGGATCCGTCGCCGAGCGCGGTGAACCTGGTGCATCGCTATGTGGGCGCGTTACGGCGGGTGCTGGAGCCGGACCTGACGCTCCGTTCGAGCGGGCGCTGGCTGCTGCGGGTCGGGGAGGCGTACCGGATCGCGGCCGATGCCACCAGCCTGGATCTGCTGACGTTCCGTGATCTGGTGGCCAAGGCGCGGGCGGAGCAGTCGGCGCAGGCCGTGGAGTCGTGGGTGCGGGCCCTCGAGATCGCTGACGGCGTGGTGGCCGCCGGGGTCCCGGTGTTGCGTGAGCATCCCGCGGCTGTCGCGGTCGCGCGAGAGGTCGTGGACGCGGCGGTGGAGGCGGCTTCGGTCGCCTTGCGCCATGGTGCCGGTGCGCTCGCCGTACCGGCCTTGCAGCGGATAGCCGCCACTCACCCGCTCGATGAGCCGCTCCAGGCGGCGGCGATGCGGCTGCTGGCGGCGGTGGGCCGCCACGTGGAAGCGCTGGCCCTCTACACCGGTGTTCGTGAGCGGCTGGCGCGGCAATTGGGCATCCACCCCAGCCCGGTGCTGCAGGACGCCCATCACGACGTGCTGCGGGCCGAAACCGTCACCGCCGTCCCAGAGACGGAGCCGGTGCCGGCGTTGCCGAGGCCTGCGCAGGTGCCGGCCGCGACGGCCGTGTTCGCCGGCCGCGCAGCGGAGGTGGACACCGTGGCCGGCCACCTGGAGAGCGCCGAAGACCATGTCGCGATCATGGTGATCGGCGGCATGGGCGGCTCCGGGAAGACGACGCTGGCGATCCAATGCGCTCACCAGGTCGCCGACCGGTTCCCGGATGGCCAGCTGTATGTGAACCTGCGCGGCTTCGACCCTGACGGGCGGATCGTGGCGGCTCGCGACGCGCTCGGCGGGTTCCTGGAAGCACTCGGCGCCAGCCCGGCTCACCTGCCCGACGGTCTCGAGGAGCGGGCGGCGCGGTTCCGGAGCATGCTGGCCGGCCGCCGGATGCTGCTGGTCCTGGACAACGCTCGCGACACCGGGCAGGTCGAGCCGTTGCTGCCGGGCACACCGGGCTGCGGGGTGATCGTGACGAGCCGCAACCGGCTCACCGGGCTGACCGCCCGGCACGGCGCCCTCCCGGTCCGGCTCGGGCCGATGCCGGGCGAGCAGGCCCGCCAGCTGCTCGGGCGTCGCCTGGGCAGGGACCGGGTGGAGGAGGATGCCGAGGCGACCGGGCGGATCATCGAGCACTGCGCGGGCCTCCCGCTGGCACTGGCGCTCGTGGCCGCCCGGGCCGCGCACAATTCCTTCGATCTGGCGACCCTCGCCGAGCAGCTCGCCCGCACCACGTCGGCTCTGGACGCGTTCACCGTCGATGAGGACACCGTGGATCTGCGCGCGGTGTTCTCCTGGTCGTATCACACGTTGCCGGAAGCAGCGGCCACGTTGTTCCGGCAGCTCGCCGCACATCCGGGCCCCGACATCTCCCTCCCTGCCGCGATCAGCCTCACCGGACTCCCCGAGCGTGCGGCACGGCAGGCGCTGGCCGTCCTGTGCGCCGCCAACCTGCTGGAAGAACCCGTCCCCGGCCGGTACGCGTTGCACGACCTGTTACGCGCCTACGCTCAGGAGCTGTCCTCCGCCGCCGAGCAGCGGACCGCGCTGGAGCGGCTGGTCCAGCACTACACGCACTCGGTCCGCAACGCCTACCTGATCTACGGCCGTCCCCCGGTCGGCGAGCCGGCACCCCCCGGGCCGGGCATCATCGCCGAACGCCCTGCCGACGTCACCGCCGCCAACGACTGGTACCAGCACGAACGCGCGGTGCTGCACAACGTCGTCAAGGCCGCCGACAGCGCCCGGCTCGACGCCGCCGTCGTCCACCTCGTCCTCGACTGGCGGCCGATGAGCCAGGCCATGGACACCCTGGCGGACGCCGATCCCTACATCCGCCTCTGTCTGGAGGCCGCCCAGCGCGTCGGAGAGCTGCCCATGCTGGCCGAAGCCCACCGTGCTGTCGGCACCAGCGACTCCCTGCGCAATGACCACGACAGCGCCCAGCGACACCTGTCCCGGGCGCTTGAGCTCTTTCAGGAAATCGGCGACACGGTCGGTGAAGCCCACTCCCTTCGCAACCTCTCCCAGTCGCACAACTACCAGGACGACCTGGAAACCGCGATTGAGATCGGGCGTCGCGCGGTCGAGGCCGCCCGCCGTTCGGGTGACCGGCCCACTCTGGTGGTCTGCCTCGCCGACCTCGCCACCTTGCTGGACCACCTGCTCCTGTTCGAGGAGACCCTCGCTGTCGTCGCCGAGGCTCAGCAGATCGCGCAAGAGGCACAGATCGCCTACGCGGTCCCGTGGCTGCTGGCGTGCGCCGGACAGGCCCACCTGGCCCTCGGCCACGCCAAGCCGGCGGCGGATCACCTGCGCCAAGCCGTGGACCTCGTCACCGCTCAGCAGAATCTGGCCTTCAAGGTCCCCTTTCTGGCTTTGTACGGCGACGCGGTCTGGGACACCGGTGAGCACGACACGGCCCGCGAGATCTGGGCACAGTACTGGAGCCTGTCGGAGACCGGCGAGGCCGAGCAGGGGTTGGCAGGCACGCACTTCAGCGACACCATGCGCGAACGGGACGCCGCCAGACACCGGTTGGCCGCGCTCGACCCCGTTCCCGAGCCACCGCCGACGATGCGGGAAGTGATGCTGGCGCTCTCCCACGCCCGACGCCGACGCTGATCGGGCCGGTCACTCGATGGTCACTGGCCGTCCTTAGCGTGAAGGCCGTGACCGCCGTACCTACGAGGGTTATGACCGCCAAGCGTCTTACCAAGGTCGCCGTGATCGGCAGCGTGATCGAGTTCTACGACTTCACGCTCTTCGGCCTCGCGGCCGCGCTGACTTTCACCACCCACTTCTTCCCCGCGGACAGCCCTGTCGCCGGGACGCTGGGGGCCTTGGCGACCTTCGCCGTCGGGTTCGTCGCCCGGCCTGTCGGCGGGTTCGTGCTGAGCCATTACGGCGACCGGGTCGGCCGCAGGCGCATGTTGGTCATCACGTTGCTGCTGATGGGCTGCTCGACCGCGGCCATCGGCCTGCTGCCCACCTATGAGTCGGTGGGTCTGCTGGCTCCGGCGCTGCTCGTTCTGCTCCGGGTCGTGCAGGGATTCGGGGCCGGGGCGGAATACGTCGGCGCGCTGGTGCTGGTGGCCGAGTCGAGCGACTCCCCGAGGCGAGGACTGTGGGCCGCGCTGCCGGGGGCGGGCATCTACGCCGGCGCCCTGCTGGCCACGCTGGTGTTCACCGCCGCTTCGGCGCTGCCGGGGTTCGAGAGCTGGGGGTGGCGGGTGCCGTTCCTGCTCGGCCTCGTCGGCGCCGGGGTCGGCCTGTATCTCAGGCTCGGCACGGCGGAGTCCGCGGTGTTCGAGCAGCAGCGGGCGAGGGGCGTCGCCCGCTTCCCGATGCTGGAGGTCATCAGGAGGCAGCCGAAGAACCTGCTGATCGCCTTCGCGGCCAACGCGCCCGTGGGCCCCATCAGCTACATCATCCAGATTTTCGTGCTCTCGTACGTGACCAGGAACCTCGGCCTGCCGGCCATGGTCGGCCTGGTCGCGAACGTGGTCGCCACGGCTGTGGCGGTCGTCGCCGCACCGGTGGCCGGGATGCTGACGGACCGCGTCGGCAGGCGCCCTGTCTGGCTCGGCGGCGCGGCCTTCATGGCGATCTTCGCGTTTCCCCTGTTCTGGCTGATCGAGACCCGGGTGCCGATCCTGGTGATCCTCGCCGTCACGCTCGGGCAGGGCGTCGGTGTCGCCTGCATCCTCGGCGCCCAGGCGTCGCTGTACACCGAACTGTTCCACACGCGCCATCGCTACAGCGGCATCGTCATCGCGCGGGAGTGGACGGCGGCGCTGACCAGCGGGCCCGCACCCCTGGTCGCCACCGCCCTGCTCGCCGCGGCCGGCGGGGCGACCTGGCCGATCGCGCTGCTCCTGATGGGCTGCGCGGCCGTCTCCTTCGTGGCGATCCTCTTCGCGCCCGAGACCCGCCGGACCAGCCTGATCGAACCCGTGGAGGAGCCCGAGCTCATCTCCCGGTGACCAGTTGGTACGTTCACCCGATGCCCTCCGCCGCGCTCCGGGGTTGGCTTGATTCATGCACCAGCCCAGGATCGTCCTCGTTCACGGCGCGTTCACCGACCCCTCGTCGTGGGCGGGCGTGATCGAGGACCTGCACGCCGACGGGCTGGGGGCCGAAGCCGTGGCCAACCCCCTGCGCGGGCTGGCCATCGACGCGGCCCATGTCACCGGCGCGATCAGGCGGATCACTGATCCGGTCGTCCTCGTCGGGCACTGTTACGGCGGCGCGGTGATCACCAATGTCGCGACCGACAACGTCGTCGCGCTCGTCTACGTCGCCGGCTTCGGCCTCGACTGGAACGAGAGCGTCGTCCACGTCTACCGGCGTTTCGCCCCCACGCTCATCGCGGATGCGATCGTCGGCCGTTCCGACGCCGAGCTCGCCGTACGTTGCGATCGCTTTCGCGACGTGCTGGCGGGCGACCTGCCGGCCCGGCGCACCGCCGTCCTGGCGGCCGCTCAGCGCCCCATCGCCCGATCCGCGCTGACGGCCGGATCCGCCGCGCCGGCCTGGGCCAAGCTGCCCAGCTGGTACGTGATCGCCACGAGCGACCGCGCCCTGAACGCGCATGCCCAGCGTTTCATGGCGCAACGCATGGCAGCCCACGAGCTGCATCTGAATGGCTCCCACCTGATCCACATATCCCAGCCCCGTGCCGTTGCCGGAATGATCCGTGCCGCGGCCGGCCGACAGGAGAAAACATCATGAACAAGCCGGTTCTTGAAGCAGCCGCGCAGGCGTTCGCCGACGCGACCGCCAACCCGCCCTACCTGTACGAGCTGCCGCCCGACGAGGGCCGCAAGGCGGTCGACGAGGCCCAGTCGCCGGAGATCGACGTCCCGGGCACGACCCGCGAGACCGTCGGGAACCTCACCCTGTTCCGCCCGCAGGACGCCGAGGGCCCGCTGCCGGTGATCCTCTACATCCACGGCGCGGGCTGGGTCTTCGGCAACGACCACACCCATGGCCGCCTGGCCCGCGAGCTGGCGCTGGGCGCGCGGGCGGCTGTGGTGTTCGTCAACTACAGCCTCTCCCCCGAGGCCCGCTACCCGGTGGCCAACCAGCAGAACCGCGCCGCCCTGGAATGGGTGCTGGAGCAGGGCGCCACCTTCGGCCTCGACCCGTCGCGGATCGCGGTGGCCGGCGACTCGGTCGGCGGCAACATGGCCGCCGCGCTCACCCTGGTCGCCCGCGAGCACTTCAAGGGCCAGGTGCTGTTCTACCCGGTCACCGACGCGAACTTCGACACCGGCTCCTACCACGAGTTCGCCGAAGGCTACTTCCTGCGCCGTGACGGCATGCAGTGGTTCTGGGACCAGTACACCACCAGCGAGGCCGAGCGGAACGAGCCCACCGCCTCCCCGCTGCGCGCCCCGCTGGACCAGCTCGAGGGCCTGCCCCCGGCGCTGGTCATCACCGCCGAGGCCGACGTCCTGCGCGACGAGGGCGAAGCCTACGCGAACAGGCTGCGCGAGGCGGGCGTGCCGGTGACAGCGGTCCGCTACCAGGGCATCATCCACGACTTCGTGATGCTCAACGCCCTGCGCGGCACCCACGCCGCCGAAGCCGCCATCAACCAGGCCAGTGCCTTCCTGGCCACCGTGCTCAAGTAGGGGCCCGAGCACGTCCGCGTGAGGCCTGACCGGCCTCACGCGGTCACTCGGACCGGCTCAGCACCACCAGGGTGAGCTGGACGCGAGTCTTCACGTCCAGCTTGCGGAAGATCGAACCGAGGTGGGTGTTGATCGTGTGCGGGGACACCACCAGGTGCTCGGCGGCCGACTGGTTCGAGTGACCCGCCGCGATGAGGCCGGCCACCTTCCGCTCCGTGGCGGTGAGCGCCTCCCACCCCTGGACAGGCTGCTGCCTGTCCTGGACCGGCATGGTCGAGGCGGCCTCGCCGTACGCTCCCAGCTCGGTGAAGACCTCCCGCGCGCGCTTCAGATGCGGGGCGGCACGGCGGGATTCGCCACGGGCGAGCAGGGCCCACCCGAGATCACGGGCGATCGCGGCGCGCACGAGCGGGCGCGGGCTTTTCGTCGCGAGGGTGTGCGCCTCGGCCAGCCGTTCCAGGTCGTTGTGCGCCAGCCCGGCGCAGTGGGCCGCGATCGCCTGCGTCGACGGGACACCGGGGTTGCGGCCGGCCAGCTCCTCGGCCTGCGACGCGAGATCCGAGGCCAGGGCCGGGGCGCCGCCTCTCATCGCGAGCCGTACTGCGCGGGGTAGCGTCGTGCGCAGCAGCGGCTGGCGTGAAACGGGCGCATCCAGCCCTTTGAGGATCTCGACGCCGCGGGTGTGGTCGCCCCGCAGATCGGCGATCATCGCCTCCATGAAGGTGATCGCGGGATCCGCCTCAGGGGTCAGGTGGGTGGCGGCGAGGTCGGGCTTTCCACGCAGGCAGGCGATCCAGGCGAGTGTCACGCGCGCGTCCACCTGATGGCTTTGCGCCAGCCGTACCAGGGAGAGCAGGCTCTCTTCCGCCTGGTTCAGGTTTCCCAGGCCCAGGTGGTGTCCGGCCTGAGCCCACGACAACGCGGCCTGGCGCGACGACTCCGAGTTCTGGGCCAGTGTCAGCAGTTTCTCGCTCGCCGCGAAGTCATCCATGTACTGATATGTCAGTATTTTCTCGGCGGTGTAGTCGGGCTCGAGCGCGCCGAGCGCGGTGAAGTGCGCGAGAGCGGCGCGGACGTCACCGGCGTTGAGCTCGGTCTCGCCGAGCGCCAGCAGGCTCGTCACATGCGCGTCACGGTCGCGGGTCTCGATGGATCCCGCCAGGGCTTCACGCGCCGGGCCCAGCTCGGCTTCACACGACAGCGCGAGAGCCCGCAGGGCGACCAGCCGCGCGTGCGTGCCCGAGTCGCACGCACCGAGCGCCGCCTCCACCCTGCGCCGCAGCTCCGCGACCAGACCCAGGTCCCAGAGGGGACGGCCGAGGGCGGCCTGCACCCTGCCGAACGTCGCCAGCGGCGGCCGGCTCCGCAGCAGGGAGTCGCCGACCTCCACGGCCATCTGGTTGCGCCCGGCGGCGGTGAGGCAGGCGATCGCCTGCTCGCCCGCCTCGTACCGCAGCGGCGAAGCCACCTCGGCCAGGCTCAGCGCGTGGACGGCGAGGGCGGCGGAGGTCGCCGGCATGACGGGCAGCGCGTCCCTCGCCGCCCGCAGCAGCAGAGAGATCGCCTCCTCGTCACCGGGAAGGGCGCCGAGCTGGAGATGCGCCGCGGCCTGGACCGCGCCTCGTCCCATGGCGACCAGGTGCGTCGCGGCAGTGCGGTGAAGCGCGTTGCGTACCGAAGGCAGGATGCCGGCGTAGACGGCCTGCCTGATGAGATCGTGGCGGAATGCCAGGTTCATCCCGTGGTCGGTGACCAGGCCGCTGCCGACTGCCTCCTCCAGATCGGTGAGCAGTCCCATCTGCGGGGTGTCCAGCAGCGCCGCGGCCGCGGCCAGCGTGAAGTCGGGCCCCAGCACGGCGCCTGCCTGAAGGAGGCGGAGCGTCGAGGTGGGCAGGGCGCTCAGCCTGCCGCGGAGCCCGCGTTGCTCGCCGAGGAGCTCCTTGGCCAGGAAGGGGTTGCCGCCCGCGCTCTCGATCAGCTCTCTGACGTGCGCGTCCGGCGGATGCCCGAGCGTTTCGTGCGCCAGGCGGTCCATGGCCTCGCTCGGCAACGGCCCCAAGGCGATCTGGTCGACCTCCACCCGGTCGGCCAGCCGGGCGAACTCCTCGAGAGTGCCGTTCCTGCCGGTGAGCAGCCACAGGACGGGGGATGTCCGGAGGCGGACGGGAAGATGGGTGAGGGCGAAGCGGCTCAGCGGGTCGGCCCACTGGGCGTCGTCGAGCGCCACCATCACGGGCCCACGGGCTTCGATGACGCGTGCCAGCTCTTCCACCAGCCAGATCCGGTGGTCCCGGTCGGTGGACAGGTGATGGACGTGCTCGCCGTACGGCAGGCAGGTCATCAGGGAGGCCAGCGGCGCCATCTGGTCGAGCTCATTGGCCTTCCCGCTCGCGACGGACAAGCCCATGCCCTCGCCGCGCCGGATCAGCTCGTTCAGGAGCGTGGTCTTGCCGATGCCGGGCTCTCCGGTGACCAACACGACGTGGCCGGTGTCCCGGACCGCGGACAGAATCCGGCTCAGTCGCTCCAGCTCGGCTTCGCGTCCGTGCAGAATCATGCTTTCAGCTTGGCGAGCGCGCCGACCTGGTGACAGTGCGAGCGGCCGGTCCCGCACTCAGGGAGAACGATCCTGCGTCTGCAGGAAATCAGGCGCTGCGCCCGAGGCGGCGCCACTCCCCCGGCGTCACGCCGTACGCCTCTCGGAAACGCCGGTTGAAGTGGCTCACCCGCGCGAAACCCCAGCGCCGGGCGATGGCGCCGATCGTCAGATGGTCCGAGCTCCGGCTCGCCAGCGCGGCGCGTGCCCCCTCCAGCCGCTGGGTGATGATCCATTGCTCCAGGCTCAGCCCGCCCCGGCTGAGCACGGTGTACAGCTGGCGCAGTGAGACGGCGTGCTCCCGGGCGATGCGCTCGGGAGTGAGCTCGGGATCGGTCAGATTGGCGCTGATGTAGGCCTTGATCCGCGTCAGGAGGGTTTCGTCCATGACCGACCTGGTGGCGCCGGACCTCTCGTCGTTCAGCGCCGACACCATGAGGGCACGCATCAGTTCGACCGTCGCGTGGGCCACCGCGGGTGCCCCGGGGTCGGCGGCCATGCGATCGGGGTCGATCCACAACCCGCGCAGGTGCTGCAGGACCAGGTCGTACATCGGGCTGGCGCGCAGCCGGAAGGCGGCCCGCTGGACCTCGTCCACCGACATCCCGAGCCGGTCGGCATCGACGACGATCGCCCGGGAGACGCCGGATCCGGACCAGCCGAGCATCCTCGGCGTCAGCTGGTGGAAGACGGTGATGTCCTCCGCGCCGAGCCTCAGCCGCTCACCCGCGACCTCGCTCCTGCCCACGCCGCTGTCCTGCAACGAGATCGAGATCCCCGGGCGGCTGCTCTGCAGGCGGACGTGCCGTTCCGTGCGGTGGACCTCGAATCCGGTGCTGCGGACCGTGAACATGCTGAGGGTGCCGATCTTGCTGAGCTCCAGCTGCGCGCGGACGCCGGACGCCGGCCTCTCATAGACGATGTCATTGGGGCTGAGACCGTCGGTCAGCGCGTGGTGAAAAGCATCCAGCCGGTCCGCGACGGGCAGCGTGTCCGTGTCGAAGATCAGCACAGTTCGCATTGTAGTTTTGCGTGCCTCCGCCTTCTATGTAGGGATTGGTACTTTCAACCGATGCCGGATCTGCGCCGCGCGTGTGCGATGTCGTCGTGTCCACCGCGTCGAGCCAGAAGGGCGGCACCATGTCCGCAGAGCATGACCTCCAGCAGATCGAGCAGGCCAATGCCACCGGCCGCGTCCCCGTCGTCTTCATCCACGGCCTATGGCTGCTGCCGAGCAGCTGGGACCGCTGGGCCCGGGTCTTCGCCGAAGCCGGTGTGGTGCCGGTCACCCCCGGCTGGCCCGACGACCCGGAGACGGTGGCGGAGGCCAACGCCAACCCCGAGGTCTTCGCGCACAAGACGGTCGGCCAGGTCGCCGACTACTTCGCCGGCTTGATCGACAAGCTGGAGCGCAAGCCCGCGATCGTCGGTCACTCCTTCGGCGGGCTGCTCACACAGATCCTGGCCGGCCGCGGCCTGGCCTGCGCCTCGGTGGCGATCGACCCCGCCCCGATCCAGGGCGTGCTGCCGCTGCCGTTCTCCTCGCTGCGCGCGGCGGCGCCGGTGCTGTCGAACCCGGCCAACATCCACCGCGCGGTTCCGCTGACCTACGACCAGTTCCGCTTCGCCTTCGCCAACGCCGTCAGTGAGGAGGAGGCGCGGCAGCTGTACGAGACCTTCGCCGTCCCGGCGCCCGGCGCGCCGCTGTTCCAGGCGGCGGTGGCCAACTTCAACCCGTGGAGCGAGACCAAGGTCGACAGCACCGGCGAGAGCCGCGGCCCGCTGCTGATCATCTCCGGCGAGAAGGACAACACGGTGCCGTGGAAGATCGCCAATGCCACGTACAAAATCCAGAACCGCAACGAGCACGCCGTCACCGAGATCGTGGAAATGCCCGGCCGTGGCCATTCACTGACCATCGACAATGGGTGGCGCGAGGTCTGCGACACCGCGCTCGCCTTCATTCAGAGGTTCGTGTGATTCGGCGGCGGTCATTGGGCTTGTCCCGGTCCTGTGGCCCGGCGTCACGGTCGGCGCGCTCGTCCTCCTGTTCGCCGTGTCCGCCTTCCTCTCGCGCCGTCGCCGACTTCGCCAGGGCCTTCAGCGAGCTCCGTCTTCCAGCCTGAAATGCGCCCACCGAAACGGTGGGCGCCTTTCCGCCGTTGGTACGTTCGCGCAATGCCGCTTCTCCGCTGAAAAGCGTGTCATAGAGGCCATGACCCTAGAGAAAGGCAACGAAATGATGCGCAGAGGTCTCCTGGCCGCGATCCTCTTCGTTCTGGGTCTTACCGCTGTGGCAGTCCCCTCCTCGGCGAACGCGGAGGGCGCGAAGCCGACCGTCGTCCTGGTCCACGGCGTCTTCGCCGACTCCTCGGGCTGGAACCCCACCATCGCCGCGCTGCAGGCGGCCGGCTTCCCGGTGATCGCCGCCGCCAACCCGCTGCGTGACCTGGAAGGAGACGCGGCCTACGTCTCCAGCATCGTCGACACCATCCCCGGCCCGGTGATCATGGTCGGTCACTCGTACGGCGGCGCCGTCATCACCGACGCCGCCAACGGCCACGACAACGTCAAGGCCCTGGTCTACGTCGCCGCCCTCGCCCCCGACCAGGGGGAGAGCCCGCTGCAGCTGTCCACCCAGTTCGGCCTGTCCGGGCACAGCGGCGCACCCGCCTGGAAGGCCATCCCGTCCTGGTACGTGATCCCCACCGCCGACAAGGTGATCCCGCCCGCCGCCCAGCGCTTCATGGCCGAGCGCGCCGGCAGCAAGGTACGCGAGGCCGAAGGCGCCTCGCACGCGGTGATGATCTCCCGTCCCGACACGGTGGTCCGCCAGATCCTGTCGGCCTACTACGCCACCCGCTGAGTCAGGCCCGCCCCATCACCCTCGACCCGCCTCTCTAGGAGCCCTCCGTGCACGATCACCACAATCCGGCCGTCTTCCGCCGCCGGTTCTGGCTGTCCCTGCTGCTGTCGGTGCCCCTCGTGGCGTTGAGTCTCGGCCTGCCCGGCCCGTGGCCGGCCGGGCCGGTCCTGGGCAGCGTGGCCTACTTCTACGGAGGCTGGCCGTTCCTCATCGGAGCCTTCCACGAGATCCACCGTCGCCGCCCCGGCATGATGCTGCTCATCGCGATGGCCATCACCGTCGCCTACGTCGCCTCGCTGGCCACCACCTTCGGCTGGTTCGACCTGGACTTCTGGTGGGAGCTGGCCACGCTGGTCACCGTGATGCTGCTGGGTCACTGGCAGGAGACCAAGGCGATCGGCCAGGCCCAGGGTGCCCTGTCGGCGCTGGCCGCGCTGCTGCCCGACGAGGCCGAACTCGCCGACGGCCGCCGCGTCCCGACCGCGGACCTGCGAGTGGAGGACATGGTCCTGGTACGGCCGGGCGGCCGCATCCCGGCCGACGGCATCATCGTCGAGGGTGGCGCCGAGCTCGACGAATCCATGATCACCGGCGAGTCGACGCCGGTGGCGCGGACAGCGGGTGACCGGGTGGTCGCGGGGTCCGTGGCCACCGACTCGGCGCTGCGGATCCGGGTGGAGGCGGTCGGCTCGGACACCGCGTTGGCCGGGGTGCAGCGGCTGGTCGCGCAGGCGCAGGAGGCCAAGGGCCGCGCCCAGGTGCTCGCCGACCGCTTCGCCGGGGCCCTCTTCTACGTCGCGACGGTCACCGCGGTCCTGACCTTCACCGTCTGGTCGCTGATCGGCGAGCCGCAGGAAGCGGTGGTCCGCACGGTCACCGTGCTGGTCATCGCCTGCCCGCACGCTCTCGGCCTGGCCATCCCGCTGGTCGTCGCACTGTCCACCGCGGTCGCCGCCAAGGCGGGCATCCTCGTCAAGGACCGCCTGGCCCTGGAACGCATGCGCACCGTCAGCGCCGTGCTGTTCGACAAGACCGGCACCCTCACCAAGGGGGCACACGCCGTCACCGACGTGGTCACCGCCGACGGCTTCTCTCCGCAGCAGGCGCTCGGCGTGGCCGCCGGTGTGGAAAGCGTCAGCGAACATCCCCTCGCCCGGGCCATCGTCGCCACCGCCGACCGGCCGTCCCCCGCGCGGGACTTCGAGACGCTGGCCGGACGCGGGGTTCGCGCCATCGTGGACGGCGTGCCGTACGCGGTCGGCGGCCCGGCGCTGCTGCGCGAGACCGGCGCGACGGTCCCCGGCCCACTGGCCGTCGAGGCGGACGGCGCGGCCGTCCTCCACCTGGTGGAGCTGGAGCCGGCACCGCACGCGGTCGCCGCCTTCCTACTGAACGACGAGATCCGGCCCGAAGCCCGCGAGGCGGTGGCGGGCCTGCGTGCCGAGGGCGTGCCCACCATCGTCATGATCACCGGGGACGCCTGGCCCGTCGCCGAGAAGGTCGCCGCCGAGCTCGGCATCGACGAGGTGTTCGCCGAGGTCCTTCCGGCGGACAAGGACCAGGCGGTGGCCAAGCTGCAGGCCAGGGGGCTGCGGGTGGCCATGGTCGGTGACGGTGTGAACGACGCCCCCGCACTGGCCCGAGCCGACGTGGGACTGGCGATCGGCGCCGGCACCGACGTGGCGATCGAGTCGGCGGGCGTCGTGCTCGCGTCGTCCGACCCGCGCGCCGTCGTCTCAGTGGTACGGCTGTCGCGGGCCTCCTACCGCAAGATGATCCAGAACCTGACCTGGGCCGCCGGATACAACCTGATCACCCTGCCGCTCGCCGCCGGCGTGCTGGCCTGGGCGGGAGTGGCGCTGAGCCCGGCGGTGGGCGCGCTGCTGATGTCAGCCTCGACCATCGTCGTGGCCCTCAACGCCCAAACGCTCAGACGCCTCAGGCTGTCCCCCGCTGCACAATCTCACTGACGCCGGCCCGGGCCCCCGCGTGCCGCCTGTCGCTGTTCAGGAGCCTACCCATGCGATCCCACATCCGGTCACCGTCAAAGAGGACATCTTGGCTTCATCATTCGCGCCGTCGGCGGCACGGGCGCGACCATCATTCGGACACTGGCGCAGGTCCTTGGCCTGGATCGGGAGGAGAGGCGAACTCGGACCGAGGCGGCCAGGGTTGGCGTCGACACTCGGCAGCCACACCGCCGGGCGTGTGTCGACCACCGGGGAGATGATGAGCTCCAGGAGAGGAGCGACTTGATCCTGCTGCTCGAATGGTCGCGCGAGGCCGTCGCTATTTCACGACGCCACGCCTGCGACTAGGCCAAACTCGTACACCACTCTCGCGGACGCAACCCTGCGCCTTTGGCATGACGCTCATAGACCTGAGCTATGCGTCGCGCTGGTCGACTGGCTCGCGACAAGTTCTTCCTGTCACTCAACAGCGGATCTCAAGGATCATCCTCCTCGGGGTGGTCCGCCTGCGGGATGCGCGCACTGAGGGGTCGTCAGGCGGGTCGCTGTTGGCCACGCCGCCGCAGTGTGGAAGATCCCATCTTGGCCATAATCGGACGGCTTGGGCGGGTCCCTATCAGTAAGGGGTTGTGCGATCGTGGGTGGTAACTGCTGGATGGGGTTGTCATGGAGATGATCGACTTCCCTTACGCGGACCCGCGTGAGGGCCTGACTCGACGGCTCAGCTTTGGTGAGCGGGACATCGCTGTGATTTATGTCGATTTAGATGTAATCACTGTTAACTGGACAACCAGCCTGACGGTCACAGGCTTCGTGGGTACGACGGACGAACTAGTGCTCGCCCATGAACACGATCCAGTGCTGCTGGTGATGCATGATGGATCAACACTCGACGAGGTCACCAGTGGCCTAATTGGGGCTATTGAAGAGGATCCGGCTGGGTTCGAGGCCAGATGCAGCCTCCTCCGCTTTGATCTTTCTCCTACACGCAGTATCGCTTGGCAGGATCTTCCCAGCGAAGACCTCACCATCGCCGGTATTGGCACCACACCGTCCTGCGTTGTCTCCGGGGGAATGGCTGATCAGATCGGCTGGCTGCTGGACGCAACGGCTAGTAGCGGCGTCAACCGTGCCGCAACGCTCGACCAGGTGCGTTCCTTGGCACGCCGCTTCGACGGGGTTGACTTTACCTCGGGCAGCTAGCAGGGGGAGGACTCCCATGGTGGTTCATGCGGTCAATATACCGAGTGGATTGCGCATCAAGAGTGGGATAGTCACCAAAGGTCTCTTCAAGAGCGTCAGCCCCACTAACCAGGCACGGCACCTAGTTGAAGTTTCCAACCGAAGCCTGCTTCCCTACACGATCTCTATCCATGGGGAATGCGAAACGCCTTACGTCCGCTACGGTGACGACGCCAGGCGCGACAAAACTTGGGACCCAGCCCAGTTCATCATCGCTCCTCGCCCTGGGCATGGTGGTTGCACGCGGCGTGATGCAAGCGAGAAGCTGACTAGCTTGGGTAAGTCCGAGAACGAGAGCATCCGGACTGACCTCAGCTATGTCCCTGTCACCTGGTCCAGAGGTGGATCGGAGTCGGTGTACGTGCAGGTCGTGACCAAATGACCGAGATGCTTGGGGCGGTTTTCCCCCTGGGCGTCGCAATCGTTCTCTACCTGCTGACTCCGCTCAGCACAGCTAAGATTCAGAAAGTACTTGCTGGGCAAATCGCTGAGGATGCCGCAAGGTACGGCGTAACGACTCAAACAGCCATCCCTCCGCATCTCTCTCCCCAAATGATTAAAGATTATGTCGAGTATGCGGCGGACACCGTTCAGATCATTCCCGCTAGCCTTCTGCCGGTGATCGGTGCTGTCTTCGCGGTAACAACGAGGGTAGCGGAGGAGGTTGCACTGATCATTCTGGTCTCAACCGTCGTGTTGGCGGTGGCACTCGATTCGTGGATGCTGACACGCTCGGCACCGGACTACGCATCACGCAAGAGATGGGGTTATTCGCTCGTGAACCTCATCGGGATCATCGCGAACATAGTAGGTATTGTCTTAATATTCTGGTACGGCTGAGAGCTTAGTATTTACGTTGACTGCGCCCTCCATGATCAACGGTAGCCCGGCACTTCCCCTACGCGTGGACGGCGAGATCGACGGCGTCCTGGCGGTTTGTGTCGAGGACGCCCGCATCACCGGCCTCTACTACGTGCGCAACTCGGAGAAGTTGACCCGAGTTGAATCCCGAGACCCCGCTCACCCTGGGATGAATACCGGTGGTGGCGCTGCGCAAGTGGGGGATCGCGACGTGTCCGAGCTGGGGAGACGCGCGTCTTCAGGTGGCGCCTGTTGGCCGCCGCCGGCCGAACTGGGCAGGACAAGTCGTCGAGCCCTTTACAGGGCACGCTGACAGTGGTTCTTTTTCGGTGACCGGCATGCGGCGCGACCGTTTGAGGAAGGGCCGAACGTGGACATTGTCATGACGGTGCGGGGCGAGGAGCTCTATTCCCTGCGCAAGGAGTTCGACGACGAGATCGAGCTGGCGGGCGTCGTACGCGAGCACACGGTGTCCCCTCCTCCCGGTGCCCTGAGCGGCGGCGTGGTGGACGCGCTGATCGTGGCGCTGGCTCCGGGTGGCGCGGCCAGCGTCGCCGCCGCCGTCGTGATCACTTGGATCCGTAACAGGCGCCGGTCCGTGGAGATCACCTTGCGCCGCCCAGACCGCTCCGAGCTGCGCTTTCGCGCCGAGACTGTACGGGCGGTCGACGGCGAGCGGGTCCAGGAGATCACCACCGCGTTGGCCAAATGGCTGGAGGGACAGGACACGCCTGTGCCTCAGGTCGAACGCGATGGCGAGGAACCCCGGTGAGCGGACGGTCGTGACGGCGTGCTTCACCGAGCACAGGTCCTGCTCATCGGGACGGCCACGCATGTTCCCCGCTCGCGGCTGCGCGACGAGCCCGCGGTGGCGAGCACCGTCCAGGATCTCGGGCGGGTGTTGGTCGAGCGGTGCGGCGTACCCGGCAACGCGCTGACCATCTGTGCGGACCCGCCCTCGCCCCGCGACTTCGGTGACGCCCTGCAAGGGGTCACCGAACGGGCGGCCGATGATGACGTTCTCCTGGTCTGCTACGCGGGCCATGGCCTGACCAACGCCGAAGGGCAGCTCTACCTTGCCACGCGCGAGAGCGGCGGCGACGGCCGGGTGGAGCACACGGCGTGGCCGTACGCGATCCTGCGGCGCTATGTCCTCGACAGCAGGGCGCGGACCAAGGTCGTGATCCTCGATTGTTGCTTCTCGGGCAAGGCGATCGGCGCGCTCGGCACGGACGAGATCGGCAACGCCGCCGAGATCGCCGGCACGTACGTGCTCACCTCGGCGGAACGCAACGAATACGCTCTCGTCCTGCCCGGAGAGCGGCACACGGCGTTTCTCGGCGCACTGATCGAGCTGATCGAGCGCGGCGACCCGGAGGGCGAGCAGCACCTCACCGTCGAGGCGGTGTTCCGGCACCTGAGCCGCGTCCTCCCGACGAAAGGCTGCCCGCGCCCGGTGGGCCGCTGGCAGGGTCTGGCCGGCGGCCTGGTCCTCGCCCCGAACCGGGCCTGGCGTTCGCGCGGCACGCGCGACCTCGCACGCCCGCGGGCCCGCGAACCCGGGCAGGATGTGTGCCCTTACCCCGGGCTGGAGGCATTCTCCGCCGCCGACTCGGCGTTCTTCTTCGGGCGGGAGAAGCTGACGGGCGAGCTGGTCGGAGAACTCGCCAGGCGGTACGACGACCCGTGCTCGCTGCTCGTCATGGGCTCGTCGGGCTCTGGCAAGTCCTCCGTTCTCCGTGCGGGGCTGATCCCCGCGGTCGGCCGGGGCGATCTCGCGATCGCGGGCTCGTCCGGCTGGCCGGTGGTGGCGTTCACCCCCACCGCGCATCCCGTGGCGGCGCTCGCGGCCGCCGTCGCGCCGCTCGTGGACGCCGGTCAGGCGGACGAACTGGCACGGCGGCCGGAGGCCTTGGCAGAGGCGCTGCGTGCCGCGCTGGGTCGCGGGCGGGCCGTGCTGTTGGTGGACCAGTTCGAGGAGGTGTTCACGCAGTGCGCGGACGAGGCCGAGCGCAGGGCGTTCCTCAGCGGCCTGCATGCGGCCTGGAGCGGGCTCGGCGGGGAACCGGTGGCGCTGGTCGTCATCGGGGTCCGTGCGGATTTCTTCGGCCGCTGCGCGGAATATCCGGAGCTGGCCCAGACCGTGTCACGGCACACGGTCGTCGTCGGCTCCATGGCGGCCGGCGAGGTGAGGGACGCGATCGTGCGCCCCGCGGCGCGCGCCGGGCTTACGCTGGAGCCTGGGCTGGCCGAGCTACTGCTGACGGACCTGGGGGTACGCGAGCGCGACGAGCTGTCATACGAGGCGGGCCGCCTTCCGCTGCTCGCGCACGCTCTGCGCACGACGTGGCGGCTGCGCGAGGACGGCATGCTCACCGTGGACGCCTACCGCCGGATCGGCGGCATTTACCGGGCGCTCGCGGCCACGGCCGATCGGGCTCTCGACCGTCTGGACGAGCGCGGCCGGGAGGCGGCCCGCCACCTGCTGCTGCGCCTGGTGCACGTGGGCGACGGGTCCGACGACACTCGCGCCAGAGTCGCCCGCGACCGGCTCGTGGACCGGGCGCCCGATCCCGGAATGGCGCGGGTGGCGCTGGACGCGCTACTGGCGGACGACGCCCGGCTGGTCACGGTGGACGGCGACACCGTGCAGATCACCCATGAGGCGCTGCTGCACTCCTGGCCCCGGCTGCGTTCCTGGATCGACGCCGACCGAGCAGACCTGCGCGTGCGGCAGCGCCTGTCGGACGAGGCGGCGGCGTGGGAGCGGGGCGGGCGCAGGCCCGGCGACCTGGCCAAGGGGACGTCGCTGGCCATCGTCCGCGACTGGTCGGGCGAGCCCGGGCGGCTGGCCATGCTCGACGGCCTGACCAGGGCCTTCGCCGAGTTCTCTGTCCGCAGGGCCAGGCGGCGCAGGAATGCGGTGATCGCCGGGTTTCTGGCGCTGTCGCTGCTGCTCACGTTCACCGCAGTCCAGTGGCGTACCGCGAACGAGCAGCGGGAAGTGGCAGAGGACAGGAATCGGGTGGCGACCGCCCGGCGGCTGGTCGCGGAGGCCGACGTCCGCAGGGACAGTGATCCCGCCACCGCGCTCAGGATGAACCTCGCCGCCTACGACCTCGCCCCACGCACCGGAGCCGTACGCGACGAGGCGACCGGCGCGCTGACCGCCGTCGTGCTGGACAGCGGGCTGCCCGCGCCGGTCGCGGCCCATCAGGGCCCGGTGACCGCGGTGGCGTTCGACCCGGCGGGCGGCCTGATGGCGACGGGAGGCGAGGACTCGGCGGTTCATCTGTGGGACGTCCGCGATCCGCCGGTGCCCCGGCGAATCGCAACCCTGCACGGGCACCGCGGCAAGGTGGCCTCGCTGAGCTTCGGCCCCCGCGGATCGATCTTGGCCGTCACGGACACGAGCGGACAGCTCCTCATCTGGGACGCCCGGCATGCGCGGCAGATGGCGACGCTGCCCGTGCGCGGGGCGGTCACGTCGGTGGCCTTCGGCCGGTATACCCCGATCCTCGCGACCGGTGGCGCGAACGGGCGGGCCACGCTCTGGGATCTGCGCGACCCGGCGCGGCCGCACCGCGTGGCCGGGCTCGGCGGCCGCGGCGAGCCCATTTCCGCGGTGACGATCTCCCCCGACGACGACCTCCTGGTGACCGCCGCTCCGGATGCGGGGGTCAGGCTCTGGGATCTGTCCGAGCCGGGACGCCCGCGTGCCACTGTCACCATCAGGGACAGGAATGTCATGCCGTTGACCGTGGCGTTCGCCCCGGACGGCACACGGCTGGCGATCGCCGGCCGCAACCTGCATCCCCTGGGCACGCCGCCCTTCGGGCTCTGGGATGTCACCAACACGGACAAACCTCGTCTCATCGGCGGGCTGGGAATGCGTGCCGACGACATCTCGCAGGTGGCCTTCAGCCCTACAGGGAAGAGGCTGCTCACGTACGAGACCCGTTACAAGACGGTTGTGGTATGGGATGGCGCGGGCGTCCAGCAGACCTCGCTCACGTTTCCCACCGACGTCATGGGCCTCGGCTTCGACCCAGAGGGGCGGCTGCTCGCCGCCGGCGGCGCTGACGGGCGGATACGCCTCCTGGTCCTGACCTCCCCCGCCGCCCCGCGCCCGCGCGGGTTCATCCCCAATTTCGAGCAGGAATTCGCGCAGAGCCCGGACGGCTCAGTGCTGGCCACGACTGCCGGCCTGGAACTATACCTGTGGGACCCGCGCCAGGCCCCTCGCAGGCTCACCACGCTGCACATGGACCAGCACACGGCATGGCTCGCGTTCAGCGGGGACGGCTCCACCCTGGCCGTGGTGTCGTACGCCGAGGAAAACAACCTCACGCTGTGGGACGTACGCGATCCCACCACCCCGCGACGCGTGGGAGCACTGCCGGTCCGGGCACAACCCATGCAGTCGTCCGCGACCTTCCACCCACGTGCGAGCATCCTGGCCGTGACCGAGGACAGGGGTCCGGTAGCGCTCTGGGACGTACGGGAGGCCGCACGCCCCCGACGGCTCGCCGCACTGCCCGGCTCCGGCGGCGAACCTGCATTCGACGCGGACGGCACGCTGCTGGCCACATCCGACACCGGCCGGTCGCCGTTCCTCTGGGACGTGTCCCGTCCCTCCGCCCCGCGCGGGATCGACCTGCCTGGCATGGTTGCGCCAGGAACTCTGGCGTTCGGCGGTCGCGGCGGCCGACGGCTGCTCGCGGTGAGCCAGCCCGGGAACGCGGTGGCGCTGTGGAGCCTGGGGGACCTTCGCCGCCCGTCCCTCGCCACCCTCCTGACCAGCTCATACCCGGTGAACGCGCTGACCTTCAACCCGCGGGGGGACGTCCTGGTCGTGGGGACCGAGGCTATCTGGCGTCAGCGGACACGCTTCGGCGCGCCACCCGCCGACGATGATCGCTGGGGACGCGCCGAATCGGCGCTGTTCTACGTGGTCACGGCACCGTCGGCGCCGCGCCGCATCCCCGCCATGGGAGGACCGCAGGACCTGTACCCGCCGCACCTCTTCACACCGGACGGGCGAGGGCTGATCGCCGTGTCCAGCGGTCGCCACCTGGCCTTGTGGGACGTCAGGGCGCTCGACGACATGGTGACCAATCCGCTCGAACGCGGCTGCGTGCTGGCCGGACACGGATTGAGGGCCAGCGAATGGGAGCAGTATGCCCCCGGCGTCGCCTACGAGCCAGGCTGTGCGGGCTCATAGGCGGTGATCTATCGGACCCAGCAGGCACTGTGAAAGAACTGCACCGCAATCGCCTTGCCCGGCCTTCCGCGTCCGGCGAGGTCGCCGATCGGGATGATCCGTTGCGCAAGAACGCGCTGACCGTTGGCCGTGTGATCGAGCGCGACCCTGGCTGCTCAGCGGAATCACGCGGCTCTCCAACGGCTGACGTCGCTCGAAGTGGATGAGCTGACGAGCTCGACATCACCCGGTCGAATTCACGTCTTCCAGTCAAGCACCGTCTGCTGGAAGCCAACGTTGGATGAGATGGCGAGGGACCGAGGCATCGATGTGCCACATCTTCCGATGCTTGTCGTAGTCGTACCACACCCCAGCGGCGCGCATCGTCTCCTTGAACGCCTCCTTGTCGCGGTAATCGACACGAATGTACCGACGGCCGTCCAGGACACCGCCGGACTCCACGTCGGCACCGTCCGTCGGTCCCTGGCGCCCTGTCGGCCCCTGGCGCCAAGGCCGGGCGGGACGTTCCATTCGGGCGCGCTCGACGATATGCCGTACCCGCTGGCAGGCCGTCGGGTCTGTGATCCGCATCATCAGCTCGGTGGGCCCGATATTGGCCAGGAGGTTGAGCGAGCCGTGCCAGAGCACGTTGTCGTCGATGATGAGGACCTTTTCGTGCATACGCTCCCGTTCAACCACCCGGCATCCGGCCATTTCGAGATCACGGACGAGACTTTGCCTGCGCGGATCCTCCGATTGATCACGGGTATGGACGGTAACCTGCACACCGGCCTGGATCCGCGGAGTGAGGCGGCCGAGCCACCTCCGTACGGGCCGCGGGTCGAGAAACGCGCAGAAGATGTCGATGCTGCGGCGGGCGCGGTCGATGTCCCATTCGACGGCTCGGGGCACCTCGTCGGCGGGGAAGAAGGCCGGTCGGGACAATTCGTCCTCGGGCAGGTTCGCTAGGTCTCCCGCGGCGCGGAACGGTACGAGTTCGTCGACCGGCAGCCTATGGGCGTGGCGTTCCAGACGGTCAAGCATGCGGCCGGCCTCGCTGCCCGGTCTCAACCTGGAGCGTAGGAACTCCGTGTCCGCGACGACCACCAAATGATCCTGGGCTCGGCTGAGGGCCACGTTGAGCAGGCGGCAGGTGTGAGAGGCCAGGCCGACGCCGTCGTAGAAGTAGCCGAGCTTGCCGCCGGCCCCGGCGACGGTGTCGATCACTACGAGGGGGCGCTGGCTGCCCTGGAATCGGTGGACGGTGTCGACCAGGCCCTCGTAGTCCTCGCCGAACCGGCATGCGAGACTCCCGCGGAGTGCTCTCACCTGATTCTTGTACGGGGCGATGACGGCCATTCGGTCGGTCGGCCGCTGGTCCGTCCATTTGCGGGCCGGAAGGACGTCGTCATACTGCAGGCCGCGTATGAGTTCGTGAATGACCGCCTCGTGGACCGAGTTGGTGGTGTGTGCACCGTACCGGCCTTCGGGGTTAGGGAGGCGGCGCGGTGTGGTGTCGACGAGGATCAGCGGGCCAGCCAGCAGCGGTGATGACGGGAGCCTGCTGAGGTCGTCGCGGCCAGGGCGAAGTGGTGCGTCCGAGTAGGCGACGACGTTGACGACGTCGCAGATGGCCGGCCGCATGCGGTACTGAGTGTCCAAGCACACCATGCGGGGGTCGTTGCGACGAGCCGAGCCCGCGGCGTCCACCAGGCCCGCTGTCGCGAAGGCGTCGCGGTCCATCCAGAGCTTGGCGTGGTCCCTGTCCTGGGGTGTCGCGTCCCGATGTCCAGAGGCGCGGGTCACCGCGGGGAGCTGACGGAAATCGCCGGCGATGACCACGCGCCGGCTCGCCAGGCCCGCGGCGCACCAGGCCGACGGAAGGTTCACCATGCCGGCCTCGTCGATGATCACCACGTCTGGCGAATCGAGCAGGTTGCGGGATTGCACTGCCTTCGCAACCGTGGCGCCCATGACCCGGCAGTTCCTGCGCACCGCCTCGTTGATCTTCTGCAGGTCCTGCTCCAGGGCCGTGAGGTCCTTTTGCAGTTGTTCAGCGGCTCTGCGAACAGGTCCTGCGGGTGGGATAGCGCGGAGTTGGTCGCTTAGGACAGCGAATTCCCGTTCCAATGCGCCGGATTCGCCCGCGTAGTGTTGCTGGGAGGAACGTGCGTCGCTCAGCTTCTTGTCAAGTTCGGCCAGGGCGTTGCGGTGTTCCCAGTGGGCGCGGCCCAGTTCGTCGAGTTTGGCCTGTCTTCTCTTCGCGAACAGGCCCGATGGGGTGCCGATGTCTCGGATCTGCTGTTCGATGTCGATGATCGCAGCGCGGCTTGACTGGAGCTTTTGTTGGAGGGCTGCGATGAGCCGGCTGGTGTCGTCCCGTTGAGCGGACGCGATCCGCAGCTCTTCCCCGACGCGTTCCGCTTCGGCGTGGATGGCGAGGAGCCTTCGGCTGGCTTCCAACTGTTCGCGGACGGCGGCGATCCTGTCGGAGACTGACGCCGATAGCCGCTCAGCGATCTTGCCCGCATCGATCTGATCGCCGAACTTGGCGGACAGCGAGGGCAGCTCTATCTCCCCAGCACGCTGCACGAGGCCTTCGCCGAAGGCTTCCTCGCCTGACAAAAGGTCGCAGATGCGTTCCAGCGCCTGGTCCACGGCCACCTTGGTGGGGGCGAGAAACAGGACCCGCAACTGTTGGCGGTAACAGCCCTCCGCGATGGCGGCGACTACGTCCGTTTTGCCCGTTCCCGGTGGGCCCCAGATGAAGGTGAGTTCACTGCCAAGGGCCTGTTCGATTGCCTGCCGCTGCTTGGCGTTGAGAAGGCGGTCTTGATAGTTCCGGATGAAGTGGTTAGGTGTGGTGCAGCGGCCGTTGCGCGGTTTGCCCTGACCGAGCAGCCAGCCCGCAGTCGTGACATTGACGGTGCTATTGTCGCCGTCTTTCGCGCCCTCAAGCCGGTCGAGTATGGACTCCAGCCCTACCGTGTCGTCCTTGCGTAGTTGAGCGTTGGCCGGATCGTGCCCCAGATTCGCCGTGGTACGGACTCTGACCTTGCCGTCAGGCATTCGGGTCGCCTCGGCGCGCTCCCAGGGAGTCCGGGAGCGGGACAGCCGGATGAGCAGCTTCTCGCCAGAGAATGCGTCTTTCCACGATCTGCACGTGAACAGGTACTCGCGTGTCTCTCCGTCGCCGCCGACCCGTCGCCCGGCGGACAAGGAAACCTTCTCGCCCTCGCCGTCCGCATGTAGTTCGGCGGCAATCTCCAGACGTACGGCGCGCGACAAATCATCGACGGGGAAGGGCTTTTGCCGCGAGCCTTGGCCGTTCATTGCGCTCCTTCGGGGGCTAAGGAGGTCGGATGCAGCATGCGTGCGGCTAGTAACGTACCCTTGCGGGCTACACTTCGGAACCTTTCGCCCGTATAAACTCCACAAGGACAACGTCGATGAGGGTACGGGGCCCATCAAGCCCATAATGAGCACGGGAAAGCCAGCAGGTCGTCGCATACGGAGAATCCGTTCTGGGCGGCACAGTCGCGTCAGGCCTTGCGATATCGGCCTATCCGAATAGCCCCAATGCGCCCAGGCCACCATGGGGCTCGATCGCACAAGAGTGCCGATGCCACAACGAGGCGATGAATAGCGCAGCTATCACACGCGAAAGGCTTTTGCAAGCTCCCACAACAGTAACACCATCCGCACTCTGCCCATGACGCGAGGATAACGCTCCACTCGAACTTATTTTCACCTTGATAGCCTCCCCAACGCGAAGATTGGCCCCCATTTGTCGGTTATCCCTAGAAGGGGCCTCGCCTGAATACGTCAGCCCTCGGCAGAGCAAAATATCCCATGAGCCCTTTTCTGAGTAACGGCCATCTCCGACAAGCTGCGACGCCTTTCGCGGACAGCACTGTGCCGTGGAGTTGCCGACACCGAAGCCGCGCACGCGGGTGTCGCCGTTGCGCAGTCGGGCCAGTACCAGCAGCGATTGCCAGGCCAGGCAAGGTATAGGGTTTTGTCACCGCGCGGCCAGTGCCGTACCGGGGATGTCCCTCAAGTCTTACGGGATGCCGACCAGTCGTCAATGTTTCGGCCATCCGTTCCCTTGAAGTCGGCGATTAGCCGGCCCTTCCGGACGGTCAGCGACCAGATGCCATGGCGTTTGCAGTTAGTTCCACCGACTGCCAAGGTCGCGCTGTCGTCGCCGGAGGCCACGGCAACAAGAATGCACTTCTTCCCTTCCCATTCCACCGTCCCAGAAGTCCCGACCGTCTTGTCGTCGAGGATTAATTCCACTCCATCGGCCGCCCAGGATCCGACGAGGGACTCCGGGAGTCGGAAGGGGCCGGCGTCGGGCTCCCGATTCAGCGTGACGACTTGACCTTCGCGGAACAAGTTCAGCTTTCCATCGTCACGCCTGCTCAGTTCCATTTCTCGGTTGACACATCCGTCATGCTGTGTGAATTGCTGCCTGACCGCGAGCCTTCCGTTGCTCAACTTGGCAGGAATGATTGTCCCGGTGCAGGAATGCAAGGGATAATCCACCTTGCCGTTCTTGCTCCCACTCTGCAGGGAGATCCTGACGACGTATAGCTGCTCGGTGCCGGGGTAAAGACCGGAGCCCACCCAGCTTCCGGACAACTCCACCGGGACTTCCACCTGGAAGGAATACTTGCTTACCACGACAAATGAGACCGCAAGGCAAGTCATAAACACAATAATGGCCAGCGCTGTCCCCCACAGGCAGCCGATGCGTGAATCCTTCAGTCTGCGCTGCCGGCTCGGATACGGAGGAGCCGGGAAAGGCGGATTCCGTTGGGGGACCTGCTGAAACCGGGACGGGGGCGCATACCTGTCATATGCCGGAGTGGTGCGGGGCTCCTCCACCGTCGGCTGCCGGAATGCACCATGCCCGTGGGGGACCTGATCCCATGGAGGAGGGTGTGGATGCGGAGGGACTCGTGAAGAGCCGTCGTCGTAACCGGCCCCGTTCCAGAGATGATCCGCTGCGCCCTTGCCTGGCTGTCGTGCGCCGGCTCCGGCGTCCTGGTTGGGATCGGCCGTCGGGAACACGTCCGTCCGGGCGTCGTCCCAGGGGTCGTCCTGTAGATCAGCCGTAGGCTCTTCCGGCTCGGAACACGCTCTCCGGTAGAGATCGTAATCCGTCCGGTGATTCAGCAGGACGTCTCTCGCGGCGTTGAGCAAACGCATCTTCCGCTCGGTCGCCGCGCGGGCACTGGGGCGCTGGTTCTTGTCGGGGTGCCACTCACGCGCCTGCCTGCGATACGCCTGGTTCACCAGTCTGTCGGAGCAGCCTTCCGTCAGACCGAGAAGTTCGTAGGCGTCATGCCCCTCAAGGTCATTGAACCTCCTGTCCACCCCGCCCCTATCTCCCGATGCGGCGGACCACGGAAGCTCGGTAGCACGTCAGGGACCAGTGCGCCGTCCGAGGCGTGTGACCCACCGGAATGACCCGCTGCCCGACCGCCACTGTCACGTCCTGGTGCCCCGCGAGGAACATCACGAACACTTTCAGGTAGTGCTCAAACCCCTCGTAATGCCATCCGCAGTCCTGTACTCGCTGGTCCCTAAGGAGGGGAGCCTGCAGGAGTTCCTGGGCCTTGGGCGGCAGATTTCCCAGCACTCCCAGCGCCGTCGTGTTCAACCCCGAGATCGCCTCCCGTCCTCCAGGACCCCCGCGGGCTTCGAAGCCGTCCGGAGCGGCCGCATCGCGATCCGGAGCCGGCCTGTGGTCGATCTGCTTGCTCCGGAAACTCGTCGGATCGAGCAGGTAGCCGGTGATCGAGTACACCGGTCGGTGCTGGGTGTCAATACGGGGCTCCGCGAGGCACAATCCCCGTTCACCGAAGACAACCGCCTTGCGGCGGTCACCTGGATCGGAGCGGTCTTCCGTCGCATACCAGCCCAGCGTCCGCCCGGTGAGCTCCTCTAATCTCGCCCTTACACGCTCACCGAGGGATTTCCAGCACTCTTCCCGCAATCGGACACCGTGGTCGAATCCCATCGGACCGGCGGAATGCGTTGGGACGGATGGAGCGGTGCGATTCAGCGTGTTCGGCTGCGCCGGTCGCCGCAAGCCATCGCCAGAGCTCACAGCAGGCAGGCGATCCACGGGATCTGAGCCTCCGATCTCTGACACCGGGGAGAAAAGAGTGATCGCAATTCTGGTATGGACCGGATCGCGCTCGCTACCTGTTCCCGATCTCTGCTCCGCCCTGCGGGACGTTGGACCTCGTGCCCAATGGCTGACCTGCCCTTCCAACGCTCACCCCTGTACTTCGCCTGCTGAATCTGCTCGCTCCTCGGGCAGGGCTGGACGTGTGCTCGGTTGGTGTGCCGCTCGTGACCTTGGCGGGAGCGCGAGGCGGATAGGTCCCACCGTGTGCGCTCAGTGGCGAAGCATCGTAGCCATGCGGAAATTCCTTCTGGTGGGCCTATTCGGCTTTGATCTGCGGGTCGTTCTCGGCGTTGGGTGGCTGGACGGCGAACTCGGCGTAGGTCCTGGTGCGGATCGGCGGGAGCGATCGCAGCCGTGCTGGACTGATGCGCGAGGCGTCGAAGTCGCCGGGCCATACGGTGGTCTCGTCGAAGACCACGCGTTTCAGCGATGCACCGGTCAGGACGGCTCCGGTCAGCGTGGCTCCGCGGAGGTCGGCGTAGTCCAGGCGGGCGCCGCGCAGGTTGGCGTTTCGCAGGTCGACCTTGGTCAGATCGGTGCCCCGGAGGTCGACACCCTCGGCGATGACCCCGGTCAGGACGGCGTCGCGCAGGTCGGCCTGGTAAAGGATCGCATCGGCAAGGATCGCCCCCGCCAGTCGCACGCCGGTGAGATCCGCACGAGTCAGGTCGGTTCCGATGAAGGAGGCTTCGGTCAGGTCGCTGAAGTGAAGGTCCACGTCACGAAGCCGTGCGGAGGCGAGGTTCGCCTTGGGCAGGACCAAGCGGTCGAGGCGGAGCACCTGGCCCCGGAGGGGGTCTCGACGGCCGAGGACGGTCAGCGCCGCATGGATGTCAGGGGCGCGGAGGGAGAGGTTGACCGAACTGCCCGGCGCTGTGGTGGCCCGGTGCGCGTGCGGGGTGCCTCGTTCTGGATCGCGGGCTCGATTGCCGATGAACGCGGCGAGAATCTCCCCGATGGTCCGGCGATCGGCTGTGGAGGCGCGGGAGATCCGTTCCAGGGCGTAGATGCCGCCCAGGCGGACATCCACGCTCATATCTCCCAGATGCGCGATGGCGGCGGCGAAGGACTCGGTGGCCTGCCCGTGGCGGCTGAGCTGTAACTGGCGCCAGGTGAGATAGGCGCCGATCAGGAGCACCAGGCCGCCGACCCCTTGGAGCAGGGCGGTGCGGATGTTGTTCACGGCGGTGGCGTAGTCGGCCGGCGGCTTTGCCGTACCCAGGTCCCATGTGAGCACGTAGCGGGGGAGGAAGAGGGCGCCGGCCACGGCGGCGACTCCCAGGAGTGCCGTGAGGATGAAGGGGCCCGAGATCCGGTGCCGCCAGGAGTGTCGGTCGCGTGCGATCTTGTCTGTTCGCACAGGGTGGCCGGGGAGAGGAGGTGTGTGATCTTCGATGCGGCTCATGAATTCACCAGGGATCGGGATTCCAGGGAGCTTCCACTGTCGCGCGGAGTGGCAGCACGGCCAAGCACCTCGTGATCACGTCGGGGGGATTACATGGCGGAGTCCCATTCTGGTCGCACCGCGAGCAGATCACCGATCCGGTCGCCCAAAACGGCAACGCCTACGCCGAGCGCCTGTCGGACGGCGCGCGACTTCATCGCACTGCGCCCGGAAACCGCCATCGCCGAGGAGACCATTCGCGCCCTGCTGCCCACCCTTATCACCTGGGGCATCGGCCACCCTTCTTCCCCCAGCCCGGCGCCCGCACCTACCTGCGGGACCTGCCCGACGCCGAACTCCACCTGTTCGACACCGGCCACTTCGCCCTCGAAACCCACCTGCCGCAGATCGCCCCGCTCATCGACGGCTTCCTCAAACGCGTCTGGACCGCGGAGTGAGCAGATCGCCCGCCGGGCTAGCCGTCCTGTTCGCGGCGGCCCTGGCCACCATCACCACCGAAACCCTACCGATGGGACTGCTGCCCCAGATCAGCGAGAGCTTGCGGGTCTCCCATGCCTGGACCGGCTTTCTGACGGGCGGGTACTCCCTGCTCATCATCGCCGTGACCGTCCCGCTGGCGGCGATGATCGCACGCTGGGATCGCCGCCGGCTGCTGGTGACGACCATGGCGCTATTCGCGGTGGGAAACGCCTGATGGATCTCCCCCAACTGCCCGACCGCGCTGCTGGCCCGTCTCCTCACCCAGCCGGGCACGGGAGATGCTACCCCTGCCCCGGCGCGGACATCTGTGTGGTCGGTTGCTCGGCGGTGGCGACCATGACGACCAGCATGCCCATATTGCTCTCAAGGACTGTGCGGAATGAAGCGTTCCGTTCTGCTATTATGAGAGAGAGCGTTCCGTTCCAGTCTCATCCTCAAAGGCCGAGCATTGATCATTTCTCAGCGCACCCTCAACCGTACGCTCCTCGACCGGCAGTTCCTGCTGAGCCGTACCTCTCGCACGCCGATGGAGGTGGTCCGGCATCTGGTCGCCGTTCAAGGACAGGAACCGAACTGGCCGTACGTCGGACTGTGGACACGAATCGACGACTTCCGGCACGAACAGCTGGAACAGTTGATCCACGACCGAAGCGTGGTGCGTTCGACGGTGATCCGCAGGACCGTGCACCTGGTGTGCGCCGACGACTTCGCCTGGCTGCGGCCCGCGGTCGAGCCCATCGTCAGCGTCGCACTGAGGCACGCCTACTACGCCCGGGAGATCGAAGGACTCGACCTCGGCAAGCTGGCGCAGCTCGGCCGGGAGGTGCTCGGCGGCCGAACACTCACCAGGCGAGACCTCGGCCGGTTACTCGGCGAACGGTTCCCCGGACGCCATGCGGGCCGACTCGCCGATGCGGTCGAACTGCTGGAGCCCCTCGTCCACGGCCCATCGGCCGGCGTCTGGGGAAAGTGGAAGAACCGGTCCTCGATCGAGGTGACCCTGGCCGAGGACTGGACGGGCATCCCCATGGCCGCGGAACGGCGGCTCGAGACGATGATCATGCGCTACCTGGCAGCGTTCGGGCCGGCGAGCGTCATGGACGTACAGGCCTGGGCCGGTGTGACGCGCCTGGGCGAGGTGATGGAGCGGCTCAGACCGCGCCTGCGCGCCTACCGGAACGAAGACGGCAAGGAACTGTTCGACGTGCTGGAAGCGACGCTCGCGGATCCCGACCTGCCGGCCCCGGTGCGGTTCTTGCCTGCGTTCGACAACGTTCTGCTCGGTCATCAGGATCGGAGGCGGATGATCAGCGAGGAGGATCGCAAACGCATCGCTCCGGCAGCCTCGGGCGGCGTTGCGACGTTCCTTGTGGACGGTTTCGTCGGCGGCACCTGGGCGCTGAAAGGCGGCACCGTGCTCGTTTCACCGTTCCGGCCACTGACCGACCCGGAGGCGGTGCTCGCAGAGGCGGAACGCATGCTGCCTTTCATCGATGCGCACACCGCCAAGATCGTGTAAACCGCCACGACCAGGGCAGTCCGGCCTTTCCTGCGTGTCCGGTTCTGGACAGCACGCCGCCGCTCGCACTCGGTGACGCGCAAGCCTCCCATGAGAATCTGTGAGTGTCGCGCAGCACGAGCTTGCGGCACCCGTGGCCTGGGGGGCTGCACAGGGGGCGATATGGGCGAACCGCGCAGCAAGCAGCCCGAAGAGCAGCTCGGCAACGCCGGCCACCGCTTCCTGAACCTCCCCCAATGGCAAGGCATCGGAGCCCTGGCCACGATCCTGGGGGTCATCGTGGCTATCCTCATCGCCCTGCTGCAACAGGGATTAACGCATGCGCAGGGACAGAAGAGCTGCGTCAGCGCGAAGTGAACCGCGCCGGGTCTGTTGGAGTGGTGTGCCCCGGGTTGAGTGGAGGCGGATTTCTGGATTCTTGTGCCACTTGATGAGAGGAAAGTGGCATGGGACGACGGGGCTACCCGCCGGAGTTCCGGCGCAAGGTGCTGGACCTGCTCGAAGCAGGTCGCACGGCCACCGAGCTGGCCCGTGATCTGGAGATCAGCACCCAGACCCTCTACACCTGACGGCAAGACTGCATCGACCGCGGCTTGGAGCCCGGGCCCGACCAGCAGGGAGAAGGTCGAGTTAGCCGCTGCGCAATGGCGCGTCGCCGAGTTGGAGACCGAGCTGCAGGCCATCCACCGGGCAAGCCAACTCACGGCCGATCGTTCGGGGCGGTGAGAGCACACCGCCCCGAACAGGGTCACCTGCCGCAGTTACCCCACTTGTCGCGACCGCCCTTCCCCGCCCAGGCGGGGGTAACGCTCTGGATGGTGCCCGAGTACTTGACGCACAGGCCACGCGCGAACAGCTTCACCGGCTTGGTGTGCCTGCTGTAGACGCCCGAGGTCGTCTTGGAGGAGGTCAGCGGAGGAGTGGTGGTCTGGACGGTGAGCGTGGCACTCATCCGGGTCTTGGCGTGGCCCGTGTCGAACAGGGTCCGGAACGTCACTACGCAGTTGTAGCCGGTCCTCCTGTTGTAGAGCAGGAAGACCTTGCCGAGCTCGACGCCCTGCCTGTCCTTGATCGTCCGGACGCCGTCCTTCACCACGCGGAAGCCGCTGCCGCAGACGCTCTGCGGCGTCTCGGTGGCCGCCTGCGCGGGCGCGGCGGTGGCGAGCGTTCCAGCGACAAGGAGATATGCGGCGACGATCGTCTTCGCGGACATGGACACGTGGGTTCCCTTCATAGATCGAACACCGGATTAGAGAGCGCATCCGATCAAGAAGTTCTCCGGGTTTCCGTTCAGAATCTCGACTTGGCGTGTCGAACCCGGTGATCGGCGGCAGCGAACGTTGGCGAGCGCCTCGACTCTTCATCCCGGACGGGGAACGTGGCGCCCCAGTTGCCGTCCGGCCCCGTCAGATCGCCCCGACCGACAGGAGTCGCTCGCCGATTCCGAGACCCGGGCGGCACCCATAAGCGAGAGGCCGCCCAGATCAAGGGGTCACACCGGAGTTCGCCCACAGGGCATCATTCATGCCTCCAACCTGGGCAAACGCCGTCCACCCGCGGATGGTGGCCGACCAGCAAGCCTTGCTTCGCCGACAGCGTCGAGGGCCGGACCGGCGTGGACGACGCCGCCACCGGCACCGCGAGCCTCACCCGCCACGGCCGGACGATCGCCGAGACCGCGCGCGCCGGCTGCCTGCTCAAGACCTGCGAGCTCACCGCCGCGCTGCCCTCGCGGCGGGGCCAGTACACGCTCACCGCCTCGATGCGCAGGCAGGTGCCGCACACGGCGCTGTCGTCGAGCGTGGAATCAGCCTGGACCTTCACATCCGGGCGGACGTCCGAGGCGAAGCCGCTCCCGCTGTTCGCGGTCCGCTACGCCCCGGCCGGTCTCGACTCGTTCAACCGCGCCCGTCCCGGCACGGTGACCAGGGTGCCCGTCCGGGTGGAGCGCAACACTGGCGCGTCGCAGGCCAAGGTGACGTCGCTCAGGCTGGAGATGTCCGCTGACGACGGCGCGAACTGGCTGCCCGTGCCGACCGTTCCGACCGGATCCGGCTGGACGGCCGCCGTGCCCGACCCGCGCACGCCCGGATTCGTCTCCCTGAGGGCCACGGCGACCGACACGTTGGGGACGACCGCCAAGCAGACCGTCATCCGTGCCTACGCCGTGGGCTGATGTGATCGACCGAGAATGGGGGAAGGGCCCGGGGTCGCCGCGGCCCTTTCACGTTCGGCTCTGCTCGGCCGGGCGGGCGGCTCCGGCGGGAGGCCAGGGCCGGGACGTGGGCGGCCAGGGCCTGGAGGGACGCGCCCAGATCGCCATCAAGCTTCGCTGATGGCACAGGCGTGCCGGAGGCTGTACTCCGCGGCGCGAAGGAACAAGGCCGTGTAGAACACGATGGTGCGATCGTCCTGTCGGCGAGCGTCGAGCGGTGAGGCTGAATCGAACCATGTGGTGAGTTCTAGACCAGTGGGGTCGATGGGCACACCTGGCGGAAGACCGACCTTCGCAACGAACGACCGCATCACCTCCTGGGCACGATGTGCACTGCGGACGGTCGTGGTGTCGCCGTACATCGATGGGACGGGCAGGGTGATAGGACTGTCGAACTCGACGGGGATGAGGATGTTCCAGTCGAACACCGCATCGATGTCCTCCTGGCTCAACTCACGCTCACACAGGTCTACGAAGCCGTCCATGGACCAGATCAGCTTCTCTTCGAACGTCCGCTCAGGGATACGCGGCTCGGGCATGAACGGCGCCAGCCCACGATCGGCGAGCGCGAGGTCCAACGCTGATCCCAGCTTGAGGAACCGCTCGCTGTTCCACGTCTCGAACGTGACTTCGGTGAGGTAAACACCCACACGCCAGACCCTAACCCGCTACAGAGGTTGAGAGGTCAGGGTTCATAGCGGGCTCATGGTGGAGGCGAGGGAAGGCCGGTGTGGGTGACGAAGGCGTCCAGCGAACTGGATCGATACCGCATCCGCTAGAGCCGGGTGCGGATCAGCGCGCCGAGCTGATCGAGAGTGGCGGAGGCGGAGTGCGGGACCCCGTTCAGCGACCAGGGCCTATACAGAGTTTTCCACCTGTCTTGATACCCGCCCCTCGAATCGGTTGTCATCGGAAGGAGGAATCTGCTTCTGCAGGCCCATCAGCCGCCTGGGTCATGCGTAGCCCCATCGACCCATGGAGGCACCATGCGCATCCAAGGCAAGATCGCCTTAATGGCGGTGCTCAGTCTGACCGTGGCAGGGCTCATCGCTCCGGCCGCAGCCGCACACGCCGGTTCCGCCCCCGAGCCGCAGGCGGAGCTCGTGCCGGCCTGGGACAGGCCAGGGCCTCAAGGCCGCACCACCTATGAGGACGGCTCTCCGACGGCCGAAGACCAGCGCGCCGCGGCGCCGAGGTGGCGCTGCTTCCTGTACGTCAGCGATCCGGAATTCGAGAAGCACGACGGCCGGTGGCACATCGAAGGCACTGGCCGGCAATCGTGCAACGGGGCCGGCTACGCCCCGCAAGGGCCACGGCTGACCCTGCAGCGTTATCTGGGTTTCGGCATCTGGCGGAACGTGTTCCGCACCACCATCGCCTGGTCTCGCGGAGGGTGGGCGGAGACCCGTACAGCGTGGGAATGTACCGGTACGGGCAGCGAGGAGTACCGCTGGGTGGTCGACGGGTTCGCTCAGGGCGTCTCGCGGGCGAGGAAGAATGCCTACTCGCTGAACTACCTGCGTGTCATCTGCTAAGCGTTCCCGACCGAGATGGCGGGCGCTCTACGACCTCGCCATACCATGATCGCCCAGCCGTGCGGCGTCGCGATGGTTCGTGTGGCCACGCGCAGCTGGGCGATCCGGTGAGCGCGCAGGACACGCGTGTGGACGAGGTGCCGGCCCTTCGGACTCCAGCGTCTGGTCCGGCTGCGCGTCCAGGTCTCGAATCGTATGGCGACTTGCGCCTCCTGCCCGTGCAGAGGAGAGTCCTCGACTCGGAGCGCGGTCAGGCCCCGTGAAAGCCAATCAGTGTCGTATTCGAACACGACCCACTCCAGAGCATCCCCGTGAGAGAACAGCACCGCCGCGATGTCGCCTTCGATGACATCACAGGACAAGGGCACCAGATCGGCATCGTGCGGAGTGTCCAGTCCGTGTTCGATGATTCGACGCCCCTGTTCGGCCAGCGCCGGGTGCAACTCTGGCATGGATTGACGGTATGTCCCCTGCATCCGGCGTGTCGAGGGATGCCATCCTCATGCAGAAAATCGATATACGGTCGAACCGCTTCCTTTTGTGCCGAGGTTACGTGCATGTTCGGGCCACGCTCATTTGCGGCTTGTCATTCCGTTCCAAGACACGCAACCTCCTTTGTCGCTGACACTTACGCAACAGTCGTTACAGCTGAAACGGTCATTCATGACGGCACAGATCTTGTTCGGATCCCGTCATGATGTTTCACCCGTCCAGCGTGGGACCCGAGGCGAGGATGCAGTGGCTCGGTCTCTCTATGGGCACTATGCCGGTTCGGCAGTTCTCCGCGACGGCATTCCCCCTGCCCATCTATCGTCACGGCGATCTCAGGGATAACAGATCTCCAACGACCCGAGGATCCCCGGATGACGGCAAAGCAGAAAGAGCTCTACACCTGCCGAGCACGTCTCAGCCTCGTTGAGCCGCGACCACGGCAGCCTCATTCCTCCACGTGAGGGGAGTACGCCGATGACCAGGGAGCAGATAGAGCAGGCATTACGGCGGGCTGAGGAGTTGACCGGCCAGATCAGAGGCAGCCTGGACCGCGCCGTGGGGTTGATGGGCCAGCGCGTCTGGACAGGACCGGCGGCCGACCGGTTCGGTGGCGAACTGACCGCACAACGACAGGTCCTGCTCAACGCCTGCACGTCCGCGGTGGACGAACTCCGTGCCCTACTCGCCCGAACGGAGAGATAGCCCCGTGGACATCGACGGCATGGTGCCCGACGGCGTCCGGGCGTTGCAGGACGAGCTACGCAAGGCGGAGTCAATGCTGGACTCCGGCGGGAACGAGTTGTGGAGCCTGCTGCGTCATGCGGGCCTGGCCACTACTCATGCCGACACCATCCGCAGAATCGCCGGCTGGGCCGGCCAGCAGATCCCCGACATTCACCGGCGCGTGGTGCTGCTGGAACGCCTGGTCGCGCACGACCCGGCGGTCCGGCCCGGCCAGCCGGTGTTCGTGAACTCCGAGGTGTTCGCTCCCGGCAAGCCGATCCCCACGGTCGGGGGTTCTGGGACCGGCTCTGGCAAGGCGTGCAATCCACCTTCGATCTGAACCAGAACTCGGGAAACCACGCCGCCGAGGTAGCCAAGGGAGCCTGGGAGACCACGACCGGGCTCGCGGGGATGCTGTGGGAGTTCTCGGAGGTACGCAAGACCATCGACCCCGACGGCTGGCAGCGGCAGGTCGAAGACAGCGCCAAAGGCATTCTCTACGGGATCAAGAACCCACTCGAAATGCTCAAGGCCATCACGGACTGGGACACCTGGGCCACCAACCCCGATCGCGCCTTCGGCCGCCTCGTCCCCGACCTCCTGGCAGCCGCCGCGACCGCGGGCGGGAGCAGCGCGGCATCGGGAGCGAGCAAAGCCGTCACCGCCCTCGACAAGATCACCGACCTGCTGAAGGTTGCCAAAGCGAAGGCGGGGCCACAGGTCGCTCCCGCACGCATCAGGCCGGATGGGACGTGGGAGTGGAAGGGGGTTAGTTTAGATCGGGATGTCAATGCGCTGGCGGACCAGGCGATTGCCAGGGCGCGAAAGGCTGAACCTGATATTTCGCGCGGAGTCCAGGCCGCTGGGCGGGAAGTGGGCGCGGAAATGGCAGGATTCCCGAAACACGTGCTCAAGGGCCCTGACCGCTACAAGGAGAAGCTTGCGAAGCTCATCAAGCGCTTTCCGAACAGGACGCCGGAGGAGCTCATTCGCAAGGAAATGCACGACGGCATCCGGTACACCTTCACCTTCAGCGAAGATCGCTACGCCGATGGCGTCGCGAATGTCAAGACAGCCATGGAGGGGCAGGGGTTCAAATTGGTGCTACAGAAGCCGGCATGGGATGATCCATCTGCGTACAAAGGTGTCAATATGCGATGGCGTAGTCCTGACGGGCACCTGTTAGAGGTGCAGATCCACACGCCGCAGAGCCTGTGGGCAAAGGAGGTCACGCACGAGGTGTACGAGTACAAGGGCTACCTAGGAGCCGAGGACGTGGAGCGTTTGGAGAAGTACGAGAAGGAGATCTTCAAGGCCGTCCCCGTACCACCTGGCGCGACCAAAATCCCCACACTGAAGAAGGATGGCTGATCCAATGGACGAGCAGGTGACGTACTACGGGCTCTTGCTAAGCGGTGACACTCGCGAGAAGCCTGGCGGGTTGGCTCGTCGGCGAATTCTGGCGAATGGAGGGATCGTGGACGAGACCTTCCAAAAAGACCTGCAATGGCATCCCGACACTGTGATCGGAGAATGGCGCCGTGGCGAGTCGAGCGAAGAACTAGTCGAGATCAGCGAGGCAGAGGCAGTGCGAGTCATGGAGCGGTTCCGGCAGAGGTTCGGCGGCGGAGAGCAGTAACAAGGGAGTTCACCTCCGACAAAGGTGCTCACGGCGCCCCTGACCCCGAACTGCTGGATGGCCGAGCACGGCCAGCAGGTGCCAGTGGCCCGGATCGACTTGGGGGCCCGGTCGGCGGGTGAGAACCGCCCGCAAGAGGCGTTTTCGGCCTTGTTCATGGTCAACGCCAACCCGCTCAGCACGGGACCGCCGCACCCCGCTTCGACTTCGCCGCCATCACCTACCTCCACAAGCTTGGCTTCCTGTAAAGCCTTCCGATGATCGAGGCTGTCCTGCGGCAGATCGCAAGGCCTGAGCACCTCACTCGGAGGCAGTCAGCCAGCCGACGTCTTCGAAGGCTTGCTCGGCCCAGCGCCGTACGACGGGGAATCTGATCAGATAAGACTCGTCCAAGATCGATTCGTTGAGCGAGCTGAGGAAGCCGAGGACGTGGGCGCGGTAGTCGAGGGAGAGGCGGTCGCGATCGGCGGCGAGTTGGCGAAGGACCCTCGCCAGATAGGCGTTGCGGCTCACCGTGTCGCCGTCCTCGCGGCTGCGGAGGATGACCAGGAGGCAGTCTTCGTATGCCTGCTGTAGATCGCCGTCCCCGGTGGGACGGCTGGAGGCGAGCCACACTCTGGTGATGGCGTTCGTGACGGAAAGCGCCCGGCCCTGCGAGGGGACGCCGAATGCGCTCGTGGCATCCAAGTCGTCCGGTCCCCCGCTGTCGGCGCCGTCCAACTCGCGGTTGATCGCCTCCAGGGCGTGCCAGGCGATGTCCGCCCCCAAGTCACAGGTGAAATGGCTCTCCCGGAGCAGGTGCTGGGTCTGGACCACGTGCCAACCCTCCCATTCCCTGCTGATGGCGTGCGCAGACCCGTAGAAGATCCAGTAGGGGTCGAGTTCGGGGGCGTTCCAGGCCTGTTCCGGCGCCACGTCGATGGACACGTCGCGATCGCCCCTGTACCAGATCCGCTCCAAGGAGAGGATGGCGGCCAGATTCCTCCAGGCTTCGGCGCTGAACTCGGATCTCCAGAGCAACGCACGACGCCGCCATGACGAGGCCGGGTAGAGCGCTCGGGGGAACAGCTCTCGGCCCGTCACCGGACCACTGATCATCGCGATCAATAACAGCACATTGGCGGAATAGGCGGCATGACGTGCCGGCAGGGTGAACAGCGCAGGCTGGTAGCTGTCATGGCTCGTGTCCATGGGGGACTCGAGAGCTCCATGGAAGATGGTGAGCAGCAGGCCGCGGAGCGACCGCCGTTGATCACCGGTGAACTGCCTGGTGAGTACGGAGAGAAAGTCGACGACCTGCCCACGGGTGGTCAGGGGCGCGAAGGACAGCAGCGCCCGCACGAAACCGTCGTCGACGGAATGCCGACTTCGTGCCGCGGTCGCGGCGGCCAGGTCGGCCAATTCCCGAAGGGTCAGCCTGGCGACGAGGAATTCGCCGAACGTCGCGTGCAGGAACTCACAGGTGGTGAGGCTGGCGTCCTTACGGAGCGCCTGAGCTTGGTGGATGAAGAAGAAGCGGCCGATGACCTGCTGGGCGGGCGTTGGCGGGGCGTGGAAGCCCGCCACCCGATGGTTGCTCGGGGACTCTCCGAGGAGGGCGGTGAGGTCGGCGGTCAGCTCGTCGTCGGTGACCCACTGGCGGCCCCGGTTGAACATGGCGAAGCCGGCGATGGACAGGCGCAACAGTTCCTGTTCGACGGCGTCCAGCAGCGGCCCGCCCGCCAGCTCTGGCCTGGTCTTGTGGATCTCGCGTTCGGCGAAACGCCGCAGGATCCGTTCGTACAGGTCGGCCTGGTTGAGCCGCTGGCCGGGCTGCTGCAGGGCGTTTTCGGCGGCGTCGTAGAGGGCGAGCATCAGCAGGAGGAGCGGCTGCCCAGCCAGCGCGGGCTGGCGCAGCGCCGCCTCCAGGGACAGCGTCCGCAGCCCGCGCGCCGCCAGGCTGGCGGCATTGTGGTCGTTCCAGACCGTGAGCCACTGTTCGACCTGCCGGTCGCTGAACGGCTCTAGCTTGATGGCGGTGGCGCCGCCGCGCGGGATGCGGGCTCGGTCGGCCACCGCGATGCGGCTGGTGACGATGACGGCGACCGGGCGTCCCTGGTCGGCTTCGCGTTCCTGGAAGCGCGCGACCTGCTCCAGGTAGTCCGTCTGACCGATGCCGGTGGCTTGGAGCAGCTCGTCGAACCCGTCCAGCAGGACGACCGGGAGGGCGCCGCCGGCCGTTCTGGCCAGCGCTGGCCAGGTCAGGGTTTCGCCGGTTTCGTCCCTGATCGCGTACTCGATCTGGGATTGCAGGTCGGTGTCGGCCGGTACGTCGCGCAACGCCACCCGCACGGTCAGGAAGTCCGCGGCGGGCAGGCGGGCCGCCAGGGCCTGCGTGAGCACCGACTTGCCCGAACCGGGCTGGCCCAGGACGATCAGGGGGCCATGGGTGGCCCTGATCGACGTCAGATACCCGATCAAGAACCCTTGGAGGTCGTCCCGGACCGGATGCTGGTGCCACCATTGCTCCTGATCGAGCGGAGAGGCATGGGTGACCTCCGCGGCCCGGAAGCGGGGGTTCACGTATGCCGCCGCCAGTGACGGAATGACCAATCCCTCCGGCACGTCGTCGGTGGCCAGGATCGGCCGGTCGAGGACGCGCTGGTAGCGCCTCGTCAGCGCGAGACGCCGATGATCGGCGACCGTCGTGCCTGCGGCGATGTCGCCGAGGACCCGTCCCAGCCCCTCCAGCCCGGCGTGCAGCCGCACCAACTGCTCGTGGGTGGCGGTGTGGTGAAGCCGGTTCGCCCAGAACGCCACCTCAGGGAACTCGCCGGCCAGGCGTCGCAGGTGTTCCTCGTACCGCCGTATCGCCGCGTCGGGTACGTCGATCTCCAGATATCGCTCCATCTCATCCACGGAGCCGACCTGGGCCCAGGCGTCCGTCTCCCGGAGGTACGCGACGAGACGCTCGCTCAAGGAGGTGTAGAACTCCCGCAGCACTGGATGCATGGTGTGCTCGCCGACTTTCAGCGGGTCGCCTGGTATGTCGCTATCGAGCAGCACTCCGGCGAGGTCGCGCAGCCGGTTGGAGGAAGACGGCGCACTGCCCGCCACGGTCACCTGCGCCGCTTTGTCCAGCCGTAGCTCCGCGGGAGTGGCAGCGTTCAACGCTTCGAAGAAGCCGGTGAGCACGATCACTTTGTGGGCGGCGGTGAGCCGCTCGGTCCTGTCGAAACGGCCGAGACCGCGCAACCGGTCGCCCAAGCCGCTCACGAGCTCGCCGCTCAGCCGTGCCAGCTCTCCTTTGGCGTCGAACAGGCTGAGCACGAAGTCGGAGCCGCCGCCGGTCGCCGCCAGCAAGACACCGCCGGTCAGCCGATCCAATGCGGCTACCAACCCGGTGTCGGAACCGCCCAGTAGCTTCACGGCGTCGGCGTAGCTCAGACCGTTCGGCACCGAAGCCTCCCTCGCCCTTCGCGTGTGCCATCATGCTCGCGGACTCCGCGGGGCTCGTACAGAGGCTGGCTTCGCTGACGTCGCTTGCCGCCGCCGGCCGGGCAAGGGCTCCATAGTCACACCGCAGTAGCCATGTCCAGTGGTTGAACCGCTGAGTTCCGCTCGCCCGTTGGCAAGAGCACCGACGACCCCAAGGAGGAGCCCACGACGGAGTAGGCTCCTGGGACCTGAGCCAGCGGATCGGCTACTACAACGACCCGAGCGCGCCCGCCGCCAACAGCCTCGTTCCCTCCGTGAACGCCGTAGTCACCAACGAGGCCGGCGACGTGCTGCTGATCCGCCGCTCCAACGACAACAACTGGGCCCTACCCGGCAGCGCCATCGACCTGGGTGAGTCGATCCCGCAGGCGGCCTCCGGGCGACCGTCGAAGAGACCGGGATCCCCCTGCGAGGTCACGGGATTGGTCGGCACCTCTAGCGACCCCCGCCACGTCATCCACTACAACAGCAACGGCGAGGTCCGGCAGGCGTTCTCCCTCGTCCTCACCGCCCGAGCCATCAGCGGCCGACCAACACCGAGCACGGAACCTCGGGAAGTCCGCTGGGTACCCCGGCACGGGCTCGACAACTACGGCATGCATCGCTCCATGCAGCTGAGGATCAGCCACTACCTCCACGGAGGCAGCGCTCACATCGCTGAACCAGCGACAGAACAGTGTGAACTTTGTGAACTGGTTTCGTTCGCGAGTCGACGAGCCGGGCCATGGCCTGTATCGGTAGCGCGAGGTCGCCGGAGTCTCAGAAACGCGACATGCCCTCGACATCCTGTAACGTCGCGAGCCGAACGAGGCATCGGCCACCCCAGCGCCCTATATCCGCGTTTTCACAGGTGATGCCCCAGATTCATGATCCCGTGTGGCCATCAACCGCGGAACGTACGTGGCGCACCGATGAGGAAGTGCCCGTCGACTGGCGGGGTATGGCGATCTTCGCCCTGGAGTCCGCGCCACGCCGCTCTGTCGTGGAGCTTAGGGCGGTAGCTTGCATGATGACCTGCGCGACCAGTTGGGGCGCATCGTTCATCGGCACATGGCTGCATCCAGGCAGCCACACCATCCGCATCATGGGGATCATGGCTGCCGCACGTGCCGCCTGACGCGCCGGCAGCACACGGTCGGCCGTGCCCCAGGCAATGGTCACCGGGAGATCGGGGATATCCCCGACGAACAGGTCCCGTGCGCGCCCGGCGCGCATGGTGGCCTGGAAGGCGACCGCCTGGCGCAGCGCACGCAGCGACGCCGCCACTGCCTCCGGCGCTGACTGGTCAGCGCGCATATACAGGGTGCCGGTCAAGGCCGCATGCCCCAGGATCGTCTGCGAGAGCCATGCCGTGATCGGCTCCGGCAGGCGCGCGATCTGACGGGCCGCGTTCAGTACGGCAAAGGCGTACCACCGCTCGGTCTGGCTCCAGAATCCGGCCGGGGCCACCGCGGTCACGCTGCGGGCCAGACCTGCCTGGCCCAGCCGCAACGCGATCAACCCGCCCAGGGAATGCCCGACCACGTGCGGCCGCTCCAGCCCGAGCGCAGTGAACACCGCGCCCAGCCCAGCCACCAGGGTGGCCAGGTCGCGGGGCTGACCGTCGGGGAGATCGGGGGACTCACCAAAGCCCGGCAGATCTACCGTGATCACGTCGCGCTCGACCGTCAGCAACGGCACCACCGCGTCCCACGCCTGCCGGTTCGACCCGAGGCCGTGCAGCAAGACCACCGGCTCTCCGGTTCCGCGCCGCTCGTACGCCACGGTCATCGGGGCCAGATCCGCCGAGCGTACTTCCACAAAAGATCCCGTAGCGGAGGAAACCGCAGGCGGAACGGTCCTGCCACGGTTGACCAGCGGTACGGGCATCGCCAGCACCGCAGCCGGCAGTCCACCCGCCCAGTCGCAGATCTTCCCGACGACCTGCGTCCCTGCCTGGAGCACATCGGCCCCAAGATGAGTGATGGGCGTGAACGCAGATGCCACTGAGGACAACGACAGGACGTTCAACATCGTGACAGGGCGTTCGCCCATCCCTCCCCTACTTCGGTCATAGGTGCACCAAAGTTTCGGCAACGTTAACGGCCAGGTGTGTCACGGGCATAGCAGCAGACCGAAATTTTTACCTTTGGGTCGGAGGTCGTCGGTCAAATTTCGGCCTCGCCCGCCCTGGAGGCCAGACCACATCGCCGTCAGGCGCGGGGACACAGGACCGAGGGCGACGCATCTCTTGCATGCTGTTACGCAGCGGCGCCCGTACGGGCGCCGCCGAGTGCGTAGGGCACAGCGCAGCGCCGGCTCCTGGTGCATGAATCGGCCGACGCAGCGCAGCAAACGATCATAAACGGGTCTCAGCGGCCCGAGTGACCGCTATGGCTCGGTAGTTTCACCGCGATAGTGACGAACGAACCGAAACGGTGCTGACGGTCGGTGGGTCAGCGGCGTCCCGCTCGAGTCAGTGCATCCTCGGCCTGGGCAGCCATCGCGGTGACCAAGTCCTCCGCCGAGGGCAGGTCGGTGATGAGATCGACGGCCTCTCCCGCCCAAACCGGCTGCGGGGGGATCGCGCCGCGTGCCACGTCGTCCTGGTAGTCCTGAAGGGCTTGGGGATCGGCGGCGAGGTCGGCCTCCCGGCCGCGCCAGCGGTCGAGGTACGGGTGGCCGAGGGTGCGGACGGGGTACGCGAAGACATGCGACCGCGCACCGGCGAGCGTACGGACCTCAAAGAAGTCGCACGCCAGCAGCGTCCCAGCCTGGCTACGCAGAAGTCAGCCCAGGCGATGTGATCGGTCAGGAGACGAGGCGATGCCAGAATCCGCCAAGATCCACTCATCGGAGGCGGCGACCTTGACACCGAGCGCGGCCAACTCGCCATTGAGTGAGTCCTTACGTCGCCGCGGGACATCCGCGGGATGATCACGCGAATGGCGAGTATCGCTGAGGGTGTTTTCGCAGGTCATCCCTAACGAAGAACCAATATTGCCCGCGCTCTCCTACGGAGGGTGCGAAATGACCCCGCCGCGCCGTGAACGTAGACGCGGATTCCGATACCCGGTCGAACGCATCGTGAGCGCTTCTGAGCTACCCGCTCGTTCATGTGACCTCCGATGGAAGCGAAAGCCACATGAGCGGTTGCAGTCGGTAAGGCCATCAAACGTACGTAGTCGGTGACGCAGGAGGCGCCTGTCTGGGGCTACGCAGCGAGCACGTCATCGGCGGCGCGGATACCCACGACCTCCACCTCGACCCCGTACGTTCTCAGCAGCCGAGCCGCGTTAGCCAACGCAACCCTGGCCAGCGGAAAGAGAGACTGAGGAGTGAGCGTAGCACCGGTCTTGAGGTGGATGGCGAACACGACCTTGCGCGGCCGGAAGTTCTCCGGCACCCCACGCCGTCCTCCACTGGCCTCCTCGACCTTCTCCTTGAAGCGCCGCAGGGCCTCGTCCGATTGCAGCAAAGCCTGCGTCGAGACGACTCCCTGTGTGAACAGGTGGCTGAGCGTGTCGGCGCCGCGGGCGAACTTGACGTGGACGAGGACGTCATCAGGGCCGAGGAGATCACAAGCCTCAAACCCGTTCCCGATGAAGAACTTGGTGCGTACGAGCGCACGGTCCATGCACAGGTATCCCGCACAGACGTCGGCGACGTAGTTGTTGTAAGCCTTCTCGTCCTGGCTGGCGTGCCGCATGGGGAGCGCGACGGTAGGCGTGCCGGTGAACAGCGGAGCGATCTCGTCGAGCTTGGCCTGCAGATACGCCGGGTCGATCTCGTACCACTCGCCGTCCAGCAGGAAGTATCGCCGCTCGTCCACGGTCAGCACGACCTCGAGCCACTTGATCGCCGTCGCTGACCCCACCTCGAAGGTGCACGCGTCGTCACGGAACATGCGGATCTTGCCCTTGCGCAGCGCCTGAACCCGTCGTTCGGGCGCCTGCACCAGAGCACGGAACCTGATGAGCCCGACATCGAGCTCGTCCACGCGCTGCGGCGCGCTGCCGATCTTGACCTCGAAGCGGCGAGCCTGGGCGTAGCCGGGCAGGCAGTCCGTCGGCACCACGCAGATGAGCTCGGCAGCGTCCGGGCGGCCGAGTACGTCGTCGAGGCCGGCGTCCAGCCGGGCGACCAGTGCCGGGTCGGCGATGGGCCGGATGTGGTCGACGAACTCCAGCGACGGGTGCGGCTTGTCCTCGCGGCAGACGCGCGCGATCTCGCGGATATCGGCTACCAGGTCCTCGGCCCGGACGCCGAACCGCATGGTCAGCCCCACTCCTGCTTCCAAGCGCACCGGTCGCTCGTCGGCCTTGGAAAAGGTGAGGTTCAGGCCGAGCGAGCGCCCGCCCATGCGACGGATCACGTCGGCCTGCTCCTCGATGCCGAGCGCCCAGATCGGCATGCCACCGGGCACGAGGGTGAGGTCGCTGCGCCCGCGCGCGCCGATGCGGCGGCGGGCGACGTCCTGTACGTAGTCGGGGTCGAGGCGGCGGACCGCGAACCGGATGCCGAACCCGTGGTCCTTCCGCTCGTCGGGGATCCACCAGTGGCCCTGGCCGTAGCCGATGGCGTAGACGGCGCCGTCGACGGCGATCATCAGAAGCCCGAAGGAGCGCCGCTCGTCGAAGGCGACGTTCAGGCCGGTCGTGACGGACGCGTCCTCGCACCAGCTGGCCAGCGGCACGTCCTGCTGCCCCGCCACCCAGAGTGCGGGTGCGCCGGCGAGGTAGAGCTCCCTCGGTTCCACACCGAGCTCGTCGAGCCTGGCGAGGTCGAGGACGCTGAACATGGCGTAGGGGGTGGGCTCGACGCCCGTGAGCCGATACAGCGTGAGGTCACGCGTCCTGGGTCGAGTCATGGCATTTCTCCTACTCGCGGTAGGACGCCGGGCCGCCAGGCCGGCGTCTAGGGGGATGAAGGGGTAGCCGCGGAGAGCGGGCACTGGATCCCCGTCCACGTGCGATGCCACGTCTGCCACGCGAGCTACTCCATCAGAGTAACCGTGGGAAATAGTGGAAACAAGTGGAATTACTTGGCTTACCCGGGAAGGCTTGCTAGGCTGCGGAAACGTGGACATGGACAGGCTTGAAGAGCGCATGTTTCAGCTGAGGCGAGAGATACGCATCGCCTCCGCCGCCGGCGAACACGCCCGAGTGCGATCGCTAAGAGCCGAGCTCCGCCAGGCCGAGCGGTCGTGGGAAGAGGCCATCAATCCCCCGCCCGCGCCACCGGCGCCAGTCAGAGAGCATGTTCATCAGGCGCTGACCTTGCTGGGGGTGCCGGCCGCGGCCAAGATGATCGTCGCAGTCGATCAGTCCTTCTTCAGCGGCACGATCACGAATGCCAAACTCACGAGCTTGCGCAGGGACGAGGAGAGATCGTTCCGTTCCTCGCCCAACGCGAGGCCGTACTATCTCTGCGCCGCCCTCAGCTCCGAGCGCTTGTCTCCGGTACGCGGCGTGCTTGCCCTCAGCACCTGGCCGTTGTACCGGCGGATCATCGGACCGCTCAGCCCTCGCACCGACCTCTTAACGTCGACGATCCGAGTCGCCGAGCATCTCGAACGCCTCACGCAAGCCGGCGACAGCCCGCTGGGCGGGCTTCGACTGCTCACCCAGATGGCACAGAACATCCCCGGCGCGATCGCGGACTACGGTCCCGCCGACCCGGCCAGAGTCGTCGCCGCTGCCCGCGCCGAGCTCGCCGTACATCAAGAAAGAGACCTGCGACAGCGCAAGGATGCCGCCGAACGCGCGGCCGCGCGGCTCGAGGAGGTCAATCAGCTCTTCGGTTCGGGATTGAGGACGGCGAGCACCGCATGAACCGACTCGACGCGTTGCGTGGCCAGAGCCCGCGCGTCGATCACAACGCACGGAGCATCGCCGCGCTGGCCGCCAATCCGGCCTGTCACCGCAGAGCCGTGCTGGACGCGGCCGGGATCGACAAAGAGAAGGTCGTCCAGCGTCTGGGCTATCCCTCGCAATTCGGCCAGTCGCCTTTCGCGCTGATCCGCAGCCGACAGTTCAAGGCGATCGTCAAAGAAAACGGTGGTGCCCATCTGCTGCGGCTGCTACGTGAGCTGCTCGGCCTCACCATGGAGGAAGCGGGCTACCGCGATGTCGAGGAGATCGGCGCTGACGCCATCCACCGCGTACGCCACCGATACACCGTGAACCTGCTCAAGAGCGCCGTCGGCAATCTGGGCGACGCAGCGACAATGGTCGATCATCCTCTGCTCAAGCTGAACGTGGCGGGTTACGACGTCTACCTGGAGCCGGACGTCATCGCGTTTCAGGCGCAGGGGCAGTTCCACGTGGTGACGATCAAAACGTTCGCCATCATCGACGATCAGGCCGAAACGGTGAAGGTTTCCGCCGCCGCCCGAGAGGCGGCCGTCTATGTCCATGCGATGCGCAACCTGTTTGTCGAGCTGGGGCTGGATCCTGAACGGGTCTCTCACGACGTGGTCTTGGTTTGCCCGGAGAATTTCAGGAACTTCCCGACCGCGAGGCTGATCGACGTCCGCCACCCCTTGGAGGTGCTCCGGCGCCAGCTCGAACGCTTGGCCAGGATTGACGCCATTTTGGACAACCTGCCGCCCGGTCTCAGTCTCGATCTGATGATGGACGGTGACACGCCAACGCGTTCGGTGTCCGAGCTGAACGCAGCGATCTCGGCGATCTCCGCCCGGTACGCTCCTGAATGTCTGTCCGTCTGCGAGATGGCCTACTTCTGCCGAGCCGAAGCCAGGGCGTGCGGCTCCTTGGAGGCCCTGGGCCGGTCCGTTCGCGATGACCTCGGCGGCATCGAGTCGGTCTCCACGGTCGTCAATCTCGCTGCGGGCACCGGCGTCGCTTCCGACGATCAGGCCGCAGTCGCCGACCGGCTGCAGTACGTGCGCAGGATCCACGGTGAGGTGGTCGCGTGACGTTCCTCGGCTCCTACCTGAAGGTGCAGGCGGTACACGAGGGCCGTGCCCAGCCGGCCGCGACTGTACGCCACATTCATCTAGCGGACGCGCCGATGGTCTTCATCCCGCTTCGCCTGGCGGGAGAGGCCGCGGCTCCCCTCGCCGCGATGGTTGGCGACAACCGTGCAAACCCCCGGTTGCTCGTGGTCCCCCAGCCACGCAACCGTGACCAGCGCTTCGCCTTCCTGGCTGAGCTCGCCGCGGTGCTGGTGCCGTATATTCAGGGGTTCGCATCTCGGATCGAATACCCCCACGAGCGGTGTTTCGACGCGCCCCAAATCCTGCTTCCCACTCCCGGTGGAGTCGCCTTCACCCGGTTACTCGGTCGCTCCAGCCGGTTTCGCAGGACGTCGGGGCCGCACGCCGTACCGCCACTCGTGCCGCAACTCGGCCGGTGGCTGACCTTCCTCCACGAGCGCAGCGAGTTCGCTGATTCGGCCATGCTGCTCGCCATGACAGATGTGCTCACCGAGTACTGGGTCACCGGCCAGAGCAACGCCGAAGACGCCAATCTCGCCGCTGTGATGGCCTGGATCGATCCACCGCCTGACATGCGTGGGGACGAGGCGGCCCTGCTCGCCGAAGATCCGCTACGGTCGCCGCCGGCCGGTCCGGACACCGATCCCGGCTTCGACCGGGAGGTCCTGCAGCCGCTGATCGACTCGTACGAGTCCACCGGCGATGCGGGGCCGCTCCGGTACGCGCTTCACGAACAGCTCCAGCCGACGTGGCACCTCATGTGGCAGGCCGTCGATCTGCTGCGCGCTTTGCCTGAAGCCGCCAGCGTCCCCGGCCGCTGGGAACGTGATCGTGCCGCTGTCGCCAGGGAGAGCATTCGCATTGCCCAGGGCGGATTTCCGCAAGGACGGTGGGACAACCCACAGGCCGCGGCCCGCCGGCTCGCCATGCTGGAGAGCGCCCAGCAGAGCTACGAAGCCAGCAAGGCGTTCGACGACCCTCTCGTCATGGCGGACTACCGGGCCGAGGGTGTCGCCTTCGAGGGCGAGGTTGTCGAAGTCGAGGCAGACAGGAAGATCGTCCCACCCGGGAAGACGCGGCGGGTGAACCGGCCGCTGGTGACCGTCCGCACCGATGACCCGGTACGGCTCACGCCCGGCGCGAAACTCCTCTCTCCGCAACGCCCCAAGCAGTCATGTCGGCTCGTCTCCGCCGACGCTGGCGTCATGGTCATTCAGATCAACTCCGGTATGACCAAGGGCGCGACCATTCCCGGTGTCGGCGAGATCGTCTGTTACACCGAGCTCGATCCGGGTGGAGGACATCGACCGCGGCTGCCGTCGTTGGACCAGACGCCCTGGACCCATGGTGGTCCGCCGCAGGAGTACGTACCCACTGACGAGGACGCGCAGGAGGTCTGGTCGTGACCCCGCAGGAAGCCGCCGCCGCAGCCACTGACGGCATCCTCGCCGACTACACCAGCGGAGCTCATTGTGGACTCGTCGTCGATTCCCCGCCCGGCGCCGGCAAGACGACGCTGGTGGTCGCCACCACCATGCGTGTCGCATCGTCCGGCGAGCGGCTGATGATCGTCGCGCAGACGAACGAGCAGGTCGACGACCTCGTCGACAAGCTCGCGAGCCGGGCGCCGCAGCTGACGATCGGGCGTCTGCATGCTGAGGGCTTCGAGCCACCGCCTCGCGTCACACGCCACGGCAACGTCACGCCGGACAACAAGATCGAGAAGATCGAGAAGTGCCAGGTCATTGTCGCCACTGCCGACAAGTGGGCGTATGTCTCTGATCGGAATTGGGACTGGGCGATCGTGGACGAGGCCTACCAGATGCGCTCGGACAAGCTCCTGGCCGTGGCCCCGCTCTTCGCCGGCGGGCATGCCCTGTTCGTCGGCGACCCCGGCCAGCTAGACCCCTTCTCCCTGATCGAAAGCGAACGCTGGACTGGGCTCGCCTGGGATCCCACACAGAGCGCGGTCGCGGTGACGCAACGGCTCAATGACCTCAAAGTCCATCAGCTGCCGGTGTCGTGGCGACTTCCGGCCAGCGCGGCCCCGGTGGTGTCGCGTGCGTTCTACCCTGCGAACGCCTTCACCTCGGGTACGGCCGAAGGTGAGCGACGGCTGCGCTTCACGGCTACCGGCCTCCGCGATCCTTGGGATCCAACTCTGGAGGAGGCCGCCGCCTCCGGGTGGGCGTTGCACGAGTTGCCGAACCGGCATGCCGTACGGACCGATCCCGAGATGGCCTATGCGTGCGCCGCGCTGGCTCGCCGCCTGCTCCAGAGGGGGACGGAAGCCGACGATGAGCACGGCTCACACTCGGTGGACGGGACCCGGATCGCCATCGGGTGCGCCCACAAGGACCAGGTGGCCGCCGTACGGAAGGCCGGTGTTCCTGAGGGCGTGACCGTAGACACGGCCAATCGGCTCCAGGGCCGCGAGTACGACGTCACCATCGTCTGGCACCCGCTGTCCGGCCGCCGCGATGCCACCGCCTTCCACCTGGAGTCGGGGCGGCTCTGCGTGCTGACGTCGCGGCATCGGCAGGCGTGCATCGTCGTGGCCCGGGCGGGAATCTCCGACCTGCTCGACACCCATCCCTCCAGCCCAAAGGTACAGCTCAACGTGCCGATCAAGTTTCCCGACGGCTGGGCGGCCAACCACACCGTGCTCGCACACCTTGATCGGCATCGTGTCGTTTCAAGATGAGAAGCGGCCGATGCCGCGTGAAGTGAAGGCATCCGTCACGGTGCGGTGGACTGCCTTCCCGGTCGCGAGGCGTTCCCATTGCTTCCGGCCGATCTTGCCACACTGATCCGGCGGTGAGGGCGGAGCCGTCCACGGCGTCTTTGCCATGGTCGCATGATCGAGCTCAGTTTGAGCAGTTCCTGCAGGCTGACACCTTCCTGAGCCCATGCCCGCAGACCCAAACGATCGACGAGATGAACGCCGACGTCGGCCGCGAACTTCGCGGCGTCCTTGGTGAACCACCCATTGGTCACCACAATGGCGACTTGAGCACCGTGTGCGGGCTCCGCCGTGCCATAGACCTGGTAGATGACTCGTGCATCAACCTTTCTCCCGGTAACCGTGTGCTTGCACTGCACCACGATCACGCGGCGGTCCGGGTCACGGCCGATTACATCAGCAGCCCTGTCACCTGCTCCTCCCACCCGCCTCGCGTCGATGCCGTCGCGGATCATCAGGTCGCGTACGACGTATTCGAACGCGGTGGGGTCGAGTCGATCGATCTCGCTGACCAGGTCAAGCCGCAGGTGAGCCATCCGCTGGGCACGACGACGCCGGACCACCGCCCTCCATCGCAGACGAGCCATCACGATCGCAAGGGGGAGGGAGATCGCCGCGGCGCTGAAGTACCAGCGGCTGAGAAGCAGATCAATCAAGGCCCGCATCGCCTCGAAGAGGAGCAGGCCACCGAACAGGGCCGCGATTGCAGCTGCGGTCCATTCGCCGCCGCCGGACGGGAGACGTAGACGAATGCGGGACCGCAGCCATCCCCATGCTGCCGTTCTCACGGGTTAGGGGCCTCTGCCGGCGCGACGTCGGCAGGAGCGACCTGCCCTGTGGAGGCCGGCTCAGCGGGGGCCGGGGTATCGGATTTGACTCCCTGGACGGCGAACCAGGCCACAGCGGCTGCGATCGCCAATATCACCCAGCCCGCCCCTTTCTTTGATTTTCGACTGGACTTATTGACCCAATGACCGCGCCGATAATACCGATCCGCCATGGTTTCCCTCCCGATCTCGAATTCCATCCGTCTGACGCCATGTAAGCAAACGTGACCGACAAGAACGCTGGACCCTATTCGTCATCGAAGGGATTTACTTGTGGCGCTGTCAGTAGAGAGGTATGGCCAGGTGGGAGCTTGGCAACAACATGTTCGGCGGCTCCGACGCCGGGAGCAGAGGATCGGGCCTGGCCTCAATTCCGATTTATGGACCAGCAGGAGACAGGCAATGAGCCCTCGGAGTTCAGCAATTTCGCTTCCGCCCCTATGCGTGCTCTATCCTCGCCAGCCCCGGAGCTGTCAATGTCATCACGGACTGCTGCAGTCTTACGCAGGGCGTGTCGCGTCCGGAATCGTGTTGCCGGAGCCGAGCGCCAGGCCCCGACGTTCCCCGGCGATGATATTCACCAGTTCAACCCGTTATCTGGCGGGCTACTTCGCGATGGTAGACAACGTGCTCGATGTTGATCGTGTGCTGCGGGGTGAGGCGGAGGCGGCCCTTGATCTGGCCAGCGACTTCGTCGAAGACAAGCAAGTCGTCCGTAAGGGTGAGTGCGCCGCGATCGAAGAGGACGTGATCGTTCGGGCAGAGGCAGAGGATGTTTCCTGGCTCGTCCGGGCCGTTGTGCGGCATTCCGACTGGGCGAATGTGGGCGCCTTCGGCGTACGGGCCGTTGGGAAGTTGAAGCCGTACACCGCAGATCTGGCAGTGGTGTTCGTGTAAGTCCTTGACCTGCTGCACCAGAACCGAATCACGGATCACCCGCATCGTGGTGGATTGACGGCGCTGTGGGGCCGGGGATCCGTCGGTCAAGAGCACTTCGGTGTCGGAAGGACTCGACAAGCCCACTTCTGTGAGTAGGGCGTCGTGGTCAACGTCCTGGAAGTACTTCGACAGGAGGCGTAGCACGATCTGCGCGCGTACGTCCGCGTGCTGGGTCACGATGGTGTAGACCCAGGGCCGCAGGCCGCCCGTGGGTGCGTGGTCGCGCATCCAGCGCTGGGCAGCGCTCGTGCTGGCCTGCGGAACGTCGGACTCGTCCAATTCCCAGAGGCCGTCGTGGAACAGCCGGGGAGATGCGGATCGAACGCGGGCCGCGCGAAGGCGCTTGCACATGCAAGCGCAGGGGGATTGGCCGGTACCCCGTGAGGAACGGGCGCCAGGAGTACGTGACCGTGGGGGCCGGTCGTCGGCGACGACGCGCGCCAATCCAGCCGACGGGCGCCCTAGAGGGTGATGTGTGGCGGAGACACGAGGACTTCGGTGCCGAGTGGGCTGCGGACCAGGGAGGGTTGGTTAGCCAGCGCTGCGGTTTTGGTGCTCGGCGTCGAGATATTCCAGTTCCTTGAGTACTGCCGCGCGCTCATGTTCGGTGATCGGGCCGTGTTCTTCCTGCAGCCAGGCCACCAGTTCCTGTAGCCGATCATGATCGCGCTTGAAGCGCAACGCCTCAACGACGTACGCCAACATGCCGACCTCCCATCAGCGGTTCGGTGCGACCTTCTCTGTGGCTGCTCGCTGTGATCGCTCACTCGGATACCCGGTGCATGCGCTGGCGTGCAGCCAGGCTACGGACCTGCTGCAGCAGGCCGACGCGAAGGCCGCGACGAAATGTGAACACAGCGCGGTGACCGTGACCAGCAGCGGCACTGGCACATGGGCCACGCTCACCGACGGTGCCGTCGGCATCGCGCTCGACAAAGTCCGTCAGGTGCTGACCTTCAGCTGGTGGACGCGCTGCTTGGACAGGCCCATGACACGTGCCGTGTCCGGCTCGGACCAGTGACTTGTGAGAGCTTTTGCCGCCTTGACAGCCAGTTCCGCGGCGCGCCTGGTGTGAGCCTCGGCGAGTTCCTTCTCACGGTGATATTCGGACACCACAGCGGCCACCTCCTCGGGCAGGTCGAAGACGAAGTCCACGCCGGGAGTGTCCTGGGGCCAGGCCCAGGCGTGAATCTCGGCCAAATCGCGCTCCATCTGCGACAAGGAGCTGGCCACGCCGACGCCCTCGGTCTCCCCCGTAGGGCAACGCGCCACCCACCGTCCGTTCTCGTAGGTGATGACATAGGTGATCGTCTTGCTCATCGGCTCATCCTTTCAGTGACCGCCTCCAGGCGCTTCAGGGCTTCACGAAACAGCTCGGGATCGCGGTCCGGGTCTGCAGGGATCATGACGGGAACCGAGATGATGCCATCCTTGATCACACGCAGCGCGCACATGTCGCCCCTGAGGTGATACAGCCAGTCAGCAGTGGCACCTGCGGCGGCCACTATCGCGGCGACCTCGGCGAGCTGACGCATGTGCGGGGGTAGGCCCTCGACCATGCCGATCAGGCTAATGCATTAGGAGGAAGCTTCCTAGTCAGATAGGAAGCCACTCACCCGGACTGCCAGGACACCCGGCGGGACCGGCACCCGGCGAGATGCGTTCTCGCTGGTTTCGCAGAATTGGCGCCCCCGCTACTCTTTTGGCGACCATGTGATGCGGCCCGACGGGCTTCCGCGTTCCCACGGCTTTGGCCGGAGCGGATAGGCCCCCACCCGCACGAGTTCTCTCGTGCTGCCTGGGGGACAATCCGTGACGGCGCTGCGGCTGTCTGTCGAGAACCTGCTCGCCTCTCCCAACGAGGCCGCGTTCGCGGAGGTGATCGCCGAGCACGTGCGCGCCACCAGCGGGCACCGCCCCTCCCCCTCCGAGATCAGGTCCTGGCAGCGCAGTCTGCCGGCTCTCGCCCGTGATCTGGCCGACGCCGGGTTGCGCAGGGTCGAGATGCTCGTGGAGTACAAGCTTCCGCTGACCAGCAAGCGCGTCGACGTGATCCTCGCCGGGGTGCATCCGCGCACTGGCGAAGACTCGTACGTCGTGGTCGAGCTCAAGCAGTGGAGCCGTGCCGAGCCCTCGGAGCTGGGCGAGCATCTGGTCATCGTGGACGGCATGCCGGGCGGTGAGAGGCTCAACCCCGCCGAGCAGGTCCGCCGGTACTGCGAATACATGCGCGACTTCCTCGGCGTCCTCAACGGCAAGCCGAATGCCGTCTACGGAGCCGCGTACCTGCACAACGCCATGGACCTGGACGTCGACGGTCTGGCAGATCAGGTTCGCGACGAGCGCAGCCGTCTGTTCACCAAGCAGCGCCGTGGCGAGTTCCTCCGCTACTTGGGCGAGCGACTTGCCGACAAACCCGGCGCCGACGCAGCCGATCGCCTCCTCCGCAGCGCGGTCGCGCCGAGCAAGCAGCTCATGACCTATGCCTCCAAGGAGATCCGCGAACGCGAGCAGTTCACGCTGCTGGACGAACAGCAGGTCGCGTACGAGATGGTCATGGGCGCCGTGGAGCGGGCCCGTCGCGCGGACTCCAAGCAGGTCGTCATCGTCACCGGCGGCCCCGGCAGCGGCAAGAGCGTCATCGCCCTGTCCCTGCTCGGCGAACTGTTCAGGCAGGGTCGATCGGCATTACACGCCACCGGCTCGCAGTCCTTTACGCAGACCATGCGCCGCTACCCCGGCCGAGGCAACACCCGGATCAAGAACCTCTTCCGGTACTTCAACAGCTTCACCGACGCCGAACAGAACAGCCTGGATGTGCTGATCTGCGACGAAGCTCATCGCATCCGCGAAACGTCCACCAACCGCTTCACCCCCGCCGCCAAGCGGAGCGGGCGCAGCCAGCTCGACGAGTTGCTGTCCGCGGCGCGGGTGCCGGTCTTCCTCCTCGACGAACATCAAGTGGTACGGCCCGGCGAGCTCGGCACCGTGGAGAGCATCGAGCGCTACGCCCGCCACAAGGGCTACGACGTCCGGTTCGTCTCGCTCGATGAACAGTTCCGCTGCGGCGGCAGCCGCAAGTACGAGCAGTGGGTGCTCCGGCTACTCGGCCTGGCCGACGGCGACCCCATGGCCTGGGACGGGGACGAGGACTTCGAGGTGCGGCTCGCCGACTCACCGTACGAGCTTGAGACATTCCTACGCGCGCAGACGGGCACCGCCCGCATGACCGCCGGCTTCTGCTGGCCCTGGAGTGATCCGCGACCCGACCAAACCCTCGTCAACGATGTGGTCATCGGCGACTGGGCGCGGCCGTGGAACGTCAAGAGCGACCGTGCCGTCGGCGACTACCCGCCAAGCATGCTCTGGGCCAGCGAGCCGAACGGATTCGGACAGGTGGGCTGCATCTATACAGCCCAGGGGTTCGAGTACGACTGGAACGGCGTCATCCTCGGCCCTGACCTCACCGTCCAGGACGGACGCCTGGTCACAGTACGCCAAGAGAACAAGGATCCGGCGTTCAAGAGCAGGAAAACCGTGCCCGACTCTGATTTCGATCTGCTGGTCCGCCACGTGTACAAGGTCCTGCTCACGCGAGGCATGCGCGGGACCGTGATCTACGCGATGAACCACGAGCTCCGGAGCTTCCTCGCTGGGCTCATGCATCCGACCAGCGGAAAGCAGAGGGGCACATGACGGATGCGCTGGTAGAGCTCGGCCTTGTTCGTGGACTTCGTTTCGGAGCCGTGGCGCGCTTGCGGGATTGGCGCGAGTGGGCCCCTCTCCCAGCTGCTTCGGCGGCGCATCCCCCGTCCACTGCTTCCACCCAAACCCGCTTCCCGGGCAGCACGCCATCTGCCGCCCACCGCCTATCCGGCGAAACCACCAAGGACACGGGCATTCGCGCGCGTCAACCAACCATCTCTTGGTCAGCATCGCCCGAGACTCGCACAGAATCCGGCGCCAAGGCAGTGATCCACACCCCTGCACCGGATTCCCGCATCTACCATGCACGGTCTGAGCGCACTACTTCTTCCACGGTGTGCACGCCCACCGGCCGACGGAGAAGACGCAGGCGCGGAAGCTGCGGCCGCCCCACTGGTCGACGCCCCCGGCGGTGGCGATGTTGCCGCGGCGCTTGGCGTAGCAGCCGTGCCAGGAGCGCCCGCCGGTATCCGACCAGTCGAGCGTGACCCTGTCCCCGCGCTGGAGCCCGCCGGCCAACGCATAGTAGACGTGCCGTCCCTTGTAGATCCGGTTCCTGGACTTGTCGAGATGGACATACCCGAAGGAGGTCGCGGCGCTTCCCAGGTGTATGGTCCCGTTCGCGCGCTCGTAACTGATCCGCGGCCCGCAGCTGTAGTCGATGAACCCGGGCCCCGCCCCATTCGCCGCACTCGGCACCGCCAGCACCGCGAGCCCTGTGGCGAGCACCGCACCAATCGCTAACTTGCGCATGTTCCCTCCTGAGGTGATCCGTCCCACGGATCATGCGCCGCCCCGTGTTGAGAATCTGTTGAGCTTCCGTTCAGGCACTCGCGGACCGTACGCAGGCTGCGATCCGGCGCCCGGCGAGCGTGGGCGCCGGAGCTCACGCCCGCGCTTCCCGTTCGGAGGCCAAGAGGTCGAGCCCGCGCCAGGTCGCCGGCGAGCGGCTCGCTGATCACCGGCGGTCATGCCGATCGAGCGGGCCGGCCTCCACGATCACCCGTTACCCGGCCAAGACAAGCGGAAAGAGAACTGGTAGCAGCGCGTCAGCTCGCCGCCAGGCAGACCCTCGTGGCCCGGAACTCCTATGGCGACGGCGAGCCGCCACTTAGTTGATCAACTAGCTGGCTGGAACTGGTAGCTAACTCTTCGGCTTATCGCATCTCTGGCGAGCCACAAGGTCCGATGCGCTGCGCGGCCCGCCTTCCCATGGCCCCGCCTTCCGTCGCCGTCGATGGGCGCGGACATGGACGAAGGGGGAAAACTCCGGCGCAGCCTCGAACCAATGGTCGTGTAGTGGCATCCAACAAGATCACAGCATCAGAAGGGACTTATGTGATCATCTGGTTGAGCGGCACCTTCGGGGAGGCGACCATGTCACCGTGGATGGGCCTTTCGCCAGGCGACCGGGGCCGCGCATGACGCAGGGTGCCCCCGCAGCCGTGAGCGCGTCCCAGGCATGGTGATCCGCAAACGCGCCCCACGCTCCACACAGCGAATCGACGTGACCCGCCTTCCCGAAGACGTCGTGGCGCTCATCGACGCCCTCGAGCCTGGTGAGAACTTGGTCCTCACGCGTGACGGCGCGTCGATCGCGACGATCTCCAGCACCATTGACCTGGTCCAAGGCGCCATCGTCGATCGCGACGCGCCAGATGAACCCAACGATCAAGCACCGATCGACTACGAGAGCGTGACAGTCGTGGCCACCGCGATGGAGCTGTCGACCGCGGCTCGGGTTGCGCTATCCACCCAGCTCGGGGCGGACTACGTAGTGCTCGATATGCATGCGGCTCCCGCGACGACCGATGTGCTGCTGGTACCTCCGGGCAGCCCGCAGCTGATCGCAGCACTCCGATCGATGTTCCCGAAAGCTCGGGTCATCGTCACCGAAATCGAGGACCACGAACTCGGAGTTCAGTACCACGGCCCGGTCCGACGACTACTCGACGCCGGCGCTGATGGGTATCTACCTCCGGCGAGCCTCCCACTCCTGGCCAGGCAGCTTGACTACACACTGAATCAAGGACGCGAGATCGCCAGCGGGGCCGCTACTCCACTGCAGATCGCACCGGCCGCGGAGCCGGCAGAGCCGGACGGCGAATGACCCCGCGCCTCCTCCCGCCGAGCGGCTAACGCAGCCGCCGTGAGATCAGATTCTTGGTTCGGTCGGTGAGTTGGGTGGCGATGAAGGTGTCCAGACGTTCGGGGTCCGGTTCGACGCGCTGGGCCTCCACCCGCTCTTCCCAGGTCTCGTAGTCCTCGGCATTGCCCGCCGTGATGAGGCCGATGCCGTGCGAACGCGCGACTTCGGCGATATCACCGACGATGTCCTCCATCGCGACAGCCTCAGTGGCGGGAATGTGCGCCAGGACGTAGGAACGCGTGGCGGATCGGCGGTGGGCCAGGGCCTCGAACACCGCTTGTACGTTCAGTGCGGCGGCCAGCTTGATCTCGAAGGTGGCCAGTTCCAGGTGTTTGCCGGGCACGTAGGCAAAGGTTCTGATCTCCACGCTCACGATGTCGGGGCGCGACCAGGTGCCGCCCGTACTCCGGCGTCCCTGGAGCGCGGTCACCTCCACAGCTAAGGGATCGGAGCGGTGATCTTTAGCCCAGTCGCCGGCTATCACCTTGCGCATCGGCTCGTAGAGCGCGAGCTCGCTCTGGATGACCGCCTCGACCTCACGCGCCGGATCCGCCACGCCCACGGGTACGGACACCACGTCGGCAGGCGGCCCCGCGTCCACGACGCGGCGGATCGTCCCTCCTCTGCCTTTGCCCCGGACGACCATCCCGGCATCCACTAACGCGTCACGGGCTGCCCAGTAACGATCGGTCTCCCACCCGAGGAGCTTCTGAGCAGTCAGATTGCTGATCGCGGAACCGTCCTGAGGAACACAATCCAAAAGGGCCTGCTGATCGGGCACCAAATCCATGAACACCACCATCTCCTGCGTATCAGATCGATCAACAGGCATCAAACCCCTTGCGGCTCCTCAGTCGTCGTCAGGTTCGATCCGCCCACCGAGATCGCTTGCGGGAGCTTCGCGCTTCTACGAGCGCCTCTGGCTGCCCATCCCGTCCTCCCGCGGCTTGGCGCGGCCTGAACATGACCAGCGATCGCATGCGCCTGCTCCAAGACCTGCGCCGCTCGCTCCTCGACCCGCCCCGCCATCTCCGGCCACGCACCGCCACCCCGGGAAGACGACCGCCCCGGGAATGTCAGTGCCATCGCCTGACATCACCACGAAGCCGGCACCGCACCCGCCCGCTTCGGGCACCCGATTGCGGAGCCTTTGCCTGTGCCGTTCATCGTGCTCACCGTTCCACATGCATGCATGCTGGAAGCGGGAGTTCGCCCGTGGTCTGGGAAGGGGGCGTTCGTGAGGATCGGGTCTGTGAAGCGGTCTGAACGTGTTGCTGTCATCGGAGTGGGCATCCTCGGAGCCAGCGTGGGCTGGAACCTGTCCCGGCACGGCGCCAAGGTGGTCTTCATCGACGCGGGCCAGCCGGGCGAAGGCGTCACCAACTGGTCTTTCTCATGGGTCAATGCCAGCAACAAGACCGCGCGCAAGTCCTACTTCGACCTGAACGTCGCGGGCATGACGGCGTACCGTGAGCTTGCCGGGACCATCGGGCCAAACTCATGGTGGTATCCCAGCGGCCACCTGCGCTGGACAGACGATCCCGCAGCGGAGGCGAAGCTCCTGGAAACAGCCGGACTGCTGGCCGGCTGGGGCTACCGGGTCGAGGTGTGTACGGGGGCCGAGGCGCGCCGCCGCCTCGAACCTGCTCTCACGATGCCCGGCGAGGTTCCCGTCGTGTTCTACCCCGACGAAGCCTGGGTGCATGGACGTCATCTCGTCGGCCGCCTGGTCGGCCAGGCCGTTGCATCCGGCGCCGAGCACCGGTTCGGCACCGCGGTCTGTGACATCGGCACCGGTGCCGACGGGAGCATCCGGACGGTTGCCCTATCCGATGGGAGCTGTCTCGACGTCGACATCGTCGTGAACGCAGCGGGCCCCAGTGCCTCCCACGTCGCCGGGCTCATCGCACGGCACTTGCCGATGCGCCGGGAACCCGGCGTCGTCACCCGGATCGGCTGTGCTCAGGTCCCGGTTCACCGGGTCATGCACGCGCCTCACATCGAGATCCGTCCTGACGGAGACGCTTCGGTGGTCCTCCACAGCCGCGAGATCGACGCGCTCATCGACACAGGCGAAGATCCAGCGGAACTCGCACGGCTGCTCCACGAATCGGCGCGGCACGTCGTTCCCGAACTCGGCAACTCCCGCATCCTACAGACACGGGTAGCCGACCGGCCCATCCCAGCCGACGGTTTCCCCTCGGTGGGAGCGGTGCCGTCTGTGCCGGGCTACTACGAGGCCGTTTCCCACAGCGGCATCACGCTCGGTCCGGTAATCGGCCGGCTGCTTGCTTCGGAGATCCTCAGCGGGAAGAGAGATGAGAGGCTTGCGGATTTCCGCCCGGAGCGGTTCACCCCGTGACAGCCCGGGCAAGCGCCACCAGTACCGCGACCAGGCGGGTGCGTCGCCGGAACCGCGCCCGTCCCTTTTACACCGGATTCCGGACGCCACCCCCGATGGGGCGGCGAGTGTTTCAGGCACGACCTCCGAGGCATGTCAGCGTACGTCTTGATCTCAACGACGAGCAGGAATCCCCTGGCACCGATGGCGTGAGTGCGCCCGGGTGGCATCCGGCGCAGCCAGCGACGACAAGCCTTCCGTCCGACGTCTGACTGCCTATTGGTTTACGGCAGCGGCGGCAGGACTCCCCACCCACGCAGGAGCGCCACAACGGTCGTCGCAGCGATGCCGATCAGGAGCGCGCCCAACCGTACCTGCCGGTAAAGGTGCGCAAGCTTACGTACGTCGCGCCATTTGCGTTCATGAGCGCGTTGGGCGCGCAGGTGGGCGATCTGCTGCCGTGATGTGACCTTGAGCCTGCTGTAGTCGACGCCATGCCGGGTCATGGCTTTGAGTTTGTCCTGTCAGTTGAGTGTTTGGCCATCCCCTTGATCGATGGCTCTCGTGGCCGTCCCCCTAGCCTCGCCCGCCGGTCGCAGGTGGACCGGTGGGCGGGCGAGTGGGGCGTCACGGTTGTGCGGGTCGTCCCAGGTGGGCGAGGAGTCGGACGTTCAGCGGGGCAGTGGGCAGGACGGGCAGTGGCTCGGCGAACTGCCTGTCTCGGTTCTGGGCCACGACCGGGCTGGTGGTGGCGAACTGCCACACGGCTTGGACGACGTCGTCGTCGGCCGGGTAGGGCAGGTGGGCGCCGGTGGCGATGTCCCAGCCGTGGACGAGTGATTCGAGCAGGCTGATCGAGGCCAGCACGGTGCCGGGCACGGCGGCGCCCAGGAAGGCGTGCTCGCGTTCCAGCGTCCGGGGGGCGGTGAAGGCGGCCAGCGAGCGGCCGGCGATCGCGGCGAAGGCGGCTGCCGGGTCGGTGCCGAGGTGGTCGGTGTCGGCTTGGCGTTGGGCGTCGATCTCGGCCGGGTCCACCTGGTCGTCTTCTGCGAAGCGGGCGAGGAGCAGCAGGCCCCCTGCGAGGTGGTTGGCCGTCTGGCGGACGGTCCACTTCGCACACGGGCTCGAGGACGCCCAGTCTTGCGGGCTGATCTGGCTGATCACGTTGGCGACCAGGGTGTGGCTGCGTTCCAGCAGGGTCGTGAGGGCGGGTGGCTGAGCCATCGCGCGGCGCAGGTCTTCGGCGTCGTAGATGAGCTCGCCGGAGACGATCTGGCCGTCGCGAACGCGCAGCAGTTCGGCGGCGGTCAGTGTGCCGGGCAGTGGGTCCATCTGCCAGTCGATGATGGAGCAGACCAGGTCGCCGTCGGCGAACTGGTGGCGAACCCGGAAATCGCGGACCGCGGCGCCGGCCTGGCGGGCCATGGCGCGAAAGCCTGCGCTGTCGGTGAAGCTGGCGACGGGTCCGGAGAAGGTGAAGTCGGCGGCGAGAGGGACCTGGGTCATGTCTCCGGCCCGGTGCTGCCAGGCGTGGTAGTAAGGCGCGACGGTGGTGCGAGGATCCATGGTGTTTCTCCTGGTGGTGGGTCGCGGACGCGACCGTTCACCCAGACAGATCCCGCCTGCTGCCTCGACTCATCGGCGTATGAGAATGGGCGCATGCCAGTCGAGGTGAGGCGGCCGCAGGTCGTGGTGCGGCGGGAGCGAGCCGAGCCCGACCGCATGGTGGAGCCGGCGGTCGAGCGGCCGTTCCCGATGACGATCCGCAACGAGGGGAGCGCCTGCGCGCTCGCCTGGAACGCTGACGGCGCTACCCGTTCGCGAGCTCGGCGAGCAGCTCCTGCTTCCGCTCGGCCGGGATGTGCCGCCAGTCGATGTCGGCCACCGCGCCTTCCAGGGCCCACAGCGCGTTCAGCGACAGCCCTGGCACGGCCGCGTCCTGCAGGCGCCGGTAGGCCTCGACCGGGCCGACCTCGAGGAGCTGCTGCGGCTCTCGGATGTCCACCAGCGCCAGCCATTCCTCGCTCTTGGGCCCCAGGTTGCGTAGATCCCGCAGTCTTCTCACGCTGGAGCCTCCAGTGGCAGGTCGAACCAGCGGAACACGGCGGGATCGGGGAATCCGACGAGCTCGGCCACGCCCTCCGGCGTCATGGACAGCACCATGATGCCGTAACCGCGGCAACGGCCCGTCTTCTCCGACAGGTACGCGGCCAGCGCGGGCTGTCCGTTCGCCCCGGTCTCCACCAGGCGGATGAGATCCAGCCGCCCGCCGGCCGGCTCGGTGGCGAAGAACCGCGTCACCGCCGCCCGACCGGCGATCTCGACCTCCTCCGGCGGCATCCGCAAGATCACATCCTCGCGCAGCAGCGCGGCCAGCGCGTCGATGTCGCAGCGCTCCCATGCCTGCACGAACTGACGCAGCAGCCGCCGCTCGTAGTCGATCAGGGGACGTTGCGGCCGTTCCGGCCCCGAGCGCAGGGCCGCCCGGCCGCGCTGCAGCAGGCTGTTGACGGCCGGAACGCTGACGTCGAGCAGTGCGGCGACCTCGGCGGCGCTCCAGCACAGCACCTCGCGCAGGATGACCGCGGCTCGCTGGGTGGGCGGCAGCAGCTGCAGCGCCGCGACGAAGGCCAGCGTCACCTCCTCGCGCCGCTCGGCGACGAGCGCGGGGTCCAGCTCGTCGATCAGCGCATCCGGGTACGGCTGCAGGTGGGCGATCTCGGCGTGCACGGCCGGCAGACGCTCGCGCCGCTCGACGGCCCGCAGGCACGCCATGGTGGCGATCTTGTGGAGCCAGTGGTGCAGCGGTGCCCGCCCCTGGTAGCCGCCCAGGCCGCGCCAGGCCCGTAACAGCGTCTCCTGCAGCGCCTCCTCGGCCTGGTCGATCGAGCCGAGCATGCGGTAGCAGTGCAGATGCAGGGCCCGCCGGTGCGGCGCGACCAGGGCGGTGAAGGCGGCGTGGTCGCCGTCGCGCGCGGCGGTCAGCAGGGCCGCGTGCTCGGCACCGGTGTCCTCGACCGTGCTCACGTCAGTGAGCCTAGCCATCGGGGCCGACACAATCAGCGAGCATGGCGACCTGCGTGCGGCGTGACGGCCGTTTCTTCGCCTGCCTCGACCGGCGCGGTCAGGCGTGATCGTCAAGCTGCCGCGACAGCGCGTCGCCCGGCTCGTCGAAGACGGCATCGGCCGGCCTTTCGCCCCGGCCGGCAAGGTCTTCCGCGAGTGGGTCGCCCTGCCCGTCCCCGACGCCGCGAACGCCCCGGCATCCGCAGCGAGAAACAACGCCGCTGGGGACGACCGGCCACCCGAGCAGCACGATCACCCGGCCGGGCCAACGTTCGTGGCCACCCCCTGGGTGTGCTGGAGGGCCGGGCGGCGGCCCCACGTGGCCCAGCGCCACAGCCATTCCAGCGGACCGAACCGGTAACGGCGCAGCCACAGCGTGGAAAACAGCCACTGCGCGGCGATGACCCCGATCACGACGGCCAGGAGCGCGGGCTGGGTCCAGTCCTGCGGGCGACCGTGCAGGTGCGCCACGGCCAGCACCAGAATCGAAGCGGTGAGGTAGTTCGTCAGCGCCATCTTCCCCAACGGCGCAAGGAGCGCGTGCAGCGCCGCCCGCAGCGTCGTCCTGAGCAGGAGCAGCAGCACGCACGCGTACAGCCCGCCGATCAACATACCGGCGACCGCCGTCATGACGCCGGCGGCCCTGCCGCCGGGATTGTTCATCTGCAGGACGACTTGCAGCGCCAGCGTCGGTGCCGCGGCCACCGCGAGCAGCACCCCCGTGATGGCCGGTACCTTCGCGGACTGCTCGATCCGGTCGATCACGCCATATCTGACCAGGGCAGCGCCCGCCAGCAGCAGGCCGGGGGCGAGCAGGTAGCCGTTGGTGACGAACAGGGACGCCACTAGGACCACAACGGCGAGGACCGCGACCGCCCATCGCGGCAGCCAGGTCGACGGCAGCAGGAACACCAGCCCGGAGGCCGCGTAGATGGCGAGCACGTCACCCGGCCAGATCAGGAACATGTGCAGGAGGCCGATCACGAGCAGCACGAGCAGCCTGCGCACCAGGAGCAGCCGCGGACTCGCCGTACGGCCCTCGGCCGACTCCAGCAGCAGCGCGAACCCCACGCCGAACAGAACGGCGAAGATGGGGAAGAATCGATGATCAACGACGTACCCCATCCAGTCGCTCGCCCCGGGCGGCACGATCTTGCCGCTGATGTTGGAAATCGGCCCAACATTGGCCAGCAAGATCCCGCAGAGCGCGAATCCGCGGATCACATCAAGCGCGTCGATGCGCCGTCTTCTCTCTGACATGAGGCCCAATTCTGCGGAGCCGTGCCCTGCCGCGGCACGGGTCGAAAGTGCCGTGCAGCCGTCCAAGATCGCACTTTCGGCCGGTTGCTTCCGCGAACGCCCGGCCACCCGAGCAACATGACCACGACCCGGCCAACGTTTGTGGTCACCCCACTAGTGTCATGCGCCTGAAATTCGTCGGCAATATTTAGCGAGGGATTCCAGGATCTCTTCGGCGGTTTTGGTCCAGACGAACGGCTTGGGGTCGTCGTTCCACTGATCCATCCAGTCGCGGATGTCC
>NZ_VJYI01000027.1 GCF_008065375.1 Nonomuraea sp. SYSU D8015
CGGCGCAGGCTTCATTCCGCAAACGGGTATCGGACTCCGCTTGAGGTCCACAACGAGTACCTGAGCCGGCAGCTCGCAGCATGAAGTGATCATCAGGAAGCTGTCCGGAGAACGCGGGGCTCCTCACATTCCCTGATCCCGCAGCGACTTCACATGCCCGAGCAGGGACTGCTTCAGCGCTGGGTTGACGCCGGCCATGGGTTCGTCGAGCATGACCAGCTTCGGTTCGACCATGAGCGCTCGCGCCATCTCGAGCAGCTTTCTCTGGCCGCCTGACAGGGACCCGGCGAAATCTTCCTCCTTGGCGTCGAGCTTGAATCGCTTGAGCAGGTCTCGGGCCCGGTCGGTGATGTCTCGTTCCTGCGCCCGCCACAGGGCGGGGAGCGCGGCGGCCCACAAGCGTTCACCACGCTGACCTGTGGCGCCCATCCGCATGTTCTCCAGTACTGTCAGTTTCGAGAGCACTCTGGTCAGCTGGAAGGTCCGCACCATGCCGAGGCGTGCCACTTTGTACGCTGCCTTGCCTTTGAGCGGTGTCCCGTCGAAGGACCAGGAACCGCCATCGGGTTGATCGAAGCCGGTGAGCAGGTTGAAGAACGTGGTCTTGCCTGCACCGTTGGGTCCGATCAAGGCGGTGATGACCCCACGTTGGATTTCGAGATGTTCCACGTCGACCGCGGTGAGGCCTCCGAAGGTGCGGCGGATTCCGTTCACGACCACAACGGGGTCGGGTTTGGCAGCGCCAGGCTCATGCGGCACCGACTGCAAAGCAGTCGGGCACTCGGTTGGGACGTCCTTGGGTGCGGTGCCCGAGGAGAGGTGGTCAGCGGGGAAGTTGTCAGTGGGCATCGAGCGCGATCTCCCTTCGATCACCGAAGATGCCTTGCGGCCGGAAGATCATCAGCAGCATCAGCACCAATCCGACCAACATCAGCCGGAAGATCGATGCTTGGTCGGCGTTCATGAACTGCGCCACGACCGGGTAGCCCGCCAACTGCGTCAAGACCGATCCGAGAAACGACAGGATCGCCCAGAACATCACCGCGCCGACGATCGGACCAAGGATCCGAGCGGCGCCACCGAGGATGAGCATGGTCAAGGCGATGAAGGTGAAGTCCAGGTTGAACGTGTCCGCCTGGACGGAGGCGGCTCCGAACGCGCCCACGAAACCTCCGGCGCATCCGACCACTCCACCGAGGATGAGGGCCTGGATCTTGTAGCCGTAGACGTTCTTGCCCAGAGACCGCATCGCATCCTCGTCTTCACGGATGCCCCGGAGAACCCTTCCCCACGGTGATCGCATCAGGGCCCAGGTGAACAGACTGATCATGATGACCAGGCCCCAGCCGACAACGACCGTCCACAGCTCCTCCCGGCTGTAGGTCAGGAAGAAGCCGTCGTAGTGCGGCAGCGGGTTGAGGCTTCTGAACCCGGCGGTGAAGCCGGTCACACCGTCCTTGCCGTGAAAGTACGTCCGGAACGACGTCCCGAACACAAGGCGCAGGATCTCTGCCGCCGCGATGGTGACGATCGCCAGGTAATCCGCCCGAAGACGCAGGGTAGGGATACCCAAGATCAGCGCCAACGCCACGGTGCAGGCGATCGCGAGCAGGATCGCGAGGACGGTGGGCATCCCGCTTGTGGCGATCGCCGCGCCCATGATGTAACCGCCCACCGACAAGAAGGCGGCCTGACCGAAGTTGACCAGCCCGGCGTAGCCGAACTGAATGTTCAAACCGATCGCGGCCAAGCAGAACGAGACGGCCACGTAGCCGAAGCCGTCGTGCAGTGCCCCCGTGACGGCGCCGATGATGTCCATGTCCTCACCCGATCCTCTCGGCGCGGCCGAGCAAGCCTTGTGGGCGCACGAGCAGGACCAGCGCCAGCAGAACCATCGCGCCTGCGAACTTGAGTTCCGATGGGATGACCAAGGTCGAGGTCTCGACGAACAGCCCGATGATGATCGAGCCGATCAGCGCGCCCCACACTGATCCCAGACCTCCGACGCAGGTAGCGGCGAAGATCAACAGCAGTACCTGCGCTCCCAGTTGGTAGGACACCGATTGGGAGAATCCCAAGAACGCCCCGCTCAGTCCCGCCAGCGCGGTGCCCACGATCCACACCGTGGCTATGACCCGATTGACGCTGATCCCCGTCGCAGAGGCGAGGGCCGGATTGTCCGACACCGCTCGCGTGGCGCGACCGAGCCGGGTGTACTGCAAAGCAAGAGTGACCGCGACGAGCGCAAGCCCGCTGACGGAGATGATGACCACGTCTCGCATGGTGTAGGTGAACAAGCCGAAGGCGTCTCGGCCGGCGGGCGTGACGTATTCGCGGTAGGTCAAGGCACGGCCGCCTGTGAAGTACTGGTAGAAGTTCCGGAGAAAGAACTGCAGACCGATCGAGACGATCATCATGGCGACGAGTCCCGTTCCGCGGCGTCTGAGTGGACCCCACAAACCCTTTTCGTTCAGGTAGCCGAACAGTGCCGACAGCGCTACCGCCACCGTCACCGCCACGACGATGGGCAGCCCTACGACCCGGTTGCCGAGATAGGTGACGAATGCCCCGAAGGTCACCAGCTCGCCGTGGGAGAAGTTCGACAGTCCGGTCGTGCCGAACACCATGGACAGGCCGAGAGCCCCCAATGACAGCACCAAGCCGAAGAGCAGACCGTTGTAGAGCAGTTGGGGGACCTGGTCCCACACCGTCGACACTCGCCGCGTATCGGGACCGAGGGGGAAGTTGACGGTGATCGTGCTCAAGGTGCCCGTTGGCCGCAAGGTGTTCGACGCTCCGTCGCGGATCTGCACAGCATCGGGAAGCGTCTTGGTGTCCAAGATGACGGCCAGGGTGCCCGAGTCGCTGCCGGGCACGGTGATCGCGAACCGGCCTTGGTCGTTGCTGACGCCCGTGTAGGTCTTACCCGTGCTGCTCTGGACATTGATCTTCACCCCAGCGACCGGTGCGTTGTTGTCGGCAGAGTTGCGCAACGTTCCCTGCACGGTCCGATCACCGGCCGCGTACGCCGCGTACGTCGGAGCGCCCGCTGCCACGACGCCGAGCAGGGCGATCGCGAGCATGACCGCTCCCAGCAGTAGTGACAGGCGGGCAGGATGGCGGCGTACGCGCCAACGTGCACGGGGTGGTGTCATAGCCTCTCCGAAATTGCATGGCGGATATCCGATCGGCCTGGCGGCGGGCGGGGCCGGCAGGCGGCGACGACAGCGTGGGGAGACCGACGACCGATACCACTCTGCCGCGGGCTGCATCGGCCGTACCGCAGATTTCGGGTGGCCGATTCTCGCGGTTCTGGAATGCTATGCGCCGCCCATTGCCCGGTCCAGTCGTCGTTATCGACGCGCACTCATCGATATCTTCGACTAATCAATTCGCCGGGCTGGTGGTCGTTGCGGGTTGGACGTGCGGTGACGTCCATGCGACCGGTGGAGGCGCGGTGGCTGAGCCTGTCCGTGTACGCAGACTGACCGACCAGGAGGGGCAGAAGCTGCAGCTGGCTACTGCTCCGTGGGCGACGACTGGCCGTGGGGCGTCAACCGGCGCCGCAAGGGCACCACCAACACCCCGGCCGCGCCGAGGTCGATCCGAGCCGCCCGACCCGGCGGCGCCCCCGCAACCGCGTGCAATACCCCGCATCGCCAGCCTCGTCCAAGCCGTCCTCACCCTTCACCTGGCGTGCTCAGACGAAGGTTGACAACGGCTCACGGTCTCGTCGGACATGCCGCAAGACGAGGCGGTCTCGCGGTGCCTCAATGTGGGGCAGCAAATGTTTTCGCGTACGATTGGTGATCTCAAGCGACGAATCGGTGGTCACGGGCGGCGATTGGTGCGTGATGTACGACCTTCACCGGCTTCGGTTGCTGCGCGAACTCAAGCACCGCGGCACCCTTGCAGCTGTGGCTTCGGCCCTCTCGTACAGCCCTTCGACCATCTCTTCGCATCTTTCGCAGCTGGAGGCCGAGGTGGGCGTCCCCCTCCTGGAACCCATGGGACGTCGGGTCCGCCTGACGCCCGCGGCGGAGATGCTGGTCGGGCATATTGAGGTGATCTTGGACCGGCTCGAGCAGGCCGAGGCCGATATCGCGCGGGCCAAAACTGTGCTCGAGGGGGACCTGCGGATTGCGACCTTCCAGACCGCTGCTAAGACTCTGGTCCTACCTGCCGTAGAGCTGCTTCAGCGCGAGCATCCGCAACTTCGCGTCTACGTGCATCAGGAGAACGAACGCACACCGCTGCGGGCGCTTGTCGCGCACGAATTCGACCTGGTCATCGCCGAGGAGTACCCGGGGGAGCCGCCGTCGGCTCTGACGGGCCTGCACACTCAGCTTCTCCTCGAGGATCCTCTTCTCCTGGCCACCCCACCCGGGGGCGAGCCGCCGCAGCTCGCAGCTCTCGCACACCTGCCTTGGGTCATGGAACCCGAGGGCAATGCCGCCAGGCGCTGGGCCAGCGCTGTCTGTCGCCAAGCCGGCTTTGAACCCCACGTTCGCTACCAGTCGACCGACCTCACCTTCCATGTGCGATTGATCGAAGCCGGGCAGGCGGTCGGATTCCTACCCAAACTTGCCTGGGGCGTCCACGCTCCTACAGTGACACTTACCGAGCTGACGCCGCCGAACGCTCGGCGCGTCCTCATCGCTACCCGCACCGGCAGCCACCATCACCCGGCCGTCGTTGCCGCCCGTGTCGCGCTCGACCGAATCAGCCGCAGCGCACGAGATCTGACCCGGAGTTGACGCCCGAGAGGCCCCCGGCCTCGGGGCGGTAAGCACACGGCCCAACGTGACGGTGATGGGCTCGACCCGCGCGAGCTGAGCCGCCGCGGTAGGCCGGTGATCTCATACGTCCGCCACTACCGGCACGAGTACGCCCCAACCGTGCCACACCAGGCCGTGCACCCGCGGCGTGAGCTATGTCCCGATGCGGTAATGCTGCTTACCTGATCCAGCGCAGTTCCCGGCCGCTGCGTCCCTGGGCTCACTCGTCTAGGGATCGGCGGCGCGCCACGCCGGTCACCCGCCCACCGACACGGTGTACTCGCGGGTGACCGGAGCGCTCAGCTTGTCGTAGTCCCTGAGCTGGACCGTGAACGTGGACGATCCGGCCTTGGCCGGGGTGCCGGTGATCGTGCCGGTGAAGCGGTCCAGGGTCAGCCCCTCCGGGAGCGCGCCCCGTACGACCTGCCAGTCGTAAAACGGCACGCCGCCCTTGGCCTTGAGCCGCTGGTCATAGGCCGCTCCGCTCTTGGCCTCGGGCAGCGAGGCGGTCTCGATCGACGGCTTGAGGAACGGGGTCAGGTCGCGGTTGAGCTTCCAGCCGGCGTTCTCCGCGATCAGCAGCGTCAGCTTGGTCAGCTCCCAGCGCCGGACGGGGAAGTGGTGGCGCCAGCCGCCGTTCTGGCCGCTGAGCCGGTCCCAGTACGGCTCGTCGCCGGGCACGTGGTAGCTCGTGTCGAGCGGCACCGGGTAGCCCTGGTAGTCGACGACGTCCTGGCCGTCCCCGCCGCGGCTCTCGACGTACCGGCGCATGCCCGCCCAGTCGCTGTGGAAGGCGACCGCGTGGCCGTACTCGTGCATGACCAGGCCCTGCACGTCGATGTACCGGCCGAGGTCGGTCTTGTACCAGTCCTCGTCCTTGAGTGAGGTGAACAGCTTCATCAGCTGCTCGTCGTACTCGAGGATCATGGTGGTCGAGCGGTGGTACGGGGTCGGCTCGCCGTTGCGGGTGTGGAACTTGCCGTTGACCGTGGGGTAGCCGGTCGAGTACGGCGTCTGGATGCCGCGGAAGAACACGTACATGCCGTTGTAGGGCTTGGCGTTGCTCGCCTCGACCTCGTTCTGCCAGTCATTGCCCGGCAGCCGGTTCACCTCGTCGCCCGCCGGGACCGTGTCGAACGGCTCCAGGTCGAAGAAGGCGAACCAGTTCTTGACCGCCTGTTCGGCGGCCTTGCGCACGCCGGGGTCGGAGAAGTAGCCGGTGATCGTGTCGTACCGGTAGTCGAACTCGATCGGGATGGTGGGCCGCAGCGGGGTCTTCTCGTCCTGCTGCACCCTGATCGGCATCGTCTGGGTGCGTCTGGCGCCGGTCGCGTCAGTGGTGCGCATGACCCACTGGTGCAGCTCGTCGCTGCCCGCGCCCTGCTTGGAGTGGATGGCCAGCCGCACGACCTCCCGGTCGTACGGCCCGGTGAGGGTGAACGACTTGGTGGCGCCGGTGGCGGTCAGCTCGCTCGGCAGGTTGAGCATCAGCCTGGAGGTGTGCTTGGCGTGCAGGTCCACCTTCAGCGGATAGGTGATCCCGGGCACCCGCGGCGCCCGGACGGTCAGCTCGACGGAGGGGTTGGCCAGGTAACCCTGCCAGTCCACGAGCTGCACGCCGTAGTCGTTGACCTTGCGGAAGAAGATGTCGTAGACCTCCAGCTCGGGCGCCTCCCTGGGGGCGGCGAGGCTGGGGGAGGGGAGGGACAGCGCGCCCGCCAGGGCGGCGAGCGCGCCGAGTGCTGCGATCTTCCTCATGGAGGCCCTTCTAGGTGTATGCCTTCACTTCCAGCAGCCCGACCGAGGCTTGCCCGCTCTGCAGCGCGACCCTGAGCCTGGTCGTCGTCACGGGGGTGAACGTGACGCGGTTGTAGGCGTTCAACGCGGTGGGATAGGTGCGGGGGATGTCGGCGTAGGCGCTGCCGTTCCAGTACTGCAGCTTCCAGGAGGCGGGCAGGCGTACGCCGCCGCCGTCGTCGAAGAAGTAGACGTCGGCGGATCTGATGGTCTGTGCCGAGGGCCAGGTCAGCTCGGCCCATTGGGTGCCGGTGTTGGGCCAGGTGCCCCAGCGGCGGTTGACGGTGTCGTTGGAGCGGGGCGGGTCGATGCCGTCGTTGATCGCCGCCACGCTCTCCCACGGCGAGGTGTACGACGCCGACGGTGTGGCGCTGCCGGCCACGTTCGCCGGGGTGCCGCCGCCGTTGCCCACGGGCAGCGTGAACGTCCTGGTCACCGGGGTGCTCATCCGGTCGTAGTCCCGGAGCTGGACGGTGAAGGTGGACGTGCCCGCCGTGGCCGGGGTGCCGGTGATCGCGCCGGTGAAGCGGTCGAGGCTCAGGCCGGCGGGCAGGGAGCCGCCGGTGACCTGCCAGTCGTAGAACGGGACGCCGCCCTTGGCCTGGAGGGTCTGCTGGTAGGCGGTGCCCGGCGTGGCCGCGGGGAGTGAGGTGGTGACGATGGACGGCGGCAGGAACGGGGTGAGGTTGCGGTTGAGCCGCCAGCCGGCGTTCTCGGCCACCAGCAGCGTCAGCTTGGTCAGCATCCACCTGCGGGTGGGGAAGAAGTGGCTCCAGCCGCCGCTCTGCCCGCTGAGGCGGTCCCAGTACCGCTGCTCGCCGGGAATGTGGTAGCTGCTGTCCAGCGGCACCGGGTAGCCCTGGTAGGCGACCACGTCCGGGTCGTTGCCGCCGCCCTGCACGTACGAGCGCATGCCCGCCCAGTCGCTGTGGAAGGCGACCGCGTGGCCGTACTCGTGCATGACCAGGCCGTGCACATCGAGCACCGAGCCCTGGATCTCCGTCCTGTACCAGTCCTCGTCGGCCAGGGAGGTGAACAGCCGCTTGTTCGCCTCGTCGTACTCGAAGATCATCGCGGTGGAGCGGTGCAGCGGGCCGGGGAGCTGCTGGCCGCCCCGGGTGCTGTAGCGGCCGTTGTTGGCCGGGTAGCCGGTCGAGTACGGGGTCTGGATGCCGCGGAAGAACACGTACATGCCGTTGTAGGCGGACTGGTTGGTGACGTTGATCGTGTTCTGCCAGTCGTTGCCCGGCAGGTGGTTCGGCTCCGCCCCGGCCGCCACGGTGTCGAACGGCTGCATGTCGAAGAAGCGGAACCAGTCCTTGACCGCCTCCTCGGCGGCGGTCCTGAAGGCGGCGTCGTTGAAGTAGCCGGTGATGGTGTCGTACCGGTAGTCGAAGGCGATCGGGAGGGTGGGCTGCAGCGCGGTCTTCTCGTCCTGCTGCACCCTGATCGGCATCTGCTGCTGGTACGTGGCTCCGCCGGCGTCCCGGACGGTGAGCCGGAGCGTGTAACTTTCATCCTCGCCGGGGCCGCGCTTGGAGTGGATCGTGAGCTTGAACGTCTTCTGCTCGCTCGCACTGGCGAAGGTGAGGGACTTGGTCGCGCCCGTGGCGGTGAGCTGGCTCGGCAGGTCCATCATCAGTCTGGAGGTGCCCTCGGCCTTCAGGTCGACGGTGATGGGGTAGCGGACGTCGGGCGGGGGTTTGACGGTGAGCTCGACGTAGGGATTGGCCAGGTAGCCCTGCCAGTCGACGAGCTTGACGCCGTAGTCGTTGACGGTTCTGCCGAACATGTCGACGACCTGGGCGGTGGGGGCGGCATGCGCTTGCTGGGGCACGCCGCCCGTGAGTAAGGCGGTGAACAAGACTGCCGCTGCGGTGATTCGCCGGGCGCCCTTCGCGGCTTTCCGGGCGCGGCTGCATCCTTGGTCCATCCGGACTCCTCAGAAGGATGGGAATAGGTTTTCCCACGCGCACGGTAAGATGTTACACAGCACCGGTCAACCCCGGAGTGCTACTGATCTACAATGTAAAGGCGTCAGGACGGTGCGCGCCGCGTAGACTCGCGGAGAACCAGACTCGCCGGGACAATCGTCACCCCGCCGTCCGACGGACGGCCGGCGATGGCGTCGAGGATGTGCCGGGCGGCCAGGCGGCCGATCTCGCCGAGGTTCATGTCGACAGTGGTCAGCGGCGGCCGGCAGCCCAGCGCCATCGGCTCCCAGTTGTCGAACCCCACGAGCGCCACGTCCTCGGGCACCCGCCGCCCCCGTTCGCGCAGCGTCTCGGCGACCCCCCGGGCGATCTGGTCGCTGCCGCAGAAGATGGCGTCCACGTCGGGTGCGGCGTGCAGCAGCACGTCGGCCCCCTGCCGGCCCCACTCCTCGCTCCACTGCCCGAAGAGGATCTCCCCGGCGGGCCGGAGCCCGGCTTCGGAGAGGGCGGTGGTGAGCCCGTGCGCGCGTCGGCGCGCCGCCTGGAAGCGCTGTGGTCCGGTGACGTGGCCGATGCGGGTGCGTCCGGTGGCCAGGAGGTGGCGGGCGGCGAGGGCGCCGCCGCCCTCGTCGTCGGGGATGATGGAGACGTCGGATTCGTCGGTGGACTGGGTCATGGCGTAGACGACGGGGACGGGCAGGTGGCGGCCGATGCCGGGGCGCGGCTCGGTGCGGCGGCCGGTGACGATGATGCCTTCGACGCGTCTGGCCAGCAGGCGTTCGACGTAGTGGCGTTCTCTGATGGGGTCGTCGCGGGTGTCGCACATGAAGACCGAGATCTGTCCGGCGCCGAGGGCGTCTTCGGCGCCGAGCATCACGGGGATGCTGAAGCGGCCGAAGCTGTCGCCCGTGACCAGGCCGACGGTGTAGGTGCGGCCGGCGAGCAGGCCTTGGGCAAGCGGGTTGGGGCGGAAGCCGAGCCGCTCGGCGGCGGCGAGCACCCGGTCGCGGGTTTCGGCGCGCATGCGGCCACGGCCGTTGAGCGCTTTGGACGCGGTGCCGATCGACACCTGCGCGGCGGCGGCGACGTCCCTGATCGTGATGGTTTTGGCGGTCCCTTCGGACGGGCTGGCCAACCCGATTCCCCTTTCGCGGTGACACTTTAGCGCGCGGGGTCGTCTATTGACCCGTGGTGTATCACACCTTACTCTCCGACTGAGAAAACCTATTCCCATGTTTTCTCACTGAGGGGTCAGGAGCTCGATGGAACAGATCGTTGGTCCCGCGGTTCCCGCCGGCCGGGCGGTGGTGCGGCCGATCGGCATCCGAGACGTCGCGATCACCGGTGGGCCGTTCGGGCGGTGGCAGCGGATCAACCGTGAGGCGAGCATTCCACTGGGTCTGGAGCAGATGGAGCGCTCGGGGGCGCTGCCCAATCTGCGGCGGGCGGCGGGGGAGGGCGACGGGCCGTTCCAGGGCTACCGCTTTCAGGATTCCGATCTCTACAAGCAGCTGGAGGCCGTCTCGTGGGAGCACGCCCGTGCCCCCGAGGCCGGGTACGCCGAGTTCGTCGGGCAGGCGGCGGCGGTGCTGGCCAGGGCGCAGCGGCCGGACGGCTATCTCAACTCGCATTACCAGGTGGTCAAGCCGGACAAGATCTACGCCGAGCTGGAATACAGCCACGAGATGTACTGTGCGGGGCACCTGTTCCAGGCGGCGGTGGCGGCCGCGCGCGCGGGCGTCGGCGAGAGCCTGCTGCCGGTGGCGCGCCGTTTCGCCGATCATCTCGTCGAGGTGTTCCTGACCGGCGGGAACGACGGCATCGACGGTCACGCGGAGGTCGAGACCGCGCTGGTCGAGCTGCACCGGCTGACGGGGGAGCGCGCGTACCTGGATCTGGCGTCCAAGCTGATCGACAACCGCGGCAAGGGGCTCATCCGTGACAGCGGGATGGGGATGTTGTACGCGCAGGACCATCTGCCGGTGCGCGAGGCCGACACGGCGGTGGGGCATGCGGTGCGCCAGCTCTACCTGGAGTCCGGCATCGTCGACGTCTATCTGGAGACGGGTGACGTGTCGTTGCTGGAGTGCTCGGTGCGCCGGTGGGAGGACATGGTCGCCACCAAGACGTACATCACGGGCGGCCTCGGCTCGCGTCATGACGGGGAGGCGTTCGGCGAGCGGTACGAGCTTCCGTCCGACCGCGGCTACAGCGAGAGCTGCGCGGCCATCGCGAGCGTCCACTGGAACTGGCGGCTGCTGCTGGCGACGGGTCAGGGCCGGTACGCGGATCTGATCGAGCGCACGCTCTACAACGCCTTCGCGGCCTCGACCTCGGCCGACGGGTTGCGTTTCTTCTATGTCAATCCGCTGCAGCGCAGGAACGACCTGGTGGAGGACGCTTATCTGGGGCGGCGCAGGGAGTGGTTCGCGTGCGCGTGCTGCCCGCCGAACATCATGCGCCTGGTGGCCTCGCTCGGCGGTTACCTGGCCACGGAGTCGGAGGCCGGTGTCCAGGTGCACCAGTACGTCCCGGGGACGATCGACGCGGGTGGCGCCCGGCTGCGGGTGGACACCGATTACCCGTGGGACGGCGTGGTCCGCGTCACGGTGGAGGAGGCGCCGCCGGGGGAGTGGGAGCTGGCGCTGCGCGTTCCGTCGTGGAGCGGGTCCACGTCTGTCAACGGTCGCCGCGCCGACCCCGGCGACGACGGATATTTCCGGATTCGTCGGCTCTGGACCCGTGGCAACACGGTCGAGCTGCGGCTCGACATGACTCCCAGGCTCATGCATCCCCACCACCGCATCGACGCCGTCCGGGGCAGCGTGGCGCTGCAGCGCGGCCCCCTGGTCTACTGCTTCGAGCAGGCCGACCAGCCCGACGGCGTCGAGATGGACGACCTGGCGATCGCCCCCGGCGCCGAGCCGCGCGTGCTCGCCGTGCAGGACCTCGAAGGCGTCGGCCGCACCGTGCCGATCGAGATCGACGCCGTCGTCGTGGATGAGCCGCGCGACGGTCTCCCCTACACCGCCAAGCCCTCTGCGACCAGCACCCGCGTGACCGCGACGGCCGTCCCCTACTTCCAGTGGGACAACCGGGACGGCGGCGCGATGCGGGTCTGGATCCCCCTCGCGTAAGGAAGAACGTCGATGAGAAGACGCGACCTGTTGAAGCTGGGCGGGCTCGCCGCCCTCGGTGCCACGGCGGCCTGCGGCGGCGGTTCCGGCTCGGGCTCGGGCGGGAACGTGCAACTGCAGTTCATGTTCTGGGGCTCGACGTACGAGAAGGCGGCCGTCGAGCGCATGCTCAATCAGTACGAGCAGAAGAACGCCGGGGTGAAGGTCAAGCCGCTGTTCACGCCCGACGAGTACGACGTGAAGCTCAACACGCTGGTGGCCAGCAACAAGCTGCCGGACCTCGGTTATGTGCCGATGTCGATGTCGTTCCGGCTGGGGGAGCAGGGCAAGCTGGTCAACCTGTTCCCGTACCTGAAGAAGTACCCGCAGCTGGCCGGCTACCTGCCGGACGCCTACCTGTGGACGGGTCAGGACAACCTGCACGGCGTCGCGACGGCGAACGAGTCGATGCTGCTGTGGTACAGCAAGTCCGCCGCGGCCGCGGCGGGGGTGACGCCGCCGGCCGAGGCGGCCTCGGCGTGGACGTGGGACCAGCTCGTGGAGAACGCCTACAAGCTCACCGTTGACCAGAACGGCAAGCATCCGGACGAGTCGGGTTTCGATCCCAAGCAGGTCAGGCAGTTCGGCGTGTCGATCAGCTTCACCTACGGTGCCGCCTGGTACGGGCTCCTGCGCAGCAACGGCGGCGACTTCGCCGACGAGTCGGGCAGGAGGTGCGTGCTGGACTCGCCGGAGGCGATCCAGGTGTTCCAGAACCTGCAGGACCTGGTCTACAAGCATCGGGTCGCGCCGGGTCCCGGCCAGCTGGCGGCCACCGGTGACGAGGTGCCGGGCACGAACATCCTGCTCAAGACCAAGCGGGTGGCGATGGTGGTGGACGGCCAGTGGAGCCTGCTCGACATGAACGAGAGCAAGGTCGACTACGGCATGGGCGTGCTGCCGAAGTACAAGGAGCCGTTCACCGCCAGCCAGGTGGCCGGCGCCTCGGCGGCGTTCGCGGGCGGCAAGCACGAGGAGGAGGCCGTGGAGCTGCTCGCGTTCCACAACGACCCGCGCTACGTGGACCTGTTCGCCAAGGGTCTGTGGATGCCGCAGGAGAAGAAGTACTACGAGGACCAGGCGGCCATCGACTCGTGGACCAAGAACGCGCAGCACCCGCCGGAGTTCCGTACCGTCGTCGTGGACTACGCCCGCGACCACGGTGTGCCCGACCTGCGCAACCGCGTCAAGAACATGTCCGCCATCTCCAGCGACGTGCTCACGCCGGCCCTGCAGGAGCTGGAGACCGGCAAGCGCCCGGCCGCCGAGATCATGAAGGCCACCGCTCCCAAGATCACCAGCATGTTGCAGGGCTGGCACCACACGCAGGACGTCTGATGCGCCGCCTGGAGACCCGCTGGGGCATCCTGATGGCGTTGCCCGCCATCCTCGGATTCCTGATCTTCACGATCGGCCCCATGGCGGCCTCGGCCTTCTTCAGCTTCACCGACTGGACGATCGGCGCGAGCCCGTCGTTCATCGGGCTGGACAACTACACCGCCATGGTCGGCGACGAGCTGTTCTGGAAGTCGCTGACCGCCACCACGTACTACACGCTCGGCTCGGTGCCGCTGGTGCTGATCGTCAGCTTCGCCGTGGCCATGCTGCTCAATCAGAAGGTCCGTGGCCTGTCGGCGTGGCGGACGATCTTCTATCTGCCGACGCTGGTGCCCGCGATCGCCAACGTGGTGCTGTGGATCTGGATCTTCAATCCGGACTTCGGGCTGCTGAACTCGCTGCTGCGGCAGGGCGGGCTGCCGGACTCGCAGTGGATCTACGGCGAGTCCACCGCCGTGCCGTCGCTGATCATCATGAGCACGTGGGGCTTCGGCAACACCATGGTGATCTTCCTGGCGGGGCTGCAGGGCGTGCCGCGGCACCTGTACGAGGCCGTCTCGATCGACGGCGGCGGCGCGTGGCGGCGCTTCTGGCACGTGACGCTGCCGATGATGACGCCGACCATCTTCTACAACCTGGTGGTCGGCGTGGTCGGCACCTTCCAGGTGTTCAACCAGGCGTACGTGATGACCGAGGGCGGCCCCAACCACGCCACCCTCTTCTACGTCTACTACCTGTTCCGCAAGGCGTTCACCGAAAGCGAGATGGGCTACGCCAGCGCGCTCGCCTGGACCCTCTTCATGATCATCATGGTGGTGACGTTCCTGATGTTCAGGAACGCCCGCCGCTGGGTCTACTACGAGATGGCAGGTGCGCGATGACCGCCGTGGCGGCCCCGGAGAAGGCCGGCTCCCGCGGCGTGGCCCCCACGCAGGGGCTGCGCAAGCCGCGCAGGTACGGCCGGATCCTGCTGTACGTCGCGTTGGTGCTCGGGGCGATCCCGACCCTGCTGCCGTTCGTGTGGCTGGTGCGCAGCGCGCTCATGCAGGACGCGCAGATGTTCGTCTCGCCGCCGGAGTGGATCCCCTCGCCGTTCCAGTGGTCGAACTTCGGCGAGGCTCTGACCTCGCAGCCCTTCGGCCGCTACTTCGTCAACACGCTCGTCATCGCCGTCATCAGCGTCCTGGGCACGGTGCTGACCTGCTCGGTGGCCGCCTTCAGTTTCTCGCGGCTGCGCTGGCGCGGCCGGGACGTGGTGTTCGCGCTGCTGCTGAGCGGCGTGATGCTGCCGTACGCCGTCACGCTGATCCCGACGTTCGTGATGTGGCAGGAGCTGGGGGCGCTGGACACGATCGCGCCGCTGACCGTGCCGAGCTGGTTCGCCGGGGCGGGCGGGGGAGTGTTCAACATCTTCCTGCTGCGGCAGTTCTTCCTGACGATCCCGTTCGAGCTGGACGAGGCCGCCTACATCGACGGGGCCTCGCCGTGGCGGGTGTTCTGGACGATCGTCATGCCGCTGTCGAAGCCGGCGATCATCGTGGTCACCATCTTCACCTTCATCGGCACCTGGAACGACTTCCTCGGTCCGCTGCTCTACCTGCAGAGCGAGGAGAACTACACGTTGTCGCTGGGGCTGGCGTCGTTCCAGAGCATGTACCTGACCCAGTGGGGCTATCTGATGGCGGCGTCGGCGGCCGTGATCGCGCCGATCATCGCGTTGTTCTTCTTCCTGCAGCGGTACTTCATCGAGGGCGTCACGCTGACGGGGATCAAGAACTGACCCTTGCCATGCCGCCGGGCGGGTACTGGCACGCCCGGGCCGGGCTCTCCACGTGTCCTGCCCGGTGGTCATCCGCCGACGGCGGCGGTCGCAGGTGTCGCCGGGGCCCGCGCCACGCGAAGATTCCGCTGGCCTCCTCGTCTTCTCCATCCCTGCAAGACGAACCCGGTCCGGGGAGAATGAGCGGGCCGGCGGCTCTCCTGTGGCCGGCTATCCGCCGAGCCGGATGATGCCGCGGGACGCGGCGACTGTTACCGCTGCCGTTCGGTCATCCACTCCAAGCTTGGCGAAAACGTGCAGCAGGTGGGTCTTGACCGTGGCCTCGCTGATGCACAAATGCGCGGCGATGGCCTTGTTGCTCATCCCTTGCGCGACCGCGCCGAGGACCTCGATCTCCCGGCCGCTGAGCGCATCAGCCGCGTCGGCGCGTGCCCACGACAGCACCCGGGTCGCGATGGCAGGCGACAGGGCGCTCTCGCCCCGCGCCGCTGCCCGGATCGCGTCGAACAGCTGCTCCCGGCCGGCGTCCTTGAGCAGGTAGCCGATGGCTCCGGCGTCGATGGCGCGGGAGATGTCGCCGTCGGTGTCGTAGGTGGTCAGGATGATGACCTTGGCGTCCGGGTCGTGATCGCGGATCCGGCTGGTCGCCGTGGCGCCGTCGATCTCGGGCAACTGCAGGTCCATCAGCGTGACGTCGGGCCGCAGGCCGCACGCCAGCCGTACCGCTTCCGCGCCGGAGACCGCCTCGCCGACCACTTCCAGGTCCTCCTGGGTGCCGAGCATCGCGCGGATGCCGTCGCGGACCACGGGGTGGTCGTCGACGATCAGGACCCTGACCTTCATCGTGCCCCGCTCAGCGCCACCACCGGAAGGCTGGCCACGACCGTGGTGCCCGCTCCTGGGGCGCTTTCCACGAGAAGGGTGCCGCCGAGCCGTTCCATGCGCTCCCGCATGATCGAGAGGCCGTGTCCGGAGGCGGCCCGTGAGGGGTCGAAGCCGTCGCCGTCGTCGTGGACGTCCAGCACGATCAGATCCTCCATGTACGAAAGGGTGAGTGTGACCTGGTCGGCGCGGGCGTGGCGGCGGGCGTTGGCGACCGCCTCCTGCGCCACGCGCAGCAGTTCCTCCTGGACCTGGCCGTCCAGCGGCCGGACCGTACCGGTGATCACGGTGTGCGCGTCGACGCCGGTTTCGTCCGACAGGCGGCCGGACAGCCCCTGCAGTGCCCCCGGCAGGCCGCACTCGTCGAGCTGGCCGGGCCGCAGGGCTAGCACCACCCGGCGGCTCTCCGCGAGGTTCTCCCGCGCGGCCCGCAATGCCTGGGTCAGGTGCTTGTTGTCGGGCAGAGTCGCCTGCGCGGCCTCCAGCAACATCACCACGCTGGCGAACCCCTGGGTCAAGCTGTCGTGAATGTCACGGGCCAGCCGTTGCCGCTCGGCCGCCACACCCGCCTGCCGTTCGGCCGCCGCCCGTGCGTCCTGCGCGGCCTGCAACTGCTCGATGAGCCGCTTGCGCTCGGCGCTCTGCCGCGACACCGAACTGAAGTATCCGACCGCGGTCGCCATGCTGATCGCGATCAGCGTGGCAATGGCGATCTCGGTCCAGGTGACCGCCCCGGTCGCGTGAAACCGATGCCACAGCCAGCCACCGGCGCACGACAGCACCGCGACACGGCCGACCCGCACGGCGTCCATGCAGTACGGCACGAGCACGGTCAGCGCGACCACCAGGAAGGAGGAGTCGATCGCGAACAGCCCCAGCCAGATCAGCCCGCCGCCGAGCACGTACGGCAGTGGCACGTCGTCCACGGGCGGGGTGCGCAGCACGAACCACACGGCGTACCAGGCGGCCAGGCCGGCCACGAGCACCACCGGCAGCACCTGGCCGGCCTCCGACAGGGGTCCGGCCGAGGTGAGCACCAGCCACGAGACGAAGAAGGCATGCTGCCACCGGCGCCGCGACCGCTCCCAGGACTCCACACCGCAAAACATAATCAGCCGCCCGTCGGCCCGCCATCAACCAGTCGACTGATGAGTGAATCGGCGGACCGCTCGATGTGCGCGTCGCCGTCCCGGAATCAGACTCGGCCCCGTGACAGCCATCCCCAGCCCCACCCAGGCCGTCTGGCACCTCGGTCCGATCCCGATCCGCGCCTACGCCCTCCTGATGCTGCTCGGCGTCCTCGTCGGCATCTGGGTGACCCGGCGCCGCTGGGTCGCTCGCGGCGGCGAGAGCGGCACGATCGGCGACATCGCCACCTGGGCCGTGCCGTTCGGACTCGTCGGCGCCCGCCTCTATCACGTGGCCACCGCCTGGCAGCAGTACTTCGGCCCCGCCGGGGAACCGCTGCGCGCCCTGGCGATCTGGGAGGGCGGCATCAGCATCTGGGGCGCCGTCGCCGGCGGCGCGGTCGGCGCGTGGCTCGCCTGCCGCCGACGGGGCATCCCGCTACGCGACTTCGCCGACGCCGTCGCTCCCGGGCTCGCGCTCGGGCAGGCGATCGCCCGCTGGGGGAACTGGTTCAACCAGGAGCTGTACGGCAGGCCGACGACCCTGCCCTGGGCGCTGGAGATCGATCCCGCCCACCGGCCCCCCGGCATGGAGTCCACGGCCACCTACCATCCGGCCTTCCTGTACGAGTCGCTGTGGAACCTGGCCGTGGCCGGATTCGTCGTCTGGGCTGAACGGCGATTCCGGCTCGACCGTGGCCGGACGTTCGCGGTCTACGCCGCCGCCTACACCGCCGGTCGCGCCTGGATCGAGTGGCTCCGTATCGACCCCTCCCCGCACCTCCTCGGCCTGCGCCTCAACGACTGGACCGCCCTGCTCTGCTTCACGGCGGCGGTCGTCTACCTCACCGTGAACCGGCCGCGGTCGTCCACCCCCTCGTGAACCGGCCGCAGGCCATGCAAAGCCTACTGCGTGCCGCCTCCTGGGACGCTGACGCCGTCCATGACGACCTGCCCCCTATGCCGCCACTCTGCTCAGTGGTGCCCCGACTGGCCGCTGGGAAGGTGACGACGGGTGACGCCGAGGGCGTGCTGGTGGCGGCGCTGGAGCCGGGGCACGCAGCGGCGGAGTTCGAGCAGGTGGAGGTGCTGGGCGGCGGAGTCCCGCGGGAGGGGATCGCCACCCGGCTCCGGTGATCAGCCGCTGTACGAGATCCAGCCGTACTCGTATTGAGTCCAGCCGTTCTCGTCCCCGGTGTGCCTACGGCCGGTCATCACCTGGTTGCTGCCGCCCATCGAGGAGTGGTTGTTCTCCCTGACCCAACCTTGCAGTTGCCTGGGGGTGATCTGCACCGGCTTGTTCTGCCAGAACAGCGCGCCGCTGTAGTAGATGGTGTCGCCGTTCTCGTCCCCGTCGTGCCGGATCCCGGTGATCGCCTGGTTCGCGGGAGTGTGGTAATCGTGGTTGTTCTCATCCGTCACGGTGCCCCAGATGTCCCACCTGACCACCGTGACCTGCACGTTGTCGATGTAGATACGGCCGCAGTAGAACGTGGTGTCGCCGTTCTCGTCGCCGCGGTGCCCGCGGCCGATCAGCACTTCGTTCGTCGGGCAGTGGAACTTGCTGTTCGACTGTTTCAGGGTCGAGACCTGCCCGGGGCGGATCTCGATCGTGGCGGCCGCGGCGGGACCGGCGGGGACCAAGGTGAGGGCGGCGACGGCCGTCGCCGCCAGCGCGGCCGGCAGAGACTTCTTGAGCATGTCCATGTCCCTTCGCTGAGAGCTCTGCAGTGAGCGGAATCCATGATCGACGTCACGATGGCGCCCGTCGTCCGCCTGCAGGGTGAGCGCGGGTCCGTCTGCACGGTGATCCACTGCTCCCAGAGCCCCGCCCAGGACCTGACGGAAGGCTCTTCATGCGCGCCAACTGGGCCCTGCGCGAGCGCATCGCCGAGCTCTCCCCCGACCACCCGGCCAAGGCGGTCCACCTGGCCATGACCCGGCGCATCCCGGACCTGTCCGAGCACGTGGCCCCGGCCAGCACGCCCGTTCCGGGCGGACTACCTACGCCATCGGCTGGAGGTGCACGCCGAGCTGTCGAGGCCATCGCCGAGGGTGACGCGCCGGCCGCACGGCCGCGGCTCGCGCTCGCGGCGGCGCTGTTGACGATGAGGTGTCCCCGGCGTCTCGCCGCCACACGAGAGCGCCCGGCGCAGCACCGGGACGAGCCGGCACCCGCCTTCCCGCCGGCCCTCCATCCTGGACCGCCTCCCGGCTAGACGATCAAGTCCGATGTGTTCGGTTGTATGTGCTCGGCGGGGTGGATCGGCGAAGGCGGCGGCTGACGCGGCGGCCAAGATCGACGCCTTGCTGAAGGGCTCCAAGGGTGCGGCGCTCCTCTGATCCCGCCCTCACCCCGCCTGCCCGACGTCCCCACCGCCGCACCGCCCCGGTCCGGCGTCCACCGGTCCTGCACCGAGCCCCGGCCTTTCCGCGGGCGTCGGCTCCCGTCCGATAGGCGAGGCGCCGGGGCCGGCGAGCTCTGGGTCGGCGGGTCACGGGCCGGTGGGTCACGCGGCGCCGGGTCATGCCGTGGTCGGGTCACGCCGTGGTCGCCCAGGCGGCGGCCGGGCCGTGACCTGTCCCCGTGCGAATGCCATGGAACAGAGCCAGACCACATGGTGAATGCAAGTCAGTCCTAGCCTTCTGGTTGGCATCTGCGGCAGGTATGGTGAGGGCTTGTGACGACGTTCCGGATCAGCGAGGCCGCGGCGCTGCTCGGGGTGAGCTCCGACACCGTCCGCCGCTGGGTCGACTCCGGACGGCTGGCCGCGGTGCGGGACGAGCACGGCCACCGGCGGGTCGACGGCGCCGAGTTGGCCGCGTTCGCCCGCGCCCAGATCGAGGCCGTGGACGGCGGCCGCTCCTCGGCCCGCAACCGCTTCCGCGGCATCGTCACCGAGGTGATCAAGGACTCGGTGATGGCCCAGGTCGAGATCGCGGCGGGGCCGTACCGCGTGGTGTCCCTGATGAGCCGGCAGGCCGCCGACGAGCTGGGCCTGGAGCCCGGGGTCGTGGCGGTCGCGGTGATCAAGTCCACCAACGTCGTCGTGGAGGTCCCCGCCCACGAGCGGGAGTGAGGAGCGGTCCTGGTGTTCAGGCGACATCTCGGCTGGGTGGCCGCGGTCGCGGTCGCCTGCCTGGCGGCGTGCGGCTCCGGCGGGCCCGCCACGTCCGCGGGCGGCGGCGGGGCGAAGGAGGTGACGGTGTTCGCGGCGGCGTCGCTCACCGGCACGTTCACCGAACTCGGCAAGGCCTTCGAGGCCGCCCATCCGGGGACGACGGTGCGGTTCAACTTCGGCTCCAGCGCGACGCTGGCCCAGCAGATCGTCCAGGGGGCGCCTGCCGACGTCTTCGCGGCGGCCAGCCCCGCCACCATGAAGACCGTCACGGACGCGTCCCTGGCGAGCGCCCCGGTCACGTTCGCGCGGAACACGCTGCAGATCGCGGTCCCGGCCGGCAACCCCGCCCGGGTGGACGAGCTGAAGGACCTCGCCGACCCCCGGGTGAAGGTCGCACTCTGCGCCGAGCAGGTGCCCTGCGGCGCCGCCGCGGCCAAGGCCCTCGCCGCCGCCGGGCTGAAGATCACTCCGGTGACGCTGGAGCAGGACGTCAAGGCCACGCTCACCAAGGTCCAGCTGGGCGAGGCGGACGCCGCGCTCGTCTACAAGACCGACGTGATCGCCGCGGCGGGCAAGGTCGAGGGGATCGACTTCCCCGAGGCCGGCCAGGCGGTCAACGACTATCCGATCGCGGCGCTGGCCAAGGCGCCCGCCGGGGGAGCCGCCAAGGAGTTCGTCGACCTGGTGCTCTCGCAGCAGGGCAGGGGCGTGCTCACCAAGGCCGGGTTCGAGGCGGCGCCGCGATGAGCGCCGCACCCGACAGGCGGCTGGCCGGGCGGCCGCCGTGGGTCCTGGTGGTTCCCGCCCTGCTGGGGCTCGCCTTCCTGGTGTTGCCGCTGGCCGGGCTGCTGATCCGGGCCCCGTGGCCCACGCTGCCGGCCCGGCTGGCCGAGCCGCAGGTGCTGGAGGCGCTGCGGCTGTCCCTGGTGACGGCCACCATCGCGACGGCGGTGTGCCTCGTCCTCGGCGTGCCGCTGGCCTGGATGCTGGCCAGGGTGGACCTGCCTGGCCGCCGCCTGGTGCGCGCGCTGGTCACCGTGCCGCTCGTGCTGCCGCCGGTGGTCGGCGGCGTCGCGCTGCTGCTGGTGCTCGGCCGCCGGGGGCTGATCGGCCAGTGGCTGGAGTCGGCGTTCGGCGTCACGCTGCCCTTCACGACCGCCGGGGTCGTCGTCGCGGAGGCGTTCGTGGCGATGCCGTTCCTGGTCATCAGCGTGGAGGGCGCGTTGCGGGCCGCCGACCGGCGCTACGAGGAGGCGGCGGCCACGCTCGGCGCCTCCCGCTGGACCGTCTTCCGCCGCGTCACGCTGCCGCTGGTCGCGCCCGGCGTGATGGCCGGGGCCGTGCTGTGCTGGGCCAGGGCACTGGGCGAGTTCGGCGCGACGATCACGTTCGCGGGCAACTTCCCCGGCACCACCCGCACCATGCCGCTGGCCGTCTACCTCGCCCTGGAGACCGAGCCGGAGGCCGCCATCGTGCTCAGCCTCGTCCTGCTCGCCGTGTCGGTGATCATCCTGGCCGGGCTGCGCGACCGGTGGGTGACCAGCCCATGACGCTCGACGCCCGCCTGATCGTCAACCGGCCCGCGTTCACGCTCGACATCGCCCTGGAGGTCGCGCCCGGCGAGGTCGTCGCGCTGCTCGGCCCCAACGGCGCCGGCAAGACGACCGCCCTGCGCGCCCTGGCCGGGCTCACCGCCCTGTCCGGCGGGCACATCGCTCTGGACGGCCGCCCCCTGCACACCCGGCCCGCCGACCAGCGCCCCGTCGGCATGGTGTTCCAGGACTACCTGCTCTTCCCGCACCTGTCCGCCCTGGACAACGTCGCCTTCGGCCCGCGCTGCCGCGGCGCCTCCCGGAGCGAGGCGCGCCGCACTGCGGCCGCCCTCCTGGAACGCGTCGGCCTGGCGGCCCACGCCACCGCCAAACCCCGGCGGCTGTCCGGCGGTCAGGCCCAGCGCGTCGCCCTGGCCCGGGCGCTGGCCGTGGAGCCGCGGCTGCTGCTGCTGGACGAGCCGCTCGCCGCGCTCGACGCCCACACCCGGCTGGAGATCCGCTCCGGGCTGCGCCGCCATCTGGCCGACTTCGACGGCGCCACCGTCCTGGTCACGCACGACCCGCTCGACGCGATGGTGCTGGCCGACCGGCTGATCGTGGTCGAGAACGGCGCCATCGTCCAGCAGGGCGCGCCGGCCGAGGTGGCGCGCCGCCCGCGCACCGACTACGTCGCCCGCCTCGTCGGGCTCAACCTCTACCGCGGGCTCGGCGACGGCGCCCGGATCAAGGTGGGCGAGCTGGCGTTCAGCACCATCGAGCAGCTCGACGGGCCGGCGTTCGTGGCCTTCTCGCCCGCCGCCGTCGCCCTCTACCGCACCCGGCCCGACGGCAGTCCCCGCAACCTGTGGCAGGCCGTGATCGACGGCATCGAGCGGCACGGCGACAACGTCCGCGTCCATCTCGACGGCCCCGTCGCCGCCTTCGTCGACATCACCCCGGCCGCCCTCGCCGACCTCGACCTCACCCCCGGCCAGCGCATCTGGGCCTCGGTCAAGGCCACGGAGACGCACGCGTACCCGGCCTAGATCGCGATGGGCACCCTCGTCCCGCTGCGCGCCGACTCCAGCGCCGCCGTCACCATGGCCAGACTGCGGATGTTGTCGTGGCAGTCGCCCTGCGGCGGCCGCCCCGTGCGCAGCCCCGTCACGAACTCCTCCAGCCCCTCCGCCAGCCCGGTGTAGCGGCGGCGGCCCGGGAACGGGTCCGCCTCCTGCTTGTACGACCGCACCACGTGCCCCTTGGCCGCCTCCGCCGTCGGATCGCCCGCGCCGTCCCAGCAGGCGGTGCCGAGCGTGCCCGCGGCCCGCCAGGTGCCCGTCCACGACGTCGGATGCCCCGGCGCCGACCAGCTCCCGGTGAACGTGTACCGCAGGCCGCCGGTCATCTCGAAGATCGCCGTGGCCGAGCAGGCGCCCGGATACCAGGTCCACCCCGGCCGGAACGACTCGCAGTAGACCGAGACCGGGTCGGCTCCGGAGACCGCCCGGGCCGCGTCGAACAGGTGGATCGCCATGTCCTGCAGCAGCGGGTGCTCCAGCGTGTGAAGGAACCGCCCTTCGCGGTACGGCATGAAGAACTCCGACGTCAGCAGCCCGAGCGGCCCCAGCTCGGCCACCGTGCGGCGGAAGGCCACCAGACTGCGCATGTAGCGGCGGTTCTGGTTGACCGCGAACAGCCGCCGCGCCTCGTCGGCGGCCGCCACCATGGACCGCGCCTCCTCCAGGGTGACCGCCATCGGCTTCTCGCTCAGCACCGACACCCCGCGCCGCAGCGCCGTCACCGTCACCTCGTGGTGCGCCTGCGGGACCGTGCAGTTCACGATGAAGTCCGGCTCCTCGCCGTCCAGCAGCGCGGTCAGCGAGGCGCTGACGGGCAGGCCGTCCAGCCCGAGCTCGGCGGCCGCCGTCCTGGCGCGGTCCTCGGCCACGTCCACCCAGCCCACCAGCTCGGTGCCGGGGTGGGCGAGCAGCTCCGGCGCCCATTGGCCGCCGATGAACCCGGCGCCGACCAGCACGCCCCGCAGCGGCCGGTCCGCTTCGACGATGGTGAAGGTCAACGCGGCTCCTTCCGGTCGTGGGCCCGACGCCCCGATTCCTGCCCCACCGGCGGCGCCGGGGAAACAGGAGATCAGCCCGTCAGGGCGTCCAGCGCACGGTCGACGTCGTCGGCCGTGGTGTAGACGTGGAAGCTGGCCCGGACCCTGCCCGCCCGCACGGCCGCCCGGATGCCCGCCGCCGCCAGCCGCTCCCCGGGGGCGTCCACCGACACGATGGCGGAGCCGGCCGGCTCGAGACCGAGGCCGGCGCGGAAGCGGTTGGCGAGGGCGACGTTGTGGTCGTGGACCCGCTTGACGCCCAGCTCGTTGAGCAGCTCGATGGCCGGGGCCGCGCCGACGTAGCAGAACCAGGCCGGCGACAGGTCGAACGCGCGGGCGTCGCCCGCCAGGCGCAGCGGCGGCCCGTAGTAGGAGTCGCCGTCGTCGGGCCCGGCGTACCAGTTGGCGGCCAGGGGCCGCATGCGCTCGCGCACCCGCGGCGACAGGTAGCCGAAGGCGGCGCCGCGCGGCGCCATCAGCCACTTGTACGCCGCGCACGCCAGCACGTCGAGGCCGTCGACGTCCACGGGCAGCCAGCCGCACGCCTGGGAGCCGTCGGCGATGACGAGCGCGTCGTGGGCGCGGGCGGCGGCCACGACGTCGTGCAGCGGGGTGACGTACCCGGTGGCGGACTGGACGAGGCTGAAGGCCACGGCGGCGGTGGAGCCGTCGACCGCGTCGGCCAGCCGGTCGGCGGGCACGGCCACCACCTCGGCGGCGACCGCCCAGGGGAAGAAGTTGCTGGTGAACTCGACGTCCGGCACCACGACGCGGGCCTTCGGCGGCAGCGCCGTGGCCACGACGGACATGATCTGCGACACGGTCGAGCTCACGGTCACGTCCGCGGGGTTCGCCCCCACCATGCGGGCGAACGCCGTCCGCGCGCGCCCCACGGAGGCGTCCCAGGGCTGCCAGTCGCTGGAGCCGTGCCGCCAGTCGGTGAGCACGGCCTGGAGGTCCTCGTAGGCGCGGCGGGGAGGCAACCCGTAGGAGGCGGTGTTGAGCCAGCCCGGGTCGGCGTCCCAGAGCTCACGCGCGGTGGCGATGTCCATGGGGCCAGACTAGGGCCCGCGCGATCCGCTGTGCCGGGCGGCTTCGGGCGCCGCGTCGAGCCGGCCAGGGGACGACGAGGCCCGGGCGCTGCGGCGGAGGCGGTGCCGGCGGCACCGGGCCCGGTGCCGCGGTCAGGGTGTGGCCGGTGCGGTGGCGGGCTGGAACAGCTCGATCAGGTTGCCCGCCGGGTCGGCCAGCAGTATCTGGCGTCCGCCGGGGCCTGAGACCGGGTCGCTGCGGAACGACAACCCCGCCCCGCGGAGCCGGCCGATCTCGGCGTCCAGGTCGTCCACGATCAGGTGGATGCGGTTGCGGCCGGGGACGTCGGCGTCCGCGGGGGTGGCACGGGCGCCGGAGCTGGCGGGTCCGGACAGCAGGAGCCGCAGCGGTCCGCGGACCACGTCGGCGAAGGCCGGAGCAGCGCTGGTGTTGACGGCGAAGCCGAGGTGGGCGGTGTAGAAGTCGACGGCCGCCTGGACGTCGTCGACCAGGTAGCGGACGCTGGCGTACTCGCGCGTCATGGCGGAGCCTCCTTGCGGTCGTGGGTGGCGAGGACCGGTAGCAGGTGCCGGATGCGGGTGTCGATGTCGGTCGCGGTGCGGACGAAGGCCGGGTAGCCGGCCTGGCCGGTCTCGTCCGCCGCGGCGGGGTCGGGGATGCTCCAGTGAATTCGGCGGTCATGGTCGACGAGCTCGGGGCAGACCTCGCGGGCCTTGTCACACAAGGTGATCAGATAGTCGAACCGGCGGCGGCCCAGGGCGTCCAGGTGGACGGGGCGCCGGCCGGAGACGTCGATGCCGTACTCGTCGTGCAGGACCCGCGTGGTGTGCGGATGCAGGCATGGTTTGGGGCGGCTCCCGGCGCTGATCGCGTCGACCCGGCCGGCGGTACGCCGGCGCAGCAGGGCTTCGGCGATGGGGGAGCGGGCGCTGTTGCCGGTGCAGACGAACAGCACCGCCACCGGCGCGGCCGGGTGGGCCACCGGCGAGACCGGGTGCAGACGCAGTGCCGGGTGCAGGGCGGTACCGGCGTCGGCGAGGGCTTCCGCGCAGCGATCGAGGCTCAGGTGGTAGTAGCTGTCGCGGCCGTCGAAGCTGCTGCGCGTGGAGGTGATCAGGCCACTGTCACGCAGAAGCCGCAGGTGGTAGGAGACGACGTTCTGCGGCTGGCCGACCAGGGTGACCAGCTCGCGGACTCGCAGGTCGCTGCGGGCGAGCTCGGTGAGCAGCCGCCAGCGCAGCGGGTGGCCGGCCAGCCGTGCGAAGGCCGGAGCGGTGTCACTCGAGGAGCCCACGTACCCGACAATACATCAAATTGATTTGATGGATTCCGGTTGCGCGATGGGGGAGGAGCGGGTGGCGGTCTGGGCGAGGAGGGCGCCGGACAACATGATCAGCCCGCCTGCGATCTGGAACACGCCGAGTGTCTCGCCGACCGGTGCCCAGGCCACGATGGCGCCCGCGACGACCTCCAGCGACGCCACGGTGGCGCCCACGGCGGCCGAGAGCCGCCGCACGGCGTTCACAGCCAGGATGTACGCGATCACGGTCGCGACCAGCACCATCCACAGGTAAGCCACCAGCACCGGCAACGTGCCGCCGCCCGGGGCGGGCGTGGCGGTGATCGTGAAGGCGTCCCACTGGATGTCCCAGGGCCGGGCGAACGGGATCAGCACCACGGCCGCCCCCGTCATCCCCCAGGCGATGAGCCCGAGCGGGTCTATGTCATCGCCAAAGCTATCGCTCATCAGGAAATATCCGGCGGAGCAGGCCCCGGCCAGCAACCCCAGCAGCAGGCCGAGGGCGTCCAGCCGGATCTCCTGCCAGGCCTCGACGACGATTCCGAGGCCTGCGACGCGACGGCCGCCCCCGCATAGGCGGCCCGCGCGAGCCGTATCTTCCGTACGAGCCGCACCCACGCCACCACCATGACCGGCCATGTACACCAGCAGCAGCGCGATCCCCACCGGCAGCCGCGTGATCGCGGCGAAGTACAGCCACTGCACCCCGGCCACCGCCATGACCGCGTACAGGCCGAAGAACGGCGACCTGGCGCGGGTGATCCGCAACGCCCGCGGTCTGATCAGGGCCAGCACGGCCACCAGTGACAGCCCCGCCGCCATCCGCGTCCAGACGGCCTCGATCGGCGCCAGTCCGGCGGTGATGAGGTATTTGGCCATCGGCCCCGAGAACGCGAAACACCACGATGACACGATGGCGAGGGTGAGCCCCGCATATCTCATCCCACACCACCTGCGCCGTAACTACCGTTCAGTGGGTTTGACGCTGGCATGCCCGGCATTCCGGCCGCAACGGAACAACGCGCGAGAGAGCGCCGTGAACGTCAGGCCTGTCCGAGGCTCGCCGGCAGCAGGGCGCGGATCGCGGCGCGGACGGCCTCGAGGTCCACCGCCTCGGGAGCGACCCGCCACTGGGCGTGAACGCCCATGACGGTCCCCACCAGCAGGACCGTGAACGCCTCCGGGGTCGTTCCCGGGGGCAGCGCCTCCGCCGGTATCCGGGCCCGCACCCCCTGCCGGAGCGCCGCGTGGAGCCGCGCGTAGTGCTCGCGGATCGGTGAGCCGACCTCCACGGCCTCGGCGAGCAGGGTGATGAACAGGCGCGTGACGGGCCGGCGGATGAAGCCCATGACCTGGTCGAGCGGGTCACCGGGCCGCTCCCCGTCGGGCGGGGCGAAGCCGGTCAGCACGGCCTGGAGCTGGTCGTCGACCACCGCTTCCAGCAGACCCAGCTTGTTGCCGAAGTGCCAGGGGATGGAGCCGCGGCTGATGCCGGCCTTGTCGGCGATGTCGATGAAGCTCGTCTGCCGGTATCCCTTCTCGGCGAAGAGCTCGGCGGCGGCCGCCACCAGCAACCGGCGGCTCTCTTGAGTCCTCTCGATGCGTCGCGTGGCCATGCGGACCATCTAACCAGGTATGCCGAATGACAGAGCCAATGCCAAGCGATATAGCCTGTGTTAATCAACATAGAAACGAGGAGGTTCTCCATGCGCGGGGACGTCACGATGAGGTCCGGAAAGCGGCTGCTGCGCTGGGCGAGCGGGATCATGCTCGTGCTGGGAGCGGGGCACCTGTCCTTGCTGGGGTTCCTCGCCTGGGGAGACATCAGCGGCTGGGTGGGGCGGGGGATGTGGGCTGCCGTCCCGCTCGCGCTAACGGACGGGGGCGCCGGTCAGACGGTGGAGTCCCTTCAGAACGAAGTCACCTTCTGGGCCGGTCCAGGCAGCTTCGGTGTGCCCCTGATTCTCTTGGGTTGCCTGACGTGGCATCTCGCCGGACGCGGCGTGGCCGTGCCCGCCGGAATCGGCTGGGGCCTTGCGACGTGGTGTGCGCTGGGCGGCGTCCTGCTTGTGCCATCGCCCTTCTTCGCCGGGATCATCTCAGGGGCACTCATCATCGTGGCGGCGCGAAGGAATGAATCTACAACGTAAAGGGCCCCGGTTGAGACAATCACTCCTCACTCACATCAGACCAAGGCAACGAAGGAAGAGTCGCATGCGGTGGTTGGACGTGCGGCGGCACAGTCTCACCAAGAAGGGCGTGGCGCGTGGGCGGGGTTCGCATCTGTCGGCTGAGGGTGTCGCCCTGGCCCGTGCCCTCGGCTCCGAGGCCAGGCCGTACGAGCGGGCCGTCACCAGTTCGTCCCCTCGAGCCGTCGAGACGGCCGTGGCAATGGGGTTCGCCGTCGACGACACCGTGGAGATGCCGTCCGGTTATGTGCCGGGGGAGTTTCCCCGGCATGCTCAGTGGGATTGGGCTGAGCCGTACCGGCGGTTGGCGGAGGTCGTTCGGGAGGGTCGCGATGCCGCCGCGGTGGCCGAGGTTCTCCGCGTGATGTGGGCGGACGCGGACGCGGTCGGTGGTGTGGCGGAGGGTGGTTCGGCGTTGCTGGTGGGCCATGGTGGGGCGATCGAGTTGGCGTTGGTGGCCTGTTTTCCGGATGCCGCGCATGCTTCTTGGGGGGCGCCGTTCGCGCATGGGGATGGGGTGCGGTTGGGTTTCGCGGGTGGGCGGTTCGTGAGTGCGGAGTTCCGGCGGCGGGGTCGGTCGTGCGGTGCTTCACTCGGCTGAGCGTGTGGGAGGGGTGCCGCTGTCTGGCGTCGGGTCGGTCGCCGGTCGGGTGGTGTAGGTGCGTAGGTCGGGTACGGCCCAGGCGATTGCGGCGACGGTGATGGTGGTGAGGAGTCCGCCGGTCCAGATCACTGTCCGGGCGTCGAGGACGGATGCGGTGGCTCCGTGCAGGAGGTTGGCGATGTGGGGGCCGCCGAAGAGGACGACGGTGAGTGATCCTTGGATGCGGCCGCGGAGGGCGTCGGGGGTGTGTGTCTGGGTGATGGCGTTGCGGAAGGTGCTCAGGACGAAGTTGACGGCGCCGCCGAGGGTGAGGGCTGTGAGTGCGATGGTCAGGTGTGTGGTCAGGCCGAGGAGGATGACGGTGATGCCCCATGCTGCGGCGGCCGCGGCCATGAGTGCGCCGTGGCGGTGGGCGCGGGTGAATGTGCCGGACAGGAGGCCGGCGGTGACGACTCCGGCTGGGTAGGCGGCGTAGAGGAGTCCCAGTTCGGGGCCGCCTCCTGAGGGTCCGCCGTAGGTGTGTTGGGCGAGTTCGGGGAGAAGGGCTGTGGGCATGCCGAAGACCATGGCGGCGAGGTCGACGGCGAGTACCGCCATGAGGAGCCGGTTGGTTGTCAGGTAGCGGAGGGCGGCCGGTATGTGGCCGATCGTGGGTTTGTGGCGCTGGGTGGTGGGGTGGGGTGAGGGCGGCAGGGGTGGCAGTTTGGTGACGGCCCGTATGACGGTCAGGAGGGCGATGGCGTCGAAGAGGTAGAGCGTGCCGAGGCCGACGGTTGGTATGAGGGCGCCGGCCAGCAGTGGTCCGAGGATGGATCCGGTGTAGCGGGTGAGGGAGGTGAGGCTGTTCGCGGCTGGGAGGAGTTCGGCTGGGACGAGGCGGGGCACTATGGCGCCCATGGTGGTCATGATGGCTGCGAAGGTGAGCCCTTGGCAGGCGACGAGTGTCATGAGGATCGGGATGGAGCCTGCGCCGAGGATTGCGTGGATCCATAGGGCGGTGTAGGTGAGGGCGAGGCCGCTGTGGGCGGCGAGGAGGAGTTTTCGCCGGTCCATGTTGTCGGCGAGGGCGCCGGTCCATAGTGCTGCCGCGACGAGTGCGGTGAAGGACACGGCTGCTGCGGTGCCCACGGTGGCGGAGGAACCGGTTGTCGTGAACAGTTGTGTCGGTACGGCGACGACGCTGAACGAGCCGCCGACGGCGCAGACGGTGGATGCGATCCACAGCCGTCGGTAGGGTGCGATGGTCAGGGGGCGGCGGTCGATGGTGCAGGCGCCGAGTGACGCGATCACTGTCTTGGTGCTTCCAGGCTGACCACGTCGGCGACGACGCAGGCGATGTTGTCGGGGGCGCCGGCAGCGTATGCCCGTGTGATCAGTTGGTCGAGTGCTTGTTGGGGGCTGCTTGATCCGGTCAGCACGTGGCGTAGTGATGGGGCGGGTACGACGGTGGAGAGGCCGTCGGAGCACAGGAGGTAGCGGTCGCCGGCTGTGGCTTCGTGCAGTGACAGGTGTGGTTGGGCTGCGCCGGTGCCGGTGAGGGCTCGTGCGAGGAGGGAGCGTTGGGGGTGTGAGGCGGCTTCTTCGGGGGTGAGTCGTCCGTCGTCGATGAGGGTTTGGACGTAGGTGTGGTCGTGGGTGATCTGGAAGAGTTCGCCGTCTCGTATGAGGTATGCGCGGGTGTCGCCGATGTGGACGAGGGCGAGTTGGGAGCCGGACCACAGCAGTGCGGTGAGGGTGGTGACTGCTTCGCCGGGTGGGGTTGAGGCGGCGATTTCCGCGATGGCGCGGTCGGCTTGGCCGACTGCCTCGGCGAGGGCGCCGAGGAGGTCTTCGGCTGGTACGGGCTTGGTTTCGAGGGGTTTGAGTGCGTCGACGGCGGCTGCGCTGGCGAGGTTTCCGGCGGGGCCTCGGACTCCGTCGGCCACTGCGAGGAGGCGGGGGCCGGCGTAGGCGGTGTCTTCGTTGCTTGTGCGGATGAGTCCGGATTCTGATCGGGCGGCGTATCGGATTCCGAGGATGGTGGTGGTGTGCTCCACGGTGGTGCCTTTTCCCGACAGGTAGTCGATGAGGAAGGTGGCCAATTGGCCGCGGGCGGTGGTTTCGGCCAGCACCTGCTGCCAGTAGGCGGCGATGTCTTCGGCTGCGGCGTCTGCTGGTAGGTCGCATATTCGGCGGATGCGTGCCAGGGGCATGCCGAGTCGCCGGAGCCAGGCGATCAGTCGGGCCTGTTCGAGTTGTGCCGGGTCGTAGAAGCGGTATCCGGATTCGCCGTCGACTGCGGCCGGGCGCAGGAGTCCGAGTTCGTCATAGAGCCGCAGCGCTTTGGGTGACAGCCGCGCGGCGCGGGCGAAGGCGCCGATGGTGAGCAGCTGCACAGTTTCTCCTCCTCGTTCCGGCCGGGGTGGCCGGTGGCGACTATGGTGCTGCTTCACCCAAGGGGAAGGTCAACTCGGTGGGTTCGGGTTTTCGGGTCGGTCGGCCGTTAGCATGGGTGATGGCGGCCGTCCGCGCCCAACCTCCGGCGACTCGCCCCGGCCGGGTCACCTCAGGAGGCAAAGGGAGGTTGACCTCTCGGGCGGAGGTTTTGTCGTCGGTCGTGTGCTTGCCGCATGGGTCGCTGGGGGATGGTGCGGTCGGCGCGCGGGAGACGTTCGTGACGAGGCAGGCGGACTTCAAGCGGCGGGTGCGTGCCCGCATGGCGAAGACGGGGGAGTCGTACGCGGTCGCGCGGCGTCGGCTGCTGGGTGAGCGGTCCGCTGCTGTCGAGGGTGGGATGGCGGAGGCGCTGCACATCACCAACGGTGACTGCACGGATTTGCCGGGGACGGGGCTGGCGCGGCACATCGTGTACTGGCGTGATGTGCTGCATGAGGGGCCGGTTCCCGCGGTGGGGCGCGAGGAGCTGCGCCGGGTCAGGGCGGCGTTCCTGATGGGAGCGGATGCGGATGATCGGGCGGAGGGTGTGCGCATGTTCGTTGAGCGTGACGCCGCTGTGGAGGCCCATCGTGGTGGCGAGTACGTGTTGTGGTTCGAGGCGGATCTCTACGATCAGCTGCAGATCGTGGAGGTTCTCGCCCGCTTGGCCGAGTTGGAGGTGCCGGCTGAGCGCATCACGTTGATCTGTATCGGGGAGCATCCCGGGATCGCGCGTTTCGGCGGCTTGGGGCAGCTGCGTGCGGAGCAGTTGCGGGAGTTGCCGGCGACGAGGGCGTGCGCGAGGCTGACTCCGGATGCGCTGGATCTGGCGGGGCGGGCATGGGCGGCGTTTCGTGCGCCGGTTCCGGACGGTCTGCCGGCCATCGTGGCTGCGCGCTCTGGTGAGCTGCGTTTTCTTGGTGAGGCGTTCGAGCGTCTGTGCCGTGAGTACCCTTCCACCCGTGATGGGCTGTCGCTCACTGAGCGTCGCATTCTCGCCGCTGCGGCGGATGCGGGGCGGGAGGTGAGCGCCGGGGATGTCTTCGTGCGTGCCTCGGCTCGCGAGGCGCGCCGTTTTCTGGGGGACACGTGGTCTTTCGCGGTGATGGACCGCCTGGCCGGGGCGCCGCATCCGTTGCTGGAGACCTGGCCTGCCGGCGTTCCGGTCGAGCGGGGCACCGTGGTGCGTTTGACGGCCATGGGTGCGCGGGTGCTGGCGGGTGAGGAGGATCACGTGACGCTCAACGGTGTCGATCGCTGGATTGGCGGGGTGCACCTGTTGGGCCGTGAGGTGCGTTGGCGGTGGGATGAGGGCAGGGAGGCCCTGACGACGATCGGCTCCGGGGCGGGGTGATGGTGTGGTGCGCCCCCGGTGTGGCGGGGGGCGTCCGGGGGCCCCGCAGCAGTACGGGCAGCGGGCGCAGACCCGGAGCGACCATTTGAAACTGGTGCTGAAGTATCTGGACTGGAAACCGGTTCCGACGAGGGGCGAGACGCTGAAGGAGCTGGAGCAGTTTCTGCTGGGATCGGGCGATGGAGCATGACGCGCCATCGCTGCTGTTCCACCAGGCGGCCGAGCATCTGATCAGCTCGAAGGTGGTGCGGCCGGGTGTGGTCGTGCTGGTGAAGATGGTGGGGTCGGCGCGTAATGTGGCGGGGGCGTTTGACGTCGGAGAAGGTCGATCATCTGCTGACCGGGCCGATGCGGGCGGATTTGGGTCGGCTGCTGGTGTTCGATGAGGAGCTGGGACGACCCGGCTGGCGTGGTTGACGACGCCAGCGGTGGAGGCGACGCCCACGGCGGTGAAGGACGCGATCGCCAAGCTGCGCTACCTGCGCGGGGCTGCCCTGGCGGAGCGGGCGAAGAAGGGCGAGGCCCGCCAGTTGCTGATGGATGTGATCTTGCAGGTGCCGGTCGACCTGGGTGTGGCGGACGAGCAGGTGGGCGGGCTGCTGCGCGAGCGGATCGGGATGGACAAGCTGTGTGATGTGGCCTCGGTGAGCTGGAAGCCGTTGCCCCGGGATCACGGCCGTCTGGCTGCGCTGGAGGCATCCCACACCTATCTGCGGAGGTTCACTCCGCAGGTGCTGGAGGCTGGTGACGACACGGCGTTTCGGCACTACTGGGAGATCTGCACCATCCTCGCGTTGCGCGATGGCCTGCGGTCGGGGGATGTGTTCGTGCCCGGGTCACGCCGGTACGCCGGCCCTGGCACCTATCTGTTCACTCCGGAGCAGTGGGAGGGGCGGCGGGCGGAGTTCTGCCACCTGGTCCGCAAACCCGCCGGCGCGGCTAAGGCGATCGAGCAGGTCAGGGACGAGCTGAACCAGGCGCTGGAGGATCTGGAGGATACCCTCGCCGGCGGTGCGCCGGGCGACGTCGGCGCGGTCCGGCTGGATGAGGCCGGGCAACTTGTCATTCCACCGCTGCCCGCCGAGGACGTCCCCGCCGAGGCGCGGGCACTGCGGGATGAGCTGTCGAGCATGCTGCCGTTCATGCCGATCGCCTCCCTGTTGATCGAGCTGGACGCCCGCACGAGCTTCCTGGCGTGCTTCACCCACGCTGGTGGACGCAGGAGTGGTACGTGCGGGAGGAGACGCTGTCGGCGGCCGGGGTCGTGCTCGGCGAGTGCGGCGGCGACGGCTTCGGTGCTGGGCTGGACGTAGATGCCGAGGGTGCGCAGGTTCCGGTGGCCGGACAGGGTCATGAGCATGGAAGCCGACCAGCCGTCCTCGCCCAGGTGGGTCAGCCGGGAGTGGCGCAGCTGGTGGAGGGTGTGGCCGGCACCGGTCGGGTCGATGTCCTTGGTGGCCTGTTTGAACAGGTACTCGGCGCGTTCATAGGACAGCCGGGCACGGCCGGTGAGCGGGCACAGGTCGGCGGCGGGAGTGCGGGCCGGGCCTGGGCGCCGGTCAGTGAGGAAGACCGGGCCGCGGGTGCGGCTGGCGAGCAGGCGGGGCAGCACCCGGGCGGTGCCGGACTGCCACAAGATCCAGCGGTAGGTCGCGGCGCTGCCACAGGGCCTCGATCAGGTGCCGGTCGATGACCTTCGTGGTGTCAGTGTTCTCCTGGCGCCGCTCGACCAGCGCGGCCAGGTCGGTCATGCTCCACCGCGCGGCGGCCAGGTGATGAAGGAGCGCAACGCGGAGCGGTGGCGGTTCCAGGTGCGGGCGGCCGCGTCCCCCACGCTGCGGTGAACACCGCTGCCGTCTGCTCGGCCGTCACGTCGGTCAGCAGAGCGCCTCCGCCGGGCTCGGTTCGCTGGTGGGTCAGCGTCTGGCGGTAGGAGCGCAGGGTGTCGGGGTCCAGGTCGCGGCGGTTTAGGAACGCGGTGGCGGCCTCGGCCAGCGTCGGACTGCCGGTGGGCGACAGGACCTTGGCCATCGTCACGGGGATCGCAAGTCCTCGGTGTTGCGCAGGATGACCTCCGCGTCCGCTGGCGCGTCCATCGCCGCGGTTTCGGAGGCGTGCTGGGCGAGCTCGCCCGCGGCGCGCAGTCGGTCGGGGGGCTGTGCGGGGCCGGGGATCACCGCCGGGCTCCTATGTGACAGGGAACGTGCTGGCTTCGAGCCTAGAGCCGCGTGGTGGAACCGCTGGCCGGAATGAGGGAAGGATCTTGTATGTGACAGGGAATGGGCACATCCCTGTCACATCGTTATGGTGCGCGGCGGACGCTCAGTTGTCGTCGCTTTGCTCGTCTTCCTTCCCCGAGCCTCGGTTTGCTTGCGGACGATTAAGCCCTCACCGTACGAGGCCGGACTGGTAGGCGATGACGACGAGTTGTGCGCGGTCCCGGGCGCCGAGTTTCACCATGGCCCGGCCCACGTGGGTTCGGACGGTGGCGGGGCTGACCACCAAGCGGGCGGCGATCTCATCATTGGACAGGCCCTCACTGACCAGCCCGACAATCTCGCGTTCCCGCTCGGTAAGCTCACTCATTCGCCGGTGAGAGCCCACCGGGACGCGGCGGTGGGCGAACTCGCCGATCACCCGCCGCGTCACTGAGGGCGACAGCAGGGAGCCGCCCTCAGCCACCACGCGAATCGCCCGCAAGACTTCGTCCGGCTCGGCGTCCTTGACCAGGAAGCCGCTGGCTCCGTCGCGCAGCGCGGTGAAGACGTACTCGTCGATCTGGAACGTGGTGAGCATGACCACACGTGTCGTGGACAGCACAGGGTCGGCGACAATGTCCCGAAGCGCCGCCAAGCCATCGATGCCGGGCATCTGAATATCCATGAGCACCACGTCGGGATGGAGCCGCCGGGCAAGTCCGAGAGTCTCCTGCCCGTCGGTGGCCTCCCCTACCACCTCCAGATCATCCTCGGTCTCGATCAGCACACGCAGGCCGATCCGGATCAGCGCCTGATCATCGGCGATCAGCACCCGGATCAATGCTTCGTGCCCTTCGGCTCTCGACCTCCGTGCTTTCCCGGCGAGGCGGCCGCCGGTGGCTGTGTGCGTGCAGTGGGCGTACCGGTCCGTGGCAGCCGAGCATGGACGGCGAAGCCGCCCTCAGCTCGCGGGCCTGCCGTGAGCGTGCCGTGGAGTGCCGTTACCCGTTCGCGCATGCCGGCGATCCCGTTGCCAGGGGCCGCCCCGGCTTGCCCGGTGCCGTCGTCGGTCACCTCCACGATCACCTCGGTGCGGCCATAGTCGATCATCACGGTGGCCGTGGCCGCGTTCGCGTGCCGCACCACGTTGGTGAGAGCCTCCTGGACGGTCCGGTAAACGATGTGTCCCATCGTGGCGGGTAGCCCGGTCGGATCGCCGTGCACGGTCAGGCTGACCGACTGGCCCGCGGTCCTGATCGACTCTACGAGGCCCTCGATGCGCTCCGGGCCAGGGCGGGACTGGCGGTCCTTGAGGATGTCGAGCGCCGTCCGGAGTTCGTCCAAGGCCTCCTTGCTGGTCGTGCGGATCGCCTCCAGCGCTTCGAGTGCCTGTTCGGGGCGGCGGTGAGCGACATGGAGGGCGACGCCGGCGCGCATGCTGATCACGCTCAAGCTATGCCCCACTACGTCGTGGACTTCGCGGGCGACGGCCAGCCGCTCGTCCTGAAAGCGCCGCAGCCGCCGCTCCTCGTCGGCTCTGGCCGCACTCGCTCGCCGGTCGCGTTCCATGCGGAGCATCGCGCCCGCGACGAAGGGCAGCAACGACGAGGCGTACCAGATGGTCCAGGCGCCCACATCGTCGGCGACCCACATCCGGCCCCAGCCAATCATGTCGGCAGCCAGCAGTACGGTTCCGGAGACGCCGACTGCTGCCAGGCCGTGACGCAGGCCGTACCGGATTACGACAGAGGCCAGGGCGACGTACAGCCCCAGGAAGATCGGCCCGTACGCATGGTGGCGGGCCAGCATCGCCGCACAGCAGGCGAGCATGACGCCGAGGAGGCCGGACGGGGAGCGCGAGCGGGTGGCGAGAGCCAGCCCCGAAACGACCAGCAGGGCGTAGGCCAGCACATCGAGTGCGCGGAAGGGCGGAACCCGGGTCCGGGAGGCCACCTCGGTCCCGAACACGAACAGCGGCACTGCGACCGCCGCCGCCACGCAGTCCCACACCTGGGTTCGGGAAACTCTCACACCGGCCAGCCTATGAAGCAGGCGATGCGATCGTCATCAGCGCCTGGACGTACCCGCCTACGGCGAATGCCGTAGGGCGCCAAGCCGTTGCCTGGCCGACGACAGCGACGGCCGGGCGGCCGCAAGCTGGCGTCCATGTCCCATGACAATCTCCGCCGAAGCTTCCTGCGGCGGCCCCGACTACGCAAAGCCGTGCTGGTTGTCCACGTCGCCGTCTCTGTCGGCTGGCTCGGCATCGCCGCCGTCATGATCATCCTGGGAATCGTGCTGCGGCACACCCAGGATCCGGCCATCACCCGGGGCGGCTACCAGATGATGGCCGTGCTCGACGACGGGATCGTCATCCCGGTCGCGCTGCTCACCTTGACCAGCGGCATCGTCAGCGGGCTGTCCAGCAACTGGGGCGTGCTGAAGTACTACTGGGTCCTCGCCAAGCTCGGCCTGGTCCTGCTGGCCATGGCCAATGGCTTCTTCTTCCTGCACGCGTGGACCGGCCAGGCCCTCGCCCACGCCGCGGACGCTCACCCCGTCCGCGGACTGCTCATCGCGGGCAACCTCGCCGCCTTCGCCCTGCTGGCCGCGGCGACCGTCCTATCGATCTACAAACCATGGGGGAGAACGCCACGCGGCCGCCGGCAGACTGTTCCCCGCCAGCAACGCAAGGCCCCCCGCAGCCGGCCGCGCCTCTCTGGAGGGACACGTTGACCCGCGCCGTGCAGTTTGCCGCCCTGGCCGCAACCGGCCTGCTCACGGGCATCCTGGCCGGTGGCGTGCTCACCGCCCAGGCCATGGCCGGCCAGCCTGCCAACGTTTACGCCGCGGTGGCCCGGCCAACCCACCTGACGTTCGCGTTCCCGATGATGGCCATCATGCTGGTGGCCGTCTCCGCCACCGCAGCATTGCTCATAGCACAGCGACGGCCCGTCATCGCGATGGCCTTGCTGCTCCTGCTCGTCGCCGTTGCTACGACACTTGTCGTCAATGTTCCCCTCAATGGCCAGATGATCAGCGAGTGGCCGGCACACGGCATCCCACCAGACTGGACCCAGGTTCGGGACAGGTGGAACGCCTGGCATCTGCTCCGAACCGCCATGAGCATCGTCGCCTTCGGCAGCCTGGTCACGGCAGCGCTCCTCCGGCCCAGTGGGAATGTCGTCGACGGTGGGCCGCTGGCAGACCAGGTGAAGACGAGTCAGGGTGAGGACTGCCGGGAGCCAGGCGAAAACCGCTAGGCACCACCAGAGAACCCGACCGCCACCAGCGCCGATGGTTATCTCCGTCGAATCGACCATCGTGCGCCCCTCACGGTGCTCGCGGTCACTCCTCCTCCTCCTCCTCGGCGGCGCGGGTGGCGGAGCCGGATCTCGGCGTATCAAAGCGTCCTCGTCTCCGGTCCGCAGGCACGGCCGCTGCGCCGCGCCTTGACACCGGTGTCAAGGGCCGGGCGTCGCAGGCGAGGTGACGCTGTCGATTTTCCCGGCCCTCGCGCGACATCGAGAGGGAAGGAGGTTCGTGAGATGAAGTACGCACTGCTGCTGTTCGACCCGGAAGGCTACTGGGAGAGTGTCTCGGAGGCGGAGATGAAGGCCGCGCTCGAGGAACACGCGGCGTTCGCCCGGTACCTGAGCGAGCGCGGGATCCCGTTCTCGGGCGAGGCGTTCAAGCCGTCCGCGGAGGCCAGGACGCTGCGGCCCGCGGACGGCGGCGTGAGGGCCGCGGACGTCCCGTTCGTGCCGCTGAATGAGGAGCTGGCGGGCTTCTACCTGGTGGAATGCGCGGGCATGGAGGAGGCCGAGGAGATCGCCCGGCACTGCCCCACGGGGGCGGGCATCGAGATCCGCCCCGTCTGGTCGGTCCCGTCCTGACCCTCCCGCGTCGCCGGCGGGACAGGTCTTCCGGTGCCCCGGGCTGTGACCTCGGGCACTGACCGGCGGCCGGGGCCCGGCCGACAGTGGAGGCATGGACCTGCTCAGCGTGGAGTTCGGCGAGGGACTTCTGGCACGGACGCGCGGCGCGGTGCTGGCCTGCGCGCGCGGTGAGGGGATGGCGGGTGAGCGGCTGGCGGATCTGCTGGCGGCGGTCAACGAATGCGTCGTCAACGCGGTGGAGCACGGCGGCGGGCGGGGAAGGCTGCGCATGTGGCGGCAGGACGGCACCCTTGTCTGCGAGGTCGCCGACACCGGCGGGGGGATCCCTCCTGGGGTGCTGGAGGAGACGGGCCTGCCCGCGCCGTCGGCGCCGGGCGGGCGCGGGATCTGGCTGATGCGCCGCCTGTCCGACGAGGTCGCCTTCACGACCGGGCCCGGCGGCACCACCGTCCGCCTGACCCTGCGCCTGGCGGATGACCGCGGGGCGGACCCCCCGGTGACGGCGGGGCGGGTGAGCGCCGCCCGCTGAGGCCGGCAAAGGGCTCCGTGCCCGGACGGCCGGTACAGGAACGACCTGCGCGAGGAAAGCCGGGTGCGCCAGGGTGTAAACATGCAGCGGGTCGCCTTGTTCGTCACCGATGTCCTCCCAGATCTGTGCGAACACGTCGCGGGCGGCTTCACGCCGACCTTGGTGATGCGATTCCACCCCTGGCCGATGCGGTTGATCGTTGGGTCAGGGATCGTTGGTGGCTCCTTCACTGGCGGGCAGCCGCGGCAGCCTGCTCGCCTGACATGGCTGGACGCCCTTCAAGTGGCTGACCGGCTCGTTCGCTTGACAACCCCGGATAACCGTCGAAGACGGTGATCATGTTGGTCGCCGCGGGGCCGCGGTCGATGGCGGTCACGAACAGCGGGGCGTGCGCGAACGCGATGGCGAGTAACATCGCGCCCCGGGCGGCCAGGGCCCGCTCGATGGCGCGGGGCCGGGCCGGTGGTTCGATTGACGTGGTCATGTGATCTCCTCCGAGAGCCGGCGGTGGGAGCCGCCGAATCGTCGTGTCAGCCCCCTCCGTACGACGACCTGGCCGCCTCGACGGTCTTGCGCAATGCGGTCGCGATCGGCTCGACGGGCGCGGAAAGCCGCTGGATCCGGTCCCGGAGCAGACGCGTCTCCCGCCAGGAGGGGACCACCGTCTTGAGCCGGGCCGCCGCGGCCAGCGCCGCCAGGACGCGGACGTCCTCGTCCAGGTGCCCGACCGGCTGGCCGCCGCGAATGGCCCGGCCGACGCGCTCGGCCAGCCTGCGCGACAGGTACGCTTTGCGCGGCGTGATCCGCTCGATCGGGAACAGCAGGATCCGGCGTCGTTCCACGCTGATCAGCCGGGCGGCCGCGAGCTCGTCGCGTACCACGCGGACCGCCTTGCCGGTGTCCTTCTGCACCCACCGCCGCCACGAGCGGGGCGGCGAGCTCGAGATCTGCTCCCAGACCACGGCCCGCAGGGAACCGGGCTCAGCGGCCGGGGCGGTGAGAGCTCGCGCCTTGCCCGACTCGTCGGCCAGGTTGCCCGCCAGCAGCAGCTCGGCGAGGGCGGCCGCGCGCAGCAGGTAGCCCAGCTCGCCCTGCTGGGTCAGTTTCTCCTTGCGAAGGTCGAAGGCCAGCAGGAAGGCCGATCGGGTCAGTGACTCACCCTGCTTCACTTGCGTCTCCATCCGCCCGCTCCTGTTCTTCTTCCTGATCTGTGTCGTCCCCTGTGCCGTCTTCTGGCGCCTTCCTCGGCCGTCCGCGTGGGCGCATCCGCCCCACCCCGTCGGGCAGGCGTCCGGCCTCGGAAAGGGCCTTGCGCAGCAGGAACTCGATCTGGGAGTTCGTGCTGCGCAGCTCGTCGGACGCCCACCTGGCCAGCGCGTCGTGAACCACCGGGTCAAGCCGCAGCAGGACCTTCTTCCGCTCCACGGTGACTAGTGGTAGAGCGTGCCCGTGTTGACCACGGGCTGAGTGTCGCGGTCACCGACCAGCACCACGAGCAGGTTGCTGACCATGGCCGCCTTGCGCTCCTCGTCCAGCTCGACCACGTCGTGCTCGGCGAGCCTGGCCAGGGCCATCTCCACCATGCCGACCGCCCCCTCGACGATCCGCTGCCGGGCCGCCACCACCGCGCCCGCCTGCTGGCGGCGGAGCATGGCGTGGGCGATCTCGGGCGCGTACGCCAGGTGGATGATGCGGGACTCGATGACCTTCACCCCGGCGGACGACACCCTGGCGGCGAGCTCCGCGGACAGCCGCTCGTTGATCTCGTCGGCGTTGTCCCGCAGCGACAGCCTGGGCTCGCCGTGCGCGTCGTACGGATAGCTGCCCGCGATGTGCCGCACGGCCGTCTCCGCCTGGATGGCCACGAACTCCACGAAGTCGTCCACCTCGAAGACCGCCTGCGCGGTGTCCTGCACCTGCCAGACCACCACGGTCGCGATCTGGATCGGGTTGCCGTCCGCGTCGTTGACCTTCGTCACGTCGGTCTCGTGGTTGCGGATCCTCGTGGACACCCGCCGGCGCACCGTGATCGGGTTGACCCACTGGAAGCCGGGGGTGCGCAGGGTGCCGACGTACCGGCCGAGCAGCTGCACCACCCTGGCCTCGCCCGGCGCCACCGCGGTGAGGCCGAAGTACATGAAGAACCCCAGCAGGATCATCAGGATGCTCACGATGACCACCCACATGCCGCCCTGCCCGGCCCCCGAGGCGAGCATGACGATTCCCACGACGAGCAGCGCGATCCCGGCCAGGTCCAGCGCCGTCGCCACCCCCAGCATCACGAACCCGTTGGCCGCCCGCACCGGGCGCTCGCTCGTGCGCGGTGCGGGCATGTCCACGACGGCGGCCTCAAGTGCGGCCCCGCCCGATGTGTTCGCCATCGTCCGTCCCCTCTACGTGACCTCATGTTGCTAGCAAACTGATATCACTTTTTTGGGGACTGTGGAAGGCCGGTTCTCAGGGGAATCCCGGGGGTCAGCCTGGGCGGGGGCCGCCGGTCGGATCCCCCCGGGCGTTTCTGGGGTTCCTGTGGCCTGGTGGGTTCGTCGTCCAGGGCCGGGGGGCGGTGGGTGACATCGGCGGGGATCTGGGTGGCCAAGCGAACGTGCTGGTCAGTCACATGAAGGTCGTCAAGGCACGTCAGGCGAGGAGTCCCCGGCATGCCGGGCGTGGTGGGGTCCGGCGTGAAGGTGCTCGAGCGTGTGGAGAGGCGATCGATCACACAGCACCACCGCCCAGGGCCGTGCCGCTTCCGGGCCGCGCACAGCTGAGCGGGCCTGTCCGCCCTCAGCCCGAAAACCGGAAGAGAGTCCGGGCCGACGCCTGCGGCCTTCGTCCTGCCCGCGGAGGGCGCCGCGCCGTCGGCCGAGGAGCTCAGGCAGGCGACTGAGCTACGATCACCTCTTGGGACGGACGATGAACGTCGTGACGATCACCGCGACGGCGATGACGACCGAGACGATGACGATCGCAAGGGGCCAGTCCATGACGGCCTCCTCTCCGTGGACCCCCTTCCATTCTCCGCCGCCGCATCCCCGCTGACCAGGCACGACAGTCCGGGTCACGGTGATGGCGACCCTGCCGCCGGCAGCCGGATGTCGGGGAAGGGCTGTCCCGCCGACAGCCGTTCGACGAGGGTCCGCACGGCCTGTTCCCCGCCGTTCGTCCCAGCCTGACGACTCACCCGGCAGGCGGCGTCGGCGTACAGGAGGGGATCCGCCGACGCCGCGCGCAGCCACTCTTCGAGCGTGGCCGGGAGGGGCCGGCGGGAGTCGCGCAGGCAGCGGTCGCCCGTCGGCGCCAGATAGCGGGGGTCGTCGCTGACCAGGACGGCCAGGCCCTCGTCGAACCACTGCGGGACATCGGCGCCGCCGAGGCGGGCGTGGAGTTCCACGTGGGTCAGCTCGTGCGAGGCGATCACGGGATCGACGCCGCGCGGCGACAGCATCACCGACCGGTTGAGCACGGCGATGCCGCGTTCCCGGCCGCCGCCGATCCTGCGGTAGCAGTCCTCCGACAGGCACACGAGGACGTCCGGAGAGCTCTTGCGCCCGCCGAAGAAGTCACTTACCCGCTTGCCGGCCTGCTCGACGACCTCGGTCACGTGGCGTCGCGCGGCCGGCGGCAGGCCGGGTTCGGCGTACAGGCCGGGACGCAGCCGCTCCAGGCCGTAACAGCCGGGGCAGGTGGTGGCCGCGACGGACGGGAAGGCGATCGCCGTCGCCGCCACGGCGGCGGCGAGGAGGAGCGTGGTGACGGCGCCCGCGATCCACCGGCGCCTGCGCCGGATCACGGGCACATGGTACCCCGGGGCGGCAGCCGGCGCTCGGTGACGTACCTGCTGACATGGTCGATGACGCAGGGGTTGGCCATCGCGCCGAAGAGGTTGTGGCCCGGGCCGTCGTGTCCGATCGCGCGGCTGCCGGGGATCTGCTCGACGACCCGGCGGGTGGAGCCGTAGTCCTGCCAGGTGCCCGCGCCCAGGAGCGGCGGCAGGGTACGGGGCATCGGCGCGGGCGGGTTGGCCACCGGGACCGGCCAGCCGGCGCAGGTGAGCGGCAGGTGCCAGGCCAGGGCGAAGGAGGCGCCGGTGTTGGGGGCGATGGCGCGCAGCCGCTTGACGGTGCGCGCGACGTTCCGCTGGGCGGCGGGGCGGGGCAGGTCCAGGCACTCCTTGTAGCCGCCGCCCGGGGCGCCGGGGTAGGGCTGTCGGCTCGACAGGGCGAAGCCGGAGGCGTCGCCGGCCTCGGCCGCCGTGATGGCCGCCACGACGTCGCCCCAGCGTGCCGGGCCCGGCCGGAGCTTGAGGAACGCCAGCGCCTGCAACTGCGTCCCGTCGAAGCGGGCGCCGGCCTGCGGGGCGGGGATCGGCTCGCGGGCGGCCTCGGCGATCAACGCCCGCCAGCGCTTCTCCGTCCCGGCGGGGGCCCAGGCGAAGAACCGGTCCATGAAGCGCTCGCTCTCGCGGGCCACGGTGTCGAGTTCCCGCTCCCAGGAGCGCAGGCTGTGGTTCCTGGTGCCGTCGACGTACAGCGTGCGCACGCGGTGGGGGAACAGGCGGGCGTACGACTGCGCGATCGTGCCGCCGTACGACAGGCCCAGGAAGTTCATCTCGTCCTCGCCGAGCGCTGTGCGGATGGCGTCGGCGTCGCGGGCGTCGGAGGCGGAGTCCATGTGGTCGAAGAGCTCAGGATCGGTGGAGCGGCATGTGGCGGCTCTGGCCCGGTTGGCGGCGGCGAGCCGGTCGAAGCCGGCCTGGTCGGCGGGGAAGGCCGGGGTGCGCACGAAGCCCCAGTCGCACTGCAGCACCGCGCCGCTGAGCCCGGGATAGCCCCGCGGGTCCCAGGTCACGACGTCCATCGACGTACGGATCTTGTCGAAGATCTGCGTCCGCGAGGCCAGCGAGGCGATCTGGTGTCCCTGGGGGCCGCCGAAGTTGACCAGCACGGATCCCTTCTTGGCGCCGGTGGCGGGCAGGCGGGCCACCTTCAGGGTGATCGTGCGGTCGTTGCCGGGCGACAGGGCGACGGGCAGGTCCGCGCACTGGAGCTGGGGCGCGCCCGCGAGGGGGCAGGGGCTCCATTGCAGGGACGGCGGCGGCGTCGGGGCGCTGACCGGTGTCGTGAGGACGGCCAGCGCCGTGAGCGTCTTGAACATGCGCAGAACGCTACGAGCCGCGCCCCGCCGGGCTCTGCCCCCGAAAGTCATCGACGGCTGTTCACCAAAGTTGACTGTGAGCCTCAGGGGGCGCTCTGAGTAAGGTGAGGCCTATGTCCAGGCTTGTCACCGCCGCGGTCGTGGTCGCGGACACGGCGCTGCTGTGGTTGGACGGGACGCGGGGCTGGCCGCTCGCCGCGTACGCCGTGGCCGTGGGGCTCACCATGGCGGCGACGCACCGTCTGCCGTTCGCGGCGTTCCTCGCGGCGCTGGGGCTGGCGGTGCTCACCGGCGGGTCGCTGGCCGTGCTGGCCTGCACCGGTTTCCAGGCCGGGCACCGCATCTCCGCGCGCAGGGACGCGGTGGTGACGGCGTGCGCCCTCAGCGCGTACGTGTGCGTCCTGCTGCTGGCCGTGGAACGATCCCCCGGCGGTCCGGAGCCGTGGATCAGCCTGGCCCGCGTCGTCGTCCTGACCGCGCTGCCGCTGCTCGCCGGCCGGTACGTGGCCCAGCAGCGCGAGCACCTGCGCCGGGAGCGGGCTCTCGTCGCCGAGCAGGAACGGCTGCGCGAGCGGCTGCGCATCGCCCACGACATGCACGACTCGCTCGGTCATCTGCTCAGCCTCGTGTCCGTGCAGGCCGCCGCGCTCGAGGTGAGCGCCGCGCCGCCGGAGCAGCGGCAGGCGGTGCGCGCCCTGGCGGGCACCGCGCGCGCCGCCGCGGCCGGGCTGCACGAGGTGGTCAACGCGCTGCGCAGCCATGACGCCCCCGGTCTGGAGGACATCGACGACCTCGTCGCCCGGTCCCGCGCGGCGGGCGCCCCGGTGAGGATCGAGACGTCCGGCGAGTCCGCCCCGCTCGGCGACCCGAAGGCGTCCCACGCCGCCTACCGGGTCGTCCAGGAGGGGCTGACCAACGCGGTCAAGCACGCCTCCGGCACGCCGATCACCGTGTCACTCGACTGGCAGCCCGACGCTCTGCTGATCTCGGTGACGAACCCGGTGCCCCGCCGTCCCCCCTCCACCGGCGGCGGCGGTGGAGGGGGCAACGGCCTGGACGGGCTGAGCGAACGTGTCGCCGCGGCCGGGGGCCTGCTGCGCGTCCACCCGGGGCCGCGCGAATTCCGGCTCGTCGCGATGCTTCCTCTCGTGCCGGTCCTGGCGGGGGCCGCCACGTGATCAAGACCTTGATCGCCGACGACGAGCCCCTCATCGCCGCCGGCATCCGCACCGTGCTGGAGTCGGCCGGGGACATCGACGTGGTGGCCGTCGCGCGGGACGGACGCGAGGCGGTGCAGGCCGCCCGCCGGCACCGGATCGACGTCGCGCTCCTGGACATCGCGATGCCGGTGATGGACGGCCTGGCCGCCGCGGCCGAGCTGAGGGGGCCGCGCGTGGTGCTGCTCACCGCCTTCGGGGACGAGGACAACGTCCGGCGGGCGGTGCGGCGCGGCGTGTCCGGGTTCGTCCTGAAGACCTGCACCCCGGACGAGCTGATCCGGGCGGTGCGGGCCGCGCACGCCGGGCAGGCGTACCTGTCGCCGGCCGTGGCACGCCAGGTGCTCGACATGGCGGCGCCCGGCGACGACGAGCGCGGACGCGACGCGGCCCGCAGGCTGGCCGCCCTCACCGCCCGCGAGGCCGACGTCCTCGCGCTGGTGGCCGAGGGCCTGTCCAACGCCCAGGTCGCGCGGCGCGTCCACATGACCGAGGCCAGCGTCAAGACCTACGTCAGCCGCATCCTCGCCAAGCTGAACTGCACGAACCGCGTGCAGGCCGCCCTGCTGCTGCGCGACCATCGGGCAGGCGGCCGGACCGCCGCGGACGACTGACCGACGGTGCGGGGATCCGTTTGTTTCTGCGGAGCTCGGGCCGATGCCCACAGCGGAGCAGGTCACCGGCCGGCCGGCCCGCACGTTCGCGGAATGGGCGCGCGACCACGCCGGGGACTTCCTCGCGGAACCGGCGCCATGACCGCTCCGGACGGCCGGCCCGGCGGTGAGACCCCTGCGGGCCGCCGTACGCGAACTGCGGCTTCCCGCTGCGGGAGGGATCGCGCCGAGCACCCGTGAGAGCCGCGCCCGGCGCCTGCGGGCCGGCTGCCTGGTGTGCGGGCGGGCCTGCATCAGTGCAGGCGCTGATGCGCCGGGCGTCACTCGTACGGCTCGCCGGGCGGGGACATCGGCTCCACGCGGGTGGCGGCCAGGGCGGGCACGGACGTCCGGTCGCCGGGGACCCAGGTGCCGGTGACCCGTACCCAGGCGTCGGCGGCGGGCGCGCGGGCGCCGGAGACGGCGACCTTCATGACGAGGGCGTCGGCGGCGCAGCAGCCGATGCGCAGCCGCGCGAGGTGCCAGCCACTGCCCGCGGGGACGGCGAAGCCGGTCAGCCGGACGGTCTTGCCCTTCAGCGAGCCGGGGTCGGACCAGGCGCGGCCGGCGAACTCGCTCATGCTCAGGTCGTTGGCCCGGCCGCTCCTGAGCGGCGGCAGGTCGGCGTCCACGACGGACGGCGGAGGCGGGGCGGGCGCGTGCGCGGCCTGCCGGACGGCGTAGGAGCCGAGGGCGGGCGGGGCGATCAGGAAGATCGCGGCGATGGGGGCGGCCAGCAGCCAGGCCGCCCGGACGCCGTCGTGATGGCGGTGTTCTGCAGGGCGGTGTTCTTCGTGGTGTTCTTCGTGGTGTTCTTCGCGTGGTTCCGGGCCGGGAAGGGCGGGCGGGCGGCCCAGGAGCCGCGCCAGATGGAGCTCTTCCTCCCGCCGTGCCCGCGCGAGTGCCGCATCCTGCGCCGTGCCGCGTCCGCGGCGCCGTCCCCGTGCCAGGACGGCCGTGCCGAGCGCGGCCAGGACGGCGCCCGCCACGATGAGCAGCGGCCGGAAGCCGGGCTTGACGTAGTTGGCGAAGTCGGCGGAGAAAGCGGAGATCTGCAGCAGCGCGCCGCCGAGCAGGAGCAGCAGCAAGGCCTGGGAGGGGCGGCTCACGCGGGCTCCTCGTACGGCTCGGCCGGCGGCTCGACCGGGACGACCTCGGTGGCGGAGATGGCGGGCGGCACGTACGCGCCGGAGGGGTCGTCCTTCCCCGGCATCCAGGTGCCGGTGACGCGTACCCAGGAGTCCTCGGGCGGGGCCGGCGCGCCGTGGACGGTCACCTCCAGGGCGAGCGCGTCGGCGGCGCAGCAGTTGATCCGCATCCTGGCCAGGTGCCAGCCGCCCTCCGTGGTCACGACGAAGCCGGTCAGGCGCACGCGCCGGCCCGCCAGGGAGCCGCCCTGGGCGCGGCCGATGAACTCGCCGAGGGTCAGGTCGGCGGCCGGCGCGCCGGAATAGGCCGTCGCCGGCGGGGGAGGCGCCTGCTGGCGGCGGGCCGCGTACGAGCCGAGCGCGGGCGGCGCGACGAGCACGATCGCGAACACCGGCGCCGCCAGCAGCCACGCCACCCGCGGGGCGTGCCCGGGCCGGGACCGGAAGGCCGCCAGCAGGCCGAGCGCCACCAGCACGGCGCCGGTCGCGATCAGGACCGGGCGGAAGCCGGGCCGGACGTAGTTGGCGTACATGGCGGAGAACGCCGACACGCTCAGCAGCGTCGCCCCCAGCACCACCAGCAGCCACCCCTGCGCCTGCCGGGTCACAGCAGCGCCCACCCGGACAGGAAGCTGACGGCGATCGCCAGCACCAGCACCAGCGGCACGAAACGCCGCGCGAAGGCGCGGCCGAACGTGCCGGTGTGCAGCGCGATCAGCTTCAGGTCCACGATCGGGCCGACGACCAGGAACGCCAGCTTCGCGGTCGGCGAGAACGCCGTCAGCGAGGCGGCCACGAACGCGTCGGCCTCCGAGCAGATCGACAGCAGCACCGCCAGCAGCGCCAGCACCAGCACCGACACCACCGGCACCCCGCCCAGCGCGGTCAGCCACTCGCGGGGGATCACCACGTTGAGCGTGGCCGCGGCCAGGGCGCCGACGACCAGGTAGCCGCCCGCGTGCAACAGGTCATGGCACATCGCGTCGAGGAAGGCGGCCCACCGGCCCTGCCCGGGCGCGGCCGGCCGGCGCGGCGCCGGTGACCAGGCCGCGCGCCCGAACCTGGCCCAGATCCAGCCGGCCAGCACCGCCACCGCCAGCGACGCCGCGAAGCGCGCGGCCACCATCGACGGCTCACCGGGGAAGGCCACCGCGGTGGCCGCCAGCACCACCGGGTTGATCGCCGGCGAGGCCAGCAGGAACGCCAGCGCCGCCGGCGCGGCCACCCCTCGCGCCATCAGCCCGGAGGCGACCGGCACCGACGCGCACTCGCAGCCCGGCAGCACCGCCCCCGCTACGCCCGCCACCGGCACCGCCGCGTACGTCCGCCGGGGCAGCGCCCGCGTCCAGAACGAGGCCGGCACGAACGCGGTGATCGCGGCCGACAGCGCCACCCCGAACACCAGGAACGGGATCGCCTGCACGCACACCGCCACGAACACCGTCGCCCACGTCCGCAGCGCCGGATCGGTCAGGTGGGGCGCCAGCAGGAACCGGCCCGCCACCAGCAGGGCGACCAGCACGAGGAACGCCCACGGCGGCCGGATCGCCTGCCGGTTCGTAGTGGTGGTCATCGGGGTGGTCGTGGCCCTCCGGTCCGGATTTCGGAGGGATCAGTATGCCATGCCACCGACAACCGTTTTCAGGGCGTGAAGCTGCTGCACTCGAGCCAGTTGCTGGTGTTCGCTGACCGGAAGCTCATCGCCCGGCACGAGCGACTGATCGCCAAGGACTCCTGTCGCCTGGATTTGGATCACTATCTGGAGGTCCTGATCCGCAAGCCCGGCGCGTCGCCCGGCTCGACGGCGCTGGACCAGGCCCGGCAAGCCGGGAAGTTCACCCCAGTCCACGACGCGCGTGGTGGTCACGGGTCCGTGAAGCCCACGGGCACGCGGACGGAACCCGCGAACTCATTCAGGTGCTATGGATCCGCGACGGCAACCCACTCTGCCTGATCGGCGACTCCGGAACCGGCAAGTCCCACTGCTCATCGGCCTGGGCGCTGAAGCCGCCATGGCCTGCGGCCGAGTCAAATACGTCCTGGCCGCATCTCTGGTCAACGAGCTCGTCGAAGCAGCCGACAACCTCGTTCTGGGCAAGACGATCGCCCGCTACGGCCGTTACGACCTGCTCTGTCTGGACGAGCTCGGCTACATGAAACTCGACGAACACGGCGCCAACCTATTGTTCCAAGTCCTCACCGAACGCGAAGAGCGCGCCAGCGTCGCCATCGCCTCCAACGAATCCTTCGCCGGCTGGACCAAGACCTTCACCGAGCCCCGGTTCTGCGCCGCGATCGTCGACCGCCTCACCTTCAATGCCACCATCAACGACACCGGCACCCACTCCTACCGCCTCGCTCAGGCACAAACTCAGCACACCAGCCACGGTTAACACAGCCCTCCCTCCTGTTCGGCGCTCTCGCCATGCAGGGTTCGGGGACGGCAGTCCCCGAACCCACAGACGGACTGAACCATGGCCGCTTCTGGCGTATCTCAACTCGACCCGAGTCGGAAAGGGCGGCCCCCGGCTGGTTGGCCAGGATTGCCGACTCATGCTCTGAGGGGGCTTATAACCGGTTGCGCGCCGGCCGGGGCATACCGCCAGAATGGGCGCATGACCGCGCCCGCCGACCTGGAGTCCATGGCCGGGCTGCTGGCAGCGTGGGGTTTCCGTCCGGGCACGACGATCAGCCGAGCCGAGCAGGGGACCAACAACCAGACGTTCCTGCTCCGCCAGGGGAGCCTCCGGTTCGTGCTCCGGGTCAGCCAGACCCTGTCCGTCGCGCAGGTCGGTGCCGAGCACCGGATCCTGCGGCGGCTACGGCAGGCCGGGCTTCCCTTCCAGGTGCCTGAGCCAGTCACCGCGCTCAGCGGGGACACGGTGATCGAGACCGCGGCCGGGCCCGCCACCGTCTGCCGGTGGATCCCCGGCGTGCGGCCCGACTTCACGGGTCAGACGGTACTCGAGCGCTTCGGCCGGGCGGCCGGGCTGCTCGGCGAGGCGATGCTGGGCGTGCCGCCGGAAGACGGGCTGGGGGACTGGCGAGGTGACCCTCTCCTGGCGCACCGCGCCGTGCCGCACGTCGGCGTCCTTTGCCGTCAGCTGCGCGCCGCCGGGATCAGCGCGGAGCGGGCCGCCCGCCTCGACGCCGTGGCACGCCGTGTCGGGCAGGAGTGGTCCGCGGGCGGCGGCGCGCTGCCGACCCAGGTCATCCATGGTGACCTGGCGGCCTGGAACGTGCTGGTCGACGAGGACACGGGGGAGGTGAGCGGGCTGCTTGACTTCGAGTTCGCCGGGGTCGGCTTCCTGGTCCAGGAGGTGATGGCGGCGCTGTTCTACAGCGGGGCCCTGGAGACGCGCGACTGGCAGCTCCGCACGGCGGCGTTCCTGCGGGGGTACACCTCGATCCGCCCGCTGGACGCCGCCGAGGCCGACGCGCTGCCCCGGCTGCTCCTCGCCCGGGCGGTCGGCAGCGTCCTGTGGCGGGCGGGCCTCTGGCTGAACGGTAAGGCACAGCTCGGCGAGGTCCTCGACCGAATCCGCAAGCTGGAGGACACGACGAGCTGGCTCGACGCCAACGGCGGAAAGCTCCGGTCACTCGCGGCCGCCGGCGGGCACGGGTGACTCGGCAGTACGGCTAGCGCGAGTTCCCACGACAGAGCTCGGTACCTCGATATTTTCGCAAGTCAGAGAGTTCAAGATCCGCTCATGGCCGGGATTCTTGTTATCTCTGCTGAACCCCGAGGTGGGGCCAATTCTCGCGCGAACTGGCACCGTTAAAGATCGCCAAGTGGCGCCCGAATCCATCCGAAAGTGGGGCCCTCTTTCACGCGAGAAATCACCTGCTGCAGCCGCCCCCGTGACGTTGGTCGCCGACCTCATTGTCGGGGCACTGACGCTCATGACGCTGGCCGTCGGTGCAACGCTGCTGGTGCGGGCGCGACGATGGGCGGCGAGGCTGTCGGCCGACCCGGCTGGACCACGGCTCTCCGGCTGCTCCCGTACACGCTGATGGTGGCGCTGGTGGTGGCCTTCCCGACGATCACGCTTGCGCTTGGCGTCGATCTCAACTGGCGGCAACTTGTCTACGTGTGGCCGGTCCTGGTGGCATTGCTGGTGGCATCTGTCCTCATGGCTGCCGGTGTCATCGCTGTGCGGCTCGCATCCCTCAGACAGTGCCGACGCGCACGCATAGGCTCTTCCGGGTGATTGGGAAGTGCGATCCGGTCGCTGCGTAGGGACTTGCCGACGAGGTCGCCTGGGGACGTATCCGATCGAGCGAGCGACGAAAGGCTGAAGATGGGAATCTGGGCCGGAGTGGACGCCGGGAGGACGCACCGCCATTGCGTGGTGATCGGCCACGACGGACAGCGATTGCTGTCGCGGCGGATGGCCAACGACGAGCGCCCGCTGCTGGCGCTGATGGCCGAGGTGCGCGCCCCTGGACCCAGCCGTGTGCTGGGGCATCGACCTGGTTGACGGAGGCTCAGCCTTGCTGATCACGTTGCCGGCCGGCCAAGCCCAGCGGGTGCTCTACATCCCCGGGCGGACGGTCAATCGCGCCGCCGAAGGCTACCGCGGCGACGGCAAGACCGACGCCAAGGACGCAGCGATCATCGCCGATCAGGTGCGCATCCGACGTGATCTGAGTCACCTGCGGCAGGTCAGCACCCTGGTGACCGGCCTGCGGGTATTCACCGCTGGGACCGCTGGGACATCAGCGATGACCGCACGCGGCTGCTCAACCGGCTGCGCGGGTACCTGACCAGCGTGTTCCCCGCCTTGGAACGGGCGCTGACTCTGGTTCGGAACAGGAGCAACGGCGCCACCGGGAAGATCATGGCAGGTCCCGATGGCGACCCGGTCGGGGCGCCGAGATCGACGCTGACGGCTCGAGGCCGACTACGATGACCCACTCCGGCTCGTCGCCTCCACTGGGGGTCGGCCCCGGCACAGGCCTGTCGGCGAGTCCCACTCCACCGTCGTGATAGCAGCCGCCGCCAACTCCGCCGATCACGCTCCGCAATCCATGATTACCGGCAAAGGCTCATTGATCACTGGCTGGGGCCCGCTACCGTGTGGCTTGCGGAGCCGGATATCTTCCGGTCAGCCGGAATTGTCGCGGACCGCCGCCGTCGGTGTGTGGCGGCGGTGCGGATGGTCAGCGCAGGGAGCGGAAGAACTCGCGCACGTCGGCGACGAACGGGCCGGGCTGTTCCAGGGCCAGGAAGTGTCCGCCGCGCTCGAATTCGGTCCAGCGCACGATGTTGTGATCGCGTTCGGCGAAGCGACGGATGGCGATGTCCTGGGTGAGGGAAACTGCTACGCCGGTGGGCACGGTCCCGGGTTCGCGTGGAGCCCAGGCTGAGGGGTCGTGGTGGGACTCGTAGTAGTTGTGGGCCGAGGAGGCGCCGGTCTGCGTGAACCAGTAGATGCTGACGTTGGTGAGGATGGCGTCGCGGTCGACGGCGTCTTCGGGCAGGTCGGCGGCGCTGTCGGTCCATTCCTTGAACTTCTCGACGATCCAGGCGAGCTGGCCGGCCGGGGAGTCGTTCAGGCCGTGTCCCAGGGTCTGCGGGCGAGTGCCTTGGAGCTTGTCGTAGCCGCTCTGTTCCTGCTGCCAGTGCTCCAGGCGCGCCAGCCGCTCCAGTTCGGACTCGGTCAGGCCGTCCATCTCGCCGTCGGCCCCGATCGGGAAGGTGACCAGGGCGTTGACGTGCACGCCGAACACGTGCTCGGAATGCTGACGGGCCATGGCCGGGGCGACGAAGGCGCCGATGTCGCCGCCCTGCACGCCGTAGCGGGAGTAGCCGAGCCGGTGCATCAGCTCGGCGAAAGCGTCGGCGATGCGACCCTGCGTCCAGCCCGCGTCGCGCAGCGGAGCGGAGAAGCCGAACCCGGGCAGAGAGGGGATCACCAGGTGGAAGGCATCGGCAGGATCGCCGCCGTGGGAGCGCGGGTCGGTCAGCGGGCCGATGACGTCCAGGAACTCGGCGAACGAGCCGGGCCAACCGTGGATGAGCATCAGCGGGGTCGCCTCGGCCTCGGGAGAGCGAATGTGCGCGAAGTGGATGGTCTGCCCGTCGATGTCGGTGGTGAACTGGGGCAGCTCGTTGAGCCTGGCCTCGTGCTTGCGCCAGTCGTAGCCGTCGGCCCAGTAGGCGGCGAGCTGCCGCAGGTAACCGGTCGGGACGCCGCGACTCCAGCCCTGTCCGCTGATCTCGCCGCTCCAGCGGGTACGGGCGAGCCGGTCTCGCAGGTCATCCAGCTCGTCCTGCGGGATGTCTATGCGGAACGGGTTGATCATCCAACTATTCCTTCCAAAACGGATATTGTATGTTTATTTGCGGTTCGCCGCCCGCCTGCAGGGGACGGGCCGACCTTTTGGGTGGCGAGGCATCGTCGTTTCGTGCAGATTGCCACCAAGACCCAAGCCGAGCTAGATCGACAGCCCGATGCCCTGTCCTGATTGCGGCGCCAGCCGTTGCGATGTGCTTCTATACCTAAGTGTGATCGACCGGCTCAGAGCGCCGATGATGACGCCGAATGCAACCACGCTGATACGGCGAGCCTTTTACCACGGGCCGCATGGCCGGCAACAAAATGATCATCGTGCAATTCAAGTGGCCAGAAATTTCCATTCGATGGCCTGGCGATAGGTTGGTGGGACTGCAACGCATGCCGTACTGTACGCACGTTCACGATGAGTCTCGTCGCAGACCCCTTCCCGTGCGGGCGACTCCTGATGACCCGAAAGCGGAGCGCTTCAGTCTTTGGAGGCCGGGAGCTTTCGGGCGGTTCGCCTGTTTGTGCTTGAGAGTGGAGATTACGAGGATTTCACGACGTCGGCTATCCATATAGCGCAGCACCAAGTGCGCTCTTGGGATGGCGTGCGCGGGAGTTCTCACCTCCTGCGGTAACGAACGAAGCGCCTGAACTGGCCGACCAGCTGGTGCCGCGGCGCCGTAGGGAAACGGCTGGGTGGTGATGAGGGTGAATTGGTTCGTGCCCGCAGACACCCCGGTGACCGGCGCGTTCGCGGGCTGGATGGTGGGTCGCTGACGCATCCGGTAGGACTCGCCCTCGACGATGAGGACGTCGTCACACGCCCGCGTCGGTCAGCCGCATCAGGCGTCGGATGTTGAGATGGTAGATCTGCTCGCGGGCGGCGTCGGTGACGTCGAGTGCGTCGATGACGCGGATCGTCTCGCGGATGTACATCGGCCCGCCCTCGGGGTCGAAGGGGCAGTCGGTGCCGAACACGACATGGTCGGTGCCGAAGAAGTCCAGGCCGCAGCGGGTGCCGATGTCGGAGCCCGACAGGGAGGTGTCCGCGTAGAAGCGGCGGAAGTAGTCCAGCGGCCGCCGCGGCAGCAGGTTGGCGTAGTCTTCACCGGCGGTCCGGCTGCCGAGTTGGTCGCTCCAGCCCAGTCCGATCCGGCCTTCCAAGTACGGGATCATTGCTCCCATGTGATGGGTGATGATCTTGATGTCGGGATGCCGCTCGAACAGGCCGGAGAAGACCATCCGGGCCATGGCGACACTGGTCTCGTACGGCCAGCCGAGCGCCCACCAGATCTCGTACTTGGAGGTGTCCTCGGTGGCGTAGTCGGCGAAGGCCGGGCCGCGGGCGGGATGCATCCAGATGGGCAGGTCGCGTCGGGCCATCTCGTCGAACAGGGCCTGGAACGCCGGATCGTCGAGCGGCCTGCCGTTGACGTTGGTGAACACCTGCACGCCGCGGGCGCCGAGGTCGTCGATGGCGAAGGCGAGCTCGTCCAGGGCGGCATCCGGATTGTTCATCGGCAGGGAGGCGACGAAGGCCGGGAACCGGTCGGGGTGCTTCTCGCACAGCTCCAGCATCGATTCGTTGGCCAGCCGGGCGAGGGCCGCGGACTCGTCGGGGCCGGCGAGCATTTCGATCGGCGGTGAAGAGAGCGTGAGGATCTGCTGGTAGCCGTCGCCGAACTCGTCCATGATCCGCAGCCGCTCGTCGAGGTCGTGCAGTGCGGACAGCTCCAGCCAGCGTTTGAGCGCGTCCGGGTCGACGGCGAGTTCGCGCATGCGCTCGAAGTATCGGGCGGGCAGGATATGGCTGTATGCGTCGACTTTCATCGATCTCCTCTTGATGTCTTCGGAATCCAGCGGGTGATCCTGCGGTCGACGATCTGGACCAGGGCGACGCCGCCGAGTGCGACGGCGATGATGACCAGGAGCACGGCGAGCACACTGGCGCTGTCGAACCGCCCGCCTGCCTCGGTGACGATCCGGCCCAGGCCCACGACGGCGATGAACATCTCGCCGTTGATCATGCCGGTGACGGCGCGGCCGATGCCGAGCCGGACGCCGGCCATGATCATGGGGGTGGCGGCTGGGAGCATGACGCGCAGCAGCACCTGGCGTTCGCTCGCGCCGTAGGAGCGGGCCATTTCCACCAGATGCGCGGGCACGGACTGGATCGCCGAGGCGGTGTTGATGATGATGACGAACATCGCGTACATGACCACCACGGCGATGATCGAGCCGCGGCCCTCTCCGAGCACGGAGAAGAAGATCGGCGCGAAGACCAGCGACGGGGCGGTGAGCAACGCGTAGACGTAGACGCCGAGAGCGGCCTCGACCCTGCGGTAGCGGCCCATGGCGACGCCGGTGAGCAGGCCGGCCGCCAGGGAGATGGCGAATCCGAGCGCGAGGTTGAGCAAGCTGTCGCCCAGGCTGCTGAAGATCACCCCGTTGAAAGCCATGTCCGCGAGGCGGACCAGCACCGTGCTCAGCGGAGGGAAGAACGACACGCCGGCGAGATGTCCGATGAGTTCCCATGCCGCTGCGCCGGCGGCCAGGCTGAGCGGGGCGGCCGGCAGTCTCCGCCAGGACGGCTGCCGGCGCGGGTGCGCCGTCCGCGCTCTGCGTTGTCCGGCCAGCGTGCTCATCGGGCCACCGTGGCGGGACGGTGCTCTTCGTGCATGTCACGGAGCCGGTCCCACAGATAGGCGGTGATCTCGACATACTTGCCGGAGCGTTCGAGTGCGCTGACGTCGCTGGACCGCGGCCGTTGCAGCGGTACCGGGACGATCTCGGCGATGCGCCCGGGGCGCGCGCTCATCAGTACGACACGGTCACCCAGCAGGACCGCCTCCTCCATGCTGTGCGTGATGAACACGACGGTCAGCCGGTGTTCCTCCCAGATCGCCAGGAGCTCTTCCTGCAGGAGGCGGCGGGTCTGCTCGTCCACGGCGCCGAACGGCTCGTCCATCAGCAGGACCCGCGGTCGTACGGCGAGCGCGCGGGCGATGCCGACCCGTTGCTGCATGCCGCCGGACAGCTCGCCGGGCCGCTTGGTCTCGAACCCTGACAACCCCACCATGGCGATCAGCGATCGGGCGCGCTCCTCGCGCTCGGCGCGGCCGACACCGCGCATCCTGAGCCCGAAGGCGACGTTGTCCAGCACGGTCGCCCAGGGCAGCAGCGCGAAGTTCTGGAACACCATGCTGCGGTCGGCGCCTGGCCCGCGCACCGGTGTGCCGTCGATGAGGATGTCACCATCCTGCCAGGGGATAAGCCCCGCGATGGCCTTGAGCAGCGTCGTCTTCCCGCACCCGCTGGGCCCCAGCACCGTCAGGAATTCGTTCTCGCCCACGTCGAGGTCGACGTCCCGTAATGCCTCCACCCTGCCGCCGTCCTGGCCGACGAAGCTCTTGCTCAATCCACGAATTTCGATCATCAGGCGCTCCTTGCGGTAGTCGTCTGAGCCCAGCGGGTCAGTCTGCGTTCGCACCATCGCGCGACGGAGATCAGCAGAAGTGCCTCCGCCAGAATGATCACGATGGTGCCGTAGAGCAGCGGGGCCTTGAAAAGGCCGCGGTACTCGAGGATCAGCCCACCCATCGCGGTGGACACCATGAGGAGTTCGACGAGCACCATCCCGGTCACCGCGCGCCCGACGCCCAGCCGGATGCCGGTCATGATCGCGGGCAGCGCGCCGGGCAGCAGGATCCGCGACCAGATCTGCCGCTCCGAGGCGCCGAACGAGCGGGCCATCTCGATCAGCGACGGGTCCACCTGCCGGACGCCGGCACGGCTGTTCACCACCACCATCACGATCGAGAAGATCGTGACGAGGATGACCCGCGAGGTCAGCCCGAACCCTACGGACATGACCAGCAGCGGGATGATCGCCGCCATCGGGGTGACCAGCAGGATGTTGAGATAGACGTCGGCGAAGCGCTCCAGCGTCCGGAAGCGGCCGAGCACGATGCCCGAGGGCACGCCGACGACCACCGCGATCCCGAAGCCGAGGACCAGCGCCTGGTTGCTGACGTACATGGCCTGCCACAGCTCCGCGCTGCCCAGCAACTCCGCCGTCGCCTCGACGGTCTCGATGAAGGTGGGGATGAGCAGACCGCCCCACTCGCGGGCGTACAGCTCCCAGGCGGCGGCGAAGACGGCGAACGTCAGCAGTTGGTACGGCAGGCTCGCGTCGGCGATCCGCCGCCACAGCGAGGGACGCCCTTCAGGCTGAGGGCCGGCGCGGAAGCCGGAGGTCCGGCGCCGCTCTCGAGGCGTGATCGCGGCGGTCATGCGGCCGACCGGATGAAGCTCAGATCGGCCGCGTCCTTCGCGGTCATGCCCTGCTTGATCACGCCGGCCCGGACGAAGAAGCTGATGGTGCTCTGGACGTTCTGCTCGGTCAGGCCCGCCGCGTTGAACAGTTTCGCCTTGACGTACCGCTTGGCGATCTCGGCGACGTTGGCGGCGTCCTCGTCCGGCAGGTACCTGGTCACCAGCCCGACCAGGTACTGCGGATCAGCGTTGATCTTGTCGTGCTCCCGTACCAGAGCCGTCACGAACGCCTGAGCCACGTCCTTGTGCTCGGTGAGGAATTCGGTGTTGGCGTACACGGTTTGCGGATGGACGTCGGGCAGGCTCTTGGCGAAGTCGACGATCTGGGTGAACCCGGTCTTGCCGGTCGACTCCAGGGTGACCACATCGGAGATCTCCAGCGGAGTTGCGTCGATCTGGCCGGTGACGAGGGCTTGGGCACGAACATCCGACCCGCCGATCGTCAGGTATTCGGGCTTCTTGCCGCCGCACTCGGCGTTCACCCACTGCTTGGCCATGGCGGTCGCCACCGCGCCTTCGCTGAAGATTCCGAACGGACGCCCGTTCAAGTCGGCGCAGGAGGAGATGCCGGGCTTGCCGTAGATCGCCCACTGGTTGCCGACCACATCGGCGATGATCTTGATGGGGGCGTCCTGCTCGATGGCGATCAGCGCCGGGCTCGTCGCCTCCGCCGAGATCGCATAGTCCCCCTTCGCCAGTCCCTCGATGGCCAGCTCCGGCTCCGCGAGCTCGATCACTTTGACCTTGTGACCCGCCTGGCGGACGGCGTCGACGGCCGCCAGGATCGGCACGGTCGTGATGTCCGGCTCGTTGACCGCCACGGTGAACGAGGCCGTTCCGTCCATGTTCGTGGCGGTGCCCCCGCCGCCACACGCGGCCGCGCAGGACAGGGCCGCGAGCGCGGCGATCTGTTTCACCCGAGTCCCGGCGTGCATAGCTCCTCCTTCAAGCCTCACCCACTAGAGCTCATGCTTAGGCAAACGTATGCCTTGCGGGCAAGCTAATAGGGTCAGACACGGAATCGTCAAGGGCTCGTCACGGGGTGGACACGTGGGAAATCGTCCTGTTCGTTTGCCGACCTGGGGTGGAGTCGGGCATGATTAGGCAAACGTTGTCCTAAGGAGTGGGCCGTGAGTTCACTGGTGGAGGTCGCGCGGGCGGCCGGCGTGTCCGTGTCCACCGCGTCACGGGTGCTGACCGGTTCCAGTCACCCCATTTCGGCCAAGACCCGTGCCAGGGTCATCGCCGTCGCCGAGCAACTGGGCTACTCGCCCAGCGCCTTGGCGCGCGCACTGGTCTCCCGCAGCAGCCGCCTGCTGGGCGTCCTCGTGAGTGACATCGTCAACCCGTACTTCTCCGTCATCGCCCGTGGCGTGGACGACGTGGCCAGCCGGGCCGGCTATGTCACCATGCTGTCCAACGTCGACAGGCGTACCGCCACGGAGATCAACCGCGTGCAGACCATGCGGGACTACCGTGCCGCCGGAATGATCTTCGCGGGCAGCGGCTACGTCGACGACCCCGAGGCGCCGGAGCTGGCCAAGGCCGTCCGCCAAGCACAGGAACAAGGCATCAAGGTCGTCTCGCTCACCGTGCGCGAGCTCGGATGCCCGACCATCACCGCGGACAGCCGGACCGCCGCGTACGACATCACCGACCACCTCGTCTCGCTCGGGCATCGCCGGATCGCGTTCATCGAAGGCCCCGCGGGAATGATCGCCTCACAGCAGCGCCGTGACGGTTTCCTCGCCTGCATGCGTGATGCCGATCTCGCCGAGACCGCGGAATGCCACCCCGGCGGCTTCGACTATGAGGCCGGACACGCCGCGACCATGCGGCTCATCGCCCGCCCGCCCCTGCCCGACGCCATCCTCGCCGCCAACGACGAAGCAGCCGTCGGCGCGCTCAGCGCTCTTCGGCAGGCCGGCATCGACGTGCCGGGCCAGATCTCGGTCGCCGGAATGGATGACTTCAGAGTCGCCCAGTTCGTCGGCCTGACCACCGTGAGCCTGCCGCTGTACGAGATGGGCGCCATGGCCGCCCGCCACATCATCGACGCTCCGCCCGGCGCCGACAATGCCACGACCACCGTCCTGAGCCATCGGGTCATCCCCAGGGAGACCACCGCACGGCGCTCCACCGGCAGCACGCACCCCTGACCGTCTCGTGGTGAGCCGGATCCGGCCGGCGTGCCGGCCGTTGGCCGGAAGCGCTTTCACCCAGGTGCTGCCATTCCACGTCCTAGGCTTCTCCTATCATCAATCATCTGGTGTCAGCGCTTTCAGTTGTGATGATCGATCTCGTAAACGCTACACTGCGAGTCGCAACAGGGGTGTGGTAGGGGAGTGCCGATGTCGCCGGAAGGCCGCCCGGTCCGTCTACAGGACGTCGCGGAGCACGCCGGAGTCTCGCTCGCCACCGCGTCCCGCATGTTGAGCGACGCCGATTACAAGGGACGGGCCTCCCTGCGCAACCGGGTCTTCTCGTCCGCGGCCGAGCTCGGATACCTGCCCAACCTGCACGCACGGGCGCTCGCCAGCTCGACCTCGACGAGTGTGGGGCTCGTCGTGCACGACGTGCGTGACTCGTACTTCGCCATGATCGCAGGAGGAGTGATCAAGGTCGCCGAGGCGCACAAGCTGCTCGTCACCATGGTGTGCACGTATCGCAACCCCCAGCAGGAGCTCAACTACGTCAGCTTGCTCAGCGCGCAGCGTCCACGCGCGATCATCCTGGCGGGCAGCTCGTTCTCCGACCGGGCTCATTCCGCCGCGCTGATGGAGCAGCTTTCGGCGTATCAGGCCTCCGGGGGAGCGATCGTGTCGGTGACCCGGGGACGCAAGATCGGCCACATCGTCGACGTGGGCAACGTCGAGGCCACCCGCCAACTCGCCCACCGGCTCGTCGATCTCGGGCACACCTCGTTCGGCGTGATCTCCGGGCCGGCCAAGCTCATGGCGGTGCGCGACCGCATGCGCGGGTTCCGGCTCGGCCTCCAGGATCGAGGCATCGAGCTCCCCTCCGACTCGATCGTCCGCGTGGACATCTCCCGAGACGGCGGCGCCCGGGGCGCCCGCCTGCTGCTCGACCGTCCGCACCGGCCGACGTGCATCTTCGGGATCGCCGACGTCGTGGCGGTCGGCGCGATGGCGTGGATCAGGTCCGCCGGTCTGCGTATCCCGGCGGACATCTCGGTGGCGGGGTTCGGCGGCACGCCGCTGGCCTCCGACGCAGTCCCGGGCCTGACCACGGTCGAACTCCCGCTCGAGCGCATCGGCCAGGTCGCGATGGAGCTCGCGCTGCTGCCCAGGGAGGAGCCACCTCACACCGTGGCGGTAGGGGGCACCGTGCTGCTGCGGGACAGCACGGCACCGCCACAACCGTGACTCCCGGCAGAAACGATCAGCCGAGCACCCCCGCCGCGAACCGCTTCTTGATCATACGAATCACCTCGTCCGGAGGAGACGACCAGACCCTCTCATTGAAGATCTCGACCTCGATCGGTCCGCCGTAGCCGGCGGCGTCGACCGCGCGGGTCATCGACCGCAGGTCGATCACACCGTCGCCGGGCACGCCCCGGCCGAAGACCGGGTGCGGCTGTGGCACCAGCCAGTCGCACACCTGGTAGCCGATGATCCGATCGCCGGCGCGCCGGATGTCCTCGGCGAGTCGCGGGTCCCACCACACGTTGTACGTGTCGACCGCGACGCCCACCTCGTCCGGCCGGAACTGCGCCGCCAGCTCGACTGCTTGGGCCATGGTCACGATGACCGACCGCTCCGCGCACATCATCGGATGCAGCGGTTCCACGGCGAGCCGCACTCCGCGCTCCACCGCGTAGGGCACGAGTTCGGCCAGACCATCGCGCACGGCGTCGCGGGCGGCCGGAAGGTCGCGATCGGCCGCTACCCCACCGCAAACGAGGTACAGGACGTCGGCGCCGAGCCGCGCGGTCATGTCGATCGCCCGCTCGTTGTCAGCCCGGCCGGACCATGGTCCGTCGGGGCTGTTGTCGGTGAAGAAGCCGGCACGGCAGACGCTGGAGACCGCGACGCCGTGATCGTCGAGGATGCTGACGGCCTTCTCCACGCCGATCTCCGCTACGCGATCCAGCCACGCGCCCACGTATCTGATGCCGTGGCGCGCGCATCCCCGTACGGTCTCCTCGAAGGTCCAGCTCTTCACCGTGATCTGGTTGATGCTGAGGCGGTCCGTGACCATCGGCGCGTCCTCTTCGGCGGGGGGAGGGATGTCCATCACAACGCCGGAATCTCCAGGTCGGGGATGTCGATCCAACGGCGCTCGTGCCACGATCGCATCGCGAGCTCGGCGAGCTGAACGCCTTTGGCCCCTTCCAGCAGGTCCCACGGGAACTCGGCGTCCTCGACGACGTGGCGGAGGAACATCTCCCACTGAATGCGGAACGCGTTGCCGAACTCCTGGTTGTCCGGAACCTCCGACCAGCCGGCCCGGAAGTCGATCGGGTTGGGGATGTCAGGATTCCAGACCGGCATCGGCGTGTTGGCGCGCGACTGCACGCGGCAGTCACGCAGTCCGGCGATGGCGCTGCCCAGCGTGCCGTCGAGCTGCCATTCGCCGATCTCGTCGCGGTACGGGCGGGTCACCCACGAGGTGGTGAACTGCGCCAGCACACCGTTGTCGAACTGGAACATGCCGTACGCCGCGTCCTCGGCCGTCGCCCGGTATTCGTCGCCGTTCTCGTCCCAGCGGCGGGGGATGTGGACCTGGCCGTGGCAGAGCACGGACTTGACCGGTCCGATGATGTTGTCGAGCACGTACCGCCAGTGCGGGTACATGTCCAGGATCAGGCCGCCCCCCTCCTCCGCGCGGTAGTTCCACGATGGCCGGTTGGGCTGTTGCCAGTCGCCTTCGAAGACCCAGTACCCGAAGTTGAGCCGGAAACTGAGGAGGTCTCCGAAGAACCCGCCGTCGATCAGCCGCTTCAGCTTGCGGATTCCCGGCAGGAACAGCTTGTCCTGGACGACTCCGTGCTTGACGCCGGCCGCGTCGGCCAGCCGGACCAGTTCGAGCGCCTCATTGAGGTTGCCCGCGGTCGGCTTCTCGCAGAAGACGTGCTTGCCGGCCGCGATGGCCGCCTTGACGGCCTCGGCGCGCAGGTCGGTGAGCTGGGCGTCGAAGTAGATCGTGTCGTTCGGATCGGCGAGGGCCTCGTCGAGGCTGGTGGTCCAGCGATCGACGCCGTAGCGGCTCGCGAGCTCCTTGAGCTTGGCGGCGTTGCGGCCGACGAGAATCGGGTCGACGAGGAGTTTTCGTCCATCGGCGAGGGTCAGCCCGCCCTGGTCCCTGATGGCGACGATCGACCGGTCGAGGTGCTGGCGAGTCCCCATCCGACCGGTGACGCCGTTCATGATGATGCCCACCCGGATCTGGTCCATGCTCACTCTTTTCTTGAGGAAAAACTGCAAGCGCTTTCTATATTTGCCACGTTTCCCCTGTCAAGGCCGCCGGGCGCCGGGAGCCGGCCAGCAGCCGCCGCGCGGTGGCTCCCAGGACGGCCGCGACCTGCTCGTCGGACAGGCGTTCACCCTGAGCGGCGGCCCTGGTGACGGCCTCGACGGGATCGGCGCACCCCGTCGGGAACGGGTAGTCGCTGCCGAGCATCACCTGGCCGGCGCCGGCGAAGCCGATCAGCCACGACAGGGCCTGAGCCGAGTGGGTCAGCGAGTCGAAGTAGAGCCGCTGCAGGCATTCGCTCGGCGCGGCCATGCCCGGCGCCCGTTCCAGGGCGGCGATCGCGTCGAAGCGCCCGGCGACGTAGGGCAGGAAGCCGCCCCCGTGTACGACGCAAAGGCGCAGCTCGGGGAAGCGCCGGAGCGTTCCGGCCAGCGCCATGGCGCCGACGGCCGCCGTCGACTGGGCGGGATTGTCCACGATGTCGGTCAGGCGGGAGAAGGCGATCCCGGCAGGTGAGGCCGGCCGCCAGGGATGGAGGAGAACAAGGGCGCCGGCGCGGCTCGCCGCGTGCCAGAACGCGTCCCAGTCGGGCTCGTGGAGGGCGGGCCCGGAGCCTCCGAGACCGATCTCGGCGCCGTGGAAACGGCCGGTGTCCAGGCAGCGGGCCATCTCGGCGGCGGCCGAGCGCGGATCCCGCCGGTCCACCAGCGCCAGGCCGCGAAGCCGGGCGGGCGCGTGGTCGACCAGCTCTCCGAGGGAATCGTTGACCATCTGGACGAACCGTGCGCCGTCGCGAGGGCCGAGTTCGTCAGGCGTCAGCTCCATCCACGGCGAGACGACCTGGACGTCTACTCCCATCTCGTCCATCGCGCTCAGCCGGCGGGACGGATCGGTCAGCCGCTCGTCGATCACCGGCGTCACACGGCCGCCGATGTCGAGGTGGATCCCGTCCCCGTCCTCCAGCAGGGCCACGCCGGGGCGATCGGCTCGCAGACGCTCGATCAGGGTGTGCGGCACCGCGTGGGCGTGCACGTCGATGACCGGGATCCTCCTGGGCCCTTCCGTTGCCATTGTCGTCATGCTGTGAGAACGTACATGGAAATTGAAAGCGCTTTCTAGTAGAGAAGGCTGATCGGATGCGCTTGCAACCCCTGCTCGACCGGGTCGTCCTCGTCACCGGGGCCGGCCGCGGGATAGGGAGATCCATCGCGAAGACCGCCGCTCGTGGCGGAGCCCACGTCGCCATCGCGTACCACTCGAGTGAGGCCGGGGCCCGCGAGGTTTCCGAGGAGATCCAGGCCCTCGGCCGCGACGCCGACATCCACCCGTGCGACGTGTCGGACCGGGGCGAGGTGTTCGCTCTCACGGCCTGGGCCGAGAAACGCTTCGGGCGGATAGACGGCCTGGTGAACAACGCCGGCATCATGCCGGAGTCCCCGTTCCTCGAGATGTCCCCCGAGGACTGGGACCTCGTCCTGAAGACCAACCTGTCGGGCATGTTCCATGCCAGCCAGGCGGTGCTTCCCGGGATGCTGGAGCGAGGCGGAGGCGTCATCGTCAACATCGCTTCCAGGCTCGGCCTGGTCGGCTGGCCGGGGGTCGCGCACTACGCGAGCGCGAAAGCCGGAGCGATAGCGCTCGCCAAATCGATCTCGCGGGAGTTCGGGCAGCGCGGAATCCGGGCGAACGCCGTGGCACCCGGCGTCACCAACACCGCCATGGGGCGCACCGTGATGGCGGGCGAGGTCGGCCGCCAGCGTATGCGGGAGCTGCCGCTCGGCCGGTTCGGGGAGCCCGAGGAGGTGGCCGAGTGTGTGGTCTTCCTCCTCTCGGACGCCTCCAGTCTGCTTCTCGGCCAGACGCTGAATCCCAACGGCGGCGGGCTGATGCCATGACTGGCAAGCTCATCGGCGTCGAACAGGCCGTGGATCTGGTGCGCGACGGCGACGCCCTGTGGATCGGCGGGTCGGGCGCGGGCCACGGCGTCCCGCAGTCGTTCATCGACGAACTCGCCGCGAAGTTCGCCCGTTCGGCGTCGCCGCGCGATCTGACGACCGTGCGTGTCGTCGGGATCGGTGACTTCGGCGACCGGGGCTTCTCCCAGCTCGCGCTGCCGGGGCTGACCCGCCGCACCATCGGGAGCAACATCGGCAACGAGCCGCGCCTGGGCGCGCTGGCGGCCGAAGGCGCGATCGAGTCCTACTCGTTCCCCCAGGGTGTGCTCTCGGCGTTGTGCCGCGACATCGCGGCGGGCCGTCCGGGCCACCTCACCCATGTGGGCCTGGGCACCTACGTGGACCCACGCCAGACCGGCGGGCGCCAGAACGTGCGCACCGCCGAGGAACTGGTCCAGGTCGTCGAGCTGGCGGGGAGGGAGTGGCTCTTCTACCCGGCGCTGCCGGTCGACGTCGCGGTGATCCGCGCGACCACCGCCGACGAGGACGGCAACCTGACGTTCGAACGCGAGCCGATTCTCGGGGACTCCCTCGCGTTGGCCATGGCCGCGCACAACAGCGGCGGCCTCGTCATCGCCCAGGTCGAGCGCCTGGCGGCGCGGGGCACGCTGCGCCCGAACGAGGTGCGGATCCCCGGCGCGATCGTCGACCACGTCTACGTCGACCAGGAGCAGAGGCAGACCTACAGCACCGGCTACTCCCCCTTCTACTCGGGAGAACTGCGCATGCCGTCCGGCGGCGGCGTCCCGACGCCGCTGAACGTCCGCAAGGTGATCGCGCGCCGCGCCCTCCTCGAATTCCGCCCCGGCGACATCTGCAACCTGGGCTTCGGCATCTCCCAGCAGATCGGCGCCGTGGCCGCCGAGGAGGGCGTGTCGGAACGCTTGACCCTCACGGTCGAGCAGGGGATCTTCGGGGGCATCCCCGCGCACGGCCCGGACGGCGGTGCGGGGGTGAACTACCAGGCGCGCCTGGAGCAGCCCTCGATGTTCGACTTCTACGACGGCGGTGGCCTCGACATCGCGAGTCTCTCGTTCGCGCAGGTGGACCAGCACGGGAACGTCAACGTCCACGCGTTCGACGAGCGCATGAGAGGCCCGGGCGGATTCGTCAACATCAGCGCTCTGACCAGGCGCCTCTGCTTCGTCGGGACGTTCACGGCCGGCGGCGTGCGCGTCGCGCTGACCGACGGGGCGCCCAAGATCGAACGCGAGGGGGTCCAGCGCAAGTTCGTCAAGGCTGTCAGAGAGATCAGCTTCAACGGCCGGATCGCGCTGAGCAAGGGGCAGGTCGTCCGGTACATCACCGAACGCGCTGTCTTCGCCCTGACAGCGGAGGGCCTGGAGTTGATCGAGATCGCCGACGGGCTGGACGTGGAAAAGGACGTGCTCGCGCACATGGAGTTCCGGCCGAAGGTCAGCGGGCGCCTGCGCCTCATGGACGCACGCCTGTTCCTCCCCGCTCGCATGGGGATCGCCGCCGACTTCACCGCCGACGAGAGGAGCTGACATGGCCGCGCTGGTCAACGTGACATATGGGGTGTGCGCGGAGATCGAGCTGGACAACCCGCCGATGAACGTGGTCTCACATGAGGTGACCGCGCGGCTCCGCGAGGCACTGCGCGCCGTCGAGGCCGATGAGCGCACCCGTGTCGTCGTGCTCCACGGTGCCGGTGATCGGGCGTTCTGCGCGGGATCGGACATCGCCGAGTTCGAAGACCTGCACGGCCGGGTGGCCGAGGGCAAGCTCCTGCTGGAGAAGCTGGTGTACCGGCAGGTGGCCAAGCTGCGGGTGCCGTCCATAGCGGCCATCGAGGGGTACGCCCTCGGCGGGGGCCTCGAACTCGCCCTGTGCTGCGACCTGCGGATCGCGGGGGAGCGTGCCAGACTCGGCCTGCCTGAGCTGAAGCTCGGGGTCGTCCCGGGAAGCGGCGGCACTCAACGGCTCCCGCGCATCGTCGGGCCCGCCCGCGCCAAGGAGATCATCCTGCTGGGGGAGATTCTCGACGCCGCGACCGCGCTGTCGATCGGCTTGGTCAACCGGGTGGTGCGGGCGGGCTCAGCCCTGGCCGCGGCGCGCGAGATGGCGGAGACCATCGCCGCCCGCGGGCCGGTCGCGGTACAGACCGCGAAATCACTCATCGACCAGGCGACCGAGCGGACCCTGGACGACGGGCTGGCCCTCGAACTCGACGCGTCAGAGAAGATCTTCTCCACTCAGGACGCCCTCGAAGGCGCGCGGGCCTTCCTGTCGAAGCGTCCGCCGACCTTCACCGGTCACTGACCAATGACCTGCATGGAACCTTCGACAATCTTCAGGGGAATCGTGATGCGCACAGTCGCTCTGTTCGGAAACCCGCTGCGCCGTGCCCATTCCGTCGTCATGCACAACGCCGCATTCGCCGCCTTCGGCATCGACGCCCGCTATGAACTGCGCGAGGTGCAGGAGTCACAACTGGCCGATCAGGTGCGGCAGGCCAGGGATGAGAAGTGGCTCGGCTTTCAGGTCACCGCCCCGTACAAGCAGGCGATCATGCCCCTGCTCGACGAGGTCGAGCTCGGCGCCCGGCGGATCGGCGCCGTCAACAGCGTGGAGATCGACGCGATGGGCCGGCTGATCGGCTTCAACACCGACGTGACCGGCTTCATGACGGGAGTGCGGGCCTGCGCGGGCGAGGATCTGACCGGCGCCCGGGTCGTCGTCGCCGGCTCCGGCGGAGTGAGCCACGCCGCGACGTACGGCCTGGCCGAAGCGGGAGCCGGCTGCCTCACCGTTCTCGATCTCGATGTGGCCGACTCGCGCAGGCTCGCCGACGAGTTCAGCGCGTTCGCGCGGATCGAACCCATGGCCCTCGACGATCCTCGGGCCGGCGACCGGCTCGCCGAGGCGGATCTGTTCGTCAATGCCACGTCGGTCGGCATGCTGACCCCGGGGCCCGTGGTGGACGTCTCCCGCATCTCACCGGCGGCCGCGGTGTTCGACGTCGTGTACATCCCCAGAGAGACCGAACTCGTGCGCCAGGCCAAGGCCCGCGGCATGCGCGCGGCAGGCGGCACCGACATGCTGGTAGCCCAGGCGGCCACGGCCTTCGTTCGCTGGACCGGCACGGACGATCCCACGAACGTCATGCGGAAAGCACTCGAACCGCTACTCCTTCGCGACGATCTCGTTCCCTGATGCGGGCCTCCGCCCGCCGACGGCCTCACCGGCGCCATCGTCCACGACTTCCTTCTGATCTTCCGGAGGCTGAGGCCAGTCGATGCGGAGGGGAGCCTCTGGGAGTCGCATGAGAAGCGCGCCCTCGTCGGCATGGTCGGCTGGTGCGCCGGGAGTGCGGTCACGGGGTGGTGGCTCTGGACCCACGTCTCCTATGAGAGGTGGTTCATGCTGCTCTACTGGTTGGGGTGGTTCTTCGCGATCATCTGGATTCCGGTCGGCCTGGTGTTGATCATGTTCTGTCTGGCGGCAGTTGTCGTGCCGCTGGTCACGATCTTCGTGATCGTTCCTGCGTTCGTCGCGCGCCGCGCGAGTTTCCCGCCCGGCCGCAGCACCCGCCGTACCTCGCCGACCAGGGTGGTGATCTGCTGAGTGGACGGTGCCATGCACAGCAGCATGTGCGCGAACACCCCGTCCAGTGAGCTGTCCAGCCACGGCAGCGGCGTGCGTACGTCGTGCACGGATGCCCGCACCCGGGCGCCGAGGCCCGCCTGCTCGGCGGCGGCGCGCAATTGCTCTACCGCAGGGGGCTGAAGTCCACCGACTCGACGGACGGTCCGCGCCAGGCCAGGTACAGGGTGTCGCGGTCGTGCCCGGCGCCGAGCTCGGCCACCCGGCTCGCGCCGTGCTCGATGAAGACGCCGGCAGCGTGCACCGCCGCATCCAACGGCTGCGGCCCGTACATGCCCGGATGTGTGGTGTAGGTGGCCTGCCGGTGCCGGCGCTGCCGCTCGGCCAGCGTCTCCCCCTAATGCATCATGATCCACCCTGCCACGGCGCATCGAAGCAGCAGGACCGGCGCACACGTTAGCTCCCGGCACAGGGGCGACGGGCAGCCCAGGCGCGACCAGCAGCTCCTCACCGCAGGCGTCCGCGACGATCCGATCAAGTTGACCGGGACGACAGCGGCGGTTTCGTCACGCTGCCAGAATGTTCAGTAGTCGACCTCAGTGTCGGAATGCGGTGGGTCGGATCAGACGGGAAGGTCCTGGACGGTCGCTCGGAGAGCAGCGCTGGCGGCGCTACGCTGCTGTGTCATGCAGGACACGCGTCTCGACACCGCTCGGATCCGGGCGGCTCGCCGAGTCATCGACCCAATTTTTCTCGATACTCCGCTGTACCGCTGCCAGGCGCTGGAGCCCGACCTCGGGTGCACGGTGAGCATCAAGCTAGAAACGGCGAACCCTGTGCGCAGCTTCAAGGGGCGGGGCACCGAGTTGGTCGCGAGTCTGCTTGCCGAGAATGGATCGCGAGCCGTGGTGTGCGCCAGCGCGGGCAATCTTGGCCAAGCCCTCGCGTGGTCTGGGCGCGGCCGGCGGCTCGACGTCACCGTTGTGGCATCCCGCTTCGCGCCCGCGGCCAAGCTTGATCGCATCCGCGCATTGGGCGCCCGCTTGGAGCTGGTGGACGGCGATTTCGACATGGCACGCGAGCGGGCAGCGGCGATCGCTCGGTACGCCGGCATCCGGCTGGTCGAAGACAGCCTGGACATCGAGACCTGCGAGGGCGCGGCTACCATCGGCTTGGAACTGGTGGACACCCTGGTGGACACCGCGCCGCCGTTTGACGCCGTCCTGATCGCTCTCGGCGGCGGGGCGATGGCCACTGGTGTGGGTCATGTGCTGAAGGCATTGGCGCCCGGCGTCGAGGTGATCTGCGTCCAGCCGCTGGGTGCACCGGCGATGACACACTCGTGGCACCAGCGGCGCGTCGTCACCACCGATTCGACCGACACCATCGCCGACGGCGTCGCCGGCCGGTGTCCCATTCCGGCCGTCCTGGACGACCTCCTCCTGGTCGTTGACGACGCCGTCCTGGTCCGGGAGACATCGATCATCGCCGGGATGCGGTTGCTCCTCCACCACGCCGGCCTCGTTGTCGAACCGTCGGCGGCGCTCGGCATCGCGGCGATCCTCGAAAACCGCGACCGCTTCGCCGGTCGGCACGTCGTCACCATCGTGTGCGGCAGCAATGTCGACGTGGACGCCTATCACCGCTGGGTCGGTGCGGCTCCCCTCCACGGGGTTTGACCATTGCTCATCCGGGAGGTGTGAAGTACTGCGCTCGTCGGCTGTCGAGCCGGGTGGCCACCGCGTCTGTCGCGGCATCTGCCCGTGCTTGTTCGAGTTCGATTGAGGTCTTGGCGACGAGGTACGCGGTCGGCGTTTGTCATCGGGTGGCGGCCGAGCCGGTTGGGGGCGTTGGGGAACGGTGTAGTGGCGTGAGCTCGGCTCGGCAGACGCCGGGGATGCTGGGGGTGGCTGGTGTAGTTCCTCGTTGTCCATGTCCTCGGGGCCGGTTCACAACAGCGGGCCGAGTGTCGGCTGGTTGCGATTCCTATGCGTGCGGTGCGTCGCGGGAGTGTGCGCAGGTCGTCACGGTAGGCGGCCTGATTTCGACAGTGAGAAATTGGTTCTGGCCCACATTTCGTGATCGAGACGGCTCTACCGGACGGGGTGGTCACGATTCACCCGTTCCTCCGGGCAAGGTGGCCTGCCCGGAGGACTGAGGCGGGGGACGTCCGCAAGGGCACGTCAGCGCGGGTTGTGGTAACGACTGAGCACTCCCATGGCGTTCAGCCGAACGACGACCTCAGTTTTGACGGGGTTGTAAGCGATTCCCAGGCTGGTGAGGATCTGGCAGGCACGGCAGTCGTGAACGCTGAGCAGGGCAAGCAGGATGTGCTCGGAGCCGACGTAGCCGTGCCCGGTCTTGTCCGCCTGTCGCCGTGCGCCCTTGGCCAGCACGAATGCGGCGTGGTCGCTGAAGGGAACTTCTTGCGGCGCGCGGGTCGCACCTTGGGGCACGGCGGTGGCGATGGCCGATTCGACAGCCTCCACACTGCCCGCCAGGTCGTCCAGGATTTCAAAGGCCAGGCCGCCCGCCCCGTCGTCGAGGAGCCCGAGCAGCAGATGTTCGGTGCCGAGTGCGCTGTGCCTGCGCGATCGGGCATGTTCGCGTGCCAGATCGACGACGTGGCGCGCCTGGCTACTGAACCAGTCGAAGGTGACCGCCTGCGGCTGGCTGCGATCGGCGGCTTGCTGGTCCATCTCGCGGGCGGCGTCGGTGTAGCTCTTGCCTGTGTGCGCCATACGCTCTCTGATGGCCTTCTTGCGGGCGGAGTCCTTGACCATGGTCTTCAATCCTCTCCAGCGGCGTCCTACGCACTCCGCCGGGACCTGTGTCCGCTGAGGGAAGATTTCCGGTGAAGAAAAGGAACGCTGATCCGGTGGACCTTGTCCTCTTCGCCGGGTGGCGTAGGCACCTGCGGCTCGGAGCGGGCGGGACGTTCAACCGCCTCTGGTGCGGAGCCTATACGCTGTCGGCGGGTTTCGCGCGCGGCACGATCGCGGTGGGGCTCGCGCTCAGTCATTTCCTGATCGCCTCGGATCTGGCTTCAGCGGGGTTGCGCCATGAGCAGGATTCGCTTGCGGAGCAAGGCTGTTCCGGCTCGCCCGAACATCTGCCGCTTGAGCATTTTGATCTTGTTGACGATGCCCTAGACCGGGCCGGAGTTCCAGGGTGTGGTGAGTCCCTGGAGAACCGCCGCGAGGTCCTGCCTGAGGCCCTTGGCGAAGGCGGATAGGCCGGGGAGGTTGTCGGCGGTGACCGTCTCAATCCATCGGGGCAGGTCCTGGCCGGTCAGCGTGGTGAGCATGGTGGCGAACGTGCGCACGTGCCCGGCGAGGGTGTCGATCTCGGGACAACGCTCGAAGATCTCCTTCAGCAGCAGGCGCTCGTCTTCGGCGAGTTGGTCGGGGTGCCGGGTTAAGCAGGCGGTGACGTGGCGCACGGTGGGTGGTTGCGGCGCGATCGGCGCAGGTGCGGGTTTGTTGCGGGCGATGTGGTCGCGGACTATGCCGTAGCTGCCGGAGAAGCCCTGCACCGACGGAAAAGGACCTGGCCATAGGCACCTCGCCAGCGGTCGACTTCACTCGGTGGGCGGGCCGGGGGGTCGGACCGGGGCGCCCTGCCGGGACTGCTCCCGGTGGGTTTCTCTTCCCGAACGGGGCGTGCGAGTTTCCCTGTCGGCGTGCAGAAGAAACTGTCCGTAGAGCGGGCAGCGTCCACGCTGTCGCTGAAGCAGCCGCAGCCGGGGTGGATCGAACGGGGGTCCCGCGTCGCCGCAGAGCTGCCCAGTAACCGGTCAGGGTCGGGTCGTCGGGTGAGGCCCAGCCCTTGACCAGCGTGTGCCGGGTGATCTTCGTCCAGGCGAATTTGAGCAGGTAGGCGCCGCTGTGACGCGCACGCAGCACATCAATTCGGCCTTGTCGATGTCCAGCGCTGCGACGCGTTCGACGATCTCTTCGTGTTCCTTGGTCTCCTCCAGCATGACGCACCTCCCGGCGCCGTTGCCTCGCTCCCTGCACGGTGCCCGTGAGAGCCGCTTGGGAAGAAGCGAATCTAGTCCGCGCGCTCGAAGCACAGTGAAGGGCCCATAGCGCGGCTCCCGCGTCCCACTAACCCACGGCCTCAACCGGCCAAAGAGCAACGACGTCGGCGGACAATCACCCCGATTTTCAGCCCGGAACGGGCCTCCCGCCAGGGAGAACAGAGACTAACCCTAACCCTTTCCGGACAGCTTCAGCCCTTAACGGGCTGTCTGTCCGGAACCATCGAGGCACCTCACGGCTCACCGTGGAGAGGATCAAAGTCAACGACTGAGCAGGTAGCGCCGGGGCGTGGTGCCGACGGTGCGGCGGAAAGCGGCCAGGAAGGCGCTCGCCGTGGCGTACCCCACGTCGTGTGCTACCCGCGACACCGGCTGCCCCTCGGCCAGCAGCGGCAGGGCGGCGCGCAGCCGTACCTGCGTGCGCCAGTGGTCGAAGCTCATGCCCGTGTCGCGTACGAACAACCGCGTCAACGTCCGCCTGCTCACGCCCGCCGCGCGGGCGTGAGCCTCCAGGGTGCGCGGGTCGGCGGGATCTGCCAGCAGGGCGGCCGCCACCACCCGGACGCGCTCGTCGGTGGGCTGCGGCACGTCGATGGGCCTGGTGGGCAGCGGGCGTAGCAGGTCGGGCACCACCGCCTCGGCGCGCAGCCGCGCGCCGTCGGTGAGGTCAGTACGGGCCAGGTACCCGATCAGCTCGGCCAGCAGGCCGTCGACGCCGACCGCGGTGGGCTCGGGCCAGTCCAGTGGGCAGCGCTCCGGCGCCAGGTACAGGCTGCACAGCACCGCGTCGCGGGTCGCGCCGGTGGCGTGGGTGACACCCGCGGGCAGCCACAGCGCCCTGGTGGGCGGCAGGACCCAGTACACCTCGCCCACCTTGACGCTCAGGACGCCGTGGCGAGTCCAGGCGAGTTGGTGGTGGGTGTGGCTGTGCGGGGGGATCCACTCCCCCGAGGCCAGCGGGAAGTGGCCGACGATGATCGCACCCATGTCCTCCATGCGACATACTCTGGCCTCATCGCGGATTGTGGCCAAATGCGGCAGATCATAGCGTCGTCGGGTGCCAATGATTGTGTTGTGTTTTGTCCAGTTCATGCTCGTGCTCGATGACACCGTCGTGAACGTTGCCCTGCCCAGCATCCGCGACGAGCTGGGCTTCAGCGCGTCCGCCTTGCCCTGGGTCGTCAACGCCTACTTCCTGGCCTTCGGCGGTTTGCTGCTGCTGTGCGGCCGGATGGCGGATCTGCTGGGCCGCCGTCGCGTCTTCCTCATCGGGGTGGCGTTGTTCGGGGTGGCCAGCCTGGCCTGCGGGCTCGCGCAGGAGCCGTGGCAGCTCGTGATCGGGCGGTTTGTGCAGGGCGCGGGTTCTGCGATGGCCAGCCCTGCCGCGATGTCGATGATCACGTTGCTGTATCCGGGGCCGGAGGAACGGGCCAAGGCGCTGGGCATCTGGAGCGGTATCGCGGCCCTGGGCGGGACCTCGGGCCTGGTGCTGTCCGGGGCGCTGACCGACCTGGTGTCCTGGCGCGGCATCTTCCTGATCAACCTGCCCATCGTCGCCGTGGCCCTGGCGTTGCTCCCGCGCCTGGTCCCCGAGTCCCGTGCCCCCGGCCGACGCCGCCTCGACGTTCCCGGCGCGGTCCTGGTCACCGGTGCTGCGGTGTCGCTGGTGTACGGGCTGCTGCGGGCCGGAGAGACCGGCTGGAGCGATCCGATCGTCATCGGGGCCGCCGTGTTCTCCGCCGCCTTGGCGGCGGCGTTCCTGGTGGCGGAGTCGCGGGCGGCGGCGCCCCTAGTGCCCGCATCGTTCCTGGCCTCGCGGACACGGGCGGTCGCCAACGGTGCGACCCTGCTGTTCTCGATGGCGATGTACGCGATGTCGTTCCTGCTGATGATCCAGATCCAGACCGTTCTGGGCTACAGCCCGCTCCTGGCCGGCATCGCCTATCTGCCCTACGGCGCCGGCATCCTGGCAGGCATGTGGCTGTCCTCCCGCATTTCGCTCAGGACCGGGACGCGCTGGGCGCTCCTGCTGGCGTTCTTGGTCAACATCGCCGGCCTGCTGCTGCTGTCCGGCGTGGCGGCGGGCGACTCCTACATCGCCCACGTACTGCCCGGGATGCTCATACTGAGTGTGGGCAACGGGCTGAGCCTGCCCGTTATGGCGGTGGCCGCGGTCGACGGCACCACCGAGGAGGACGCCGGTCTCGGCTCGGCCCTGTTCACCTCCGTTCAGCAGGTCGGCGGTGCCGTCGGTGTGGCCGCGCTGGCCATCATGGGCTACTCAGGCGGGCTCACGGCGGGCGCGGTCTGCGTGGCGCTCGGCGCTGTGATCATCGTCGTGCTGCTGCCGTCGCGGGCCAGCCGCCCGCGGCGGACCGCTGGACATGGAGCCGATGGCCGAAGCAAGCCGGCAACCGCTCCCCGGCTCTGAGCAGTCGCAGCTCCGCCTGAATCCGAAGGGACACGCCCGCTTGGAGAGAGACCCACTCGGGCGCGACCTCATCCCACTCCGACCGAAGTGCCGACTTGCCACGTGGCATCGGCACTTCGCAGATTTCTGGACACCGTAGGGCGTGTACGTCCAGGATGGGAGCCGTTTCGGGGGAAGTGCCGCCTCCGCGTGTTCTCGGTACTTTCCACGCACGCATGCCTGCGGCGGCCGACAGGCCGCCATCTTCATGAGCGTAGAAGAGAGGCCTGCACCCCGTGGCGCGCACTCTGGATGAAGACGAGCTGATCGAACACTGGCTGCTGATCGGCAAGGAGCCGGACCTGCTGACCGGCCGGACCGGCCCGTCCAAGCTGGCGCTGGCGTTGTGGCTGAAGTTCTTCGCCCAGCACGGCCGCTTCCCGAGGGCCGCTCCGAACTGCCGGACGAGGCGGTCGCCTTCGTCGCCGGCCAGGTGAAGGTCGCCGCCGGCGTCATGATCCCCGACGGCCCCGGCTGCGGCGGCTGTCGGGGCCGTCCGCGTGATCGCGGACGACCGGGGCGACCGCCTGGAAGGGTTCATGCCGTTGACGGATCCTGCCCGGCGCAGGGTCTGGACCACCGGCTACATGCGCAACGGACACGGCGATGAGTCCAGCGCCCGCGACGCGATGTCCGCCGCACGAGCGGCGATGACGTCGGTGAAAGACATGCACCGCGCCACCACCTTCGAGGCTGCCAACCCCCACTCGATCGCCCGCACGGAGTTCGCCACCATGGCCCAAGCCGCCGACGAGTGCATCACCAAGGTGTCCGGCATCGACACGGTCGGCTCGCAGGCGGTCCGGCGCGAGAACACCAGCCTGCTCATCCAGATGATCGCCGACCTGGAAGTCCGGCTCAGTGAGACGGCGGCCGGCTGATCAGGGCCGTCTCCGCGGCATGGCCGCCGTCGGTCGCAGCCGCGCGGACCGCGGTCGAGGAGATCGTGGCCAGTTCGGGCCGAGCGGGCATGAATAGGGTCTTCATGCCCAGCATCTCGTTCATGGCGGCCAGCTGAAACTCGTGCACTACGTCGGTAGCGTTCCTCACGCCACGGATGATCACTGCGGCTCCGTGTTGCTGGCAGTAGGCCACTGTCAGCCCGCTCCAGGCTGCCACTGTCACGTTCTGCCAGTCCGCCGGGAGAGTGGCACGGATGTCCAGCTCGCGTTCCGCACCCGTCTTGGTGGGCCGCTTCTCATCGTTGACCGCGACCAGCACCGTTACGTGTTCGAACAAGCGCCGGGCCCGATCAACGAGATCCCGATGACCGTCAGTGAAGGGGTCGAACGTTCCGGGATAGACAGCTCGGGAGCATCCGGGATCGCCTACAGGATTGCGAAACATCGACACATGGTACGTGCCGTCTGGGCGGCTCGCCGCGAGCGCCCAGGCAGTCAGCCCACCTGAGGCCCACCCGCCTACGTCGCGCCGCGGCGCCTCATGGCAACGGCCCTGACTGGTCGAGCCCCTCTTCACACGCCGAATGCTTTCGCGCCGGATCCACCAGGCGCGGCATGCTGGCGTCTGTCTGCCTGACGTGCCTGACAGACCTCCAAGCGTCTGACCGGCCACTTCGCTTGACAACCCGAGATAACCATTGCGGTGGCCAGATTCGTGAATGGTGGTGTAGGCGCTGCTGCTGCTGGTCAGCCAGTACGCGCCGCACCGGCTCGACCAGGTCGAGGTAGGGCTGAGGGTTCTCGGTGACGGCGTCACGGCGGTCGAGGTGATCTTGCGAGTCGCTAGGAGTTTGTGCTCCTTGTCACGGCTAGAGCGGACACCTGAGTCGGCGGACTCAGGGGAGGGTGAAGTCCGGGTCGTGCCAGAACACGATCGCGATCGCGGCGGCTGTGCGGGTGTGCCTTGCGCGACTCCTGCAGGCGCCGCCTGATTGTTCTTGCTGCCAAGGGGCCACGCAACCCGCCGGGCACCTTCACAGGCAAACCCGGCGGGTGCTGGCGACGCTGGACACCGAGGAGAGAAAGCTCGACAGTGGTCAGCGGGTCGTTCTGGTGGACCACAGGGCGCGTTCGGTGCTCGAGTAGATGACCGCATTCCCGTCGTTCTGCATGACCAGCTGCGCGCCGGGGTTGCCGTGCGTCTTGCTGCTCCACAGGGCTTTGCCCTGGGACGAAATGACCACCAGGTTGCCGTCCAGCTGCAGGTACGTGTGAGCACCGGGGTTGTCGTGCGTCCTGCTGCTCCACAGCGCCTTCTTCGTGGCCGTGTTGATGACCACCAAGTTGCCGTCGCCCAGCTGCACCAGCCGGTAGAGCCCGTTGGGGGACTGGCGGTAGCCATTGGCTTTCAGCCGCTCACCGGCGGCCAACACAAAGGTGCCCCGCTCCGATGACCACAGCACCTTTGCGCCATCGGACAGCACGGCGTTGCCGTCGTCTTGCATGACCAGCCGCGCCCCGGGGTTGCTGTGTGTTCTGGTACTCCACAGGGCTTTCCCCTGGGGCGACTTGACCACCAGATTGCCGTCCCGCTGCAGCTCCGTAAAGGAACCGGGGTTGCCGTGGGTCTGCGCGTTCCACAGCGCCTTCTTCGTGGCCGTGTTGATGACCACCAAGTTGCCGTCGCCGAACTGCACCAGCCGGTAGAGCCCGTTGGAGGACTCGCGGTAGGCATTAGCCGTCAGCCGGTCACCAGGCGCGAGTACGTCATCGACCTGCGCCGCCATGACGGTGGATGCGCCGGCAATCTGAGTAGTGGCCATCGGCAGAGCGGCCGACGCCGCGATCACCAGAGCTGCAGCGATTTTCCAGCGCTCAAAGCGCATATTAGACTCCGTATCTCATCGTGTGGATTCACTATGGCCATGTTCGAGAACATGCTTGCCGTGGGTGATGTGGAAATCCTGTGCAGGCGGATGTGGGGTAGCCGAGCGCGGTATCAAGGCGACCAGGGCTTCCGGTACCGCCATGACACGTGCGAGTCGGAGCAGGCCCCACTTGGTCTTCTCAATGAGTGCCGGCTGACGTTCCTCTAAATTCTGGGCATCACTCGATGAATGAGATCGAGTGTGCACTGGATCTGTTCACCGAGTGCTCCTTCTGCTGACGAAGGCGGATGTCAATCAGGATGAGAGACCAGCATTTCGATTTCCCTTTCATTCAGAGATACCTCAAGCTTGAATCGCAACAGGAGGATCTCATGTTTGACCACACGGCAGGCTATGGCCGCTGCATGGATCCAGCTATCCGGGTAACGCAAAGTGGCTGTCGTTTCTTGGACATTGTCGTGGCGCGCCCACCTGATCATCCAGACCGCAGTCGAGGCCGAGATCGAGGCGTTTCTCGGCCGTGCCCGCTACCAGCGTGCCGCCACCATCGCCGCGGCAGACGCCGCCGCGGCGAGTAGGAGGCCGTGGTGCGGCCCGGCCAACGCAACGGCCACCGCGACGGCCACCGCGACGGCCACCGCGACGGCCACCGCGACGGCCACCGCGACGGCCACCGCGACGGCCACCGCCTGACCACGATCAAGACCACCAGCGGCCCGATCATCGTGGCCCCCCAAGCCGCACGGCACCACCGAGAAGTTCGCCTCCCGGCTGTTCGGCACCGGCGTCACCCATACCCACGCCCTGGAAACCCTGGTCAGCGCCTCCTTCGTACGCGGCATGTCCGTCCGCGACGCCGAAGGCACGATGGCGGACGCGCTCGGTCCCGAAGCCGCCCTGTCAAAGTCGACGGTCTCGACCATCTGCCAGGCCATCGTCGCCGAGTACGACGCCTGGTGCCAGCGGGACCTGTCCGGCGTCGAGTTGGACTACCTGTTCCTGGACGCCTCGCACTTCAAAATCCAGACGGGTAGCGGGCCGAACCGATCCTGGCCGCCTGGGGCATCACCGACGCCTGGGACGACTTCCTCACCGACCTGGTCGCCCGCGGCCTCCAGCCGCCGCTGCTGATCATCTCCGACGGCGCGCCGGCCTGATCGGCGCCGCCGAGCAGGCCATCATGACCAGGACGCTGTCACCGCCGGCCTCACCCTGCCCCTACAGCTCCGGTCCCGTCGAAGGCCACGTCAATCGGATCAAAACGATCAAGAGGCAGATGTACCGCCGCGCCAAGCACGATCTCCTCCGCCTTCGCGTCTTGCCGGCGGACTGATGGCCCACTCACGGAATGTGTGACTGAGCCCGAGCTCACGCGTCGTCGACAGTTCGGCGTTCCTGCCGTGCGTGACGATGCAACGGACACTCCAGCGGGTGCTCCGGGATCTGACTGCGCGCCCGCTGGACGGGTTCCCGAAGAACCGAATGATCGCCACTGGACAGAACCTTCTTGCCTATGCGTGGAGTCGGATCGGCTCCAAGGCAGGAGCGGCCCGCTCGTGATGGCCTTTGTTGGAGCTGGCCGCCCCCATTGTCAGGAGCCGGAGCTGGAATAGGTCTCCTGGGTGGAGCCGCTCGCGGGGTCATCAGTGTGCTCGATGATTGGCCCAGTGGTGGGCCCGTCGGTGGGCCCAGCGGTGGGATTGCAGGCAGACACCGGGCCGCGGACGATGCTCACGCGGACGGCTGATGCGTTCTCCGGGTTGCGAGCGTCGAAAATGGCCTCAAGTACGAGGGTCTGGTCTGCCCGGATCATGGCCGGAGACAGGCTGAAGCTGGCTGGGCTATCGCCTTGAGGTGAAGTGAGCATGGGCGTCTGGTTGGGCGGAAGCTCATCTCCCCGCGGCTGTGTGCAGGTGCCCTTGCCGTCGGGAATGTAGTCGATGACCGCAGGAATCCCGGCGTCGATGAGCCTGCGCTGAAGTCCCTTGGCGTCCACGAACTCCTTGATCGTGACTTCGACTGTGCCGTCGCCTCGCTGATCCACTGCGTAGGCGGGTGAGCTGGTCATTGATGCCACCGCGACGGCGGTTGCCAGCGTGGCCGCCCCGGCCGCGATTGCGCCGATCCAGAGGCCGGACCGTCGGCGCGATCGGGTCCGCCCTGCGACGGTTGACTGGGAGGTTTTTGTTACGAGCATTGCGCGGGCTTTCCTCCGTGTGTCATCGGCCAGAGGGGGAGTGTCCGCGCCGAGCCGGGAAAGTAGATCCATCTCATCCATGTCACTGACCTTCATCAGAAGAGAGCGGATTATTGATTGACGTACGCATCCTGGTCCGAACGCGGTGGATCCGTGAGCGTACTGTGCCCACGGGAATGTCCAGGGCGTCGGCGATTTGCTCATAGCTCAGGTCGGCCCAGGCGAAGAGCAGCAAGGCGTCGCGATCACCGACCGGCTGTTTCACGAGTATGTCCATGACCAGCTTCGCTGCGGCGCTGGCGTCCACCCGTGCGTCGACCCGGTCGGCAGATGAGGATTCGTGCGGAACAGTGGCCGCCTGGGCGAGGACTTCCAGGCGTCTCACCTCGGCCCGCCGGTGATTGTGGAGCAGATTCGTCGCAATACCGAGGAGCCATGGCGCTGCGCCGGCAGTGCTTTTGCCGGGGTCGAATCGATGGCGTTCCTCGAAGGCTGTGAGGAAAGTTGCCGACAGCAGATCATCGGCATCTGTGACGCCAATTCTGCGGGCAAGGTACCTATGCACTCGGTCGGCGTGGCGGTCGAAGATCTGGGCGAACGCCTCGGGTCTTCCACGTGATCGCTCGATGATGGCCGCGTCGCTCGCCTCGGCACTGGACGGGCGCTGGTCGATGCTGTCCATTGTCACAACCCTTATTGGTGTCTCGATACCGATCCGGTTCACGCCAGATCGAAAATATTCAGGCGGTGTGCAGGCCGGGCAGGCGGCGAATCCATTCACGGGGTCGTTGAGCTGGGGTCGTGCCGCGCCGACCAGGCGGCCCCGCTCGCGGCACCTGCGGACGATCTCCGCGCAGGCGCCGGCCAGGGCAACGTGGACAGCGGAGCGGGCCGCGCCGGGCTCCCTAGGGCTGGCCCGCCACCGAGCATGAGGGCATGACGCCTCGTCAAGGATTTTGATCGGGAAATACCCGGTGATTTCAAGCTCGAGAGGTGGGATCCCAGAGCCGCCGGTGGAATCAACCAGGCGACCACAACGCGGAGGCAAGCCGGGATCAATGATGCTTCAGCGGCCCGCGACCGTCTCCAGGGCCACCTTGGCCTGCTGCAACGCGCGGGTGGCGTCGACGCCGAGCTGCCGCGCCTGGACAGCGAACGCCTGCGCCGCCTCGGCCAGGCGCTGCTCGGCGTCCACGGCGGGGGCGGAATCGGAAGCCTCGCAGACGTAGGTGCCGTGCCGCCCGCGGGTCTCGATGACGCCGTCACGCTCGAGCTCGCGGAAGGCGCGCGCGACCGTCGCTGTGGCCAGGCCCAGGTCTCGGGCGAGCTGCCGGATGCTGGGCAGGCGGGTCAGCGGCGGCAGCACGCCGGTGGCGGCCATAGTGGCGATCTGCGCCCGCAGCTGCTCGTACGGAGGGAGCGGTGAGGCGGGGTCGAGATGGAGGATCATGTCGCCGTCCGGTCGGCTGTGTCCGTCCGCGGGCCTGCCTCGCTGGACGTATGGCGCCTGACCAGCCACAGGCGAGGATGCCCGACGCGCCGCCAGCTCAGGGGGGCGCACACGAATACGCACGCCATCCCGGCCCACGGCAGGATGACCCGCAGGACCTGACCCTCGATGCCGCCCCCAATGGAGAAGAGCTCGTATCCGAGAAACAGGAACATCATGCCGAGGCCGGCTCCGGTCATCCGGTGGATCGTGGTGGAGCGCAGGGCGTCGTCAAGCATCATCTGCGACTCGGATCCCACGGGCTGGCGCCGGTGCACGATGAACCAGAGCGATGCCTCCATCGTCACCAGCACGGCCGCCGCCGTCACCGACGGTGCGGGCCCGAACCCGAGCCCGGCGCGGATGTGGCCGGCGAGGAACCAGTGCCCGATCACGCCCACGGCGATCGTGGCCAGGCCGACGACGCGGATGAGGATCAGCGTCGGGCGCCCGATGTAGTCGGCCACCCGTCTGGGCACGAGGGCGGCGGCCTTCTGGGTGCGTGGACGGGTCCAGGTCACCTCGGCCAGGACCGCCCCGAGCAGGTACCCCACCAGCCAAGATGGCTGGCCCAGCAGGTCGAACGGGAAGGGCGGGGACGGCTGGGTGTAGACCAGCGCCCAGACGATGCTCGTCGTGCCTCCCGCGAGGAGAGGGATGATGAACCCGACGGTGCGCAGGCACCGGCTGCGGTAGAGGTAACGGCTGGCCTGGTCCCAGTCGAGGTCGGTGGTGCGCAGGCCATGGCCGACGGCCCACTCGATCACTTCGGGGCGGCGCTGAGGGCGGAAGGCCCGGTACAGCAGCAGTCCCACGATGGCCACGTAGAACGCAATCACCAGACTCCAGCCGACCATGGCCCATCCTTATGTACTAATGATGCAGCACATTAGCACACAACCCTGGAAACCCGGGGCGTCGGGACGGTGACTTCGATGTTGCGTTCTAGACAGCGCCAAGCGCGCCATCGCCGCCGCGAAGCCGTACTCCGCCGCGTAGTGCCGGGCCCGGGCCACCAGCCGGGGAGCCGCTTGTGAAAGCCGCCGGGGTGGCCGATCAGGATCGGTGGGTCCGGTGCGATCCCGGCGTCCACAGGACGCTGGGGATCTCGCCGAGGGTGAGTTCACGTTCGAGGACGCCGTCGTCGAGGCCCTGTTCGGAAGTGAATCGCATGGTCGTGCCTTTCGGGAGTGCTCTTGTACGGCGCTCCCGGACGACCTATCGCCCGACCGTGACCCCGGAGTGGAGCACCCATGTCGATACTGCGTTCACGGGTACCACCTCCTCGCTCTCTGGCACGGCCTCCGGAAAACTAGCGTGGTCGCCGTGGTCCGCCAACGGATTTTCGCGGAGGCTCCGTGGTCGGATGCCACGGAGCCACTCGCCTAAAGGCCAAGGCGGTGTAGTTAGGGCTTCGGGCCTGTGTGGTCAGGGTGTGGTGCAGACCGGGGCGTAGGAAGCGGAGCCCTCAGGTCAAGACTCTTGTCTAGAAAACCAGGTCAGCCCTCGACGTGGCGTCGGTCGGCGTGCCTCCACCTCCAGAGACGCAGAACCGGACTGCTCGGCACCACCAGCTACAGCACGAGCCAGATGACCTTCGACCTGCGCCGCCTGCTACTCAACGGGCTGATCCGCCCGTTGCCCCGCTCCAACCGCTACGTCCTGACCGAGGACGGTGTGCGCATCGCCGTCTTCTACACCAAGATCTACAACCGGCTACTCGTCCGCTCACCGCGGCCGGATCAACCTCAAGCGCCACCCGAACTCGGAGCAGCGCTCAAGACCATCACCCAGCATGTCGATGACTACGCCGACTACGCCGCCCGAGATCGACTGAGCTCACGAGCAGACGATCAGCCGCTACGTCACGCCTTCGCCGTCCGTCCTGCTGGGCGGAGGGAAGATTGAGGTTAGAGGGCAACGGTCCACGCACGAACGACATGGCAGCCATTTGGCTGTCCCCAGACCGCAGAAGTTGGCCCCGGCCTCTGATTTGTCCCTTTGTACACCACGGGGCCATCGATGTTTCTCGTGTATGGCCAGTGTGCTGAGTTGCATTCGACCCGTACGTGATAGCTGCCGAATCCCTCAAAGCAGCGGGCATATCCCATGTTGGCTTCCGTATCGGGCTCCGCCTCGCAATTCCATACTTCAGCCTGAGCAGTTGGGACCCCTAGCACGGATGTGAGGCAGAGGATCGCGCCAAGCATTGACATGATGATCATTGCCTTTTTGAAAAGATTCATATCTTTCTCACCTCGTGGTTCGTGGGCATGAAGTCACCGCGGTCGGTCCAGCCTGCTCATTCAGTTCTGGGGCGCGCCTTTTAATTGAATAGGGAAACATGGCCTGTGGCTATCCGGGCCGCGTGCAAAGATTGCGCTTTTCGGATAGAGGGTGCCCTCACCCGCCGCCCTTACGGGGTGGGGATGGTCGGCGACGCCGTGCTCAGCCGGCGCATGGCGCATCCTGGCCGCCAGGCCGCCGCACTCACCGCCCGGGTCGACGTAGGGGTACAGGCCGTACATCGCCTGGCCGTCGAAGGAGCAGGGGCGGCTGCGCATGGAGAATCGGCACTGGCGCGGGACAAGGCGCGGGCGGAGAAGAAGCTGGCGCAGACCGAGGCCGCCCTGGACATCATGGGAAAGGTTTCGCTCTTGGAAATGATCTTCGCGCGCCAGGGACGGCGGCTAGGGCCTCGGCGGGCGTGAGCAGATCGAGCAGGCTGGTCAGCGGCTCGATGACGGTGATGTGTTCCAGGCGGCGGTCGAGCATGTCGGTTGGAGGGATGATGGCACGCCAAGGCGTCCCTGTTCTTGGTCGACTGGCGTGGACACGCAGTGATCATGAGGGGGCGCCGTTTGTCATCTGCAGCCCTGATTGCGCGGCGAGGCAAGGCGTGAGGCCTCACCGTGACCCGTACAGGGTGCTGGAGGGCGATCGGCCATATGTCTGCCTGTAGAGCATGGCGAAGCGGCCCAGATGCGTGAAACCCCAACGCATGGCCACTTCCGTGACGGTGGTCCGAGCGCCTGTCTGGGCGATGCGTACCAGGTCGGCATGGGCATGCGCCAGTCGTACCTGGCGCAGGTAGGCAAGAGGCGTAGTTTGCAGGTGATTGCGAAAAACGTGTTGCAGGGTGCGGACGCTGACCCTGGCCGCGGCGGCGATGTCTCGCAGGGAGATGCATTCATCCGCGTGTTCCTCACAGTAGATCTGCGCTCGCCGTAAGGCAGCTGGACCGAACGCGGCGTCAGGCTCGCCGAGGATGGGCGAGTAGTCGTGCGGCTGCGAGTCCAGAAGGGTGTGCAGCAAAAATTGCTCGAAGTGATGCCCGGCCAGGGGCGAGGCCATGAAGGGTAGCCTGCCGTCCGCGCTCACCAGCGACAACATGGTGAGGACCCCGCTGAAAGCACTGTCACAGTTAATAGCCGGCCGGAAGCGGGGGGCTTGCTTCGGAGGATCGCCCAGATAGTCGGCGAGTGTCCGCTCGACCAGCGTCGAGGGAACCTGGATGATCAACAGCTCGTGGTCGACGCTCCACCACATGTCGGATCTTTCTTGGGGGCCCACGATGACCGACGGGGCGTCGATATATTCGCCTTCGACTTTCACCTTTCCCGCGCCTCTCAGCGGAAGGTAGATCTTGTAGAAGTCAGGGGTCTCCGGGACGACGACTCGGATCTCGGCTCCGTACGACAGGATGCGCACGCCGATTTTGCCCTCGTACAACTCCTTGTAGAAGCCTCCTGCCGGATGTTCTTTGATGACCTCGACGCTGTGCGGCCATGAGGTGCGCGACACGAAGTCTCGTATTTTTTGGAAATCGCCCATAAAATGACCTTGGGACGTCATGGCACTGATCCCCTTGAACTTTCATCGACAGAAGTGTATGAATGCGACGGCCCGGATTCGGACGTTTCGTAAAAGTTGTAGAGAATCCTGCGCTGCCCTGGGATAGAGAGCTGCAGGCCTGGGTTGTCAAGCCGGCTTGGTGGAAACCACCGGCTGGCCGCAGATCGTCGCGCTGCACGACCTGCTGCAGCGTCGTGACGCCCTCGCCGGTGGTGGTGCTGAACCGGGCGGTTGCGGTCGGCATGGCGAGCGGTCCGGAGGCAGGGCTAGTGCTGCTCGACGAGTTGGCCCGGCGATGGGGCGCTCGATCGCTACCGCCCGTCCCACTGCGCCCGGGGCGGCCTGCTGGAGCGACTCGGACGCCCGACGGAGGTGGTGGTCGGCAACGAGCCGCCCTCCTGCGGCGGCAGCTCACAGCGGCTCAATACCCGTCCCTCCGACGGTAGGCGGTAACCCCGGCCGTGCACTCGCCCAGCTTTCGACGTGAAAGTTTTGTTGCGTGGGTCGCCGACTCGACAGGCATGCGCCGCCCCGCTGTTGCGTCCCCCTGAACTGACGTAGCCGAACTGGGTACGTCAGTTCAGGGGGACGATGACAGGTGATTCTGTCCGCTTGGACCGACGCAGATTGCGGTTCCGAGCAGCACTTGATGGTGTGGGAGCTGAGAGGGCGTTGTTCGCGAATCCAGCGCAACCCGCGATGCGATCAATCGCGCGTACCCGGCACGCTGATACTCCTGCGCGACATGACCTCGGTCCAGCATGTCGGCCCACTCCGGCAGGGTGATGAGACCGCCGCTGCCATGAAGATTCCCATCCTTCGCTGTCGAAGCCGACCGCGAGGGGCTGCAGGTGATCGGCGCGGATCTGGAAGGGCCCAACGGCACCGCGGCTCCTCCGGCGGCGGTGGCCCGATTGGCTGAGCAAGTGGGTGTTCCGCTCGGTCGCGGCGTCACAATGCGCGCAGGAGACCCAGCGTGATCTTGCCGTTGATGTCCTCGAGGTTCCATTTCCCCGCCTGATATGCCTGGTTGCTGATCCAGAACACCATCACGCCCGTGTCGAGGAACCGGGCGAACTCACCGAAGGACCAGTCGTTGCCGCCGTCGTGTTCGACGACCCGGCCGTGCTCGGTGCGCGGAAACACGCCCCAGCCATAGCCGTAGTACGCCTTCGCCTTTTGATCGATGAGCACCTGCGCGGTGAACATTTCCGCCTTGGCTCGGCGGGACAAGATCCTTTCTCCCTCCAGAGCCCGGTGCCAGCGGTACATGTCGCGGGCGGTGGAGAGCATGCCGCCGTTACCCCGCAGGTACCAGTGGGGGCCATCGGCTGCCCAAAGATGCTCGGTGGGCTTCCCTCGTTTCTTGCCGTGCTTGTCGTATTCGATCGCGACCTGGCCTGCCGCCCAGCGGGGCAGCACGTATCCCGTGCTGGTCATGCCGACGGGGGCGAAGAGGTGCTCTGCCAGGAAGCGTTCGTACGAGCTGCCGGATACGCGCTCGATGAGGACGGCCAGCAGGCTGTAGCCCACATTGGAGTAGTGGAACCGGGCTCCCGGTGCTGACCGCAGCGGGGACGCCAGGGCGCGTCGCGTCATGGTGTCGCGGGAGACGGGGGCGTAGTCGTCGCCGAGGTCACGCAGTCCGGAGGTGTGGGTCAGCAGATGGCGCACGGTGATCAGACGCTTGTCGGCCGGTACCGGACCGAGGTGGACAGCGATCCGGTCGGTGGTACGCAGCTTGCCCATCATCTGGAGCTTCATGATCCCGGCAGCGGTGAACTGCTTGGTCATCGACATGATGTCGTAGGCCGTATCACATCGAGCCGGGGTCCTGGTCTCGCGGTCGGCCAGGCCGAATCCGGCGCAGTGCACGAGCTTGCCATGGCGGGCCACCGCCACCGTGCCGCCGGTCCCGGGCGGCAACGTTCGATCAAGAAATGACTCGATCCGTGGATGGACCGGAGCAGAGGACAACAGAACGCCGGCCAGAGCGGCGTGGAACCAGGTGGAGATCACGCCTTCGACGCTGGCCAATCCGCCGGCCCGTACTCAAGGAATGTGCTGTTCCGACTTGTGCGGATTTGTGCGACTCCGCTGTACTGCCTGGTTATGAGCACCAGATCAGACGAGCAGTCAGGATGTCCCGATCCAACTGCCGCACACACCGACGCCGAGTTCGTGGCCGCACTGCAACGACTCAAAGCGTGGTCCGGGCGCAGCTACCGCGACATTCAGTCCCAGGCGCAACGGGCCGGCCACCACCTGCCGTACTCGACTGCGGCCGGGATGCTCAAGCGCGAGACGCTGCCCCGCGGGGAGGTGGTTACGGCGTTCGTCCTCGGCTGTGGACTTGACGAGCAGGCGGCCGCGGCGTGGGGCGCTGTCCGCAAGCGACTGGACATGGGAGTGCCACCCGGACCGGGACCGAAACTAGAACCAGATTCCGCTCGACCCCTACCGCGACGCCGCTGGCGGGCAGCCGCCGTCGCGGCGGTAGCCACGACGGCAGCTGCTCTGGTGCTCGCCGCCAACGTCGACCAGGCCGAAGAAGAGGTTGTCCTGTCAGACGCTCCGGCGCAGCACGGGCAGGCGCTCGACTGAGGGCTGCGCGCGGGAGGCACCCAGGCGGTCAAGATGGGGAGGTTCTGTGGTGAACCACCTCGCCACTCACAATGCGATCCAACACCTCGTCCACCTGTTCCCAGGGCACCCCTGCGAGATGCTCGCGCGTCGGTGAGCGTGGGCCACCGCTCGCCCATGTGCGAGGCGGGAGGCGCCTTGCGAACGCCCTCACGGATGCGGGCCTCGACTTCCTCTGGGCTGTTCGGCATGGCGTCTGCTTCGGCGTCACGTCCCCTTCAGCTCGGGCCTGGTACCACTGCGCCGAGTCGAGGGTCGGAGTGGAGGCGACGGTTTCGCGGATGGCGGCGCTGTCCAGGCGGCCGCCCACGGTCACGTCCTTGAGGTCCTTGACCGTGTCGCGGCGGGACGCCTCCACCCGACCTCGTCGGCGAGCTCGATCAGGTCCGCCTTCTTCAGCTTCAGGCCGTCGAGGTAGTCGGCGGCCGGAGATATGAAGGGGCTCGGAGACTGCATTGACGCCAGGCCACCGTAACACCGGGGGTCTTCCTGGTCTTCCTGACAGCGCGGTGTATCAGGGCGTCGGTTGAACCGCCGCCCTGGTCATCGCCGTCGCGCCTGATTCTGCTGCGATCAGGGACGCTGGCCGGGCTGGTTCACGATCGTGGCTTCCAGCTGCGCGGTCAGGCTCACCGTGCCGGCCTTGAAGGTCTCGTCATCGCCATCGGCCCACTGGTACGTCCGGTCCTCCCGCCGCGTCGAGTTGGTGCCCAGATACCGGAAGGTTTGCGGGTCCAGGACGAGCGATTGCCGTGCCCCGTCGTCGTTGAGGCTGAACGCCACGCCTCGTCGTCCGTCAGCGATGGCACGTTCTGTGTCACCGTGACGCCCTTGACCGCAGGAAGCAGCTCCTGTGGCGCGCCGCCAGGCCCCGGCGCCCGGTTGACCGCGTACACCTCGAAGTGCCGCCCGAGCGGGCCCAATGCCTTGAGCCCCGAGCGCAGCACCCAACCCGTGGGGTTGGCATGCTCCGGCGCGAACCACCGCAGCGCCACCAGTGGCTTTCCCGCGCCCATCGTGTAGTACGGCAGCCCGTGCGTCAGCGCGCCCTCAGCACCGGCCCTCTCCCGCAGCCCATCCTGCCCGTTCCCGTAACGGCCGGGAGCCGTGCCGAACTCCCGCTTGAACGCCCTGGCGAACGCGAACTCCGAGGCGTAGCCGGTCGGCTCGGCCACCGATCGCAGCGGCAGGTCAGAGTCGTGCAGGAGCGCGGCGGCGATCATCCGCTACCACGTCAGGTACGCCGGCGGCGGCGACCCGATGGTCGTGGCGAACCGTTGCGCGAACGCCGTGCGCGACAGCCCGGCTCGGGCGGCCAGCGACTGGACCGTCCACGGGTGGGCCGGGTCGCGATGGACGGCCCGCAGCGCCTCCATGATCCGCGGATCGCACAGGGCCGCCGCCCAGCCGGTGGCCTCGTGGCCGGGGCGGGCGGTGTACCAGGCCCGCAGGACGTACAGGAGCAGGACGTCGAGCAGCGCGACTTCGGTGCCGTTGAGGCCGGCGGTCGTCGACCGGCTCGCTCAGCCTCATCACGAGCCCGATCGGCCCACCCTACGGCTGGCCGATCGGGCCCCGGCGCGCAATGATTAGGACAGCACCGTCTCGGTCCACCAGTCGTTCCACTGTTTGCTCAGTTCCGCGTGGCGGCTCTCGTTGACCTCATACAGGCTGAGGACGGCCATGGACGCACCGCTGTCAGGATTGTGGCTTAGGACCAGGAGCCCGTCGTTCCAGCCGTCAATGGTCAGCCCGAGCTGGTGTTCCGAGCGGTACCAGACCTCGCCGGTCGCGGTCTCGCCCGGGAGCTCCAGCTGGTACCGCTGGCCGGGGGACAGCTGCGCTGTGTCCAGTGCCGTCAGCGGTGATGTCTTGCCCGTGCCTGACAGGAAGACGGTCCGGCGGGCGTCGACCGGGTGCCGCTCGACCGTGAACTTGAGCTGGTGCAGGAAGGTGATCCAGCCTTCGGTGATGTCGTCGTAGTACTTGGCCCAGTCGGGATCGTCGCCGGGTGCTGCGCGGGTGAGTGTGACTCGGGTGCCGTTCTCGACCGGTTCGAGTTCGACTCGGTCGCCGCCGTTCAGATTGATCACGCGATCGTCGGCGGTCACGTCGGTGAAGTAGATGAGCTCGATCTCCTTGTCCAGGCTGCCGTCCGGGCCACCGTCGAACTCCCAGCCGTGCCAGTGCCGGATCTTGTCCTTGTTCCGGAAGGCATCCCAGACCGTACTGGGCGGTGCGGCCACGGTGACCTGGATCCGTGGGGGGTCAGTCATTGCTGTCTCCTTCAGTGTGGCTTGCGCGGTGCCGGGTGGGCGCCCGCGACTAGTCGGTACGGGCGGCCGCCGGGGGAGTCGAACGCCTCCACTGTCCGGCGGACGGCCGCGGTCAGGGCGTCGGCGAACCGGTGCAGGTCGCCGGGCTCGGCGAACCGGACCTCGGCCTCGATGGTGAACGTCAGCAGCCGTTGCCCGGCCTCGTCGGCTTTGGCCTGCATCCGCGCGACCTCGCGCACGGTCCCGGCGGCCACCTCGACCAGGTGCTCGGCCGAGTACTGATCCTGAATGCCATCAAAGGCGCGACCCATCACCCCCGGATCGACTACCAACGTGGTGTCGATGGCCCGCAGTACCCGCTCGGTGAACCCACGCCGCTGCCGCTCCTCGACCAGCTCGACCAGCCCGGCCTTCTCCAGTTCCTTCAGGTGGTAGTGCACCCGCTGCCGGGGCAGGTCGAGTTCCTTGGCCAACCGGCTCGCCGACGATGGCTCGCGCAGCAACTCGAGCAGCCGCCGCCGGATCGGCGACAGCGCCACCCGGACCTGGTCGGGTTCCCCGAGGTATCTCATGGCCAGCAGCCTGTCATTGGACAGAATAATCTGTCAAATGGTGGGGAGAGCCCTTCTCGTAGCTTCCAGTGCAGGACCAGCGACTACCCAGGTTGGCTGGATGTTGAGGCAGTGATGAGCGGTGTCCGTAGGGAACCCCAACGGGCACCGCCGCCGGTGGTGTGGGGCTCGAAAAATCAGCTCGGCTATGCGACCTGCGAGTACTCATCGATCAGGCCCCCGAGGATCGCCCGCCGCTCGACCCGTGCCGCAGGCTTCGTGGTGCATCGCCGGAACTGGGGTGAGGACCGGGTCTGCGCGGTCACCGGCGGGAGGCTGCCGGCCCCGCCGCCGGTCGGCTTTTCGATCAACATGAATCACACTCTGGTCGGTCGGGGCAGCCGGAACGCATCTCACGGGGGAGGGCGCGGCTCGCTCAGCAACTCCTCCGACGTGGCCTTCTACCTGTGTCACACCCCGCGGCCCGTCTCATTACAACACTTGGTCCAGGTGGCCGGAGCTCGCTGGACGATCGAGGAATGCTTCCAAACCGGCAAGAACGAGGCCGCCTTCGACCACTACCAGGTCCGGCTCTATCCCGCCTGGTACCGATACATCACCCCGGCCATGCTCGCCCTGGCGGACGGAGGCCAGTTGGACGGCCGGCTCATCACTTGCGGTTTCGATACGGAACCCATCGTCCAGCGCGATCGAGCCGACGATGTCCGCACGAGTAGCATCCAGGGCTGACCCCGTGGCGGCGGACAGGACAGATCGGGTAAGCAGCAGGCTGCCACCGATCCGCGCTTGGACGAGGTGGAGCGATCCTTGAGCGCCCTGAAAACTGGCGTCCTCCACCCGTGACGTGACCTCCGATCGCCGAGCGATCCGCCAACAGAGCTATCCCCTTCGCAGCGGACAACTGGACACCCCGGCAATACAGGTCACCGCCAATCGTCGCTCGCAGTAGGTCGAGGGCCGCGCCTTCGCCGGGGTGCGCTATCTCGACACGGTCGAGCACCAGGTCGTCCTCGATGCGCAGCGCCCGAGCGCTGAGCCTTGGTGCCCGCAACCCGGCGAGGGACAGCCGCGGAAACTGAGCCCGATCCAGAACAATCGGATGCTCGACCGTGCAGTCGACCAGTTCGACGGGCATCACCGCCTTGACATCGGCCAGTCCATGGGCCCGTCGATCACGGCGCCACGTATCCGCAGCCCGCGTGGTGCCCAGGCCTCCAGACCGCGACCAGTATCAGTTCCCGCAACATGGATGCCCGGATGGTGGGGTCCGTCTCCCTGCGAACGTCGAATTCCTCACCGTTCGCCAGTGCGGCAGCCACCCGATGCTCCAGGGCATGTGACTCATTCACACCGGCAGAGCCTAGTATTTGCGCTTCTCTCAACGTGGAGCCCGAATTGGAGAAGTTTGGTCGTGTTTGGCGAAACCGCCGTCATCACCGATCAGCACGGCGTCGGCCTCCCCAGGTGCTCGACGAGGTCTTCCGAGGAAGTGGCTGGAGTAGTAGGCCCCTTCTGCTCCCCTGATCATCCTGACCGACGGGGCGGGATCGGCTGGTCGGGGCAGCCCTGCCGACGCGGTCCGGATAGAGCCCGGCTTACCCGTACCTACCCGCGAGAGCCGCGATCGAGGCGCCCTGTTCCTGGACGCAGACCGTGCAGTTTCAAGCCGGGCGCCGGTCAGCGCGGGCGGCTGGCCGACTGGGCGGTGACGGGTGCCTGCTTGGGTAGCGGGACGGTGTGCCGACCGTGTCCGTCGCCGTCACGCCCGAGCGCGCCGGCGTGGCGGTCATTGGCGATCGTCGTGACTGATCGCGTACGCCACCGCGGTGTGGAGATCGAGTTCTGCTCCGCGCCGGAAGGCGATGGTGAAGGCTCGTTGTCCGAGCGCCTGACGGGCTCCGCTCTCGCAGTCTTGGTGGGAGTGGGTGTGGTAGGGCAGCCAGGTCGGGGAGAAGCCGATCTCGTGCCACAGCCTGTCAGCGGCGCCGAGCAGGCGGGCGGCGCGGTGATGGGCGTGGCGTGCCTGTGCGGTCCAGGCGAGCACTTCCAGCGCTTTGGCCAGGCCCCAGTGGTCGTTGATGGCGATCCACGGCTCGGCTGACTGCTGGACCAGTTTCTCGGCCTGCTGCCAGTGGCCGCCTTTCCAGGCCACGATGCCGATGAGGAACTGCGCGTAGGCGCCGAACAGGGACGCGCCGTGGACGTCGCACAACGCCAGCAGCTCGCGGCCGAGTTCTGCGGCGGTGTTGGGATCACCGGCGGCGCAGGACGTTGCGGCCAGGTAGAGGTTGAAGGCGACGGCATCGAGGTCGCCCTCCTGCCGCTGGCATGTGCGCGCCGCTTGCATTAGGGCCAGCCCTCGCCCGGTGTGGCCGCTCGACAGTTCGGCGATGCCGCCCGTCATGACCGCGAACGTCCGCCCCTTGTCGTCGGCGAGCTGCTCGGCCAGGGAGCGGCACTGCTGCAGCCGCGGGATGGCGGCGGCCAGATCGTGCTGGTAAAGCGCGAGCACGGCGTCGATCCACAGCGCGGTGATGCGTGCCGGGGTGGGCGCCGGTGCCAGGTCGAGGCCGCGCCCGAGCCATTGCCGGCCCTCGCTCAACGCCCCGGCCAGCAGCCAGAAGGCGCCCGGCTGGGCAGCGATGTGCAATCCGGTGCCGGCCGTGGCCGGCGTGTGGTAGCAGTTGCTGGGAGGTCAGCTGCTGCTGCCCGTAGGCGCGAAGGGTGTCCAGCATGCGGTAGCGCATGCCGGTCGCGGACGGCTGGGCGGTCACGATGGAGTGGTCGACCAGGGCGGCGATAAGGTCGACGATGTCGTCGACGGCGAGGCCGTCGCCGGAGCAGACCTCCTCGGCGGTGGCAAGGTCGACGCCGCCGGGGAAGATCGAAAGGCGTCTCCAGAGCCGTTGCTCGGCAGGCGAGCACAGGCGATGGCTCCACTCGATGGTGGCGCTCAGACGGTGGTACGGCAGCGCCGCGCAGGCCGGCGGGTTGTGGCCGAGAAAGGGAGCGTCGTCATCCAGCTGGCGCTGGAGTTGCTCGATGGAGCAGGCGTGCAGCCGGGCCGCGGCTAGCTCGATGGCCAGCGGAATGCCGTCGAGCCGCCGGCAGATGCGGGCGAGCACGGGAGCGGTGGTGGCATCGACTGTCAAGCCGGGCTGAGAGCCTGCGGCCCGGTCGATCAGCAGCCGTACCGCGTCACTGCGGGCGATCTCGCGTTGTGGCGCATGCTGGTCAGCCAGCGGCAGCGGTCCGATGGCCAGCAGTTGCTCGCCGGTGACGCCCAGGCGGTGGCGGCTGGTGGCCAGGATGCGCAGGCGTGGAGCGGTGCGCAGCAGCTCCTCGGTCAGCTGCGCGCATCCCTGCGTCAGGTGCTCGTAGCCGTCCAGGACCAGCAGCGGGCGTGCTCGCGTACCCACTGCTCGAACGTGCGCGGCCGGCGGCCGGTGAGTTCCCGCACCGCCGGCGAGACCGTGTACGCCTGCGGCGGCGGGTGGCCCTGCCAGGAAGCCAGCAACTCGATCAGCTCCTTCGGCGTAACCCGCCTCCGCCGGCGACGAGCACCGCGGCCACCGCCGCGCCCACGTCGGCCTCGTGGATCACGGCCATCGGGACGTCGCCGAACGGCTCCGGCACCCGCCCCTCGGCGCGGAGGGCCGGCGCCCAGCCCAGCGTGTTGCTCATGAAAGTCGACCGGCTCGATCCGCGTCCACTCGACGTCGCCGTGCTCGAAGGCCTCCTCCACCGGGCCGGGCGCCCCGTTCGACATCAGGGTCACCCGCCGCGCCCCGGCCTCGGCCGCCATCGCGGCCAGTTCGGGGCCGGTGGGCAGCGTGGCGTGGTCGTCGCCGCCCACGGTCAGCAGGTGTGCGCCGACCACGCCGCGCAGCGCGGCCCGTACGCGGCCGGGGTCGGTCAGGTCTCCTGCTCGGGGCAGGCCGGCCCGGGGCGGGGTCGCGGGTCAGGGCCCGCACCGGCCGGCCAAGAGGCAGCAACTCACGTACGACCTGGCGGCCGGCCTTGCAGGTCGCTCCGGTTCACCAGGAACGTCATGGCCCCCACACGCTGGGGCGGGCCGCGGCCCGGCGCCTCGCTCCCATGGTCCGCGACCGTTGCCGGGCCTTCGCCCTAGGACCCGGGTCAGGCGGTGCCGTGGGGGTTGTCGATGACATAACGCCACCGGCCGTCGGCGCCGCGCCGGACGACGTCGGTGGCGGTGCCGCTGAGGTCGACGGCGCTGCCGTCGCGGGCGGTGCCGCGCATCGACCAGTCCACGATGAGCAGCGCGATGTCGCCGGCGACGTAGACGTGGCGGGGACTGGCCTGGATGGGAAGCCCGAAGCTCTGCAGGTGACGGTTGGCGGCGAGCCGATCGGGGCCGGTGACGGGGCAACCGGGGACCGGCACCAGCACGGCGTCGTCCTCGTAGGCGTGGTCGAGGGCCTGGGAGTCGCCGGAGGTCATGGCGGCGACGAAGCGTGAGGCGGGGCTGTCGGGGTCGCCGGCGAGGATCACGTGCGGTTGCGGGGTGTCATGAGTGTTCATGACAAAATGATCATATCACATTCAGGGCCGCAGCCGGGGGCGCGGGGCGTCGCCGGACAGTCACGCGGCCTTCGCCGGATGGGTCACAGGGTCGTCGCCGGACGGTCCGCGGGATTGTCGTGGACGCCCGCTAACGTCCTGATCATGGTGAGCCGAACCGCAGGGAGCGCCCGCGTGAGCGCATGGGACGACCTGCTCACACACGTCCGGGCCGGCGACGTGGCCGGCACGACCCGCCTGGTCGCGGAACTGGACGCGGCCGGTCGCAGGACGATCGCGGCCGAGCTGCCGCGCTACCTGGCCGCCCACGGGCCCGACCGGGTCGGCTGGTGGGAATGGGACCGGCGGCTGTCGCCCCTGCTGGTGGCGGGCGCCGGCTGCCTGAGCGGCGCCGCGGCCGTCACCGCGTGGCTGCTGCGCCGCGAGTTCCGGCGCCGCGGGGGATATGGCGACGTGCCCCACCTGCTCCGGTTGCTGCGCCTGCGGCCCGCCGCCTGGCAGGCCGACCTGGCGTTGCGCCTGGCCGCGCGGCTGCGCCACACCGACCGGTGGCCGTGGGCGGTGACCGCGGCGCTCGTGCGCGAGAACGGCGTCGAGCCGCCGGGCGGAGATCCGTTCATGACGGGCTGGCTGCGGCAGCTCGTCCCCGGCACGGCCGCCGGTGACCCGCTGCTGGCCGCGTACGGGCCGCGCCTGTTCGAGATCGACGCGCTGGCCCTGATGGACGTCAGGCGCGTGGTGGAGAGCGTCGTCCGGCTGGTCGCCGACGGGCTGCTCGAACGCGCGGGCGTGATCGACGGGCTCATCGGGCGGCTGCTGCGCGACGGGCCCGCCGCGCCCGCCCCGCTGGCGGTCCTGCACGACCGGCTCGACCTCGATCTGGACGAGGCGGCCGGGCATGCCCGCGACTACGCCAGGCTGCTGCCTGCCGGTCCCGTCGCGGTGGCCGACATGGCGCTGGCGCAGCTGCGGCGGCTGGAGGAGGCCGGGCGGCTGGAGGAGGAGCTGTTCGCCGAGGCGCTGGAGGCGCTGGCGTTCCGCCCGGAGAAGAAGCTGCTGCGCGCCGTCCTGTCCTGGGCCGCCGACGCCGTGCTCCGCGCCCCGCACCCCATCCCCGCCCTCGTCCCGGCGCGCCCCGACGAACTCCCCGAACCGACCGCCGCCCTGGCGGGACGTGACGAAGACCCCGAAGCGACCACCGCCCCGACCGGGCGTGAGGGAGCTCCCGGCCAGGCCGGCATCCCCGCCCTCGACCCGACCAGCCCCGGGCCGGTCGCCGGGGCCGGCCCGGCGGGACGTGACGGAGAGCCGGGACGGGTCGCCGGGAGCGGCTCGGCCCGAGGTGGCGGAGACCCAGGACTTGCCGCTGGGAGCGATCCGGCCGGGCATGGCGGAGCGCTTGCGCCGACCGCAGGGGGCGGCACGGAGGGCCATGGCACAGGTTCCGGCCGGGCCGACATCCCGGCGCTCGACCCGACCAGTCCCGGGCAGATCGCCGGGATCGGCCCGACGAGCCGTGACAGGGAGCCCGGACGGGCTGCCGGGAGCGGAGACCCAGGACGGCAGCCAGCCGCCATCCCGGCCCTCGACCCGACAGGTCCCGGGCAGATCGCCGGGGGTGGAGCGGCGGGGCGTGGCGGGGGGCCGGGGCGGGTGGACACGGTGTTGCGGGCGATGGCGATGATCTTCCGGCAGGACACGCTGGCGTTGCAGGAGCGGGCCGCAGCGCTGGCGGTCACGCTGGCCCCGCAGGCCGGTGCCGACGGGCGGGAGGCGGTCCGGGACTCGGCGGCCGTCCTGCCCGACGAGCTGCGTGAGAAGATCGCCGCCGCGTACGGGGGCGCCATCGATGAGGAGGCGGCGACCGTCACGCCGCTGGCCGAGGCCGGGGACGGCCGGCGGATGCCGCCGCACTTCGCTTCGCCGGGCGAGCTCGCACACGCGCTCGCCACCTTCGTCTGGCCGCCGGACGTGTACGACTTCGAACGCCTCCTCGCCGACCTGGCCGACTGGTCGCACCGCGACCCCGAGGCGCTGCGCGCCGCGTTACACCCGTGGTGGCACCCGTTCGACCCACGCGCGTTCGGCCGCTACGGGCACATGACCTTCGACACCGTGGTCGAAGCACTGCGCCGCGCCTTCCTGGCGTTCGCCTCCCCGCAGGACAGCAGGGCCCTGTCCCGGACATCGCCGCACCACCACGACGCTTGGACGGCGACCGCGGGCACGATCGATCGGCTCTACCTGCGCCGCGCCCAAGAGTTCACGGCGCGCTTCGAGGACGGCGGCGCCTACCCCGTCGTGCTGGCCACCCCCACGGCGGGCACCGGCCACCTCGAGCCCGGCGTGCTGCTCGACCGCCTCGAACGCCTGGAGGCGGCCGGCGTCGCGGCGCTGCCCGCCGACCTGACGCAGGCCCTGCTCCGGCTGCCGCGTGAGATCCCCGCCGCCGACGCCGCCCGCGCCGGCCGCCTCACCTCCGACGCGGGCCGGGCCTGCGCCGCCTGGATGGCCGCCGGCCGGCCCGCCGACCCGCGGGTGACGGTCCGCCTCGGCAAGGAGTACCGGCACGGCTGCTCGTGGCCGGTGCTGCAGGCCACCGTCACCCTGCCCGACGCGCCCGACGCGCCCGACGCGATCGGCGCCATCGGGGAGCTGCTGGAGCCGCGGTGGGGCCACCTGTCCACGCCGTCGTGGTGGCCGGCCGCCATGCCGTCACACCGTGACGTCGTGGCCGCCCACCTGGCCGACCGCCTGTTCTCCACGATGGAGACCGGCGGCGGCGAGGCCCGTGTGCTGGCGAGCCTGGCCCATGGCGACGGCCCGACCGGCCCCGGCATGGCCTACGCGCTGGCCTGCGGCATGGGCCACCCCCATGCGGCCGACCGGGCGGCCGCCGCCGAGGCCCTGCTGACCCTCGCCACCCGCGGCGAGGTGCCCGTGGCCGAGCTGGGGGAGGCCGTCGTGTGCCTGGCCGAGGCCGGCTTCCTCAAGCTCAACCGGATGGTTGCGGTCCTCGACGACGCCACGCAGGCGGGCGCGCACGAGGCGGTATGGGCGTTGATCGTACGGGTGCTGCCCGGGTTGCTGCCCAAGGCCGGCGAGCGGCCGCGCGCCGGGCTGGCCGACCTGCTGGCCGCCGGCGCCAGAGCGGCCAGGATCGCCGGGGCCCGCGCCGACCTGCCGGAAGTGGCCGAGATCGCGGCCCGCAAGGGATCCAGCAGGCTCGTGCAGGAGGCACGACGGCTGCGGCAGCTCGTGGCCCGGTGAACGGCGGAGGTCAGTCAGGGCGGGCAGAGGGACGGACGAGGCCGGTCTCGTAGGCCAGGATGGCGAGCTGGGTCCGGTCCCGCAGCCCCAGCTTGTTGATCATGTTGGTGATGTGCGTCTTGACGGTGTGCGGGCTGATGTACAGGCGGCGGGCGATGTCGGTGTTGGAGTGGCCGGCGGCGACCAGGCGGATGACCTCGTGTTCGCGCGGGGTCAGGCCGGGCAGGCTGGTCCGCGCCGGGGGCGGCTGGTGGGCGAACTGCTCGATCACGCGGCGGGTGACGCCGGGGGAGAGCAGCGCGTCGCCGGCCGCGACCGTTCTGACCGCCTCGCGCAGCTCGTCGGCCCCCACGTCCTTGGTGAGGAAGCCGCCCGCGCCGATGCGCAGGGCACGGAAGACGTGCTCGTCGGTGTCGAACGTGGTCACGATGATCACGCGGGTGGCGGGATGGTCGGCCAGGATGCGTTCGGTGGCGGTCAGGCCGTCGAGACCGGGCATGTGGATGTCCATCAGCACGACGTCCGGGCGGACCTGGCGGGCGGCGCGCACGGCCTCGTCGCCGGTGGCGGCCTCGGCGGTGACCCTGATGTCACGGGCCCGGCCGAGCAGGCTGCGGAACCCTGCGCGGACGAGATCCTGATCGTCGGCGATCAGGACGGTGATGGTCATGGCGCGGACCGGGCCGCCGGACCGCCGGAGGCGGACGGTTGGGTGGATCGCGGCGGCGCATCCGCGTGCGGCTGTCCAGCGGCCGCCGACGGCCGATTGGCATGCTGCCTTCCAGCGGCCGCCGACGGCGGATCGGCATGCGGCCGTCCGGCGGCTCCCGATGGCCGATCGGCATGCGGCCGTCCGGCGGCTCCCGATGGCCGATCAGAGCGTTGCGCCGCCGGGCCGGTGAAGGGGATGACGGCCTCGACGGCGAAGCCCCGCCCGGCCGGGCCCGCCGTCAGGGCGCCGCCCAGGGAGGCGACGCGCTCGCGCATGCCCGCGATGCCATGGCCGGGACCATCGCCGCACGTCGCACGGCCGGTGAGCCGGTCGCCCCCGGTGGTGTGACGGCCGCTGTCGTCGCAGGCGTGGTCGCCGCCGGCAGAGCCGCCGACGGCGCGGTCCTCGTGCACATGGACGTGGCCGCCGGGGCGGTCGTCGCCTGCGGGGGCGCCGCTGTCCGTACAGCCGTGACCGGATTGGCCGTCGTCAGTGACGGTGAGGCGCATTTCGGCGGGCCGGTAGTGAAGGATCACCTCGGCGGAGCGGGCCTGGCCGTGTTTGACGGTGTTGGTCAGGGCCTCCTGCACCACGCGGTAGATCGTCCAGGACACCGGATCCGGCACGGCGGCAGGCGGGCGGCCGGTCCGGTGGAGCGTCACCCGCAGGCCGGAGGCGCGTACCTGATCGAGGAGCGCCGCCAGGCGGCCGTCGGGATCGCCGTCGTAGCGCAGGGCCCCGATCAGGGAGCGCAGTTCGGCCACGGCCTCGCCGCGCACCCGCTGAGCCGTACGCAGCGCCTGCCTGGCTTCGGCGGGAGCGTCGTCGAAGGCGTCCTCGGCGACCGTGAGCTGCACACCGAGAACGGCGAGAGTGTGGGCGATGACGTCGTGCACCTCCCGGGCCAGGGCCACCCGTTCGGCGGCGCGGCGGCGGGCGGAGCTCTCCTGCCGGAGGCGGGCATGGGCGCGGTAGGCGAGGGCGCCGGCCAGCAGGAGGCCCAGCCACAGCGCCTCCCCGGCCGGCAGGCGTGCCCCGAGAGCCGAGCCGGTGACGAGGCAGAGCACCCCGACGCCGACCGCCCAGGCGAGGCGCCCGCGCAGCGCCGCGCGGGCGTAGGCGGCGCTGGCCGGCCACACCCAGCCGGGCCCCATCCCGGCCGCACCGAGACCGATCAGGACGAACGCGCTCGCGACCAGCGCGGCCACGGGGCCGGCGGCGCCCGGCCAGGTGCAGGCCCGCCAGGCACACCGCGGCCGGGACGGTCCCGCCCCAGGACAGCGGGCCGCCGGTCAGGGCGGGGAAGGCGACGACGGCGAGCGCGGTGGCCAGAGCCGAACCCGCCTCGAGCGCCGCCGCCGGATGCCGTCGGATCACCTGAAGAACGGTAGCGAGCGGCCGCCGGACGGAGAATACGCGAAAGGATGAGATGCCACGCCGCCGGCGTAGCCGCGGAATGGTCCTGTGCTCCGATGCCGCCGGTCAGGGCGTGCGCCTAGCGTCGGCGGCCATGAGAATCCTCATCGTCCTGGCTCTGGTGGCCGGCCTGAGCGCCGCCCCGGAGCCTTCAGCAAGCGCGCCGCTGGAGGCGATCACGCGTGAGGGCGCGCCCGCGGCCGTCATGGCGGTACGGGAAGACGGCCGGGTGGAGCGGGCCGCGGCCGGCGTCGCCGACCGGCGCACCGGCCGCCCGGCGAAGGCATCGGATCGATACCGGGTGGCGAGCATCACCAAGACGTTCACGGCCGTGGTGGTGCTGCAGCTGGTCGCCGAGCGCCGGGTGGCGCTGGAGGACCCGATCGGCCGGTGGCTGCCCGGCGTGCCGAACGGCGGGGCGATCACGGTACGCGACCTGCTCCGGCACACCAGCGGCCTGCCGGACTTCTACGCCGCCCTGGGGCTGCGGACCTCGCAGGACTGGCAGCGCCACCGCCTGGACCGGCTGCCGGACGAGCGCAGGCTGGCGCTGGCGTTCGCCCAGCCCGGTGGGCCGCCCGGCGCCGGGCGGGCGACGTACTCGAACACCAATTACGTGGTCCTCGGCAAGCTGATCGAGCGGGTCACCGGGGAGACGTACGAGCAGCAGGTGGCTCGCCGCCTGATCCGGCCTCTGGGCCTGTCCGGCACCTCCTACGGCGACGGCCGGGCCCGCGTCCGCGGCCCGCATCTGCGCGGCTACATGCCCGGCGACCTGCCGGGCAGACCCGACGCCGACTACGACCGGCTCGTGGACTTCACCGAGCAGACGATCAACCAGAGCGGAGCGGCCGGCTCGATGGTGTCCACAGTGTCCGATCTGACCGCGTTGTACCGAGCGTTGTTCACCGGCCGGCTGCTTCCGGCGACGTTGATGCGGGAGATGACGGCGTCGGTCCCGGCCGCCGACATGCCGATGCCGTGGGTGAAGGGGATCGGCCTGGGGGTGCACCGTTACGACCTCGGCTGCGGCCCGGTGTACGGGCATGTCGGCGGCGTGCGCGGATACACGGGGATGGTCGTCAGCACGCCGGACGGGCGGCGGCAGGCGGCCATCGCGGTCACCCTGAACCCCAACCCGGCCACGGTCGTCCCGGCCGCGATCACCGCGCTGACCGCCGCCGTCTGCGGCGACCGGTGAACCCTCGCCCGTCACGGCCGGGGCGGGCGAGCGGTCCGGATCCACAGGCCGGTCAGGTGGCACTTCGGGTCTTGCCGGAGCGGACGGCACGTCCAGGCATCCGTTTGATCCGGTTGACGCCGTGCCGAGCCCGCATTTCACATGATCGTCTCTCCTGCGCCTCTTGTGTGATCGCTGTGGAGGTCACTGGGAGATCGTTCTTGGTGGCGGGACCCCATGAAATGAAACAAAAGGGGCGGCATGGAGGCGATCACGGCCGAGCATCGCGGCGGTGGCCGCATCCGTTACCGCAGGTCGCGATCGGCGATGTCACAGACAATAGGGCGTTATCTGTAGCGGGCGTCATATCCTTCTGCGGCACATCGTCCAAAGGCTCAGGTCGAGAATCACGGCGTCGTCGGGCGGCGCGGCGCCCGCGATCGCGCCCAACTCGTCGTCATCGCCTACCAAGCCGGCCTACGCAGCCCCACCTGGCATTGTGACGAGACCGCACCATGGCGTAGCGGTAGTCGACGCGCCAACGGCACGGGACGCCTGGATCGCCGCGGCGGCCCGTGGTTACAGCGCTGCGGTGCCGAGGTCGCGGACCACCCGGGCCAGAGCGCAGATCGGCTCGGTCTCGGCATCGCTCCGCCATACCAGGCCCCATTTCAGGCAGGGCGCGTCGCGCAGAGGCAGGTAGAGGACTCCTGGGCGGGCGTAGTAGCGGGCGGCGTGCGCGCCTAGGTGGTGAACGGCCTCGCCGGAGCCGACGATGGTGAGGATATCGTCCATCTCCCGCACGGCCGGGCCCCGCTCGATGGGGCGGCCGCTGGGGGTCTCGAAGGGGACGAAGGCGTCTTCCCAGTAGTCGGGCAGGGCCGTGGAGGGTCGCAGGACGCCGAAATCACCCAGGGCTTCGAGCGAGACGGACCCTCGGTCGGCCAGCTCGTGGCCGGGCGCCGCGAGCAGCACCCTGGGCTCGGTGAAGACGGCCGGCCCGACGGTGAGGTCGGGCTCCTCCACCGGGAGCCAGGAGACCAGGACGTCCACCTCGCCGTCGCGTAGTGGGGCGAACGGGTCGATGAACGGGTTGTGCCGGATGCGCAGCCCCCAGCTCGGGTGGCGGGCGCGGAACTCTTCCCAGTAGGGGCGCAGGTCGTAGGCGTTGCCTGGCAGCATGCCGACGCGCAGCACCTCGGTCTTGCCCTGGGCGGCCAGCCGGGCCCGCTCCATGCTCTCGCGCAGGCCCCGGTGGACGAGGCGCAGGTCGCCGTACAGCCGCTCGCCGATCGAGGTGAGCCGGACGCTGCGGCTGGTGCGCTCGAACAGCTTGGCGCCGACCTCGCGCTCCTGCTTCCTGATGGCCTGGCTGATGCGGGCGGGGCTCACGTGCAGGCGTTCGGCGGTCCTGGTGAAGTGCAGCTCTTCCGCGAGCGTCAAGAAGATCTCGATGTCACGTAACTCCACCACGTCCCCCGATCGTGAACCCCAGTGTTAATCGACGTTGCGGAGGCGGCCGTTGTTCCTGGCCTGCTCCGCCCGGCATGCTCGACTCGTCGCGGCCGACCGCGGCGAACGGGCACAGACCAGGAAGTGTGGCATGTATCGACCGACACCCTTGAGCGAGAGGCGGGGCGGCGCCGGCGGCATGAACGTCACGGAATCGGCGCTGTGGTTCACCGTGGAGGATCTGGCCGCCTCCGTCCGGTTCTTCACCTCGCACCTGCGCTTCCGCGAGGCGGTCGTCGGCGACGGGTTCACCTGCCTGACACGCGACGACGCGGCCGTCGACATCGTCCTGCAGCAGCGCGACGCCGGACGTCCGCCCCGGCCGTCTGCCGGACGCCCCGGCGTCATCGTCTCCTTCACGGTGACCGGCATCGTCGCTGAGCACGAACGGCTGCGTCGCGAGGACGCCCCGATCACCACGCCGCTGCGCGAAGCGCCGTGGGGGGAGTGGCAACTGCGGCTGACCGACCCCAACGGCATCGTCGTGCAACTCGTCGAATGGGTCCCGCCTGCCGGGTTCTGACCCCCACTCCGCCTTTCCCGCGCGCCCACACGTCCGGTGGAGTACAGCGTGCGCATGAGGCGAACAACGTACGTACCTGAAGAAGGCTTTGCATGAACATCAGCAGTTCGCGTCGCCGGCTGATCCTGATCGTCCTGTGTCTCAGCACGCTGGTGCTGCCTGTCGGACCGCTTCGGCCGCCGTCGCGTCGTGGTCATCGGGCCGGCGCTGTTCGGCGCTGCCTGGCTCGCGGCCGCCCACGCCGCCGATCCCGTCCAGCTCGCCGCCGCCCGCGTGGCGATGGGTGTCGGCGGCGCCCTCATCATGCCCAGCGCGCTGTCCATCCTGATCACCGTGTTCGACGAGCGGGAGCACCGCAAGGCGCTGACCGCGTGGAGCGCCGTCGCCATGGTCGGCCTGGTCGGCGGTCCAGTCCTGCGCGGCGGCAAGGAGGCCGGGGCGCCGGGTCCGGCGGGCCCCACCGGCGCGACGACGCGCGAGCTCGCGACGCCCACCCACTCCTGACCTGACCCTTACCCCTATCGACACCGTACTGAGGAGAGATTCATGACCACGGAACTGAGCTGGAACGCCGAGGGCTCCTGGACCGCGCAGGGCGACTGGGGCCTGCGCGACTCGGCCGGCCGCCGCTTCGAGCGCGAGCACTGGCAGGCCCGGCTCGACGAGCTGCGCGCCGCGCACCACGTCCCGGGCGCCGCGCTGGCCGTGCTGACCGACGGCCGGGTGCACGAGCTGACCAGCGGCGTGCTGCACCGCGGCACCGGTGTGGAGGTGACGACGGACTCGGTGTTCCTGTCCGGCTCGATCGCCAAGGTCTACACCGCCACGCTCGTCATGCGGCTGATCGACGAGGGCCGGCTGGGCCTGGACACGCGGGTGGCCGACGTGCTGCCCGAGTTCGCCACCCCGGACCCCCGGTCAACCGCCGAGATCACCGTCCGGCACCTGCTGTCCCACACCGGCGGCGTCACCAACGACTTCAACCACGACAGCGGTCGCGGCGACGACTGTCTCGCCTTGTATGTCCAGGCCGCCAGGGACGTGCCGCTGGACTGCCCGCCCGGCACCGCGATCTCCTACGGCGGGCTCGGCTACGTGGTGCTCGGCCGGCTCATCGAGGTGCTCACCGGCCGGACCTGGGACCAGGCGCTCAAGGACCTGCTGTTCACCCCGCTCGGCCTGGAGCGTTCGATGACGCTGCCGGAGGAGGCGCTGCGCTTCCGGACGGCGATGAGCCACCTGGGGGAGCCCGGCGCCGACCCCGACCCGGCGCCGGTCTGGGACCTGATGCCGCGCTCGGCCGGCCCGGCCGGCCGCGTCATCGTCTCCGCCGGCGACATGGCCCGCTTCGCCAAGCTGCACCTCGACGGTGGCCTCGCCCCCGACGGCACCCGCGTGCTGTCGGCGGAGGCGGTCGCCGCGATGCAGCGCCGCGAGGTCGACGTGCCCGACAAGTGGACGGTCTCCGCCGACGGCTGGGGCCTCGGCTGGACCCTCTACGACTGGGCCGGCATCCCCGGCTACGGCCACGACGGCGCCGCCATCGGCCAGTACGCCTACCTGCGGGTCGTCCCGCACGCCGGGCTCGTCCTCGTCCTGATGACCAACGGCGGCAGTGCCCGCCTGCTCTACGCCGACCTGTTCCGCGAGTTGCTCGCCGAGCTGGCCGGGGTCACCATGCCCGCCCCGTTCGGGCCGCCGGCGCAGCCGCCCGCCGTCGACCTCGCCCCGCTGCTCGGCACCTACCGGCGCGAAGGCGTGGTCATCACGGTCAGCAGGGGCGTGGACGGCGGCGCGCACATGCGGTACGAGTTCATCGATGGCATGAAGGACATGTCCCCGCCCTTGGACATGGACCTCACCCCAGTGACCCCGACCGTGTTCGCCGCCTCCGGCGCGGGCCCCTCCTTCAGCGAGGACTACATGCCCGTCGTCTTCTCCACCCTGTCCGACGGGACCGCCTGCGTATACGTCGGCATGCGCGCCACCCCCAAGATCACCTGATGTCGGCGCGGAGGCGTACGACCTGGTCGGGGAAGCCGCACGGCGACTGAGATGAGGGGCATCTCAGTCGCCCGCCGCCGGCTCGCCGGCGGTCTTCTCGGACGCCGCGCCGTCCGTCGGCGGCCCCGCCGCCCGGGCCGCTCGGCCGGCCAGCTCGCGCAGGTACGCCACCAGCTCCGGCGGCTCGTGCACCTCGAACTCGCAGCCGAGCGACAGCAGCCGCCACGCCGTCCACTCCAGGGTGTCGGTGTGGCCGTTCAGCCGGCAGCTGCCCGCGTCGATGGGCTGCAGGTCGCCGGGAGAGTCGCCGACCCGCCCGGCCACCCGCTCGATCGGCGCGTGCAGGGTCGCCACCGTCCGGTAGACCGGAGCCAGTTCCAGCAGCTTGCCGGTCACATACGCGGCCGCGTCCGCCGCGGGCAGCTGCCGCGGCGCGGTACGCACGGCGATGCACGTCAGTTCCCCGATCCGGTCCACCCGGAAGATCCGCCAGTCGTCCCGGTCGTTGTCGTAGCCGACCAGGTACCAGCGCCGCCCCGCCGAGACCAGCCGGTACGGCTCCACCCGGCGCTCGCCGGTCACCCCGTCGTGCCGGCGGTACGACAAGCGCAGCCGCTCCCGGTTGGCGATGGCCGAGGCCAGCGTGGCCAGCCGCTCCGGGTCGACTGCGGGCTGCTCCCAGGTCAGCAGCGGCTCGGTGGCCGCGCCGAGCGCGCCGACCCGGTGCCGCAGCTTGGCGGGCAGCACCTGCTCCAGCTTGGCCAGCGCCCGTACCGACGCCTCCTCGATGCCGGCCACCGCGTGCCCGGCCGCGGTGCGCAGCCCCACCGCGATCGCCACCGCCTCCTCCTCATCCAGCAGCAGCGGCGGCATCGCCTTGCCGGCGGCCAGCCGGTACCCGCCGACCGCGCCCATCGTGGCGTTCACCGGGTAGCCCAGTTCGCGGAGCCGGTCCACGTCTCGGCGGATGGTGCGCAGGCTCACGCCCAGCCGCGCGGCCAGCTCGCTGCCCGGCCACTCGCGGGGGGTCTGCAGCAACGACAGCAGGCTCAGCAGCCGGCCTGAGGTATCTGAAGACATGAATCAAGAATGCCAGCCATATGTGCCAGAACCTGACCTACATGAATCCTAGGGTGATTCACATGACGCCATTCCGGATCGACATCCCGCAAGCCGACCTCGACGACCTGCGCGACAGGCTGACCCGTACCCGCTGGCCCCGGCAACTGCCCGGCGACGACTGGAGCCGCGGGGTGCCGGTGGACTACCTGCGGGACCTGGTCGACCACTGGGCGGGCGGATACGACTGGCGCGTCCACGAGGCGCGGCTGAACCAGTTCCCCCAGTTCATCACCGGCATCGACGGGCTGGACGTGCACTTCCTGCATGTACGCTCCCCGGAGCCGGACGCGCTGCCGCTGATCCTCACGCACGGCTGGCCCAACTCGTTCGTAGAGTTCGCCGATCTGATCGGCCCGCTGACCGATCCTCGCGCGCACGGGGCCGACCCGGCGCACGCCTTCCACGTCGTGGTGCCGTCGGTGCCGGGCTTCGGCTTCTCCCAGGCCCCGCCGCGAACCGGGTTCACGGTCGAGCGGGTGGCCCGGATGTGGGCCGAGCTGATGGCCCGCCTCGGCTACGACCGGTACGGCACCCAGGGCGGCGACCTGGGCGCCTACATCGCGCCGGCGGTGGCCGCGGCGGACCCGGAGCACGTCGTCGGCGTGCACATCGACGGCGGGTTCGGCTTCCCGACCGAGGCCGACGTGCCGGACATGAACGACGCCGAGCGGGCCGAATGGCAGATGATGCAACAGTGGATGAGCGGCGGCGTGGACCATCACGCGCTGCTGCGGGCCGCGCCGCAGACCTTCGCCTACGCCTGGAACGACTCCCCGGTCGGGCTGCTGGCCTGGCTGATCCAGAAGTTCAAGGAGTTCAGCATCACGGTGGACACTCCTGAGCAGGCCATCGACCGGGACCTGATGCTGACCAACGCCTCGCTGTACTGGTTCACCGGCACGTCAGGGTCGTCCTCGTGGCCGATGTACGAGCGCGTGACCCTGGCCGAGGACGGCGCTTTCGCCTGGCCGAAGGGGCAGAACCGGGTGCCGTCCGGCGTGTATGGGGGCGGCTCCGCTCTGATGCGCCGCCTCGCCGAGCGGGACAACAAGATCGTTCACTGGCCGGAGGGGAATCCCGGCGGCCACTTCGTGGCGATGGAGGTGCCGCAGGACCACGCGGCCGACATCCGGGCGTTCTTCGGCGCGTTGCGGTGACGAACCTGACGTGGGCACAGGTGTGCGCCCGGCACCTGGAGCGGCACGCGCTCCACGGCGCTAGCGACCAAGAGAGCTGACCGTCCGCAGCCGCGCCCAGGTCGGCACCCAGTGGCGTACGGCACCGGGTGCCGGCCCGGTCCCCCGCCTGACCGACCTGCCCGCTGGTCGTCTGGGCGGGGCTGAGAGGAACGCCGTCCTGTTCGGCACCCCGCTGCCTGCCGTCCACGACCTGACCGGCCTGACACCGCGCACCTTCCGCGACTGGGCGGCCGAGGACCTCGACGCCTTCAGGTGAGCAGCCCCTAATGAGAGGTGGTCAGCGGGCGAGCAGGGCGCGCAGGGCCTTGGCGATGTCGGCCGGGGCCTCCTCGGCCATGAAGTGGCCGCAGGTGACGGTCTCGTGCCGCAGGTCGGGCGCCCAGGCCCGCCACAACGCCGCCGCGTCGTACCCGAGTGCGGCGCCCCAGTCCTGCTGCAGCACGGTCACCGGCATCCGCAGAAGGTTGCCGGCCTCCCGGTCCGCCAGGTCGTGCTCGACGTCGATGCCGGCGGAGGCGCGGTAGTCGGCGACGATCGAGGGGATCGCCTGCCGGCACGCCTCCAGGTAGGCGGCGCGGACGTCGTCCGGGATCGCCTGCGGGTCGCCGGTCCACAGGTCGAGGAAATGGCCGAAGAACGCGTCCGCGCTGGCGGCGATCATGCGCTCGGGCAGGCCGGGCGGCTGCGCCATCAGGTACAGGTGGAAGCCGACGGCCGCGCCCGCGCCCCGCAGCACGTCCCACATGTCCACGGTCGGCAGCACGTCCAGGCAGGCCAGATGGGAGATCGCCGCCGGGTGGTCGAGCCCGGCGCGGAAGGCGACCAGGGCGCCGCGGTCGTGCCCGGCCAGCGCGAACCGCTCGAACCCGAGCTCACGGGCCAGCCTCACCACGTCGGCGGCCATGGTGCGCTTGGCATAGGTGCCGGGGCCGGCCTCGGCGGGCTTGTCGCTGGCGCCGTACCCGCGCAGGTCGGGGCAGACCACGGTGTGGTCGGCGGCCAGGTCGGCGGCGACGTGCCGCCACATCAGGTGGGTCTGAGGAAAACCGTGCAGCAGGACGATCGGGCTGCCCGAGCCCGCGACGGCCACGTTGAGCGACACACCGTCGGCGACGGGGACGCGCCGGTAGTCGAACCCGGTGATCATGATTTCCGCTCCTCTTGCGATGACTGATCCGGTCGGCTCCAGCGTGCCGGGCGCGAATGAGCATCCGATCAGCGCGCTACCGTGGCTGGCGGGGGAGGGTGATGTCGGCGGTGCGGGTCGGGTTCGGGGTGCTGGGGCCGGTGACGGCCTGGGACGGGGCCGGGGGCGTGATCGACGTGAAGGGTCCGCGGCATCGGGCGGTGCTGGCCCGGCTGATCGTCGCCAGACGCCGGGTCGTGCCCGTCTCCCACCTGGTCGCCGACCTGTGGGAGGACGACCCGCCGGAGGGTGCGGTGGGCGCGGTGCGTACGTTCGTCGCGGCGCTGCGCCGCGCGCTGGAGCCCGACCGGCCACCCCGGACCGCGCCACGGTTGCTGGTCACCGAAGGGCCCGGGTACGCGTTGCGCCCCGCCCCCGACGCGGTGGACGCCTGGCGCTTCGAGCAGGCGGTCACCGCGGCGCTTCCACCCGAGGAGGTCGCCGAGCGGCTGGAGGAGGCACTGGGCTGGTGGCGCGGGCCCGCGTACGCCGACTTCGCCGACCAGGCGTGGGCGCGGGCGGAGCGGTCCCGGCTGGCCGAGCTGCGGCTGCGCGCCGTCGAACGGCAGGCCGAGGCGCGGCTGGCGACGGGGCTGGCGGCCGAGGCGGTGCCGGATCTGGACGCGCACGTGGCCGAGCACCCGTGGCGGGAGGACGCGTGGCGGCTGCTGGCCCTGGCGCTGTACCGTACCGGCCGCCAGGGCGACGCCCTCGCGGTGCTGCGCCGGGCGCGCGCCCTGCTGGTGGAGCATCTGGGCGTGGACCCGGGGCCGCGCCTGCGCGCTCTGGAGGCCGACATCCTGCGCCACGCGCCCCATCTGGACCCGGCGCCGGACACGGCGGGGTCGGTGTGGGCGCAGGCGGCGGCCGCCTACGACCGCAGCGTGCCGTCGGGCGCCCGGGCGCGGCTGGAGTCCACGATGAGCCTGATGCGCGACCTGGCCGTCACCGGCGGAGCCGGGCTGGTGGCGGCGCGCCGGCACCGCGTGGCGGCGATCGCGGCGGCGGAGGAGCTGGGCGATGTGGAGCTGACCGCGCGGGTGATCGGCTCGTACGACGTGCCGGCGATCTGGACCCGTTCGGACGACCCGGCGCAGGCGGCCCAGGTCGTCGCGGCGGCCGGAGGTGCCCTGGCCGCCTTCCCGCCCACCGCCCCTGAGGCGACGCGAGCCCGCCTGCTGGCCACGATCGCCCTGGAATCACGGAGCGGAGTCCCCGTGGTAGGCGGTGGTGCGGCGGAACGGCGTACAGGTGTCCTGGGGTCCCGTGGTGACACCGGACGATCAGAGGGCGCGCCGGCCGGTGTCACCGATCGCGGCACGCGTGGGGCCGAGGCGGCCCGGCAGGCGGAGGAGATCGCTCGGCGGCTGGACGATCCGGCGCTGCTGGCGTTCGCGCTCAACGGCGTGTTCATGCAGAGCTTCCACCGTACGGGCCTGGCCGGCCGCCGCGACGAGATCGGCGCCGAGCTGGTGGCGCTGTCGGCCCGGCACGGAATGGACACCTACGAGGTCCTCGGCCACCTCATCCGGCTGCAGGCCCGCTGCGCCCTCGGCGACTTCGCCGGCGCCGACCGGCACGCGGCCGCCGCGGAAGGGCTGGCGGAGCGGCATGAGCGGCCGCTGGTGGGGGTGTTCACCGGCTGGTACCGGGCACTGCGGCTGGACGCGGCCGGCCACGCGACTCCGGACGAGGCCGAAACCGCTTACCGCGACGCCGCCGCCCGCCTGGACGGCGCCGGCATGCCGGGACTGGAGCGCGGGCTGCTGCCGCTGGCCGTGCTGTGCATGCGGGTGCGGCGCGGCCTGCCCGTGGACGCCTCGTGGCTCGACGACCGCCGGCGCCGGCCTCCCCACCGGACGACGGGCGAGACGGACTGGGGACCGTACGAGCCGTGGGTCCGCCCCCTCCTGCTGGCGGCGGGCGGCCACCCCGAGGAGGCGGCCGCGGCGCTGCGCGAGGTCCCTGACCCGCCGGGTGACCTGCTGATGGAGGCGATGTGGTGCCTGGTGGCCAGGGCCGCCGTGGCCATCGGCGACCGTGAGGCGATGCGGCGCGCCCGCGACGCCCTCGCCCCCGCGGCCGGGGAGCTGGCGGGAGCGGGCAGCGGCCTGCTCTCCCTGGGCCCGGTCTCGGACCACCTCGCCGCCCTCCAGGATCCCGGCTGAGGACGTCAGCGGATGGCGATCAGGCCTCTCTGGTAGGCGCGGAAGAGCGGCCGCGGCACCAGCAGTTCGCGCCCGTTCACGGTGATCGGCACCAGGTCGGGGACGGCTGCCTTCCACTGGCTGCGGCGGTGGCGGGTGTTGCTGCGGGAGGTCTTGCGCTTGGGTACGGCCACGATCACCAGCTCGCCTTCGTCACACCGGGCAGCTCGCCCCGGTGTGCCATCTCGCGGAAGCGCACCCTCGACAGCCCGAACTTGCTCAGGTGCCCGCGGGGGCGGCCGTCGATGGAGTCGCGGTTGCGGACGCGGGTGGCGCTGGCGTCGCGCGGCTGGCGGTTAAGCTCGCGTACGGCCTGCTCCCGCTCCTGCGGCGTGCCGGTGCGGATGATCTCCTTCAGCTCGGCCCGCCGCGCCGCGTGACGCTCCACGACGGCCTTGCGGCGCTCATTGGCCACGATCTTGCTCTTCTTGGCCATCAGATCTTCTCTCCTCGCGCCCGGATGCGGGCGACGGCCTGCTCGATGCCGATCTTGTCGACGGTCTTGATCGCCCGGGCGCTGAGCGTCAGCCGGACGAAGCGCCCCTCGCTGGGCAGCCAGTAGCGGCGGCTCTGGATGTTGGGGTTCCACCGCCGGCGGGTGCGCCGGTGGGAGTGGGAGACGTTGTTGCCGAAGACCGGCTTGACGCCGGTGAGCTGGCAGTGGGCGGACATCGGTTCCTCTCATCGTTCCTCGCGGAACGGCACGTGCCGCCGCGCGATCGGGTCGTACTTGCGCAGCGTCAGCCGGTCGGGGTCGTTGCGCCGGTTCTTCGTGGTGACGTACGTGTAGCCGGTCCCCGCGGTCGAGCGGAGCTTGATCACCGGGCGTAGGTCGTTTCTCGCCAATGCGGTTCCTTCCGGGTCGCCAATCTGTGCCATGATAACGACAACGATTTTCATTTTGGCAACTGGAGGTTCGGTGCCCACTCCCGTCGTCCTCGTCGCGGGCCTGCACGGCCCGGCACGCACGGCCACCGTCGAGCGGCTGCTGGCCGACCACCCCGGCTCGGTCGCCGTCCACCACGACCTCACCCGGGTCGCCGGCGGCCTGGTCCGGCGAACCGTGCGCGACCGGGCCGGCGTCAGGGACGAGACGGAGGTGCGGCTCGCGCACGGCTGCGTGACCTGCACCGTGCGCGAGGACCTCATCCCGCAGCTGATCAGGCTGGCGCCCGCCGCCACGCTGCTGATCGCCGACCTGTGGGATTCGGTGGAGCCGCGCTCGGTGGCCGAGGCCGTCGACTGCCCGGAGGCTCACGACGTGCTGCGGCTCACCGGCGTGCTCACCGCGCTGGACGCCGCCGCCATGCCCGATGACCTGACGTGCGGGGAGCGGCTGGCCGAGGTCGGCAAGATGGCGGCCGCAGGCGACCAGCGCTATCTGGCGGAGGTCATGGCCCGGCAGATCGAGTACCCGACCGCTCTGGTGCTGCACGGCGGCGACGAGGGCGACCGGGAGCTGTCGCGCGCCGTGCTGTCCCACCTGGCCCCCGTCACGCCGGTCCACCTGGTCACCGGCCTGCCCTCCGTCACCGGGCCGGCCGTGTGCGCCGCTGAGCTGGCCGAACGCGTCGAACCCGGCACCGCCCGGCTGCCGTGCGACGCCCAGACCGACGAGATCGTCACCATGGTCTGGCGCGAACGCCGGCCGCTGCACCCGGGCCGGCTGTTCGAGGCCGTGGACGAGCTGGTCACCGAGTCGGTGCGCTCGCGCGGCCGCTTCTGGCTGGCCACCCGGCCCGACCGGATGCTGGCCTGGGACGCCGTGGCCGGGATCGTCTCGGTCGAGGACGCCGGACCCTGGCTGGCCGCGCTGCCCGGCGCCGCCTGGGACCTGATTTCGCCCGCGCGTCGCCTGGCCGCCTCCCTGGACTGGGACCCCGAGTGCGGCGACCGCGTGCAGCACCTCGTCTTCACCGGCCCCGACCTCGACACCGGCCGCTTGCGCGCCCTGCTGGACTCGTGCCTGCTCACCGAGCGCGAGCAGCGTGAGCAGCGCGACGGCCGGCGTCTCGACGACCCGTTCGGCCCGATCCTCGACCTGAAGGAGATCGCCTGACCGGGGCCGGAAAGGGAAGAGCCGTCACTTGAGCCCGGAGAAGAAGCCCCGCAGGTCGGCGGCCAGCACCTCGGGCGCCTCCATGGCGGGGAAGTGCCTGCCGCGCTCGTACTCCGTCCAATGCGTGCCGGCGGGCGGGTCGAGCAGCTTGCGGACCGTGGCGTCGGCGCCGAACACCGCGAACGCCTGCGGCACAGCCGGCGGCGCGCCCCAGTCGGAGGAGTGCGCCTGCTCGTACAGGAAACGCGCGGCTGAGATCCCCGAGCCGGTGAACCAGTACAGGCTGACGATCGTCAGCAGCTGATCCCGGTCGTAGGGCAGGTCGGTCCACTCCTCGAACTTCTCCGCGATCCAGCCGAGCTGCCCGGCCGGGGAGTCGTTGAGCAGGTATCCGATGGTCTGCGGCCGGCTGTTCTGGATCGCCAGGTAGCCGCCGCCCTCCTGGCGGAACTGCGCCATCCGCTCCAGCGCCAGCTGGTCCACGGGGTTATCCGGGTCCAGCCGCTCGGCCATCCCGGGCAGGAACGTGGCGGTGTTCGCCGCCGTGAACGGGTCGGTCACCACGTGGAGCCCGGCCACGTGCTCGCCGTCGAGCCCGGCCACCGCGCCGGACACGCCCGCGCCGACGTCGCCGCCGTGCACGCCGTAGCGGTCGTACCCGAGACGGCGCATCAGCTCGACCCAGGCCCGCGCGGTGCGGCCCATCGCCCACCCGGCCTCGCCAACCGGGGTGGAGAAGCCGAAGCCGGGCAGCGACGGCACCACCAGGTGGAAGTCCTGCCGCAAGTGTCCGATCAGGGTGGTGAACTCGGCGAACGCACTCGGGAACCCGTGGGTGAGCAGCAGCGGCAGGGCGTCGGGGTTGCCGGAGCGGACGTGCAGGAAGTGGATCGGCTGCCCGTCGATCTCGGTGACGAACTGCGGGAACTCGTTCAGCCGCGCCTCGGCGGCGCGCCAGTCGAAACCATCAGCCCAGTACGCGGCCAGCTCCTTCAGGAACTCCAGCGGCACGCCGCGGCTCCAGCCCGAGCCGGGCAGCTCGTCGGGCCAGCGCGTCCTGGCCAGCCGGTCGGCCAGGTCGTCGACGTCGGACTGCGGGATGGCGATGCTGAACGGCCGGATCTCCATCGGAATTCTCCTTCGCATCGGGATACCCCGACGCTACGGGCCATTCAGGAACGGCTCTTTCCGGAATCGGGAGCACACTTGAAGAATGTTGGAGACCTCGGCCCGCCTGCTGAAACTGCTGTCCCTGCTCCAAGCCCGCCGCGACTGGACGGGCGACGAGTTGGCCGCCCGCCTGGAGGTGACCACGCGCACCATCGGCAACGACATGGAACGGCTGCGCGCCCTCGGCTACCCGGTGCAGGCCACCCCAGGAGCGGCCGGCGGCTACCGGCTCGGCGCCGGCGCGCACCTGCCGCCGCTGCTGCTCGACGACGAGGAGGCCGTCGCCATCGCCGTGAGCCTGCGCACCGCCGCCGGCGGCACCGTGGCCGGGATCGAGGAGACCTCCGCCCGCGCGCTGGTCAAGCTGCAGCAGGTGCTGCCGTCCCGGCTGCGCCGCCGCGTGGACGCGCTGCAGGCGTACACGGTGCCGGCGCCCTGGTCGGGGCCGAGCGTCGACGCCGGCGTCCTGACCACGATCGCGACCGCCTGCCGTGATCAGGAGCGGCTCCGCTTCGACTACCGCGACCACGACGGCGGGCACAGTCTTCGCGTGGCCGAGCCGCACCGCCTCGTCCACACCGGCCGCCGCTGGTACCTGCTGGCGTGGGACCTCGACCGCGACGGCTGGCGCACCTTCCGCGTCGACCGCATCCGGCCCCGCACCCCGGCCGGTCCCCGCTTCACCCCGCGCCCGCTGCCCGAGGGCGGCGACGTCGCCCGGCACGTCGCCCGCGGCGTCGGCACCGCGACCTGGCGCTACCGCGCACGTGTGACCGTCCACGCGCCCGCCGAGCGGGTGGCGGCGAAGCTGCCGGTGCCGGCCGAGATCCGGCCGCTGGGCGAGGACCGGTGCGTCTTCGAGCCCGGCTCGGACGATCCCCTGATGCTGGCGAGCTACCTGGCCATGCTCGGCGAGGACTTCACAGTCGAGGGCTCACCCGAGCTGATCGCGGAGCTGCGGAGGCTCGCCCAGCGCTTCCTGCGTGCCACCGGCGACGGGCCCGCCGTCAGTGATCCTCCTCGGTGAGCGGATGCTCCTCGCCCCACACGAGCATGGCGTAGAGGATGCCGCTGAGGCTCTGACCCTGTTCGGTGAGCTCGTAGACGACCCGGGGCGGCACCTCCGCGTGCACCGTACGGGTGAGGATCCTCTGATGCTCCAGGGCACGCAGCCGGTCGGTGAGCGTCTTGGCGCTGGGCTCGCCCAGGGCGGACCGCAGCTCCCCGAACCGCTTGGGGCCGGTCAGCAGCTCCCGGATGATCAGCGTCGTCCATTTGCCGTCGAGCACCTTCAGCGTCCGCTCGACACCGCACCCCCGCGGGCACGCCGTCTTCAGCCGGGAGACGAGGTCCACCCCATTGGTTTCCACACGGAAACAATATTTCATCCTAGGTACTACTTCATATGGGAAACTAATGTGCCGGTCCATGAGCAGATCAACCGTCGTCGTCCATGGAGCGACCGGCACCCAGGGCAGCCCTGTCGTCCGCCGTCTCCTCGCCGCGGGCCATCGCGTCCGGGCCGTCGTCCGCAGCGCCTCCGCGCCGGGCCTGCCCGCCGGCGCCGAACCGGTCGTCGCCGACCTGTCCGTTCCCGCCTCCCTCACCGACGCCTACGCCGGGGCCGACGCGGTCGTCGTGCAACTGCCGCTGGCGTTCGCCGCCGACTCGGCGGTGCCGCAGGCCGAGGCGGTGCTCGGCGCGCTGAAGGGCGCGGGGGTGCCGCGGGCGGTCTTCAACACTGGAGGCCCGCCCGTCGCCGAGCCCATAGGGGTGCCCTTCGTGGACGCCCGGGTGCTGCTGGCAGCCGAGCTGCCGGGCGTCGTCGACGTCGCCGCGGTGGTCGGGCCGGCGCGCACGTACATGGAGAACCTGGCCGCCCCCTGGTCGCTGCCGCTGGTGGCCGGGGGGGAGATCGCCTACCCGCTGGCCGCCGAGCTGCCGGTGCCGTGGCTCGCGCTCGACGACCTGGCCGCCGCCATCGCCGAGCTCGTCACCGACCCCGCCCCGCCGCCGCTGCGCATCGTGGCCGGCCCCCAGGCGCTGACCGGTGACCAGGCCGCCGCGGAGCTCGCCGCCGCGCTGCGGCGCGACCTGCGGTGGCGGACCGTCGAGCCGGGGGAGTACGAGCGCATGCTGGCCCCGCACCTCGGGCCCGAAGCCGCCGCGGGGATCGCCGCCGCCTACACCCCGCCCCCGCCTGGCACGCCGCCGCCTCCGGCCCCGGACCCGGCGCTGATCAGGACGGGGACGACGAGCCTGCGCGAGTGGGCCACGCGGCAGGACTGGCGCTGCTGACCACGGCGGTGCGCCTCACCAGCCGGCGGCCCGCGCGAGGGGCGTGTCATCGCCCGGCGCCAGCGGCTTGGCCAGCACGATCGGCATCTGCGCCATGAACCGCGGCTCGGCGCCCAGGTGCTCTTGAGCGGCGTGCACGGTGAACGGATGCAGCACGTACGCGTCCCCCGGCCGTCCCGTCGCCAGCGCCACGGGACGGTCACGGCCCGTCTCGTCGAAGAGCGGCCCGGACTTCATGGGGTCGATCACCTGCTCGTCCAGCACCGCGGCCAGGTCACGCTGGGACCCGGCGCGCACCCGGGTGGGCGCGTCGTCGGGGCCGACCTCGGAGAAGAGCACCAGCAGCAGCAAGGTGCCCGGCCGTCCGCTCACCCCCCACGTGCCGTCGGGCCGCTGGGTGTTGTGGTCGACGTGCCAGCCCCGGTCGTCGGCGGGCGGCACCCGCGGGAACCGGATGGGGATGTTGCCGACGCTGCCGCGCGGCGCCCATCCGCCCGGGCCGGCGACGGCGTCCAGCGCCGCGTGCAGCTTCGGGCTGGCCATGATCTGCCCGAACGGCCCCTGCCCGGTCAGGTCCGCCGCCCACACCACCGGCTGCGTCCACCCGGAGGGATCGTCCGGTGACAGGCCGATCTGCCGCCACAGCAGCGCTCTGGCCGCATCCCCGACCTCGCGCGGCACCACCGCCTCCACCTTGGCGAATCCGTCGGCGATGAACCGGTCGACGTCGATCATGTTCATGCTCGGCACGATACCGACGCCGTCCACCGATTTTCCGGTGGCAGCCGCCACCCATCGAACTCATGCCAGTTCCCAACGGCTCGACCATCGACCCCGGCCGCACCCGGGCCGCCATCCTGACGGCGGCCACCGGTTTGCTGTACGAGCGCGGACTCGACGGCATCGGCGTGGCCGAGCTGTGCACCCGCCTGGGCGTGTCCAAGGAGACGCTCTACCGGCACTTCGGCACCAAGGACGGCCTCGTCCAGGCCGTGCTGGAAGCCCGCAGCGACCGCGTGGCCGCCCGTCAGGACCTGGCGGCGGCCGGCGAGCACGCCCGCCAGGCGGCCCTCTCTCTGCTGTCGGCCGCCGCCGGCTGAAAGTCAGCCGCCGATCTCCTCGGCGGGCGGAGCGGCGATCACATGCCCGCCGCCCCATTCCCGGATGCGGACGCCGAGCTCCATGGACAGACCTTCCACCGGCTCGGGGACGACGCTGCCCATCAGCCCGGACGTCTGGGTGCGGCACCCCTGACGCCTCATCCGGCCCCGATCGGCCCCGGGGGAGGTCAGACCCGGTCGAGGGGGCGGTGCGGCCCGGCCGGGAGCTCGACCTTGATCACGTCGCCGGGGCGCACGACGCCACCGGTCCTGACGACGCTCATGACGCCGGCCTTGCGCACCACGTTGCCCTCCGCGTCGCGGCCGACGACCTGCTTGAGCAGGCCGTTCTGGAAGTTGTCGATCTGCAGGCAAGGATTGCGCACCCCGGTCAGCTCCACCACGGCCTCCTCGCCGATGCGCAGCAGGGTGCCGACTGGCAGGCCCAGCAGATCGAGGCCCTTGGTCGTGATGTTCTCGCCGAGCTCACCCGGCTTCACCGTGAAACCCGCCTCGCCGACCTCGGCGAAAAGCTCCTCGTGAATGAGGTGCACCTGGCGGAGGTTCGGCTGGGTGGGATCCTGGGCGACCCGGGAGCGGTGCTTGACCGTCACGCCCGCGTGCACGTCCCCCTCCACGCCGAGCCCGGCGAGCAGGGTGATGCTCACCCGGTTCGGCTTGGTGAAGGAGTACTCGCCGTTGCTGCTGACCGCCGTAACCGTCCCGCTCATCCCGTTCAACCCTTCTATATGGCATTGCCGCACCCGCGACCCTAACGCAGGCCGCCTCTGGGGAGCCGATGGGGAGAGCCTGGGATCGCGTGCGCCGGCACCGGGCGGCTGCAGCGCGGCCAGCCGCGCCCCCACCTGCTTCATCAGCCCGCCGTATCGCTCGTCATAGGCCGGATCACGGCCTGCTCGGCCGGGTGGCCGGCGTTGGCGGCGGGATGCCACCCCTGGTGGAGCCGGAGCCGATCCACACCAGCAGCCCGTGCTGCCGCCCGCGCATGTGCGGCAGGATCGCCCGGTTGAGCCGCTGCGTGCCGAGCATGTCCAGCTCGACGGTCCGCAGGTCGACGTCGTGTTCCTCGGCGTACGCCGCGGCTTCCGCCACGCGCCCGGCGTTGCGGCCCGTGGTGGCGCGCGTCGCCGCGTACACGGTGTGACCTGCACGCGCCAGGGCGCGCGCGGACAGCGCGCCGAACCCCGAACTGGCGCCGGTGATGAGGATGGTCTTGCTCATGAGGCACTCCCGGGCATGGGACTGCCGCCGTCCTGCGTCGAGGACGGAACCCGGTGGCTTGCTGGAAGACGAAGAGGCGCTACTCGAAGGTGATGACGCGGCGACCGCCGCCGGTCCCGCCGCCCATGGCCTCCAGCGTCGCCGAGGCCTGGTCGAGGGTGATCGGCGTGATCGCGGGCAGGATGCGGTGCTGTGCGGAGAAGGCGAGCGTGTCACGCAGATCGTGCGGCGAGCCGGACGGCGAGGCCATCACCCGCAGGCGGTTGAGCACCATCGGCTGGGCCTGCAGCGTGAGCGGCGTGTTGTCGTAGCCGCAGAGCACCAGCGTGCCGTCCGGGGCCAGCCCGGTGAGGACGGCGGAGGCGGCCTCGTTGGACGGGGCGGCGTTCAGGATGACGTTCGCGCCGCCGTCCCACGCCCTGAGAGCGGCGGCGGGGTCGGTGTCGCGACTGGCCACGAACAGCTCCGCGCCGAGCTCCTTGGCACCCGCCTCGCCGTCGGCCGACCGGCCGATGACCGCGACCCGCGCGCCCATGGCCAGGGCGTAGCGGATGGCGAGCGCGCCGATGCCGCCGCTGCCGATGATCGCCACCCGGGAGCCCGGGGCGGCCCCGGCCCGCCGCAGGGCGTTGAACGCGGTCAGGCCCGCACACATCAGCGGCGCCGCGGCCACCGGGTCGAGCCCGGCCGGCAGCGGGGTCACGTATCCGCCCTTGAACAGGCCGTACTCGGCGTAGCCGCCGTCGGCGACGATGCCGGTGATGCGCTTGGACGGGCAGAGAATCTGATCGCCGGACACGCAGTAGCCGCAGTGGCCGCACGAGTCGTACAGGAACTGGGCCCCGACCAAGTCGCCCACGGACAGGCCCGGCACGCCGCTGCCGAGCACGGCGACCGTGCCGGTGATCTCATGGCCCGGAACGATCGGGAAACGGGCGAACGGGTAGTGGCCGCGCACCAGGTTCAGATCCGTGAAGCACACCCCGCAAGCGGTGATCTTCACCAGGACCTCGCCCGGGCCCGGCTCCGGGACCTCGCGATCCATCAGGGACAGCGGGGCGTTCACCCCGGTGGCGAGTGCTGCACGCATGACGGTTCCCCTCCTCTGCGGAACTCGGGCGGAGACGTCTCCGTCAGGGAGGACGCCCCCGCACCGCCTCCCCTAGAGTGCCCCGGACCGGGCCGCGCATCCTGGGGTGCTCAACCCCAGGATCGGAGCAGCCCGAACGCCGGGCCCGGCGAGTCGCGCCAGACCTCGGCCGGGTCGAGGGCGTGCAACGCCGGCACGACCTCTGGGTCGTCCGGCACGAACCAGAGCAGCCGCTGCTCGGTGTCGGCGGTCACGATGCTGTTGCAGGTGACCTTGAGGATGCCGAGGGCCGGATTGACGATCCGCTTGTACTCCTCGTGGCGCACTTTCACCTCCCGCTCCCGCCACAGCTCGGCGAACTCGGCGCCGGCGGACAGCAGATGGCGGACGAGCGCGGCACCGGCCCGGTCGCCGGGGCCGCGGCGGGCGACCGCGGCACGCAGGTCGGAGACGAGCAGCCGGGAGTGGTAGTCGTGGTCGTCCGGCGGGTAGAGGTCGCGGGTGGCCGGGACGGTGAACCAGTGGTAGAGGAAGCTCGCCCGGATCCCGGTCAGCCCCGCCTGCGGCCCCACCAGGACCTGCGCGGCATGGTTCTGCACCACCACCTCGTGCATGTCGGTGACCACCATGGCGGGGGTGTCCTGCAGGCGCTCCATCAGCTGGCGAAGCGCGGACTGCATCTGGAGCGGCTCCGCGCCGAACGGCGCCGGGTGCCCCGCCAGGTGGAACACGTGGTCGATCTCGTCGGCGTTCAGGCGCAGGGCGCGGGACAGCGCGTGCAGGACCGGCTCCGACGGGCACTGCCCGCGGCCCTGCTCCAGCTCGGTGTAGTAGTCGGCGGACATGCTGGCCAGCTGCGCCACCTCGTCCCGGCGCAGGCCGGGCACGCGCCGCCTGGCCCCGGGCGGCAGGCCGACGGCCTCCGGGCTCAGCCGGTCCCTGCGCGACTTCAGGAACCACCCAAGCTCACCCAGGTCCACCGCGTCCTCCCGCTGCTCCTCGTTCCCCTGCCGACTCTAGAGCGGTCCCGGCCGGCGCGCTCCACCCCGCGACGCCGCCGATGGCGTGCGGCGCGGCCGGGGGTCACGAACCCCGGCGGGGGAAGGCTCCGCGAGCGGCGAGCTCCACCGTCACCAGGATCGCCACGGCCTCGGCCGCCAGCAGCGCCACCAGCACCACGAGCTGCACGATCCCAGCCTCGATCGGGCTGGACCCGCCGATCAGCATGCCCACGAACGCCCCGGGCAGCGTGACCAGCCCCACCGTCCTGGTCTGGTCCAGCGCGGGCACCAGCGCCTGGGCGGCCGCGGGACGGCAGATCTCCAGCGCGGCGTCGCGCGGGCTGAACCCCAGCGCGAGAGCCGCCTCCACCTCTCCCTTGCGCTGGGCGAGCTCGTCCAGCGCCCGCCGGCCGGCCAGCGTCGTCGCCGTCAGGCATCCGCCCAGCAGGATCCCGGCGACCGGGATGACGACGATGCCGTCCGTGGAGATCGCTCCGCTCGCCAGCAGGATGGCCAGCACGGGTGCGGTGCCCGCCGCGATCGGCACCCCGGCCCACCACAGCGCCCGGCCGCCTGCGATGCGGCGGCCTGCGGTGAAGGTGGCGACGCCGTACATGAGCAGGATGAAGGCCGCGCTCGCCGCGGAATGGGCGACGACCGAGGCGATCACGACGGAGACCACCGCTAGCTGCAGGGCCGCCCTCAGGCACGCCGTCACCACGGCCTGGCCGTGACCCAGCCGCCCCGCCCAGGCCACCAGCGCGCCGAGCGCGGCCAACAGGAGCAGCACGATCGGCAGCCACGCGGTGAGGGAGATCAATGAGGAGGTACGCACGCCAAGCAGTTTCCCGCGCCCGTGCAGCGGCCGCGCGCCGGGGCGGGCGGCGTCACCCGACCCTACCTTCAGGGCGACTGAAGCCTCGGCTAGGCTTCAGACATCCTGAAGGTTGAAAGGGAGGGCAAGAAGTGCTGGAACATGTCCTGCTGTCGATACACGTCCTGGCCAGCATCGTTTTCGTGGGGGGCTCGGCCGTCGCGACGAGCCTGTTCCCCCGGTACGCGCCGGTCGCCATCGCCGCCGTTCCGGCCGGCGCGGCGGCGGGCCTTCCACCGGACCACGGCGAGCGCAACCGGGGTGTGGCGGTCGCGCTGCACCGCATCACCCGCGGGTACGCCGTCTTCGGCCTCGTCGTGCCCCTCGCCGGCATCGTGCTCGCCGGCGTCCAGGGCCGCATGGGGGAGATCTGGATCACCATTTCCATGATTCTCACCGCCGGGGCGGGAGTGCTGCTCGCCACGCGGATCTACCCGCTCCAGCGCGACGCGCTCAGCGACCCCGACGACGGCCGGCGGCTGCGCAAGCTTTCCATGCTCGCCGGCTTCTACAACCTGACCTGGGCGGTCGTGGTCGTCATGATGATCGTCCGGCCCGGCTCGGGCGCGGGGGAGTGATCGACATGCGGCTCTTGCGCATCGCGGCCGCCGTCGAGGCCGCGTCCCTGATGGTGCTGCTCGCCAATCTGCTCACCGTTCACGCCAAGGCCATCACGACCGTTGTCGGCCCGCTGCACGGCACCGCGTATCTCGTCGTCATCGTGGCCGCCTCGCTCGCCCCAGCCGCCGCCGCCTCGGGAGCCCGCCCGCAGGCGTTCATCCCTGGGATCGGCGGGCTGCTCGCCGTACGGGCCCTGGCGGCGGTGAGGGAGGGATGATGGGCGCGTACCGGGACCTGGCCGTTCCCCTGGACCCGGCTCACGCTCAACGCGACGCGCTTCGCCAAGGGATCGAGAAGCCGGCGATCTTCAACCACAGCAGGCGCAGCTACCTCTACGGGCGCTTCCTCGGCGAGCAACAGGGCCTGGGCCGGGCCGCGACTACTACGACGAACTCCTGTTACTCGGCTGAGGTCCTGGGGTGCCAGCTAGAAACGTGTCATGAGCCCAAACGGCGGCGTTGCCGGCCCGCGTGGTGCACGGGCTCGCCATGGCTTCGGCGACCTCAGTGTCGCTGACGGTGATCACCTGGTCGAGAAGCGCCCGGTTAATGGAGAAACGGCAGCGGCGCCGGGCTGGTGTGGGTGAGCCCATCCGCGATCGTGGCCGGCGTCTGCTCACGCCGCGGCCTTCGCCCAGCGACAGCGCGGTGTCTGCCCCCGTTCTCCGGCTCCACGCCGATCACTCGCACGTTCGGGCTGAGGGCCTTGCCGCTCGTGCGGCGGACATCGCGTCGCGGGGGCTGAACTCATCGCCGTGTCCGTGGCGCATGTAGCGGGTGACCCAGACCCGGTCCCGGCGCCGGGCAGGGTCGGTCGACGGCATGAACCTTTTCCAGGCGGTCGCCCCGGTTGGCCGCGATCACGCGGACGACACGGACGGCCCGCCGCAGCCGGGGGCCGTCGGGGATCATCACGCCGGCGGGAACTTCGCCAGGCGGCGTCGTCCAGTGCGGAGCCGGCGTACTGCAGCGGTAGCGAAGGGCGTCGAGGTCGGTCATGTGTGAGTTTCAGCGGTAAGTGGCCGCGAGCCTTCAGAGATATCTGGCCGATCCACCAGGACCAGGGCAGGGGGTTCGACCCACGACATGCTGTGGACATACCACTGCTATACCGCCGGTCTTTAGCATCCTTCGCGGTGCTCTGATCACAGGCGGAGCACCGCGAAGTTCTCGTTAACTGACAAGGATCGAATTTCATGCGGAAGCTCTCCCCCTCGAAGATGCTCGCCACTGTTGTCGGGGTCTCTGCGGCCTTCGCCGTACTGACGCCGGCCACGACCGCCACGGCCTCCACCACCACCGCCTCCTCGAGCGTCTCGTCCGCCGGTTGCAAGGACAAGTGGAGCAAGCTGAGCACGAAGGACGGCTTCGTCAGCTACGTCCTGAAGCTCTGTAGCAACGGCTACGGCGAGGCGCGCGGCAGCGTGACGGACACCAAGAACGACGCCTGGACGACCGTGGTCGAGGTCTCCTTCAAGAAGAGCAACGGCAACGAAATTTACGGCGGGTACAAGGAGGCCGGCCGGAACAGCGGCCACAAGAGCTTCAAATGGTCCAGGACCCTCACCAACCTCGACCGGATTACGATCAGGGCCAAGCGCTGCCTCCCGAGCACGATCGTGTGCAACAACACCAAGACCTACACGCTCTACCCCTGATCTGAGGCGTGGCAGTCGGGTCGCCAACGGTTGTCGGTTTCGGTGAGAAATGGCCGAGACCTTCGGAGCTATCGGGCCGCGCGTACCTTCGTGCAGCCGAGTAGCCGCCGCGACCGCCGCAGTAAATACCGGATTTACTGCGGCAGACAGAAAGCTGATCGCCATGCGTGATGACGCAGCTCCGATCGTCGGCGACGACGGGTGGGCGCCCAACGAGTTCATCGACGCCTGCTTCGCCTCCGGCCGCACCCGCGCGGCCGCCGGGCTGGAGGCGATGGCGACCGGCGACTCGACAAGACGCTGATCGCCGCGATCGGCCTGCGGCTGGCCGGCGAGGACGCCGAAGCCGAACTGCGCCGGCTCACCGGCAGGCAGGTCCCGGCCCCGGCCGTGGGCAAGGTGCAGGCCCGGCACCTGGCCGGGCACGTCAAGGCGGCGCCGCTGCATCTGCGCGCCGCCGAGACCATCGCCATGCAGGCGGGCGTCGATCTGCTGACCACCGAGCGACCCTGGGAGAACGAGCCAGCCCGGGTCCTGCTCGGCGCCTCCGACGCGGTCGAGGCAGCCGACACCTGCGCCATCCGCACCGCCGACGCCAACGGCTGCGGCGAGGAGACCTGGCGCGTGCAACGCTGGTGCGGCGAACCCGACGGCGCCCTCCCGCAGGTGTGACCATGAGCCAACCCGCGCCCGCGCCGACCGGCAGCGCCGCCGTCATCCCGCTGCGCACAGACCGGCCGGCCACAGACGCCGAAGCCGTGGAGGCCTGCCTCCGCTCGGCCGGGATCGCCGCCTCCTCCCAGCGCATCTACCGGATCTCGCTGCTGTCCTGGGCGGTGGCTGGCCGCCGGCCAGCAACCGCCGCTCGGCGCGCCCGCCGTGGCGCGGTGCCGCCCGCCGTGGCGTTCACCGCGCTGGGCGAGACGGACGGCACGACACCGGCCGCCGACGTGCTCGCCGCGGCCTTCGCCCAGCGGGCCCGGCTGGTCGACGCCGACACCGTCGACCGCGAGCTGTCGGTGCTGAGGGCCGCAGTCACCTGGTGGCGCGGTCGCGGCTGGCCGACCGGCAACCCGATCATCGGCATCGAGCGCCGTCCCGCACCGCCGGACCGCACCCGGGCACTGTCGCGCGAACAGATCGCCGCCCTGTTCGCGTTGAAGGCGGCAGCATCGACTGGTGCATCCGGAGCGAGTCGGCGCCACCCGCACCGGCTCGAACGGAGGCGGCGGTGGCTTCATCTGGGGCTGTTGAGCGAAGTAGCTGGTCAGCCGCTTGAAGGTCGGTAAGGCACCTCAGGCAAGTAGGCTGGCCGCGGCTGCCGCCGGTGGATCAACGAGCGGCCAGATCACGAAAGGGAGTTCGGGTGTCCATGCCGCCGCTGCGGAAGATTCTCCAGGCCAACCGCTATCCGGGACGGAGCGTAGTGTGGGCCAGGACTCTCGATGGTGCGATGTGTGGCGGCTATCTCCTGACCGGCCGTAGCCAGGCGTCGAAGGCGCGTGCTTTGCGCCTGGTCGGTCACGAACTCGTCGTCGGCCCAACCGATCCAACCCCGAACGATCCACTGCGACACTACGTTGCCGCCACGCAACGTGACAGCTGGCTTGTGTTCGGCAACGGGGAGCAGGTAGCCACCGTGGCCGATCGCCTGCAGGCGGGACGGCCGCCAGTACTCGCGCTGGACGGCCTGGACTATGAACCTGATCCGCCGATCTTCACGCCGCGAATCACTGTGATCGTGAACCTGGCCTCCCCCGCGGATGCCTGGTTCGGCGCCGCCCGTCGCAGCCTCAGCGACCGAACCTCGACCAATCTGCTGACTCTCTCCATCCGGGATCTGGCTCCCGGCGATGCCGTGCTGATGACCACCTATGTATCCGATGGCCAGCGCCTGGTCACCGGAGAGCCGTTCATCGAAGCCCTGACTGAAGCAGCCGATCAGCACGAGTTCCTGGACGAGTTGTGGGAAGCACTTGTTCCGCAATTCCGGGTGGCGGCCGCGACCTTCACGCCCCAAGACCTTGCTGGGACGGCTCTGCGCCACCAAGGTCCGTAACTGGGTGCGTCCGCATGATGGCCGCCATAGCGCGAAGGCGTCCCTGGTCAGCCTGCCGCTGGCTCGGTGAGGCGGGTCAGACGGCCGCCACCACCCAACGAGCGGGGCAAGGCCTGCGCGACATGATCCGTCGCGGCGATCGGATCACCTTCCGGGCCCTGGCCCAGAGCACAGGCGTCTCTCTCGACTTCCTCTACCGGAACGCGAGATCCGCCGCCGCGTTGAGCAGCTCCGCGACCAGCAGCGCAGCAGCCCACCGGCCGCTCCTCCACGCGCCGACCCTGACCAGCCCAGCAGCGTCATCCGTACCCTTGCCAACCGACTCACCGAGCTCAGACGGCGTCACCGCGAGGAGATCGCCACCCTGAACAAGCGCTGGAAGCCGCCCACGGCGCGAACCTCGAACTTCGTCGCCGTGTCGGCCCCAGAACGGCCGACGACGCCATGGGCTCGGAGCAGCAATCACTAGCCGAACCAGCAAGGACAGTCCATGGGGGGATGCAGGCCGACGCGTCCATGGACGTCTTCAACGCCGTGGCCGAGATCCGCAAGGCCGCGGGTCCGCCCTGGACGCCGCCCTGGCGGCGTTTTTGGACGAGAGCGGGACGCTGCCGTGAGTTCCTGTTCCCGAACCGTTGATCTCGGAGCAGTGATCAAGCAGTGAGGGGCCAAAGCTAGGTAGGTCTCCAGAGCGCAGCTGATCAGCTCACTGCGGGACGGGGCGCCCATGGCGGCGACCAGGTCGTCGATGACCGCCGTGTCCGCCTCCGTGGCCTGGAACGACTAATTCGGCGGCGACCATCGCGCGCGGCGGCGGCCATGGGTAGACGCCGCATGCCGGGGCGGGAACAGGCTGTCCTCACGCCGCTGGTCGGCGCGTGAGCCCTTGAGTGCCCGATACAGCGTCGAGCGGCCGATGCCGAGCTCACGCGCGATGTCCGGGGCGCGGACTGAAACAATCTCGCTGCCGCAAATCTGGGTACAGCCCCGCGGACATGGTGTACCGCAGAAGTCGCAGGAAGGTATTGCAGAAGTTCTGGCGGCTTTTCAACCCAACGCTCGACGACGCCACCACGGTTTACTTATACGTTCTTTACTGATGATGGTCAGTGTCAAGGGCGGGGAGGTCGACGTATTCGTCAGCTTCGACCGCACCTCAGTTTCTGATCCTCTCGTCCGTTTCCCCCAAAAACGCATTGTTTGCCTGCCTGATCAGGGCTGCCGAACAATGCTGCCGCCGCAATCCTGGTTGGCACAGGCCCCCAGGGGGAGCGGTCCCGGGACCGCTCCCCGATGGGAACCTCTGACTGATTCTCGGCACTCAACGTCCCCTCAGCGACGGCCAGTCAGCAACCACAGATGTCCCCACGTACCAACGAGGAGAGCGCAATGAACAAGCTGTTTTCTGCCAGGAAGCTAGCGGCAACGGCCGCTGCCACAGTCGTCCTCGCCATGGGAGTTCAGGCTTTGAACACTTCCGCTGCTCATGCGTCAGTCTGTCGGGCCATTGTGACGACTACCAGTACCGCCTACTCCGACTGCATTCCTGACCGGGTGCAGTGGGCTCACCGCATCGTCGTCAAGTGCGTCTATGACGCCGCTCCGGACACAACGCGACGCGGCGGATGGGTGGGCGGGTACAGCCGCTCATATGTGCGATGCCCGGGAGGCCCCAACTTCCGAGGCATCGGGCGCGCATGGGTTGAGGAACACTCAGACAATTAACGAGCTTGAAGGCGTGATGTCGTCAGATTCAGACCGGTTACGGCGAGGCATCCGTCGATGACTTCGCGGCGGTATTGGAGTTGGCGAAGCCCTCGTCGAAGGACGCCGAGTAGGTGGTCTGGA
>NZ_VJYI01000028.1 GCF_008065375.1 Nonomuraea sp. SYSU D8015
GGACATCCGCGACTGGATGGATCAGTGGAACGACGACCCCAAGCCGTTCGTCTGGACCAAAACCGCCGAAGAGATCCTGGAATCCCTCGCTAAATATTGCCGACGAATTTCAGGCGCATGACACTAGGCGAGCGTTCCCCCTTCTCCGCACGATCGGTTCCGTGCCGCCCCTTCGCAGATGTCAAGGCCCCGCCCAAGTGCGGCTTCCGCGAGTGGACCTCCGTCGAAGCCGGCGGGGCGGGGGAGAGCAGGCCTGCCGTGGTGGGACGCGGAAGACGAGGCCCTCGGTGGACGCCCGGAAACCGGTGATTCGGGCCGACGCGACCGGGCAGGGTCATTCGCCCGTAACACGTAGGGTTGTAATCTAGGACAGCAAGGCTGACGACCCCGTGCGGGAGAGTCCCTGGGGCTTCACGTCCCAGGGCGCCGAAGGAGCAACCCTCCCCGGAATCTCTCAGGCATCCTGTACCGCTCGGGCGAGGCAACTCTGGAAAGCAGGCGCGCCCGCCAGGTGCGCCTCACCGACGGTGCAAGCCCCCGCCCGGGGGTGAAGCTCTCAGGTCGCGGCGACGCCGCGCTGACAGAGTGGGGAGATCCGGCACTCGCCCGCGCCCTGGCGCCGGTCTCCATAAGCCTCAGGAGGCACTCTCCATGACCGACCTGTCAGCTCCGCCGTTCTTCACCCGGCACATCGGCCCCTCGGAGTCCGAGCAGCAGCGCATGCTCGAGGCCGTCGGCTTCGAGTCGGTGGCCGACCTGGTGGCCGTGGCCGTCCCCGAGGCCATCAGGGCCAAAGACCGGCTCAAGCTGCCCGCCGCCGCGAGCGAGACCGAGGCGATCGCCGAGCTGCGCGAGCTCGCCGGCCGCAACCGGGTGCTCACCTCCATGATCGGCCTGGGCTACCACGACACGATCACGCCCGCGGTCATCCGCCGCAACCTGCTGGAGAACCCGGGCTGGTACACCGCGTACACGCCGTACCAGCCGGAGATCTCGCAGGGCCGGCTCGAGGCGCTGCTGAACTTCCAGACGGTCGTCTCCGACCTCACCGGCCTCCCCGTCGCCGGCGCCTCCCTCCTCGACGAGGCCACCGCCGCCGCCGAGGCCATGACGCTGGCCCGCCGTGCCGGCAAGTCCAAGAGCAGCGTGTTCGTGGTCGACGCCGACGCGCTGCCGCAGACCAAGCGGGTGCTCGCCACCAGGGCCGAGCCGCTCGGCATCACGCTCGTGGAGCACTCCCTCGACGGCGAGCTGCCCGAGTGCTTCGGCGTGCTCGTCCAGTACCCCGGGGCCTCCGGGCGGCTGCGCGACTTCCGCGCCGTGGCCGCGGCGGCGCACGAGGCGGGCGCGCTGGTCGTGGCGGCCGCCGACCTGCTGGCCCTCACGCTCGTGGCCGCGCCGGGCGAGCTCGGCGCCGACATCGCGATCGGCTCCTCACAGCGCTTCGGGGTGCCGTTCGGGTTCGGCGGGCCGCACGCCGCGTACATGTCCGTCCGCGAGGGCCTGCAGCGGCAGATGCCGGGCCGGCTCGTCGGCGTGTCGGTGGACGCCGACGGCGACCCCGCCTACCGGCTGGCCCTGCAGACCCGCGAGCAGCACATCCGCCGCGAGAAGGCCACCAGCAACATCTGCACCGCGCAGGTCCTGCTCGCCGTCATCGCGGGCATGTACGCCGTCTACCACGGCCCCGAGGGCCTGCGCCGCATCGCCCGCCGCGTGCACCGGCACGCCGTGTCCATCGCCGACGGGCTGCGCCGCGCCGGCCTGGAGGTCGTGCACGACACGTTCTTCGACACCGTCCTGGTCCGCGTGCCGGGCCGGGCCGCCGAGGTGGTCGCCGCCGCGGCCGAGCGCGGGATCAACCTCTGGCAGGCCGGCGACGACCACGTCTCGGTCTCCTGCGACGAGAAGACCGGGGCAGCCGAGGTCGCCGCGGTGCGGGGCGCGTTCGGCGCCTCCGACGGGGAGGTGGACGTCGAGAGCGCGGGCGACGCGCTGCCCGCCTCGCTGCTGCGCCAGACGCCGTACCTCACCCACCCCGTCTTCCACAGCCACCACTCCGAGACCGCGATGCTGCGCTACCTGCGCAAGCTGCAGGACAAGGACATCGCGCTCGACCGCTCGATGATCCCGCTCGGCTCCTGCACGATGAAGCTCAACGCCAGCACCGAGATGGAGCCGATCACCTGGCCGGAGTTCGCCGGGATCCACCCGTACGCGCCCGAGGCCCAGGCCGAGGGCTACCTGGAGCTCATCGGCACGCTGGAGCGCTGGCTGGCCGAGGTCACCGGCTACGACGCCGTGTCGCTCCAGCCGAACGCCGGTTCGCAGGGCGAGTTCGCCGGGCTGCTGGCCATCCGCGCCTACCACCGGGCCAACGGTGAGAGCGGCCGCGACGTCTGCCTCATCCCGTCCTCCGCCCACGGCACCAACGCGGCCAGCGCCGTCATGGCCGGCATGCGCGTGGTGGTCGTGGCCTGCGACTCCGACGGCAACGTCGACCTGGCCGACCTAGACGCCAAGATCGCCAAGCACCGCGACGCGCTGGCCGCGATCATGGTGACGTACCCGTCGACGCACGGCGTGTACGAGGAGTCCATCACCGAGGTGTGCGCCAAGGTGCACGAGGCCGGCGGCCAGGTGTACGTCGACGGGGCCAACCTCAACGCCCTGGTGGGCCTGGCCAAGCCGGGCGAGTTCGGGGCCGACGTGTCCCACCTCAACCTGCACAAGACGTTCTGCATCCCGCACGGCGGCGGCGGGCCCGGCGTCGGCCCGGTCGCGGTGCGCGCCCACCTGGCGGCCTACCTGCCCGGCCACCCGCTGCACGACGGCACGCCGGTCGGACCGGTATCGGCGGCGCCGTACGGGTCGGCGGGGATCTTGCCGATCTCGTGGGCGTACATCCGCATGATGGGCACCGACGGCCTCACGGCCGCCACCGAGCAGGCCATCCTGTCGGCGAACTACCTGGCCCGGCGCCTGGCCCCCCACTACCCGGTGCTCTACACCGGCCGGGGCGGGCTGGTGGCGCACGAGTGCATCATCGACCTGCGGCAGATCACCAAGGAGACCGGCGTCACCGTGGACGACGTGGCCAAGCGGCTCATCGACTACGGCTTCCACGCGCCCACCATGTCGTTCCCCGTGGCGGGGACGCTGATGATCGAGCCGACCGAGAGCGAGGACCTCGGCGAGCTCGACAGGTTCGTGGAGGCGATGATCGCCATCCGCGGGGAGATCGCCAAGGTGGCGTCGGGCGACTACGACAAGTCGGACAACCCGCTCAGGAACGCGCCGCACACGGCGGAGGCGGTCGCCGCCGACGAGTGGGCGCACCCGTACACGCGGAGCGAGGCCGCCTATCCGGTGCCGTCGCTGCGGGACGGGAAATACTGGGTGCCGGTGCGGCGCATCGACCAGGCGTACGGCGACCGCAACCTGGTGTGCTCCTGCCCGCCGCTGGAGGCCTACGAGGACTAGTCCTTCACCGGGGGTGCCGGACAGGGCGAAAAGGGCATCGGCCAGTCCTTCGGCGTCAAGTGAGCAGACATGATCGCCAGAAGTCGTTAGGCTTCGGTGCGACCGTCGCCAGAAGGAGCTCTCTTGACGTCCTCAGAGCTGGAGACCCCGCCTCTCGACACCGCCCGCCGCCTCGCGGAGGCGGGCGACCTCGACGGCGCCGCGGCCATCCTGAGCCGCCTGGTCGCCGACCCGCAGGGCCCCGACCGGGCCCAAGCCGCCGTCGGGCTCGCCGTGGTGCTGGAGGAGCGCGGCGACGTCGAGGGAGCCAGGGCCGCGGCGAGGACCGCGCTGGCCACCGGGCATCCCGAATACGCCGCCCAGGCCGCCTGCCACCTGGCGCAGGGCTTCGAGCGCGAGGGGCGGGCCGAGCAGGCCAGGGCCGCCTGGCAGGCCGTGCTGGGCGTCGGCACGGCCGCGTACGTGCCGCTGGCGCATCTCGCGCTGGCCCGGCTGGCGGCGAGCCTCGACGAGGCGGAGAAGGAGCTGAGGGCCGCCATGGCGGCCGGGGATCCCCGGGTGGGGGCGCACGCGGCGCGGCTGCTGGCCGACCTGCTGCTGGAGCACGGCGAGCCCGGGCCTGCGGCCGACGTGCTGATCGACGCGCTGGAGGCGGCGCCCGAGGACGAGGTGCCGGGGCTGCGGGTGCAGCTCGGGATCGCGCATCTGGAGCTGGCCTGCGCCGAGTTCGCCGAGACCGTGCAGGGCGGGGCCGACCCCGAGACGAGTGCGCTGGCCATCGAGCTGCTGGCCCGGACGCTGCCGCTGCGCGGCCGGCCGGACGACGCCGACCAGGTCTGGTCGTACGGGCTGGAGCACGAGGACGAGACGCTGGCCGCCGAGGTGCGGCTGCGCTACCACCGCGACGCCTGACCCGCGGCGGGTACGCGGCTGCTCAGCCGCGGCGCATGATGGCCCCGGCGGCGGCCACGTTGATGAGGACGATCGCCAGCCAGCAGATCGTCAGCCCCACCAGCCCCGCATTGCCTGCCGCGATCGCCGTCAGCGGGATGCCGATGCCCATCGAGCCGAGCGTGATCGGGATCATGGCGGCGCCGGGGTTCTTGGCCTTGGGAGGGGGCGGGGCGTAGGGCGGGCCGTAAGGGCTCACACCGTGGTTGCCTAGCTCGGCCTGGACGCGGGCGGCGATCGTGGCGTCGAGGCGTTCCACGAACGACTCCACGAGCGCGGCCTCGTAGTCGGGGCCGAGCTCGCGACGGGCGTCGAGCGTGGCCTGCAGGTCGTCCCTGAGCGGGCGCTTGTCGTGCATGGCCACCATCATCCTGGGCGCGGGGCGCGCCGTCATCAGCCCTGAGGCCGAGGACGGGATCGTCCGAAGGTACGGTTCTGCCATGCAGGTCATGACCCCGCGAGGGCCGGCGCTGGTCCAGATCGACGAGGTGGCCGATCCCCGGCTGCTGCTCGTGCTCACCCACGGGTCCGCCGGGGGAGTGGACGCTCCGGACCTGATGGCCGTGCGCGACGCCGCGCTCGCCGCCGGGGTGAGCGTGGCCAGGGTGACGCAGGCCTTCAGGGTGGCCGGGGCGCGGGCGCCCGGCTCGCCGGCCAGGCAGGACGAGGCGTGGGAGATCGTGCTCAAGGAGCTGCGCTCACGGTGGCCCGGCCTGCCGGTCGTGCAGGGCGGGCGGAGCAACGGGTCGCGGGTCGCCTGCCGTACGGCCAAGGCGGTCGGCGCGGCGGCGGTCGTGGCCCTCGCCTTCCCCCTGCATCCGCCGGGTAAGCCGGAGCGTTCCAGGGCCGAGGAGCTGCGCGGCGCCGGGGTTGACGTGCTGGTCGTCAGCGGGGACCGGGATCCGTTCGGGATCCCCGACGCCGCGGACGCGGCGCGCCTGGTGGTGCTGCCGGGCGAGGGGCATGACCTCAAGCGGGACCCCGCCCGGGTGGGCGAGATCGTGGCGGAGTGGATCGTCCACTACGCGCGGGCGTAGCTCAGGCCGCGCCGACGACGGGCCGGTGCGGCTCGATGGCTGCGCCGCTGGGCAGGAGCTCCCCGGTGTCCTCGAACAGGACGACGCCGTTGCAGAGCAGGCTCCACCCCTGCTCAGGGTGGCAGGCGAGGGTGCGTGCCTTCTCGCGGTCAGGCGCCTCTGCATCCGGACAAGCCGGGACGTGCGGGCACATCGGCGTGCCTCCGATATCTCGTGGGATGCCCCCGTTGAGGGCGGGAGCGGACTCGGGTTGTTCTTTTGGCAAGTGTGCGGCGTGCGTCACATATTCCGACATAGTCCGTTCGGACTGTTACAGGAGGATCCCCGGAACGTGTGACCTTCGACACAGCGTGCCTTAAGCAGGATAACGGGCCAAGCGCGACACGCGCATCACGTTTGCAAACCCTTGAGAAGAGCGTCGAGTCCGCGCTCGAAGTCCACATCGGCCCTTTCATCCCTCCTGACCCATTCGTCAACTTCGGGATCGGCCCAGCCGGACTGCTGCACCTCGACGGCCACGCTGCCGAACACGAAGGCCCGCAGCGCGCGTACGGCCTCGGCGGCGTTGTCCAGGCCCCCGTCGGCGAGCTGCTCGGTCTGCTCCCTGATGGCGATGGCCGTGGCGCCCTTGGGCGGCTTCGTGAGCGCCAGGGCCAGCACGCCCGGATGCTCGCGCAGCAGCTCCCGCCCGGCCCGGCACCACGCCTTGGCGGTCTCCTGCCAGGTCGGGCCCTGCTCCACGTGGACGGTGGTGACGTGCTCGGCCAGGGCGTCCATCAGCGCCTCCTTGCCGCGGGGCAGGTGATGGTAGATGGCCATGGCCTCGACCTGGAGCGCGTCGCCCAGGCGGCGCATGGTGAGCCGGCGCAGGCCCTGGCTGTCGGCGATGTGGAGTGCGGCCTCGATGATGCGCTCGCGGGAGAGCGGGACCGGTGGCCTCTTGGCGGGCATGGTGATCATCTTACAATGTAAAGGGCGGTGCGGCGGGCCGATTTCCGGGCGTGTCGTCAGACGGCGTACCCTTGGCCCTTGAACACGTATCAGCCACGTATCAGCAGGGCGAAGGGGCAGGGTCGATGGCGTTTTTCCGTCCGCGGGTGAGCCGGGAGGCCGAGGTTCGCTATCACGCGGACCAGGAGATCTCCAAGAGCTTCCCCGAGCTGCTCGAGAAGGCTCGGCAGGCTGAGCAGACGCTGCGGGAGCTTCGGGCCGCGGCGGCCGACGAGATCGAGCTGCTGGCCGCGGGGCGGGCGCTCGACCGGGCCTTGACCGAGGCGCTGCGGGCCGCCGAGGCGGGGCAGCGGGCGACGTTCGGTGTGAAGGCCTATGACGACCGGATCGCGCGGCGCAAGGCCAAGGCGACGCCTGCGGGGCGGATGTGGACGGCCGAGGTGGATCGGCTGCGTACGTTGCGCGAGGAGAACCGGCTGTGGGGGATCCCGAGCGTTCCCCGGCCCCTCCCCGCCACCACCCGCTGACGCTCAAGGGCCCTGACGCCGGGGGCGTGGGCGGTGAAGACGAGGAAGCCCCGGTCACACGGGGGTGTGGCCGGGGCTTCGGTGGTCAGCTGGCCCAGTCGAGCAACGGGCGGGTGTTGCTCGGGTGGCGGAGCTTGGAGAGGGACTCCTTCTCCAGCTGGCGGATCCGCTCCCGGGTCAGCCCCAGGTGCTTGCCGATCTCGTCCAGCGTATGCGGCTTGCCGTCCACCAGGCCGAACCGCAGGGCCATGATCTTCGACTCCCGGGGCGAGAGATTGTCGAGCACGCCCCGCAGCTGGTCGCCCAGCAGCTGGCGGTCGACGATCTCCGAGGCCTCCGGTGAGTCGACGTCCTCGATGAGGTCGCCGATCGTGGTCTCCCCGTCCTCACCGATCGTCGCGTTGAGCGAGATCGGCTGGCGGCTGGTGCGCAGCAGCTCCTCGATCTGGTCCGGCGTCTTGTCGAGCTCGACCGCCAGCTCCTCGGGCGTGGGCTCCCGCCCCAGCCGCTGGTGCATGTCACGCTCGACCCGCGACAGCTTGGAGAGCATCTCCAGCACGTGAACGGGCAGCCGGATCGTCCGGGCCGAGTCGGCGAAGCCGCGCTGGATGGCCTGCCTGATCCACCACATGGCGTACGTGGAGAACTTGAAGCCCTTGGTGTAGTCGAACTTCTCCACGGCCCTGATCAGCCCCAGGTTGCCCTCCTGGACCACGTCCAGCAGGGACATGCCGCGGTCGGTGTACTTCTTGGCGACCGACACCACCAGCCGGAGGTTGGCCTCCAGCATGTGGTCCTTGGCCTGCCTGCCGTCCTCGACGACCATGCGGAGGTCCTCCTGGACGTCCAGGGGCAGGTCGGGCTGGGTCTCCAGTTTGTACTCGGCGTACAGGCCGGCCTCGATGCGCCGGGCCAGCTCGACCTCCTGCGCCGCGGTGAGCAGCGTGCGGCGGCCGATGGACTTCAGGTACGTGTGCACCGAGTCGCCCATCGTGGACGCCGTGTCGTCCAGGTCGAGCTGCTCGGTCTCGAGTTCGGCTTCCTCGGCGTTCATGACGAGGTCGTCGTCGGGCACGTCCTCCACGTGCTCCGGCTTGGGCTCGGGGGGGACGACGCCCTTGGCCACGCCGTTCGCCGCGTCCGGCGCGGCGGTTTTTGCCTTGGCGGCCTTGCGGCCGGTAGCCTTTGATCGCGAGGCCGGAGCCCTCTTCGGAGCGGCTTCCTCCTGCTCCGCGGCGGACTTCGGCTGAGTGGTCTTCCTGGTGGTCTTCTTGGGGGCGGTCTTGCTGAGAGACGGCTCGTTCTCGGCGGCCAGGCTCACGCCTGCCTCCGACAGCTCGCGGAGTATCGTACGACCCTCAGAGGGGCTGATGCCGGCTTCGGCGAACGCGTCACGCAGTTCCGCCAGAGAAAGGTGACCCTGGCTACGCCCTCGTTCAAGCAGTTGGTCGAGAGTCGCGGGTGGGGTCGCCACGGCGGTTCCGGGCATGAGGACACCTCCTCCGTACGGAGTTAGAAGCGATCGGGCAGATTGTGGCGTGGCGGCTTCGCTTGTCCGCACGGCGCACCAGTATCAATAACGCCATCTGCCGTCATTTGTTCCCGTGTGGCCGAAAAGCCGAAAAAGGGGCGGATCGCCACCTGGCGCCGCCCCCTCGTGCGGGCCTTACTCGCCCACGCGGATCTCTCCTGGTCCGACCTCCGGCATGGGCATGGGCTCGGCGTCTTCCATGCGCTGATCCGTCCAGTATTCGAGGACCTCGCCGGGATCCGGGTTGACCTCTTCGGAGACCACGATGCCGTCGGTGGTCTTGGGGTCGGGGGTCGGCTGCTCCTGCGGGCCGGACGGTGTGGCCTTCTCCACCACTGCTCTGGTCTCCTTGCTGACCTGATCGAGCTTGCCCGCGGAGGCGGCCGCCGCGACCGACGCGCCACCGGCGACGATGACGCCGACGACGGCCACGGATGCCCACATCTTGCGGGTCTGGTCCATGAAGGCTCCCTCCTTCTCCCCACTATGACGCAGCCGCAACTCGTCAGGTTCCTGCTTTCAGCCGTACCAAATCGGTCTTTCCGTTGGGTAGCAGCGGCAGGCCGGAGACCAGACGCAGGCCGCGCGGGGCGGCGTGAACGGGAAGCCTATCGCGGGAATATGCCCGCAATTCGGCAAGCGTGGGCGGCGTGTCGGGGTCCGCGGGCACCACGACGGCTGTGACCAGCTCGCCCCATTCGGGATCGGGTACGCCGATCACGGCCACGTCGGCGATCGCGGGGTGTCCGGCGAGCACCGTGGCCACGGCGGTGGCCACGACCTTCTCCCCGCCGGTGTTGATCACGTCGTCGGCGCGGCCCAGCACGCGCAGCCGCCCGCCGGCCAGCTCGCCCAGGTCGGAGGTGACGAACCAGCCGTCGTCGAGCGGCGCGGGGCCGCCGAACCGGTAGCCGGAGAACAGCACGGGGCCGGAGATCCGGATCAGTCCGTCGTCACCGATTTTGAGATCTACATTGTAAAGGGGCTGGCCGTCGTACACGCAGCCGCCGCACGTCTCGCTCATCCCGTACGTCGTGACGACCCTGGCGCCGAGGTCCCTGGCCCGCTCCAGCAGGCCGGGGCGGGCGGCGGCGCCGCCGAGCAGGATCGTGCGGAACACCGACAGGTCGGCCCCGAGCTCCACCAGCCGGTGCAGCTGGGTGGGCACCAGCGAGACGTGGTCGGCGCCCGAGTCGAGGACCGCGCGCGGGTCGAAGCGGGCATGGATGATCGGCTCGCTGTCCGACATCAGGGCGCGTACGAGGACCTGCAGGCCGGAGACGTGGGAGACGGGCAGGCAGCACAGCCAGCGCTCGCCCTTGGACGCCTCCAGGCGCCGCAGCGAGGCCGCCGCCGAGGCGCGCAGCGCGGTGGCCGACACCATCACGCCCTTGGGCGCGCCCGTGCTGCCGCTGGTGGCGATCACCACGGCGACGTCCGGCGGCACGCCCGCGCCGCCGTCCTGGAGGACCCCGTCCACGTGGGTGGGGCGCAGCGCGGCGATCATGGCATCGGGGGAGTGGCCGGGAGCGAGGGGCAGGACGGCGGGGCCGTCGCCGTGGAGCGCGTCGCGGATCGCCGTGAACAGCGCGGGTCCGGGAGGCTGCACAATGGCATGCAGCGGGCGGTCCGGATGCGACGGGTTCCTCCACATGCTCGTAAGGTTAATGGCGACAAGGTCGGACGGCGGCGCAGGGAAAGCGGGGAGGGTCGTGGCGCGTTCTCCCGTGTCACCCGTGGTCTTCAGGATCCCGATGCGCACGCGTTTCCGGGGGCAGACCGTCAGGGAAGGGGTGCTGCTGCACGGCCCGGCGGGGTGGGGGGAGTTCTCCCCGTTCCCGGAGTACGGCCCGCGCGAGTGCGCCCGCTGGCTGGCGTGCGCCCGTGAGGCGGCCTTCGAGGGCTGGCCGGAGCCGGTGCGCGACCGGGTCCCCGTCAACGCCACCGTGCCGGCCGTGGACGCCGAGCAGGCCCACGACATCGTGCGGCGCTCGGGCTGCGGCACGGCGAAGGTCAAGGTGGCCGAGCGCGGGCAGACGTTCGACGACGACCTGGCCAGGGTGGAGGCCGTGCGCGACGCGCTCGGCCCCGCGGGGCGGCTGCGCGTCGACGTCAACGGCGCGTGGAGCGTCGATGAGGCCGTGCGGCGGCTGAAGCGGCTGGACAAGTACGACCTCGAATACGCCGAGCAGCCGTGCGCCACGCTGGAGGAGCTGGCCGCGGTGCGGCGGGCGTGCGACGTGCCGATCGCGGCCGACGAGTCGATCAGGCGGGCCGAAGACCCGCTGCGGGTGAGGGCGGCCGAGGCGGCCGACGTCGCGGTGGTCAAGGTGCAGCCGCTCGGCGGGGTGCGCAACGCGCTGCGCGTGGTGGAGGCGTGCGGGCTGCCCGCGGTGGTCTCCAGCGCCGTCGAGACCTCGGTGGGCCTGGCGGCGGGGCTGGCGCTGGCGGCGGCGCTGCCTTCGCTGCCGTACGCGTGCGGGCTCGGCACGATGTCGCTGCTGGCGGGTGACGTCGTGGACGACTCGCTGGTGCCGGTGGACGGCGAGCTGGTGGTCCGCCGCCCCTCGGTAAATTTTCAGCTTTTGTCGGCATTTGAGATTGAATCTCCCCAGTGGCTTCGCCGGATGCAGGAGGCCTCACGTTGAACCCCGCCACCGCGCTGGCCACGGTGCTGGTCGACGAGCTGGTGCGCTGCGGCCTGACCGACGTGGTGCTGGCGCCCGGCTCGCGCTCCGCGCCGCTGGCGCTGGCCCTGCACGCCGAGTCGCGGGTGCGCCTGCACGTGCGCATCGACGAGCGCTCGGCGTCCTATCTGGCTCTCGGGCTGGCCAAGCGCGCCGAGCGGCCGGTCGCGCTCATCTGCTCGTCCGGCACCGCGGTGGCGAACTTCCATCCGGCCGTGATCGAGGCCGCCGAGGCGGGGGTGCCGCTGCTGGTGCTCACCGCCGACCGTCCGCCCGAGCTGCGTGGCACCGGCGCCAACCAGACGATCGACCAGATCAAGCTGTTCGGCGGCGCGACCCGCTGGTTCGCCGAGGTCGGCGTGCCGGAGGACCGTCCCGGGCAGGTCGCCTACTGGCGGTCGCTGGCCTGCCGCGCCTACCAGCGCGCAGCCGGCCCGGCCAACCCGGGCCCAGTCCACCTCAACCTGGCCTTCAGGGAGCCGCTGATCCCCGACGGCGACACCACGTGGTGCGAGCCGCTCGACAACGGCGCCGGCGGCCCCTGGGTGCGGGCCAGGGTCGCGCCCCCGCCCATCGCCCTGCACATCCCGCCGACCCGGCGCGGCGTGCTGGTCGTCGGCGACGGCGCGGCCAACGTGCGCCGCTACGTGGCCGCCGCCGGCATGGCGGGCTGGCCGGTGCTGTCGGAGCCGCACGGCGGCGCCCGCTACGGCGACCACGCCATCTCGGCCTACCACTACCTGCTCGGCACGCCCGAGTTCGCCGACGGCCACCGGCCCGACGTGGTGGTCACGCTCGGCCGCCCGGGGTTGTCGCGTCCGCTGCTGTCGTGGCTGCGGCGGGCGGGGGAGCACATCGTGGTGGCGCCCGACCTCGACCGCTGGCCTGACCCGACCCGGTCGGCCACGCAGGTGGCGCAGGCGGTGGAGATCCCCGTCGCCGCGGGCGACGACAGCTGGCTGCACGCCTGGCGGCGGGCTGACCTCGCGGCCCGGGCGGCCATGGACGAGGTGCTCGACGCCTCGGGGACCAGCGAGCCGCGCCTGGCCAGAGACCTGGTGGACGCGCTGCCGAACGGCTCGCTGCTGTTCTGCGGCTCCTCGATGCCGATCCGCGACCTGGACCAGGCGATGCGGCCGCGGCGCGGCATCAGGGTGATGGCCAACCGGGGGGCCTCCGGCATCGACGGGCTGGTCTCGACCGCGATGGGGGCGGCGCTGGCGCACAACGGGCCGGCGTTCGCGCTGCTGGGCGACCTGTCGTTCCTGCACGACCAGAACGGGCTGATCCTCGGGCCCCGCGAGCCGCGGCCCGACCTGTGCCTCGTGGTGGTCAACAACGACGGGGGCGGCATCTTCTCGCTGCTGCCCCAGGCGGCGATCCGGGATCCGTTCGAGCGGGTCTTCGGCACGCCGCACGGGGTCGACCTGGCGTACGTGGCCGCGGCGACGGGCACGCCGTACACGCTGGTGTCGGACGTGGCGGACCTGCCGAAGGCGCTGCGCGGCGAGGGGCCGCGCGTGGTCGAGGTGCGGACGGACCGTGAGGAGAACGTCGTCGTGCACGCCCGCCTGCGCGAGGCCGCCCAGGACGCGGTCCGCGCCTGCCTGACCACCTGACCCCACCACCTCCCGGCCCGAGGGGACCCGCGCTGCGGTCCCCTGCCGCTCCTCCGCCACCCCCATACTTCGGCGGACGTCCCTTGGGAAGAGGACGAAGGCGCTCTTCTCCCGGACGAACCCGCATCGGTCCCTTTCGCAAAGGGGCCGGCACCAGTCGCCTCTCCCACGGGCCTGCACCGGTCCCTTCTCTCCCGAAGGGACCCGCGCCGACGTGCGGTGGGAGTGAAAGGACGCAGGCCGGCCGCAGGTCAGCCGCGCAGGGCGTCGAGCAGGCGGTTGAGCGGGCCGTCCAGGCCGTACCTGTCGGCCAGCGCCACCAGCGCCTCCGGGTCGCGCGGCTTGTCCGGCAGGGTCAGGTCGGCGGGCGGGAGCGGCGCGTCCGGGGCCACCTTGACGACGGCGGGGGCGGCGCTCAGGTAGTCGCGGGCGGCGGCCAGCTTGATGCGGGCGCCGGCGGGGAAGCCGTCGGTCTCGCCCGCGTCCAGGGCGGCGAGCAGCGCCTGGAGGGAGCCGAAGCGGGTGATGAGGGCGGCCGCGGACTTCTCGCCCACGCCTGCGACGCCGGGCAGCCCGTCGCTGGGGTCGCCGCGCAGCGTGGCGAAGTCGGCGTAGCCGCGGCCGGGGATGCCGTATTTGGCGGTGACGAACGCCTCGTCCACGATCTGGAGGTTGCGGATGCCGCGCGCGGTGTAGAGGACGCGGACCGGGCGGGCGTCGTCGACCAGCTGGAACAGGTCGCGGTCGCCGGTGACGATGTCGACCGCGCCGCTCGCCTGGTGGGTGAGCGTGCCGATGACGTCGTCGGCCTCGTAACCGGGCGACTCCAGGCGGGCGATGCCGACGGCGTCGAGCACCTCCTGAATGACGGCGATCTGCGGCACGAGGGCCTCGGGCACCACCTCGGTGTTGCCGTGGGCGACGCGGTGGGCCTTGTACGTCGGGATGGCCGCCACCCGGAAGGCGGGCCGCCAGTCGGCGTCCATGGTGGCAGCGAGCTCCGCGGGGGAGTGCTGGCGCACCAGGGTGGCGATCATGTCGATGAGGCCGCGTACCGCGTTGACCGGCGAGCCGTCGGGAGCCTTGATCGACTCCGGCACGCCGTAGAAGGCGCGGAAGTAGAGGGACGGGGTGTCCAGAAGCATCAGCACTAGCTCAGTATGCCCACCCCCAGCAGGCACGCGTCGTCCTCCGGGTTGGGACCGCCGATGTCGGACAGCATCCGGTCGAGCCCGGCCTCCAGATCGCCGCCCGGCACGTCGCGCGCGGCGGCCAGGGCCAGGTCGAGGCCGACGTCGATGTCGCGGGTGCGCCGCTCGACCAGCCCGTCGGTGAACATCAGCAGCAGGTCGCCGGGCCGCAGCCGGGTGATGGCCAGCTCGTACGGCCGCCCGGACGCGGCCCCCAGCAGCACGCCCCTGGGCTGGTCGAGGCGGCTGGCGGCCCCGTCGCGCACGAGGATGGGCGCCGGGTGCCCGGCCTGGCTCCAGGCGAACACGCGGGTCTCCGGGTCCAGGTGGCCGACGATCGCGGTGGCGGTGGTGTCGGTGAGCTGGTGCAGGACCAGCTCGTTGAGCCAGTCGAGCAGCCGGTTGGCGGGCCGGCCGGTCATGGCCAGGCCGACGAGGGCGTGGCGGAGCTGGGCCATGTGCGCGATCGCGGGCAGTCCGTGGCCCGAGACGTCGCCGACCGCCAGCAGCAGGCGGCCGTCGGGGGCGGGGGTGGCCTCGAACCAGTCGCCGCCCAGGTTCGCGGTCTTCTCCGCGGGCACGTACCGCACCGCGATCCTGGTGTGCGGCAGGTCGGGGCGGCAGCCGGGGTCGGGCAGGATCGCCGCGCGCAGCGCCAGCATCACGTGGCGGTCCTCGGCGGCCTGCTCGCGGGTCTCCAGGAGCTGGCGGCGCGACTCCGACATCATGCGCTCGGCGCGGCGGCGGCCGGTGATGTCCTGGATGACGCCGTGCAGGCCGATGGGGCCGCCGGGGGCCATGAGCGGCTCCAGCACCACGCGCAGGTCGCGCAGCTCGCCGCCGCGGCGGATGCGGAACTCGGCCTGGACGGGGTCGACGCCCTGCACGGCGGCCCACAGGAGGCGGTCGAGCGCGGCCACGTCCGCGGGCTCGACGTGCTTGGCCAGCTGGGGCAGGGCGATGGGGCCCTCGGCGGGGTCGCGGCCGAAGATCGTGTACACCTGGTCGGACCAGATCGTCTCGCCGGTGTGGAGATGCCATTCCGCCCAGCCCATGTTGCCGAGCCGTTGCGCGTGCGCCAGCCGTACGGCGAGCATCTCCGCGTCGGTTTCGTGCCCGAGCAGCCCGGCCCCCACCGCGCCAGTGCCCATGACGTCGACCATAGTCTCACTCTCAAAGTGCAGTGGATCTGGACAATTGTCCCCACGATACGTGATCGATGTTCAACGGAGTGTAGCGATCCATTGCTGTGATGTGAGAGCTTTTCGCGGATTTTAGGAGGCGTGGGCGCGAGTAGATTGGGCCTGTGACGTCCTCAGACCTGTATCCCGTGTCCCGTCTGGCCGCCGTGCAGGAGGCCACCGCCAAGGCCGGGCTCGACGCCCTGCTGCTCACGCCCGGTCCCGATCTGCGTTACGTGAGCGGCTACGACGCCAAGCCGCTGGAGCGGCTGACGTGCCTGGTGGTGCCCGCCTCCGGGGAGCCGTGCATGGTGGTGCCCCGGCTGGAGCTGCCCGCCGCGGAGGCCTCGCCCGCGTCGCGGCTGGGGCTGGAGTTCGTGGCGTGGGACGAGACCGACGACCCGTACGCGCTGGTGGCCGCCCGTCTGGGCCGGGTGGCCAAGGTCGGGCTGGCCGATCGCATGTGGGCGATGTCGTCGCTGCGGTTCCGCGACGCGCTGCCGGGCGCCGAGCAGGTGCTGGCCGGGAGCGTGCTGCGGGAGCTGCGGATGCGCAAGTCCCCGGCCGAGGTGGCGGCGCTGCGCGAGGCGGGGGAGGCCATCGACGCCGTCCACCGGCGGGTGCCGGAGTTCCTGCGGGCCGGGCGGACCGAGCGCGAGGTGGGCAGAGACATCGCCGAGGCGATCCTGGCCGCCGGGCACGCCACGGTCGACTTCGTGATCGTCGCCTCCGGCCCCAACGGCGCCAGCCCGCACCACGACGTGTCCGACCGGGTGATCCAGGCGGGCGAGCCGGTCGTGGTCGACATCGGCGGCCAGCTGCACAACGGCTACTGCTCCGACTCCACCCGCACCTACAGCGTGGGCGAGCCGCCCGCCGACTTCGCCGCGTACTACGAGGTTCTGCGCCGCGCCCAGGAGGCGGCGTGCGCGGCGGTCCGGCCCGGCGTGTCGTGCGAGTCGGTCGACGCCGCCGCCCGCGACGTCATCGCCGAGGCCGGGTACGGCGGCTACTTCATCCACCGGACCGGGCACGGCATCGGGATCGAGACGCACGAGGAGCCGTACATCGTGGCCGGCAACGGCGAGCCGCTGGAGCCCGGGCACGCCTTCTCCGTCGAGCCGGGCATCTACCTGCCCGGCCGCCACGGCGCCAGGATCGAGGACATCGTCGTGTGCACCGAGAACGGAGGCGAACGGCTCAACGACACGCCGCGCGAGCTGGTGATCGTGTAGGCGGGCCGCCGCGGGAGATCGCAATATGAGGCGATCTCAGGTCTATCGCCATCCCTCTCGGATCGCTACCGTCTCGATCATGGCCGAATTCGAGCACTATCCGTTCATGCCCGGCCCGCGGGGTATCCCGGCCGGGACGTACGCCGAACGGCGGGAGAAAGAGCCGCTGGGCAAGGTGCGCCTGCCCAGCGGCGACACCGCGTACCTCACCACCACCTACCAGGACGCCGCCGGCGTGCTGAGCGATCCGCGCTTCAGCCGGGACCTCACCCGTCCCGGCTCGCCCCAGATGTTCGCCGGCTACACCATCGGCGACACGCCCGGCGTCCTCACGAGCATGGACCCGCCCGAGCACACGCGGCTGCGCCGCCTGCTGTCGGGGGTGTTCACGCCGCGCCAGGTCAACGCCTGGCGGCCGCGGCTGCGGGCGCTCACCGGCGAGCTCATCGACGCGCTGCCCGAGGAGTTCGACTTCCTCAACGACTTCGCCTTCCCGCTGCCCGTGCAGATCATCTGCGACATCACGGGCGTGCCGGAGATCGACAACGTACGGGTGCGCGCCTGGTCGGACGCGATGCTGTCCACCTCCAGTCTCACGGAGGAGGAGAAGCTCACCGCGGCGATGGAGTTCTACGGCTACATCGCCGAGCTGATCGCCGCCCACCGCGACAACCCCGGCGACGGCCTGCTGGCCACCATGATCCACGCCCGCGACGGCGAGGACCGGCTGACCGAGGAGGAGCTGGTACGCAACACGCTCGGCCTGTTCCTGGCCGGACACGAGACCACCGGTTCGGTCCTGGCCAGGTCGATCCTGCGGCTGCTCGACCCGCGCGACGGCTACGAGCGGCTGGCCGGCCGGCCGGAGCTGATCCCGAGCGCGGTCGAGGAGCTGCTGCGGCTGGAGCAGCCCGGCGACAGCCCGCTCCTCCGGGTCGCCACCGAGGACGTCGAGCTCCCGTCGGGTGTCGTGCGCAAGGGCGAGGGCGTGATCGCCTCCTTCGCCGGCGCCAACTTCGACCCGTCGGTCTTCCCGGACCCGGAGGTCATGGACCTGCGGCGGGAGACGACGCAGCAGCACCTGGCGTTCGGCCGCGGCCCCCACTACTGCCTGGGCGCGAACCTCGCCAGGATGGAGCTGCAGGAGATCCTGGGCGTGCTCGTCGAGCGCCTGCCCGATCTCGCGCTCGCCATGCCCGCGGCCGACGTGCCGTGGACGGAGGGCAACATCATCGTCAGGCCCGTACGGGTGCCCGTGCGCAAGTCCGGCGCCGCCTGAGTCACCCGGAGGCGAGCGGATACGCGTTCTGGAAGGCGAGGCGGGCGTCGGCGCCCTCCGCGATGCGCGTGAGGAGGTCGTCCAGCTCCATGAAGACCTGCCAGGCCGGCGCCGCGCCCGCGAGCCGGCCGACGACGAGCTGCTCCAGACCGGGCACCCGCTTGGCCTTCCAGACCTTGTCGGCCAGGCTCACCAGGTGATCCTCGAGGGTGGTGCCCGGGCCGGTCCAGGAGGCGTGCGTACGGGCGAAGCGGGCCAGGCGCTCGGGCACCCCGCGGGCGAGCAGGAGCCGGTGGCCGTCGGGCTCGTGGGCCGAGCCCGGGCCCGACAGCTCGGCCGGATGCAGGCATTTGCCGATGTCGTGGGTGGCCGCGCCGAACAGCACGGCCTCCCGGTCCACCGGCACGTCCGGGTGGCGGGCGGCGAGCCAGGCGAGCAGGTCGGCGGCCACGCCGTGGACGGCGCGCAGGTGGGCCGCCAGGCGGGGCGGCGCGTCCAGGTCGCGCAGCAGCGCGGCGGCCTCGGGCGGCAGGGGGCGCGAGGGCGGGTCGGTCAGGGCGCGGTGGAGGGCGGCCGAGGTCACAGCCGCCACTGTGGCACAGTCGCTGTCATGTTCGCGGAGGTCACATACGCCACCGGCGCCGGCTCCGAGCGGCCCAACGAAGACCTGGTGATCGCCGGCCCGTCGTGGCTCGTCGTGCTCGACGGGGCCACGGCGGCGGCCGGGGTGGACAGCGGCTGCCTGCACGGCGTGCCGTGGCTGGTGGCCCGGCTCGGCGCGGCGCTGGCGGCGCGGCTGGCCGCCGGCGGCGACACGCCGCTGGCCGGGACGCTGGAGGCGGCCATCGACGAGACCGCGGCCGCGCACGGGGGCTCGTGCGACCTGGGGAATCCGGACTCGCCGTCCTCGACGGTGGCCATGGTGCGGGCCGCGCGGGGCCGGGTGGAGTACCTCGTGCTGGGGGACTCGCCGGTGCTGCTGTCCCGGGCGGGCGGCGGGGTCGAGGTGGTGGCCGACGACCGGCTGGAGCGGTTGCCCGGCGGGCGGCCGTACTCGGTGGAGCTGGTGCGGCGTATGCGTAACGTGGCGGGCGGGTTCTGGGTGGCCGCCGCCCGGCCCGAGGCGGCCTTCCAGGGGGTGTGCGGGGCGGTGGACGTACGGGAGGTGCGGGCGGCCGGGGCGTGCACGGACGGGGTCGCGAGGCTCGTCGACTGGTACGGCTGGAGCTGGGACGACCTGGCCGCCGCACTGGACGGCCGGGGGCCGGGCGCGGTGATCGGGGCCGTGCGGGAGCTGGAGGCGGCGCGCGGGCCGGTGCGCGGGAAACGGCATGACGACGCCACGGCGGCGTGGGCGCGCTTGGGGGCTGCTTCGCGGTGACGGTCCCCGGCCGGCCAGGGTGTATCAGGCGTGGCCGGCGCTGCTCTGCCATTGCGAGGGCGGCGGAGGGAGTGCGCATGTTCGTCGGCAGGACGGCCGAGCTCGCTCTGCTGCGCGCCGAGCTGCGCGCGGCGGGCGGGGGCTGCGCCAGGAGGGTGGTGATCGAGGGGCCGGAGGGGATCGGCAAGACCGCGCTGGTCCACCACACGCTCGGCGGGGAGGCGGGCGTGCGGGTGCTGGCGGTCAGCGGCGAGGAGGGCGAGCGGCGGCTCGCGCTCGGCGTCATGCGGCAGCTCGCGGACGAGGTGGCGCGGGGGACGGGGGATGAGCACACGGGACGACTTCTGTGGCTCGGCCTCGCCGGACCCGGTGACCCCATGAGGCCTGCGGACCTCACCAGGCCCGGGGGTCTCGCGGGGCCGGGCGACCTCACGAGATCCGGCCGTCTCGTGGGGCCGGGCGACCTTTCCGGGCCGGGCAACCTCGTGGAGCCGGATGACCTCGCAAGGCCCGCCGCCCTTGCGGAGCCCGGCGACCTCGCTAGGCCGGCGGACCTCTCGGCGCCTGGACTCGGAGGCCCGGGATGGGCGGGCCCCAGAGGCATGGCGGCGGATCAGGGCGGTCCGGCCGACGGCCTCGAAGGGGACGGCGCCGGTATGGAGGGGTTCGCGGCGGCCGGGCTCAAGGCGATGGGGCGGGATCCGTGCGCGGCCGGGCAGGTGTTCTGCGACCTGATCGGGGCGCTGCAGGCGCACGGGACGGTGGTGGTGCTGATCGACGACGCCCAGTGGGCGGACCTGCCCTCGCTGCGCGCCCTGGGGTACGTGCTGCGGCGGCTCCGGGCCGGGCGCGTGCTGGTCCTCATCCTCTGCCGCGATCTGGCCGACCCGTGGCTGCCTGACGGGCTGCGCCGCCTCCTGACCGGCGACGAGACGCTCCGCATCACGCTCGGCGGCCTGAGCGCGGCCGAGCTGTCCGAGCTGGCCCAGCTGGCCGTGCTGTCCACCGCCCTGCCACCGGCACCGGCCCCCGTCGGCTCAGCGTCGGCACCGGGCCGTGCGGGCCCGCCGTCCCCGGTGCCCGGCCGTGCTGAGGATCCGCTGTCGTCCCCGGTGCCCGGCCGTGCTGGGAATCCGCTCTCGTCCCCGGTCCCGAGGCCGGCGGGCGTCCAGGAGCCGGCGGGCCTCGGACAGGAAGCGGCCGAGCGGCTGCGGGAGCACACCCTGGGCAGCCCGTTGCACGCCCGCGCCCTGCTGGCGAGCGTGCCACTGCCCGTCCTGCGGGACGCCGCCGTACGCCTGCCGGCACCCGGCACGTACCTGCTGCCCTTCAAACGCCGCCTGGACGGTTGCCGACCGGCTGTCCGGCGGCTCGTCGCGGCCTGCGCCGTACTCGGGGAAGCGGCGCCGCTGCACGTGGCCGCGGCCGTGGCGGGTGAGCTCGGCGAGCCGCTGGACGTCCTCGAGGAGGCGGTCGAGGCCGGGCTGCTCACCGAACTGCCCGGCCGCATGATCGACTTCCCCGAGCCCCTCGCCAGGGCCGCCGCCTACGACGTGCTCGGCGCGGGCACCAGGGCCCGCCTGCACCTGGCCGCCGCCGCCCTGGCGGGCGACACGGGGACGGCGCTGCGGCACCGGGCCGCCGCGGCCGGCGGACCCGACGACGTGCTGGCCGAGGAGCTGTCCGGGTACGCCGCCAAGACAGCACAGCACGGGCAGTGGCGGGAAGCCGCCGCCCTCCTGGAGTTCGCCGCCGGGCTGACCGAGGCGGCGCGGCAGGACGAGCTGCGTACGGCCGCGCTGGAACACGTCCTCATCGGGGGCGACGTGCTCCACGCGGCGCGGCTCGCCGGGGCCCTGAGCGCGCGGGGCGCCGCCGTGGACGGCGATCCGCGCCCCGCCCGCCACTACGTCCTGGGCCGGCTCGCCCTCGTCTCCGGGCGCTTCGACGAGGCGTCGGAGCTGCTGGCGCAGGCGTGGCGGCACCGGGAGCCGGGGATCGCCGCCGACGTGGCCGAGCAACTGGCCTGGCTCCACCTGGTCACAGGGGACCGGGCGGCGGCGGTGAGATGGGCCCGCCTGGCGATCGAGCAGCCCCTTCAGGGCATGACCGCCAGGCCGTACGACGTGCTGGCGCTGGGAGGGGCTCCCGGCGTCGGCGCGCCGCCCGACAGTCTCGCGGCGGCGGCCGTCCACCTCGGACGGGATGCGCCCGAACCGGCGTGCGCCGTGCTCCGGCAGGTCGTGGCCGGGGCGGAGAAGGCCGGACTGCCGCACCACCGGCTGCTGGCCAGCGCGCTGCTGGCCGCCGCCGAGCACGCGTGCGCCCGCTGGGACGACGCCGCCGCCCGCGCCGAACGCGCCCTCGCCGAGGCGACGGCTCTCGGCCAGCGGTGGCTTCTGCCCTGCCTGGAGGCGGTCTGCGTGGCGCCGCTGGCGGCCCGCGGGGAACACGAACGCGCGCTCGCCCACGCCACGGCCGCCATGAGCGCCGCCCGCCGCATGCGCCACGCCCTGGGGGAGAGGCAGGCGGGCCTGGCGATGGCCCTGCTCGGCGTCGAGGACACGGCCTTCGGAGGACGGCTGGGCGATGGGGCGCCGGACGCGGGCGAGCCGTTCGAGCCCGGCCTCTTCGTGCCCGACCCGCGCCCACGCCGCATCGAGGCACTGGTCGCCGGCGGCCGACTGACGGAGGCCGAACGCGCCCTCACCGCCTTCGACCTGGTGAGTGCCACCCCGCCGGACAGTGACGGAACCGCCCCCGACCGGTCGCGGCGCACTCGGCCAAAGACCGATCATCAGCGATCCCCCGGACGGAGGACCGATGGGACCGATGGGTCGGAATCGGCTGAGCCGGGATCTGCCGGCTCGGCACCCGTCACGTCGGCACCCGTCACGTCGGCACCTGGCAGGTCGGCATCCGGCAGGTCGGCACCTGGCAGGTCGGCATCCGGCAGGTCGGCATCCGGCAGGTCCGAGGCGGCACCCGACGGCTCCCGCGGAGCGGGAGACGGCCGGGCCGGGAGGGACGGCGCCGGTCTGGTGCGGTGGGCAGGCGTGCGGCGGGAGGCCGAGCGCATGCGTCTGAGCGCGTTGCTGCTGGCCGCGAGGAACGTTCCAGCCCAGGCCGAGCAGAGCTTCTGCCGCGCACTGACGCTGGTCGAGGGCGGGGTCTGCCCATTGGAGGAGGCGCGGGTGCTGCTGGACCTCGGCCGCCTGCTGCGCCGCACCGGCCGGCGCAGGGCGGCCGCGGAAAGGCTCGGCGCCGCCCGCGCGATCTTCGAACGGCTCGGCGCGCGACCTCTCGTGGACCGCTGCGCGCACGAGCTGGAGGCGTGCGGGCTCGAGCCCCAGGCCACCGTACGGCTCGGGCTGACGCCTCAGGAGCACAGCACCGCCCTGCTCGTGGCCCACGGCCTGACCAACCGCCAGATCGCCACCGAGCTCCTGATCAGCGTCAAGACCGTCGAGTACCACATCGGCAAGATCTACACCAAGCTCGGCATCAGCTCCCGCGTCGCGCTCGCCGCCAAGGTCGCCGCCACCGACGCAGGTCCGGCCTAGCTCCAGACCGCCGCGCTCAGACACGGAGCCAGAGGTCGCCACCGGCTCACGGCCCTCCGGCCGACGCGCCGGAGGGCCGGAGGGCCGGACGCGCCGCCGGAGCGGAGTGGGCGCCGCACGCCGGTGGTGAAGCGGCCTGGCCTCGGTGGCGCGCCCTCCCGCCGGCCAGACGGGACAAACCGTGAGAGCAGGCGACCGGCCTCACCCGGTGGCGTTGACAGCCATCGGATCAGGCCGATCAGCTATGCAGCTGATACCTTGATCGATACCGCGCGATCATGAAAGAATTTCCCAAATAAACGCATATTTCCGGGTATTGGGGGTCGTCGCCCATGATCCGCGAGCCGATCGAGCGGCCCTAGGATGTCGGACGGCGAGCTGGGCGAGGCGTTCGAGCTCGGCAGAACGTGCGCCATGGCCGCCGAGAGCTGCAGGGACCTGCGCCGCTGCGCCCAAATGTACGGCGTGCTGTTCCCGCCGGCGGCCTTCGACGCCGAGCTGTACAACGCCCTGACGCTCACCACGGCCTTCAGCGCCCCCTGGGCCACCGCCGACCGCCTGAAGGTCGTCAACCGCACCGCCTTGTGGGTCCTGGCCGTCGACCGCCTGGTGGACCACACCGCGACCACCCGCGAGCAGGTCAACCGCCTCACCCGCGAATGCCTGTCCGTCGCCGACGGCGCGGTGCCCCGCTCGGCGGTCACCCGCTTCCTGGCCGACCTGCGCGACGAGCTGGCCACGGTCAAGGAGTTCGGCGGCCTGCGGTGGCTCTGGCGCGACCAGCTCGCGAGGATGCTGGCGGGCATGTCGAGGGCGTGGGTGTGGCGCGACACGCAGGCCACGCCGACGCTGGCCCGCTACCTGGACAACGCCGACAGCCGCGGCTCCTGCTTCGTGGACCTGTCGCACTGGATCTACACGGCCGACGGGTGGGCGAAGGCGCACCTGGAGGAGCTGCGTGCCGTCAGCCGGCAGGTGCAGCGCTACCTGCACCTGCTCGGCGACGTCGCGTCGTACCGGAAGGACATGAGCTGGGGCGACCTCAACATCCTGGGCCTCGGCGTCAGCCGCGCCGAGGTGACGGACGCGATGGCCTCGCTCGCCCGCGAGGCCGCGCAGCTCATCGAGCCGGTACGCGAGCACAGCCCCCGCACCGCCGCCTACCTGCGCAGACAGATCGGATTCAACGCCGGGTTCACCGGCGTTTCCGGCCATGACCGGCCGGCGTAACCGCTGTGTCGGATCTCATGACACACGTGCTTGACTCGGTTCCGGTGAGACAGGCAAATAACGGGGCGGGGGGCGACAAACCGTCATATTTTGTTTCTTGTAAAACAGCGCGGCTTGAGTGGAAAATGTGGCGTTGCTAGGGTGTCTCGATGCCAGGCATGTGGATCGGCCTTCTCAACACACCTTGACAGGTACCACTGACCACGGCACCTCAGGGCGGGGCCGCGCATGCGCGGGAGATGTACGGGCGGTGCTGGATGGAATTCGGTCGCTCTGACCGTTGGCGGCTGCCGACGGCGATCAAGATTTTGATCGCCGGAGGGTTCGGCGCGGGCAAGACCACCATGGTCGGCGCCGTGTCCGAGACCCGCCCTCTGCGCACCGAAGAGGCGCTCACCCAGATCGGCACGCACGTCGACGACCTGTCCGGCGTCGAGCGCAAGTTCACCACCACCGTGGCCATGGACTTCGGCCGCATCACCATCGCCAACGACTACATGCTCTACCTGTTCGGCACCCCTGGCCAGGAGCGGTTCTGGTTCGTGTGGGACGAGCTCGCCCTGGGCGCGCTGGGCGCCGTCGTGCTGGCCGACACGCGCCGCCTCGACGACTGCTTCCCGTCCGTCGACTATTTCGAGAAGCGCGAGCAGCCGTTCATCGTGGCGCTCAACTGCTTCGACGGCACACAGCCCTTCACCGTCGGCGAGGTGCGCCAGGCGATCGGCCTGGAGCCCGACATCCCCATCGTGCGCTGCGACGCCCGCAGGCGCGATTCGGGCAAGGAGGTCCTCATCACGCTGGTGGAGCACGCGATGCGCCGCGGAGTCTCCCCGGTCGGGACCATGTCGTGACCATGACCGGCTACCTTTGATCCGATGGAGGAGATCGACCGCCGGATCGTCACGCTGCTGGCCCGCGACGGCCGCATGAGCTTCACCGACCTGGCCAGGGAGACCGGGCTCTCGGTCTCGGCGGTGCACCAGCGCGTGCGCCGCCTGGAAAAGCGCGGGGTCGTCCGCGGATACGCCGCGATCATCGACCACGACGCGATCGGGCTGCCGCTGACCGCGTTCGTGTCGATCAAGCCGATCGACCCGGCGGCGCCCGACGACGCGCCCGAGCGGCTGGCCCATCTGACGGCCATCGAGGCGTGCCACAGCGTGGCGGGCGACGAGAGCTACATCCTCAAGGTCCGGGTGGCCTCGCCGGTGGCGCTGGAGGACCTGCTGCAGCAGATCCGCGCGGCGGCGAACGTCTCCACCCGCACCACGGTCGTGCTGAGCACGCCGTACGAGCACCGCGCCCCCGACGTGACCGCCGAGCCCGCCCCCATCCAGGAGGGCTCCGCCTGATCCGGCCCCGCCGCGACATCACACGCGATCGCACCGCCGGCCCCGTTTCCGCGCGTCACCGTGCCTGACCGCCGCTTCCTCCCTGCCCACCGCACTTCGGCGGAGGCCTCTGATGAGGAGGAAGGGACAGGGACGCGCGTCTCGTGGCGGCCGGCCTGCGACGAAGCGGGACGCGCGAAATGGGGCCGGGCCGATGAGGGCTCGCCTGCATCACGGGTGACCGCACCGCCGATGCGGCCGATGGCGGGATCGCCGGCACCAGGCGCGACCGCGGGACTCGCCCAGGAGACGTCGCGCGTGACCCCGCCGCGTGCGCATCATGAGCGTCCGCACCTCTTACGAAGTGCGGACGGAATGGGCCGCAGCCGCCTCCTGGCCGCCGCGCGATGCCACGCTGCACACCATGAACGCCGCACCACGGTCCCGCTCCTCGACGGTCGCCCGGCCGCCGGAGGTGTCATCGGTGCGCCCCGGACGCCGCGCGGGCCTGGCGGCGGCGCTGCTCGCCGCCCAGGTGGCCGTCCTCGCCGTCGTCTTCCGCGCCGCTCCCGACGGGCTGTTCTGGTGGTACGCCGCCGCCTGGGCGCTGTTCGGCGCCGCGGTGTGGGCGCTGCGCGGCGTGCCGGGACCGGCGGCCAGGCGGCTCGTGATGGCGGGGAGCCTGGCCGCGATCGCCACCGGCCTGCTCGGTCCGCCGGCCACCAGCACGGACTCCTTCCGGTACGCCTGGGACGGGCGCGTCCAGTCCGCCGGCCTCTCCCCGTACGACCACGCCCCGGCCGACCCCGCCCTCGCCCACCTGCGCGACCCGTGGCTCTTCCCCGACTGCCGGCAGGGCCGCCTCTACCCGATCGAGGGGGCGTGCACGAGGATCAACCGGCCCACCGTCCACACGATCTACCCGCCGCTGGCGGAGGCGTACTTCCTCCTCGTCGACCGGCTCTCGCCCGAGGGGGCGCGGCACAAGCCGCTGCAGGTGTCCGGCGCGCTGCTGGCCGCGGGCACCACGGCCGCGCTGCTCCTCCTGCTGCGCCGGCGCGACGTCCGGCAGGCGGCGTACTGGGCGTGGTGCCCCGCCGTCCCGATGGAGGCCGTCAACAACGCCCACGTGGACATGCTCGCGGTGGCCGCCGTGGTGCTGGCCCTCGGCACCGCCCGGCGCGGGCTCGGCGCCGGGCGCGGCACGCTCGGCGCCGCCCGTCCAGGGCTCGGCCTCGCCCGGCGCAGATCCGTCGGCCAGGGGGCGCTGCTCGGCGCGGCGGTCGCGGTCAAGCTGGTGCCCGTCGTGGTGGTGCCCGGCGCGCTGTCGGGCGCCCTGTCGAGCGTGCGGGCGGCCCGCCGCGCCCTGTGGACGCTGGTCCCGGCCGGCCTCGTGGTGGCCCTCGCCTACCTGCCGTACATCCTCGCCTCGAGGGGGTCGGTCCTCGGCTACCTGTCCGGCTACCTGACCGAGGAGGGCTACGACGAGGCCGGGGCCCGCGACCGGTACGCGCTGCTGCGCTGGCTGCTGCCCGACTCCTGGGCCCTGCCCGCCGCCCTCGCCGTCCTCACCCTCGTCCTGCTCCACGTCCTCAGGCACGGCGACCCGGAACGCCCCTGGCGCGGCGCGCTCGTGCTGACCGGGGTGGCCTTCCTCGTCCTGACCCCCGGCTACTCGTGGTACGCGCTCCTGGTCGTCGCACTGGCGGCCCTCGACGGCCGCGCGGAGTGGCTCGGCGTCGCCCTGGCGGGGGCCGCCGCGTACCTGACACCGTTCGGCACCGCCGCCTACGCCGCGGCCGCCGCGGTCGCGGCTGGCGCCTGGGTTGTACGACGACATACGATGTCATCATGATGACTTCCGCGGATCGTATCGCCTGGGTGCGCCTGTCCTCCGTCTACCTCCCGCTCGACACGCCCGTCAGCGACGCCAAAGTGCTCACCGGGCGGCAGCGGCCGATGACCGAGATCGCGTTCCTGTTCGCCGAGATCGGCACCGAGCAGGGCCACGAGGGCATCGGGTTCGGCTACTCCAAGCGCGCCGGCGGCCCCGGCCAGTACGCGCACGCGAAGGAGATCGCCAATGACCTGGTCGGCGAGGACCCGAACGACATCGCCCGGCTGTGGGACAAGCTGTGCTGGGCGGGCGCGTCGGTGGGGCGCAGCGGGCTGGCGGTCCAGGCCATCGCCGCGCTCGACATCGCGCTGTGGGACATGAAGGCCAAGCGCGCGGGCCTGCCGCTGGCCAAGCTGCTGGGGGCCCACCGCGACTCCGTACGCTGCTACAACACCTCGGGCGGATTCCTGCACGCGCCCATCGAGCAGGTGCTCGACAACGCCACGGCGGCGCTGGAGCGCGGCATCGCCGGCATCAAGATCAAAGTCGGCCAGCCCGACACCCGGGCGGACCTGGCCAGGGTGAAGGCCGTACGCGAGCACCTAGGCGACGCGGTGCCGCTCATGGTCGACGCCAACCAGCAGTGGGACCGGCCGACCGCCGCCCGGATGGGGCGGGCGCTGGAGGAGTACGGCCTCGTGTGGATCGAGGAGCCGCTGGACGCCTACGACCACAGCGGCCACGCGGCCCTGGCCGCCGCCCTCGACACGCCGATCGCCACCGGCGAGATGCTGACCAGCGTCGCCGAGCACGCCGAGCTCATCAGGGCCAGCGGCGCGGACATCATCCAGCCGGACGCCCCGCGCATCGGCGGCATCACCCCCTTCGTGCGGCTGGCCGCCCTCGCCGAGCACGAGCGGCTGCAGCTGGCGCCGCACTTCGCCATGGAGATCCACCTCCACCTGGCCGCCGCCTACGCGATGGAGCCGTGGGTGGAGCACTTCGAGTGGCTGGAGCCGCTGTTCAACGAGCGGCTGGAGATCCGCGACGGGCGCATGCTCGTGCCGCGGAGGCCGGGGCTCGGCGTCACGATGAGCGAGCAGGCGGTCAAGTGGACCGCGGAGCGGTACGAGACGTGACCAGCCGCACCCAGCAGCTCGTCGACACGCTGACCGCGCGCATCCAGGAAGGCGTGATAAGGCCGGGGGAGCGGCTGCCGACCGAGAGCGACCTGGTGGAGACGTACGGCGTGAGCAGGACCGTCGTGCGCGAGGCCGTCGCGCGGCTCAAGGCGGCCGGGCTGATCGAGACCCAGCACGGGCGGGGCAGCTTCGTGCTGGCCCGCCCGAGCACGACCGGGTTCGACCCCGCGCCGGCCAGGACCCGGCAGGAGGTGCTCGACCTGATCGACTTCCGCATGGGGGTCGAGGTCGAGTCCGCCGGCCTGGCCGCCGCCCGGCGCACCGGCCCCGGGCTGACGGGGCTGCGGGAGGCCCTGGAGAGCTTCGAGTCGGCCGCGGGGCACCCGAGCGCGGCGGTCAACGCCGACTACCGCTTCCACCTGCGGATCGCCCTGGCCACCGGCAACCGGTACTACGCCGACCTGCTCGCCTCCCTGGGCCCGTCGATGATCATCATGCCGCGCGACCGGCTCCAGCCCGGGCGGGAGGACTTCGCCAGGATCGTGGCCGAACACGACAACATCTACACCGCGATCGAACGCCAGGACCCGGATGCGGCCCGCGCCGCCGCCCGCGTCCATCTGTCCAACAGCCGCGCCCGCCTCCTCCGCGACACCCCCGCCTGACGATCACGAGCGCGCCCACCGCCAGCCGGCATGCGACCGACGGCACCGCCCCCAGCTCCGGTGGCGTGGCGGGGCCGGGCACGGCAGGCGTGGGTGCGCCGGCCGGCCCGCCATGGCATCCCACGGCACGGCGCACGCCCGCGCCGGCGGAGCCTGCGACGGCCCCGCATGCAGGCGAGCCCGGCAAGCGGTCAGGGAGCGCCCGCTGGGGCGTAGTGGGCGCGGAGGCGGGTCTTGGCGGACTCGTGGGCGCCGAGGTGGTCGAGGGCGAGCAGGGCGGCGCCCATGACCGGGGGCACGTCGGCCACCACGAGCTCGGCCCGCGGCGCCCGCAGCGCGAACTCCGCGTCCAGCAGCGACGTCAGCAGCGGATCCCGGGCCGTCAGCAGGCCGCCGCCCAGCACCACCTCGACCGGCGTGTCCAGCAGGCCGAGCCGGCGCAGGCAGACCTCGGCCAGCACCGCCACCTCCTCGGCCTGCCGCTCCACCAGCGACCGCGCCACCGCGTCCCCGGCGGAGGCCACCGCGAACACGCCGGGCACCAGCTCGTGCAGCCGCCCCTCGCCCACCCGCCCGAAATGGATCTCCAGCACCAGCTCCTCGACGCTTCGCGTGCCGAATCGGGCGGTGATCAGGCCGGCCAGCGCCGTCGGGACGCCCCGGCCGTCCTCGGCCCGGACGGCGTGCCACAGCGCCTCCTCCGCCAGCCCGTGCCCGCCGCCCCAGTCCCCGCTGAGGCGGCCGAGCGCCGGGAACCGGGCCACCGCGCCGTCGGGGGAGACGCCGACCGCGTTGATGCCCGCCCCGCATACGACGGCCACCCCCCAGGGGGCGGACGCGCCCGCCCGCAGCAGCGCGAACGTGTCGTTGCGCACGGCCACGTCCCCGCCGAACCCCCTGTCGGTGAACTCCTTGGCGAGCGCCGCCTCCTCCACGGGCAGGTCCGCCCCGGCCAGGCAGGCCGACACATGGCCGAACCCGCCCTCGGGCACCCCGCCGAGCGCCGCGACGGCGGCCTCCACCACGCCCACGGCCGCCGCCACCCCCTCCGACTGCGGCGCGAACGGCCCCGCGCGGCCCGTCCCCAGCACCTCGCCGTCCGCCGACAGCAGCACCACGTCCGTCTTGCTGTTGCCGCCGTCCACGGCCAGGGCGACCCTGGAACGCGTCACTCGCCCACCGTCCACGGCAGGTGCTCGCCTCCCGCCTCCAGCAGCAGCCGCGTCAGCTCCTCGGCCGGTTCGTCCTGCCCGATCAGCGGATGGGCGAGCAGGGCGTCGCGCACGCGGTCCGCGCCCCCGTGCAGGGCCGCCTCCAGGGCGAGCGTCTCGTACGCGGACACGTGCGCGATCAACCCGGCGTACAGCGGCTCGACGGCGGGCACGGGCAGCGGCACGGCCCCGCCGGCGCCGACCGCCGCCGGCACCTCGATGACCGCCGCGTCGTCCAGGAACGGCAGCGTGCCGCCGTTGCGGACGTTCACCACCTGGGTGTCGCCCCGGTCGCCGAGCAGTGAGGCGATCAGCGCCACCGCCGCCTCCGAGTAGAAGGCGCCGCCCCGCTGCGACAGCAGCTCCGGCTTGGTGACCACGGACGGGTCGGCGTACATCTCCAGCAGCCGCGCCTCCATCCCCGCCACCTCGGCCGCCCGCGACGGTTTCGTGCGCTGCTCGCGCACCACCGCGTCGTGCGCGTAGAAGTAGCGCAGGTAGTAGGACGGCACCACGCCGAGGCGCTCCAGCAGCCCCGGCCGCAGACCGAGGCTGTCGGCGATCTCCTGGCCGTGCTCGGCGAGCAGGGCGGGGAGCACGTCCTCGCCGTCCAGGTAGACGGCGCGCTCCCAGGTCAGATGGTTGAGCCCGACGTGGCCGAGCGACACCCGCGACGGGTCGGCGCCGAGCCAGGCGGCGAAGCGGCGCTGGAAGCCGATCGCGACGTTGCACAGCCCGATCGCCCGGTGCCCGGCGTCGAGCAGCGCCCGGGTGACGATGCCGACGGGGTTGGTGAAGTCCACGATCCAGGCGTCCGGCGCGTGCTCCCGTACGAGCGAGGCGATCTCCAGCACGACCGGGACCGTGCGCAGCGCCTTGGCCAGCCCGCCCGCGCCCGTCGTCTCCTGCCCCACGCAGCCGCACCGCAGCGGCACCGTCTCGTCCAGCTCGCGGGCGGCCTGACCGCCCACCCTGAGCTGGAACAGCACCACCTGCGCCCCCGCCACGCCCTCGGCCACCGACGAGGTGGCCACCACCCGCGCCGGATGCCCGGCGTGCGCCAGCATGCGCCGCGACACCCCGGCCACCAGGCCGAGCCGCGCGGCGTCGGGATCGATGAGGGCGATCTCCGTCACCGGCAACTCCTCGCGCAGCCGCGCGAACCCGTCGACCAGCTCCGGCGTGTACGTCGAGCCGCCCCCGACCACGGCCAGTTTCAACCCTTCACTCCCGTCAATGTCACGCCCTCGATGAACACCTTCTGGGCGAAGAAGAACACGATGATCACCGGTGCCGTCACCAGGAGGGTGGCGGCCATGGTGAGGTTCCACTGCACGCTGTGGAACGCCTTGAACGTCGCCAGCCCGAGCGACAGCGTCAGATTCTCCTGCTCGACGCCGGCGTACAGCAGCGGCCCGTAGTAATCGTTCCAGCAGTAGAAGAACTGGAACAGGGCCACCGCCGCGATCGCCGGCCGCGCCATCGGCAACACCACCCTGACCAGGGTCCGGAAGTCCGAGCAGCCGTCCACCTTGGCCGCGTCGGTGTAGTCGCGCGGGATCGTCACCAGGAACTGGCGCAGCAGGAAGATGGAGAACGCGTCCCCGAGCAGCAGCGGCAGGATCAGCGGCCACAGGCTGTCGGTCAGCCCCAGCCGTGCCCACACCAGATAGATCGGCACCGCCACGACCTGCGGCGGCAGCATCATCGTGGAGATCACCACGAGGAAGGCCGCCCGCCGGCCCCGGAACCGGAACCTGGCCAGCGCGTACGCCACCGGCACCGACGACACCAGCGTGAACAGGGTGCCCAGGCCCGCGTACAGCAGCGTGTTCGCCGCCCACCGCAGCAGCCGCGACTTCTCGAACACCTCGGCGAAGTTGTCCCAGTTCCAGCTCCGCGGCCACAGCTCGCTGGTCAGCGCCTGCTGATCGGTCATCAGCGCGGTCAGCGCGATGAACCCCACCGGCGCCAGGAACATCAGCGCCAGCGCGACGGCCAGCGCGTGCGTGGCGATCCACAGCAGCAGCCTGCGCCTGCGGGCGCCGGTCCCACGGCGGCGCGCGTGCCGGGCGAGGGCCTGCGGCGTGGGGGCGGTGATCGTGGCGCTCATGAGGCCTCCTCCGCCCGGCGGAACTGCCGCAGCAGGATCAACGTGAAGATCATCGAGGTGCCGAACAGCAGCAGCGCCAGCACGCACGCGTACCCCATGGAGTAGTCGCGGAAGCCCACCTGGAACAGCCACTGCGGCAGCGTGAGCAGCGACTCGTCCGGGTAGCCGGGGCTGAAGCTGCTGCCGGGCGAGTCGGTCGAGCCCTGGGCGACCCGGGAGGCGATCATGGCCTGGGAGAAGTACTGCAGGGCGTAGATGACATTCGTGACCAGGGCGAACATCAGCACCGGCGCGATCGTCGGCAACGTGACGCTGCGGAACTGCCGCCAGGGGCCCGCGCCGTCGATGGCGGCGGCCTCGTACAGATGCCGGGGCACGTCGAGCAGCGCCGCCATGAAGATCACCATGAGCTGGCCGCAGCCCCACAACCCCAGCAGCGTCAGGCTCGGCTTGGACCAGGCCGGGTCCCCGAACCAGTCGGGGCCGCGGATGCCGATCAGGGACAGCAGGTGGTTCACCGGCCCGGTGGCCGGGTTCAGCAGGAACACGAACGTGATCGTGCCCGCGGTCATCGGCACCAGCGACGGCAGGTAGAAGATCGTGCGCAGCAGGCTCACACCCGCCTTCAGCCGGATCACCAGCTGGGCGAGGGCGAGGGAGAACAGCACGGTCGCCGGGACCATGAAGGCCACCAGCCACAGCGTGTTCCTCGCCGACGCCGCCACGCGCGCGTCCTGGAACAGGTAGCGGTAGTTGTCCAGGCCGATGAACTCGAGGGTGTACATGTCGTAGCGGTGGAAGGAGAAGTACACCGTGGAGATCAGCGGGTAGATGAAGAAGATCGACACGCCGGCGATCCACGGCGACAGCCAGGCGAGGGCGCGCAGGCCCTCGCCGCGCCGCCATCGCGGCGGCGCGGCGGGGAGGGAGGTCACGATCAGCCTCCGGACAGCTTGAGCTTGTCGTTGATCTGCTTGTCGACGTCCTTGAGCCCGGCGTCCAGGTCCGTCACCGAGCCCTTCTCCCACTTGGTCATGAACTGGCTCATGACCTCCTGGTTGAAGACGCTGTTCACAGTCGCCGGCAGAGTCGTGGTCTTCGGGTGGGCGAAGATGTCGAGGAACGTCTTGAAGTTGTCGTCCTTGGCCAGGTCGGGCGACTCCATCGACGCCTTGGTGGTGGGGACGTTGCGCAGCGCGTTCGACAGCGTCACCAGCGACGTGGTGTCGGTGGTCAGATACTTGATCAGCTCCCAGGCGTGCTGCGGGTGCTTGGCGCCCTTCGGCACGCCGATCACGGTGCCGGCGGTGAAGCCGCTGCCGTACAGGTCGGGCTTGTCGTCGGCGACGGGCAGGGGAGCGGTGCCGTAGTCAAGGCCCTTGGCGTCGTTGGCGATCATGGCGTTGCGCCACTCGCCGTCCAGGATCATGGCCACCTTGCCGTGGTAGAACGGGTGCTCGGCGCTCCACTCGTCGCCCAGGCTCTTGCGGAACTTGTCGAGCTTGGCGTAGCCGAACCAGTCGACCAGCTCCTTCTGCCAGGTCAGCAGCTGCTTCCAGGCCGGGTCGGAGCCGATGGCCGAGGTGCCGTCGTCGTTGTACCACTTGGCGCCCACCATGGGGCCGAGGTGGCTCGGGCTGTTCTCGTAGTACTGCACGCTCGGGATGAAGCCGGCCACCTTGATGTCGCCGTTCGCGTCCCTGACGGTGAGCTTCTTGGCCAGCTCCGTCAGCTCGCCGAGCGTTTTGGGCGGCTGCTCGCCCTTCATGAGCGCCTTGTTGTAGTAGAGGCCGTAGGCGTCGGCGAGCAGCGGCAGCGTGCACTGCTTGCCCTCGAAGGCGGTGTAGGAACGTGCCACTGCCGGAAGCACCGACACATCGATGCCGTCCTGCTCGATCACCGGCGTGAGGTCCTGGAACGCTCCCGACCTGCACCATTGTGCGACGTTGTCGGTCGTGAACGAGGCGGCGACGTCGGGGGCGTTGCCGCCGCGGATGGCCTGGGTGATCTGGTCGTCCTGCACGCCCTTGGTGGCTTTGACGGTGATCTGGGGGAACTTCTTGTTGAACCCGGCGATCGCGTCCTCGAACGCCTTGACCTCGGCGTCGGTGGAGAAGCCGTGCCACAGCTCGATCGTGGCGGCCGGGAGGGCCTGCGAGGCGGATCCTGAGGGTTTGGGCTGGGCGCCGAGCGACGGCCCGGCCTCCTTGCCTGCGGTGCAGGCGGTCAGCGCGGAGCCGAGAAGGGCCGCGGCGACCGCCAGGGGGACGAAGCGCACGGGGGGTGCCTCCTGCCTGGGATCAGGTGGGAACGGTTGAGCTGAAGACCTCCTCGCGCACGGTGTCGAGGGCGAGGTCGAGCGCGCCGGCCAGGACCGGGTTGCCCTCGACGCTCGACAGGCGCACGCGGGGTCGCGGAATGGTGAGCGCGTGCAGCTCGTGCTCGACGAGCTCGCGCAGGGTCTCGCCGCCGGACAGCACCACGCCGCCGGTCAGCACGATGAGTCCGGGGTCGACGACGGAGGTGATGGCGGCCAGGCCCACGGCCAGGCGGGCGGCGATGTCGCGCAGCCCGGCCCTGGCGTCGTCGGCCTTCTGTCCGGTGCCCGCGGCCGTGCGCACGGCGTTGGCGACGGCCTGGCGGAAGTCGGCGCCGCGCACGCCGTACGAGCGCAGCAGTTTGAGCACGTACGGGCCGCCGGCGAGCGCCTGGTAGCCGTGGTTGGCGTAGCGGCCGGCCTCGCGGGCCGTCGGCGCGCCCGGGGTGGGCATGTAGCCCACCTCGCCCGCGCCGCCGGTCGCGCCCCGGTGGATGCGCCCGCCCAGGACGACGGCCGAGCCGATGCCCTCGTCCGCCCACAGCAGCACGAAGTCCTGGCTGTCCTGGGCGGCGCCGTGCGCCTGTTCGGCGAGCGCGACGAGGTTGACGTTGTTCTCGACGTCGACCGGCACGCCCAGCCCGGCGCTGAGGGTGGGCACCAGGTCGGGGATCTGCCAGCCGGGCACGTCCTTGGCGGCGGCGTACCCGAGCCGGCCGGTGGTCGGGTCGATGGCGGCCTGCACGCCGATCACGACCCGGCGCAGCTTGTCGGGCGGGTCCGCGCCCAGCAGCGCCGTGTTGAGCCGGTCGACGAGCTCGCCGTGGGGGCGGCGCGGCGTCGGCAGGGTGTGCTCGCCGACGATCGTGCCGGTGATGTCGGCGATCTTGGCCTCGATGCGGTCGGGGGTGACGTCGAGCGCGCCCACGTACGCCGCCGCCGGGTTGATCCGGTAGACCTCCGCCGTACGCCCGGGCAGGCCCTCCCTGATGCCGTCGAGCACCACCAGCCCCGCCTCCTGCAGGCGGGCGAGGAGCTGGGAGGCCGTCGGCTTGGACAGGCCGGTGAGCGCGCCGATCTCGGGGCGCGTCAGCGGGCCGCGTTCGAGGAGGGCCTGCAATGCGGCGCGATCGTTGATGGCGCGTAGCAGACTGGGTGTCCCCGGCACCGGACCGCTCACGGTGTCTCCTTCACTTGCAGTTAGGAAACTTTCCTAACTCGGGATGACCATAGGGAGGCTCGGTGGAGATGGTCAAGGGGTGAAACGAAGACGTAACCGAATGCCATGGAATGGCTCATGGAAAGGAGGAAAGCGAGCGGAGTACCTCAACAGGCATGCTAATGTCGTCGTTTGTCGTAACAACAAGCAGAATGGCCCGGAGTGTCCCATTAACCACATTAATGGTCAGGCGGCAACTCGTCAAACGGAGCTCGCCAGGGAGCAGACGTACGTCACGCGGCTCTACGACCGCCTCGACACGCTGCGCGAGCGCACCCAGCACCAGCTCAAGGAGGTGCTGGCCACGGGCGCCGTCGGCACGATGCAGAACAGGTCCGAGCGCGACACCTTCGCCGACATGTACGCCGCCCGGCTCGCGCGGCTGTGGGCGGTCGAGCGCGGCCTGGTTTTCGGACGGCTGGATCACGTCGAGGAGGGCCGGCTCTACATCGGCAAGCTCGGCCTCACCGACGACGACCAGCGGCGCCTGCTCATCGACTGGCGCGCCCCGGTGGCGCAGCCGTTCTACCGCGCCACCCCGGCCGCCCCGATGGGCGTCACCCGGCGACGCCACCTGCAGACCAAGGGCCGCACGGTCGTCGGCGTCGACGACGACCTGCTCGACCTCGACTCGCTCAGCGACGACGACCGCGCCACGCTCAACGGCGAGGCCGCGCTCCTGGCCGCGCTCGACGAGCAGCGCACCGGGCGCATGCGCGACATCGTCGCCACCATCCAGGGCGAGCAGGACCGCGTCATCCGCAGCGACCTGCGCGGTGTCCTGGTCGTCCAGGGCGGCCCCGGCACCGGCAAGACCGTCGTGGCCCTGCACCGCGCCGCCTACCTCCTCTACACCCACCGGGAGCGGCTGGAGCGCCGCGGCGTGCTCATCCTCGGCCCCAACCTCACCTTCCTGCGCTACATCGAGCAGGTCCTGCCCTCGCTCGGCGAGACCGACGTGCTGCTGTCCACGGTCGGCGAGCTGTACCCCGGGGTGACCGCCACCGTCAGGGAACGGCCCGAGGTGGCCGCGCTCAAGGGCGACCTGCGCATGGCCGACGTGATCGCCAAGGCCGTGCGCGACCGGCAGAAGGTGCCGCGCCAGCCCATCGAGCTCACCGTCGGCCGCGTCACGCTCACCGTCGACCGCTCCATGCTCGAGGCGGCGAAGAACAAGGCCGCCCGCTCGCGCCGCCCGCACAACCAGGCCCGCGCCGTGTTCGTCAGGTCGCTGCTCAACGCGCTGGCCAGGCAGCAGGCCCGCAAGATCGGCAAGGGGCTCATCGACGAGGAGGAGCTGGCCGACCTGCGCGAGGAGCTGCGTACCGAGCCGGTGGTCAAGGCCGCGCTCAACCGGCTGTGGCCGTACCTGACGCCGCAGCGGCTGCTGCTCGGCCTGTACGGCTCGCCGGAGCGGCTCGCGTACGCGGCCTCCGCCCTGAGCCCGGAGGAGCGCGCCCTGCTGCGGCGGGACGGCGCTCGCCTCGGCGAGTGGACCGAGTCCGACGTGCCGCTGCTGGACGAGGCCGCCGAGCTGCTCGGTGAGATCGACGAGCAGGTGCTGCGCGCCAGCGCCCTGCAGGCCGAGGAGGAGCTGGCCGCCGCCCGCCAGGCCGAGGAGCACCAGCGGGAGGCCGAGCTCGCCTACGCCCGCGAGGTGCTGGAGCTGACGGGCCTGTCCGACGTCATGGAGGCCGAGCGGCTGGCCGAGCGCCAGCGCGGCGAGGGGCCCTATCTGACCACCGCGGAGCGTGCCGCCGCCGACCGCACCTGGGCCTACGGTCACGTGATCGTGGACGAGGCGCAGGAGCTGTCGCCGATGGCCTGGCGGGCGGTCATGCGCCGCTGCCCCACCCGGTCGATGACGATCGTCGGCGACATCGCCCAGACCGGCTCGGCGGCCGGGGCTCGGTCGTGGGCGGAGGTCCTCGACCCGTACGTCGCCGGGCGCTGGCGCCAGGAGCGGCTCACCGTCAACTACCGCACCCCGGTCGAGCTGATGGCGGTGGCCGCCCGCGTGCTGGCCACCATCGACCCCGCGCTGGAGGCTCCGGCGTCCGTGCGCGAGCTCGGCGTGGAGCCGTGGTCGGCGCCGCTGTCGGCGCTGCCCGAGCTGGCCAAGGCCGAGGTCGGCGAGGGCGGCAAGGTCGCCGTCGTGGTGCCCGACGCGCTGCTGCCGCAGCTGGGATCGCAGGTCGTGGCGGCCGTGGCCGGCGCGGTGGTGGTCGAGCCCGGGGCGGGGCGGTCGAAGGGGGCCGAGGCCCTGGACGCGCCGGTGGCCGTCATGGGGGTGACCGACGCCAAGGGGCTGGAGTTCGACTCCGTGATCGTGGCCGAGCCCGACCTCATCGCCGCCCAGTCGCCACGGGGGCCCAGCGACCTGTATGTTGCTCTTACCCGCGCCACACAACGGCTCGGCGTCGTCCACGAGCGGCCGCTGTCGCCTGCCCTCGAGGGCTTGCCAAGCCGCTCGACGGCTCCCGCAAATGGGCTTTGATCTGCTTTGCGGCAGGCGGTCGCGCATGTCCTACCTGCGGAAACTTGATGTTTCTGCTGATCGGGACACGGTTGACATCTGAGGTGGAGTCGGTAGTTTGCTGCGCAGTCCAGCACGGGACTTGGCCGGTTGGCCGTCTCTGACATCGCCGGATCCTGCGTCCGTGACGGAGCGTGGCTTCGTCCACACAGCCAGGTGCAGGGCCGTCGGTCCGTCGAGTCGGGGCACCCCAACCGGGCGGGGGGTTGGACCCGGGACGGGCCCGGGAGCCCAGTAGACAACGGAATTCCGCGCTCGCCGCCGACGAGACGGGTCCGGTCCGAAGGGTTTCCGGGCCCTCTTCCCGCTCTCGTGCGCAGGACCGGCAGTGCGCCGGGTGGTCCCGCCGGTCGCGGGATCACCCTGCCGCGCTCGTTCGTCTCCCTCTTCCGAACGCCCTAATCTGATCTTCCACGGCCCGCGCTGGCATGAGCGCGGCCCTGGGGCGGTAGCGTTTTCGCAAGCAGGCGTTCGAGGTGGCGAGGAGATCCCGGAGTGGTTCAGGACAGAACGAGCCTACCGCCCACAACGGGCCGCGGCTCGGACGGTGCGCCGCGCACGCCCTCCGGCCTGTCGCCCGCCGCCGATGGCCTGCTTCCCGAGCCCGCCCTGCCCGGCCCTTTCACGCCCGAGCCGCCGACGTCCGCCGCCGGCACAGGACAGGCGGCTGGGTCCGCGCCTGACGCGCCGCCCGCCGACAGGCCGTCGACGTCCGCATCCGGCGCGCCGGAGGGTGACGGCACATCGGGGTCCGCCACGCCGTCCGTGTCAGACACGCCGCCTGCGAAGACCGCGCCTATCCTTGGCACGTCGCCTGCGGAGGTCGTGCAGGCATCCGACACGGCGGCGGCGGCTGGGGACGAGGTGTCGGGCAGGGCGGCGGCTGAGGACGAGGTGTCGGGCGGTGTGGCCGCGCCACTGGCCGGTGGCGGCGATGCGCCGCCCGCGCCCCGGACCGCAGGTGACGGGTCCGGGCGGGAGTCGCGGAAGACGGTGGTCGCGCGGGCGGCGGCGGCCGTGGCCGGCGGGATCGCGTTGTTCCTGTCATTCCCGCCGCTCGGCTGGTGGCTGTGCGCCCCCCTCGGCATCGCCCTGATCACCGGCTCCCTCTACGGCGCCCGCCCCGGACGGGCCGCCTGGCTCGGCTACCTCGGCGCCGCGGTGTTCCTGTTCCCCGCCCTCGCCTGGGTGCGCACCATCGGCGACGACGTCTGGTTCATGCTGGTCGGCGTCGAGAGCCTGTTCTACGCCGCCATGGCCGCCCTGGCCGCGCTCGTGTTCCGGCTCCCCGGATGGCCGGTCTGGTTCGGCTGCCTGTGGGTGGCCATGGAGTGGGCCCGCGGCCTGGTGCCCATCGGCGGGTTCCCGTGGGCGCGGGTGGCCTTCAGCCAGGGCGAGTCGCTGTTCACCGAATACGCCGCGCTCGGCGGCGCGCCGCTGGTGTCGTTCGCCGTCGCCCTGTGCGGCGCGTTGCTGGCCCACGCCGTCCTCGTACGGAGCCGTGGCTGGCACAGGGCGGTGCCGGTGGCGGCGGCGCTGGCCGTGCCCCTGCTCACCCTGGCGATCCCGCGGCCGGGCGACGAGGGCCGCAGCGTCAACATCGGCATCGTGCAGGGCAACGTCCCCGGCCGGGGCATGTACGCCCTCGGCGACGAGCCCGCCGTCGTGCTGAAGAACCACGCCAACGAGACCAAACGCCTGGCCCAGGCCGTACGTGAGGGCAAGCTCCCCAAACCGGACATCGTCGTGCTGCCGGAGAACTCCACCGACATCGATCCCTACAGCGACGAGTTCGCCCGCCAGATCATCCAGGACTCCGTACGCGACGTCGGCGTGCCCACGCTCGTCGGCGCCGTCGTGGCGATCGGCGACGACGAGCGCGCCACCCGCAGCCTGGTGTGGGACCCGGTGACAGGCCCGGGCGCTTATTACGACAAGCAGAACCTCGTGCCGTTCGGCGAGTACACCCCGTTCAAGGAGATCGTGCTGGCCCTGTGGGAGCGGGCGAGCCTGGTCGGCAGGCAGTCGGTCGCCGGCACCAAGCCGGGGGACCTGAAGCTGGGGCCGGTGACGATCGGCGCGGTCAACTGCTACGAGGTGGCCTACGACGGCACCGTGCGCGGCACCGTGCGCGCCGGCGGCACTCCGCTCGTGGTGCAGACCAACAACGCCAGCTACGCCCTGTCCAACCTGCCGCCGCAGCAGCTGGCGATGTCGCAGCTGCGCGCCGTCGAGCACAACAGGGCCGTGGTGACCGCCGCCACCACGGGGATCTCGGCATACGTCACGCCTGACGGTAAGGTCTCCTGGCAGACTCGCGAACTGGTCGCGGACATGAACGTGGTGAAGGTGCCCGTACGCACCCAGGAAACGCTCGCCACCAAGGTGGGGGCGCTGCCTGAGTGGGCATTGATGACGATGGGAGCGATGGCCGTCGGAGTCGCCGCATGGGGTGGCAGGCGGCGAGGCGACCGGGTGAGGAGCGACTGATCATGGAGACTCTCGGCCGGGTGCTCGTCGTCGTCCCGACCTACAACGAGCGCGACAACCTGCCCCTGATCGTCGGGCGGGTCCGCGCCGCGGTGCCAGACGCCCACCTGCTCGTGGCCGACGACAACAGCCCCGACGGCACCGGCGAGGTCGCCGACGAGCTGGCCGCCGCCGACGACCACGTGCACGTGCTGCACCGGCCCGGCAAGCAGGGCCTCGGCGCGGCCTACATCGCCGGCTTCCGCTGGGGGCTGGACGCGGGCTACGACGTGCTGGTGGAGATGGACGCCGACGGCTCACACCAGCCGGAGGAGCTGCCCAAGCTGCTGGAGGCGCTGGCCGACGGCGCCGACCTGGCGATCGGGTCGCGGTACGTGCCCGGCGGCAAGATCGTCAACTGGCCGCACCGGCGGGAGCTGCTGTCCAAGGGGGCCAACGTCTACACGCGCGTCATGCTCGGCCTGCCGGTGCGCGACGCGACCGCCGGGTTCCGCGCCTACCGCGCCGCCACGCTGGAGAAGGTGGGCCTGTCGGGCGTGGAGTCGCAGGGCTACTGCTTCCAGGTCGACCTGACGCTGCGCACCTCCCGGCACGGGCTGCGGGTGGTGGAGGTGCCGATCACGTTCGTGGAGCGGACGGTGGGCAAGAGCAAGATGAGCGGCAAGGTCATGTCCGAGGCGCTGTGGCGGATTGGCCTGTGGGGCATCACCGGCCTGCCCAAGCGCCTGCGCCGCAAAGGCGAGCACGGATAGGCGCGGAGAGGAACGCTCGCGGCGCTCCGGGCGTTGTTCCTGGCGTACGCGCGTGTGCGGAATCGAGGAAACGATGCGGCTCCTGCTCTTCCTGGCCTTCCTGGTCGTCCCCGTCCTGGAGATCTGGCTGCTGATCCAGGTCGGCTCCGTGATCGGCGGGCCCGCGACCGTGGCCGTGCTGATCGCCGACAGCCTGCTGGGCGCGTGGATCGTGCGCCGTGAGGGGCGCCGGGCCTGGCGGGCGCTGCAGGAGGCGCTGCAGTCCGGCCGGATGCCCAACCGCGAGCTGGCCGACGGCGGCCTGGTGCTGGTGGGCGGGGCGCTGCTGCTGACCCCGGGGTTCTTCACCGACGTGGTCGGGTTCTTGTGCGTGCTGCCGTTCACCCGGCCGTTGATGCGCCGCCTGGGCGCGTGGTTCTTCGAGCGCAGGGTCAAGAAGCTGGCGGCCGCCTCGCCGTACGCGAACCTCTTCCCGCCGCAGCCCGGCGCCGACGCCCCGCACGGCGGCCGTGTCGTGCACGGCGAGGTCATCCGCGAGGACCGCGACTAACCCCATCCTCCGCTCCTCGGCCCCGACAGCCATCGCAGCTTCCGCCGTCCCGGCATTCGCAGCCGTAGCGCTCGCTCGGTGCCCTCACCCCGTGCGGGGCGCTCAGACGGCCCGTCCGGGCGCCTGCGGCCACTGCGCACTGGACGATGGCGGCTGGAGGCAGGGCGCACCGCCGCGGGCATTCGTTCTGTGCGCCGGTCCGCCGTCCTCGGGCGGGAATCGGGCAGAAAATGAACCCCCGGGCCGCTCAGCCCGGGGGTTTCACCGTGAGAGGAGGTCAGGCGCTCTTACGACGCTGGGCCCGCAGAACCGCGAGCCGCTCGTTGAGCACCTCCTCAAGGTCTTCGATGGACCGCCGCTCCAGGAGCATGTCCCAGTGTGTCCGCGGCGGCTTGGTCTTCTTCGACTCCGGCTGCTCGCCGTCCACGCGTACCGCCGTCGCGCCGCACATGCGGCACTCCCAGGTCGCGGGGATCTCGGCCTCGGCGGCAAGCGGAACCTCGAAGCGATGGCCCTTAGGACAGGTGTAGGACACCTCCTGGCGTGGGGCCAGATCCGTGTTACGGTCGTTCTCGTAGCTGGTTGCCCCGAGCCGGGTGCCACGAAGCGCGCGCTCGCCCATGTTTAAATGCCTCCTACAGGGCCCCCTTGCGTGGGGGGTCTGTCTCCCACGGTGTCTAACGCTTGGTACCGTGATGGGATTCCCACCCGCGGGGTGATCCAATCTCGCTTAGGGCCTCGGTTCTTCACGCGATTGCCGAATCCGGCCGTGTTTCCGGGGTTCGGCGGCCGTCGTGCTCCGAGAGTGCGTGCTGGTCACGCCGTGTGACCGCCACCGCGAGCCAGAGGCCGCCGATCATGATGAGCGCGCCGTGCGCGATCCGCAGCGGATACGGCCCGAAGAACTGCGGAATGAAGAGCGCGAATCCGAGGGCCAGCGCCGTGCCGCTCCACCGGGGCAACGTGCCGGAGCGCCACACCGCGACCGCCGCCATGATCGTGCCGGCGGCCAGGAGCAGCAGCCCGGAGGCGAACATGGTGAGCGCGACCGGCCCGTACCTGAACTGCTCCGCCAGCTCCATCAGCGCGGGCGCCCCGTCGCGCAGCGAGCGCTGGGCGATCACGTTGAGCCCGAAATCCTCCGCGCCGTAGTACGGCAGCGTCAGGCCTGCGCCGATCCACGTCATCACGGCCGCACGCACCGACAGCCGGTCGCCGAGCAGCCGGTGCAGGCCGAGCACGGCCAGGCCGAGCAGGACGAAGCCGAACATCGCGGCGGCGTGCCCGGCGACCCAGGCGGTGGAGGCCATCGCCGCGGCATCGTCGCCCCACGGGCGGATCGCCGGGTAGAGGAGGAACAGGATGCCGCAGGCCGCGAAGGCGGCCGAGGTGAGGCGGGAGGACATCGGCGCTCCTTGGAGAGTGCTTTGCTCTATTGTGAGAGCAATGCTCTCTCGGGCGGGACGGTAAAGTCAAGAGCGGTGCTCTCGATCTGGAGCGATGACCGCGCCTCGCCGAATGCCTCGGACGACGCCAGGCCCGCGGCGTCTATGCGCGGGGGCGGCGGGTCAGGAGCGGGACCAGGGTGCGGTCGCCGAGGCGGGTCATCGTGGCCAGCGGCTTGACGGCCGCGGACACCAGCAGCGGAAGCCCCGGCTTGCCGGTGGCCCTGGCCAAGCGGGGCCGAGCGCGGCCATCATCGCCGTCAGTGCGGGCAGCGGCCGGATCCACATGGTGATCTCCTCGACCAGCCCGTCGCCGTCCAGCGCGACCAGGGTCGCCTCGTGAACTTCCTGCCGCCCCAGCCGCGCCGTCGCCGTGAGCATGCGCGTCCGCTCGTCGCCGAGGTCGCTCTCGTACCGCAGTCCCGCCAGGACGCCGAACACGACCGAGAACAGCTCCCGCACCTGCTCCTTGCCTTGGAAGGAGGCCGTGGCGCTGAGCGGCGACCGGAAGGTCACGTCCTCGGCGAGCGTCGCCATGAGCGCGTCGAGATCGTGGGCCTCGCCGGCCTCGCGGTACGCCCGGACAGGTGAGTCCTGAATGTGAACTGTCATGAGTTCACTTTATCAACCCACTATTCTGGGTGCGTGAACAGGTTCGGTGAGATGCACTGCTCCATCGCCCAGGCCGTCGGCGTCCTCGCCGAGCCCTGGACCCCGCTCATCCTGCGCGACCTGTTCCTCGGCCTGCGCAGGTTCGACGACCTCGCGGAGGACCTCGGCATCTCGCGCAACCTCCTGACCCGCCGCCTGGAGCACCTGGTCGCGGCGGGCGTGGTGGAGCGGCGGCCGTACCAGCAGCGCCCCGTCCGCCATGAGTACGTCCTCACGGAGGCGGGCAGGGACGTCGTGCCCGCCCTGATGACGCTGATGGCCTGGGGCGACCGCTGGTCCACGCCGCCCGGCGGGCCGCCCGCGCTGCTGGTGCACTCCTGCGGCGAGACGTTCACCCCGGTGGTCACCTGCCCGCACTGCGGCGGCGAGGCCACCGCCGAGACGGTGACGGCCGTGGCCGGCCCCGGCGCGGCCCAGGGGCCGGGCACGATGCTGCTGGCCGCGCCGGCCTGATCAGATCTTGTCCGGCACCTCGTTGCCCGCGTCCCTGATGGCCTTGGGCACGTTCGTGAGGGCCAGCAGCACGAACCCGAGCACGAAGAAGACGATCAGGGACACGATGGCGATGCGGTAGTTGTTGGTGAGCGTCAGGGCGAGCGTGATCGTCAGGTTGCCGATGAACGCCGACCCCTTGTCGCTGATCTGCAGCAGCCCGAAGTACTCCGCCTCCCTGCCCTTGGGGATCACCTGGGAGAACAGCGACCGCGACAGCGCCTGCGTGCCGCCCAGCACCAGGGCGATGGCCAGCGCCATCAGCATGAACTGCAGCACCGCCCGCTCCTGCACCAGCAGGGCCGCGATGACGATCCCCGTCCACACGACCAGGCTGGCCAGCACCGTGCGCTTGGTGCCGAACACGCGGGCCAGCCGGCCCAGCAGCAGCGCGCCGAAGAACGCCGCGAACTGCACCATCAGAATGGTGATGATCTGAATCTCCGTCCCGAGCTTCAGCGCCTGCGAGGCGAAGGCCGCGCTGTGCCCGATGACGGTCTGGATGCCGTCGTTGTAGATCAGATACGCCACCAGGAGCAGCAGCGTCAGCGGGTATCGCCGCAGCTCCTTCAGGGTGCGGCCGAGCTGGCGGAAGCTGCCGGTCACCGAGCCGAGCGCGGTGGTCTCGTGCGGCGGCACCGGCCGGTTGCGCAGCCGCAGGAGCGGGACGACGGTGAAGATCGCCCACCACAGCCCCGACGACATCAGGCTGATGCGCACCGACTCGCTGGTGCTCAGGCCCAGCGCGTCGTGGTTGAGGTAGAGCGCCAGGTTGAGCGCCAGCAGCAGGCCGCCGCCGATGTAGCCGATGGCCCAGCCCTGGGCGGAGACGCGGTCGCGTTCCTGCGGGGCGGAGATCTGCGGCAGGAACGAGTCGTAGACGACCACCGAGCAGCCGTAGGCGAGGTTGGCCAGGACGAACAGCACCAGGCCCAGCATGTAGCGGTCGCCGTCGAGGAAGAACAGGCCCAAGACGGCCAGCGCGCCCGCGTAGGCGAAGCCGCCCAGCAGCTCGCGCTTGCGGCCGGTGTGGTCGGCCAGCGCGCCCGCGATGGGCAGGAACACGATCTGCAGGAGCACCGCGACGGTGGTGGCGAGCCCCCAGATGGCCGCCGGCCGGATGTCGGCGCCCAGGACGCTGACGAAGCCGAGCTGGTCGGTGACCAGCGAGTCGAACCGCTCCGCGCACTCGGCGGCCGGGACGGTGGGGAAGTCCTTGGCGCAGGCGGCGGTCGTGGCCACCGAGATCAGGTACGGGCCGAGGAAGACGGAGATGACCGTGGTGTAGAAGGCGGAGTTGGCCCAGTCGTAGAGATACCAGCCGCGCTGCTCGCGCTTGCGTGCCGCGGGGGAATCGTCGAGGGCCGCGGGGGGTGCGGGGAGGGGCATGGGTCGTGTCGCTCCTAGGCGGCCATTCGGCCGGCGGTCGTGTCGCTGCGGATGCGGCCGGGCGGCCGGTGGCTGTCAGGTGGCTCTGGTGCGGCGGGCGGCCCCGCCTGCGGTGGCTGTCATGCCGCCACGCTGCCCGGATGCCACTGGCCGCGCCGTACGAGCACCTCGCGCAGGCCGGTGACGTTGTCGGTCATGATGCCGTCCACGCCCAGGTCGAGCAGGTGCTCCATGCGGGCGGGGTCGTTGACGGTCCACACGTGCACCTGCATGCCGATGGCGTGCGCCGTGCGGATCAGGCGCCGGGTGGTGACGCGCAGGCCGCGGAAGCCCACCGGCACCTGGGCGCAGGGGATGCCGGCGTGCGACAGGCGGGCGAGCAATCGGCCGTAGCCGGAGGTGGTGGCGGCGGCGCGCAGCGCGGCCACGCCGCGCGGGCCGAGCGCCGAGCACACCTCCCGTCCGATCGCCGCCCTGGCCAGCGCCAGGCGCTCGTCGGAGAAGGAGGTCAGGCAGACGCGATCGTAGGAGTTGGTGCGCCTGATCGCCTCGGCCAGCGGGGCGATGGCCGCCGCCTCCTTGACGTCGATGTTGAAGCGGATCTCCGGCCAGGTGCCGAGGAGGTCTTCCAGCAGCGGGATCTCGTGGACGCCGCCGATGCGGGCCTGCCTGACCGCCCGGTAGGGCAGCTCGGAGATGCGGCCGCGCTGGTCGGTCACCCGGTCGAGCGTGTGGTCGTGGAAGGCGACCAGCACGCCGTCGGCGGTGGCGTGCGCGTCGGTCTCCAGATAGGTGTAGCCGAGCCCGACCGCCCGCTCGAAGGCGGCCACGGAGTTCTCCGCGTTCTCCGCGGCGCCCCCGCGGTGCGCGAAGGCCAGCGGACCCGGGTGGTCGAGAAAGGCGAATCGGCGGCTGAGCACGTCCTGAAGTATGCCCTTCCTGGAGGAAACCTGTGGTTACGAATCGGGGAGATTCTGCCACTCCTGGCGGCGGGCCTCGGCCAGAGCGATGGCCGCCGCCACCGCCACGTTGAACGAGCCGACGCGCCCGACCTGAGGGATGTAGCAGGCGCCGTCGACGGCGTCGAGCAGGGCGGGGGAGCAGCCGTGGTCCTCGCTGCCGACGACCAGGCAGATGTCGCGGGCGAGGTGGGCCCGGTGGAGCGGCACGGCCTCGGCGGTCAGCTCGATGGCGAGCACCGTGTAGCCCTCTTCCCTGGCGGCCTTGACGGCCTCGGTGGCGGGCACCGGCTCGTGCCAGGTGACCAGCCGTTCGGTGCCGAGGGCTGTCTTGCCCGCCTTGGGGTTGGTGGGCGGGGTGGCGTTGCCGGCCAGCCAGATCTCGTCCACGCCGAACGCCGCCGCGCTGCGGAAGATCGAGCCGACGTTGAACGGGCCGGTGACCGACTCCAGGATGAGGGCGAGGCGGTTTTCCGTCTGCCTGCGCCAGGTGCGGTTGAGCCGCTTGACGTCGGTGGGGCGCAGCTGCCTTCTCATCGGGTCACCTTCAGGATGCGGTAGGCGGCCCGGCTGGCCTCGCGGGAGGCCTGCCAGCCCTGCTCGCCGAGCCAGCGCTGCAGGGAGTCCGAGCCGAGGTGTTTCTGGACGACCAGGTAGGCGACGCCGTCGGGCGTCAGGCGGGTCAGCCACCTGGTGAGCATGTCGTGCAGGGCCTGCTTCCCGATGCGGATCGCAGGATTGGACCAGATTGCCCGAAATTTCACATCATCTGGCATTTCATCAACATGCACGGGCCTTACTTTGTAAAGGCGGGCGGCTCGGGCGTTCCGCTCGGTGAGCTCCAGGCTGCGCCGGTTCACATCGACGGCCCACACGGTCGCCCCGGGCGCCCGCGAGGCCATGGTCAGCGCGATCGGCCCGTAGCCGCAGCCGAGGTCGAGCAGGTCGCCCTCCTGGGGCGGCGGCGGGACGGTCTCCAGCAGCACGCGCGTGCCGACGTCGACCCGCTCCGGCGAGAACACGCCGCTGTCGGTCTCCAGGCGCAGGTGCAGGTCGGGCAGGACCAGGTCGACCGAGCCCGGCTTGCTCGCCGCCTCCGGCCGCTCGGAGAAGTAGTGGGCCCCGTTGCCTTTCGTCACGTGGCAAAACGTTACGGGATGCGGGAACCGAACATGACCGCCGCACCGGCCACCAGCAGCCCGGCCAGGATCGCGGCCACGATGAACCACTGGGTGATCTCCTGGTTGACCAGCTTGTAGCCGAGCGAGGTGCCGATCTGCTCGTAGACCTCGCGCAGCTCGGTGCCGGACTCGGCGGCATAGGCCCGCCCGCTGGTGCCGTCGGACAGCGACTGCAGGGTCTGCTTGTTGACCGGCACGTTCACCGGCCGGCCGTCGATGTTGACGGTGCCCTCCTGTGTGCCGTACGCGATCGTGGAGACCGGCACGCGGGCCTGCTGGGCGGCCTCGATGGCCTCGTTGACGGACCTGCCGGAGGTGTTGTCGCCGTCGGAGAGCAGCACGATCGCGGCGGGCGGCGGGTCGGTGGCGGCCTGCTGGTCGAACGAGCGCAGCGCGTCGAGCGCGTTGAAGACGGCCTCGCCGATCGCGGTGCCGGGGCGGGTGGTGAGGTTGCCGATCGCGGTGACCACGGCCTGGTGGTCGGTGGTGGGGGAGACGACGACGTTGGCCGTGCGGGCGAAGGCCACGACGCCGACGTTGAAGCGGTCGGGCAGTTCGGTGGCGAACGTCTGGGCGGCGGCCTTGGCGGCGGCGATCCGGTTGGGCTGGACGTCGTCGGCGTCCATGGACAGCGACACGTCCAGGGCGATCATGATGGTGGCGCGGTCGCGCGGCACGCGTACCTCGTCGGCGGGCTTGGCGGCGCCGATGACCAGCAGCGACATCATGACGAGGAACAACGCGGGAGCGACGTGGCGGCGCCAGCCGGGGCCGGCGGGGGCGACGAGGTCGAGCAGGGCCAGGTTGGTGAAGCGCACGGTGTAGCGGCGGCGGGCGAACATCGCCGCGATGTAGCCGGCCATGAGCAGGATCACCAGGACGAACAGCCACAGCCAGGAGGGGGCGAGGAACGTCATGTCACCTTCCTGTGTACGTGGCTCATTCGGCGCTGGCGCAGCACGAACTGCGCGACGTCGAACACCCAGTCCCGGTCGGTCCGCAGCACCAGGTGGGCGACGCCGGCGCGGCGCAGCGCCAGGCGGGTGCTCTCGCGTTGCAGGGCGGCCGCCTCCGCGTACGCTTGCCGGATTTTAGGGGAAAGGTGCACTTCGCGTACCTTCCCGGTCTCCGGGTCGGCGAACGCCACCCGGCCCACGTCGGGCAGTTCGAGCTCGCGCGGGTCGATCACCTCGACGGCGAGGACCTGGTGGCGGGCGGCCAGGCGCCGCATGGGGCGCTCCCAGGGGCGTTCGGCGTCGGGGTCGAGGTCGGGGTGGGCGTCGAGGAAGTCGGAGACGACCAGCCGCATGCCGCGGCGCCGGCGGCTGGCCGACAGCACGTCGAGGCCCTCGGCGAGGTCGGGCGGGTCGGCCACGACCTGGCCTCGTGGGGCGTCCATGAGGGAGTGGAGCAGCCCGTACAGGGCGGGGCGGCCGGTGCGGGCGGGCATGCGGTGGATGTACTCGTCGTGCAGGACCAGCGCCCCGAACCGGTCGCCCATCCGGCTGGACAGGAACCCGATCGCGGCGACGGCGGCGATCACCAGGTCGCGTTTGTCGGTGTCGGCGGTGCCGAAGTCCATGCTGGGGGACAGGTCGGCCAGTGCCCAGGTCTCCAGCTCGCGGTCGGCGACGAGGTCGCGGACGTGGGGGACGGTGGTGCGGGCGGTGACGTTCCAGTCCATGCGCCGCACGTCGTCCTCGCCCGGCACGTAGACGCGGCTGTCGCCGGCCTCGCTGCCCGCGCCGGGCAGCAGGCCCTGGTGGGCGCCGTGCAGCAGGCCGTCCAGCCGCCGGACGACGGTCAGCTCCAGCCGCCGCAGTGCCTGCTCTGCCGTGGTCGGGCTCAACGGTTCTGGTTCCAGACGACGAGGGGCGGGGGCACGGCGTGCAGGATCTGCTTGACGACCTCCTCGGGGTCGACGCCGTCGGCGAGGGCGTCGAAGGTGAGCATCAGCCGGTGGGCCATGACGTCCACGGCCACGTCGCGTACGTCGTCGGGCAGCAGGTAGTCGCGGCCGCGCAGCAGGGCCAGCGCCCGCCCGGCGGAGACCAGGCCCAACGTGGCGCGGGGGCTGACGCCGATCTCGATGGTCTCGGTGAGGTCGCCCAGGCCGTACTCGGCGGGGGCGCGGGTGGACATGACCAGCCGCACCACGTAGTCGGCGACGAGCTGGTGGACCGAGACCTGCTCGGCGGCCTCCTGCAGGGCCAGCAGCTTGTCGGGGTCGAGGATCCGCTCGGGGACGGGCGGCTTGACGCTCATGCGGTGCAGGATCTCCAGCTCCTCGTGGGCGCTGGGATGCGGCACGCGCACCCGGAACAGGAACCGGTCGCGCTGCACCTCCGGCAGCGGGTAGACGCCCTCGGACTCGATGGGGTTCTGGGTGGCCAGGACGATGAACGGCTTGGGCAGCGGATGGGTGACGCCGGCGAGGGTGACCTGGCGTTCGGCCATGACCTCCAGCAGCGCGGACTGGACCTTCGCGGGGGCGCGGTTGATCTCGTCGGCCAGCAGGAAGTTCACGAACACCGGGCCCAGCTCGACGTCGAACTTCTCGTTGGAGGGGTGGTAGACGCGGGTGCCCATGATGTCGCTCGGCACGAGGTCGGGGGTGAACTGGATCCGGGCGAACGTGCCGCCCACGACGGTGGCCAGGGTGGAGGCGGCGAGGGTCTTGGCGACCCCCGGGACTCCTTCGAGCAGGCAGTGCCCGCGCGCCAGCAGGGCCACGATGAGCCTTTCGACCATGTGGTCCTGGCCGACGATGACCCGCCGGACCTCGTCGAGACTTTGACGCAGCAGTGCCGCATCGTTTCCGCCTGGCAACTCTTCGGCGACGCTCATGACGCCATTCCACCAAACAATGCCGGAAACGTGCACGACGCCACGTCTGTGCTTTCATGGCAAACGTGGCTAGTCCGCTGCAGTACGGCGATCCGCCCCGGTTGGGGCCCTTCGTGGTTCAGGCGCGCCTGCATCAGGTGCCGGCCGGTTTCGTGTATCTGGGCCAGGCGCCCGACGGGCGTGCGGTGTCGCTGGCCGTGCTGACGCGCGGCGCCGCGTTCGACGCCGCGGCACGCGAGCGGTTCATCACCGCGATCAAGGAGTCCGGCGGGGAGCGGTCCGGGATGCGCGGCTGGCTGGGCCGTTCCCGGCAGCGGGGCGCGGTGCTGGACGGCACGCCTGAGGTGCTGGACAGCCACTTCGGGCACGCGCCGTGGGTGGCGGTGCCGTACGTGCCCGGGCGGCCGGGGGCCGAGAAGTTCCTGGAGCCGGTCATGGTGGGCGGCACGTTCATCGGAGAGGCGCACGGCCCCGACTTCGTCCCGTACTGGCTGACCGACCGCGCGCCCGCGCTGCCCGGCCCGACCCGGCGGCGCCGGCCGCTGACCGAGACCCGCAAACGGGTCCTGATGGCCGCGCTGGCGCTGGCGCTTCTGTTGCTGCTGGTGACGGCCATCCTGTGGCTGCTGCTGTTCGGGCGGAGCGACAGCGAGCCCCAGCCGAGGCAGCTGCCGCCGACGGTGTTCGTGCCGACGCCGCCACCGACCCCGGCCACGCCCGCGCCGCAGCCCTCGCCGTCGGAGTCGCCGTCGCCGACCGACAGCGGCCAGGCCACCCCCGGCCGCACGCCCGGGGACGACCCGGGCGCGGAGTCGCCACTGTGACCGTACGGGGCGCCGCTGGGTGATGCCCTGATCATCCGGGGCGCATGCCGCCCAGGGCCCGTCTACCGCCCGCGCGCCGTGGTCGCCCGGCACCCAGCCGGACGCCGCGAGCCGTGCGCTCGTGGTCGGCTTCCCCGCCCGGGGCGACTGGGGGCGGCGTGAATGGGGCTTGAGCCTCACGCGGCGTGAGGCTTTAGCGTCCGCGGCATGGAATTCATCATTCACGACACGCTGACGGCGATGGCCGGCCTGCTGGAGAAGCCGCTGGAGGAGCGGCCCGGCGCGCTGCGGGAGATGCTGGCGCCCATGCGGTCGGCGCTCCCCGTGCCCGGCGACATCGTCGACATCCACCACAAGGGCGGCGGCTTCCGCGTCGACGCCGACGATCCGCGTTACCTGACGGCCGTGCGGCGCATGATCGAGGCCGACGTGCTCGGCCAGGTGCGGCGCGAGCTGGAGCGCGCCTCCGACCGGCTGCGCGAGGCCAAGCAGGCCGATTCGCTGCAGGTCATGTTCGTGCTGGGCAACCCCGACGACGAGCACCTGATGAAGATCTCCGGCGGGTACTACGGCATGGGCGGCTCGCCGGGCTGGCTGTATCTGCTGGCGTGGCCGTCTGAGGAGGTGATCGGCAGGATCGCGCACTGCGCGGTGCACGAGTTCCACCACAACGTGCGCTTCACCAACGTGGAGTGGAACCCGGTCACGGTGACCGTCGGCGAGCACGTGGTGGCCGAGGGGCTGGCCGAGGCGTTCGTCCGGGAGCTGTCGGGGCCGGAGGCCATGGGGCCGTGGTCGTCGATGGTGGCGGGGGAGGACTTCGACCGGGCGTTCGAGATGATCATGGCGGACTTCGACCTGGCGGGGATGCAGCACACCTCGGCGTACGTGCTGGGTGACACCGCGGTGCGGAACTTCGGGCAGGAGCCTCGCGGCATTCCCGACATGGCGGGATATGCCGTGGGGTTGCGGCTCGTCGACCAGGCCCTGTCCGCCACGGGCCTGACCGCCACCGAGGCCACCCTGCTCCCCGCGGCCGAACTCATGCGCCGTGGGGGCGTCCGCTAGAGGGCAGGGCCGGTCGCTCCCTGCCCGGCCCCCGAAGACCTCCTCGCACCCCGGCCCGGCCCGCCCGACGCCGCCGCCCGACGCCGCCGCCCGGCCCGCCTGACGCCGCGGCCCGGGCGCGCCGCATGCCGCAGCGCGCCGCCTGCGAGCCGGGGTGGGTTGCCTTGGCGCGAGCATGCGGTGCCGGCGCGGGGGGAGCCTGCAGCACGAGCCCGCTGACGACAGCCGTGGACAACGCGATCGAGGTGATCCGCCACGCGTCGCCCGGCAGGCCCAGGCCGCTCGCGGTGACGAGCCCCCAGGGCCGAGAGCACGATCCCCAGCCGCGGCGTGGACGCGGGGGATCCGGTACGGGAAACCGAGCACGGAGAGGTCCCGGTCGGCGTCACCCCTCACCAGGGTGCGGCGCGCCCGTCTCAGACGGCGACCGAGGATGCGGCGCGCCCGCCTCAGACGGCGACCGTGGGCGCCGATCCGGTGTCACGCCAGACGACGCCGCGGCGTTCGTGGCCGAACAACCTCTCCGCGGCGTGGGCCACGCGAGGGCCCAGCTCCCGCTCCAGCAAGTACAGTCCGAGGTCGAGGCCTGAGGTCACGCTCGAGGCCGTGACCAGATCCCCGTCGTCGACCACGCGGGCGTCGACCGCGACGACGCCGGTGGCGGCCAGCCCGTCCAGCCCGAGGTGGTGTGTGGTGGCGGGACGGCCTGCGATCAGCCCGGCCATCGCGAGCACCATCGAGCCGCCGCACACCGTGGCCACGGTCGTCCCGGGGCGGTCGAGGGCCTCCTTGAGCAGGCCGGGCAAGGGCGTGTCGAGCGTGCGGGCGAGGATGGCCGGGATGCTGTCCTCCCGCACGTCATCTCGTCCATCGGGGAGACTGCCGGCAGCGCCGGGAACGACGACCAGATCCGCGCGCTGCGGCTCCAGCCGGGCTGTGGCCTCCAGCGACAGCAGGCCCATCCCGCTGGGCACCTGGCGTGGTCCCTCGGCGGAGACCAGCTCCACCTCGAGCGACGCGCCCGCGATGGCGCCACCGGCGGCCAACACCTCGTACGGCGCGATGGCGTCCAGCGGGTCGAACCCGTCGAACAACACGATCTGCGTGAGCAATCGGATCAGTCCTTCCCCGGTGAGAGTGACTCCGACGCTAGCCACCCCATGCGCCCGGCGGAATCGGCTGCATTGCCACTATCCGCCGGATTCTCGCCAACGCTGCTGACCAGCGGATACCCGCGAATGGCCTGGTCTCCAGCCTTGGCGGCCATGAGCAGGCCGTCTATCTTGTCGCCATGCACATCGTGGCCGTGCTCGCCCTGGACAAGGTCATCCCGTTCGACCTGTCCACCCCGATCGAGGTGTTCACCCGCACCCGGCTGCCTGATGGGCGCCCTGCCTACCGTGTCCGGATCGCCGGCGCCACCCCGGCCGTCGACGCCGGAGCGTTCACGCTGCAGCCGCCCTGGGGCCTGGACTCGCTCCGCGACGCGGACACGATCATTCTCCCGGGCTGCGCCGACCCCACCGCGCCCGTCCCGGACGACGTTCTCGACGCCCTGCGGCAGGCCGCGGCCAACGGCACCCGGATCGCCTCCATCTGCGCCGGCGCGTTCATCCTCGCCGCCACCGGGCTGCTCGACGGACTGCGTGCGACCACCCACTGGCTCGCCACCGGCCTGCTCGCCGACCTCCACCCCGCCGTCGACGTCGATCCCGACGTCCTCTACGTGGACAACGGCCAGTTCCTCACCTCGGCCGGAGCCGCGGCCGGCCTGGACCTGTGCCTGCACCTGATCCGCCGCGACCACGGCTCCGCAGTGGCCGCCGACGCCGCCCGGCTGTCCGTCATGCCCCTGGAACGCGAAGGCGGGCAGGCCCAGTTCATCGTCCACGACCGACCGCCCACCCCACGCGGGTCCATCCTCGAACCCGTACTGCGCTGGATGGACGACAACGCCGCCAAAGATCTCACCCTCGGCGACATCGCCGCCTACGCCGGCATGAGCACCCGCACGCTCAACCGCCGCTTCCGCGAGCAAACCGGCACCACTCCACTCCAATGGCTGCTCCGCGCCCGCATCCGGCAGGCCCAGTACCTCCTCGAAGCCACCGACCACCCGGTCGACCGCATCGCAGGCCAGGTCGGATTCGGCTCATCCAGCACCTTCCGCGACCGCTTCAGACGGATCGTCGGCACCAACCCGCACACCTACCGCGCCGCCTTCCGAGGCCCCAGGACCAACTGACCGGAACCACCAGCGCTCACTCCTGCCGTGCCCGCGCACCCGCCCCCGGCCCGCCGGGCCCGGGCGGCGCGTTCCCGACGTGCGTCTCGACGGTCCGTCCGCCCACGCTTCCCCGCCGCCGACCCGCCGGCCAGGTCACCTCGTTCAGCACCGCCGCGAACCCGTCCGAAATGAGCCACGCCCATCGCCGGAACACGGTCCTTTCTCACATCCGTCATTGCCTGTCGAGAGAAATTCGCTGTCGGTGGAATGCGCCCTTAGAGAAATGCGCCGCCAGCGAAAAGATTCCATAATTCACGGCGCCCGGGTCTAGCGTTTCTCGCGGAAACACCACGCACAGAAAGGCACTCGTCATGACGGAGACCCAGCGCGTGGCCTGGCCTGACCAGCTCAGCCAGCGGCTGCTGAAGGAGCGCATCGTCGTCCTCGGCCAAGAGGTCGACGACGACATTTGCAACCGGCTCTGCGGGGAGCTTCTATTGCTGGCGGCAGAGGACCCCAAACGCGACATAACCCTTTACATCAATTCCCCGGGCGGGTCCGTGCACGCCGGGATGGCGCTCTACGACATGATGCAGTTCATTCCGTGCGACGTGGCGACGGTGGCGATGGGGTTCGCCGCCTCCATGGGCCAGGTGCTGCTGTCGGCCGGCGCGAAGGGCAAACGCTACGCCCTGCCCAACGCCCGCATCGTCATGCACCAGCCGCTGGGCGGCATCGGCGGCTCGGCCAGCGACATCCAGATCCAGGCCGACAACATGATCTACACCAAGCGGCGGATGGCCGAGATCATCGCCCACCACACGGGCCAGCCACTGGAGCGCATCCAGGCCGACTCCGACCGCGACCGCTGGTTCACCGCCGAGGAGGCCCTGGAGTACGGCATCGTCGACCACATCGCCGAAGGGATGAACTGACATGAGTGGCCGCTACGTGCTGCCGTCGTTCACGGAGCGCACGTCGTACGGCATCAAGGAGATGAACCCGTACAACAAGCTGTTCGAGGACAGGGTCATCTTCCTGGGCGCGCCGATCGACGACACCGTCGCCAACGACGTGATGGCGCAGCTGCTGACGCTGGAGTCGCTGGACCCCGACCAGGACATCAACATCTACATCAACTCCCCGGGCGGGTCGTTCACGGCGATGACCGCCATCTACGACACGATGCAGTTCGTCCGTCCGGACATCCACACGGTCTGCATCGGCGAGGCCGCGTCGGCGGCGGCCGTCCTGCTGGCGGCCGGCACGCCCGGCAAGCGGGCCGCGCTGCCGCACGCCCGCGTCCTGCTGCACCAGCCGCACACCGAGGGCGGGCGCGGGCAGTCCAGCGACCTGGAGATCCACGCCAGGGAGATCCTGCGGATGCGCGACCAGCAGGAGGAGATCCTGTCGCGGCACACCGGCCGGTCTCCTCTGGAGATCAGGAAGGACATCGAGAGGGACCGGATCTTCACGGCCGAGCAGGCGCGGACGTACCGGCTGGTGGACGACATCTACGCCTCCCGGAAGCGCACCCTGCTCCCGTCCCGCTGACCGGAGATCGCGACAGGCGGACCGGGCGTCGGGTCCCGTCGCCGTCGACGCGGGGCGGCGCGCCGTCCGAAAAGCGCGCCGCCCCCGCCTGCCTTCTCGCGCCGGGGCACGGCTGCTTCGGTGCGCCGTGTCAGTGCCTCATCGCTGGGAGCTCGGCGCCGAGGAGGTGAGGCCGCTCGTGAGGTAGGGACTGCTCGGTGAGGTAGCCCACGAGTGCGGTGCTGGTGTTGTCATCGGTCCGTTCTCGTGGCCTCGGCCCAGCCGTGACAGCACGCTGCAGGGCAGGCCAGGAGCGCTCTGCGGGGCGCCGGCCCATGCACGCGGTCGCGTCGAACACGGCTCGAACACGGGTCGAACATGGTCAGAGGGGCCCGGGGTCACGACGTGAGGCGGGTTCGATCCCGCCGTAACAGCTAGCGGAGGCCCGGAACGGGGTATGACGAGGGGCGACGCATCGTTTGGCGGCGTGGCTGCGTACTCTTCCCCAAGGTCGCAGCGGCATCTGGCGCGACATCGCCGTCCGCCGCCGCCCTGCCGACGTCCCCGACCACCCACCGCGCCGTCCGCCGAGGCCGAGCCCGCCAGGACGCGCACGCCGCTGCCCCGCGGCGTGCCGGCCCGCCTGGCCCGCCGCGTCCGGATGCGCGCCGAGCAGCGAGGACCACCTCGCCGAGCACCCGAGGAGGCCGCCCCATGACCGTGGAGAACGAGGTAGAGGCCGGGGAAATGCGCGCCTGGATCGGCGGGCACCGCGCCGACATGCTCGCCGATCTGGCCGCGTACGTCTCCCTCGAGACGCCCAGCAACGACAAGGCCCTGCTCGACGCGGGCCTGGACTGGCTGGACGGGTACCTGGCGGCCCGGCTCGGGCCGCCCGCGGCCACCCGGCGCATCGAGGGCGGCGGGCGCGGCGACATCCGGCGCGGCGACGGCGGCGTGTACGGCGACGTCCGCATCAACGACTACCCGGGCGTGGGCGGCGCCCCGATCCTCCTGCTCGCCCACTACGACACGGTCTGGCCCGCCGGGACGCTCGCCTCCTGGCCGTTCACCCTCGACGGGGACCGGGCGACCGGGCCGGGCGTCTTCGACATGAAAGCGGGCCTGGTGCAGCTCGTGTGGGCGCTGCGCGCCCTGGAGGCCGCCGGCCTGCCTAGGCCGCCGCTGCGGCTGCTGCTCAACGGTGACGAGGAGATCGGCAGCCCCGCCTCGCGGCCGCTGATCGAGGAGGCGGCCAGGGACGCGGCGGCCGTGCTGGTGTTCGAGGCCAGCGCGGACGGGGCGCTGAAGACCGCGCGCAAGGGCGTCGGCATCTTCCACCTGACCTTCACCGGGGTGGAGGCGCACGCCGGGCTCGAGCCCGCCAAGGGCGCCAGCGCGATCGACGAGCTGGCCAGGGCCGTGCGGCGGCTGCACGATCTGGCCGATCCGGGCGCGGGTACGACGGTCAACGTGGGCGTCGTCTCGGGCGGCACCGGCTCCAATGTGGTCGCCGGGGCGGCCCGGGCCGAGGTGGACGTCCGGGTGGCCAGCCAGGCGGAGGCCGGGCGCGTGGACGCCGCCCTCGCCGGGTTGCGGCCCCATGATCCGCGGGCCTCGATCGAGGTGCGCGGCGGATGGAACCGTCCGGTGATGGAACGCGGGCCGGGCACCGCGCGACTGTTTGCCCTGGCCCGTGAGGTGGCCCTGGAGATGGGCGTGGACCTGCGCGAGTGCTCGGTCGGCGGGGCCAGCGACGGCAACTTCGCCGCGGCGCTCGGCCTGCCCGTTCTGGACGGCCTGGGCGCGGTGGGGGCCGGGGCGCATGCCCGGCACGAGCACATCAGCGTCGACGGCATGATCGAACGCGCCGCCCTGACCGCCGGCCTCCTCCGCACCCTGGCTTCCCAGCCCTGACCACCCGCGCCGCCGGCCAGCCGGTCATGGCCAGGCGGTCACGACCCGACGACGACTCGATGGCCTGCCGGTCCCGGCCACCCGGCGGCTCGCCAGTCCCTCGGCTCACCGGCGCATCGGCTCACCGGCGCATCGGCTCGCCAGTCCCTCGGCTCGCCGACTCACTGGCTCCCCGGCGCAACGGCCGCCGAGCTCGCCGGTACGCCGGTCGCCCTGGTCGCCGCACACTGGTGCCTCCGCCGGCGCCCGATCGCCGATCCTGCCTGGCGCGCCGGTTGGCGATCCCACCGGTATCTCCCGACACCGCTCTCCCCGCCTGCGGCCAGGGGACGGCCCGCTGGACCTCCGCCGTGGCGCGGTGCTGCGGTCCGTTGATGGGCGGGCGACCTGGCGGACCCGTGGCCGGTCGGTCCTCGCCCGGCCACGCCTGAGCCCTCTGCGGCCGCATGCCGCTGACACATCTGCAGGCGGACGTGCCCCATGGGGCCGGGGGGTGAAAAGCGTAGAAAGTTGCGCTTGTACACTCTTCCGGGCTTCTTGGGGGAATCGGGGGAGTGGCGTGCCGCTGGAGCAGGTCCTGATCGTGCTGGTCGCGGCGGTGGGCGCCGGGTGGGTCGATGCGGTCGTGGGCGGCGGCGGCCTCCTTCAGTTGCCCGCCATCATGATCACCGGAATGCCCACCCTCGAGGCGATGGCCACCAACAAGCTGTCGTCCGTCTTCGGCACCACCTCCGCCGCCATCGCCTACGCCCGCTCCACCAAACTCGACCGCCAGGTCGCCATCCCGGGAGCGGGCCTGGCCGTGCTGAGCGCGGGCCTCGGGGCGTGGGCGGCGGCGTCGATCTCGGCCGAGGTGCTGCGGCCCGCCGTGATGGTGGTGCTGCTGGCGGTGGCCGCGTTCGTGACGTTGCGGCCGTCCCTCGGCGCGCTCCCGCAGCCGCACCTGCGTACCAACGCCAGGGTCGTGGCCGCCGTGGCTGCGGCCGGCGTGGGGATCGCGTTCTACGACGGCATCATCGGCCCGGGCACGGGAACGTTCCTGATCATCGCCTTCACCGCCATCCTCGGTCTGGACTTCGTCTCGGCCTCCGCCTCCGCGAAGATCATCAACATCGGCACGAACGTCGGCGCGCTCGTCGTGTTCGGCGTCCAGGGGCACGTGCAGTGGGCGCTGGGCCTCGGGATGGCGGTGTGCAACGTCGCCGGCGCCCAGCTCGGCGCGCGGATGGCGCTCAAACGGGGCGCCGCCTTCGTCCGGATCGTGCTGCTGTGCGTCGTGGCGGCCCTGGTGGCCAGGCTGGGCTGGCAGCAGTTCAGCGGCTGACCGGCGCGGGCGCCGGCGCCCGCAACGCCGTGGCGGCCAGGGCGACGAACGCGGCCAGCAACGCCGGCACGGCCAGCGCCCGCGGCAGCCCCGCCAGCTCTCCGGCCGCGCCGATGACCACCGGCCCCGACAGGAACCCCAGATAGCCGATGGATGCCACCCGCGCCAGCGCCCGCCCCGCGAACGCCGGATCCCGGTGCCCCGCGGCCGAGAACACCTGCGGCACGATGCACGACAGCCCCGCCCCGAAGCAGCCGAACCCGGCGACACCCGCCACCGGATGCCCGGACAGCAGCGCCAGCCCCAGTCCCGCGGCCGCCAGCAGCCCGCAGAAACGCACCAGCGGCACCGGCCCGAACCATGCCGCCAGCCGGTCTCCCGCCAGCCGGCCCGCGGTCATCATGACGGAGAACGCGGCGTATCCGGCGGCGGCGAATCCCGGCGAGGCGCCCAGGTCCTCGCGCAGGTAGACCGAGCTCCAGTCGGCCGCCGCCCCCTCGCCAACCAGGCAGCAGAACGCCAGCACGCCCAGGAACAGGGTCCCCTTGGGCAGCCGGCCGCCGCCGGAGGACGGGGCCGCGGAGGGAACCGGGCGCAGTGCCCACCGCGCGGCCCACCACGCCAGCGCCGCGATGACCGCCCCCACCGACCAGAACGTGGCCGCCGGCGACAGCCCGGCATGCGCGAACAGCCCGCCGGTGGCGGCCCCGGCGAACCCGCCGACGCTGAAGACGGCGTGGAACGACGACATGACCGGCCGCCCGCAGGCCCGCTCGACCTCGACCGCGTTGGCGTTCATGGACACGTCCAGGACGCCGTGCGCGAGGCCGAACAGCAGCAGCGAGACGGCCAGCACGGCCAGGTTCCCCGCGTACGCGGCCGGGACCAGAGCCAGGCCCTGCACCAGCGCCGCCGGGATCATGACGCGATGGCTGCCGTGCCGGTCCACCAGCCGCCCCACCGCCGTCATGCCCACGACCGCGCCGGCGGCGATGGCCAGCAGGGCCAGGCTGAACTCGCCGTCGCCGAGCCCGAGGCGTTCCTTGACGGCGGGAATGCGCGCGGTCCACGTGCCGACGGCCGCACCGGCCAGGAAGAACAGAAGGTAGACGGCCGTGCGCTCGCGCCTCACCCGGTCTCCTCCCGCAGCCGCACCGGGCTCACGCGACCACCTCCCTGACCGTCACGCCCGCCGCCACCAGGGCGTCGCGTTCCTCCCGCGGGATGCCGGAGTCGGTCACCACCACGTCCAGCCGCGAGATGGGACACACCGCCCCGAACGCCGTCCGTGCGAACTTGCCCGAGTCGCACGCCACGACCACCCGCCGGGCCGAGGCGATGGCCGCCTGCTTGATCGCGACCTCGGGAAGGTCGTGCGCGGTCAGGCCGTGCTCGGCCGACAGCCCGCAGCAGCCGATCACCGCCGTGTCGAACCGCAGCGCCCGGATGGAGCTCTCGGTCAGCGGGCCCATGAAGTTCAGCTCGTTCTTGCGTACCTCGCCGCCGGGCAGCACCAGCCGCACGCGCGGCGCGGCGGCCAGCATCGCCACCGCCTGCAACGCCAGCGGCAGCACGGTCAGGCGGCGGTCCAGCAGGGCGCGGGCCACCTCGAGCGCGGTCGTGCCGCCGTCCAGCACCACCGCCTCGCCGTCGGCGATCAGCCCGGCCACCTCGGCGCCGATGCGCCGCTTGGCCTCCACCGCTTCCCGTTCGCGCACCCCGAACGGCGGCTCCTCACCGCGCAGCAGCAGCGACAGCGCGCCGCCCCTGACCCGCCGCACCACCCCCTGCTGCGCCAGTTCGTCGAGGTCGCGCCTGATCGTCATCTCCGACACCCCGTGCTCGGCGGCCAGCTCGGCGACCGACACGCTGTCCTGCACGCGCAACGCGTTCATGATGGCCTGCAAACGCTCCATGTGTTCATACAAACACGACATATGTGCGCAATACAATGGTGGGTATGCGCGCCAGCCGCCTGCTCTCCCTCCTCCTGCTCCTGCAGACGCGCGGCCGCATGACCGCGCCCGAGCTGGCCGCCGAACTGGAGGTGTCGGTCCGCACCGTCTACCGCGACGTGGAGGCGTTGTCGGCGGCCGGCGTGCCCGTCTACGCCGATCGCGGGCCCGCGGGAGGGTACCGGCTGCTGGACGGCTACCGCACCCGGCTCAACGGGCTGACCGCCGAGGAGGCGTCGTCACTGTTCCTGGCCGGGCTGCCGGGGCCGGCGGCCGAGCTGGGCCTGGCGGAGGTGGCGGCCACGGCGGAGCTGAAGCTGCTGGCCGCGCTGCCGCCGGAGCCGCGCTCGCACGCCTCCCGGATGCGCGAGCGGTTCCTGCTGGACGTGCCGAGCTGGTACCGCTCCGGCGACGACGTGCCGCACCTGGGCGAGGTGGCCGAGGCGGTGTGGGACCAGCGGCCGCTGCACATGACCTACCGCCGCTGGGGGCAGCAGGAGGTCGACCGGGTGATCCACCCGTACGGGCTGGTGCTCAAGGGCGGCTCCTGGTATCTGGTGGCGGCCCCGCCGGACGGCGCCCCGCGCACGTACCGGGTGGCGCGGATCCTGACGCTGGAGACGCTGCCCGGGCACTTCCAGCGGCCGGAGGGGTTCGAGCTGGCCGCCTTCTGGAGCGCGTACGCCAAGGAGTTCCGCGAGCGGATGTACACCGCCGAGGCCGTCGTCAAGCTCGCCCCCGGCCGAGGCGAGCTGCTGGCCTACACGATGGGCCGCGACGTCGTCGACGCCGCCCTGGCCGCGGCGGGGGAGCCGGACCCGGAGGGCTGGCTCACGCTCACCCTGCCGGTGGAGTCGATCACGCACGCCCGCTGGCTGCTGCTGCGCATGGGCGCCGACGTCGAGGTGCTGGAGCCGCCCGAGCTGCGCGCGATGATGCGCGAGGCGGCCGCCGAGCTGAGCAAGCTGTACGGCTAATTCAGGCGAGATCGGGACACCGGGTCTGTCATGATCCGGCCATGTATCTTCTCGCGTTCGTCGGTGCGTGCGTCCTGGTGGCCATGGTGCCCGGCGTCAGCACCGCCATCATCCTGCGCCAGACCCTCCGCTCCGGCCGCGGCAGCGGCATGGCCGCCACGCTGGGCAACGAGACCGGCATCCTGCTGTGGGGCCTGGCCGCCGCGTTCGGGCTGTCGGCGCTGCTGGTGGCCTCCCAGCTGGCCTACGACGTCATGCGCGTGATCGGCGCCGTGGTGCTGGTCGTGATGGGCGCGCAGTCGCTGTGGCAGGCCCGCAGGGGCGCGGCGCCGCCGCCCGAGGTCGCCACGGCCGCGAACTGGCGCGGCTCCTACCTGGCCGGGGTCGGGACGTGCGTGGCCAACCCGAAGGCGGCGGTGTTCGCGATGTCGTTCCTGCCGCAGTTCGTCCCGGCCGGGCACAACGTGCCGGTCACGCTGGTGACGCTCGCCGTCGTGTGGGTGCTGGTCGACCTGCTCTGGTACGGCCTGCTCATCTGGGCGGTGGCCAAGGCCAAGGACTGGCTGGGCCGCCCGGCGGTGCGGCGCCGGCTGGAGCAGCTCTCCGGCGTGGTGCTCATCGGGCTGGGCGTGCGGCTGGTGGTGGAGTCCCGATGACGATCTGGCACGCCGAGTACGGCGCGGGCGAGCCGGTGGTGCTGCTGCATTCGACGGCGGCCGACTCGGGCATGTGGCGGTCGCAGGTGGACGCCCTGGCCGGGCGGTTCCGGGTGATCACCGTGGACTTCCGCGGGTACGGCCGCAGCCCGTACGGGGCGGACGGCGCCTACAGTGACGCGGCCGACGTGGCCGAGGTGCTGGCCGGGCTGGGCGTGGGCCGGGCGGCGCTGGTCGGCTCCTCGGGCGGGACACGGGTCGCGCTGGAGCTGGCGGCCGCCGGGCTCGCCGACCGGCTCGTCCTGCTCAACCCGGTCGCCGACGTGCCGCCCAGCGAGGACGTGCGGGCGTACTGGACGGAGGAGGAGCGGCTGGTCGAGGCCGGCGACCTCGACCGGGCGGCCCGGCTGACCGCGCGCACCCTCCTCGGCCCGCACGCGTCCGACGCGGCCGGGGAGCGGCTGGCGGCCATGCAGCGGCGCGCGTACGAGCTGCAGGTGGGCGGCGAGGCGGAGAGCGCGGCGGAGGAGGTGTCGCCGGGGGCGATCGACGTCCCGGCGCTGGTGGTGTCCGGGGCGCACGACCTGGAGTGGTTCCTGCTGTGCGCCCGTCACCTGGCCGCGGAGCTGCCGCGCGGTCGGCTGGTCGAGCTGGAGTGGGCCGGGCACCTGCCGGCCATGGAACGTCCCGAGGAGATCGACCGGCTGCTCCTGGATTACCTTTAGTGCATGACGAACGACCTGGCCACCTTGATCACGCAGGCGCAGGACGACGATCCGCTGCGGGCACTGCACGCCACCACCGCGCTGCGCCGCGAGATCGAGCGCCTGGAGGCGGTCCAGGTGCGGCGGGCCCGCGTGGCGGGGCTGGCGTGGGCGCAGATCGCCGACGCGATCGGCGTGAGCAAGCAGGCCGTGCACAAGAAGTACGGCCGGCGTTAGGCCTTCTTCCACTCGTCCTTCCACTGGTCGGCGAACCAGTTGAGGACGATGTTCCAGGAGTAGCCGCGCCGGATGCGCCCGGCCACGTCAGGCGGCAGCGTGTCGAGACCGCGATGCTCCAGCAGCACCTCGGTGCCGCCGTCGACCGGGCTGAAGGCCACCTCGATCTCCATCCGCCCGGTCTCGTTGATCAGGTCGGCCCAGACGAGGCGGTGCGGCGGCTCCCAGGCGAGGATCTTTCCGGTGTCGACGTGGCCGCCGTCTGACCACAGCTCGCGCAGATAGCCGTCCTCGAAGCGGATGCCGACGGCACGGGCGGGGTTCACCCAGCTGTGGCGGGTACGGACGTACCAGCGGTCGATCTCGTCGGTGAAGATCCGGAACGCGGTCGCCGGATCGACCGGCACGGTGACGCTGGCCTGGACGGAGTTCACGAACCGCCCTCCCGGCCGGCGCATGCGCCCCCGTCGGCCGCAGGGCCCCCGTCCTCGTGGCCCTTGTCCTCGTGGCCCTTGTCCTCGTGGCCCTTGTCCGCGTGGGCGCGCTCGACATGCTCCTTGAACGAGCCCAGCTGCTCGGCCCAGAACGCCTGCACCTGGTCCAGCCACGCCTGCAGCGCCGTGAACGGCTCCTGGCGCAGCGTGTAGAGGCGCAGCCGGGCGTCCGCCCCGCCCGCCTCGGCCTGCACGAGCCCGCCGGCCCGCAGCACCCGCAGATGCCTGCTGAGCGCGGGTGCGCTCATCTGCACCGCTTGAGCCAGCTCCCCGGCCGGGCGCGGGCCCTGGCGAAGCAGGTCGATCACCTTGCGCCGGGTCGGGTCGGCGAGGGCGGCCAGCGTGGCGTCCACATCGTTAACGTTGTTGTTAATTTTTGCCCGCTTCCGTTAGGCTGTTGATGCTTAACGATACCGGCAATTATTGCGGAGGTAGGCACATGCCTGTCGAGCTGGGCTACTACACCCTGTCCGTCCCGGACCTGGACCGGGCGGCGGCCTTCTACGGGGCGCTGTTCGGCTGGGAGTTCAAGCGCGAGCACGAGACGTACCTGCACGTCACGAACACGGCCCTCCCCATGGGCTTCGTGACCGGCGAGCCCTCCGCACATCCGAACCTGTACTACCAGGTGAGTGACATCGACGCGGTCGCCGAGCAGGCGCGCAAGCTGGGCGGCAGTGTCGGTGAGGTGGTCGACAGCGCGTCGGGTCGCAGCTGCTCCTGCACCGACGACCAGGGCGCCCAGATCGGCCTGTGGCAGCCCGCCCCCGGCTCCGCCTAGAAGGCGGGCGCCGGCTGCGAGGCGCGCCACGCGGCCGCGACCTGGGGAGCGGGTCGCCGATCTCGGCCCGCTGCGGAGCGGCCACGGGAGCCGCGTCCGGCGTCGCAGGTGCTTGAGGGGAGACGCCGGGCTCGTTCCGGCTGGAGCCTGGCCGCCGTGTCGGTCCGGCCTTGCGGGTGCTTGAAGGCGCGTTGGAGGGGCGCTGGGCTCCTTCCGGCTCGACCCGGCCACCGGGGACTCGGTCCAGCCGGAGGAGGCGGGGGTCTAGTCGGGGGCCTTGACCGTGGCGATGCCCAGGGTGCTGGTCATCGGCAGCAGCCCGGCCTCGAAGACCGCGCCGAGGATCGGCGCGCCGAGCTCCGCGAGCCGGGCGGCGCGCTCCTCGCCGAGCCGCCGCCACGGCTCCGCGGCCAGTTCGTCGGTCATCCGCTCCACCTGGTCGCGCAGCGCCCGCCCGCGCTCGGTGGCCATGCCGTCGGCGCCGACCAGCCCGCGCGCGGCCAGCCGGTCCCGGGCCGCCGCCCACTCCGCCTCGCTCCAGCCGCGTCCCGCGAAGGTCTCCACCGGTGCCGCCCCGATCGCCGCGAACGACACCAGCGCCTCGCATCCGTCCAGGTCCGCGGCCTGCAGCGCCGCCAGGTGGCCGTCGCCGCGGTGCTCGCGCAGCACCGTGGCGGCCTGCCACAGCACCAGATGTGGCTCGTCCGGCCAGGGCAGGTCCAGATTGGCCGCGGCGAACGGCCGGCCCGCCACGCTCACGCTCTCGGCCGCCCTCCGGGCCAGCTCCGCCGCCTCCTTCACCTCGGGCCCGGCAAGCCGGTCGTCGCCGAGCAGGTGCCGGTACGTCCGCTCCACCGCCGTCAGCCGCGCCGGGAGGACCTGCTCGGGCGAGGCCACCTCCCACACCGCCGGAACGTGCTCGGCCATGGTCCGTGGGCTGAAGCTGTAGTACAGCGCCGTGGCCAGCCGCGCGCCCGCCTTGCCGAGCGGGGCCGTCCGGTAGGCGAAGTAGCTCGGCCAGCGCGACTCCACGTCGTAGCCGAGCGCCGCGGCCTCCTCGAAACCCTGCGGCGAGAAGTACAGCACCGCGTGCACCGGCTCGAGCTGGTGCCACATGCGGCGAGCCAGCCTGGACATCTCACTCATGGCAATGCCTCACTGTCTAGATATGATTTGCCGGTGACGATAGACGCCTGGCGCATCACTGGTCAATCCCAAATAGACAGTTATGTTGGGAGATGGGTGGAGCTCGCCGTCCTTCTGGTGAACGCGCTCACTGTCACCCACGTCCGCGGCCGCCGTGCGGAACCGTCCGCCGACCGCAAGACCGCCCTGGAGGCGGCCTTCGCCGAGCACGGCTGGACCCCGCGCGGCGCCCCGGCAGGCGGTGGGACGCCGAACGTGCCCGTCGTCAGCCCTGTCGTCAGCCCTGTCGTCAGCCCTGTCGTCAGCGCCGCCGACGCCGACCGGCTGGCAGGCGTCGCCGCCGAGCTGCGCCCCGTCTTCACCGGCGCCGCGGACGCGATCGGCACCCTGAACCGGGCCCTGGTGCGCCACGGAGCCGTGCCCAACCTGCACGGCGACCCCCCGATCCTGGCCTTCCACGCCCCCGGGGCCGATCTGGTGGACGCCTGGGCCGCCGACGCCGCCACGGCGCTGGCCATGGTCATCGGCGTCGGCCAGGGCGTGCGGCTGCGGACCTGCGAGGCGGGCGGCTGCGAGCTGGTCTTCTTCGACGTCACGCGCAACGCCTCCCGCCGGTTCTGCGGCCTGTCCTGCCAGAACCGCGCCAAGGCCAGCGCCTACCGCGCCCGCCGCCGCCCCTGACCCGGCCCGCCGGCACGCCGGGGCTCGGAGGCGTTCTCCCGTACCGGGCAGGGCGCGCGGCTCCCGGCGCAGCATCGTGCGCCGCCGCCGCGGGGGTGTGACCTCTCATGTGCCGGGTGCGGCGTCGCATGCGACCCTCATCCGCTCCTGCGCCATGTGTAACGTCCATCAGGCCTGTGACATGGGACCATCCCGACTCGCGCCCGGGCCCATCCCGCTTGTGCGGTGGCTGTTCCGGTGCCGACATGCGGGCGGCGTGACCGGAGGGTTGTCGCTCCGGCCACGCCGCATCTGAGAGGACTTGCCCACCGGCAAGCGCGGCTACCGCTAGTAGCCCATGGTCTCCTCGCCCGAGGGCCGGCTCTCCGCGGTCTGGCCGCCGGCGGGCTGCTTGGCGTACTCGGCGGCTCCGCCCGCGAAGTCGTAGACGACGCACTGCTCGTCGCCCACCACCCAGGCGTCGTGCCCGGGCGGGCAGACGAAGACCTCTCCCGGGCCGACCTCGGCCTCGGTGCCGTCGTTCATCCGGATGCGCAGCCGCCCCGTCACCACGAACCCGTTGTGGTGGAACTCGCAGGAGTCGGTGCCGGCGAGCGGCTTGACGGACTCCGACCAGCGCCAGCCCGGGTCGAACGTGGCCACGCCGAAGCTCAGCCCGGTCAGGTTGCACACTTCCAGGTGGCCCCTGGGGAAGTCCCGGCGCTCGTCCGGCTTGTCGATGCTCTTGACCTCGATCATGACGTCCCCCTTCTCGTCAGACCTGCCGTCACCTCCAGTTTTTCACCGGCACTATGCCGTCACAAGGCGCTGCTCGACGCGGTAGGACTGGACGACGCCCGCGCCGAACACCTTGGTCGCCACATGCGTCAGCGGGACGTCGCCGCCGACCGGCCCGAACAGCGGCAGCCCGGTGCCCAGCAGCACCGGCACCGTGGTGATGGTGATCTGGTCGATCATCCCGGCCCGCAGGACGGCGCGGATGACCTGCCCGCCGTCGACGTACACGCTCTCGGTGCCGCGCTCGGCCAGCCCGCGGACGAGGTGGTCGAGGTCGCGGTAGACGGTGACGCGCGGGTCGGCGCCGGCCTCGAGCGTGGTGCTGAGCACGGCCACGTACCTGCCCTCGTGCGGCCACGGGTCGTACGAGCGCGGGACGGTTTTGTGAACCGCCCTTCACAAACCGGTGGCGCGGCCGTGATTTTGTCGGGGGCGTCGTCCATGATGGCGACCATGGCTTCTTGGCAGGAGTTCGAGCGGCAGGCGCCGGAGCTGGCGGCCACGGTCCGGCGGCTGATGGACGCCTACCGGCACAAGGTCCTGGCGACGTTGCGCAAGGACGGCTCGCCGCGGGTCAGCGGCGTCGAGACCAGCTTCCGGGACGGCGAGTTGTGGACGGGGTCGATGCCGCGCGCGGTCAAGGCGCTCGACCTGCGGCGCGACCCGCGGATGGCCATCCACGTCACCTCGCGAGATCCGCAGGGCGAGGATCCGTCGACGTGGGAGGGGGACGTGAAGCTGGCCGGCCGGGCGGTGGAGATCACCGACGCGGACGTGCTGGCGTCGTTCCAGCTGCCCGACACGGAGTCGCATCTGTTCAGGATCGAGCTGACGGAGGTGGTGTGGACGCGGGTCGAGGGCGACGAGATCGTCATGGACGCCTGGCACGAGGGTGTGGGCGTCCGCCAGACCCGCCGCAAGTGAACAAGTTGATCTACTAAGTAAAGGCGCCCGGGCCGGGGCCGTGCCGTGCGCCCGGTGACACATACGGAGGCGTCACCGGGCGGCGACGCCGCGTCCCTCCGCCGGCGGGCGCTTCGCCGCGTGCTCGACGGGGTCAGGCGCGTGGGGGAGAATGTGAGCCCTGCAGTCGGCGTCCGCGAGAGAAGTCCCGGTGTGCCATGAGCGTGGATCCGTCCCGTTCGGCGGGTGAGCGTGCGGACGGCCTGCTGCGGGTCGCGGCCGGTGCGGCGCGCTGGATCAGGGCCGCGGCCGCCGGCGACGGGGGCTGGCTGGCCAACCCCGACGCGGGCGGCAGGTCGGCGCTGGCCCCCGGGCCGGCCTCCCTGTACGCGGGCGCCCCCGGCATCGTGCTGTTCTTCCTGGAGCTGGCGGCGGCCACGGGCGAGGAGGAATACCTGCGTGACGCCCGGGCGGGCTGCCGCTACCTGGTCTCGGCCTGGCGGGAGGTGGCGGACGTGACGTTCCACCACGGGCTGAGCGGCATCGCGGCGGCGTTGTGCGAGGCCGGGTGGGTGCTGGGGGACGGCGTGGCGGAGGAGGCGGCCGCGGCGGCGATGGACCGGGTGGCGCGCTCGGCGCGGCGGCTGGAGGGCGGGGCGGGCTGGTCGGGTGATCCGGCGCTGCGCGGCGACGGGGGAGTGGTGCTGGCGCTGCTGCGGGCGTCGGCGATGCTGGGCGTGCCGGCGTACGCGGAGCTGGCGGCCGAGGCGGGGGCGCGGGCGGCGCGGCTGGCGGTGCCGGGGCATCGGTTCGGCGACTGTCCGGGGTTGCCGGCCGACGCGGTGACGCCGGGGTTCCTGGCGGGCACGGCGGGGACGGCGTACGTGCTGGCGCGCCTGTACGGGGTGACGGGGCAGGAGCGGTTCCTGGCGGCGGCGCGCCGTGGGGCGGCGTTCGTGCGCGCGGTCAGCGTGGTGAGCGGCGGGTCGGCGCTGGTGCCGCATCACCTGCCGCAGGGGCGGGGGCTGCACTATCTGGGGTTCTGCTCGGGCTCGGCCGGGGTGGCGCGGATGTTCTACGAGCTGTACCGGGTGGCGGGCGATCCCGGCGACCTGGAGTGGGCCGAGCGGCTGGCGGCAGGGGTGATGGCCAGCGGGGTGCCGCGGCGGCGGGTGCCGGGGCTGTGGGACACCGCCTGCCAGTGCTGCGGGCTGGCGGGGCTGGTGGAGCTGTTCGCGGGGTTGTGGGCGGTCACGGCGCGGCGGGCGTACCTGGATTTCGCGCTGGTGCTGGGCGTGGAGCTGGCGGGCCGGGCCAGCGGCGACGGAGGCGGGGGCCTGCGCTGGTACCAGGCCTACCGGCGGCTGCGCCCGGGCGAGGTGAGCGCCGACACGGGCTACATGGCGGGGGCGGCGGGGATCGGCGCGGCGCTGCTGCATCTGGAGGCCGCGTTACGGGCGGAGCGGGCGCGGCGGGTGGTGCTGCTGCCGGACAATCCGTTCCCGGAGATCCCGGTGCCGGCGGGCATGCTGCGCGAGTAGGAACGCTCCAGGTGTTTGCGCGCGGGCGCAGGCGCGGAGTAAGCTCGAACACTCCACACAATTGAAACGAGCTCCACAAACCTCCGGTTAGGAGTATACCACTCGATGGCTAATCGTCAAGATGGTCTCGCGGAAGCCCTTGACAACGAGCAGCGTCATGTGACCTGGCTGTACGGCCTGCTCGACCTCGCCAGGGAGCGGGCGCAGGCGGCGTTGCGCGAGGTGTACGGCCGGGGCGGCGGTACCCGGCAGGCGATGGTCGAGCGCGAGGCGCTGGCCTCGGAGCAGGCGCGGCGGCTGACGCAGCTCGACGCGGTCGAGCGGGGCCTGTGTTTCGGCCGCGTCGACGACGCCTCGGGCGGCAGCGTCTACATCGGCAGGATCGGCCTGCGGGACGAGCGGCACGAGGCGGTGCTCATCGACTGGCGGGCGCCGGCGGCGCGGCCGTTCTACGTGGCCACGGCCACCGATCCGCGCGGGCTGGTGCGCCGCAGGCACCTGCATCTGCGTGACCGGATGGTGGTGGGCATCGACGACGAGGTGTTCGACCTCGACGGGATGAGCGAGGGCGACCGGCGCACGCTGGTGGGGGAGGCGGCGCTGCTGGCGGCGTTGCGCCGGGGCCGGACGGGCCGGATGGGCGACGTGGTGGCCACCATCCAGACCGAGCAGGACCGGGTGATCCGCGCCGGGCTGCAGGGGGCGCTGGTGGTGCAGGGCGGCCCGGGCACCGGCAAGACGGTGGCGGCGCTGCACCGGGCGGCGTACCTGCTGTACACCCACCGCGACACGCTGGAGCGGCGCGGCGTGCTCGTGGTGGGCCCGAACGCGATGTTCCTGCGCTACATCGGCCAGGTGCTGCCGTCGCTGGGGGAGACGCAGGTGGTGATGACGACGGTCGGGGAGATGTTCCCGGGGGTGCGGGCGAACGCGGCCGACGCGCCGGACGCTGCCGTGGCCAAGGGCGACCTGCGGATGGCCGAGGTGGTGGCCCGCGCGCTGGAGCTGCGTCAGCGGGCGCCGGAGGGCGATCTGGTGGTGGAGCTGGACGGGCTGCGCCTGCGGGTGCCGCACGCGGTGTGCGTGGCGCTGCGCGACCGGGCGCGGGCGGTGCGGCTGCCGCACAACATGGCGCGCAAGCTGTACGTCACCGAGATGCTCAAGGAGCTGGCCCGGGCCGAGGCGCGGGCACTGGAGGAGTCGCTGCACATCGAGGAGCTGGCCGAGGTCGATCCCGAGCTGGCCGAGCCCCTCGACCTGGAGGGCGACCTGGACGAGCTGGACCTGGAGCTGGCCTCGCAGCGGCTGTGGGACGAGCCGCCGGTGCGGCGGGCGATCGACGACCTGTGGCCGGAGCTGACGCCGCAGCGGCTGGTCGGCGAGCTGTTGTCGGAGCCGGAGACGCTGTGGTCGGTGGCGCCGCCGGGCCTGGACTGGCGGGCGCTGGTGCGGGCGGCGGACGCGCCGTGGACGATGGGGGACGTGCCGCTGCTGGACGAGGCGGCCGAGCTGCTGGGCGAGGACGACTCGGCGCGGCGGGCGGCGGCCCGGCGGGCGCGGGAGGAGGAGGCCGGGCGGCTGCTGTACGCGGGCGAGGTGCTGCAGTCGACCGGTGTGGCCGAGGAGGGCATCTTCGCGCGGGCCGACGTGCTGGCCGGGCGGCACGCCGACGACGGGGCGGAGCTGACCACGGCCGACCGGGCGGCGGCCGACCGGAGCTGGGCGTACGGTCACGTGATCGTGGACGAGGCGCAGGAGCTGTCGGCGATGGCGTGGCGGACGGTGATGCGGCGGGTGCCGGCCAAGTCGCTGACGGTGGTGGGCGACATCGCGCAGACCGGGTCGGCGGCGGGGGCGCGTTCGTGGGGCGAGGTGCTGGACCCGTACCTGGAGGGCCGCTGGCGGGTGGAGCACCTGATGGTCAACTACCGCACGCCGGTGGAGATCATGGAGGTGGCGGCGGACGTGCTGCGGGCCTTCGATCCGGGGCAGGAGCCGCCGGAGTCGGTGCGGTCGGGCGAGTCGCGGCCGCGGGCGGTGCGGGTGCCGGTGGCGGGGCTGCCGGCGCTGGTGGAGGAGGAGCTGGCCGAGATCGGCGAGGGCCGGGTGGGCGTGGTCACCTCGGACGCGCGGCACGCGGAGGCGGCGCGGCTGTTCCCGGGCGGGGACCTGGACGCGGCGGTGGCGGTGCTGACGGTGGGGCAGTCCAAGGGGCTGGAGTTCGACGCGGTCGTGGTGGTGGATCCGGCGGGGATCCTGGCGCAGTCGCCGATGGGCGGGCGGGACCTGTACGTGGCGGTGACGCGGGCGACGCGGCGGCTGACGGTGGCCTACGAGGGCGAGCTGCCGGAGGTGCTGTCGCGGCTGGCCTAGAAATCTACAATGTAAAGGTGCTCGGTCTATGGACTGATCACCATGACCGGCCGAAAACCGTCGACGAAGGTCAGGAGCCTGCCGGGCGCGTACGGCCTGGTGCCGTGCGGGCCCGGGCGGGTGCATAAACTTGTCCGACGTGACGTCGAAGCCGCGTATCCCGAATGTCCTGGCCGCCCGCTATGCCTCGCCGGAGCTGGCCCGTCTGTGGTCGCCCGAGTACAAGATCGTCGCTGAGCGGCGGTTGTGGCTGGCGGTGTTGCGGGCGCAGGCCGAGCTGGGGGTCGCCGTGCCGCCGGAGGCGGTCGCCGACTACGAGAAGGTGGTCGAGCAGGTCGATCTGGAGTCGATCGCGGCGCGGGAGCGCGTCACGCGGCACGACGTCAAGGCGCGCATCGAGGAGTTCAACGCGCTGGCCGGGCACGAGCAGGTGCACAAGGGCATGACCTCGCGCGATCTGACGGAGAACGTCGAGCAGTTGCAGATCCGCGACAGCCTGCTGCTGGTGCGCGACCGGGTGGTGGCGTTGCTGGCGCGGCTGGCGAGCCTGGCGGAGGAGCATGAGGCGACGGTGGTGGCCGGCCGTTCGCACAACGTGGCGGCGCAGGCGACGACGCTGGGCAAGCGGTTCGCGACGGCGGCCGACGAGCTGCTGGTGGCCTTCCGGCGGCTGGAGGAGCTGATCGGCCGTTATCCGCTGCGCGGCATCAAGGGTCCGGTGGGCACGGCTCAGGACATGCTGGATCTGCTGGGCGGCGACCGGGGCAGGCTGGCCGAGCTGGAGGGGCGGGTGGCCGGGCATCTGGGGTTCGCGCGCCGGTTCACCAGCGTGGGGCAGGTCTATCCGCGGTCGCTGGACTTCGAGGTGGTCACGGCGCTGGTGCAGCTGGCGGCGGCGCCGTCGTCGCTGGCCAAGACGATCCGGCTGATGGCCGGGCACGAGCTGGTGACCGAGGGCTTCCAGCCGGGGCAGGTGGGGTCGTCGGCGATGCCGCACAAGATGAACACCCGCTCCTGTGAGCGGGTCAACGGCCTGGCCGTGGTGTTGCGGGGGTATGCGTCGATGGCCGGGGAGCTGGCGGGCGATCAGTGGAACGAGGGCGACGTGTCGTGCTCGGTGGTGCGGCGGGTGGCGTTGCCGGATGCGTTCTTCGCCTTCGACGGGCTGGTGGAGACGATGCTGACGGTGCTGGACGAGTTCGGCGCCTATCCGGCGGTGATCTCCGCGGAGCTGGGGCGCTATCTGCCGTTCCTGGCCACGACGAAGATGCTGATGGCGGCGGTGCGCGCGGGGATGGGCCGCGAGCAGGCGCATGAGCTGATCAAGGAGCATGCGGTGGCGGCGGCGCTGGCGATGCGGTCGGAGGGTGCCGGGAACGCGTTGCTGGATCTGCTGGCCGGTGATGAGCGGTTCCCGCTGGACCGGGCGGCGCTGGAGGGGTTGCTGGCCGATCGGGTGTCGTTCACGGGGGCGGCGGCCGATCAGGTGGAGGCGGTCTCGCAGCAGGTGGGTGAGGTCGTGGCGGCGCATCCGGAGGCGGCGGCGTACCGGCCGGGCGCGATCTTGTGATGCGTGAGCTGCGCACGGCCGGGGAGGTGCGGGCCGCGTGCGGGGACGACGATCTGGTGATGTGGGCGGCGCAGGGCCTGCGCGGCGGGGCGCGCGCGTGGGCGTCGGGGGATGCGGTGGTGGCCGGGTGCGCGCGGGTGTCGCGGCGTGACCGGCTGGCGGTGCGGCGCCGAGGCGGAGGTGGCGGCGTTGCTGGCGGCGGAGGCGCCGGATTCGTACGCGGTGCCGGGGCTGGAGGGCGTGTGCCGGTGGGCGGGCGTGCGCGTGGAGGGCCGGTTGGCGGCGGTGGCGGCGGAGGCGTGGTCGGCGCCGACGGTGGGGCTGCTGGCGGGGGTGGCCACGCGGGCGCGGTTCCGGGGGCGGGGGCTGGCCGAGCGGGTGTGCCGGTGGGTGTCGCGGGAGCTGGTGGCGGCGCGCGGGCGGGCGGCGTTGATGGTCGACGACGACAACGCCGCGGCGATCAGGGTGTATGAGCGGATCGGGTTCCGGCGCCGGCGGGTGCTGGCCTCGCGGGTGACGGCCTGATCGTCCTCCCGGGGCGGGGGTGCGGCGAAATTGGGGTGAGGTTCGGGCGGCGCTGGTGCAGAGTTGACGGCGTGATGTCCGATTTTGTGCCTGGTATTGAGTTGTCGCGGGCGTTTTACCACGAGGTCGTGGCCCCGTTGATGCCGCGGGTTGCGCACAGTGCGGCGTTGGTCGGGCCGGGGTCGGAGGTGCTGGAGTTCGACACGGCGCGTTCGGCCGATCATGACTGGGGGCCGCGGGTGCTGGTGTTCGTGGCGGCCGAGCAGGTGGCCGAGGTGGAGGCGAAGGTGACGGCGGGGCTGCCGGAGCGGTTCCGGGGGCTGCCGACGGTGTTCGGCTACCACGGCGAGGTGCGGCCCGGGGTGAGGGTGGCGGATCTGGGTGGCTGGCTGGTGGAGCAGCTGGGGTTCGATCCGCGGGCGGGGGTGTCGCTGCTGGATTGGCTGTCGGTGCCGTGGCAGCGCCTGGCGGAGGTGACGGGCGGGGAGGTGTTCCATGACGGCGCGGGCGGGCTGGAGGCGGCCAGGGCGGCGCTGAGGTGGTATCCGCAGGACGTGTGGCGGTACGTGCTGGCGTGTCAGTGGCGGCGGATCGGGGAGGACGAGCCGTTTCCCGGCCGGTGCGGCGAGGTGGGCGATGAGCTGGGCTCGGCTGTGGTGGGGGCGCGGCTGGCGCGCGAGGTGATGCGGCTGGCGTTGCTGCTGCGGCGGCGTTATCCGCCGTACGCGAAGTGGCTGGGCAGTGCGCTGGCGCGGTTGCCGGGTTCGGCGGAGCTGGGGGAGTGCCTGGAGGCTGCGGTGGCGGCGCGGTCGTGGCGGGCGCGGGAGGAGGGGTTGTCGGGGGCGTACGAGCGGGTGGCGGCGCTGCAGAACCGGGTGGCGCTGGCCGGGCGGCTGGATGAGGGGGTGCGGGGGTTCCACGACCGGCCGTTCCGGGTGATCGGCGGGGATCGGTTCGCCGTGGCGTTGATGGAGTCGGTGGCCGATCCGGTGATCAGGGGGTTGCCGGTGGCGGGGTGTGTGGATCAGCTGTCGGATTCGACGGATGTGCTGATGTCCCCCGGGCGGGCGCGGGCGGTGACGGCTGCCGCGCTGGGCCTCACCACTTAATGATCTACTTTGTAAGGGACAGCAGTTCGGACGCCAAATCCTCCACTCGCACACGCCAGGCGACGACGGCGGAAGAGCCGCCGGTGTGGGTGAGGATGAGGCGGGCGCCCTGGCCGGTGCCGTCGGCCAGTTCCCAGCGGACCGTGCCGCCCGGGGTGTCGTATTCGAGGAGCTTGCCGGTTTCGGCGCGGGTGACGGGGCCGGCGTGGATCCCGGTGGCGGTGAAGGGGGCGGGCGGCGGGTCGCCGGGGGTGGCCTGGTCGCCGTGCAGGTGGTGCCAGACGGTGTCGGCGGGGCGGGTGAGCTGGCGTTCGAGGCGGAGGGTGTCGCCGTCGACGGTGACGGGGTCGAGGCCGAGGATGTGGATGTAGTCGTCGTGGAGGCGGGCCGCGGCGCTGGGGTCATAGGGGAAGGTGCGGCCGTCGAGGTGGGCGAACAGGGCGAGGATGCAGTGGTGCCAGCCGGTGGTGAAGCTGGCGGCGCCGTGGCGGTCGCTGAAGGTGTGGCTGAAGGTGAGCAGGGTGCCGGTGGGGCCGTCGGGCTCGAGTTCCCAGCGGAGGTGTTCGTCGCCCCAGGTGTGGGCGAAGACGTGGGGTGGGTCGTTGTGGGTGATGCGGCCGTCGGGGCCGAAGCCGTAGGAGATGCGGTCGCCGTCGATGGTGACTTCGGCGGGGAACCAGGCGGCGAGGTGTTCGGGCTGGGTGATGGCGCGCCAGACCTTTTCGGGTGGGTGGGGGAGGCGGCGTTGCATGCGGATGGTGGTGCGGCCGTCGGGGTGGAGGGTGAGGTTTTCGTTCATGGGGTGTCGTCCATGGTGTCGAGGTGGTCGGCGAGTTTGTCGAGGCTGGTGGTCCAGAGTTTGCGGTAGGGGGTGAGCCAGGCGTCGATTTCGGCGAGGGGGGCGGGCTGGAGTTCGTACCAGCGGCGTTGGGCGTCTTTGCGGACGGTGACGAGTCCGGCTTGGCGGAGGGCGCGCAGGTGTTTGCTGGTGCCGGGCTGGGTGAGGCCGAGGTGTCGGGTGAGTTCGGCGACGTGGCGGGGGCGTTGGAGGAGGAGGTCGAGGATGTGCCGGCGGGCGGGTTCGGCGAGCACGTCGAAGGGCATGCCCGTGAATATACCGGGCTGGTTATATGCCTGCAAGGGCATGTTAGTGGGGGGTGTGGCGGCGGGCGTTGGCGTGGATGGCCTGGCGCAGGTAGGGGGCCAGGCCGGGGGCGAGGGCGTCGAAGGTCGCGGTGAAGCGGGGGTCGTCGACGTAGAGGTCGCCGAGGCACCGGTGGATGTGGGGGGTGCAGTCGTAGAACCAGCGGGTGATGTGGCCGCGGTGGCGTTCGGCGAGGTCCATGGCGTGCTCGCCGTCGGCGGGCAGGCCGGCCTTGTAGGCGGCGACGAGGTCGTCGTTGAGTGCGGCGGCTTCGGCTTTGAGCTGGAGCCAGTCGGCTTTGGTGTAGGAGGCGACGCGGCGGCGGCTTTCGGCGTACTGGCTGGTGTGGCCCCAGCGGCGGTCGACTTCGGCGTCGTGGTCTTCGGGGCGGAAGTCGCCGAAGATCTCGAAGCGTTCTTCGGGGGTGAGGGCGATGCCGAGGGTGTGGGCGTCGATGAGGCGTTCGACGGCGTTGATGACCTTGCCGAGGTCCTGGGCGCGGCGGGTGAGCAGTTCGTGCTGGCGGCGCAGGTGGGTGAGCTCGTCGGTGTGGGGTTCGTCGAGGATGACGGCGATCTCCTCGAGGGGGAAGCCGAGCTCGCGGTAGAGGAGGATCTGCTGGAGGCGGACGAGGTCGGCGTCGGTGTAGCGGCGGTAGCCGGCGTGGGTGCGTTCGCCGGGGGTGAGCAGGCCGATCTCGTCGTAGTGGTGCAGGGTGCGTACGGTGATGCCGGCGAGCCTGGCGACCTGTCCTACGGAGAAGCTCATGGGGTCCACGATGCAGGCTGACGTGGGGTGAGGGTCAAGCGGGCTGGACTCTCCCATGGGGGGAGGGGCCATGCTGGGGGGCGTGGAGGAAGATCTGCTGCCGATCGGGCAGTTCGCCCGGCTGAGCCGGTTGAGCGTCAAGCAGTTGCGGCACTACGACGAGCTGGGGTTGCTGCGGCCGGCGTACGTGGATCCGGAGAGCGGCTATCGGTATTACCGGGCGGCGCAGGCGCGGGAGGCGTTGTCGATCGGGTTGCTGCGGTCGCTGGACGTGCCGTTGCCGGTGGTGGGGCGGGTGCTGACGGGTTCGCCGGATGCGCTGAAGGCGGTGCGGGACGGGCTGGAGGCGGAGCTGGCGCGGCGGCGTCGGACGCTGGCGGCGCTGGAGCGGGTGATGGCGGAGGGGTTGCCGTCGGCTCCGGTGCGGCTGGTGTGCGAGCCGGCGCGGCGGGTGGCCGTGGTGCGGGAGCGGGCGTCGGGGCCGGAGGATGTGGGCCGGGCGACGTCGGCGGCCGTGGCGCGGCTGCTGGGCTGCGGCGTGGCGGCGCCGGTGCGGTTGATCGGGTTGTTCCCGGTGGTTCTGGGCGAGGGGGTCGAGGTGACCGTCGCGCTCGTGCTGGAGGAGCCGGGCTGGGAGGTGGGCGGCGGAGCGGAGGTCGAGGTGCTGCCCGGCGGCCGGTTCGCTTGTGCGACGCACGTGGGCCCGTACGACCAGGTCTCGTTGACGGCGCATGCGGTGCTGGCCTGGTGTGCCGAGCGGCGTCATCCGGTGCGGGGTCCGATTCGCGAGGTGTATGTGTCGGATCCGGCGGTCACGCCGCCGGATCAGCTGGTCACTCATCTGATGATCTGTGTGGAGGAGGAGTCGTGATCCCTGTTCTGGCGTCGTACGGCCCGGTGACGTGCCTGGGGGTGACGGGCATGGGGGGCCGGGGGGTGAGGAGCACGTGGCGGCGATCGGCGCTTTGTACGCCGTCGCGTCGGTGATGGGCGGCCCGGGCTGGAGGTGCCGCGGGAGTTGTGGCGGTGGCATCTGCTGCTGCCGGCGGTGCGGGCGTCGGAGGCGGGGGCGCTGGAGCGGGCGCGGGAGGCGGTGCGGGCGTCGGGGGCGGCGGTGGACCGGGTGCAGGTGGTGACGTTCATGGAGGGGGAGTGCGTGGAGCTGGTGCACGAGGGGCCGTTCAGTGAGGAGCAGGTGTCGCTGAAGGTGATGGAGGAGTTCATGGCGGGGCGTGGGCGGGTGGCGAACGGGTTGCATCATGAGGTGTATCTGACGGCGCTGGACGATCCGTGTCCGCGGACGGTGTTGCGGCGGCCGGTGCGGGCGGCCCTGTGAGGGGCTTGGGGTTCATCCCGGGGCGGGGTGGGCCGCTACCTACGTAGAAGACATAGGTACCTATATGGGGATTTTTCACCTCTTTCTTGGGGTGGTGGCGGAGGCACTCTGATGCTGTGACCCGCGAAGGGCGGGGAACACCGACGATCACAAGGGGTCGGAGTCATGTGCCAGCATCTGCCTCCCTGTCCGCCGGCCGACGCCGTCGGCCGCGAGGCCGCCCGCCTGGTGGCCTACCACCCCGAGCAGGGATGGGGCCTGCTGTGCAACGGGGTGGTCTTCTTCGACGACACCGGCGAGCTGCTGCCCGACGGCCGCAGCGTCGTCCCGGGGCCGCCCGCGCTCGCCAGGGCCGCCGCGTGAGCGTCGCGGCCGTTCCCCCACCGGCCGGGCTGAGGGTGTCGTGGACGTTCACGCCCGAGCCCCTGTCGGTGCCGCGCGCCCGTCACGCCCTGCGGGCGCAGCTGGCCGACTGGGACCTGCGCCACGCCGCCGACTCCGCCGAACTGCTGGTGAGCGAACTGGTCACGAACGCGATCGCGCACGCGCGCGGCCTGGTGCACCTCAGCGTGTCGGCCGCCGCCGGGCTGCTGCGCTGCGAGGTCGAGGACGCCTGCGCCCGCCTGCCGTGCCGGCGCCGGGCCGGCGGCGACGACGAGGGTTTGCGGGGCCTGCACCTGGTGGTGGCGCTGTCGTCCGGCTGGGGCAGCACCCGCACCGGCCGCGGCAAGGCGGTGTGGTTCGAGCTGCCGGCGACCTGCGCCGTGGACGCGTGAGATTCCCCTGCTCACGCGCCCCTGCGGCGCCGGCGGGCCGCGCGGGCGTGGCGCGGGCCACCCCTCCGGGCCCGCGCCGCGCCCGCCCTTCCCAGGTCAAGCCGGGGTCGCGGCGGCGTCATGCGAAGCAAAAATCTTCCTGTGGGTTTTTGACGCGAACGTCCCCAGATAACGGCCGGGACATAACCTGGGGGCGACGACGGGGCCGCGGCGTCATGGTGACCCGGCCCGCCGTCGCGCGAGGCACCATGACAACGGTGACGACCAGCTCCTCCCGGGGGCAGCTCGAGGGCGGCCTGCCGGCCGAGGTGACGAGCTTCGTAGGGCGTCGGCAGGAGGTGGCCGAGGTCAGGCAACTGCTGTCCGCCTCCAGGGCGGTCACGCTGACCGGCGTCGGCGGGGTCGGCAAGACCCGCCTGGCGCTGCGCGTCGGCCAGGAGGTGCGCCGCGCCTTCCGTGACGGCGTCTGGCTGGTCGAGCTGGCCGCGCTGGAAAGCCCCGGCATGCTGGCCGAGACGGTCGCCGAGGCCCTGCAGATCCGCGACCACAGCGCCGCGCCGCCGCTGAAGGTGCTGACCGACCACCTGCGCGACAAGCAGGCGCTGGTCATTCTCGACAACTGCGAGCACCTGGTCGGCGAATGCGCGGTGCTGGCCGACACGCTGCTGCGCGCCGCACCCGACCTGCGCATCCTGGCCACCAGCCGGCACGTGCTCGGCATCGCCAGCGAGCACGTGGTCCCGGTGCCGACCCTGCCGGTGCCCGACGGCGACACCGCCCGGCCGCTGGAGGCGCTTCAGCAGGCGGACGCGGTGCAGCTGTTCACCGAGCGCGCCCGCGCCGTGGTGCCCTCCTTCGCCGTCACCGAGGACAACCGCGACGTCGTCACCGCCATCATCGGCCGCCTCGACGGCCTGCCGCTGGGCATCGAGCTGGCCGCGGTGCGGCTGCGCGCCCTGTCGGCCCGGCAGCTGCTGGACCGTCTCGACGACCGCTTCCGCCTGCTGACCGGTGGGTCGCGGTCGGTGCTGCCGCGCCACCAGACGCTGCGCGCCCTGATCGACTGGAGTCACGCCCTATGTTCGGAGGAGGAACGGCTGCTATGGCATCGAGCCTCGGTGTTCGCCGGGAGCCTGGACCTGGAGGGGGCCGAGACGGTCTGCTCCGGGACCGGCATCGACCGCGAGGACGTCCTCGACCTGGTGATCGGCCTGGTGGACAAGTCCGTGCTGATTCGAGAAGACCACCCGGACGGCGTCCGCTACCGGATGCTGGAAACGCTGCGCCAGTACGGCCGCGAGCGGTTGTCCGCCCGCGGCGAGGAGTCGCAGCTGCGGCGGCGGCATCGCGCTTATTATCGCGATCTGGCCGCCCGCGCCCGTGCGGAGATGTTCGGGCCCGCACAGGTGGCCTGGTTCACGCGACTGCAGCAGGAGCACGCCAACCTGCGCCTGGCCCTGGACGGCTGCTTCGCGACGCCCGCGGACGCGCGCACCGGGCTGAGCATGGCCACCGACCTGCTGTATCACTGGATCACCAGTTATTACCTGGGTGAGGGACGCGGCTGGCTGGAGCGGGGGCTGGCCGCCGCCACCTCACCGGACGACGTACGCGGCCGCGCGCTGTGGGCCGACGCCTGGCTGGCGGTCATCCAGGCGGACGTGCCCGCCGCGGCCGCCCGGCTGCACGAGTGCCGCGGCATCGGCGAGCGGCTGGGCGACGAGTCGATCCTCGGCTACGCGGACCTGTTCTCCGGCATGATCGCCATGTGGGAGGGCCGCACCGGCGACGCCATCGGATGCTACGAACGGGCGCTGGCCCGCCACCGCCGCACCGGGGACCCGGTGGGGCTGGCGCTGTCGCTCATCCGCATGTCGCTGGCGCGTTCCTTCCTGGGCCAGTCGGGGCCGGCCATCGCCGCGGCCGAGGAGTGCCTGGCGGTGTGCGACGCCCACGGGGAGGGCTGGCACAAGGCGTACACGATGATGGCGCTGGGCGTCGAGGTGTGGCGTCAGGGCGACCTGGAGCGGGCCACGGAGCTGGAGCGGCAGAGCCTGGAGTTCAATCGCTCGCTCGGCGACTGCCTCGGCGTCGGCATCACCACCGAGGTGCTGGCCTGGATCGCCGCGGCGCAGGGGCACTACGAGCGGGCGGCCCGCCTGCTGGGCATCCTGCGCACGCTGTGGGCGTGCGCAGGGGCGCCGCTGTCGGGGTACGGGCATCTGGCCGGCTACCACGACGAGTGCGAGGCCCGCACGCGTGAGGCGCTGGGGGAGGCGGCCTTCGCCACGGCCGTGCGGCGGGGCGAGCGGCTGAGCCACGACGAGGCCCTCGCCTACGCGCTGCAGGAGGAGCCGCCCTGCCCGGAGGCCAGGCAGGAGAGCAAGGAGGAGCGGGCGCCGCTGACCCGCCGCGAGCGGGAGATCGCACAGCTGGTCGCCCGGGGCCTGACGAACAAGGAGATCGCGGCGTCGCTGGTGATCGCCCAGCGGACCGCGGAGGGCCACATCGAGCACATCATGACCAAGCTGGGCTTCAACTCCCGGGCGCAGATCGCGGTCTGGGTCGGCGAGCAGGCCCGCGGTGGCGAGCCGTAGAGGCTGCCGGGCACCGGTTCCGGTCTACTGCGGGGCACAGGGGCCGGAACCGGCCATGTCGCAGAAGGCCGCAGCGGGTCGCAGGAGGGTCGTAGGGGAGGGGCGGGGGCGTCAGTACGGCAGGCGCCGTCCCGACGGGGTCCGCAGGTCGGCCTCGTGGCCGCCGGTGCGCGGCTTCTTGGCCGGGCGGATCTGGATCCTGCGCACAGTCGGTGACTCCTTCGATCGGCGTGGGGCGTTCAGATGTGGGGCCGGACGCGGAGCTCGAACCAGACGACGGTGCCGGCGGCGCCCCAGCAGCAGGCAAGCTCCTCCAGCGGCGTGAGGTCGCGCTCTTCCACGTCGTGGCCGTGCCGCTGCTCGTCGACCTCGCAGCGCAGCAGGTCGTCCTCGGCCGACAGCGTCACCTTGATCTTCTCGGCGCCGTGGCGCAGCGCCTCGCCGACCAGGTGCGCGGCCAGCAGCTGCGCGGGGCCGGCCTGGGTGTCGAGCTGCCAGGCCGACAGGCGGGCCGTGACAAGCCGGCGCGCGGTGGGCACGGCCGAGGGCCGCGCCGACAACGTCCAGGACACCGTGCGTTCCTGGCCGGTCCATCCTGTGCGGATCGCCAGGTCGTTGCCCATGGCGAGGAGCCCGTTCCAGGATGGGAGCCGCCAGGCGGACGGTTGCCGCGGCATGTCGGCTTGGGAGGGTTGAGTCTGACACATGGCTCCCACGTCGATCCTTTCCCCCGGTGGTGTGAGCACGTGTCCAGCATGTGTGACGCTCCTCACGCAACAAGACGGGACAAACCCCTATATCGGTACGTAGATGGCATACGTACGTAGTGCCTCCGTACAGGAAAACAGGGGGAATCCCGGGAGAGATGGCGCGCGACCGCCGGCCGGTCTGCCGCCGGCTGCCTGACCGGCGCCCACCTCAAGACCGCCCTCCCCGCCTCAGGTCGCACACCCCGCCACTGCCTGGCCGTCCCGACCCCGGGGCCGCTCAACCAGGAGGCCGATCAACCAGTCGGCTGAAGATCACGATGACGGACCGCTCTGCGAGCAGATAACAATACCGGTATTGGAATACCAGGGATAGAATGAGGCCATGGTGCGACCTCCGCTGACCCCCGAAGAGCGGCTCCGCGGCGAGCAGCTCGGCCACATGCTGCGGCAAGCCCGCGGCGAACGCAGCATCGTCGAGGTCGCCGCCGCGGCCGGCATGTCCGCCGAGACCCTCCGCAAGATCGAGACCGGCCGGATCGCCACACCCGCGTTCTTCACGATCGCGGCCCTGGCCGACGTGCTCGGCATCTCCCTCGACCAGCTCGCCGTCCGCTCCACCCCCGCCCCCACCTGACCACCCCGACGGCCCACTCCCCAGGGCAGGCATGTGGGCCGGGGGCAGCGGGCACGTGGCGCCGGAGCTCATCGCACAGGAGGTATGCGCTTGTGCCGAGCGCTGCCTCACGGATACCACAACCGCTCTCCAGGTCGAAGCGGCGCAGGAACGCCTGCCAGAGCCGGTCGACATCCTGCTCGCCGGCGTCGGTGCCTGACCACCACAGCCACAGGGTGGTCGACCTGGAGCCGGATGACCGTGCCTTCGATGATGGGCCAGGTCGCCGGGTAGTCCCGCCAGGCGGCTCGGTGGGTCAGGGTGGGTGCAGTCGATCCCACGCCATCGCGGTCGCGCTGCCGTACCGGGTGGTGTCGGTGATGGTTGTCGCGTGGGGGTGGCCCAGGCCCAAGACCTCCACAATGTGGAGATTACGCCTTTTCGAGCCGACTGGTCAGCGTAAGCAGTACCAGCGGGATCACGACGGCCGCCGTGAGTGCGGTCAGCAACGGCACGCGCTCGCCGGGCGTGAGATGGTGCAGCAACTGGATGTGGATCGCCAGGTGCGGCGCGGCGAACGCCAGGTACACGGCGAGTGCCGTACGGGCCATGCTCCGCCGTACGATGAAGACGCTCACGCCCAGCACCACCGACGTGGCCAGGCTCATCGCGCCGTAGTCCATCATCAGATGCGCGTTGTAGGGCATGCGCATCCCCACCCAGGGAATGTCGAAGAACGAGCGGGGGAACAACAGCGCCCAGCTCCCCACGGCGAACTGCGCCACGGCGACGCCGACCAGCTCCTCGCCGTCCCGGGCCAGCAGCCCCAGTGCACCGTTCACCTCCGTAGCCGACAGCCTCACCCCCTGACCGGCGATGCTCAACGAGCCCACCAGGTAGCGCGCCACCTGGGAGACGCCGGAGATGGGCCGCCGGGCAGCGCCGACCCTGCCGCCACCGTCCACCCACACGGTCACGTCCTCGGCCAGCACCTTCTCCAACCCCGGTAGGTCCCCCTGTTCCGCGGCTGCCAGGAAGCTCTCCACCAGGTCGCGGGGATAGGCCTGGTCCACCCGGCGATCGGAGTCGCCACGCGCCTCGGCCAGGCGCCGGCGAGCTCGGGTGTACAGCTGCCGGGAGTTCGCCTCCGACGAGTCGATGACCTCGGCCACCTCCCGATGGCTGTAGTCGAAGGCTTCTCGCAGGACGAACACCGTCCGATAGGCCAACCCGAACAGCTTCGAGCGGTGCCGCTCGAACTCCTCAACCGCATCAACTGTCACGCCCACCAGCCTCTCAGGCCGCCTTGCGGGGCTTTGCGGGCCCGGTCGCCTGGATGGCATGAGCGGCGTCGCTCGCCCTGCGGCAGTGATCGGGGACGCGCTGAGCAAGTCGTGCGGTTCATTGAATTGAGCGGAGCCGCGCGGCGGCGTGGAATCCGAAGCTCCGTGATCCTGACCTCCAACCGCGCCCCGGACGCACTGGTATCCGCTCTTCCCCAACCTGGTCGTGGGCCGAGCGGACGGGTGCCGGTTCGGGCCGGCCGGGGAACGCGACGACGGACACCGGCCGCGACCGTGCGCGAAGATCTGCGCCTCCAGGATTCCTCGGGTGACAGATCTACTGACCGGTTCTCAGCGGCTCACGGCGGTCTGCTGTTCAATACGCGACAGCTTCTCTGGATTGCGCACGTGGTAGGCGCCGGTGACGTAGCCGTTCTCCACTCGCACCGCCACCACGCCGTCGATCTCGCCGTTGACTCGGACGAGCAGCCCCGGGCCGCCATTGATCTGCACCAGCTCGACCGACCTTTCCGCGTCGCGTTTCCACCAGCCGACGGCCAGCAAGCGAGCAACGTTGTCAGCCCCCACAATGGGCCGCAGCAGGGCATGCTTGACACCGCCGCCGTCGCTCAGGGCGACGACGTCCGGCGCGAGGATGTCGAGCAGGCTCTGCAGCTCGCCGGTTTCGACCGCTCGCTGGAAAGCCTGGAGGGCGGCTCGGTGCTCGGCCGGGGAGCCGGTGCCGCGGGGCCGGCGCGCGGCGACGTGTGCCCGTGCCCGATAGGCGATCTGACGGACCGCGGCCGGGCTCTTGTCGACGGCCTCTGCGATCTCGTCGTAGTCCAGATCGAAGACCTCGCGCAGGACGAACACCGCCCGCTCAATCGGCTGGAGCGTCTCCAGCACCAGCAGCATCGCCATCGAGACACTGTCGGCCAACTCCACGTCCTCGGCCACATCAGGCGCGGTCAGCAACGGCTCGGGCAGCCACGGCCCGACGTAGGACTCCTTACGCCGGCCGAGCGCACGCAGCCGGTCCAGCGCCTGTCGGGTGACGATCCGCACCAGGTAGGCACGCTCCTCCCGCACGGTGTCGAGATCGACGTCCACCCATCGCAGCCAGGTCTCCTGCAGGACGTCTTCGGCGTCGGCGGCGGAGCCGAGCATCTCGTAGGCGACGGTGAACAGCAGGTTGCGATGGGCGACGAACGCCTCGGTGGCGGGGTCCACGCGGTCGGCACGGTCGAGCGGTCCCGGTGTGTCCGTTGTTCGCTCGCCGCGCTCACTCATGCCTGGCCCCTGCCTGTCCGCACTCAGCTCTACCACACGCACCAGACGCCGCTCCGGACCGTTTTGTAACAGCTGCGATCGGTGATCCAGGTCACATGACAGCGCTGTTACGAGGGGCGGGTGGCCGGCGTCTGGTGTTCGTCAGGACGCCGTGCGAACGATCCGTACGGCGCGACACCACGAACCCGAGTGTGAGAAGGGAAGCCCCCGCCATGTCTGCACCCACGACGACCGACCTCCGGTCGCGCATGCCCAACCCCCTGCCGTTCGTCCCCGAGATGGCAGGAATCGCCGAAGGCTTGCACAAGGTCATCAAGAACGGCTCGATCCCGCAGGTCACAGTCCACCTGCTGCAGCTGCGCGCCGGGCAGCTGCTCGGCAGCACGTACTTCACCATCAGGGAAACCGGCAACCTCCGCCAGGCAGGGGAATCAGAGGAGCGCATCACCGCCGTGGCGACCTGGCGGGACGCCACCTACTTCACCGACGCCGAACGGGTCGCGCTGGAGCTGGTGGAGGCAGTCCTGTCCCCGAACCCGTCCGGGGAGCGCGTTCCCGACGAGCTGTACGCCAGGGCGTCCGCGCACTACGACGACAAGGCGCTCTGGACGCTCATCATGGCGATCGCCCACATCGGCTTCTTCACCCCCGCCGCTCTCATCGCCAAGCCGATCCCCGGCATGCCCCCCGGCCAGAACTACAGCGAGTAAGAAGAGGCCTAAAGCATGAGCATCACCAAGTTCGCGGTGGCGGGAGCGACCGGGCGGCTGGGCCGCCACGTCGTCGACGTCCTGGCTGAGAGGGGACACCAGGTCGTCCGGATGTCCCGAGCCACCGGCGTGGACATCATCACCGGTGAGGGCCTGGCCGAGGCGCTCACCGAGGTGGATGTCATCATCGACGTCGCCTCGTGGCACGCCTCCGAGCAGGAGGGGGCGACGGAGTTCTTCCGCACGTCGGCCCGCAATCTGCACGAGTACGGTCAGAAGGCCGGAGTCGCTCAGATAGCCGTGGCGTCCATCATCGGCGTCGACAAGGCCACCGCCGGTTTCCTCGCCGCCAAGAAGGTGCACGAGGAACTCCTGCTGTCCGGGCCGCTCCCTGTCCGCATTCTGCGGGCCGCGCAGTTCCACGAGTTCGTCGGTCAGCTTCTGGACTGGCGGCAGGGCGACGTCGCCCACATCCCGGCCCTGCCCACCCAGCTCGTGGCCTGCCGCGCCCTGGCCGAGGAACTGGTCGGACTGGCCCTCGACCCCGGCGAGCCGGCTCCAGGAACGCCGATCTGCGAGATCGCCGGACCCCGAAAGGAGATCTTGGCGGAGGCGGCCGCACTCCTCGGCGCCCGCCGAGGCATCAAGGTCGTCGGTGTTGACGGCTCGGGCATGCCGGATGCCGAGATCGCCGCCGAGGGCGGGTTCCTGCCGAGCCCGCACGCCAAGCTCGCCGGCCCGACCTTCCAGGAGTGGCTCGACACCCAACCCTGAGCCGGCCCTATGACCGCGGCCTGGCCTTGTTCTCTGAGCTCCACGGCACTGAGCTCCGAGAACAAGGCTTCCTCCGAACCTCGCTCGCCAGCGGCGTTCGGGGCTCAGTTCGACGCCTGAACCCATCACCGCATCCCGGAAAGGGGCTCAGTCATGCCCGTCACCACGATCGACACAACGACCGCACTCGTCCTGATCGACCTGCAGAACGCCATCGTCGGCCGCCCCGCGACCCCTTACACCGGCGCCGAGGTGGTGGCCCGTGCGGTCGAACTGGCTGACGCCTTTCGCGACCACAGCGCTCCGATCGTCCTGGTCCGGGTCACGGCCCGCGCGGACGGCTCGGATGCCGTTCCAGGACGCACCGAGATTCCGCGCCCACCTGGCCCCCTGCCCGCGGACTGGGACGTCATCGTCGATGACCTGACCGGCCACCCCGGCGACATCACCGTGACCAAGCGCGCCTGGGGCGCCTTCTACGGCACCGACCTCGACCTGCAGCTGCGCCGCCGCGGCGTCACACAGGTCGTTCTGGCCGGGATCGCCACCAGCATCGGCGTGGAGTCCACCGCCCGCGCCGCCTACGAGCACGGCTACAACGTCACGCTGGCGACCGACGCCATGACCGATCTGAACGCGCAGGCGCATCGCAACAGCATCGAACGGATCTTCCCACTGCTCGGCGAGAGCGCTACCACCGCCGAGATCATCGACCTGTTGGCCAAGACCCGCGCCGGACGATCCCACACGATCACCAGGTGAATGGACAGATGATGACGCAAATGCCGGAATTGCCGCTGCACATGCGGCGGAACGGGTTCAACCCAGTTGAGGAGCTGGCCCGGGCCCGCGACGGCGAGGGTCTGCTCCGGGTCGATACGCCGTTCGGCTCGCCCGCGTACCTCGTCTGCCGCCACGAGGACGTTCGCCAGGTACTGTCGGATCCCGCCCGGTTCAGCAGTGCCCTGACGCCGTTCCCGGGATCCGGGCAGATGAACGCCGACGAGCTGGCCAGGATGCAGGCCGGGCAACTGATCGGGTTCGACCCGCCCGAGCACACGCGGTTGCGCCGGATGCTCACCCCCGAGTTCACACTGCGGCGGATGCGCAGGCTGGAGCCGCGGATCACTGCGATCGTCCAGACGGCTCTGGACGATCTGGAGCGGGCCGGTAAGCCGGCCGACCTGGTGGCGCACTTCGCGCTGCCGGTGCCGTCGCTGGTGATCTGCGAGCTGCTGGGCGTGCCGCAGGCCGACCGCGCCGAGTTCCACGAGCGCGCCGTGCGCCTGCTGGACACCTCCCTGCCGATGGAGCAGCGCGTCGCGGCACAGCGGGAGGACCGCGCCTACATGGCCGGCCTGGTGGCCCGCGCCGAGGCCGACCCGGGCCAGGACATGCTGGGCATGCTGGTACGCGAGCACGGCCACGATCTCAGCACCGACGAGCTGATCGGCATCGCGGGACTGCTGCTGCTGGCCGGGCACGAGACCACCTCGAACATGCTCGCCCTGGGCACCCTGGCCCTGCTCCGGCACCCAGACCAGCTCGCCATGATCCGCCAGGATCCGGCCCAGGTCGAGCCCGCCATCGAGGAGCTGTTGCGCTGGCTGTCCGTCGTGCAGTCGCTGCCGCCGCGCACGACCACCACAGACGTGGAGATCGCCGGGGATGTCATCCCCGCAGGCTCGCTCGTGATCCTTTCGCTTCCTGCCGCCAACCGCGACCCTGCCTTCATCGACAATCCCGACACCCTCGACATCACCCGGGGAGCCGCCGGCCACGTCGCCTTCGGCCACGGCGTGCACCACTGCCTCGGGGCGCCGCTGGCCCGGATGGAGATGCGCATCGCCTTCCCGGCCCTGCTCCAGCGCTTCCCCGGCCTCGCCCTGGCCGATACGTACGAGCAGGTGGACTTCCGGGTCTTCAGCCTCGTGTACGGCTTGCGCACGCTGCGGGTGACCTGGTGAACGGACGCCCCTGAGAGCTGACACGCCCGCAACCAGGAGCAGATCGTCCCCTTCCCCCCAAGCCAAACGACCACCAAGGAGTGATCCCATGTCATCGTCGGCCAAGCTGCCCTTTCCGGCTCACGCGGGGCACGCCCCGCCTCCCCGGTTCTTCGGCATGATGAAGGCGACAACGCTGCTCCTGGCCGCCGCCCTGCTGATGCAGGCGATCACCGCTGGGCAGCTCTTGTCGAACGAGGGCGGCCGCCAGTGGCACGACGCCACGGGCGGCGCCGTCTCTGTCGCGCTGGTCCTCCAGGTCATCGCCGCGCTCCTGGTGTGGCGGGTGGGCCACGGATCAGCGCGATACCTGGTCATCAGCGCGTCAATGGTGCTGTTGACCGGCGTTCAGTTCGTGGTCGGGGCCAGCGGCGACGTCGCCATCCACGTGCCCCTTGGCGTGGTGCTGTTCGGCGCGGGCGCCGTCCTGGCGGCGCAGGTATGGTCGACCCGCCCGGCCCGCACCGCCGACTGAACTCAGAGCCCAACCTGCTCATCAACGAGGCGGCGCGCACCTGCCAGGCGCGGCTCGGCCAGATCGAGCTGCGCAGGCAGCGCCGCGTCCAACCCGGCCAGATCAATCATGTTGTCTTGATGGCGGGTGTTCCACTTACCGCTGTCAGCTGTCACGTCGGTGACGCTATGCCTCCCGGTGGCCCCTCGTTGCCGCTCTACCGAGGCGCTATGTTTTCACCGACGCCAGCTGCGCCCAGTACGCGGACGTCTCATCCCGCTACACCGACGCATTCCCTAGCGCCGCCTCACACGAGATCGAACTTCTCCAGCCCCGTCACCACGTGAGCGACGAAGAAGATCACAGCTTCATCAACCCACCCCCTCACCCATTCAAGATCATCCCTACGTGGGTGTTCGGCTTATGTGGGCCGACCCCAGCAGGACCCGTTCCCGGTGAGGTGGTGACCGGCGACGTGTTCACCACCCGATTGTTGACAGGGTGATCGAACCGGGGCCGGCGCGCGAGCCCGCTCCCCAGGGGGCGAACACCGGGCGGGGGTGCGGGATCGTCAGACCAGCGCCAGCTGCGACACCCGCGGCTCGCGCCGCAGCGGCTCACCCGGGCCGCAGGGCATCCCGTACACCTGGCACAGCTGAGCGATCTGCCCCGTGATGCGCTGCTCATAACCGGGGGAGGGCAGCCCCGAACGGTCGTACAGCTCCTCGTAGCGGGCCACCAGCTGCGGATGCGCACGCTCCAGCCACTCCAGATACCACGCCCGCGTGCCCGGCGGCAGCCGCAGCACCACCGGCTCCACCGCCCGCGCCCCCGCACCCGCGATCCGCCGCACCGTCGCCGCCAGCTGATCGGCCGCGTCGCTCAGCAACGGCAGCACCGGCGCCATCAGCACCCGGCAGTCCACCCCCGCCTCCACCAGCGCCGACACCAGCTCCAGCCGGGCCTGCGCCGACGGCGCGCCGGGCTCGACCGCCCGCCGGATCCGCTCGTCGACGAACGCGATCGACACCGCCACCCGCGCCCCCGCCCGCGCCAGCAGCCCGGCATCGCGCAGCACCAGCGCGCTCTTGGTGTAGACGGTGAACGGCACCCCGGCCTCCGCCAGCGCCCCGATCAGCCCCGGCATCAGCCGGTAGGTCTCCTCGGCCGCCTGATAGCAGTCGCCGCTGACGCCCACCGCCAGCTCCTCGCCGCCCCAGCGCGCCAGATCCGCCCGCAGCCGCGCCACCGCGTTCGGCTTGACCACGATCCGGGTGTCGAAATCACGCCCGGCGTCCAGGCCGAGCCGCCGATGCCCCGCACGGGCGCCGCAACCGCGGCAGGCATGGGCGCAACCACGGTAGGGGGAGACGGCCCACCGCTGGGCGATGCCCGCGGCCTGCGGCACCCGCTCGATCATCGTGCGGGCCTGCGTCTCGTAGAAGCCGTCGCGCACCACCGCACGCCGCTCGATCAGCGGTCGCTCGTCGGCGGCGTCGACAAGCGGAAGCGCGTCCCAACCCACACGATCCAGTGGAACACGTATTCGACTCGCTTTTCAAGCGGTTCCCGCAGGCCCGTCAGTGAACGTTCCGTCCAGAACCCTACAAAGCGGCCATCGAGGCCCCCGCGCCCAACCCCGCCGGCCCACGTCGGATCGCCCGCCCCGGGCCCGCCGATCGGCGGCCGGCGGGCACAGCGGCGGCGGGGGAGAGGCCGGACTCACCGCCACCCCGCGGTGCCCGCGACGGACAGCCCCGCCCTCCCTGACCGCCGCCCCGCCACACGATAAACTGGCACACTCGTACCACTTTCACCCCCCGGGGGGACACCCATGGCCTGGCTCCTGCTCGCCCTCGCCATCACCTCAGAGGTCCTGGCCACCTCCGCGCTCAAACTCAGCAACGGCTTCACCCACCTCGGCTGGACCCTCGTCGTCGCCGCCGGCTACATCACCTCCTTCACCCTCCTGGCCCAAGCCCTCAAACTCCACCTCGACATGGGCACCGCCTACGCCATCTGGTCCGGCGCCGGCACCGCCGCCATCGCCCTCATCGGCGCCGCCTTCATGGGCGAGACCCTCACCCCCCTCAAGATCGGCGGTATCCTCCTCATCATCGGAGGCGTCGTCGTCCTCAACCTCGCAGGTGGCCATTGAACCCGCACCAGCACCAGCCCCACCCGCCGGCCCACCACACCGCCACCCAGGCAGGCACCCAGGCAGGCACCCAGGCAGGCACCCAGGCGGGCACCCAGGCGGGCACCCAGGCCCGCGGCCGCCGCCGCCGCGCCACCCTCCTGGCCGCCGCCGTCGCCCTGCTCACCGAAGGCGGATTCGCCGCCGTCACCCACCGCGCCGTCGCCCAGCGCGCCCACCTGCCCCTGGCCGCCACCACCTACTACTTCGCCTCCCGCGACCAGCTCCTGGCCGAAGCCTTCGCCCAGCTCGTCGAAACCGAACTGGACACCACCCGCGCCTGGATCGCCGACCACGGCCTGACCGCCCTGCCCGACCAGCTCGCCACCGCCGACCGCACCCGCCAGCTCGGCCTGTGGGAGCTGTACGTCCACGCCGGCCGCGACCCCGTCCTGCAGCAGATCGCCCACCGCTGGACCGACGGCTGCATCCGCCTCGTCGCCGACACCCTCCACCTGCCCCACACCGACCCCCGCGCCCGCCTCCTCTACACCACCCTCGCCACACTCTGGCTCGAACACGTCGTCGAACAACGCCCCCTCGACGAAACCCGCACCCTGCTCACCCTCGCCATGGAAAACGCATTGCGCCCCCCGTGACCCCTCCCTACACTGCCTGCGTGCTCCAACCCCGCTACCCGATCACCACCCCCCGCCTCACCCTGCGGCCCTTCACCCCCGACGACCTCGACGCCGTCAACTCCTACGAATCACGCCCCGACGTCACCCGCTACCTCTACTGGGAACCCCGCGACCGCGACACCTCCCGCACCTTCCTCGACAAGAAGATCACCCGCACCGCGCTCCGCGACGAAGGCGACGCCCTCGACCTCGCCGTCACCCTGCGCGACACCGGCCACCTCATCGGCTCGGCCCTGCTCATGTGGACCAGCAAAGAGCACCGCCAAGGCGAGATCGGCTACATCCTCCACCCCGACCACCACGGCCACGGCTACGCCCCCGAAGCCGCCCGCGAAATGCTCCGCCTCGGCTTCGCCGACCTCCGCCTCCACCGCATCACCGGCCGCCTCGACGCCCGCAACACCGCCTCCGCCCGCGTCCTGGAAAAACTCCGCATGCGCCGCGAAGCCACCCTCATCGAGAACGAATTCGTCAAAGGCGAATGGGTCAGCGAAGCCGTCTACGCCATCCTCGACCGCGAATGGGCGCCATGACCATCCACCACCTCGCCCTGGCCGCCGACTGGCACGCCGCCCAGCACACGGGGGAGTACCGCATCTCCACCCTCGGCCGCACCCTCGACGACGAAGGCTTCATCCACTGCAGCCGCGACCTCACCCAACTCCACGACGTCCACACCCGCTACTACCACGCCGTGACCGCACCGCTGCTCATCCTCGACATCGACCCCACCGGCCTCGACGTCCGCACCGAGAACGGCTACCCCCACCTGTACGGGCCACTGCCCGTCACCGCGGTCACCGCCGTCCACCCCTACACCCGCTGAACCCCACCCCGGCGCCGGAGGAGCACCCCCACCCAGCCCCCACAATGGTCGCCATGGACACCCGAACGGCCGCCCAGCGCTTCGCCGACACCTGGCAGCACGGCTGGACCCACCACGACATCGCCGCCATCACAGCCCTCTACCACGCCGACGCCGTCCACACCAGCATGCCGTTCCGCCCCCCGCACCACGGCAAAGACGCCATCGCCGACTACATCGCCTGGTCGTTCACCGGCGAAAGCGACCCCCGCGTCACCTTCACCACACCCATCGTCGACGGCGACCAGGCCGCCATCGAATTCCGCGTCCACGCCCTCGACAACGGCCGCCCCATCACCCTGGCCGGCTGCGTCTTCGCCCGCTTCGACACCGACGGGCTCGCCGTGGAAACCCGCGACTACTGGCACACCGCCGACGGCCACCAATAAAAAAAAGCCCCTTCGAGGGGGGAGCGGTCAGCGCACCACCCGCAGCGCCGGCCCAGCCGGACGCCCACCGGCCACAGCCGCCTGCCTCGGCACCGGCGCCGCCTCCGGCTGCACCACCGGCTGAGGACGCGTCATCTGCTGCGTCTGCTCGGCCGCCTCAGCACGCCGCTCGGCGCACCCGCCGGAGCAGTACCCGTTGGTCACGATCAACCGCCCACGCAGCGGCGTGTAGGCCTCCTTACCCGACGCAGGCAAAACTCCCTGACACACCGGGCATAGCACCGACTGGGTCCCCACGTGCTGCTCCTCTCGCGGCGCGAATAGCAGGAGCTCCACCCTAAGTCCACACACCCGGGCAAGGACAGCGAATCAACACAACGTCAAAACCGCCGTCAAGCCGCCGCCGGCGATGACGGCGGCCGCGCGGGAAGCGGCCGGAGGCGACGAAAGCGCCGCTCAGTGCACCGATCCCGGCACCCGCCCCGCCCGGCGGATCCGGCCCGGCCGGGTCGGTGGTGTGAGGAAAAACTCTCCCGCCGGCCCCGCCAGGCTCACCGGCCCCAGGCGCCCAGGGGAGCGGCCCGCCGTGTCCGAACCCGGACTACTTGACATAATGGTCATTATCAAGCAACGAGACACGTCCCGCATAAACGCGTCTTTCCAGGGAAGACGCACCACCATGTCCGCCCTGGAGATCACGACCCCGAGCATCATCGCACTCACGGCGGTCATCACCTCCGCCATCATCTGGCTGATCATCCTCGCCGCGCGCCTGACCCAGCGTCCGCGCAACCGTCCCAACCCCAGCATCGACCTCGTCGATCAGGCTCGTGAGCTCAAGGCGCTCGGCCAGATCCAGGAAGCCGTCTTCCTCGTCCGCGGTGAGACCGGCATGAGCCAGCGCGCGGCGGCGCGGTTCGTGAACCGCCTGTGAGAAGGTTCAATACCGGCATTTAGTGCTATACCGGACAGAAGGTGGATTCTGTTCGGTATAGCACTAGCGCCGGACGCGCTCATCTGCCTGCCCAGGACCGGGGTTGCTGGTCCGGGGGGTCCCGCTCTTCAGCGCCGGGAGTCGGCGACTGAACGTCACCGACGATTGGCCGGTCTGCCCTGTCGGCGGCAAGGGCCTCTCCCTCATCCCTGAGCGGTGACTGAGCCCTGTCCGCCTGAGAGGTTCTGCGCATGGGCGGGTTGGGCCTCCCCCGCGTGGCCAGGACGTGCGCCTGGATGAGGTGTCCCCCGGTGTACGGCGTACACCACGGTGAGGGCGGCGGCCCCGCAACGCTTGCGAGGAAGGGCTCCGCGGTGGCCGCCGCCGCTGTCGTGTCTGCGGCCCGGATATCGGGCTGACGCCTTGCGGCGGGGCTGCCCGGTTCGGCGGTCGCTGTAGTGCCGTGGTGGGCCGGCCTGGCGGTTGTCGGCAGCGGTGCTGCGCTGTCGTGGGGTTTCTGCGGATGCGGCCGGACTGCCGGCTGCTGGAGGGTGTGGTCTCGTTCGTGCTCGTGCGAGCACCGCAGCCGCGGGGGCTTGCGGGTGGGTTGCGCGGCCGCGAGCTGAGTGGGGTGTGGTGGATGCTCCCCGGTGCGGCTGGGCGACGCCGCCGGATCCGGGGTTTCTGTGCGTGCCGGGGAGGCGTTTGGTCGGCTTACGGCTTACTACGGCTTTCGGCCGACTCCGCAGAATCCGTCCACCTGGGGAGCGTCGTGGATGTCGGGCCGCCATCGTGTGGTGGACACGATGCCGGGTGGGATGATCTCCAGGCCGTTGAAGAAATGTTCGATCTGTTCGGGGGTGCGAATTTTGATCTTGGGTTTGCCGTGCTCGTTCCAGTGCCGCACTTCTTCCTGCTTGACTTCGGGTTTGATGACTGCGGTGATGTGCACGAGCGCCAGGTGGCTGCCGGAGGGTACGGCTTGGATGAGTCGGCGGATGATCGCGGATGCCTCGTCGTCGGACTGGATGAAGTGGACGATGCCCAGCAGCATGATCGCGATCGGTTGGGTGAAGTCCAGTGTCCGGGCGGCCTCCGTCAAGATGGTTTCGGGGTCGTGGAGGTCGGCCTCGATGTAGTCGGTTCTTCCCTGGGGTGTGCCGCGGAGGAGGACTTTGGCGTGGGCGAGGACGACCGGGTCGTTGTCCACGTAGACGACTCTGCTCTCGGGGGCGAGTTCTTGGGCGATCTCGTGGGTGTTGCCTGCCGTGGGCAGGCCGGTGCCGATGTCGAGGAATTGCCGGATGCCTGCCTCTGCTACCAGGTGTCGTACGGATCTGCGGAGAAATGCGCGGTCTTCCCGGGCTGTTAAAACGATGTCGGGATTGATGGCGCTTATTTGGTCGCCGACTTCGCGGTCTACTTCGTAGTTGTCCTTGCCGCCGAGCCAGTAGTTCCAGATTCGCGCCGAGTGGGACACGGTGGTGTCGATTGTCGGCGGCCGCTGGCCGGCTGCGGTGGAGTTGTCTGTCATGGGGATATATCTCCTGGCTTGGGCGTTGCGTCGGGGCTGCACTCAGCATAGGGTCACGTGCCGGCGTGAGCCCACGGTGTGATCATGACGGTTGGGTGTGATGTTACGGATTGGTGCGCATGTGCCATCGCGAAAGCATCCCATGGCCGGACAAATCGCCCGATGGGGAGAACTTCGCTCGTGCGGGCCGTTTCCTGCCCAGCAGGTGCGTCGAACAAATGCTTGCATCCGAGCGCGTCGATGGAGGCTGCCATGCGCACAACAAAGCATGATATTTTCCCGAAAAATACGCAGGCCCGAGATGTGGCGTTTGTCAACGCGGCAGGATGCAACGTGGAAGCGGCCGGCACGGCTGTCCTGCTATTACGCAATCGTCACACCATGAAGGGGATGACATCATGCGCATGCGCCGGTCACGGCATGCGGGAAACCTGACGAGCACAGCAGCGGCCATCGTCGGATTGCTTCTTTCGGTCGGCGCATGCACCAGCGCACAGCAGGGGTCGCAGCCCGCCGCGGCGGCGAACCCGGCCGATCCCACGGATTTGCGTGGCGTCTGCCCGGCCACCATCGTGGTGCAGACCCAGTGGACGCCGCACATCACCGTGGAAGGCGGCATGTATCACCTGCTGGGCGCCGACCCCGTCATCGACGCCGACGCCAAGCGCGTGACCGCCCCGCTGGTCGTCCGCGGCCGGGACACCGGCGTCGAACTGGAGTTGCGCGCAGGCGGCCCGGCGATCGGCTTCACCCAGCCGTCCGCGCAGATGTATGCCGACACCAGCATCCACCTCGGCGTGCTGGGCGGCCTCGACGAGGGCATCCAGGTGTCGGCCACCCAGCCGACCCTCGCCGTGATGGCACTGGTGGAGATCCATCCCCAGATCATCCTGTGGGACCCCGCCACCTATCCGGGCTTCACCACGATCAAGGACATCGGCCGGACGGACACCAAGGTGCTCTACTTCGGCGGCAACACCTACATGGAATATCTGGTGGGGGCGGGGCTGCTCAAACGCAGTCAGGTGGACGGCTCCTACGACGGATCCCCGTCGCATTTCGTCGCCGCCGGCGGCAAGGCGGCCGTGGCCGGGTACGCCAACGCCGAGCCGTACATCTACGAAAAGGACGTCAAACAGTGGGGCAAGCCGGTGAAGTACCAGCTCGTGTACGACGCCGGCTATCCGAATTACGGCCCTCCGCTGGTGATCCGCCCGGCCGACAAGGACAAGCTCGCGCCCTGCCTGCGCAAACTCGTTCCCATCCTCCAGCAGGCGCAGGTGGACGTGCTGGCTCAGCCGGGCCCGGCGATCGATCTCACCTTGCGTCTCAACCAGGCCTACAAGGTCGCCACGCAGTACACCAGGGAGAGCTCCGAGTTCTCGGTCCGTCAGATGAAGGCGCTCAAGCTCAGCAGCAACGGGCCCGATTCCACCGTCGGCAACTTCGACACCGCCCGTGTCCAGCGCCTGATCGACATCACCAAGCCGATCTTCGCCGCGCAGAAGAAGCCGGTGAGGGACGGCCTGCAGCCCGCCGTCATGGTCACCAACGAGTTCGTCGACCCCAAGATCGGTTATGGCGGCGGCTGAACCGGCCGAGGTCGCGGCGGCCGGCTCGACGCTGTCGTTCGCCGGCGCGGGCAAACGCTACGACGACGGCACCCAGGCGTTGTGCGCCGTCGACGTGGACGTCGCTCCTGGGCAGTTCGTCACGGTGGTCGGCCCCTCCGGATGCGGCAAGAGCACGCTGCTGCGCCTGGCTGCCGGGCTGACCGAGGCCACGGAGGGTTCGGTGCACCGGGCGGCGGCGTCTGTGGGCTACGTCTTCCAAGATCCCACGCTGCTGCCGTGGCGGAGCGTGCGCTCCAATGTCGAGCTGTTCGGTGAGTTGCGTGGGCTGTCCAGGCAGGAGCGGCGGCGGCGCGCGGACGAGGCGATAAGCCTGGTGGGTCTGGCGGACTTCGCGCACGCGCGGCCGCGTACCCTGTCGGGCGGGATGCGGATGCGGGTGTCGCTGGCTCGGGCGCTCACCCTGCGACCGGATCTTCTCCTGCTCGATGAGCCGTTCGGGGCGCTGGACGAGATCACGCGGGAGCGGCTCAACGACGAGCTGCTGCGGTTGTTCGCCGTGCGCCGTTTCGCTGCGCTGTTCGTCACTCACTCGGTGTCCGAGGCGGTCTTCCTCGCGACGCGGATCATCGTACTGTCGGACCGGCCTGGACGTGTTCTCGGTGTGTTCGACGTGCCGTTCCCGTACCCGCGCCCGCCCGGGCTGCGTTTCAGCGGAGAGTTCACGCATCTCGCGGCCCAGGTGTCGGCCTGTCTGAAGGGAGCGGCAGCGTGAGAACCGGGCGGGCCGGCGCCAGGTGGCCGCGGTGGGTGCCGCCGCTGATCGTCTTTGCTCTTGTGGTCGCGGCGTGGTATGCCATGTCGTATCTGGCGTTGGCGCCGGAGCGGCGGTTCCTGCTTCCTCCGCCGGACGCCGTGGTGCGTGTGGGGTTCTTCGACTCAGGCAACCGGGCCGAACTGCTGGACGGCTTGCTGCTGTCCGCTCAGGTCGCGCTGTCGGGGCTCACGATCGCAGCGGTGACCGGCATCGTGTGCGGCGTCGCCATGGCTCAGGCGAGCTGGCTGGAGCGGTCGCTGAACCCGTACTTCGTGGTCTTGCAGACCATTCCCATTCTTGCGCTGGTGCCCCTGTTCGGGTTCTGGTTCGGGTTCGGGTTCTTCACCCGGGTCATCGTGTGTGTGCTGATCTCGTTGTTTCCCATCGTGGCGAACACGCTGTTCGGGCTGCGGTCGGTGGATGAGTCGTTCCACGACCTGTTCACCCTGCAGCAGTCGGGGCGGTGGTCTCGGCTGTGGAAACTGCAGCTGCCCGCGGCGCTGCCTCATATCCTCACGGGGCTGCGCATCTCGGCCGGCTTGTCGGTGATCGGCGCCGTGGTCGGGGATTTCTTCTTCCGGCAGGGCCGGCCCGGCATCGGGACGCTCATCGACCTGTACCGGTCCCGGCTGCAGTCCGAGCAGCTGTTCGCAGCGGTCGGCCTGGCGTCGCTGCTCGGACTCGCGGTGTTCGTGGTGTTCGGGTTTGTGGCTCGGAGGGTGACGAGCTGGCACACCTCTGCCCGGGACTCGTTGCCGTGATCCTGCGGGGTTGAGGTGACGGGTGTCCGGTCAGAGCTGTTTGAGGATGCCGTTGAGGATCGCGGGAGTCGCCTCAGGCGGTTCGGCTTGAATGCTCAGCGTGTTCATCACGACGGTGTAGTCGTCGAGGTCGGAGCGTTTGTCCAGGTAAAAGGCGCTGGTGAGCTGCTCCAGGTAGACCACGTCGGGCAGGTCCGGGGCGTCGAAGCGCAAGATGGTGAAGGGGCCGCCGGCCGCGGCGTGCCCGCCGATGGCGAAGGGGACGATCTGCAACGTGACGTTGGGCAGTTCGCACATGCGGAGCAGATGTTTCACCTGGGCGCGTTGGACGTCTCGGCCGCCCCACGGCCGGGTGAGCACGGCCTCGTCGGCGATGGCCCACAACGTGGGCGCGTCTTTTCTGGTCAGCAGTTGCTGCCGGCGCATCCGCATCGCCACCCGCCGGTCGAGGTCGTCGGGGTCTCTGTGGCCGTGCCACAGCCCGACGATCGCTCGGGCGTAGTCTTCGCATTGAAGAAGGCCGTGCACGAACTGCACTTCGTAGCTGCGGATCGTTCTGGCGGCCTCCTCCAGGCCGATGTACGCCTCGAACCAGCTGGGCAGCAGGTCGCTGTATTGATGCCACCACCCTGGTGTGCTGGCCTGGCGGGCCAGCTCCAGCATCTTCTCGCGTTCCCCGGCGTCGGTGATGCCGTACAAGGTGAGCAGGTCGGCCACGTCGCGTTGTTTGAACGGGCTGCGTCCCAGCTCCATGCGGCTGATCTTGGAGTGGCTGGCGCGGATGACGTACGCGGCCTGTTCGCCGGTGATGCCTTTGGCTTCGCGCAGGCGGCGCAGCTGCGAACCCACCATTATCCGTAATACGGTTGGGCCGCCCCGGCCGCCGCGCGCAACCTCGCCGAGGTCAGAGTCTCTGTCTGGTCGTGCAACTGTCATGGGGGTTCCCTTTGCCGGCGAGGCGCTCGTTGTTCCGTTGTCTACTGTTTCATGACGGTCGACATGATGTAACGGCATTATCGTTGATGTGATCGTTCGCCGGTTGCGGACAGCACGAAATCGCCGTCCCTGGGAAGGGGACTGCTCATGTTCCCGCCTCCCCCGATGCGGGATTCAGTCGCCGGCCGTTGGATGAGAACGGTCCGGGGGGCTTGCGGTCGCGATCAGAGGATCAGGTCGTCGAACTCGCCGTCTTTGGCGCCGAGTATGAGCGCCCGGATCTCGCCGCGGGTGTAGATGAGCGCGTGCCCGTCCGGGTGGCGCGAGTTGCGTACGGCGATCTGGCCGTTGTGAAGGTCTGCCAGCTCCACGCAGCTGCCGTTCGGGTTGCTGTGCCGGCTCTTGCGCCAGGTGACACCACTCAACCCCGAAGCGGACATGCCGTTGTAAACAGGAGATTGCATCACCTTTCTCCTTTTTAGGTCGTGTTGACCGAACTTGACAAATGCGCTCAAAGTGCCGACATGAATCATGCACGTGCATATGCACTTCTTTCCTGATGTACGTGCAGAGTGCTTGCACAGGAAAATACTGATCGGAAAGGATATGTCTGGCAAGCACCACGCTCTCCCCCACCAACGAGCAGAACCCGGGAGACGGGGCCTAGTGCATCGCCCGGCTGGAGCGCGCGAGCGCCGGCGAGTCGACGTCGGCCCCATCGCATCCGCCCCCGCGGCGTGGCGCATCGTCCACCGGTGCGCAGCGGCCGTCCCGCGCCCAGGGGATCAGGTCCTGTTGCGCCGCTCGTGGGCCGCGGGCGAGGATGAGGTGGGCGCTGGCCGTCCAGGTGTAGGCGCGGTCGCCCAGCCCTTCCCCGGTGCGGGCGTCGAAGTTCTCCGCGAATCCCGGCGTCGCGGCCCAGCACTGGGCCGAGATCCTGCACCCGCCGCTCACCGCCGCCGACGGTCCCCGCCGGCGAGCTGGGAGCCCACGCCGTCGAGCTGCTCATCCAGCGCATCGCCGACCCGGAGACCCCGCACCGCCACCTCCTGGTCGCCCCGCCGATCTCGCTGCGCGGCACCACCGGGCCCGCCCGGCCACGCGCCTGACCCTCCGGGCGCATATCCCAGGCTTCGGGGAGACCGGCATGGCCGGGACATGAGGCGACGTGTCGCACGCGTCCGCGGGCTCTCCACGCGTACGCCGGGAGCCGTCCATGTTGTAGTCGAATCGATTCGACCTCTTCCCGCACACTCCCCGAACGGGAAAGGCGCATGGCTGAACCCTCGTCCCGGCGGGCGCGAGGTTGGTGGCGGGTCAGCCCCGGCGGACGGGGAGGATCACGGCGGGCGGGTGCTGCGGGTCGTGGTAGACCTGCCGGTCGGCGGTGCGGAGGGTGGTGGCGGTGGCGCGGGGCTCGTCGGCGCCGGTGAGGCTGATCAGGCCGTCGCAGACGTCGGTCGAGCGGCCGTCGGCGCCGACGCCGCAGAGTCGGACAGAGCCTGCCCGGTACGTTCCTGTCCGACGCCCTGGCCCGGGACGTCGCGACCGCCATCGCCGCCGAGGCCGGCCTGCGCCCGACGGCCGAGGAGCTGTGCCGGTGCGGATCCGGAGGAACTCGCCGCGGCCGGCCAGGCGCCGGCTTCGAAGATGCGCCGGTACGAGGACCGCTGGGGCTCCTTTCGCGCGGACCCTCTCCCCTTGTTCTGTCCCGTCGTCGGCGGCGAGGTGCTGCCGGTCACGCCCCGGGAGGGACTGGCGCGCGGCGCGGGACGGGACGTGGAGCTGATCATGGGCTGTAACCGTGACGAGTGGCGCACGTTCTTCCTCTTCGGCAGCCTGTCCGGCACCCTCACCGAGGAGCAGGCGGCACAGGCGCTGTGGCACCTCGGCCCCGGCCAGGACGGCGAGCGGGCCTGCTGCGAAGCGTTCCTGGACGTGTCCGCCGAGGACCTGCACGACACCGTCCGTCACCGCCTACCCCGGGGAGACCTCCCGCCGCCCGCGGCAGGACCACCCCTTCGACACGATTCCCCTCCAGACCGCCTGACGCCGATTGCCTGGGGCGGCACGCGGCCCCGGCGGCGGCGGAGCTTCACCGCCCGAATGGCCTTCGGAGAGTGGCGCCGTGCCACCGGTCGCGTGTGATCGGCCCGCCGTGTACCCGGTGTCAGGCAGGGCTGACGTGCGAGGCGCCGGCCTCGCCGGCGGGTGTGTGACGGGGCGGGTTTCGGGCGATGGGGCTGCTCCCCGCTCCCCCGCGCCGGAGGAATCTTTGGAGGGATTTTTCGGGCAAAGCATGTCAATTAGGTCTAGTCCGGGCGGGTTTTTGCGCTGTTCTGTCAGCAGTGGTATGCGTTTCGTGTCAGCATGCATGCATGTATGGGTCTTATGGGACTGCCGTAAATGGCGGTGGCCGGTGGGATCGGCCCGCCGCGGCGGGCTAGTGCCCTCCCCCGGGCCCGTGGTCGTGTCGTCGTCTCCCCTGCTGTGGAAAGAAGTCTCGCGTTGCGTATCTTGCTGCTCTGCTCCTCCTTCAACGGCCTGACCCAGCGCGCGTGGCTGGAGTTGCGGCGGGCCGGTCATGACGTGAGCGTCGAGCTGGCGGTCTCGGAAGAGGTGATGGCGGAGGCGGCCGAGCTGGCCAAACCGGATCTGGTGATCTGCCCGTTCCTGAAGGAGCGGGTGCCGGCGCGGGTGTGGCGGGGGTTCCGCACGGTGATCATCCATCCGGGTCCGCCCGGGGACCGGGGGCCGTCGTCGCTGGACTGGGCGATCACGGATGCGGAGCCGGAGTGGGGCGTGACGGCGCTGCAGGCGGTCGAGGAGATGGACGCGGGCCCGATCTGGGGGTATCGGACGTTCGCGATGCCGCCCGGCGACTCATCAGGGGCGCCGCGGAAGTCGGCCTTGTACAACGGGCCGGTCGCCGATGCGGCGGTCGAGCTGGTGGCGGAGGTGGCGGAGAAGGCGGCGGACCCGTCGTTCCGCCCGGTGCCGCTGGATTACGGCTCGCCCGAGGTGCGGGGACGGTTGCGGCGGGCGATGCGGCATGCCGATCGGGAGTTCGCCTGGGAGGAGCCCGCGGACCAGATCGTGCGCCGCGTGCGGGCGGCCGACGGGGCGCCGGGCGGGCGGACGGTGCTGTGCGACGTGCCGGTGCGGGTGTTCGACGTGTACCGGGGTCCCGAACTCGCCGGGGAGCCCGGCCGGGTGGCGGGCCGCCGTGAGGGCGCGGTGCTCGTGCACACCGGGGACGGGACGGTGTGGGTCGGCCACGTGCGGGTCGAGCGTGAGGGCGCGGTGAAGCTGCCGGCGGCGATGGCGCTGGGCGACCGCGTGGCGGGGGTGCCCGAGCGGACGGGGTACAGCGAGATCACCTACGACCGCAGCGACGCGGTGGGAGTGGTCAGTTTCGACTTCTACAACGGGGCCATGTCGACCGACCAGTGCCGGCGGCTGGCGGCGGCGCTGAAGTACGCGGTGGCGCAGGACACGCGGGTGCTGGTCGTGCGCGGCGGGGAGGTGTTCTCCAACGGCATTCACCTGAACGTGATCGAGGCGGCGCGTCATCCGGAGCTCGAAGCGTGGATGAACATCAACGCGATCAACGCGGTGTGCCGGGAGATCGTGGGATGCACGCGGCAGCTGGTGGTGACCTCGATCGGGGGGAACGCGGGCGCCGGCGGCGTGATGATGGGGCTGGGGGCGGATCGGGTGATCGTGCGGGATGCGGTGGTGCTGAACCCGCATTATCGGACGATGGGGTTGTTCGGGTCGGAGTACTGGACGTATGTGCTGCCGCGGCGGGTGGGGGCCGAGCACGCGTGGCGGTTGACGCAGGAGGCGTTGCCGGTGGGAGCGGCCGAGGCGGTGGAGCTGGGGCTGGCCGATCAGATGCTGGGCGGGCCGCGGCTGGAGTTCGAGCGGCGCGTGCTGGAGTACGCTGAGCGGCTGGCGGTGGACGCCTCCTACGATCGGCTGCTGGCGGCGCGGCGGCAGGCGCGGGAGGCCGACGAGCGGCGCAAGCCGTTGGACGCCTACCGTGCGGAGGAGCTGGCGGAGATGAGCCGCGACATGTTCGACGACCGGAGCGGGTTCCGGGCGGCGCGGCGGGCGTTCGTGCGCAAGGAGCGGGCGGCGGCGACTCCGGCGCATCTGGCGCGGCACCGGGAGTTGTCCGGCGTGTCGGGCTCTGCGGGCGCGGGTGCATCTCATATGTGAGATATGGTCTGCTGTTGTGGCAGACGATTATCTTGTGCGGATCGGGCGGCTGATCCGGGATGCGCGGCAGCATCGGGGTTGGACGCAGCTGCAGCTGGCGGATGCGTTGGCGACGTCGCAGAGCGCGGTGAACCGGATCGAGCGCGGCAATCAGAACATCAGTCTTGAGATGATCGCGCGGATCGGTGAGGCGCTCGACAGCGAGATCGTGTCGCTGGGGTACGCGGGGCCGATGCATCTGCGGGTGGTGGGCGGCCGCCGGTTGTCGGGCAGCATCGATGTGAAGACGTCGAAGAACGCGTGTGTGGCGTTGTTGTGCGCGTCGTTGCTGAACTCCGGCCGGACGATCTTGCGCAAGGTGGCGCGGATCGAGGAGGTGTACCGGATTCTGGAGGTGCTGGCCTCGATCGGCGTGCGGGCGCGGTGGATCAACGAGGGCAGCGATCTGGAGATCGTGCCTCCGGCGCGGTTGGAGCTGGAGGCGATGGACACCGAGGCGGCGCGGCGCACCAGGAGCGTGATCATGTTCCTGGGGCCGCTGATGCATCGGACGGAGCAGTTCCAGATCCCGTACGCGGGCGGCTGCGACCTGGGGACGCGGACGGTGCAGCCGCACATGTCGGCGTTGAAGCACTTCGGGCTGGACATCACGGCGACGGGCGGCTTCTATCACGCGCGGGTGGACCGGGGGGTGTCGCCGTCGCGGCCGATCGTGCTGACCGAGCGCGGCGACACGGTGACGGAGAACGCGTTGCTGGCGGCGGCCCGGCATGACGGGGTGACCGTGATCCGCAACGCGTCGTCGAATTACATGGTCCAGGACCTGTGCTTCTTCCTGGAGCAGCTGGGTGTGCGGGTGGAGGGCGTCGGGACGACGACCCTGACGGTGCACGGGCTGCCGCTGATCGAGCGGGATGTGGACTACTCCCCCTCTGAGGATCCGGTGGAGGCGATGAGCCTGCTGGCGGCGGCGGTGGTGACGTCGTCGGAGCTGACGGTCTGCCGGGTGCCGGTGGAGTTCCTGGAGATCGAGCTGGCGGTGCTCGAGGAGATGGGCCTCGACCATGATCGGGGCCGGGAGTACGCGGCGGCGAACGGGCGGACGCGGCTGGTGGACCTGACGGTGCGGCCGTCGAAGCTGGTCTCCCCCATCGACAAGATCCATCCGATGCCGTTCCCGGGGCTGAACATCGACAATGTGCCGTTCTTCGCGGCGATCGCGGCGTCGGCGCAGGGGTCGACGTTGATTCATGACTGGGTGTACGACAATCGGGCGATCTATCTGACGGAGCTGACGCGGCTGGGGGCGTCGGTGAAGTTGCTGGATCCGCATCGGGTGCTGGTGGAGGGGCCGACGCGGTGGCGTAGCGCGGAGATGATGTGCCCTCCGGCGCTGCGGCCCGCGGTGGTGGTGCTGCTGGCGATGATGGCGGCCGAGGGGACGTCGGTGCTGCGGAACGTGTATGTGATCAACCGGGGCTATGAGGATCTGGCGGAGCGGTTGAACGCGCTGGGGGCGCGGATCGAGACGTTCCGCGACATCTGAGGCCCGTCCGCGGAGCTCTCGAACGCAGTGGCCGCTCGCGCGGGGTCGAGCGGGGTCGTGTGGCGTCCCAGTCCGGCGTTTTCGTCGGTGGCGTGGGTTACGGTCGTGGTGATCGTGTCCCTGGGCTGGCGGGAAGGGGGCTGGCCGGTGCGGCCTGCGGAGCTTGACCGGTTGACGGTGGCGGAGGCGGCGGATCGCTATGTGGAGCTGGTGCGCGCCAAGACGGTGACGGGGGCGTTGTCGCCGTCCACGGCCGAGGTGTATGCGCGGGACGTGGCGACGCTGGTGGAGCTGGCCGGTGCGCAGGTGGTGCTGGACGATCTGACGGGCGAGGACGTCGATGCGGTGTTGCTGGCGTTCGCGCGTAAGCCGGATGGGCGGTCGGCGGGTGCGCGCGGCCGCTCCGGCGGGTCGGGGGGGTCTGGGGGTTCGGGGGGTTCGGGGGCAGGTCAGTCGCCGTCGTCGCAGGCGCGGTTCCGGCGGTCGGTCTCGGCGTTGTTCAAGCACGCGGTGCTGGCGGGGTGGGTGCAGGTCAACCCGATGACGGCTTCGACGGTGACGGCCAAGGAGCGCGGCGGGCTGCGGCCGCATCGGCGGGCGCTGACGCGGGAGCAGGCGCAGGGGCTGATCGGGGCGGCGCGGGCGCTGCCGGAGTCGCCGCCGGCCAAGCGGCGGGATCAGCGCACGGAGCTGCGTGACGGGCTGATCGTGTTGCTGCTGGCCACGGTCGGGCCGCGGGTGTCGGAGCTGGTGCGGGCGAACGTGGAGGATTTCTTCACCAACGACGGGGTGCGGTATTGGCGGATTTTCGGCAAGGGCGGGCGGACGCGGGACGTGCCGTTGCCGGAGGACGTGGCCCGGGTGCTGGAGGCATATCTGGAGCAGGGCCGGCCGGCGGTGGAGGACCCGGCGGAGGGCAAGGCGTTGCTGCTGTCGTGGCGGGGGCGGCGGCTGGCGCGGGGTGACGTGCAGGCGGTGATCGACCGGGTGCAGGCGCGGGTGGATCCGGATCGGCGGCGGTCGGTGACGCCGCATGGGTTGCGGCATACGACGGCGACGCATTTGCTGGCCGACGCGGTCGACATGGACGCGGTGCGGCGGGTGCTGGGGCACAGTGACCTGTCGACGCTCGGCCGGTATCGGGACGAGCTGCCGGGCGAGCTGGAGGTGGCGATGCGGTCGCATCCGCTGCTGCGGGGTGAGCGGCCGGGGTGAGGTTCGCGAGGGCGGCGGCGCCCCAGCTCTGCCGGGACGGCCGCCTCGAGGGTGAAGAGGAGGACGGTCAGCGGCGGTCCGGCGCCGATCGTCAGGCGCGCCGGCCCGTTCATCATCGTGCCGTCCGGTGGTGGTGAGCGGCGGTCAGGACGGCGACCAGCTGGACGGCGGCCAGCTTGCGCAGCTCGATCGGCGGGCCGGGAGAGTCCGCCTCGGCCTGGCCGCACCACGCCTCGAATCGTTCGGTGAGCAGAAGGCGCTGCTCGCGGATGGCCGCTGCCGGGTTGCCTGCGGCGATCTCCGCGTCGAGCATGCGCAGGAAGGTCCCGAGCAGGCGCAGCCGCATCATGTGGACGTTTTGGCGGTTGCCGAACTCCTCGGCGACCGTGGCCGGGCGGTCGGGATCGGGCACGGCTTCTTCCCGTTCGCCGAGTCTGCGGAAGGTCTCCAGGGTGCCCTCGGTCGAGCGGCGGAAGGGTGAGCGCACGCTCAGGTCGCCCGCGACGGCCCGCATACCCGCCGTCATCGTGTCGATCAGCTCGCGCCGGGCCGCCGCACCCTCGGCGAGGACCTGCCCGTAGGTGCGGCCGCAGGGGCTCTTGTCGGCCACGCGTTCGTCGGCCCAGGCCGGCACCTCGGTGACCAGGTGGAGCGCGCCGAAGCGGGCCGCGTAGTCGGCGCTGCTGGCGCCGGCGCCGAAGACCTTGCCCACCTGCGCCCCGGGCGGGGTCAGGTAGACGGCGGGGACGATCGCCTCGGCGCCGGGCAGCTCCGGCTCGCCGTGGTGCAGCGGGAGTCCTTCCCTGCCTGGCAGTTCGGCGAGTCGCTCGGCCAGCGTCGCATCGGGGCGGTTGAGGTAGAAGAAGGCGCCCTGGTACTCGCCGTTGTGCAGGGAGCAGACCAGCGACGGGCGTACCTCGTCCATGAGGCGCATCAGCGCCTGTGTCTCCGGCAGCGGGCGGTCGAAGGAGTAGCCGGCGCCGGTCAGCGGGAACGTCCACTCGACCTGGTCGGCCAGGTCGGGGCGGTAGAAGTGCCGGGCGTAGGCGCGGCGGTCGCCCGGCGTGGCGTACCAGCCCTCGTTCAGCCTGGCGCCGTCCGGATCCGCACACGTCACGACGTGCCAGCGAAAACCCAGCTCCGCCCGCAGTTCCGGGTCCCCGCAGAGCAGCTTGATCAAGGCGATGGCGGTCAAGCCCCCGACCGGCTCGTTGGGATGCGGCCCGGCGATGACCACCGCGTCCGCGGGCCCGTCGCCGACGGTCGCGGCGTGCAGCGGCTCGCCCAGGCGCGAGACGCCGACGCGGCGCAGCCGTACCAGGTCGGGATGGGCGGCAGCCAGCTCCTCCAGCTCGGCCTGGAGCGCGTCGACGGACGGGAACGCGGCATGGCGGGGGACGCGGTTCATGTACGCGGCAACATTCATAATGAGATTACGGTAATAATGAGATTATGCGAATGACAAGGGCCGAGGCCAAGCAGCGCAACCGGCGGGCCCTGCTGGACGCCGCGCGCCTGATCGTCGCCCGTGACGGCCACCGGGCCAAGCTGGAGGAGATCGCCGAACAGTCCGGGCTGACCACGGGTGCTGTCTACTCGCTGTTCGGCAGCAAGAACGGCCTGCTCATCGCCCTGGTCACCGACTACCTCACCCCGCACTACGACGGCATCGAGCAGGCCGTCCCCGCCGGGATGGGTCTCATCGAGGCGGTGGAGGTCTTCGCCCGCCACTACCGCCGCCTGTGCGACGACCCCGACGCGCTGCGCCACCTGTCGTTCGAGATCAGCCTGCAGGACCTGGCGCTGCGCGACCCCGAACTGGCGCCCAAACTCGCCGCATCCGTCCGCGCCCACGAGGAACGCCTGACCGCGCTGCTGTCCGGCAGACTCCACAACGGGGCAGCCGTCACCCCACGGCAGGCGCAACGCCTGTCCACGGCGCTGCGCGCGCTGCTGGCCGGCCTCAGCCAGGGCGTCATCCTCGGCCTCGCCGCCGCCCCCGGGGACTATTTCGCCGCCGCCGCCCGCGCCCTGGTCAGCCCGGACGTGCTCGGACCGCCCTGAATACCGCCGGCGGACAACGCGAATCCTGCGGGCCGTGCGGCGCGGGGACTCCTGGACGGACAGGTGCCTTCCCAGGCTGCGCTGTCCATCGGTCCGGCACGTTCAGCAGGCGCGGCGTCTTGTCGAGGCGGCCGTTTGTCGAGGCGGCCGTAGGCGACGAAGGCCTACCCCGAAGCGACCCGGCGACCCGGCGACGCGAAGCGGGGGCGGGGCGGGGTCACAGGCGGCGGTACAGGACCATGCCGGGCCACTCCCCCACGGTGAAGGGCTGGGCGCGGGTGAAGCCGCAGCTTTCGTAGTAGGCGACGAGGCGCCCGTCGTCGCCGGCGTAGCAGTCGACGCGCAGCAGGCGCACGCCGCGGGCGCGGGCTTCGCCGGCGGCCCAGTCGAGGAGGGTGCGGCCCACCGCGTGGCCGGCGTGGCGGCGGTCGATGACGAGCGCCTGGACGTAGAGTTCGGGTTCGGTGGCGGGGGTGACGTAGTCGTGGGCGGGGCCCACGGCGATGCAGCCTGCGGGGGCGTCGTCGCGTTCGGCGATGCGCATGCCGCCTCCGGTCGCCCACTGGGTGACCTGCTGGGTGCGGCGGGGGTCGCCGGTGAAGGGCCGGGTGCCCCATTGGCCGGTGCGTCCTTGGGCGGTCAGCCAGGCGACGGCGCTGTCGAACATGGCCAGGACGGCGGGGACGTCGTCGGGGGTTCCTTCGCGGATCTGCACGCTGATCACTTTAGAGGGCCTGTGCGGCGCTCGCGGTCGTGCCGCGGAGGAGCAGCCGCTCCCCGGCGGCGGGGCGGCCGGGGGCGAGGTGAGGATCAGGCCTTGCGCTTGAGGGCGCTGCCCTTCTTCCACTCCTTGAACGACATCTGCCAGAAGCCCCAGCCGTTGTTCCACTCGAGTTCGCGGTCGGTGCCGACGATTTCGACGACGTCGCCGCGCTGGACGTTGTCGTAGAACCATTTGGCCTGGTCGGGACGGGCGTTGATGCAGCCGTGGCTGACGTTGCGCACGCCCTGGGCCCAGACGTTGTCCTTGGCGTGGACGTACTCGCCGGAGTTGGAGATGCGCACGGCGTGGTTGATCATGACGTCGTAGTAGCCGGGGTCGCCCTTCTTGCGGCCGGGCGAGATCATGCGGACGGGATTGCCGCGTTCCATGGTGAGGTGGACGCCGGAGGTGGTGGTGTATTCGCGGGTGGTGGCCATGCCGGCGCTGATGCGCATGGTCTGGACACGCTTGCCGTCTTTGTAGACGTACATGCGCTTGGTGCGGGTGTCGACCTTGCTGATCTGCTTGGCGCCGATAGTGAGGGTGGCGGCGTAGTCCTTGGTGCCGTACATGCCCTTGCCGCCCTTGACGCCGGTGATGCGGGCGTTGAACTTCACCTTCTGGTGGGCTGGCCAGTATTTCGCCGTGCGGTAGATGACCTTGGTGTCGTCGATCCAGCGCCAGGCGCCCTCGACGGGTTTTTCGGCGTCGACCTCGAGGGCGCGTTCGATGGTGGCCTTGTTGTCGACGGGCTGGTTGAAGGTGACGATGATGGGCGCGCCGACGCCGACCTTCTCCCCCTTGGCGTTGGGCGTCACGTCGATGACCTGCAGGGACCGCTCGGGCTTGACCGTGGTGAAGGTGCTGGTGGCGGTCGCGGCGCCGGCCTTGGCGGTGACGGTGTAGTCGGTGGAGGGCTTGAGCGGGGTCTTGGAGACCCATTTGGTCTTGTCGGCGTTGAAGCGGCCGTCGATCTGTTCGTCGCCGGCGGTCACGGTGACGTCCTCGAGGGCGCCGCCGGCGGCGGTGACGGTGACGCGCTTGTCGGGGTTGACCTTGGCGCTGCCCTCGGCGGGGGTGATCGTGATGGTGGGAGCCTGGGGGGTGGCCGTGGTGGTGACGTCGGGTGCGCCAGGGTCTTGGGCGGTGCCGCCGGGGCTCGAGCATGAGGCGGTCAGGGCGGCCGCGGCCAGCAGCGCGACCGAGGCGGCCGGTCTCCTCCAAGCAGGCGCGATGTTCAACGTTGTCCTCTCCCCCATGGCACTCAAAAGCACCTCAAAAACCTTAATGCTCCTGCATGTAAGACGAGGAATCATTTAGGAGAGTTCGGTCACATTTAGGTCACTTCTGCCTGGTCAAGGCAGGTCAACGCGCTGTGAGACGGTGCGTGAGACCGGTGTGCCGCCGTCCGGCGCCCTTGGTGCGTACGGCCTGGGCCAGCGCCCGGCGCGAGCCGACGATCACCACGAGCTTCTTGGCCCGGGTGATGGCGGTGTAGAGGAGGTTGCGCTGCAGCATCATCCAGGCGCTCGTGGCCAGGGGGATGACGACGGCGGGGTATTCGCTGCCCTGGGAGCGGTGGATGGACACCGCGTAGGCGTGCGCGAGCTCGTCGAGCTCGTCGAAGGCGTAGTCGACCGATTCGTCCTCGTCGGTGAGGACGGTGAGCTTGTGCTCGTCGGGCCGGATGTCGGTGACGATGCCGACGGTGCCGTTGAACACCCCGGCCGCGCCCTTGTCGTAGTTGTTGCGCAGCTGGGTGACCTTGTCGCCGACGCGGAAGACGCGGCCGCCGTAACGGCGTTCGGGCATGCCCTCCCGGGCGGGGGTGAGGGCTTCCTGCAGGGCGGCGTTGAGGGCCCCGGCGCCGGCGGCGCCGCGGTGCATGGGGGCCAGGACCTGCACGTCGCGGCGCGGGTCGAGGCGGAAGCGGGCGGGGATGCGGCGGGCCACGACGTCGACGGTCAGGGCGGCGATCTCCTCGGGTTCCTCGCAGGGGAACAGGAAGAAGTCTTTCATCCCTTCCAGGACGGGGTGGCGGCCGGTGTTGACGCGGTGGGCGTTGACGACGACGCCGGACTGCGAGGCCTGGCGGAAGATCTGCGTGAGGCGGACGCGCGGGATGTCGTCGGCGGCGAGCAGGTCTTTGAGCACCTCGCCGGCGCCGACGGAGGGCAGCTGGTCGACGTCGCCGACGAACAGCAGGTGGGCGCCGGGGGCGACGGCCTTGACGAGCTTGTTGGCCAGTAGCAGGTCGAGCATGGAGGCCTCGTCGACGACGACGAGGTCGGCGTCGAGGGGGTTGTCGCGGTCGAAGGTGGCCTCGCCGCCGGGCCGCAGCTGCAGCAGCCGGTGGACGGTGGTGGCCTCGTGACCGGTCAGCTCGGCCAGGCGCTTGGCGGCGCGCCCGGTGGGGGCGGCCAGGATGACCTTGGCACGTTTGGCCCGGGCCAGCAGCACGATGGAGCGGACGGTGAAGCTCTTGCCGCAGCCGGGGCCGCCGGTCAGGACGGCGACCTTCTCGGTGAGGGCCAGGCGGACGGCCTGGCGCTGCTCGGGGGCGAGCTCGGCGCCGGTCTGTCCGTGCAGCCAGCTCTCGGCCCTGGCCCAGTCGACGTCGGCGAAGGCCTTGAGCCGGTCGTGTCCGCCGCGCAGGAGGGTGAGCAGGCCGGAGGCGAGGGACTGCTCGGCGCGGTGGAAGGGCGGCAGGTAGACGGCGGGCACGACGTTGTCGCCGGCCGGGACGCTCTCGCGGACGACTCCTTCGTCGGCGACGAGCTGTTCCAGGCAGGCGGTCACGAGGTCGGCGGGCACGTCGAGGATCTTGACGGCGTCGGCGGTGAGATTGGGGGCCGGCAGGTAGCAGTGGCCGTCGTCGGCGGCCTGCGACAAGGTGTAGCGCAGGCCGGCCTTGACGCGTTCGGGGCTGTCGTGGGGGATGCCGACGGCCTGGGCGATGGTGTCGGCGGTCTTGAAGCCGATCCCCCACACCTCGTCGGCGAGTTTGTACGGCTGGTTCCTGACGACGGAGATGGACGACTCGCCGTACTGCTTGAAGATGCGCACCGCGATGGAGGTCGACACGCCGACCCCCTGCAGGAAGATCATCACCTCTTTGATGATCTTCTGCTCCTCCCAGGCGGCGGCGATCATCTTCGTCCGCTTGGGGCCCAGGCCGGGGACTTCGACGAGGCGTTCGGGCTGGTTTTCGATGACCTCGAGGGTGTCGGTGCCGAAGTGATCGACGATCCGCTCGGCCATCTTGGGGCCGATGCCCTTGATCAGGCCGGAGCCGAGGTAGCGGCGGATGCCCTGGACGGTCGCCGGCAGCACGGTGGTGTAGGACCACACCTCGAACTGGCGGCCGTAGCGGGGGTGGGAGGTCCAGCGGCCGCGCAGCCGCAGCGACTCACCGACCTGGGCGCCGAGCAGCGGGCCGACGACGGTGAGCAGGTCGGCGCCGGTGCGTTCGGTGGCCACGCGGGCGATGGTGTAGCCGGTCTCCTCGTTGGCGTAGGTGATGCGCTCGAGGACTGCGTCTAAGGAGGCGGCGGGGTGGGCCTCTGGGCCGGGCTGCTGCACGGCGGTACGCCTCCTTCCTGCTGCCTTGCGGACGTTCCCGGGCCAGCGTAAAGCAGCGGCGGAAGATCGCCGAGCCGGGCGGCGCGTGTGTCGCCGGCCAGGGTGATCGTGTGCACGTCTGCATGGCGGGGTGGCGATCAGGAGAACGCGCGGAGGCGTGCCCGCCCTCACCGCGGTGCCGGGTCCTCCACCGCCGTGCCCAGTGGGAAAGGCGACACCGGCACCTGCGAGTTCATCGACGCCGGCACTGACCACTGAAAGTGCGGCACGCTCAGGGATATGCCCGCCAACAAGGTGCTGGATGACGCGGTAATCGCCGTGTCGGCCGTACGGGGCCCTTGGAGGGGCCACGCTCAGGTCGTGTGTCTTGCCCGGCTGCACGCCTGCCCGGCTTTGCTGCTGGCCGGGCTCGTCGCGGGGGCACTCGGAGGGCTGGCCTCGATCATCCCGGAAACGGTGCGGTTGTGGGTGCTCGCCCCGGCCATCGCCGTCATCATGGTCTTCGAACTGGCCGGACGGCCGCTGTCGCTGCCGCAGAATCGCCGGCTCGTGCCGCAGGACGTCATTCCTCGCGCCGACTTCTCCGGGCCGCTGCAGTTCGGCTTCGAGATGGGCACGGGTGTGCGTACCTTCACTCCGACCGCGCTGCCCCAGTCGCTCGTCCTGATCATCGTGCTGGCCGGAGGACTGGGACCGGGTCTGCTGGCCGGGCTCGGCTTCGGCGTGGGCAGGGCGCTCATGCCGCTCTCCCGCGCGCTCAGCGGCGACCCGCGTCGCTGGGACACGAAGTTGCTGGCCTCGACGGTATGGGTGGGGCGTCTGTGCGCCATCGGGTTCCTGCTGTCGCTCGCGCTCCTGTGGAGATAGATGACCGTCTTCGACATGCTGCCGGCCTGCTTCGCCCTGGCGGGCGCCGTGCTGCTGGTGGTCGCCGCGGTGCGCCGCGGCGACCTGACGGCGGCGATCAAAGCACACGACCTGCTCCCTGCCCGCCTGGTACGGCTCGCGCCGCTGGCCGGCCCCGCCGAGGGCCTGGCCGGGGCCGCCGTGCTGGCCTGCTGGCTGATCGCAGAGACCCGGTTGTTGCGGTTCGCCGCCGCGGCCGTGGCGCTCTGGTATCTGGCGCTGGCCGTCTACCTGGCTGTGCTGCTGCGGCGCAGGGGCAAGGTGCCGTGCGGATGCCTGGACGAGACCAGCCCTGCCTCGGCTGTGAAGGTCGGCCGTGCCGTGCTGCTGGCCCTGGCGACGGCACCGCTGGTCGCCGGATGGCCACCCGTACCGGCTGAGACGAGTGCCCGGCTGCTCGCCTGCGGGCTGGCCGCCTTCACGGCAGGGTTCCTGATCGTCGCCGGCACATTGGCCGATCTTCAGGGAACCTCCGCGGCCCACGGGCAGTAATCAAGGTGACGAACCCCGGGAGGATCACACATGAACCGTACGATCGTGACGCTCATCGTCCTGCTCTGCGCCGCTTGTGGCACGGCAACGGCGGAGAAGGCCGATGATCCCCCCTCGCTCCTCCTGGAGCCCGGCCAGCTGCAGGACGGCCGCACGTGGACGGTCACGGGCACCTCGCACGGGACGTGGCGCGACCTGGACGCGGGCCTGGTGCCCTGCGGGAAACCGGTCATCGCGCCGATGGAGGCCGCGACACAGTGGCGATCCTTCAAGGCGACGGACGGGACCACGGCGACGCAGGTCGTGGTGAGCGGGGTGGACGCCATGAACGCGTTCAAGTCCTTCTACGCCGAATGCGGCGCGGTCGGCAGTGTCGACTCGGTGGGCGGGCCCAAGAACGTCGCGCGCCACAATGGCGAGGTGGAGGTGGCGGCGATGTCGAAGGACAGGTTCATCGTGGTCGGCGGCACCGCCTCTGACACGCAGCTCCAATTGTTCGCCGAGACCGCGCGCACCCACCTGGACGCCGCGCCGTCCTAGGGTGTCACGAAACGGCTTGCCGGCCGATCCTCGTCACGGGCGTGTTCGCCGGGACCTCGCGGGCGGGTGGGGGTCGCTGGGCGGATGACCTGGAGTCCGGCCGTCATCCATGCCTGGAAACCGCCGATCACGTCGGTGGCGTTCGCCAGCCCGATCTGTCTGAGTGACGAGGCGGCGAGGCTGGAGGAGTAACCCTCGTCGCACAGGACGATCCACTGGATGTCCGCAGACGTGGCCTCGGGAATCCGCGCGTCGCAGAGCGGGTCGAGCCGCCACTCCAGTTGGTTGCGTTCGATCACGATGGCGCCGGGCACTTCGCCGTCGCGTCGACGCTGAAACTCCGGTCGCGTGTCCGCAATGAACGCATCGGGGCGGCTCGCCGCGGCCCAGGCTTCGGCAGGCAGCAGGCGACGTAGCCCGGCACGCGTTCGAGCCAGCAGTGCGTCGATGCTCACGATGCTCCAGGGGGTGTGATCTGGCGGAGGCGGACGGGAATCGAACCCGCCGCGCCGAGGTTCCCGGCGCCGTCGGTTTTGAAGACCGGGAGAGCCACCAGGCACCTGGATGCCTCCGGTCATGATCTTAGCCCCGCTGAACGGGATGGGCGGAGGATTCCCCATATCAAGATCGACCGCTGTGCGGGCCCGTGGGACAGGCTTGGCAGCGATCATGTGGCCGCCATGATCACGGCTTCGAAGAGCTCGTCATCGCCCTCAGCAGGTACGGGTCGCTCCGCCCCCCGCATGGCGAAAACCACGTCCGGTGCCGCAGAGCCCTTCGCGGCGTCTGGGCATGGAATCGACGGCACCACGTGCTCGGTCGGCCGGCATGGCTGGCCGTCGTAACCGTCTCACTGTTCGCCGTGCTCGATGTCGCCGCCGGCCAGGGGCGGGGGCCGGCCTACTGGACGGTCGGAGCGCTTCTGATCGGCTTGGCCATAGGAAGCGCGCCGCTGCCGATGTCTTCGCCAGTCAGGTGATTGTCCTTCACCTTCCACAGGGGCGTAGCGGCCGCAGACATGGTCGAGCGGTGTTCCCGGTTCCTATCCTGACGCCATGGCCAGCCGGTGCCTGACTCCCGTGAGCCCCTCCTCGACCTGGCCGGGTCCGGCCCGCTGAAGGTGGTGCGCGACGCGTACGTACGGGCGGGCCTACGGGTGGGCGTGCATGTGGTCCTGTTCGGGTTCCTGACGGCCGTCGCCGTGACGGGCGGCATCCGCTCGGCAGCCCGGGGCGAGGTTGCGATGATCGTTATGTTCGTGGTGTTCGCCCTGGCCACAGGATTCGTGCCGGTGCTCTGCTGCGGGTCGTCGTCCCGCACATGAGGCCGTACCGGTCGAGATTGGTGCGGGAGCTGGCGGCGGGCCACGGGCCGGCGATGCGCCTCACGCGCAAGGCGCACTTCGACAGCGGCGGCCTCACCGACGACTACGAGGTGACGTTCGCGGACGGGGAGGTCGACGGACTGCGGGCGGCCCTCGGCCAGACCGGGGAACTGGAGCGGGCGCTGGCCGCGCTCGGCGTGGGATCCCGCTCTCGGGCCTCGGACTGAGGAGGCTTGGTCAACAGGCCGTCGTGCTCCTTCGGGTTGCGGATGGCGCGTGGCAGCCCGTGCAGCCGCGTGTGTTCGATCCGGCGCATCAACTCTTGAGATCCTCGGGCCGGTTTTCCGTACCGAATGCGGCCCTCGCCGAGGCTTGCAGACGATCAGAGCGTATGCCGGTACGTCCGAGGAGCGGGTTTCGACGGCCTCATCGGGCACCTTCGCGGCCGAGCCGGTGATCCGGTCGCTGGTGTTCGACGTGGCCGGGATGACTCCGTTCGGGGCTTACCGCACGCCCACTGCACGCTCGCTTCGCCCGCGTGAGGGCTCACCCGCCCGTTGCCGCTGGAGGGTGAGCCGTATCTGGTGGGTGTCATCTTCGGGCATCGCGACCCAGCCGAGTGCCGGCCCTGTTCGCCGTCGCGCAGGAGTACCGCTTCGGACCGAACAGCTTCACGACCGGGTTGATGGTGAGGCAGCCGTGCATCTACCACGGGTCATGCCGCGACCAGGCGTTTCGCGCGCCCGCCCCTGCTGGCGGATCGCCCGCCCCTGACGCGGTTCCCGTTCGGCGAGGCGTGCCTGCAACCCCTGCGAACCCCGAACACCCAATCCGAACCATGACTAAAGTGATCAAGTCAATGATCAAGGAGGAAGCACTATGAACCGAACGACCGCCCTACGGATGGGCCGCTCGGCACTGGTGGTAGCGCTGGCCGGCGGTGTCGTGCCCGCCGTCGCCGCACCGGCGGCGCACGCCGCCCAGAGGGCGACGCTCGGGCCGTACGGCTACGGCAACCTGAAACTCGGCATGGCCGCCACCAAAGCCAAAGCGACCGGGAGAATCGCCCGCAAACCAGTCGGGGACCACGCCGGATGCACGGGCTGGGACCTGAAGGAGAACCCGTACCCCAACTACCGGGTAGGGATGTACATCTCCAAGAGGTACGGCCTGGCCATGATCGTCGCTCCCGCCGGCCTCAAGACGCCGCAGGGCATCGGCATCGGCTCCACCAGGGCCCAGTTGAAGGCCGCCTACCCCAATCTGCGGCGCGGCCCGGGCGGATATCCAACCGCCGACGTGCCGGGCAACAAGAAGGCGCGCTACCTCTTCTACGTGTCGCTCAAGGACAAGGTCGCCGGGATGAGCCTGGTTCTGGCCAAGCACGACTGCCGCAAGTACTAGCCGGGGATCGAAGCCTGTTCGTTGCCGAGGTGCTCGGTCGCCTTTGCGCGGAGCTCGGTTGGCGAGGTGTGGAGAATGAACAGTGTCATCCTGAGCTGTCTCGCCAGCCGTGGCACGGCGGGGATATGCCCGTGCCACGTGGAGGTCATGTCAACCGCTCGTCGGCCGGCTGTGAAGAGCCCTGGCCAAGGCACCTGCCCTGCTGGGCAGGCTAGCGGAGCCACCGCAGGGCTGCGTCGGCGCAGTCCTCGGGGCTGCTGTTGAAGGCGATGGCTGCGTCGGGCGCGTGCTGCCGGACCAGGTTGACCACCTTCTCGAAGAATTCGAGCAACGGCTCGTGCTTACGGATGCCGCCCCCGATCACCACACAGGCGTAGTCTTTGCGGGTCAGCGCCTCCACGATCTTTCCTTCGGGGTTCTCGTCGAGTGCCACCAAGCACCAGTCGGCCTCGATATCATGATCGTCGAAACGGGCCTGACCGCGTGCTATCGCCGCCTGGACCGGCTCCGGGTCCCAGCCGTGGATCTTGGCGGGATCGAGACCGATCACCAGTGCTCGTGCCACTGCCACGCGTCCTCCTCGCAGTACGGTTCCACGCCGGTGCGATGGTTGAAGATACGCCTGGGGCCATCGACTCACCTACCTTGGTGGCGGGAGATGAGCGGCTAGCCGACCTGTTGGGCGATCTGGATCAGGTTGCCGCAGGTGTCGTCGAGCACGGCGGTGATGACCGGCCCCATGTCGGCGGGCTCCTGGGTGAAGCGCACGCCGAGACCGCGGAGCCGCTCGAACTCGGCCTTGACGTCGTCGACGGCGAAAGAGGTGTACGGGATGCCGTCGGCGACGAGCGCGTCCTTGAACGGCTTGACCGCCGGGTGGCTGCTGGGCTCCAGCAGCAGCTCGGTGCCGGCCGGATCCTGTGGGGACACCACGGTCAGCCACCGGTCCTCGCCGAGCGGGACGTCGTGCTTCTTCACGAAACCCAGCACCTCGGTGTAGAAGCGCAGCGCCTTCTCCTGGTCGTCGACGAGCACGCTCGCCAGGTTGATTCTCATGCCGGTCCCCTCTCGCCGTCTGTGCCGGCGCCGCCGTCAGGGCGGTCACCGGCGTCCTTCTCGGGCTTGCTGAGCCACCGCTCGACGATGGGTTCGAGCGGTCTGGTGTTGATGTAGTGGAACTTGTAGCGGCCCTCGCGTCTGGTCTCGACCAGACCGGCGGTCTCGAGAACGTCGAGATGCTGCGAGATCGCCTGCCGTGACGAAGCGAGCCCATGCTTGGAAGCCAGCCGGGCGCAGATCTCGAAGAGCGTCTGTCCGTTCCGGTCGGTCAGCTCGTCGAGGATCGTGCGGCGCGTGGAATCGGCCAAGGCCTTGAAGACGTCACCCACGCGCCCCACCATAGGCAAGTGGATACTTGCATGTCAAGCAATCGCAGCCCCGGAGCTGCCGCCTGCCGCGGGGTTACTCAGTCTGAACCGGCGCCGGTACGCCTTGAGGGCGTCCTGCAAGGTTTCATCATCCGCCTCGCCATCCCACTCCGGCGCCCAGGTTGACGCATCTTTCAGCAACAGCGGGCAGCGCATTGGATTTTCCCTTCCCGGGCCTCTCGGGCTATTTCCGGAGTCCTTTCCTTCGGCGGAAGGTACTGGAGTCCCATCCGCCGTTTTCCTTTTTTCGGTGAAGGCATCTTTTGTTTTCCCTGCCGTCGCTCGAGCTTCGGTTGCGCGTGGGCGGCTGCACCGCCATGGGGGATGCCTCGTGGGCGGGGCTTGACCGTTGGTCTGCGCAAACCGTAGCCATTTGGTTTCGGGGCTGCGGACACCCGGCCCATGAGGTGACTCCATGTGCCTGATCGGCGACTGGTCACGGCGTCGTAAACCGGAGGTGGCGCGAGGAAAAAAGGCGTATGCACCCAAGCAAAGAACACTCTTCCCAAATTCATTGATTACGCCAGGGTGTCAGGACGGCATGTTTCAAACTTCAGCGGGTGCTCGACGGTCCAGAAAGAATTTCGTCCATACGCCTTGACGTTTCCCCGTCGCCAGAAGTCACGATGGAGGAGAAAAGGGAGAAACGAGCAGCGGGAGGATCGTATGCTCAAGGAAGCATGCGCTGTCAGCGCCCTTGTGGCTGCCACCCTCGTTCCTTCGGCGGCCGCGCAGGCGCAAGCCGGGAAAGTCAGCACCGTCAGTACGCCCACGACATCCGCCTCGCTCGGCAAGTGCGCGTCCGCGCACAAGCCGAAGTGCGAGTGGTGGGAACAAGCAGACCAGAGGTGTCTCTACTGCCCGAGGAAGAAGGGCGGCTGGAAGCAGCAGTACTGCGAGAGAAAGGCCAGGGAGCCCGAGGGGCCGATGGAGCTCGAATGCGCGACGGCCCCAGCGCCGACCGCGACCAACCCGAAGCGCGTCTGCGAGACATGCGTAGACCAGAAGGGCAGGCAGGTCTCCAAGAAATGCTTCACAGGACCCTAGAACGGAGCGTGTGCTTCTGACGGCCTCGAAAAGCATCACAGGGGCCTGACGAAACGAGGGGCCACGGGAGGAAGCATCGATCGGTCGCAGCATCGATCTGATGCCCCGTGTCCCCTCCGCCAGGAAACGCGGCGCCGGGCGATCTCACGACACCGCGCGGACCATGAACACGTCCACCGGATCCTCGGTCTCCAGGACGAATCCGTGCCGCTCGTACAGCCGCCGTGCAGGACTTCCCTGCAGGACGTTCAACCGGACAGGGACACCGTCACGGTCAGACTGCTCCAGCAGCCTGCGCAGGACACCCGAACCGATACCGCAACCCTGCACGTGCGGGGCCAGATAGAAGTGCTCCAGCCAGCGGCCGTCCTCGGCATCCCGCAGCGCCACACAGCCGGCGAACTCGCCGCCGACTTCGATCACCCAGGTGTGCGCCGGGTTGAACCCGTCCCTCAGCCGCTGCCGCACTCGATGCTCGTCGTACCGTCCAAGCCGCTCCAGATCCGCTCGCAACACCACGGCTCGCAGCTCGGCCACCGCCTCGACGTCCGCAGCCGAAGCACGCCGAATATCCCAATCCACCACGATGCGCCACTTTACGGCACACTACGGTCGGAGCCCGTGCGACGATCCTTCGATTCACAGGTCGGACACGCCATGCGGTGAATCCCCGGCGCGCTATGGACGGCCAGGCCAAAGGCGGTCGAGAAATTCGGCGATGAGCGGGGCGATCTCGGGGAGGCTCTCCTCGAGGGCGAAATGGCCGGTGTCGAACAGGTGCAACTCGGCCTCGGGCAGGTCGCGCAGATAGGCGCGGGCGCCGGGCTCGGGGAAGAACGGGTCGCGGCGGCCCCAGACGATGAGCGCAGGCGGGGTGTGCTTGCGCAGCCAGGCCTGCCAGGCGGGGTAGCGCTGGAGGTTGGAGTGGTAGTCGAAGGCCAGGGCGACCTGCGCGTCCTTGCGGCCGGGCAGGTCCAGGAAGTGCTGGTCGAGGGTCCAGCCGTCCGGCGCGATGAGGTGCGGGTCCCGGGTTCCGGTTTCGTACTGGCCACGGGTGCCGTGCAGGGTCAGCAGGTCGCGGATCGTGTCCTCGGCGCCCGGCTCGCCTGGCCGCAGGGCGATGAACGCGCGGGCACCGTCTGACAGGCCCTCCTCGTAGGCGTTGCCGTTCTGCACGATGAGGCCGGCGATCCAGTCCGGGTGCCGCTCGGCGATGCGGAAGCCGACGGGGGCGCCGAAGTCGAAGACGTACATGACGAACCGGGACAGGCCGAGCCGCTGCAGGAAGTCTTCGACGATGTCGGCGAGCCGGTCGAAGGTGTAGGTGAAGCCGTCGGGGGTCCGGGTGTGCCCGAAGCCGGGATAGTCGGGCGCGATCAGCCGGTAGCCGGTGCCGAGCGCGTCGATGAGCCGGCGGTACTGGTGCGACGCCGACGGGAAGCCGTGCAGCAGGAGCAGGACCGGGGCGTCGGCGCGGTCAGGGACCGACTCCCGATAGAAGACGCGCACGCCGTCGACGTCGACGTGGCGGTGGACGGTGCGGGTGACGGCCGGGATCGACACTTCACATGCCTCCTTGACGTGATGATGCATTAGTTTTTAGCGGACGATGCCCTAATGCGTCAATTGGCTAGGATGCCATTAGAGGCCGGATCGACCTCGCCCCCCGACCGTGAAGACCCGATCCCGCGGAGCAGTTTGCGTGGCGGGGGTCCCGTGGGCCGTTTGGACGGCAGTCCTGGCTGGATCAGGTCGGCGAGCGCGCGTTGCGGCGTCACGCTTCCGCGACCAGGCCGCGCCGGCGACCGTGTGGGTGGCGGGGACCCCGGGTGTCCACATTGCTGGTCAAGGTTTTGAGGATGCCGGGCAGTGCTGCCACCGTTTCGGCGGGCAGGCCGGTCACGGTCTCCTCCGCAAGGGCGCACCACAGCTGCTTGACCTGGTCGGCGAGGGCTTTGCCGCTGTCGGTGAGTTCGACGATGCTGGCGCGCTTGTCGGAGGGCGCAGGTGTGCGGCGGATGTGCCCGCCGGCCTCGAGCTTGCGGGTCATGAGCGTGACGCTCGGCGGCTCACAGCCGAGCGCCTCGCTGAGCTGCGCCTGGATCGTCGGGCCGTTCCGGTCGAGTTCGAGCAGGAGCGCCTCCTGCCCGGGGTGCAGGCCGAGCGGTGCCAGCAGCGCCGCGGCCCTGGCCCGGTGGCGCAGGCTCAGGAGACGGATGGCCTGGTTGAGGGCGTCGGCTTGCTCGAAGTCCACGGGCTCTCCTTGACAACTTAGTTACGCGCATAAATATTATCCGCATAACTAACTCTACCCGACATCGAGGAGCCCGGCATGACCGTGAAGGTCGCCGTCATCTACTACAGCGCCACAGGCGCCGTCCATGCACTCGCGCAGGCCGTCGCCGAGGGCGCCGCCTCGGCCGGGGCCGGGGTGCGGCTGCGGCGGGTCGCCGAGCTGGCACCCGACAGCGCGATCGACCAGAACCCGCAGTGGCGGCGGCACACCGACGCCGCCACAGCGATCCCCCAGGCCTCGATCGAGGACCTCGCGTGGGCCGATGCGTTCGCGTTCGGCACGCCGACCAGGTTCGGCGCGCCGGCCGCCCAGCTCAAGCAGTTCATCGACCAGGCCGGCGGACTGTGGCAGGAAGGGAGACTGGCCGACAAACCGGTGACGGCATTCACCTCGGCGTTCAACCGGCACGGCGGCAGCGAGGCCACGATCTTGTCGCTGGGCAACGTCTTCTACCACTGGGGAGCGTTGATCATCCCGCCCGGATTCACCGATCCGGTCGTGTACGCCGCCGGCGGCAACCCCTACGGCACGTCGCTGGTGACCGGCCCGACCGGCGACGGCCCACAGGCCGCGGCGCTGGACGCGGCGCTGGACGCGGCGCTGGACGCGGCCAGGCACCAGGGGCGGCGGCTGGCCCAGATCACGATCCGGCTGCTGGAGGGCGGCCGCGTCACCGACGCCGCCACGGGCGACGGCGAGACCATGGCCGCAACGACCTCCCCGGCCGCGTGAGCGGCGGATCGGCACGGAGGAAGACTTGACAAGCACCGGCACCGCAACTCAGCGGGCACGGCCGCACGCCGGCCCCGCCTGGCTGATCCTGTCGCTGGCGTGCGCCTGCCAGTTCATGGTGATCTTGGACGCGTCCATCGTCAACGTCGCCCTGCCCTCGGTCCGCGAGGACCTCGCCTTCACACCCACCGGCCTGGCCTGGGTGGTGAACGGCTACCTGCTTGCCTTCGCCGGCTTCATGCTGCTGGGCGGCCGCGCCGCCGACCTGTTCGGCCCGCGCCGGATGCTGGTCGCCGGGCTGTTGTCGTTCTCCGCCTCCAGCCTGGTCGGCGGCCTGGCGACCACCCCGGAGCTCCTGGTGGCGGCCCGCGTCGCCCAGGGCGCCGGAGCCGCCATGATGGCCCCGGCGACGCTGGCCGTGATCAACACCTCCTTCACCGAGCCGGACGCGCGCGCCAAGGCGTTCGGCGCATGGTCTGCCGCGGGCGGTGTGGGCGGGATGGCCGGAGCAGTCGCCGGCGGCGCCATCACCACCGGCCTGTCGTGGCGGTGGGTCTTCCTCATCAACGTGCCGATCGGCGCGGCGCTGATCGCGGTGGCCATGATGGCGCTGGCCGGCACGCGAACCGGCCGGCGGGAACCGCTCGACCTCACTGGCGCGGTCACGGGGACGGCGGGGCTGGCCGCGCTCGTCTACGGGGTCATGCAGAGCGCCGATCACGGCTGGTCGTCCGGGCTGGTCGTCGGGCCAGTAGCGGCGGGACTGCTGTTGCTCGTGGTCTTCACCGTGGTGGAGGCCCGTTTCGCCACTCAGCCGATGGTGCCCCTACGGCTGTTCAGAATCCGGGGGGTGGCCGTCGGCAACGGCACGCTGCTGCTGTTCGGCGGAATCGCCATCGCGATGTGGTACTTCACGTCGCTCTTCCTGCAGAACGTCCTCGGCTTCAGCGCGCTCCAAGCCGGGCTCGGGCAGACACCCGCGGCGGTGACGTTCGTGGTGATCGCGCGATGGGCCGCCGCCCTGCTGCCCCGTACCGGTGTGCGCCCCCTGGTGCTGGCCGGCTGCGGCTGTTTCGTGGCCGGTTTCGGCTGGCTCGCCCAGGCCCACGCCGGCAGCGGCTACGTCGCTGGCGTGCTCGGGCCCACGCTGCTCATCGCGGCCGGCATCGGGCTGACCTTCCCCACCCTCATGGCCGCGGCGACCGCCGGCGTTCCCGAGGGCGACGCCGGGATCGCCGGCGGCCTGGCCAACACCGCCAGTCAGGTGGGCGGGTCGATCGGCCTGGCGGTGCTCGCGACGGCCGCCGGCACCAGAGCCGCGTCGGAGGCCGGCGACCGTTCCCCGCTCGACGCCCTCGCCGTCGGATACGACCTGGTCTTCCTCATGGCGGCCGGGCTCGGGCTGGCCATCGCGGTGGTCAGCGTGCTGCTGCCGCGGCACCGGCGCGACTGACCGCCCGCGACGCCGCGGGCGCGCTCGCCGCACCCGGGGCGCAGCGCCTGTCCACGGCGCTGCGCACGCTTCTGACCGACCTCAGCCATGGCGTCATCCTCGGCCTCGTCCAGGCGGGCGGCCACCTGCATCCACGCCGCATCCAGGGCGAGGACTGGTTTCACGGGTCAAACCGGGCCCACCAGGCATCATCCGTCCGGGGGACCCTGCCGGCCCCGCAGGCCTGCTTCCAGCACGGTGAGCCGCCCTCTGAACCACGGCCGAGCGAGTCTCACTCAGCGGCACATCGCGTCGATGAGATCCGAGAAATGCGGGAACTCTGCTCGTGCGGCAGTCACGATCTGGATGGGGACACGGCGGCGGCCAGGTGCGTGTCTCTCGGCGATCGTATGGAAGGCCTCATTCGGCTGCGTTGGGGAGTCGGGGTCCCTGAAGGCCTCGGCGGGGCCCAGACCGGCGGCGAACAGCCAGAGAAGGTCGCCGAGATCCCGGGCGATCACACCCCGCTCACCCTCGGAACCGATGTGCACGACGGGCTGGTCGATGATCATCGCCTCGGGCCGTACCAGCCAGAAGCCGGTGTAGTCACCCGCCCCGGTCGTGCCGAAGAAGCGGAACTCGCTGCCGTCGACCTCTTGGTTGCCGGTCCACAGGCGGAACCACCACGCCGTCCGGTCGGGCTCCTCGAACTGATCGTATAGCTCGAAGTCACAGCCCCGGGCCTCGTCGGTCTCCTCGTCCCACTCCCACTCGAAACCGATCTGCGCCACCTCGGCCAGGGCAGCGGGCAATGCGAGATCTTCAGATATGTCAGCCACCCCCGAAGATTAAACGATCACTGGAGGCCGCTGCCGGAAACGTGGTGATTCAAGCGTGGGAATGTGCGAGGATCGCCTGATCCCGGCAAGAGGTGCTCCAGGGTGCCCGAGGTCGTGGCGAACAGCGGCACCTGATGCGCCTGCGCGATGGGCCACGATGAAGGCGACGAACGACCCGAACGGCAGCGCACGCCGGCATCTGGGCCGCCGGTAACGTCATGACCGGCCCGCACGGGGCCGACACGTGGCACCCGCGTGGTCACCACGGATGTCCAGGCGTCCAGGACAGCACAGGATCGTGCCCACGGCGGACAACGGGCGCCGGCTCGCCGCCGTGGAATACGACCCGCAAGCCAGCCAGGCAGCCGGGCGATCAATGATGCTCAACAGCGGAATCCGATGACTTCAGGGTCTGTGGCGGCGAGTCCGACCGGGTGCGGATCTGATCGACGACCAAGGAGAACAGCCGTTTCTGCACGGGCATTTACGAGAGAGGATTTCGCCATGACCAACCAGCCCACCGAACCCAGCGTTTCAGCGATCCGTGACGCGGCCAGGCCCCCGGTCGCCGACCGGGCCGCGTACCAGACCGAACTGGACCGGCTTCGGGTCCGGGAAAAGGCCCACACCCGCGAGGGCGATGCGATCGCCGCCGCCCGCCGCCGCCTGCCGATGGTCGAAGTCGATCCGCAGACTCCGCTGATCGGAGCGGACGGGACGGTTCCGTTGATCGACCTCTTCGAAGGCCGGTCCCAGTTGATCGCCTACTTCCACATGTGGCACACCGGCCGGCCCGCCGCGCAGCAGTGCGAAGGCTGCACCTTCAACACGTCCCACGTCACCGAGCTGGCCTACCTGCACTCACGCGACGTCGGCTACGCGGTTTTGTGCGAGGGACCGTACGAGGAGGCCTCGCGGTATCGCGAGTTCATGGGCTACCCCGTTCCCTGGTACTCGGTGCCACCGGACTCCGTGGACCGGCTGATCGCAGACCGGTACTTCGGCATCCTGGCGTGCTATCTCCGAGCCGGTGACCAGGTCTTCGAGACCTATTGGACCAGCGGCCGGGGCGACGAAGCGATCGCACCGTCGTACGGACTGCTGGATCGCACCGTCTACGGCCGGCAGGAGTTCTGGGAGGACTCGCCGGAGGGCTGGCCGCAGCGTTGGGGTTCCCGGGGAGGCCAGTTCCGGCTGGACGGCCGCCCGTCCGCCCAGTGGCCGCGGATCCGGGCCGGACGCGACGACGACCTCGGCACCATGCCGGACGGATGGACTGCGTGTTCCTGCTCACTGCACGCTGGACCACCGGCCGCGGCGACGGAGTCGGCAAGATCAACCGATTGAGTGGTGCAGTCTGGAAAAGCTGTTGGAACCGGCGGCTCCGGTCGCTCGCACAGCGGCAGCGCTTGACCTCACCGAAGCCCGGTCGGTCGAGCCCCGTTCGAGTCAGGTGACCTCGACGCGACGGCGAGGTGCGCTCTCGGGCCGACCGCTGACGCCTCGGTCCTCAAGCCGAGGTTCGGGCGCTGTGCCGGCCGAAGCCGACGCGGATGTGGCGGGTGACGCGAGATCCGGCAGCGACGTGTGCCTCGGCGAACACGCCGGCCCGAGCGTCCGCCAGGTGACGGTTCTCGAGCCGGCCTGTCGTTGCTCAGATGTCGTCGACGTTCATCGCCCCTTCGTTGGGGCGCCTGGCCAGGTCGATGCCGAGCTCTTCCGCGGCGCGGAAGACGTCCTCGTCGGTGTCGCGCATCTCGATGGACATGCCGTCGCTGGAGAGCACCTCGACGTTCAGGCACAGCGACTGCATTTCCTTGATGAGGACCTTGAAGGACTCCGGA
>NZ_VJYI01000029.1 GCF_008065375.1 Nonomuraea sp. SYSU D8015
GCGGCGGGTCTCCCCTCGACCATGTCGGACACTCCGCTGCCCGAAGGCGTCCACGCCCCGTTTCGTCCCTGCTCCGGGGTTGTCTGCTGACACGGATTCCAGAGTCCGCCGCTGAGGAAGCACGGCGGAGTGGATCTGCTCACGTGTGTCCAACACAGCCACCAAGGTCACCTCCCTATGTGGTGGTGGCTGGGTCTGGTCACTCCGGCGCACCCCGACCAGCGAGGCGAGCCCCGGCCTACAGACCAGGGAGCGAGTGACGGGTGATGAACAGGCACGGGACTTGTGTCCCGATTCAGCCGCCGATCGGGGGCGCCGCGATCGGCCGCAGCTCAGTCATGCCCGGCGCCTTCCCTTGCCGTGCCAGCACGGCCCTTCGCCGAGCGGCAGGCATACGACCGGGTCAGCACATGCCGATCGCGAGCACATCGGTACACCTGCATCACCCCACCCGCTTCCCGATGCTTACCCAGCGTTATCGCTGGACTACTGGAATTCGGCTCTCTTGGACAGAACGTGTGAGCGAACTGCTGCAGAACTCATGCGGCCAGTACCCGGATGGACTCGCGTACCCAGTTACGCGACACGCCGTGCTGAGCGGTCAGCCGATCCTCGACCAGCCGGACGCCCGGAGGGAGATCGCCCGTGAGGATGCGGCGCCGCAGCTCACTCGTACCTCGTCGCGGAGGGCCGGTGGGCGGCGTCAGCGTCAGATCCGTGATCCAACGGCGATTGTATACAGCGCGCTCAGCTCCTCTTGCGTGGATACCAGTCGGCCTCGGTCGCCTCCCGGCTGACCTCCCACATGCGGTCGAACTCCCCCTTGAAGTGCTCGAACCAGAAATGGTCCCGGCGCGGAGTGAGGGTGAAGACCGGATCCCGCCCCGCCGCGCTGTGCGTGCCGAGCTCGACGTGAATGACGCCGTCGTCATCGTCGGCGTCCAGCAGGACCAGCCCGAAGGCGGGCACGAACGGCATGAACCGCACCTCGATGGAGTCCTTCAGATCCCGCAGGAGGTAGATCGTGGACTCCACGCGGTGCTCGAACACGTCGGCGTGGTCGGGGATGGTGCTCCGCCTCGCGGCCTCCTCCGGCACCGTGCCCTTCGGGTCGATCAGCAACACCTTGACCGACGCCCCGCGCCCCAGGCTCTTGCGCAGGTCGTCGACGTGGGCGCGGACCGTGCGGCTCAGCGTCACCCCGGCGAAGCGGATGTCGCCGGCCCGCGCGACGCGCTCGTCGAGCCCCTTCCGCACGGCGGTCAGGAAGGAGTCGCCGGCCATTCTCGCCTCCACCAGGCGATTGAGCTCGGCGACCCGCGCCTCCAAGTCGGCCACCTGGTGCCTGGGGCCGAGGGCGTTCACGGCGACGAGGGCGAGCACGGCCAGCGTCGCGGCGCCGACGATGTCCGGTTTCACGATGCTGAAGACGCCGAGCACGCCGACGACCAGCGCGATGGTCGCCGTCAGGTAGATCTCGAGGTTCTTGCCGGTGCTGAGATCCGCACGTAACCGCTGCAGAGGGCGCATGCGCTCAATCTTCGTCGGCCGCTCCGACGGGCGGAAGCCGTTTCACGTCGTGGTCGCGGCGCGCCGCTTCGCCCGGCGCACGAGCCACAGGCTCACGCCGTACATGGCCAGGCCGATGAGCATCATGCCGATCGCGACCGGCCAGCGCAGGCCCGGCGGCATGTCCGTCGCCAGGAACCACGAATGCCGGAGCCGGCCGTCCGCCACGAAGACCGCGGCCACGATCCCCTGCGGCACCAGCGGGATCGCGCCGAGCGACAGGCACGTCGTCGTGATCGCCCGCTGCGCCTTCGGCATGTCCGGCAGCTTGAACGACATGCCCTTGGCGCCGCCCTCGGGTGGCCGTCCCGTACGCATCAGGTGCAGCAGCTCGGGCCCCTGGGCGGCCAGCCGCCGCTCGGCCAGCAGGCCGAATCCCCAGTAAGAGAGCGCACCCGTCGCCGCCCCGGCAGCCACGCCCCACCAGCCGGCCGCCGCCGCCACCGCGACGGCAGGCGCGCCGCTGAGCGCCACCAGGAGCATCATCAGGTACGCCAGCCCGGTCAGCGACCCCTCATCCTCGCTCGTACGCAGGGGGTTGCCGCCCCGCCGCTGCGGATCCGTGCCCGGCACGAGCCCGTACACCGAGACCAGCGGCACCAGCCCGGCCCCGCCGCCGAGCACCGCGAACGTGGCCGCCAGGATCATCGGCCACGGCCCGCCGGCGATCGCGGTGAAGGCCACCGCCAGTGCCAGCGCGACCGGGGCCACGGTCACCAGCCAGGCCCGCTGCCTGCCACGCACGTCCGACGAGCCCGGCGCCATCAGCGACAGCCAGAGCGCGGTGCCGTCGGCGCCGTACAGGTTCGACGTCATCGAGGCCGCCATCACAACGAAGATCGGCGCCGCCCACGGCAGCAGGCCCGTCCAGCCCAGCACGAGCGGCGCGCCCGCGAAGAACACCCCGTAGGCCAGCGCGAACGTGAGCTGATGGGTGCGCACCAGGTCGCGTGACCACGTACGCAGCTCCTTGGCCACCACCGCCTCCTGGGCCGTGGCCGCGCGCATCGGCCGGCGGCCGCGCGTCGCGGGCCGGTTCGCGCCCGTGGGCCGCGCCAGCAGCGCCGCCCACACTCCCAGCAACAGCACGATCAGCACCACCATGGCGGCCGGCGCCAGGTAGTTCCCCTGTACGGCCAGCAGCCCCCACCCGGACGGCAGGTAGCGTACGAACCCGGGGATCTGCTCGCCCTGCCCGAACGCCACCGCGAACACCCACGCCTGGCCGAGGAAGGCCAGCACCACGCCGTTGACCAGCCCGGCGCCGATCGCGCCGGCCCGCGAGCGCAGCGCGATGCCCAGCATCGCCACGGCCACCTTCGACAGCAGCACGAACACGGCCAACTGCAGCACCATGGCTGGCAGCGCCACGAGCACGCTTCCCGGCTCGGCCGCGACCACGAGCCCCGCCAGGGCGATCACGCTGATCACCGGTGCCACGCCCACGAACGCCGACACCAGCAGCCCCGCCGCCAGCCGGTGCGCGGGCAGGCCCACCAGCGAGAAGAACTCGGGGCGCAGCGTCTCCTCGCCGCCGCCGGAGAAGACCGGGCCGATGATCCAGCCGAGCATCCACACGGCGTACGCCGCGGCGAGCCAATCGCCCTCCAGGAAGGCCAGGTAGATCGTGCCCGCCGCGAGGACGAGGCCGAGCGAGCCGCCCGCGGCCATCATGGAGCCACGCCGGCCCGTGGTGGAGTGGCGCAGGATCGCGATCTTCATCCTGGCCAGCGTCAGCGCTACAGCACGACAGCCCCTTCACGCCGGTGGGATCGGCGCCGACCAGCTCCACGAACCTGTCCTCCAGCGTCGCCGTGCCGCGTACCTCGTCGATCGGGCCCGCAGCCGCCACCCGGCCCTTGTCGATCACCGCCACCGCCAGCAGCTCCTCGGCCCGCTCGGCCACCACGTCCTTGCCCAGGCCGCGCAGCAGGCCGAGGTAGGTGAGCACCTCGCGGCCGGTGAGCCGCTCCGGCATCGCGAGCCCGTCCGGCAGCACACCGACCAGCTGCTTGGCCACGTGCCACCGGACTCCGGCCGCCAGCGCACCGAGCCGGTGCTCTTCACCAGGAACCGGTGCCGACAACGCGCGCTGCCGGATCGACGACCACCGCTGTCCACCACGGGCGCCACTGCGGTGAGCGGCTGCCGTGGATGGATCGGCGCGGCGGTGCCGTCCCTGGGAGTGCCGTCCCTGAGGGTGCCGGTCCTGGGGGTGCCGGTCCTGGGGGTGCCGGCACTGGTAGTCCGGAGCCTGCAGTCGCTGCGGTCGTCAGGCGCGGAGTCGCAGGCCGCGCGGCGTCGGGTGGAAGCCGGCCGCCTCCAGGGCCGCCGCCAGCGGCGACTCGATGATGGACGCGCCGTCGGCCCGCTCCACCGTCAGCTTCCCGAGCGCACCGTCCCGTACGGCGAGGGCCAGGGCGTCGACGGCCGGCTGCAACCGCTCGTCGTCGGCGAACGACAGCAGCGTCTTGCCGCCCCGTTCGACGTAGAGCACCAGGTGGCCGTCGACGAGCACGACCAGGGACCCGGCCTTCCTGCCCGGCTTGTGGCCGACGTCGCCGGGGCGCTGGGGCCAGGGGAGCGCGGCGCCGTACGGGTTGGCCGGATCGGCGGCCGCCAGCACCACGGCCCGCCGCTCCGTCCCACCGCCGCGCCTGCCGATCGGGCCGGGCGACATCGTGTCCGCAGCCGCGCCGGGCTCGTCGCCCGCCGTCGGCGTGATGCCGGGCGCCATGGCACGCATCCGGTCGACCGCGCCCGGCAGGGCGAACTGTGCGCCCCCGAGCCCCTCGACGAAGTAGCCGCGGCGGCAGCGGCCGCTCTCCTCGTACGCCCGCAAGACCTGATAAATGGGCGTAAATCCCCCGGGTAGCCGTTCCGACGTCACCGATCCCCGCGTGACGACCCCGTGCCGTTCCAGCAGGACCTCGGCTTGCGCCTGGGCCCGCTGGGTGGCGTCGGCGGCCGGCCCGGGCAGCAGCCACCAGCGCCCGGCCACGGTCGGCGGGCCGCTGCGGCTCGGCAGCACGGCGCGCCGCCGCCGCGTCGTCGGCGGCCTGTGCGCGGGGCGCCCGGTGCCGAGCGTGGCGCGCAACGGCGCCAGCGTGTCTCCGGACACACGCCCCGACCACACCAGGTCCCACAGGGCCGAGACCAGCGTCTGATCGTCAAGTGAGCCCAGCTGGTCGGAGATCCCGCGGAAGAACAGCGCACCACCGCCTCCCAGCAACTCCAGCACGCGCTCGTGAACCGGCGTCATCGTGATCTCGGCGGGGTCGGGCACCAGCAGCGGCGCCGTGTCGGCGAAATAGAGCGACACCCATCCGTCGCCGCCCGGCAGAGCCCCTTGCCCCACCCACATCACCTCGCCGGACGAGGTCAGCTCGTCGAGCAGCGCCGGATGGTAGCCCGGCACCCGCGAGGGCAGCACGAGCGTCTCCAGCGCGGACGCGGGCACCGCGGCCCCCTGGAGCTGCTCGATGGAGCGCACCAGCGAGTCCATGGCCCGCGCCGCACTCGCCCCGCCGCCGTGCGCCCCGAGCTCGCTCGCCCAGCCCGGACCGGAGGAAGCGCCCCCACCGGCCCCGCCAGGCCCGGCCCAGCCCGCGCCGGCGGATCCGGCCCCCGACGGACCGGTGCCGCGGAACGCAGGCGATCCGGTGATGCCATGCCAGACCGGCAGGAACCGGGCGAGCGTCTCCGGCGCGACCGGCTCCACCTCCTTCCGGAGCCGGGCCAGCGACCTGCGGCGCAACATCCGCAGCACCCCGGCGTCGCACCACTCCTCGCCCCGCCCGCCGGGCCGGAACTCCCCGCTGACGACCCGCCCGGACGCGGCCAGCCGCCGCAGGGAGTCCGTCACCACGGCCACGCCGAGCCCGAACCGGGCGGCGGCGGTGCCGGCGTGGAAGGGGCCGCGCGTGCGGGCGTGCCGCGCCACCAGGTCGGCCAGCGGATCGGCCACCGGCTCCAGGAACGCGTGCGGCACCCCCACCGGCAGCGGCGCGCCCAGCGCGTCACGCATCCGCGCCGCGTCCTCGATCGCCGCCCACTGCTCATCGCCCGCGATGCGCACCCTGATGGCCCGCCGCGTCCGCTCCAGCTCCTCCAGCCAGGCCGGGTCGCCCCCGCGCACGCTCACGTCGAGCGCCGGCAGCGGCCCGTGCGAACGCAGCAGGTCTGCCAGGTCCTCCAGGTCGCGCAGCGGGCGGTCGAGCCTTGCCAGCTCCCGCTCGGCGTCGGCGACCACGTCGGGGTCGAGCAGCTCGCGCAGGTCGGCCTGGCCGAGCAGCTCGGCCAGCAGCGTGGTGTCCAGCGCCAGGGCCTGGGCGCGCCGCTCGGCCAGCGGGGCGTCGCCCTCGTACATGAACGCGCCCACGTAGTGGAACAGCAGGGACGCCGCGAACGGCGAGGCCTGCGAGGTCTCCACCTCGACCACCCGCACCCGGCGCGCGGCGATGTCGCGCATGAGCCGCACCAGGCCCGGCACGTCGAAGACGTCCTGCAGGCACTCGCGCATCGTCTCCAAAACGATGGGGAACGACGCGTACTGCGAGGCCACGCCCAGCAGGTGGGCGGCCCGCTGCCGCTGCTGCCACAGCGGGCTGCGCCGGCCCGGCGTGCGGCGCGGCAGCAGCAGCGCCCGCCCCGCGCACTCCCTGAACCGGGAGGCGAACATGGCCGACCCGCCCAGCTCCTCGGTGACGATCTGCTCGATCTCGTCGGCGTCGAACGCCGCCACGTCCGTCGGCGGCTCGGCCAGCGTGTCGGGGATGCGCAGCACGATGCCGTCGTCGGAATGGACGGCCTGCACGTCGAGGTCGTAGCGCTCACGCAGCCGCCGGTTGATCGCCAGCGCCCACGGGGCGTGCACCCGCGCGCCGTAGGGCGAGTGGATCACCACCCGCCAGTCGCCGAGCTCGTCGTGGAAGCGCTCGACGAGGAGCGTGCGGTCGTCGGGGACGTAGCCGGTGGCCTGGCGCTGCTCCTCGAGATAGGCCAGCAGGTTGCCCGCGGCGTATTCGTCCAGCCCGGCGGCCCTGATCCGCTCCGTCGAGCCCTTCTTGGCCTGCTCGCGCAGGAACGAGCCGATCGCCCGGCCCAGCTCGGCCGGACGGCCCGGCGCGTCGCCGTGCCAGAAGGGCAGCTTGCCCGGCTGCCCGGGTGCGGGGGAGACCAGCACCCGGTCGGCGGTGATGTCCTCGATCCGCCACGACGTCGCGCCCAGCACGAACACGTCGCCCACGCGAGACTCGTAGACCATCTCCTCGTCGAGCTCGCCCACCCGGGAGGCCCGCTCGCCGACCAGGAACACGCCGAACAGGCCGCGGTCGGGGATGGTGCCGCCGTTGGTCACCGCCAGCCGCTGCGCGCCCGGCCGGCCATGGAGCGTGCCGGTGACGCGGTCCCACACGATGCGCGGGCGAAGCTCGGCGAACTCCTCGCTCGGATAACGCCCGGCCAGCATGTCGAGCGTGGCCTCCAGCGCGCTGCGCGGCAGCGTGGCGTAGGGGGCGGCCCGCTTGACCACCGACTCCAGCTCGTCGACCGTCCACTCGTCGAGCGCCGTCATCGCCACGATCTGCTGGGCCAGCACGTCGAGCGGATTGCGCGGATAGCGCAGCTCCTCGATCTGGCCGCTCTTCATCCGCTCGGCCACCACCGCGGTCTGCACCAGATCGCCACGGTATTTCGGGAAGATCACGCCCTTGGACACCGCGCCGACCTGGTGGCCGGCGCGGCCGATGCGCTGCAGGCCGCTCGCCACGCTCGGCGGCGCCTCCACGCACGCGACCAGGTCGACCGCGCCCATGTCGATGCCCAGCTCCAGGCTGGACGTGGCCACCACGGCGGGCAGCCGCCCCGACTTGAGCGCCTCCTCGATCTGCGCCCGCTCCTCCTTGGAGACCGAGCCGTGGTGGGCGCGCACGATCTCCGTCACGACGCCCTTGCTCGCCCCCGCCTGCGCCATCATCTCGGCCGGCGTGCGCTTGGGCGGCTCCCACGTCGAATCGGCGGGCGCCCCCGTCTCCCAGATCGAGAGGTCGACGGCGCCCTGGGAGCGGTCGTAGGCCAGCTCGTTGAGCCGCGTGCACAGCCGCTCGGCCAGGCGCCTGGAGTTGGCGAACACGATCGTCGAGCTGTGCTCGCCGATCAGGTCGAACAGGCGGTCTTCGACGTGCGGCCAGATCGACCTGTTGGCGGGCTCCTCGCCCTCCGGCGGCCCTCCGCCGGCCATCTCGGTCATGTCCTCCACAGGGACGACGACCTCGATCTCGATCCGCTTCTCCGACGGCGGCTGCACGACGGTGGCCGGCCTGCTGCCGCCCAGGAACGCCGCCACCTCGCTCACCGGCCGCACGGTGGCCGACAGCCCGATGCGCTGCGCGGGCCGCTCGAGCAGCGCGTCGAGCCGCTCCAGGCTGAGCGCCAGATGCGCGCCGCGCTTGGTGGCAGCGACCGCGTGGACCTCGTCCACGATCACCGTCTCGACCCCGCGCAGCGCCTCCCGCGCCTGGCTGGTGAGCAGCAGGAACAGCGACTCCGGCGTGGTGATCAGGATGTCGGACGGCTTGGCCGCGAACCGCCTGCGGTCTTCTGCGGGGGTGTCGCCGGAGCGGATCGCCACCGAGATCTCCGGCACCGCCAGCCCGAGCCGCCGCGCCGTCTGCTTGAGCCCGGCCAGCGGCGCGCGCAGGTTGCGCTCCACGTCCACGGCCAGCGCCTTGAGCGGGGACACGTAGAGCACGCGAGTCCCCTCGCGCCCGTCCGCGGGCCCGGCGGCCAGCCGGTCGAGGGACCACAGGAACGCCGCCAGCGTCTTGCCCGAGCCGGTCGGCGCGACGACCAGGGTGTTGTCGCCACGTGAGATCGACTCCCACGCCCCCTCCTGGGCGGCCGTGGGCGCTTGGAAGGCTCCGGTGAACCATTGCCTGGTCATCTGGCTGAACTGGTCTAGCGAGCTCACCTGCACATAGTGCCTCGCGCCACCGACAGAAAACGCATTGGCGCCGCGCCGTGCGATTGAGGCGGGGGGTTGGCGGACATACAGCCACCGTGACCATTGATTACGCGGCCATCGAAGCCCGCCGTGCGGAAATAAGGCGTCGCCACGTCTTACCGCACCGACCGTCGAGCAGCGCCCGCGGCCTGCACCACATCGCCCTGCTCTCGTCCGATGTGGAGCGCACCATCAAGTTCTACCAGGACCTCCTGGAGTTCCCGCTCACGGAGATCATCGAGAATCGCGACTACAAGGGCTCGAACCACTTCTTCTTCGACATCGGCAACGGCAACCTGCTCGCGTTCTTCGACTTCCCCGGGCTCGACCTGGGCCCGTACCAGGAAGTGCTCGGTGGCCTGCACCACATCGCGATCTCCGTCGACCCCGCCACCTGGGAGAGGCTGCGCGGGAAGCTGGAGATGGCCGGCGTGCCGCACCAGATAGAGAGCGGCGCCTCCATTTACTTCAAGGACCCCGACGGCGCCCGGCTGGAGCTGCTCGCCGACCATCTCGGTGAGATGTACGGCGCGCGGGTGTTGTGACCTAGCGTCGCGACGCCCTGCGCGTACGCGGCCTGCCCTCACGGGGCTCCTGCTTGATGCCGGCGTGCCTTTCCGATCGCTCCGCCTTCTCCTTCTGCACGGTGAGGCGCAGCGTCAGCAACAGCTTGCGGCGCCTGGCCCGGTTCGCCTTCGTCTTGGCTGATTTCGGGGGTGAGGACTTCGGGGTCTTTGCCATGGGCCTGTCTTACCCACGTCCTGAGCGATTCCATACTTGATTCATGCGGTTGACGGAGTTCTGGCGACGGATGAACGCTCATTTCGGCGAGACGTACGCCGAGTCGTGGGCGCGCGACTACGTGATCGCCCCGCTCGGCGGGCGCACGGTCATGCAGGCGCTGGCCGACGGCGAGAGCGCCAAGACCGTCTGGCGGGCCGTCTGCCAGGTCGAGGACGTCTCACCCAGGCTGCGCTGAGCCGAGGGTCTCCCGCAGCGCGCCGACCGTGCGCTCCAGATCGTCGGCCCGGCCCTGCCCTCCGGACGACCACAGGAAGAGCCAGCCGCTGCTCGACGGGGTGGCGAAGATGATCGTCTGGCGGCCGGTGCCCGGGTGCCACACCCACAGCACCGGCTCGTCGCCGCCGAGCATGCGGCTCACCATCCCCTCGTCGGGGAGCAGCTCGGCGAGCGCCTGGAGATGGGCGCGCCGTTCACCGGTGTAGCCGCTCGCCACGTCGCCGCCTCCAACCGTAGCCCCTTGCAGTGAGTCTCCCCAGCTCACCGCGCATGACAACATCGTCAGCCGGCCGGGTCAATGAGGATTCGCATGCGGGCGAAGTCGAACGTCAGTGCGTACGGCTTGAAGAACTCGTGCGTGGGCGGCCCGCCATCCGGAGCCCGGACCCGCTCTCGAACCAGGCGGGGAACGCCCTAACGACCCGGGATCCGGCGCCGCGTCGCGGAGCCCAGCATCACCTTCTCCACTGTCACCTGACTGCCCGACGGCCGGCGATCCCCGCCGCCATCGAAGATGGACCGGGGAGCGGTGGAACCGATGTTGCGTCCTCACCACGCCCGACGCGAGCGATTGACAGTTACCTGCGCGTTCCTGCTGTGATCGAACAGTCGTTCGGCTACGATGGGGCTACGCCGGGCCACGACTTCCCCGACACCCAGAGAAAATGTCGGTGGCAGGCCGTAGCTTTCACTCGACTGATCGGACCGCGAGACCCTCCAGGGGGAGTTTCCATGGCTATCAACGACCGCGAGAAGGCCCTTGAGACCGCGCTCGCCCAGATCGAGCGTCAGTTCGGCAAGGGCTCAGTGATGCGCCTGGGCGATGACGCCCGAGCTCCCATCGAGGTGATCCCCACCGGGTCGATCTCCCTTGACGTGGCACTCGGCATCGGCGGCCTGCCGCGCGGCCGCATCGTCGAGATCTACGGCCCCGAGTCGTCGGGTAAGACCACGATCGCCCTGCACGCCGTGGCCAACGCCCAGCGGGCCGGGGGCATCGCGGCCTTCATCGACGCCGAGCACGCCCTCGACCCCGAATACGCCAAGAAGCTGGGGGTGGACACCGACGCCCTGCTGGTCTCCCAGCCCGACACGGGCGAGCAGGCGCTCGAGATCGCCGACATGCTGATCAGGTCCGGCGCCGTCGACATCATCGTCATCGACTCGGTGGCCGCGCTCGTGCCCAAGGCCGAGATCGAGGGCGAGATGGGCGACAGCCACGTCGGTCTCCAGGCCCGCCTCATGTCCCAGGCCCTGCGCAAGGTCGCCGGCGCCCTCAGCAGCACCGGCACCACCGCCATCTTCATCAACCAGCTCCGCGAGAAGATCGGCGTCATGTTCGGCAGCCCCGAGACGACGACCGGTGGCAAGGCGCTCAAGTTCTACGCCTCGGTCCGCATGGACATCCGCCGCATCGAGACGCTCAAGGACGGCACGGAGGCGGTCGGCAACCGCACCAGGGTCAAGGTCGTGAAGAACAAGATGGCCCCGCCCTTCCGCGTCGCCGACTTCGACATCCTCTACGGCGTGGGCATCTCCCGCGAGGGCGGCCTCATCGACATGGGCGTCGAGCACGGCTTCGTCCGCAAGTCCGGTGCCTGGTACACCTACGAGGGCGACCAGCTCGGCCAGGGCAAGGAGAACGCCCGTAACTTCCTGAAGAACCACCCCGACATGGCCAACGAGATCGAGAAGAAGATCAAGGACAAGCTGGGCGTGGGCCCGCGCCTCGACGCCCCCGCCGAGCCCGCCGCCGCCCCGGCCCCGGCCGCCGCGCCCTCGGGCCGCGGCTCGAAGTCCACTCCGAAGCCGGGTGACGTCTGATCGCTCGCCATGAGTGACACGAATCGGCCACAGGCGCCCCTGATCCGGGGCGCCTGGCTCGCTCACCTGTCGCGTCTGCCAGGCGTGAACCGGCGCGCCTGGCCCGCTGTCTCGTCGCGCCCGGCAGGCGTGAACCGAGGCGTCATCGGCCCGGTGCGCCGCGCCGCTGGCGGAAGGCCGGCACGTGGGTAGCACATCGGACAAGGCCTGGTCATCGGGGCGAGACCTGGCCCGCTCGGCCTCCGACGGCTGGCCGTCGGTGGACGAGTGGCGCGAGCAACGCAACCGTCTCCGTGTCTCTGAGGCGGTGCCTGCCGAGCAGCCCGCCACAGGGGACGACGATCGCCGGACCGCCGAGCCCGGTCCGACGCACGACGACGCCCAACCTGCCGGAACCGATGCGGCGGTGACCGACCGCCGGCTTGCGATGCCCGACGGGGAGGGCGGCGCTCCCCAATCCGCCGCGCCCGACGAAGAAGAGGGCGATCGGCAACCTGCCGCACCCGATGGGGAAGGGGATGATCGGCAACCTGCCGCACCCGATGGGGATGAGGGCAATCTCCAATCCGCCGCACCCGATGGGGATGACAGCGATCTCCAATCCGCCGTGGCCGATGTGGAGCGCGGCGATCGCCCACCTGCCGTGGCCGAGCTCGCAGACGCCGTTCCGCCCCGAGATCGCGGCAGAATTCGAGGGGCCGCGGCGTTCGCCGATCGTCAAGCCGGCGCGGAGACCGGTTCCGAGGGAGCTCCCCCTGACGGCGGGTGGCATTCCACGGTGCTGGCGGGGAGCAGCTGGTTTTCGGACGAGCGGTCGGATGAGCGGTCGGGTGGCGGTGCGAAACGATCGAGCGGTGGGCGGCGATCTGGCCGATCGAAGAGAAAACGGGGAAACGACGCAAAGGGCCGAGGGTGGCTGCCTGAGGGGCCCGATGCCGACAGTCCTGCCGGGGCCGGCCCCGACGCCGATCCGGAGTCGGTGGCGCGGGCCATCTGCCTCCGCCTGCTCACCATGGCGCCCAAGACGCGTGCCCAGCTCGCCGAGGCCCTCCGCAAACGGGAGGTGCCGGAGGAGGCCGCCGAGGCGGTGCTCAACCGGTTCTCCGAGCTCGGGCTGATCAACGACGAGGCGTTCGCCGAGGCCTGGGTCGACTCCCGGCACCACGGGCGCGGGCTCGCCAGACGTGCCCTGGCGGCCGAGTTGCGCCATCGGGGTGTGGACAACGACACGGTCAAGGAAGCCGTGGAACGCCTGGATTCCGACCAGGAGGCGGAGACGGCCCGGCGGCTGGTGGATCGCAAGCTCGCCGCCACCCGCTCCCTGGATCCGCAAACCCGCACCCGTCGCCTCGCCGGCATGCTCGCCCGCAAAGGCTACTCCTCCGGCCTGGCCTACCGGGTGATCCGGGAAGCGTTGGAACAGGAGGGCATCGACCTGGAGGACGACTTCCCGTAACTCCGGCCTTTCGCATCGTCGCCCCTCCCGGCTGCCGCTGCGCCTCCGCGCCCCCGGTCTCCGTGCCGCCGGTCTCCGCACCCTGGAGCGGCCACAGCCGTCATGTCGGGGCACGCAGCATCGGCAGTGCGCACCTCCACATCCCCGCGTCCGCGCGCCCCTGCTGCTGGCCAGGCAGGCGTACGGCCTGCACCTCCAGAGCGGGGACAGCGATGCCCTCGACTGGCTCACCCCTCACCTGCGGCATCAGCTAGACCTGGCGAAGCGGGAGGCGTGACGAGGGGAAGGGAGGGTATGCGCTGCCGTCCGCGTCGTCCCGTCGGGCTCCTTCGTGGCACGAGATCGGAACTTTGCGTCATGTTCACCTTTCCCTGGGATGTGGTGCAGGAGCTGGGGCTCCGGGCCCGCTGCGGTCCTGTCCGGTGGCGATCAGGGATCGGAGGGGTGAAATGCCTGGTCAGGCAGGGGATTCGGGGTGCGTGGTGGGGCAAGTCCGGCATTAATGGGGGATGTTGGGCCGAATGTGGAGATGCAGGCCTGTAAGACACGCTTGATGACGCGTTTGCTTGCTCGTGACCAGTTCGACGCATAACCTCGACGGCAGTGAGGAGTTACTCCGCGCAGCGCGGATTGCCATACCGGTGAACGACGGACGAACGAGCTCGGTTGATCGAGGCGGGCGAGGTGTCGGCTTTCCCAGCCGACGCCCGGTCAGTCTTGGCTTGACATCGATCCCGGCGCCGAACGGGCTTCGCGTGGCGCGCTTGTGACCCCTCCCATTGTCTGGGTCCGCGTTATGAGGTGTTGACGACGCGAGGAGGGCGGGGCGCACATGGGGCCGCTGGTCGTAGTGCTGATGGTGGCGGTGCTCGTGCTCGCGTTCGGGATGATCGTCGCACTGCTCGTCGTCATCCGCCGCACCTCCGGCGTCCTGCCGAAGGGGGCGGCCAGTCCGAGCCCCGAGCAGCTCGAGGCCGTCAACGAGGAGCTCGAGCAGGCGCGTGAGGAGGCCCGCGAGATCCGCCACAAGGCGGAGATCGACGCCGAGGAGATCCTGCGCAGGTCCGAGGCCGCCGCCGAGAGCGCCGCCCAGATGCGGCGGGAGGTCGAGGAGGAGAGCCGGATACTCAAGTCCGAGCTCAAGGAGCTGCGCGCCGACCTGGAGCGCAGGGAGGCCCGGCTGGCCGAGCGCGAGCAGCGGTTGGACGAGGAGGCCAGGCGGCAGGCCGAGCGGGACAGGAAGCTGGCCGAGACCGAGATCGAGCTGGCCGACCGGCGCGAGGAGCTGCTCCAGGTCGAGGACGAGCGGCGGGTCATCCTGGAGCGGGTCGCCGGGCTGACCGCCGACCAGGCCAAGGCCGAGCTGGTCAAGGAGATCGAGAACCAGGCCAAGCGCGAGGCCGCCCTGATCGTCAGGGAGATCGAGGGCGAGGCCCGCAAGGAGGGCGAGAAGCGCGCCACCAAGATCGTGACGCTGGCCGTCCAGCGGGTGGCAGCCGAGCAGACCGCCGAGTCGGTCGTCAGCGTGCTGCATCTCCCCGGCGATGAGATGAAGGGCCGGATCATCGGCCGCGAAGGCCGCAACATCCGCGCCTTCGAGTCCACGACCGGGGTCAATCTGATCATCGACGACACACCCGAGGCGGTGTTGTTGTCGTGTTTCGACCCGGTCAGGAGAGAGACGGCGCGGCTCACGCTGGAGAAGCTGGTGCTGGACGGGCGCATCCACCCGCAGCGGATCGAGGAGGCGCACGACCGCAGCCGCCAGGAGGTGCAGGACCTGTGCGCGCGGGCGGGCGAGGACGCCCTGGTCGAGCTTGGGATCACCGACATGCACCCCGAGCTGACGCTGCTGCTCGGGCAGTTGCGCTACCGCACCTCGTACGGACAGAACGTGCTCAAGCACCTCATCGAGTCCGCCCACATCGCCGGCATCATGGCCGCCGAGCTGAAGATGAACCAGCAGCTCTTGAAGCGCTGCGCCCTGCTCCACGACATCGGCAAGGCTCTCACGCACGAGGTCGAGGGCAGCCACGCGCTGATCGGCGCGGAGATCGCCCGCAGGTACGGCGAGGAGGAGGACGTGGTGCACGCCATCGAGGCGCACCACAACGAGGTCGAGGTCCGCACCGTCGAGGCCGTGCTCACGCAGGCCGCCGACGCGATCAGCGGCAGCCGGCCGGGCGCCCGCAGGGAGTCGCTGGAGGCGTACGTCAAACGGCTGGAGCGGCTGGAGGAGATCGCGCAGTCGTACGAGGGCGTGGAGAAGGTGTTCGCCATGCAGGCCGGGCGGGAGATCCGGGTCATGGTCAAGCCCGACGCGATCGACGACATCCAGGCCCAGGTGATCGCCCGCGACGTGGCCAAGCAGGTGGAGGAGGAGCTCACCTACCCCGGGCAGATCCGGATCACTGTGGTCAGGGAGTCGAGGGCCACCGAGTTCGCCCGCTAGCCCGGGCAGATCCGGGTTAGCCGAAGATCTGCTGGTAGAAGGCCAGCTCGGCGGCCAGGGCGGCGGTGCGGGTCTCGGCGCGGCGGAAGCCGTGCGCCTCGCCCTCGAATGCCAGGTACGTGCACGGGATCCCGCGTTCGGACAGCGCGTCGGCGAAGGCCTCGGACTGCTCGGGCGGCACCGCGGGATCGTCGAGCCCCTGCAAGAGCAGCATCGGGCAGGAGACGCCGTCGACCAGGGAGAGCGGTTCGCGACCCGCGTACATCCGGGGATCGCCCACGAGCCACTCCACGTACCGCGACTCGAAGTCGTGGGTGTGCGCGACGAGCGGCGCGAGGGCGCTGACGCCGTAGTAGGACACGCCGCCCGCGAACACGTCGGAGCGGCAGCAGGCCGCCATCACGGTCCAGCCGCCCGCGCTGCGGCCGCGTACCGCGATCCGGGCGGGATCGGCCAGCCCCTCGGCGGCCAGCCATTGGGCGGCGGCGACCGTGTCCGCCACGTCCACCAGCCCCCACTGGCCCTTCAGCCGCTCCCGGTACGCCTTGCCGTAGCCGGTGGAGCCGCCGTAGTTGACGTCGAGCACGCCGATGCCGCGCGAGGTCAGGAATGCCTTCTCCAGGTCGAGCGCGGTGTCGGCATGCGCGGTCGGACCGCCGTGCACGAACACCACGTAGGGCGGGAGCGTTCCTTCGGTGGCCGGCTCGTACGGCGGGTAGAGGAAGGCGTGGATCTCGTCGCGCACCCGCACCTCCCGCGGCACGGGCAGGAAGGCCGGATCGGGTAGCCGCTCGACGTCCTGCCGGAGCGAGCGGGCCACGCCCGACGCCGCGTCCACGGTGACGACCGACCGGGGGATCACGGAGGAGTAGCCGATCCCCGTCACGGCGGTGCCGTCGGCGGTCAGCGCGGCGTCCCACCCGCTGTAGGGCAGGTCGAGGTCGGCAAGTGTGCCCGACGCCGGGTCGAGCAGGCCCAGCCGCAGGTCGCCGCGCCCGTGCAGCACCGCCAGCCGCCCGTCGCCCAGCGCCGCATAGGGCCGGCCGCCCAGCTGCCACGGCGGCAGCGTGAACTCCTCCTCGGCCGGATGGATCGCCCGCGCGTCGTCGCCGCGCAGGCCGACCTCGTACAGGTTCCACCAGCCCGAGCGGTCGGAGATCACATAGAGGCGGGACTCGTCGCGCCACGCCGGGTCGAGCACGGACTCCGCGGGCCCTCCCATGACCGTCCACGAGCCGCCGCCCGACAGGCGCGTGACGCGGAGCTCGGTACCGTTCCACGGCATGCGCGGGTGGTTCCAGCAAACATAGGCGAGATGCCGCCCGTCGGGGGACACGGCGGGGGAGGCGTAGAAGTCGCATCCGGTGACCCATTCGCGGGCCTCGCCGCCGTCCAGCGGGATCGACACGATCGCCCTGGTCACCTTGCCGTCCTCGGCGTGCCGCTCCCTGACGCACCACACTTGACCATCGTGAACGAGCAGGTCGGCGTAGCGGCAGCCCTCCCGCGTGAGGGGTTTCGGCTCGCAGTTATCCCCGAAGAGGTACAGGCGTTGGTCCTTGAGGTTGACGAAGACCACCTCGCCCTCGGGGGTCACGGCGTACGGCCGCCCGCCGTACTCGTGGACCCGGGTGCGCGCGCTCCACGGCGACGGCAGCAGCTCACGGCAGGTGCCGTCCGGGACGCGGCACATGATCGTGGTACGCCCGCCCTCACCCGGACGGTCCTCGGTCCACCACACCCGGCCGCCCTGGGCCGTCGGCCAGGCGGGGCGCACGCCCGAACCGGCCACTTCTCTGGTCGAAATGGGGGAGGGCCAGAAAGGCATACCCGCATCCTGCCGGAAGATCGCCGACAGTGCGGGCGGTCCCAGGAGATCAGGCGCAGCTTCACCCGCACCGGGGCCGCACTCGTCGGTGCGCTCCCAGGGTGGCCGGTTGCCGGTCGCCGGCGGCCGGTACGATCTGCCCGCACACGGCGGAGGCCCTTCGGATCGGTCGGATCCCCGACAGTGCGCCGTCGTGCGCGTCAAGACGGGCGCATAGAGATTTGGGGCTTTGCCGGCGGTCTTTGGGTGTACGGGCGGCGGGCGTGGCGCCCGCCGCCCGATCATTCTCCGACGTCGGGTATGGCCGCGCCGGTGGCGGCACCGCCCATGCCGGCCGCCAATGCGACGGAGCCCGCGCCGGGCGGCACGATGGGCCCCGCGGCCGTCTTGCGGCTGCGCCTGCTGCGCCGCTCCAGCCAGGTGGCCAGGTAGCTCAGCGCCATGTTGAGCAGCACGTAAATGATCCCGATGACGATCGCCGCCGGGATCAGCGAGCCGAAGAAGACGGCGGGCAGGATCTTGAAGCCGGTGTTGAGCAGGTCGACGTAGGCGATGATGTAGCCCAGCGCGGTGTCCTTCAGCAGCACCACGAGCTGGCTGACGATCGCCGGCATCATCGCCGTGACGGCCTGCGGCAGCAGCACCAGCCGCATCACCTGGTTCTTGCGCATGCCCACCGCGTACGCGGCCTCGGACTGCCCCTTCGGCACCGCGTTGACGCCCGCCCTGACGACCTCGGCAAGCACCGAGCCGTTGTACAGGGTCAGACCCAGGACCACTGCCATGAACGCGTAGTCGCCGCCGCCGAACACGGTGGGTGCCACGTAGAAGATGAAGAAGATCAGCAGCAGCAGCGGGATGGCGCGGAAGACCTCGACCACCACGCCGGCCGGGACTCGGATCCACTTGTGGTCGGACAGCCGGGCCAGGCCGAAGATCGCGCCGAAGGCCAGCGCCAGCACCGAGGCAGCCGCGGCGGCCCGCAACGTGCCGATCAGACCCGGGATGATGTAGACCTCCCAGGTGTTCCACTGCAGGAACGGCTCCCAGATCTTGCCTTCCCACTGGCCCTTGGCGTCGAAGCCGGCCCAGATGCCGTACAGCGCCCCGGCCACCAGGGCGGCGCCGACCACCGTGAGGAGGCCGTTGCGCACCCGCGCGCGGGGGCCGGGGGCATCGAACAGGACAGAGGTGCTCATCGGACCACCGCCAGTCGTCGCGCCAGCCAGCCGGTGAGGAAGCCGATGGGCAGGGTCAGCGCCATGAAGGCGACGACCAGGCCGAGGAAGATCGGAATCGACGCGCCCGTCGTGTCGAAGACCTCCTTCATCGTGGCCGCGGCATCGAGGAGGAACCCACCGGCCGTGGCGACGGTGGTGTTCTTGATCATGGCGATCATCACGCTGCCCAGCGGCGCGATGACCGCGCGGAACGCCTGCGGCAATATGATCATGGTCAGGGACTGTATGAACGTCAGCCCGATCGCCCTGGCCGCCTCCGCCTGCCCGAGCGGCACCGTGTTGACGCCGGCGCGCAGCGCCTCGCACACGAAGGCCGAGGTATAGGCCGACAGGCCCATCGCCACGATCCAGAAGGAGTTGGTCGTCGGCATCTCGGAGAAGACCAGGCCGAGCTGGTCGCTCAGGCCCAGCGCCGAGAACGCCAGCACCAGGGTCAGCGGGGTGTTGCGTATGACGTTGACGTAGACGGTGCCGGCCGCGCGCAGCACCGGGGTGGGGGACACCCGCATCGCCACCAGGATCGTGCCGAGGATGAGGGAGGCCACCACGCCCACGAGCGACAGCTTGACGTTCTCCCAGAAGCCCAGCGCGAGCTCGGGGGCGTATTTGATTAGTTCGTCCATCGTGCTCCACCGCATAGAGCGACGGCGGCCGGGATCCCGGCCGCCGCCTCTGGTTTGATCAGGCGCATCCCTCGGCGGGCGGGGCCTCCGCGGACACCTTCAGGCCCTGAATGCCGCCGAACCACTTGTCCAGCAGCTGCTTCATGGTGCCGTTGTCCCACAGCTTCTTCACCGCCGTGTTGACGGCCTCACAGGTCTTGGTGTCGCCCTTCTTCAGGCCGATGCCGTACTTCTCGTCGGTGAAGCCCTGGCCGAGCACCTTGAAGTTGCCGCCTGCCTGCTTGGCGAAGCCCGCCAGGATCAGGTCGTCGGTGGTGACGGCGTCGAGGTTGCTGCCGTTGAGCTTCTGGACGCACTCGGAGTAGTTGGCCGCGTCGACGGTGGTCGCGTCGATGTCGAGCTCGCCGTCCGGCGGCGGGTCGGTGATCCGCTTGTACGAGTTGGAGCCCGCGGCCTTGCAGATCTTCTTGCCCTTGAGGTCCTGCGGCGTGTTGATCGAGGTGTCGTCCTTGCGGACCATGATGTCCTGGTGCGCGATGACGTACGGGCCACCGAAGGTGACCTTGCCCTTGCGCTCCTCGGTGATGGAGTAGGTGGCGAAGACGATGTCGACGGTGCCGTTCTGGAGGAACGGCTCGCGGTTGGACGAGGCCGACTCCTTCCACGTGATGTTCACGTCCTTGCCGCCGGCCAGCTCCTTGATGACGGCCTTGGCCACGTCGACGTCAAAACCCTCGGGTTCGTTGCCCACCTTGAGGCCCAGGCTCGGCTGGTCCCACTTGGTGCCCACCACGACCTCGTTGGCACCCGTGATCTTGTCGACCACGGTGGAGTAGCTCTGGCCTCCGCCGCCTCCACCGCCGCAAGCGGCCAGACCGGCGGCCAAGGCCGCTATCGAGAGCACCGCTCCCATTCGACGCATGTGCATGTGTACCTGCCTCAATAGTCAGTGCGTGAGGATCTTCGAAAGGAAGTCGCGCGCCCGGTCGGTCTGCGCGTTGGTGAAGAACTCGTCAGGGGTGTTCTCCTCCACGATCTGCCCGTCTGCCATGAACACCACGCGGTTGGCGGCCCTGCGGGCGAACCCCATCTCATGCGTGACGACCATCATGGTCATCCCGTCACGGGCCAGCCCGATCATGACATCGAGCACCTCCTGCACCATCTCGGGGTCCAGTGCCGAGGTCGGCTCGTCGAACAGGATCATCTTCGGGTCCATGGCCAGTGCCCTGGCGATCGCGACCCGCTGCTGCTGGCCGCCGGAGAGCTGGGCCGGGTATTTGTCCGCCTGCGCCGCGATGCCCACCCGTTCGAGCAGCTCCATGGCTCGCTTGTCCGCGGCGTCCTTGGCGACGCCGCGGACCTTGGTCGGACCGAGGGTCACGTTTTCCCGGATGGTCTTGTGAGCGAACAGGTTGAACGACTGGAAGACCATGCCGACTTCGGACCGGAGCCGGGCCAGCGCCTTGCCCTCGGCGGGCAGCACCTGGCCGTCAAATATGATCTTCCCGTCGTCGATCGTCTCCAACCTGTTGATCGCGCGGCACAGCGTCGACTTCCCGCCGCCCGATGGGCCGATGACGACCAGGACCTCGCCACGAGAGACGGTCAAGTTGATGTTCTTCAGGACATGAAGCGCCCCGAAGTGCTTGTTGACGTTCTCCAACTGAACCAGTGGAGTGGCGTCGCCGTTCTCCGTCATGGAACGAAACGGTAGAGGGCATTAAGGCGCTGGTCACTAACCGAGCGGTACCGATCCGATCACATCCGGCCATCGAGCTGGCCTTTTGGATCGGTGAGGGCCGTCGCAAGCCGCGCAACGACTACCCTTGAACATGCCATGACTGTGACCCAGGAGGGCGCCCGCACATACGAAGTGCGCACATACGGGTGCCAGATGAACGTGCACGACTCCGAGCGGCTGTCCGGCCTGCTGGAGGACGCCGGCTACGTGCCCGCGCCCGACGGCGAGACCGCCGACGTGGTGGTGTTCAACACGTGCGCCGTGCGGGAAAACGCCGACAACCGCCTCTACGGCAACCTCGGCCACCTCAGGCCCGCCAAGACGCGCAACCCCCGCATGCAGATCGCCGTGGGCGGCTGCCTGGCGCAGAAGGACCAGGGAGAGATCGTCCGCAAGGCGCCGTGGGTCGACGTGGTATTCGGCACCCACAACATCGGCTCGCTGCCGGTGCTGCTCGAGCGGGCCCGCATCGAGGGCGAGGCGCAGGTCGAGCTCAAGGAGTCGCTCGAGGTCTTCCCCTCGACGCTGCCCACCAAGCGCGAGTCCGCCTACGCCGCCTGGGTGGCCATCTCGGTCGGCTGCAACAACACGTGCACCTTCTGCATCGTGCCCTCGCTGCGCGGCAAGGAGAAGGACCGCCGTCCCGGCGACATCCTCGCCGAGGTCCGCACCCTCGTCGAGCAGGGTGTCCTGGAGGTCACGCTGCTGGGCCAGAACGTCAACACCTACGGCGTGGAGTTCGGCGACCGGCTGGCCTTCGGCAAGCTGCTGCGCGCCTGCGGCGACGTCGAGGGTCTTGAGCGGGTGCGCTTCACCTCGCCACACCCGGCCGCCTTCACCGACGACGTGATCGCCGCCATGGCCGAGACGCCCAACGTCATGCACCAGCTGCACATGCCGCTGCAGTCGGGCTCGTCCCGCATCCTCAAGGCGATGCGGCGCTCTTACCGCGCCGAGCGCTACCTGGGCATCATCGAGCGGGTCCGCGCCGCCATGCCGGACGCGGCCATCTCGACCGACATCATCGTCGGCTTCCCGGGGGAGACCGAGGAAGACTTCCAGGCCACGCTCGACGTGGTCCGGCAGAGCCGCTTCGCGGGCGCCTTCACCTTCCAATACTCCATCCGCCCCGGCACCCCGGCGGCCACCATGCCCGACCAGGTGCCCAAGGAGGTCGTGCAGGAGCGCTACGAACGCCTGGTCGCCCTGCAGGAGGAGATCTCCTGGGAGGAGAACAAGAAGCAGGTCGGGCAGACGCTCGAGGTGCTCGTCGCCGAGGGGGAGGGGCGCAAGGACGACGCCACCCGCCGGCTGTCGGGGCGGGCGCCGGACAACCGGCTCGTGCACTTCGCGGCCGGCGACCAGACGCCCCGGCCGGGGGACATGGTGACGGTCGAGGTGACGTACGCGGCCCCGCACCACCTGGTGGCCGACGGGCCCGTGCGCTCGGTCCGGCGGACCCGGGCCGGCGATGCCTGGGAAGCCCGGCAGGCCGCGCCGCCGTCGCAGGGATCGGGAGTGCTGCTGGGCATGCCCACCATCGGCCGCCCGGCGCCCATGCCCGCGTCGACGGGCTCCTGCTCGGCGCACTGAGCGCCGCCCGCGCGACGTCCTCCCGCGTTGGCGGCCATGGCGGCGGCCGATCCCGCCCCGCCGCCATGACCAGCCTGCCCGCGACCGAACATCGCGACGAGCCGGCGGTCGTCAGGAGACCGTGGCTGCGGGCCTCGTACCAGCCGCACCGGATGCCCAGCCCGAAGAGACCGGCCGACATCGTCACGCCGGCATCGGTATCGGGCGGGATTCGGTTAAATTTGCGGTGACGGGAGGGGGCACGTGGAGTACCTCGTTCTCGGCCCCCTTGAAGTACGGTCGGCCGACCAGATCAAGGACATGGGCAGCGTGCAGCAGCGAGCGCTGCTCTGCCGGCTTCTGCTGGCCGAAGGGCAGATCGTCACACCGGACCAGCTCATCGACGTCGTCTGGCCCGACCGGCCGCCGGCCAACGCGCACGCGGCCCTGCACAACCGGATCTTCCGGCTGCGCTACCGGCTGGGCGGATCCGCCAAGTCGCTGCACACCCACCGCACCGGGTACGCCCTGACGGTGGACGGGCGGGACCTTGACGCGGCCGTGTTCGCCGATCTCGTCGAGCGCGGGCGGCAGGCGGTGCCGACGCGGCCGCACGAGGCGATCGCCCTGCTGGACGAGGCGCTCGCGTTGTGGCGCGGGCCGGCGTACCTGGAGATCCGCGACTCCGCCGGCCAGGCCGCCTCGGCGCACTACCAGGAGTTACGCGAGGACGCCCGGGAGGCCAGGGCGGAGGCGGTCCTGTCCGCTGGGGACCCCGGACGGGCGGCGGTGGAGTTACGGGCGCTGATCAGGGACGCGCCGCTGCGCGAGCGTCCGTACGGGCAGCTCATGCGGGCCTACCACCGGCTGGGCCGGTCGGCCGACGCGCTGGCCGTCTACGACGCGTTGCGCCGCACGCTGGCGGCGGAGCTCGGCGTCGAGCCGTCTGAGGAGCTGAGCGCACTGCATGCGGCGTTGCTGGCCGGCGATCTTCCGCGTGATCCGCCGGTGCCGGCCGAGCCCCGCCCGGCGGCCGTACTCGGACAGGGCGGCAGGCCCGGGCTCGTCGCCATCGTCGGTCGGGAGGAGGAGCTGGACAAAGCGGTCGACGCCGCGCGCCGGTCGCGCATCGTCAGCCTCGTCGGCCCCGGCGGAGTCGGCAAGACCTGCCTCGCAACCGAGGTCATGGCGCGGCTGGGAGCGGAGTATGCGCAGCGCCACTGGATCGACCTCGCGGAGGTCGCCGACGGGGCCGCCGTGGTGGCTCACGTCGTCTCGGCCGTGGGGCTGTCCGGCGCCGGCGATGCGGCCGTGGAGGAGTTCGCCGCGAGGCTGGGGGCCCGTGGGCGCGCGCTGCTCATCCTCGACACCTGTGAGCACCTGATCGGCGCGGTACGGGAGCTGATCCAGGCCCTCGCCGCGCGGTGCGCCGATCTTCTCGTGCTGACCACGAGCCGCCAGCGCCTGTCGCTGGCGGGGGAGCGGGTCGTCCGCGTCAGGCCCTTGCCCCTTCCGCCGCCGGCAGAGGCGGATCCCGGGCGGATCCGGGGGAGCCCGGCGGTCCGCCTCTTCCTGACGCGGCTCGACGAGTCCGGCGGGGCCGTGCCCGAGACCGCCGAAGCGCTGGCCGGGGTCGCCGAGACGTGCAGACGGCTCGACGGCCTGCCGCTCGCGCTCGAACTCGCCGCCGCGCAGGCGGCCGTCCTCGGCCACGATCACGCCGCCGTCGAAACGATCTTCACGAGGACGGAGGCGTCCCATGGCCGCCACGCCACGTTGGACTCCGTCGTGCGCTGGTCGTACGACCTGCTCGACGACGGGGAGAAGATGCTGCTGCGGCGCCTTGCGATCTTCGACCGCTCGTTCACCCTCGACGACGCGCGGGCGGTCTGCGTACCACTGGACGGTGACGTCGCCGCGTTGGCGGGCCGGCTCGCCGACAAGTCCCTGATCTCGCCCACGGGGGAGCCGGGCAGGTGCCGGCTGCTGACCGCCGTCAAGCGGTTCGCCGAGGGCGAGCTGAGGAGGCACGACGAGTGGCGGCCCATGGCCCTGGCGCACGCCAGGCACTTCGCCGGCCTCGCCGAGCGGATCGACGAGGGCCTGGCGACCCCCGACGAGGCCAGGTGGGCGGCCACGGCGATCGACTCCATGGCGGAGCTGCGCGCGGCGCACCGCCGGTCGTGTCAGGAGGGTGACGTCGAGCTGGGGCTGCGGCTGTGCGCGGTGCTGCACCAGTTCGCGGCCAGCAGGGTACGCGAGGACGTCTTCGCCTGGGCGGGGGAGGCCATCGCCCTGCCGGGCGCGCCGGGGCATCCGCTGTATCCCGCTGTCGTGGGGGCCGCCGCGGTGGGGGCCCTGATCGGCGGTTCGGCCGAGGACGCCCTGGCGCTGGCGACGCGGGCGATCGAGCTCGGCGGCTCCGGCGCATGCGACGACGCGCGGTTCCTGCCGGCGTACATGGTGCTCGGCGATCTGGCGTTGCTGTGGGGCGACAATGCCGAGGCCGCCGGCCGGTTCGGCGTCGCGCACCGGCTGGCGGCGGCTGCAGGCCGCCCGCTCCAGGTGCTGCTCTGCGCCGGGTCGCTGGCGCTCGCGCAGCTGTTCCAGGGGGCCGAGAAGGAGGCCGCCGAGCTCGTCGCGCAGTGCGAGGACGTGGCGTTCGCCACCCGCTCGCCCAGCGCGCACGCCCTGTACCTGCTCTTCTCGGCCGAGATGGCGTACCGGGCCGACCCCGCGCAGGCGGCTCAGCTGGTGCGGGAGGCGTACTCCACGGCGGAGGCGGTGGGAAACGTGTTCGTGGCGGGTTTGTGCATGATGACCGCCCTGGGGGTGTGGGGGCCTCCGCATGGGCCGCGGGAGGCGGCGCCGTACACCTTCGGCGAGGTGATCGAGCACTGGCGGCGGGCGGGCGGCCGTGGCATGCTCGCGGTCACCTTGCGCGGCCTCATCCCGGTGCTGGGCGCGTCGGACCGGCATGAGTCCGTGGTCGTCCTCGACACCGCTCTGGAGCGCTCCGGGTTCGCGTCCGTACCGAGGACCGCGCGGGGGAGCGACGTCCGCGACCACGTCGAGCGGGCGAAGGCGGCGCTGCCTCACCAGATGCTCACGCTCGCCCGGTCGAGGGGCGCGCGGATGTCGGTGGACGAGGCGGCCGCGTACGCGCTGGCTCAGCTCACTTGATCGGGACTCTTGAACTCGACCTCGGTGAGGACCGGCACCACGTCCAGCAGCGAGTCCATGATCGGGCAGTGCTCGTCGACGAGCCGGGCGAGCTCGGCGTACCGCTCCTCCGGCTCGGGCCCCGTCACGGTGGCCTTGAAGAGGATCTGGCTGAAGCCGGGCCGGTTGCTGCTCTCCTCACCGATCCAGCTCTGCGGGTCGAGATCGCCACTGACGCTCACCTCGACCCCGTCCATGCGCAGGCCCAGCTTCCTGGCCCAGATCTGGAACGTCATGATCTGACACGCGCCGAGCGCGGCCAGCATCATCTGGCCCGGCGAAGGGCCGACGTCGGTGCCGCCGTAGGACTCGGGCTCGTCCGCCACGAAGGAATGGCGCCCCGCCGTCACGCTGACCTGGAGCGGCGTGTCGGGGATCAGCCGCGCGCTGGCCTGAACACGCACATGGCCCAGTGAGGCACCGTCCGTGGGCGCGGATCCGGGTGAGACCGTCAACCGCCTCTCCCTCCTCGTGCTGCGGGTGCCTTCAGGGCCGACTGCGGTCGTTCGACCCTATCCGGCCGAGCATCCGAGCGCAGCCGCCTGGCGGGGAAAGCGGCCGTGAGACCCGTCGTCCCCTTCAGAAGCCCACGCTCGCCGCCGACGCTACCAAGCCCCTTTCAACCCTCTCCCAGGGGCAGGCGCGGAAATGTATGAGCAGTCATGCCACTTCGGCCGAAGAGGCCGTCCAGGTGTTGCACGAGCCGAGGTCACCGCCGGCGAATCCGCCCCGGTCGTTGCGGCGGACTACAGCAAGCGGGTCTTCAGCAGTCCGAGAGGATTCTTTCCATCGCGTTCTTCTCCGCGGACGTGACCCAGAGATCGTACTTCGCCTTCACGTCGATCTGACGGGCGATGTACGTGCACCGATACGACTTACGGGGCGGGAGCCAGGTGGCGGCGTCGGAGTCGCTCTTCTGGCTGTTCAGGGGACCGTCCACGGCCAGCAGATTCAGGGGGTCGTTGGCGAACTCCTTGCGCTTGGTCGCCGACCACCGCTGGGCGCCCTTCTGCCAGGCGTCCGAGAGCGGGATCACGTGGTCGATCTGGACGTCCATGCTGGTGTCCTGGCCGCGCTTGAACTCGATCGTCTTGCCGCTGTAGGGGTCCTTGAGCGTGCCGGTCAGGACGATGCAGTCATGGGTCCCCCGCTTGAAGGTCTCGTCCTCGAGGTCGCGCTTGAGGATGTCGTTACGGGTGTCGCAGCCGTTGCGGTCCACGTCGGCCCAGGCCGGGCCGAACTCGTCGCGGTCGAAACCGGTCTTGGGTGCGCGGCCCTTGACGGCGAGCTCGGCGAGCTTCTTGCGGGCGTCCGAAACCGAGGCCGAGTCGGGCTTGGACGTCTTGGGGTCGGTGGACTGCGCGTCCAGACCGCCGCAGCCCACCAGGACCACCATGGTGGCCAGACCTGCCATGAACGCCCGAACCCGCACGGGAACCCCCAGACTCCGATTTTCGTAAAGTCTAGGTATAGATCCCCTCAATGACGTCAAGTAGCCATGCAACGACCATTGAGCGCTCGCCCCGGAACAAGACGTGGAGCTCCTGGCATCGTACTCTGATTGTGGATCATGACCTGTCAGGAAGAGGTGGCATGGCGCAGCGGCGCTTATTGGAAGGGCTCGGGGTCACCGTCGCGGAGGAGGCGGCCTACCGGGCCCTGCTCAGGCACGGCCCGGCGACGCTGAGCGAGCTGGCCGCCGAGACCGGCTCGTCCGCCGCCGCCATCCGGCGCATGCTCCCCAGACTGGAGGACCTCGGGTTGATCTCCCGGGTGGCGGGCAGGCCGCTGCGGGTGGTCGCCACGCCGCCCACCATCGCCATCGACATCCTCGTCGCGCGCCGCCAGGAGGAGCTCACGCACAGCCGCGCCGCCGCCGCGCTGCTGGCCACGGAGGTCGCCCAGCGCAGCGGGCCGCAGCCGGAGGAGGTGCTGGAGGTGGTGACCGGGCGCGACGCGGTGGCCCGCCGCTATCTCCAGCTCGAACGGGGCGCCACGCGGGAGCTGCTCGTGCTGGTGCATCCCCCGTACGCGGTGGACATCAGCGACGACCACGAGAACCGGCGCCGGGCCGCCCGCAGGGGAGCCCCCGTCACCCGTGGCATCTACAGCCCCCAGGCCTTCGAACACCCCGGCATGCTGGCCCACACGCGCCGCGCCATCGCCGACGGCGAGCAGGCCAGGCTCGGCCAGGTGCCGGTCAAGCTCGCGGTCGCCGACGCCCGCACCGCCATCCTGCCCCTGGTCTCCGACTCTGACCGCGCCGTGGAGAGCGCCCTGGTGGTCCACCCGTCCGCGCTGCTGGACGCCCTGGTGGGCCTGTTCGAGACGCTGTGGCGCGCCGCCGTCCCGCTCCGCCTGTCCACGGAGGGTCTCGAAGCCGAGCCGCAGGCTCCTGACGCCGAGGTGCTGGCGCTGCTGGCGGCCGGCATGAAGGACGACGCCATCGCCCGGCAGCTGGGATTGAGCCCGCGTACGGTGCAGCGCCGCGTCCAGGTGCTGTGCGAACGCCTGGGCGCCAGAACGCGCTTTCACGCCGGCTTCCTCGCCGCCCAGAACGATCTCCTGGACCGCTCCTGATGGTGACGAGCGGTCAGATGCCGATGAGCCGGACGCGGTCGCCGCACAACCGGCCGGCGCGGTTCGACGTGCTCGGTCACGTCTCGCTCGCCGGCCCTTCGGCGTCCTCCGTCCCAAAGATCCTGGAACGGGCCTCCGACAATTCCTCGTCGGTGAACATCCCATGCTCGTCCTGATGACGCGCCGCAGGTCGGCGCCGACTGGTGCCGTAGCCGACGCGCCACCGCGCCGGCGACATACGCGGTGATGTTGTCGGCGCATGCTCGATATGCGCGCCCCAGCCTGGCTCAGGTGATGAGGATCCCGCCGTCGACCGGCAGCGTCACCCCGGTGATGTACGAGGCCGCGTCGCTCGCCAGGAACACCGCGGCCGCCACGAGCTCGGCGGGATCTCCGGGCCGCCCCATCACCACCCGGGACTCCATCATCCGCTCCAGGTAGCCCGGTTTGTACTGCTCGGTCATCTCCGAGGCGAAGAAGCCGGGCTCCAGGCAGTTGACCCTGATCCCGCGCCGTCCGGTCCACTGCTGGGCCAGGTCGCGGGTGAGCCCGATCACCCCCGCCTTGGAGGCGCTGTAGGCGGCCTGCGGGAGTCCGGCCGTGGTCTCGCCGAGGATGCTGCCGATGTTCACGATCGACGAGCCCGGCCGCATCACGCGCGCGCACGCCTGCGCCATCCAGTACGTCCCGTGCAGGTTGACGTCGATGACCTGACGGAACTGCTCGGGCGTCTCCCGCACCGCGGGGACCGCTGTGCCGATACCGGCGTTGTTGATCAGGATGTCGACGGCGCCCAGGCCCTCGACGGCCGCGGCGACCAGCGCCTCGCAGTCCTCGGGGCGTGACACGTCCATCGGCACGGCCAGGCACCGGCGGCCGGTCTCCTCGACCAGTCGCCGGGTCTCCTCCAAGCGGTCCGCGCGCCGGGCGCCGATCGCGACGTCGGCCCCCGCCTCGGCCAGCCCGCGAGCGAAGGCCACGCCCAGCCCCGACGAGGCGCCCGTGACGATCGCGACCTTCCCGTCCAGCCGAAAGCGCTCCAGCACGTCAGACCTCGCCTTTCCCGCCGAAACCCCGAAAGCGCCGAGCCCGGCGTCCCGCCGAAACCCCGAAAGCGCCCAGCCGGGCGTCCTGCCAAAACCGGGAGCGCCCCGGCCCCGGCGTCCCGCCGGGACCGGAGCGCCCCTGCACACCCGAGCCTCTAGAGCCCGTATTCCTTGACGATCCGCTCGTGCCGCTCGACCTCGACGTCGATCTCACGCGCCAGGTCCAGCCACGCCAGCGGATGCACCCACCGCTCCGTCGCGTCGTCGAGCAGCGCGTCGACCTCCTCCGGCGAGACGTCCGGCGGCACCGCGACCCAGCCGAACACGCCCGGCAGCGGCTCACCGCTGGTCGGGTGTGTGACCTTGTAGTTTTCGTCGCTGTAGACCCACATCGGCCAGCCGCGCTCGGCCATGACCTCGGTGAACTCCGCCCAGTCCTCCTCGCTCGGCGCGGCGCCGTCGAAGAAGTAGCTGGTGTAGCCGCCGGGCCGCAGGATGCGCACCGCGGCGAACGGCGGCACGAAGTTCTGCTGCTCCTCGGGGTCGTCCGGGACGGGCTCCAGGAGCTGCGGGTCGAACACCACCAGGTCGCCGGCGTTGTAGTCCATGCCGCGCGGCTGCGGCAGGGCCAGGCGGGCGGTGGCGGGGCCGGTGCGGATCGACAGCACCTGGCGCTGGCCGCCGTCGGGCGCGGGGAGGATGACCCGGATGAGGCCCATCTCCTCCTCGATCGGGCCCTCCTTGGACTTGATCGGCATGCCGATCTTGGCCGCGCCCTTGCGTACGGTGTCCCAGTCTTCCGCCGAGGTGGCCATGACGATCATGCGCCAGACATCCTCGTCGGCGAGCTCGTCGAGCACCTCCAACAGCACCTCGGCGGCCCTGGCGTTCTGGTCGAGCTGCTGGGCCGCGCCGGCCAGCAGGCGGCGGGCGTCGAGGCCGCCCCCGGCCGCCACGGCGTGCTCGGCGGCGTCGAGCGCCTCCGGCCACCGCTCCCTGGCGGTGTGCAGGCGGGCGAGCGCGATCTGCTGCGCGTCGTGCGGGAGCAGCGCGGCCATCTGCTCCAGCCGCTCGTCCTGGCGGGCCTCGATGAGCAGCGTGGTCAGGTAGCCCACGTCGTTGGGCTCGGCCTCGGCGATCGTGCCGGAGTCGACGAGCAGCTTCCAGTAGATGTCGGCGCCCGTGGACGGGTAGCCGAGGAAGCCGAGCGTGGTGGTGTGGCGGCGGGTGGCCTCGAGGTCCTGGCCGGACAGCGGCGCCAGCCAGCCCACCCACTTCTCCGGGTCGGCGTTGAAGCCGTCGGCCGCGTCGAACAGGCCCACCCGCTCCTCCAGCGGCCCGGGGGCCTCCGGCTCGGTGGCGGTGTCGGCGGCGGCCCGCAGGGCGGCGATGCGCTCGGGCAGGCCCTCGGTGTCGCGCAGCTCGGCGCTGCCGGACTCGGCGAGGTCGGCCAGCAGCCTGGCCTGCCACACGCCCTGCCGGGCGACGGCCAGGTCGCCGGCGATCAGCGCGAGCTCGACGCGGGCGCGGTAGGCCCCCATCATGCCGAAGTAGTCGATCCACTGGCGCAGCACGCGGCCGAGCTGCCAGGTGTTGGTGATCTGCGAGGAGCCCGCCAGCAGGTCGACCGCCCGCGACCACTCCACGAAGACGCGCGGGTGCTCGCCGACCACGTCGAGGTCGGGCAGCGCGTCCACGGCCTCGGCGGTGCGGCCCAGCGTGGCCAGGATCAGCGCCCGGCGCACGCCGTCGCGGTGGGCCTTGGCCACCGGGTCGTCGGGCGGGAACTCGGAGGCCGCCTGCAGCGCGGCGAGCGCGTCTTCGGCGCGGCCGGCGGCCAGCAGCGCGCGGGCGTGCTCGGCGCCGAGCTCCCAGCTGGCCTGGCGGCCCGCCACGCGCAGCCGCTCGATGGCGGACTCGGCGTAGGTGGCGGCCTCGCCCGCCGTGCCCGCGTCGATGAGCGCGGCGACGTATTGGGTCGCGAGCCCAGCGAAGGCCGGCTTCTCCGGGCTCATGCCCTCGATGTGGGCGCCCAGCGTCTCCAGACGCTCTTGCGCGTGGCCGGGGCCGTCGGCGTTGGCCCACGCGATGGCCAGCGCCTCGACCGCCGCCGGGACGGACGGGCACTCGCGTACGTCTTCGCGCTGGGCGAACGCCAGCAGCTCCTGGGCGTCGTCGACGGCGACCGCGCCCTGCGCCCGGTCGCCGATGCGGCCCATCAGGTGCCAGTAGCGGGCGTAGAACTCGAGCCAGGGCAGCTCCAGGGCCTCGGCCTGCTGCGCGATGGCCGGGGCTATCACGTCGAGCTGCGGGTATCGGCCCTCGTAGGCCTGTGCGGGAAGGTCTCCCAGCGCCATGGCGAGGCCAACGTTGCCCGCCTCGGAAAGCTGCTGCTGGGTGTCTCCGACCCAGGCCCAGATGTCCACGTCCATGGGCAGTCAGTCTGCCAGGTCAACGAGCGTGCCCCAAACGCAGAAGCCTGATCAGCTCGTCCGATTCGGCGTCGTCAAGGACCGAAAACATGGGCGCCATGAGATCGTCGGTCCTCTCCTCGGCCGCCGCACGCCGCGCCACGACCTCCGGCGAGGGCGTGTCGTAGGGCTCCGGCCAGGTGAAGAACTTGGCGATCATCTCGCCCGTGGCGTGTCCGAACGGGGTCGCGTCGTGGTCGGCGGCCAGCGTGGCCTCCAGAGGGTGCAGCCCGGCCGCGATCACGGCGTTGGCGTGCAGGCCGCCGCGCAGCTCGCGGACGCAGTGCATGAGCTGGGTGGCCCGGGCGGGTGGGTCGTCGGCCAGCGGCACGGTGCGCCAGCCGGCGAACAGCGGGGCGCCGGTGGACGGAGCCCGCTCGACGACGCGTTCGAGGAGCTCGGCGATCCTGGCGCAGCCGTCGTGGCCGCCGAGCTTGCGCCGGCCCCACGTCCGGCACGCCTCGGCGTACAGCTCGACGGCCTGCTCGACGGGGATTTTGCGGCCGCCGTTCCAGCTCTCTTCGACGTGCTGGTACGGGAAGAAGACGGCGATCGAGGCGACCACGTCGGCGTCGCACTCGCCGAGCACGCCGCAGCGCCCCCTGAAGTAGAGCTCGCGGGCGCCGAGGCCGTGCTCGTCACAGACGGCCTTGGCCTCTCTGGAGATCATCCATCCGCCGCCGAACTGGCCGATCGGTGCTTTGACCTGGACCGCGGTGGTGCGTGGGTCTGCCATGTCCACCCCTCAGTTCGTGAAGTGGACCCAGCATCCCTCAGGAGAACATCATTCTGCAAGCATCAGATCCCCGCTCGCCACGATGACGGCAGGACCGGAAAGGTAGCTCGTGTCCTCATCGAGGATGACGGTCAGCGTGCCGCCGGGCACCTCGATCGTCCAGGTGCCGGTGGTCTCGCCCGACAGGCCCGCGGCCGCGACGGCCGTGGCCACCGTGCCCGTGCCGCACGAGCGGGTCTCGCCGACGCCGCGCTCGTAGACGCGCATGACCGCGCGCCTGACGCCGACCGGGTTGAACAGCTCGATGTTGACGCCGGCGGGGAACACGCCGGTGTCGAAGGCGGGCGGGTGGCTCAGATCGAGCTGGGCCACGGGGTCGCCGATGGGGCACGCCAGGTGGGGATTGCCCATGTCGACGTGGACACCGGTGTATTCGTGGCTGCCGAGGTGGGTCACGCTCTCGCCGCGTACGACGGGCTTGCCCATGTCGACGGTGATGTCGCCGTTCGGCTCGACGCGGATCTTGCGCACGCCGCCCCGCGTGGCCAGCGCGAACTCCTGTGGATCCGCGAGCCCGGCGTCGATCAGGTAGCGGGCGAACACGCGCACGCCGTTGCCGCACATCTCGGCCATGGTGCCGTCGGCATTGCGGTAGTCCATGAACCACTCGGCGGCGGCCGCCTGCTCGGCCACCTCGGGGCACTGCTTCGTACGGACCACCCGGAGCACGCCGTCGGCCCCGATGCCGGCTCTCCTGTCACAGATCTTGGCGACGAGCGTGGTCGTGACGTCGATCTCGCCGTCGGGATCGGGCAGGATGACGAAGTCGTTCTCGGTGCCGTGCCCCTTGAGAAAGCGCATTCTAAAAGTTTATGCGCAAGAGTGTTCGGCGATTCGCGCGAGGGATCGTTCAAGCAGATCCGAGGCGTCGTACGGCAGCCAGCACACCCGCGGATCGCGGCGGAACCACGACTCCTGGCGGCGGGCGAAGCGCCTGGTCGCCCTGATCGTCTCCGCGATCGCCTCCTCCTCGCTCCACTCACCCTCCAGGAAGCGGATGACCTGCGCGTACCCCAGGGCGCGGCTCGCCGTGCGGCCCCCGGCCAGCCCCTGGCCGAGCAGGGTCCGCACCTCGTCCACCAGCCCGGCCTGCCACATGCGCTCGACCCGGAGCGCGATCCGCTCGTCCAGCTCCGGCCGGGGCACGTCGAGGCCGATCTGGACGCTCGGGTAGACGGCGTCGTACGACGGCATCGTCGCCGAGAACGGGCGGCCCGAGTGCTCGATCACCTCCAGCGCGCGCACGATGCGGCGGCCGTTGCTCGGCAGGATGGCCGCCGCGGCCGCCGGGTCCTGCTCGCGCAGCCGCTCGTACAGCGGGGTGGGGCCGCGCTCGGCCAGCTCGGCCTCCAGCCGCGCCCTGATGTCCGGGTCGGTGCCGGGGAACTCCAGGTCGTCGAGCGCCGCCCGCACGTACAGGCCGCTCCCGCCGACCAGCACGGGCACCTCGACCGCGTCGATGGCCTTCCTGGCCAGCCGCTGGTATTCGGCCACGCTGGCGGTGACCGTGACGTCCCAGATGTCCAGCAGGTGATGCGGGACCCCGCGCATCTCGGCGGGGGTCAGCTTGGCGGTGCCGATGTCCATCCCGCGGTAGAGCTGCATGGAGTCGGCGTTGACGCATTCGCCCCCGAGGCGGAGCGCGATCTCCACGGCGAGGTCGGACTTGCCGGCCGCGGTGGGTCCGACGACGGCGATGACAGGCTGCTGGCGCACACCCACAAGTGTGCTAGAAGTCGAGGAGTGTGGGCTGCAGGTAACCCTCGTGGGTCAGCAGCCAGCGCTTGGTCTCCACACCCTCGCCGCCGCTGAACCCGCCCAGCCCGTTGCCGGCGATCACGCGGTGGCACGGCACGACGATCGGGATGGGGTTGGAGCCCATGATCGAGCCGATGCCGCGGGCCGGCACCTTCGAGCCGCTCCGAGCCGCCAGCTCGCCGTAGGTGACGGCGGTGCCGTACGGGACTTCGTGCAGGGCCTGGAGGACCTGGAGCCGCGCGCCCGACATGAGCCGCCAGTCGACCGGGGTCTGGAACGTCCGCAGGTCGCCGGCGAAATAAGCGTTCAGCTCCGCGACCGCGAAGGCCGTACGATCCGAATCATGGACTTCAGCCAGCCCGAGCCGGTCGGCCAGCCGCGCACGGGAGCCCCAGCCCGACGCGACGAGGCCGACCTCGGTGACGGCCAGGACGAACGTCCCCACCGGCGTCGGCACCTCGGCGAAGGCTACGGTGGTCATGATGTCCTCACGTGAGCTCGTGGTGCTGGGCACCTCTAGTGCGGTTCCTACCCGACACCGTAACCACAACGGCTACCTTCTGCGCTGGGACGGTCAAGGCTTCCTTTTCGACCCGGGGGAGGGCACGCAGCGGCAAATGGTGCACGCCGGCCTGAGCGCGCACGACGTGCACTGGGTGTGCCTGACGCACTTCCACGGCGACCACTGTCTGGGCGTGCCGGGCGTCATCCAGCGCATCGCCCGCGACAAGGTCAGGCATCCGGTGCGTGCGGTGTACCCGGCCTCCGGCGAGACCTACTGGCGCCGGCTCCGCCACGCCGCCGCCTTCGCCGACACGCACATCATCAGCGAGCATCCGGTCTCCGGCGACCTGGCCGGCGTCGGCCCGCTGACCGCTCGCCGCCTGTCCCACCCCGTCGAGTCGTACGGCTACCGCGTCCAGGAACCGACCGGCCGCCGCATGCTGCCGGAGAAACTGGCCGCCCACGGCATCCGCGGCCCGGAGGTCGGCGAGCTGCAGCGCACCGGCGTGGTGCGCGGCGTCACCCTCGACGAGTGCAGCGTCCCCAAACCGGGGCAGAGTGTGGCGTTCATCATGGACACCCGGCTCTGCGACACGGTCTTCGAGCTGGCCTCGGGCGTCGACCTGCTGGTCATCGAGGCCACGTTCCTGTCGGCGGAGAGCGCGCTGGCCAAGGAGTACGGGCACCTGACGGCGTTCGAGGCCGGGCTGGTGGCGGCGGACGCGGGGGTGCGCAGGCTGGTGCTCACGCACTTCTCCGAGCGGTACGGCTTCGACGACGAGCCCTCGTTCGTGGGCGAGGTGCGGCGTCACTTCGACGGGGAGGTCGTGCTCGCCCGCGACCTGATGAAGGTCCCGGTGCCCAAGCGCCAGGTCCACAGCCCGGTGAAATAGCCGACGCCGTACGGGGCCGCCCGCATGAGGAGGCGGCCCTCGTACGTGCCTGTCCCGGCGGCGCCCGCCAGCACCTGCAGGGCCGCCCGGCCGCCTGCCCACAGCCGGTCCGCCTCGGCGGGGTCCAGTCCGGCCAGGGCGGCGGCGTCGGCGGCGGCGAGGGCGTGCGCGATCAGGTCGTCGTACGCCTGCGCGGCCGGGTCGTGCCTGCCCGGCGCCTTCGGCGTGAGGCAGGCCGAGCCGTCGGCCATGACCAGCAGTGCCATCCGCTCCCCGGCCTCCGCCAGCTTGACGCCGATCGTGCGGCACTCCTCGGCCGCGGCGTCGAAGGCCACGGACTGGAAGGCGTCGGGGGCGCGCTCGCCGAGGAGCCGGCGGCCGACGGTCAGGGACAGCGGCAGGACGGGCTCGCCGCGGCCGGCCGTGACGTCCAGGCCCCAGGGGCGCAGGGTGCCCGCCGCGTCGCCGTCGTACGCGGCCGTGGACGCCGCCCCGCCCACCACGACCACGGCGTCGGGGCCGGTCTCGAGGAGCCCGGCGATCGCGGTTCGGCAGGCGGCGCGGAGCTCCGGCAATGCGGTCACGATCAGCGGGGTATGCGGGCAGACGGCCGCGGCGGCAAGCACGAGCGCAAGCGTACGTGGCCGCGGCCTCACCAGGGGAGCGGCCCTCCTCAGTAAGGGGAGTGGCCCTCCTTGACCTTCGCGAACAGGCTCTGGGCGTAGGCGTGGGCCGCCTGGTGCAGTCCGCCCCCGAAACTGATCCTGGCCACCCCCAGCTCGGCCAGCCGCCCGAGCGACGGCGTGCCCGGCCTGAAGAGGATGTTGACCGGCCCGCCCAGCTCGGCGACCAGCGCTTCGATCTCGGCCTCGTCGCCCAGCCCGATCGGGTACACGCAGTCCGCTCCCGCCTCCAGGTACCGACGCCCGCGTTCGACCGCCTCCTGCCTGGAGGGCCGGCCGCGCAGGTAGACGTCGACGCGCGCGTTGATCACCAGGTCCCGCCCGGCGGCGGCCCGCACCTCGGCCAGGAACTCCGCCTGGGCTCCCGGGTCCACCAGCGTGCCGGTGCGCGGGTCGGTGTCCTCCAGGTTGCACCCCACGGCGCCGGTCGCGGCCAGCCGCTCGGCCAGCTCGGCGGGCTTGAGCCCGTAGCCGCGCTCGACGTCGGCGGTCACGGGCACGTCCACGGCCCTGACGATGCGGGAGACGGCGGCCATCATCTCGTCGACCGGCGTGCCCTCGCCGTCCTCGTACCCGAGCACCCGGGCGACGGCGGCGCTGCCGGTGGCGACCGCGGGGAAACCGGCCTCCTGCACGGCCCGGGCGGAGGCGGCGTCCCAGACGTTGGGGAGGATCAGAGGGCTCCCGGGAACGTGCGCCGCCCGCAGGGCGGACGCCTTGTCAGTCGTCGTCATGCCCCGACCCTACGGATACGAGTGGCTCCCGCCGAAGGTCCATTGGCGCCTATTAACGGCAAGCCACTTCACCCGGCCCGCGACGAGGGCCCGTCCCGCACCGGCATCAGCCGCCCCGGCAGGCCCGCAAACCCCGGGCGCGCAGGGCGGGGCACACGCCTCGGCCGCTTCCCGGAGAGGTGGCCGCGCTGGGTGGCTCAGGACGCGCCTCTGCCTATGCGTGGCCAATGCCGCTGGGGCGATGCGCCGGCGTTGGGACGCTCAATGGGCGCGCTGGTGCCGTGCTCCGGCCTGCCCGCTTCGAGGGGGCTGGTGTCGTAGCCGACGGTCTGGACGCTCCACGGCCGGAGCCCGAGGGATCGGGAACTGCCGAGCGAGGGCCCGAGGGAACGGGAAGTCTCAGCGGGGTGCCGGGGCCCAGGTGGCGGTCAGCAGCCGCTTGCGGCGCACTGGCCGGTGACCTCGCCTGCCGGGCCGTCCGCCGGGTTGTCGCCCGCCGAGGACTGCGGCGGCGCGGTGGGAGAGGACGTCGCGGGCTTCTTGCTGTCGCCGGTCTGGGCCGTGCCGCGCGACGGGCCGGTCCCCGGCTCGGGGTCGGAGCCCCTCGATCCCGTGTCGGCGGCGGGGTCGCCGGGGCCAGGGTCGGCGGCCGGGTCGCCCATGCTGCCGTCGTCCGGCAGGCCGTCCTCGGGCGCGTCGGTGGTGACGTCGCCCATGGTGGCGTCGTCGTCCTGGAAGTTCGGGTCGATCGCGGCGCTCTCCGACGGCGCCGGCCGGCCGCCGGCGTCCTGCGTGGCCGGGGCGGTGGGGCCGGCCGCCAGCATGTATCCGACACCGCCCGCCGCCAGCACGGCGGCGAGCGCCGAGGCCGCGATGACGATGGTCTTCTTCGTGTTCTTCGGGGCTCTGGGCCTTCGGCTCTCGCTCTTTTCGGCCAGGCGGACATCACCTGGTCCGGAGAGGATCTCCTGGCGATCCGGCTCGGTCGGATCATGCATGGTGCTACAGCTCCCTGCGGTCGTATCGGGGAAAGCTCGCCGGCTTCCGCGGGTGATGGACCACACTAGCCGCATCAGAGGAATGCTCGCACACCAATCACAAAGGAATCACGACTTGTCCCCTCTTAGATCTATTTCCGCAGGTGGTCGTGGCCGCATGACCTCCCTGACGGGAGCGGCCGGAGTCCTCGTCACCGCCGTGGTCGGAGTATTCCTGGCGTTTACCCAATCCCCGCGGGAATTCGATGAGGAAACGCGGCTTTCCGTAAGATCGAATACACCGACGGCTACTTCGCCGATCTCGCACATGACATTCGCCGCGTCACATGGAACGTTCCATGACTGGACGAAACTCATGCCCTCGCCGACCCTGGCGCTTCCGTCACCGACCCCGGGACCTCGGGTGTCGTCGGCTGTTTCACGGACGCCCGCACGGACCCCCTCGCCCCGGCCGCGGCGGCCGTCGACACCTCACCGCGTGGAATCGCCCACCCTGCAGGCGCCGCCGCACGTACGGCCGGCTCCCGCCCCGGCGCCGCGCGCGTCGGAGCGGCGTGAGCCGGAGCGGCGGCGACCGCCGGCCTTCGGCGTCCGCATCGCGGACCCCTGCGCCACCTTCGACGACTTCCGGCGGGAGGCCTGCTACAGCTTCCTGGACCGCCTCACCCGATGACGGGAGAGGGCCCGCCGCCGATCGGCGGCGGGCCCGGCAGGACGGCCGGATCAGTCGTCGTCGTCCTCACCGTCGGACTGCTTCGTCTGGCGGTCGGTGACCTTGCCGGTGGTGGCGTCGACGTCCACCTCGTACAGCTGGGCCCCCTTGGTCAGCTCGAGCTCCCACGCGTCCGGACGGGAGCCGCGCTTGTCGTAGTCCAGCTCGCTGACCCACGCGCCCGGCACCTCCTTGTGCGCGATCTCGATGGCCTTCTCGGCGGTGACCTTCGGGGCGGCGGAGGTGGCGGCGACGGCAGCGACGCTGCCGCCCGCGACCAGCGCGACGACTCCGGCACCGACAACGATGAGCTTCTTCGTGATTCGCATGACCCCACGAAATCGCGATCTTCGATAACCGCGCGCTAAGCGGCCGTTAAGACCACCTCTACGCGCGCCCCGCCCTCCGGAGGCGACGAAACCGTCAGCCGGCCGCCGGACGACTCGGCCGTACGCCGGGCGATGTCGAGCCCCAGCCCGGTCGACCCGCCCCCGCTGTTCCCGCGCTCCAGCAGCGCCGGATCGAACCCCGGCCCCGCGTCCCCGACCGCGAGCAGCGCCCCCGAGGGATGGGGCGCGAGCCGTACGGACATCGCGACCCCTTCGGGCGTGTGCGCGAAGACGTTGCCCAGCAGCGCGTCCACGCACGCCGCCAGCTCGTCGGCCCCCACCGCGACCGGCAGCGGCCCGGACGGCAGCGAGATCGTCACCTCGCGCCCCTGGTCCTCGGCCAGCACCGACCAGAACGTCACCCGCTCGCGCACCACCGCGGTCGCGTCGCACGACTCGCGCCCGGCCGTGCGACGCCGCGCCTCTGTGATCACCGCGCTCACCGCCCGCTCCAGCGCGTCCACCCGGGCCTGCACCCGCGCCGCCTCCTCCGGGTCGCGCAGCGACTCGGCGTCCAGCCGGAGCCCCGTCAGCGGCGTACGCAGCCGGTGCGACAGGTCCGCCACCGACTCCCGCTCGGCCGCCAGCAGCTCGTCGATCCGCCCTGCCAGATGGTTGAGCGCCAGCGCCACGGAACGCACCTCGGGAGGCCCGCCCGGCTGCGCCCGGGCCGTCAGGTCGCCCCCGGCCAGCCGGTGCGAGACCCGCGCCAGCCCGTCCACCGGCCGCGTCACCGCCAGCGCCAGCCGGTCGGCCAGCACGATCCCCAGCACGACCAGCGCGAGCCCGAGCACCGTCAGCGCCGCCCACGCCTCGCGCACGCCCCGCATCAGCTCGGCGTCCGGCACGAAAACCCTGATCACGGCCGTGCCCCCGGGTGACTGCGCCGATACCAGCACCTCCCTGCCCCCGGGCGCGACGGCGGTCACGCTGCGCCCCGTCGCGGCCAGCCGCACGGCGTCCGACCTGGCGGCCGCGGCGCCCACCGTACGCCCGTCGGGCAGGAACACCGTCACCGGCCGCGACACCTGCTCCACGGCCAGCCCCAGATCCGGCGTCCCCACCGCGACCGCCACGGACTCGGCCGCGGCCGTGGCCCGGCTCATCGCGCCGTTCTCGGCCACGGTCCGGATGAGCAACGCCATCGGCACCAGCAACGCGATCAGCACCAGCGACGTCGTCGCCGCCGCCAGCAGCGCCAGCCACCGCCTCATGACGCCTCCGCGGAGAAGGCCCCCGTAGAGCGACCCGTGCGCCGTCTCATGACGGCTCGACCAGCTTGACGCCGACGCCGCGCACCGTGTGCAGGTAGCGGGGCTCGGCGGCGGTCTCGCCGAGCTTCCTGCGCAGCCACGACAGGTGCACGTCCACGGTCTTGTCCGCACCCCCGTACGGCAGCTGCCACACCTCCGTCAGCAGCTCCCGCTTCGTCACCACCTCGCCGGGCCGGGCGGCGAGATAGTGCAGCACGTCGAACTCGCGCGGCGTCAGATCCAGCGGCGTGCCGTCCAGCGTGGCGGTACGCGCCCGCGGGTCCACCCGCAGCGCCCCCACCGCCAGCGGTTCCGGCGCCGACCCGCCGGCCCGCCGCAGCACGGCCCTGACCCGCGCGTCCAGCTGCGCCGCGCTGTACGGCTTCACCACATAGTCGTCGGCCCCCGCGTCCAGCACGGGCACCATCTCGGCGTCGCCGTCACGGGCGGTGGCCACGATGACCGGCACCTGACTGACCGCCCGCAACATCCGCAGCAGCTCCACCCCGTCGAGGTCCGGCAGCCCCAGGTCCAGCACGATCAGGTCGGGCCGGTCCTGCACGGCCAGCCGCAGCCCGTCCAGCGCCGTGGGCGAGGAGGACACGGCATGGCCCAGCTCCCGCAGCCCCCGGCTGAGCGCAGTACGGATCGCCACGTCGTCCTCGATGAGCAGGATGTCCGCCATATACAGGAACGTAGACGCTCGATGACCGTGACTTGAGCGGTCTTAGCATCCCCTTAACCCCGCCTTAGCATGACATGGGGGAAGGTGAGGGCGATGAAGAAATTTGTGCTGGCCTGGGCAGCCACCGCCGTCGCCGCCACCGGAGCGTCCGTGGCCGTGCTCGGCCTGCTCGGCACCCCGCTCACCGGAGCCTCCACTCACGTGCTCACCGCGGAGGAGGTCCAGGCCGCCCTCTCCACCGCCACCCCGCGCGCGGGCGGCACGGCGACCGGCCAGCCCGCGCCTTCCCAGCCGGGCAAGCTGATCCGCAGCGCGGGCGGCACCGTGATCGCCTCCTGCGACGGCGACCTGGTCACACTGCGCTCGTGGAGCCCGGCCCAGGACTACTCCGTGGACGGCGTCGAGCCGGGCCCGGCCCGCGAGGCCTCGGTCGAGTTCGAGCCGCACGAGGGCGAGGACGTCGAGCTCACGATCACCTGCGAGGGCGGGCAGCCCGTCGCGCGGTAACGATCGCCCCTGACCGGCGGATCCCCAAGCGACACTTCCCTCAACCGGAAGGAACGCCGATGATCCGACGCGTTCTGGTGGCCACCCTCCTCGCCGCCGCAACCGTAGCCGCCGTCACGTCGAGCCCCGCCGCGGCCCGCGCCTGCAAGATCGACCACGTCTGCTACACCGTCTACTACTCCGACAGCAGCCGCACGACCGTCGTCGGCGAGCTGGTCGTGGGCTGCGACGGTGAGCGCTCCATGTGGGGCACGCGCACCGGCTTCTACGACTTCTCCGAATCCCCCTGCTGACGATCTGATCCGGGGCGGCGCTCAGGCCTCCGCGCTCAGCGCCGCCTTCGTCAGCTCGGCCTGCCGCCTGATCTGCCCCATGACGATCGGGTTGACGCCCTTGGCCGCGAACATGCCGACCATCTCGTCCATCACCGCGTTCGCCCGCGACAGGTCGCCCTGCCTGGCCTGGGCCCTGGCGAGGCGGCGCATCACCATGTTGAGCGTGATGTTGTCGATCGTGGCCTCCTGCGCGACCCGGGTGAGGAGCTCGATGCCCTGCTTGGGGTCCGGCGGCCGGATCCGCAGCCGCTTGCCGGCGGTCAGCGCCTTGAACTCGCGCTCGGCGTTCAGCCCCTTCACCATCCGGGCGTAGGTGGCCAGGCGGTGGTCGCCGTACCGGTCGATCACCTCGTCCAGGGCCAGGTTGCCCGAGCGCAGCGCCGGCGAGTCGGAGCCGAGCAGGGAGAACAGCTTGCCCTGCTCCTCGCCCAGCATCAGCTCGGCCACCTGGTGGTCGTCGCAGCCGACCGGGAAGCGCACCCTGACCAGGCAGGCGGGGGAGACGATGCGGGAGCCGTCGGCGGCGATGTACTGGGCGCGCACCTGGTATTCGCCGGGCTGCTGGAAGTAGTGCCCGTCGCGGCCGTGCCCGATGTACGCGCTGCGGTACATGGCCGGGTTGCCCTCGTCCAGCCGGATGTCCGGCGAGGTGTCCACGCAGTACCGCATCATCGGCCGGTACAGCACGGTCCTGCCGCCCGGCTGGGTGATCGACACCTGCGTGAACTCGGTGTCGGGATGCAGGTGACCGTGGGTGACGCGGGGCTCGCCGGCGCAGGAGAGCTTGAGCTCGACCACGACCGGCTCCCCCAGCTCGAACGACTCCTTGGCGCGCAGCTCCAGCCGGAGCCCGGAGTGGTCCTCGACGGGCTGCTCGAACGGCTCGATCTCGGCGGCGCCGGTGCCGAAGGCGTTGGCGCCCATGGCCACGTCACGGTAGAAGCCGTGGCGCAGGTGCACGAGCTCGGGGTCGGTGAACTGGAAGGGGAAGGCCGCCCAGTAGCCCTGCTCTCCGCCGGGGCGGAAATTATGCACGTAGTTCATCCACGACAGATCGCCGAAGCCGCCCTCGGGGCCGAGTGGCTGGGGCGGGTTGGCGAGGTTCTTCTGCCAGGAGTGCAGCAGGTTGAAGGCGTGGCCTAACTCGTGGACGTACGTCCGCAGCTGCGCGCGCTGCGCCTGCGGCGACGTGCCCTGGATCGCGTCGTAGAAGACCGCGGCTCCCTGCCGCTGGTGGGCGTCGTTGTAGTCGAACATGATGCCCCGGTAGCCGCCCACGTGCTTGCTCGCCACCAGCAGCCACAGCCGCCACGCCGGCGCGTCGCCGAACACGCTGAACTGCTGCGTCATCGCGTGGTGCAGCTCGGCGTCGTCCCACGCCAGGTCGGCGCCCGACCCGTCCACCGGGATCACCCCGGGCTGGGCCAGGGTGAGCTCGATGCCCGCCTCGGCGTACGCGGCGCTCACGCTCAGCTCCCTGGCCGGCGACCCGCCCGGCCCCGGCAGGGACCCCGTGTGGTACGACACGAACGGCACGGTCCCCGTCACCGAGTCCTGCTCCAGCAGCACCCGGCGGAAGTACGGCGAGGCGAACGACACCTGGTACGTGCGCCCCGCCAGCGCCGCCGTCCCCGACCCGTCCGTGATCGTGACGCTCACGTCCTTGATCGGCGTGCTGAACGTGAACGTCCCGCGCCCCTGGATCCGCGCCTCGTCGCCCTCGGCGCGCACGGCGGGGGCGGCGACCACGAAGGAGCCGACGTAGGAGGTCGTCGCGCCCGCCACGGCGAACAGGTCACCGCTCACCCGGCCGGTGGGCCTGGCCCCGTCGACGTCGACCCGGAGCGCCAGCCGCGAGTCGCCGTCCTGTCCCTCGTACAACCCGCTGATCATGGCAGCTCCCGGGGATTCGCTGGGGGTTACATCGTCCCGCGCCAGGAGGGCCTGTCAACGACTCCCGCGAACTTGGAGCGCCCCCAGCAGCTCCTCCGACGCCTTCGTGATCGTCTCGACGGCCCGGTCGAACGCCTCGGCGTTGTGCGCGGCGGGAGCGCGGAAGCCGGAGATCTTCCTGACGTACTGGAGTGCCGCCGCCCGCACGTCCTCCGGGGTCACGTCCTCGGTGAACGGCGGGCGCAGGGTTTTGATGCTTCTACACATGCCTCAACCGTAATGGCCGATCCGCTCGTCATGGCGGGGATCTGAGCTCGTTGCCGAAGTCGAGGGCGATCTTGCGCAGGCCCTCCGCCAGCTCGTCGCGGTCGTGCGCGTCGATGCGCTCGGCCGGGCCCGACACCGACATCGCGGCCGCCACCCGGCCGCCGTCCCACACGGGCACGGCCAGGCAGTGCACGCCCAGCTCCTCCTCGCCGAGGTCCATGGCGTAGCCGCGGGCCCGGACGCGGTCGAGCTCGGCCAGCATGGCGTTGACATCGGTGATCGTCTTCGGGGTGCGGCGCGGCATGCCGGTCCGCTCGAACACCGCGACCGCGTCGGCGGCCGGCCGGTCGGCGAGCAGCACCTTGCCCACGGCCGTGCTGTGCGGCAGCACCCGCCTGCCGACCTCGGCGAACATCCGCAGCCTGCGCGGCGAGGGCACCTGCGCCACGTAGACGACGAAGTCCCCTTCGAGCACGGCCAGGTTCGCGGTCTCGCCGGACAGCTCGACCATCTTCGTCAGATAAGGCTGCGCCCACACGCCGACCATGCTCTCCGCGATGCCGCCGAGCCGGACCAGGCCGCCGCCCAGGGCGTAGCGCCGGTCGGATTCCTGGCGCACGTAGCCGCGCGAGAGCAGGGTCTGCAGCAACCGGTGGATGGTGCCGTACGGCAGCCCGGTCCGGGCCGCGATCTCCGACAGCCCGGCCTCGCCACCGTGCTCGGCCAGCGCCTCCAGCACGTCGAGCGCCCGCTCGACCGACTGCACGCTCACCGGCCCTCCTCCGTCGGGCCGGCGAGCACGCTGCTGTGTCTGATGGTTCGCTCCCTCCGGTCGCTCACAGCGTTACTCCGCGCAGGGACGCGTCCAGGACCTCGGCGGTGTGCGCGACCCTGATATGCGCGCCGGCCCGCCGCATGGCGGCGGCGATCTGCATGGTGCAGCCGGGGTTGGCGGAGACCAGCAGCTCCGCGCCGGTCGTGCGGACGGCCGCGGCCTTCCTGTCGCCGAGGTCGCGGGCGGCCTGCGGCTGGAAGATGTTGTACGTCCCCGCCGAGCCGCAGCAGATCGCCGACTCCGGGATCTCCCGCACCTCCAGGTCGGGGATGCCGCTCAGCAGCTCGCGCGGCTGGGCCCGCACGCCCTGGGCGTGGGCCAGGTGGCAGGCGTCGTGGTAGGCGACGGTGAGCGGCAGCGGGTGCCGCTTGGCCACGGGCCCCAGCTCGGTCAGGAACTCCGACAGGTCACGCACCTCGAATCCCGGCTCGCGGCCGATCAGCTCGGCGTACTCCTTCATGGACGAGCCGCAGCCGGCCGCGTTCACCACGACAGTGTCCACCCCGGCCTGCTCGAACGTCCTGACCGTCCGCCGCGCCAGCCGCCTGGCCTGGTCGTCGCACCCGGAGTGCACGCTGAGCGCCCCGCAGCAGCCCTGGTCCGGCGGGACGACCACGTCGCAGCCCTCCAGCGCGAGCACCCGCGCCGTGGCCGCGTTCACCTGCGGGAAGAACTCGCGTTGGACGCAGCCGGTGAGCATGCCGACCACGGCCCGCCGCTCACCCCTGGCCCGGACCACGCGCGGCAGCCGCTGGCGCCGCTCCACGCGGGGCGCGAGCCCGGCCATGGCGCCGAGGCTCGGATGCACGCGGGTGAGGAACCGCGCCATCCGCCCGGTCAGCCCCAACGTCGGGCGCAGCAGCCGCAGCCTGCGCGGATAGGGGAACAGGCTGAAGACGATGCCGCGCACCGCCCGCTCCTGCGGGTCGCGCACGTGCTCGCGCTCCACCTCCACCCTGGTCAGCTCGATGAGCCGGTCGTACTTGACGCCCGACGGGCAGGCGGTCACGCACGCCATGCAACCCAGGCAGGCGTCGAAGTGCCCGGCCATCTCCGGCGTGATCGGCGTGCCCTCGACGTGCTGGCTCATCAGGTGGATCCGGCCACGCGGCGAGTCCATCTCCTCGCCCCACAACACGTACGTCGGGCACGTCGGCAGGCAGAACCCGCAGTGCACGCAGTCGTTGATCAGCTTCGGATCCACGTCAGATACCCCCCACGAACCGGCCGGGAGACATCCTGCGCCCGGGATCGAACCGCTCCTTGACCCGCCGCATCAGCGGCAGCCCGCTCACCTGCCCCCAGCGGTCCACGCCCGCGTACGGCGCCGCCAGCACGCTCACCCGCCCGCCGACCGCCTCCACCTGCGCCCGCAGCCCGGACACGGCCTCGGCCAGCTCGCGCTCCCCGATCGCGCCCCACGACTCCAGCAACACGCGCCCGGACAGGACCGACCCCCGCAGCGGCAGCCCCGTGCCGGCCGCGGCGTCCAGCACGGCCGCCGTCCCCGTGGCCGGGAACCGCACCTCCACCAACACCTCGTCGCCCGAGATCAGTCCCCACCACGACGGCGGCGCGTCGGCCACGTCGCCTTCGCCCACCAGGGCGCGCAGCGTCTCGGCCCGCGCCTCCGCGGCCGCGCCCTCGACCAGCACGGACAGGGTCACCGGCCCGCGGGGATCCGGCCGGTCCACCTCGCCGGCGCTCGGCTCCGCCTGGGAGGCCGCCAGGGCCGCCGCGATCGACGGCACCTCGGCGGGGTCCAGCTCCGCCGTGATCCAGCGGCGCGCGGCGGGCAGCGGGTGCAGGCGGAACGTGGCCTCGGAGATGACCCCTAGCGTGCCGTACGAGCCTGTGAAGAGCTTGCCGAGGTCGTAGCCGGCGACGTTCTTGACGACCTTGCCGCCCGAGCGCGCGATCGTGCCGTCGGGCAGCACGACCGTGATGCCGATGAGCAGGTCGCGGGCGGTGCCGTAGCGGAAGGCGCGCGGGCCCGCGGTCGCCGTGGCCAGCGTGCCCCCGACCGTCGTGCCCTCGGTGAACGGCACGTCGAGCGCCAGCTCCTGACCCTTCTCCGCGAGCGCGGCGGCCAGGGCGTCCATCGTCACCCCGGCCTGCGTGCGCACGACGAGGTCGCCGGCCGCGTGCTCCAGGATCTCGTTCAGGCAGCACATGTCCAGCAGCACGTCGCACCGCTCCGGAGGGGTGCCCCAGTGCAGCTTCGTGCCGCCGCCCACCGGCACCACCGCGAGGTCCCGCTCGGCGCAGTCCCGCAGGACGGCCGCGATCTCCTCGACCGTCTCGGGCAGCGCCACCCAGCGCGGGCGCACGCCGTCGACGGCGTCGTCCGCGCCGGCCTCCCTGATCGTGACCCCCGTCGTCAAAATTGCTCCGCCCTCCCGGACTCCACCAGGGGATGCACGCCCTTGCGCACGCCCGGCACCTCACCGCACAGGCGCGGCGTGGGGAACACCTTGCCCGGGTTCGACAGCCCCTGCGGGTCGAACGCGCACCGGACCAGCTGCATCGTGTCGAGGTCGGCCTCGCTGAACATCCGCGGCATGTAGCGGCTCTTGTCGACCCCGACGCCGTGCTCGCCGGTGATCGAGCCGCCGTGCTCGATGCACAGGTCCAGGATCGCGCCCGAGACCACCTCGGCCCGCTCGCCCGCCCCGGGCTCGGCGTCGTCGAACAGCACCAGCGGGTGCAGGTTGCCGTCGCCGGCGTGGAAGACGTTGGCCACCCTGATCCCGTGCTCGGCCGAGAGCCGGTCGATGGCGGCCAGCACGCTGGGCAGGGACGTGCGGGGCACCACCCCGTCCTGCACGATGTAGGCCGGGCTGATGCGGCCGACGGCCGCGAACGCCGACTTGCGGCCCTTCCAGATCGCCGCCCGCTCTGCCGGGCCGGCCGCCACGCGCAGCTCGAACGCCCCCGAGCAGATCTCCTCGAGCTGCGCGAACTGCCGCTCGACCTCCGCCTCGGGCCCGTCCAGCTCCACGATGAGCACGGCACCGGCGCCCTCGGGGTAGCGGCAGGCGACGGCGGCCTCGGCCGCCTCGATGGACAGCGCGTCCATCATCTCGATCGCGGCCGGCACGATGCCCGCCGAGACGATCGCCGACACGGCCTGGCCGCCCTGCTCGATGCTCTCGAACGCGGCCAGCACCGTGGTCACGGCCTCGGGCGCGCGGCTGAGCCGTACCGTGACCTTCGTGGCGATGCCCAGCGTGCCCTCCGAGCCGACGAACGCGCCGAGCAGGTCGTAGCCCGGGTCCATGCGGTCGAGCGTGACCAGGTCGCCGTCCGGGGTGACGATCTCGCAGGCCTCGACGTGGTTGACGGTGAAGCCGTACTTGAGGCAGTGGGCGCCGCCGGAGTTCTCCGCGACGTTGCCGCCGATCGAGCAGACCTGCTGGCTGGAGGGGTCGGGCGCGTAGTAGTAGCCCCGGTCGCGCACGGCCTCGGTGATGGCCAGGTTGGTGACGCCGGGCTCCACCACCGCCCTGCGGTTGGCCAGGTCGATCTCCAGGATCGCGCGCATCTTCGAGGTGACGATGAGCACGCCGTCCTCGCGGGGCAGCGCGCCGCCCGACAGGCCCGTGCCCGAGCCCCTCGCCACGAACGGCACGCCAAAGTCGTTGCACAGGCGTACCACGCGGGCGACCTGCTCGGCCGTGCCCGGCAGCACGACCACGCCGGGGGTCGCCCGATGGTACGTGAGCCCGTCGCACTCGTAGGTGCGCAGGCGTACCGGATCGGTGATCACCGAGTCGTGGGGCAGCAGCGAACGCAGCGCCGCCACCAGCGTGTCCAACACCCGATCACCTCCGTTTCCGATTATTCACGGCATCCGGGCATATGCCGGGAGCGTCAGGAACTCGGCAAAGTCGTCGTCCAGCGCCACTTCCTTGAACAGGGCCGTGGCCTGGTCGAACAGCTTCTCGTCGTAGCCCGGCTCCGCGGCGATCTTGGCGAGCTCCTCGGAGATGATCTGCTCGACCAGCTCCTTGGTCACCTGCGCGCCCGTGTCCGCGAGCGTGATGTCGTTGTGGATCCACTGCCAGATCTGCGAGCGCGAGATCTCGGCCGTGGCGGCGTCCTCCATGAGGTTGTGGATGGCCACCGCGCCCAGCCCGCCCATCCAGGCGGCAAGGTAACGCAGCGCCACGTCCACGTTGTTGCGCAACCCCGCCTCGGTGATCTCGCCGGGCGTCTCGGAGACCGCCAGCAGGTCGGCGGCGGTCACGCTGACGTCCTCACGCAGCCGGTCGATCTGGTTGGGCCGCGACCCCAGCACCCCGTCGAACACCTCGCGGCAGATCGGCACCAGGTCGGGGTGCGCCACCCAGGACCCGTCGAACCCGTCGCCCGACTCGCGCGTCTTGTCCGCGCGCACTTTCTCCAGCGCCACGGCGTTGACCTCGGGGTCCTTGCGCGAGGGGATGAACGCCGCCATCCCGCCGATGGCGTGCGCGCCGCGCTTGTGGCAGGTGCGCACCAGCAGCTCGGTGTACGCGCGCATGAACGGGGCCGTCATCGTGACCGCGTTGCGCTCGGGCAGCAGGAACTCCCTGCCCCTGGTGCGGAACTTCTTGATCACGCTGAACAGGTAGTCCCAGCGGCCCGCGTTGAGCCCGGCCGAGTGGTCGCGCAGCTCGTAGAGGATCTCCTCCATCTCGAACGCGGCCGGGTAGGTCTCGATGAGCACGGTGGCCCTGATGGTGCCGTACGGGATGCCGAGCAGCTCCTGCGCCCGGGTGAACACGTCGTTCCAGAGCCGGGCCTCCAGGTGCGACTCGATCTTGGGCAGGTAGAAGTAGGGACCCTTGCCCTTGTCGATCTGCCGCTGGGCGCAGTGGAAGAAGTAGAGCCCGAAGTCGAACAGCGACCCCGACACCGGCTTCCCGTCGACGGCGGCGTGCTTCTCGTCGAGGTGCCAGCCTCGCGGCCGCACCACGACCGTGGCCAGCTCGGCGTCCGGCTTGAGCGCGTACGCCTTGCCGCCGGTCTCGAAGTCGATCGTGCGGTCGAGCGCGTCCCGGAGGTTGAGGTGGCCGGCCACGCAGTTTTCCCAGAGCGGGGAGTTGGCGTCCTCGAAGTCGGCCAGCCACACCTTGGCGCCGGAGTTGAGGGCGTTGATGGTCATCTTCTTGTCGACCGGGCCGGTGATCTCGACGCGGCGGTCCTCCAGGCCCGGCGCCGGGGGCGCGACCCGCCAGTCGCCCTCCCTGATCTCCTTGGTCTCCGGCAGGAAGTCGAGCATGCCGCCCGCGGACAGCTCCGCCTGCCGCGCCTGGCGGGCCTCCAGCAGCTCCAGCCGCCTGGCGCCGAACTCCCGCTGGAGAGTCGCCACGAAATCGAGCGCCTCCGGCGTGAGGATCTCGTCGAACCGGTCGAGCATCGGGCCGGTGATCTCCATGGGACCTCTTTCCGCTCTGTTTCCGCTCTGTGGAAAAACACTTCTGGATTGTGGAAGTGAAGCTACTCCCATGGTGCTTCCCCGGTCAAAGGCGGGGGTTCCCCCCGGGGGTCTTCGGGGGCATCCCCGATGTGGTGAAGGCCGTGCTGCGGAAGGATTTCCGGCATGAAGACGATTGCGATCGCGGTCGGGCTGCTGGCCTCCGCAGTGGTGCTGACGGGGTGCGGGCTCGCGGGCATCGCCGGCCCGAGGAATCAGGACACGGTGTCCTACGAGGTGACGGACAAGGTCACCAAGCTTCAGCTGGACACCCGTGCGGGCGACGCCGTGGTCACGGAGACCGACGGCGCGGCCGTCCGCGTCGTGGAGACTCACCGCTGGAGCGGCGACGACAAGCCCAAGGCCCAGCACAAGGTCGAGGGCGGCGTGCTGTTCGTGGACTACGATTGCCCGTCGAACTGGGGACGGTGCAGCGTCGACTACAAGGTCGAGATCCCCAAAGGGCTGCCCGTGGACCTCGACAGCGGCTCGGGCAACCTCACGCTCAGAGGGCTGACCGGCGACATCAATGTGCACGTCGGCTCCGGCGACGTGGACGCCTCGGGCCTGGCGGGCAAGACCGTGGTCGCCGAGACGGGATCGGGGAACGTCGAGCTCGGGTACACCGCCGCGCCCGAGAGCGCGAAGATCGAGGCCGGGTCGGGGGACATCACGCTGAACGTCCCCGACGGGGCTTACGACGTGTCGACCGACACGGGATCCGGCGACGTCGAGGTCTCGGTCAAGAGGGACGACGCCTCGCCGCGCAAGATCTCACTGGCCTCGGGCTCCGGCAACATCAGCGTGTTGCCGGGATAACCAGGTGCTGGGCAGGGGATGTTCTGCCACCATCGTGGGAAGACACCGGGGTGTCCAGACGTTCCCTCATAGAGATGACACGAATGCACGAAAACATCACGCTCGAGACCGGCGACTTCGACCTCGAGGAGCGCCAGGCGCTCCGCCGCGTTGCGGGTCTGTCCACCGAACTCCAGGACATCACCGAAGTCGAATACCGGCAGCTCCGGCTCGAGCGGGTCGTCCTCGTCGGCGTCTGGACCTCGGGCACCGCGGAGGACGCGGAAAACTCCCTGCTCGAGCTCAAGCTCCTGGCGGAAACCGCCGGGTCGCAGGTGCTCGACGGGCTCATCCAGCGCCGCCAGAAGCCGGACCCGGCCACGTACATCGGCTCGGGCAAGGCCGTGGAGCTGCGTGACGTGGTGGAGTCCCACGGGGCCGACACCGTGATCTGCGACGGCGAGCTGACCCCTGGTCAGCTCCGCCAGCTCGAGGACGTGGTCAAGGTCAAGGTGATCGACCGTACGGCGCTGATCCTCGACATCTTCGCCCAGCACGCCAAGAGCCGTGAGGGCAAGGCCCAGGTCGAGCTGGCGCAGCTGCAATACCTGCTGCCCCGCCTGCGGGGCTGGGGTGGCAACCTGTCCCGGCAGGTCGGCGGCCGCGCGGCCGGCGGCGTCGGCATCGGCGGCCGCGGCCCGGGTGAGACCAAGATCGAGCTGGACCGCCGCCGCATCCGCGAGCGGATGGCGAAGCTGCGCCGCCAGATCAGCGGCATGTCCACCTCGCGTGAGACCATGCGCTACCAGCGCCAGCGGCGCGAGGTGCCGGCCGTGGCCATCGCGGGTTACACCAACGCGGGCAAGTCCTCGCTGCTCAACCGCGTCACGGGCGCGGGCGTGCTGGTGGAGGACGCGCTGTTCGCCACCCTCGACCCGACGGTGCGCCGCGCGCGCACGCCGGAGGGCAGGCTGTTCACGATCGCCGACACCGTCGGCTTCGTGCGCCACCTGCCGCACCAGCTGGTCGAGGCGTTCCGCTCCACGCTGGAGGAGGTCGCCGACGCCGACCTGATCCTGCACGTGGTCGACGGCTCGCACCCCGACCCCGAGGGCCAGCTCGCGGCGGTGCGCGAGGTGCTCGCCGACATCGACGGCGCCTCCGGCATCCCCGAGATCGTCGTGGTCAACAAGGCCGACGCCGCCGACCAGGAGGTGCTCGACCGCATCACCAGGCGTGAGCGCCACAGCATCGTGGTCTCGGCCCGGACGGGCAAGGGCATTCCCGAGCTCATGGCTCTCATCGAGCGTGAGCTGCCCAGGCTGGACCACGAGGTGCACCTGCTGGTGCCGTACGACAGGGGCGACCTGATCTCGCGGGCCCACAAGGAGGGCGAGGTGCTCTCGGTGGACCACGTCGAGGACGGCACGATCCTGCACGCTCGCGTGCTGCCCAGCCTGTTCCAGGAGCTCGAGCGGGTGGGCAAGCCGGTGGAGCGCGTCTCGTAAAGGTCATTTGGCGATTCGGGCCGGGTGGCCCGCCGTGCTGCGGTACGGTGAAGCCGCCCGGCAACGGGTCGTGTGGCCGGCACTGCCGGCGACACATCACGGCACGGTTGGGCAGGTCTGGCTGCAAAGCGCACAGAGCTGCCCAAAAGCGGCAGTGGTCCCCGAACCCCGGGTATTGCTAGGATTGGCCAGACCTAAAGTAGGTCTGGCTTTTGGGCGTGGGTTGTGGGTTTCGGATGATGACTGCTGGTGCCGAAGTCGTCAACGGGGGCCATGAGCACGAGGCGGGGCTGGGTGACGGTTGTGATCTGTGGTCTTTCTTCCGAATAACCCTGTACACCAGCCCGACATGTGAAATAACGTAACTGAACTGAAATCGCCGGATCATGACTCGGGCGATACGGTCACCGCACAACACGACGCGGATGAGAGCAGGAGACCCCCCATGTCGTCCGGACCCGGAGCGGACTCAGTGGGCGCGGCACAGGCCGTGCGCTGGGCTTCGCACTCGCGCGGGGGCTTGCGCAGGGCGGTGATGCGGTGACCGTTCGGCTCCTGACCAACATCGGCCGCCTGTGGACCGGCAACGAGGTCCTCAGCAACGCGGCCATCCTCGTGCACAACGACCGCATCGCCTGGGTCGGGCGGGCGCCCGACCTGCCGCAGAGCGTGCCCGGGGTCGTCGACGACATCGTCGACGTCGACCACGTCGAAAACCTCGGCGGCGCGCTGGTCACGCCCGGCCTCATCGACGCCCACACCCACCCGGTCTACGCCGGCAACCGCTACGCCGAGCTCGCCATCCGCACCGGCGGCTCCAGCGCCGCCTCCATCACCGCGGCGGGCGGCGGCGTGGGCTCGACCGTCACCGTGACCCGCGGCACCGACCCCTGGACGCTGTGCAACGGCGTGCGCGAGCGGCTGCGCGGCTGGCTGCTCAGCGGCACCACCACCGTCGAGGCCAAGACCGGCTACCACCTCACGCGCGACGGCGAGCTCGCTGACGTGCGGCTCCTGCGCGAGCTGGAGAAGGAGCCGATGATGCCGCGCGTGCACGTCACGTTCCTCGCGGCGCACGTCGTGCCTCCGGAATACTTCGGCCGCCAGCGCGAATACGTCGAGGCCGTGGGCGCCTGGTGCGCCGACGCGGCGGCGGCCGGCGCCGACAGCGTCGACGTCTACTGCGACGAGGGCTACTTCACCACCGAGGAATCCCGCTGGGTCCTCGCCTCCGGCCGCAACGTCGGCCTGCTGCCGCGCATCCACGCAGGCCTCTACAGCCGCCGCGGCGGCGTCCAACTGGCCGCCGAGCTCGGCTGCGCCTCCGCCGACGGCCTGCACCACATGTCGGACGAGGACATCGCCATCATGTCCCGCTACGGCGTGCCCGCGGTCGTCTGCCCGGCCACGGCCCTCCAGCGCGGCCACCTCCCGCCGGTCCGCCAGATGATCAAGCACGGCGTGCAGATCGCGCTCGGGAGCGACCACAACCCCGGCTACTGCGGCATCACCTCGATGTCGCTGGTGGTGGCGATGGCGGTGTCGGCGTTCGGGATGAGCGTCAACGACGCGCTGCGCGCCGCCACCCTCGGCGGCGCCACCGTCCTGGGCGCTCCCGACCGCGGCGTCCTGGCGCCGGGCCGGCTGGCCGACATCGTGCAGTGGGACGCCGACCACGAGGGCGCATTCGCCTGGTCCTTCGGCCTGAAGCCGCGCCGCGTGTGGCGGGGTGGGACGCCGGTTCAGTAAGTAATCTTGGGCTATGCCGCCCTTGGTTGCCGTTGTGACGGATTCGACGGCTTATCTGCCTGCTGTGCCTGGCGTCACTGTCGTGCCGTTGCAGGTGGTCGTCGGCGAAAGATCGTACGACGAGGGCTCGTACGGGGGCGGGCCGGTTGCCGGTGGCTCGCACGGGGACGGGCCGCTTGCCGGGCGCCCACACGCGGGCGGGCCGGTTGCCGGGCGCTCTACCCCGGAGGGGCGCGCCTTAGAGGCAGGCACCTCTGAATCGGGTGGTTCGGGATCCTTCGTGAACGACCTCGCCTCCGCCACCACCTCCCGCCCTTCCCCGTCCCGCTTCGCCGCCTGCTACTCCTCCCTCGCCGAGGCGGGCGCCACGGGCGTGGTCTCGATCCACCTGTCGGCCGAGATGTCGGGCACCGTCGAGTCCGCCAGGGCGGCCGCACGAGAGGCGCCCGTACCGGTGGAAGTGATCGACAGCCGCTCGATCGCGATGGGCCTCGGCTATCCGGTGTTGGCCGCGGCACGCGCCGCCGCTCAGGGGGCATCCCTGGAGGAGGTGACGACGGCGGCCCGCCGATGCGCCGCTGCCACCCGCTCGTTCTTCTACGTCGACACCCTCGACTACCTGCGCCGCAGCGGCCGCATCGGCACCGCGGCCTCTCTGTTCGGCTCGGCCCTCATGATCAAGCCGTTGCTCCACATCGTGGACGGCCGGATCTCGCTGCTGGAGAAGGTCCGCACGTCGGCGCGCGCCATCGCCCGACTGGAGGACCTGGCGGTGGAGGCCGCGGGGGACGGCCCGGTGGAGGTGGCGGTCCAGCACCTGGCGGCGCGGTCCCGCGCCGAGGCCCTCGCGGAACGGGTGGCGAAGCGGCTGCCGCGGCTGGTGGAGTCGCGGGTCGTGGAGGTCGGCCCGGTGATCGGCGCTCACGTGGGCCCCGGAATGCTGGGCCTGACCGTCACACCGAGCAACCTCCCAAGCCTGTAGTCCTTGCGCGCCGACCCGCGTCCGTGTCCTCCCGGGCCTGTGGTCGTTGGGCGCCGACCTGCGTTCGTGTCCTCCCGGGCCTGTGGTCGTTGGGCGCCGTCACGCCTCGCGACCTCCGGGGCGGGCCTGTAGTGGCTGTGTGCAGGCGGCCGTGAAACCGCCCCTCAGGCATCTCTGTCCACAGCCTTAGCCACCGATCCCGCCACTGTCCCCAGAACGCCGCTCGGGCCCTTACAGCGGCCGCCAGGGGCCTACGTTCTCTGCCGTGCGAACCCCGGATCCGACCGCAGAGCGCGCCATAGCCGAGTCCCGGCTACGGTCGATCATCAACCCTGCCCGCCGACCTCGCCGCTTTCTCCCGCGGCGCATGGGCGGTGACGGCGCGCGGCCGGAGACCCGGACACGCCACAGCACCGACCCGGACGCCGTACCCCCTCTTCCCCACGGTCACCCGACCGGAACAACCTCTCACCACCACGACGAGCCGTTCCCTGCGCGCCCTCGCCACACCGATGAGTCGGCCGCGGCACGGCCTCGCCATCCGGATGAGTCGGTCCCTGCACGGCTTCGCCATCCCTATGAGTTGGCCGAGGCGCGCCTCCACCACCCCGATGAGCCGTCGCCAGCACGCGCTCGTCACCCGGATGAGCCGTCGCCAGCACGCGCTCGTCACCCGGATGAGCCGTCGCCAGCACGCGCTCACCACCTCGATGAGTCGGTCTCGGCACGGCCTCGCCAACCGGATGAGTCGGCCTCTGCGCGGCTTCGCCATCCCTATGAGTCGGCCCCGGCGCGCCCTCGCCATCCCGATGAGCCGCCCCCTGGAGCCGGGCGCACCGGTGGGGGCCCGGTGCCCGTGCCGCCATCTTTCCAGGCGTTCCGCACCGCCCTGGCCTCACAGGCGCCTGCTCTCGATCCCGGCAAACCAGGCCTTCGCGTGCTGCTCGCTGTGGGCGCCCTTGCCGTTGCCGTCGCCGCCTTCTTCGTCTGGCGATCCCGGCCCACGCCGGAGCCGCTGCCGCCTCCCGCGCCGATCTCGTCGTCGACGCCGTCCTCCGCCTCGAAAGTGACCGTCCACGTCGCCGGAAAGATTCGCAAACCAGGCGTCTACCTTCTCCCTTCAGGCGCCCGGGTCGCGGACGCCGTGACAGCGGCCGGCGGGGTGACACGAGGCGCCTCCACGGGCTCGCTCAACCTCGCCAGACGCTTGATCGACGGCGAGCAGATCATGGTGGGCGCCCGTGCCGGTTCGGCCGCTCCCGGCTCTTCCGCCGCCGACCCCGCCACCGCCGTCCTCGACCTCAACTCCGCCACGGCCGACCAGCTCGAACAACTCCCAGGCGTGGGTGAGGTCCTGGCCACGCGCATCACCGAGTTCCGCGACACCCATGGCGGTTTCAGCAGCGTCGAGCAACTACGCGAGGTGAGCGGCATCGGCCCGCGGAAGTTCGACGAGATCAAGCCGAAGGTCCGTGTCTGACATGACCCACTCGAAATCAGTCCGGCTCGGCGCCGACCCGACCGGCAGACCGACAGAGGTGGGGACCGGCGGCACGAGTCTGACAGGCGTCCGATCGATCCACAGCGATCCGGACCCGTCCGACCGCATGCACGCCTGGCCTCTCACCCTCCCCGCCCTGGCGGCCTGGACGAGTGCCCTGATCCTCCTCGGCTGCACGGCCTCCGTAGGCATGATCGTGGCGATGTGCGCAGCGTTGGCGGCCTCCGCCCTGGCGTGGTGCACTCGCCCGTCCGCCCCCCGACCGAACACGCGGCGGACATGGACCACCGAGGCGGCTAGTACGTCGTCCACCGAGTTGCAAGGGGGGATGTCGTCCACCGAGTTGCAAGGGCGGGTGTCGTCCACCGAGTGGAGTTGGCAGATGCCGTCCACCGAGGCGGAAAGGCGGCGGCTACGGAGGCTTCCTCAATGGGGTGCGCGGCTTTCGCGCTCGCTGGTCGTGATGACCATATGGCGCAATGCCGTCATCGCCACCCTCATCTGCGTGGCCGCGACCTCGGCGTCGGTCGCCTTCCGGGTCCAGGCACTCACCTCCGGACCGGCGACCGAACTGGCGGCAAAGGGCGCATCGATCACCGCCAGGATCGCTCTCACCGACGACCCCAAGCGCAGACCACCCAGAGCCGGACACTTCCACCAGGAAAGCTACGTAGTACAGGCCACGCTCAAAACCATCCAGATGGCCGACAGCAGGCAAGCCGTCAACGTCCCCATCACCGTCTTCGCCAGCGGTCGCGACTGGAGTGCCCTGCTCCCCAGCCAGCATCTCGAAGTCACCGGTCGCCTGGCACGACCGACTCCAGGCGATCTGGTGGCGGCGATCCTCCTGGTCCGAGGCCCACCACGAGTCCTCACGCCCCCGTCCGACCTCCAGACGGTCGCAGGCAGCCTCCGATCCGGTCTGCGAGCCGCCGCCGACGTCCTGCCTCCCGATCAGCGAGGACTCCTCCCGGGCTTGGTCGTCGGCGACGTCTCCCGCATGGATCCCCAGGTGGCGTCCGACCTCAGGGAGGCGGGGATGAACCACTTGCACGCCGTCAGCGGCGCGAACCTGGCCATCGTCGCGGGCGCGGCCCTGGCGATCTCCCGCTTGATCGGCCTTTCCCTGCCGATGAGAGCGGGCTTCGCCGCCGTCGCGATGATCGCGTTCGCCGTGGTGGCACGCCCGTCCCCGAGCGTCCTGCGAGCCCTCATCATGGGCTTGGTGGCGGCCATCGCGCTCGGCACAGGCCGCGCCAGGGACGGCCTGGCGGCACTGTCGGCAACGGTCCTGCTGCTGATGCTGTTCGCGCCCGAACTCGCCCGCTCCTACGGCTTCGCCCTCTCGGTCGCGGCCACCGCCGGCATCCTCGTCCTGGCTCCCCGCTGGCGCGACCGCCTGTCGCGCACTCAATCCGAGGAGGAAGAACGCGACACATCCTCAGGAGAGAGCCATGACCACCGAGAACCGGGGCTTGGCCGCGGTGACCGCGAATGCCGTGACGCCAAGAAACCACCGTGTGATGGCTCGGGGACGTCGCGCCGGATACCGGTTCCGCGCTGGGTGGCCGAGGCGGTGGCCGTGCCGGCGGCGGCACAGGTGGCCGTGACGCCTGTTCTCGTGCTGATGTCGGGACAGTTGACGCCCGTGGCGGTGCTGGCGAACCTGCTCGTGGCACCGGCGGTGGCCCCAGCCACCTTGCTCGGGTTCGGTGCCGCGCTCGTGGCGCCGCCGTGGCCCGAGGCCGCGAGCCTTCTCGTCATCCCGGCCGGGTACGCCGTGGGGTGGATCATCAGGGTGGCCGGGTGGGCCGTCGACCTGCCCTTCGCCACGCTGCCGTGGCCCAGCGGCCTCCTGGGGCTGGGCCTGCTCGGGCTCACCGTGGCCGTCGCGATCCCCATACTGCGCCGCCGCGCGTGGCGGACGATGGCGCTGACGATCGCGAGCGCCGCGCTGGTCGCCGTCCTCGTGATCCGTCCCATCGCCGGCCCCTGGCCGCCCAAGGGCTGGCTGATGGTGATGTGCGACGTCGGGCAAGGCGACGGGATGATCGTCGCGGCCGGGCCTGGGCAGGGCGTCGTGGTGGACGCCGGACCCGATCCCGTCGCCATGGACAAGTGCCTGAACAGGGTGGGTGTCGATGACGTACCGCTGCTCGTCCTCACCCACCCGCACGCCGACCACGTGGACGGCCTCCCGGGGGTCCTCAGGAACCGGCGCGTCGGAGCCGTGGTCATCAGCCCGCACCGGCACGATGCCCGATCCGCAGCTCACGCCTCGGCCACCCTGGCGCAGCGGCGGATACCTGAATGGACGGCGGTGCCGGGCACCGGCTGGCGGTTCGGCCCGTCACAGCTGACCGTGCTCGCCCCCGATCCCGCCATGATCGAGATACAGGGGCAGGGAGAGGGCAGCGCGATCAACAACGCCAGCGTGGTGCTCCACGTACGCTGGCGTGCGGGGTCGATCCTGCTCGGCGGTGACCTGGAAACGGAGGCCCAGGAGGAGTTGCTGCGCCGTGCGCCCGTACGAGCCGACATCCTCAAGACCCCGCACCACGGATCCCACCGGCAGTCGCCCGCCTTCCTGGCCTCACTCGGAGCGCGGGTGGCTTTGATCAGCGTGGGCGCCGACAACGACTACGGCCATCCGGCCCCGCCCACGCTCGCCCTCCTTCAGCGCCTCGGCGCCACCGCATATCGCACCGACCAGTCAGGAGATATCGCCGTCGTGGAGCGTGACGGAGGATTGGCTGTGGTCACACGGGGACTGTAGACGGCAGTGGACAGGCGAGAGACTGGTCACGCCGGCGCCCGAGCCGCTCGTATCCCGGAGTGCCGCCGAACCGCCTCGTACGGCTTCGGCTCGCGTGCATCTTGCTGGAACACTTGCGTTTCTGGTCGACCTACAGCACATCAGTCACACAACCCTGGCACACGTCATGTCAGGCTCTGGATGGGACCGTCCCCGTACACCGCGCCGATGCCCACCAGGAGGACGTCGCGGCGGCGCTGGGCGGCGTCGACGACGTCGGGCTGGAAGCGGTCCAGGGGCAAGAGGGCGAGGACCGCGTCATCGAGCCGATGCCCCTGCTCGTGCCCCTGCTTGGCGGCAGGGTCCGGATCAGATAGAGCCCGCCCACAGCCTCTCTGAATGCCTCCAGCAGGAACGACTTTCCGTTCCGTCGCCGCCCCGAGAGGGATGGCCAGCCGCAGCTCGGGGCCTGGCCATCCCTCTCGGGGGCTGGATCGGCGAGGAGATCGTGCAGCAGCGCCCACTTGTGATCACGGTCCTGCAGCCGCTCCGGCTTGAGGAGCCGTCCAGGCATGACTCCTCCAGAGCTGGTCGACCTTAACCGATTTCGTAGCTGCCGGACCTAACCCATATAGGGTGCCGTGATGTCGTCGAGTACCAGGTCGTCGGTGGGACGTGGCATGCTGCGAGACATGGCGGGAAGCGATCCAGCACCTGTGACCTTGGTTCTCGGCGACGAGGAGTTGCTGGCCGAGCGGGCGGCGAGCGGCGTCGTGGCGGCGGCGCGGGCCGCCGATCCGAGTGCCGAGGTGCACGATCTCCTGGGCGGAAAGGTGACGGCCGGTGAGCTGACGCAGCTGACCTCGCCGTCGCTGTTCGGCGATCGCTCCGTCGTGGTGATCCGGTCGGCGCAGGATCTGGCGAAGGACGTGATCACTGAGATCGTGACCTACGCCAAGCAGCCGTCCGACGACACCGTGCTCGTGCTGGTGCATCCCGGCGGGGTGAAGGGCAAGGCGCTGGTCGATGGGGTGAAGAAGGCCAAGGCCGCGGTGATCACCATCAACAAGGTCACCAAGGCGGGGGAGCGGCTCGACTTCATCAAGGGGGAGTTCAAGCGGGCTGGGCGGAGCATTTCCGGGGACGCCGCGCAGGCGCTGCTCGACGCCGTGGGCAACGATCTGCGGGAGTTGGCGGCGGCGTGCAGTCAGCTGGCGTTCGACACAGAGGACAAGACGATCAGTGCGGCGGCGGTGGCGCGCTATCACAAGGGACGGGCCGAGGTCACCGGCTTCAATGTGGCCGACTCGGCGATCGAGGGACGACTGGCGGAGGCTCTGGAGCAACTGCGGTGGGCGCTCGGCACCGGGGTCGCGCCGGTGCTGCTGGTGAGCGCTCTGGCCGGAGGGCTGCGGTCGCTGGCCAAGGTCGGCAGTGCGCCGCGCAACCTCCGGGGCGGGCAACTGGCCAGCCACCTCGGCATGCCGCCGTGGAAGGTCGATCGGGTGAAGCGGCAGCTCAACGGGTGGGGGCCGGAGGGGTTGTCGAGGGCCATCCAGGCGGTGGCCGACGCGGATGAGCAGGTCAAGGGCGGGGGAGCCGATCCGGCGTACGCGCTGGAGCACACGGTGCAGGTCATCGTGGCCAGTCGTACGGGGAGATGAAGAGATCGACCGGCATGACCGGCATATGGCGGTGCTGCTGCGTGCGCTATCAGCTCATCTCCGTTCGCGGTTACGGTGGTCCCCGTGCCGTCAGGTGAGTGCGGCCTCCCGCACCGCGCCGTCGCTGATCTCCAGCACGCGGTCGGCCAGCGTGAGCAGGCTGGGGTCGTGGGTGGCGACCAGGGCTGTGACGCCCTCGCTCCGTACGAGCGCCCGCAACAGCTCCATGATCTGCCGCCCGGACTGCGAATCCAGCTGCCCCGTGGGCTCGTCGGCCACCAGCAGACGCGGCCGGTTCGCCAGCGACCTGGCGATCGCCACCCGCTGCCGCTGCCCGCCCGACAGCTCGTACGGCCGCTGATTGGCATGCTGCTCCAGCCCCACCAGGGCGAGCAGCAGGCGGATGCGTTCCTCCCGCTCGTCCACCGGCATCCGCACCAGCCGCATCGGCACCCCGACGTTCTCCGCGGCCGACAGCACGGGGATCAGGCCGAACGACTGGAACACGAAGCCCACCACGTCCCGGCGCAGCTCCAGCAGCGCCTCGTCGGGCATCGCGGTGACCTCGTGCCCGGACACGACGACCCGCCCCGCGTCCGGCCGGTCCAGGCCGCCGATCTGGTTGAGCAGGGTGGTCTTGCCGGACCCGGACCGCCCTCTGACCGCGACCAGCTCGCCGGGGAACACGGAGAACGACACGTCGCGCAGCGCCACCACCTCTCTGGGGCCGGTCCGGTAGACCTTGCGCAGCCCTTCGACCAGGACCAGGGGCTCACTGCTCATCAGAGGACTCCTCTCGGGTGGGCCACACGCCGATGTGGTCGGATTCGAGCTCCAGACGCACCCGGCGTTCCATGCGGAGGGCGTTCATGAAGTCGCGGGGCAGCTGCAGCCGCCCCACCCGGTCGAGCACGGCGTACTCCTCGGCGATGATCCGCCCCTCGGCGTCCTCGCGCCGGAGCGTCTCGCTGCTGGTACGCCCGTCGCGAATGCCCACCGTCCGGTCCACCTGCTCCGACACCAGCGGGTCGTGCGTCACGACGACCACGGTCACCCGGAGTTCCCGATTAGCCGTCCTCAGCGCCTGGAACACCAGCTCGGACGTCTCGCTGTCCAGCTCTCCCGTCGGCTCGTCGGCCAGGACGAGCTGCGGGGAGTTGGCCAGGGCGACGGCGATGGCGACGCGCTGCTGCTCGCCGCCCGACATCTCGGTGGCCTTCCGGTTGGCGCAGGAGTCCACGCCCAGCAGCTCCAACAGCTCCATGGCCCGCCCCTTCCTCGAGGCGGCGCCGGCCAGCCGCATCGGCAGCTCGACGTTCTCGCGGGCGGTCAGGTACGGCAGCAGGTTGCGCGCCGTCTGCTGCCAGAGGAACCCGACCACGGACCGCCGGTAGCGCAGCCGGTCGCGCGGGGTCATCGACAGCAGGTCCATGCCCGCCACCCTCGCCACCCCGGCCGTGGGCACGTCCAGCCCGGACAGCACGTTGAGCAGCGTCGACTTGCCCGACCCGGACGCCCCGACGATGGCGACCAGCTCGCCTTCGTCGATCACGAGGTCCAGGCCCTGCAGCGCGACGACCTCGACGCCCTCGGTCTTGTAGATGCGGACGAGGTTGTCGCACACGATGTGCGCGTCGCCGCCGAACGCGGCCTTCTTCCGCGCGGCCCTGGCTTCCAGCTCGGACAGGGTCGGGTTCATGAAGAGTCTCCCACTCGGAGTTCGGCGCCGAGACTGCGGCGGCGCGCGATGGCGGTGTGCGCGTACGCGCCGAGCGCGGCCACGACGGTCAGCCCCGCCGCCAGCGCGGCGGGCGTGAGCAGATCGGGCGAATAGTCGCCGACGGGCAGGTCCCCGGCGTACGCGGACAGGTCCACCCCGGGCCCCAGCGCGGGCGGCAGCCCCAGCCCCAGCGCGAGCCCCGCCAGTGAGGTGACCAGGACCATGGGCAGCACCTCCAGCACGGTCAGGCGCCGCGCCTGCCGGTCCGACAGCCCGAGCGTACGCAGGAACGACACCGCCCTGGCCCGGTCGGCGGCCCCGACGACGAGCGACAGGATGACGGCCACCAGCGCGTACGCCCCCAGCGCCACCGTCACCACGATCAGCGTGGAGCGGACCGTGCCGGTCAGCGGATCCTCCCGGATGGCGGCCAGCGCCCGCTCCTGGGTGTCCACGGTCGCCAGCGGGACCAGCCGCGCCAGCTCGGCGGGCGAGGCGTCACCCTTGATCAGCAACGTGTTCACCTCAGGCCGGGGGAGCGCGCTCAAAGGCATGAGGATGAACTTGCCGTCGGTGTGGAACCCGGGGACCGAGTCGATCACTCCCTGGGTTGTCAGCCGCATCCGCGACTGCCACCCGATCTCGAACGTGCCCCGCCCCCGCAGCTCGGGCGAGACCAGCGCGGACGTGCCGCCGGACAGCTCCGGCAGGTCGATGGGCGCGCCGGCGACGAGCCGCCGCCACTGTGCCACGTCCACCGCGACGGCCTGTGCGTACTCGGCGACGTACCCGAGCTGCACGCGCCCCGTCTGCGCGACCACCACCTCCTCCACCCCGTCCAATGCGCGCACCTGCTCGACGAGGGAGGGGTAGATGATCCCGAGCGACGTCACCTTGATCGGCGCGCCGACCTGCTGCCAGGACGCGAGCCGCTGCGTGGTCGCGATCCCGTCGGAGATCACCGCGGCGAACACCGACACCCCGAGCGCCGGCAGCAGGATCAGCACCGGCAGCCCGCTGGCGGAGCGCGCCCTGGCCGCCCTGGTCAGCCCCAGGAACGGCACGGCGGCACGGCCCTGCCCGGCCAGCCGGACGAGCAGCCGCAGCGGGTACGGGTAGCAGCGCAACGTGATCAGCGAGGCCGCGAGCGTCAGCGCGACCGGCACGAACAACAGGAACGGATCCCGGGTCAGGCCGCGCGCCCGCAGCAGGTACGCCCCCGCCAGCGCCAGCGCCACGACCAGCACCTCCAGCGTGATCCGCCGGACGGACGGCCGTGCGGCGACCACGTCGTCGCGCCGCTCGCGCAGCGGCGTACGATGCGCGAGCGACACCCGCGCCACCGCGAACCCGACCGCCGCGACCACCACGACCGCCGGGCCGACGTGCACCACGAGGAGCACCGGTCCCGGCACGAGGAACGACACGGCGTACCCGGCGAGGGCCGCGGGCGCCACGGCGAGCCCGGTCAGCGCCGCCCCGGCGCCCGCCACCTGCCGCAGCGACCCGCCGCGCGCCCGCGCCAGCCCCAGCGTGTGGTCCATCCGGTCGGTCAGCAGCCGCACGCCCAGCACGATCACGCCGATCGCGACCGCGAGCAGCCCGCCGAGCACCAGGTACATCACGGTCTCCGCGGTGGCCAGCGCCGCGCTGAAGTCGCCGAGCAGCTTGGGCAGCCCGGTGTCCAGGCGGTGCGGGGTGGTGCTCACCACCTGGACCGACACCAGCCGGCGCAGGTCCTCGACCGCCGCGCTGAGGTGCGGCACGTCGAGCGCGTTCGCGGCCCGCGCGTCGACGGGCAGCACCCAGCGGTACGTCAGGTGGCGGGAGGCGCTGCTGAGCGCGGCCAGCCCCGCGTCGGACATCAGCGTCGTGGTGTGGAGCTCGATGGTGCCGTCCCGCGTCAGCTGCTTGGTGACGTGGAGGACGTCGGGGTTGTGGGTCCAGTAGCGGTCGCGCGGGTCCTTGGCCTTGAAGACCCCGACGATCTTCACGGCGACGTAGTCGCTCTCGCCCAGCGTCCTGGTCTGCCCGATCCGGAGATCCATCTGGTGTACGGCCTCGTCCACGACGCCCACCTCGATCAGGGGGATGTTGGCGCCCTCGTGGCGGGTCGTGGACGGCGGGCCGGGCGCCCGGCCCTGCACCCAGTTCACCCGCCGGTCGGCGTCGGACAGCCAGCCGAGGTTGACGTACGTTGCGCCGCCGGTCCCGGTGAGGGGCGTGCGGACGGTCTTGGCGCTCATGTGACCGGTGGTCGTGACCAGCGGCTGGAGCGCCGCCGGGAGGGCCTCGCGCCAGTGACGGCCGCGGGCTTCGAAGGCGGCGCGTTCGTGCAGGTCCTCGGTCGGCGCGTACGGTTCCGCGGCCACCGTCAGGTCGGCCTGCACGGCGGGGGCGGTGGTCAGCGCCCGGCGCAGCGCCTGGTCGAAAGACGCCTGCATCGCCCTGGGCAGCCCGGAGACGAGCAGGCAGGCGACCGCCGTGAGCGCGGCCAGCACGGCCAGCGTGCCCACGTGCTCACGGACGGGAAGAGGCATCCTCACCTGTCCTCCAAGACGTGCCCGCGCCGCAGGCGCCGTGCCAGCCCGGCGACGATCGCGAACAGCACCCCGGCCACCAGCGCCAGCATCGCGGCCGTGGCCGCCCACGGGATGTCGAGCAGCACGCCCGGCGTGACCGCCGCCGCCTGCCCGGTGAGCACGATGTGCGGCACCACCAGCCTCCCGACGGCCACGGCGAGCCCGGTGCCGGCCGCCAGCGACAGCCCGATGACGAACGCCTGCTCCGTCGCCAGCAGCCCGAACATCTGCCGGGAGCTGGTCCCGAGCGCCCGCAGGACGGCGAACTCGGCCCTCCGCTCCCGCGCCGCGACCGCCGCGTTCACCAGGAACCCGAGCAGCGCGAACCCCAGCGCCGCGGCGAACCCCAGCATCAGCGCCCCCTGCAGACCGCCGGCGAGCGGGTCGTCCCGCAGCGCGGCCTCCAGCTCGCGCCGGTCGACCGCGGTCACGTCCCATTCGGGGCTCTTGCGCAGCGCCGCCCGCGCCGGCGCCGTGTCGGCGGCGGCGAGCCACCATTCGGTGACGGGTCTGGGCGGCTGCCCCGCGGCCAGTTCGTGGCCCTGTAGCGTCCCCAGATCGGCGAGCACGGCGTTCTGCCCGCCCGCGGCGGTCGGCATGCTGTCGACGACGCCCACCACCGTGACCGGCAGGACCCGCCCGCCGACGTTGATCCGCCCGGCCTGGCCGGCACTCAGCTTGAGCGCGGCGGCCAGGTCGGCGGTGAGCACCACGGGCAGCGGCCCCAGATTCCGCAGCGGCCCGAACGCGATCACGTCGGGCACCTCACGGGAGATCCGGGGCATCGCCACGTCGCGGCCGTCCGCGCCGAGCCCGGTCAAGGTCAGCCCGACCGGCGCGCCGCTGACGAGGCCGCGCAGCGACAACGGGTAGGTGATCTCGCCGGACCGCCCCGCGAGCGACCGCAGATCGAGCTCGATCCGGTTGTCGCCCTCGCGCAGCAGGCCGAGCGGCAGATCCCGCCACACGCCCAGCGCGTCGGACAGCACCAGCCGCGCCGGCACGTCGGCGCCCGCCTCGAGCCGCACGACGAGCGTGCGAGGCCGTCCGGGCAGCTCCAGCCCGGCGACCTGACCTCCGACGAGGGCCCGGGAGATCTGCGGGACCGTCTGCGCCGAGAGGTCGGGACGCAGGTGGAACAGCTCACCGAGCGCGGCCGCGTCGAGCCCGAGCAGCACCGCGCTCTCGCCGCTCACCTCGGTCTGCCCGCGGAAGGCCGGAGAGGCCGCGGTGACGCCGGGCAGCGCGCTGAAGGCCGTGCCGCGCCCCAGCGACCCCAGCTCGGGCGCGTCCGGCGGCCCCGACAGCCGCAGGTCGGCCCCGGCCTGGTGGCGGGCCTGGTCGAGCTGCGAGGCCCGCCAGGTGGCGGCCGTGGTCATGGACACGATGCCGATCGCGATCGCCATGGTCAGCAGCAACGCGGGACCGGCGTACGTGAGCGGCCGCCTGCTGACCTGCCACGCCCCCAGCGCGGGGGCGAGCGTGGGCCTGCGGGAGGTCAGCAGCACGGTCGCCCGCGACACGCGCGGCACCAGCCGCAGTCCCAGCATGCCGCCCGCGAGCAGCGCCAGCGCGGGTCCGGAGACGATGAGCGGGTCGATGCCGAGCCCTCCCGCCGCAGTCACGGTGACCGGCGCGCCGTAGCGACGCAGCTGCCAGATCGCCAGCGCGGCCACCGCGAGCAGCGCCAGGTCCGCGCCCGCCCCCTCGATCAGCCCGCGCACCCCGCGGCCGCGCGCCGACTGCTCCTCCACGTACGTGCGCCGCGCGCCCGCCAACGCCGGCAGCACCAGCAGCACGGCCGAGGCCAGGGCCACCCCGAACGACACGAGGAACGTGCCGAGATCGGCCGACGGCGCCAGGCGCACCCCAGAGGCCCTGATCCAGGGCAGCTGGTTGACCAGCGCCAGCAGCGGCGGCCCGAGGAGCGGCGCGACGACCGCGCACGGCAGCGCCACCAGCAGCGCCTCGGCCCCGGCCAGCCCCGCCAGGCGGACCGTGCCGGCGCCGCGCGAGCGCAGCAGCGCCACCTCCATGCGGCGGTGGTCGGCGAGCAGCCGGGCGGTGAGCATCAGCGCGTACGCGGCCAGCAACAGCAGCTGCAGCACCGGGATCAGCATGGTGGAGCGGGCCACCAGGGACGCGGTGTCGAGCTGGGTGAGGATCTCGGGCAGGCGGCTGGCGGCCACACAGCTCACGCAGCCCGCCGCCGTCAGCCGCTCGCCGACCCCGCCGACCGCGCCCGCCAGTGGGCGCAGCCGCTCGGGCGTCAGCCTGCTCAGGTCGGGCTCGGCCGTCCAGGTGGCTCTGACGTTGGTGGCGAAGCGCGCCATGAACGTCTCCCGCGCCACCATCAGCGGCCCGTACGTGGCGAACTCGCCACGCTCGACGCCCCTGCTCAGCAACGGCTCCCCCGCCCAGCGCTCGCCGGCGGGGTCGTCGAGCTGGAAGACGCCGACGACGCGGACCGTGACCGGGCGCGGGTCGAGCCGGCCCTTCGTGGTGAACTCCCCGCCGACCTCGAACCCGGTGGCCGAGGCCGCCTCCAGCGAGATCGCCGCCTCGACCGGCGATCCGCCGGTCCGCGGCCAGCTGCCCGAGACGAGCTTGGCGTGCCGGTCGAGCCCGTCGTGGCTGCCGAACCTGAGCAGCTCCGGCATTTCCTTGCCGTCCTGCCCCGGCATGACGTACGAGTCTGAGCGGAGGCTGGTGGCGACGGCAGGAGGGGCGGAGTAGGCCCTGGTGAGCTCGTCGCGCACCGCCCGGTCGTACCTGACGAAGGTCTCGGCGGTGACCTGGGCGGTGACGGTCGCGGCCTTCTGGCGGTAGGAGGCCGTCTCCATCGTCCGGCGGACGCCGGCGTCGGTGATGGAGGAGGCGTACATGGCCAGCGCGACCAGCGTGGTGGTGGCCAGCAGGATCGACCCGAACGCGGCCAGGAGGAGCATCGGCTCGCTGAACGCCCGTTTGACGACCAACGGCGCCCGCATCCGTCCCCCTTCGCCACAGGCCGTTTAGTGCACCATCAGCGAGCGGCCGGACGGTGGGCAAGGTGATCTCGGCAACGGTGACGCACCCGATACGCCCATGTGATATCGAAATCGTGACAAAACGCGGAGACAACAAAAACGCCGCACCCCTAGGGATGCGGCGTCGGTGCTGCGAGTCCTACTTGGCGGCCAGAGCCGCGACCTGCTTGGCGATCGAGGACTTGCGGTTGGCGGCCTGGTTCTTGTGGATGACGCCCTTGCTGACGGCCTTGTCCAGCTGGCGGGCGGCGGCGCGCTGCAGCGCCTGGGCCTGCTCGACGTCGCCCTGCTCGGCGGCCTCGCGGAACTTGCGGACGGCCGTCTTCAGAGAGGACTTGACCGCCTTGTTGCGCAGACGAGCCTTCTCGTTCTGCTTGTTGCGCTTGATCTGGGACTTGATGTTCGCCACGAAGAAGCCTCGGTGAAAGTCTGGTGATGGATGGGGCGCGCGGGCTAGAGAGAGGGCGCGCCACACGCAGTTGAACAGGTTACCAATAACCCAGGTGGCTGCTCAAATCAACGGCCTGGGCAAAGGGTCTGTTCTTCGTCAGTGTACGGTCATCCATCGGGTCATGTACTCCCGCCAGTCCTCTTCGGTGGCGGCGAAGTCGACGTACAGCGCCAGGCCGAAGCGTTCTCTGCGGCCGTGCTCGGTCAGGGCCAGCCGGGCGCCTTCCGCCGCCATCGCCACGCTCTCGGCCGCGTCGAGCCAGGGCAGGCCGTGGTCGTGGTAGGCGGGGGCGCCGATGAACAGGTGCTTCTCCTCGGGGACCATGCCCAGGGCGAGCTCGGCCTGCCTGGCCGCGTAGCCGCCGTAGAGCGACTGAGCCGGGGTGCCCGAGTCGTACGTCATGATGGCGACCTGGTCGACGCGGCTCACGACCTGCTCGAAATAGCCCCCGGACCAGTATTTGTCGTGGCCCAGGATCGCCCTCGCGGCCAGGCGCATGCCCGCGTACGGCTCGATCTGGGGAACGGACGTGGACAGGAGTTTCGTGTGCTGCCTGGTCCGCTCCAGCAGGTCCAGGAACTCCGTGTCGCCGTCGCCGATGGGCTCGAAGTTGTAGTGGATGCCGTCGTAGCCCTGCTTCATGATCGCGGCGATGCCGGCCAGGACGTTGTCGCGGGCCTCAGGGTCGTCGAGGTCGAGACCGTTCTTGACGGCCTGGCCGAGCCAGGCGGAGACGCGGACGGTGGGCAGGTTCTTATGCATCCATTTCACGAAATTTCCGGCGTTGGGGTATTTGGCGGGGTCTAATCGGCCGTCCCACTCGAAGGGGCCGGAGTGGACGTACACGTCCTTGACCCCTGTGGCGCGCAGCCGTACGGCGAGCCGCTCGACGTCGCGCTCCGTGCGGCGGCCGTCCACCCACATGTGTCCCAGCCAGAGGGCGTCGTTGCCGGTGCTCTTCGCCCAGGCCGCCGGGGCACCGGTAAACTGAAGGCGGAGCGCGGCGGCGAGGAGGCCGACCAGCGCGACCACGACGGCCAAGGCAAGCGCGACCAGGCGCAGGCCGCGGCGGATGACGGTTCGGGCAATCACCCGGGCATGTCACCATGAAAGACGCTTGACCTCAACCCTGTCGAAACGGACTTCGGTGCGCACTCAGCCTGGCCAGACCGACCCCGCGTTGATCCGCAACTTCTGCATCATCGCGCACATCGACCATGGCAAGTCGACCCTTGCCGACCGGATGCTGCAGATCACCGGCGTGGTCGACGACCGCTCCATGCGCGCTCAATATCTCGACAGGATGGACATCGAGCGCGAGCGCGGCATCACGATCAAGTCGCAGGCCGTGCGGCTGCCATGGGACGGCCACGTGCTCAACATGATCGACACGCCGGGGCACGTCGACTTCACCTACGAGGTGTCGCGATCGCTGCAGGCGTGCGAGGGCGCCATCCTGCTGGTCGACGCGGCCCAGGGCATCGAGGCGCAGACGCTGGCCAACCTCTACCTGGCCATGAACGCCGACCTCCACATCATCCCGGTCCTCAACAAGATCGACCTGCCCGCGGCGCAGCCGGAGAAGTTCGCCGAGGAGCTCGCCGGGCTGATCGGCTGCGACCCGTCCGACGTGCTCAAGGTCTCCGGCAAGACCGGAGAGGGCGTGCGCGAGCTGCTCGACCACGTGGTCCAGACGGTCCCCGCGCCGGTCGGCAACGCGGACACGGCCGCCCGGGCGCTGATCTTCGACTCGGTCTACGACACCTACCGCGGCGTGGTGACGTACGTCCGGGTCATCGACGGGCACCTCGGCAAGCGCGAGCGCATCCTGATGATGTCCACCATGGCCACCCACGAGACGCTGGAGATCGGCGTCATCTCGCCCGAGCCCAAGGTCTCCGACCGGGGCCTCGGCGTGGGCGAGGTGGGCTACCTCATCACCGGCGTCAAGGACGTGCGCCAGTCGCGGGTCGGTGACACCGTCACCTCGGCGGCCAAGCCGGCCGGCGAGATGCTGGCGGGCTACGAGCATCCGAAGCCGATGGTGTTCTCCGGGCTCTATCCGATCGACGGCGACGAATACCCCGAGCTGCGCGAGGCGCTCGACAAGCTCCAGCTCAACGACGCCGCGCTCGTCTACGAGCCGGAGACCTCGGCCGCGCTCGGGTTCGGCTTCCGCGTCGGCTTCCTGGGGCTGCTCCACATGGAGATCGTGCGCGAGCGGCTGGAGCGGGAGTTCGGCCTGTCGCTGATCTCGACCGCGCCCAACGTCGTCTACCGCGTGGTCATGGAGGACGGCAAGGAGCTCACGGTCACCAACCCGTCGGAGTTCCCGACGGGCGGCAAGATCGCGCAGGTCTTCGAGCCGGTCACCAAGTCCACGATCCTGGCCCCGGCCGAGTTCATCGGCGCGATCATGGAGATCTGCCAGGGGCGGCGCGGCCAGCTGCTCGGCATGGACTACCTGTCGGAAGACCGTGTCGAGATCCGCTACACGCTGCCGCTCGGTGAGATCATCTTCGACTTCTTCGACCAGCTCAAGTCGCGCACCCGGGGCTATGCCTCGCTCGACTACGAGCCGGCGGGCGAGCAGGAGGCCGACCTGGTCAAGGTCGACATCCTGCTGCAGGGCGAGCCCGTCGACGCGTTCAGCGCGATCGTCCACAAGGAGAAGGCATACTCCTACGGCGTCGACATGGCGAAGAAGCTGCGCGAGCTGATCCCGCGGCAGCAGTTCGAGGTGCCGATCCAGGCCGCGATCGGCGCCAGGGTCATCGCCCGCGAGAACATCCGCGCCATCCGCAAGGACGTCCTGGCCAAGTGCTACGGCGGTGACATCTCCCGTAAGCGCAAGCTGCTGGAGAAGCAGAAGGAAGGCAAGAAGCGGATGAAGATGGTCGGCCGCGTCGAGGTGCCCCAGGAGGCCTTCGTCGCCGCGCTGTCCACCGACTCCAGCGCCGACAAGGCCAAGAAGTAGCGTTCAGAGCCCCAGCACGGCCGGCGTCCGCGCGAGCGAGCGCCAGCGCGCCTTGGGGTCGTCGAGCAGGCGGCGGGCACGGAGGTCCATCAGCCCGCCGACGCCGGTCATCTCGGCCGCGAGCTCGCCGTCCGCGCGCCTGAACTCCTGCCTGACCCGGAACGTCCGCCCCTCGCCCCACTCGAACACGCACGTCACGTCGACCTCGTCGCCGCCGCGCAGCTCCCGGTGGTAGCGGATCGTGTTCTCCAGGGTGACGGGGCCGATGCCGCCGCTCAGCAGGTCGTCGACGGAGATGCCCGCGGCCCGCAGGCATTCCCAGCGGGCGTGGTCGCCGTACTGGTGGTAGACGGCGTTGTTGACGTGGCCCTGCGCGTCGAGCTCGTAGCCGCGTACGGCGATGCGCACCGAGAACGTCATGATCGGTCCTCCAGCCAGGCGTGTGACTTGGCGGTGAGGTAGCGCAGGCCGTCGTCGCCGATCTCCACCCATTCGCCGCGCGCCCATCCGCCCGTGGTCTGCGGGGCGAACCCGTTCCTCTGGAACAGCTCGGACGCCTCCTTCTGGGTGAGCCCGCGCCGTCCCCACTCCCGGATGACGCGTGCCGTCCGCTCGTCCTCGCCGGCCTCCGCCTGCTCGCCGAGCGCGCCCGCCAGCTCCTCCAGCCCGCGCGCGAGGAGCCGCAGCGCCGCCTGGATCTTCGGTACGTCCATCTGCCGCTCCATCGCTCTATCGATTGGTAGCGATTGCCTATCGATCGTAACGGCTACGCTGAAGGCATGGAAGTGGTGCAAACGGCGCGAATGCTTCTATCTCGCGTCACGCCCGGCGACCTGGCGGCCGTGCACGAGCTTCACTCCGATCCGCGTACGAGCGTGTACAATCCCTCCGGCCCTTCCCCCGACCTGACGTCCAGCCGGGCCATGCTGGATCTGTGGCTGGCCGACTGGGCCGAGCGCGGGCTCGGCTACTGGGCGGTGCGGCTGCTGGGGGAGCAGGAGGTGATCGGCTTCGGCGGCCTGCGCCACGCCGTCGTCGACGGTGACCAGGTGCTGAACCTCTACTACCGGTTCCGGCCGTCCGCATGGGGGAACGGGTACGCGCTCGAGCTGGTCGAGACGGCGCTGCGGCTCGGCAAAGGGCTCGGGCCGATCGTCGCGGTGATCCGCGACGTCAACGCGCCGTCACGAAAGGTGGCGGAGCGGGCGGGCATGCGGAAAGACCGCACGATCCCGTACGGGGGAGTGCCGAGCGACGTGTACGTCGCCTGAAACGGCGCCTCAGCGGCCTGTGGAGGGCTCTCAGGGGCCTGTGGAGGGCTCTCAGCCGCCCGCGCGCCCTTTCGCCCGCCACACATAGCCGGCCGGCACCGCCAGGCCGGTCACGGCCTGGGCCGCCAGGAACGCCCCCATCTCGGCAGAGGGAGCGGTGAGCGCGATCGCGGCAGGCAGGCACCCGATCAGCGCCAGGTCCACGCCCGTGGCCGCCCAGAGCACCGGCCCGAGCGGGATCGCCCCGCCGGCCGTCTCGATGACGGGGAGCGAATGGTCGACCGGACTCCGCCTGACCATCCGAAGGGCACCCGCCGCAAGAGCAGGCGCGACCAACGGCCCGAACAGCCACCACGACTCGGAGCCCGCTCCGATCCCCGCCCCGGTTCCCGCCAGAGTCAGGCCGGCCAGCGCCATCGTCGTCCATGCGCCGCTCAGCAACGCGGGCAGCAGGGCGCGGGCCGCCAGTGCCGGGCGGCGGCCCACGCCGATCAGCCTGGCCAGGGCGGGGTTGTCGCCGTCGCGGCGGGCGCCCGACGTGCTCGCCGCCGCCACCGCCAGCCCGCCCACGAGCACGGCCGCCCCGAGGGCCGCCGGAGAGCCGCCTGCCTGGGCCAGCACGGCGGGAAGCGCGACGGCCGCGAACATGGTCGCCAGCCGCCCCGGCCTCCGGGCCAGGCGGCGCCAGTCCTGCCAGGCCAGAGCGAAGGGCGCGGGCAACGACGGCCACCGCCGGGAGGTGAGCTTCCTGGCCCGCCAGTGGTTGTCCTCGGCGATCCACGTGAACCCCCCGGGATCGACGCCGGCGGCCGCGCTCGCCACGTGTCCCGCCCGGGTCGAGGCCGTCACGAGGACGGGAGCGGGGATCTTGTCGAGGGATGCCCACGCCTGGCGTACCAGCAAGGCCGAGACCAGGGCGGCGCCGGAGGCGGCGGCCGCCACCGCGGGCAGGGGCGCGCTCGCGGCGATGGCCAGCACCGTGCGGAGTTGCCCGCTCACGGCCACCACCGCCAGCACCAGCAGCGCGGCCATCGCGGCGGTCAGCCACACCTGCCAGGACTGGGACGCCTGCCCGAGCACGGCCAGCGCCATCCCGCCCACGCTCGCCGAGACGCCCAGCACCAGCGCACCGAGCAGCCGCCACACGAGCCGGTCCGGCGCGCCGAGCACCGCCAGCATCCCCAGCCCGAGCACCGCCCCCGCCACGACGGCGACCAGGACGAGCGCCCGTCCGGTCCGTCCGAGCAGACGCCGCCGATCCAGCGGCGACAGCAGCAGCCAGGACGCGTCGGGGGCGGACAACATCACAGGCCCGGCGGCCCGGGCCGCCGCCAGGAAGCCGGTCAAAGCCATCGCGATCAGCGCCACCCCCGCGCCCATGCGCGCGGGATCGGCGGGCCCGGCCAGCCCCGCCAGCACGCCGGAGAGCGGGTCGCCGAGCACGGCGAGGAACATCGCGACGCAGAAGGCGGTCACGTAGCGGTCGACGGCGCTGGAGCGCGTACGGCTGCGCGAGCGCACGAAGGCCCGCACCGAACGCACGCTGATCTCGGACTCGGTCATCCCCTGGCCTCCGATCCCGACGCGCTGCCGGCGGCTCGCCCGTGCCCCCGCGGCAGTCGGCGGGTTCGGCCGGGGGTGTTCGCACCCTGCCGTGATCGACGCTCTGCCGATGACGCCCTCAGGCCTCGCCGGAGCCGATGGGCCGGGCTGCCTTCGACACGTCCAGGCGTCATCGGCGTGCCGTCCTTCGTGAGGATCCGTCCAGCGGGCTGCCGCAGCCCGATCTCGGAGGTCCCGGTCATGCGGCCACACCCGGCGAAGGCGCGATCCGGCGGGCGCGGGCGGCCAGGCCCGGGTCGTGGGTGGCCATGAGCACCGTGCCGCCCTCATCGGTGTACGCGTCGAGGAGGTCGGCCAGCCGGGCGCGGAAATCGGCGTCCAGGCCGCGCTCCGGCTCGTCGAGCAGCAGCAACGTGCTGGGCCTGAGCAGGGCGGCGGCCAGCGAGAGGCGCTGGCGCTGGCCGGTGGACAGGTTCAGCGGCGCCGCGTCCGCCCGCTCCGCCAGGGCGAACACGTCCAACGCCGCCTCGACCGTCATGCGAGCCTCGGGGTGCACGGCCGCCATCAACTCCAGGTGTTCGCGCGCGGTGAGCCCCGGATACCAAGCCGGCTCGTCGGCCAGGAACGCGACCCGGCGCCAGAAGGGGCCGTCGTCGGCCGGTGGCTCGCCGAACACCCGCACCTCGCCCGAGGCGGCGGGCTGGAGCCCGGCGAGGCAGCGCAGCAGCGTCGACTTGCCGGATCCATTGGGGCCGACCACGGCCACGGTCTCGCCGGCGCACACGGTCAGATTCATCCCCTGGAGCACGGGGTTGCCGCCGAGCTCGACCGTGAGGTCCTCAACGTTGATGATCAAGTCGTACACCGTTCGAGTGTAACGAGCCGGGCCCGCCCGGCGCGCGCGAGTCCCGTGCGTGCAAGGGATTCTGTCGGTGGCGTCGTCTACCTTCTCTTCCGAACACCTGTGCGACTGGAGGGTGACGTGATTGCTTCTGAGCGATTCGAGCGTGCCGCGGTGCTGGGGGTCGCTGTTGCCGAGGAGGCCAGGCGCCTGCTGAGGCGCCACCTGGACGCGGCCGGCGAGGAGGGGGATGACGGCACGGTGCTGGTCGACGTGCCCTATCCGGACGCCGCGGTCGTCACCGCACTGCTGGACGTGGCGGCCGAGTGTTTCGGCGAACGGGGTGACTCGGTCGAGGAGATCCGGCAGGCGGCGTTGGAGGCGTTGTTAGAGCTCGCCGGGTTCGACGATGAGTCCCAGCTCAATTCGGGCGAAGTGCGGGGCCGATAAAGGTGTCGCTGAGCGAAGTGGTGCTCGGCTACCGTCCAAATATGCGCATTCTCTCCGTAAACGTGGGCAAAACGGTCGTTGCTGAGTGGGCCGGGAAGATGGGGCGTACGGCGATCGACAAGCAGGCGGTCACGCATCGCGTGGAGGTGCACGCCAACGGGCTGGCCGGTGACGAGCGCGCCGACAAGGAAAACCACGGCGCTCCCGACCACGCCGTCTACTCCTACGCCCGCGAAGACTACGAGTGGTGGGAGGGCGAGCTCGGGGAGGGCCTGCGCAACGGCCGGTTCGGAGAAAACCTCACGACCTCCGGCGTCGACGTCAACGGGGCCATGATCGGCGAGCGGTGGCGGGTGGGCAGCGCCGTGCTGGAGGTCACCGGGCCCCGCACGCCGTGCGTGGTGTTCCGCAACTGGATGGACAGGCCGGGATGGGTGAAGCGGTTCACCGGTGCCGCGCGTCCGGGGGCCTACCTGCGGGTGGTCGAGCTGGGCGAGCTGGGCGCCGGCGACGAGGTGGAGATCGTCTCGCGGCCCGAGGCCGGCGTGACGGTGGCCGACTGGTTCCGGGCCCGCCACGGGGACAGGGACGCGCTGCGCCGGATCCTCGCCGTCCCCGGGCATGACCGCCGATGGGACGAGATGGCCGAGAAGGTGCTCGGCGTGGAGGCGGCCGGGTAGGGAGGGGGCTCTACCCGGCCGCCGGTTCTCATGCCTGTTCTCAGCGCAGGACCGAGTACAACGCCGACGTGAGGGAGGCGCGGGAGTCGTCCTGGTCGATCGACCACATCATCGACCCGCCCAGCCCTTTGAGCCGGATGTACGCCGCCTTCTGCACCATCACCGCCGGATCGTCGTACGACCAGAACTCGTTGCCGTCGTAGAGCCACAACGTCCCGGTGCGCAGGTCCCGGTAACGCTTGCCGGGCTTGCTCACCAGGTCCTTGTAGTCCTCGCTGCCCGGGGCCCACTTGCCGGGGGCGGGCCCGGTGGCGGGCTTGTAGAGGCCGTCGCCGCCCCCGGTGACGCCGGTCCAGCCCTGCCCGTACGCGGGCACCCCGACCACGATCTTGCGGGCGGGCGCCCCGCGCGACAAGTAGTCGCGGACGGTCTGGTCGACGCTGTACTTCACCGGGTTCGGGTCGCGCCGGTCGGTGAACAGGTTGCCGTTGTGCCCGGTCTGCAGCTCCCAGGAGCCGTGCAGGTCGTACCCCTGGACGGTGGCGAAGTCGAGCGCCTGGAACACCCGCCGCACCTCGAACCCGGCGTCGATCTTGGCGGCCGCGGCCGGCAGGAAGGCGGTGAGCTGCGCCGCCCCCGAGTACGCCTTGAGCTGCGCCCGCAGCTCCTCCACGAACAACGTGAAGTTCCGCTTGTCCTCCGGCCGGATGACGTTCCCCTCGGCCCCGGACGAGCCCGGCCACTCCCAGTCCAGGTCGATGCCGTCGAATACGCCGGCCCCCGCGCCCGGTTCGAGCCCCGGCAGGTTGCCGCGCAGCCAGAGGTCGATGCACGACCGCGCCAGGCCGGCCCGCGACTCGGCGGTGAGCACGGCGTCGGAGAAGTGCTTCGAGCCGGTCCAGCCGCCCAGCGAGATCAGCACCTTGAGCCCCGGGTGCTTGGCCTTGAGCTTGCGCAGCTGGTTGAGGTTGCCGTTCAGCGCCTGGCCGGGCGCGTCGGCCACGCCGTCCACGCTCTGCTCGGCCGGCACCGGCCGCTGCCAGTCCGCCCACGGGTCGGCCGAGTAGCAGGAGCCCTCGGCGTTGACGAACCCGAACGCGTAGTTGAGGTGGGTGAGCTTGGCCGCGGCGCCCGTGGCGTCCACGTCCTTGACGTGGTAGTCGCGGCCGTAGACGCCCCACTGGATGAAGTACGCGACCCGCTTGAATCCGGTGTGGGCCTCGGCCGGCACGGAGACCGCCGTGAAGCCGAGCAGGAGCGAGAGCGTGATCAGGATCTTTCTCTTCACGAGTGTCTCCGAGAAGCCTCAACTGATAGGAAACTTTCCTATCAGTTGAGGCGATCGTAGAGCCCTCACACCATGGCGTCAACGAGCCGGATGACCTCGTCCGGGTCGGACAGCACCGCCCAGTTGCCCGCCGGGTCGGAGAACAGCTCAACCATCAGGTCGGCGGCCTCCGCGCGGGTCGCCGCGGTCGCGAGCAACTCGATGATGTGGTCGGCCGGCGGCCGCAGGAACGCGTTGGTCCACTCGGTGACCGGCCCGGCCGCCTCGTCCCACATCCGCTGGGCGACGGCGCGCGCCCAGGCCACGTCGTACGGCCCGTCCGCCGCGATCGACTCGGCCGCGATCCAGGCGCAGGCCGAGCCCACGTTCGCGCCCTGCGCGGTCAGCGGGTCGTCGGTGATCCAGGCGTCGCCGATCGCCAGGGCGACACGCCCGCTCGGCAGCTTGGCCACCGCCTCGCGCACGGTCGGCGTGACCGCGCCCCGCAGCGCGTCCTCGGCCCCCGTCAGCCCGAACTCGGCCGGGTCGATCTGCTCGCGCAGGCGCGGCGCGTGCTCGGCCATCGTCGCGAGCAGCGCGGGCCCGACGCCTGCCGGGTCCATCCGGGCGAGATGTCGTAGCCGAGCGTCGTGCTCGGTCGCACGCCATGGAACACGCCCGCGAACAGCCTGCGCTGCGGCACGTCGTACGGCGAGCGCGCGGGATCGCGCGGGAACAGCTCCGCCACCGCGTGCCGCCCCGCCGCCACCACGATGAGCTCAGCGAATCAATGGCGGCACGGCCGGAGAGGCGCTAAAGTCGGAATCGATCGAACGGGTGTGCGATAACCAAACCGTCGAGTGAGATCAACATGGCACTACAGGCGGCCGGGCCGGTCGTCTCAGGGCGTGGAGACTTCGGGATTGTCCGGTCTGTGAAGCGCCAAGCACCAGGGCCGCGCAAGCGGTTCCGGAATTCTCGCCTCTTTAGGGCGAGGAGCAGGTCAATGTCAAGCGACCGGAGAACGTCGGCCGGCCGCGGAAAGCCGTTTCGATGGCGGGGCGGTCCCGCCATCCGGCCCGTCACCTGTAGTCGCGGTGGTCCTCGCCGCCGCATGCCTGCCTCTGGGTGTTCCTGATGGTGCGCAGGTTGTCCTTGCTCATCCAGCCGTGCGTCCCGGTGCCCTTGACGCGGACGTACACCCAGTGCCTGCCGTACTCGTTCCGCGTCCAGCAGTGGAAGTACAGGACCTGGCCCGCGTGGACCCTGGTGACGTTGCCGCACTTGGCGTACGGAGCGGTTTTGAGGTTGAACGAACCCCCCATGACGCCCCAGCCGGAGTCGACGTTGACCGGACGCGGCGCGCCGCACCCGGGCAGCGTGGCGGCTGACGCCGCGCCCGATCCGGTCAGCAGGGCAGCCCCCGTCGCGCCGGCGATCGCGAGCGCCCCGATCACCCTGGCCATGTGCCCCATTGTTGGTCCCCCTTCGCCCGATCCGATCGATGCCAGGGACGGTAGGGCGCACGCGTTGAGATTGTGTTGAGGATTTGTTGAGCCCGCCGGCCGGCCGTTGTCGCCTGCGGAGTGGCGGCTCCATACCTGCGGGCGCGGCAGACTGGAGTACGTGCCATCCACCCTGCCTGACGGCGATCCCGTGCCCACCTCGGGCGAGCTGCCCGAGAGCGCCCTCCGCGGCCTCGGCGAGCGTCCGTTCGGCTTCTACGTCCACGTGCCGTTCTGCGTGACCCGCTGCGGCTACTGCGACTTCAACACCTACACCGCCGCCGAGCTCGGCCCCGGCGCCTCCCATCGCGACTACGCCGACACGGTCGTCGAGGAGGTGCGCCTCGCGCGCCGCGTGCTCGGCGACGCCGAGCTGCCGGTGGAGACGGTGTTCTTCGGCGGCGGCACGCCCACCCTGCTCCCTCCGGAGGACCTGGCGAGGATCCTGGCGGCGATCGACTCCGAGTTCGGGCTGCGGCCGGGGGCCGAGGTCACCACGGAGGCCAACCCCGAGTCCGTGGACCCCTCCTACCTGGAGAAGCTCCGCCACGGCGGGTTCAACCGGATCAGCTTCGGCATGCAGAGCGCCCGCGAGCACGTGCTCCAGGTCCTCGACCGCAAGCACACGCCGGGGCGGCCCGCGGCGGCCGTGCGCGAGGCCAGGCAGGCCGGGTTCGAGCACGTCAACCTGGATCTGATCTACAGCACGCCGGGCGAGTCCGACGACGACTGGCGGGCCTCGCTGGCCGCGGCGATCGAGGCCGGGCCCGACCACGTGTCGGCGTACTCGCTGATCGTCGAGGAGGGCACCAGGCTGGCCGCCAGGATCAGGCGCGGCGAACTGCCGATGCCCGACGACGACGTGGCCGCCGACCGCTACCTGATCGCCGACCGGATGCTGGCCGAGGCGGGCCTCCGCTGGTACGAGGTGTCCAACTGGGCCGCCTCCGACCAGGCACGCTGCCGCCACAACCTGCTCTACTGGACCGGCGGCGACTGGTGGGCGGCCGGGCCCGGAGCACACAGCCACGTCGGCGGCACGCGCTGGTGGAACGTCAAGCATCCGGCCGCCTACGCGCAGCGGCTGGCCGCGCACTCCTCGCCCGCGCACGCCCGCGAGGTGCTCGGCGAGGACGACCGCGCCGCCGAGCGGCTGATGCTGGAGCTGCGGCTGGCCTCCGGCTACCCGCTGGCCGAGGTGGCGCCCGCGGCGCGCCCCGCCGTGGCGAGCGCGCTGGCGCGCGGCCTGCTGGAGCCCGAGCCGTTCAAGTCGGGGCGTATGGTCCTCACGCTGCGGGGGCGGCTGCTGGCCGACGCCCTCGTCAGGGATCTGCTGGTCTAGGTGCTCACGTGACCAGGCGGATGGCGAACGGGTAGCGGTAGTTCTGGCCCTGGTTCGCGGCCAGGGCGGCCTGGATGTGGAAGATCAGGGACAGGATCCAGATCACCGGGAACAGCAGGGCCCCGATGAAGACGATCATCAGGATGCCGGAGACGATGTAGCCGATGAACATCGTGATCTGGAAGTTCAGCGCCTCGGCCGCCTGGTCCCTGACATAGGGGGACTCGTCCTTCTTCATCAGGTAGATGATCAGTGGGCCGATCCAGGAGACGAGCAGGCCCAGCAGGTGCGACAGCATGGCCATCGTGGTGTCGTCGGTGCCCGGGCGGGGGCCGTACCTGCCGGGGATGTACGGCTCACCGGGGCCCGGCGTGTAGGCGTAGCCGGGCGGCGGCTGCTGCGCGGGACCGTAACCGGCCTGGGGACCGTAACCGCCCTGGGGGCCGTAACCGGGCTGCGGCCCGTAGCCGCCGGACTGCGGCTGACCGTAGGCGGGCGGCTGCTGACCATAGCTCGGCGGCTGCTGCCCGTAGCCGTAGTCCGGCTGGGAGCCGGGTTGCTGTCCGTAGCCATAACCGGGCTGCGACCCGGGCTGCTGGCCGTAACTGGGCTGCTGACCGTAACCAGGCTGCGATCCGGGCTGCTGGCCGTAGCCGTAGCCGGGGCCGGGCTGCTGATGGGGGCCGGAGCCCTGGGCCGGTGGGATGTCCGACGGGGGGACGTACCGCGTCGCGTCGTCGTCTGGCTGCGGCGGGTTCTGGCTCATGATGCCTCCGTAACGAAGTCGATCAGTTCCTCGACCCGGCCGAGCAGCTCCGGCTCCAGGTCTGTGTAGCTCGAGACGGCGCCGAGAATGCGCCGCCACGCTTCCGCGGGCTCCATGCGCCAGCCCAGGGCCGCGATCACGCCTTCCTTCCACGGCACCCCGCGCGGCACGTCCGGCCACGCCGGGATGCGCAGCACGGAGGGCTTGACCGCCTGCCAGATGTCGACGAACGGGTGTCCCACCACGAGCACGTCCGGCGAGGTGATCTCGGCGGCGATCCTGCTCTCCTTGGAGCCGGGCACGAGGTGGTCGACCAGCACACCCAGTCGTCGCCCCGGTTCGGGGCCGAACTCGGCGACGATGGCCGGCAGATCGTCCACGCCCTCCAGGTATTCGACCACGACGCCCTCGACCCGCAGGTCGTGTCCCCAGATCTTCTCCACGAGGGCGGCGTCGTGCACGCCCTCCACGTAGATCCGGCTCTCCCTGGCCACCCGCGCCCGCAACCCTTCGACGGCGATGGAGCCCGACGCGCTGCGCCGGGGTCCCGCCGGGGCTGCCGCGGGGCGTACCAGGGTCACAGGCTTACCCTCCAGCAGGAACGCGGCCGGCGCCAGGGGGAACAGTCGCCGCCTGCCGAACCGGTCTTCCAGCGTGACGGCCTCCTTGTCGCAGGCCACGACCGCCCCGCAGAAGCCGCTGTCGGCGTCCTCCACGACGAGGTCCGGCTCGGCGGGCACCTTCGGGATCTTGCCCTTGCCCGGCCGTCGCCAATTCCCCGCCAGCACATCGCCCTCGTACACACGGGGACCGTAGCAAATCACCCGCCGGCCGCGAGGCGCTTACGGGCGGAGCTGCGGCGCATCAGGATCACGATGGTGCCGACGATCGCGACGAGGAGCCCGGCCCCTGGGATCAGCAACAACGCGGCCGTCCCGCCCACGAGCCCGCCCGCGGCGGACGACAGGGGCTTGCCCACGCCGTACCGGACGGTGGCCGTCTCCTGGTTGGTGCAGGTCAGCTGGTAGTCGCCCTTGACGGGCGCGTTGATCACGAGGATCTGCTCCCACACCACGCCGCTGACCGTGACCGTCTGGGAGCCGGAGGTCTTGGCGAGCTTGGCCTGGCCGGTGCCGCCGGAGATCGCGCACTCGTAGTTGACCGGTGTGTCGGTGGCGACGTAGACGGCCGGCTTGTCCGCCGGGTCGACGGTCACCGTGAGGCTCTCGCCCGACGCGAATGTCTTGCTCGGCGCCAGATCGGACACGCTGCCGACCACTCCGCCGACGAAGATGACCACACCGGCGATCCCGCACACCACGGCCACGCCCCAGACGAGCGCGATCCACCACAGGCTCGGTTTTATGGCTTTGGAATCGATCCTGGGTGGGAACTGGCCTTGTTGGCCGTATTGTCCGTACTGAGGCGGCGGGCCATACGGCTGCTGCGGCGCACCGTACGGCGGCGCACCATAGCCAGGCTGCGATCCGGGCTGCTGGCCGTAGCCGTACCCGGGCTGAGAACCGGGTTGCGGGCCGTAGCCGGGCTGGGACCCGGGCTGGGGTCCGTAGCCGGGCTGGGAGCCTGGTTGCGGGCCGTAGCCGGGCTGAGGAGGTTGTGGATGGCCGTGGTAGGGGCCCTGCCCAGGTGGCGGGCCGTACGACGGGGGCTGTGGAACGTCCGACATGTCCGCAAGTGTGAAGCCTGTCGCTTGTAAGTGGCTAGCAAGAGGATGGGAGTCGGTGTTATCGCACCTTGTGGGCGAGAGCCGTACACTTGGCACTCGGGAACACAGAGTGCTAGACATCGCGTTTCCCATAGGGCAGAGGCAGGAGGTGAGCACGTGCTCGACGATCGGAAACTGGCGGTGCTCCGCGCCATTGTCGAAGACTACGTGTCCACCAACGAACCGGTGGGCTCCAAGGCGCTGGCCGAGCGCCACAACCTCAAGGTCTCCCCAGCGACGATCAGGAACGACATGGCCGCGCTCGAGGAGGAGGGCTACATCACCCAGCCCCACACCAGCGCGGGCCGCGTGCCGACGGACAAGGGATATCGCCTGTTCGTCGACAGGCTTTCCCAGGTCAAGCCGCTGTCGGGAGCCGAGCGCAGAGCGATCGAGACGTTCCTGGCCGGGGCGGTCGACCTCGACGACGTGGTCACCCGCACGGTCCGGCTGCTCGCGCAGCTGACCAGGCAGGTGGCGGTCGTGCAATACCCCACGCTCACGCGTTCGACCGTCAGGCACGTCGAGCTGGTGCCGCTGAACGACCGGCGGGTCATGCTCGTGCTGATCACCAACACCGGCCGCGTCGAGCAGCGCGTGATCGAGCTGCCCGAGGTGGTCGACGAGACCCGCATCGCCCATCTGCGCGCGGTGCTCAACGCCTGCCTCGACGGCTGCGGGCTGAGCAACGTGCCCGAGCTGGTCGCCGACCTGCCGGAGCGCCTGCCCGTCGAAGACCGGCCCGCCGTGGCGACGATCCTCTCGGTGCTGCTCGAGACGCTGGTCGAGCGGCACGACGAGAAGATCGTGTTCGCCGGGGCGGCCAACCTCGCCGGCGCCGACTTCTCCACCGGCCTGCGCGACGTGCTGGAGGCGCTGGAGGAGCAGGTCGTGCTCATGCGGCTGCTCGGCGAGACCACCTCCGACACCCCGTCCGCGCTCACCGTGCGAATCGGCTCGGAAAACCCCTACTTGCGCGGCACATCCGTCGTCGCGACCGGATACGGTTCTGGCGACAACCAACTGGCCAGGCTCGGTGTGCTGGGGCCCACCAGGATGGACTATCCCGTGACGATGGGCGCCGTTCGCGCGGTGGCCCGCTACGTCAGCCAGATCCTGGCTGCATCATAAGAGGTCGATAAGTGGCAAACAGCGACTACTACGCCACCCTCGGGGTGCGGCGTGACGCCAGTCAGGACGAGATCAAGAAGGCGTACCGCCGCCTCGCCCGCGAGCTGCACCCCGACGTGAATCCCGATCCTGAGACCCAGGAGCGGTTCAAAGAGATCACGCAGGCCTACGAGGTGCTGTCCGACCCGAACAAGCGCCAGATGTACGACCTGGGCGGCGACCCCTTCGGCGGCGCGGCGGCAGGCGCGGGCGCCGGAGGCTTCGGAGCTGGCTTCCCGTTCAGCGACATCATGGACGCCTTCTTCGGCACGGCCGCAGGCGCCCGTGGGCCGCGCTCGCGCGCCCGGCGGGGCCGCAACGCCACCATCCGGGTCGAGCTCGACCTGCGCGAGACGGCGTTCGGCACCACCCGCGAGCTGGTCGTCGACACGGCCGTGCTCTGCGACGTCTGCCACGGCGCAGGCGCCGCGCCCGGCACGCACCCCGACACGTGCGACATGTGCAACGGGCGCGGCGAGATCTCCCAGGTCACCCGCTCCTTCCTGGGCCAGGTCATGACCTCGCGGCCGTGCCCGCAGTGCGGCGGGTTCGGCACCATCATCCGCCACCCCTGCCAGGAGTGCTCCGGCGACGGCCGCGTGCGGACCCGCCGTACGATCAAGGTCCGCATCCCCGCGGGCGTCGAGGACGGCACCCACATCCAGCTCGCCGGCGAGGGCGAGGTCGGCCCCGGCGGCGGTCCGCCCGGCGACCTGTTCCTGGAGATCGTCGAGCGGCCCCACGAGATCTTCGAACGGCGCGGTGACGACCTCCACTGCACCGTCCAGATCCCGATGACGGCCGCCGCGCTCGGCACCGTGCTCGCCGTGGAGACCCTCGACGGGTCCGAGGAGGTGGACGTCCGCCCCGGCACGCAGTCCGGCCAGGTCATCACCATGTACGGGCGCGGCGTGCAGCGGCTCAACGAGTCGGGCAGGGGCGACCTGCTCATCCACGTCAACGTCGAGACCCCGAGCCGCCTCGACGCCGCCCAGGAAGAGCTGCTGAAGGAGCTGGCCAAGCTGCGCGGCGAGGAGCGCCCGCCCGGCAAGTTCGCGCCGGGGCAGCAGGGCTTCTTCTCGCGCCTGCGCGACGCCTTCAACGGCCGGTGACCGCGCCCGTCTTCCTCTCGGAGGAGCTCGACGGCCCTGAGCTGACGCTCACCGGCCCGGAGGGGCGGCACGCGGCCTCCGTACGCCGCCTGCGGGCCGGTGAGCGGGTCGACCTGACCGACGGCGCCGGCCGGGTAGCCGAATGCGTCGTGCGCGAGGTGCTCAAGGACGCGCTCAGGCTCGACGTGCTCGGCCGCTACGTGGTCGAGGCGGCCCAGCCGCGGCTCGTCGTCGTCCAGGGGCTGCCCAAGGGCGACCGGGGCGAGCTGGCGGTCGAAATGATGACCGAGGCGGGCGTCGACGTGATCGTGCCTTGGGCGGCCGGGCGCAGCATCACACAGTGGAAGGGCGACAAGGTCGCCAAAGGGCTGCACAAGTGGCGCTCGACGGCCCGCGAGGCGGGCAAGCAGGCCCGCAGGTTCCACCTGCCGGAGGTGACCGAGCCCGCCTCCACGGCCCGCGTGGAGTCGCTGCTCGCCGGAGCGGCGCTGGGGCTGGTGCTGCACGAGGAGTCGGCCGAGCCGCTCTCCGGCGTGGCGCTGCCCCCGAAGGGCGACATCGTGGTGGTCGTGGGGCCCGAAGGCGGCGTCTCGGAGGAGGAGCTGGACAGGTTCACGGCGGCCGGGGCCGTGCCCGTGCTGCTGGGGACCACCGTCCTGCGGACGTCCACGGCGGGGGTGGCTGCGGCGGCCGTGCTGTTCACGCGTACGGGCCGCTGGTGACGCTCCAGGCCGTGCTGTTCACGCGTACGGGCCGCTGGGTGACGCTCCAGGACGCTCTGCTCGCGCCCTCGGGCCGCTGGTGACGCTCTAGGGCGTGCTGGGGGACGACTCCACCAGCGGGCTCGCCAGCTCGCTGGGGCTCACCGTCGTGTCGTCGGGCGGGCACTCTTCGAGGGGGCACGCCGAGTGCGACGTGGTCGGCTCCGCGTCGGTCGGCGTCGGCGTGGGGGAGGCCGACGGGCAGTCCTCGGCCGCCTCGGTCTGCTCGGCGGACGTCGGGCACGGGGTGGTCTCGGTGGTCGGGGTCGGCGACGGCCTGCTGGTCGAGTTCGCCGTCCTGGTCGGCCGCGGGGTCGGGGGCTTGGACGGCGTGGGGACCAGGACCACGTTCGGCTCGGGGGCGGAGGTGGACGGCGGTGGCGGCTGCTGTGAGCGGGTGGTGGAGGAGTTGGACGGGACCTTGGACGTGGTCTGGTTCTCGACCGGCTGGAAGGTCTGCTGTTCGATGATCTGCGAGCGCAGCCCGGGGACGGCCATCACGATCGCCCCCGCCACGAGGACGGCACTGGCGGCGGCCGCACCCGCGCGCCACCAGAACAGATTGCGGACGCCGCGCCGCTCGATCCGGGCGCGGATGATCTCCAGTCCGTCCGGCGAGGGCACGACCGCGTCCGCCTCCGCGCGGAGCGCACGGCGCAGGAGGTCGCCGTACTCGTCGGGGGGCTGGGTCATGACATTTTCTCCAGGACGGATCGCAAGGCGGCCATGCCACGTGCGGTGTGGCTCTTGACCGCGCCCTTGCTGATGCCCATGGCGTGGGCTATCTCAGCTTCGGACAGATCACCGTAATACCGCAGAACTAGTGCTTCTCGCTGTCGGGTTGGAAGGGCCCGTAACGCCTCGATGACGGCGGAGCGTTCCAACTCGCCGATTGCGCCGTTCTCGGCGCTCGGAGCGTCTGGCAGGCCCTTGGGAGCGTACTTCTCGACGACCGCGCGGTGACGCAGCACGGAACGGGACCGGTTGACGACGGATTGACGGAGGTAGGCGAGTGCTTTGTCGGGGTCGCGAAGCCTGCGCCAGGCGCCGTGGATGGCGACGAACGCATCTTGCACGACCTCCTCAGCGGTTGCTATGTCTCGCACGAGCAACACGGCGAGACGCACCAATGACCGGAAGTGCGCGCTGTATAGCGCGGTAACGGCCATGTCGGCATCCCACCCGACTGGCACCGCCCCCATCGACCTGTCGGCCAGGAGGGTTTCGGTGGTCACATCTGTGGGACGCGCGGCCTTCCCAGAGGGTTTACGCTCTTCCGGTTCTGGAGGGTTCCCCGGTTCGTTAGGGTGCATTACGCCAGTCGTGTCCTCGCCAGGTGGCGCTCGCCCGACCCTGAATCGTCTTTTTTGTTGAAGTGTCGCACACACACCCTAACCGCGCGGATCTTCCCACGCACGACACTGGTGATTACCGATTCGCAACGGACTCGCTAACAGGTGGCGTCTCGATAGGGTGCTGACGTGAACGACTGCCTCTTCTGCAAAATCGTTACCAAGGAGTTTCCCGCCGAGATCATCTACGAAACCGGCAGGACACTGGCGTTCCGCGACATCAAGCCGCAGGCCCCCACCCACGTGCTGGTGATTCCGAAGGAGCACCACGCCGACGCGGCGGCGCTGGCGGAGGCCGATGAGGGGCTCGCCGACGACGTCCTCAAGTCCGCCCACGCGGTGGCCGTGCAGGAGGGCGTGGCCGGCGACGGTTACCGCATCGTCTTCAACACCGGGCCCGGCGCCGGCCAGACCGTCTTCCACGTGCATGCCCACGTGCTGGGCGGGCGTGCGCTGACGTGGCCGCCCGGCTAGGCCCGTTTCCGCACCTCTCCATGACTCCGCTCCGCTCTTCCGGCACCCGCCGGCTCCGGCGGAGGTCTTCTTGGAGAAGAAGGCCGGAGGACGCGGTGCGCCGGGACCGCTCGTCGTACCGGCCTGCGACGAAGCAGCACGTGCGGTAGCGGGGCCAGGATCACCGGTGATATTGGCGAGAGTAATCCGCCCGGCCCCGGATACCATGGGCGGAGAAGAACACCGAAAGAGACCGGGAGGCATCAGGCCGCTGGCCTGCCCATGTCCGAACTACACGAATCCCGACGAACTGCACCTCCCTCGCGTACTCAAGCGAAGGTGCTGATTCCGGACGAATACCCGATGGTCAGCCTCCTGGGCTCCCGCGACGAGCTTCTGCGTGTCATCGAGGGCGCCTTCCGGGCCGACATCCACGTGCGCGGCAACGAGATCACCGTCACCGGCAGCCCCGACGAGAGCGGCACCGTGGTGCGGCTCTTCGAAGAGCTCGTCGAGGTCCTGCGCAGCGGCGGCGAGCTCACCCCCGACGCGGTCGAGCGCAGCATCGCCATGCTCCGCATGACCTCCGACCGGCCCGCCGAGGTGCTGTCCCTCGACATCCTCTCCTCGCGCGGGCGCACCATCAGGCCGAAGACCGTCAACCAGAAGCGCTACGTCGACGCGATCGACAAGCACACGATCGTGTTCGGCATCGGCCCGGCCGGCACCGGCAAGACCTACCTCGCCATGGCCAAGGCCGTGCGGGCGCTGCAGGAGAAGCGGGTCAACCGGATCATCCTGACCCGCCCGGCGGTCGAGGCGGGCGAGCGGCTCGGCTTCCTACCCGGCACGCTCTACGAGAAGATCGACCCCTACCTGCGCCCCCTCTACGACGCGCTGCACGACATGCTCGACCCCGACTCCATCCCCAAGCTGATGGCCGCGGGCACGATCGAGGTCGCGCCGCTGGCGTACATGCGCGGACGCACGTTGAACGACGCCTTCATCATCCTCGACGAGGCGCAGAACTCCTCGGCCGAGCAGATGAAGATGTTCCTCACCCGGCTGGGGTTCAACTCCAAGATCGTGGTGACCGGTGACGTGACGCAGGTCGACCTGCCCACGGGCACGGTGAGCGGGCTGCGGGTGGTCCAGGAGATCCTCGAGGGCATCGAGGACATCCACTTCTCCCGGCTGACCAGCTCCGACGTGGTCCGTCACAAGCTGGTCAGCGAGATCGTCGACGCCTACGGGCGCTACGACGCCTCGCGGGCCGCCCAGGAGCCGAAGCCCATCCAGCACCGAGGGAAGCGGCGACCGTGAGCATCGAGATCAACAACGAGTCGGGCGTCGGCGTCGACGAGGAGAGCCTGGTCGCCCTGGCCGCCCATGTGCTCGGGGAGATGGGCATCAACCCGCTCGCGGAGCTGTCCATCGTGGTCGTCGACGAGGACGCCATGGCCGAGCTGCACGAGAAGTGGATGGGCGAGCCCGGCCCCACCGACGTGCTGGCCTTCCCGATGGACGAGTTGCGTCCCGGCGGCGGGGCGCGTGGCGACAATGAGAGCCCCGCCGACCCCGCGCTCCTCGGCGATGTCGTGCTCTGCCCGCAGGTGGCCGCCCGGCAGGCGGAGGAGGCCGGACACGGCACGGCCGACGAGCTCGAGCTGCTGTGCACCCACGGCATCCTCCACCTGCTCGGCTACGACCACGCCGAGCCGGAGGAGCACAAGGAGATGTTCGGGCTCCAGGCGCAGCTCCTGGAGTCGTGGCAGGAGGTGCGCAACCCGCGGTGAACGCCTGGTTGCCTTTGGCCATCGCCCTCGTGATCGTCGGTGGCTTGATCGCCAGCGCGGAAACGGCACTGACGCGCATCTCCAGGGTGCGCGCCGAGGAGTTCGCCCGCGACGCCAGGCGGGGCTCGGCTCGGCTGCAGGCCATCGTCAACGACCCGCCGCGCTACCTCAATCTGCTCCTGCTGCTCAGGCTGAGCTGCGAGCTGGTGGCCACCGTCATCGCGACGCTGCTCTTCATCGACATCATGGCCGACCAGGGCTGGGCGTACGTGTGGGCCGCGGTCGTGATGATCGTGGTCAGCTACGTGGTGGTCGGGGTCATGCCGCGCACGCTGGGCCGCCAGCACGCCGAGCCGGTCGCGCTGGCCAGCGCCCCCATCGTGTACGGCCTCACCCGCATCTTCGGCCCCCTGCCCAAGCTGCTGATCCTGCTGGGCAACGCCCTGACCCCGGGCAAGGGGTTCCGCGACGGCCCGTTCACCTCAGAGGCCGAGCTGCGTGACCTGGTCGATCTGGCCGAGGAGCGCCGGGTGATCGAGCCCGACGAGCGCGAGATGATCCACTCGGTCTTCGAGCTGGGCGACACGCTGGTGCGCGAGGTCATGGTGCCGCGCACCGACATGGTCTACATCGAGCGCGGCAAGACCATCAGCCAGGCTCTTTCGCTGGCGCTGCGCAGCGGCTTCTCCCGCGTCCCGGTCGTGGGGGAGAACGAGGACGACGTCGTCGGCATCGCCTACCTGAAGGACATCGCCCGCAAGATCCACGAGTCCGGCGAGGGCGGCGGCAAGGAGCCGGTCGAGTCCATCATGCGGCCGGCCGCATACGTGCCGGAGAGCAAGCCCATCGACCAGCTCATGCGGGAGATGCAGGCCAGGCAGATCCACATCGCCATCGTCATCGACGAGTACGGCGGCACCGCCGGCCTGGTCACGATCGAGGATGTGCTGGAGGAGATCGTCGGTGAGATCACCGACGAGTACGACCAGGAGGCGCCCCGCGTCGAGCCCGTCCCCGGCGGCGCCCTCCGGGTGACGGCCCGGATGCCGGTGGACGAGCTGGCCGAGCTGTTCGACACCGAGATCGAGGTGGACGACGTGGAGACCGTGGGCGGGCTGCTGGCCCACGCGCTCGGCCGGGTGCCGATCGCCGGGTCCCACGCGGAGGTGTCCGGCCTGTCGCTCACCGCCGAGACCCTGGCGGGTCGCCGCAACCGGATCAGCACGGTGGTCGTGCGCCGCATCACGCCTCCGGAGGACACGATCGTCCCCGCCGCCGCGGAACGCGACTGACCCCCACCCCACAAGGCCGCTTCGCATCGTCCCTCCCGCCGTCTCCCGTCCTGTCCTTTTGGAGGTGAGATGGGGGAGGGCGGGCCGTCCTGCGGTCCCTCCCGCCCTCCTGGGGAGAGGTCGGCCCGGGGGGAGGGCGGCCGTTCCCACAGCCCCCTTCTGCCCCCTGCCGTCGTATCGCGGGGAGAAGCCAGCCGTCCCCGCAGACGGAGGTCACGGCCAGAGGCTCGGGGACAAATGCGGGCGGATGTCGCAAGCGTTCTACAAGTCTTCTGCAAGCCGCGTCCGGCACTCTCTAATCACGACATCCAGTGCGGTGGGTGTCAGAGGGGAAGCATCCGATCGCCGGGTGGGGTTCGCGGCGAGAGGATGGATCCAGGGGGGACGACAGCGTCCCGGTCGGGTAGCCGGCTGAGACGCTGGTCGGCGCAAAGGGTGTTCTCGTCCGGAAAACCGGATGGGGGCACCCTTTTTGCGCATTGGTGGGAACTCCGATGGATTGCCGCATTAGTCGCTTGGGGAGGTTTCGCGCCAGGAGGGATCATGAGACGAAAACAGGGGATCGTCGCCTTCGCCGTGCTCGCCTGCACCCTGGCGGGATGCGGCGGCGAAGGCGCGGAGAGCTTCATCGACCCGCACGCCATGGCCCAGCTGCGCGAGCTGCTCAGCAAGGAGCCGCCGCTGCCGGAGGGCTTCACGGCCAAGCCCGAGCAGGCGTGGCGGATGCCGTTCGGCCCGGCGGACCACAACTGCCGGATGCTGCTCGAACCGGCCGGCGGCCGCGCGCCCGGCCAGGCGCTGACCGCCCAGGTGGCCGTCAGCTACCAGGGCGACGGGCTGGGGGAGCAGGCCGGGGTGGGCCTGGCCCGGTACGCGGGCGATAAGGCCCATGAACACCTCGACGCGCTGGCCAGGGCACGGGATTCGTGCCGGGCGGTGCGCACCTCCCCCGGCACCGACCTGCGACTGCGCGAGCTGCCGGTCGAGGACGTGGGGGACGAGGCCGTGGGCGCGCGGCTCCAGGGCCGGCTGCGCGGTTACCCGTACGCGATGGACGTCGTGCTGTCCCGGGTGGGCGACACGCTCGTGTCGGTGGTCCACACGGGGATGAACCAGGTCGACCCCACCCGCACCCGGAAGGTGGTCGACGCGGCCATAGCCATGGCCGGCACATAATCTAGAGCGCGTGACTCTCGATCCTGAAGACAGCAAGATCATCACGTTGGCGCGCGCGGCCAGGGCGCGCAGCGGCTCCGAGGAAGGGGCCGCCGTACGCGACGAGACGGGCCGCACCTACTCGGCGACCAACGTGAAGCTGGCCTCGCTCACGCTCTCGGCGGTGCAGGTGGCGGTGGCCATGGCCATTTCCAGTGGCGCGCGCTCCCTCGAGGCCGTCGCGCTCGTGACCGCCGGCGAGCCGGGCGCGGACGACGCGGCCGTGGCCGCGGAGATGGGCGTCAAGTCGCTGCTCGTGGCCGGCCCCGACGGAACGCTGCGGACCTGACATGCCGATGTCGCCGTTCCTGGCCAGGTTGCGGGAGAAGGTCGGCTCCGAGCTGCTCATGCTGCCGTCGGTGGCCGGGTTCGTGTTCGACGACGAGGGCAGGCTGCTGGTCGCCCGCCACGGCGACGTGGGGCTCTGGGCCGCGCCTGGCGGCGGCATCGACCCCGACGAGCGCCCGCAGGACGCCGTGGTCAGGGAGCTGCGCGAGGAACTCGGCATCGAGATCGCCGTACGCGGCCTGATCGGCGTGTACGGCGGCCCCGAGTTCCGCACCACCTACCCGAACGGCCACCAGGTCGGCTACGTCATCGCGGTCTACGGCTGCTCGGTGGTCTCCGGCGTCCCGCGGCCCGACGGCGTCGAGATCAACGACTGCCGGTGGGTCACCGAGCAGGAGTTCGCCGGGCTGCCGACGACCCCCTGGACGCCCGGCGTGGCGCCCGTGGCGTACACCTGGTGGCGTGAACACGCTCGTTGATGGGCCACAATGCAGAATGTGACTTCGCCAGACAGCCATCGCGCCGGATTCGCCTGCTTCGTGGGAAGGCCGAACGTCGGCAAGTCCACGCTGATGAACGCCCTGGTCGGCACCAAAGTGGCGATCACCTCGTCCAAGCCGCAGACCACCAGGCGGGCCATCAGGGGCATCGTCCACCGCCCCGACGCCCAGCTCGTCATCGTCGACACGCCCGGCCTGCACCGGCCGCGCACGCTGCTCGGCGAGCGGCTCGACAGTCTGGTGCTGTCCACGCTGACCGAGGTCGACGCGATCGGCTTCTGCGTGCCGGCCAACGAGCCGATCGGCAAGGGCGACCGGTTCATCGCCGACAAGCTGTCCGCGGTGAAGAAGACGCCCGTCGTGGCCGTGGTGACCAAGTGCGACCTGGCGTCCAAGGAGCAGATCGCCGAGCAGTTGCTCGCGGTGTCGCAGGTGGGGGAGTTCGCCGACATCGTGCCGGTGTCCGCGCAGTCGGGCGACCAGCTCGACGTGCTGGCGGACGTCCTGATCGGGCACCTGCCGGAGTCGCCGCCGCTCTACGAGGACGGGCAGCTCACCGACGAGCCGGAGCAGGTGCTGGTCGGGGAGCTGATCAGGGAGGCGGCGCTGGAGGGCGTACGCGACGAGCTGCCCCACTCGATCGCCGTCGTGGTCGACGAGATGCTGCCCCGCGAGGGGCGCGACGACCTGCTCGACATCTACGCGCACCTGTTCGTGGAGCGGCCCTCGCAGAAGGCGATCGTCATCGGGCACAAGGGCGAGCGGCTGCGCGAGGTCGGCACCAAGGCCCGCCAGCAGATCGAGGCGCTGCTGGGCACCCGCGTCTACCTCGACCTGCGGATCAGCGTGCTCAAAGACTGGCAGCGCGACCCCAAGCAGCTGCGGCGGCTGGGCTTCTACGACTGATCTAAGCGCGGCGGAGCAGCGTCAGGAGGCCGAGGACGGCGACCGCGAGCGAGCACGCCAGCGCCGCGAACCAGCCGAACCTGATCGCCTGCTCCACCGACAGCACGCCCAGGTCGATGGAGACGCGATCCTGCGCGCCGCCGCCCCGGGTCACGAACATCAGCACCGCCGGCACGGCCACCGCCCCCGGCACGACGGCCAGGGCGGCCAGCCTCGGGTGGGAGAGCAGCCCGGCCAGGCCGCACGCCACCGCCGCCAGCCCCGCCAGCAGGGTGTAGATCCCGAACGTGTCGTCGACGCCACGCACGTCGGTGGTCACCCCGCTGCCGAGCAGGCCGATCTTCGCGTCGACGCCGGCCCAGGGCAGGATCGTGCAGCACACCAGGAGCGCTCCGGCGACAGACACGGCCAGCGGATAACGCCGCCGGGTCCGCGGCGTGGCGGGCGCGGGCTGGAGGTCATCGGCCACACGATCACTGTATGCCGGGTTCGCGCCCCCGGCCACCGTCCGCAACGGAGTCGTCACCACCGACGGACACCGCTCGTTCGCCCCATTCCAGGCGTGAACGCAGCTCGACCGCGTCGCCCCCGAGGGCCGACACCAGCGTTCCGGAGACCGCCAGCGGCAGGACCGCGACCCCGTCCGCCACGAGCGGCTCCTTGGCGGTCGCCGTGAGGAACGTGGTCCCGACGCAGCGCGCCGTGCCGTAGACGGCCGGGGAGGTGTCGAGCGCCCGGTCGCCGACGGTGAACTCCTGCCTGAGCAGCGGGCGGCCGTCGCCGAACGTGGCGTCGAAGCGGGCGTGGCAGCGGCCGGGCTCCTCGCCGTACCGGCCGAAGACGATCTCCTCCCGCCACAGCACGGTCGCGTCCGGCTCCAGCGCGAGCCGGACGATGAGGCGATGGTCGCAGCCGGCGGCCAGCACCGTCGGCTCGGGCGCGAAACGGAGCGTCGCGCCCGCGCCCACCCGGGCGGTGACCAGCAGCTCCGACTCGCCCTCGCCGGGCAGGACCAGCGTGCTCGCCACCGAGCCCAGCTCCAGGGTGGTGCGGGCGGCGACGTCCACGTCCAGCGCCAGCCGATCGCCGCCGAGGGGCCCGGCCGCCGTGGAGATCAGATGGACGGCGCAGGGGCCCGTCTGGCGCAGCGTCAGCGGCGGCGCCGAGGCCATCCGGCTGACCACGGTCCGGCCGTCGGAGGACAGGCCGGTGGCCACGGCCGCGCGGGCCCGCATCGCACGCCTCCGCTGGTGCACCGCGGTGCCGGTGGGCTGGGGAGACATCAGGAAACGGCGGAGGCGTGGGCGTGCGACCAGGCCGTCACCTGCTCCGAGACCCAGGCGGCGACCGTGGCGGCCGAGGGGTCCTGCCTGATCGAGGTGAACAGGACCGGGCGGTCGCCGCGCACCTTTGCCGCGTCGCGGTCCATAACGCTCAGGTCGGCGCCCACCATGGATGCCAGGTCGGTCTTGTTGATCACCAGCAGGTCCGCCGTGGTCACCCCGGGACCGCCCTTGCGCGGCACCTTGTCGCCGCCCGACACGTCCAGGACGAAGATCTGCGCGTCCGCCAGCCCCCGGCTGAACGTCGCCGTCAGGTTGTCGCCGCCGCTCTCCACGATCACCAGGTCCAGCGGGCCGAACCGGTGCTCCAGGGTCTCCACGGCGTCGAGGTTCGCGGCGATGTCGTCGCGGATGGCGGTGTGGGGGCAGCAGCCGGTCTCGACGGCGAGGATGCGCTCGGGATCCAGCACGCCCGCGCGGCGCAGGAAGTCGGCGTCCTCGGTGGTGTAGATGTCGTTCGTCACCACTCCCAAGGACAGCGACGTGCCCAGCGTCCGGCAGAGCGCGGCCACCAGGGCCGTCTTGCCGCTGCCCACCGGACCGCCCACCCCGAGCCGCAGCGCCCGGCCGCGGCCGTCGGGTGCGTGGTGATGGTCGTCGTGATTGGCGCCCATGTTCGTGGTCCTTCCTCTATGAGACGAACAGCCTGACCTCGGCCTGCATGTGCTGCTCGGCCAGGAGGTCCAGTGCTGGTGCTGAGTACGCGGGCAACGCCTCCCAGCGAGGCACCGCGGGGTCGGTGAACGCGCTCGTGGCGGCGAGGCAGGCCTCCGCCGCGACGGCGGCGAGGTCGGGGGCGAAGTCCGCCAGCAGGGCGTGGACGGCTACCGGGTCCAGGCCGAGCAGCCGGACCGCCGCCGTGGCGGGGCCGCTGATCGCGTGGTATGCCGCCGCCATGGCCGCCTCCTCGGGCGTCGCCCCGGCCGCGTGCGCCGCCACCCCGAGGGCTAGGGGATGGTGAGGGTTCGGTACGTCCCGCGCCAGTTCGTCCAGCACCTCCGACGGCCACACGCGCCGGGCGACCCTGAGCAGCAGCCTGCCCTGCGTCCTGGAGGCGTCCCGCTGTGCGGGCGAGGCGGTCCTGGCATCGACCTCCTCGTCCAGGCGCGCCCACGGCGACCCGGCCGCACCGCCCCATCCGGCTCCGCCGGTGATGTGCCGGGCCTCGGGTGCTGCTCCGCCCCCTGCCACCGCCTTCGACTCGGCCGCGGCGTCGCCGATGGGCTGCGGCTGCTCAAGAGCCGCGCCCCCGCCGGCGTCCGGCCGGACGCCGCGCGCGGCGAGGACAGGCGTGGCGGCGGGCGTGGCGCTCCCGGGCCGTGGGGCGGCGGGTGGCCTGGTCGGGTCTGCGGCGGGGTGGGCCGCCTGGAGGGCGGCAGCGGCCGTCAGAGCGGCGGAGAGCGTGCCGGCAACGTGCAGGCGACCTCTCAGGAAGCGCGCCAGGGACGGCACATCGTGCACCGCCCCCGACGCGATGGCGCGCTCGGTGCCGCCCGAGTGGGCGTGGCCGCCGGCCGGGAGGCGGGAGTCGGTGAGGAGGAGCAGGGCGGCGTTCATCAGAACAGGAAGTAGCGCTGTGCCATGGGCAGGCTGACGGCCGGGGACGGCTCGATGAGGTCGCCGTCGATCCGGACCTCGAACGTGTCGGGCGCCACCTCGATCCTGGGCAGGGCGTCGTTGAGCGGCATCGAGGACTTGCCGCGCCGCCGTACGTCCGCCACCGCGGCGAGCCGCCGCCGTACGGCCAGCCGGTCGGCGAGCCCCGACTCCAGGGCGAGCGGCGCGACGAAGTGGAGCGAGGTGGCCGCGGCCGTGACCGGCGAGGCGCCGAACATGGGCCGGGGCAGCACCGGCTGCGGGGTCGGGATGGAGGCGTTGGCGTCGCCCATCTGGGCCCAGGCCACCACGCCGCCCTTCAGCACCAAGTCCGGCTTGACGCCGAAGAAGGCGGGGTCCCAGAGGACGAGATCGGCGAGCTTGCCGGTCTCGACCGAGCCGATCTCGGCGTCCAGCCCATGGGCGATAGCCGGACATATCGTGTATTTCGCTACATAGCGGCGAGCCCGCAGATTGTCCGCAGGGCCCTCGCCGAGCGCGCCGCGCCGGGCCTTCATCACGTGAGCCGTCTGCCACGTACGGATGATCGTCTCCCCGATCCGCCCCATGGCCTGCGAGTCCGAGCCGATCATCGAGATCGCGCCCATGTCGTGCAGCACGTCCTCGGCGGCCATCGTCGACGGCCGGATGCGGGACTCGGCGAAGGCCAGGTCCTCCGGGATGGACGGATTGAGGTGGTGGCAGACCATCAGCATGTCGAGGTGCTCGTCGAGCGTGTTGACGGTGTGCGGCCTGGTGGGGTTCGTGGAGGACGGCAGGACGTTGGAGTGGGCGGCGACGCGGATGATGTCGGGCGCGTGCCCGCCGCCCGCCCCCTCGGTGTGGTACGCGTGGATCATCCGGTCGCCGATGGCCTTGAGCGTCGACTCGACGAAGCCGGCCTCGTTCAGCGTGTCGGTGTGGATCGTCACCTGCACGCCGGAGGCGTCGGCCACGCTGAGGCAGGTGTCGATGGCGGCCGGGGTGGTGCCCCAGTCTTCGTGCAGCTTGAAGCCGGAGGCCCCGGCCCTGAGCTGCTCCATGAGCCCGTCGGTATTGACCGTGTTGCCCTTGCCGAGCAGCGCGAAGTTCAGCGGGTACGCGTCCAGCGACTCCAGCATGCGGCCGAGGTACCAGGTCCCGGTGACGGTGGTGGCCTTGGTGCCCTCGACCGGCCCGGTGCCGCCCCCGACGATCGTGGTGACGCCGGACCCTATGGCCTCGTCGAGGATCTGCGGGCAGATGAGGTGGACGTGCGAGTCGACGGCCCCGGCCGTGAGGATCTTGCCGTTCCCGGCCAGGACCTCGGTGGACGGTCCGATGACGATGTCCACGCCGTCCATCGTGTCGGGGTTGCCGGCCTTGCCGATGGCGTGGATGCGGCCGTCGCGGACGGCGACGTCGGCCTTCACCACGCCCCAGTGGTCGAGGATCACCGCGCCGGTGATGACGAGGTCGGCGGCGCCCTCGGCGCGGGTGGTCCGCGCCTGCCCCATGGACTCGCGGATCACCTTGCCGCCGCCGAAGACCGCCTCGTCGCCGGCGCCGGCCGGCCCCATCGACAGGTCCTCGGTGACCTCCACGAACAGGTCGGTGTCGGCCAGCCTGATCCGGTCGCCGGTGGTGGGCCCGTAGAGCGCCGCGTACCGGGCGCGCGAGATGTCAGTCATCGAGTGGCCCCGCCCACTCCGGCCGCAGCCCCGGCACGACCCGCGCGCCCGCCAGCGGCACCAGCGTCACGTCGCGCTCGACGCCGGGCTCGAACCTGATCGCCGTCCCCGCCGGGACGTCCAGTCGCATCCCCCACGCCGCCTTCCTGTCGAACTCCAGCCCCGGATTGGCGGCCGCGAAGTGGTAATGGGAGCCTACCTGCACCGGCCGGTCCGCCGTGTTGATCACCCGCACCGTCACCCGCTCGCGCCCGGGGTTGAGCGCGATCGAGCCGTCGGGGTGCACGTACTCGCCCGGGATCACGGGATCGGCCTGTGCACGGTCACGAGCTTCGTGCCGTCGGGGAACGTGGCCTCGATCTGCACGCTCTCCAGCATCTCCGGCACCCCTTCCATGACGTCGGCCCGGCTGAGCACCGTCCGGCCGGACTCCATGAGCTCGGCAACGGTGCGCCCGTCCCTGGCGCCCTCCATGAGGAACGACGCGATGATCGCGGTAGCCTCGGGGTGGTTGAGGCGCAGGCCCCGTGCCCGGCGCTCGCGCGCCACCCCGGCGGCGACGTGGATGAGCAGCCGCTCCTGCTCGTGTGAGGTAAGCCGCATGGCCGGACACTAGGAACCGGCCGTTTCCGAGCTGTTGCCGGTGTATGTCGTGTTGGTTTCGGCCTGCGGCGGGTGCCAGCACATCGAAATATGTGCATTCGTGAAAATTCGGCAAACACCTCTTAACGCCCGGGATCTTCGCGGGAAATTTCGCGGGGTCACCTTTCTGGCAGGAACGCCCGGCAGGAAGGAACCGCTGTGCGCATATCTCGCGCGATCGTCTCCGCGCTCGTCGTCCTCACCCTCGCGGCCTGCGGATCCGACTCCCAACCGGCCGCCGAGTCCAACGAGATCAAGGTCGGACTGCTCCATTCCCTCAGCGGCACGATGGCGATCAGCGAGGTCACCGTGCGCGACGCCGAACTCCTCGCGATCGAGGAGATCAACAAGTCCGGAGGCGTGCTGGGCAAGAAGCTCGTCCCCGTGGTCGAGGACGGCGCCTCCGACTGGCCGACGTTCGCGGAGAAGGCCACCAAGCTGATCAGGCAGGACAAGGTCGCCACTGTCTTCGGCGGCTGGACCTCGGCCAGCAGGAAGGCCATGCTGCCGGTGTTCGAGCGCTACAAGGCGCTGCTGTGGTATCCGGTGCAGTACGAGGGTCTGGAGAGCTCGCCGTACATCTTCTACACCGGCGCCACCACCAACCAGCAGATCATCCCCGGCCTCGACTACCTGAAGGAGCAGGGCAAGAAGAAGCTGTTCCTGGTCGGAAGCGACTACGTCTTCCCGCGCACCGCCAACAAGATCATAAAGGCGTACGCCGCCGCGAACGGGATGGAGATCCTCGGCGAGGAGTACACCCCTCTCGGCCACACCGAGTACTCCACGCTGGTCAACAAGGTCATGGGCGCCAAGCCCGACGCGGTGTTCAACACCCTCAACGGCGACTCGAACGTGGCCTTCTTCAAGCAGCTCAAGAGCGCCGGCGCCACCGCCGAGAGCATGCCGGTGCTGTCGGTGAGCATCGCCGAGGAGGAGGTCACCGGCATCGGCGTGGACAACATCGCCGGCCACCCGGTCGCCTGGAACTACTACCAGACCACCGACACCCCGGCCAACGAGGCCTTCGTCAAGGCGTTCAAGGCCAAGTACGGCGCCAACAAGGTCACCAGCGACCCCATGGAGGCCGGCTACAACGCCGTCTACCTGTGGGCCGAGGCGGTCAAGAAGGCTGGCACCACAGAGGTCGAGGCCGTCAAGAAGGCCGCGCCCGGCATCGCGCTCGAACGTCCCGAGGGCCTGGTCACCATCGACGGCGAGAACCAGCACATGTACAAGACCGCCCGCATCGGCATCATCCAGCCCGACGGCCTGATCAAGCAGGTGTGGGACTCCGGCGAGCCGATCAAGCCGGACCCCTACCTCAAGGGCTACCCGTGGGCGGCCGGGCTGGCGGCCTCCTGATGTCGGCCTTCGTCAACCAGCTGCCGATCGGGCTGTCGATCGGGGCGGTGCTGCTGCTCATCGCGCTCGGCCTGACGTTCACGTTCGGGCAGATGGGCGTGATCAACATGGCGCACGGCGAGTTCATCATGGCGGGCGCGTACACCGCGTTCCTGCTGCAGGACATGGTGCTCGCGCTGCCGGCGGCGTTCGTCGTGGCCGGGCTCATGGGGCTGGCGCTGGAACGGGCGGCGATCCGGCACTTCTACGGCAGGCCGCTGGACACGCTGCTGCTCACCTGGGGCGTCAGCCTGGTGCTGCAGCAGCTCGCCCGCGACCTGTTCGGGGCGCCGAACGTGCAGGTGCCCGCCCCCTCCTGGCTGTCCGGCGGGGTGGGCATCCTGCCGTACAACCGGCTGTTCATCATGGGGCTGGCGATCGCGGGCGTGGTCGCCGTCTGGGTCTACCTCAACCGGACCGGGCTCGGGCGCCGCACGCAGGCCGTGGTGCAGAACCGGCAGCTGGCCGCCACCAGCGGGATCGACGCCGGGCGGGTGGACATGCTGACGTTCTTCATCGGGTCCGGGCTGGCGGGCGTGGCCGGGGTGGCGCTGACGCTCATCGGGCCGGTCGGGCCGGCGCTCGGCACGTACTACATCGTGGACGCGTTCCTCGTCGTGGTGGCGGGCGGGCTCGGACAGCTGCGCGGGGCGGTGCTCGCGGCCGTCGGGCTCGGGCTGCTGAACTCCTACGCCGAGTTCTGGTCGGACGCCTCCCTGGCGAAGGTGATCGTGTTCGCGGTGATCATCGCGTTCCTGCAGGTGCGGCCCCAGGGGATGTTCGTGCTCAGGTCGAGGGTGCTCACATGATCAAACGGAACCTGCCGTTCGCGGCCATCGCGGTGGTGGCCCTGGTCGCGGCGCCGCTGCTGCTGGAGCCGTTCCGGCTGGGACTGCTGGCCAAATACCTGTGCTACGCGATCGTCGCGCTCGGGATCGGGCTGGCGTGGGGGAAGGGCGGCATGCTCACCCTCGGCCAAGGCGTGTTCTTCGGGCTCGGCGGCTACTCGATGGCGATGTACCTCAAGCTCACCGAGGCCGGTGACGGCGGGCTGCCGGACTTCATGGTGTGGAGCGGCGTGGAGGAGCTGCCCGCCCTCTGGACACCGTTCGCCAACCCGGTCTTCGCGCTCTGCATGGCCGTGCTCGGGCCCGTGGCTCTCGCGCTGATCCTCGGCGCGCTGGTGTTCCGGCAGCGGGTGCGCGGGGCGTACTTCGCCATCCTCACCCAGGCGCTGGCCGCGGCCATGGTCATCCTGCTGGTCGGCCAGCAGGGCCTGACAGGCGGCACCAACGGCATGACCAACTTCTTCGAGCTGTTCGGGCAGGACCTCGCCGAGGACTCCACGCAGCGCGGGCTCTACCTGGTGGTGGCCTCCGTGCTCGGCGTCCTCTACCTGGCCACCCGGCAGCTGGTCAACAGCCGCTACGGCCGCCTGCTCGTCGCCGTGCGCGACGGTGAGGACCGGGTGCGTTTCCTCGGCTACGACCCGGCCCTGGTCAAGACCGTCACCTTCGCGATCTCGGCGGGCATGGCGGGGCTGGCGGGCGCGCTGTTCGTCCCGGTCGTCGGCATCATCTCGCCCGCGCTGCTCGGCGTGGTGCCGTCGCTGGAGCTGGTCGTCGCGGTGGCCGTGGGCGGGCGGCACGCGCTGGCCGGGGCCGTGCTCGGCGCCGTGCTCATGGGGTACGCCAAGACCGCCTTCAGCGAGCAGTTCGCCGATGGCTGGCTCTACCTGCAGGGCGCGCTGTTCATCCTGGTCATGACGCTCGCCCCCAAAGGCGTCGCCGGAATAGGTAGGAGCATCCTGGGGAGGTTGCGAAGTGCTCGAGCTACGTGACGTGCGGGTCGAGTTCGACGGCTTCCGGGCGCTCGACGGCGTCGACCTGACCGTGCCCGAAGGCGAGCTGCGCTTCCTGATCGGCCCCAACGGCGCGGGCAAGACCACGCTCATCGACGTGATCACCGGTCTGACGAAACCGGTCGCCGGCGCCGTGCGGTTCGCCGGCTACGACCTCGTGGGCCGGAAGGAGCACCAGATCGTCCGGCTGGGTGTCGGCCGCACGTTCCAGACCTCGGTCGTGTTCGAGGAGCTCACCGTCGTCGAGAACCTCGACCTTGCCGCCAGCTTCCGCAAACCGCTGTGGTCGCTCGCCCGGCGCCGCAAGGGCGTCTCCGAAGCCGTCGAGGAGGCCCTCGCCAGGACCGGGCTCGAAGAGCTCGCCGAGCGTTCAGCCGGCGTTCTCTCCCACGGCCAGCGCCAGTGGCTGGAGATAGGGATGCTGCTGGCGCAGCGGCCCCGGCTGCTGCTCCTGGACGAACCGGTGGCCGGCATGTCCAGCGACGAACGGGAGCGCACCGGCCGGCTGCTCACGGAGATCGCCGACGACCACACGGTGATCGTCGTGGAGCACGACATGGAGTTCCTGCGGCGGCACGCCTCGAAGGTGACCGTGCTGCACGAGGGCAAGGTGCTCGTGGAGGGGTCGGTCGACCAGGTCAGCGCCGACCCGCGGGTGCAGGAGGTCTATCTGGGGAGGAGACCGAGCGATGCTGCTGTCGGTGAGCGATCTTGAGTCGGGGTACGGGAGGGCGCGCGTCCTGTTCGGAGTGTCGCTGGAGGTCGAATCCGGGCAGCTCGTCTGCGTGATGGGCCGCAACGGCGTCGGCAAGACCACCCTGCTCAACACCGTCATGGGCGTGCTGCCCGCGACCTCGGGCACGGTGGCCTTCGACGGCCGCGACGTCACCAGGCTCAAGCCCCACGAGCGGGTGCGGTTGGGCATGGGGTACGTCCCCCAGGGCCACCAGTGTTTCCCCCAGCTGTCCGTGCTCGGCAACCTGCTGGTGACCGTGGAGGCCGCCAAACAGCCCAAGTCGGCCATCGACGAGGCCCTCGACCTGTTCCCCGCGCTCAAGCCCATGCTCAAGCGCAGCGCGGGCCACCTGTCGGGCGGGCAGCAACAGCAGCTCGCCATGGCCCGCGCCCTGGTGACCCGGCCCAGGATGCTCATCCTCGACGAGCCGACCGAGGGCATCCAGCCCTCGATCATCCTCGAGATCGAGGCGGCCATCGAGCGCCTGCACGCCTCGGGGCTGGCGGTGCTGCTCGTGGAGCAGTATCTGGACATCGCGCTGCGGCTGGCCGACCGGTTCCTCATCCTCGACGCCGGGCACGTCGTACGGACCGGCGACGCCGGGGAACTGCAGCGCGAGGACGTCCGCCGCCTGCTGGCCGTCTAAGCGCTCATGAGATCGCCAGCAGCGCCCGGGCGTTCGCGCCGCCCTGGCGGTCGCCGGTCTCCTCAAAGACCTCCAGCGCCGCCCTGGCCAGCTCCCGCGAGCGCCCGGACGCGCCCTCCGCCCGGTTGACCCTGGCCAGCGCCAGCAGGGCGTGCGCGTCGAGCAGCCGGTCGCCGAGGCGTACGGCGATGCCCCTGGCCTGCTCGGCGGCCGCCCTGGCGGCCGGTTTGGCGCCCTGCGCCAGCCGCACCGCCGACAGCTCCAGCAGCGTGTCTGCCTGCCGGTGCCGGTCGCCCAGCTCGGCGAGATGCCCGACGGCGGCCAGCAGCCGGTCAGCGGCCTCGTCGAGCCGGCCCGCGCGGCGCAGCACGATGCCGAGCACCTGCTCGGCGTCCGCGGCGTCGCGCTGGTTCTCCGCGCCCTTCAGGCAGGTGAGCAGGGCCCGCTCCGCCTCCTCCAGCCGACCCCGCTCCAGGTGCACGCGGCCGAGCCGGCGCCTGGTGTGGTCGACCTCGCGCGTGCGGCCCTGGCGCAGGAACATGCCGAGCGCCAGCCGCAGCGTCTCGTGGGCGCGATCCCACTCCCGCTCGGCCAGGTGCAGGTCTCCCTGGGTCAGGAGCACGAGCGCCTCGCCCCGGTCGTCTCCGGCTCGCCTGGCCGACTCCAGGGCCCGCGTCGTCACGGCCCGCCAGTCGTCCAGGAACCGATGCCGCTCCAGGTAGGGAGCCAGCAGGTGCGCCAGCCGCCAGCAGGCGTCGTCCAGCCCCGCCGCGTGCAGATCGGCGACCAGGCTGACCAGGAACGCCCGCTCGGCCGCCAGCCACTCGACGGACTCCCTGATGTCCCTGGTCGCCACGACGGTGGCCGGATCGCCCGACACCAGCGAGAACCGCGACGTCCGCACCCGGGCCAGCACCACCTCCGACAGCCTCGCCAGCACGCCGGGCACCGGCTGCTCGCGGGCGAACAACCGGGTCAAGTCGTGCAGCCGGTAGCGGACCTGGCCGGCCACGTCCACGCCGTGCGTCTCCAGCAGCCCGGCGTCCACCAGCGCCTCCGCCTGCCCGCCCAGCCGCTCGGTCACCCAGTCCGCGAAGTCCGGCGCCGACAGCTCGCCGAGTCCGCGCAGCGTCAGCTTGGCCGCCTCCGGCAGCCCGTCGAACCCGATCGCGAACACGCTGCGGACCGCCAGATCGCCCGCGTGCAGCCGGTCGAGCCGCTCCTGCTCGTTCTCCAGCAGCCCCACCAGATAGTCGACCGTCCACTCGGGCCGGGCCGCCAGCCGGGAGCCCGCGATGCGCAACGCGATCGGCAGTCCGCCGCAGAAGCGGGCCAGCCTGCGCAGCGCGTCGTCCGCCGGCCGCCCCGAGCTCCTGACCAGCAGCTCCAGCGCGTCCGCGGCGTCGAGCACGCCGACCGACAGCCGCAGCGCGCCGGTCAGGCCGCTGAGCGGGGAGCGGCTGGTCATGACGGTCGGGCACGCGCTCAGCAGCGGCCGCACCTGCGCCTCGCCGGCCGCGTTGTCCAGCACCACCAGCAGCCGGCGGTTGGCGGCGTAGGTGCGGAACAGCCGCTCCCGCTGCTCCAGCGAGGCCGGGATCGCCTGTGCTGGGCAGCCCAGCCAGCGCAGGAAGTCTTCCAGCACCGCCGCGGGCGCCGTGGTCTCGCGCAGGTCCGCGTACAGGATCCCGTCGGGGAAACGCTCGCGCGACCGCCAGGCCGCGTGCACGGCCAGCGCCGACTTGCCCGCCCCCGCCTGGCCGTGCACCACGACCAGGCCGCCGATCACCCGGTCGAGCAGCTCGGCCCGGCCGGTGAAGTCCGCCACGTCGGGCGGCAGCAGCACCGGCGGCCCGGCCGAGACGTGCAGCGACACGTCGTCGTGCAGCATGCGGTGGTAGAGCAGCTGCAGCTCCGGGTCGGGCTCGATCGCGTGACCGCCGTCGAGCTGGTCGCGCAGCACCGCGTAGGCGGCCAGCGCGTCCACCCGGCGGCCGCTGCGGTAGAGGGCCAGCATGTACTGGCCGCGGAAGCGCTGCCACGTCGGATACTGCTTGGTCAGCCGCTTCAGCTCGGCCAGCAGCTCCCGGTGCCTGCCCGCGTCGAGGTCCGCCTGCAGCCTGCGCTCCAGGGCCAGCAGCCGCAGCTCCGCCAGCTCCTCGCGTAGCCTGCGGGTCTCCACCCAGCGCTCGCCCTCGGGGTCGACGTCCTCCAGGACCTCGCCCCGCCACAGGGCCAGGGCCTCTTCGTAGGCTCCCTGGTCAACGAGCAGCCGGAAGCGGTCGACGTCCAGTAGTCCGTCGCGCAGGTTCAGGACGTACGAGCCGGACACGGTCGTGATCATGTCCTGGCCGATGAGCCGGCGCAGCTGACCCACGTAGCCGCGGATCAGGGAGTCGGACCGGTCGCCGTCCTCGCGCGGCCACAGCAGCTTGCGCAGCCTTTCCACGGTCAGCGGCCGTCCCGCGTTCATGAGGAACATCGCGAGCAGGTCGCGGTGCTTCGGCACGGTCGGGGTGCGATCCCGCCCGTCGCCGTCGCGTACCTCGAGCGGCCCCATGATGCGAAATTCCATGCGACCTTCCTTCACGAAGCAGACGACGATCAGAATGGCACACCTGGTGGCTCCTCTCACTTCCGCCGATCCCCAGAGGCTCGGCGACTACTGTCTCGCCGGGCGGCCAGGGCGTGATCTACGAGGCGTACGGGCGGGGCGGCGAGCCCTTCGGCCTGCGCTCGTCGGAGGGCTGGTCCGGGGTGTCCAAAAGGCCACCCGACCACAATGCGCGTAGCAGAAGAGTTGTACGCGGTGATGGTTTATTCTCTCCACTACCGCTGTTTGCCTGGGTGGTGATGGTGCCACTGACCAGGCAATCAGCAGCGCACTCAGCAGAAGCCCTGCCCGGCTTCCCGCTGAACATCGATGGAAGGTGTCTCGCCTTCATGGGGCGGCATCGTGGATGCGACCATCAGCACGCCGTCCGCGGTGCCGTCCAGTCTCTCCAGAAAATCTGCCCAGGCGGACGGCATGGTGAATGCCGTGATCGAATACCACTGGCCCGCCATCGTGGGATTGTCCGCTTCGAGAGAGATTGTCACGTTCCATTGCCCGGTGGGGCGAATGGTGTCGACGCGGTAGAAATGCGTTTTTGCTCGCGGAATGCCGGTCGTCCGGCGTACCGCGACGATCAAGGCCAGTCCCTCCGCGACCTTGGCCGTGCCTCGGATCATCGGACAGGCTGAGGCGGTCGCCCCGGCCCCCGTCTCTGGTGCGGTGATGGCGATGGCGGGGGAGTCGTCCTCGGCGTTGACCCGGGTGAAGGACACCACGGCGCTGGTGAGTCCGACCAGCGCCGTGGCCGTGCCAATGACGGCGGTCGCCTTCTTCCAGTTGCGCCCGTGCCCGGCCGAGGCCGGCCCGGCATCGTTGGCGGGCATTGATTTGTCCGTCATCTTCCGCGGATCTCCTAATTGGGTGAATTGCCCCGGCGGGGGGCAGCAAGCAAGTGATGTGAGGAAAATAGCGTTATTAAGGGTCTGGTGTGGTGAACTGTGGCGAACCGTGCATACGTGCTGATTTTGGATACGCGAAGATGGCGTTACCGCCGACGATGCGGTAACGCCAAATGTGAGAGTTGTTCCTAAAGTGCCGCTTGGGGCGGCCCCAGCATACACCCGGATGGACGATTTGCGAGCGTAACTACCTAATGGCGATATGGGTGGTGAAGGTGCTGGTAGGCGCCCGTTTCGAGATCAACTCGAAGCGCATTCTAGAAGGTGCTCATGGGGAAAGTTCCCTTACTCATTTGCGCGAACAGTCGTTAATGTGTGCTATTAGTCCATGCACGTGCCGACTGCACGATTTCTTCCAGCCGGTCGCTGTGCGCGCCGTGCCAGTAGACCTGACCGCACTCCCGGCACCGGCCGTAGGCGTCGTAGGTGCGCTTCGTGCCGGCCTCCAGCAGCGACGCGACCTCCTGCTTGGCGACTGGCTCCAGCCGCCCGTTGCACGCCGTGCACCGGGTCCACGGCCGCAGCGGCGGGGAGAAACGTTCGAGCAGGTCGCGCAGCTGGTCGGCGGGCCGGGAGCCGCGCACGTACGCCCCCAGCCACAGGGCGCGGCGGCGCAGCAGGCCGCGGTCCTGGGTGAGCAGCACCCGGCGCTCCTCGTTGGCCTGCTCCACGAGTGCCGGGTCGTCCCTGTCGTTGTGGTAGGCGGCGTCGATGCCGAGCAGCCGCAGCCGCCGTGCCAGCGTGCCCAGGTGCACGTCCAGCAGGAAACGCGGCTCCTCGGGCAGCTGTTGCGGCCGGGGCATCGGCTGCACCTCGACCACGTCGCCGGCCGCCGGCTGGTAGGACGGTGACACGCCGCGGCCGTTCACGGTCATCGGGCCCACCTCGGTCAGCGGGATGCCGATGGACTCGACGTGGTGGCCCAGCGTGGAGGTGCCGTCGGGCGTCACCTCCAGCCACTCCTGGCGGCGGCTCACCGGCAGGAACATCCTCAGCTCTGGGGCGATGCGCAGGCGTGCGGTCACAACATCCATTCTGTTGCACCGGATAGCGTGACTTCATGCCGATTAGCCGCCGGGCCCTGCTCGCGGCCGCCGTGCTGGCGGCCGGGTGCTCGGGCGGCGGCGCGCGGCCGGTCGAGCTTCGGCTGGCGACAGGTCAGGTCGGCGGGCCGTACGAAGGGCTCGGCGACCGGCTCGCCGCGGAGCTGCGGCGCGAGGGGATGGGCGTGCGGGTGCTGCGGACCGCCGCCAGCGTGGAGAACCTCGCCATGATGGCCGACGGGCGGGCCGACGTCGGATTCTCGCTGGCCGACAGCGCCGACGACGCCGTACGCGTACGCAGGCGACCGGTGTCCGCGCTGGCCAGGATGTACCTGAACTACGTCCACCTCGTCGTGCGCCAGGACTCCGGGGTCACCGAGATCGGGCGGCTGGCGGGGCGGGCGGTGGCCATCGGCCAGCACGGGTCCGGGACCTCGGTGACGGCCCTGCGCGTGCTGGCCGCCGCCCGGCTGGATCCGGCGCCACAGGTTGTCCGGCTCGACCTGGACGGCTCCGTCAAGGCGTTGCGGAGCGGCGGGGTCGAGGCGTTCTTCTGGTCGGGCGGCGTGCCCACACCCGCCCTGGCCGCGCTCGGCGACATCCGGCTCGTCCCGCTGGATTCGCTGGTGCCGGTGCTGCGGCGGGAGTTCGGGCCGCTGTACGAGGACGCGTCCGTGCCCGCGGGCGCGTACGGGGCCGCGGCGCCCGTCCCGACCGTGGGCACCCCCAGCTATTTGATGTGCCGGACCACGCTCCCCGAGGACGTGGCCCACACCATCACCGAGACGCTCTTCCGCGCCCGCGACCGCCTCCAGGCGCCGACGGCCCCGGGCGGCCGCCTCGACGAGCGCTACGCCATCGGCACCGGCGTCGTGCCGCTGCACCCGGGCGCGATCCGCTACTACCGGTCCGTCTACGGCTGAGCTCGCCCGGGCGGCGCCTCAGGGACGGGGGAGCCGCAGCTCCACCATCAGCCCGTGTGGTTCGGCGGGAAGGAGCCGCAGCGTGGCCCCGCACGTCCTGGCCAGCTCGGCGGCGATGGCCAGACCCAGGCCGCTGCCCGGCACGTTGGCGTGCGTCCCCGACCGCCAGAAGCGGCCCAGTGCCTCCGCGCGCTCCTCATCGCTCAGCCCCGGGCCGTCGTCGGCCACCCGCAGCACGCTGTCGGCCAGGGTGACCGTCACCGTGCCGCCCTCGGGCACGAACTTCTGGGCGTTGTCGAGGGCGATGTCCGCGATCCTGGCCACCGCCTCCGGCACTTCCGAAATTTCAGGAATGTCCGTCACCAGGTTCACCCTCTTCGCCCCATACACCTCCCGCCACGCCGCCAGCCGCGGCCCCAGCCCCACCGCCTTGCCCGCGACCTCGGCCCCCGCCTCCACTTTGGCCAGGGTCAGCAGATCCTCGACCAGCAGTGCGAGCCGATCCAGCTCCGCCATCGCCTCGGCGTACTCGGACGTGCCCTCGCCACGCAGATGGGGCTCCAGATTCTCCAGTCGCAGCCCGAGCACGGTGAGCGGGGTGCGCAGCTCGTGCGAGGCGTCCGCCACGAACGCCCGCTGCCGCTCCATCGCGCCGGCGACCGCGTCGGCCATGGCGTTGAAGCGCTCTTCCAGCCGCCGCAGCTCCGACGGTCCGGCCCCGGGATGAGCCCGCGCGTCCAGGCGGCCCTGTGCGATGGCTTGTGTGGTGCGGTCCAGTTCGGTGACCGGGCGGAGGATCCAGCGGGCCAGCCGCCTGGCCGCCAGGGCCGAATAGGCCAGCGCCACCAGAGCGCCGACCGCCAGCGCGCCCCACACCAGCGACACGTCCAGCCGCGCCTGGCCCGTGGGCGCCTGCAGCAGCACGACGCCCGACAGCTGCGCGTCCCGTCCGGCCGGCTCGGCCAGCAGCACGGTCGCCGGGCCGAACGGGGTGATCATGGGCAGGTCCTCGGTGGTGCGGCCGGACAACGCCAGGCGGGTCGCGTCCCGGTCGTCGGCGTCGAAGCGGCCAGCGGTGGCCCGGACGGAGCCGTCGCGGTCGCGTACGCGGACGGCGGCGCCGTACAGGCCGGCGTAGCGGGCGATCTCGGCGGTCAGCCCGGCGTAGTCGGCCTCCCCCGCCGCCCGGTCGGCGAGCTCCGCGAAGCGGGTGGCGTCGGCGCGGCGGTCGAGGAGCAGCCGGTTCGTCCGGTGCGAGGCGTAGGCCAGCCCCAGCGGCACGGCCAGCGCCGCGATCAGGAACACGATCAGCGTGGTGAACGTGACCACCAGCCGCGAGTTCACGCCGTCGAGCCCAGCCGGTAGCCGGTGCCGCGCAAGGTCTCCACCAGCCCGGGGCGGCCCGTCTTCGAGCGCAGCCCCGCCACGTGCACGTCCAGCGACCGCGACGCCGACAGCAGCGGATCGCCCCAGACCTCGTCGAGGATCTCCTCCCTGCTGCGCACCACGCCCGGCTCCCTGGCCAGCAGCGCCAGCACGTCGAACTCGCGCCGGGTCAGCGTCACCGGCTCCCCGGCCACCGTCACCTGCCTGGACCCCAGATCGATGCGCACGTCGCCGACGCTCACCACGTCGTCGCGCGGCGGCCGCGGCCTGGTGCCGCGCCGCACCACCGCCTCCATGCGCGCCATCAGCTCCGTCGTACGGAACGGCTTGACGAGGTAGTCGTCGGCTCCCGACCGCAGGCCGCGCAGCACCTCGCGCTCCTCGGTGCGGGCCGTCACCACGATCAGCGGCACCGCCGACACTCGGCGAATGCGCCGCAGCACGTCGAGCCCGTCCAGGTCGGGAAGGCCCAGGTCGAGCAGGACGAAGTCGACGCCCCCCGCCAGGCGGAGGGCGTCGACGGCCAGCCCCGCCCGGGCGACCTGGTGGCCGTGCCGGGCGAGGGCCGTGGTGAGCGCGGAGGCGAGCCGATCGTCGTCCTCGACCAGCAGAACTCGCATGGGGCCAGGTTAGACGCGGGCGGGGACGGTCTCCGCCGCCCCCTGCTCGGCACGCGACAGAGCCGCGTCCCGCGTCTCGCGCATGGTCAGGTACACGACGAGCGAGACCGCCGCGCAGCCCGAGACGTACCAGTAGAAGCCGGACTCGACGCCGGCGTTCTTGAACCACAGCGCCACGTACTCGGCGGTGCCGCCGAACAGCGCGTTCGCGATCGCGTACGGGAGCGCAACTCCGAGGGCGCGCACGTTCGTCGGGAACAGCTCGGCCTTCACCACGGCGTTGATCGAGGTGTACCCGGTGATGATCAGCAGGCCCGTGAGGGAGAGCACGAACGCCCCGCCGAACCCGCTCACCCCGGCGAGCGCCGTCATCAGCGGCACCGTGCCCAGCATCGACCCGATCCCGAACGTGATCAGCAGCGGCCTGCGCCCGATCCGGTCCGACAGCGCCCCCGCCGCCGGCTGCAGGCACATGAAGACGAACAGCGCGCAGAAGCTCACCAGCGTGGCCGTCTCCTTCGGCAGGCCCGCGGTGTTCGACAGGTATTTGGTGAGGTAGGTCGTGTAGGTGTAGTACGCGACCGTGCCGCCCATGGTCAGGGCGATGACCAGCAGCGCCTCCTTGCGGTGGGCGAGCAGCTCCCTGAGCGTGCCCCGGCTCTCCGTCCTGACCTCGCGCTCCTCCTCGTCGTACGCCTCGGTCTCCAGGAGGTTGCGGCGCAGGTAGAACACCACGGCGGCGCCCAGCGCGCCGACCACGAACGGGATCCGCCAGCCGTAGGAGTCGAGCGCGTCCTTGGACATCGTGTTCTGCAGGACGATCTGCAGCCCGAGGCCGACGAGCTGGCCGGCCGTCATGGAGACGTACTGGAAGCTCGAGGCGAGGCCGCGGCGGCCTCGGGGTGTGGCCTCGGTGAGGTACGTGGCGCTGGCGGCGTACTCACCACCGACGGACACTCCCTGCAGCAGCCGCGCCACCACCAGCACCAGCGCGCCGAAGTAGCCGACCGTCTCGTACGTGGGCGCGATCGCGATCAGCAGGGCGCTGGCGGACATCAGCGTGACGGTGAGCGTGAGCGCCGCCTTGCGGCCCTTCCTGTCGGCGTACCGGCCGAGCAGCCAGCCGCCGAGCGGGCGCATGAAGAACCCGACGGCGAAGATGGCGGCCGTGTTGAGCAGCTTCGCGGTGTCGTCCCCCTCGGGGAAGAAGGACGCGGCGAAGTAGACGGCGAAACTGCTGTAAACAAACCAGTCATACCATTCGACCAAATTGCCGACAGAGCCGCCGAGCACGGCTTTCCACGGCACGCGTGCCTTGCTCACTTGGAACCTCCTGGGGGGAGTAGGTGCAGGCCAGAGCCTTACCCCAGAGGGTTGTCCGGACAAGGGAGGCGGGGCGAGATCTAACGTCCGCTTAACATGGGGGCTTTACGGACGTAACCTCACCGCAACGGCGGGTTGGCCAATTTGGCCCTTTCGAGCGCCAGCTCGGGCCACCACTGGCCGGCCTCCGGGGCCACGACGCCGCGCTCCGGATCCTTGTCGCCGGTCGTGCCGCGCCGGCACCGGCCGCTGGATGCCCCGGCCCTGCTGATCCACAGGTACGCGTCCACCAGCTCCTCGCCCGTGTCCGTGGTCGGCCGCGCACCGGCGCCCCTGCCGGGCGGGTTGCACCATGTCTGCGGGTCCTTGTACTTCTTCCTCGGGACCCACGGACCTCGGCCGTTCCTGGCGGTGTCGACGATGAAGTGCGGCATCTTCGCCGGGTCCACCGTGGCGTCCGATGGGCAGCCCTTCTTGCCCGTGACGAGCTGGATGCCGATGCAGGCCGACAGCCTCTTGCCGTACTCGACGGCCTTCTCCGTGTAGGCGTGGCCGGCCGTGTTGGTGAAGAACCCGTCCGCCTTGTCGATTCCGGCGGCGATGAGGCGCTCGGACATCGCCTCTGCGCCCGGGTAGAAGTCCAGGCTTCCGTCGAGGTAGACGGCCGTGTTGGGGCCGGCCTTGAGGGTCAGCAGGGCCTGACGCAGGTCCTTGTAGCGCTGGTCGGGGGAGCCCGGCAGGGTGCAGTTCTCGGTGCCGGGCATTTTGACCAGGCCGCCCGGCTCCAGGAGGACCACCGCCTTGGCGTCGCCGATCTGTCCGGCTATGCCGTTGATCCACTTGTGGTACGCGTCCATCTCCGCCGCCGTGTGCGACTGGCAGTCGCTGCCCGGCATGGAGTTGATCAGGAACACGGGGACGCCGCCGGCCTGCTCGGCGCCCGTGATCGTGTTCTCCACCTCGGCCCTGACCTCGGGCTCGTTCAGGCGGATCGCATAGGGGACGGCGGCCAGCTTGCGCATGAGCTCGGCGTCCTCGGGGCGGTCCGCGGCCCAGGCGTCGGCCTGGCGGCTCGCGTTCGGCTCTTCGGGGGCGTAGAAGCGGATGTCCTCCTGGGCTGTCAGGGGGTTCTGCGCGGCGGTCGGGCGTTCGGCCGTGCCTGTCTTGGAGGTCTTGCCGTCCCCGGTGCCGGCCTGGGCCGTGCCGTCGCCGTTCGCGGCGGGGTCGGCCGGGGTGCCTTGACCGCGCCAGGCGAGCGCCACCGACACGCCTGCGACGGCCACGATCACGGCGGCCGCCGCAGCCAGGAGCCTCCTCCGCCGCCCGTCCATGGGGCCTCCACCCCCGGCCCCCGTCCCGCCGGTCCCTGCCACCCCGGCCGACTCGACTCCGACGTGCGGTGTTCCTACGTGTGGTGCTTCGGCGCGTGGGGCTCCAGGGTGCGGGGTCTCGATGCCGGCGTCCGGGGCTTCCCCACGCGCGACTCCGCTGTGGGCCGCTCCGCTGTGCGGTGCTCCGGTGGACTGTGATCCGGTGCCCGGCGCGGTGCCGATCGCGGGCTCGCTCCTCGGCCACGTAGCGCCCTCCTGCGGGAACGCCGCGTCCGCTGCCCCGTCCGACGCCGCGTCCGCAGCTCGGTCGGCCGGTGAACCGCCGGGCGCCGGGCCTCCGCCGGGTGGAGCGCCGGCTGCCGTGCCCGCACCTTGTAAAACGCCGCCTGCCGTGCCTGCGCCCGGCGCAGCGCCGCCCGCCGGGACCCGCCCCGGCACACCTGAGGCCGAGGTGCTGAGGTGGTCCATCAGGTCCTGGGCCGTGGGACGCTCGGCCGGGCTCTTGGCCAGGGCCGCCGCCACCAGCTCCCGCAGCGGACCGGAGAGCCCCCGCAGGTCGGGCGGCTCGTTGACGATGCGGAGCAGGATCGTGGGGACCGAGCCGGAGGAGCCGAACGGCGGCCGGCCGCACGCGGCGAAGGCCACCGTGCCACCCCACGAGAAGATGTCCGAGGCCGGCCCGATGGCCTCGCCGGCCACCTGCTCGGGCGACATGTACGCGGGCGTCCCGAGGACCGCGCTGCTCATCTCCGCGTCGGCGAGCTGCGCGATCCCGAAGTCGATGACCTTGGGCCCCACCTGGGAGAGCAACACGTTCGACGGCTTGAGATCGCGATGCACCACCCCCGCCCCGTGGATGGCCCGCAGTGCCATGGCCATGGACGCGGCCAGCCCGTCCAGCGCCGAGCCCTTCAGCGGCCCCGACTCGCGTACCGCGTCGTCCAGACTCGGCCCCTGGACGTATTCGGTGACGAGATAGGCCACGTCACCCTCGACGTCGGCGTCCAGGACGGGAGCGGTGCAGAATCTGGCGACCCGTTTGGCCGCCGCCACCTCCCGGGCGAAGCGCCGCCGGAACTCTGGGTCCGAGCCCATCCTGGCGTGGATGACCTTGACGGCCACCTGCGCGCCGTCAGGCCCCTGTCCCAGGTAGACGACCCCCATGCCGCCGTCGCCGAGCCGACCTGACAGGGCGTACGGCCCTACCTGCCGTGGATCCCCGTCTCGCAACGCCTCCAAGGTCATAGATCACCAGAGTATCGCCCGCCCCCTACAGCGGCAGCTGCCACTCGTACCACTCGTCGAGGAGCTCGAACCCCAGTGCCTCGTTGATCGCGAGCATGTGGGCGTTGGAGGTGGCGTTCCAGGTGATGATCCGCTCCAGGTGGGGCTCCCGTTCGCGCAGCCGCAGCAGGTTGGCGAGCTTGACCAGCAGGCCCAGGCGGTGGCCCCGGTGCTCGCGCAGCACCATCGTGTCCACCTGGATGCCCCAGCCGTCGGAACGGTCGGCGTTGAGGTTGATGCGCGTGAACGCGGCGGGGGCGCCGTCGGCGTCGCGGCGGGCGATGGTGGTGTAGCAGGTCTCGCCACCCGAAAGGATGCTCTCCTCGTTGGAGCGTACGCGTTCGAGGCTGAAGTTCTGCTCCTCGACGTCGGCGCTGCGCGGGGCGTCGTTCATGCCGTTCATCAGAGCGGCGAGGTCGGGCAGCAGTTCGGGGCGGGCCGGGCCGGTCCACTGCTCCAGGGAGTAGCCGTCCACCTGGGGGACCATGCGCTCCAGCGCGGGCCAGTCGGCCTTGCGCAGATCGAGGGTGCGGCGGGTCTCCACGATGCCGACGGTCATGCCGCGCGCCCGCGCGAAGCGGGCGCCGACGCCGGTGACGGGGGTCTCGGCGAGCAGCAGCCGCCTGCCGTGTGCCCGCATCCGCCCCACGGCGTGCTCGAACAGCGCCGTGCCCAGCCCTCGGCCGCGCCGCGCGGGCCGGACCACGAGCGGGAACAGCGAGCCCATGTGGGTGTTGTCCAGCTGGGGCAGCGACAGCCCGTAGCCGCCCACGACCTCGCCGTCCTCCGCCGGCTCCACCCACAGCTCGTGCCGCCAGCCGGGCCGGTCGATGGCGACCATGCGGCGGAAGAGGGGGAGGGAGAACAGGGGGCCGGGGTAGTGGGAATGGGCTTCCACGTACGCGTCGTGCAGGCCCGCGATCAGCTCGCCCGGCCGTTCGAGGTCGATGGGCTGGAACGTCATACGGCCAGCAAAGCGCACGCGAAACGGCCGGGGCGAGCGAATTTATTGGCGGTAGTTCTCCACCTCGCCGGCCGGGCGGACGACGGCACCGTCGGGGTCCTCGCCCGCGCTGCGCCTGGCGCGGCGCTGCCTGAGCAGGTCCCAGCACTGGTCGAGGGCCGTTTCCAGTTGCTTGATGCGCGCGTGCTCCTCGTCCGTCGTCACCTCGCCGGCCGTCAGCTTGTCGCGCAACTGGTGCTCCTCGTCGACCAGAGCGCTGATCCTGGTGAGTATCTCGTCGTCCCGCATGCCCAAGACTCTAGTGACACCGTGATAGAACACGCCCTATGTCTGGTATCGCGCTCGTAAGGAAGCCCGGCCCGCGGATCTCCGAGGGCATCGTCACCCACATCGAGCGCGAGCCGGTGGACTACGAGCGGGCGCGCGTCCAGCACGACGCCTACGTGGCCGCGCTGGCGGCCGCGGGGTGGCGGCCCGCGTACGCCGAGCCCGCCGACGACCTGCCCGACGCGCCGTTCGTGGAGGACGCGGTGGTGGTGTCGGGTCGGCTGGCGGTGCTGACCAGGCCGGGCGCGCCCGAGCGGCGGCCCGAGGTGGAGTCCGTGGCGCAGGCCGTACGGGACCTGGGGTTGACGGTGGTCAGGATCGCGCCGCCCGGCACACTCGACGGCGGCGACGTGCTGCAGGTCGGCGCCACCGTGTACGTCGGCCGCTCGGCCCGCACCGACGACGACGGCATCGCCCAGCTCGCGGCCCTGCTGCCGGAACGCCGCGTCGTACCCGTCGACATGACCGGCGTGCTGCACCTGAAGTCGGCGGTGACGGCCCTCCCTGACGGAACGCTCATCGGCGACCCCCGCCACGTGGAGCTGCCCGGCCTGCTGGTGCCGCCGGAGGAGGCGGGCTCGCACGTGGTCCCGCTCGGCGGCGACCGGGTCCTGATGGCCGCCTCGGCGCCCGAGACCGCCGCGATGCTCGAGAAGCGAGGGCTCGATGTGACGAAGGTCGATATTTCAGAATTTGAGAAGCTCGAAGGCTGCGTGACCTGCCTCAGCGTCCTGATCGAGGAGTGATCCGGGCCTCAAGGTGTTCTCAAGATGTGAGATCCGGGACGGCGCATCCCGAGACCTCTGGTAGCGTGCTTGGCATGCTGCGCGGGCTGCTTCTTAGCTGCCGCGGCGGGGGCCTGTAGGCCGGCTCCCTCGCCGCGGAGCCAGTCGTGCGCGTCGGCCGCTTCCCTTTCGAACGCCCGACGAGGAGCATCTGACATGACCGCTCAGCAGCCCAGCCCCATGCCGATCCATCGCTACCAGCCGTTCGAACCCATCCGGCTGACCGATCGCACCTGGCCCGACAAGGTCATCACCAAGGCGCCCCGCTGGTGCGCGGTCGACCTGCGTGACGGCAACCAGGCCCTGATCGACCCGATGGACTCCCACCGCAAGCTCAAGATGTTCGAGCTGCTGGTACGCATGGGCTACAAGGAGATCGAGGTAGGCTTCCCCGCCGCCTCGCAGACCGACTTCGACTTCATCCGGCAGATCATCGAAGAGGACCGCATCCCGGACGACGTCGTCATCCAGGTGCTGACCCAGGCCAGGCCGGAGCTGATCGAGCGCACCTTCGAGTCGATCGAGGGCGCCAAGCAGGCCATCGTCCACCTCTACAACTCGACCTCCACCCTGCAGCGCCGCGTCGTCTTCGGCCAAGACAAAGACGGCATCACCGCCATCGCGGTCGAGGGCGCCAAGCTGGTCAAGAAGCTCGCCGACGCCACAGACGTGGACGTCTACTTCCAGTACTCGCCGGAGTCGTTCACCGGCACCGAGCTGGAATACGCCGTCGAGGTGTGCGACGCCGTCAACGACGTGTGGCAGCCCACCCCCGACCGCAAGGTCATCATCAACCTGCCCGCCACGGTCGAGATGGCCACCCCCAACGTCTACGCCGACCAGATCGAGTGGATGCACCGCCACCTCAAGCACCGCGACTCGATCGTGCTGTCCCTGCACCCCCACAACGACCGCGGCACCGCCGTGGCCGCCGCCGAGCTGGGCTACATGGCCGGCGCCGACCGCATCGAGGGCTGCCTGTTCGGCAACGGCGAGCGCACCGGCAACGTCTGCCTGGTCACGCTGGGCATGAACCTGTTCTCCCAGGGCATCGACCCCGAGATCGACTTCAGCGACATCGACGAGATCCGCCGCGTCACCGAATACTGCAACCAGCTGCCCGTCCACCCGCGCCACCCGTGGGGCGGCGAGCTGGTCTACACCGCCTTCTCCGGCTCCCACCAGGACGCCATCAAGAAGGGCTTCGAGCACCTGGAGCGCGACGCCGCCGCGGCGGGCGTCCCGGTGGACGAGTTCACCTGGGCGGTCCCTTACCTGCCGATCGACCCGAAGGACATCGGGCGCACGTACGAGGCGGTCATCCGGGTCAACAGCCAGTCGGGCAAGGGCGGGGTCGCCTACATCATGAAGGCCGACCACCAGCTCGACCTGCCGCGCCGGCTGCAGATCGAGTTCTCCAAGGTCGTGCAGGCCCGCACCGACAGCGAGGGCGGCGAGATCAGCCCGGCCGCGATGTTCGAAATCTTCCGGGACGAATACCTCCCCAACCCGGCCAACCGCTGGGGCCGCCTCAGCCTGATGGCGCACCGCCACGAGTCGACGGTGGACGAGAAAGACCGCATCAGCGCCGACATCCGCCTCGACGGCGAGATCCGCGAGATCGAGGGCTCGGGCAACGGCCCGATCTCGGCCTTCATCGACGCCATCGCCGGGGTCGGCATCCAGGTGCGGGTGCTCGACTACGTGGAGCACGCGATGAGCGCCGGCAGTGACGCCAAGGCGGCCTCGTACCTGGAGTGTGAGGTCGACGGGCGGGTGCTGTGGGGCGTCGGCGTCGACGCCAACACCACCACGGCCTCCCTCAAGGCCATCATCTCCGCAGTGAACCGCGCATCCCGCTGACCCCGTAAATCCTTCAGGGCTCGGACCTCGCAATGACCTGCGGGGCCGGCGCCCGGCACGCGCCCACAAGGCCACGCCGCCATCAACTCGACCGCGCTCTCGTGACAGACGGGAGGCGCGGTCGAGTTGTTTTATGTGCCGGGAGTGCAGTTGTACAGCTTGCCGTAGCGTTTTTGGGCGATGCGCATGAGCTCGATCATGTCCTTGATCGCATCCCTGCCCTTGGCGACTTGGGGCAGGGAGACGTCGATCAGTCGTGCTTTACCGCCGCAGTGGAACTTCGCACTTACTTGGTACGGCTGGTCGGTGAGCGGTGGATTAGGTAGATACGCGGCCATGCCGTCGCCGAGGTCGGCAGGAAGCACGACTCCGCCGTGTTTGGTATAGACCGCGCGCCGGTCCCCGATGAGGAAATTCAGATGCTCGCGAGACATCCCGGGCCCCTCCTGCATCCACCACACCTCTAGACGTTGGGGGATTGTGTCGGGAGCCCGGCAATCGCCGTTGTTCTCATTGCCGGCCGTTTTCTCCATGAGAGGTCCGGTCACACCACTGACAAGGCGAAATGCCTGCTCAGGGATGAGCTTGCAGACGTACGGGGCGGAATCCACGACCGGTTGAGAGGCTGGGACTGGTGAGGAGACGACGTCAGTTTCCGGGGTGCAGGCTGTGACGAGCACGAGAGCAGTCAGCGCGGCCGGCAGACGAGCACGTCTCATTTGCCATCTCCGGAGGAGGCGGGGATCTTAAGACCGAGATGGTCGTTCACATCACTTACCGTGCGGAAGGTGTTCCTGAATTCATTGAGCACCTCGTTACTTCCTCCGGCAGTGCGCGCCCACTTGAGGAACCTGCTGTATTCCTGCGGACTCATCTCGGCGAAGGGCTTGAGTCTGGGCGCAGTTCCAGTTGCGAATGGCTGATTTCTCAGGTCGAGTGAGTCGAGCATGCCCTTGTTCAGCAAGGCTGTGGCGAGCATTTGCTCCCCCAGCCTCTCCACTGCCAGACGATTGTTCGCCAGCGTCGAGTGCGTCTCGTCCATGGTCCGCCCGTGCTTGAACATCCGCTGGGAGACCAGCTTGGCAATCTCGTCATAGGCGGCTTTGGCAAACTTGTCATACCCGTTGCCGAGCAACTCGCCGAACGCGCCTTTGGCCAATTCGCCCACCTGCTTGGCTCCGGGCACCGGGAGCAACCCCAGCGCGTTGCCCACCATGCTCTTCAGAGCCTCGTCCGCCTTCTTGGCGTCCAGACCCTGCGCGATCAGCACCTGACGGCGGATCTCCACGATGAAGCCGAAGGGTCGTGCTTCCACCCCTGCCCGATCGACCAGGAACTGCTGGACGTCATCCTTGTCGACCTGTCCATTCCCGTTTAAGTCGTACTGCTTGACGTCTGCCTTCGAGAATCCGAGCCGCTCGGCGTTGGAGGCGTTGAGACCGACAGGAGGCGCGGTGTCGAGTGCCGCTCTCATGCGTTCCATCTGCGCTCTTACTAGCTCCTCGAATGCGGCGTCGTCGGCGGTGGCCAGCACCAGCGCGTAGGCCATGTCCTTGGTCTCCACCTTGTGGAAGGTCGCACCGTTCAGTAGGAGGTCGGAGAGTTCATGGATGTTGGCCGCGATCGCTCTGCTCAAGGGATAGCCCAAGGGGGCGTAGCGATCGAATAGATATCTGTTCCTGATCTCCAGCTTTTCCGTGTCTTGCCCGAAGGCGCCGCTAACCTGCTGGGAAAGCGTTTTGATCATCTCGGCGGCCAGCTTCTTGGAGGTAGCGTCCTGACCGGTCGTCGCGATCGTCAGCATGTCTCTGATCGGCTTGTAGTCGTTCAGATAGCGGGAAGCGCCCCATCGGGTCGTCAGCAGGTAGTCCAGCACGGATTCCTTCCACCCCACCGGAGTGTGGTCGAGCAGCGCGTGGGACGCCTCCCGACTGAACTTCGCGGCATGGAACAGGTCCTCCACCACCGACGATTGGCTCTTCACGTCTGGACCGCCCATATGCGTACCAGGTCTCAGCAGGGTGCCAAGGCCGAGCGCGCCGGCCAGGTCAACGATGGGAAGCTGCTTACCCTTGACGAAACGGCCCAGCGGATCCTTGGCCGCCGCCCATTGGTCCTTGCGTTGCTCGTGCTCATAGACGATCACGTCACGACCGACGACCTCCATGAACTCTTTCGAGTACGGCGGCTTCCCGTCATGGGAACGCCAGATGAGCGCCTGGGCCTGATAACCCGAATACTTCGTGCCATCTGCCTTGTGCTCGGCCCGCCCCTCCTTCACCAGGTCTTTGAGGAAGTCGGTGCCCATGTAAGCGGAATTCTTCGGATCCGTCCCTTTGGCCAGAGCCGTGCTCAGCATGCCAAGGACCTTCTTGCCCTGGCTGGAAAGCTGGGTCACGCCCTCGGCATCCTGACGCCTTTTGGCATCGCGCAACTGCATGGCGATCGCCCCAGGCACCCGCGTCACGCCGCGCGCCCCCAATGTGCCGAGGAATGACTTGACGAACTCTGGGTCCCCGGTCCGCGACGTGTACTTCTCCAGTTCGGCCAGCGCTTTGCGGTCCCCGTCCGCGGCCTTCAGCGCGGCGCGACCCGCCAGCGTCCCGTCCAGCAGCCCTTGGGCCGCGTCCAGGCTGTCAGGCATCTCCAGGAAGCTCCCCTTAGGAGTGCTCCTCCCGAAGGTGACTTTCTGCCGCTGCAGCTCGTGGACCAGTTTCTGCCTCCGCCGCAGGTCCTCGGCCTGTGCGGTGACGCGTCCGGCCAACTGCCGCAGCCGCGCCGCCGGCGCGGTGTCGAGCCCGGCGCTCTGCAACTCCCCGTGCAGCGCCTGTGCCAGCTCCTCCAGCTGGCTGGCGGTCTGTGTGTGCTTGCTCGTCATCGTGTCGAATTCGGGCTGCTTGACCCCACTGAACTCGCTCATGGCTTATCCGGAGTCGAGGCCAGCTTCTGCTTCGCGCTGTCTACGGCCTGGGCAAGCATGGCCCGCAGCTCCCGCTGGTCGGCGCGAACCTGGGTGTCGAACCGGGCGCCCGTCGGCCCCACCCAAGCGTCGTTCTCCATGAAACGGCAGGAGGGATCGAGCGCCCACCAGTGGTCGTCCGACAGCCGCTGAATCCGCTGGGCAACGGCCCGCATCGCCTCACGATCGAGGTCAGCCACGACGATCCTCCTCGTACGGCTCGCTGCACCAGAACAGATCAGGAGGCGGCATCTCCCAGGTCTTTCACACGGTAATCAACATCATGTCAACAGAACAAGCTTAAACGCAGTGAAAGGTATGGCGGGTCTGAGTTTTGTTCGAGAATGAGTGTTTTGCCTGATTGGATCGCAGGCTTCGGTTCTCTCAAAAGAGGGAGGGTGCGCGGAGTCACCGCGTCGGCCTGGTCGAGACAAGATCTTCCGTCGGTCTCGCCAGGCATAAATCGACTGCGGCCTATGGATTTCTACTTTCAATGAAAATGAAAACCTGAGGACGTGCGTTGAACATCAATTGAAACTGTTGGAGTGGGGTCGACTCAAACGGTCGACGAGCACACCATCGCGGACCGGAAGATCCTTGCTGCTGGAGGCCGGGCGAAGCGGGAAGTGCATCTGCACACCCGACTATGCGTTCGAATATCGCTGGTGTCGGCCCATCGCGGTGTGGAGGTCAAGTGAGCGGCTCTCCGCACCGACGGCGTCACCGATCAGAGGAAGCTGGGGCGTGATCTGCTCGTCTTTTGCCACAGGTATGCTTCGTGACCTGGGCGGCTCGCTGAAGCCGGCGGACCGCTTGATTTTGACGCGACCGTCTACGCAAGGTCCTCGGCTTGCTGAGCCGGCCGTCTGCGATGCGGATAACTACAACTAAGCTTTAGTTTGACGCGCAACTGCTCCATGGAACTACAACCGACTTGTAGTTGCGACAGAGGCTCCCTCATGGCGCATGTGGATTAGTCGAACTCACCATCCTTCACGCCGCTGATGAAGGCCTTCCATTCGCCAGGGGTGAAGATCAGAGCGGGACCTGTGGGGTTCTTACTGTCGCGGACGCCTCGGCGTCCTCCGGACAGCTTGGCGACCTCGACGCAGTTGCCCCCGTTGCTCCCGAGTAGGAAGACTTGATCCATGTGGCTGCCCGTAGTTCTTCGGTCAGCTCGTCCATCCCAGCTTCGTCTCCTTGATCAGATTTATGGATTCGCGCTGGGACAGTGCCTCAGAACGGGTCCCTTCGTACCTGAATGCTAGCCTCGGGCTTTCGCGGTGAATTTCGCCAGGCTTGATCGTTCACATAAGAAAAGTGCCTTTGAACTGGGAGGATGGGGCTTGTCGAGAGTCCTGTCCACACCAGATCAGAAGGCACTTTCCAAGTGAAGACTATCGCTTCGCGCGGCAAGATCACCGCATCCGCTGACGCCACCGGGCTCCTCTCCCACACAGGCGCCCTGCTGCTCCTGCAGACGCTGCGTGTCACCGGCCTGGACAGGGCCCTGTCCGCCGGCCTGCAACGCTGGCGCTCCTCACGCGCGGTCCACGACCCCGGCAAAATCGTGACCGACCTGACCATCAGCCTCGCCCTCGGCGAAGACTGCCTGGCCGACATCGCCCTGCTGCGCGCCCAGCCCGAGCTGTTCGGCCCGGTCGCTTCCGACCCGACCGTCTCCCGACTGATCGACCGGCTCGCCCGCGACGAGGCCAAGGCGCTCAAAGCCCTGCGCGCGGCCCGGGCCAGCGCCCGCGAGCATGCCTGGGACCTGGCCGGAACGATGGCGCCGGGCAGTGACGGCAAGCTGATCCCCCTCGACCTCGACGCCACCATCGTCATCGCCCACTCCGACAAACAGCACGCCGCTCCGACCTGGAAACACACCTTCGGCTTCCACCCGATGACGGTCTTCGCCGACCACGGCCCCGGCGGGTCCGGCGAACCCCTGGCCATCGTGCTGCGGCCGGGCAACGCCGGCTCCAACACCGCCACCGACCACATCGAAGCTACCCGCCTCGCCCTGGCCCAGCTCCCCAAGCACCGCCGACGCCAGGTGCTGATTCGCACCGACTCCGGCGGCGGCACCCACGAGTTCCTGGCCTGGCTCACCAAACCAGGCCGGCGGCTGTCGTACTCGATCGGGTTCACCCTGACCGAGGAGATCCAGCAGGCCGTGCTGCGCCTGCCGAAGACCGCGTGGACGCCCGCCTACGATGCCGACCGTCAGGTGCGGCCCGGCGCCTGGGTGGCCGAGCTGACCGGCCTGCTGGAGTTGTCCGGCTGGCCCAAAGGCATGCGGGTCATCGCCCGCAAGGAGCGTCCGCACCCCGGCGCCCAGTTGCGTTTCCCCGACGTCGACGGGTGCCGCGTCACCTGCTTCGTCACCGACGCCAAGCGCGGCCAACTCGCCGATCTGGAGCTGCGGCACCGCCGCCGGGCCCGCGCCGAAGATCGCATCCGCTGCGCCAAGGACACCGGCCTGGCCAACCTGCCGCTGCACCACTTCGCTCGCAACCAGATCTGGTGCGAGCTCGTCGCGCTGGCCTGCGAACTCCTGGCCTGGATGCAGATGCTGGCGCTGCCCGGCACCGCTGCTCAC
>NZ_VJYI01000030.1 GCF_008065375.1 Nonomuraea sp. SYSU D8015
CTGTACTGCCTCGATGACCAGGGAAGACAGTCCCGCAAATACCACACCCACAAGATCGTCGATCTTCAGCACGGCCCAGCCTGGCAGGGATCACTCAGTGCCACCACCGATTACGGGCCAGAGCCGAAGACCGTACAGTCCCCATTGGTAATCTTGCGAGCTGTCCGGAAAGAGCATGAATGAGTGGTACTCGTCGTAGGTGGCCGGTGATCAGCTCCACGTCCTGTCCTGTCCTGCGCCGCTGCTGTCCACGACGGTCGCCTCGCACGCGGCCAGGAGGCGAGAGGGAGGAGCGGGTCCATCTGGTGCTGGGCCAGCTCAGCGTCGTCCAGGCGGCGCGCTGCTGCGCCGGATGGCGTCGGGCTTGCGTGGGTCCTCGGCCTTGCGTAGGGTGCCGGTCACTCGTGATCCATTTAGCGACGCGGCGGGGTTTTGGTGGCGGCGGCATCCTCGGCGCGCGGGTAGATGGCGAGAGCGTCACCCTCACCGGACCCCAACGGCTTGCGGGTAGCGGCGAAGCGTCTGTCCGGCGCCGCGAGCGTCGTTCCCGAAGCTCGGCGTACAGGTTTGAGGGGAGAACAGCAGCGTGCCTCAGAGTGACGAGCAAGCGGTCTTGGACCGGATCCGTCAGGGTCTCGTCTACACCGAGTCGGAAGCATCGTTCAAGGATTCTCAGCGACGTACCGATCTCATCTTCGAGTACAACCACACACCCCCCAGAGAAACTGACAGGCGGAAGTCGCTACTCGGCGCGATCCTCGGGTCGGTCGGAGAGCGCGCCGTACTGCTCCCGCCCTTCCATGCCGGATTTGGAAGCAACGTCCATATCGGTGATGACTTCTTCGGTAACGTCAATCTCACCTTCGTCGACGACGTGGACATCCGCATCGGTGACGGCGTCATGATCGCGCCAAGTGTGACGCTCACGACAACGGGGCACCCGGTGCATCCCGCGCGCCGGGTCGACTACGGGCGGTTCTCGGAACCAATTGTGATCGAAGACAAGGTCTGGATCGGCAGCAACGCCGTCGTCCTGCCGGGCGTCCGTATCGGCTACGGATCCGTCATCGGCGCGGGCAGCGTCGTCAGTCGCGATATCCCTCCGATGGTGGTCGCCGTCGGGACGCCCTGCCGGGTGCTCCGACCCATCACAGATGACGATCTGACAACCCGGGCCGCGGTCGTCGGCTAGCTAGTAGTGGCCTGGCCGCGTGTCGCTTCTCCGCCCAACCCCGAAGCCGATCGTCGCCAGCGCTGGGCATCGCCTCAGCAGCCTCCTTGGCGAGGTCTAGATCACCTACGCCAAGTCCGGCGACCACAAGCGGTTCGAACTCCTGCACGCGGCCGGACAGGGTACTGGAAGTGCGGCCGGGCGCCGCTGACATCGTGCGAAGGCGGAGAATCGCCCGCCTCGCCCGCTGTCAGCCTGCGGAGAAGGTCCTGCGGTAGGTGCTTGGGGGGACGCCGACGGTTCGAGTGAAATGGTGGCGGAGGTTGGCGGGGCTGCCGAGCCCTGAGCGTTCGGCGATTCGGTCGATGGGCAGGTTGGTGGTTTCCAGGAGTTCGCGGGCGTGCTCGATCCGGATGTTGCGCAGCCAGTTCATCGGCGTTGTGCCGGTCACGGTGTGGAAGCGGCGGTTGAGAGTGCGGGTGGTGACGTTCGCCTGTTGCACGAGGGTCGAGATCGTCAGGGGTTGGTCCAGCCGTCGACGTGCCCAGTCCAGCAGGGGAGCTAGTTGGTCCATGTCATCGATGACAGTGCCGGTGTCAAAGTACTGGGCTTGGCCTCCGGGCCGGTGCGCGGGCATGACCAGGCGCTTGGCGAGGGCGTTGGCGATGGCGGCGCCGTAGTCGGTACGGACGATGTGCAGGCACAGATCGAGTCCGGCGGCGGTTCCCGCGCTGGTGAGGACGTTGCCATCGTCGATGTAGAGCACGGACGCGTCGACCAGGACCTTGGGGTAGCGACGGGCGAGCAGGTCGGCATACATCCAGTGAGTGGTGGCCGGCCGCCCGTCCAAGATGCCGGCGGCCGCCAGCACGAACGCGCCGGAGCACAAGGAGACGATCCGGGCCCCGTTGCCATGGGCGGCGCGAACGGCTGCGACGAGTTCGGCCGGCTGGTCGTCGTGGACGTCACGGCAGGCAGGAATCACGACGGTGTCGGCCTCGACCAGGGCGTCCAGGCCATAGGCGGTCTCCGGGGCGAAGCCGGCGGTGGTGCGGGGTCGTTCGCCGGCCGGCACGCATACCCGGAAGTCGTACCAGGAGTCGGTCAGATCCGGGCGCCGGTAGCCGAACACCTCGCACGGGATGGCGACTTCGAAGTTCGGCGCGCCGTTGGTGACGGCGACGGCGACGACACGGGAGGTCATGTCACTATTTAAGCAATCATTGTCAGTATTGCCACTTGGGCGCTCGATGTGCCGCGGGTGATGATGACGCTCATGAGAGACGCGGCTGGCATGGGAGACGAGGCACCGGGCAGGGGGCAGCCATCACCACCGAAGAGGCCTTTTCTCTGAGCCGCGACTCGTTCGACCCGGCTTCCGGACCGACGGCATGGTGAGCCGATGTTGATCAAGCCGCACATAGCGGAATCGTGTTCGATCGTAAGGAGACCAGGCGGATGCTGATCGAGGTTGCAGGGGTGCACGTACCTGGCGGGCGGGCGGCAGAAGCCGCGCAGCAGGTCTGTGAGGAGTACGCCGACGACGCGCTGTACCACCACTGTGTGCGGTCATACTTCTTCGGCGCGGCCTGGGCGCAGGCGCGTGGCCTGGACTTCGACCGGGAGCTGTTCTTCGTTTCGGCGTTGCTCCATGACTTGGCTCTGGTTGCGCCCTTCGACAGTCACACGCTCCCGTTCGAAGAGGCTGGTGGCCACCTGGCCCGGGTCTTCACGGCCGGTCTCGGCTGGCCGACTGAGCGACGCGACCGGGCAGCTGAAGTGATTGTGCTCCATATGCGCGACGACGTTGCGCCGGAAGTGGACGTGGAGAGCCGACTGTTGCAGGTGGGGACCAGCGCGGATGTATCCGGGTCAGGCCTGGAGGCATTCAACCCCTCTTTCAGGAAAGCACTCGTCGCAGCGTATCCCCGGCTGGGCTTCGCCAAGTCCTTCGTACGCCTGTTCCAAGACCAGGCGGAGCGTAAGCCAGAGTGCGCAGCGGCGCAGCTGGTAGCGGGGGAGTGGGCGAAACGGACTGTGCGCAATCCGCTCGATCAAAGCTGACGCCAGGTGGGCTCAACGGCGCGTGTTCATGTGGACTCCCCGGGAGCGGTGAGGGTGGCGTACTCGGCGTGCGCTGCCGCGACGGCGTCGGGATGGCGCTGGGCCTTGTGGTGGGCGGCCACGGCACGGTAAAGGCTGGCCGGGGAGGGGTTTTGGCCTTTGGGTTTGCCGGTGGGGATGATCAGGTCCTTGCGGATCTCCTCGACGCGTTCGCCGGCTGCGCGGCGTCGCAGCAGGGTGTGGATCATGTCGTCGGTGATGACGGCGGGGCGGCCGCCATGGTTGCCCTTGCGGGCCGCGGCGTCCAGCCCTTCCAGCGTGGCCTCGCGAATGGCTTCTCGCTCGGTCTCGGCCATGGCGGCGAAGAACGCGAACAGCATCCGGCCTGGCCCGGCGGGGTCATAGGTTCCGGCGAGCGGCCCGGCGAGCATCTCCAGGACCAGGCCGTGCGCGGTGAGGTGGTCGGCTAATGCTCTTCACCCTTAATTTGCGCCATAAGTCCTATGTTGCTCTGATGGCGCGCTCTGGTCCTCAGGCAGTTCAGATCGTCCTGTCCGACGGCGAGCGTGATCAGCTCACGCAGTTGGCGGCGGGCTCCTCGAAGCCGGCCTGGCGGGCGCGGTTGGTGCTGGCCTGCGCGGAGCCGGGCAGCAGCAACGCGGGGGTGGCCGCCGCGATGGGTGCCACGCCGGATACGGTGCGCAAGTGGCGGAGCCGGTTCGCGAGGTCGCGACTGGCGGGGCTCGCCGACGAGGCGAGGTCGGGTCGGCCAAGGCCGCATTGACCCTCAGCGATGATGAGCGTGCCACGTTGACGCGCTGGGCGCGGCGGGCCAGCAGCGCCCAGGAGTTGGCTCAGCGCTCCAAGATCGTGCTGGCTTGCGCGGACGGTGCGAGCAACGCCGACGTGGCTGCCCGGTTGGGGTGGGCGCGCACATGGTGGCCAAGTGGCGGCGGCGCTTCATCGAGTTCCGACTGGAGGGACTGGTCGATGAGCCGCGGCCGGGTCGTCCCCCGACGATCAGGGATGAGCAGGTCGAACAGGTCATTATCGACACCTTGGAGTCGACCCCGAAGGGTGCGACGCACTGGTCGCGCGCCTCGATGGCCAAGCAGTCGGGGCTGTCGCCTTCGACGGTGGGCGGATCTGGAAGGCGTTCCGGCTCAAGCCGCATCGGGCCGAGACGTTCAAGCTGTCGAAGGACCGCTGTTCATCGAGAAGGTCCATGATGTCGTCGGACTGTATCTGAATCCGCCTGAGCATGCCGTGGTCCTGTGCGCTGATGAGAAGTCCCGGTCCAAGCTCTGGACCGGTCGCAGTCGGTGCTGCCGATGATGCCCGGGATGCCCGAGCGGCGCACCCATGACTACGTGCGTCACGGCACCAGCAGTCTGTTCGCGGCGTTCGACATCGCCGACGGGAAGGCGATCGCCTCGATGCACCGGCGGCACCGGTCGGTGGAATGGCTGAAGTTCCTCAAGAAGATCGATCGCGGGGTGCTGGCTCACCTGCAGCTGCACATCGTGTGTGACAACTACGGCACTCACAAGACCCCGGCCGTTCAGACGTGGCTGGCCGCCCATCCCCGTTTCCACGTGCACTTCACGCCGACCAGCGCCTGCTGGCTGAACCAGGTGGAACGCTGGTTCGCCCTGATCACCGACAAACTGATCCGGCGGGGCGTCCACACCAGCGTCACCGCGCTGGAGAAGGACATCCTGGCGTGGGTGGACATCTGGAACGAGGACCCCAAGCCGTTCGTCTGGATCAAGACAGCCGAAGAGATCCTCGAATCCCTAGAGTTACTTCTGCGTCGCATTAAGGCGAGGAACACTAGGCGACGTCGGGCCGGGTCATCAGCGGCGACCGCAGATGCAACTGCAGGCTGGAGCCGGTCAGGGGCACGGTGCCCCATGTCGCCACCGCTGTCCCCGCGTCGGCGTCGAGCACCAGCCGGACCCGGTGCGGGGTGGTGATGACGTAGAGGTCAGCGACGAACGTGTTGCCCTGCCAGGCGCCGGCGGCGACGACCGGGCGGCCGAGCGGCGAGCTTTCCCGCCACTCACCGTGGCCGACGGCGACCTTGAGGGACGCCCCCAGTTGCAGGTGCCATCCGCCGTCCACCGGCTCGACGGCCACCGTGGTTCCGTCGGGCAGGGCCGAATCCTCGGCGGAGGCGTCGATCCTCGCCGCACCGGAACGGGAAGGGGCAGCCGAACCCGGCACCGGAGCGAGTGACAGCCGCCGCAGCCGATCGGCGAGGATCTCGTCGTCCCGGGCGCTTCCCGCGCCATCCAGGCCGGGCAGCAGGCACTCCCATATTGCGTCGAGCATTGCCTGTGCCTGCGTATTGCCGCCGGTCACGGCGACCACGAGATCGTGGGAAGGGACGACCACGCATTGCTGGCCGAAGGAGCCGTGCCCGTGGTAACCGTGACGCGACATCCAGAACTGGTAGCCGTACCCGCAAAGAAAGTCTGGGTTAGCCGAGTTGTCTTCAAGTTGCCGGGTCTCGATGTGTCGTTTGGTGGCGAGCTCCACCCATTCGCGCGGGACGAGCTGGCGGTCGCCCCAGACACCTCCGCGCAGCAGCAGTTCGCCGAAGGCGGCGACGGCCTCGGTCGTGAGGTGGAGTCCGTGGAATCCGAAGGCGGCACCGCTCGCCACCCGGTCCCATTCGGCGTGGTCGACGCCCATGGGCTTGAAGAGGCGGTCGTCGAGCAGTTCCGGGAGGCTGCGGCCGGTGACCCGTTCCACCATCCGGGCCAGGAGGAAGGTGGTTGCATTGTCGTAGGTGTGCCGGGTCCCCTCAGGCTCGGAGAACGGTACGCGCAGGAAGCCCTTCACCAGGTCGTCCGGTTCCAGCTGCCAGGCCTCGGCGAGGCTGTCCGTGCTGTGCCCGGCCGTCATGGACAGCAGGTGGTGAACGGTGAGGCGGCGTCCCTGCTCCGAGATGTCGGCCGGAACGTGGTCGGGTAACACGTCGACCACCCGGTCGTCCATCGAGAGTCGCCTGTCTGCGATCGCGAGCCCCACCGCGATCGAGGTGAACGACTTGGTCAGCGAGTAGAGAAGGTGCGGGCGTTCGGCCGAGTACGGCGCCCACCATCCTTCAGCCACGACGTGACCGTGGCGTACGACCATGATGGAGTGGAGCTCGACGGATTGTGCTTCGAGCCGGTCCAGCAACGCGGCGATCGAACGGGACGAGACGCCCGAAGCCGCCGGTGTCGAGCGCGATAGCAAGGCCGGCTGAGAACGCATGCGGGCACCCTAACAAGGCGGACTGCCTGATTCCTCCGAATTTCCTGCGCGACGAGACGACCGCCGTCAAGCCGGGCTATTAACCTGAGGTGACGCCAGTGCGCCGTTCAGGAGGAACTCGAGGTCGTCCGCTGTTTATGGACCATTCCATGCGTCGAGTTCGCGTGAACCCAAGGGAGGTGCTCCTCGGCGGCGGTCTTCAGGACTGCTCTGGCGCTGTCGGCATAGCGAACCGCGACCTTGAGCCGAGCTTGCCGGTCGCCCGTTTGTCGATATGGCTCTCTGGGCGGGCGGGAAGCCGAACAGGCGGGCTTCAGTCATACTGAGGGCTGCTACGACCAGCGCGACCACTACGCCCATGGCCGCTCCAGCGCTCACCTGGAGGGTGGGAGGTGTCAGGGCTGCCGATCGGAAAGTGGGCGTGGCGGCGTTTTGGAGATCGCCGAGTTCTGTCGGCGGTAAGCGCCGGGAGGGTGCCGAAGTGCCGTTTGAAGGCGGTGGCGAACGCGTACTCCGAGCCGTAGCCGACCTTCCTCGCCACTGCCTCCAGTGGACTCGCGGAGCGTCTGAGCAGCCACGTTCATCCGTACCCAGGTGAGATAGCCGAGCGGCGGCCGGCCGACGAGCGCAGTGAAGCGGCGGGCGAACGCGGATCGCGACAACCCCGCCTCCGCGCCGAGGTCATGGACCGTCCATGGCCGGCCGGGGTCGTTGTTGATGCGGCATAGCACGTGGCTGATCACGCGGTCGTTCAAGGCCGGGCCCCAGCCGAGTCCGGCGCCATGGGTCGCGTACCAGGCGCGTAGCGCGAAAAGCAGCAGGGTGTCGAGCAATGAGCCGATCGCCGACTCCGTTCCGATGTCTGGCTTGTGCAGCTCCCCGTTCAGGAGGTCGATCACGTTACGCAACGGCGACTGGTGTCCCAGCTGGGCCGGAAGGTGAATGATGTCGGGCAGGTCGTTGATGATCGGACGGCAGCGCTTGTCGTCGACGGGGAACATTCCGCTCAGTGTCACGGCGGAGACCGGCCGACCGGAGGGTCCCAGCGAGACCGTCTGCGGTTCGAGCCGGAATTCGTCCCCTCGCAGGAGAGGGACATCTTCCAGTTCCGTAGCGGGGCTGTCGGCGAGACTCATGGCCGGTTTTCTCCGGGTGACTGCGCTGACACCCTCCTGGACTGGGACCTGCCCCGCTGCCAGAGGAGCACCTCGGTCGCCGGGACCCGCGGTGGCGTGAACCCTTTCCGGGGCTGACGACAAGACACCGCTGAGGCCGTGCCCGCCCGCCACTCCCGGGCGGGTAACGCCTCGCAGTTCAGACACCAAGAACCCGGCCTCGCGTCCGCGAATCCGGCAGACCCGCAAAGGAGTCCTCCCATGACGGCGCCCGCCGTTGCCTTCGTGCAGCAGGAAAGCGGAGCCTGCCCAGGAGGCGGTGCCTTCTTCGCGCGAGGCGATCCGGGTGGCGGCGTCCTCCGTTCGCCGTCGCGCAGGTGTTGGGGCTCTCCGTCCGGTTCGCCCACGCCGCCCCCCTGGCCCAGCTTGAAGCCCAGCTAGAGAGGAAATCTGCATGCGCGTATACCTGGCCATGGTCGCAAAGCGCCCAGGGGTGGATCTCAGCCGACATCTCTCTCTGGCTCGCTCGCTTCTCAGGGACGTCTTTCCCGTGCCGTTGGAAACCGTCGACGCCGCCGAGTGGGTGAGTGCGGACAGTGCGTTGCTTGCCTGGTCCAACGAGGAAGGCGCCGATGGGCGCCCACCGTTGATCGTGCGGGAGAACCGTGACGGCTTGGGGATAAGCGGCACGGTCGCCTCGCAGCGGGATGTGCGGCGCCTCACTCAAGCGCCCGTCTTACGCGATGTGACCGCGGACCTCTCCGGATGCTTCTCCGTCATCCGGGTGGCCGAAGAGGAGATTCAGGCCGCCACCGCAAGCACGAGGGCCCTGTCCGTCTTCTACGCCGAGAATGAGGATCTGCACCTGGTGGGAACCCGTGCTCTGCACGTGCACCTCGTGGCGAACAACGGAAAAGTCGCCTGGAACGAGGTCGCCCTTCAAACCATGATCCGCCAGGGATACTTTCTCTCCGACGAGACCCCTTATCGAGGGGTGACGGCACTCGGGCCATCCTCCATCGTCACGGTGAAGGGCGGTCGCCGGAGTATTGTCACGCGTTCGCTGCCACCGGCCGAACCGATGCCGGCCTCAGCGAGAGCCAAACGCAGGGCGATCAGCCAGTTAGGTGATGCTCTCGTCGCCGCCGTCGAGCCACTGCGCACCGTCTCCGCATCGGTGAATCTGGCGCTGACGGGTGGGCGTGACAGCCGTCTGATGGCCGCGCTTCTGCACGCGGCCCGTGTCCCTTTCCGCGCGACCACCAACGGGCTTGACACTCACCCGGACGTGATCATCGCCAGAGCGATCGCCGCTCACCTGCGTATCGACCATACGGTCATCCCGCCGGTGCAGAACGAGGCGAAGGACGCCGTACTAGTCCCGCACCCGAGCGTGCGCGCCTATGAGGTGATCCGCGCCTGCGAAGGCATGACCTCCGCGTACGAGAGCATCGTGGACTACCGGCCGTACTCCACCATGCCCACCATGTCCGGGCAGAGCGGTGAGATCCTCAGGGGCGGTTTCCTGTACAGCCAGGGGCAGACCACTGATAAGGCAATGCGTCGCAGGGTTGATGACCTTTTCCTCAAGAACGAGCCGCTCTTCACCGACGAGGCGAATGAGCACGCGCGCGAGTTGGCGGCGCCATGGCTGCGACGAGCCGGTGAGAATCCGTGGGAAGTGCTCGACCACCTGTATGTCACATACCGAGTAGGACGTTGGCATGCTGCAGCAAGGACCGGTTCGCTGCGGCGTGGAGATCCGATTCAGCCGTTTCTCGACAATCGCGTGGTGACCGAGGCGCTGTCGCTCGATCAGCGGTGGCGCCATTCGGAAGAAGTTGTCTACGAGCTGACCCGTCGGCTGGCTCCCGGTCTGCAGAAGATCGAGCTTGAGGGAAAACCCTGGCGTTTCCAAGCCGGGAAAGCGGAGTCACCCGGCAGATGGTGGCAGCGGAAGCCCTCCATGAGGACTCCTGTACCACCGGTCGCGAAGCGTGGAAGCAGCTGGAACTGGCGTACCAGCCCAGGCCCGCACCTGTCCGCGCTTCTCGGAGAGTTCGTACTCGAACGAGCCGATGCTCTGGCCTCCCTCGTGCGAGGCGACGAATTGAAGGCTTTCTTCTCCGAACCTGTCATCAAACAGCCCGCGCTGGCGTGGAATCTCTACACGGTCGCCGCCCTGCTCACCGGAGCCTATCCCGGAGAACCCCCGGCGATCACAGAACCCGTACGCATCGAGATCCCGCAGATCTAGGGCCTGTACCGACTTCAGATCTTCAGATGGGGAAGGCTTCGGATCCACAAGATGGCTCCGCGTTCGCGCAGGGCGTGCCGGTCGACGATGAACAGCGTCTCCAGCCGGGAGCGGGATGACGCCGTCGCCGCGGCGGGTGGTCTTGTGGCGGGTCAGACATCCCTGGATTTGGATTGTCAAGCGGCGAGGTCGTGTTGCCGGTGTGACCAGGCGGTTGCCCGGTCGTAGGCGGTGTGGGTTTTCAGCATCCATGGAGGATGCCGACCAGGCGGTTGCCATGCCGAGGTAGTGCCGTTCTGTCAGTGGCCAGCCGGTCAGGCCGAGCCGCAGGCAGGTGACCGAGGCGCCGGTGCGCTCCGCGTGGGAACGGCCGAGTGCCTCGACGACGACCTTGCTGAGCCCGTACGCGCAGCACGGCCGGGGATCCAGCCGCGGGCTGACCGGCCAGAACTCCGGCCGGTTGCGCTCGCCGGCGGCATGCAGCGAACTGGCCAGCACGATCTTCGGCACGGCGTGGGCGGCGGCCGCCTGCAGGAGCGCGGCCGTCGGCCGCACGTGCGTCGGCTCTCGGAGCCGTGTCGACGAGACGGAGCTTGTGGTGTCGCCGGAGGTACGGCCGTAGGACGGTGCCGACCCGGCCGAGACCGCCGGTGATCACTACTAGCTGCTTGTCACGATCGTTCCGCGGTGCGTCCATGTCGCCATCCAGGTCAACCGGCCGGGACCGATACCCGAACTTGCCGGAAATTGTTCGAGCACTGTTGGGTTTGTGTCAAGAGTGTTGCCGCAGAATGTCGAAAGTCCGTTGACGCTGGAACGGTGGCGCGCCGATACTCGACCACGTGGCTACAAAGGACACCGGATCCCTGAGAGCGCTCCGGCGGACGAACTCGGAGCGCCTGCTCTCCGCGCTGATGGAGCACGGCGTGCTGCACCGCGCGGAGCTCGCGCGACTGTCAGGACTTTCGCGCACCACGGTGTCGACCATCGTCGGTGAGCTGATCGCGAGCGGTGTGGTGATCGAGTCCGCCGGCGACGCCGACACCTCGGACGTGGACGGGCGAGCACGTGCGTTCCTCCGCGCCAACCCCGCCGCGGGCACCGCGGCCGGGCTCGACTTCACCCTCGAACGCATCTGGTGCCATGTCACCGACCTCGCCGGCACGACGCTCGCCAGCGAAGGCGCGACCGTGGCGCCGGACACGCCCTGGCAGGAGCGGCTGGCCGCGGGCCTCGGCCTGCTCGACGACCTGCTCGCCGCGGCGGGCCAGGACCGCTCGGCGCTGCTCGGCCTCGCCGTCGGCGTCCCGGGCCCGATCGACCTGCGCACCGGCGTGGTCGGACCGTCGCTGCCGGGCCAGGCCTGGGTGGGCGTGAACGTGGCACAGGAGTTCGGCCGGCACCTGTCCTGTCCGGTGCTGGCCGAGGTCAACACCCGGCTGGAGGCGATTGCCGAGTTCACCTGGGGGGCCGGCCGCGGCGTCCGCGACGTGCTCTACATCGGGCTGTCGACCGGCCTCGGCGCCGTCCTCCAGATCGAGGGCAGGCTGCATCAGGGCGGCGCCCGCGGCGGCGGCGGTGCGATCGGGCACGTCTCGGCGGACTTCTCCGGTGAGGCATGCCCGTGCGGGAACCGCGGCTGCCTCGTCCAGTACGCGTCGATTCCCGCCGTGCTCGCCGCGCTGAGGCCCACGCTGGGCCCGGACGCCGGCATCGACGACGTCCTCGCCGCGACGGCGGCCGGCGATCCCGGCTGCCGCCGCGTGTTCCAGGAGACCGGCGAGGTCGTCGGCCGGGTGCTCGCGAACGTCTGCAACCTGCTGAACCCGGAGCGGATCATCGTCGGCGGCGAGCTGGCGCGCGCCGGTGACGTCCTGCTGGAGCCGATCCGGGCCACGCTGCGCCGTTCCGCCATGGTGCTCAACCGCGACGCCGACGTCGTCGCCGCGGCCCTCGGCCTGGGAGAGCGAGCCGCGGCCTCCGGCGCGGCCGCCCTGGTCCTCCGAGAGACCGACCAGCTCGTCAGCGCGCTGCTGGCCGGTGCCGAACCCCGACCGAATGAGGCAGTTTGAAGATCATTGGATATGAGTTGTTCCTGGTGGCGCCGCGCTGGCAGTTCCTGCGGATCGACACCGACGAAGGCCTCAGCGGCTGGGGCGAACCGATCGTCGAGGGCCGCGCCGAGGCCGTCCACGGCGCCGTCACCACACTCATGGAGCACCTCGTCGGCGCTGACCCGCTGACCGTCGAGAGGCACTGGCAGGTGCTGGCCAAGGGCGGCTTCTACCGCGGCGGGCCGGTGCTGTCGAGTGCGCTGGCCGGGATCGACCAGGCCCTGTGGGACATCAAGGGCCGCTGTCACGACGCCCCCGTCCACGAGCTGCTCGGCGGCCCGGTCCGCGACCGGGTGCGGATGTACACGTGGGTGAGCGGCACGGACCCCGCCGAACTCGTGGACGACGCGTCGGCCAAGGTCGCGAGCGGGTTCACGGCCGTCAAGCTCAACGTCTCCGAAAGCCCTGCCGCCCGTGCCGAGCGCGGCCGAGATCCGGGCGATGGTGCGCCGCGTGGAGATCCTGCGCGACGCGCTCGGCGACGCCGTCGACATCGCGCTGGACTTCCACGGCCGGTTCAGCACCGCGGCGGCCCGCCGGATCCTGCCGCTGCTCGAGCCGCTGCTCCCGTTGTTCGTCGAGGAGCCGGTGCTGCCGGAGTTCGCCCGGGACATGCGCCGGATCACCGACGCGACCAGCATCCCGATCGCCACCGGCGAACGGCTCTACTCCCGGTGGGACTTCCGCGACGTCCTCCCCACCGGCATCGCGGTCGCGCAACCGGACGCTTCGCACGCGGGCGGCATCTCGGAGGTGCGGCGGATCGCGGCGATGGCCGAGGCCTACGACGTGGTGATGGCGCCGCACTGCCCGCTCGGCCCGATCACCCTGGCCGCGAGCCTGCAGATCGACCTGGCGACACCGAATTTCCTCAACTCCCGCCGGGGGTCATCACGTCGAACGCGATGCGGGCGGCGGGCCGGTCGTGATCCGGCGCCCGCACGTGGACATCGGTGTTCCAGGCGGCTCGTGACAGCATTCAGCAGCCGATCAGCGATCCGTGAGGTCATTCTGCGGTGCTGCGCCAAATCGTTTATCCGCTGCCTCCGCATGACACGCGAACGTCGGCGATCCGCCGAATTCCTGCGCCTGGTTCTCGCGAATTTCCGCCGACGGGGAGAGTGATGCGTGGCGCGCATATCGCGCCATTCTTCGCGCAGACCCGTCTCGCCGGCGGGACGGGTCTGCGCGGAAGCATCGGCCCACGTCGTTGCAGCCTTCCGCAGCGATCATTAGCGTCAGCCGAAAGGCGAGAATATGGCTGAAGAAAGGAGTAGGCGATGGAGCTGACAAACGTTCTCGAGCTGCAGGAGCTCGACACGGAGGCCAGCTGGGACGCGCTTCCCAGCAGCATGACGAGCCAGGTCACCTGCTGAGGGAGTAACCCTGCGAGAGTGTGATTGCGCACCCGCGATTCACGTCCGCGATCAGCTCCCCCGCGCTCGCCGCGCGCCCTCCGCGAGGGTGGGGCGTCGGGCGGGCTGAGCGCGCACGGATGCGGTGGACGTCATGGCCTTGGTCCTGTGCCCGATCGCCTCGCGGGTACGCGGATCAGGCGCAGCTCGTGCGCCCCGTCGGCCCGTGTCATCTCGTAGTACAGCCGCCACTCGCCATCGACGATCAGCGCCTCTACATACCGCACCGAGCCGGTGCCGTGCGGGGCGGTGACCCACGGGCCGTCGTCCGAGAGCCGGTGCCAGGTGAACAGGTCGGCCGAGACGGCGATCCCGCACCGCTCCTCGTAGTTCTCCTCGTGCGAGGCCGAGCCATCGTAAAAGCCGACATATCCGCCTTCGACGTGTACGACGCTGTTAAGGCGCGTCTGGTAGCGGTTCCAGCCCGCGCCCACCGGCAGGACCGTGCCGTGCCAGGTGAAGCTCTCGCCGTCCAGGCTGGTGGCCAGGCCGGTGGGGTGCGTGGTGGCGCCGACGTTGTAGATGTCGCCGGTCGCGTGCGCCTCGGGGGCCGGGCCGCTCAGCGCCGCGGCGAAGCTGGCGAACAAGTACGTCACCGGTCCCACGCTCATGACGTACGGGTCTTTGACGCCCTCGGTGCCGGTCGACGCCGCGGTCAGCACGGGGCGGCGGGTGGCGAGGTCGAACGCGGACGGGTCCTTCGCGGTGAGGGCGTCGATGCGCCACCTGTTGTCGGCCGGGTCCACGTACGAGATGAACAGCCGGAACCCGCCGTCGCCGGCAGGGGTGAGGCAGAAACGCTCCATCGATGAGCTGCCCAGCTCGTCCTTGTGCACCGCCCAGACGTCGGTGAAGCCGATGCCGTCGTCGCTGACGGCCACCGCGCACCTCCAGCCCCGCTCGGCCTCGGCCCCGCGCGGACGGCGCTGCCGGTAGGTGAGCCAGTACCGGTCGCCGTCGCCCAGCACGCCGGCGCATCCGGCCCAGTAGCCGGGTTCGTTCTTCTCCGGGCTGAGCACCACCGTGCCGGCCGTCGGATCGAACGGCGGGAGGGGCATGTGAACCCGATTCAAGGAAACTCCTCAAGCGTTGTGGGCAAAGCGGTCCGGCGTGACGGCGGCGCTGCCGGGCGACCGGCGCTCCACCCGGACCGCGTCCCGGATCCCGTCGGACACTCGCTCCGGGAAGGGGTCGACGTTCTCCCTCCAGCGGCGTATTTGATAACTAACGTTGAGAAATTAAAACGGCTGGAGGGCGCAACGGCAACATGCGTGATTCAACCGTTACGGGGCGCTCCCGGGTGGGCCCGGGAGGCTGATGCCGCCGCGAGCAGTCGGCTGCCGGTCCGTGCTGTCACTCCGGCGCCGTGGTGAGCAGGGTGGCGAGGGCGGTCTCGGCCCAGGCCTGCCAGGTGGCGTGCGGCCATTTCCGCTCCTTCACCAGCAGGTTGTAGGTCTCGGGCGCGAGGATCGTCAGCGCGACGTCGGCGGCGGTCTCCGGAGTGATCCCGTCGCGCAGCGTGGTCTTGCGGGCCAGGGCCTCGGTGAAGACCCGCTGGACCGTCAGCCGCTGTTCGATGTTGGCGGACCACAGCTCGGCCAGGTCGGGGTCGGTGGGGGCGGCACTGCGTACGACGTCGAGCAGGGGAGCGGCGCGCAGGTAGATGTCGGCGGCCCCGGCGACCTGACGGCGGAGCTGCCCGCGCGGATCGGGATCGGCCAGCGCGTCCTTCGCCCAGCCTCGCTCCAGGGTCGGGATGGGTTGATCGTCGCCCGCCACGGCCACGTCGAGGGCGGCGGCGAGGACGGCCTTCTTGGTGCCGAAGGCGTAGTAGACGGTCTGTTCGCTCACTCCGGCCTTGGCCGCGATCGCGCCGATGCTCGTGGTCGTGTAGCCGGTGGTGGTGAACAGCTCGGTGGCCGCCGCGACGATGCGGGCGCGGGTGGCCTCGGCGCGTGCGGCGCGGCCGTCGCGCCTCGCCGGCTGTTGTGATCTATCACTCACGCACTTGACTATAGCAGCACTACAAAAACATTCTCTTAGTGTGACTACAAAAACCTTGAGCCGGGGTGGCCTCCCGGCTCTGTTGCTGCTGACCTCGGTCGAGCTCGTGGTGTTCCTCGAAGTGTCGATCGTCAACGTCGCCCTGCCCACGATGGGCACGGCACTGGCCCTCACCTCGGCCGCGCTCGCGTGGGTCGTCAACGCCTACCAGCTCACCTTCGGTGGCTTCCAGCTCGTCGCCGGGCCGGCCGCGGACCTGCTCGGCCGCCGCCGCATGTTCCAGACCGGCCTCGCGCTGTTCACCGGCGCCTCGCTGCTGGCCGGCCTGGCCCCGGACGCCGCCACTCTCCTCGCGGGGCGGGCGCTGCAGGGCCTCGGCGCCGCCGTCGTGGTCCCCGCCGAGCTGGCCCTGCTGGCCGCCGTCTTCACCGAGCCCGCCGCCTACCGCCGAGCGTTCGGCATCTGGAGCGCCATGGCCGCCGCCGGCGCGGGCTCAGGGGTGGCACTGGGCGGCATCCTCACCCAGACCCTGGGCTGGCCGTGGATCTTCCTGATCAACGTCCCCATCGGCGTGGCGGCGCTCCTGGCGGCTCCGCGGCTGCTGCCCGCCGATCCGCCACTGAACCGCGGCGGCCTGCGGGCACGGCTGGACCTGCCCGGCGCGCTCACCGGAACGGGCTGCCTCCTCGCGCTGGTCCTCCTGGCATCCGAGCTTCCCGGCCGCGGCTGGGACCCCCTCACCGGTACGGCGGCCGCCGCACTGGTCCTGCTCGGGGCCGCCTTCACGGCCAGCCAGCGGCGCCACCCCCAGCCGATCCTGCCGCCCTCCCTCCTGCGGACGCGCGAGATCAGGGCGGGGGCCGTGGCCAACGCCCTGGTGGGCGCCTCCCACGTGCCGGCGTTCGTGCTGCTGTCGATGATGATGCAGGAGGTCCTGGGCTATTCGGCGATCGCCGCGGGGTTCGCCGTCCTGCCCGTCGCCGTGGTCAACATGGTGATCGCCCGTACGGCCCTGCCCTGGGCCATGGGGCGATTCGGGCACCGCGCCGTCCTCACCGCCGGCATGGGCCTGCTCGCCGCAGGCCTCACCGGGTACGCCCTCCTCCTGCACCCCGGAGCCGGCTACCTGACGGCCGTGCTGCCGCCCAGCCTGGTGTTCGCGGCGGGGCTGCCCGCCGTCTTCGTCGGATCCACCGCCTCGGCGGTCAGGGCCGCGCCCAAGGAGCACACGGGAGCCGCCTCCGGCCTGCTCAACACCGCCCAACGACTGGGCGCCGCGCTCGGCGTCACCGGCCTCCTCCTGGCCGCCTCGGCGTGGACCGCCGCCCGCGGAGGCACCGGCGACCCGCAGGCTCTCGCCGACGGACTGCGCCTCGGCTTCGGCGGCGCGGCCGCGCTGGCCGTGCTGGGCGTCGGCTGCGCAGTGTCGCTGTTCGCCCGCCGGCCCGAAGGAGCCACCCGATGAACACCATCCTCATCCTGGGCGGCTACGGCGCCGTGGGCCGTCACGCCGCCACGGCACTCGTCGATCACCTCCCCGGCGCGACCGTGATCGTGGCCGGGCGTAACCCGGACCGTGCCGAGCCCGTCCCCGGCGCCCCCTCCATGCGCGTGGACGCCGCCGACCCCGCCGACCTGGCAAGGGCCTTGGACGGCGTCGACGTGGTGCTCATGTGCGCCGAACTCGACAACGCCCGGGTGGCCAGAGCCTGCCTCGAACGCGGGATCCACTACCTGGACGTCTCCGCCTCCCACCCCGTGCTCGCCGCGATCGAGGACCTCGACGACCTGGCGAAGCGCCACCGGGCCACGGCGGTGCTCAGCGTCGGCCTCGTGCCCGGCATCACCAACCTGCTGGCCCGCGACGTCGCCGAACGCGCACCCGGCGAGGAGGTGCGCATCGGAGTCCTGCTCGGCTCCGGCGAGCAGCACGGACCCGCGGCCCTGGCCTGGACCCTGGACGGACTCGGCCGGCTCGCCGGCACCTGGACCATGCGTTTTCCCGAGCCGTACGGCCGGCGCACCGTCCACCGCTTCCCCTTCTCCGACCAGTACACCCTGCCCGCCACCCTCGGCATCCCGAGCGTCGCCACCGGCCTGTGCCTGGACTCCCGCCTGACCACCGCGCTGCTGGCGGCGGCGGGCCGTCCCGCCGTCGCACGGCTGTTGCGCCGCCCGCGCGTCCGTGGCCTGATGCTCGCCGCGCTGGAGAAGGTCCACCTGGGCGGTGACGCCTTCGCCGTCACCGCCCGCGCGGGAACCGTCCAGGCCACCTTCAGCGGCCGCCTGCAGAGCCGCGCCACCGGCCTGACCGCCGCCCTGCTCATTCGCCATCTGCCCGAGTTCGCGCCGGGAGTCGGGCACATCGAGCAACGGGTGGACCCCACGACCTTCCTGCACGAGCTGGCCGCCGGCGGCTTCATTCTCGAGCGGCTTGAGATACCATAGGGGGGTACCGCATCGACATCCTCACGCAGGTGTCGGCGGCCACGAGCGCCCTGCAGTCCGTCGCCCTCTCCCTGTTCGGAGACCACCTGACGCACTGCGTGGCCGAAGCCGCCGCCAATGGCGGCCCTGAGGCGCAGGCCAAGGTCAAAGAGGCTTCCGACGCGATCGCGCGGCTCGTCCGTTCCTGACGAACATCACTGGAACGGGTTGATTGACATGGCTACCGCTACCTACACCGTCAAGGGCATGACCTGCGGCCACTGCGTGAGCTCGGTGAAGGAGGAGGTCGGTGAGGTGGCGGGGGTCACCTCGGTGGAGGTGGACCTGGCCAGCGGCCTGCTGACGGTCGGCAGCGACGGGCCCGTCGACGCGGCGGAGATCGTGGCCGCGGTCGAGGAGGCCGGCTATGAGGTGGCGTCTTCGGCATGAACACCGTAACCAGGCTGGGCGCCTATGTCGTGGGGCTGACCGCCGTCTTCGGCGGCGCCCTGGGTGTCGGGAACGCGGTGGGCCAGGTCGGTCCCACCGCCCCGGTGAAGAGGGAGCATGGGACGGCCCACGGACTTCCGGTTCACGGTGACCGGGCCGGACGGCGAGCCGGTGACCGGGTATGAGGTCGAGCACGAGAAGAAGATGCATTTCATCGTGGTCTCGCGGGATCTGGCGAGCTTTCAGCACCTGCATCCGGAGATGGCCGCCGATGGGGTGTGGTCGGTGAAGCTGACGCTGGGGGCGGATCTGCTGGTCGCCGGTGACTACGCGCCGCGGGCGCCGGCCGGGGTGAGCCGCACGGCGACGGTGGACGGCCATACGGTGACGCTGAGCGGTGATCTGGTGCCGGGCCGGTCCAGCAAGCTGACGCTCCAGCACGGCGGTAAGGTCCGCACCGTGGACTTCACCGCCCTGGCCGGGACCGGCGCGCCCTGAGCCGGCGGCCGAGCCGAGTGCCGGCCCGTCGTCGCATGGGGACCACACGCACTGACCGCAGGACGCGGAGAGCGAACAGCTGAGGGGAGAGGTGGAATGTCCTTTGTCACCGAAGGCAGGGCCGTCGAGCTGACGATCGGCGGCATGACGTGTGCGTCCTGCGCGAACCGGCTCGAGCGCAAGCTGAACAAGCTTGAGGGTGTCACGGCGGCGGTCAACTATGCCACGGAGAAGGCGAAGGTCACCTTTCCCGACGGCGTTGACCCGCAGGCGTTGATCGCCGAGGTGGAGAAGGCGGGCTACACCGCCGCGCTGCCCGCCGCGCCGGCCGAGCCGGGTGCGGCGGTCGCGTACGCCGAGCTTCATGAGGAGCCGCTTGACGTGCGTCCTGATCGTTGATTCCTCGACGACGAGCGCGGCGGCGATCTCCCGGTTGGACAGCCCTCGGTCGATGAGGGCGAGTCCTCCCGCTCACGCGGTGTCAGCCCGTCCGGCTTGGACTGGTCGGCGAGGTCGGGGGGCCGGGGCTGGCGGGCCATCCGGTCGATCACGCGCCGGGTGACCGACGGTGACAGCAGCGAGTCGCCGTCTTGTCGAAGTGGTCGGGATGAGCACCCGCACCCCGGCGCGGCCCGCGAGAGTTCGCGGGTGGCCGCGATGCCGTCGAGGTCGGGCATGCGGACGTCCATGAGCACGACGTCGGGCGTCGGCCGGCACGTCCGCTCGACCACCTCCCACCCGGTCGCCGGCCAAGGGGCGGATGGCGACCACCGGATGGACACGGCTCATCGAGGCCCAGGCGAGCGGCCCGCGTCGGCGGCCGCACCGAGCATGCGGAGCACGCTGGTGTGCAGCGCATCCCGTGCCTCCTCGCTGGTCATCCGGGCGGTCGCCGACTCCTCGCCGGCGGCGTGGGCGAGCTTGACGACGGCCGCGACCAGCCAGCCGATCGGGAGCCGATCGTCGAATTCGCCGGTCCGCCGGCCACGTCGGATGACCCGTTCGATCCGGTCGCCGACGGACGTGTGCAGGTCGTGGTCCTCCTGCGGACTGAGGAGCAGTGTGCTGATCTTCTGCAGCAGTCCGGGGTAGCGCCGCGCCACCTGCTCTCCGGCGTCGAGCAGCCGGATCAGGGCGTCCTTGGCGGGTCCGGCATCGAGATCCGCGGCGTCCATGGCGGCGATGGTCTCCTCGGTGAGCCGGCCGACGACCGCCAGCAGCAATTTCTCCCGGGAAGGGAAATGGGCGTGAACGGTCTGGCGGGTCACACCCGCGGCGGCGGCGATCGTCTCCAGGCTGGCGTCGGGCTCGGCGTTGAGAACCCGGGCCGCCGCATCGAGGATGGCGGCCCTGCTGCGACGTGCATCGGCACGGCGATTGCGGGCCGGGACAGCGGTCATCTCTTACACCTTGTCAAAGTTATCGGGACCTGTATATCTTACAGCGCGTAAAAGATCGTACGTGAGTGTCCAGCACGGCGGGAGTGCCCATGCGTCCAGTCAACGACACCGATCCCCATCGGTTCATCGCCGACTTCTTCACCTCCTTCACCGACGAGCTGCTGCGGAGCGACGAGGACGCGGCGCTGATCGTCGATCGCTATCACACCGTGGACATCGTCCAGGTAGCCGACGGACACCGGATAGACCGCGACAAACTCATCGCGCACACCCGCCCGGTCCGCAAGAACCGGCCCAGCAGCCGGATCGAGGTGCATGAGGCGGTCGCCGACGGCGACACGATCGCGGCCCGCTACACCCTGCACGTGTCGCAGCGCGGCAAGGCCTTCGGCATCGAGGTCTACTTCTTCGGCCGGTTCGCCCCTGACGGGCGGATGCGCCAGGCGCACCTGCTGACCCGCAGCGTTCCCCACCAGGAGCCAGGAGCCGTGGCGATCTAGTGCGGCCATGGGAGGGTCGTGCGGCCGGACGGTCAGCGATTGGACTCGGGGGCCTCGGGTAGAGCGTGCAGGTGGCGTGCCATGCCGGCACGATCCGTCCAGCGCGAAGGAGCGCAGTGTTGCAGCCGCCATCGAGTCCGTCATCGCCGACGACCGCGCCTGCCGGGGCGCCCGCATGAAGGCCCCGACGTCTCCGCGCGTCGCCCGGCCGGTGATGTATCACCGCTGGTCGCAGATGACGTTCCTGCACTGGCGATATCCCGTCGAGGCGGTGAGAGAGCTGGTGCCGGGCCCGTTGACGGTCGAAACGTTCGACGGGACCGCATGGGTGGGGCTGACGCCGTTCCGCATGGAGGATGCGCGGATGCCGGGCATGCCGGCACTGCCGTGGTTGTCGAGCTTTCCGGAGACGAACTGCCGCACCTACGTACGTGACGGCCGCGGACGCTCCGGCATCTGGTTCCTGTCGCTGGACGCCGGGCGGCTGGCCGCCGCGATCGGCGGGCGCGCCGCCTACTGGCTGCCGTACTTCTGGTCGGACATGTCGGTGCGCACAGAGGGCGACCGCCGGTACTACCGGTGCCGTAGACGGCTGCCGGATCCGGACGGGGCGCGGTGCGACGTGGACGTGGCGGTGGGCGCGGCGCTGACCGAGGAGGAGTACGACGAGCTGGCGCACTTCCTGACCGCCCGGTACCGCCTGTTCACCATGGTGACAGGACGCCTGGCCGCGGCCGAAACCGAGCATCCGCCCTGGCCGTTGCGGCACGCTCAGCTGATCAGCCTGCACCAGAACGTGCTCCAGGCCGCCGGCCTTCCGGCCCCGGACGGCGCCCCGATCCTGCACGCCTCGCCCGGCGTGGCGGTCCGGGTGGGGATGTGGAGCTGGTGACACGTCACGACCGGTGGCCATCGGGCAGAGAGGGCGGAAATGGCCGAGGTCGATGCGGTGGTGGTCGGCGCGGGGCCCAACGGGCTCGTCGCGGCGATCACGCTCGCGCGCGCCGGCGTGTCGGTACGGGTGTACGAGGCGGCCGCGGAGGTCGGCGGCGGCGCCACGACGCGCGAGGTGACGCTGCCGGGCTTCCGCCACGACGTCTGCTCGGCCGTGCATCCGCTGGGCGTGGGCTCCCCGGCGTTGACGGCGATGCCGTTGCAGCGGTACGGGCTTGCGTGGGTGCAGCCGCCGCTTCCGCTCGCCCACCCGTTCCCTGACGGGTCGGCCGCGGTGCTGGCCCGCTCTCCCGAGGAGACGGCGGCTTCGCTGGACGGGGACGGCCGGCGCTATCACCGCGTGATCAGGCCCTTCCTCGGGCGATGGCACGACCTCGCGGAGGACGTGCTGCGCGCCCCGATCGCCTCCTGGCCCCGCCATCCCGCCCTGCTGGCGCGCTTCGGTACGCGGGCCGCCGCGCCGGCCGCGCTGCTGGCCCGCCTGTTCCGCGGAGAACGCGCCCGCGGGCTGCTGGCCGGGCTCGCCGCCCATGCCGTCGCGCCGCTCGGCTCGCCCGGCACCGGCGGGGTCGCGTTGCTGCTCGCCCTGGCCGCGCACGAGGTGGGCTGGCCGTTCCCGCACGGCGGCGCGCAGACTCTGTCGCATGCGTTGGCCGCCTACCTGCGTCATCTCGGCGGCCACATCGAGACCGGGCACCCGGTCGCCCGCCTGGACGACCTGCCGCCGGCTCGCGTCTACCTGCTGGACGTGATGCCGGAGCGGCTGGCGGACCTGGCGGAGGGGAGGCTCCCACGCCGGTACGCGGAGCGCCTGCGCCGCTACCGCCACGGCCCTGGCGCTTTCAAGATCGACTACGCCCTGTCGGCGCCGGTCCCCTGGACCGCCGAGCCCTGCACGGTCGCCGGGACCGTACATCTCGGCCCGTCGTTCGCCGAGATCGACACGGCTCTGCGCTCCGCCTGCCGCGGCGACGCGCCTGCCGTGCCCTTCCTCATCGTCTCCCAGCCCAGCCTGTTCGATCCCTCCAGGGCACCCGGTGACGCGCAGGTGCTGTGGGTCTACGGTCATGTCCCCAACGGATGGCGTGGCGACCTGACGGCGCAGATCGAGCGGCAGATCGAGCGGTTCGCCCCCGGCTTCCGCGATCTCGTTCTGGACCGCGGCACCGCCGGCCCCGCGCAGATCGCGGCGCGCAACCCCAACAACGCCGGAGGCGACATCACCGGTGGCGCCTGCGACCGCCTGCGCCTGCTGTTCCGGCCGACGGCGTCCAGGGTGCCGTACGCCACCCCGGACCCGGGCGTCTACCTGTGCTCCTCCGCCACTCCTCCGGGCCCCGGGGTGCACGGCATGTGCGGATATCACGCGGCGCGGCTGGCGGCGCGCCGCGTGTTCGGGCCGGCGTGATCCACGCCTCGCCGTTCCTCAGCCGGTGCCCGCCGCGAGTGTGGCGAACACCAGCACCACGGCCAGAATCGTCACGACGAGCAGGATGCAGATGATCTCCAGTCCGCTGACATGGCAGGCGTAGCGTTGCGGGCCGTCCCGGGACGGGACGGCGTTGAGCGCGTCGATGCGGCGGGCGAAGGCGGGATCCCGCCAGCGAAGATTCTGCTCGATCTCGGCCAGCAGCCGGAGCTCTTGATCGGAAAGACTCATGGTCGTCACCGCGCATGCGCCCGGGCGAGCAGTTCGCGGGATGGCATGGAGACGTTGTCGAAAGGACCTGTCATGGCTTCTCCTCCTCCTGCACGGATGTGTCGTGGCCGAGGGCCGGGCGATGGGAGGTGCGCGGGTAGTGGAGGTCGAAAGCGGGCCGCTCCGAGCGGATTTGCGGGATGGAGGTGAAGTTGTGGCGCGGCGGCGGGCAGGAGGTGGCCCATTCGAGCGAGTTGCCGAACCCCCACGGGTCGTCCAGGGTGACGCGGGGCGCGTGGCGGGCGGTGTACCAGACGTTGTACAGGAACGGCAGAGTCGAGGCGCCCAGGAGGAACGCGCCGATGGATGAGACCAGGTGCAGGTCGGTGAAGCCGTCGGCGGCGCTGTAGTCGGCGTACCTGCGGGGCATGCCCGCCACGCCCAGCCAGTGCTGCACCAGGAACGTCGTGTGGAAGCCGATGAACAACGTCCAGAAGTGCCACTTGCCGAGGGTTTCGTTCAGCATTCTTCCGGTCATCTTCGGCCACCAGAAGTAGAACCCGGCGAACATGGCGAAGACGACGGTGCCGAAGACGACGTAGTGGAAATGGGCCACGACGAAGTAGGTGTCGGTGACGTGGAAGTCCAGCGGCGGCGACCCCAGAATCATTCCGGTCAGGCCGCCCAGAAGGAAGGTGACGAGGAAGCCGACCGCGAACAGCATCGGCGTCTCGAACGTCAGGTGCCCCCGCCACATGGTGCCGGTCCAGTTGAAGAATTTCACCCCGGTCGGCACCGCGATCAGGAACGTCATGAACGCGAAGAACGGCAGCAGCACCTGACCGGTCGGGAACATGTGGTGCGCCCATACGGCCATCGACAGCCCGGCGATGGAGATGGTCGCGCCGACCAGGCCGACGTAGCCGAAGATCGGCTTGCGGCTGAACACCGGGATGACCTCGGTGATGATGCCGAAGAACGGCAGCGCGATGATGTACACCTCGGGGTGGCCGAAGAACCAGAACAGGTGCTGCCACAGCATGGGCCCGCCGTTGACGGGGTCGTAGACCTGGGTGCCGAGCTTGCGGTCCGACTCGAGCACGAGCAGCGCGGCGGCCAGCACGGGGAAGGCCATGAGCACGAGCATGCTGGTCAGCAGCACGTTCCAGGTGAAGATCGGCATGCGGAACATGGTCATGCCGGGGGCGCGCATGCACACGATGGTGGTGAAGAAGTTGACCGCGCCGAGGATGGTGCCCAGCCCGGACAGCGCCAGTCCCATGATCCACAGGTCGCCGCCCATGCTGGGGCTGAACGTGCCCTCCGACAGCGGGGTGTAGGCGAACCAGCCGAAGTCGGCCGCGCCTTCAGGTATGAAGAAGCCGCTGACGACGATGAGCCCGCCGAACAGGAACAGCCAGAAGCTGACCGCGTTCAGCCGGGGGAAGGCCACGTCGGGCGCGCCGATCTGCAAGGGCATGACGACGTTGGCGAACCCCGCGAACAGCGGGGTGGCGAACAACAGCATCATGATCGTGCCGTGCATGGTGAACAGCTGGTTGTACTGCTCGTTGCTGGTGAGCTGCAGGCCCGGCTGGATCAGTTCGGCCCGGATGATCAGTGCCATGACGCCGGCCAGGGCGAAGAAGACGAAGGAGGCGATCAGGTACATGTAGCCGATGACTTTGTGGTCGGTCGTCGACAGCCAGGCTGCGAGCACCTCTCCCTTACGGTGGGCGCGGGCCGGGGCGAGCGGCGACGTCAGGGGCTCGCTGCCGGGCTTGAAAGTGGTCATATCACTCTCCGTCGTCTCCAGCGAAAACAGCAGCGCAACTACCCGGGCATATCGCTGAGAATCTCCGCATTACCGGCAATAGGGAAATCTGTTGCGACTGCCTGGTGATCGGCGCCCCGGCAGGCAGAAGAGTGCCGGTCACGTGCATACCGGTTGCCATTGAGGGGAGCTATAGGCGCGAACCAAGTTCCCGTTTCTCTGCCTATGGGGGCTGCCTCTCGGCGGCTGACGGCCGCGAGATAAAATCTGGTCATGCGGCTTACCGGTTGCTCCTGCGGTCGGCTTGGGGGAGGCCACGCATGCAAACAGCGCCGAAATTCATTACCGGGCCCAGTGGATATCTTGACGATCGCCTGGGGGCGGCGAAGTTTCTCAAGCGCAACCTGCGCAAGATCTTCCCGGACCACTGGTCGTTCCTGCTGGGCGAGATCGCGCTGTATTCGTTCATCATCCTGCTGCTGACCGGAACGTTCCTGACGTTCTGGTTCAAGCCCAGCATGCAGCACGTCATCTACGACGGCTCCTACACGCCGCTCAAGGGTGTGGGGATGTCCGAGGCGTACGCCTCGACGTTGGAGATCAGCTTCGAAGTGCGCGGCGGACTGCTGCTCCGGCAGATCCACCACTGGGCCGCCCTGCTGTTCGTGGCCAGCTTGATGATCCACATGCTGCGGGTGTTCTTCACCGGCGCCTACCGCAAACCCCGTGAGCTGAACTGGCTGATCGGAATCGGGCTGCTCACGCTCGCCCTCTTCGAAGGGCTCACCGGATACTCCCTGCCCGACGATCTGCTCTCCGGGGCGGGGCTGCGGATCACCCAGGGTGTGCTGCTGTCGATCCCGCTGGTCGGCACGTACCTGTCGTTCTTCCTGTTCGGCGGGGAGTATCCCGGCGACGTCGTCATCCCGCGCTTCTACTCGCTGCACATCCTGCTGATCCCGGGCATCCTGCTCGCACTCATCACCGCCCACCTGATGCTGATGTGGGTGCAGAAGCACACGCAGATGCCGGGCAAAGGCCGCACCGAGCGCAACGTGGTCGGCGCTCCGCTCCTGCCCGCCTTCATGGGCAAGTCAGGCGCGTACATGCTGTTCACCGCCGCCGTCCTGACGGGTCTGGCGACCTTCACGCAGATCAATCCGATCTGGTTGTTCGGTCCGTACACTCCGGCCGACATCTCCGCCGGATCCCAGCCGGACTGGTACATGGGCTTCCTGGAAGGCTCCCTGCGCCTCATGCCCGCATGGGAGATCAACCTCTTCGGCACGGCCGGGGGCACGCTGCCGCTGAGCGTGCTGATACCCGCGCTGCTCCCGCTCGGGCTGATCATCACCGGCCTGGCGCTCTATCCGTTCCTGGAACGGTGGATCACCGGCGACCGGCGCGAGCACCACATCGCCGACCGCCCGCGCAACAACCCGCACCGCACCTCGATCGGCATGTCGGCCATCACGTTCTACGGCGTGCTGTGGCTGCTCGGCGCCAACGACGTGATCGCGGCCAACTTCCACATCAGCCTCAACTGGACCACCTACGGCGGCCGGGTGCTGGTCCTCGCGGGGCCGGTGCTGGCGTACGTGATCACGTATCGCATATGCCTGGGCCTGCAGCGGGCGGACGCCGCCACCATCAGCCACGGGGTGGAGGCCGGCGTCATCAAGCGCCTGCCGCACGGGGAGTACGTCGAAGTCCACGCGCCGCCCGCGGCCGACATCGAGGCCCACGTCCGCGGCAAGACTCCTGTTCCCATGCTCCCGGCGGCCCTCCACGACGGGAAGGTCGTCCCGCCCAAGGCCGCCCGCGGCCCGCTCGGCCGGCTCAGGATCAGGATGAGCCGCGCCTACGGCGGCGAGAAGATCCCGCTCGACACCGGCCACGACCACGAGGAGCGACCGGCCATAACAGACCGGTACGAAGGGACGCCACGAGACTGATCGTCACCACCCCGTCATGACAGGTCGGGCAGCCCGAGGTCCAGGTTGGGCCGGTCGATGCCGCCGTCGACCTCCAGCACCTTGCCGGTCAGGTAGCGGGCGGCCGGGGAGACCAGGTAGAGCACCGCGGCCGCCACGTCCTCCGGCTCGCCTATCCGCCGCAGCGGCGTGGCCTGCTCCATCTGGGTGCGCATGGCCTCGTCGTTCATGACGATGTCGAGCGCGGAGGTGGCGACCGCGCCGACGGCGACCGCGTTGACCCGCACGGCGGGGGCGAGGTCGAGAGCGGCCAGCCGGGTGTAGTGCGCGAGCGCCGCCTTGGCGGTTCCGTACGCGAGGTAACCGCGGCCGGCGACGCGGCCCACGGCGGAGGAGACGTTCACGACCGCTCCGCCGCCGTCGAGCAGGTGGGGGACGGCGGCCCTGGTGAGTTCGTGCGCGACCCCGACGTTGAACTGAAACGCGTTCTCGAGATGCTGGCGCTTGGTGTCGAGGAACGCGCGGGGCAGCGCGCCGCCGACGTTGTTCACGACGATGTCCAGCCGCCCGAAGGCGTCCGCGGCCCGCTCCGCGAGCGCCTCGGCGGCGCCCGGCGCGGCCAGGTCGCCGGGGACGACCAGGGCCCGCCGACCGGCCTTCTCCACCTGGTCCGCGACCGCGCCCAGCTGCTCCTCGGTGCGGGCGCATAGGACCACGTCCGCCCCCGCCTGGGCGAGCGCGACGGCGGTGGCGGCGCCGATGCCCCGGCCCGCGCCGGTGACGATCGCGGCCGCGCCGGTTATCTGGAAGCGGTCCAGGATCATGGACTCAGCCTAGGGGCTGGCTGGAACGTGTTTCAATCGGCTGCTCGGACTTTGTCCGATGTCCCTTCAGCAGCACGGCTCCCGCCAGCGTGAGCGTGACCGTCATCAGCACGAGCTGAACGCCGAAGTTCACCGGCTGAAGAGGCAGCAGCCGCAGGCCGATGTGGAAGCCCCAGTGCACGCCGACCGCCATCCAGAGCCCGCCGCCGCGCACTCGCGCCGCCGTGCACGCGAACCCGAGCGCCACGGCCATGACCACGTAGAGCACCTTCTCCAGAACCGTGACCGCCGCGCTCTGGGAAATGATGTGCATCGCGCCGAAGACCACGGAGGAGACGATCACGACGGTCCGCATCGACAGCCGCGCCGACAGGGTGTCGACCAGGTGACCGCGCCACAGCAGCTCCTCAGGGAAGGCCTGGTTGAGTAGGAGGACGAGGGCGGCCAGCGGCAACCAGGCCAGGGCGGAGGCGTCCATCGGCATCCGGGTCGCCGCGCCTGCGGCGAGCGAGAGCACGCCGGCGACCAGCACCGGCACCAGGCCCGCGACCACACCGAGCAGGATGCCGGACGGCTTGTGCCAGCCCAGCGCCGACCACGGCCGGCGGTCGAGGAAGCGGCGGATGAGGTAGACGAACAGAAGCCCGGCGACAGTGATGCCGAGGGCGCCGAGCGGTTGCCGCAGGACGTTGTCCCGGCCCAGGAGCAGAGATGCCGGAAGGCTGCCGGCCAGGGCCTGGGCGAACATGGTCACCACGACGAGGAGGACGGACCAGATCGGTTTCATGCCACGAACGGTAGGAACGCCATGGTCGTCCGCACATCGAGCGCGGGATAGATCCGGCCATGACCAAGGTCATGGTGCCTCTGGGGGGATCACAACGCCGCATGGGAATCGTAGGGTCTGTCGCATGCCGTGGCTGCGTGACCCCGATCGCCCTCTCCTGTTCAGCGTGGTCTTCTGGCTGGTGCTCGCGGCCGTGGTGGCCATCAACCTCCAGGAACCGGGCTTCGCTCCCCGGCGCGGCGAGTTCGCCCTGAACGTCGCGCTCGTCGTCGGCCTCTGGGTGGTGCTGCCGTGGAGCCCCGCGCGCCGTCCCCACCTGGCCGCCCCCGCGTACCTGATGGCCACCGTCGCCTTGGGTATCACGGGCTCGGCGGTCACGCACCTGCCCCTGACGCTGCTCGCCATCGCCAACGTGGCGTTCGTCTACGGCATGCGCGTCGCAACCGCCATCCTCGCCGGCTCGGGGGCGTTGATGTTCGCGGTCCCCCTGGCCATGGGCAAACCGCTGCTCGGCGTGCTGGCTGAGGTGGTGGTCCTCGCGGTGCTCGCCGCATTCGTCCTGGGCATGGCGTCGGCGGTCCTGCGTGCCCGGCGGCTCGCCGAGCGCGTCAGGGAGCTGACCGTCGCCGAGGAGCGCGGGCGGATGGCCGCCGAGATGCACGACTCGATCGGCCACCACCTCACCGTCATCAAGGTGGGGCTGGAGAACGCCGAACGCTACCGTCATCGCCGCCCGGAGGCCGCCTGGGACGAGGTGCGTCAGGCCAAGGAGCTCACGGTGGCGGCCCTCGCCGACGCCCGCCGATGGGTGCGTGCCCTGCGCCCGCTCGCGCTCGACGGCCACCTCGGGAGCGCGGCGCTCAAACGGCTCGCCGACTCCTTCGCCGGCACAGGGGTCGCGGTCGACTTCCACGTGACGGGCACCGAGCGGTTGCTGGAACCCGACACCGAGCTGGTCCTCTACCGTGTGTTGCAGGAAGGGCTCACCAACGCGCTCCGCCATGCCGAGGCCGAGTCCGTGCGCGGCCGGCTGGCGTTCGAGAAGGGAAGGGTCGTGCTCGTGGTCACCGATGACGGCAAGGGCCATGACCAGGGCTTCGGATTCGGGCTGAGCTCGCTGGCCGAGCGAGTCAAGGCCCTCGGCGGCACGCTGACCAGCGGCAACGCGGCCAAGGGCTTCGAGCTGCGCGCGGAGCTGCCCGCATGATCCGCGTGCTGCTCGTGGACGACCAGGAGCTGATGCGGCAGGGGCTGCGCAAGCTGCTGGAGATCGAGGAGGGCGTCGAAGTCGTGGGCGAGGCCGGCGACGGGTCGGCCGCGCTGGCGATGATCCCCGAGGCGCGACCCGACGTGGCGCTCGTGGACGCCCGGATGCCGCGGATGGACGGCGTGGAACTGATCGCCCGCCTGTCGGCCGAGCACCCTTCGGTGGCGGCGATCGTGCTCAGCACCTTCGACGAGGACGAGTACATCTTCGGCGCCCTGCGCGGCGGCGCCGTGGGCTACCTGCTCAAGGACTGTTCGCCCGACGAGCTGGTCGCGGCCATCCGGCGGGCGAGCCGCGGCGAGACCGTGCTGGGGAGTCCCGCCGCCGCCCGCCTGGTGGCCCACCTGCGCCAGGCTCCCGTCGAGTTCCGCGGCTTTCGCGGGCAGGACCTGCTGTCGGCCCGGGAGCTCGAGGTGGCGCGGATGGTGGCGGCCGGCGCCAGCAACCGGGAGATCGCGGCCCGGCTGTTCATCACCGAGGGCACGGTGAAGAACCACGTCTCCAGCGTCCTGCGCAAGCTCGGCCTGCGCGACCGCACCCAGCTCGCGCTGCACCTGACGGAGCGCTAGCGGGCCGCGAGCCGATCGGGGCGGCTCAGGCGCCCGTGCCGGAGCCCGGCGAGATCGGGGTGCAGATCACGCCGAGTTTGTCGACCTCATCGCCGGAGCGGCCGTGGAAGCCGCTGATCCTCCAGCCCGGCGGTGCGGTGAAGGTGGTCTGGGCGCTGGTCCGGGTGCCTGCGCTGAGGGTGCGGCCCAGGGTGGTGCGGGCGCTGAGGGCGAAGATCCGGGTGTGGCCGTTCCGCTGCCCCGACCACAGGGTGAGCTGGGTGAGGTGTTCCCCCGCACCAAGGACGAGCGAGTGCGCCGTGCCGCTCGTGCCGCCGTGCGTCAGCGTCAGGCCGGTGCCGTACTCGAGGCCGACCTGGTCGATGCGCGAGCCGGCCCGGAGGAGCAGGCGACGCACCTCGGCGCCGGCCGGCAGGGCGGCCACGTCGGTGAACGGCGTGCCGTGCGGGCCCCCGAACTGCTCGCTCATCCGGATGCCGGGATCCAGGGACCAGGAGAACCTGGCCAGGTGGGGGTAGTGGTCGGACAGCGGCGCGCCCGCGTCGTCGAGGAACCTCCCGTTCTCGTTGTGGTAGCCGAGCAGGTCGAGCCGGACGAACCGGTTGCCTCGATAGAGGATCTTGTCGACGACCTCGCAGTCGTCGGTGACGTTCGCCGGGTCGCACACCAGCGCGGGGTCGCCCGCCGCCGGGGGCACGCCTCCGCGTACGGCCTGCACCCACGCGTCCTTCAGCCCGTTGTCGTCGAGCAGCGTGCGGATGTTGTCGCCGGCGCGGGTGTAGCGGGTGTTGGTGTCGCCCATGACCACGACGGCCTGGTCCGCCGAGTGGGTCCGGATGAACTGCGACAGCTGGGTGATGTTCGCCCGTCGCGCCGCCAGGTCGGCGGGCTCGACGCCGGCGTTGGCGTGCACGTTGTAGAAGTCGACGTACACGCCCTCGGCGATCCGGATGCGGGAGTACGTGAAGCCCTTGGGCGTCAGGCAGTCGGTGCCGTTGCACTGGTTCCACCTGACGCGCCGGAAGTCGCTGTAGGGCAGGCCGGACAGCGTGTTGAGCCCGTCGCCGAACGGCACGCCGCCGCTCGTCGGGGTGCGATGCGGGTGGGTGTCGGACGCGTAGAGGGCCGCGTGGTAGTTGAAGTCCTCCTGCACGTGCACGATGTCGTAGGGGCCCAGGCGGGCGCCGATCAGCGGGGTGTTGGTCGCGGGGTCGCCGCTGGACAGCGGCTCGGGGAGCCCGGCGACGTTGTAGGTGAGGACGGAGAAGGCGCCGTTCGCGCCCGATCCCGCCGCCGCGGCCGCACCGGCGGGGACCGCCGTCAGGAGCAGCAGGAGGGCGAGGACGAGCGGGACGACCGGCCGCCGGACAGCCGCGGTGACAGACATTTCGGCCCCCTCAGGTAGCGGTTTGAGGGCCGGTCCAGCCGGCGGGGACGTGGCCGAGGCGGACCCGCTGCGGATGGTCCCCGACCGGGACGGACGTCAGCTTCCGGCCCGTGGCGAAGTCGATCGCGGTGACCTGGTCGGCGCCGCTCTCGGAGACGACGCACGCCCTGCCGTCGCCGCTCACCGTCGCCCAGTAGGGCTTGGACGCGGTGACGAGCGGCCCCTCCCGCAGGGTCGCACGGTCGACGACGGTCGCGTAGTCGTCCATGGTCCCCGCGACGCACAGTTTGTCGCCGCCGGGGTTGACCGACAGGCCGTGGTGGCGTGAGTCGTTGATCCAGTCGGTGCGGTTCGTGCTGGTCGCAGGGTTACCCGGCAGGGTCTTGACCCGGGTGATCCGGTCGGCGGCCACGTCGTACTCGTAGAGGCCGTTGAAGAACGACACCTGGAAGTACAGCTTGGACTCGTCGGGGGCGAACACGGCGGGCCGGACGGCGTCCGAGACGTTCCTGTGCCCGAAGGCGTCCAGCCGCTGCCGCATGTCGATGACCTTGACCTGCTGGAACGTGGAGGTGTCGACGACGGTGATGCGCCGGTCGCCCTTCGTCCAGTCCAGCCACGGGTCGTCCAGGTCGGTGTTCACCTCGCCGATCGACATGTTCCACAGGTACCGGCCGTCGCGGGTGAACACGTTCTCGTGCGGCTTGTCGCCGGTCCTGAACGACCCGGCCTCCCTGCCGGTCCGGATGTCGAGGACGTGGACGGTGTTGGACGTCGAGGCCGACACCGCGACGCGCCGGCCGTCCGGCGAGACCGCCATGTGGTCAGCCCGGTAACCCGACACCCGGAACCGCCAGTTGATCCTGCCGGTGGCCAGGTCGATCGAGACGACGTCGGCGAAGCTCGGCCGCGAGACGACCACGGCCGTGCCGTCGGGCGTGGTGTACATGTCGTCCACGAACTGGTCGTGCCCTTCGCCGACGGTCTCCCGGATGGCGAGGAAGTAGGCCAGCTTGACGGGGTCGAGGTAGATCTCGCTCAGCCGCTGGTCCTTGTCGGGGACGACGTCGACGCGGCCGATCTTGGCGAAGTCGCCCGTGGAGGCGATGACGTCGGCCGTGCCCTCCCAGTTGTTGCCGACGAACAGCACCTCCCGTAAGGCCGAGGCGTCCGCCTGCCGTGTGGCCGCGTCCGCCGTCCCGGAGCCCGCCAGGGCCATCGCCAGCACGGCCGCCATCCCGCCGAGGATCGGCCGCCTGGAGTGTCCCATCGAGCGGCGCGAGTACCTGTTCCTGCCAGAGAACATCGTCGCCCTGCCTTTCGCACGGGTCGGTCATCGCCTGCGGTAACGCGCGGAGCAGCGCGTGGTCCACCGCCTGGAACGTGTTCTATCCGGACTGGCTACTCGAGAGTAGGGATTGCTTCTCCCTCCGGCAAGACCCGACGCGAGGGCGGGCCGCCGGCGCTCACGGAGACGGGCCGTTGACCGACGGGCTACTGGAGCGTAACTTGCAGGCAGCGAAACCTGAGCAGGGCTCGTGTTCTCGTGGACTCGACCTTCGGCCCGGAGAGGATGCCATGCGCGTCTTACCTGCGGTCGCGACGGCCACCGCCCTCGCCACCCTCACAGCGGTCCTCACCGCACCCCCCACCTCCGCCTCCAGCACGACCTCCGCCCCCGCCACCACCGCCGCGCTCGCCGAGATCTGGGACGACTACTGCCTCGGGCAGTGCTCCGACGTCCTCCCGCCCGGTCAGAACGGCAACGCCACCCTGGTCGAGGTCCTCGGCAACCAGGCGTTCGGCACGCTGCCCCCGCACAGCGGCGACCAGCTCGGCAAGTACGCCGGCCTGATCAACGCCTACACCGGCCTCACGGACGACCAGATCGAGAACTTCTTCAACGACGCCTCTTTCGGCGTCCCCGCCGGCCAGGTGGAGAGCACGATCACACCCCGCGCGGACGTCACGATCACCCGCGACAAGGCGACCGGCGTGCCGCATATCAAGGGCACGACCAGGGACGGCGCGATGTACGGGGCCGGTTTCGCCGGCGCCTGGGACCGGCTGTTCCTGATGGACCTCATGCGCCACGTCGGCCGCGGCGACCTGACCACCTTCGCCGGCGGCGCCCAGGGCAACCGCGAGCTGGAGCAGAGCGTCTGGCGCAACTCTCCCTACACCGAGGCCGACTTCCGGGCCCAGCTCGACCGCCTGCGCGCGAGCGGCCCGCGCGGCGCCCAGCTCTACGCCGACGTCCAGAACTACGTCGCGGGCGTGAACGCCTACATCGACCGGTGCATGTCCCGGCGTGACTGCCCCGGCGAGTACGTGCTCACCGGCCACCTGGACTCCGTCACCAACGCCGGCGGCCCCAAGCACTTCGTGATCACCGACCTCATCGCCATCGCCGGCGTCATCGGCGGCCTGTTCGGCGGCGGTGGCGGCATGGAGATGCAGTCGGCGCTGGTACGGGCGGCCGCGCGCGCCAGATACGGCACCGCCGCCGGCGACCAGGTGTGGGAGGCGTTCCGCGGCCGCAACGACCCCGAGACCGTGCTGACCCTGCACGACGGGCAGAGCTTCCCCTGGGGGAACCCGCCCGCCGGCGCCACCGGCGTCGTGCTGCCCGACCCCGCGACGACCCGGCCGGTGAGCGTGGTCGAGGCGGCGACCGGCTCGGCGGTCACACCGGAGACCGAGGCCGAGGGCGTGCTGCCCGGGCTGCGCGTGGAGCCGGGGCAGGCGTCCATGTCCAACGCCGTGGTCGTCTCGGCGGCCAAGTCGGCCACCGGGCGTCCGATCGGCGTCTTCGGCCCGCAGACCGGCTATTTCGCGCCCCAGCTGCTGATGCTCCAGGAGATCGAGGCGCCCGGCATCAAGGCCCGCGGCGCCGCGTTCGCGGGGCTCAACATGTACGTCCTGCTCGGCCGGGGTCCCGACTACGCGTGGAGCGCCACGTCCAGCAACCAGGACATCTCCGACACCTACGCGCTCACGCTGTGCGAGCCCGGAGGCGGCGCCCCGACCCCCGACTCCGCGCACTACCTGTTCCGCGGGCAGTGCGTCGCGATGGAGAAGCTGGAACGCACCAACTCCTGGAAGCCCACCACCGCCGACAACACCCCCGCCGGCTCGTACAAGCTGGTCATCCACCGCACCAAGTACGGCCTGGTCACCTGGCGCGGCACCGTGAACGGCACGCCCGCCGCGTTCGCCACCCTGCGCTCGACCTACATGCGCGAGGCGGACTCCGCGATCGGCTTCATGATGTTCAACGAACCCGCGCAGATGGGCACCGCGGCCGACTTCATGACCTCCGCGTCGAACATCGCGTTCAACTTCAACTGGTTCTACGTCAACTCGGCCGACGCCGCCTACTTCCTGTCCGGGGACGTGCCGTCGCGCACGGCTGCCTCCGACCCGAACCTGCCGATGACGGCCGATCAGGCGCACGAGTGGCAGGGCTGGGACCCGGCGACGAACGTCGCCGCGTACCTGCCGGTGGCCCAGCGTCCCAAGTCCGTGAACCAGGACTACTACGTGAGCTGGAACAACAAGCAGGTCAAGGACTTCGGCGCGGCGGACGGCAACTTCAGCTTCTCCGCGGTTCACCGGGGCGACCTGCTGGACAAGCCGGTCAAGGCGGCGCTGTCCGGCGGCGGCAAGCTGGACCGCGCGGGCACGGTGAAGATCGTCGCCGAGGCGGCGGTGACCGACCTGCGCGGCAAGGAGGTCCTGCCAGAGCTGCTCCGCGTGCTCGGCCCAGTGAACGGTACGGGGGACGACCCGGCGCTGTCGTCCGCCGTCGCCAAGCTGTCGGCCTGGCGTCAGGCGGGCGCGCTGCGCAAGGAGACCACGCCGGGCGGCAAGGCGTACGCCCACGCCGACGCCATCCGCGTCATGGACGCCTGGTGGCCCAAGCTGGTCCGCGCCCAGTTCCGCCCCGGCCTCGGCGCCCAGCTCTACCAGGCCCTGGTGAGCGCCCTGCAGATCAACGAGTCGCCCTCCGGACACCAGGCGGGCGACGTGTCCTCCTACCCGGCCTCCGCCAACGGCGCCCAGCCGCACAAGGGATCCGCCCTGCAGTACGGCTGGTGGGGCTGGGTGGACAAGGACCTGCGCGCGGTGCTCGGCGACCCGGTGGCCGGGGCGCTCCCGCGACGCTACTGCGGTGACGGGACCGTCGCCGGGTGCCGGCAGGTGCTGCTCGCCAGCCTCGCCGAGGCGCTGGCCGAGCCGGCGGCGACCACGTACCCGGGCGACGACGTGTGCGCGGCGGGCGACCAGTGGTGCGCCGACACGATCCGGCAGGCCCCGCTCGGCGGGATCAAGCACGCGTTGATCTCCTGGCAGAACCGGCCGACCTACCACCAGGTCGTCTCGTTCCCCGCACGGCGCGGCGACGACGTGGCGAACCTGGCGCGCGGCCGTACGGTGACCGCGTCGAGCACCGAGGGCTCGCTGTCGGGCGCCCGGGCCGTCGACGGCGACCTGAGCACCCGCTGGGGCAGCGCGCACGGCGACAACCAGTGGATCCGTGTGGACCTGGGCTCCGTGCGGCGCGTCGGCAGGGTGATCCTGCGTTGGGAGGCGGCCTACGGCAAGGGCTACCGGATCGAGGTGTCGAACGACGGCGCATCCTGGTCGACCGTGCACACCGCCACGGCGGGGGACGGAGGCGTCGACAACGTCACCTTCCCGGCGGTCAACGCCCGCCACGTCAGGATGAGCGGCGTCCAGCGTGGCACCCAATGGGGCTACTCGCTGTGGGAGTTCGGGGTGTACGGCCACTGACGCCGGACGACGCGGGCGCCCTCCCTCTCGAGGGCGGGCGCCGGCATGGAGGGGCCCGGAATAGAGCGCGGGAAAGCGCTGTTCACGCCATCAAGTTCAAATTCGAACTTCTGGCGAAAGGGATCGTCATGGAAATCGCCTTCATGCTCGTCATGAGCCTCCTCGTCGGCAGCATCCTCACCGGTGCGACGGCCTTCCTCGTGCTGAGCGGCATCAGGGACCGGCAGTGGCCGGTGCTCCGGCGCCGCCGCGTCGTCTACCGCGGCTTCCTGCCCCGCTGACCACCGGCGATCAGGCGGGGAAGAGCCGGCTCTTCCAGGCGGCGAGTTCGCCGGCGGCCGCCGTCAGCTGGGCGGGGGTGACGGCGGGGCCGGTGGCCGCGTCGACCACCAGGGTGACGTGGACGGTGCCCGGCGCGGCGCCGGAGGGGTTCAGCAGCAGGCGGCGGGCCGAGGTCGAGCCGGTCTCCGTCGCGATCGCCGCGGGTCCGGAGGAGGGCAGGCCCACGCGCGTGGCCACGTCGCCGGCCACGACGGTGCCGGCGGCGGTGAAGGACGCCGGCAGGTGCAGCTCGGTCGGGGCGCTCGGGGCCGTGGCGGGTTCACGCCAGACCACGACGCCGAAGCGCCGGTCCTTGACGAGGGAGGCGAGGTTCGGCATGGAGGACGGGACGGTCAGCCAGGCCTGCTGCTGCCCGACGCCGCCGTAGCCGGACCGGGCGAGGTCCTCGTAGGCGAAGGCCAGCAGGTCGCCGGCGACCGCGGACGGGTAGAGGCGGTCCAGCACCGACCGGTCCAGGCGGGTGCTCACGACGCCCGACGCGTCGGCGGCGACCACGGAGAAGTCCTCGTCGTTCCAGGCGTCACCCTCGGTGCGCACCTTGGCGGGGTTGCGGTTCATCAGCTCGTGGTGCCGGCCGCTGTAGACGTCCCAGTGCCACTGGGTGGAGGACAGCACGTCTCCGCCGGCGGCGGCGTCCTGCCACCAGTTCTTCCCGGGCACCCCGGAGTCCATGGCCTGGTACATGGCGCGCACCATCCACGGCGTGCGGTCGCTGCCGTTCCCCGACAGCTTGTGGCCGAACTCCGAGACGAAGGGCGCGGTGGCCAGGGCGCGGGCCCGGTCGCGGATCTCGTTCATCGCCGCGTCGTACACGCCGTCCGAGGCCGGTGACGGGTCGATGGTCATGCGGGCGCCGTCGTAGAAGTGGCTGTTGAAGACGTACCGGGTGCCGAGGGCGCCGACCGTGGCGAGGCCGCCCTCCTCGAAGAAGCCGGTGTTCCAGAAAACCAAAGGCTCCACGAAGGCCGGCTTGGACGCCCACCCGGCGGCGTCCATGGCCGCACGGAAGCGCTGGTAGAAGGGCATCAGGTAGGTCTTCTCCCACTCCAGGCCGCTCTGTCCGGAAAGGCCGCCGTCGAAAGGTTCGTTGAAGGGGTCGAAGCCGATGACGGAGGCGAACTCCTCCGCCGACAGCCGCTGCTTGATATGCCTCATGGCGGCCGTCGCCTGCTGCAGGAACGCGTCCTGGACGCCGACCTCGCCCGCGGCCGTGCTGATGCGCCGGTTGCGCCAGAAGTCGTAGGCGGCCCGGCGGACCGCCTCGTTGGTCTGCATGTTCTGCCCCCACAGGAAGCAGATGCCGCACGACTCCCTGGGGTAGTTCCCGGCTTTGACCACCCATTCCGGGGCGCCGTCCCCGGTGTACCAGCTGTCCTGGTGGAACAGGTACGAGGAGTACAGGTCCTGGTGATAGTCCACCAGGACGCGGATGCCCCGGCTGGTGAACGCGCGGATCTGCTCGACCGCCCTGTCGAGGTAGGCGTGGTCGACGGTCGACGGGGACGGCTGGACGCCCTCCCAGCTGATGAGGAACCGGATCACGTTCGCGCCGGTGAGGTCGCGCATGGCCTGGGCCGAGCGCGCGGCGTCGGTGCTGCTGCGGAACGGCAGCAGGGAGTTCTCGTACAGCTTGGTGCTTCCGGAGACGTTGAACCCGCGCAGCGTCACCTCCCTGCCGTGGCCGTCGCGGAAGACCCAGCTCCGCTGCTTGGCCGTGACGGTCAGCGGGGTCGGGGCCGTGGGCGCGGCCGCGGCGTCATGGGCGTTGCCGGAGACCAGGCAGAGCGCCAGGACGGTTGCCAGAGCGGGGGCGGCCAGGCGCGCCGCACGGGACGACACTGCTCGCATAACCGGAGAATAGAGCCCGGCTCATGTTTTGCAAGTGGCAAGGACGGCCAAGATCGCCGGGGCCGGAAAATCGCTCGCTCGTCCGTACCCCTTGCGGCAGCATGGTCACGGTGGGTGTCGGCATCCGGGAAGGCGGGTGGTCGTGCTTCTGTCACGGGAAAACTCCGGAGACGGTTCATCTGTACGAAAATCGGCGGTTCTGCTCGCACTGCGCTACTACTGCGGCGAGGTGAGGCGCCAATGGCGGGTCGCGGTGCCGGCGCTGACGATGCCGGCGCTGGGCAACATCTGCCTGTTCTACCTGGCGCCGCTGGCGGTGGCCGGGCTCGTGGGACATCTGGCCGGCGGCGGTGACGGCTCCCTCACCGCGCTCCTGCCCTACGTGCTCGGCTTCGGGGCGTTGCTGCTGGCGGGCGAGGCGCTGTGGCGGATCGGGCTCCACTTCCTCAACCGCACGGACGCCCGGGGCATCGAGCGGCTCGGCGTGGTGGGCATGGACGAGCTGCTGACCAAGGACGCCGCGTTCTTCCATGACAACTTCGCCGGTTCGCTGACCAAACGGGTGCTGGGATTCTCCGGCAGGTTCGAGGAGTTCTTCGACACCCTCACCTTCTCGATCATGGCCAAGCTGGTGCCGCTGGCCTTCGCCTCGGTGGTGCTGTGGCGCTACGACCCGTTGCTGGTCCTCGTCCTCCTGGGCCTCATCGTGGTCACCGGCGTGCTCGTCGCCCCGCTCATCCGCCGTCGCCAGGCGCTGGTCGACGAACGCGAGGCCGCGAAGGTGCTGGTGTCGGGCCACGTCGCCGACGTGCTGTCCAACATGGACACGGTCCGCGCCTTCGCCGCCGAGGACCGCGAAGCCGCCGAGCACCGGGCGAGGGTCGCCGAGCAGAGCAGGCTGTCCCTGCGGTCGTGGGACTACGGCAACCTCCGGGTGGACACCGTCGTCGCCCCGATGTCGGTCCTGACCAGTGCCGTGGGCCTGCTCCTCGCCGTGGCGCTGCGAGGCGGTCTGGGCGTGGAGGCCATCGTGGTCACCTTCACCTACTACTCGAACACGATCAGCATCATGTTCGAGTTCAACCAGATATACCGGCGCATGGAGAGCGTGCTCACCGAGGCCGCCCAGTTCACCGAGTTGCTCCTCGTGCCGCCGACCGTGGTCGATCCTCCCGACCCTCAGCCGCTGCGCCCGGCCGACGCCGGCGTGCGCTTCGAGCGGGTGAGGTTCGCCTACGCCGACGGCCCGCCCCTGTTCGAGGGCCTCGACCTCGACATCCCCAGCGGCACCAAGATCGGCCTGGTCGGCCAGTCCGGCGGCGGCAAGAGCACCCTCACCCGGCTGCTGCTGCGCCTCATGGACATCGACGGGGGCCGGATCCTGATCGGCGGCCAGGACATCAGCCGGCTGTGCCAGGCCGACCTGCGCAGCCTCATCGCCTACGTCCCGCAGGAACCCGCCATGTTCCACCGGTCCGTACGCGACAACATCGCCTTCGCCCGGCCGGGCGCCACGGACGCCGAGATCCTCCAGGCGGCGCGGGCGGCGCACGTCACGGAGTTCGCCGAGTCCCTGCCGGACGGATTCGACACCTTGGTGGGCGAACGCGGCGTCAAGCTCTCCGGCGGACAGCGGCAACGCATCGCCCTCGCCCGCGCCATCCTGCGCGACGCCCCGATCCTGCTGCTGGATGAGGCGACCAGCGCCCTCGACTCCGAAAGCGAGATCCTCGTCCAGGAAGCGTTGTGGCGGCTGATGCAGGACCGCACCGCCCTCGTGGTCGCCCACCGCCTGAGCACCGTCGTCCGCATGGACCGCCTCGTCGTGCTCAACCGGGGGCGCATCGTGGAGCAGGGCACCCACGGCGAGCTGCTCCGGGCCGAAGGCCCCTACGCCCGGCTCTGGCGCCACCAGTCCGGCGGCTTCCTGGTCGACGACGACACCGTCGACGACGCCCCGGACGTGCTGCACCGCTGACGGCGCGGGTGGACGCCGTGGCGCCCGCCCCCGCCGGTGGCCGTCGCCTGCATCCGGCCCGGCCTGCCAGGCCCGTTTTCCGCAGGCGCCATTTCGTCGCGCTCAGCGCGCCCGGTGCCCTTCGGCGTCATCTCCGGAAGGGACCGGGCGCGGCGGAAAAGAACGGGTGAGCCGTGGCGACGTGTGGAAGACCAGGCTAGGCCGTGCGGTAAACGGCGATCTCGGTCATGGTCGGGGTGTACACCTCGGTCGGCAGCTGCCCGGTGAGCGCCACCCGGAGCCGTGACGTCGTGACGCTGCCGAAGCCGGTCACGGACAGGTCGTGGCCGATGCCGTCGGAGCGGCTCGCGAACGTCACCCAGGCGCCGGTCCCCGCATCCCATCGCTGCAGCTCGAACGAGCGGACCCGCGGGTTGGTGCCCGAGTCGGTGTACTCGTCGAGGTACACCTCGTCGAAGGTCGTGTCCGCGCCGAAGCCGACGTCGAGCGTGATCGGATAGCTCGCGTCGTCGGCCGCCGCCCAGCGGGTCGCCCGGTCGCCGTCGGTCAGCTTGTCCGCGGTGAGCGTGCCGCCCGCGCCCGGGTGGGTCGAGCTCGCGGTGACCGGTTTGCCGAGGGCCAGGTTGACCCGGTCGTCGCCCTCCTCCTCGATGGGGTCGTCATCGACCGGGTTGTCGACCTTCTCACCGATCGGGCTCTCCGCGATGCCGAGGTCCGGCGCGGCGCCGTAGTAGATGTGCGTGCCGAGGAAGTCCTCGGTGCCCAGGCGGGGGTTGTACCGGCCGGCGTCGATGAGCGGCGAGTCGTCGCGCAGCTTGAAGTGCGCCGCGGCCGTCCGGACCTGCTTCACGCCCAGCCCGGTGGGGTACTTCGCGGGGTCGCCGACGAACTTGGGATCGGCCCGCAGCTTGCGCCGGTCGGCCGGTTCCTGGCTGGAGGGGGTGCCGCTCGCCTCGTAGAAGTCGTTGTTGGAGAACACCGCGTTGCGCAGGGCTCCGGTGCGGCGATACCACGGCGTCGATTTCGCGGTGGAGGTGTTGTAGAAGATGTTGTTCAGGAAGTAGACGGTGCTCAGGAACGTCTCGTCGTGGAAGTAGTCGAGCTCCGCGCCGTCGTAGACGAAGGTGTTGTTCACGAAGTAGGTCGGCGAGTAGTTCGTCGACAGCATGTTCTTCACGAGCACGCCGTTGTCGTTGACGCTCAGGTTGTAGCGGGCGACCGAGTTGGAGCTGTTGCCCATGTACGACATCCAGCCGGCCGGATTGTCGTGCGAGTAGTTGAACTGGTAGGTGACGTTGAAGTTCGTGTACTCCAGGTCCCATGGAGTGCCGTCGAACTCGTTGTACGGGCCGCCGTAAACCTCGTTGTACTGCATCACCGAGTCGGCGCCCGCCCACAGATAGAGCGCGACCGACACCGAGCCATAGCGCTCGAGGAATCCGTTGACCTCGTTGTACTCGACCGTCATGTTCTTGGTGTTGGCCAGCTGGATCGCGCCCTGGCCGACGCTTTCCGCGTAGTTGTGGCCGATGTAGACGTCACGGCTGTACAGGTCGCGGGTGCGCACCCAGAGCTGTTCCCAGCCCTCGTGGAACTTCCCGCTCTCGTCGTACTGGCCGGAGGACGCTCCGTCGGCGCCGAACCAGTTGAAGGCGAACTGCACGGCGTGCAGCTCGACCTTCATGAAGGTGTTGTCCTCGATCCGGACGTCCTTGAAGTAGTAGCCGCCGGTGCCGTACTCCTTGTAGTTGCGGCTGCCGAAGACCTGGAAGTTGACGCCGCCGTAGTGGATCCGCTGCCAGTTGCTCGGGCCGTCGAGGTCGTGGACGTACACGTCGGAGATGCGGAAGTGGTCCATGATGCTGTCCGCGCCCGCCGGCAGCAGGTCGGCGTTGATCGAGACCATGATGCCGTCGCGAACGTAGCGCCCGGTGGTGATGTCGGTCGCGAAGTCGTCGTCGTTCGACAGCTCGACGTTGTTGATCTCGAAGTGCTGCTGGTTGCGCAGCACGATGGCCCCGGTCAGGCCGACCGTGTCGGGGTTCTTCGTGCCGTCCGCCCGGAACGGGCTCGGCACCTTGCCGTTCGTCGCGATGTAGGGCTTGCGGGCGCGCGGGTCGCCGTACGCCGAGATGGTGATCGGCTTGCCCGCGCTGCCCGAGCCCTTCGGCCACAGCTGCTGGTCGTGCCACTGCTCGCCGGTCTTGAGCAGGATGCGGTCGCCGGGCCTGAACGTCGTCGCGTTCGCCTTGGCCAGGCTGCGCCAGGCGTTCCTCGGCGAGGTGCCGGGCGCGTTGTCGCGGCCGTTCGTGGCGTCGATGAAGTAGTCCCTGCCGCCCGTCGGGTTCGGCGTGTTGCCGGGCAGGTCCGGCTTGGCGGCGGCGGAGGCGCGCTCCGTGGCCGCGACGGCGGGTGCGGCCGGTGCGAGCAGCGCGGTGAGCAGCGCGGTGAGCAGGGCCGCGAGCAGGGCGGTCAGGCCCGTGCGCAGCGCCCGCACCGAAGGTCGTCGGCGGGCCGGTGCTATGGGGGGTGCGGTACCGACAGGTTTCACTGGTGCACATCCTCTGCGTTGATGGCGTCCACCGCCGCCGTGTCGACCTCGATGTCGCTGCCGGCCACTCGGCGCTGGAGGAACTGGTTGAACTTCTCCTCGATGAGCGACTGCCGGATGCGTCGGGAGTACTCGGCGAACGCCGCGTCCTCGTCGACGGTCTTGCCGTTGAGCTCGTAGAAGGTGATCTGGCCGGTGCCCGGCACCGGGGCGGAGATCCGGCCCGGCGAGAGCGTGCCGAGCACCGCCATGAGGTCCTGGTCGTGGGCGGCCGCGCCGCCGCCGTGGTGCGTGGCAGTCGTCAGCTTGGCGCCCGGTTCCCGGTCCGCGACCTCCGCCAGCCGGTCAGCCGCGGCCACCCGCCGCTGGAGCCCGGCCGCGTAGTCCGCGGAGGCGCCGTCGGGCACCGGCACCACGAGCTTGGAGTACGTGTATGTGGTCGCGTTGGCGCTCCAGGCGTCGCGGTCGGCGTCGAACGCCCGCCGGACGTCGGCGTCGGTGACCCGGAGCCTGCCGTCCTGGCTGAGCCGCTGCTTCAGCGCCGTGGTGAGCGCGGTGAGCCGGTGCGAGTAGTACTCCTCGGGGGAGAACTCCTTCAGGCCGTAGACGACCTCGCCCCTGGCGATGGCGGCGGCGCGCCGCTCGTTCTCGCCGGCCAGGTCGGCGAGGAAGTCCGCGTGGTCGGCGGAGTCGATCAGGCCCTCCTCCTCGGCGAGGACGAGCGTGGTCTTGTCCCGCCGGATCTCGTCGAGCGCGCGTCCCGCGAGCCGCTGGAGCGCGGTTCGACCGGTCCGGGCGACGGGGCCCTGCTGGTTGCGTAACTCGTTCTGGATGCGGGGCTCGAGCCGCCGCATGTGGAAGAGAAGCTCGTCGCGGGTCACGGCGTGCCCGTCGATGGAGGCGACAGCGTCGGTGCGGTGGGTGAGCGCCACGCCGGTGACCACCAGAGCGGCCAAGGCGGTCAGCACGCCGGCGAACAGGATCTTCATGAGGCCGCCCCGATCGCGGCCACGCGGGCGACGACGGGCGTGTCCCTGGCCTCGGGCACCTCGACCAGCACGGCGTCCACCTCGGCCGGCGGGAACGTCAGGATGCGCTGGTATCCCACCGCGTTCGCCTCGGCGAGGGTCGTCCACCGGCCGTCCCTGCGGCCCCGGACGACCACGTGCTCGATGCGCTGCCCCTGCGTGATGTCCTCACCCACGGCGACCGCCTCGACCCGGCGCGGCCGGGCGAACGCGAGGGTCACGGCGGGCAGGGGGTCGGCGTCGTCCGGCCGCCACGGCGTGCGGCCCGTGCCGGGCCACGCGGTCGCGACGTCGCCCGGGGCCCCGGACGACACCGTCGCGGTGGCCTCGACGCGCCGCGCGCGGAAGTCCTCGATGCGCCGCCCGAGCCGCTCCAGCACCGCCACGTCGGCGTCCCGCAGCCGCCCGTCACGGGCCGGCGGGACGTTGAGCAGGAAGCAGGAGTTGCCGCCGACGGCACGCAGATAGATGGCGAACAGCTCGTCCGCGGAGCGGACCGAGGCGTCCTCGCCCGGGTGGTGGAACCATCCGGGCCGGATCGAGGTGTTCACCTCGGCCGGGTACCAGATGAGGTCGTCTGCTCTTATCGGCTCGGGAGCCCCGCTCCCTTCGAAGTGCCCTGCCAGGGCGGCGCGGCTGCCGAGGTCGCGGTCGTCGCTGCGGACGAGCCGGGCGAAGGCGCCGTCGTCCGCCTGCTGCGAGCGCTCCGCGATCCGCTCGGCGTCCCGCAGGGCCCGCGGGACCACGCTCCACTCGTCGGGGCGGGTGTCCCCGGCCTCGTTGCCGCACCAGCGGACGTCGGGTCCGCACACGCTGATGACCGCGTCCGGCTGCAGCTCGCGCACCACCGCGTAGTACCGCTCCCAGTCGTACACCTGGCGCTTTCCGTCCGGGCCCTCGCCGTTCGCGCCGTCCAGCCACACCGAGAACACCGGCCCGTACCGGGTGAGCAGCTCGGTGAGCTGGGCCACGTAGAAGTCGTCGTACGCCGTGCCGCTGCCGTAGGACGCCTCGGCGCGGTCCCAGGGCGACAGGTAGATCCCGAACCGCAGACCGTGCCGCCGGGCCGCGCCGGCGACCTCCGCGACCACGTCGCCCTTCCCGCCGCGCCAGGGCGACGAGGCCACCGTGTACGTCGTGACGTCGCTGGGCCACAGGCAGAAGCCGTCGTGGTGCTTGCAGGTGAGGATCACGCCGGTCATCCCGGCGGCCTTGAGCGCCGTGATCCACTGGTCGGCGTCGAGCCCGGCCGGGTCGAAGACGGCCGGGTCGTCGCGCCCGTCGCCCCACTCCCGGTCCGTCATCGTGTTCATGCCGAAGTGGATGAACCCGTAGAACTCCATCGCCTGCCACGCGAGCTGGCGCTTGCTCGGCCGGACCGCGGCCAGCGCGCGTCCGGCCGACGCCCCCGCGATCACCGGAACCGCCGGTTGTACGAGGCGAGCACGGCCAGCAGCCCGCCCAGCGCGGCCAGCATGATCGCCAGGCTGCCCCACCCGGTCGTCGTCCGCGCGGCGACGACGACGGCGACGCAGCCGGCCACGGCGAGCGTCCTGGCGGTGACGAGCAGCACGCTGCGCGTCGATTCCTTCATGATCAGGCTCCTTCAGCCCTTCACACCGCCGGAGGCCATGCCTTCGATGAGCCGGCGTTGGATGAGCGCGTAGAAGATGAGGACGGGGACGATGACGATGACCATGCCGGCGTAGAGACGCCCGTAGTCGGCCGCAGCCTTCTGGGCGGTCATCAGGTTGAGCAGGCCCACCTGCAGCGTCTTGCCCTCGCCGGGGAGCAGGGTGAGCGCGATGATGAAGTCGTTCCAGTAGGCCAGGAAGTTGAACAGGATCACGGTGGTGAGCGCCGGGCGCGCCATCGGCAGCATGACCCTGGTCATGATCCGGACGCGGGACGCGCCGTCCAGGGCGGCCGCCTCCTCGTACTCGGCCGGTATCGACCGGAAATACGCGGTGAGCAGATAGATGGTGAACGGGATCGACGTGGCCGCGTAGACGAGCGACAGGATCCCGGGGTTGTCGATGAAGAAGCCGCCGGGCAGCACGTCGGCGAGGGCGCGGTCCCAGCCGACGAGCATGAGGAAGATCGGCACGACGATGTAGTTGACGTTGACGAACAACCCGGCCAGGAGCGCGACCTCCACGAGGCCGCGGCCGCGGAACTCGTACCGGGCGACGACATAGGCCGCCGGCACGGAGACCGCCAGGACGAACACCAGCCCGAGCAGCGTGACGAGCACCGAGGTGAGGAAGTACTGTCCCATGCGGGCGGTGACGAACGCGTCGGCGTAGTTCTGCAGGTGCGGGCCCTCCGGCAGCGCCCAGGGCGTGCCGAAGAACTCGCTCTTGCGCTTGAGTGAGGCGAACAGCACCCAGGCGAGCGGCACCGCGATGGCCAGCGCGATCGCGGTGACGAGGACGTAGGTCAGCGTCCGGCGCCAGTTGATCGTGGTCATGGTGGCCGTCCTCAGAACTGGAGGGGCTCGCGCCGCGTCGCGCGGCTCACCAGGAGCGTGACCAGGAACGAGAACGCGAAGATGACGACGCCTATGGCCATGCCGTAGCCGTAGGAGGAGTTCGTGTAGGCCTGCTTGTACATGTAACTCAGCAGGACCTCGGAGGAGCCGTCGGGCCCGCCGCCGGTGAGCGCGCGGACCAGGACGAAGCTGAGGTTGACCGCGCTCATGACGAAGAACGTCAGCGTCGTGCGGAGGTTCTGCCAGATGAGCGGCAGCGTGATGGCGAAGAACTGCCGGCCGGCGGAGGCGCCGTCGAGCGCGGAGGCCTCGTAGAGCTCCTCCGGGATGCTCGCCATGCCGGACATGTAGAGGACCATGTAGTAGCCGAGCGACTGCCACACCATCGCGATCGCGACGGACCAGAGCACGAGCTGCTGGTCGCCGAGCCAGACCTGCCGCAGCGCGTCGAGCGAGAGCAGCCGCAGGGCGCCGTTGAGCAGGCCGTTCTCCTGGTCCAGGACGGCGGAGAAGATCGCCGCGATCACGACCACGGACAACACGCTCGGGACGTAGAGGATGAACCGGTAGAGGGTACGCCCCCGCAGGCGTTGCCGGGTCATGATCGCGGCGAGGAACAGGCCCAGGCCCATCGTCACGACGGTCACGACGACCAGGAGCGCGACGGTGTTCTGGAACGCCCGGACGAACTGCTCGTCGTCGAGGAGCCGGGCGAAGTTGTCCAGCCCCGTGAAGCGCATGTCCGGGGAGAAGCCGCTCCAGGTGTAGAACGACATCCGGAACACGTTCACGGTCGGCACGACCATGAAGACCGCGAACAGGACGAGCGCGGGCAGGAGGCAGGCGAGCACGAAGACGCCGTCGCCGCGCCGGCGGCCGCCACCGGCCCGGGGACGCCCGCCGGAGGGCGCCGCGACGGGCGCGCGGCCCGCCGAGCCCGAGGGGGTGGAGACGGCCGTCCCGCCGACGGGCACGTCAGCCACCCGCCTGACGCAGCTTCTCGCTGGCGTCGTTGAGCGCGGCCTGCCACTGGTCCTCGGTCTTGTCGCCGCTGATGATGCTGTTGGCGGTGTCGAAGAGCGTGGCCTTGATGTCGACGCCCGCGACGGGCGCGGTGCCCGCGAACCCGCCGACGAGCGCGGCGACCGACGGGTCCTCGTAGACCTTGTAGAACTCGGCGTTCTCCCCGGACAGGCTGCTCGTGATGCCCTGGATCGGCTGGATCGCGTCCGACTTGGCGAAGATCTTCGCCGCCGCGTCGGAGTACAGGTAGGCGATGAACTCCTTCGCCGCGTCCTTGTTCTTGGCCGCGGCGGGGATCCAGACCGACTCGACCGACGTGGTGATGTAGCGCTTGCCGCCCGGGGTGACGGCCGGCAGCGGCGTCAGGCCCCACTGGAAGCCGTCGGCGCGCGGGGCGTCGGCCATCTCGCCGACGACCCAGGTGCCGTTCGGCATGAACAGCGCCTTGTTGTCGAGGACCGCCTGCTGGTTCTTGGTGAAGTCCTGCTCGTTGGCGTACCCGACCGTGGTCGGCGCGGCGTACTTCAGCAGCCGGGTGGTGAGGTCGAGGACCTGCCGGGCCTGCGGGGTCTGCCAGACGCCCTGCTTGTACGTCATGACGTCGGTGTAGAACTGCTCCCCGCCGACGTCGGCGAGCAGCGCGAAGAAGAACGAGTCGAGGTACCCGGCGGTCGGGTACGTGAACAGCGCGATCTTCTCCTTCTTGGCCGTCTCCCCGAGCGCGAACATCTCGTCCCAGGTGGCCGGGACCTTCCACCCCTTCTGGGCGAACAGGCCCTTGTTGTAGACGAGCCCGGTCGGCGCGTAGTACATCGGCATCAGGTACGTCTGGTCCGTGCCGTAGGGGTTGGTGTTGAGGTTTCCGACGATGCCGTTGATGAGCTTGTCCCCGACGGTCTTGTCCTCGCCGGGGACCTTCGCCTTCAGCACGGGCGTGAGGTCCTCGAGGGCCTTGTCCTTCACGAGGGTCTCGGTGAGCGCGGCCTTGCGGCCCTGACCGAGCACCACGACGTCGGGGAAGCGCCCGGCCTTCATGTTCGGGGTGATCTCGTCCTCGATGCTCTTCGAGATCTGCAACTGCACGTCGACGTCGGGGTTCGCGGCCTCGTACGCCTGGATGACCTCGGCGTACATGTCCCGGCCGTAGCCGCCTTCGAGGGCGGCGACGCTCAGGGTGGTCTTGCCGCCGGAGGCCGAGCCGTCCCCGTCGGCGGCCGAGCAGCCGGTGAGCAGTCCGAGCGCCGTTACGGCGGCGCCCGCCAGGACGAGTGATCTCCTCATGGTTCTGGGATCCTTCCCGTGGACAGCTGCCCACCTGGGGGGTGGAGGAACGGAGTCCGGGTCCGGACGTTGTTACAGTGGCATCGATAACATGGACGGCGCAAGAGGCACTTCAGAAACGGCCGGCGCGCGGCTCAGGAACGACGCGGCGGCGCCGTGGACTCGCGGATCGACAGCGACGCCGTCACGAGGGAGTCGCCGGCGCCGGCACCGCGCAGCAGCAGGGCGACGGCGGCCGCGCCGGAGCGGTAGAAGTCCTGCCGCACGGTGGTGAGCGGCGGGTGGCAGTAGGCCGCCAGGGCGATGTCGTCGACGCCCACGATGGACACGTCCCCGGGCACCGACCGGCCGCGCTCGCGCAGCGCGCGGATCACCCCGAAGGCCATCTCGTCGCTGGCGGCGAAGACGGCGGTCACGTCCGGGATCATCGCGAGGACCTGCCCCTGCCGGTATCCCGAGCCGGGCGACCAGTCGCCCTCCAGCGGGGGAGGCGCCTCGATCCCGGCCGCGGCCAGGCACTCCTGCCAGCCCTCCCGCCGCTGACGCGCCTCGATCCACTCGTCCGGGCCCGACACGTGCCACACCTGGCGGTGCCCGAGGTCGAGCAGGTGCTGGGTGGCGATGCGGCCCGCCTCCTTCTGGTCGATCCCGAGCACCCGGGCGCTCGCGGTGCGGGAGCCGTCGAGCGTGACAGTGGGGATGTCGCGGGTGATGTCCTCCATCTTCTGGGTGACGGAGATGAGCGGCACGGCGATGACGATGCCGTCGACCCCCTGGTCGGCGAGCTTGGACAGGGAACGCTCCATCAGGCCGGTGTCGAGCCTGGCGATGGTCGCGATGCTCACCGCGTAGCCGGCCTCGCCGGCGGCCGCCTCGACGCCGGCGGTCACCGCCGAGCGCGAGTAGTAGCCGCCGGACTGCAGCAGCACCAGCCCGATGGTGTGGCTCTGCCCGGAGGAGAGCACCCGGGCGGCGTTGTTGAAGCGGTAGCCGAGCTGCTCCACCGCGGCCAGCACGCGCTTCCTGGTCTCCGGGTTGACGTTCGGCGAGTCGCGGAGCGCGCGTGAGACCGTCTGTGCCGAAACCCCGGCGGTCCTGGCCACGTCAGCCATGCTCGGCTGCCTCCTGGGCCGCGCGGTGGCCTTGGTCATGGCGCTCCTCTCACCCTGCCGTGATCTGAATCATTGCGTCCTTGTTACGTATGGCATCGATAACATAGTCTCGCGTGGTGATCGAGCTGCCTGCGCCGGACACCTCTCCGGCCCCGACGACGACCACGACCGACGCCACGAGCGCGCTGACCTGGCGCGGGCGCCGCCTCTACCGGCACGGCGTCCCCCATCGCATCCTGTCCGGGGGACTCCACTACTTCCGCGTCCACCCCGAGCTCTGGCGGGACCGGATCCGCCGGCTCGCCGACCTCGGGCTCAACACGGTCGACACCTACGTGGCCTGGAACTTCCACCAGCCCCGCGAGGACGAGCCGCCGCGCTTCGACGGCTGGCGCGACGTCGAGCGGTTCATCCGCACGGTGGGGGAGGAGGGCCTCGACGTCGTCGTCCGGCCCGGCCCGTACATCTGCGCGGAGTGGTCGAACGGCGGCCTGCCGAGCTGGCTCACCGGCCGCGACGTCGCCGTCCGCAGCTCCGACCCGGCGTTCACCTCCGCGGTCGGCCGCTGGTTCGACGAGTTGATCCCGCGCCTGGCCGCGCTCCAGGCCGCCGAGGGCGGGCCGATCGTGGCGGTGCAGGTGGAGAACGAGTTCGGCAGCTTCGGCGACGACCAGGCCTACCTGCGCTGGAACCGCGAGGCCCTGATCGCGCGCGGCGTCCGCGAGCTGCTGTTCACCGCCGACGGCCCCACCGAGCTGATGCTGGACGGCGGCACCCTGCCGGGAACCCTGACCGCCGTCACGCTGGGCTCCGACCCCGACGCCGCCCGGCGGCTCCTCGCGGCGCGGCGGCCGGACGAGCCGTTCGTCGTCGCCGAGTTCTGGAACGGCTGGTTCGACCACTGGGGCGAGCGGCACCACGTCCGCGCGCCGGACAGCGTCGTGCGCGCACTCGGGAGGATCGTCGCCGACGGCGGCAGCGTGAGCATCTACATGGCGCACGGCGGGACCAACTTCGGGCTCTGGGCGGGCGCCAACGAGCACGAGGGCCGGCTGCAGCCCACCGTGACCAGCTACGACTCCGACGCGCCGGTCGCCGAGGACGGCACGCTCACCGCCAAGTTCTTCGCCGTGCGGGAGGCGCTCGGCGCCCGCGCACCCGTGCGGATGCCCGTGCGGATGCCGACGCTCCCGCCGGCGCGCCTCCCGCTCGCCCACCGCGCCGACCTGCTCGCCGGCCTTCGCGCGGGTCTCAGTACCGGGCCGGCGCCCACCTCGACGGGGCCGCGCCCGGCCTCGTTCGAGCGGCTCGGGCTCGACGCCGGAATGGTCCTGCACACCGCGCGCCCGCGCATCCCGGCGGGCGAGCACCGGCTCGTCCTCACCGACGTGCGCGACCGGGCCCTGGTCTTCTGCGACGGCGCCGTCCTCGGCGTCGCCGATCCCGACCACCCGGAGCTCCCGGTACGCGGAACCGGCGCCGTCGTCCGCCTGGAGGTCCTGGTCGAGAACCTCGGCCGGGTCAACTACGGGCCCGGCATCGGCGGGCACAAGGGCCTGCTCGGCCCCGTGCTCGTCGACCGGCGCACCGTGCAGGGCTGGGACAGCACGCCGGTCGCGCTGCAGGAGTGGTCCGCCGCCGAGCTGGCCCGCGCGGTCGCGGCCGGCCCCGCCACCGCGCACGCCGGCTTCGCCGTGGCGACGGTGCACGTCGAGACGCCCGCCGACACCTTCCTCGCCCTGCCGGGATCGAGCCGGGGCCTGGTCTGGGTCAACGGGTTCCTGCTCGGCCGCTACTGGGAGATCGGGCCGCAGGTCACGCTGTACTGCCCGGCCCCGCTGCTCCACGCGGGGGAGAACGTCGTGTCAGTCCTCGAGCTGGAACGCCTCGGCGGGATCCTGGAGCTGCGCGACCGCCCCGAGCTGGGACCTCCTGAGGAGTACGTCGAGGAGTTCAGCTGACCCGAGCCGCCTCCCACCGTTGGAGCCTGGCTTCGGCCTCGGTCAGGAAGACGTCGAGCACCCCGTCGCCTATCCGGGGCTCGGCCGAGCCCCAGCGGTTGCGCGGCGGGCTGACCCGGATGGCGCGGGCCTGCCGCTGCAGCTCCCGCGACTCGGCGAGCAGGGCGCCTGCCGTGGCCTCGTCCCCAGCCTCCCGGGCATGCAGCGCGCCGAGCATGGCCACCATCGCCCTGCCCCACAGCTCGGTGGCGTCCAGCCAGGACGCGGCGTCGACGGTGAAGCCCTTCTGCACCGATCCGCCGCGGATGGTGGCCGGCGCGGCGGCGATGGCCTGCGCGTACGGGCGCAGCGCGGTGATCGCCTCGGCGCGGCGCCCGGCGTCCCACGCCCGCCAGAACGCGGCCGTGCGTGCGGCGAGCACGGGCGCCTGGGGCTGCCAGGCGGTGCCGCCGAAGGTCGGCGCCAGGTGCTCCAGGTCGCCGAAGACCAGCAGGGCCTCGGTGGCCGCCCGGTCGCCGCCTGCGAGGTAGGCCATCGCGCGCGGCCAGCTCCTCTTCGCGTCGTACGCACGGTCGTTCCAGGTGAAGTCCGCGGCCCCGAAGACCGCGACCTTGCTCGCGTACGGCTGGTTCATCGGGTTGGCCACGATGCCGGACAGGTGCGCCGACAGGCCGCCCTCACGCTTGTCGTACGGCGCCAGCAGCAGCCGGCCGCTGGTCTCGCCGTAGTCGTTGACCGGGTAGTTGTCCCAGACGAAGACCTTGCGGCCGAACAGCTCCGCCGCCTTCCGGGCCTGCGCGTTCGTGATCTCCGGCGGCACGGTGTCGGTGCCGGTCCACATCACCTCGATCGCGCCGTCGAGGGATTGCCGCATGGTCTGCTTGTACGCGGTGTCGGTCAGGTCGCCGTACTCGGTGGGCACCATCTGCAGCGGCCGGGCGCCCTCGTGCGTGGCGATGAAGGTCCGCTGCACGTCGTTGAGCAGATCGACCTGGGCCTTCGCCGCGGCGGTGCGTCCGGCGGGGCCGTAGGCGGCCTCGTCCGCCGCGCAGTTCCAGCGGGTGTAGCTGATGTCGTCCAGCGGGATGGAGAAGGCCCTGGCGCCCAGGTCGTAGAGCGCCTGCAGCTTCTGCTTCAGCACGGCGCGGTCCGTCTGGTCGGAATAGCAGATCGACACGCCGGGGGAGAGGGCGAAGGTGAAGCGGACGTGGTTGGCGTCGGCCCGTGCCACCAGCTCGCCCAGCTCGGCGAGCTTGTCCGCCGGGTAGGGGTCGCGCCACTTGTCGCGGTGGTAGGGGTCGTCCTTGGGGGCGTAGATGTAGGTGTTGGCCTTGACGTCGCCGTAGAAGTCCATCTGGTCGAGGCGCTCGGCGTGCGTCCACGGCGCGCCGTAGAAGCCCTCGATGGTGCCGCGCAGCGGCATGGACGGGAAGTCGCTCACCTGGACCCCCGCCACCCTCCAGCCGGCGCTGGACCGGACGAACAACTGGCGCAACGTCTGCACGGCGTAGAACTGGCCCGCGGCGTCCCTGCCGCCCAGGGCGATCTGACGCCGGTCGCCGCCCGAGACCCGCACCGCGTACCCCTCGGCCTTGTCGGGCACGACCGTGTCGCCGAGCGCCTCGGCGACGTCCGGCCGTGCCGCGGGGCCGAGGCGCACCGTGAGCAGGCGGGACGCGGCCGCGGGGATCCGGTCGGGGGCGACGACGTCCACCCGGTCGGCGCCGTGCGCCTTGAGCTCCCGTACGAGGCGGTCCCGGGCGGCGCGGTCGGTCCCGGCGTCGGCCACCACGAGCACCCGGCCGGTGACGACGGCGGCGGCGCCGACGCCGCTCAGCGACTGCGGAGTGGGTGACACCGACGGTAAGTCCGGGGCGGGAGCGGCATGGGCCGCGGGAATGGGCAGGAGTGCGCCGAGACCGAGGGCGGCGGCCAGCGCGAGGCAGGCCGTGGGGGTGATCGCGGGTCTTCTCACGGAACTCTCCGTTCGGGTGGAGGGGCGGTGCTGCCACGGGGCACGAGCTCGGGGGTGGGGGCCTGCACCGCGCGGGGCTCCGGACGCTCGGCCATCACGTGGAGGAGCTCGGTCGCGGTGAGCGTGCCGAGCGCGTACGTGTCGCGGGTCAGCGCGGTGATCGGGGGATGCGGCAGACGGGTGAGGACGGAGTCGTCGAAGGACACGATGGAGACGTCATCAGGCACCCGCACGCCCATCTCGGTGGCCACGCCCAGCCCCGCCACCGCCATGACGTCGCTGTCGTAGATGATCGCCGTGCACCGGGGGCTCGCCTCCAGCAGCCGGCGTGTGGCCGATGCGCCTTGAGTGTCGGAGTAGTCGGTCTCCACGGTCACGATGTCGACGCCGAGCGTTTCCCTCGCGTCGGCCACGGCCCGCAGCCGGCGCCGGGTGTGCTGGTAGGAGGGGACGCCGCTGACGTGGCCGATGAACCGGTGGCCGAGCGAAGAGAGGTAGTCCAGGATGCGGGTCATCGCCGCGTGGTCGTCGGCCCAGACGCTGGTCAGCGGGGAGGGCGCCCCGTGGCCTCCCAGGATGACGGCGGGGATGCGGAGGTCGGCGACGAGTTGCGGGCGGACGTCGTCGACCGCGAGGTCGAACAGCACGAGCCCGTCGACCCGGTTCTCGGCGGCCCAGCGGCGGTAGACCGCCACCTCCGCCTCGGTGTCCTCGACGATGAGGAGCTGGGTGGCGATGCCCTCGATGGACATGCGGGACTGCAGGCCGGACAGGACATGGGCGAAGAACGGCTCGACGCCCAGCGTGCGGGCCGGACGGGCGATGACGATGCCGACCACGTCGTTGCCGGCCCCTTTGAGTGCGCGTGCGGCCCGGTGCGGGCGCCAGTTGAGCTCCTCGGCGATGTCGAGGATGCGCTTGCGCGTCGAGTCGCTGATGCCGGGGCGGGCGTTGAAGGCGAGCGACACCGCCGAGACGGAGACGCCCGCCAGCCGCGCGATGTCGGTGCTCCTCAGCCGGCCCGGCGTGGGCTCGGGGGGCTCGGGGCGCTCGGGGGAGTCGGGTGAAGCGGCGGAGTCCTGGGGCGGAACCTCATCGTTCGGCGGCATCGCTCCTCCATCGGCGTCTGGCCCGCGGACGGCCGTCGTTATGCAAACGAGACAAGCTTCCCGCGTGACCCTGAGAACTCAAACGTATTAGTCTGCGATCACCGTAGGGCAACTAAAACGTATCAGGCATATTGTCATACCTCCGCCACGGAGAGGTACGAGATGCACAACCACCTCAGCCGGACGCTCGAACGGCTCGCCCGCGTCAAACGAGAACGGATCGCGCCCCGGATTCACACCCGGCTGGGAGACGTCGAGGTCGAGGCCTGGACGGTCGCGGACTCGGCGACATTCGGCACGGTCGCGGACTCGGCGACATTCGGCACGGTCGCGGACTCGGCGACATTCGGCACGGTCGTGGACGACGGGGAGCCGGTGAGCCCCCGCCACGCCCTCGGGCTCGCCCGCGACCCCGGCCGCACGCCTCCCGCCTACCGGCCCTTCCCCCTGGGCGCCACCTGGGGGGAGGCCTGGTCCACGACCTGGTTCAGGATCCGCGGCACGGTCGCCCCACAGCAGGCCGGCCCGGTCGACCTGGTGCTCGACCTGGGCTGGTTCGACCACTCCGTGGGCGGTCACTGCGAGGGCCTGGTCTTCACCCAGGACGGCACGATCGTCAAGGGCCTGCATCCCCGCCAGTCCGACGTCCGGTTACGGGGCGACGGCGCCGTCCCCGGCCTGCTCGACGCCGACGGCGCTTTCGTGCTCCACGTCGAGGCCGCGGCGAACCCGCTGCTGCTCGGGTTGCCGCCGTTCGTCGTCACCGAGCACGGTGAGAAGGGGGCGGAGGAGCCGTTCGAGCAGTTCAGGCTGCGCCGCGCGGAGATCGCCGCGTTCTCGCCGGAGCTCCACGCCCTGTGCTGCGACCTTGACGTCCTCGGCGGGCTGGCCGCCGAGCTGAGCGCGGACGAGCCGCGTCACTGGCGGCTGCTGCGCGCGATCGAGGAGGCGCTGGACGTCTACGACGAGGCGGACGCCGAGGCCACCGCCCGGCGGGCACGTGCGATCCTCGCCCCCCTCCTGGCCGCGCCCGCGCACGCCAGCGCGCACCGGATCACCGCCGTCGGGCACGCGCACATGGACACGGCCTGGCTGTGGCCGCTGCGCGAGACGGTGCGCAAGCTCGCCCGCACGGTCTCCAACGCGCTCGTCCTGCTCGACGCCGACCCCGAACTGGTGTACACGATGTCGTCGGCCCAGCACTTCAGCTGGCTCGAAGAGCACTATCCGGAGCTGTTCGCCCGGGTGCGGCGCCACGTCGAGCAGGGCCGGTTCATACCGGTCGGCGGCATGTGGGTCGAGGCGGACGGCGTCATCCCCACCGGCGAGTCGATGGTGCGCCAGCTGACCTACGGCAAGAGGTACTTCATCAGCCGCTTCGGCCGGGAACCGCGCGAGATGTGGCTGCCCGACTCCTTCGGCTACTCGGGCGCCCTGCCGCAGCTGGCCCGCCGGGCGGGGTCCCGCTGGTTCCTGACGCAGAAGATCTCCTGGAACGACACCACGGTCTTCCCGCACCACTCCTTCTGGTGGGAGGGCATCGACGGCACGCGGATCTTCACCCACTTCCCGCCCGCGGAGACGTACGCCGCCGAGGTGACCGCCCGCGAACTCCGTCATGCCGTCGTCACCTTCAAGGACAAGGCGATCGCGTCCCATTCGCTGCTGCCCTACGGGTACGGCGACGGAGGCGGCGGGCCCACCAGGGAGATGGCCGAGCGGCTGCGCCGCTTCGCCGACCTGGAAGGCGCGCCCCGCGTGACCTCCAGGCCACCGGCGGAGTTCTTCCGCGAGGCCGAGGCCGAACTGCGGGAGGCCGGACCCCTGCAACCGGTCCACCGCGGCGAGCTCTACCTGGAGCTGCACCGGGGCACGCTGACTTCACAGGCGGCCATGAAGCGGCACAACCGGCGCTGCGAGTCGCTGCTGCGGGCGGCGGAATACCTCTGCGCGGCGGCGAGCACGTTGCACGGCGCGCCCTACCCGCACGACGAGCTCGACGAGATCTGGCGCACCGTGCTGCTGCACCAGTTCCACGACATCCTTCCCGGAACCTCGATCGCCTGGGTGCACCGCGAGGCCCGCGACACCTATCGGGCCGTCGAGGAAAGGCTGCACGAACTGATCAAAAGGGCCGGCGCGGCGCTGGGCGCCGAGCCGGCCGAGCCCGCGGGCCTGCTGCCGCCGTTCGCGAGCGGGCGGACCGCCGCGGCGGCCGTCGTCGAGGCCGCCGACGGCGAGGACGGCGGCACGGTACTGGACGACGGCCTGCTCCGCGTCGTGATCGGCGCCGACGGCCACGTCACCTCGCTCCTCGACCTGCGAAGCGGCCGGGAGGTCGTCCCGCCCGGCAGGCGGCTCAACGAGCTCCAGCTCTTCCGCGACGAGCCCGTGCGCTGGGACGCCTGGGACGTGGACCGGCACGTGCTCCGCCACCCCCAGGCGATCGACGACCTCACGAGCCGGAGGGCGGTCCGCGACGGCCCCGACGCCGGCGTCGAGGTGGTCCGGCGGGCCGGCGCGTCCACGATCACGCTGACGATGTGGCTGCGAGCCGGCACCGGCCGGTTCGAGACCGAGTGCGCCGTCGACTGGCGGGAACGCGAACGCCTGCTGAAGGCCGCCCTCCCGGTGCGGATCATGGCGCGCACGGCGCGGTTCGAGACCCAGTACGGCTACGTCGAACGGCCGCTGCTCGCGAACACCGCGGCCGAGGAGGCCATGTTCGAAGCCGCGATGCACCGCTACGTGCAGGTGGCCGACGGCGATTTCGGCCTCGCGATCGTCAACGACACGATGTACGGGGCCGACGCCCGCGCCGACGGCGACTCCACCGTCGTCCGGCTGTCCCTGCTCCGCGGCGCGCGCTTCCCCGATCCCCGCGCCGACGCGGGCGAGCACGTCTTCCGCTGGGCGGTGCTGCCCGGCGCTGACGTGCCCGCCGCGGCCGAGGCGGCCTACGCGTTCAACACCCCCGGCCTCGCCGGCCTCCCGCGGGTCGCGCCGCTGGTGCGGCTGGAGGTCCTGACCGGGCACGCGCTCGTCGACTGGGTGAAGCTGGCCGACGACGGCTCCGGGGACCTCGTCGTACGGGTGTACGAGACGCAAGGCGGACGGGCGAGCGCACGGCTGCACTGCCGCGGGGAACTCGGCGCGGGAGCCGTCCTGTGGGAGACCGACCTGCTCGAACTGGAGATCGGCGGCGACGACGACCTGCCCGCGGCCGTGCGGCCGGCGGGCGCGCGCCGGCCCGTGGGCGAGGCCCGTCTGGAGCTCGGCCCCTTCCAGGTGGCGACGCTGCGGATCGCCCCGTGACCTGCCCTGCCCAACGCATCAAGGCCCAACGCATCAAGGCCCAACGCATCAAGGAGGACATCCGATGACCACTGCCGGAAGGAGAGGCCGGGCCCTGATAGCGGGCCTGGCCCTGGGATCGCTGCTGTTGTCCGGGTGCGGTGGCGACACGACGCCGCAGGCCGCGGGCGGATCGCTGTCGGGAACGATCAAGTTCCAGACGTGGAACCTGAAGAACGAGAAGTTCACGCCCTACTTCAACGAGCTGATCGCGGCCTTCGAGAAGGAGAACCCGGGCACCAAGATCACCTGGGTGGACCAGCCCGCCGAGGGCTACCAGGACAAGCTGTCGGCCGACGCCGCCGCCGGGGCGCTCCCCGACGTCGTGGACATGGGGCCCGAGGCCGCCTACACCCTGGCCCAGGCGGGGGTCCTGCTCGACGTCGCCAAGGCCGACCCCCAGGCCAAGGGCCTCTACCTGGACAAGGCGTGGCAGGCGATGACGTTCAGCGGCCTCGGCGGCGGGACGTACGGCTACCCGTGGTACCTGAACACCGGGCCCTCGTTCTTCAACAAGGCGCTGTTCGAGAAGTGCGGCCTGGACCCGGACAAGCTGCCCGCCACCTACGACGAGCTCTTCGACCAGGCCGAGACCATGGCCAAGAACTGCTCGGACGCGTACATGATCGCCCGGATGCCCGCCATCGAGAACTTCGGTGAGTACGGCGTGCCCCTCATGGACGCCGCCGGCAAGAAGTTCACCTACAACGACCCCAAGGGCGTGGAGTTCGTCGAGCGCTTCAAGAAGCTCTACGCCAGCAAGGGCCTGACCGAAGAGGCGCTGAACAACCTCCAGACCAAGGAGGTGGAGGAGTTCAAGGCCGGCCGGCTGGCCTACCTGTCGGGCAGCTCCTACACACTGAACGACCTGAAGGAGACCGCGCCCGACATCTACAAGTCGCTGGGCATCGGGCCGCGCATCAGCACGGCCGCTCCCAACATGTACATCGAGTCGCTCGTCGTGAACGCCACCAGCGAGAACCAGCCGCTGGCCATGGCCTTCGCCAAGTACGTGACCAACGCCGCCAACCAGCTCGCCTTCGCCAAGAAGGCCTCCGTGTTCCCCTCGTCGGCCGGGTCGATGGACGACGAGTACTTCACCAAGGACGACGGCGACCCCGCCACGAAGGTGCGGCTGGAAAGCGCCGCCCAGGTCAAGAAGGCGATCGTGTGGTGGCCGCCGGCGTTCTCCGGCTCGGCCGACGCCGAGACGCTGCGCGAGCAGATCGCCCAGGCGCTGCTGGGCAAGAAAACGGTGCAGCAGGCGCTGGACGAGTCGGTCAAGTACTCCAACGAGCGGCTGGCCCAGCACGGATGACGGTCTCCGCCCAGCACAAGATCTCCTTGCGGTGGGGCCGGCGCCGGCTCCACCGGGAGGAGGAAGCGGCGCCGGCCACCCATCGCTGGCGCGTGACCCCGTGGCTGTTCCTGCTGCCGGCGCTGGTCGTCATCGTGGTCCTGGTCCTCCTGCCGTTCCTCAACACGCTGCGGCTGGCCTTCACGGACTCCACCCTGCTGAGGAGCGGGGAGTTCACCGGGTGGGAGAACTTCCGGCGGATGTTCGCCGACGAGCGGTTCGGCACCGCGCTGCTCAACTCCACCCTCTACACCGTGTGCGTGGTGCCGCTCATGGTGGCGCTGCCGCTCGTGCTCGCCTCGCTGCTGGCCGGCACGGGGCGGCTGATGGGGCTCTTCCGCACCACGATGTACCTGCCGGTGATCATGTCGCCGGTCGTCGTCGGGCTGATCTGGACGAACATGCTCGACAAGCGGGGCCTGGTGAACGAACTGCTCGCCACGCTGAAAGCGGTCGCCGAGCCCGTCCCCTTCCTCACCGACCGCTGGCTGCTGCTGTTCAGCGCCATGTTCGTCACCGTGTGGATGGGCCTGGGCTACTACATGGTCATCTACCTGGCCGCGCTGGCGAACATCGACCCGAGCCTGTACGACGCGGCGGCGATGGACGGCGCCGGCCCCGTGCGGACCTTCCTCAACGTCACCGTCCCCGGGGTGCGCTCGACGATGGGGCTCATCGGCGTCCTTTCCTCGGTGGCGGCCTTCCGGGTGTTCGGTGAGATCTACGTGCTCACGAACGGCACGGGAGGCGTGGGCGGCGGCGATATCACGATGACCATGCTCATTCAGCGCGAGGGCACCGGCCTGCAGGCGCGTACCGGATACGCGGGCGCGATCAGCCTGGTCATGTTCGTCATCCTCGGGGGGCTGCTGATCGCGCAGCTCGTCCTGCAACGCAAGCAGAGGACGTCCTGATGTCCCGGGCACGGACCCGCCGCCGAGGCTTCTCGTCCGGCCTCGTCGTGCGCTACCTCGTCCTGCTGCTGATGGCGGTGCTGCTCGCGGGCCCCCTGCTGTGGCAGGTCTCGCTGTCGCTCAAGGGCGCCGGCGACCCGTTGTACACGCGCCCTCCCGAGCTGATCCCCGGTCATCCCACGCTGGGCAACTTCGCCACGGTGCTCGAGCGCGTTCCCGTGCCCGACTACCTGCTCAACTCCCTGATCGTGGCCGCCATGGCCGTCACCGGCAACGTGGTGGGCGCCACCTGCGCCGGCTACGCGCTGGGCAAGCTGCGTTTCCGCGGTCGCGGGGTGGCGGCGGGGATCTGCGTCGCGGCCCTGCTCGTCCCGGCCGAGACCGTGCTGATCTCGCAGTTCCTGCTGGTCAGGGCGGCAGGTCTGGCCAACACGCTGCTGGGCGTCGTCCTGCCGACGATCGTGGCCGCGCTGAACGTGCTGCTCATGCGCAACGCGTTCCGCAACCTGCCCGCCGAGTTCGAGGAGGCGGCCATCGTCGACGGCGCCAACGCCTGGCAGCGGTTCATCCGCGTCTCCGTCCCCCAGGTCAAGGGCGTCATCACCGTCGTGGCGATCTTCGCGTTCGTCGGCTCGTGGAACGACTTCCTGTGGCCCCTCATCGTGCTGTCCGACGAGGACAACTACACCCTCACCATCGGGCTCAACCGCCTGCACGGCACCTTCTACGACGACCCGCGCCTCATCGCGGCCGGCACGATCATCGCCTTGATTCCCATCGTCACGTTCTTCGCCATCTTGCAGCGCTACTTCTTCCGCGGCCTCGAAGCGGGAGGCTTGAAAGGGTGAAATGCTGAGATTCGGGGTCAACTACACGCCTTCCCGCGACTGGTTCTACTCCTGGCTGGACCCGGACTGGGCGGTCACCCGGCGCGACATGAAGGCCCTGGCCGGGCTCGGCCTGGATCACGTCCGCGTCATGCCGCTGTGGCCGGTCCTGCAGCCGAACCGGACGCTGATCCGCCGCCGCGCCCTCGACGACGTGCGTCACGTCGTCGAGATCGCCGGCGAGGCCGGCCTCGACGCCTGCGTCGACGTCCTGCAGGGGCACCTGTCGGGCTTCGACTTCGTGCCGAGCTGGCTGACGGACTGGCACCGGCGCAGCATGTTCACCGACCCCGACGCGGTCGCCGCGCAGGCCGCTCTGGTGGAGTCGCTCGACGAGCACCTGCACGACCTGCCCAACTTCCTCGGGCTGACCCTGGGCAACGAGCTCAACCAGTTCACCTCCGACCTCCATCCGGCCCCGATGGCGGCCACGGCCGAGCAGGTGACGTCCTGGCTCCGCGCCTTGCACGGCGAAGGCCCGCGCGACCGGCGCCACTTCCGGCTCAACGCCGAGTACGACGCCGTCTGGTACGCCGACGGCCACCCCTTCACCCCCGCGCACTCCTCCCGGCACGGCGACATGAGCGTGATCCACTCGTGGATCTTCAACGGCACGGCGCAGGGGTACGGTCCGATGTCGCACGAAAGCGTCAGCCACGCCCTCTACCTCATCGAGCTGTCACGGGCCTTCGCGCTCGACCCGGCACGCCCGGTGTGGCTGCAGGAGGTCGGCGCGCCCCTCAACCACCTCACCGAGGAGCAGGCGCCCGGCTTCTGCGAGGGAACCGTGCGGGCGGCGGCCGACAGCGACGCCCTGTGGGGCATCACGTGGTGGTGCTCGCACGACGTGGAGCGCAGGCTGGCCGACTTCCCGGACCTGGAGCACAGCCTCGGCCTGATCGGAGCCGACGGCGCGGTCAAGGCGATCGGCCGGCGATTCGCCGAGCTGGCCGTGGAGCTGCGGGACCGGCCGCGCCCCTCCCCGCGGCGGGAGGCCGTCGTCGTCCCGGTCGACTCCGAAGACCTTCCCGTGTCCCGGGCGGAGCTGTCTCCCGGCGGCGGCGTCTTCGAGACCTGGATGAGCCGCTCGCGCGCCGGCGCCCGCCCCGCCCTGGTCACCTCCACGACCGCGGGGGACCCGGCGGCGCTGCGCGCCCGCGGCGTCGAACACCTCGTCCACGCCGAGCCGACGGGCCGCACCTTCTACAGCTCGGTCGCCGACGCGGAAGTACTCGAGCGGATGGCCGCGCATGCCGAACGCTGAGCACGAGCCGGTCGTGGAGCGCCTGCTGGCCGAGCTCTCCCTGAGGGAGAAGGTCGGCCAGCTCAACCAGCGCCTCTTCGGCTGGCAGGCCGTCGAGCGGGCTCCCCGGGGCGGCTTCCGGCTCACCGGCCTCGCCCGCGCCGAGCTCGACCGGTGGGGCGGGCTCGGCGCGCTGTACGGGGTCTTCCGCGCCGACGCCTGGTCGGGCCGCTCCTGGGCCGACGGGATCCGGCCGGAGGAACGCGCCGAGGTCGCCGCCCTCGTCCAGGACGAGGTGTCGCGGGCCGGACGGCACGGCATCGGGGTGCTGCTGTCCGAAGAGGCGCCGCACGGGCACCAGGCGCTCGGCGGGACGCCGCTGCCGACCAACCTCGCGGTGGCCGCGGGCTGGGATCCGGCGCTGCTGGCCGAGGCCGCGGCCGCCGTCGCGGCCGAGCTCGCGGCGAGCGGGGTCCACCTGGCCCTGGTGTCGGCGCTCGACCTGCTGCGGGACCCGCGCTGGGGCCGGGCGGAGGAGTGCTTCGGAGAAGATCCGCTGCTCGCTGCCGAGCTCACCAGGGCGCTGGTGATCGGCATGCAGGGCGGCGACCACGGCGCGGTGGGCCGCGACGGCGTCGCGATCGTGCTCAAGCATCTGGCCGCGCAGGGGGAGGCCGTCGGCGGGCGCAATGGCCAGTCCGCCGTCATCGGCCCCCGCGACCTGCGCGAGCTGCACCTCCCTGCCGTACGGGCCGCGGTGGAGGCCGGGGCCCGGGGATTCATGGCGGCCTACAACGACGTCGACGGGGTGCCCTGCTGTGCCAACCGCGACCTCCTGACCGGCTTCCTGCGGGCCGAATGCGGCTTCGACGGCATCGTCATGGCCGACGGCCTGGCCGTGGACCGGCTCACCGCGATGACGGGCGACGCGACGGCCGCCGCCGTGACCGCGCTCGAGGCCGGCGTGGACCTGTCCCTGTGGGACGAGTCCTTCGCCCTCCTGGAGCAGGCCGCCGCGGCGGACCCGCGGGTGGCGGAACTGGTCGACGCCGCCTGCCGCCGGGTGCTCACGCTGAAGCAGCGCGCCGGCCTGCTCGCGGAGAGCCCGCTCGGGCGGGGCGCGCACGCTGGGGCGAGCAGCGTGCCACGGCAGGTCGCGTCCGCCGATGACGAGAGGCTCGAGGCCGCCACCCGGGCCACCGGCCGTCTTTCGCATCGCCTCGCTCACCAGTCCCTGGTCCTGCTGCACAACACCGGCGGGCTCCTGCCCCTCGAACCGAAGGCGCTGACCAAGATCGTCCTCGCCGGCCCCAACGCCCGCGACGTCACGGCCCTGCTGGGGGACTACGTACCGCCCCTGCCCGCACAGTCGGCCGCCGGCCTGGACCTCGCCCTGCGCCGGGCCCTGCCGGACGCCGAGGTCGTGTGCCCGCCCGGCACGCCCACGGCGGCCGACCTGCAGGGCGCCGACGTCGTGATCCTGGCGCTCGGGGGGACGAGCCACCGCACCTACGCCGAGGACTTCGCCGCCAACGGGGCGATCACCGGCCCGGCGGCCGTCGCGACCGCCGGGGAAGGCGTCGACCTGGCCGACGTCTCCCTGCCCGGCGCTCAGGACGACCTGGTGGCCGCCGTCCGCGCGCAGGCGACCTGCCCCGTGGCGGCCGTCGTCATCGCCGGCCGCCCGCATGTGCTCACCCGCGTGCTCGCCTGCACCGACGCGCTGCTGTGGGCGGGCTACCCCGGCCCGCACGGAGCCCGCGTGATCGTCGACGCGCTGCTCGGCGCCCACGAGCCGGTCGGCCGCCTGCCGTTCACCGCCCCACGCCACCCGGGCGCCGTGCCCGTCCGCTACAACGACCGGCACCCGGCCGCCGACGTCTACCAGGACGCGCCGGACCCGGTGCTCTTCCCCTTCGGCTCCGGCCTGCGCTACCGGCCCGTTCTGTACGAACGCCTGACCGCGGAGGCGGAGGCGGACACGGTCCGGGTGAGCGTCGACGTGGTCAACCCCGGCGGCACCGGCGCCGAGGTCATCGTGCCGCTGTTCGGGCGCCGTACCGGAGGTGTCGTGCTGCCCCGCCTGCGCGAGCTGCTCGCCTTCCGCAGGATCACCGTCCCGCCGGGCGCCCGCACCACCGTCGTCTGGAACCTGCCCGCCGCGCGCTGCTTCGCCGAAGGCGCGACGGACCGGGCACTCACCGACCTTTACGTCGAAGACCTGCACGAACCCATCAGTCGTGCCCCACAGTGAGGAGTTGTGATGGCCCGATCACATCGCACCGGAAGACGGGCGGCGATCCGCGCGGGCACCGCCGCCGTCGCCGCGATGCTCACCGTCGTGCTCGCCGCCGGCGGCGCCGCGGCCAGCGACACGCTGCCCTGGACGGGCGAGAGCGCGGTCGGCGCCAACCAGCCCTACCAGCACGGTTACTCCGCCACCGACCTGCTGCGCTGGAACCCCGCCGACGACACCCACGCCGAGTTCTTACGCGCCAAGGTGCCGCTCCAGAAGCGCAACGCCGCCAACGCCGCCACGCAGCGCAATCCGGCCCTGCCCGCCGACACCCAGCTGCTGACCCTGGCCGGCGACTACGGCAACGCCTTCTTCGAGAGCCACTCCTACACCAACGAGTTCAGCCAGTACCTCTTCACCTTCTGGCAGTACGCCGACTTCTACGCCTCCTGGCACGGCCAGCCGACCGAAGGCGTGCCCGTGAGCTACTACGACCCGACCAAGGACTGGCGGGAGAAGTGGTTCGAGTTCGGGATGCTCAACCTGCCCAACCCCGGCTACACCAACGCGGCCCACGCGAACGGGGTGCGCTCGCTGGGCTGCATCTTCTTCTCCGACCACGACCGCGGTGACCAGACCTACACCGAACTCCTGGTCCGCGACGCCGACGGCGGCTTCCCCGTGGCGGACAAACTCATCCAGATCGCCAAGTTCTACGGCTTCGACGGCTACTTCATCAACCAGGAGTCGCGGGTCGCGCCGGCGGACATCCCGGTCTACAAGCAATTCCTGCGGGCACTGCGCGAGGGCGGCCTCTACGTGCAGTGGTACGACTCCATTCACAACTCGACCGGCGCGATCTCGTACCAGAACGAGTTCAACGCGGTGAACGGCCCGTTCGTGCGCGACCCGCAGCTCGGCGACGTGTCCGACTCCATCTTCCTCAACTACTGGTGGAACAGGACGAAGCTCACCGACTCCAAGAGCTACGCCGCGAGCCTCGGCCTCGACTCCCGCAAGAGCGTCTTCGCCGGCGTGGAGGCCGGGAAAGATCAGTTCAACCAGCCGTACGACCTCGAGGACAACCTCGACGCGAGCGGTGCGCCGATGAACGCCCTCGCCACGCTCGGCGCCGACTTCGTCTCCTCCGACTACGCCGACAAGACGAACGACGCCGCCCAGCGCGACGTCTTCGACCGGGAACGCCGCTGGTGGACCGGCTCCTCGACCGGCGGAACCACACCGGAGGGCACCTGGAAGGGCATCTCCAAGTACATCGCCGAACGCTCGGTGATCAGCGGCACCACGTTCGCCACCTCCTTCAACACCGGCCACGGCCTGTCCACCTGGACCAAGGGCCGGCTGTCCAACCCGAAGGAGTGGGGCAACATCAACCTCCAGGACACACCGGTGACCTGGCAGTGGTGGGTCGACGCGGCCGGGACACCCCTCAGCGCCGACTTCGACTACGGCCCCGCGTACACGCCGGCGAGCCGGTTCTCGTACCAGAAGATCGGCGCGTACAACGGCGGCAGCTCGCTCGTCCTCAGCGGCACCCTCGACAGCGACAACACCGTGCGGCTCTACAAGACGGACCTGAAGCTCACCAAGCGCTCGACCATCGACCTCACCTACAACAAGCCCTCGGCCAGCGACGACTCCGAACTCCGGCTCGGCCTCGTCCTGGCCTCCGACCCCGGCAAGGTGATCCAGGTGCCGCTGGCCGGCTCGGGCGAGCGCACCACGGGCTGGACGACCCGGACGGCCGACCTGTCGGCGTACGCCGGTCAGCGCGTCGCCGCGCTCGGCCTGGTCGTCGCCGCCGGCGCCCGGCCCATTTCCGGATACCAGGTAAACCTGGGCGCCCTGGTGCTGCGCGACGGCAAGGATCACACCCCTCCCGCGCCGAAGGACCTGCGCGTCACCCAGCTGCTCCCCGCCACCGGCGAGCTGTTCCTGTCGTGGAAGCGGGCCCCCTACAGCCAGGTACGCCGCTACGACGTCTACCTGGACGACACCTATCTCGGCGGCATCTACGACGACGTCTACTACGTCAAGCGCTTCACGGCCACGTCGGGGACGATCAAGCTGGTGGCGGTCGGCCACGACGGGTCGGAAAGCCCGGCGGCCACCACGTCGTTCGACCTCGCCACGGCGCCGGGCCAGGTGAAGGCGGCGGCGAAGCCGGACGGCACGCTGACGGCGAGCTGGACGCCACCGGCGGGCGGCGGGCCCGTCACGCTGAAGGTCCAAAGCCTCGACACCGCCCGCCCGTACACCAAGGAGGTCCGGCTTCCCGCAACGAGCACGGGCACCACGGTGACCGGCGTGCCCGTCAACGGCGACGCCTACCTGCTCACCGTTCGGGCAGGCGAGGGCACGACCACCGGGATACGCGGGACGTTCGCCGACACCGAGATCAGCCCCTACCCGGCCGCGGCGGTGAAGATCGACGGCAACACGTTCACGTTCTCCCGCCCGACGCTTCCTGACTGGCACACCTTGACCATCCTCGAGGACGGCCGGCCGAAGTCGTTCGCGGTGACCTACAACTACGGCACCAAGCCGTACATCATCCGTGGCCGCACCACACGTGCAGCCGAAACGGTGACCATGTCCAGCGCCACCAGCGAGGTGGTCGCCGTCCTGGAGGACTACGCCGGCAACAAGGCCACGACCGTGCTGCGAGGCGACTGACCGCGAACGCGCGGGGGCGCCGCGGCAGCCGTGCCGCGGCGCCCCGTCCGGCGCGATCGTGACCGCGCAGCTACGTGCTCACTGGACGGTTATCCTGTCCACTTCGACGGTGATGCCCTTCACCTGCGGTGTCGAGGTGGCGGTCGTCACCCTCCCGGCGCCCGGGCTGACGCCCTTGACCTTCATCGAGTAGGTCAGGCTCCCCCCGGGAGCGCCGGGAGTGCTCTTCACGACGAGGTCCTGGGTGGGCGGCCCGGAGATCTGGTCGCCCGCTGTGCCCTCGTCGTTCTCGGCGCCCACGGTCAGCCCCGCACTCGCGGGAGGCGATCCGGGCAGGTTGTCCGGGTCGTAGGCGTAGCTGATGTCCTCGACGCCGTTGACCCCGATCCACTGCTGGAACACCTTGGTGTCGGTGGTGCCGAAGATGTTCAGCCGCCACTCGACCACGATCCAGTCGTTGACTCCGTCGGTCAGCACGGTGGCGTAGACGCCGGGGGCGCCGGTGCCGTCGAGGTCGGTCCAGTAGGAGGCGAGCACTCCGTTGGGCCGCGCCGGGTCCGGCAGCGACTGCGGCTGGAACGCGATGTCGTCGCCCCCGCTGGTGCCGCCCGCCACGCTGTAGCCGTTGGAGGTCACGCCCAGCCTGGTGTAGGTCTTCCCGGCGAACGTGTACGCCGGCACGGTGAAGTTGACCGCCTGCTCGTCGCCCACCGCCACCGGCGTGACCCCGAACGCGTCCAGCGGCAGGTATCCGGCGGGCCCCGCGCCGGGCGCGATCGTCGGCCGGTCGGGCTGCCTGGCGGCCAGCGTCGTCTTCGTCGTGGCGATCTGGGTGCCGACCTTGGTGGCGCCCGTCACGCTGTTCAGCCGCAGCCGGGCGTCGAGCGTGCTGAGCGCGGTGACCTCGGCACTCTGCAGGCTGTTGTTCTGCACGGTGACCGTGCAGGTCGACTCGCCGGTGTTCCTCGGGATGGTGGCCGGCGCGCAGGTCTGCTCGACCGGCACGATGCCCTCCTGGCGGAAGAACGCCACCGGCAGGCGCAGCGCCCGCGAGCCGCCCGCCTGCTTGAGCTCCACCTGCCCGAAGTACTGCCCGTCGGGCAGTTCGGGCGCGGTGACCACCACACTCAGCTTCGCGGTCTTGCCGGGCGCGACGGAGAAGCGCGGCGGCAGCACGGTGATGGCGGCGCCGTCGACCGTCTTGCCGGAGGCGGTGAAGGTGAGCGTCCGGTTTGTCACGTTCTTGACCGTACGCTTGGCGGTGACGACGCCCGGCATGGTCGGGGCGTTCACCGACGGCAGGTTGAGGTCGATGCGGTTGAGCGGGTCGGCGGCCGAGGCGACGAAGTTCGCGGCGGTCTCGTCCAGCGTCAGGCCGGGGTCGCCGGCCTTGGTCAGGTCGATGCGCCCGCCGCCCATGTCGAACGGGTCCGCGGGAGTGGTGCCGTCCTGCTTGAACACCGAGGTCTTGCCGGTGGTCTCCAGCGCCGACTTCACCTGTCCCGGCGTCCAGTCCGGGTGCAGCGCGAACACCAGCGCGGCCGCGCCCGCCACGTGCGGCGCCGACATCGAGGTGCCCGAGATGACCTGGTAGTAGTTGCCGGGCGGCCCCTCCAGCGGCGATTCGGGCGTCGGGGTCATGCCCGCCAGGATGTGGTTGCCGGGCGCGGTGACGTCCGGCTTGAGGAAGTCCCCGCCGGGGCCGCGCGAGGAGAAGAACGTCATCCGGTCGCCCTGCCACGCGGCCTTCTCGCCCTGCGTGTACGACGCGGCGGCGTCCGGGTGCGCCGACAGGAAGCTCAGCAGCGTGTCCGACTCGGCCTTCATGAGGTGCACCGACGGGATCCAGTGGGCGTCGGTGAAGACGTCGAACGGGAAGCTGTTGTACAGGATCATCCCGGCCGCGCCGCCCTGCATGACGTTGTAGCTCTTCAGCACCCGGTTCGGGCCGCGCTCGCAGGCCACGATCTTCCCGGTGAACAGCCCGGCGGGCGCCGGGGCGTCACACAGCGGCCGCGAGTACGGCGGCGCCGACGCGAGCACCACGGGCAGCGGCGAGGAGATCCCCTTGGTGATCGAGGCGCCCTTGATCGTCGCCGTCGCGCCGCCGCCGGTCAGCGTGATCGTCGACTGGAACGTCCTGGTCTGCGTGGATGCCGCCACCGTGGTCACCCATGGGCTCCGGTGGTCGGTGGTGTTCGCGTCCGGGCCGGAGTTGCCCGCTGACGCCGAGACCAGCACGCCGGCCGCGTACGCGTCCAGGAACGCCAGCTCGACCGGGTCGCTGTACGGGTCGTCGCCACCGGAGATCGAGAAGTTGATGACCCGGACGCCGTCCAGGATGGCCCTGGCCACCGCCGCCGCCGAGTCGGACTGGAAGCAGCCCTCCGCGCCGCAGACCTTGTAGACCGAGACCGCCGCGCCGGGCGCGATGCCCTTGATCGGCCCGCGGCTGATGCCGAGCGGGTTCGCGTCGGCCACCGGGTTGCCGGCCGACGTGCTGGCGGTGTGGGTGCCGTGCCCGTTCGAGTCGCGGGCGCTTTCCGGATAGACATCGCCGCCGATGACCGCGTTGTAGGTCTCCAGGAACGGCTGCCCGCCGACCAGCTTGTTGTTGCAGGTGAACGGGTCGTTGGCGGGAGTCAGCGGGTTGTCGCCGAAGTTGCACGCCCGGGGCGTGCCGTCCTTGGTCGGGCCCGGGTCGGGCAGGCCCGGGCGGCCGGCGAAGGACGGATGCTCGGGCCAGGCGCCGCTGTCCAGCACGCCCACGATCACGCCCTTGCCGGCCGTGTCGCTGCCGCCCAGTTTGTTGTAAATGGTGGGGGCGCCGATGAACTCGGGGCTGGAATCGGTGAGCAGTTGCTGCGGCTTGTCCTCCTGGACGGCGACCGCGCCGGGCAGCTTCAGCACCTCGGCCGCCTTGTCACCGGGAATCCGCAGCGCGATACCGCCGTACACGGTCCGGATCTTCTGGCCGACCACGGCCCCGGGGACCTTCTCGGCCAGCTCGGCCAGGAAGGCGTTCTCGACGTCCTCGATGTGGCCGGTGTACTTCCTGGCCTCGGCGGTCCTGGTGTCGAGGGGCCGGCCGGTGACGGTGGGGCTGGTGCCGGGCAGTCCCGGCAGGCCGCCCTGGTAGGCGGCGAGCGAGTCGTAGTCGAGCTTGACCATGACGTTGACCGGCGCCGATGACCTGTTGCGCAGCACGGCCTGGTCGCTCTTGGCGAGTTTGCCCGTCGGGGACTTGGCGCCGTCGACGATCTCGGCGCCGGTGAGGGGGATGGCCTTCCACTTCGACGGCGGCGGGGACGGGGTCGGGCTGGCGGAGGCCGCCGGGCTCAGGGCCACGACGACGCTCAGGCTCGCGGCGACCGCGGCCAGCCGCCGGGCGTGGGATAAGAGGGCGCTGGATGACACGAAGAACCTCCTCGTCGAGGGGCTGCGTGGACGTCGCCAGGCCGCCCGGGAGGCATCGGTCACCCTGTCCGCAGGCACGCCGGAAAGAGCGCTGACCCTCCCCGGCGGGTGACGAACGTGAACGGCCGTCCGATAGGACGGCTGGGCTCCGGACTGGAGTGTAACCAGCGAGAACGCGGCCGAGAAGCCGCCAATTCAATCTTCATCGACCTTGGTCTCCGAGATGCCGGCGATCAAGGCGTGGGCCTGAGCTGATTCTGCTCCTCGGCGGCCGGGAGGCGCGGACGCCGGCCGCCGGGACGCCGTGCCGTCTGGAGGGCCAGCAGCAGCGCCCCGACCAGGACGGCGGCGCCCGCGGTGACCATCACGTCGCGCATGCCCGTTCCGTACGACGCCAGGAAGGCCGCGCCCTCCGCGCCGGCGAGGTGCTGGGAGAGGATCGTGCCGAGCACGGCTATGCCCAGGGCGCTGCCCGCTTGGCGTGCCGTGTTCACCGTGGCGGAGGCGACGCCGGACCTCTGGCGTGGCACCAGGTGGAGAGCGGCGGCGACGGCCGGGGTGATCGCAAGCCCCTGGCCCACCCCGTTGATCAAGAAGAGGGCCGCCGTCAGGAGGTACGGAGCATCGCCGCCGACGGTGGCCAGTGCCAGCAGGCTCGCTCCGGTGAGGGCGTACCCGATCAGCATGGGCGGGAGCGGGCCGCGGGCGGCCGTCAGGCGTCCGGCCAGGGCGGAGGCCGGCATGATGGCGATGGTCATGGGGGCCAGCAGGAGCCCTGTGACCAGCGCGGTGTGCCCCTGCGCCTGCTGGAGGTAGAGCGACAGCAGGATGAAGGCGCCGTTGGCGCCGAAGCCCAGCAGGACGGAGGCGGCGTTCACCGTCGCGAAGCGGACGTCGGCGAAGAGCCTGACCGGCAGCATCGGCTTGGCCTGCCGCCATTCGACCACTGCGAAGGCGACGCCCGAGAGTGCGGCCGCGCCCAGCAAGGTGATCGTCACCGGCGAGCCCCAGCCGTTCGTGCGGGTCTCGATGATGGCGTAGACAAGGGTCGCCAGGGTGACGATGCCCAGCACCTGACCCGCCGGATCCAGCGAGGCATGCCCGGGGTCGGCGCTCTCGGTGATCGTCCGGCCGCCGAGCAGGATGGCGGCCGCTCCGATGGGCAGGTTGATCAAGAAGATCGCCGGCCAGCCGAAGCCGTCCACCAGGAGGCCGCCGATGATCGGCCCGGTCAGGACGGCGGCGCTGGCGCACATGCCCCAGTAGCCGAGCAGGCGGGCCCGCCGGGCGGGGTCGGGCTCGGCCTGTCCGATGATCGACAGCGCGCCCGGCACGAGGAGGGCGGCGGCCACTCCTTGCGCACCGCGCCCCGCGATCAGGACGGCGAGCGTCGGCGCCGCCGCGCAGATGAGGGATCCGGTCAGGAAGAGCGCCATGCCGATGAGGAACCAGCGTTTCCTGCCGTAGCGGTCTCCCAGCGAGCCGCCGGAGAGCATGCACGCCGCCAGGCAGATGGAGAAGGCGTCCACGACCCATTGGCTGCCGGTGATGGTCGTGCCGAGATCCGCCTGCATGGCGGGAAGGGCCACGGCGACGATGGTGAGGTCGAGCAGGGCGATGAAGGTGGCGGAGAACGCGGCGGTCAGCGCTCCCCGCCGTCGGGCCGAGGCGGTCACGGTCATCCCTTCTGCGTGGCGAGGTTCGGAGGTGCGGCGGGGGAGTGCCGCCTGGCCCAGGCCGCGGCGACGGCGGTCCCGGCGAGCGAGAGGAGCACCGAGACGCCGATGAGCGGTGGGTATCCGGCGATTCCGGCGAGCGTGAGTCCGCCGGCACTGGCCAGCATGCGCAGGACGCCGAGAACGGAGATCTGCACGGTGACGTCGGTGGCGGCGCTCGCGGGACGGGCCAGGTCCATCGCGATCGTGGAGATCCACGTGGCCATCGCCGAGTAGGCGATCGCGACCGCCACGACGACCGTGCCGGCCGGCGCCGGATGCCCGGTTCCGGTGGAGAGCGGCAGCAGGCCCGCCAGCGAGAGCGCGGACCAGCCCCCGATGACGATCACGGGACGGCGCCGGCCCCACCGGGTGATCAGCGTCCCGGTCGCGAGGCCGGCGGCGATCCCGGCGAGCGGGGCCAGCGTGTACTGGACGAGGGCGATGTCCTCCATCCCCCATCCGGCCGCCAGGAGCATCGCCGGCTGCACCGCGGTGGCCAGATACAGGCCGAGGGCCAGGAAGGGGAGGACCAGCAGGATCCATGCCGTCGTCCGGCGTGACCGGAACGGCCCGGCCAGCGCGCGCCAGGAGACGGGCGCACGGTGTGACGGCGGTTCGGTGAAGCGGGCGAGCACGGCCAGAGGGACGCCGAACAGCGCGGCCATCGCGGCCAGTGTCACGGCCCAGCCCGCGGACGCGTACAGCAGCAGGGCGCCGCCCGAGCCGATGAGGATGGACAGACTGGCCGCGCCGACCTGGATCCCGTTCGCGACGCCGCGCTCGGCAGCCGACAGCAGACGGACCGACAGCCCGTTGACGGCGGTGTCGTGGAACGCGGAGACGACCAGCACCGCCGCGGTCACGCTCAGGACGGCGGGCAGATCCGCCACCGGGTCCAGCGTGGCCAGGGCGAGCAGGCAGACGATCAGGGCGAGCTGCGTGCCGATCAGCCAGCTCCGGTAGTGACCCCACCCGGCGACCCCGTAGCGATCCACGACGGGCCCGACGAGGAAACGCCCGAAGTAGATCACGCCGAGCAGGTTGATCAGCGCGACGTCCTGCAGGGACACCCCCTTGCCGAGCAGGATCGTGCCGAGTGCGGCGAAGAAGAAGGAGTAGCCGATGTCGGACACCAGGAACAGCGAGCCGATCACCGTGAGCCGGCGCCGCAGGGGGACGCCTTCGACGATCATGATGCGTCCAGGCGGCCGGCCGTGAGCCGGCGGTAGGCCGCCGAGCCCGCGACCAGCTCGTCGTGGGTGCCACTGGCCACGACGACGCCCCCGTCGAGCAGGACGACGCGGTCGGCACGCCGGAGGGTCGAGATCCGATGGGCGATGATGAGCGTGGTACGGGTTCCGCGGGCGGCCGACAGGCCGTCGTGCAGCGCGCGCTCGGCCTCGGTGTCGAGGCCGGAGACCGCCTCGTCCAGGACGAGGACGGGGGCGCCCGTCAGGAGGGCCCGGGCGATGGCGATGCGCTGACGCTGCCCGCCGGACAGGGACGCTCCCCGCTCGCCGCAGAGCGTCCGGTAGCCGTCCGGCAGCGCGGTGATGAAGTCATGGGCGCCGGCGAGGCGGGCGGCCTGCTCGACCTCGGCGTCCGTGGCGCCCGGGCGGCCCAGTCTGATGTTGCCCGCAATCGTGTCGTGGAAGAGGTAGACGTCCTGGGGGACGACGCTGACGGTCCTGCGCAGCTCGCCCGTGGACAGGCGGCGCACATCGACGCCGCCGATGGTGACGGCTCCCGCGGAGACGTCCCAGAAGCGGAGCAGCATATTGGCGAGGGTCGTCTTGCCCGCGCCCGAGGGGCCGGCCAGCGCCACGGTCTCACCGGCGCGGATCTGGAACGAGACGCCGCGGAGCACCTCCTGATCACTCCCCGGGTAGCCGAAGCGGACGTGGCCGAACGCCACGCCCGGGAGCGCGTCCCGTACCGGCTCGGGCTCATCCGGCTCCCGCACGTGGGGCGGGTAGCCGATGACGGCCAGGACCCGGCCCGCGGCGGCGCGGACGTCGCCGAGCGTTCGGGCGGTGGCGGAGACGGTCGCGATGGGCGCAGGCGCGGACACGCCGAGGACGATCAGGACGGGGATCCAGCGCGGCTCCACAGCCCCCGCGACCGCCCGGAGGGCGAGCGCGAGCAGTCCCAGCCCCAGCAGCAGCTCGGTGGCGACCAGCTCGAGGCCGGCGCGCCGGGCGTACGCACGGTGGTGCGCGCGCAGCTCCTCGGTACGGGCGAGGACCCGCGCGACGACGTCGTGTCCGCGGCGCGCGAGCGCCAGCTCCCGCAGCCCCTGGATGACCTCGACGGTCTCACCGGCGACGGCTCCGGCCGCGGCGCGCACGGCACGCCCCTGCTCGCCCGCGCGCCGCGACAGCGCGGCCGGCACCACGGCGATGAGCAGCATCACGGCCGCGATCACGGCCGCGGCGGCCACGTCGACCGACGCGACCACGGCGACCGAGGCCAGCGAGACCGCGACGGCGCCCACGTAGTCGCCGGCCGTGTGGGCGAAGAACGTCTCGGTGGCCGACACGTCGTTCTTGGCGATGTCGGCCAGCTCCCCGGTCCTGCGGCCGAGCAGCCTGCCGGGGGTGGCCCGTTCGAGGCCGTCGAACAGGCGCAGCCGCAGCACCTTGAGCAGCCGGTAGGCCCAGTCATGTCCGATGTGCGTCTGCCACCAGGCGGCGACCCCCGCGACCAGGACCGCGACGGCGATCTGGAGGGTCAGGGACTCTGCCCGGCCGGTGAGCAGCCCGCCGAGCTGGTACGCGGTCAGGGCGGGCACCAGCACCACCATGCCGTAGCTGACCAGCCCGGACGCGATGACCAGGGCGAAGACGAGCGGGCGGGAGGCCATGGTGGGCAGCAGGCGCCACAGAGGCCGGTCGACGGACGTCGGAGGTGTCGTCACAGCGCGGCTCCTGCCTCGACGAGACGGTGGTAGGTGCCGGTACGGCCGAGCAGCCGCTCGTGCGACCCGCGTTCGACGACCCGCCCCTGCTCCAGGACGACGATCTCGTCGGCGTCACGCACGGTGGCCAGGCGATGGGCCACGATCAGGACGGCCCGGTCCCTGCAGAGCCGCTCGACGGCGGCGTGCACGGCTGTCTCGGTCCGTCCGTCGAGCGCCGCGGTGGCCTCGTCGAGGATCAGGACCGGTGCGTCCTGCAGCAGGGCCCGCGCGATCGCCACGCGTTGCCGCTGGCCTCCGGAGAGGCGGGCGCCGCGCTCGGACACCTCGGTGTCGTAACCGTCGGGCATGGCGGCGAGGTCGGCGGCCAGCCCGGCGGCCTCGGCGGCGGACTCGATCTGTTCCCGCGTGGCGTCGGGGCGGGCCAGGGCGATGTTCTCGCGGATGGTGCCGGGGAACAGGTGCGTGTCCTGGCTGACGACGGCGATGGTGCGCCACCACTGCTCCAGCGGCAGCTCGCGCAGGTCCCGCCCGTCGACGGTCACCCGTCCCGCGGTCGGGTCGACCAGCCTGGCCAGCAGTGAGACCACCGTGCTCTTGCCGGAGCCGGACGGCCCGACGAGCGCGACCGTCCGCCCCGGCTCGAGCACGAGCCCGACACCGGAGACGGCGTCCTCGTCGCGGCCCGGGTAGCGGAAGGAGACGTCCTCCAGTGCCACCACGGGCGCCGGGCCGAGGGGAACCGGCCGGCGATCGCCGTCGCGGACCGCCGGCTCTTCGGCGAGGAAGGCGTCCAGCTTGGCCACCGCCGCCCGGGCGGCGAACGTCGCGTGCAGGTACGCGCCGGCCTCCTCGACCGGCACGAACGCGACCAGCACGACGAGCAGCACGGCCAGCGCCGCCTGCCCGGAGATGCGCCCGTCCGCGGCGAGGTATCCGGCACGCACCACCGCCACCGCTCCCGCGCCGGCGCTCGCCCAGCGGCCGGCCAGGATCTGCGTGAACAGGACGGCGAGGGTCCGCATGCTCGCGACGCGCACGGTCTCCGCCTGCTCCGCCAGACGTCGCCGCAGCGTCGGCGCGGCGGCGAAGGACTTGGCCGTGGCCATCCCCTGGACGGCCTCGACGAAGCCCGCGTCCATGGCATGCAGGTCCGTGAACACCCGTTCGTGGCCCTTGCGGCCGATCGCGTTCCAGATCGGCCCCGCGACCTGCATGACCACCAGAGCCATCGCGATCAGGACCCCGCCGAGCGGGTCGACGACCGCCACGGCGGCCGCGGCGAGCAGCGGTCCGATCCAGGACAACAGCCGGGCGGGCCGGGCCCTGGCCATCAGCGTCTCGATCGCCGCGGCGCTCTCCACGAGCGTGGCCGCCACATCGCCGGTCCGCCGCGTCGCCGTGTACGCGGGACCGAGGGTCAGCAGGTGGTCGAGCAGGCGGCGGCGCGCCGTCACCGCGACCCGGTGCCCGATGGACTCCGCGAGCGACTCACTCGCCCACAGCAGGAGCGAGCGGACCACCACCATGGCGGCCGCCACCGCCGCCGCCCACACCGCGGAATCCCAGGGGCTCCCGGCCAGCGGCGCCGCGACCAGGGCGGCGAGCGCCCATGCCTGCACCAGGCGGCTGACCACGACGCCGCTTCCCAGCGCGACGCTGCCCATCAGCGGCACGCGCACGGCCCGTGCGACCTCATCGATCATGCTCATACGTCCCTCCAAACTGACTGACGGTCAGTCAGAACATAGGAGAAATGATTATCGGTCGCAAGAGGGGATCGTCGGCCATCCACTAGGGTCGTCTTCGGCGACAAGTCAGGGGGAGGCGTGGTGGCCCGGACGAAATCCAGCGAGCAGCGGCGCGGTGACCTGCTCGACGCCGCCGAGCGGCTGGTTCTGGCCGACGGCGTCGACACGCTCAAGATCGATGACGTGGTCGTCGGCGCCGGCGTCGCCAAAGGGACCTTCTACCTGCACTTCGCCAGCAAGGACGACCTGATCGCGGCGCTGCGCGACCGCTATGTCGAACGGTTCGTCGCCCACCAGCGCCAGGCCGCCGACGCCAAGGCCGGCCTCGCCCGGGTGGAGGCGTGGCTGCTGGCCGGCATCACCGCCTATCTGTCCGACACCCGGCTGCACGACGTCCTGTTCCGGCACGGATCCCGGACGTCGCACAAGCCCGGCCCCAATCTGGCCGTGGACGCGTTGAAGCGACTCCTGGAGGACGAGACGACCGTCCCCGACCCGGAGGCGACCGCCATCGTGCTTTATCACGCCATGCACGGAAGCGCCGACCACATCCTGCACGTGCCGGAAGACCGCCGGCGCTTGCTGGACGAGGTCGCCCGCCTCTGCCGCGCGCTGATCGGCGGCTGACCGCCACTCCTTCGCTCTCAGGGCCGCCGCATGCCCGGTGATGTAAAAGATTCTAGACATGGGGTCAAGCATTCGTTACATTGCTCATGTCAAAGATTCTGTACATCAGGAGGAATCGTGGTCGTTTCGGAAGCAGCTCATCAGCCTGTTCGCAGGGCCGCCTTAGTCGCCGGGATCGCGTTGCTAGCGCTGGCCGTCCTCGCGGGTCTGGCCAATTTCGGGGTCGTCGAGAACCTTGTCACCGCAGGCGACGCGGAGAAGACGGCGCAGGCCATACGCGACTCCGAGGCCTTGTTCCGCTACGGCGTGGCCGGTCTGCTCCTGGCGGCCGTACTCGACGTGGTCGTGGCGTGGGCGCTCATGGTCGTCTTCAAGCCGGCGCGCGAAGGTGTCGCGACGCTCGCGGCCTGGCTGAGGGCGGTGTACGCGGGCGTGTTCGTCGTCGCCATCGCCCAGCTCGCGGGAGCGCCGTCCCTCGCCGCCCAGGGGTCATCCGCCGAGGCGCTCCTCAAGATCGACACCTTCCATGACATCTGGGACGCCGGTCTCACGCTCTTCGGGCTCCACCTGCTGCTGCTCGGATATCTGGCCTACGCGTCGGACTATGCGCCCAAGCTCCTGGGTGTCCTGCTCGCCATCGCGGGGCTCGGCTATCTCGTGGACCACTTCGGCGCCTTCGCCTTCTCGGGCTACTCGCTGGAAGTCGCGATGTTCACCTTCGTCGGCGAGGTCGCGCTCATGATCTGGCTCCTCGTCAAGGGCAGGGGGATCGCCCTGGGCAAGACCATCGGCTAGGCTCCCTAGGTAAAAGCCTAATATCCCTAGGAGGCGCCATGTTCGAGTTGAAGGTCCCCGGTGCGACGCTGTACTACGAGGTGCGCGAGGGCGACGGTCCCGTGCTGCTGTTCATCCCCGGCGGCGGTGCGGACGGGAGCGCGTTCGACGCGGTGATCGACGCTCTCGGCGGCCGGTTCACCGCGGTCGTCTACGACCCTCGCGGCAAGTCCCGCAGCCGCCTGGACGGCCCGGCGGTCGGCCAGCGGGTGGAGGTGCAGCGCGAGGACGCGCACCGGTTGCTGGACCACGTGGCCCGGCCGGGCGAGCCGGCGTACGTCTTCGGCTCCAGCGCGGGCGCCATCGTCGGCCTCGACCTGGCCACCCGCCACCCCGAGCAGGTCACCCGGGTGATCGCCCACGAGCCGCCGCTGGTCGGGCTGTTGCCCGACCCGGAGCCGCACCACGCGTTCTTCGCCTCCGTCGTGGACGCCTTCCACCGCGAGGGTGTGGTCGCCGCGATCACGGTGATGTCCGGCGGCACCCCGCCCCCGCCCCTGGACGAACTGCCGGGCCCGCTCGCCGCCCGGTTCGAGCGGACCCTCCGGAACATGCCGTTCTTCCTCGAACACGAACTTCGCCAGTTCACCGGCCACATCCCGGGCGTCTCCGCGATCCCCGCCGACAAGGCGGTCCCGGCCGTCGGACGCGAGTCGCGCGGGCAGGCGCTCGCCCGTCCCGCCGAACTGCTGGCCGCGCGGCTGGGGGTGGAGCTCGCCGAGCTGCCCGGCGGGCACACCGGATCGACCACCCATCCGGCGGAGTTCGCGGCCGCGCTGGAGAAGGTGATCGCCCGCTGACTCAGGCGCCGTGGCCGCGCTCCGGCGGCCAGTTCCGCAGGAGGATGTGGAGTGCTTCCACGGCGCGCTCCCAGGAGGCCTGGACGCTGCGCGGATGCCCGAAGCCGCCACCGGACTCCAGCAGGATGAAGCCGTGGAACGTGCTCCGGAGCAGCCGGACCGCGTCGGTCACGTCCGGCTCCGACAGCCCGTAGCCCTGCAACATCGCGTAGACCAGCTCGCCGCCACGTGTACTCCCGGGCGCCTCTGCGGCGAGCGCGGGATCGACCTGGATCTGGGTCGCGGCATACCGTCCGGGATGCTCGTGCGCGTACTGCCGGTAGGCGTCGGCGAAGGCCACCAGGGCATCCTTGCCCGCCCGTCCCGCCACGGCCGTCACGACCCGGTCGGCCTGCTCGCGCGCCGCCAGCAACGCGACGCGGGCCCGCAGCTCGGTGAGGTTCTTGACGTGCGAGTAGAGGCTGGCGTCCTTCACCCCGAAGCTGCGTGCCAGCGCCGACATCGTCACGTTGTCGAAGCCGATCTCGTCAGCCATGTCGGCTGCCGTCTGCACCAGCCGTTCGACGGTGATCCCCGCACGAGCCATGCGACCTGCCCTCACAACCAGACCCTTTGGATAGGTGGCGAGGATATCCAGGCCGCCGTTCGGAACCGCGCAGGGCGGGGGATTTCCGTACGGTGGGAGTATGTTCTTCGAGCCCCCGCCACCACACGAAGAAGCGGCGAGCCCGCCGAAGCCGGGGCTGCCGGCTTGGTCCGCTCCGCCGGCGGAAGAGATGGGCGCGCTGATGGTCAGCGGTCTGGTGCTGGCCCGTGTCCCGAACGTCGTCATCACCGTCCCGACGATCCGGGCGTTCAAGACCGGCTGCCTGATGGACGTGGAGATCGTCATGAGGCGGCTGACCATGTCACCCGATGACTTCCAGGCCCTCTCACTGTCGGTGTACCCGCACATGGTCGCCGGGGTGCGCGCCGGCGGATTACCGGACAACCTGCTGCGGTTCGGCGTGCGCTTCGCCGACGGCACCAAGGCCACCACCGTCGGACAGCGGCTCGACAGGCCACAGATCCCGCAGGATCCGCCGTCGGGTCCTCGGCTTTCCTGGCTGTTCGGCGGCATGTCGATGCGCAGCGGTGACGAGGACGCCGGTGTCACCGTCGTGGGGCTGTGGCTGTGGCCGTTGCCGCCTCCGGAGACCTTCGAACTCGCCGTGGAGTGGCCCGCGGGCGGCGTCGGGTTGAGCATCGTCGAACTCGACGGATCGGCCATCGCGGCCGCCGCCCAGCGCTCCGTTCCGTACTGGCCGGATTCCACGCCGAGCGAATAGGCGTCACCGCCCTCCGCGTCCGCGCGTGATCACCGTGCCGTCTCCATCTCGTCTCGAAGAGGCGCACCGATTCCTTGAGCGGATGGTTCCGAGCGAGAATCTGAGCGGATCGCAGATCTGAGGAACAGGGCGGCGAGCCGGGCCCGGGGCACGATCGACGATGCCTGGACGGCAGCTCTCCCCGGAAGGAGAACTCCATGATCGACACCACCGTGCCGCATTCGGCCCGCATCTGGAACTACTGGCTGGGCGGCAAGGACAACTACGAGGTCGACCGCATCGCCGGGGACGAGTACAAGAAGATCTTTCCCGAGGTCGTCGAGCTGGCCCGCGCCTCCAGGGCGTTCCTCGCCCGCACCATCACGTACCTGGCCCAGGATGCGGGCATCAGGCAATTCCTGGACGTCGGCACGGGCCTGCCCACGGTGGACAACACCCACGAGATCGCCCAGCGGATCGCCCCCGAGTCGCGGATCGTCTACGTCGACAACGACCCGCTGGTGCTCGTCCACGCCCGAGCGCTGCTGGCCGGCACGCCGGAGGGCGCCACCGACTACATCGACGCGGACGTGCGCGACACCGAGACCATCGTGGCGGCCGCCGCGAAGACGCTCGACTTCAGCAAGCCCGTGGCGCTCAACCTCAGCGGCATCATGGGCCACATCGCCGACCTGGACGAGGCGCTGTCGATCGTCGCCCGGCTGATGGGCGCCCTGGCGCCGGGCAGCTACCTCGCGCTCAACGACGGCACCAACGTCCACAGCGCCGCCGGGGCGGAGGCGCAGGAGCAGTACAACCAGAGCGGCGCGATGGCGTACATCCAGCGCACCCCCGAGGAGATCGCCCGTTTCTTCGACGGCCTGGAGCTGGTCGAGCCGGGCGTGGTGACGGTCAACCACTGGCGTGCGAACGGCCGCGAGCTCGACGCCTACGGCGGGGTCGGCCGGAAGGCGTGAGCACCGGAGCCGGGCATGATGGCACTACGGCTTGCGACCCAGGCCGCCGTACTGGAAGACCTCGCGGTCGCGGTAGCTGGTGTCAGCTTCGGGCCGCCACTGCGGTAGCGACACCATGCCCGGCTCCACCAGGTCCAGGCCTTCGAAGAAGGCCTTCAACTGATCCGCGGTGCGCAGCGTGAGGCGGGTGGCGCCGCTGGCGTTCCACTGGGCGGCGGCCTCGTCCATCGAAGGGCTGTTGACGCTGTGCGCGATCGCCAGATAGCTGCCTGACGGCAGCGCGTCCACCAGCGTGCTCACCGAAGCATGCGCCTGGTCGGCGTCGGGGAGGAACTCCAGCACTCCCATCAGCATCAACGCGATCGGGCGGGAGAAGTCCAGTGTGCGCGCCGCTTGGCGCAGGATGGACGCGGGCTCACGCAGGTCGGCGTCGAGGTAGTCGGTGGCCCCCTCCGCGGTGCCGACCAGCAGGGCCCGGGCGTGGATCAGCACGATCGGGTCGTTGTCGACGTACACGATCCGCGCCTTGGGGTTGACCCGCTGAGCCACCTCGTGCGTGTTGTCCGCCGTCGGGATGCCGGTGCCGACGTCCAGGAACTGGTCGACGCCGCACTCGCCGGCCAGGTGGCGAACGACGCGGCCGATGAACTCGCGCTCGGCGCGCGCGTTGACCGGCAGGTCCGGCATGACCTTCACGATCTCGTCCCCGACCGCACGGTCGGGGGCGAAATTGTCCTTGCCGCCCAACCAGTAGTCCCACACCCGGGCGGGGTGCGGGATCGAGGTGTCGATCCGCCCTGTCATCGCCGCCCTGTCGATCTCCAGGGGTTCCTCACGCATCAAGCCTCCGCATCGGCGTCCATGACCTACGGCCAGGACTCAAACCTAGACGATCAGCGGCGGTCAAGGGGGATGATCTTCGTCGAAGGGACATGATGGGGAGATGGACGATTCGTGGAGGCGTATCCCGACGCCGCCGGCATCACCGACGACGATCTCCGCGACCTGATCCACGCCGCCCTAGACGACTGAACGGTTTCCACGCTCCCCGGGTGGTGGTGCGAGCCAGTGGCGGGTGAGGTCGCGGACCGCCTCCAGCCAGCGTTGCGATTGATCGCCGGCGGCGATCGCGTCTGCGGCGCCGTGGATGACGGTGAACAGGATCGTGGCGGCGACATGCGGGTCGACCGGCCGGAACGCGCCCTCGTCCATGCCGCGGCGCAGCGCCTTGGCGATGGCGGCGATGGTGTCCTGCGGCCCTTCGCCCGCGGGCGCGAGCGCGGAGTGGGAGTGGAAGACCGCGGCGTGGAGCCCTCCGGGCCGGGCGATGGCCTCGATGGCCGCTGCGCATTCGGCGTCGAGGGTGGCCCACCAGTCGATCGGCTCGGTGGTTTCGGCCAGTCGGTGGAAGCGGTCCACGTAGTCCCGCAGCACGCGTTCCCGTACCGCGGTGAGCATCTCCTCCCAGGAGGAGAAGTAGACGTAGAACGTGCCTTTGGCGGCGTCGGCCTCGGCGGTGACGGCTTGAACCCAGTTGGTCACGTCCTGCCCGGACTCCAGGAGCCGGATGGCGGCGTCGATCAGTTCACTGCGCCTGGCCTCGGGGGAGAGACGCCGGCGGCTCCTGGAGGTGACCACCGCATCAGGCTAGCCGACCAGCCCTGCGTGGGAGACGAGGAGCTCGCTGACGCCGCGGAGGTTGATGTGCTCCCGGTACGGCGGCGGGTCGGCGACGAGCTCGGGCTCCCGGACGCGCCGGGCGAACGCGGCCAGCGCCAGCCGGCCTTGGAGCCTGGCCAGCGGCGCGCCCAGGCAGAAGTGTGCGCCGAAACCGAAGCCCAGATGCTGCACCTGCGCGCGGGCCGGGTCGAACCGGTCCGGGTCCGGGTTCCCCGCCGGGTCCCGGTGAGCCGCGGCCAGCAGCAGGATGACCAGGTTGCCCGCGGGCGCCTCCGCCTTCCCGACGCGCACGTCCTGGGTGGCGACCCGGACGGTGAGCTGCACGGGCGGGTCGTAGCGCAGGGTCTCCTCGACGACCGCGGACGCCGTGCCCGGGTCGGCGCGCAGGGCGGCAAGGTGGTCGGGGTGCCGCAGCAGGGCGAGCACGCCGTTGGCGATCAGGTTGACCGTCGTCTCGTGCCCGGCCACCAGCAGCAGCACGATCGTGGAGACCAGCTCGTCATGGCTGAGCGCGTTGCCGCCGTCCTCCGCGGCGAGCAGCTCGGAGAGCAGGTCGTCTCGTCGCGGGCTCCTGCGCCGCTGGGCGACGAGGTCGTTGACGTACCGGTGCAACTCGACCTCGCCATGCACCCACTCGGGGGTCTCGCCGTTTCCGTCGTAGTGGTTGGAGAAGCCGTCGAGCCTCCGGGTGAGCTGGGCGGACCACCGGTGGAAGAGCCGCTCGTCGGCCCGTGGGACGCCGAGCATGTGGCAGATGACCGTCACCGGCAGCGGGTAGGCGAGTCCGGAGAGCACGTCGAACGTCCCCTGCTCGGCCGCGCGGTCGAGGTATTCGTCGACCAGGCGCACGACAGAGCCCTCCATCCGGGCGACGGCGCGGGCGGTGAACGCGCTGCTGACCAGGCGCCGCAGCCGGGTGTGGTCCGGAGGGTCAAGGGAGAGGAACCATGGCTGCCGGACGGAGGAGGGGGCGTCCGGGGGATACGGGTCGGCTGATCCGTCGGCGTTGAAGAACCGGTCCCGCTCGGCGCTGAGCCGCGGGTCGCGCAGCAGCGTCTCGCAGTCGCGGTAACCCGTCACCACTAACGAGGACATCTCCTCGAGCCACACTGGGCCGAGGGCGCGGAGCTCGGCGTAGATCGGGTACGGGTCGGGTCTCGAGGCCGGGTCGAGAAGCTTGCCGATCAGGTGGAGACCGGACGTCTCGCTGTCGATTGCCTGAGTCATCTGCACTCCTTGGGGCGACGCTATTGACCTTAGGTCATTAATATTGACCTGAGGTCAATATGTCAACCGTGAGGTGGGGGAGTGGTGCGGCGCTTCTGAAGCCCCTCCATCGGGCGCTCGATCAGCTGTTCGCCCAAGGTGTCCCCATGCCCGGGACGGCGATCTCACGTGGGCGATCGAGCCGGCCCGCTCCCTGCCCGAACCCGAGTTGAGGGAGTGAGGGCTGGCCGGTGTGCCGCGTCATGGACCGCTCAGGGGACCGGGAGCAGGTGCTGCTCCTGATCCGACCCGGCCACGCCGACGCTGGGGACCACTGACCAGCGGGACCGCGGGCGCGCTTTGATCACGCGGACGCGTTGGCGTCCGGCTAGGGTGGGGGCATGCTTTGACGCCTGCCCGGCAGCCGGGCACCTCCGAGATCTCCTTCGTTCGTCGCACTCCGGCTTTCGACCTCGAAGGGGATGTTTCCATGAACACGTCGACATCCATCGACGTACCCCACTCGTTCGCCGTGTCCTATGGCGCCCACGGCCCCGAAGAGCGCGCCTGGATCGCCGACCTGCCCCGGCTGGGCGGTGACCTCCTGGAGCGCTGGGGACTGCGGCCCGACGGCCCGCCCGCGCACGGTATGGCCTCGCTGGTCCTGCCCGTGCTCCGGGCCGACGGCACACCCGCCGTGCTCAAGCTCCAGCAGCTCCGGGAGGAGACCGCCGGCGCCGCCACCGGACTGCGGGCGTGGAAAGGCGAGGGCATCGTCCTCCTGCTGGACCACGACGAGGAAAGCGGCACCCAGCTGCTGGAACGCCTGGACGCGAGCCGGCCCCTGTCCGCGGTGGCCGACGACGACGCGGCCATGCGGATTTTGGCCGGCCTGATGGCCCGCCTGACCGCGGTGCCCGCCCCTGACGGTCTGCGGCGCCTGTCCGATATAGCGGGGGCCATGCTGGAGCAGGTCCCGCGGGCCGTGCCGGCGCTGCGCGTCCCAGAAGAACAGCGGCTCGTGCGCACCTGCGCCTCCGCCGTGGCCGAGCTGATCGGCGAGGCCGGCGACCGCCTGCTGCACTGGGACCTGCACTATGACAACGTCCTGGCCGGAGAACGGGAACCCTGGCTGGCCATCGACCCCGAACCGCTGGCCGGCGACCCGGGGTTCGAGCTGCTGCCGGCGATGGACAACCGGTGGGACGAGGTGGCGGCCACCGGCGACGCCGCGCGCGTGGTGCTGCGCCGCTTCGACCTGCTGACCGAGGCCGTCGGCCTGGACCGGGAGCGCGCGGTCGGCTGGACGCTCGGCCGCGTGCTGCAGAACGCGCTGTGGGACATCGAAGACGGCAAGGCCACACTGGAGCCCGCACAGGTCGCCATCGCCCAGGCGCTGCTGCGCCAGCCGTCCTGATCACGAGGAGAGGCCCGCGGTGCGGGACCGTGCGAACGGCCCCGCACCGCTACGGCCGTGCTCTCAACCCCGTGATGGGGTCGCTCATGTGAGGGTTCCGCTGTTGACGGTGGTCACGCGGGTCCCGTCGGTCTGAGACCACTCGTTGCCGCCGGTCACCCGCGTGCCGTCGGTGCCGTCGGCGGCGTTGGCCGCCGACGGCACCGACGACCACGGCGGCGGGCTACCTTTTCCTCAGGGGGCCGGCGGGTGAAACGAGGATGAATGAGTAATACGGCGCTGCTCATGATTGACGTGATCAATTCCTTTTTCTCGCCGGATGAGCCTCATTACTATCCCCGTTCGGCCGACGTGCTCGATCCCCTCCGCCGGCTCCTGCGGACCGCTCGGGAGCGTCAGCGGCTCATCGTCCACGCGGTGGAGCGCCATCGCCCCGGGCTGGCCGACTTCGAATACAAGAAACTGCCCCGGCACTGTGCGACGGGGTCCTCCGACGCCGAATACGCCGCGGGATTCGGCCCGTCGGGCGCGCACCACGAGGTGGAGATCGGTAAGCGCAGGTACTCCGCGTTCTACGCCACCGACCTGGATCTGCTGCTGCGTGAACAGGACGTCGAGAGGCTCGTGGTGGCGGGGGTCAAAACGAACGTGTGCGTGCGCGCGTCCATTCAGGACGCATTCGCCGCGGGATATGAGGTCGTCCTGCCCCGGCAGGCGACGAATTCCAATTATCCGCACCTCGCCGAGGCGAGCCTCGAGGACGTCAACCGCTACTTCGGGCGGGTCGTGGACCTCGACGACGCACTCGAACTGCTGTGAAACCGCCCCGGACTGCGATGGACACGCTCAACGGGCGGCCTCCCCGGCGCCGGAGAAGGTTTGCCGGTAGTGTTCGGCCGCCGCGGCCATGTCGGAGCTGAGGAGCTGGAAGAACCGGCTCGCGGTCTGGAGCCGGATGCCGGCCGGGGTGTCGGCGCCCAGGACGTCGACACCCTGCCGGATCGTCTCGGCCCACAGCCTCATCGAGCGGGTGCCCACCGACCAGGCGTGGTACCAGACCTCGTCGTCAATGACGTACCGCTCGCGCCGGTTGTCACGCTCGCGTTTGACCAGCCCGATTTCCTCGAGATAGCGGACGCCCTTGGAGATCGAGGCCGGGCTGACCCGCAGCCGCTTGGTGAGGTCGGCGACGGTCATGTCGCCGGTGTCGCTCGTGAACAGGCAGGCCAGCACCCTGGACGCCATCGTCGGCATCCCGCCCAGCCGCGTCGTGAGCGTCTGCTCGAACTGCCGCACCGCCTCGGGGTCGCGCCGCTCGGCGTCCACGGTGGCCGGTGGATCCGGTGGCGGGTTCGGCTGACGCCGGGCGCGCCAGCGGGTCGCCTGCTGCGCCCGGGCCGCGTGGTACCTGTGCGGGCCCCCGTTGCGTGCGATCTCGCGGCCGATGGTCGACCTCGGCCGTCCCAAGCGGCGGGCGATCTCCGCATAGGTGAGCCCTTCCGCCAGCCCTTCGGCGATCTTGCGGCGGTCCTCGTACGTCAGGTGGCCTCCCGGCATGCGCCCTCCCGGCACGTCCTCGTCGCGGATGCCGCGAGTATGCCCCTCGTACGCACGCGATGGCGAGCCGCCGCACGGCGGTTGTTGCATTCGCCGACACGTCGTTTCGCCAATCACCCCCCAGCTGAGCTGGGATGACGAGGTTCACGACTTGGCGAATCCGCAAACGCACCCGTAGCTTCCGCGGGTGTGAACGATGGCCGTTCACATCCGAGGGAATCTCCACGAGAGGCCTGAAATGGCTGCCAAGACATGCCTCGTCACCGGCGCCTCCTCCGGCATCGGCCACGCGACCGCGCTCGAGCTCCTGCGCGGCGGCCACGTCGTCTACGGCGCGGCGCGGCGGGTGCACAGGATGGAGGCGATCAGCGAAGCGGGAGGTCACGCCCTGCCGATGGACGTGACCAAGGAAGAAGACCTCCAGCGAGCCGTCCGCGCGATCCTGGACGCACACGGGCGGATCGACGTCCTGGTGAACAACGCGGGCGCCGTCGTCCACGGCGCGGTCGAGGACACGCCACTGGAGATGGCGCGAGCCGAGTTCGAGGTCAACGTGTTCGCGCCGGCCCGGCTGACCCAGCTCGTCCTGCCGCACATGCGGGCACGGGGCTCGGGCACGATCGTCAACGTGTCCTCGGTCGGCGGCGAGATCGCCCTGCCGCTCGGCGCCTGGTACTACGCCTCCAAGCACGCCCTGGAGGCCTTCTCCGACACCCTGCGCATGGAGGCCGGCCCCTTCGGCGTCGACGTCGTCGTCATCCAGCCCGGCGTCATCAGGACCGACTTCGAGGCCGGGACCGCGCGGCAGCTGCGGGAGATCTCCGGGAACGGCGCCTACCGGCAGATGGCTGAGGCCATGGCACGCGCGGCCGAGACGCAGCTGGGCGGGGACAACCCGGCCTCCGACCCCGGAGAGGTCGCGACCACGATCCGGCAGGCCGTCGAGGCGGCCCGCCCGGAGACCCGCTACGTCGTGGGCTGGCAGGCCGAGGCGCTCCTCAACCTCAACAGGTCACTCTCCGACCGGGAATTCGACGCCGCGGTGACCGTCCCGCTCAAATGATCGGCTCCCTCCCGCGATCGCCGTCCACGTCCTGACTCGCTCCGGCCCCTTCGCCGGCGAGGAGATCGAGGGTCGCCTCCTCGCCCCACTTCATGAGACCCGCCATCGGAGAAACCCATGATTCCTGCCATCGCCGTCTCCGGGCTCGTCAAGGCCTACGGGAAGGTCCGCGCCCTCGACGGGCTCGACCTCACCGTGGGCGCCGGAGAGGTGCACGGCTTCCTCGGCCCGAACGGAGCCGGGAAGAGCACCACGATCCGCATCCTGCTGGGCCTGATCCGGGCCACCTCCGGCAGCGCCAGGCTGTTGGGCGGCGACCCCTGGGCCGACGCCGTCGCGTTGCACCGGCGGCTGGCGTACGTGCCGGGCGAGGTCGAGCTGTGGCCCAACCTCACCGGAGGCGAGGCCATCGACGTGCTCGGCCGCCTGCGCGGCGGGCTCGACCCGACGCGCCGCAAGGAGCTGATCGAGCGGTTCGAGCTCGATCCGGCGAAGAAGGCGCGCACCTATTCCAAGGGCAACCGCCAGAAGGTCGCCCTCGTCTCCGCCTTCGCCGCCGACGTGGAACTCCTGATCCTGGACGAGCCCACGAGCGGCCTGGACCCGCTGATGGAGGCCGTCTTCCAGCAGGTCGTCGCCGAAGACAAGGCCGCCGGCCGCACCGTCCTGCTGTCCAGCCACATCCTCGCCCAGGTCGAGAACCTCGCCGACCGGATCACCATCATCCGGGAGGGGAAGGCCGTGGAGTCGGGCACGCTCGCGCAGATGCGGCACCTGACCCGGACGACGATCGCCGCCGCCACCGCCGCCCCCGTCACCGGCCTCGACCGGCTGCCCGGCATCCACGACGCGACGATCGACGACGGCGGCGTGCGGTTCAGCGTGGACACCGAACACCTCGACGCCGCCGTCAGGCACCTCGCGGGCTTCGGCGTCCGCTCGCTGGTCAGCCACCCGCCGACGCTCGAGGAGCTCATGCTCCGGCACTACGGGATCAAGGAGGCGGCATGACCGCCACGCTCTCCCCGGCGGACATCCGTACCGGATCCAGGGCCGCGGGCAGCGCTTTCACCGGCACCGGCGCCATGGTGCGGCTGGCGCTGCGCCGCGACCGGATCAGGCTCCCTCTCTGGGTGATCGCCATCGCGGTCCTGGTCCCACGCTTCTATTCCGCGGCCTCGACCGTCGTGGCCCCGACGCCGGAGGCCAGGGCCGAAGCCGCGCAGCTGATCCGGGGTTCGTTCATGAGGGTGCTCGCCGGGCCGGTCTTCGGCGACGGAGCCGTCACCTCGCAGCAATACTTCCTGGCCGCGTACTGGGTCGAGTTCCTGCTGGCCGCCGCGCTGATGAACATCCTGCTCATCACCCGGCACACCCGGGCCGAAGAGCAGACCGGCCGGGCCGAGCTCATCCGGGCGGCCGTGGTGGGGCGGCACGCCCAGCTCACCGCGGCGCTGATCGTCTCCTTGATCGGCAACGCCGTGCTCGCGGTCCTCGTGGCCGCCGCGGCGATCGGCATCGGGTTCCCCGCCGCCAGCGCGCTGCTGTTCGGCGCCTCACTCGCCGCCGCCGGGCTGGTGTTCGCCGCGGTCGCCGCGGTCACCGTCCAGCTCACCGAGCATCCCAGGGGCGCCGGCGGGTTCGCGGGCGTGGCCCTCGTCGTGGCATGGCTCCTCCGGGGCGTGGGGGCGATGCAGAGCCTGGAGGGCGGTCCGGTGTTCTGGCTGTCCCCGATCGGCTGGTCGCAGCAGACCCGGGTGCTGGCCGGTGAGCGCTGGTGGCCGCTCGCCCTTTCGGCCCTCCTCGCCGGGCTCCTGTTCGCGGGCGCCTACACGCTGGCGAGCCGCAGGGATCTCGGCGCCGCCGTGGTGGCCCCTCGTCCCGGCAGGGCCGGGGCGCCTGCCTGGCTGCGCTCGCCGTTCACGCTGGCGCTGCGGCTCCAGCAGGCGGCCATCGGCTGGTGGGCGGCCGCCTTCCTCGCCGTCGGCCTCACCCTGGGCGGCATGACCGGTGGCATGGCGACCACCGATCTCCCCATCTTCCCCGGGGCGGACCTCGGGCGGGCCTGGATCAGCCTCATGGTGTTCACCGGCTCCCTCTACACGGGCGTCTTCGCGGTCCTGTCGGTCCTCCGGCTCAGGGCGGAGGAGGTGCGCGGGCGCGTCGGTCCCGTGCTGGCCGGGCCGACCGGCAGGTCGGCGTGGCTCGGGTCGTCCCTGCTGGTCTCCGCGCTCGCCGTGATCGCGCTGCTCACGGTGTACGGCGCCGCGCTCGGCGTCGGCGCCGCCGCGTCCACCGGCGATCGCGGCCTGGTCGGAGAGGTCATCGGGGCGAGCCTGCTCCGTATCCCCGAGGGGCTGGTCCTGCTCGCCGTCCCCGCCGCGTTGCTCGGCCTCGCCCCGCGCGCCGCCGTCGGCGTGGGCTGGGCCGTGCTCGTCTACGGCGGGTTCGTGCAGGTCCTGGGGCCCTACGCGGGCGTGCCGGGATGGCTGCAGAACACGTCGGTGCTGTCCCACCTCCCCTGGCGTCCGCTGGGAGCCTTCGCCCCGGTGGCCACCGTGGTGCTGACCGCACTGGCGGCGGCGCTGGCCATCCTCGGCCTGTACGGCCTGCGCCGCCGCGATCTCGCCTCCGGCTAGCCTCAGACCAGGAGCGCCCCGGCGGCCAGCGCGGTCAGCACCAGGGTGATGTCCTCGAATCTCCGCCGCGGGATCCTGCTCGCCACACGGGCGCCGACCACGGCGCCGGCGAGCAGCGGCGGCACGAGCGCGAGATCGAGCAGCAGCGTGGCGCCGTCGATCAGCTGCAGTCCCGCGCTGAACGGCACCTTGGCCAGATTCACCAGGAAGAAGAACCATGCGCCCGTGCCCAGCAGCCCGAGGACCGGCATGCCCGCCATCAGCAGGTACATCGTCATCACCGGGCCCGCGGCGTTGGCCGTCATCGTCGCGAACCCCGCGATGACGCCCACGGAGAACGGGGCGGCCGTCCCCGCCAGGGCGCGGATCCGGCCCCGCGGCCGTTCCCGCGGTCCCTGCGGTTCCCGCGGTTCCTGCCGGTCCCGCACGCGGGCGCGCCGGCGTGACCACAGCTGCAGCAGCGCCATCGCCAGCAGCGCCGCGCCGATGCCGCCCCGCATGAGCGACTGGTCCGCCACGGCCACGAACCAGGCCCCGAGCGCCAACCCCGGGAGCACGGACGGAAGGAGCCGGAGCAGCATCGACCAGTCGGCATGGTGCCGGTAGAGCCGGACCGCGATGAGGTCGCCCACCAGCAGTAGCGTCAGCACGGCCCCGGTCGACTCGCGAGCGGGGAGGACGACGGCGAAGACCGCGATCGCGAGGCCGGCCACCCCGCCGACGGCGGTCTTCGCGAAGCCGATCAGGGAGGCCGCGACGGCGAGCAGGATCCAGTCGAGAACGGTCAACACGCGCCCTGGCAGGTCCGCAGCGGGCGGATCACCGTGGTCCGGCCTTGTAGCTCATGAGGCAGAACGTACTGCAGGCCCGTCGAGGCGCCGCAGGCGGGTGTCACCAGGAGCCGACGTATGTGCCGATGGTCTCGCGCATGAAGACCGCGGACTCACGCGCGCGCTCCTCCCAGGCGAACGCGCACGAGGTCATGATGTCATCCGCGCCGTCGCCGAACCCGAGCCGGTTCAGGGTGGCGAAGAAGGTCTCCCAGTCCACCTCTCCCTGCCCGATGTCCAGGTGCTGGTGCACCCGGGCCGTGGAGCCCGGCGGGTTGACGATGTAACGCAGCCCTGAGGAGGCGGTGTGGTCGAAGGCGTCGGCCAGGTGCAGGTGGGTCATCAGCGGCCCGGCGTACTCCATGATGCCGACCATGTCGCCGCCCATGTGGAAGGTGTGCGGGGCGCAGTACAGGAACGACACGAGTGGGGAGTTGATCCCGCGCACCATGTCCACGGCGACCTTGCCGTCCTCGACGAAGTCGTCCGGGTGCGGTTCGAGGCGCAGCCGCACGCCCTCGCGCTCGAAGACCGGCAGCAACTCCTCCATGGACTTCCAGAACTTCGCCTCCGACCGGCTCGCCTGCTCGGGGCGGCCGTTGAACTCGCTGTTCATGACGGTGCAGCCGAGGTCGACGGTGATCTGGATGGCGCGCTTCCAGTAGCGGACGGCGGCCTCGCGCTCCTCCTCGTCCGGACCGGACCACCGGTAGAGCGGCAGCACCGAGGAGATCTTCACGCCGGCCCCGTCGAGGGCCCGCTTGAAGGCCCTGACCTTCGCGTCGTCCGCCCGCGGGTGCAGGAAGAACGGCATGAAGTCCTCGCGCGGTGACAACTCGATGTACTCGTAACCGAGCTCGGCGACGACGCCCGGCAGCTCCAGCAGCGGGATGGACCGCAGCATGTACGGGTCGAGGGCGATCTTCACGCCGACGCCTCCAATTCCGCGAGCTCCGCCTCGAGGTCCGCCATGGCCTCGCCGCCCGCCATCAGGTCCGTGATCTGCTCGCGGGTCCGCTCGCCCTTGCGGAAGTCGTCGGCCTTGCGGCCGTGGATCAGCACGGCGAAGTGATCGCCGACCATCATGGCGTGCAGGACGTTGTGGGTGACGAAGATGACCGCGACGCCCTTGGCCCGCGCCTGCATGATGATCCGCAGGACGTGCGAGGCCTCCTTGACGCCGAGCGCGGCGGTCGGCTCGTCGAGGATGAGCACGTTGGCGCCGAAGTAGACGGCGCGGGCGATGGCCAGGGCCTGCCGCTCGCCGCCGGACAGGCTGCCGACCAGCCGCTTGCCGTCGGTCACCCGGGTGATGCCGAGCGACTGCATCTCCCGTACCGCGATCTCACCGGCCAGGCGCTTGTCGAAGCGCTTGAACGGACCCCAGCCCTTGGTCGGCTCGACCCCGACGAAGAAGGACCGGCCGACGCTCATCAGCGGGAAGGTGCCGCCGAACTGGTGAACGGTGGCGATTCCGTACGCGGACGCGTCCCGCGGGCTCCTGAAGACGACGGGCCGCCCCTTCACCTCGATGGTGCCGCCCGTGGGGGCGTGGAAACCGGAAAGGATCTTGATCAGCGTGGACTTGCCGGCGCCGTTGTCGCCTAGCAGGCACAGCACCTTTCCCGGATGCACCTCCAGGGAGATGTCCTGCAGCGCGTTCGTGCCGACGAACGACTTGCTCACGTCGTTGAGACGAAGGATCGGCTCGGTCATGATCAGGCCTTCTTCCCGGTGCGGGGCGCGTACGACAGCGCCAGCCGGCGGAACGTGTTGTTCATGAGGACGGCGGCGAGGATGAGGACACCGAGGATGAAACTCGCCCAGTCGGAGTTCCAGCCCGTGTAGTAGATGCCCTGGTTGACGATCGCGAAGGTGAGGGTGCCGAGGACGACCCCGACGACGGATCCGTAGCCGCCGGTCAGCAGGACGCCCCCGACGACGACCGCGATGATGGAGTTGAAGACGAACGACTGCCCGTTGGCGACTTGGGCGCCGTTGTAAAGGATGGTCTGGATCACGCCGACCAGGGCGGCGCCGAACCCGCTCCCGATGTACAGCGCGATCTTGAGCCGGTCGGTCGGGATGCCGGCGGCGCGGGCGCTCTCCTTGTCGCCGCCCACGGCCAGGATCCAGTTGCCGTACTTCGTCATCGTGAGCATCCAGCCGACGACCAGCGCGACCGCGAGCCACCAGAAGATCGCCACCTCGAACTGCCCGGCGACGAGCGTGCCGAAGACCGCCTTGGAAGCCGGGTCGGGCTTGATGGCGACACTGGTGGTGCCGGTGATCACTCGCGACAGGCCCAGGGTCAGGCCGGCCGTCCCGAAGAGGGTCGCCAAAGTGACGACGAACGACGGCACGTTGGTCCGTGTCACGATGAGACCGTTGAGCAGCCCTACCGCCACGCCGACGCCGAGGGCGAGCACGATGCCGAGGATCACCGGGCCGCCCCAATAGCCCGACACGATGGCCAGGGTCATCGAGCTCGCCGCCAGCACGGAGCCGACGGACAGGTCGAGCTCGCCGGCGATCATGAGGAGGCCGACGGGAACGGCGATGATGCCGAGTTCCGCGGCGACGTTCAGCCAGGCCGCGGTGCCGGAGGCCGCGACGAAGTTGGCGCCGCCGAAGACGGCGAAGAAGACGAAGACGCCCAAGGTCCCGATGAGAGCGCCGGCCTCGGGGCGGTAGGTCAGATTGCGCAGGGAACGCGCCGGGGACGTCCCGGCCGCCGCGGGGCGGGCCGCGCCGGAGATCTGGACGGTCATTGCTCGTATCACCTCAAGTGGAGTCGTCCGGAGGGGTGAAGGTCGTCGCCGGGTCCGCCGCGCTGCGGCCGGGACCCGGCGCCTCCCGGCGGAATCAGCGGACGCCTGCCTTGACACCGGCGATCGCGGCGTCCACGTTGCCGGCCTCGACGATGGCGGGCCCGGTCATCACCGCGTCCTGCGCGATGCGGAGCCCGTAGGCGTTGTAGGCGTAGGCCTGGGACACGGCGAGGTAGCCCTGCAGGTAGGGCTGCTGGTCGATGCAGAACAGCTGCTTGCCGGCCTTGATGCGCTCGAGCTGGGCCTCGTTCATGTCGAACGTGCCGAGCTTGACCTTGCCCGCGGCGTTGGCCTGGTCGATGGCGGCGGCCGCGCTGTCGGCGTCCTGGGTGCTGATGGTGATCAGGCCGTCGATGGTGCCGTCCTTGAGCAGGGCCGCCTTGATCGCCTGGGTCACCGCCGTGGGGTTGCCGAAGTTGGACGAGGGCAGCGGCAGCTGGGTGGACTTGCCGCCGCCGCTGCTCATGCCCTCGGCGACCCCTTTGCACCGGGCCTCGGTGTTCACGGCGCCGGGAAGGGTGTTGACGCACAGGACGTTCTTCGCGCCGTTCTTGGCGAAGAACTCGCCGCCGGCCTTGCCGGCTGTCTGCTCTTCGGAGCCGGTGTAGGAGAGCGCGCCGACGTTCTTGGCCTGCTCGGGGCCACCGGAGTTGAACAGGAAGACCGGCACGCCGCCGCTGGAGGCGGTCTTGAAGGCGTCGTTCTGCGCCTCGGGCACCCAGTCGGCGCCGATGATGGCGGTGGCGCCCTGGCTCTTCGCGCTCAGGATGAGTTTGGCGGCGTCCGGGCCGAGGTTGTCGTAGTTCTGCGGGCCGAGCCACGTCACCTTGCCGCCGCCCGCCTCGACGACCTTGGCGGCGTCGTCTGCGCCACGCTTGACCGCGGACCAGAACGGGTCGTCGGCCTTGCCGCCGATGACGAAGATGGAGACCTTCTCGCTGCCGGTGTTCGCGGGCGCGCTGGAGGCGGCGCCGGCGGGCTGGCTCGCGTCGCCGGTCGCGGTGCCGCTGGTGGCCTTGCCGCTGGCGCAGGCGGTCAGGGCGACGGCGGCGAGGAGGCTGATCGCCGCCAGGCCGAGTGGACGCCGCCTGATTCGTGTGCCTTGCATTTTTCTCGGTACTCCTTCGTGTGATGCGCCGGCGCCACAGATGACTCGGTCGGAGCGCGCGGTGGATCGGGTGGGGGGTGTTGCGGCGGCCGCCCCGGCCGGTCGGTCAACGGGGCCGAGGGCGAGCCTGGGTGCGCGCTCGCGCTCACAGCGGATTGGCGCCGATTCACGCGAAGCGGTTGGACGGGCTCTCATGGCCCTGAATGCGACGGAGCGAGGCAGAGGCGCTCGAAGCATTCCACGAGAGCCCGGGCTTTCATCGACCGGCGGCCTCGAGAAGGGTCTTGGCCGCGGCGGCCAGTCCTTCGAGCTGGTCGAGCTCCTGGTCTTCGTGCTCGATGTTCACAGGCATGTCCGGGTCCACCTGCTCCAGCGCCTGCAGGAAGGCGGCCCACCAGGCCACGTCATGGCCACGGCCGACCGCGACGAAGTCCCAGGAGGAGTTTTCCGGCCAGCGGGACAAGGTGTACGGCCCGCCGAGACCCACGGCCCCGGGCGCGTCCGGGTGAACCCGGCAGAAACGGTCGTCGAGGACGCCGTTCACCAGCGCCGCGGCATTGATCCGGGTGTCCTTGGCCGCCGCGTTGTACACCAGGGAGCCGAGGTGACCGACCGCCGCCACGGGGTCGATGCCCTGCCAGAACAGGTGACTGGGGTCCATCTCGGCGCCGACGTGCGTCGCGTCGATCTTCTCGACGAGTCGCTCCAGCGTCGCCGGGTTGTAGACGACGTTGTGCGGGTGCATCTCGATCGCCACCTTGACGTCGAAGTGGGCCGCGCGTTCCTGGACCGTCTTCCAGAACGGGATCGCGACGTCGTTCCACTGGTAGTCCTGGACGTCGAGGTAGGCGCTGTCCCAGGGCAGGACGTTCCACGCCGGATTGGTGCCGGTGGCGCTCGCGGCCGGCGTGCCCGACATCGTGACGACGCGCTTGACGCCCAGGAGCGCGGCCAGCTCCAGCGACCGCAGGACGTCGCCCGCGTGCTTCTCCCGCACCGCGGGGTTCGGGTGCAGAGGGTTGCCGTTGCAGTTGAGCGCGGTGAGCGTGATCCCGTGCTCGTCGAAGAGCCCGAGGTAGTCCTGGCGAGCCTGCTCGCTCGCGAGAATGTCGTCGACCGGCAGGTGCGGCTCCGGGATGAATCCACCGGAGTTGATCTCTGCGCTTTCCAGGCCCATTCCCTTGAGAATGGCCAAGGCCTCGGACAGCGGCTTGTCGTGCAGGCAGGCGGTGTAGGCGCCGAGTTTCATGGGGGGTGGCTTTCTGATCAGGGAGTGTGCGAGGGGACCTTGACCTCGGCGCCGCCGTTGAGCGCCGACTCGGTGATGGCGGCGAGCAGTCGCAGGTTGCGCAGCCCATGCTCGAACGAAGGCACCCGGGGCAGCCGGTCGAGACCGGCCACCTGCTCCAGGAACGCGCGGGCCTGGAAGACGAACAGGTCGTTCTGGCCGTATCCGACGCCCGGGAAGTCCATGGCCAGGCCGCCGGTGAGGTACGGGTGGTCCGGGCCGACGACCACCTGCCGGTAGCCCTTCGTGGTCCCGTCCACCGCACGGTCCATGTAGCCGAACTCGCCCGCCCGAACCAGGTCGAAGGTCGCCGCGGCGTTCTCGGCGAACAGCTCGAAGCCGAGGGAGTTGGCCAGGCCGAGCGCCACGCGGGAGGCGGACATGGTCGCCGTGGCACCGGATTCGAAGGTCGCGGTGAAGGTGACCAGGTCCTCGTTCTCGACCGGCTCGCGCTCGTCGCTCAGCGCCGCCGCGGCGTGTCCGACGGCAGCGCCGAGGGGCAACGCGCGCTCGGTGATGAACGTCGACAGGGTCGAGCCGCGTACGCATCGGATCGGACCGCACAGGAACTCGGCGAGGTCCACCAGATGGCTGCCGATGTCGGCCAGCGCGCCCGATCCAGGGCCGCCCTTGTACCGCCAGCTCATCGGCCCCGAGGCGTCGACGCCGTAGTCGCACCAGTAGTGGCCGTTGAAATGGATGGGCCGCCCCATCGACCCGTCGTCGACGAGCCGCTTCACCGCCGCGACCGCGGGCGAACGACGGAAGGTGAAGCCGACTCCCGCCTGCAGATCGGGCCGGGCGCGCGCCGCGGCGACCATCGCCTCCGCTTCCGGAATGGTCGGCGCAAATGGCTTCTCGCACAGGACGTGCTTGCCGGCCTCCAGGAGCCCCTCGACGATTTCCCGGTGCAGATGGTTGGCGACCACGACGCTCACCACGTCGATGTCAGAGGCCTGTGCGACGGCCTGCCAGGACGTCTCCGCCCGGGCGTACCCGAACCGGCGCGCGGCCTCCTGCGCGAAGTGCTCGTTGACGTCGGCGATCGCGACGAGCCGCACGTCAGGCAGGCCTGAGCCGTACGTCGTCGTGGCGCTGCGATAGCTGGCGGCGTGCGACCTGCCGGCCATCCCGGCGCCGATGACGGCGACGCCGATGTGGTCGTCGGACATGCGGGCTCCTTCAATTCCAGGCATTACTGGATAGCGGCGTCCGCATTGCGCGGACCGCCTTCACATTCGGTTTGGAAACCGGTTTAAAAGGTTGCGCCGAGCATGCGTCGTGTTACGGGCATATGTCAAGGGTTTGTGCTGACAAACCCTCCGGCCCTATCGTGAGCGCATGCCCGACCACACCCCTCCGGCGTCGCCCCGGCAAGGACGCCGGCGCCCGACGATCCTCGACGTCGCGGCCGCTGCCGGCGTGTCCAAGGGGCTGGTCTCCAAGGTGCTCAACGGGTCGGCGGGACCGAGCGCGGCCACGACCCAGCGCGTGCTGGCCGTCGCCGAGCGCATGGGGTACCGCAAGGACAGGACGGCCACGCTTCTCGCCCAGAGGAGAACGCGGCTCATCGGCGTGACGATCATTCCCAGCAACCTGTATCACGGGGAACTCGCCGAGGAGATCCAGTCCATGGTCGACACCGCGGGGTACGAGACCGTCCTGGGTGCCATGACCGCCACCCACGACGAACGACGTGCCATCGAGACGCTCATCGACTTCCGATGCGAGGCGCTCCTGCTGCTGGGACCGACGATGCCCGAAGCCGAGCTGGCCCCGCTCGTCGAGGGCATCCCGACCGTCTGCGTGGGACGCCCGCTCAACCTGCCGGGCGTGGACGTCGTCCGGGCCGACGACAAGCAGGGCATCGCCGACGTGGTCGACCATCTGGTCGCGCTCGGCCACCGGGGCATCGTGCACGTCGACGGGGGAACGGGACACATCGCCGCCGTCCGGCGGCGCGCCTACCGGGCCGCCATGCGGCGGCACGGGCTCGATGCCACCGTGCTCTCCGGAGGCTTGACCGAGCACCAGGGCGCGGCGGCCCTCAAGCGCCTGCGAGCCGACGCGGGTGTCACGGCCATCGTCGCCTACAACGACCGCACGGCGGTGGGTCTGATCGAGGCGCTGGAAAGCCGGGGCGTGAACGTGCCGGCCGGCATGTCCGTGGCCGGCTTCGACGACAGCCTCATGGCCCGGCACCCTCGCATGGCGCTCACCACCGTCAACCAGTCGCCGATCGAACAGGCCCGGCTCGCCGTCCAGGCGGCCATCGACCGGCTGAGCGGCGACGACGGGGAACGCCGCGAGATCGTGCTGCCCACGCGTCTCGTGATCCGGGGCAGCACGGGCGCCGCCCCCGTCTCCCCGTGAGCCGCCTGACGTGTGACCGGATCTATCCGGGGCCTTCGGCCTCACGCGGGGGACCGGCCGCGACGCGCTCCACGAGCTGTTCGAAGGAGCCCCGGTAGCCGTGAAGGTGCTCCAGCCACCAGGTGGCGCCCGCATCGGCGTAGGCGCTCACCGAGGAGCTGGGCTCGCTCACCCCGATGAGCGTCACCTCGAAATCCGCGCCCGGCGTGCGGTGCCGGCGCACCTCGCCGATCTGGGCGGCGAGGGAGCCGGGTGACAGCGTCATGCGGCACTCCTGGTCGTCGCCGGCGACGATCCAGCCGTCCCAGCGGGCGGCACGGCGAAGAGCGGCCGGAGCCGTGCCGCCCACCCACACCGGAACCCGGGGCCGCTGGAGGGGCAGGGGCGACAGCCGCACGCCGTCGACCGTGTAGTGGGCGCCCCGGTGACGCACCTCGTCGCCGGACCACAGCGAGGAGATGACCTCCAGCGCCTCGTCGAGCACGCTCCCGCCGGGGCGAGGCGAGCCGAAGGCGGTGAACTCGGCGGTCACCCCGCCCAGCCCGGCGCCCAGGATCGCCCTGCCGCCGCTCAACCGGTCGAACGTGGCCACGGTCTGAGCCAGCACCTCCGGACGGTGCCGGGCCACGGCCGTCACCGCCGTGCCCAGCAAGATCCGCGAGGTTTCCTGGGCCGCGGCGGCCAGCACCACCCACGGGTCGGCCGACGGAGCCCCCCAGGCGAAGGCGAGATGATCCCACACCACCACGGCGTCCCACCCGGCCGACTCGGCCTCCCGCGCCAGGGAGACGAAGCGTGAGGGCTCGGCGAGGTCGCCGAGGATCGCGATGTCGATGCCGTACCGCATGAACCCAGCCAAGCACGCGGCACCGACAGTCCGGAGTCACCGACGGCCTGGCGCTACCGGTACAGTGAGCGCCAAGACCTGCCCGGAAAGGGAGGTCTGCGGCGGTGGGGCCCGCCGCGCCCGCCCGACGGAAAACCGCGGCTCTACGCCGCCAACGGTCCCTACCAGAGGAAGTGAGCCATGTTCTGGTAGGGAGGATCGCATGCAGGAGCCTGTCGCACCCGTCGACTCCGACGTCGACGTCCACGTCTCGGCCATGCGTGCGGAGCTGAGTCCCCGGGCGTGGCCGGTGCTGGCCGCCGTCTCCGCCGGCGGCGTGCTGGGCGCGCTGGCGCGTTACGGGATCGCCGCCGCGCTGCCGCACGCCCCGACCGGCTTCCCGTGGTCGACGTTCCTGATCAACGTCTCCGGCTGCCTGCTGATCGGCGTGTTCATGACGCTGATCGACCAGGTGTGGACGGGACGGCGGCTGCTGCGCCCGTTCTGGGGGGTGGGGGTGCTGGGCGGCTACACCACCTTCTCGACGTACATCATCGACATCCACCAGGCGATGCGGGCAGGCGCGCCCGGCGTGGCCCTGGCCTACCTGGCCGCCACGCTCGTCGCCGCCCTGCTGGCGGTCTGGGTGGGTACGGTGGCCACCGGCCAGGCGCTGGAGTCGGCCCGGCGCCGGCGGGAACGAAGGAGGCGGCGGTGAAACTGCAGGGACCCGCGCTGCGGCTGAGCGTGTTCATCGGTGAGAGCGACCAGTGGCATCACCGGCCGCTCTATCACGAGATCGTGCGCCGGGCGCATGCGGCCGGCCTGGCCGGCGCCTCGGTGCTGCGCGGGATCGAGGGCTACGGCGCCTCCAACCACATCCACACCACGCGGATCCTGTCGCTGTCGGAGGACCTGCCGGTGACCGTCGTCATCGTCGACGCCGCCGAGAAGATCCGCGGCTTCCTGCCCCAGCTGGACGAGCTGATCGGCGAGGGGCTGGTCATCCTGGACGAGGTCGAGGTGATCCGCTACGTGGGCCGCCCGGCCGGTCAGGCGGGCGGCCGATGACGGTCCTGCTCGTGGCTCTCGGCGCCGCGATCGGAGCTCCGCTGCGCTACCTGACCGACCGCCTGGTGCAGTCCCGGCACGACTCGGTGTTCCCCTGGGGCACCCTGGCCGTCAACGTGACCGGGTCGTTCGTTCTGGGCCTGCTCGCAGGCCTGCCCGCCGACGCGGCCTGGTCGGCGGTGCTCGGCACGGGGTTCTGCGGCGCGCTGACCACCTACTCCACCTTCAGCTACGAGACGCTGCGCCTGACCCGCGACGGCTCGCGCTTCTACGCGCTGGCCAACGTCATCGCGAGCGTCGTGGCCGGGCTCGGCGCCGGAATGGCGGGGCTGCTGGTGGCCGAGGCCCTCACCGGCTGACCTGCCTGCCGGCGGGGCCTTGTCTTGTACGTACGACCGCGAACGCCGGGTTCACACTCATGCCGTTTGGCGGTGTACGCGGAGTAACGGCGATAGGCCATCCCACAATGGGGCAATGGCTTACCCTCCACATCCTCACCCCCAAGAACCGTGGGGTTCGCAGGCACAGGGAGAACCGCAGGGACCCGGCCGGCCCTTATACGGCCGGCCGTCGTCCGGTCAATCGAGCCCGCCGCCCGGCTACGGGCCGCGAGGCGCCGGCCAAGGCCCGCTCCACGGCTCCGGCCGGCAGGCGCACGGTCCACAGCCCCGTCAAGGGGGCCCGCCGCCCGGCTTCGGCGAGCACCCCGGCCGATACGTCCCCCAGGACCCGTACGCTCCACCGGAGCAGTACGGCGCTCCGCCGGACCAGTACGGCCGCCAGGGCGACCCGTACGGCATGACCTTGGGCCAGTACGACTACGGGCTGCCTCCCAAGCGCAACAACACCCTGTTCATCGGGCTGGCCATCGGCCTCGGCGTGCTCCTCCTGGGTGGCGGCACGGTCACCGCGGTCTCCTACGTCAACGCCTCCAAGCCCGCGGCCGCCCTGCCGAGCACGGCGACGTCGGCGCCCACCACGGCGCCCTGGCCGTCGGAGTCCCCGTCGGCCGCGCCATCGGACGAGCCGACCGAGCCGGCCACCGAACCGACCGCAGAGCCCACCGGCAGCCCGCCCGCCTCGAGACGGGCCACGCCGGGCTCGCCGATCGCGCACACCGAGTTCGACGACTGGAAGTTCGACCTGAGCGGGGTCAAGTTCGAGGCCAACAAGGTCGGCGGCTGGACGTACGACACGTGCGACCCGGTCGACGGCGAGGGCGTGCTGGCCAAGAACAACTGCGAGCGCGCCGTCCAGGTCGCCTACTCGGCGTACCGCGGGCACCTCAAGGCGGTGCAGGTCATCATGGCGTTCCCGACGGACAAGGCCGCCAAGGCCACCGCCACGCGACTGGCGAAACTCACCTCGAACGCCGTGAACATCCGCAGGGACATGACCCTGGACACCTTCGCCTACGGGAAGATCCTGACGAACGTGGCCAAGAACTACGTGGTCGCCACCATCGTCACCGCGGACAATTCGGCCAAGGCCAAGGCCACCAAGTTCCAGGTGGCCCTGCAGGCCGACTCCCTCAGCTACTTCTTCCTGCGCGACAGGACCTTCACCAGCTAGCCCGTACGCGGCGTCCGCGTGGACGGTGTGGTGCGGGGCCGCACGACCGGTCCACGATCGGGGACCGCTGCGCGGCTCGCGGGGGAAGCCTCCCGCGAGCCGCGTCGCCGCTGGTCAGTCGCGCAGGCCCGGCACGTCGAGGACGATCACCTCGGTGTCGTCGGCCCGCCCCGGGATGCGGCCGTCGTTCCCGGGGAAATTGTTGTCGTTGGCCACCACGACCCGGTCTCCGCCCAGCGGCAGCACCGACTCGACCGACTGCAGCGGGAACGAGAACAGCGGCCCGACCCCGTACTCGCCCGGTCGGGCCGGCGTGGAGACGCCCTTCGGGTCGGCGACGCGCAGCAGGTCCACGGCGGTCCGGCGGGGCAGCAGGCCGTCCGGCGCCGCGGCGTCGAGGTCCGTGACGACCAGCCGCTTGATCCGCGCGCTCGGCCCCATCTCGTTGTCCCGCTCGATCAGCAGCAGCCGCCGGTCGTCGAGCACCGCCGCGTCGCCGACGACCAGGCCCGGGTCGTCGACCCGGAACGACCAGGTCCGGCCGGTGTAGGCGCCGGCCCGCACGTCGAACTCGTAGATCACGCGCCGCCGCTGGTCGGAGTCACCGACCTTGGCGCCCTCCAGGATCGGGTACAGCGTCCAGCCGTCCTCGCTCGCGGCCATGGCCTCGAACCCCCGGCTGGCGGGCAGGGTGGGGCTTTCGCCGGGCTTCAGGTCGGGCGACTGGGGAGACTTCGTGCCGTCCGGCAGCGGGATCGGCGCCTGCAGCACCTTGCCGGTGCGGTCGGTGCGGATCAGGTACGGCCCGAACTCCTCGCCGATCCACAGGTCGCCGCGCGCGTCCCAGGCCAGCGACTCGATGTCGAAGTCGGCCCCGGTCAGCAGCCGGTCGGCCGTGTCCTGGTTGACGATCCGGAACGGAACCTTGCGGTCCGGGTCGCGGAAGCCGATGTGGCGGCGCACGCCTATCTCACCGCTGCGGTAGTCCGGCTCGATGACGTACGCCCGCAGCAGGAAGTCCGGTGAGTTGTCCTTCGACCCGAACCCGTTGTCCGGCATCGCGAGCAGGCGGTCGGCGGACCGGGAGCCGGGAACGGCCGGGATCACCGCGGAGAAGCCCGGGATCGGCTGGCCCGGGAACGGCGGGGTGACCCCGTTGACGGGGGTCGGCGCCAGCCGCGTCCCCGACACGGGCCCGGGCCGGTAGGCGGTCGCGGACAGCAGCGCGCGGCCGGTCAGCCGCGCCTCGTCCGGCAGCCGCACGCTCAGCGCGTACAGGCGGGTGGTCTGCACGGCGTTGTTGTTGTCGTCGGAGACGAGGTAGAGCGTCCGGCGGTCACCGGGGAGCCGCCCGCCCAGCGCCATGCCCTCGATGTTGTCCAGCAGCGGGTTCGGCTGCGGCTGCTTCGCGGTCGCCCCCGACGGCGGGCAGTCGACGAGGTCGGCCAGGAGTTGCTTGCCGAGCCAGGCCCGCGGGTCGGTCAGGGTGGCGAGCGACTCGACGCCGGAGACGTCCGGCACGCCGGTGGCGGAGACGCGGTACACCCGCACGGTGTTGCCCACCCCGGCGGTGAAACCGCGTTCGAGGGCCAGCAATTGGCCGTCGCCGAGCGCCACCAGTTCGACGAGCCCGAGGCCGGGGTCGGTGCGGTAGGCGTACTGCGCGGCGGGGGAGTAGGTGGCGCCGGGACCGCCGTCGTACCGCAGGATCCGCTGCAGGCCCCGGCCCGCGGTGTCGCGGCCGTCGGCGGACAGCGGCCCTTCCATCCCGGCGTACAGCACGCGGCCGTCGGGCGTGGCGGCCAGCGCCTCGAAGGTCTGGTTGACCGCCGCCTGGCCGGCCGGGGACACCCGGAACCTGGCCGGCACGTCGAGGGCGGCGACCTGCCGGCCGTCGGAGAGCCGGAACCGGCGGATGGACGGCTCGGTCTCCGAACTTGCCAGCACGGTCCTGCCGCCGTGCTCGGCGACGAGGCCCTCGCCGTCGAAGTCCGCGCCGGTGTACGGGGCGCCGTCCGGCCGCCGCAGCGTGGTCATGCCGCGTACCTCGGCCGAGAGCGCCTTCCCCCGTCCGCTGGTGAGGGCGAGGTCGTAGAGGCGGGCGGGGGTGGTGCCGATGTTGTCGCTGAGCGCCAGCAGCCGCGACCGGCGGGCCGGCGCGAGGGCGGACAGGCCCGCGACGGCCGTGCCCTCGAACGTGGTCTTGTCCAGGGCGTCGGTGAAGCCGAGCAGGGACACATCGGCCGAACAGCGGGCGCCGGGTTCGGGGGCGGAACGGCCTGACGTCGCCGCGCCGGCCGCTGGGGCGGCCACGCCGAGCATGGCGATGGCCGCCACAGCCGCGATGGCCTGCGCGGGCCGCCGTGTGCTGCGCACAAGTACCTCCGGGAAAGTGATGGTGCGGGGCGAAAGCCCCACTTCGGGATGATCGAAGTGCCCGCAGCCCGCCGCCGCATAACCGGACGTGGAACACCTCGTGAACAGACGGCGTATCCCACGCGCGGGCGCTGTCCCAGGGGCCCGCGGACCCGGCGCGGCCCCGCCCGGACGCCTACGAGGGCGGCTGGGTGACCGTCACCTTGGCCGGACGCCTACGAGGGCGGCTGGGTGACCGTCACCTTGGCCGGACGCCTACGAGGGCGGCTCGGTGACCGTCACCTTGGCCGGGCGCAGGAGATGGTCGCCGAGCCGGTAGCCGCGGGCCACGATCTCCGTGCAGGTCGCCCGGTCGACCTCGGCGGAGCTCACATGACTCACCGCCTCGTGGCGGTTGGGGTCGAAGGGCTCGCCGTACTCGCCGAAGGCCTGCAGGCCGAGCGCCGCGAGCTCGGCCTCCAGCGCCTCGGCGACCAGCTGGAAGCCGCCGTAGACGTCGCCGAGCTCGCGGGCCCGCGTGATGGCGTCGAGGACGGGCAGCAGGCCGCGGAGCGCGTCCGCCACGGCGAGGTCGCGCATGGCCGCCTGGTCGCGGCGGACCCGCTTGCGGTAGTTGTCGTACTCCGCCTTGACGCGCTGCAGGTCGGCGGTGCGCTCGGCGAGCTCGGCCCGCAGCCGCGCCGTCCGCGACCGCGGAAGACCTTCGCCCGCGGCACCCTCGCGCCCGGTACGTTCGCGCCGCGCGCCTTCGCGTACGGCGCTTTGCCCTACGGCGCTTTCGCGTACGGCGCTTTCGCGTACGGCGCCTTCGAGTGCGGCATCGGAGCGGTGGCTCATCGGCCGCCCTCCGGAGGCTTGTCCTCGTCGACGATCTCCGCGTCCACGACCTCCTCTTCCCCGGCCCTCTGCTGATCACCGGCACCGCCCGCCCCCGCGCCCGGCGCTCCCGCGCCCGGCGCTCCCGCGCCCGGCGCTCCCGCGCCCTGCGCACCGGCGCCCTGCGCCTGCGCGTAGATCGCCTGGCCTGCCTTCTGGGCGGCGGCGGACACCTTCTCGGTGGCCTGTCGGATCGCGTTGACGTCCTCGCCCTTCAGCTGCTCCTTCAGGTCGGCGATCGCGGCCTCGATCTCGGACCTGACGTCCGCCGGCACCTTGTCCGGGTGGTCCCGCAGCAGCCGCTCCGTGGAGTAGACGAGCGTCTCGGCGTTGTTGCGGGTCTCGGCGGCCTCGCGCCTGCGGCGGTCCTCGTCGGCGTGCCGCTCGGCCTCGCGCACCATCCGGTCGATGTCGTCCTTCGGCAGTCCCGAGCCGCCGGTGATCACGATCGACTGCTCCCGGCCCGTGCCGAGATCCTTCGCGGAGACGTTCATGATGCCGTTGGCGTCGATGTCGAAGGCGACCTCGATCTGCGGGACCCCTCGCGGCGCGGGCGGCAGACCGGTCAGCTCGAACATGCCGAGCCTCTTGTTGTACGCGGCGATCTCACGCTCGCCCTGGTACACCTGGATGGCCACGGACGGCTGGTTGTCCTCGGCCGTGGTGAACACCTCCGAGCGTCTGGTCGGGATCGTGGTGTTGCGCTCGATCAGCTTTGTCATGATGCCGCCCTTGGTCTCGATGCCCAGGGACAGCGGGGTGACGTCCAGCAGCAGGACGTCCTTGACCTCGCCCTTGAGCACCCCCGCCTGCAGGGCGGCGCCGACGGCCACCACCTCGTCCGGGTTGACGCCCTTGTGCGGCTCCTTGCCGCCGGTCAGCTCCCGTACCAGGTCGACCACGGCCGGCATGCGCGTCGCGCCGCCGACGAGGATGACGTGGTCGATGTCGGAGGCCTTCAGCCCGGCGTCGCCGATCGCCTGGCGGAAGGGCCCCCTGCAGCGCTCCAGCAGGTCGTGGGTGAGCCGCTGGAACTGCACCCGGGTCAGCTTCTCGTCCATGTGCAGTGGGCCCTCGGCGGAGGCGGTGATGTAGGGCAGGTTGATGTTGGTCTCCGTGACGGACGACAGCTCGATCTTGGCCCGCTCGGACGCCTCGCGCATCCGCTGCATCGCCATCTTGTCCCTGGACAGGTCCACCCCGTAGCCGTTCTTGAACTGGGTGACCAGGTGATCGACGATCCGCTGGTCCCAGTCGTCGCCGCCGAGGTGGGTGTCGCCGGCGGTGGCCTTCACCTCGACCACGCCCTCGCCGATGGACAGCAGCGACACGTCGAACGTGCCGCCGCCCAGGTCGAAGACGAGGATGGTCTGGTCGTTCTCCTTGTCCAGGCCGTACGCGAGCGCGGCCGCCGTGGGCTCGTTGATGATCCGCAGCACCTTGAGACCGGCGATCTCGCCCGCCTCCTTGGTCGCGGTGCGCTGTGCGTCGTCGAAGTACGCCGGCACCGTGATGACGGCCTCCGTGACACGTTCGCCGAGGTAGGCCTCGGCGTCGCGCTTCAGCTTCTGCAGCACCCGGGCGGAGATCTCCTGCGCCGTGTACTTCTTGCCGTCCACGCTCCCCGTTTCGGGGAAGCGCCACGACGCGTCGCCCATGTGGCGTTTCACCGAGCGCGCGGTGCGCTCCACGTTGGTCACCGCCTGCCGTTTGGCGAACTCGCCGACCAGCACCTCGCCGGTCTTGGCGAAGGCGACCACCGAAGGCGTCGTCCGCGATCCCTCGGTGTTGGTGACGACGGTCGGCTCACCGCCTTCCAGCACGCAGACGACCGAGTTCGTGGTGCCCAGATCGATACCGACGGGTCGGGTCATCGACGGCCTCCTTCCTCACTCCCCCCTGGCCACGAGCCCGGCGCACCCGCCTTTCACACACACCAGACGCGTACGCCCGTCCACGGGTCGTCGTAGCCGATGAGGGGCACGTCACGCGGGGGGCGGCGACCCGGGGAGAACCGGGCCGGGGCCACCCGCAGCAGTACCGGATCCGGCGGCGCCACGATGGTCACCTCGGGACCGGCCGCGCCGGCGAATGCGCTCCGGTCACGGGAAGGGCCGGGAGCGGCCTTCGCGCGCCCGGCGTCGTAGGCCGCGCGCCGGGCGGGGTCCCGCAAGGTGGCATAGGCGTCGAGCACTTCGGCGAACCGCTCGTGTGCCGCCGGCTCGGCGGGGCGGGCGTCCGGATGCAGGACGCGTAGCAACCGGCGGTAGGCCGAGGTGATCTGTGCCGGGGACGCCGACGGTTCCACACCGAGCACCGTGTAGTGGTCCCGCCGGGGCCGCTCGCCGTCGCGCCGCACGGGCACCGCAATCACCTCCTGCACCAGAGAGCGTCGCTGATCGGACGCGCTGTGACCTGCAGGTATGAACGGAAACCTTATCTCCGAATGTATAGCAACTCAGGGCAACACTCGACATGCGGAAGATTGGGCCCAGAATTTACGCCGGTATGGAAGACGGAGCCCCCGGAGGTGTGCTGACGTCGTGGTAGCCGCATTTCAACTATAACGCTCGATCCGTCTGGAGATGGCTATGGATCGGCTGGACGTCAACGTGGAGATCGCGAACGGGCGCACCGTGGTGCGGGCCCGCGGCGAGATCGACATGGCGACCGCCGGCCTGCTCGGGAGCGTCCTGGACAACCTCCGGCGCTCCGACGGCTGCCGCCAGGTCGAGATCGATCTCGGACAGGTGTCGTTCATGGACTGCTCCGGGATTCGCGAGTTGCTCAGAGCCAAACGACGTTTCCGCCGCCAGGGCGGGAGCCTCACGATCGTCGCCTGCTCGTCCCGGGTCGATCGGCTGCTGGAACTCGCCGGCCTCGACCGCCGGCTCGACGCGCCGTGGCGCCGCCGGACGAGGCCACCCTAGCGACCGCCCGGCGAAAACGGCGTGCTCCGGATGATCGCGGTGCTCCCAATGGCGCCGATGACGCCGCTGAGTGAGATCTACGCCGTCAGCAAGACCTTCGACCAGGCCCGTTTCCTGCGTGCCGTGCCGCCTGGCACCGCGATCTCGCGGCGGTGGAGTCCGTGCCCGGCTCGCGGCCGAGCTCGGGAGGGCGGCGCGGGCGTCGCCGTGCCGGTGCCGTCCCGATGCGGCCGGTCGCTGGAGAGCGTACGCACCGGCTGCCTGGGCGACTACCACGTGATGCTGGTGGAGGGCGCGCCCGGCGAGAGCATCACGCCCGCGGAGCCGACCCCGGCCCAGGCCCGGCTGTGGGGCGCCGCCCTGGCCGGTCTGCGCCTGCGCGCCGGCGAGCTCGCGGACGTGCCCTCCTCGGTGCCCGGCCTGCCCCGCGTGACGACCGTGTTGCCCGGCGTGTCGTCGCCGGCGCGGGCGGTGTGGATGACGTACATGACGTGGCCGCAAGCGACACTCGCCCTGCTGTCGCTGCTCGACCGGGTCCGCGCCGCGGACGACCTCGTCGTGCTGCGGGAGGCGCTCGACGTGGAGGCCGCCGCCGAGCTTCCGGCATGGCTGCGTGATCTGCGCGCCTCCCTGCACAGGCGCACCACCGGGCTGCGGCTCCGGCTCGGCCTCCTCCCGCCTGGGCGGTGAACCGGCGAGGCGGGTCAGCGGGCTTCGAGGAGAGGGCCCGCAGGGTCGTGGCGGAGGCCCTTCTTGCGGGCGGCGATCGCCGACAGCGCCTCGAGCACGACGCGGTTGGCGAGGTAGGCGGTGATCTCGGCGTGGTCGTAGGGCGGGGCGACCTCCACGATGTCGATGCCCACGACCGGCAGCTCCAGGCAGATCCGCCGTACGGAGTCCAGGAGCTGGCGCGCGGACAGGCCGCCGGGCTCCGGAGTGCCGGTGCCGGGAGCGTGGCCGGGGTCGCAGACGTCGACGTCGACGGACAGGAACACGCCCGCGCACCCGTCGGTGGCGATCGCGAACGCCTCGTCCAGGCAGTCGTCCAGCCCGCGCTTGACGATCTCGGTCATCTCGAACGACCGCATGTCCTGCGCGGCCATCCACGCCAGCGTCTCCGGCCCCGGCCAGTAGCCGCGCAGGCCGAGCTGCAGGAACCGGTCCCCGCGGAGCGCGCCGGACTCGATGAGCCGGCGCATCGGCTGCCCGTGCCCGTAGAGCGAGCCGAACTCGATGTCGCCGGTGTCGGCGTGCGCGTCGAAGTGCAGCATCGACACGTTGCCGAAGCCGAGGTGCCGCGCCACCCCCGTCGCGTCCGGCAGCGCGATCGTGTGGTCGCCGCCCAGGACGAGGGGTACGGCGCCGGACGAGGCCACCCGGAAAACGGCATCCTCCAGCGCCCCGATCGCGCCTTCGACGTCGCCGGAGAACATCTCCACGTCGCCCGCGTCCACCACCCGGATGTCCCGCAGCGCGTCCACGCGCAGCGCGAGGTGCGGGCGGGAGCCGTCGTGCGGCAGATAGCAGGCCTGGCGGATGGCCATCGGCCCGAACCGCGTGCCGGGGCGGTGGGAGGTGCCGCCGTCGAAGGGCGCGCCGAGGATCACCACGTCGGCGCCGGCGTACGACTCGGGCTCGTCCAGGTCACAGCGCTCGACGCCGAGGAAGGTGATGTCGGGCCCGAACTGTGATCCGTACCGGGTCATGGAACGCCCCTCGACGATTGCGGAATCAGTTGCGGGCAAGAATTCTGCAAACGAAAACAGAAGTCAAATAGTGGTGCGGCGACTCAGGTCGTCGGCATCTGCGTCCTGAGGGACCCGATGCCTCGGCTCGAACAAGACCCACCTCGGCCACGCACTCGCCGCGACCGCGAATAGACCTCATCCGGCTGGACGCCTGGCTCGCGGAGCACGCCTGCGAACCACCCGAACATCGCTTTCGCGCTGCGGCCTGGAGTCGACCGCATGATCCATGTGATCGGGCAACGGAGTCCTTCACCCGGGGGTGAAGCGGGCCAGCCCGCGTAGCGGCGTCCAGCCCGTCCCGCCGACCTGGCCATCCAGGACAACGGGCGGGCGATGCTGGGCGACGAACGCGTCGAGCGCGGTCTGCCGCCCAACGTGCCGCGCTTCGCCCTTCCCCTGGAGGCCGCATTCCGCTCACCGAGGGGGTGGAGTCACTGCTCGACGCGCAGGTCGCCCTGACCGTAGTGGGAGGGGCGGCCGTGCACCGGCGGTGAGCCCGCGGCCGCACCGCCGGGCGGCGGGCTCACGTAGTGGTGCACCAGGGCCGGCTCACCGGCCGCGTTGAGCCACGTGGCCCGGGAGCTGCCGACCCTGCGCCAACCGGAGCGTTCGTAGAACCTGATGGCGGCCGTCCCCTCGGAGGAGACCTGGAGCTTGAGCGGCGTGCGGGCGGCGGCGCGGACCGTGTGGAGGAGCAGGGCGGCCACGCCGCGTCCCCGGGCCGCCGGGGTGACGAACAGGCGGGTGATCTCCAGGTCCCCGGTGAGCGCCACGTGACCGAGCACGATCCCCGCCTCGGCCGCCACCCAGGCCCTGACCAGGCCGTCCGGCGTCAACCAGCCGGCGGGGTCGTCTGGCCAGTCCACGGGGTAGCGGTCGACGGCCTGGACCTCGGCGAGGGCCTCGACGCAGGCGGCCAGATCCTCGGGGGTTCTGTCACGGATCTCCACCCGGGCAAGCTTAGGAGGCGACAGGACGACTGGTGTCGTACCGGTTCATACGGCTGAGTACGGCGGCGCCCGCCGTCCGCGCCCAGGCGCCTGGCCGCGCTCACGGGCTGAAGCCCGGCGTCGCCAGGGGATTTGCACGATGTGAAGTGCGTGGGATAGGATCAAAGCGTTGCAGTTGTGGTACCCATAAAGACTTGTGCGCACCTGACCGAATGTAACGTCAGGTGCGCTTCTTTTTTCCCGGTCATCTCCGGATGGGCTCATGCCAGCGACATGGGATCCGCGCGGTGCGGATTCCGTCCCAGCCTTTATCAAAGGGAGATCGATATGGCGACCGGAACCGTGAAGTGGTTCAACTCGGAAAAGGGCTTCGGCTTCATCGCGCAGGACGGCGGCGGCGCCGACGTCTTCGCGCACTACTCCAACATCGTCGCGAACGGCGGCTACCGCGAGCTCTTCGAAGGCCAGAAGGTGGCCTTCGACGTGGTCCAGGGCCAGAAGGGCCCGCAGGCGGAGAACATCGTTCCCGCCTGACGCGCAGCCCCACGAGCCGGGCCCGCACCCTTCGAGGGGTGCGGGCCCGGCCGCTTTCTGCCCGCGTACCGTAGACGCATAGGTCTCGGAGGTCGGTCACCCTTCCCTTGAAGGTCCGGCGGAGCGCAGCCGCTGGATCCGGGGCTGGGGCCGCGCGCTCATCATCGTCTGGGTTTACCGGCCTGCTGACCATTGACCTGCTCCTCGCCCTAAAGAGGCGAGGATTCCGGAGCCGCCTGCGCGGCCCTGGTGCTTGGCGCTTCACGGACCGGGCAATCCCGAAGTCTCCACGCCATGAGACGACCGGCCCGGCCGCCTGTAGCGCCATATTGATCTCACTCGACGGATTGGTTGTCGCACGACCGTTCGATCGATTCCCGCTTTAGCGCCTCTCCGGCCGTGCCGCCATTGATTCGCTGAGATCCCAGGTCCGCGCTTCGCGCTCCGGGCTGTTCCGGCTCCGCCGGGCCATCCCCTTTCGGGGACCGCATTCATTCACGGCCTGAAGGCCGATGGCTTTCTGCGGACTTTCGGTAAGTCTCGCACTGACCCGCGACTATGTGTCGCGGCGATCGCCTCCATGTGGTCGAGTTCTTGCTCGGAGCGTTCGGTGTCGCCGGAGCGGCGATGCAACTCGGCCAGACAGCCGAGAGCGTCGATCTCGAGCATGGGCTGGCCGCGCTCCCAGGCCGCTCGTTCGGCGGTGTCGATGTCGTGCCGGGCGCCGGTCAGGTCGCCGCCGCGCATGCGTGCGGTGGGGAGGGCGAGCCGGGTGGAGACCTCGTCTTGGGAGCCGAGCTCGGCGGCGATCGCGATGGCGCGTTCGGAGGTGATGATCGCTTGGTCGTGGTCACCGTCGAGAGCGTGGATCTGTGCCAGGCCCGTTCAGCGTCTTGGCCGGCTGGCTGCGACACCGAATGTCAGGAGCAGAACGTGATCCTGAAGCCTTGGCAAGGGGCGCAGTCGAATGACACGGCCTGGCTGTTGATCAGAAGCGGAACATCTCGGTGAACCGGCCCAGAAGCGCGGGATCGCCTTCCACGCGCACGCTGCCGTCGTGGAGTACTTCGTCCGCGGTCTTGCTGCCGGTCATCAGTTCGCGGATCGGCTGACCGGTCAGCCGTTCGACGACGAGGTCGGGGGCGGTGTGCGGGCCGATGCCTATCGTCAGCTCTCCGTCGGCGATGTGGAGGCGAAGCGTGAAGTCGCCCATGCGGACCTCGTAACCGACGGTGACGTTCTGGGCTGCTTCGGGGCGGTAGGTGGTGCGGAAGGACATGGCGATCGACTCGGCGGTGACGACTTCGCCGGGGCGGGGCTCGGCCAGCGTCCGGGCGCCCCAGCGGCCCAGCGCGATCAACGCCGGTTCGAGATCGCGTCCGTAGTCGGTGAGCTCGTAGACGACTGCCCGTTCGGGGTGCGGCAGCGCGCGGCGCGTGGCCACTCCCGTCTCTTCGAGCTGTTTGAGACGAGCCGACAGGATGTTGGTCGGGATGGCGGGCAAGCCCTTGCGCAGGTCTGTGAAGCGCTGAGGTCCGGCGAACAGGTTGCGGATGATCAGCATGCTCCACCGTTCGCCGACCATCTCCATCGCGCGGGCCAGGCCGCAGAACTGTCCGTACTCCCGAGACGCCATGATGCAGATCTTATCTCATGCTTCAGTTGACAAATCACACTTGCAAAAGACAAGCTTTCTGCTCGCAGGGCCCCCCGGAATGGAGAAACGCATGTCGTTCCAGGCATACCTCGACAACATCGAGGACAAGACCGGACTGACACCACGTGAATTCGTCGCTCTGGCGAAGGAGCGCGGCTTTGACGACCCGTCCGTCAAGGCCGGAGTGATCATCGACTGGCTGAAGCAGGACTACGACCTCGGACGTGGACACGCGATGGCGTTGGTCCACGTGATCAAGAAGGGGCCGAAGATCGACGCCAGACACGTCGGCAGCTCGGGTTCTCACCGCGACGAGTCCGACACGCTATGGCTGGACGGCAAGAACAACCGGCCTTGACGAGCTGAGCCGGCCACCCGTTCATTCTGCAAATGGGCGGTCCGCCACGACCTCCCGCACGCCGGCCCGATGGACCGGATCGACACCGTCAAGGTGCCCACGACGCTGCCCCGCCCGGCCGCAGCGGCCGACGTCGCCAAGGTCTTGGCGGTGATGGCGGTGGTTGCTCGGCTGCCGGGCCGGGCGGCGGGGCATCGGGCCGTCCTCGATGCCCCAGGTTGTTCACGGCTGCGGCTCTCGGCTTGTGGCCGGGGCAGCGATCAGCGGATTCCCCCCACGTCAGATTGGTGGCTGCCTGGGCCACCGGCTAGATGATCTCCCATGCCTCGGCGATCAGACCATCGTCGAGCCGCCAGATATCGACGACTGCGATCCCCGGCTCGGCATCGGGAAGCCGGCGCCGGGAGTACATCACAACGTGATCGCCGTCGACCCTCCGGCTCGCCGATCAGCTCGACGTGCCGTTGCGTGAACGCAACCGGCTGCTGCTCGCCGCCGGCTTCGCACCCCGCCACGCCGAGCGGCCGCTCAACGGGGACGCGCTGTCGTTGGCCTGGGACGCGATCGCAAGGGTGCTGCGCGCACACGAGCCATACCCGGCGCTGGTCATCGATCGCCGATGGAACATCGTGATGACCAATCGCGCCATCGCCCCGTTCCTCGCGGACGTCGCCCCCGACCTGCTCCGGCCACCGATCAACATGGTGCGGCTCGGACTGGACCCGCACGGGCTCGCTCCGGCCCCGAAGCGATCGCCAAAGTCACCGAGGTCCTGGCGCCCGGTCGCCGTACCCCCTGATCAACCAAGTGGCGGCTCGCCGCAGGCCTCGCAGAACCCTCTCTCACAACAGGAGGGTTCTGCGAGGAGTTTTGCGAACAGCCGCCTGCGCGAACGTCATTTCTGCGAACCACACCAGCTACATCCGGGTCCGCGCGTACGCGTGCAGTGCGTCGCGGACGAACGTCGCCCCCGCGGCGTCCTCGTACATGCCGGCGAAGCGAGGGTCGTCGACGTACATGTCCCCCAGACCTTTCACCATCTCGATCGAGCGCTCCCGGTCGCCCTCGGCGGTGGGGGTACCCGGGATCTGGCTCAGCCACCGGACGTGCCGGGCGGCCAGTGACTGAGCGTGTTCCGACGTCGGAGAAACCCCGGCCTTCGCCGCGGCCACCCATGCGGCGACGAGGTCCTCGACGTCCTGTTTCCAGGCAAGCTGCTGGTCCAGGGTCTTGCCGTGCCACCAGTCGTTGCTCACTTGGAACGCGCGCTCGCCCCAGCGTGAGATCACCTCGTCCTTGTAGCGGTCGTTGAACCCCGACAACATGACGTCCATCCGCGGTTCCGCCCCCGCCTGCAGGGCCTCGAGCGTGTGACGCACAGACCCGATCTGCCGTTCGATGCGGTCCCGTTCCTCCTCCAGCTCGGCGATGTGGGCGCGGAGCCCGTCGCATGTGTCCACCTCGTCGGCCAGGACCTCGGCGATGGCCGGCAAGCTCATGCCGAGCCGGCGCATGAGCAGGATCCGCTGTAGCCGGGCGACCGCGCCCGGGTCATAGTAGCGGTACCCGTTCTCGCCGACCCGGGACGGGGTCAAGAGCCCGACACGGTCGTAGTGACGCAGGGTGCGGCTGGTGATGCCGGCCCTCGCCGCGAGTTCCTGGATCGTCCACTCCATCCTTCCAGTGTCACCCGCGGCGGAGCGTGGCGGCGATGATCTCCGAGCTGTCGGCGTGCAGGGCCTGCGCCGCCGTCTGCCCGGTCGCCGCCAGGTAGGTGTCGACCAGCCGGTTGCCCGCGGCGTACCCGGCGCCCATCGGCAGTCCCACCGGGGTGAGGCCGAGGTGCTCGGCGCCGGGGTCGCCGTGCACCCAGGCAGTGAAGTTCTGCATGCCCGTCACCTCGAGCCCGGTGAGCACCTTGCTGAAGACCTCGTCGTCGTGCCGGTGCGGCACGCCGATGCGGGCGGGGCCGAGCTCGTCGCCGTAGAGCTGTCGGGCGAAGGCGTCGGCCAGGCCCTCGCCGACGATGTGCTCGCCGACCGTGACGGTCATCGGGTCCCACACCACCCCGCCCGGGCCCCACCGCAGGTTGTGGTGCAGTTCGTGCACGGCGGTGGCCTCCAGCCGCTCCACGTTCTCGGGGAAGGGCCAGAGCGTGATGGCGATGTGGCCCGAGATGCCGCCGAACCCGGTCACTCCTAGGCAGGGACCCATGAAGTGCTCGTCAGCCGGATCGCCGAGGACGAACAGCACGGTGATGTCCGGGACCTGCAGCCCCGGCGTCGCCTCCAGCAGTACGGTCAGAGCGTTGTCGAGGGCGCGTTGCATCCGCTCCCAGGCCCCGGCCGTCGCCAGGGTTTCGAGCGCGTCGAGGCAACGCTCCTCGTCGCGGTCGATGGGGAACCCGGACGTTTGGAGGTGTATGGCCACCAGGTCGACCTCGCCGGGGTGGTAGCGGTACATGCCCCTGTTGGGCTCCAGCATCGAACGCAGCAGGTCAGGGCGGTCCGCGACCGGGGCCAGCAGGATCCGCCGCATGGCGGAGTAGGTGTCAACAACAGTGATCGACATGGCCCCGATGCTAGAAGTTGACGCAGCGTCAAGGTCAAACCGGCGGCGCTCTTCGTCGAGAGTCTGCGGCCGTGGCCGCCGCACGCGTCGGCCGCCGATGACCGGCATCCAGCTCGGGACCACCTCGCCCCACCGGCGCACCAGACCGATGCTGAGCAGTGCCGCCAACTCCGTGAGCACACTGAGCCCGAAGACGTACGGGATGGTGATCCACAACGGTGACACAGGCGCGTCGTTGAGCTGGCCCTATGTCGAAGTGAAAGGCAAATGGAAACCTCCACAGGCACGAGGGAAGCAGCAGCCAGGGAAGCGTGTAGGCGGCACGCAGCGCCCAGCGTGGGACGGGCCGTTCGGTGTCACTGGTGGCGGGAGCCTTGTGCAGAAGCTTGATCGTCATACCACTACTTCTTCGGACGGCGGCCTCGGAAGATCACCTGAGCGGGTGAACGATCTCCCTGCACGGGGGAGAGCAGCCGCCCATAGCCGGCTTGACCACCGGTGACGCCGACGTGTCCTCGCCCGGCGGCCCTGGGGCGCGCCGATCATGTCGTGGCTGGTGAGGTTCCGATTGCCGGCCGGTGTCGTAAGGTGTCGCCGCCAACGGGCCGGTCGGGCGGCAGCGCGGCGAACTGGTCCCACAGCGGGTTGGTGAGCCGCGATGGCAGGGCAGGCACGGGTCCTCTTGGTGATCGAGGCGTCGAGGACTTCCGGATCATCGAGGCTTGTGCCTGGCCGTTGCTTACCTGATGCCGAGCGCCCCGCTGGGGCACAGCCGGACAGCCGCGGCTGCGGCCTCGCGCAGCTCCTCGGGGGGCTCAGGGCGGAGTACCGCGACCAGTCCGTCGTCGTCCTCCTGGTCGAAGACCCCTGGCGCGGTGAGCGTGCACATGCCGGCGCTGATGCAGGCGGTGGTGTCCGCGGTGATCCGCATGCTCGGTCTACCAGGTGACGGGCAACTCGTGGATGCCGTACGCGAGATTGCCGTGCTTGTAGGGCAGATCGTCCACCGGCACGGCGACTTGCAGGGTGGGGATGCGCCTGAACAGGGTGGAGAAGGCGATCTCCAGCTCCGCCCGGGCGAGGTTCTGCCCGAGGCACTGGTGCACGCCGTAGCCGAAGGCGACGTGGTGCCGGTTGCCGCGGTGAAC
>NZ_VJYI01000031.1 GCF_008065375.1 Nonomuraea sp. SYSU D8015
GCACCATGCGGACCGCTTCGTCCTTGAACTCCTGGCTGAATCGTCGGTTACGCCCCGCCACAGCCTTCCCTTCCGGTTCTCCCTCAACCTTAGTTGGGGACCTGTCCGGAAGATCCGGGGCACCTCAGTCCCCCGGCATTGGCGGCACCCCGCCAATTGCGCGTGCGGGCGGACACAGATCTTGGCGGGTGCGATGCGCGCCCCCGCCAAGACGGCCAGGCCCAGAGCCGTCCGTCGTGACGGCACCCGGCCCCCTTCACGCGATGTCCTGATCTAACGATCAGTTGCCCCGCGCGATCAACACCGAAATGAGGCCACCGCCACGAGTGCCCCTGTTGCCTCCCATTTACGCCGATCGGCGAGGCCGCCAGTCGGCGACCAGGTGATCGGCGACGGTGTGGGACGCCGATGCTGCCCGTACCAGAGCCGCTCGGCCGGCCCGCACCACGCCCGGGGCAGCCAGGCCGCCAGCAGCTCTGACGAGCTCCCGCACCGGCACATCCCGCAGCGTCATCCGGCCAGGCGTCGGCGCAGGAACTCCTTGCCCTGCTCGGCTCCCTTACGGCTTTCGCCCTGAGCACGGCGGAAGAACCCGGCCAGTTCCCCATCCCCAGCGCGTTCGGCATCAGCGATGTAGTTCTCCAGCCGCAGCACATTGCTCAGGCACTGCTCAACGAACCAGATCAGGTTGTAGTCCTTGTCCAGGGTTCCGGTGACGCCGCCGGTCTCCTGTTGTGTCCGATCCATCTGTTTCCCCCTTCTTGTCTTCGCCGGGCCCGGTCGACCTCGCCAGCCGGTTGTCCGCCGGTCGGCTGGTCGCGCCACCCGGCAGCTGCGCTCCACGCCCTTGCCAGCCCCAGGCACGCCTATGCGGTAGCCCGGTGGTGCCAGCTGCGCGCACGGAATCACTCCATGCCGCCGCCGCAGGCCGGCTGGCAGGCAAAAAGTGGCGTGGACGTCCAGCCTTCCCCTGGTCGGCGGCCCGACGCCCACGCCGTCGCGGAGTCGCCGTCTTCCCCGAAGCCGACTCCACACCACCCCTACATATCAGTAGTTGTCCGATCACTAAGAGCGAATCGCCGTTGATGGCCAGATCGATCGTGAGCTGTATGTCGCACTCTGTCGGTGTACGGGCAGACGTGTTTCCGAGGTGTCGAAACCAGTGAGCGAGCCGGTTCTGGATCGAGTGGCGGCTGAGGCGCAGGGCGCTGTGGTGTCAGCGCCGAGGCCACACGCCCTGAACAAATCTTGAGGGAATCGACCTGTGGTGGGTGCAATCAGCGCCGCCTGTCATCCGTCCGTAGGGGTAGCAAAATGGGGACGAGGTCGTAAAGGAGCAGCGTCATGGCTGCTGAACCTCTATTGGGCCGGCTGATCCGCGGTGTCATCGGCGGTGTGGTGTCCGGCCTGATCTTCGCCGGGGTGACCATGTGGTTTGCCTCGACCCAGCCGCCCGGCAAGGCCGAGATGCCCCTGCACATGATCGCTAGTATCGTCCAAGGTGGCAAGGAAGCGATCATGGCCGGTCAGACCAGCATCTGGGTCGGCCTGGCCGTGCACCTGATGCTGTCGGCGGTCTTCGGTATCGTGTTCGCACTGATCGCGCCGATGCTGCGCACCAACGGCACCGCCGCCCTGGTCGGCACCGTGTACGGTGCGCTGCTGTACGTGGTCAACTTCCTGGTGCTCTCGCCGCTGCTGTTCCCGGTCTTCGGCGACGCCAACCAGCCGTTCGAACTGTTCGCCCACGTGGTGTTCGGTACGGTGCTGGCGTTCTTCTTCTATGGGTCCGGCGTGCGCCGCGGCGAGGGCTTGCTGGCCATCGGCCCGGCGGAGCGGGCTCAGGCCCGCTGACCCCGGCCTCGATGAAACGAGCATGGTGACATGGGTCCGGTGACATGAGCGGAGGGCAGGAGCGGTTCCTGCGGGCGACGATGCCCGCGGCGGATGTGGTCTTCAACCTGGCCCGCAGGCTGACGCCGTCGCCGGCCGATGCCGAGGACCTGGCGCAGGAGACCTACGCCCGGGCGTGGGCTGCCTGGATCGACGGCCGCCGTCCGCGCAAGGCCGCCCCGTGGCTGGCCACCATCTGCCTCAATCTGGGCCGCGACCGGCTGCGCCGCAGCGCCACCCACGCCGAAGTGCCGTGGCCGCCCGGCTTCAACCCGCCCGGGCAGGCCGACGTGGCAAGCGAGGCGATCACCCACTGCGTGATCGAGGCGGCCCTGCACAGCCTGCCCGAGGAACAGCGGATCGCGGTGATCTTGATGGACCTGTGCGGGTTCACCGCCGCCGAGGTCGCCGCCATCACCGGCGCCCCGCGCGGGACCGTCCTGGCCAGGGTCCACCGGGGGCGTAAGAAGCTGGCCCAAGCCGCCGTGGAGGTGAAGTCCGGTGCGCCACGATCCTGAGCGCGATGCCGCCGCCTACCTAGCCGGCGAGCTCGGCGCGCTGCGCCGCCTGTGGTTCGAGCGGCACATGCTGGACTGCCGCGACTGCTGGACCGAGGCCACCATCGCCCGGCAGGGACGGATGCTGGCCGAGTCCCTGCGCGTGGCGGCCCCGCCGTCGACCCGCGAGCGCATCCGGGCCGTGGCGGAACTGGACACCGAGCCGCAGCGTGGGCGCTGGCCGCAACTGCTGCTCGCCGCCGCGGTGGCGGTGTTGATCGCCGTCGCGCTGGCGATAGCGCCCCGGCTGACCCAGACGCAGCCGGCCCCGCTCGTGGCCGCCGCCGACCTGCAGCGCGCCGAGTCGCTCGTCGTCTGGCAGGAGCCGGGCCCGCCGCTGCCCCGCATCGGCGCCTACGCCTGGCGTGGCACGGCCCAGGAGGAGTTGGGCGAGATGGCGGCGACCGTCTACAGCTACGCCGCGCCCGACGGCCGCCACATCGTGGTGATCGCCTCCAGTCGCCCGTTTCCCCGCGCGGCAGGCGCCCGGGACGTGAAGCCGGCGCCGAGCTGGCTGGCCGAGGTCGAGGGCACGTCGATGCTGTGCGCGGACAAGGACGGCACCTCCTGGCTGGCCGTCGCCGCCGACCCAGCCACCGCGCTGACCGTGGGACGAGCGCTCGGGCTGACGCGAGAGGGGCGGTAGCAGGTTCCGCCCCGGGCCGAATGAACGATCTGGGGAAAGACACGGACACCGACATGCCGTTTCGCGAGCGCGAGCTCTCTGCTGCTGCCTGGTTCGGCGTGCGGGTGTGCTCGAACGTGACCAAGACGGCCCCGCTCCGCTGCGCTGGACAGCAGAGCCCGACCTGCTGTGCAGCAAGACCATGGTCAAGAAGATCGAGTAGACAGCCAGCCGGGGACTGCCTCTACCGGGCGGGGCCCGTGGTGGCGGCTGTTTGTCGAGCTGGCCGGCGACGGCGAGCACGGCGAAGAACATCGCGCCCATGCCGTTGGGGTCGTAGATGCCGGTGAGCGGGCCGGTGAGGAGTTCAAGCTGGACGCCAGCACGCTGGAGCTGGGCGGACAGGGTCATCAGCTCGGCGGCGTTGCGGGCCAGGCGCTTGAGTTCGTGGACGGTGATGATGACCTCCTGGTCGGGGGCGGTCTCCTTGATGTCTGCCAAGCGGCCGGAGAATGTCAGCGGCCTGCGACGTGCGATGTCAGTGGCGGCGACACGAGAGCGTCAGTGAGTCGCGACACGAAATCGTCAGTAGCTGGAGAGATCCGAGCCCCTCGACCACATCCCTTATCTTCGGTTGTCAAGCGAAGTGGCTGATCAGCCGTTTGAAGGTCTGTCAGGCATGTCAGGCAAGGAGACAGACCGCAAGTGCTCGATGATCCGGGCCGGTTGCCGTGGTTAGCGTGCGAGATCCGGGTAGGGGGATGCGAGGTTGATCTGCCGCGCCGGGCGTCGGTCGCGTGTCTCACTGTGGTCGTGTGGCGTCCGGCTTGACCCCATAGCTTTCCGCCATGACTCAGTTAACGATCACTGTCGAGCAGCGGCCCGGATTCTCCCTCGTCGCCCTTGATGGGGTATTGGACCATCAGACCCGGCCCGGCCTGCTGCGCGTCTTCGACCAACTCGTGGACGAGCCCACTCCCCGGATCGTGATCAACACCCGCGATCTGGGCTTCCGCGATTCCCATGGCCTGTGGGTCCTGGTCAGCGGGCAGCGCCGAGCCGAAGAACGGGGCGGCGCCGTCCGGCTGATCGGTGTGCATGGAGTGCTCGCCCGGCTGCTGACCATCACGCAGCTGGTCGATCTGTTCCCGCCGTATGCCAGCCTCGCGCAGGCCGCCGCCTGGCCGGCTCGCAGGTGAGGGTGCCTGCTCGTCTGCGGGTGAGTCATCGGGCAGGCGCTGCGGGTCGGCCTGCGGTTCGCGTCCGGGTATGGAAGCGGTCACCTGGTGCGGCCCTAAGCGCAGCCGCAAGCGGCTCCCGCCGTCGGGGTGATCGAGGCTGACCTCGTCGCATAACCGGGCGATGACCCACAACCCCCACCCCCCCGTCCTCCCGGTCTGCCGATGGGCGGCGGGGTCGTGACGTGGTGCTGGAACCGCTCATTGGTCAGCGTGCCGGCCGGATCGACCACCTCGACCGCCAGACCGCCGGAATCGGCGCGCGCCAGGAGGGTGCCGGAGCCGCTGCCGTGCTCGAGCACGTTCGCCGTCGCCTCCCCCACCACGAGCAGCACGTCATCCAGCCGGGTACCGGCGAAGCCGGCCGCCGCAGCAAAGTCGCGCACCTGATCCCGCAGCGTCCCAAGGTCCGCGGTGATCGGGCACTGCAGTACGGCATGCTCGTCCATGCCCGCCACCTCTCCCTCATCTGCACGAACTCTGCCAATCTTCCCATCGCCGACTGCCTCATGCGGGACAGCGCGGGCGGTTCAGCGGGTTAGAGGCTCAGGCGGGCGCGGGCTCGCTGGGAGACGGCTCGGCCACCGGGGCCGGTGGTGCGTGGATGACCTGGATGGCCTCTTCGACCGAGGCCTCGGCCTGGAAGGCGGTGCGCAGGCCGGTGATGGTCAAGCCCTTGGAGCATGGGCAGGATCGCCGTCGCCGGGGTCATGCTGGTTGAACAGGTCCAGGAGGGCCTGGATGGGGATGGTGCGCTGGCTGGGATGTCGCAGGTGCAGGCCCGGGACGATCGTGTAGCGGTTACGCCGGCCTTCGCGCCGCACTTCGATGTAGCCGGCGTCCTCCAGGTCGTTCACGATGCCGCCGGCAGCGCGCTCGGTGATGCCGATTCTGGCGGCGATGTCGCGGATGCGCGCGTGCGGGTCGTCAGCGATGAGGCGCAGCACCTGGGCGTGGTTGGTTAGAAACGTCCAGGTGGACTGCCGTTCGGTGTCGTTCATGGCCCGCGATGTCCTCTCCTCAGGACGGTCTGGGCGCGTCCGGGCCTGGCGCAGGCCAGCATAGCTGAAGTCTAAGTGAGGAATTCAGGTTCAGGTGATCTTTTGCTCTACGGCGATGACGGCGTCATCCAAGAGGAAAGACCGGCGGAAGCCCGAAGATCCCGACAACGTGAGGGTTGCCGGGATCTTGAGGTGCAGAGCTCAGGTGGTGGATCCCTCTCCGCTTCACTGAGCCGAATCGTGTCCTTCCGTGTGCTCACCCATGCCCATCATCCGGTGGCAGTCGGCCATCATGCGGTCATGTTCGCCGGTCCTCGGCGGATCGGCGGGCATCTGGGCGAGTGTCCAGGCTGCGGACGGAATGCCGGTTAGAACGCCCACGACTGCTCCGATGGTGAGCGCGGCGGCGGTGCTGCGAAGGTGCATGCAGACCATCCCCCCTCCACTCCCATGCTAGGAGGCCTTCGGCGCTCCGGGCCGAGGCCGGCTTTTCCCACCAGCTGGGCGCGGGCGGATTCGCGGACAGCTCGCGCGCCGGACATCCAAGACGAGGGCGACGAGTCGAACACGGCTTCTCAGCCGATCCGCCTCGGCCCGCGCGCACCGGCGGCGGCGATCACAATCCGTGACGGACATCAACTAAAGCCGTACTATGAAGTCCAATGACCTGGAAACTTTCAGCGAGCAGCCCCGGTCACAGTCGCAGACGTCATCACCTCTGGGCCCCAGGCCTCCGAGCGGCCGCTACTCGATTCCATCCTCAATGATCGGGCAGACGGCAGAGACGCCTTCGCCAGGGTTGGCTGCCGTCCGGTGCGCGTGGAGCAGGCTCTCTCGAAGTGCCAGGAGGTCGGCGATGGCTTCATCGATCTCGGCGAGGCGCCGGTCCAGCACCTGGCGGGCCCGAGCGCATGGCGTGTGTCCGCTGTCGCGGACGGCGAGCACCTGAGCGATATCGTCCAAGTGCAGGCCCAGCGTGCGGGCCCGCCGGACGAAGGTCAGCAGCTCGACATCGGCTTCGTCATAGAGGCGGTAGCCGGTCGCGCTGCGTCCGGCCGGTGGCAGCAGCCCCTTGGCCTCATAGAGCCGCACCGCTTTGCGGGTCAGCCCGGCTGCCTGGGCGGCCTGCCCGATGGTCAGTCCTGCTCGTGGCATCTGCTCCACCCCCCTTTCGCCTTGAACTTCACCTTGGGTCCAGGTTCTAACCTGCCTCATGAGCAGGCAGAACGCCGAAGGAGGTGAGCGGTATGCCGTTCCGTGAAGGCGAGGTTTACCGCTGTCCAGATCCAGAGTGCGGGTGCGAGGTGACCGTCACCAAGGGCGCTGCTCCGGGCAAGGGCGGAGACCGCAACCCGACCTGTTGCTGCGGCTTGGAGATGACCAAGGTCACCTGACTCCTCAGCCGCCGGCCGCGCTTCGTGCGCGGCCGGCGGCCGGTCGCCCTCCTGCTAGGTAAGGCGCATCCGCGGGAAACCACGTCCTTGCTGGGGACGCCCGCGCTCGCGCAACCGATGACCGGCACCACATGTCCGCGTACTTCTTTGGGTGCTCCACCGAGTACGGAGATATGTGCACCAGCTCAGGCGATTGGCTTGTTCGATGTTCTTGAGTCGGTAGCTGGGGCCGTGGATGGAGATCACATCGCAGTGGTGGAGGAGCCTTTTGTTGTTGTCAGGATGGCGGTGGCCAGCACCTCGCCGGCGACGACCTCCTGGCCCGAATGGTGCTGGCTGCCGATGGGCGCCGCCGCCGCGCTCGTGCAACGCCACGGCCGTGGCCCGGCGGCCGTCGGCGACATCGCCCGGGTCGCCGCGGTAGCGCAATGGAAGCTCGTCGGCCGCCACATCGTCGTCCCCTCGGCCGACGTCGCCGACGCAGCTGTGCCCGCTGCCTCGTCCACCCCGCCGGAAGGCGTCCACCTGCCCATCTCCCGCCCGCGGCTCCTGGAGGTGCTGGGCGGGGCGTGCTATTACGTGGTGACGCCCGTCGCCAACGCAGACGGTGCATCGAACGGGGTGTACGGTACGTACCTCCACCTGGAGCACGACACCGAGGCGGATCGCACGGAACTGCGGTTCCTGGTCGATCTCGGACGCGGGTGGGACGCGCTCTTCCCGGTGATCATGCATGCCGACCAACCCACCCTGGCCTGGTCCGAGCAGGACATCCGCGCCAACATCCCGCCCCACCTCGCCGGCCCGGACACTGACCGTTTCCTCGCCCAGCATCGGGCAATCGGCTGGTTGGTGTGGCCGTTGCTGGGCGCGCTGCTCGATGAGTCTACGCACCTGATCGGGCCGGGGAGGCTGGTCGACGCCGACCCGCTGGTCAAGGACGCCAGCCTGTGGCAGCTCACCTATGAACGTCCGCGTCCGACTGGCGTGTAGACGGGCGAGTGAGCACGGGGCAAATCGTGCATCTGGCGACTGTTGGACGGGCAAGGTGGCCAGCCCATGACGGACTAGCTACTCCAGCATCGGGACGGCTCATGCCGTCCCGGGCCACGACGGGCTTCTGTAGACCAAACAGGGGCGCTAGCACTCGCCGCGGCCCTCTGCCGTTCATTGCCAGCAGCGACTCGGCCTGGCTCAGCATCGCCGCCGATTGTCGCCACTTCGTGCTATGTGCCGTTCTCATCCTTAGTTGACCAACAACACCGGGCGGGTTCTGCGCCTCCTGCGAGGCGATGCAACGGCACGCCGGTGCGCAACCGTACAGCGAAATCGCCGCATTCCTGCCCACATCGGAGGCACGCATATGTAGGCTTTGCGATCTCGGCAACCTCGTGGACCACCGAGAAAGGCGCGTTCCGGGCGGTTCGCCCTGTTTGGCGACAGATCTCTGTAAGAGGGACGGTGAGTCACCCGGAACGGCGCCTGCCTAGCGGCACATCCCGACCGCACTCTCGCCCTTGTGGCAGGTGTCGCATGGCCGCCACCCTGGTCCGGCTAAAGGAGAACGCCCACGGCCGGAGAAGGCGTTTCAGACGTCGATATCCATGTAAAGGATAATCATTCCGACCAGCTTGATCGAGGCGTACGGGCGAAGCCCGTTCCTTCTATCACCCGAACGGAGTGCTATAACCCTTTGCATCTCGTCGAAGAACGGCCACTGCCTTTACTTTGTAGATCTATAACTGCCTCGCGGTGTCTCGACCTGCCCGACGCGCCGGCGTCCGGTCAGGGGAAGTGTGGGCATGGGCGCTGCTTCATCGTCCAGGGGCCGCTGGTGACCTGCCGCGCCCGGGCCGTCTCCAGCCGCTCCCTCTACGGGCAGTCGTCCTGGTACGCCTGCCTGGCCCACGCCGACGTCGACGCCGGCGACCCCGAGGACCTGCCCGCGACGGAGACGGCGCCGATCACAACGGGCCTCGAGGAAAGCGAGCACGATGATGTCGGCGTCGAGCGGCCCCGCCTCACCTTGGTGATCAACGACAGGCTCGACCTTGAGGATCCGGGCGGACCTGCCGACCCGCCGGCGGCCGCGGCCGCTGTGGTCACCACCGTGCACCAGCTCAAGGTGGCCCTGCGAGACGTCCAGCCGCAGGTTTGGCGGCGTATCCACGTGCCGTCGGTCGCCAGCCTGCTGGACCTGCATAACGTGATCCAGATCGCGATGGGCTGGCAGAACTACCACCTGCACCTGTTCGCCAAGGACTGGATGGAATACGGCGACAACGCCTCCAGCGAGTATGACGTGACGCTGGCCCGCCTGCTGCCAAGGCGGGCGAGCACCTGGCCTACCGCTATGACTTCGGCGACTGCTGGGACCACGACCTGGTGGTGGAGAAGATCCACCAGCCCGGGCCGAAGGCGCTCTACCCGCGCTGCAGCGTCGGCGGCCGCGCCTGCCCGCCCGAAGACAGCGGCGGCTCGGAGGGGTTCGCCGACCTGCTGCGCGTGCTGCGGCACAAGAAGGGCTGGAAGTACCGCCACGCGCGCAACGTGCTGGGCACCAGCCGCTGGGACGGCACGGTCTGGGACCGCGAGGAGGTTAACGCCGAGCTCGCCGAGCTCGGCAAGGGTTGGACCTGGTGGCCGCCGGCGCGTCAGTAGCTCGCGTCGCGGATCATCACGGCCACCACCTGGCCGTACAGCATCAGGATGCGCTGCTGGTGCGGCTGAGGAGCCTGCAGCGCCGCCAGCGGCGTCACACCAGCTCAGCGGCTATGCCAGCGGCTCACTGGGTGGAACTGCCTGACCTGGGGACGAGTTGGCCGAGCCGCCAACTGCGCGCGGTCAGGGCGGAGGCGGTTTTTCGGTGCAGTTCCTCTAGCAGTCCATGGAACTCGGCGGGATCTCCATGATCGGTTCCCCATACCTCGGCTAGCGGCCCCTGAGCACCCTGCGAGACTGCTTCAGGGCACAGGCTCACCAGCTGGAGCGCGCCGTCTTCCTGTAGGTCAACCACGTAGGCGACGTCGGTGATGGGAAGTCGTTTGATCGCCTGTTCACGATCACGGCGAGCCTTGGCCTGGGCATAGCGGGCCGGAGTGACGTACAGGTGACCCAGCATGTGCTGCGCCAGCGCGATCGCGTCGGCGGCGTCGTCGAACGACGCGCGCGAGTCGGTGTCGTGAGCGCTGTCGTTGCCGACGTCCTTGAGGTGGATCGCCCAGTCGTAGAGCTGCCCGGTGATCACCCCGCTCGTGTGGAGCTCCTGCAACTTGGTGTTCAGCGACTTGAATCCGCCTCTGGCGGTCGTCGGGCTGACGCCGTGATCGGCGCACAAGGCTTCAAGCAGCCGCCGGACCATGATGGTTGCGGCGGTGTGGGCTCCACTGTCGTGGCACACCTGCGCCTCGGCGAGGCTGTCGGCCAGCGCGGTGGGGATGGAAGGCTCGAACGCGGGACGCGCGGGAGGCCACATCTGGCGCAACCCGGACAGGAGCCTCACGTAGAGGACGACCTGGCCGCACGAGCCGTACTCGGCAGGGGCGTTGCAGCGTGCCAAAGCGTAGCCCTCGCTGCGGGCGTCAAGGATCAGCTGTTGGTCGCCACAGCTCGGACACGCGAGGGTGTCGAGTTCCTGCTGAAGGTCCACAGCGGAACCATAGCCGCGCCTGGAATGCCGACGCCTCCGGTTTTGGCAGCGATCGCCCCGAAAACGATCGTTCAGCGCGCACATGGTGCGAGGCAACCACCGGGCGGACAGCGGCGACACGGCGATCCTAGCCAGCTGCGACACCTCGCCCGGGCGGCGAGCCATCACCAACCTGGCGCGAGCCATCGGCCGCGCCGAGGACACGGCGGCCGCCAGCTACGCAGTGTTCGTCATCATGAGCGAGACGGCCAACGGCGGGATCACCTGGGACCACAGCGACGGCCGACTCGACAGCGACGCCTGACCGGCCAGCCCGACCCCCGAGCACGCATGTGTGGGACATTCTCCGCCATTTAGTAGGCGTGCGACCGGCACGACGGCGCGGTGACCGTGTTCCTGGATCGTCTTGGACGACTTGCAGCCGCGCCGCCCGGTTTGCGGACCGGTCCACCGGAACATCCTCGGCTATTGAGAGATCGTCAGCTTGAGGTCATACAGTGATGGACATGCTGAGTGGCCAGGGCGGTGCTGGGTCGTGGACTAGAGAGCTCACCACGCTCTCCGAGCTTCTGCTGCAAGCCGGCAATCAGCGCGCGGCGCGGCTGCTGTCGCTGGTGCAAGATGCCGAGTCGGCCGATTGGGAACCCTGGGACGAGACACAGACCGTGGTGCTGCGAGTGCGTCCGATCTTCCTGGACCTGTTCCGGCCCGCTGACTTACAGGCCATCGCCACACAGATGGACAAGGTGATGGACAAGACGATGACCTTCGGCGGTGGTCCCCGCCATGAGGTGACGGTCGCCGCCATGCTGGCCGACCCCTTCGCCAAGGCTGAGCTGGGCGGCACCGGAACCTTGACCATTCAGCTGCGTGATGCGATCGCCGACGCGCTTCATCCCGTCCGTTCGTACGACCTGCCGGCGGTGTGCGGAGCATTCGGGCTCGATGACGGCGATGGCGAGGAAGCCCACTACAGCAAGCGCGCGTACGTGCGGAGCCGCATCTCGCACTACACCCAGGACCAGCTGTGCGAGCTCGGCGCCCGAGTCGTCGAGGAGCACTATCTGCCGCAGCTCTGGGGGCTGTTGCAAGTGCTGGCCGGCAAGCGCTCCGGGGTCAGCAGCACGTTCAAGAATCTGATCTTCGCGGCGGACGGGCCGAAACCGGACCTGGTGCTCGCTGACGCGGTCAGCAACACCATCGAGATCGTGGCCAACGGACAGTACTGCCTGGTGTACGACCGGCCCCTCGGCGACGCTGGTTTGAGCTGGGAGGACCTGGTCACGTGGTGGGCAGAGACGCAACCACCGACGGACATGGACGATCAGGGTCCCGCGAACTGGCTCTACTTTCGCCTACTCCGTTCGCTCGACGCCGGTCGTGCCGAGTCAGACGAGCCGGGCCCCGAGACGCTGATGTTCCAGACGTACGCCAAGCTGCTCAAGGTCCACGGGTTTCAACTGCCGGCCTTGGTACCGCAGGTGTACTTGCACTACGACCCGTACACCCGAGCACGGCGGAAGACGGTGGGCCCGCTGCCCCGTCAGCGCATGGACTTCCTCATGTTGCTCCGGGGGCGGCGACGGCTGGTCATCGAAATCGACGGCGTCCAGCACTACGCGGTCGGCAGGCAGGCCAGCCCGAAGCTGTACGCGCAGATGGTCGCCGAGGACCGGGAGCTGTACCTGGCCGGCTACGAGGTGGTGCGTTTCGGCGGCGATGAGTTCCGCTCCGCAGACCGCGCTCGGGTGATGGTGCGCGAATTTTTCGAGCGGCTACTCACCGCGCACGGGTATCTGAGCGAGGGCAAGCGGGCGGCCGGCGCATCCTAGGGTTTGCCCGCGCGCCGAGATGCCGAGAGGCCCAGACGGCATCAACCGGTAGAGGGGGTGACGTCGAACCTGTCGAACAGGTCGGCGAAGAACCGCTGGAGCAAGGGACGGGCCCGGGCGAGATCGTCGAGTTCGTCGGTGCCGAAGCGGAAGACCTCGTATCCACTGAGCTTGAGGTCACGGTCACCTCTCATGCTGGCTGCGTACTTGCTGCTATCGGGTCTGCCATTGGTTGAGTAATGCTGGCGACCGTCGACCTCCAGGACGACGCGCTGGCCGCGAGGGAGGAGGAGCAGGAAGTCCATGCGGAATCGGAGCAGCGCCTCAGGCCCGCGTTCGCGGACGGTCTTGGGATCCCAATGCAGCTATACCTCGGGCAGAAGGGCGGGCAGCCCAGGCACATTCGGGCCGTGGAGTTCGTGGTAGAGCGTGAACAGGTTCCGTTGGGCATCGGAGTTGTTCGGCAGACAGGAACCGAGCCTGGCGTACAGGGAGTCCTTTGCGGCCTTGTCAGTGGGCAGGTTCCGGGTCTCCTTCCACCATGACTGCAGGTCGCGCCAGAGTATGCCGTCAGCGGTGACGGGCCGGTCGTAGACGAGTACGTCGTCGGGGTTGAGGACCTCAATGTCGTTGTCGACGGCGCTCAGGAAGCGGATGTCGGGCTTGGCTGTCGTGGCGAAGATCAGGTTCTTGGGCTGTCGTGAGCGTGCGGACTGGGTCGAGACGATGCCGAATACGGGGTAGCCGCCCTCGGACCGGATCTGGCGAAGTTCGATTCCGAGGGTTTGCAGGTGGGGGTTAATGATGCCGACCACGCGCCGTTGGGCGGGCTCGTCGGGGAGGACTTCCGCGCTGGCCATTCCTTCCAAGAAGAGGCCGAACCGGGTGTCACTCGCCTCGAACGCGTTGAGCTGTTCGAATAGATCCTCAGCGGTCCAATCGCCGGGGTTGCGGAAGACGTGCCGGTCGATCTGGGCACTCAGCGTCGCGCCGGCCTCGATGAGCCAGTCAAGCGGGCCGTTATCCAAGACCCATAAACGGGCTAGAAGGGCCTTGAACCGGCTGGAATATGGGAGGAAATCGGCAAGATCGAGATCTCGGGCGATGTCACGCCGGGTCCGTGCGGGGATCTCCAGGGTGCCGTGGCCTGCCCATAAGACATCCTGGATCATGTTGCGGGTCGCCGGGGAGACTTGCAGTTGCTGTAGGACGCGCTCGGCCACCATCGGCAGGTCGGCATCGGCGAGATCGGCGAGGCCCTGGCCGATCCGGTCACGCTTTGAGCCAAAGGCTTCGTCCGGTACCGACACTCCCAGACCCTCGCAGATCGGACCCAGCTCGCGATGCGAGTGGGACGCGAGGTCGAATACGACGCCAGCGACGAGCCCGCGCAGCGCCTCCAGATCCAGTCCACGCGCCATCCCGCGATTCTGGCAGAAAGCCGCACAGGCCTGTCAGGAGGCAGTAGCCCACCTCCCCGCTTCAAGCCTGACCCGATCAAGGTCATCTGGTGGGACATTCCTCCAGAGAAGGGAAGAAGTCAGATGCGATCTTCAGGAATCGATCACTAACGTCCTTCAGGTGACCACTGTTGATCGCGACCAGCTCCTGGACTCGGCGAAGGACTTTGCCTCCCGCGCGCTCAAGGCATACACCGAAGAGGAACACCAGGGTCATCCTCACCAACGCAGCCATCGGCCTGGAGCACCTGTGCAAGGCGTATCTGTGCAGCCTGCACCCGGCATTGCTCATGGAGATCAAGAACGGGCAGCTCGACTCGCTGCTCCACCTCATCGGTCACAGTGCCAGGGCAAAGGAGCCCAGCAAGGGGCCGCGCACAATCAGCGGCCGGGTCGCCGTCGAGCGCGTTCAGGCCGTTCCTCGTGGCATCACGGTGCCACAGGACCAGGTCAGGCAGCTCATCGACGTCCGCGACGGCGTCGTGCACGTCGGCTACCTCGAGGAGAAGGAGACCCAGCAGATCCTCGCGAGCTACGTCCGGCTGAGCGATCGGCTCTTCGAGGAACTCAAAGTCCCCGCGACCGACCGGTGGGGTGTTCATCAGGAGCTGGTGGAGTCGCTGGTCTCCGAAACTCTCCACGAGGTCGAGAAGGACGTCCGCCGCCGAATGGCGCGGGCCAAACGCCACTTCGACGACCTGATGTCGAAGATCCCCGAGGAACAGCACGCGGCGGTGATTAAAGCTCGCCAGGCGAACTCCTGGATCAACCACGCCGACGGCGCAGACTATGCCGACGTCACGTGCCCTGCCTGTGGGGACGACGGGGCGTCCTGCTTCGGCCGCGAGGACGTCGATGTCTCCGTCGATGTCGAACCCGACGGTGAAGGCGGCTACCACTCCTACATCGACGGGGCCTGGAGATTCCTTCAGGCAGAGAGCTTTGCATGCGGCGCATGCGGCCTGCAGCTCCACAACCCTGATGAGCTGGAAGCCGCTGGCCTGGAGATCACCATTGATATGCCGGAAGGGGATGATGAGGACGACGAGCGGCCCTATCGGTGAAGAGCAAGATCCTCGAATGGCCGATCAGTCTCGAGGGCCGTGACGAGCGCCGCTTGGCTAAGCAGGACCATGGGCGATGCCCGTGATCCTGCTTCAGTGGAAGGACGAGCGGGCGTCAGGCGGAGCCGCTGCTGTCGGTCGGCGGCTGGGAGCGGTCATGGTCATCACCTCGCCGATCGGGGAGCATCGCCTCGGTGCAACTGCAGCAGACCACCGTCGAAGGCCAGATGGAACAGAGCGCCCAGGCGCACGGCCGCGAAGTCGGGGTCGCCCGCGGCGGGCGTGCGAGCGTCTGGACGTACCGCGGCCTCCAGCAGGCAGGCGAGGATGGCGTGGGTGTGGCCCAGCAGGTAGGAGTTCAGGGCGGCCTTGCCGCGCTTGCCGGCGAGAAGCTTGGACAGCCGCGGCTCGCTGTCGTCCAGCTCTCGCAACCCTGCCACTTCCTCGCTGATCGCCGCGCTGAAGGCCGGGTCGGCGGCCGCGCGCGCGTAGATCTCTTGGCCGTACCGGTCGTACAGCCTCTGCACCGCGAACATCTCCATGGGCCCCTGCGGGGCCTCCTTCGGATCAGGCCCGTCGCCGCCTCGCCACCAGGCTTGTAACCAAGATCCAAGTTTGCTCATCCCAGCATGATGCGCGCACGGCGCGCATCATGGCAAGCACGCCCTGTAAAGAGTGCCGGTCAAGCTGCCTGTCAACGCGCGACGGACCATGTGAGCTCCGAGAAATGTCAGTGGCGGCGCGTACCGTCGGCTCACTTCCCCCTTGGACATCAACTGCGACGGGGGCCATATGGCGTTCACGGCTGTTCATCCCGAGCGGGGACGTATCGATGCCACGCTCACTGATCTTGGTCAGGGTCTGGAGTGGAAACACGTCTACCGAACCCAACCCCGGACCCGGCTCACCTGCCCCGAGTGCGGTCACGGCGTGCACGCCAAGCTGTCACCACGGCGGATGCGGTACTTCGCGCACGACCCCGGCCGTTCGCCACACTGCCAGCTGTCGATGGAATCGGCCGATCATCATCTACTGAAGCGTGTGCTGGCTGAGGCAATCCGCCGTGCGGGCTGGTCGGCTGAGCTTGAAGTGCCGGCGCCCGACGGGGCCTGGCGGGCCGATGTGATGGCGACCTCTCCCGCGGGCGGCCAGCGGATGGCGTGGGAGGCGCAGCTCTCCCCGATCACCGACGACGACATCGAGATGCGCACCGACCGCTATGCCGCCGACCAGGTCCATGTGTGCTGGGTCAGTTCCCGCGACCGCGTGCCGTGGCTGTGTACGGTCCCTGCGATCGCTGTGACCCCGGCGAGCCAACCGACAGACGCCGAACAGTGGAAGGTACACGACGGTCTGGCGAGGTTCGACTACGGCCGCGGCGGCTGGGCCCAGGTCGACGTCACCCTCACCACCTTCGTCCGATGGGTATTGGCCGGCGACCTGGTCTTCCACACCATCGGGCTCCGTTACCGGCGAATCCACCTACCGGGCAGCAACGCCACCATGCGGCGTTCGGCGTCGTGGACCACACCGCGTTCCGCCGAGGCGGAGAGTCGGCACGAAACCATGCGCCAGCAGCAGGAAGCCGCCAAGCGTGCCCGGGAGGAGCGCGCACGTGAGGCTGATGAGCACCGCAAGCAGGCCGAGCGTGAGCGCCAACGCCGGGAAGAAGAGCAGCGCCGCGCCGAGGCCCAGGAACGGCACCGCCAGATGACGATCGCGTTGGAGCGTCAGCGCGCGGTCTGGGAGGCAGAACGCCGTGAACAGCAGCGTCAGCAGGAGGAACAGGCCCTGCGGGAAGAGCACGCACGCCGTGAACGCGACCGCCGGGAGCAAGCGGCCGCACAGCAGTGGTGGAGCGGGGTGTCCGCAGCTCAGCTCACCGAACTTCTGGACCATGTCGCGGCGCTGGCTGTGAGTGAGCGCGCCGCACGAGCGCTGCCTGTCTCCGGTCAAGTCGAGCGCGAGCACGGGTACGGCATCGCCGTCCACACCGGTCGCCTTCTGTACGGGGTGGTCAGACCATGCCCGCATTCGCTGGGCCGACTCCCCACCTCAACGCGGGTCTTTGTGCGCAACGCCCGCGAGAAGGCGCTGATCATCGCAATGGATCTTGTTGATGCCGACCTGGTCACCCACTTCAACCTGCCCGACCATGAGCAAACCGCTCTGCTCTGACACACGCCACGGCGGATGGGCCGACAGCTCCGAACTGAGCTGAAACTGTCTGCCGCACGGCGTACTGTGGGTGCCAGTGGCAGACTTCGCGCCTGCCCGCTTCCGAGCCACTCGGCGCCCACGTCGCCCGTCGGCAACGAGGACAAGGGGCACCGCCTCGCGCGACACCGGCTCACTCCCAGCCCGCCCGCGAATTGATCGCAGCCCGGCGGAGTGACGTGGGCACCCGCCGAGAAATGAGCCGATCATGACCGCAGACAAGGCCCGCATGAAGGCGATCAGGGCGCGAATGGCGCAGACCGGCGAGGCGTACAACGCGGCCGCCCGCGCTCTCGACCATGACCAGGACCCGGCCGCTCGGGCGTCACGCACGCCGTCGGCTTCCCGCTCTTCGACGACACGGCACTGCCCGAGGACGAGCGTCTGGTCCTCGACGGCCTGCGGGCGCTCACGGCCGAGGGCGAGCCGCTGACGGTGCGCATGGCCGAGCCGGACCCGGAGGTGGTCGAGGCACGGGCGTACGCCGAGGAGAAGGGCGTCCGCCCGCAGTGGCGGAGGTGGGCGTCGGTGGAAGCCGCCGTCGACGGCTACGTGCTACGCGAGACCATGTACGGGCCGAACCGCTCCGGCTACACCGCAACCAACCGAGGGCCCCGGGTGCCGGTGCCGGTGCGCGCGGCCGACGGCACCGTGACCGTGGTGGCGATGCCCGAGTGGGCGCGGCTGCACGAAGACGGCCGGTGGATCTGGGCGCACACCGGCTGGCCGGTGGAGGAGCCCGGTCAGATCGTGGACCCGCCGCAGGAATTCGCGCCGACGCCGGGGCTGCGCTGGCAGGTCGCGGTCTGGCACGACCTCGGACACGAGGGCAAGGTACTGGGCGAGGACTACGGCGGCAGCGCCTCTGGGTGGCAGACGGTGGGCTGGTGCACGACCCGGGACGACGCCCGCCTGATCGCCCGCGCGTACATGGCGTATCGCGACCATTACGCACGCGCCGATGTCGTGGAGCACGGCACCGACAACGGCGAGGTCTCCCGCACCACGGACACCTACCTCCCGGACCCGGACGCTCCCGAGCGACCCCGCCCCGCCACCGCGCCCGGCCCACGCCCGGCCTCCCCGCACCGGTCGGAGATCCCCGAGCCCGCCTGGTACCGGCGCCAGAGCAACCCGCCGAACTCATCCCTCATCGTGTGGACCGACACCGGCTGGAGGACCCTGGTCTGGACCAACTGGCAGACGGCAGTGATCGCCCAGAATCTTGGCATCGGGGCCGGCGGCCCGTATGAGTGGGCGGAGGCGTGGAGGCCGCGGCACCCCGACCGCGACCAGCACGACTGGACCCAGGAAGGCCGCGAGCTGCGCGGCCGGTTCCCCGAGACCACCTTCGCCGAACGCACCCAGCTCATCGACGCCGCGCGCCGCGCCCGTGAGGACGCTCTGGTCGACGCACTCGCCGAGCGGGGCGGCCTTACCCGGGAACAGGCGGCCGACCGCCTGGCGCAGGGCGGGAAGAAGTACCGCCAGGTCCTCGACGTGGGGCAGGCCACCATCGCCCGCGCCCTGAACACCGCCCGCCGAGCCCTGCCCGGAGGCCCTGAGCGCACGGCGATCCGTCACGCCCTGGACGACCTCACCACCCGGCACCTGCCGCCTGCCGACGCCGAGCGCATCGCAGGCGCCCAGCTCGACAGCGAGATCGAAGCCGAGCGGGCCCCCAACGTGACCGCCTGGTGCCGCCGGGCCGTCGCCGAGTACATCGCGCCCGCCCCCGATCCCATCGCGGCTCGGCATCGACGGGTTCCGTGTGGATCGCATGGACGCGCGTGCCCCTCGACTGGAATCGGCATGAGGAGTTGGACCATGGCAGCCAAGCGGCCCCCAGTCCCACGTCTGCTCGTCAGCGACAAGACCGCTGCGACAGCCGAGGCCGCACGGATCCAGATCGCCGTGGTGAGCGGGCGGGAGTGGAGCAAGACCAGCATCCACGACGCGATCATCGCTGTGGGGCTGGCTCACCTGGGCGAGGTGATGGCCACGTTGCGTGCCGCCGAGGCGGACGAGGGGCGCTGATCCTCCCGGTTTCGGGAGGAACGCCACCCATCAGGTGCTGTCGCGAAGTTGCCGAAAGAACGCTCAGCGTCCCCGGCCCTGGCGCCGTTGATGCTCTCGCCGGTCGACGACCGACTGCATCCGTCGGGAGGCCTCTTTCAACTCCCGGTTGCCGGTGCGATCGGCGGCCGACTGCAGCCGTCGTGACGATGCCTGGTCGCTTTCCCGGTTCCGCTCGCTCATGTTCTCCATGACGCGTCCCCGATGGGCCAGCCGTCCATCGCTCGACGGTCAGAGCTCAATTGCCGAATTGCTCTTATGAGGTGTCAAGAGCGCCCCGGCGCGCACCGCGCCTGCGCGCTGCCTGGCGGGGTCCTGGACTGGCCGAAAATTCCCGCTAAGCGATGAGGCGTTGGTTAGCGGGGTTCGTCTCGGATGGTCCAGCCGTGTTTGGTCGTGAGCTTGGACAGGGCGTTGCGGAGCTGGTTGATACGTTCTTGGGCGTCGGGACCTTGGATCCCGATCGTGATGGCGGAATCGGTGGCGTGGTAGGTGGTGTGGCGTCCTTCGGCGGCCACGCGGGCGGCGGCATGGACCCGGCCGCGTAGCCGGATGAGCTTGCGCTGGTCGGTCGTACGGTCGAGGCCGTCGATGGTGAGGTAACACAGGAACGGGCCGGGAGCGGTGAGCCGTCCTTCGGGGAGCCCGGCGTCGAGCGCTTCGCGGATCTTGACTCGGTCGGCGCTTCTCATTGGGCGGCGGCCGAGCAAGTTGGGCCAGCCGTCCGGGCGCTGAGGAACGGTGTAGGGGGCGCGGTCGGCTCGGCGAGCGGCGGGGGTGACGGGGTGGCTTGGTTTTCGTCGTTGTCCATGATCCTCGCATGCCGGTTCGGAACAGAGGCTCGAGGGCGGTCAGCACGACGCGCCGCGACCAGCCCGCGGTCAGCGTGGCCAGCACCGGGGCCAGCACGGCGTAGGCGATGGCGAAGACCGTGACGAGCTGGCCCGCCGCGGCCACGCTGACGTCCAGCGACCGAGCGATCTCGGGGAGGATGCCGGCGATGACGAAGGCGTCCGTGCCAACGGCGAAGGTCCCGACCGCCAGGATCGCCGCGTACCCTCGCCAGCGCCTGGTGAGCGCGATCCTCATGAGTCCCCGGCCATCTCGGCACGCCCGTGGGCCCGCGTGGCGTGATGGGAGGAATACGGCGCGGTCACCCGGACCAACGCCGCGCCGTCAAGGACGTCGTAGAGGATCTGCCGACCGACCGGGCCAGCAGGAGCCGTAGCGATCATGAAGTCTCCAGGACAAACGGTGATGTTCGCGACGATAGCCACAGCGCCGCCATCGGCGGGCGCAGTTAGTTGAGGCGCCATCGCCGATGTTGGTCGGTCCATTGGGGTGGTGGGCGGCAACCGCATCCGGAGAGCGGGCCGCGGGCGAGCTTAGCGTCACATGCTTCGCGGAATCCCGGTCGGCTCGGCGCTGCTTTTCCAAGCTGCTCTCCCACGAGGTCGCCGCGACCTGCCTGACCGCGGCGGCGCCAGACGCCCTCGCGGAGCGGACTTGGGTGCACCGAGGTAGGAGAGGGCGGATACGCCAATACAGTCACGGCGGCGTTGACCCGGTATAGGCCGTGGTATGTACCTCGGCCGCGGCTTCGCGGCCGCCCCCCAGCGCTGGTGGCAACCAGACATGTGATCCTGTTCGCGACCCGCACCGTGACGCGGGTGGAAGGGCAAGGTCAAGAACCCAAGAGGGCCTCCCGTTGCCGCGGGAGACCCTCACGTGCTTCGACGCCCACCTGGACTCAACAGACAGCCGCCTCGGAATCAGGGACCAGTCGTCGCCCGTCCAATCGCCATTAAAGGCTAATGGGACACCCACGACAAGCGACAACAATAAGTGGAATGGAATGAACTGCGATTGAATGAGAACAAACCATAATGAAACGAGGGTAGAGCCCACCCAGCGACGCCATCAGTTGAGGCCCCGCGCCGACCGCGACAAACACTCTCCACTCGCCGGGCAGCCCCGGTGCAGCAACACACCGGACTACCCGCTTTTCCTGGTTCACCAGCCAACGATCACCGCGGGACGGAACACTAGACCTCAGCTGCTGACATCGGGAGGGGCGCATGACCGCTGCCGTCGATGCCGACGACGTCTTGGTTGGCCGGAACTGGGCGCGGTGGCTCCCCGACACCTGCATCGCGTTTTTTCTGCAATGGGCCGCCATCGTGGGTCAGGCCCCAGTCACGCGCGGCATCCTGGCCGGACTGCCGCTGTTTGACGGCATGATCATCGACGATCGCGGATGGGCTTCACCGGCGTGGGATCGCCTGCAGCCCTACGCCCATCTGGACTTGGCCCACATCGCTGCCCAGCTCAATCAGCTAATGTCACCATCCGACGCAGACCCCGAAGACCCCAGGCAGCGTCGCACGCGGATCGATGAAGCGGCGGCGCGCGTGGGCGCCGGCACGCTCGCCAGCGTGAATGACGTCTTCACCTACATGCTGACCTGCCGCCTGATCAACGCGCAGCCCGGCGCCAGCCCGACCACCTACAGCCTCTCCCCTGACCCGCCACTGCCATCGCAGGTGTTGCGCCTGCCAGCCGAGGAGGCCACCCACGAAGCGGTTCGCTACGGCTGGTATCGACACGGAGATGCCGCCGAGCGGATCGTGTCGCTGGTCGGGCTCGGGCACATGCGCCTGACCAGCAGCCTGGAGAAACTCTCCAAAAGGACTCTTCTGGGCAGCGAGTCGGTGCGCGAGGCCCTGCTGTGGCTGATCGGCCAGGGCATCGTACAGGCGAACGCCGACATCGCCACCCTGGATCGCTACAAGGTGTTCGAGGTCGTCCCGCACCCGCAGCAGCAGGGGATCGACGGAAGCCGCGCTCCGTCCGCCGCTGGCGGCGGTGACGGTTGACCTCTCTGGCATATCGCGGGATGACCGCCGCGGAGCCTTGACCGGGTCGACGGCAGCTGAAGCGCGTTGAGGGAGTCGCTGGTGCACCTCCCTCTCGGCACGTCTCCCTCATCGTTAGTCATCGGCAAAGCCTAGCCCGCACCGGCGGACGTGCTCCGCCTCCGCCTCCAGCCCTGCCTGTTCCAGTGCGGCAAGGAGTAGGGAGGAGGCTGCGTACCAGTCGCCTGCCTCCGTACGGGCGCGCAGCTCATCGACACACCCACGCTCGCCCAGCAGACGGGCCAGCCGGACGCCGGGTCGCGGCCACCCTGCGCGCCGTGGTCGTGCGCCAGGCCGTCGCGGCAGCTCGTCAGGCCCGCGCTACCTGCCAGTGACCCGGCTCCCCCGGCCGCATGCCGTTCAAGGGGTCGCCTATCCGGCGCCGTCGCGGGTGTACCGCTGGTAGTAGATGCAGGCGTGCCCGCCATCGTGACCGGCTCGGTAGACGGATACCTCGGTGTATCGGTGCCGTTGTCGACGAGCCCGGTGTAGGGGTGGGTCCCGCTAGTGTCCAGTTTGGGACGAGCGGGACGAGGTCGCCGAGGCCGCCTCGATTGACCTGGTGTTCGTCAATTCCGGATCAGAGAAGCCCGAGTGTCCAACCGGCTTGACACTCAAGAAGGAGGGGTACACGATGTGAGTGTCTAATTTAATAGACACTCGTTGCTGGAGGGTTCCATGAACACCACCCCCGAGATCACCACGGACGACCTGGGCGACGTCTGGCGGCACCCCGGCCTGACCGACGACGAGCAGTTCCCCGGTGCCGACCACGACTTCGCTCTCATCAACCATGAGGGGACATGGGTCTCCTACTGCGCCGCCCCGGCCGGATTCTTCACAGCCACCCACCCCAGTGAGGCGGCCGCCCGCGAGGCGTTCACCACCGACGTCACTGAGTTCCTGCTCGGCGGGCGCGAACCGTACTCCAACGAGTTCTCCTGGAAGATGGACATGGGCGAGGGCACCGTGGACGAGATCGCCGTCGTCCCTGTCGCCGACCGGTTCGACAAGCTCACCTGGTACGTCGCCTGGCGGCTGAACGGCGAGTGCGGCTACAGCCGCCAGCACGACCGCGAGGACGCCACCGAGGCCGCGTTCGAGCGCGCCCGCCAGCACGCGGCCGACATCGAAGACCGGCCGCTGGGCAAGGTGTACGGCACCCACCTGCTGCACGCCATCGCCGCCCACCAGGAGCAAGCCGTGCTGATCGAGCACGGCGACGCCATTCGGGAGGCGTACGAATACGAGCTGATCGGGCGCGGGCGCGAGACGGACGTCAAAGCGATCGCCGATCGGCTGGGCGTCTCCCGCAGCCACTTCTACAACATCGTCAACCGTGAGGCGTGGACCTGGGACAAGGAATGACGCCCCGGCACAACGCATACGATGCCGCCCCTTGGACAGAGGAGGCGGCATCGCCTGTGTCAGGCCCGCAGTTTCGAGCGCAGCAGGCCGCCGACCTGCTCGATGCGCGCGGCGGCCTTGAAATCCAGCGCCTGCCAGCGGCGGCTCAGTTCCTCGCCGACCCTGTCGCCCATCTCGTACACATGCTCCTCCCAGGGCTTGCGCGGCACCCCTGGACCGAGGACCAGGGCCAGCTCCCGGCCGGCGTTCATCCAGGCCGTGCGGATCGCCTCGTTGGCGTGGATCCGCGCCCGCTCGGCCCGCGTTGCGGGCATGCGCTTGATGTGCTCGCTGGCGGCCCAGCGCAGCAGCTTCAGCGCCACCCCGGCGTCGGCGACCGCATCGGAGACGGCGCGCCCGGCCATGGTTGCCGGTGTCAGGTGGGCGGCCGTCGTCTTCCCAGACCGCCACACCCCGGCGTCTTGAATGGTGGCGCGCCACTTGTCGTAGCGAATCCCGACGAGCTCCATCCTGATGGGCTCGGTCGGACTGACCGCTTGTGAGGCGACCCGCTGGCGCAGCGCCGCGACCATCGGCGCCGGCTCCGACTTGCTGGTGAAGATCGGCGCGAGCATCCGTGGTGGCGGCGCGTCCAGCGTGTCCTCCGGATCGGTCCACGCCTGGCCCGCGTACGGGTCGATCGCGTCGGCCGGGCGATCGTCGGCCGCGGTGATGTGCGCGCTGCGCACAAGCCCGTCCGGGTCGCGGAACAGCAGGATTCCGCGCGACGGCCAGCACAGCAGATCGGCGGGCACCGCCGGTACCTGGTCTTTGCGGCGGCCCGGCGCCTGCGTGCGGTTCCACCACGTCTGCCCACCGCCCAGGCCGGGGATAAGCGCGTGCAGCAGGGTGTGGGCGAGGGTGGAGCCGACGAGCCGGATCTGCGTGGCGTAGCCGAGCGGCCCGGCCGGGGTGCCGGCCTCGCGCCCGCCACCGGCGCGGGTCCGGATGCCGCCGGCGTCGTAGGCGTGGCAGTGCAGCAGCCAGGACGCGGCCTGGGCTGGCGTCAGCTCGGACGGCGGGTGAAACATGAACCCGGCGCCCGCGCCTTGCGGGGCATAAGCGGTGAGGTAGGAGATCGGGCGCGGGTCGGCGGGCACCTCCAGGCCGGGCACCTGGGCGAACGGCCGGTCACGGGAGAACAGGTCGAACGCCGCGGCGTGCTCGTCGAGCCACGCGCCGAGCTCGTCGGCGGGCAGCTGCCCGGCCTGCCACATGGCCGCCCAGCGGCGCGGGTCATCGCCCGGTGCCGACAGGGCCTCATGCGCGATGGCCACCAGCAGCCGCTGGACGGCCACGTTGACCGTGCCGTCCTGGTAGCCGAGATCGGCCAGTTCATGAGCGCCGGTCAGCGCCTGCCGGAGTGACACGGTCACGGGCTTGAGCCCGTCCACCGTGTACGCCTCGATCCACGGCTCGTCCACGAGGCCGAATCCCGGAGTGGTGGCCGCTGGCGGCGGTTCCGGTTGTCGAGTGCCGGGCTCGCCGCGGTGGGCGGCGCGGCAGCGCTTGCACCGGCCCCCGTTCTTGTAGCCCTGGTCGGTGCCGCACCGGGGGCCGCCTGCGCAATTGGCGGCCAACGCCTTCTCCAGGGTGTCGGAGAACTCGGTGTCCCAGCGCGCTCGTCCCCAGACGATGGACGTGGACAGGCGGGTCTTCGACCGGCGGACCGCGTCGGCGAGCGATGTGCCCTCGGTCAGGTCGCGCAGTAGCTGGGCGCGGGTGGCGGGGGGAAACTCGGCGTCGGCCTGCTGGCGTCGCCACTGGCGGGTTTCCTCGTTGTGTGCCGCGCGTGCTTCGGGGTCGTCTCGGGCTCCGCGTCGGTAGCGCGAGGTGGGTTTGACGGCGCGGGGACGTTCATCGTTCACGATGGCCTCCAGGCCCTTCAACGGGAGGTCGACATATTACCCTCCAAGCGTGGGGCGTAGGGGAACCGGTCACGAACGCAGCAGCTTCATCGCAGCTAGTCGACCTCACCGCTCCACCAGCGCGGCAGTCCCGGCGAGCCTGCTTGCCTTACGTGCCCGACAAGATCATCTCTCAAAGCCTCGCTCACCTCCAGCGTGGCGAGTCGACGTCGCACTGCACAGGGGTCGCGCCCGTGGCATACCGCGCGGTAAGCACCTCCAGGGCGAGATGCGGGCCCCCGGCCACGTCGTCGAGTGCTGGTCTTGCTGCTCCAGCCGAAAGGGAACACTACGGCGGAGAAGGCATTCCGGGCCTCGCTAGCCGTGTAAACGATAACCCACTGGGCTCCTTCTTGAGGCGCACGGGCGAAGCCCGTTCCTTCCTACCACCCGAACGGCGCACGCATCACCCGTCGCGATTTGGCTCAAGAACGGCCATGCCTTTTACAGTGTAGATCAACAACGGCTTGGCTGCGCCTCATAGAGGGGGCAAGGTAGTGAGCCGGGTCATGGCAGTTGAAACGAGCCACGGAAACCGGCATCTCCCGCTGGCGAGAACGCCAGCAGCCAGGCGCTTCCTAGCCCAGGTCAAGCGCTGGAGCGGCCTCGGACGGGGCAGTGAAGCGCCGTGGCGACCCGGGTGTTCACCGCTACACAGTGAGGCTCGGCCGCCACACCCATTCGATTACCTTCAGTGCCGGCACGGCAGCCGTTTCCTGATCACCATGCTCTACAGCTCTCCGCACCATCCTGTGAACCTCCAGGTGTGGAATGCAGAGCAGAATGTGACACGCACTCGTGCGGCAATACGCTCTGTGGCTTCCTCACGCTACCAGCCCCGCGCCTCCCGCCCGGTAAGGGCCGCTAGAAGCGGCAAGCTCACTCGTCCCCCGGGGCCAACCCCGAAGGCATCGAATATTCCCAGGGACACATGAGCGAAGATGCTGTCGATGCAGTACACGTCAAAAGTTCTTCGACATTCACCGACCTCCTTCACGATTGCATGCCAATACCGCTATGTTTGGGGAGTCCAGTGCAGTACACACCTTTCGATGGGATGGGCAATGGCCAGACAGATTCAGGAGATCCTCATCGACGACCTCGACGGCGGCGAGGCCAATGAAACCGTAAGCTTCGCGGTCGATGGCTCCTCCTACGAGATCGACCTCAGCGACTTGAACGCCAAAAAACTCAGGGACGCGCTCAAGCCTTTTGTGCAGAACGCGCGCCGCGCGGCCCCGGCGCCGACTCGTCGTCGTGGTCGCGGCGGCAGTCGCGCGATGAGCCGTGAAAAGAGTGCAGAGATCCGGCAATGGGCCAAAGCTCGTGGCCTGCCGGTAAGCGAGCGCGGCCGCATCGCCGCGACCGTTGTGGAGCAGTACGAAGCCAGCCAATAGCAGTAACGGTACGAGCTGAGGGCGCGCAAGGCCGGAACATCACACCAGGCGCCAGGAAGCGCCACTGACCTGCGCATGCCCTCGCTCGATCATTCGGAAGGGGGCCTACTTCTCTTCAGCAGGCACCCGGCATTGCCCAGACCACCCGTCGTCGAAGGCTTCCCCGCCGTTATATTCGCGGTGACTGTGGATGAGGTTGAGTGTCAAACTAGCCGGGCAAATCTGGTAGCGGCTCACCTACCTCCCATTCCAGCACAGGCATGCCGGCGGCCGCATAGTAGGCGCGTTTGTCGCGTTTGCGCTCTTCATAGGCTTGCATCCCCCGTACACCATAGACCTCGACACAGAGCCTCGGCTCCACGTCGATCAAGACGAAGTCGGGAAATACGGCGGTGCCCGCTTCATAGCGCAACGGCTTGATGAAAGCCCGACCGGCCGCGACCAGATGGTCGGCCATGCGCACTTCGTGGCTGGACTCCGCCGGCAGATATTGTGCGTTGGTCAGCATCACCGCCATATCGACCGCACGGAGATATCCTCGGTCGGTGCGCTCGACGACAGCCAGCACGATGCGACGGGATTGCTCCGGAATTGCCGCGGAGAAGGCAGCGCGGTAGGATTGTCTGACCCGCCCCAGGAGTTGGGCGTCGGTGAACAACGCCGTGCGTTGGTGGCGCAGCGCGATGCGGTGCCCGTACGTGGTCGGCTCGATCAATTTTATCTCGCCCAAGATCATGCCTCGGCGAGTTGTGCGGCCGCGTGTGCCAAGCTCACCGCAGAAGCGGTCGAATGCCTGCATGGTGGCGCTGGCGTTCTCAGGCCGATACGGCGGTACCAGATACAGCACCGCGCTCAAGGGGAGATCGTTAACAGCGCAGGTGACCACCTCGCGGTGTAATGCCTGGTGGCAGTCGCTCCATGTTCTGCGCCGACCTGGTTCTCGCCATTCCGACAGGCCTGCTTCCTGCCACACCAGGTGCAACATCCCGAGAAGTCCGACTGACCGGCGTGTCGCCGATGGCACGCCCTCAGAGGTTGGGGGCGGGGTTCGAGCTACGGCCATTCGGCCTGGCCCTAGGTGGAGGGGGATGGCCAGGCGGACCCGGGTGCCCTGCTCGGTTTCCTCGATGGCTCCAGCGGTGTAGCTGCTCCGCCCGGAGAGCTGCATGATCTTGTGGAAGTCGCAACCGGCGGCATGCTTGTCGCCTTCGCCGGGCCAGCCGGCCAAGTGGTAGCGGCCCTTCCTAGCCCGGATCACCAGACGTAACGGCGGATCGATGCACAAGCACAAGCCATACCCGGCGTTCGCCTTGGCCGCTGCGAACAGACGGCTGAAGCGTTCCGGAACTCGGCGCAGGCTGGCCAGTGCCACACGCTGCCCGGCAAGCTCCACCATATGAGGGCTCGCCCCATCCAGCTGCGCCGGGAGTCGTCGGACCTGTATGTGTGCTCGCTCGCTCATGCCGTCCACACGTTTCGTGAGCATCCTGCTCTACATGCCGCGATCTTCGGACGTCGCTCGCGCGCTGCAATCCAAGAGAGCATCGCTCTTGGCCTTCACGGCGTCATCTCCTGATCAGTCGCCTCGTCCGCCGCGTCCCCTGCTCCGGACAGAATGGGGCCCAGACCCATCCCGTCCTCCCGCGGGCGGAAGCGTCGGTCCCCTGCGCGGCCTCCGGCATGGTGTGGTCCTCATCCGTGCTGTTCAGCGTTGCTGATCCGCGTGCAGCCTTCTGCCTCCTGCACTCTTCGAACAGGCGATCAAAGCAACGCTCCATCTGCGCCCGTGCCATTTCCTCGTCGAAGGCGTAGAGCCAGGGATCCCCGAAGTGTCTCATCTTGCTGGCCAGCCATGACAGGCGCCGACCAGCATGGGCTCGCATCCTCCGCACATTCGACTTGTCACTTCGCTTCCTGAAACGTCCAGAGTGTAGGTTTGACGTGGTTTTGTCAACCATATCCTGACTAATAGTCACCGGGCGAGCAAAGCGACGAGTGGAGTGACCAATGCCGTCGTCATCTCGGTCTCGCCGGGGGTTGAGGACCCCCGTCCGGCACGAACGATCCGTTGCCGACTCCGTGTCCAGCTCGCAAGCGCAGCAGAGACCAGTGGCGCCGGTCGAAGCGTGAGCACACCTGGGAGGCGATGACGTACACCAGCAGGCTAGGCCCGCACGCCAGCCCCTGCTGGGATGGCGACTGGCTTCGCGTCGGGTTTTGCCGCCGCTGGTGCGTCTGGCCAGGTAGTCGCGGGTTTGGGGATCGCAGCGCTCAAGGGTGAGGGCGATCTGGTGCAACGCCCGGTTCAGTGCCCGGTCGCCGAAGGGGTTGAGCCGGTGTCGTCGTAGTAGAGGGGCATCCAGGTAAGTCACCGGCGCATTGATCGGCTGATGACGCGAGATTGCCACACCGTCGCGTGGAAACGCCTGCGGGGGGTTTGGGGCAGGTTGCACCTGGTGTAGCCGATCGCGTCCTCAATCCTCGGTGATGTGCTTCAACCACCGGCGGGCGCGGCGGCGGCTGGTCAGGACGACAACCTGGGCGTGGCCAGCATGCTGTCGGATCTTGGCCATCACCCGCGGGCGCATCGTGCGCCGATAGGTGGCCACGTAGCGCAGCACGCCCCAGTGGATGCGGTTGTAGATGCCGCTGGCCTGGTCTTGGCCAGCGCCGTGCCTGATCTGGCGGGAGAAGATGCCCCATAGCGCCGCCCAGGTGGGCACGTCCACGAACACGACGGTGTCGCAGGCCTCCAGCCGTATCTGAAGGGTGGCGTTGTAGTTGCCGTCGGCGATCCACCTCTCGCCGATCACGAGGTCCCGCTGGCGGGCTTCGAACTTCTCCGGTGGCAGGGGGTTCCATTCGTCGTCGTAGTACATGGCGTCCAGGTGGACCACCGGGGCGTTCATCCTTTTGCCCAGTTCGCGGGCAATATGGGACTTGCCGCTGCCGCAGCAGCCAACGACGGCGACCCTCCGCATGCGCATCAGGCCCCACGATAGTTGCGACCGTGGTCTAGGACTGGGCATAGGCGCCGATCGGTTCGAGTGCGCGGCGTAGCGGGCTGGCCATCATGACGGGTCGGCGTTCCTGGCCAGACGACGTACGTCGCGGACGCAGAAGGCGGCGGCCGCGCCAGCAACGACCAGAGCGGCGCAACCCGCGAGTACCACTCGAACTCCTACCGCGTCGGCGAGCGGCCCCGCTGTGGCGTATGAGACGGGCACCAGGAGCGTGCCGATGGTCGCGGTCGTGGCCACGATGCGGCTGAGCTGCTCCGTGGGGATGACTTCCTGCAAGTACGAGGTCCAAGTGATCAGCTGGAGCGTTCCGGCGGCGCCGGTCAAGGCTCCCGCCCCTATGAGGGCCGGAAGCGGAGCGTTCGTTGCCATGCTCGTCAGGAGAAGCGCTTCCGGGATCGGCGTAGCGCACATCAACAGGCCTATGCGTGCCGGCGGGAACAACAGCGAGGTGATCGACCCGCAGGCTAGACCTGTCCCAACCGCGCTCAGCACGAGTCCCCAGCTGGTTGGTCCGTCGAGGTATCGGGTGGCGTAGAGCGGCCCAATCAAGGTAATACCGGCTGCCCATGAGGCCGACGTCAGTGCGCTCAACAGGGTGAGCGCCAGCAGCCACGGGCGGCTGGTAAAGGCGGACCAGCCTTCCGCCAGATCGGTCATGAACCCCTGCCGCTGGTGCCTCGGGGTTGGCGGGAGGCGCAGTGTGAGGAACACCGCGGCGGACACCAGGAAGGTGAGGCCGTCCCAGGCGATGATCATCCCAGGGCTGGTCCAGGCGATCACGAGGCCGGCCAGTCCGGGCCCGATGATCGCGACGGCGTTGCTGAAAATCTGGAGCAGCGCATTCGCGTGGCTCAGCATCGGCCCTGGTGGGACGAGTTGCGGCACCAAGCCTTTGGCCGCAGGCTGGAAGAACGCCTCGGCGGCGCTGATGAGCATCGCGAGCCCGGCCAGGGACCATGCCGTCGCAGCCTCCGTCAGCACCAGCGCCGCCGAAAGAAGCTGGGCCACACCGCACACGAGCTGGCAGACCACGATGATCGACAGACGTGGTAGCCGGTCGGCCACCACCCCTGCCACGGGAGTAACCCCGATGAAGATGACCAGACCGCTCGTCAGCACGAGCCCCAACGCGGCGGCCCCGCCGCCCGTCTCGATGATCGCGAATGCCACCCCCAAGGGCGCCACGGTCGTGCCAATGGTCGAGGAGAGCCGCGCCAGCGCGTACCGGCGGTAGCGACCATTGACGCGAACGACTTCTATGCTGTCGACCAGGCGTTGGCGCATCATGACCCGCTCACAGTATTGGCGCCTGGCCGCTGCCATCCGGAAAATGACACGACTGGAGACCGCGGGCACCGTGGCGGCGAGGGACGCCGTCGGCTTCCCCTCCCAGGCGGTGAGGGCGGCCAAGGGATTCGCTGTCACATAGTTCCGCCAAGGGGTTGGAGCAGGTGGCCAGAAGTGCCGCTCGGCTGAACCGTCCCCGGCTACGGTGAGCAGATGCCAACCCTCGATGTGGACTCCGGCCAGTCGATGCGTGCGGCCATGGTCAGCCAGCTGCGTGAGATGGGAGCGATCCGCAGGGACGCGGTGGCGGAAGCTTTCTTGCGCGTTCCCCGGCATGCGTTCGCGCCCGAGGCGAGCCTGGAGGAGGCCTACGACCCTGAGGCTGTCGTGCGCACGAAGTGGGCGGCCGATGGGGTCACTACGGTCAGTTCTGTCTCAGCGCCGCAGATCCAGGCGCGCATGATCGAGCAGGCCGGCATTGCTTCCGGCATGCGCCTGCTGGAGATCGGTTCAGGTGGTTACTTCGCGTCCCTGCTGTCGGAGCTGGTTGGCTCCACCGGTCAGGTCACGACCATGGACATCGACGCCGATGTCACCAGCCGGGCTCGCCGCCTGCTGGACGAGAACGGATACCCGCATGTTGCCGTGGTGCTCGGCGACGGAGACCAGGGGTGCGCGAAGCGCGCGCCGTTCGACGCGATCGTGGTGACGGTGGAGGCTGCGGACATTGCGCCAGCATGGTTTGCGCAGCTCGTCGACGGCGGCTCTCTGGTGGTGCCGCTGCGGGTGCGAGGCTTCACCCGGGTGATCGGCTTCATTAAGCGCGGCGATCGCCTGGTGAGCACCTCGAAGGAGTTGGCGGGGTTTGTCGCGATGCAGGGCGCGGGGGCAAGACCGTGGACGTCGGTGCCGCTGCGCGGCGGGAGGGTCCGGCTCCGGTTCGATGAGGAGCCGTGCCCCACCGATGCCGAGACGCTGGAGCGGGCGTTCGAGGCCGGGGAAGAGCGAGCCTGGACGGGAGTCACCGTCGGCCTTGATGAGTCGGTCGACACCCTGCAGACGTGGCTGTCCACGACTTTGGGCGGCTCCTGTGTGCTGTCCATCGACAGGGACGATCAGGAGATGGCCGACCTCCTGGGCGCCCCGCTGATTTCCTCGCACTGCAACGCCGTCGTGGATGGAGGCAGTTTCGCCTATCTCACCAAGCGCAAACCGGACGAGAACCGCATCGAGATCAGCACGCACGCATTCGGTGCTGGCGCTTCGGCCGTGGCGGAGGCCCTGGCCGACCTCGTACGGGTATGGGACCGCGATCACCGGCACGGGCCGGGTCCGCGGTACACGATCTACCTGATCGAGTCGGTCCAGCCCATCCCCGAAGGGGCGGTCGTGACGAAGCGCCATGTCAAGATCGAGACTTTGTGGCCGTCAAACAGGTAGGCAATCGCTTCCCGCCTTCGGCGCTGAGCGCCAGGCTGCTGGCCGCCGGCGGCGCTGCGGAGCGAGACTCTCGCGCTGGTGACTGGCTGATGCGGTCAAAACAGCTCCTCCTGATCCCCTTCAGGGGCGCGTAGCTTCTTGGGTGCAAGACCAGCAACGACCTCCAGTCGGTGCAGCGTTCGCCACCCGGCTTTCTGACCGTCGGCCAACAAGCGGCGAAACACCTCCGCGGTTGCTTCCACGTCAGGCATTGCCCGATGCCGGTCTATTGGCCGTGGGATGCGCAGGAAACACAGTAGCGCGTCGAGGCTGTGCGAGGTCAGCTCCGGGTACAGCACGCGCGCCAACCGTACGGTGTCCAGCAACGGGGTCACGGCCAAAGCGGGACAGTGGGGCCGCTGGCGGGCGATCAGCCCGGCTTCGGTGGGGGCGTGTTGGGCGACGAGCCGATACGGCGGCGCGTTCAAGTGCGCGTCCAGCTCAGCCATGATGTCGCTGGGTTGCTTGGCGTCGGTCAGTTGCTCGCGGGTCAGCCCGGTCTGGCGGGCATCGAACGCGGTGACGGGCACCTCGGGTGGCGGCGCCATCAGCGCCTGGTATCGCCACAGTTCCGCTAGGTCGCCGTCCTTGACGGTGAGGGCCAGCGCGGCCACCTCCACCGGGACGGCGGGTCGTCCGGCTGGGGTCAAGGCCTCGAAGTCGATCACGATGTAGGTATGCCGGATCAGATCTGGGTCGTTCAGGAGCGGGTCGGCCGGCGAGGATGCGCGGGATGGCTGGCCGGTGGTTTCCATATGGTCGCCCCTTGCTCGATGATCTCGGCGCGTACGCGTAGGTCATGTTCGGTGTCGGTGGACAGCAGCGGCACGGCCAGCATGCGGTCGACGACCTGCTGGGCGGCGGGCACGTGGCCGGGTCATCTCCTGGCAGGCCGGGTGAGCTGAGGCGGCGGGTAGCCCGGAGGTGCCGACACTGTCCGGCACCCCAGCTTGGCGCAGGCGGGCGGCGAACGCCCGGAGTTCGGGCAACGTGATCTGCCGGCAGGCGCTGTAGCGGTCGCGTTCGTCGCCGTCGGCCGGGACAACTCGGCGCAGGCCGGGCACCTCCCGGACCAGGTCGGCCAGCAGCGCGGCTTGAGCGCGGCGACGTACTTGGTCTGCGCACAGGGCGTCCGGGACCTCCCCATGCACGTGGCCAGGAGCGTGGTTAATTCCGCAACGATCAGCGCGCTCAGGGCGATACCGTGACGCGGGTCCTGTCACCCGCGCCCCAAGGTGCCGATCATGCCCGCCATCACCAACGTCACAGCGTATTGGGACCACTACGCCAGCCGCCGGCCCGAGGCAGCCGCTCCCGAGGACGCTCTGAAGAACGCCTTCGGCTGGTGTCAGTACGACGGCCACGGCCCCGGCGACGAGATCCTCGGCGAGCCCGCCACCGCGCTCGAACTTGGCTCTAGCCGCGGGCATGCGGTGGCGGCGTTGGCCACCAAAGGCATCGACGTCACCGGCGTCGATCTGTCGCCCGTGATGGTCGCCAGCGCCCGCGCCCAGTGGGGGCACCTGCCGAAAGCGCGCTACGTCGAGGCAGACGCGTTGGACTTCCTGGCTCACGCTGGCCGCCGGTGGGAGGCCATTTACAGCATCTGGGGCGCGCTCTGGTTCACCGACCCCGAACAGTGGATGCCACTCGTCCGCAAGTGTCTGACCCCGGGTGGCCGGCTGGTGTTCTCGTGGGCACCACCCGTCCCAGGCAGCTACGGCGTCCAGGGCATGTACGGCAGCGGTTTCGCCGGGCCAGCGACGTGGATCTACCGGTGGGCATACGAGCCTGAGGTGTGGGAGCGGAAGCTGGCCGCGAGCGGTTTCGGCGGTGTGCGCGCCCGGGTGGAACCCGCCCCCGAGCCAGGTTGTGTGGGCACGCTCATCGTGGAGGCTCACGTGCAGCTGCAGTTTCGGCACGGATCAGGTCGCGCCGAACAGCTCCAGGCAGGCGGAAACCCCGTGGACGGAAACGCCGGGTAGCCGGTTCGGCTGCCAGTGCACCGCTTCCAGCAGCATGCGGTGCTCCACGATGCGGGCGTCGTCACGGCGGTAGGCATGCTGCCCGTTGTGGACATAGCCGAGCTTCTTCGACACCTTTTCCGAGGCCGCGTTGCCTTCGATGAATGAGGTGTGCGCCTCCACTGCGTGCAGGTGGGCGAACGCGAGCTTCAGTACGGCGGCCCGGGCCTCGGTTCCGTAGCCCTTGCCTTGATGTTGGCGGGTGATCCACGATCCGGTCTCGACGGACCGTACGACCGCGAAGTCGGTCGCCCATATGTCCTGCATGCCGATCGCGGCTCCGTCCACCCGGATGGCCAGGTGCAGCTTCCAGCTCGTCGGCTGCCAGTGCGCCAGTGCCCGCCAGTGGCGTTGGAGCAGGTGCCGCTCCCGCTCCGGTGATGGCTTGTACAGGTAAGCCTGCTGGTAGCGAGGCTTCCCCGGTGGCTGGATGTCGGCCGAGGCGTGGGTCAACGCGAGCAGGTCGCGGTTGTCCGGAACGGCCAGTTCCAGCCGCGGCGTCGTCACGCGCAGCGAGAACAGCGGCCACAGGTCGGCGAGGTCATGACTCACGCGGGTTACCTCCGTTGTTGACGCGGCGATCGGTCCAACGCGCGACTGCGCCGCGCGGCCCCAATTGTGTCGTTATGTCTGTTTTGTATAATTTTTCGGCGTGGTGGTTTGGCGTAGTCCCGACGACATAGAAGTCGAGGTCATCGTGCTCGACCAGCGCGCCTGCTACCGCATCACCCAGCGCGTACGCGGCCGCCTAGCAGCCTGGCCTACACCCGTCGCGTCCAGGAGATCCCCACCCACGTCGACCTGGCCGATCTGGTCGAAGTGATCCAGCTCCCGGCCCGCTTACGGCCTCATCCGGGCGCCCGCTGCTGCCCGGCCGTGTGTATGCAGTGCGGCGGCCGCCGCCCTCATGCTCTCCGCCACGGCATCGTAGACATCGGTCGGAGTGTGGCCCTGGCCGAGCCCGGAGGCCTCCACCACCCGCGCGAGGTCGGCGGCCTGCCGATCCGTCAGGAGCGCCGCCGCGGCGGAGTGACCGAGCACGTCCCGGGCAGCGTAGGAGCCGCCGGGCGATACGGACAGGGCGACAAGCCGCTCATGCACCGCGGCCTGGGCGCGGTCATCGTCGAGCAGGTCCATGACGACCAGGCCCAGCCGCGTGGTGAAAGCCGCGAGCGCAGGCTCGTGGCCGATATCCAGGTAACGGCCGGCCATCCGCTGCGCCGCCGCCTGCGCAGGCTTACCGGCCGCCCGCAGGCAGAAGACGGTCAGGCACGAGCTGACGGCTTCCTCCCACGGCTCGGCGACGTCGCTGTCCTGCAGCACGTGGAGCGCCTTGTCGGGTCTGCCGGTCAGGCAGCGGGCGAGGATGGCGATCTGGCGGCCGTCCCCCAACCGGGTGCCGATGCCGCGTAGCTGCTCGGCCTGGACGAGGGCTTGCTCCCACCGGCCGGCGCGGGCAAGGGCGCGCAGCCCGTCGGCGAGCAGCACCTCCCATAGCCACGCGCACAACTCCCGCACATCGTCAGCCCTGGTGAGTCCGTCGAGGGCGACGGTGCGGCCGTCCAAGTCGGCGGCCGCCTGCTCGTGGACTGCGGTGAATAGGCCGTGCAGGAGCTGCCAGGCGGTGCCGCCGTCGCCGTCGCGGATGTGGAGCCGGGCGAGGTTGATGACGGGCTGCAGCGCCAGCTTGGCGGTTGCCAGGGGGTGCGGCCGCGCCTGGTGGAGCAGGTCGAACTGCTCCCAGCACCAGGCGCGGGCCAGGTCCGGCATGCCGCAGTCGCTGGCCACCAAGGCGGCCAGGTTGAGCGCCTCGCACGCCCGCAGCAGCGCATCAGGTCCGCCGCTTGCGGCCTGGCCGGCGCGGGCCCGGATCTGCTCGGCCCGGACCGGCAGCGGGCGGCCGATGACCTGCGTGCGGGCGATGAGGGGGAAGCGGCGTGCGGCCACATCCGACAGAGCAGGCGGGGCGTCCGGGGCGGCGGTCATACCGGCGTGCCTCCTTCAGGTGGCGGTCACCATGAGATCGTCAGACGGGTATCCGGCCGTTTGACGCGGTAGCCGGCGGGCAGCTGGTCGTCGGGTGTGGCGGCCGGGTGGGCGGTGATGCGAGGCCGGGCCGGCCGGGTGTGGGACCACTGCTGGAGCAGCTCGGCCAGGCGGGTGGCGAGCTTGCGGCTGTCGGGGCCGTGGGCGATGACGCCGAGCTCCTTGCTGATGGGGCCGTGCTCGCGCAACGCCAGGTAGGCGATGGTGCCACCGTCGTAGACGGTGGCACCGGCCCAACGCAACGCCGGCGAGAGGCGGCCGTCGCGGCGCGCGGCCGGGCTGACCGACAGACGGCCGAACCCGCCCGTGTGGGTGACAAGCCACAGGTCGAGGTGCTCGACCGGCTCATGATCCCCGACGTACAGGCCGGTCCACAGCTCGACGGGAGGGTGGGTGAGGACGCGGCCGAGCGCGTCAGCGTCGGCGGGGTCACTGGTGTCGACGTTCAAGGCGACGTCGTCGTCGAGCGGGATGCTGGCGGCGGTGTGCGCGGCGGCTCCGCGCAGAGGCACAAACCCGCACACGCGGGCGTGGCTACCCACCATGCTCAGGCGGTCGGCTGCGAGGTCGAAGGCGATCGACCGCGTCAGACCGCTGCCGTGCAACCGGAGCGGCACGACGATGCGGCCACCGGGCGCGAGCTGCGCCCACCACGCGAGCGAGATATCCCAGGCGCCGGCGGTCACCACGATCCCGTCGTACAGCGCACCTGGCTGCCAACCCGCGGCGCCGTCACCGCAGACGACTTCCACGTGCTCGTATCCGGCTCGCTGCAGCGCGGCGCGGGCACGCTCAGCCAGGTCCTCGTCGATCTCGATGGTGACCACGTGCCCGTGTGGGCCGGCGAGCTCGGCCATGAGGGCGGCGTTGATGCCGGTGGCGGCGCCGATCTCCAGCACCTTGTGGCCGGGCCGCACGTCGAGGTCTTCGGCCTGCGTGGCGACGAGGTTCGGGTCGGAGGCCGATGACAGGGCGCTGCCGCCGGCGTCCCGTTTGGTGATCTGGACCTTGGGCGCGTACGCGTCCTCTACGTCGATCTCTGGCAGGAACAGCTCACGCGGCACGGTGGCGAATGCGCGTTCGACGGCGGTGGTGCGGAAGGTGCCGCGCCCCTTGATGTGGTCGACGAGCTGCTGACGCAGACGGGCCGGGTCGGTGGTGGTGTGGGTGTTGGTCACCGCGCCCAATGTAGCCCGCGTCCCTTCGCCAGGTGAGGTGTTCGGCGGCTCCGGCAGGACGGTTTCGGGGCGGAGCACCACGGCGGCCGCGGTGCAGGCGAGAGCTGCCTGAACCTGTCCGCCGAGTCCTAGGCGGTTCCAGACACTCAGGACGTGCTGGGCGAGTATGGCGTGTAGGCCGCGGCTGGTGACGCCGGCCCGGTCCAGGGCGAACAGGCGTGCCCCGGCCTGCTCGAACGCCTCAAGCCACTCGGCCGGGGCGCCCGCCGCAGCGGTGGCGTGGGGCAGGTAAGCGGTGAGCAGGTCATGGACGGCGGCCGCCTCCTCCCGGGTGGGCGGGGCGGTTGGCGCGGTGCGCTCCTCAGCGATGAGCTGCCACAGGTGTCCCTGGTCGTACCAGTCGCGGGACGCGCTCCTGGCCATGGCGGTGACCAGGAGCACGCCGAGTTCGCGGCGGTGGCCGCCGCCGCGGCGCATGTAGTCCAGGACGTGGCGGCTGTCGGCGCGAAACAGTTCGTGCGCGACCTCCATCACCTCCGGGCCGCCGAAGGCGTGCACGGGCGGCTCGTAGATGGTGTGCGTCCACCGGCCGAGGCGGCCGTCGGGCGGCACGAGCGCGTCAGTGATCGCGGTGCGCGCGTCGTCGTCGCGGCCGGGCGCGGGCAGGTAGCGGATGCGCCATTCGAGCCCCTTGCGGATGAACCACCATCCGGCCAGGACGCCGCCGGCCTCCAGCTCGTCGAAGCGGGGGCCGAGCGTGCGGGCGGCCAGGTCTTCGGCGCTGTGCCAGGTGGCCGCCCAGACGCTGACCTCACGCCATTGGCTGATCGTGTCCACGGCTGGAATGTCTCCCTTCGGTCAGGCGAGCAGGAGGCAGGTTTCCCAGCCTCGCCACGGGCCAGGGGTGGTGATGCTGTGCAGGACCAGAGCGACCCCGGCCGCGCCGTCGATCAAGCCCGGCGGCTGGCCGGGGACGATGGTGGCGGCGCGGTGCAGGAACGCGTCGACCAGAGGCGGCAGGGACTGGGCCAGGCCGGGTGTGGTGGCCTCAGCCGCGGCCGTCCACGTCGAGGCGACCATGCCGGCCCAGCCGTGGCACAGTCCGAGCGTGTCCAGCCGATCAAGCTGGGCGGTGTCGGTGATGCAGGCGAGCAGGGCGTCCTCGGCGGCGCGCGCCTGGCCTGGGTGATCGAGGGCGAGGGCGGCCAGTTGCAGCGCCCGGGCGATGCCGGGCGTGCCGTAGCACCACGACGGGCGGGCCGGACCGTGATGGCGGGAGCGGCTCTGCCGGAGCTCGGCGAGAGTGATGCGTTCGGGCCACCAGGGTCCCGCGGGCCCGTCGTAGCGCCACTGCTGGAGCCATGCGCAGATCGTGGCCATCGCCTCGTGGTGGGCGTGGACGGTGATGCCGGCGCGGGCGGCGAGCGCGAGCAGGGCAAGCGGGCCGCAGATGCCGTGGGCGATGCCCTGGTCGGAGTGGCCGTCGGCGAACGGGCGGCCTGGGTGACCGGCTGGCAGGTGAGGGGTCCACCAGCCGGGGGCGTCGGCGCCGGCCGCATCGTCGGCGGGTACGGGCTGGGTAAGCCACACCAGATAGGCCAGCACCTCGCGCAGCGCCTCCACATGGCGGGGGGCGCGGTGCAGGAGGTAGGCACCGAGGCCGGTCAGGCCGTTTACTAGGTCGAACTCGCCCGGCAATGGGCGCAGCCGGGCGTCGAGGCGGCGGCCTGCCTCCTCGAGGCGGCGGTGCACCATGGGGACGATGGCGGCGTCGAGCCGCTGCAGCAGGTGCCGGTTCTGGTCGGGCGGGGTGGCGGTGTGCAGGGCGAAGGCGACCGCGGGAGCGCCATGCCACAAACCGGCGCCGCCCCCGGCGGCGAGGTACTCGCGCAGCGCGCAGGCCAGCCAGGCCCGGGCGGGCGCCCAATCGGCCGCGCCGTCGAGGGCGCGGATGCCGTGCAGGATCGCGATGCCGGGGGCTCCCACCGACAGGGACTGGCCGTGCCAGCGGGGGCTGTCGGGGTCGTAGCCGGCGGCGGGGTCGGGCGGCGGTGGCACGGCGAGTGCGGCGGCGAGCTGGTCGGCGGCCACCCGTGCCCCTGCCAGGCGCATGGCGACGTGAGCGGTCGTGGTCATCGGCTGCCCCCGCCGGTCGCGTTACGGGCGGTGCAGGCCAGGGCGACGGCGCGGGCCAACCGGTGACAGGCCCGCTCGTGGTCGGGGTCGATGCCGTGCGCCCGGTTGTGGTTCATGTGCAGCAGCGACCGGATCACCGCCAGGGGTTCGAGGTCGGCCGCGTCGGCCTGGCGGCGGTAGAGGGCGGCTGCGTCGTCGCGGGCGCTCCACTCTTTGGCGACGCCCGCCGGGTCGAGCGCGAGGTCAACGGCGGCGCGGACGACATCGCGGCCGGCGGCAGGGGCGGGGCCGATGTTGCCGTGGTCGATCAGCCACCGCAGGCCGGCCTGCTTGCTGCCGGTCATGGCGGCCACCAGGTGAACCATGCCTGCCGCCGTCACGGCCAGTGCCGGGTGGGTGTGCAGCGCGGCCAGCTGGCGAACGACGGCGGCCGAGTCGGCGGCGAAGAACGCCTCGGCCGCCTCGCGCGCGGGCCCGTCGCCGTAGCGGGCGGTCTCCGGGTAGTGGGTGTCGAGCACCATGTCGCGGATCAGCCCGTTACGGCGCAGATTTTCGGCCCAGTCGTGGAGGCGGGTGATCGCGTGGCCGGGATCGTAGACGTCCTGCAGGCGCAGCCGCAGATGCGGGGCCGGGTCGCGGTAGCGGACAAACCACCATCGGGGAGGCTGCGGCCAGTCGTCGAGCAGGTCAAGCAGGCGGCCGGTGAGGATCGCGTCCATGGCGTCGGGGTGGGTGTAGAGCTTGGCGAACGTGACGGGGCCGCCGGGCAGGACACCGCGCCCCGGCCGCACCAGCGCAAGCGAGGGCCGCGTGAGCGCTTTGGGCGGTGGTGCCTCGGGGCGGGTGGACGCGACCGGGATGATGACCTCGTGAGGGCGGCCGTCGAACCAGCCGTGATCGGCCGGGGTGGACGCCTCCCATACCGGTACCGCGCCGGCTGCGGCGCTGGCCCGCTCTAGGTGGTCGCGCAGCACCTGCAGGTCCATCGGCTGCTGCAGGTCCAGGCGCATCCGCAGGTCGGAGTCGCCCACGCTCACCAGCCGGGGCAGGCGCAGCCGGTCGCGCAGCACGGCGAACTCCTCAGCCCACACCTCGGCCGGCGCCTGCCGGGAGGGGAGATCGGCGGCGGGGATGAGCCAGCGGGCCCGCGCCAGCACGGTCCGCCCGTAGACGACGCGCGGCAGGAACGGCAGGCATCGGGCCGCGCCCCACGCCATCGGCGACGTGGCAGCCAGGCGAGCGCGCGGGATTTCCGACAGCAGCCGCACGATCGGCGGCATCGTATGGCGGGCGCTGGCGTTCGCCACGACGGGTTCCACCAGGCGCCGCTCCGGCAGCGACACCACGTACATGCCGTTGTTGTCGGCGGTGACCGCCAGGTCCTCCAGCGTGAGCCCGTCGCGTCGCTGGTGCTCGCCCACGCTGACCATGGCCGGGAGCAGGCGCGGCGCTCGGGTGACGTTCTCCAGGTGCGGATGGCACGGCGGGTAGGACAGTTGCGCGGCCATCGCGCCGTGCACCCCCACCGGCAGGTTGCGGTAGAGGTGTTGGCGGCGCTGCTGCTCGGCCTCCGGCAGCAGGCCGGTGAACCGGCCGGCCAGGCACACCCCGCTGCGGCTGACCCCCGACACGACCATCCGGAAGTCGCCGCCGGCCAGCGCCGTCATCGACGGCGCCCACACCTCCGCGAACACCTCCAGATGCGGCGGCACCCGCAACGCCTCGTGGCCGTCGGGGTGCAGGCCGTCGATGAACGCGTCATCCACGGTGATCTGCTGCGCCTGGTCGAGGGCGGCCTGCTGCGCGAGCGCCAGGAGTACGGCGTCACGGCGCGACAGCTCCGCGGGCAGGTCTGGGCCCTTTTCGGTGTAGTGGTCGGGGAAGCCGAGCCCGGACACCGGGTCGACCAGCGCCGGCAGCGGGACGAGCGCGCCGGTCCCGTACCGTTCCATGAACCGCTGGTGGTAGGTCTGCCAGCCCTTGTTGCCGTCCGGGTGCGGGCTGAGCCGTACCAGGGCAGTGATGGCGGCCGCCGCCTCCTCGGCCACGGCGGCGGGCAAGACGACGTCGCAGCCGAGCCGCAGATCCACGGCCATCGGGTGCTCGGCATCGGCCACCGTGCGCATCCGCGCCCCCAGTGGCCCGTCCGCTGCGGTGGGGTTGTCCAGCCGGGCGTGGATGTCCTCCAGTTCGGCCACGAGCTGCCCGCACGCCTCGGCGGCGCCGGTGGCGTGCAGCTGGAGCAGGACGTGAGCCAGCCCGTCCAGGCACGTCAACGGGGGCCGCAAGCCGGTGATGAGCACGCCGCCGGCGATCAGCTGGGCGAGCATCGCGTCTATCTCGCCCTCCTCCGCGCCCGCGCACTCGGCCGCGATCTTGGCGGCGAGGTCGGCCACAACGATGGGGGAGCGAGCCTGCTCGCACACGATCCGCACCGCGGGGATCAGCCGGAGCGACACCGTCGCCGCGGCTCGGGCGGGGATCGCGGCATGCGGCTGTACGGTCATGATCAGCCGGTCGCCGCGCACCTCGGCCAGGTCGTTGAAGACGACGGGCAGCCGGGACCGCACGCGCGGGTCGCCCTCCAGTTCGGCGATCACGAGAGCCAGCCACACCGCACCCGCGCGGGCGCGCACCTGGTGGCCGTCGGGGCGCCACTCGGCCGACGGGCTGTGACCGAAGGCGAGCGGCGCGACCCCGGCGAACAGCGCAAACGGTGTGGCGCGACTGCGCAACCGCACCAGGTAGCGGGCCAGAGACAGGGCCAGGCGGCGGGCCCGGGCCGGGCGCGGGCGCCACCCGGCCGCCACCTTGGCGATCTCGTCGGCCAGGACGGGGCTGGCGATCCTGATGGCGTGCGCGAGGTGGTCGTCTGCCCACACCTCGGTCAGCCACGCGCACCACGGTTCGGCGTCATCGCCCCGAGTGGGCCAGGCCGGGGCGGCGGGGCTCGTGATGGTCGCGCGGAGCAGAGCGGCGTCGACGGGCTCATACCAGCGCCCGGAACGCTGTGAACGCTGTGCGGGCATCAGAACTCCCTCTCGGGGGTGCCGGCGGGGGCCAACAAGGGGGAGGGGGCGGCCGCCGGGCACGTGTAGAAGGACGCGCCCGCGGCCACCCCACGGTGCTGGGTCAGCAGTCGCCGTTCGCCTGGGTGTCGCACCCGTTGTCGGTGCTGCACCGGCGCGCCTGGGTTGCCGGGCCGGTCTCGGCGATCCTCATGTCGAGGCCGGCGAGCAGCGTCCCGGGCGCCTGCCCGGCGGGTGTGGCCGCGGGGACGGACAGGGGCGCGTTCGGCATGGACATAGCGGTTCCTCCTTACGGGGGACGGTGTGTCCCCTCAACAGAAACCGGTCAGGTGCGCGCGGAAAATTGCGAGTTACCCGCAACCGGGTTACGGCCGCCTTGTAACCCCTGCCGTATCGGCAGGGGCCCTTGCGGGAATCGGCGGCGGTGTTACCGTGCGCTCGTGGACCCCCAGTCACGTGACGTGATCTCTGCGGAACTGCGCGCGACGGCGGCCGCCGAGGACTGGACACCGTGGCAACTCGTCCAGGCCATCCACGACAAGGCCGAAACACCGACGCTGCTGATGGCGTGGCGTCTGGCCGCCGGCCAGACCCAAGCCGAAGTGATCGCTGGGGTGCGGGGCCTGGCCGCCGACGACGGCCAACCCTGCTCCAGCACCAGCCCCTCCATCCCGCACTACTCCAAATGGGAGAACGGCCACGGCCTGCCCGGCAGGTTCTACCGCCGGTATCTGGCGCTGTGGTTCCGTTGCCCTTTGGGCAGACTGGGGCTGGCGGATGAGGAGCCGATCGTTACTCTGGTGGGACAGGTTCCGGAAGCGCCGACCGAACCGGAGGACGACGTGGACCGTCGCCAGTTCTTCTCTCTCGCCGCCGTCACCCCGGTTGTCTGGAGCCTGGACAGCACACGCTCGCGCATGGAGGCCGGCCTGCGCCGGGTCCTGCCCGCGGGCGACCTGGAGCACTGGGCCGACGTGACGGCCGGGCACGTCGCCTCCTACGGCACCATGCCGCCCCAGACGCTGCTGCAGACGCTCACCCCCGACCTCCACGAGATCGCCGACCTCGCCGACCGCTACCCGCATCAGCGTGAGCTCCACCTGATCGCCTCACGGTTGTGCGGGCTCGTCGGTGCCGTCAGCACCGACCTGGAACAGGACCGCACGGCCCGCGACTGGCTGCACACCGCCAAGCGGTACGGGGATCTGTCCGGCAACACGCCCCAGCGCTACTGGGTCGCCATGGCCCAGGCCATGAGCGCCTTCTACGGGCCCACGCCGCAGTTGGTCATCACCATCGTCGGCCGGGCCCGCGCCACCCTCGGCGACACCCCCAGCGCCCCAGCCGCCCAGTTGGCCGGGCTGGCCGCGAGAGCCCACGCCCGCCTCGGCCACCACGAGCTCGCCGCCCGCGAACTCGACAAAGCCCAGACGATCGCCGACCGGCTGACCGGCGAGCAGCAGGCAGAGCCGTTCTTCGGCTTCCCGCCCGCCGAGCTGACCATGTACAGCTCACAGGTCCTCAGCCTGATCGGCGACTCAGGGGCATGGGAGGAGCAGACCAAAGCGCTGGCCGCCTACCCTGACGACGACCCCCTGGACCGGCCCCTCATCCTGCTGGACCGTGCCCGCTACCTGGCCGGGCAAGGTGAGCCCGACCAGGCGGCGACGGTCGCCGCCGGCGCCATCACGGCTGTGCCTGCGCACCTGCGGGTCCCGCTGCTGATGACGCAGGCTCGCCAGCTCGCTGATGCCATCGCCCAGCGCTCCCCGCGGGCCGCGGCCGAGTTGCGCGAAGCCGCCCTCATGTAGCCGCGGCGGCTTGGAGGGCACCTACGGTCATCATCCTGCAGGAACAGATAGCCCCACGCGTGGCCGTCTCGTCCATGATCGCGGCCCGCCTCCCAGGCCGCTGACTAGGGTTGACGACCCCTACCGGGAAGCTCGGACGGATCTCCATGGACGCCCTTGTGGGTGTGAGCCTCCTGCCGACGCAGATAACCATCGCTTCGGGCGAGCGGGCATGAATGCCTCTCGTGCGGTCGGCTCATTCGTGTACGTACAGCTGGAAACAGCAGGCGGACGCGAGACGGCTCGCAGTCCGGCCCCGCAGGCGCGCCTTACTGACGGCGGGGTTCGTGCTGGCTGGAACGCCGGGCCAGGAGCGTCGTGACGGCGTTCGTGATGTGGCCCAGAGCGCGGCCGAGCGTCGCCGATATCGATCGGTTTGCACTGGGCCGATGTCGAGGATCCGGCTCTGTGTCGGGCCACAGCGGGGAGTTCGGATCGAGCATGACGAGGGTGATGAGTTCCATCCGTGCTCCTTGAGTGTGGGATCTCGGAGGGGCATTGTGCTGCGGCAGATCGTTTTGCCGCAGATGGGCGGGGTCGTGCTCCGCCGGCGGCTGGCCGACGGAGCACGAGCTTCCTCCCCTGCGGTTCTTCACTGGGTCGTCGGCGTCATCACCCTGGCGAGAGGTACTCGGCCAACCGCAGCGCGCCTTTCCCGCTTATCGCCGCTGACCGGGTGCTAGTGGCCAGGTCGGCGGGCGTGTTCGGCCGGTCAGGGGCGTCGGCCTGTGAGGGGTACGCCTCACCGGGTCGGCTGCAAGATGACGGGCAGTTCACGGTAGTCGTTGGCGATGAAGGATCGTTGCGGGCGGAGCGACTCGGGTTCGCAGGCCAGCCGCATGTGAGGGAATCGCTCGAAGAGGGCGGGTAACGCGACTCTGGCTTCGAGCCGTGCCAGAGGTGCTCCGAGGCAGTAATGGGGGCCGTGGCCGAAGGCGAGGTGCTGGCGCCCGTCCCGGTCGATGTCGAACACGTCGGGGTCGGAGTTGACGCCGGGGTCGCGGCCGTGCGCGCCGAAGGCGATCAAGATGAGGCCACCCTTGGGGATGACGACGCCGTCGCCCAGGTCGATGTTGGCGGTGGCGTAGCGGAGCGGCAGGTGCATGATCGGTGGGTGCTGGCGCAGGCTTTCTTCGATGACGTCGTTCCAGCGTTCGGGGGCGGTGGTGACGGTCGCGAACTGGTCGGGGTGCGTGAGCATGGCGACGATCGCGTGGTCGATGAGGGAGACGGCGGTTTCGCTGCCTGCTCCGATCATGAGGATCAGGGTGCTGATGAGTTCGTCGGCGCTGAGCGTGTCGCCGTCGGATTCCCGGATGGTCAGCAGCAGGCTGGTCATGTCGTCGCCGGGGGCGGCGCGTTTGGTGTCCAGGAGGGTGTGCATCGCGGCGAACATTTTGTGCTGGACCTGGGCGGCCTGGTCGGTGGTGTGGGTGGTGTCCAGGACGGCGTCGATGATGGTCAGCATGTCGGGGCGTTGTGTGTCCGGGACGCCGAACAGGTCGCAGATGACGCCGGTGGGGATGCGGTAGGAGAAGCGGGCGCGGAGGTCCACCGGTTGGCCGGGCGGTTCAATGGCCAGGTCGTCGAGCAGGGCGGCGACGATCGTTTCGATGGCAGGGCGCATGGCTTCGATCCGGCGGACGCTGAATGCCTTGGCCACCATGTTCCTGAGCCGCTTGTGGTCGTCGCCGTCGGTGGTGAACATGCTGATGACATCGACCCATGCCGTCAGCCATGGGATGGCGTAGGGGCGGTAGTCCGGCCAGGATTTGCGAGCGTCTTTGGAGACGTCAGGATGCGTCAGCAGGTCCTTGACCACGTCGCCGCGGCTGACCGACCATGCGGTGATGCCGTCGGGAAGCTGTACGGGTACGGCGGGGCCGCTGTCACGTAAAGCAGTGAGTTGCGCGTACAGGTGGGTGCCGGTGGTGTCGAGGGTGACGGGCGTGGATGTCACGGATACCTCCCTGTGGACGCGGTGGGGGTGGCGAAGGCGTCTGCCGGCTGGGGACGGAAGCGAATGTCCAATGCGGAGGGGCATTGGTGGAAGGGGCCGTGCCGGTTGGGGACGTCGGGGTTGGTCAGGTCGAGGTTCCACAGTTGGTCGAGGAGCGTTTCGATACCGGCTTGGGTGATCACTGCGGCTTGGCTGTCAGCGGGGCACCGGTGCGGGCCGGCCGACCACGCCAGGTGGGCGCGGTTGTCGTAGCCGAGGTCAGGCAGTGTCGGGTCGGTACCGGTGGCGGCGTGGCTGATCAGGATCGGCACCCCGGCGGGGATGTCGATGCCGTCCAATGTGGTGTCGTGGCGGGCGTAGTGAGCGGAGAAGTTCGCCATGGGTGAGCGCACCCACAGCACCTGTTCCATGGCGCGGCGAACGGTGACGGCGCCGCCGGTGAGGTTGCTGGAGTAGTCGTCGTCGGTCAGCAGCAGGCGCAGGCTGGAGGCGATCCAGGCTGCGGTGGGGATCGTTCCGGCGCCGATCAGGACGACGAGCTGGTGCATGATTTCTTCGTGGGTGAGCTCGGCGGGGTGTGACAGCATCCAGGAGGTGCAGTCGCGGCCTGGATGGCTTGTCTTCAATTCGATGATGTCGTTCAGGCATCGGGCGAGATCGTGAGACGCCTGCTCGGCCTGCGGGCCGGCGTCGATCATGCCTTGGCAGGCGGCCAGCATGGGGTCGACGAGCTGCGCGGGGCAGCCGAGAAGATCAGTGAACACGCGCAACGGGAGCGTGTCGGCGTACTGGGTCATCAAGTCGGCGTGGCCGACGTGGGCGAAGGCGGCGATGAGCTCCCTGGCGTGGCGTTGGGTGATCTCATGCAGGTTGTGCAGGTCGATGCGGGCGAGGCAGTCGTCCATGGCGCGTCGCAGCCGGACGTGCCGGTCATCGTCGGCGTACAGGAGGCTGGGGCGGAAGGCCATCAGGGCGAGGACTGGGCTGTTGGCCGGAACGAGGCCCTGCTGCAGGGCCGTCCAGTGGCGGCTGTCCTTGCTGTAGGTGGCGGCGTCGTTGAGCAGGGTGATGGCGGTGCGGTGGCTGGTGACGATCAGAGCGTGGACGCCGTCGGCGATCTCGGCCCAGGCCACGGGACCGGCGGCGCGTAGCGCGTCGTAGGCGGCTTCGGGGTTGGCGGCGAAGGCGTCGCCGTGCAGCCGTGCGACGGGGGCCGCGATGGGGTCGGCGTCTGGGGTCATCGGGCGTGCTCCATGCGGGAACGGTCGAGGATGTGGTTGACCAGCGAGATCAACCCTTGTTTGGCCGAGCTGAGGTGGCGGGCGTCGAGGGTGACCAGCGGTCGGTGTGCGGGTATGTCGAGGCTGTCGCGGAGGTCCTCTTCGCGGTAGCAGGGGGCGCTGTCGAAGGTGTTGACGGCGACGGTGTAGGGCAGTGCGGCGTCTTCTAATTGGTCGATGGCGTCGAAGCTTTCGGCGATGCGGCGGGTGTCGAGCAGGACAAGCCCGCCGAGGGCGCCTTCCATGAGGGAGCGAACCATGCTGCGGAACCGTGGCTGGCCAGGGGCGCCGAACAGGTAGAGGACGATGTTCTGGCTGAGGGTGAGGCGGCCGAAGTCCATGGCGACGGTCGTGGTGGTTTTGCCGCGCAGGTCGTCGAGATTGTCGATGAGCTGGCCGGCGTGCGTCATCCGCTCCTCGGTGTGCATCGGCTGGATTTCCGAGACCGTGCTGACGAAGGTGGTCTTGCCTACGGCGAACGGGCCGAGCACGACGATCTTGATGGGCTGCGCTGTGACCGGCACGTAGTGGTCAAAGCTTTTGGAGTGCACGCAACACCTCCAAGAGGACGTCCTCGCTGTAGTGCCCGGCCGGGACGAAGGGGGCACGAGCGGTGAGGTGTCCGCTGTTGATGAGTCGGGAGACGATGACCTTGACGACGGCTCCGGGCAGCTGGAGGTGGTAGGCAACCTCTGACACCGACAGCACACCGGGCTGGCACAGGTCCATCACCCGCTGGGCATGGGCCGTTAGGCCGGTCCGCGGGCGGTGGGGGTCGGCGATGAGCAGAGCGGCGTCATCGAGACGACCCAAGGCAAGTGTGCCGTTGCCCTCAGTGGCGGTGTGGGAGCGCACCATGCCGGCGCGCCGGTGCCGCGGGCTGGTCACGCCGGATCGCTCCGCTCGCGGGCGTCTAGCACCGGACGCAGTCCGTTGATCATCTTGAGAGTTGCCGTGATGGCGGCGCTGACCTGCCGGCTCATCGAGTCGCCCTCGACGGACACGCCGATGCCGGTGCGGGGATTGACGGCGAACAGCAGCAGGGTGGCGTCCTTCATGTCACTGATCACGCAGCGCAATGATGGGGAGGTTTCCTGTCCGGTCGGGACGCTGCAGAAGGCGGTGAGTTCGGTGTGCAGCGACTTCACGGCGGACATGGCTGCGGCGGCGCGTTCGGCGGCGGCTCGCTGCAGCGTGTGCGAATATGCCAGCACCAGCCCGTCCGTGGTGAACAACAGCGCGTGCGCGACGCCTGGCTGCTCTTTTACAAGCTGGTCGAGAACCCAGGTGACGTCGGTGGTGTCGGCGGTGGGCTGCATGGTCATGGCTGGACGTGTCCTTGGGTGTCGTGGTCGGTGGGGTTGTTTCCTTGGCGAAGCGCGTTCTGCAGCCGGGCAAAACCATCGCTTGCGTCCTCAGGGGTGAGGGTGTCGGTGATGGCCTCCTGCGGCAGAAGTCCCGGACTGGACGGGACGGCGTCGGTGCGGCGCCGGCGCCTGGGCAGGCCTAGCGGGGTTGTGGCGTTCCCGTTGGCCGTAGACGGGGAGACGGCGGCCAGCGGTTGGTCCTGCGCTGGCTGCGCGGGGTGGGGGGCCACAGCGGGTTCGGCGGGTTCCTGCGCGGGTGGAGCTGGGGTGATGAACGCGCGCGGAATCAGGCACGTGGCTTTGACTCCGCCGTATGTGGAGCGGTGGCTGACGCTGACGCTGATGCCGAATTCGGAAGCCAGCCGGCCGATGATGGCGAAGCCCAGCTTGCTTTCGTCCTTCAGGCTGGCGACGTCGAGGATGGTGCGCTGTGACAGCAGGCGTTCGGCCGCTTCCAGTTGGAAGGCATTCATGCCGAGGCCGTTGTCTTCCACCTCGATGCGGTAGCCGGTCGACATTTCGTTGATGCGGACCTCGACCGGGCCGCTGGAGTAGCTGGTGGCGTTGGCCAGTAGCTCGGCCAGCACGACGGTGATGGGCTCGGCGATCCGACCCTCGACCAATGCCTCCCCTTCCTGGCGCCGGTAGAGGTAGGTGACGCGGTCGTGGGGGCCGATGCGGCCGCGGGCTCCTTCGACGATTTCGCGGAAGGTGAGGTCGCCCCACTGAGCACCTGGCCACGAGCCGGCCAGGATGCGCAGGCGCTGCACGCTGTGCCGGGCGAGGGTGGCCTCATGATCGATCCCGATCAGGCTCTGGGTGTAGGGAGAGTCTGGAGAGAACTGGTTCAGAGCTTCGTCGATCTTGATCTGGAGCCTGGTGAGGAACATTTGCACCTCGTCGGCGGTGCTGCGCACGCCGGCGCGGGCGGAGGCGGCGATGCGTGTGCGGGTGATCTGCACGGCCTCACGGAGCAGCTCTTCGGTGGTGTGAAGGTGCTTGTGTAGTGGCTGGCCGGCGAATCCTGGATGGCGCAGGCCGGGGACGGTCACATCGGCGTATTCCCTGGCTTCAATGTCGGTTATCGCGCTCAGCCGGTCGCAGAGCTGCTCCACCTCGGCCACGGCAGCGTGGTACCACTGCCAGCCCGTGGCCGCCTGGGCCTTGGCCGTCTGTGCCTCCTGCTCGGCGACCTGCTTGGCCTGTTCGGCGGCCAGCCGGGCCTGCTCCGCTTCCAGCCGGGCCTGTTCGGCGGCGGCTGGGACGATCTGTACTCCGGCGGGTTGAACTGCGGCGGGTTTTGTGCGCGTCTGGAGGATCAGCGCGAACAAGGTAACGGCGGCGATGACGACGGCGACGACGATGAGGACGATGCCGCCCAGCAGCACCCAGGCCGCGAGTTCTGGTGAGGTCATGGAGCAGTCCTTGATCAGCGTAGGCGGGGGGGTAAGCGAGGTTGTCCGGGTGCGGCCGCTGGTCGGACAACCTGAGCCTCGCCAGGAGCTGATGATGGGCGGATCAAGGATGCCGACCGGCTGTTCGGGCTCGGGGCCCGCATGTGGTGCTCAGGTGGGCGGCGACGGCGCCCGTGAGACCATGATCTGCGTACGCTCGCGGGCGAGGAGGCGGACGGCGTTCGGCAGGCCCTGTGTGGCCCGCAGCTTCGCCGGCTCGACTGTGCGGGCGGGCTGGAGCCACGCGAAGTGGGTGGAATCGGTCAACACGATCACGTCCGGACAGACCCAGATGGCCGTCACCCAGCAGTTGATCGGGATGGCGGTGGCCCGGTCGTCGTATCGCGAATTCAGCGCTTCGGCGAGAGCCTCGCCGGTGGCCCAGGCCGCGGACGTTCGTTCGGCGTCCGTGGCCACCTCGAGGGACAGATCGTGAAAGCGAAGAGTGCCGCACCGCAGCGCGTAGCAGGCGTGCTCGAATTCTCGGGCTGCGGTATCGGCTGGTGTGGTGGCGGAGGGGACCGGTGTGGTGTCCGCCTCCCTGCCGATGATTGAGAGAGTGTGGCCGTCCATCGCACCCATGCCAGGTACGCCGACGCGAGGTGCGCCCTGGTGGGTTCGGGTGTTCAGATGGCGGACGAGAGCTTCGTTGACGTCGTTGGACAGCGCGGCCGCCGCGGCTTCGATGTCGTCGGTCGCGTGCTGCCCGGCCAGTTCAGCTGGCGTCGACGAATCGGCCGGCCGCCAGGCGAAGTGGTCGCCGACGAGGTGCACGAGCACCGGCGCTTGGTCGATGAGGAGGTGGGGCTCGCCGTTGCGGAAGACGATCGAGGCGCTCAGGAGGTGGTCCGCCAGGGCGATCCGAAGGTCGTACAGGGCGGGTATGGGTGGCTCGTGGCTCACGTCGGGTGAGGTGGTGTGGTCCATGGTGGCGGTCACGCAGCCTCCCGCCGCTGTTTCCGGCGTGGGACGGCCACGCGGCCGAGGAAGCAGTACATGCGGGCGACGTTGGCGACTGTGGGGTCCAACGCGCGTTCCTCGTGCAACGTCGTGTCCTGTGCCGCCATGTCCTTGTTCGTCGCCGTGGCGGCCGGCGGTGTCGTCATCGGTGCCCCCTGCCGGGGGCGATTTGAAAACAGCGGTGGGCGGCAGCAACGCCTGCGGCTACGGTAGTCATTGGATCGGACCTCATTCCGATCAAGGGCCCGTCACACCCGACGCGATAACGGTGTGGCGGGCCCGAATTCTTCAGTTGGGCAATATCCGCTGGCCCATCACAACGCAACGCGCGTGGACAGCGGAAGGAGATCAAGCAGGAGTAATCAGGAGTAATGCGCGGCAATTCCTCCTGTTGTGCAGCGATGAAAGGCGTGAAAGCGGAAACCGCCGACATTTCGCGCGCCGCCGGCGGCGACGTGTTCTCCGGCAGTCGGCAGTCCATGTTCTCTACCTAAGCCCGGCCAGCACCGTCGCAACAGTGTTCAAAAGGGGTTCACTTTCCGCGGCGGGTTCATAAGGGGTCCACGTCGCTGCGCCGGTCGCCGAGGCGAGATCCGGGGGCGCCTGGTCGTAAACGGCTGGCTTGCTAGGGCGAATGAGCCGTGGCAGGCGGTCGTCGTCCGTATGCTCACCACACACGCGGCGTCGCGGGAGATGGCCGTCACTCTTCAGGGGCGGTCAGCGGCCTGTTGGCACGCGCAGGAGGAGACACTGGTGGAGGCGATGAGGAGGAGAATCCTCCTGCGCCCAGGACCTCGAGGCGAGGTGAACGGATGGAGACGCTCGGATGGTGGGAGCGGTTGAGCGCGGCCCGGGCGGAGAAGCTGCTGACACAGGAGCAGCTCGCCTCCAGGATTCGCGATCTGGCAGGGCCTGAATCTGCGCTGCCGAAGCCCCCGGACCTGGCACGCATGATCCGCTTCTGGGAATCGGGCCAGAATGTGCCTCGCCCCATGTACCGGACGCTGCTGTGCCGGGCCCTGGACGTGTCGGTCCTCGAAGTGTTCGGCCGTCGCCCTCGCCGCAAGTCCGCGGAGGCTGACCGGCCGGTCAGCACGCCGCGGCCGGTAGTGGATGAGCACCTGGGCGACGTTCTGGACCATCTGTCCAGCCAGTGGCATCTGCTGGTGCAGCGCGACAACCTGCTCGGTCCCCGCCACACGATCCCGGGCGTCCGGGAACAGATCGGCTTGGTGATGGAGCTGCTGGCGCCTGCGCGAGGCGAAGATCGGCTGAGGGTGTTACGGCTGGCCGCCCGCTACGCCGAGTCGGCTGCCTGGCTGTATGAGGATGCGGGCGAGTTCGTCGAGGCGCTGCGCTGGACCGACCAAGCCGCCTCGTGGGCATACGAGGCCGACGATGAGCTCATGCTCGCCTGGACGATGTTCCGCCGCAGCCAGCAGGCCATGGCCGACGCCCGCGCTGGAGAGGTGATCGGCCTGACCGAGGCGGCGTTGCGGCGCGTCGACCGGCTTCCGACGGCGATGCGGGCCGCTCTGGTTCAGCAGCAAGCCCAAGGCCATGCGTTGGATGGGCGGGAGACGTTGTGCCTGAGCCTGCTGGATGAGGCACAGGAGCTGGCCGGGCAGGTGAACGATGACGGCGACGCCCGCGCCGGGCATGGAGCTTTCGTCACGCCGGCGTACGTGGATGTGACACGCGCCGGCTGTTGGAGTCACCTGGGCAAGCATGCGCGGGCGGTGGCGGCCTACGAGGCGGCCCTGCCGAAACTTGCCCCGGTGTACCAGCGCGATCGCGGCATGGCACTCGCCGGGCTGGCCGCGGCACACGCCCATAGCGGCCAGGTCGAGCAGGCCGCCGAGCGGGCGCAGCAAGCGCTGAAGATCGCTACAACTGCGGGATCGTCGCGGATAGCCCGCGTGGTAGCCGGCGTCAACAAGACGCTGGTGCCCCATCGTAAGAAACCAGAGGTCGCGGCCTTGAGGGTCGCTTTGGCGAACGCCGCGGGGTTGTGATGGCTTCGCCGATCGAGTTGGCCGCGATGCGGCGAGCGATTGTCCTGTCGGCGTTCGGGCTGGGCGCGACCAGCCCGAACCCGCCCGTCGGCTGCGTCGTCCTGGACGCGGGCGGGCGCGTGGTCGGCGAGGGCTTCCACGAGCGCAAGGGGCTCGCCCATGCCGAAGGCAACGCGCTGGCGGCCGCCGGGGCGTCGGCGCGCGGCGGCACCGCGATGGTGACGCTGGAGCCCTGCAATCACGTCGGGCACACGCCGGCGTGCCGGCAGCTTCTGCTGGATGCTGAAGTGGCCCGCGTGGTCGTCGCCATCACCGACCCCACCTCCCGGGGTCGGGGCGGTATCGCCGAACTGCGGGCCGCCGGGGTCAGCGTGGAGACCGGGGTCCTGGCCGCGGAGGCACTGCAGGTCCTCGGGGCATGGCAGCATTCCCTGCGAATGAGCAGGCCGACGCTCACGTGGACGTATGAGGTGGCAGGCGGACGCGTGCGCGCCGCCGTTGACCGGGTGGCGGCTGCGCGCGAGCTGCTGTGGGAAGCCGATGCGATCGTGGAGGCGAGCGGCCAGCTGAGGGAGGCCGTGCCGGACCGGCACGGGCACGGCATGGTGAACGTGCCGGCGCGGTGGGAGGGCGGCGACCCTATCGCCCTGATGGAGGTGCTCGCGCGAGGCGGGGTCCGTCATCTGCTCGTAGACGGCGGCGCCGATGTGGCGGAGCCGTTCCTGCGGGCGGGTCTCATTGACGAGGCGGTCGTCTTCGTGGCCGGCCCAGACCAGCCTCCTGAAGCCGGTCTGTTCGGGGCGGGGTTCGGGCTGCCAGGCGGCTTCCGTATCGTTCACGTCGGGCGGACGGCCGATCATGTGCGAGTGCTCGCCCGACGCGACGACCTACCGAGCGAAGACGCCGCCTCGCTTGTCTGATCCGCCGGGGAGTCGTCCCGCTTGTGCGCGGTTCATCCGCCAGACGGAGAGCGTGCCCTGGCATGGGTGGGTCGGAGGGGCTGTGTCCGCGTACGCAGCCCCTCCGACCCCCGCCCCCGGGCCGGACCCAGTACCTCGAGGGCGGCTACGCTACGGCGACCTTCGAACACCCCAGGCCGTAGCGAAGATCACATCACCGGCGCGGTTGCGCGCTTCGCTTTGCCGCTGCTGGAGCCTGGGTCAACAGTCCGGCAGCGGCACGTTGCTGGCCACCGTCGCGAGCAAGCGCTGTTCGTCCATCGGCGGAGGCTGGTCGCGCGCCGTGTGCGCGGCGATGATCGTCTGCGGCCCTGCGGCGATGTCGCCAGAGATACGCAGCCCGGCCTTGCGTAGCAGCGCGGCGTACTCGGCGATGGTGCGTGCGCGGCCGCCTCGGGTGCGTGTCATCTCTAGAAGGTCCACCGCGATACTCGGATGCGGTCCGACGTTCTCCGGCATGACGGTCTCCACGAGCCACAGGATGCTGTCGGGGCCGGATGCGTCCATTGCCGCGGCGACCCCGGCGAGTAGTTCGCGGCCGTCACGGTCGTCGAGGTGGCAGATCAGATTGGGCATCACGTACAGGGGGCGGAATCGGATGGGGATCCCGGCGCGCACGCCGGCGCCGTGGGGCACTCCCCACCGGCCGGGATAGTCCGCGATCCGGGCGAGTTGGTTGGCGGCGGCGTCGGCGTCACGGCCGCGTCCGACGAGGACGCCGTCGACGCGTCGGTGGCGGTTGAGAATCTCGGCGAGGAGGATCGGTCCGCCGCCGATGGTGATCACGGTGCGGACGTTGTCGGTGTGGGCTGTGATGGCATCGGCGATGAACGGCGCCAGGGTTGCGCTCTGCCAGGCGCGAAAGGCTCGGACGGTCTGGAAGGCGCTTTCCGGTTGATCGGCCATGAGCTCGTTCAAGGTGCGGTCGCCGGCAAGCGCGGCCGGTGTGCCGGTTCGGACAGTCTGGTCCATGGTGGCCAGCGGCTTCCACCATGGCGGCAGCGCGTACGTCATCACCGCGGGCCGCATGGACGCGGCGGCGGAGCTGGTGAGAAGGTGGCCGATTTCGGTCTGCCGGTAGGCGCCGCCGGGCGTTCGATAGAGCCATCGCTGCGCGTGCGCGATGTGCAGCAGGATCACGAGGTCCTGCACGGACAGGTCGAGGCCGCTGCCCTCCTCGCCGCAGACATGCCTGCACCAGGCAAGCAGCTCGTCGAGGGTTGCGGGGGCGCCGTCCAGGTGGTCGGGGATGCGCAGCGCGCACAGCAGGTAGAGGGCCTCGTACAGGTCGAGCCGGTGAAGGCTCGCCGCGATGGGCTCTTCCGGGTGCCGGTCGTCGGGCCTGGGCAGCCGGCGGACGGTTGCCGCGTCGCGAACTGGGCGCCGCCGCCGCAATGCGGCTCTCATCACTGCGGTGTGGGCGGAATGGGGGATGCCGGTGCGGAGGGTGCGGCCAACATCGGTCAACTGGTAGGTGCCGTCGGGGTTGAGGCGCACGTACCTGTAGGCGTGGGCGGCACGCAGCACCCGCCGCAGGTAGTCGCGGCTGAGGTCGGCCGCGAGCATGGTCGAGGCGGTCCACTCCGCGAGCTCGTCCACGGAGGCGGCCGAGCGTGCGAGGCGGTCGGGGATGCGCAGGTCGCACAGCGTGTACAGGGCAGCGTATCCAGGCAGGTTGTCGAGGATCACCTGAATGGCCTGGTGATGCTGTTTGTTGGCGGGGGCTGGCTCCACGGTGTCGGCGGTCTGAGGCGCGGCTGTCATAGATGTGCCCTTACGACAGTGGGGGTGGATGGCGGTGACGAGTGGGCAACAGGGTGTGCGGCACGGCTGCGCGTATCGCGGCGGGGATCTGGAACGGGTTGTCGAAAGCGTCGGGTGGGGTGGCTGCGTCAGCGTGTTCGCTTCTGGCGTGGCGGGCTGATCATGGAGGGAGATGCCTGGTCTGCACCGCGGGTGGCGGCGCGCGGGAGGGATCGGGCCAGCTGGAGGGCGTCGAGCGGGCGCTGTCAGCGGGCCGCTGCCCGCGGCACGCCCGCGACGTGGCGTGGACCGCGCAGGTAGGCTGCGGCCTGCCGCCTTCGGGTGTGAGAGTGGCTCCAGCCAGGGCGTGGTGCCCGCGCGCCATGTCGGGAAGGTGGTCATGCTGGCCGCGGCAGCAGGATGGGGCCGACGTCGAGGTGGCTTTCGATGTAGTCGTACTCTTGCATGACGTCGGCGACGCGCTGGATGCGGCCTGGGTGGAGGTCGATGGGGAAGATGCCCAGCGATATGATGCCGGCGGTCTTGGCATCGATCTTGATGACGTTGGGCAGCATGCTGGCGACGAGCTGCCTGTCTTCCGCTGCATCGAGCTGAGCCTTCTGCATGGCCCGTTGGAAGGCGGCCACCTCCCGGGGATGGCTCTTGGTGTACTCGGCGGAGGCGGCCCAGCCGGCGATAGGCCAGTCCTCAGTTTGTCCCGACATCACGTCGTGGAGCGTCCGGCCGCCGAATTTCGTGCCGTAGCTGGTGATGAAGGGCTCGGTCAACCAGGCGGCGTCGACGGTTCCGTTTTCCAGTGCCGCAATCATCTCGGTGAGTGGCATCTTGGAGAAGTGCACGTTCTTGCGGGTTAGGCCAGCGATCGCGAGGACCGCTTCCGTTGTCAGGGTGCTGACCGATTTCAGAGTCGCCACTGCGATGCGCTTGCCCCGTAGGTCGGTGATCCCGCGGATGGGGCTGTTGTTCGGGACCATGAGCTTGAACGTGTTGGGCGCGGCCTGGTAGGCGTCCGCCACGATCCGCAGCGTGCCGGGCTCTTCGGCCTCGGTCACGATGGCCGCCGTGTAATTCATGATCGCGAAATGCAGTGTGCCGGACTTCAGCGAGGGGATGGCAGCGCCGCCGCCTTGGACGATCTCGGTCTTCACCTGGAGGCCCTCGGCCTTGAAGTAGTTCCTGGCGGTGGCGATGGGGATGGTGACGCAGTCCGGGATGGGCATGATCCCGACCGTGACCGGCTGAAGGGGCTGGTTGGGGGTGGGGGTGGGGGGCGAGGTGCGGCTGCCGCAGGCAACCATCCACACAATAAGTAAGCAAGATGCGACTATACGTAGCCATTTCATGGATGTGTCGATTCCCATGCAGCGGAGGGGATGCTGACGGATGCTTGTCCGTCAGCGGGTGTTCTCTCGGGACGAAGTGACCGTTATCGCGCTCCGGCGCGTTTCCGCGGAAGGGCGGTGCAGGCCGGGGTGCGGGGGCAATGCCTGGCCTGCACCGCCGGTGGCCGCGCGCGGGGGTGACGCGGGCCACCAGGAGGGCGTGAAGCGGAGGCCGTCAGCGGGCGCCGCAGGGAACACGCCCGAGATTCGCGGTGAAGTGCGTGGGGGAAGGCCGCGGCCTCCGCCCAGCAGGTGTGAGGGTGGCGCGGGCTCGGCCGCGGTGCCTTGCGGGGCATGGCCGGCGCCCGCCTCTGGTGCGTACGGTTGCGGCAACAAGAGGACGAGGTGTGGTGCCGGCCTCGCAAGCGAGGGCACGGTGTGTGCTCACCGGATGGGCGCGAGGCCGGCGGCCGGGGCGGGAGTCGGTGTGCGCCCGGCTCACACCACCGTGGGCGTCCGGCGCGGTTCCCTTCCGCGGCAGACGCGACCAGGCCGCGATGCTTCATCACGTTCATCAGGAAGCCTTCAACATGTGGTACCGGCTGGCGGGGCGGAGATCGGCGACCGCGCCCAGAACCTGCACAACGCCTGTCGGCTTCGGGGTCCGGCCGAACGGCGGCCGCCAGGCCGATACCTCGACGAGTTCACCCTCTTCACCCTCGTCGGCGCATGCACCGTGCGGGTAAAGGGTGAGTCCGCTCAGCAGCGCGGCGATCTGCTCGCCGGTACGGAGAACGAGGGGCGTGCGCGAGTTCTCCAACGGGGCCGCCACGGTTTCGGCGATGGAGGCTTCCATCGCGTCTGAGCAGAGGTGCGACACGATGAGGACGCTGCCGGGCGCCACGTGCCGCTGAAGGGTCGCGATGATGTCGGCCGGGTCGTCGGCGTCGGCGACGAAATGCAGGATCCCGACGAGGCTTACGACCACTGGCCTGCTGAAGTCGATCCATCGGGCTGCCCCTGCGAGGACACGTGGAAGATCTCTCACGTCATCCTGGACGACGCCGACGTTGGCTTGGACGCGGGCGAGCAGCGCGCGCGCGTGAGCGACAACCACGTCGTCGTGATCGACGTACACCACCTGTGCGTCGGGCTGCACCGCCTGCACGGCTTCATGGACGTTCGGCTGGGAGGGAAACCCGGTGCCAAGCTCGAGAAACTGAGTGTGGCCGCGCTCGGCCGCCCACGTGGCCGCTCGGATGAGGAACTCCCGGTCGGCGCGGGCGGCATCGTGCGTGCCAGGCGCTGCTGTCTCCATCGCCTCAGCCGCTTGGCAGTCGATGAGGTAGTGATCTTTTCCGCCGAGGAGGCAGTCGTGGACACGGGCGGCGTTCGGCCTGTAGGAGTCCACCTCTGGGAGGGCGGGCGGCTCTGCCCACATGATTCCTGCCGTCATCAGAGCCTCAGAGCGGCAGGCGATGGGTGCAAGGAGGCGGTGCCGTCGCCGGCGGAACCGCGGTAGGCGGCCCGGCTCAGCGCGTCCCTGCGGGGCGATGACGTCGCCGCGCAGAGCAGCGTGATGGCGAGCTGGGTGAGGCGAACAGCCCACACCATGCGCGGCAGCAGACGCCGGATACGGTGTGGCCAGCAGGAGACCCTTTCGCGGCTTGCCGACGCGAAGCCGCCGTAGCCGGCGGGCGCGATCGTCGTCATCCCGGCAACGTGCGGGCTGGGGCCGCCGCATACCAGCAGGTCGACCCCGGAGCCGTGCGAGAAGAGGAAGTTGGCGACGACGGCTGCGTCGATGGCCAGTTCGCCGCCGCTGGCGTGCGCTCGCGGGATCTGCAGCGTGTTATGCGGTAACCGGCGGCCGTGGCTCATCAGGCGTGCCACGATGCCGAATGGGTGGAATTTCATCGAATCTCCCGATCCGATCCAGGCGTGCCCATGCCGCCACTGGCGGCGTAGGACGCTGTCGGGCGTGTGCGGAGGGCCGCTCGTAAGGGCTGGAGTTGACCCTGCTGTTCGCGAGGGGACGGCATGCCGCCGTTGAGAAGGCGGCGCACCTCCTGCGCCGAAGGCAGGGTCGCCGCATTAACCGGGGTGGCGGGCACCACCCAGCTGGCCTTCGGCGGACCCGATGGTCGGACAGTGGGTACCGGCAGCGCGAGCCATGTGTCCGCCGTGCCGGCTGGTTGCTCGGGTCGTGTGAGGACTAGCAGGTCGTTGTCGGCGTACAGCATCGGCGCGCCGGGCGGCATCTTCGCCTGATCCCACGCGCCGAGAAGACGGCGGCCGTCGTCTTCGGAGATGTGCATGATGTCGAAGGCGACGCCGATCTGCGCGAGCACGGTGGCGTGGGGATGAAGGACCCATCGCATGCGCAGCACCACGGGGTCGGTGCTGGGCGCCTGCTGCCAGTGCGGGTGGCGACCGGGCGTGCCGCAGAGCGTGTCCCCGCAGGAGCATCCGCTTGCGGTGATGTGGGCACCCGCCGCAATCGGCCAGCCCAGCGAGGCATACAGCAACGCGGTCGTCAGCGGCGTTCGCGCCATCGGCCGCGTTGTGCCTTTCGGCAAGCTGTCCATGACCTCTACCTAAGCTCGGAGATCATGGCCGCAACAGTGTTCAAATGGGGTTCACTTCGCGCTGGGGGTTCAAAAGGGGTTCACTTCGTTGATTTTGTTTTCGGCGCACCCTTTTAGGGCACACATCGTGCCCTTACGCTCTGTAAAGGATTGCAGCCGACGTATGCCGCGGAGGCTCTTCATGAGCGCGATGGTGAATAGGGAATTGGCCGACCTTATGGCCGAGGCGGGCATGTCCAATAAAAAGCTCGCGGGAAAGCTGCGCGAACTCGCGTTGTTGCGCGGACTGCCCAGCTCATACACGCACGTGTATGTGGCCCGCTGGCTGGAGGGCATGCGCCCCCGGGGGGAGACGCCGCACCTTATCGCCTCTGTGCTCGGCCGCGAGCTCGGCCGAGTGGTCACGCTGGACGACATCGGCATGACCTCCACCGGGGCGCACCTTGGCCCCGGGTTCGGGCTTGACTTCTCCACCGCGCCGCCCACGATTTTGCGCACCACCCGGAAGCTCTGGGAAGCGGACCTGGCACGCGACCAGTTGCTGCGTTTGGACGACGTGCCGGCGAAGACGCTCCTGTCTCCGATGGGGTTGTGGCTGATCGCCGTTCCTCCCAAGCCGCCGCGGCGCAGCGGACGAGCTCGGAAGGTCACCGAGGCGGACGTGGAGCGGGTGCGGTTGACCACGCACCTGTTCGAGGATCTTGACCATCGCTTCGGAGGCGAGTACCGCCGCCAGACGGCGGTGCAGTATCTCCATCGCGAAGTTAGCGAGCTGCTGCACGGCCAGTACGTCGCAGCGGTGGGGCGGGAGCTGTTCGCCGCCGCCGCCGTGATGACGTACAAGGTCGGCGCTATGGCCTACGACTCGGGGCTGCACGGCCTGGCGCGCCGCTACTTCATGCAGGCGTTGAACCTGGCCCACGCCGCCGGCGATCCCGCTCTGGCCGGCAAAGTGTGGGCGCTGATGAGCCACCAGGCCAACTTCTTGGGCGAGTACGGCGAAGCGGTCGCGTTCGCTCGCGCGGCCAAACTCGGCGCCGAGGGCGCGGCAACGCCGGTCGTGCACGCCATGTACTGCGCAATGGAGGCGCGTGCGCTGGCTAGCCTCGGTGACCGGCGCAACGCCATTGCCGCGCTGCGGGAGGCCGAACGCTCCTTCGGCAAGGGGCGGTCTGAGGCTGAACCTGACTGGATCGCCTACTTCGACCGGGCCGAATTGTGTGACGAGTTCGGGCATTCCTTCGCCGCCCTCGGGGACAAGGGCAACGCCATCGAGTTCGCCCAGCTCACGCTGGACGAATCCAGCGACCGCTTCCCCCGATCCCGGGTGTTCGCGCAGCTGACGCTCGCTGGCGCCCACCTGGCCGGCAAGCCGCTTCAAAAGGAGGTGGAACAAGCCTGCCTGGTCGCCGGTGCTGCGATCGAACGCGCCGGGCGGATCAGATCAGCCCGAGTACGCGAGTACATCACGCGGTTCAACCGCAGCTTGACGCCGTACGAGAAGGCACGGGCAGTCGGCGACTTCCGCGAGCAGTGGCGTGATGTGCTGCGGCGGTGCGTGGCTTGATGCGACCGGTCAGGTTACGTTCCGGGCGTCCAGGTGCGGGCGACGCTCGGATCGCGCAAGGTGGCGATGCGCAGGCGAACCTCGGGAAGCAGACGGGGTTCGCGGCCAGTGCGGCCTGCCAGCCACGTCGTCATCCGCAGCTGGCGCACCCGGGCCAGGGTCGCGAATCCGTCCCATGTGGTGACGTCCCAGCCGTAGGCGGCCGTGAACGCGGCGACCTCATCTGCCGTGTACCAGCCGATTCGGTGGTACACGGCGGGTATGATCGCGTCCCATTCCGGCGGGCCGACGCTGAACCGCTCAAGGTCGAGCATCAGCGTGGTGCCGTTCGCGTCCCGCACGAGGTTCTTGCGGTGTGGGTCGCCATGGATGGCCTTGGCGGGGTGGTGGAAGCGAAGCCGCGCGTAGGCCGCTTTCAGCTCTGCGATCAGGTCGAGAAGAAAGTGGCGGTCGGCCTCGCTGAGGTTGACGGCCTGGTCGACGTGCGCTTGCTGACGGATGAACGGATTGAATGGGGGCAGCATGCCGTCCGGCGGCGGCGGCAGCGCGTGCAGGCGGCGCAGCAGCGCCCCCATCTCCCGTGTGGACGCCTGCTGTGCGGACGGGATCTCCTCCCAGAAGGTGATGATGCGGCCATCGGCGGTCACCGGCTGGCCGGGCACGGCCGCGACTCGCACCGCGGGCACCCCCTGGGCGGCCAGCCACGCCGAGACACGCAGCTCCCGTTTGACACGGTCCAGGGCCGCGCTCCCCCAGGCGACCCGGGCGACAACGTGTTCGCTGGGCAGGAGGAAGGTCGCGTTATCGCCTACGGGGCCCAGACGGGTCGCGCCGGAACGGTTCAGCCCCAGGTCGGCGCATGCCAGGGTCAATGCGTGAAGAGCGGCTTCTGCGTTGAACGACTGAGTGCCTCCCGCAGCCGTCATGGGCGCCGCCGGGCGTTCTCGCGATGAGTCATCGCCGTCAGAATATGAGGCAATCGGTTTCCGTCATAGGGGCTCCAGGTGCAAACGTTCAGGCACCATGCGGATACACGTGCCGACGGCCTCGGCAACCTCGCCGCCCCAGTACATCCTCACCGTGCCAGGGTGCCTCCTACAGGACCTGGCCGACGACTTCGACCACTCCCCCACCCTCGTACCCACCGGCGTCGACGACGGCGCGGAGGAGGTTCCGTGGCCTGTCGAAACGCTGCCTGTGGATCAATTCGGATCCCCTCGCCCCGGTCCGCTCATATAGGGATTAGACCCCCGTAGCGCGGGCACGCGCCAATGGCTCGCGGCCACTTCACCGGCGAGGCTGGTTCCAGGTCGGCCGCCGTCACGCCGCGCACCAGGGCCGACATGCTCGTCGCGTGTGAGCGCTCCACGATCCTCTGCTGGCACAGTTGACCGTCCAGCACTTGCGCAGCTGGCTGGACGTCTTCACCTCCGGTACCGCGACCAGCGACATCCAGCACGCCATCAACCACCGTATCGACGGCTCCCAGGATCCGCACACGGGCCAGCCGCGTTGGCTGCCGGCGTGGCTGCGATCCCGGCTGGCCCACTGGCTTACCGCGGACGCCAGCAGCTCGCGCCGTGGCCGTCGCAGGCCCGAGCCCAGGCAGCCGCCCGCGACCAGGCCGAGCAGCAGCGCCGCCGCGCGGCCCGCCAGCACGCCTCGCGAGCCGTACCGACGCCGCCGTGGTTCCACCCACGCGCCCCCTCCTCTCTTTCTTGGGCCACGATGGGCAACTGGTCGATGATGGTTGTTGGCGAGTTCGTCACGCGGGATAGCCACGCCGCCCTTTTCTTAGGCCGGCTCGGCGATCTCCTCGTCGATGTCCACCGTGGTGACGCGTCCGCCGTCGCGGCGGCCAACATCGATCTGATGGGGGCCATGGTCCTGGTGCTCGGCGCCCCGCACCCCGGCGAAGTCGTGCAGGACAGCCCTGGATAACAGCGATGCCACGACGATCGTCCGCGGGCATGGTCACGCGAGCGAGCCGACCAGCAAAGTCTTGATCAAGGAGGCGGACTCACTGGGCGACAGGGCTATGTCTTGAAGAAAGCTGAAGACTCGGCCATAGCCGGCGGTCTTACCAGGGTCGTCGAGCAGGCAGGAGTCGTTGAAAAGCTCAAGATAGACGACCTTAGGTTCGTCCGGATCGGGGAAGCCGAGCAGGGTGAATGCCCGCCCCTCGGCGGCATGATGGCCGACGCTCGTCTCGAGGACTTGGAGGCGAACACCAGGTCGTGCACCCATGTCGAGCAGGTGTTGGAGCTGCTCCCGCATCACCCCGGAGGTGCCGACAGGCCTGTGCAGCACACCCTCTTCAAGGAGCACGTGAAGCTGGCGCGGCCGGTCTCCCGTCACGATCGATTGGCGATGATGACGCAAAGCAGCTCGCTGGTCCTCTACCGCGGGGGGCGCCCCGGCATCTATCACGGCATGCATGTACGCCTCGGATTGCAGAAGTGCGGGCATCAAGAAGGGCTGATAGTCGCAAATGATCGCAGCTTCCTTTTCGAGGCTGAGGAAGAACTCGTCCCCTTCGGCTATGACATCCGCGTACGTGTGCCACCAGCCGCTCTTGTCGCGGCTTTGCCGCACCAGCGCGAGCAACGCCGCACCGCGCGCGCCAGTCACCCCGTACAGGCCGAGCATGGCGTGAAGGTCGCGCGGGTGGACGGCCACGTGGCCGTTCTCGATACGGCATACCTTCGCCGACGAGCACTCCAGATGTCCGGCGGTCGCCTCAATGGTCTTCCCACTGGCTTCTCGCAACCTTCGTAACTCCGCACCGAGCTGGCGGCGATGGGCGGCTTGCCTGTCCGTAGCCATGCGATCGGCCTTTCGGTCGACTACTCGTGCAGATCAAGCTGTCTCCGGTGACAGTGGCCACGGGCCAAGAGGTCGCCCACTCAGCGCCAGGGCCTCGCAACTGGTGATCAAGGGTTGGGGTTCGGCGGGGGGAATCCCTGCCCGGCAGCTCATGACCGCGCGGCCCGGCGCGTCATCAGAACCGCCGAGGAGGTAGTCGGACGCCAGCGGCACGGAGTGCCTTGGCGCGGTGAGGCAGCATCTCGCCTCGGCGGTAGCGGGCCTTCTCCTGGGAGAGCCACCGGCCGAGGGTGAGTTTCTCGGGGGGCGGGGTGACGTACTTCTGCGGCACTTCGACACTGCCGTTGTGGGTGCGTTTGTAGACGTGCAGCGCATGCAGGTAGCGGTTGAAGCGGTGCTCCAGGGCGTCCCAGATGAAGCCGCGCTGTTCGAGTTCCTTGATCTCTTCCTTAGTCAGGGTGCCTTCTCGCCAGCGCCGCCGCATGCCGGCGACCTTGCGGCCCAGCTTGCGAGGATTGGGGCCGGGGGTGACGTACTGCTGAGGGACGTCCAGGTCGCCGTGCGTTTTGCGGTAGGCGTCCAGGTCGGCGAGGAATTGGGCTCGCTCGGTGTCCGGGACGTGCCAGACCATGCCGAGAGCGGTCAGCTTGGCGGCGAAGCCGGGATCAAGGGTTCCGTTGAGGTAGCGGACACGGGTGTTGCTGACGACGGAGCCGAGCGGGTATGGAGGATCGTCATCGGTGGTATAATCGCTGGGCACGAGCAGGTCGCCGTGCTTTTGGTGGTACTTGGCGCACTCGGCGATGACGCGCTGCCGGTTGTGCTCGCGAACATCCCACACCATGCCGAGGGCGTCCATGCGGGCGATCCACGCGGGCGCGAGGCTGCCGGCCTTCTTGTAGGTGCGCAGGTGATGAAGCCAGTTCGCGAGTTTCAGCCCTGACGGCGTCTGCCAACCGTCCGGTACGAGCAGGTCGCCGAATTCGGCGCTGTATGCCTGTGCGGCGCCGTAGTACTCCTCCCAGGAGTGGGTGCTGGCGCGGACGGTGCGGACGGTGATCGCGTTGGCGAAGCCGGGCGGGACGGGCACGCCGGTGATGCGCAGCCAGTCGGGCAGTGGCCATTCGGAGGAGTCGGTGGCATCGGTGCGGGCGGAGCCGGTGCCCAGGCGGCGGCGGAGCGTGCTGAGGTGGGTAGCGAGGTCGTCGTCGTGGGTGGCCAGGGCGCGGACCACCTGCCAAACCGAGGCATAAGCGGAGGTGTCCAGGGCGGTTTCTGGGTCCTCGCCGGGGCCCAGGATAACCGGGACGATGATGGAAGCGGTCTTGGGGCCGGGCTGGGTGCCTCGCCGGAGCGCCCGCCCGATGGCCTGGATGGTGTCGATCGGGGAGGTGCGGGCGTCGATGAACGCCACGCCATCGACGGCCGGCACGTCGATGCCCTCGCCGAGCACACGCGCGTTGGCCACGACGACCAGCTCGTCGTCGTCGGAGCGTAACCGATCGAGGATGGTACGGCGCTGTGCGAGCGGCTGACCGCCGTGCACATGCCCGGTCCACAAGCGGGCCGGGCGTTGGCCCGGGTCGAGCAAGGTGGCAGCGTGGCGGAGGGTTGCGGCGAACCATTCGGCGCTGCCTACCCGGTTGTGGAAGGTGATCAAGCGGCGGATGCCGTACTCCTCAGCGGCGCGCAGCACAGCGATCTGCGTGGCAAGCATGGTCGCCGCGATCGCCGACCGCCCGCTCTGGTAGAACTCAGCCGGCTGCGGGGCGCGGGCGGCGGTGCGGAGCTGCTCGTTGGTGACTACCGGTACGACGGTTTGGTAGCCGGCAAGCAGCCCCAGTTTCCGGGCGGCGGCGAAGCCTAGGCGGTGCGCCACCTCGCCGAAGATCTTCGCATCGTCCATACTGACGATGTCGTCGCCGCCCAGGATCACCTTCGGGGTGGCAGTCAGGTACAGCCGCCGATCGGCCGGCAGGTGGGCGTTACCGTGGACGATGGTCCACGCCTTGCCAAGGCTGCCGGCACTCCTGTGCGCCTCATCGACGATGATCAAATGCCACATGGGCAGGCCATTCTCATGAGCGGCAGCGATCACCGAAAGGCTGTGGTAGGTACTGACCACAGTCACCCCGCCCGGGCCAGCGGCCAGCTGAGCCAGCTCGGCGGCGTCGGAAGTGACGGCCGCGTGCTGCTGGTGGAGCTCGCCCGCATGCTCATCCAGCACCCTCTGGTCGGAGCAGACGGCAATGATGCGGCCCAAGGCCGCATCACCGAGGACCGCGCGCCACTCGCGGATGGTCTGAGTGAGCAGCTCCAGGAAAGGCGCCACGATCAAGACCCGGCTTCCGCCGGTGCGGGGCAGCAGGCGTTCGGCGGTGGCAGCGCCGATGCGAGTCTTGCCGGTCCCACAGGCCATGACCGTGGTGGCCCGCTCGGCGCGGGTGAGCGCGGCCACTGTGGCATCGACAGCGTCACGCTGATGCGGCCGCAGCTTCTGCTGGTCACTCATGGACGAGTTCATGCCTTCCGTGGCGGAGGGTGGACGTGGTGGTAGCAGCGCGGCCAGTCGCTTATCCGCCGCCGACCGGCGGTGTAGGCGCCCGATCGAGGGAAGGAGCCAGCGCCGCCAGGTTCAGGCGTACGGAAACCCGTTTGTGGTCGCTGGCCCGGGCGCCGATCGAGCTGTCGTCGACGTCGTAGGAGCTGGCGACGACAGCGGGGGCAAGGCCGCGACTGACGAGAATATGATCGATGCGGGCTCCTTGGCCGTTATCGACCTCGGGCTGGACGGTGGGCCGCATGTCGCCGGCCAGACATCCCACATTCACCCATCCGGCCTCGGCGAGCACCGTGCCCGCGCGCCGGTCGCTGACCCACTCCCCCGCGGCACGATCTCCCGGGCCGAGAGTCTTGTGCCCGCGGGCATGGTCGGGCAGCGCCGTCCAGTCCGGCTCGAGCTCATCGTGGCGGGGGCAGTCAGGCCACAGCGAGTTGAAGTCGCCAGCCAGGACGGAAAACTCCCCGGAGGCGGCGTAGCGGCTGTACCGCTTCGCCTCGCTCATCCGGGCGTCACCGTCGTGGTAGGCCATGTGGACACTGCACAGCTTCAGCACCCGCTCGCCTAGGGCGGGATGCCCGGCATGTACCCACCCTTCCTGATCGTGGTACACGCCTGGGCTGTGGCGGTGGAAGTGCCGCAGCGGCACAAACGGCGGGCAGCGCAGGTAGACGACCTGGTACAGCAACCCGTGAACTGGCGGCATCAAGAAACCGGTCAGGCCGCCCAGCAGTTGCCCGGCGTAGTGCATGAGCTCGGCGCCGTCGTCACCGAACCGGTATCCCTCCTGGAGGAACACGACGTCGGGCGGGAACGGGAGCGCGGCCGCCAGGCCAGCGAGCAGATCCAGCCGCTGGAAACTTCGAGTCATGCGGTCGTAGCCGCCGTCGCGGAAGTTGATGTCCATCAAGGTGATCTCGATCATGGCGTCGCCTGCCGGGCCAGCAGCGTCGGCAACTCGCGAACATGGCCGATCACGACGGCCCCGTCGGGCAGAAGTTCACCCGGCCGCAACCCGCCCGGCCGGACCAGCGCCGCCGCACCGGCTCCGCTGTCCAGCGGGGCAGCCACGTCATAGTCGAGCCGGTCACCGACGAACATCATCCGGTCGGCGCTGCAATCGGCGATGGCGGACACCACACGGTAGAAGCGCGGGTCCGGTTTGCGGACGCCCAGCCAGTACGACAACGCGGCCCCGGCGAACAGGCTGTCGAGCCCGGCGTCGGCCAGCGCCGGCCAGCGAGGCTCTCCCGGGAGTGTGTTGGAAGCCAGCACCAGCCGCTTGCCCATCCGGTGCAGTTCGCGCAGGGCGCCCGCAGCTCCCGGGTCAACCGGCTTCTCCCCGAGTCGGTGATCGATCTGGTTCCCTGAAATTGTGCCGCCGTAGTCGAACGCGACGACCTCGATGTCAGCAAATCTCATCGGCTTCTCCAGCATGGGTGACAGCGAGCAGGCGCCGAATGCCTGCTCGGTGAGAGCGCCTCCGGCGGCCACCGGCCACCACCACAAAGCTGATCATGTGATCTCACGCCGCTGAAGGCGGGCGCGAGGTGGGTCCCCGGCGGCGAATCGCCGAGCCTGCTTGCGAGAACGTGCGAGATCGCGGCGAGGCGATGGCTGACGATCGACGGCATGGCCAACAACATGGTGCGAGAGCTCCTCACTGTTGCCAGGCCAGGACGTGGCCGCGCGGCCGCGCGGCTTGGCCTGAGCGGAGAAGGCGGCGTTGAACGAACAGGAAGACGCCGTTGGCGGCGATGCCCGCGATGCCGAGCAGGACGATCACTGCCCACATGGCCGGCACATCCACACTGCCGGCGGCGTTTTGGAGCCGGTAGCCGAGCCCATCGGTGCTGGCCGTCAGCTCGGATACCACCATCATGATTAGCGCCAGGGAGACGCTCAGCCGCAGCCCGGCCAGAATCTTCGGCGCTGCGGCGGGCACGATCACGTATAGGAGCCGCCGCGCGCGGCCAAGCTGGAAGACGCTGGCGGTGTCAAGGTAGGCGTGATGGACGTGCCGGACGCCATCCGCAGTGTTGATCAGGATGGGCCAGATGACGCCGGCCAGGATGGTGGCGAGCTGCGTGGGCGTGCCGATCGGCAACGTGGCGAGAAACAGCGGCAGCAGCGCAGGCGGCGGGATGGCACGGCCGATGTGCAGGAGCGGGTCGGCCAGCGCAGCAAGGATGGGCAGGCGGCCGAGTGCGAGGCCCGTTGCCAGCCCGAGGGCAGCGGCCAGCGTCCAGCCGACCACTAGGCGGGTCAGGCTGGGCAGCAGGTCCTCTACTGCCTCGGCGGTAAGGAAGAGGTGCGCAGGCGGGCCGCTGAACCACAAATGGTAGGCGCGGGCGGCAATGCTGGTGGGCGGCGGGAAGTAGAGGAGGCCGAACGCGCGGGCGGCGCACTCCCAGAGCAGCAGCGCGGCCGGGGCGGGCAGCGCAGTCGCCAAGCGGCGCAGCTGGTAACGCGGTCGCTGAGGTCGAGGGACGGTCATCGGGACGCTCCAGCGGTGTGCCGATACCAGGCGAACAGGCGGTGTTCGGCGGCGGTGCATAGAGCCGTGGCGGCCAGGCCGAGCAGTCCGGCGGCGAGCGTGGCGGCTAGCGCGCGCTCGGGCTGGCCGATGCTGTGAGCAGCGACGATGTAGGTGCCGATGCCGGGTGAGCTGCCGCTGATCACCTCGACGCTGATGGACACGATGAGTGCGACCGCGATGGCCAGGCGGAAGCCGGTGGCGATGTGGGGCGCGGTGCTGGGCAGGCTGACCCGTATCAGGACCTGCAGGGGGCTGAAGCCGTAGGCGCGCAGGGTGTCCTTGGCCAGCGGATCCGTCTCCAGTATCCCGTACAGGGTGGTGATCAGCAGGGGCCAAGAACAGCTGTAGGCGATCAGCGCGGTCTTGGCGGCGCTCGGGTCGCCGAGCAGCGCCCAGGCGAGCGGGATCAGCACCAGCGAGGGGATCGCCCGCAGGAACTCGATGACCGGCCGTACCGCCCGCTCAGTGCCGGGCAGCGCGCCGAGCAGCAGTCCTGCGGGCACGGCCATGATCATCGCGGCGTGCAGGCCGAGACCGCAGGCGGCGAGCGTAGCGCTCACATGCATGGCGAACTCGGCGTCGGCCGCGAGCTGAACCGCGGCGACGGCGACGCTGGACGGCGACGGCAGCACCCGGAACTCGGGCGGGCCGAGCCGGTGCGCGAGTTCGGCGGCGGCGCCGCTGATGCCCAGCCCTGCCGCGCCGAGCAGGGCGCGACGCCGCCACGTCAGTGCTGTGACCACCTTGGTCATCTCCGGAGATACGTGTCTGCTGGGAATGGGCCGGGGCGCTTGGCGCAAGAGGCCAACCGCCCAGCCCGGGACGGTCAGGAGATCAGGCCCATGCCGCTGGGTTGAGCGATCATGAGGGTGTGATCGTTCGGCAGAGGCTCGGTGCCGACGATGTCGAGCCCGGCCAGCCGCATCAGCTCCCGGTACTGCTCCAGCGTTCTCTCTTGTCCGCCGGCGAACAGGCTCATCATGCGCATGTCGAGATCGACGGCGCTGCTGTAGACGCCCGGCTCACCCAGCAGCGCCTCGATGCACCACAGGCGGGCGGCCGTCCCAGCCTTTTCCAGAGCCTCGCGGATGTGGGACAGCAGCACCCGGTTGTCGGCCGTGGCATGGTTGTGGACGACCGACGACAGGATGATCACATCAGCGGATGGGCAGGCGTCGTTGAACATGTCGGCGGGGATGATCCGGACCCGGTCGTCCAGCCCTTGTTCGGCAAGGTGGAGTTCGGCGTGCTCGGTGACGCTGGGCCTTTCCACGAGGACCCCATTCAGGTGCTCATGGGCGTGCAGGATCTTGGCGAGCATGTCGCCGGTCCCGCCGCCGACGTCGACCACCGTGCGCACGCCGCTGTAGTCGCGCTCAGCCAGCGCGCGGCCGATGGCGAGACTTCGACCGGCCATGAACATGTCGAACATCGTCGCGAGCCTCGGATCGCCGGCCAGGATCGGGTAAGGGGTGGCATGGCCCTGCAAGACCGCGGGACGTCCGGTGCGGATCGTCTCAGGCAGCCGCTCGCCGGCCTCCTGCCACAGCGGCGCCATGGTCACGCCGACTGCGGCCCACATCGAGCCTTCGCCGGGCAGCAGCGCTCGGCCCAGCGCGGTCAGCCCATAGTGCCCCTGCTCATCGACGCCCACGAGGCCGTAGGCATGCACCGCGTTCAAAAACCTCCGCATCATCGACCGGTTGGCCTGGCATGCGGCCGCAATGTCGTCGCTGGACAGGGAGCCGTCCTTGAGGAAGGTGGCAATGCCCAAGGTGACGAACGCCCACAAGGTCTTCAACCGGATGTCGGCTCCGGTGATCATCGCCTGGAGTGCCTGCTGCGGGCTCATCGCCCGCTGCCCGGCGTCAGGCGAGCCGGCAGCGAACACGTCGCTGAGATCGTGATAGTCGGTCATGGCGTGGACCCGGGAGAAGAGGAGACGGTGGGCGAGGCTGAGAGGGAGGGATCCCAGATGAGATCGGCGGCGTCGATCGGCTTGGTCAGGTACGGGTCTTTCGCGCCTTTGGACAGCTCCAGCATGGCGTCGCCGACCCGCTGCAGGCGAGTGGGGTTGAGCGTGATCGGGAACTGGCCAAGCGTGATCGAACTGGCCGTCGCCGCGTCGATGTGGTTCGCGTAGGTGGGCAGGATCTTCTTGACCGTACTGTCGTCCAGGGCGGCCAGCTCTTGCCCGCGGGCAAGAGCACGCTGGAAGCGCACGACGAGATCAGGACGCTGGGCCGCCCATTTCGCCGAGACTGCCCAGCCAGCGACCGGCCATTGATTGGTCGGCCCCGTAGCCACATCAGCCAGCGTGCGACCGTTGAATTCCTTTTTGAAGTACGTAATCGACGGCTCGGTGAACCATCCCACGTCCACGCGGCCGTTTTGGACGGCCGCAGCCATCTCCGGCAGCGGAATCTTCACGAATGTGATGTCGTCCGCACTGACTCCGGCAACCTGGAGCGTGCGCTCCGTGGTGAGCGTGGAGACGCTTTTGAGGGTCGCCACGCCGACCGTTACCTTCTCGCCGCTGCCGTTCCACTTCAGATCCGCCAGGCTCTGGAGCGGCGAATCCCGGCGGACCATGAGCAGGAAGGTGTTCTCGGTGGCCGCGTAGGCGTCGGCGATCAGGCGGGCCAGGCCGGGCTGCGCGGCCTCGGTGGCGTAAGCCGTGACGTAGTTCCAGAGCGATACGTGGAGGTTGCCGTTTTGCAGGCCCGGGATCGCATCGGACGCGCCGTGGATAGGGGCCCACTGGATCTTCAGGCCTTCGGCCGCGAAGTAGCCGCAATGCTCAGCCAGCTTGGCCGGGGCGACGTCCGGGATGGGAATGATGGCCACCTGGACGGTTTCCAGCTTTGTCGCTGCAGCCGTGGACGGTGGTGCTGCGGTAGCGATGCCGGAGCCGCATATGCCCGGCGCCGCAGTCTTCGGAGGCGGCGCACACGCCACCAGAAGCACGCTCAGTATTGAGATTGCTGCTAAGCGTAACCGTTTCATGGATGTCCAAAGGAGGGAAGGTGAAGGAAACAAACCGCCAGCTGAGAGCTCAGGCCTCAGCCGAGACGGACAACGGTGCTGCTACGTCCAGCAGCACCAGGCGCACATGGGCAAACCGGGGCCCTGATCAACTTTCCGATCGTCGTGCGACGCCGCACAGTGTGAGCCGGTCCTGCAACGCGATGCCGTCCTCAAGCTGCTTCCACTGCGACAGATAGACCAGGTCCGGCTCCTTGTCGGGGGACGGCTCAAGGTCGGGGTCGACCAGCACGAGCCCGTCGAAGAACCTCCGGATCTGCTCGCGCGAGCGCGGCACCAGGTTGGCGTTCGCATTCCGTCTGGCGTAGATGTCCCGGCCCTTCTGAGCCGCATCGGTGTCCAGAACATGCGAGACGGCGAGATAGGACCCGGCAGGACATGCGTCCATGAGCGTGTTGCCCACCGCGTATGCCTGCTCATCCTCGAGGAAATGCAAGACCGCGAATGCGAGCACTGCAGTCGGCTTGGTGAAATCGATGAGAGCGCGCACCTCCGGGTGTTCGAGGATCGTCCCGGGCTCGCGCAGATCCGCGCGGACCACCACGGTGTTCGGGTTGGTCGCAAGTAATGCGCGCCCGTGGCACAGTACGACGGGGTCGTAGTCAATGTAGACAACACGCGCGTCCGCAACCGCAGCCTGCGCGACCTGGTGCACGTTCTCCTGCGTCGGCAAGCCCGAGCCTAGGTCGATGAACTGTCGGATCCCTTGTTTGACCAGATAGCGCACCACTCGGCCCAGAAGCTCTCGGTTGGCGCGCGTGGTGTCCCGCACTTCCGGGGTCTGTTCCAGAATCTCGTCAGCGACCGCCCTGTCGGCCTCGAAATTATCGCGGCCACCCAGGAAGTAGTCGTACACCCGAGCTACGTTCGGCCTGTTCGGGTCGATGCCGGATGGAACGGTGACGTTGTCCTGCAGTCCCGTGGAGCCACCGCCTGGTATGTCGACAGCAGGACTGTCCTCCTGCGCGGTCACTGATGCGGCGTGCTTGGGGCCTCCGACGGCCGCCAGCGTTTCACGCGCTGTAGAGGGCGTGCTGTCCTTCGGCGAGCGGCGATTCATGCCTCCTACCTAAGCCCGCTCAGCACCACCGCAACAGTGTTCAAAAGGGGTTCACTTTCTCCGATGGATTCAAAGAGGGTTCACAACGCCACACCGCCACCGTCTACGGCTCTGATCTTCGCGACTGCTCCGCCATTGCGATCTGATCGCCGCAAGAAAGGGCAGGAAGCGTTGCCCTACCCGCTCAAGCCAAGATCACGGGTAGCCGCAGGGGCTGATGGAACAGTTGCGTGGTCCATCGAACATCGTCCAGTGACAGGGCTGGCCGCAGCCCAGGGGCTCGAAGGAGAAGGGCGCTGAGGGCCTCCTGCAGTTCCATGCGGGCGAGGTTGGCGCCCAGGCAGAAGTGCGCGCCGTGGCCGAAGGCAAGGTGCGGTCGCGTCGCAGCAGCAAAGCGACGGATATCGAACCTCTGTGGCTCGGGGAAGGCGTCCGGATCATGGTTGGCGGCGTTGATATTCGGAAGGACGACAGTGCCGGCGGCCACGGTAGCCCCCGAGGGGAGATCCAGCTTCTCCGTCAGCAGCCGGAGCAGGCCCGGCGCGCCAGGCCCGTCGTAGCGGAGAATTTCCTCGACCGCTGAGCGCACCAACGCCGGGGTTGCCTGAAGGGTTCGGCACTGCTCAGGGTGCAGCAACAGCCGATACACGCCTCGGGTGATCATCGTGGAGGCGCTCTCGTGGCCGGCGGCGATGAGCACAAAAAGGACGTTGACCAGTTCGTTCTGGCTGAGCCGGTCGCCCTCGTCCTGGGCCCGGATGAGGTCGTCCACCAGGTCGTGGCCAGGGGTGTTGCGATGAGCGGCGACCAAGTGCTCGAGGTAACTGCGAAACGCGACGAAGGCCTCTATGCGTGTCTCGGCCGATTCAGCGGTGGCGGACAAGAAGGCCGCGGTCCAGTTGTGGAAGCGGGCCCAGTCGCTGGCGGGGACGCCGAGTACCTGGCAGATCATGCGCGCCGACAGCGGCAGCGCGTAGTCGGCCACGATGTCGATGACGGAGCCGTCGACGCCGTCGAGGAGTTCGTGGGCAATCTCTCGGCACTGTGGCCGCCACCGCTCGGCGGCGTTCACGGTGAAGGCCCTCTGAAGGATGCGGCGTTGCCTCTCGTGGTCGGCCCCGTGCATCGTTATCAGCACGCCGGGCACGTCGTCGGCGGAGAAGCCTGTGACCATCCGGGGCAGGCCGGGAGCGGTCAGGTCGCGGCTGCTGTGCGGGCATGCGAGCAGAGCGCGAACATCGTCGTAGCGCACTGCCATGGGGACCTGGTCCCCGCTTGGCAGGGTGACCGGGTCGACCGGACGGAACCGGCGGCGCTCGTCCAGCGTAGGGGAGGGTGTGCCGTGGGGGCCCGGCGGCAAGTTGCGCCACGGGGGAGCAGCGTCGAGGTCAGTTGTCACGACGGGTCTCCTGTCGTGTCGGGAATGGATGGGATGAGGGCATTCGTGCTAGGCACGCATGTCGGCAGTGACGTGATCGGCGCTCGGAATGCTGTCGGCTCGAATAGCAGGTAGATCGCCAGGAAAGCGACCACGCCTCCGGTGGTCTGCCGGGTGTGGCTGGGGCGCGAACGCACAGCGCGCTCAGTCCAGGTTCACCATGACGCCTGGCGGATATCAGGCTGGGCAGGCTCACGTTGAGTTGGAAGGTGACCTTCCAGTAGTCGAGGGACTACGTACGCCCTTCACCTCCCTGATACACCTGTCCACAGCGATCTCGTCATGAAACGAGGGAAAACAGGGTCGACTCGTGGTCTCTTCCTTGAAAGAGGTGCTCGGAAAGCACATCTTCTGCGGCTTGCGGTATCCAGTGGCCATTGATCAAAGCCATGACGGACCACGTCACGCCCTGCATCAAGGAGGGATGGCGGACGAAGTCGGACACTGGCCATTCCGCGACTTCCTGTAATCCTAGGCATTCTCGTTCAGCTAGGAGCGGGTAGCCTGCCAAGGCCGTTTGCCAGAGGCGGGCTACGGTGTCGAGGTTCCAGAGGTTCCCAATCTTTTCTGGCCGACCGAGGCGTAGGAGAGTGAAGGCGTCCTCCTTACCGTCTTCCTTCTTCAGCACGATGTGGTCTCGGCGGAAGACGGGTTCCAACGGGCTGCTTTCGATACGAGCTTCGAGAGCCTGCACGTCAGCGGCCAACTGTTCGTGACGGGTGTCTTTGAGTCGGACCTCGGCATAGGCGAGGAGGTTGTCGAGGACTGCTTGCAGAGGCCACAGGCAATGAGGAGTGGGGCCCTGCGGTGTGCTTCGGGTGAGCGCTTGCCCGAGATCGGAGTCTTCGTCCTCGGAGCGTAACCAGTTCCAGGGGGAACATAGTGGGATCTGTTCATGCGAGGCGGCTGCGTTCTGGCGCCACGGCTTGCCGATGGACCGGCCGTTGATGAGGACAATCACCTCGATGTCGCGAGCGTCCTCCGGAGCCCGCTCTAGGTAGATGCCATGCATGACTCGCCCTGCCGCAACCCAGTCTCCCGGAGGCCGCTTGGATTGAGCTGGCTTGCGGGGATCATCTGGGTTCCACTCCACCCAACGGCGATCGAGGCCGAGGGGCAGCGGCCAACCGTTCATCGTGCACCTCTCAGATGTAGGCAACGCTCTGACCGCCTTGGCGTCAGCGGCGCTGCTGCCAGCGGACGCATGGGAAGAGCCACGATCATCCAGATCGCAGCGTTCTTTCGGCAACATCCGGACGATATGGAACAGGGATTGGGCGTCACACTCTGTCCCAATGCCAAGCTGGTGCTGAGGCCGGGCTCCAACACCGACGGCTTGCGCAAGCGGCCCAGATGCTTGCGCAGCCGCCTGACGAGACACAGCTCACCTTGCAATGACTGTTCAGCTAGGCGGCCGCCGGCCCTCCTGCGTCCGCGGCCTCCCCCTCTGCCGCGGCTGAACGGGAAGGCTCCAGTTCCTCGTGCAGAAAGCTGGCCGGCGGCATGGCCCACGGCGTCGCGGCGAGACCCTGGTGACGGCGGTCGCGTACGCAAAACTCAGCCTCCTTGCTTGTGTATGCCGATGGGCGCTGACATCTGGCCAACGTGGGGCGTTCCGGCCTTTATGTTCCCTGCGAGCCATGACGACGCAGAAGTGACAGTACGGAAAATCAGCACGATATGGGGTTAGCGTGCGGTTATGATCAGGTTTGATTCTGGCCTGTGAGCCGCATTCCTCCTGACGGCGTCTTTCCCACGTCCCGAACTTGAGATCTGTCCTACATTTGGTCTAGATCATTCATACAGAAGCGCTTACGATTGACGTCGTTTGCCGACTGTTTCGCCTCGGTCACGCAGTGGGGACGACATTCCCGTTCGCAAGCTGTGCTCAGCCGAGGTGTGCGCCGACAAGAAAGGCATCTGTGGGCACTCCGACGTCACCCACGTGTACTCGTGCACCGGCTCTCACGTTGGCCCCTGCAAAGGATTCCCATTTGACAAGTTCCTCGCCCTCGTGCAGGTGGAGCTCGACGGCAGGCGAGGGCACTCAGATCCGCTACGGCGATGGCGAGGCACCTCGGCCCTCCAGCCTGGATGAGAATGCACCGGTGTCGAACCGGCAGCTGCGCCCTCTATGATCAACACAACATCTTTCCGGGCGTCGCGTTCCGCCAATTGGACGCACCACCCGGATAGTGGAACACCTTCCACTATGAGCGATTCACTGTCAGCCCAACCCCCCAAGGTGGATCATGAGATCGGCAATCGACACGACAAAGCCCTCACCCGCCCGCATCTATGACTACTTGCTCGGCGGCAAGGAGAACTACGAAGTAGACCGGGAAGCAGCTCACGTCGTGCTTGACGACGCACCGGAGGCCAGGGAAGTGGCAGTGGTCAACCGCAGATTCCTCGCGGCGGCGACCCGGTACGCCACCCGCTGCGGCATTACCCAGTTCCTGGACATAGGCTCCGGCCTGCCTACCCAGCAAAATGTTCACCAGGTCGCCCAGGCAGAGGTGCCCGATGCCTGCGTGGTGTACGTCGATAACGATCCCAGCGTGCTCTTACACGCGGAAGCGCTCATCGTCGATAACCCCAACACCGGCTACATCGAGGCGGACGTGATGACCCCCGCCGAGATCATCACCAACCCGGTGACTCAGCGCCTGATCGACTTCTCCAAGCCGGTCGCGGTGCTTCTGGTGGCCGTCCTCCACTTCGTCCCCGATGGGAACGATCCGTACGGCATCGTCAACGACCTGATGGAGCAGGTGGCGCCCGGGTCCATGCTCATCCTTTCGCATGCGACCACCGACGAGATCAACCCTGTGGTGTGGGAGCGGATTCAGCGCCAGAACGAGCGCTTGGCGGTCCCGGCGAACTTCCGGCCAGGTGAGGACATCCGGCGCTTCTTCGACGGGTTGAACCTGGTTGACCCTCCCGGCTTCGTCTTCCTTGAGCAGTGGGCGCCTGGTGAGGTGCTGCCGGTCGACCGGTCTCAGCCGCTGAAGCTTCGTTGCGGGGTCGCCTTTAAGCCGTGACTCGCATCGCCGCGGCGAGCTTGCTCCTGCACCGGTCGACGTGGTGCCTGGTGCCTTCTCCCTCGTACTGGGTCGTCGCTGCGGCGTACCGCTCGGCCGCCTCGTTGTGGCGGCCGAGCCCCATCAACGCGTCGCCTTCCATCTCCAGGAAGGATGCGTCGCCTGCCTCGTGCCCGAGTGGGGTGACAAGGTCGACGCGTCGGCTGCACAGGTCAAGGACCACGTCGTGGTTGCCCGCCGCCAGTTCGACCCTGCCCAGCATCCACAGCGTGTATGCCTGGTAGGCCTTCTGCCCGGTGCCGGTCGGCATGGTCTCGGACAGCTTCACTGCTTCCCGGCACCGCATGATCGCCTCGCTGTGCAGACCGCGTCGGCTGAGAATGAACCCCAGGGTGCGCAGGCACGCCACCTGGGTGTGGACGTCACGGGCCGTCTGGGCGATCTTCAAGCCCTCGATAGCGTCGCTGGTCGCCTGGCTGAGGTGTTCCTGGCGTTGTCTGCCGGTGAGCCGTTCGCCGGCCACCGCGCGGGCGGCCAATGATCGCGCAAGGGCCCGCCGGTCGACGACGGATCTGAACACCTCGGTGCTCAGGTTGAGCATGGGCATCGACCGCTCAGCGCCTCCTGGTGACCGGGAGATCAGGATCGCCAGCCGTAGCCGTGCCTCCGCCGCCAGCCGCTCGTCCCCGCTGGCAAGGGCGGTGTGCATGATAAGCCGCCACATGGTCTGCGCGTTTCGGCTTCGGCGCGCCCAGAACAGGTACGAATGGATGCGTAAGGCGACACCAACGGCGCTTTGAACCCGCAGCTCACGGCAGGCAAACCGGACAACGTCCAGGAGATTCCCGATTTCGGACGCGAACCAATTCTGGGGGTCGGCCTGAATGAGACGCCTGGCCAGTGGTGGTGCGTACAGGCACTTGCTGAGCCGGGCCGGGGGAGGACTGTTCGGCTCATGTGGGATGAGGGAGTCCGCGAGGTCGGCAAGTTCGAGCCAGCCAAGGAGTAGCCGGTCCACGACCGCGTCGCTTTCGGCCACGCGCTCGGCCAGCCGATCGGCGGCGAAGGTACGCAGCAGCCCGTGCTGGCGGTAGCGCGGCTGGCCGAGCGCGTCGGTGCCAGCAGGCGCGATGAGGCTGTGCGTGGTCAATGTTTCCAGCAGGTTCTCGGCATCAGCTCCCAATAGCATCGTGGCGACCCAACTGGGGAAATCGCTTGGCCCCGCCAATGCCAAGACCCGGAACGCGTGGCGAGCGTCGTTGGGAAGGGCGTGATAGCTGTCGGCGGCGATGCTGGCGGCCACTCCCATCTCGTCGGAGTCGAGCTCCGCGAGACGATCGGCAAAGTAGCGCAGGCTCCAATGAGGTTGCGCCGTCAGTCGTGCCCCTGCGACCCGAATCGCCAGCGGGAAGCCGTCGCATGCCTCCACGAGGGCGGCGGCCGCCTCTGCCTCGGAGGCAATCCTGTCGTGGCCGATGATTTCACCGAGGAGGTGCAGGGACTCAGTGTTACTGAGCGGGTAGAGCCGCACTCGCAGCATGGCACCTTCGGCCAGGTGCATGCGGCTGGAGATGATGACGCCGCATCCGGCCGTGCCCGGAAGCAGCTGATTGACCTGCTGGATTCCCAAGACGTCGTCCAGGACGAGAAGCATGCGGCGACCGGCGAGCAGGGAACGCAGGAGCGCGGTGCGCTCAGCAGGCGTACCAGGAAGCTCTTGGGGGTGGACTCCGAGAGAGCCGAGGAGCTCAGCGAGGACCTGGCCGACGTCGCGTGGCCGTTCCGACATGGCCTCCAGCCGAACGTACAGCTGCCCGTCCGGGTAGGCGTGCCGGATCAGGTGCGCCACATGGACGGCCAGCGCGCTCTTGCCCACGCCGCCGGGACCGGTGATCGAAGCGATACGCACCCCCGTGTCGTTCTCGGCTGAGGTGAAATAGTCGACCAGCGACTGCACCTCGTCCTGGCGCCCGGTGTAGTCGATGACATCGGGTGGAAGCTGGGCAGGGGGCGGCCAGGTGTGCGGTGCGGCCCGTGGGTGCTCGTTGGCAGGCATCGAGCGGCTTTCGTCCTCGGCGATCTCATCGCGAAGCTGACGTAGCCTGACACCCGGGCCGATGCTGGTCTCCTGGGTCAGCAGGGCGCTGACGGCCTCGTAGTGTTGGAGGGCCAGGATGCGTTCGCCGCCACGGTGCAGGGCGGTCATCAGCAAGGCGTGCAGTTGCTCCGACAGCGGGTCATCGGTCAGTTCGCGACGCACCTCTGTCAGCAGCTCGCGATACTGCCCGAGGTGAAGCCGCGCCTGAAGCAGTGCCATCACGGTGCCTTTGCGGTCGATCAGCAGCTCGTCACGCGCCAGCGGCAGTTTGCCGCCTCTGTCCGGAACATCCGCTAATGGTGGGTCGCCCCAGAGGGCCAGCGCCCCAGCGAGAGCTTCCGCCGTCCTGGCGTAGTCGCCGCGATTGGTGAATGCCTTGGCGTCGCTGCACAGGGCTCTATAGTCATGCAGATCGAAGCTGTCGCCGGGAAGAAGGTCAAGGCGGTAGCCGGCAGCGCCGCCCGGAGGAATGCGCTCCGGTAGGAGGAGTCGCAGCTCCGACACCTGCGTTTTGAGACCTCCTTCGCGACCCCAACTGTCGCCCCACAGGGCCGTCATGAGGTCTTCGGCGAGGATGCCAGTTGCTCCAGACAGCAACAGCGTCGCGACCAGGCGGCGCTTGAGGGGCGACAGGGGAACCTGTTGGTCATTGGCGTACACAGTTAGACGCCCCAGCACTTCAAATCGCATTCGGTGCCCCCTTTCTCCTCGCCGGAACGAACGGGCGAGCTGCGTGAATCAACGAAAGCATGCGGGGAAAGGACGTGAGCGCTGTGGCTAGAGTGGTGCTGACCGGACGCTAACCAACTCCCAACCGCGTAATGACCTTCTATCTCCGTGTGTCGACCGGAGGAAGATCGGGGCCACTGACGCGATAGAAAGCCGCATCACCATGTCACGGATCCAGACGGTCGCCCGCCGATGCCGACCTTCCTGAGTGGCCACACAGGTATGACACGCCCAAGCAGGAGGTTTATCCATATCTTCAGAAACGGGCCATCCCTAATGTGCTGTTGTTGACGTTTCACCTATGGACTCCTCACATGGAACGCGATGGTGGTGTGCCCAAACGTCCATCTCCGGGCACGCGCTATTTCGGTCATGGTGGTCGGGGCTTGATTTGATCGTGTTCTCAGGCCGCTTGTCAACTGCTAGAAATGTGCTTAACTGACAGTTGTTCTGATCAAGAAGGGCTGGGCGGCGACTATGGCGACGTTGGCGGAACGTCTCTCAGAGGCCCTAGACGATCGCGGATTGACCAACGCGCAACTCTGCGAGCTGCTGGACGAGCAGGGATTCGGGGTGACGCCTGCCTACATCTCAGGTTTGTGCTCCGGGGCAAGGAAGAATCCGAACCTCAACCTCCTCAGGGCCATGGCAGCTCTGCTGGATGTCTCCTCCGGCTGGCTGATGGGGGACGACGTTCCACGTGAACGCACCACAGCCCAGCCCCTGGCCGACATCCCTTCCAGTGAGGAGGTCGCCGCGGACTATGCACAGCTCTCTCCTGACTCCCAGCGGACCATCGGCCAGTTGATGCGAATGGCGCGCCGGGCCGAGACGGGCCGCATTCGACGTTCCTCCTCTGTCCACCAGTACACGCCGCTCGGCGATGGAAGCGATGTCGCTGCCAGCCCCACGCACCCCTTCCCCGCAGTCCAGGTGGAACAGCTTCACCGTGTTCGGATCGAGCCAGGGAATCTGATTGGTCAGCGGTTACGGAGCCTTCGCGTCATGGCCAAGCTGCCTGAGACGGAAGCGGCTGCCACGCTGGAGACAACCGAACAGACCATCCAGCAGATCGAGCGTGGTGAAAGGACACCCACAGAGGACGAGTTGGAGCGGCTGCTCACCCGGTACGGCGTGAGGGCCGAATACCGCAAACTCATCTTCGAGGTCGCCCATGGCGAGCATGAAGGGGCGTGGTGGCTCGACTACTTCTCCACCTCACCCCCGTGGCTGGCAACGATGCTGGCTGGCGAAGCCAATGCTGGCATCATCAAGGGCTACTACGCCGAGGGGGTTCCGCCGCTGCTGCAAACTGAGTCGTACGCGCGCGCGGCTCGACAGGCTGCTCACCATCCGGATCCTGCTCCCGACCAGGTGGAGCTGGCCGTGCGCCTCATCATGGAGCGTCAAATCCGACCGATCGAGCAGCAGTCGGCCCAGTTGTGGTTTGTCCTTCGAGAGGCGGCACTGTTGGATATGCCCGGCAGCGTGGATATCCAGGAAGAGCAGATTTCGCATCTCATCGACATGGCCAAGCGTCCGAACATCGCGTTGCGCATCAACCGTCTGCATGGTGGGCGCTATCGGCCCAGGGGCGGTTCGTTCACGATCCTCCAACGATTCGGGGCGCCGCTTCTCGTCTTCGCCGCCGGACTGGTCGAGGACCAACTCATCACCGACCGAGACGTGATGGACGAATACCTCATGGCACACATCCGGCTCGACATGTCCGCTGAGCCGGACGAACGGACGGTTGCGGCTTTGACTGAAATTCGTCGCAAAATCACCGCGTAGTGGCATTGTCGCTCTACAATGCCGATCTTGATCTATCGTTCACGCGCGTGTGAGGAGACCCATGAGCGAGCCGGCATGGATCGTAGGTGTCGACCCGAACAAGGCCAGCGCGGCCCGGATGTATGACTATGTCCTCGGTGGCGACGATAACCTCAAAATCGATCGCGACGCGGTCGCCAGAATCGAGGCCCTCGTCAAGTACTATCGCCCCGCCATCCATGCAAACCGCGACTTCCTTCGGCGCACGGTGCGTTTCCTCGTGGAGCAGGGCATCCGACAGTTCATCGACGTAGGGGCCGGGTTACCCACGCGCGGCAACGTTCACGAGGTGGCCGAGACGTCCAAGGTGGTCTATGTGGACAACGACCCTTACGTCATCCCTCACGCCCGTGTCCTGATGGCCGGCTCCGATCGCGTCCGCATCGTTGAGGGCGACGCTCGCCGACCAGCCGACATCCTGGCTCACCCATACGTCCGCGACTTCCTGGACTGGCAGGAGCCGGTCGCGCTCCTCATGATCAGCGTCCTGCACTTCATTCCTGACGACGCCAACGACACCGCCTACGCCGCGGTGAACCACTTCAAATCGGCCTTGCCCCCCGGCAGCTACCTCGCCATCGCCCATGGCACCGCAGAGGGATTTCGTGCTGACCATAACGACCACGTCAACCGTCAGTACGAAACGGCCCAGAACCAGCCCTTCATGCGGCCCTACGCTGACATCAAGCGGTTCTTTGACGGATGCGAACTGGTCGATCCGGGGCTGGTTGAGGTCCTGCACTGGCGCCCTGACAGTGACGACGCCAACAGATATCCGGTGGACCGCGTTGGCGTATACGGCGGGGTCGCCAAAATCATGGCCGGTGGATCCCCCACCGCGTAGGGCGCGGCAGGTCCGCGCCCTGGAGCGGATCAGGATCGCTGTCGAACCACATCCGAGACGACGCGGCCGCAGGGTCGCCGGGCCCTGGCGGCCGAAGGTCGTCACCACAACGCTCACCCGGTCGGCTGTCGCGCCGGCCTGACAGGTCCGCTTTGTGTGAAGGAGATGACGCTCGCGATGGTCACCTACAACCCGAACGACCCGGCCTTGTACGCCAACCCCTACCCGACGTATGCGCGGTTACGGGATGAGCAACCGCTCTACCACAATCCGGACCTCGGAATCGTGGCCCTGTCCCGGCATGTTGATGTGTCGGCGGCGTGGAGCGATCCGGGCCTGTACTCCTCCGATCATGGACCAGTGATCGAAGAATTCGGGCCCGACGCCGCCGAGGTGATGGGGTTCGTGGCCATGGATCCCCCGCAGCACACGCTCATGCGGAGGCTGGTGGCCAGCGGCTTCACGCCTGGTCGGGTTAGCCGACTCGAGCCGCGTATCCGTGAGCTCACTCGCAAGCATCTCAGGCCCCTACTGGAGCAAGGCTCCGGCGACTTCATCAGCTTCGCGACCGCGATTCCCGTTGATGTCATCTCCGAGCTCATCGGCGTGCCCGAGGCTGACCGCCCCATGTTGCTGGGGCTCAGCCAGCAGATCATGACGCGCGGCGACATCAACGGCCGCCTCACACCGGCGGTCACCCAAGCCAACATGGAACTCGGAGCCTACTACGGTGGTCTAATCGCCGAGCGGCGGCGCGAGCCGCGCGATGACCTGGCTTCGGCCTTGCTGCAGGCGGAGATCGAGGGCAGGCGATTGTCCGACCGTGAAGTGATCGCCACCCTGATGCTGCTGGGAGTAGCCGGGAACGAGACCACGGCTCGATTGCTGGGCACTGCTTGGAGATGCGCCTGGCAGCATCCTGAGCAGCGCGTGCGTGTCTGGTCCGGCGAGATCAAGGTCGACCGGTGGGTGGAGGAGACCCTGCGCCTTGAAGGGCCGAGTCAATACACGGCACGGCGCGTGACGCGTCCGGTTGAGTTGTACGGGACCGTCGTGCCAGCCAACGCGCTTATGCTCCTGGTGATCGCTGCGGCCAATCGTGACGAGCGCGTCTTCCCCGATGCAGACCTGTTCGACATGTCTCGCGACACCTCCCAGACCTTGGCCTTCGGGCGCGGCCCACATTTTTGCCTGGGCGCTCCACTGGCCCGCCTCGAAGCCAGGATCGTTCTGCAGGAACTGGTGCGTGCGGTCCAAGTCGACTATGACGTGGACATGACCGGAGCATCCTGGACGACCAGCCCCAACGTCCGCGGCCACGCGAAGCTGCCCACAACGATTAAACCGCGGACATCAATGACGTAGCGCAGAAGGCCGGGAGCACGCGATCGCGCACGATTGCCAGGTGACCGCAGCCCCGAACTGAACGACCGGCCCGCGGGTGAGGAGGAGGATATCGGCCAGCCACGCACCTGACGCGACCCGCAGAGTGGCCACCTTTGCCGGAAGAATGCGTCGGTCGGCCGGGTTAACGGCCGTCGAGGAGGGGCTGGCGGGGGTCCCAGCGAAGCCGCCAGCGTCATCCTTGCGGCGTCTGGCCATTGCTGACAGCGCCTCCAGGACAACGCGGTTGCCGAGGTAGGCGGTGATGTCGGCGTGGTCGTACGGCGGCGCGACCTCTACCAGCTCCATGCCCGCCACAGGCAGCTCGTAGCAGATCCTGCGCACCGTGTCGAGGAGTTGCCTGGCCGTCAGCCCGCCCGGCTCGGGCGTTCCGGTGCCCGGCGCGTGACCCGGGTCGCAGACGTCGATGTCCACGGATAGGAAGATCTGGTCGCAGTCGTCGAGTGCGATCTCGAACGACTCGGTGAGGCATTCCTCGAGGCCACGGGCGACGATCTCGCTCATCTCGTACGAGCGCATCTGCTGCTCGGCCATCCACTCCAGAGTCTCGGGCTCGGGCCAGTAGCCGCGGAGCCCGAGCTGCACGAACCTGTCGCCGCGAATGGCGCCCGACTCGATGAGCCGGCGCATCGGCTGGCCGTGCCCGTACAGGTGACCGAAGGCGATGTCGCCGGTGTCGGCGTGCGCGTCGAAGTGGATCATCGAAGTGCGTCCCGGGGCGTACGCCTTGGCCGTGCCACAGGCGTCGGGCAGCGCGATCGTGTGGTCGCCGCCGAGCACCAGCGGGATCGCCCCCGAGGCGGCGATGTGCTGCACGGCCTCCTCGATCGCCTCCAGCGAGCCCTCGATGTCGCCGGAATAGCACTCGACGTCCCCGGCGTCGAGCACGCGCAGGTCGCGCAGGGCATCCACGCGCAGGGCTAGGCTGGGCCGGGACCCGTTGTGTTCTTGATAGCACGCTTGACGTAGCGCCTGCGGGCCGAATCTGGCGCCCGGCCGGTTCGTGGTGCCACCGTCGAACGGTGCACCGATGATCACCACATCGGCACCGTGGTACGAAGCAGGATCGTGGACGTCGCAGCGCTCAACGCCTAGGAACGTGACGTCCGGGCCGAACATCGATCCATATCGAGACATGTTCATCGCCGTCATTCGGGGTCTGATTCCGTAATTGAGCCTGGGCGGCCGACGTTGGCGTAGCGTGTGGGCGGTCCGAGCGCGTCGAGGTCGTCACGTGTACGAGGCTTCGACCCTGTCTCTTTATGCGTCGTCACCAGTAGCACGCCGGCCAGCACGAGCACGCCTCCGACCAGTTGCGCCAGGCTCAGGGCCTCACCGAGCAACAGCACGCCGAGCCCGGCGCCGATCACCGGGATCGCGTTGTAAATTAGGCCGCTCTCCCCCACTGGGACATGCGCCAAAGCGGCGGTGTACAGCAGGCTAGGCCCGGCCAGCAGCAACCCCCCGCCGATGGCCGCGCCCCAGGCGGGCAGGTCCGGGACCGAATGAGAGCCGAACAGTTCACCGCCCAGGGCCAAGGGGGCGACCACCACCAGGGCCAGAGTCATCTGCACGGCGCTAGTAGTGATGGCGTCGACGTCGCGGCGCATGACGCGGGCGGTCACGATCCCGTAGATCGCCGAACAGGTGACCCCCGCCAGGACGAGCATGCTCCCCGCGGTCATCGACAGGCCGGTCGAGGCTCCCATCAGCAGCCACAGGCCCGGCACCCCCGCCAGCAGACCGCACCAGGCCGCCGCGCTGAGCCGCTCGCGCAGCACCACCGCGGCGAGCACGGCGGTCAGCAGCCCCTCCACGCTGTACAACAGCGAGCTGCGCGCGGCCGACAGATACGCCAATCCCAGCCAGCAAAGGCCCACATTGCCCACCGGCTCCAGCAGCGCCCTCAGCAAGCTGTGGCGCAGGGGCGGAAGCGCCTGCCGCCCGCGATGCCACACCACCGCGCCGAGGGCGGCCGCCGCGGTGGCCAGTTGCACCGCCAGCAGGCTGAGCGGAAGGAATCCGCTGTTCATGGCGAACTTGCTGGTCGGGGTGAGCAAAGCCCACCCGACTGTCGAGACCGCCAGCCAGAGGCGGCCGCGCTGCAGCGGGCTCATGTCGTGCCGCCGCGCGAACCGTCCAAGCCCGCCGAACCCGGCTTCGCTTGACAGTGACCTGGTGGCGGTTGCGCGGGGGCAAGGTCGATGGCGGGGTTGTGGTCGAAGAAGCCGACCGGTTTGAGCATGAAGCCGACGTACTCCACCGGCATCACCGGCCAATCCTCCGGTCGGCAGAAATGCGTGGTGCCGGCGGTGTACCACAGCACGATGTCGGCATCCACGACCGGCCGGTCCGCGGCCGTCCACTCGGGCAGCCCCGCCCCGCCGGGGTGTTGGTTGGGGAAGTCGCCAGCGGCCCGCCGCTCGCCGGCCGCGTACGGCGTCACCCACAGGTGCTTGGTCGCGAACGCGGCCCGCCTGCTGATCGCCGCCCCCTCGTCGGCGAGCAGCGCGGGGCCGACGTGGGTGGGCATCAGCTTGTAGGCGACGGGCTGGCCCACGGCGTTGCGTGACCCGTGGTTGACGATCCTCCAGTAGCGACCCTTGTCCGGGGCGGCCATCCGCTGAGCCTCGGCCTCGGTCGTCAGCAGCGTTGCAGTTGCGGTGAAGGCGTTGCCGTACGGGTTGTCCGGCCCGAGCGGGATGCGGGTGGCCTCGACCTCATACACGGAGTTGAGCGGTCCGTCGAGGCACATGTCGAGCCGGAAGTTGAACAGGTGCTGATGGTGCGGCCCGGCCAGCTCGGGCGTCACGAGGTTCGCGTACGCGACAGTCTTGCCAGGGGCGACGGCCTGCGTCTGGACGATGCCGGTCAACTTGACCTCGACTTGAATCGTGCCGTCGAGGTAGAAGTACCAGAAGAAGCCGTACTCGTAGTTGCCGACGGTTGCGATGAACGACACCACCAGCCGCCGTGACCGCCGGACCTCCGACGTGCCAGCCGTCATGTCGGCGTGCCGCCAGAGGATTCCGTAGTCCTCCTCGTGCAGGCAGATCGCGTTGCGTAGCGTGGCGGGAGTGCCGTCCTCGTCCACCGTGACCGCATCGAGGTAGACGATCTCGCCGAGACAGTCGCAGCCCAACTCCAGGCTGTTGGCCACGCCAGCCATACCGACGCCGACATCACCGGCGTCAAAGGCCGCCTTCCAAAAATGGTTCATAAAGGTCGACCCGTACGGGACGACCATCTCCGACAGGCTGGCACGGTAGACGATGGGGCGGACACGCTCGCCGTCGACGTAGCAGATCTCATGCAACACCAGGCCCTCGATCGGGTGCATCGAGACGCGCAGCTGCCACGGTCCCCAGCGCAGCGCGCCGTCGTCGACCGTGACGCCCGTGCCGTCTGGCTGGACGATCTGCAGTGGCGCGAGCTCCCGAACGCCGCCCTCGTAGCGGCCCGAGGCGCGCGGCACCGGGATCACCTCGCCGTCGTGGAGCTCGACGATCTCGCCGGTGTCGCGGTCGAGCAGCACGACGAGATTTTCGATGGGATGGGCGTAGGCGTTGTCGCCGGGCCCATCCGAGACGTACGCGACGCAGCGCGGCCCTCGGCGTCCACGGGCAGCCCGAGGTTGCCCGCGGGCCACGGGTCGATCTTGATCGTGGACATGTCGGTGACGCCGCGCCGGGCGCAGACGTCCTTGAATCTGGGGTTCTGGCGGACGGCCTCGGCGTTGGCCAGCCACTCCTCAAGCATGATCGGCGCCTGCCCGGCAGGCGCGCGCATGCAGGACACCAGCGTGCCTTCCGGCAGGGCGATCGTGAGCGTGCTGGTGCGGCCGAGCTTCGGCTCGTACGTGACCACCGTGATCTCACGCGGCAGCGACGTGCCGTCCCAGCTGAGCACCGCTTGCTTGGTCGGCTCGGCCAGCGCGCAGTAGGAGATACGTGCCCCCGGATGCACCGCGCCGGAGGCCAGCGCCGCCCGGCACGCCGCTGCGGCCTCCTGTTCGGTGAGCGGCGCGAGTGGGTGGCGTACGGCCGAAGCGATGGGAGCTTGGGATGTCGGCTGCATCAGGCATCATTCCTCGTTGGCGTGTACAGCGAGGTGGCCAGGTCGGTCAGATCGATCCGCTGGCCGTCGGGAGTCAGGGCGTGGCGGCCGGGGTCATGGCTGTACAGGTCGGGACGGGCCCGGTCTGAGGGCTGCACCCACATGCGCGACAGCGGATACAGCCCCAGCGGCGCGAGGCCAGCGCCGCCGTGCAGCTGGCGGCCCAGGCGGCGGGTGCGCTCCAGGATCCTCCACTCGTACGGGTCGTCGACGAAGACGACCAGCCGCGGGCCGTTGCCGGGCATGCCGGCGCGCAGCGCGGAGGCGACGTAGGTCAAGTAGCCGAACTCGAGCGGGCTGCTCGGCGGCTCCAGCGCGATCAACTCCTTCCACAGCTGGTCCTGCTGGCAGGCCAGGTCGACCAGTTCCTCCAGCGTTGGCACGCGTCCGCGTGCTAACGCGGCGCGCAGGTGTAGCGCGACAGCGGTGAGTTCGGGCCAGACATCCAGGCGCACCGGGCGCCGTCCGGCCATGGCCGCCCGCATCACGCGCGCCTGGCGGCGGACTTCCTGGTGGTGGCGGGTGAGGGCCAGGTCGGTCCATCGGGCCAGGAGCCGGGCCGGCATCAACCCGTCGAGCGCGGTCTGCAGCGCGAACAGGGGATAGGACAGGTATGGCGAGTCCAGACGTCCGATGACCGGCACGCGGCGGGGGATCCCCGGGCGAGGCCGGCGCAGACGGTGCCGAGCCGCAGGGTGCATTCCACCTCCGAGACGGTAGGCCGGGGATCTGCTCCGACCGCGATGATCGGCTCGTCAAGACCGCCGCCGCGGGTGCTGGCGAGCGGCACCCGGCGGCCGGCCGCTGTGGTGGCCCACGCCGCCGCGCCGCTGAACAAGCACACGCCCTGCAGGAGCACGACCGCGTCGAGGGCGTGCACGTCGACCGAGGGCGGGGTGCCGCGCGGCCACACGTGGTGAAGAAGGCCGTCCAGGCGCAGACCCGGGTAGACGGTGCAGCTGGTGTGCCCGGGCCGCAGGTCCTGTTCGATCAGCGCGTCGCCGGTCAGAACGTCGTCTGGGTGCCGATCCCACAGGTAGCTCAGGGTGGCGCGGAGCCGGTGCTCAGCATTATCCACCGCCCGTGGCCACGGAAGTGGTGGGTCACTGATGGCCACGTGATTTAGGCCAGGAGCCAGAAGATGCGGCTCACGGGGCGCATGAGGCAGCCGGAGGCTCGTCATCTCGGGCAAGTCCGCATCGCGCAGGCGCACGGTGTAGAAGGTCTGCGCGCCACCGCCGTGGGAGAAAAGCGGGCGGGAGGAAGCGGGCAGGAGCATGGCAGAGATCCTTCCGGGTGATCTTGGATGCCGGAGGGCGTGGGCAGCGGAGCTTGCCACTCCTGCGCGGCCGAAACAGACACGGCATCAGGTCTGATCTGCTGCTGAGCGCTGCCACGATCGCGCGGTCGCGCGAGGCACGTGACGCGGATCGGCGCCTGCCGAACGGCAGGCGCGGGACGCGACAGCCGCGCGGGCGGAGCACCGGGCCCTTGGAGAAGGGGGCGCTGGCTTGAGTGGCCTGACGGCGGGAAGGCCGGGCAGTGGCCGCGTCTACATGCGTTCGGACACAGCGAACTGTTCACGCCCTTCTTGCGCATGTGACCCCGCTGGGAGTGACTCGCGTGCATACGGCGGAAGCCCGAGTTCTTGGACCAGGCTGAGGGCGGACAAGGTGAACGAGTCAGTGATGTCTCCCCGTGACATCCATGCCGAGAGTTCGGCACGATCGCACAGGGCCACCTGTCGTATGCCTTCGCTGGTGTCCAACCGCCCGGGAGGACCGACTTCCGCCCAGAACAGACCGGTGGAGTGAGCGATGAGCCCGGTGTCGGCATGCATGGTGCCGATCCTGCATAAGCGTTTCGCAGCGCAGCCCAGTTCCTTGGTGAGTTCCCGGGCTGCGGTGTCCGCTACGGTTTCGTTCGGCGCACAGAATCCTCGCGGGATCTTCCAGTGCGATCGGCGGGTGGCATGCCGGAAATGCTCCACGAGCACGACCTTCCCTTCGTGTACAGGGAGGATGGCCGCACCTGCTCCCTCGGCGGCGTGCACGATGCGCACATATCCGCCCTCGCTGCCGTCAGGGAAGCGGACCTTGTCTCGCAGCAGGATCACATACGGGTCGCGGTAGCGCAGACCGAACGCCTCACGGTCCGACGGGTCCAAATCCTGAATCACCGTCGCATGCGGGTTGACGAAGAGGTCGGGACGACTGCGTCGCAGTTCGTTGTACTCCTCAAAAGGATCAAGCATGTTTCCTCCTTCGAGACTCCAGCCAAGGAGCTCACTTGAATCACGCAGGACTGCTGATACCGGTCGAAACGAATCGTCAAGGGGACGACAGTGGGCGGTGCTCGTGGCGCAGCCCTCTGATGAACGGCTCCGAGCTGTCCGTCTCTGATCCACCTGGTGTTGGCTCATGGGTGCATGTGCCGTCCCCAGGTGCCGACGGTGGAGGAACGTTGTCTGCCGGAAGTCCCTGCGCGCCATCGGAAGCGGCGGGGTGCTGATGCCGGTGATGGGCTGCCGCGGTTTGCGCGGCTGCGACGATCCGGGTCGCCAGCGCCATGTTCGGCCGCCCTTGTCTGATCATCCCGATGCCCATCACGGCTCCCGCACGGTGGCGGGGGTAGGCAGCGGCACCATGGCGGGCCGCAGGTGGTACGGGAGAATTGTGGCGCTCGCGGCGCTCACCGTGTCCATCGTCTCGGGCCGGTAGGGCAGGGTAGAAAGGCGACGCTGAAGCAGCGTGGACAGCGGATAGTCGCTGGCATGGGGCGCGCCGGTGATGAAGCTCCACTCATGCTCCCAGGCGTTGAAGCACAGCACGCTCGGGAACAGTTCGTTGAATCGTGTCAGGGCGCGCCGCAGAGTGTCCTGCCGCCAGAGCGTGGGGCATCCCGCTTGGGTGCTGACCACGCCGCCGGCGGTCAGCAGGTCCTTGCAGCGGCTCAAGAAGTCGCGGGCGTAGAGGCGGTTGTGTTGAGCGTCGCTGTCGGGCGCCTCATCCGGCAGATCGACCACGATGACGTCGTAGCGGGTGCCGTCCGCCAGCCGTGCCAGGACGAACTGGTGACCGTCCTCGGCGTGCAACCGTACCTGGCCATCTCCGGCTAGGGCGGCTTCGACGTCGGCGAGGGTGTAGCCGTAGGGCAGGTGCTCGGCGCAGGCCCGGACGCATTCGAGGTCGATGTCGACGTGGTCGACGTGTGCGGCGCCCGCCCGGCGCGCGATCTGGCTGGCGACACCCTCGCTGGAGCCGATGATCAGCACTCGGGGCCGGGCAGGGGCGAGAGCCAGCGGCGGCACCATCAGCGCCTCATGGTAGAGAAGCTGCGACAGCTCCGAGCTCTGCCGCTCCATCGCATCGGCGTCGCCGCAGAAGAGGGTACGACCGTGCGGGGTGTCGCCGATCAGCACCTGCTGGTAGGGGGTTTTCGCCTCGTACACCACATCGGTGATCGTCCAGGTGCGGGTCAGGCCCGGCGACAGCGTCTCGGTTGCGTTGCGGGTCATGGGTTCGCCTTTCGTAGAGAGGTCAGCGGATGCGGGATGGGCGGGGCGGGTGTACCTCGGTCGAGGATGACGACGTGGTATCTCGCAGGCCGGAGGGCCGTGCTGAGGGCATGGAATGCGCGTTCGGGGTCGGCCACTGATCCGCAGGTGAAGACGTCCACGTAACAGGCGCCGCCCTCGCCGGGGTGGTAGTCCGGGTAGCTGTGCATGGTGGCGTGTGACTCCGACAGCAGGGCCATCACGGTCACGCCCTGCGGATCGAAGTGGTGGCTGGCCATGGCGACCACGGTGGCCTTGGCCTCGGCCAGTGCCTGCTGCAGAACGGTGCAGAGGCGGGGCTCATCGTCGAGGAGGCCCGGGTCGACGCCGTAGAACTCCCCCAGCACGTGCCGCCCCTTGAACAGCCCGACCTCCGGATTCGGGGCGCTCACCGGCTCCCCCGGCTGGCCAAGGTGGAGTCGACGACACGCATCCGAAGAGGCGGCAGGCCGTTGAAGGACACCGAGGAATAGGTCGCGGTGTAGGCGCCTGTGCAACCGATCCGGACCCGGTCGCCGGCGCGTAGCGCGAGCGGCAGCTCGGGACGGTGGCGTTGGTAGAGGATGTCATCTCCGTCAGCGGTGGGTCCGGCCACGATGACCGGGCCGAGCGGGCCGCCGACGTCGGGAGCGCACATCGGGTAGATGATCATTTCGTTCTCGGTTTCGGCCAGGCCCCCGTACCGGCCGACATCCAGATACACCCAGCGTTCGCCCCGGCGATGGGTCACCTGCACCACTTCGCATTCCGTGGTCCCTGCCGAGGCGGCGATGGCCCGTCCTGGCTCGAGGATGAGCTGGGGCCGGCTGCCGCCGAAGTGCCTGTCCAGACTCTGGTTGATGGCGGCGGCGTACTGGCTGAGTGCGGGCACCGGCTCGGTGTAACCCGCTGGCAGGCCCCCGCCCAGATTCAGCAGCGGCAGTTCCCAGCCGACCTGGCGACAAATTGTGGCCGCGGCCGCGATGGGCTGCTCCCACGCGTCCACATCAAGCTGCTGGGACCCGACATGGAAGCTGACCCCGGCCGGGACCAGCCCCACGCGGGCCACGCGCCGCAGCAGATCCGCCGCCAGTTCCGGCTCGCACCCAAATTTGCTGCCAAAGGGCGCGGCCGCCGTGCCTTGGCTGTCGTCGACGGCGATGCGAACAAAAACCCGCGAACCCGGCGCAGCACCGGCGATCTTGTCGATCTCGTCCGCGCTGTCGGCCGCGAACACGCGCACGCCCAACTCGTGCGCCGCCTTGATATCAGCGGCCTTCTTGACCGTCGTGGTGTAGGACAAATGGCAGCCCTCAGCTCCCGCTAACAACGCCGCGCGAGCCTCACCGAGCGAGGCGACATCAAAGCGGCAGCCTGCGGCGGTCAAGCTAGCCAGAACTTCGGGGGCCGGATTGGCTTTGACGGCGTAGTACACCAACGCGTCTGGAAACGCGGCGCAGATGGCGTGATGATTGAGCCTGATCTGCTGCAGATCGATCGACAGGATCGGCGTCGCGCTCCCCCGTGTCTCCAGCGGCACGGGCTGCGCATCCGGTGGTGTCGTGTGAGTCATCATCGGGCTCACCGCGGCCCTCCAGGCGCGTTCACGGCGGCGGCCTGGGGCTCGCGGCGCAGGGGATCGGCGGCGACCGGCCACGGAGCTCTGGCCTGCCAGTGCACGGCCGCATCCGGCAGTCGGAGTGGTGCGCCTCGGCCGAGGCTGCCGTCGCGCTCTGGACGGCAGGCCTGATGGATGGACGGCGTGCGATCGCTGCCTGGCCATGTGTGCTGCCGGGAGCCGATGCGTGGAGAGGAACCGGGGATGATCATGGGCGTGGTCCTTCGGTCAACATGCTGGGGTTACCGCCCTGACACGGCCAGGCGCTGCTGGCTGAGGGCGGTGATGATGGCGCGTGTGGCCATGACTCGGCCGACCCGGTCGCTGATGTGGCGCAGCGCCGCCTCGTGGTGGTCGCGACTGAAGTCGGCGACGCCGTCGGCTGCGACGAATGGCTGAATGTCGCGCATCATCGCGTCGGTGGCGGTGGTGAGCACGCCGATGTGGGCGTACACGCCGCAGATGATCAGCTGTGTGCGGTCGAGGCCGGCCAGCACCTCGGCCAGGTGTGTGTGGTGAAAGGCGCTGTAGCGGGTCTTGTCGATCACGTGATCGCCCGGGCGCGGGGCGAGCGGGTCAGGGATGGCGGTGTCGAACGGGTTGGCGCTGAGGCCGGGCCCCCAAAAGTCCAGCAGCAGGCCGCGCTGCGCGCGGGATTGGCCGCCCGGCTGACGGCTGTACAGCACGGGGATGCCGTGCTGTACACAGGCCTCGCGCAGTGAGAGCACGTTGGCCATCAGGTCGGCCAACGGCGGCGCGGCCGGTTGCGGGAAGGCCCTCAGGAAGTAGTTCTGCATGTCGTGGATGAGCAGGGCGGCGCGGCCGTGGTCGATCGGCCAGGTCACCCGGCCTTCGACCGGCGAGTCGGGCATCAGGTAGGCGTCGATGGAGGGCAGGGACATGGGGTGTTCTCCTTCACAGCGGTGGCGTGGTTGGTATGCGGGCGTGGGTCAGCGGACGGTGCGGGCGTGCAAGGCGCGCAGCATGGTGAGGAATTTCGCGTCGGTCTCGGCGAGTTCAAGGTCGGGGTTGGAGTCGGCGACGATGCCCGCACCGGCGAACAGCCGCAGCCGGTGCTCGCCGTCCAGGACGGCGCCGCGCAGCGCGATCGCCCACTCGCCGTCGCCCGAGGCGTCCTGCCAGCCCACCAGCCCGGCGTAGTAGTCGCGTGCGACGCCCATGCCGCCCTCGAGCTCGGTGATTAGTGCGGCCGCCGCGGCGGTGGGGGTACCACACACGGCCGGGGTGGGGTGGAGAACGGCGGCCAGTTCCAGCGAGGTCGGCGCCGGGGACGCCAGGCGCCCGATGATCGGCGTGGACAGGTGCCACATGGTGGGGGTGGCCAGCAGGGTCGGCTCGGGCACGTGCACGTGCTCGCAGTGAGGGGCCAGCGCCGCGGCGACGGCGTCGGCGACCAGACGGTGCTCGTGCCGGTCCTTGGCCGACATCAGCAGCCGATCGGCGATGGCGCGGTCTTTGCGCGGGTTGGCCGGGTTGCGGCGGGCCGAGCCGGCCAGCGGGTTGGCGGTCACGGTGCGGCCATGGCGGGCCACGAGCAGTTCGGGGCTGGCCCCGATCAGGGTTTCCTGGCCGCCGAGCGGCACCGCGTAAGTGTGGGCGCCGCGGCCGCCCAGATGGAGCAGCAGGTCGGTGACGCTGACCGGCTGTTGCCCGATCAGCTCCAAGGTGCGGGCGAGCACGACTTTGTCCAGCTCGCCGGCGGTGATCCGGTCACGGGCTATCTGGACCGCCTTGACGTAGTCTGGCTCGGCCGGGATCGCGGTGATCTGCCAGTCGCTGGTGCCGCACCGAAAACACGAGCGAGCCGACAGCGGACCCGCCCAGAGGGCCTCATCGCACAGGGTAAGCCGGCAAGAGGTCGCGTCAAAGGTGATCGCGCCAGCCGCGATGGCCTGAGGGTCGGAGCCGAGGCAGGTGGCCAGCGTGGCGGGCAGATCGTCCAGGGAGATGCCGGTCAGGGTGCGCCCGCCGCGGCCCAGAAAGCTGTAGGAGCCGCCGCTCAGCAGGATGTCGCCGCTGCGGTATTGGCCGATCAGCGGGGCGATGTGCTCACTGGCCAACGGTGCTTTGGGCGGAAGCAGGGACAGGGTCATGGTGTCTCCCAACAGGGATGGGGGCTGAACGGGGCGGAGGGGGTGGGTGGAGGCGTCAGGCGCTCAGGCTGGCGCCGCCGTCGACGAACAGGCTGTGCATGGTGATGTGCCGGGCTTGTTCGCTGGCCAGGAATAGGGTGGCGGCGGCCACGTCGGCTGGCTGGGCGATACGGCCCAGGGGGATTCCCAGCCGCCACCGATCGGGGGCCCCGGCGATTGCGCTGGCCGGATCTTGGCCGGTGGCGGCCAGCATGCCGGTGTCCGTTGAGCCGGGGCAGACGATGTTGCAGCGGATGCCGTAGGGGGCGAGTTCCAATCCCAAGCAACGGGCGAACATGACCGCGGCGGCCTTGGAGGCGGCGTAGGCGGCCAGTTCGACGCGGGGCACACTGGCGGCGTTGGAGGCCACGGTGACGATCGCGCCGCGGCGACGCGGGATCATGGCGTCGGCCACCGCACGGCACACGTGAAAGGTCGTGTCGGTGTTAGCCGCGAACATGTGCCGCCATTGCCGGGCGGTGGTCTTGATAACCGGTGCGGCCACCAGCTGTCCTGCCACGTGAATGCACGCCGTGATCGGGCCGAGTTCCCGCTCGACGGCGTCGACCATCGCGGTGGCTGAGGCTTCATCGGTGAGATCGGCCGCATACGGCACGACCCTCGGCATCATCGTGGCCAGCTTGCGCAGCGGTGCATCCGCCAGGTCGACGGCGGCGACGGTGGCGCCTTCGGCGGAAAAGGCGCTGGTGACGGCCGATCCAATGCCTCCGGCGGCGCCCGTCACCAGGACGACTTGGCCGGCGAAAGCGTCGGTGGGCGATCGGCGCGTCACGCGTCTGCCCGCCGGGCGACCTCGCTGGCCCCATCGGTGGGCACAAAGCCGGCGATAGCTCGGCGGATCGCCAGCGGGCATTCGCGCACGACCCGCCTGCGGTCGATCCCGCCGTACGCTGCGGCGGCCTCCACCACCGCGTCCTCACCGCTGGTCTGGTAGGCGGCCAGCGGCGCGTCGGCTGCGGCGCGGACCGCGCCGGTGATCATGAGGCCGACGACCCCGGCATCGGCCGCACTTGCGGAGGCCTTGCGCAGCGTCTCGCAGGTTTGCACGACCATGCCGGGCATCCCGTCGCTGGGCAGGGGCTCATCCAGGCGCTCGCCAACAGAACGGGGCTGTACCAGATCGCCGGCGTGAATGTAAGGGGCCGCCAAGCGGCGCAGCAGCGGATCGATCATCGGGCCACTGCCTTCACGATCAGCTCCTGGTCCGCCTGCTCGACGAGGGAGCGTGGCGGCCGGCGCGCATATCCCACCTCCGGGCGGGCGATGATGCCCAGAGTGCGCAGCCGGTGCAGATGCTCGGCGGTGGCGACAGCCAGGCCGAGCGGATCGATCAGGGGCAGCCCAGCCAGTTCACGCACCCCTAGGTGCACCAGGATCTCGTGAGGGATGCCCGCAGCAGAGACCAGCCACTGCGCGCCTGCGGCCGCCGCCCGCGCCGCCGCCGCGGTGTAGGCCCGGACCAACGGGTCGAAATCTTGGGCCAAAGCGTGCTCCACCAGCGCGGTGCCCTCAGCGATGACCTGGTAGGAAACCAGATCCGCCCCCGCCGCGCAGATGTTGCCGATGATCGGCTCGGCCAGCGCGTCGACAAAGCCGAGCACACCTAGGCGATAGCCGCCGTTGCGGGCCAGCTGCCAGGCGGCCTGTCCATAGCCTACGACCGGGATGCCGGTGCGCCAGGCGGCCACAGCGAGGCCGGGATCTTGTTCGGCTGCGCTGATCCATGCGTCATAGCCTTGCCGCTCGGCGGCCACCGCAGACGCGGCGAAGAAGTCGGCGAATAGTTGCCCGATCTCGCCATAGCCGACGAGTGGCTCGGGTAAGGCGGCCGCGTACGTGTCCGGCGGCAGGGTGTGAATGTCGATCGTGGTGCCGGGTCCGGCCACGGCGACGACGTGTTCGGCATACAGCTTGTCGAGCAGGGCCGAGCGGCCCTCAACGGTGTGTTTCTGAAGCCAGATGCGCATCAGGTGTGCCCTATCGGTGGGGAGATGGTGTCGAGCAGGGAGGCTTTGGCCAGGTAGTCTCGGGTGGCCGCCGGGTCGGCGGCGATGGCGCGCAGCCGGGTGACGGCGGGCCGCCGGCGATGCCGGTCACGGTCCTGCACCCCGGCCACCTGCGCCTCGGCGCGGGGGATAACCGCCTGCAGTAGGATGCGTCGGCGCCGCGTCGCCCATCCGTCCAGGGCGGCGTCGGGCAAGCCACCGCTGAGCACGGCTGCCAGGATTTCCCCGAGTTCAGCGGCCTCCTGGAGGCCGGCGTTCATGTTGAGTCCTCCGGCGGTGGAGGTCAGGTGGGCTGCGTCGCCAGCGAAGAACACGCGCCCGTGCCGCAAGCTCGGCACGACACCTCTCGCGAGGCGATAGCTGTGCGCGTCTAAGATCCGCAGGTTCTTGCCGAATCCTGGCAGGGCCTGGCGGGTCAACGCGGTCACCGCGGCGCGGGACGGGCGGCGCTGGGTGGGGTGGGGGGTGGCTGGGCTGGGGTCTTTCGTGAGGGGCAGGCGGAACACGAGCTGCCAGTGGTCGGGCAGCTGGCGCAGGCTGCAGGACAGGGTGCGGTCTTGCAGGTAGGTCAACGGGGCAAGCCCGGGCAGCCGTTGCTGCAGGGGCGTGTCGGTAAGGACGCGCAGCGCTTGGGTGGGATACGGGGTCGCGGCCAGGGGCACGCCGAGCAGGGACCGGATGGTGCTGTGTGCGCCGTCGGCGGCGATGGCGTAGTCGGCCGCCTCCCACTGGCCGCCCGCGTGGATGTGTACCTGCGCTCCGGTGTCGGTAATCGCGTCCGCCGCGCAGACTAGGCGCAGCTGCGCGTGGCGGTGTCGTGCTAGCTCACGTTCCAGCAGCGTGAGGAGTCTCCCCTGGTCGGCGTGCAGTCGGAACGGATGGTCGGTCATCCCGGTCAACAGGCCCATGTTCATCTCGGCCAGCACACGGCCGCGGCAGGTGCGCCACTGCAGCCGGTCGACCAGAGTGCCGCCGGTGATGAGCGGCTCGGCGACGCCGAGACCTGCGAGCAGGTCCAGGGTCGCAGGGTGGAAGGTCGTGGCGAGCGAGTGCGAGCCGAGCTCCGGGCTGCGTTCCAACACGGTGACGGCGACGCCCGCGCGGGCCAGGGTGAGTGCGGCGGTCAGGCCGACTGGACCGGCCCCCACCACGATGACGCGCGGGCTGCGGCCAGACAGGGGACTGTTCATGGAGCCAGTCCTTGTGCGGCCAGGCGTCGCAGCGCCCAGGGCAAGCCTTCGTCGGGCGCTGCCCCCGCCTGGTGGATGAGCCACCAGGCGCTGCACAGGTTCGAGGTGAGCAGCACGCGATTGTTTCCGTGGCCGAGCTCCGGCAACGCCTGCAGGGTCGCCGTCCCGGCGCCGGTGCACAGCAGCACCGCATCGTGTGGGAGATGAGCGCGCGCGACCTGCTCGACTAGCTCGGCGGCGCCGACCGCGTAGGGCGCATACCGAGTCCCCGGGCGGATAGCCAGGACGCGCACGCGCCAGCCGGCTCGCCGCCAGTACTGCCTGGCGTGTTCGGTCAGCCAGGCCTCATACTGGGAGACCAACACCAGGGCACGGGTGTCCAGGCGGCGCAGGACCTGATGCGTGGCCAGTGTGGCGGTCGAGATGGGCACGTCGAATTGGGCGCTCAGGGCGGCGCAGTCATCATGGTCGTTGTGGGCTCCCAGCAGGTAGCGGGAGCCGCTGCAGGCCACCAGCAGCGCATCCAGCTTCAGCCCGCCAAACGAGATGATCTTGTCGGGCAGCTCGGCGTTGTAGGACTCCAGGCGGGCCCGCAGCGGCTGGTGTGAGACGGAAAAGCGGGTGGTGTGCACCGCGTAGCCGGTCCCGAGCAGGCGCGTGATTTCCGACTCCACCGTGGGATTGCTCGGCGGCACCACCAAGCCGACGCGGCCGCGCAGCACGGCTGCGTCGGTCGCTGCCTGCGCGGCAAGGACCTGGGTCCTCACGCTGTCCATCCGGTGTCGGGGCGGCCGGGCGTCAGGGCGAACAGTTCCCGTGCCGCGGTGACGTAGCGGTCGGCGTCGGGGGTGCCGGCGTGCGCGCTGACTCGCGCGCACACAGGCCCCAAAAGCGCATCTGCGATCCGGTTCAGTGCGGTGGCGAGCTCCGTGTGCGTTGCCGGGGTGAAGCTCACGCGTCTGATCAACCGCGCCACTTCACTGTCGATCACGTGTGTCATGCGGTCGTGTAACGACGCGACGAGCTCGGCGGCCTCGCCCGCCTGCGGCGCCGGAGCCGTCACGGTCGAGGCGGACATCAGCACCCGCTCCACAACGTCTTCGGTGAGGTGATCGCGGCCCATCGCTCGTGGCGGGCTCGCGTCGTGTGGCCGGTGTCGCTGACGGTCAGGTGAACCTGGTCCGGGCGCACGTGCAACAACTTCACGGCGCTTTGCGTGACGGTACGTAGGTCGCGGGTCGCTCGACCGTCGACCGGATCGGCGGCGATTTCGATGGTGATCAGCACAGGAATCCTTCCCTGGAGTGGGGAGCCATCGGGGTGAGAGCAGGGGTGAGCTGCGAAAAAGGCGGCGGGGGGCAGCCACGCGGCGCGGCGTCTGCGAGCCGGCGCGCAGAGGTGTCGTTAGCGGCCATAAGCGTGTCCCCCGGCGATGGGCGCTGCGGTTTGGAGCCGCTGGTGGACCCGGCGTCGCCGGGCGGTGACGGCGGGCGTGGCATGCAGGATGGTCGCCGCCAGGGGATCGAGTTCGGGGTGACATGGGCAGCAGCGGGCGATGTCGCCGGTGGCGACCGCTGGCAAGGCGGCTGCCCGTGATGATGGCTGTATCGGCACGGGATCGGAGGGGTAGGCCTGCAGCCAGGTCTCGGCGGCCTGGGCGGCCTGGATGAGCGCCGTATGCAACTGCTCGAGCACCTCGCGGGGCACGGGTGACGCGGAGAGTGCGGCTGGTGCGGGCGGCACCGTGGGCGGCAGGGGCGGCGCCGCGGGGGGCGGGACGGCGGCCAGGCGGACCCGGGCGGGCCGCTGCCGGATTTCCTGGGGGACGCGCCTGCTCTTCCAGGCGAGCATGAGCGGCCGGGCCACGGCTAGCAGCCCGCATAGCCCGGCGGCGGCCAGGCAGGTGATCAGGATCGACTGGTATCCGGCCGACGGGCCGGACAGGAGGGGGTGCTGAAGCAGCACGCTGGCGCCCGCTACCCCCAGGGCTCCCCCACCTTGGCGGGCAGTCATGGTGGCCGCGCTGGCCACGGCCGCCTGTCCAGGCACATGCGTCTGGCTTCCGACGGTCGCGGTCACTGCCGACAGGATGCCGAGCCCCAGCCCGAGCACGGCGAGCGCGGCCAGCGCCAGAGCGCTGTCGGGATCGGTCCGCAGCAGCCAGGCCAAGGCGATGCCGGCGGCGATGACCAGCATCGCGCCGGTGTAGGCGGCGGCGGCCGATCCCCACCGCCCGCTCCCGGCGCCCGCGAGCGGGCCGGCCAGCATGACCGCCGCTGACAGCGGGCACAGCAGCAGGCTGGCCCACCAGGCGTCAAACCCGATGTCGGCCAGGTAGGACGGAGCGAACGCCAAGATCGGGTACGCGGTCACGCCGTAAATCGCCGACATCAGCCAGCCCCACCGCCAGCGGCCGTGCCGCCACAGGGCGAGCGGCACGGCCGGACGCGGGTGGAAGCGTGAGCGCCACAGCACTGCCGCTACGGCGGTCAGGCCCAGCACCGTCACGGCCAGGACGCGCCGCGAGGTCCATCCCCAATCGGCGCCGTGACAGATGACCAGCACGAGAGCGCCGATGCCAATGACCAGCAGCAGCGCACCCAGCAGATCGGGCATCCGGCCAGCGCCGGGATGATCACGCGGGAGCGCAGGCAGCAAGCACACCGACGCTGCGGCCAGCACCAATCCCGGCAGGAACAGAGCCCGCCAGCCGAGCGAGGCGACCAGCGCGCCGCCACCGGCGTGCAGCAAGACCGTGCCCGCTGCGCCCGCGCCGCTCCACCAGCCAATCGCCGCCCGCTGACGGTGCCGGGGCAGGTGCGCGATCAACAGCCCGAGCGAGGCGGGGATCATCAGCGCGGCGCCGCTGGCCTGTCCGGCACGGGCGGCCAGCAGGATCAGCCAGGTGGGGGCGGCCATCATCGCCGCGGTGGACGCCGCGAAGATCACCAGCCCGCTCCCGAGGACCAAGCGAGGGCCGAGCCGGGCGGCCAAGTGCCCACCGACGCTCAGCAGGGCCGCGAAGCAAATCAGAAAACCGGTAGCCATCCAGCTCCAGCCGGCCAGCCCCAGCTGGCGCGCCAGCGCGTCCGGCACGACGGCCTCGCGCGGCCCGGCCATGGGCATCACGCTGATGCACATCGTCGCGGCGACGATGTCGGCCATCACCAGGCCGTTGGCGATGCCGCACATCACCACGAGCACCACGCTCGACCCGACATCGCGGTGCGACCGGGAGATGCGGGCTTGCGCGTGGTCAGCAGGGATGTGGTCAGCGTGGATGTGCTCAGCGTGCGTGGCGGCAGCGGCTGACCCAGCGGGCGCGGCTTGCGGGGTTACCGACACCAGACCTCCCTGAGCGATCGGCCCGTCGCAGCCGATGGGATGGCCTGAGCAAGCGGCGGCCGGGAGGAGGCGACAGGGCGGCACTGTCGCAAAGGGCTGCGGTGTCGGTTGGGTGTAGCAGAAGAGGTCGCGCCACCACCGCGCCCGGCAGGCGGGTGCGGCCAGACGGGAGCAGTGGTGGCGCGCGTCAGGGGAAGGGCACCGCCGATCGTGGGGCGGCGCGCGCTCCCACCACCAGCGAAGCAGGTGGCAAGGGTGGTGGCGGTGCGGGCTGTCGGCGCGCTGGGGGCGCGCCGTGCGGGCGATCGCAGTGGAGTTGCGGGGACGCTCATGTCGTCTCACCCGTTCCGGTTTCGGCGAGCAGGTCCCAGGAGGCAACTGCGGCGTGCAGGTCAGCCCCCAGCCGATGACCCAGGTCGGCCGCTTCGGTGGAATCGGCCGTGCCGAAGGTGCGGGCCAGGCGCCGCCCGTCGCGCGACAGCACCGCCGCGGTCACGCTGACCAGGTGGCCGTCGTCGGCGGCGTAGCCGCCGACGACGAACCGGCCCTCGGGGTTCAGGGCCGCCAGGAGCGCCCGTTCCGCGGTGATCGCGCGCCAGGTGCGCAGATCGTGCAGCACGCGCACGGTGTCGATGACGTCATACCGGTCGTTGAGGCATTCCAAGACGAGCGCGCCCTGACCGGGGTCGGGCAGCAGTTGCTCGATCGCGAAAACCTGGCCGACCTTGGCCTTGCGGCGGCCGAGGTCGAGTCGGCCGCACACAACGGCGGCCAGCTGCCCGTCGGCGACCATGTCCATGCAGATCTGGGCGTCGCCGTCGATGAGGTGATAGCTCAGGTCAGGCCGCAGCCGGCGCAGCATGGCCAGACGGCGGGCCGACGTGGTGCCCACCACCGCACCCCGGGCAAGTTCGCCGAAGGGGCGGGCGGCGAGCAGGACATCACGGGGATCATCCCGGGCGGGGGTGGCCGCCATCGCCAGCTGCCCCTCCGGGGTGGTGGGCAGATCCGACACGGCATGGACCGCACAATCGATCTCACCAGCCGCCAACTGGGCGCGCAGCGCACGCACGCTCGCCGCCGGCTGCTGACCCACCTGAGCCGCAGCGCCGACCGGAAGGGAGACCAGTTCGGCCGGGACTGGTTGGACGTCGCGTCCGGTCAGCGAGCGCAGCTCGTCCGCCAGTGCTTGGAGAGGGAGGTGTGGGGCACCGCTCAGCCGCAGCAATCCACGCTGGCGTGGGAATCCGTCGATCACGACGATACCTCCTGACGCTGACCTGACGGGCGATGCGGGGTGCCGCTGTCCGGCCATGTCTCGTGCGGGTGGGCAGGCGTGCTGCGTCCGGCGGGTCGGGGTGTAGGTTCGAGCGCGGGCCCGCGCGTGTGGGCGGTGGCGAGCGTGCGGGTCTCACCGATGGCCATCGCCCACAGGTCTTGCTCCGGGCGGCCGGCGTGCCGCCAGGCATGGATGCTCAGCGTGCGCGGCTCGAGGAGGGGTTCGTCAGACAGCACAAAGGTCGCCCAGTGCATCAATGCCATCCGGGCCGCGCCCAGATCGGCGCACGCGCGCACCGCTTGAGCAGGATCGAGGTGAGCCCAGCTCTGGAAGAAGCGCGGGCCAAAGGATCCGGTCGGCATCAAGGCCAGATCAATCCCGGGATAGCGCGCGCCGATCGCGGCGAAGTGCGGGGCGTAGGCGCTGTCACCGGCGTGATAGATCTGCTGGCCTGTCGGGACGGTCAGCAGCCAGCTGGCCCAGAGCGTGCGCCAGAGCCCCCACGGGGTGCGACCTGACCAGTGGGCGGCGGGCAGGCAGACGAATTTCAGGTCATCGACCATCGCGTGCTGCCACCAGTCCAGCTCTTGCACCCGGCAAAAGCCTCGGCGGCGAAACCCGCGACCTAGTTTGGCCGGGACGAGCACGCTGATGCGGCGATCCAGCCTGTCCACGGTGGACCAATCCAGGTGATCAACGTGATCGTGGCTGATCAGCAAAACATCGACCGGCGGCAGTTCGGCGACGTCCAGCCCGGGCGGAGTGAGCCGCGGCCGCACACCGGGGATTTTCGCCGACAAAACCGGGTCGATGAGGATCGCGCGGGTGGCGGTGCGCACCAGCCACGAGGAATGCCCGAGCCAGGTCAGCGCCACCTCCCCCTGTCCGACCGGGCGCAGCTCGGCGCGTTGGACGGGCAAGAGGTGGGCCTCGGACAGATCGCGACGCGTCCAGCCACCGTGCACAGCGATGCGGATCAGGTCGGCCAGACCGGGCAGCGGGTGCACGCGCCGGTGGCGGAAGCTGCGCGGCCAGGTGGCTGTGCCGCTGCCGTGCTCAGCCATGGCTCGGCTTGCGGCAGGTCAGCACGACGGCTGGTGGCAGCGCCGCCCAGACCGGGCCGAGCACCTCGATGTGGCCGAAGGTGCTCGCCAGCTGATGGCGAAAGACCCGGCAGGAGCGGGTGGGCCAGGCGGTGAGTGTGATGATCGTGCTCAGGATCCCGTCCGGGGCCAGCACGGCCTGGAGTTCGGCCAGGATGCTCTGGCGGTGCGCCGCAGGCAGGAAGGTCCAGGGCAGGGCGCTGACCACCGCGTCGACCCGGTCGACGGCAGCTTGGCCGAGCAGCTGAGTCAGCTGGGCGGCATCGCCGCCGAGGACCTGCAGCCACGGGCGGCTGCGGCTCAGGTGCCGGACCAGGTCGTTGTTGATCTCCACGGCCAGTTGGCGGCCGCCCGACGGCATGCGGGTGGCGATCACATCGCTGATGGCGCCACCGCCGGCGCCGAGCTCCACCACGGTGGGCGTGCCCTGGGTGGGCACGACGCTGGCCGCCAAGCGAGCCAGGGCGCGTGAGCTCGGCGCGATCGTGCCGAGCTGGCGCGGGTTGCGCCAGGCGGCGCCCAGGAGGGTGGCGGTGTCACCGCGGTAGGACGTGCCGCGATGGGGGGTGGCCAGGCGGGGCAGCCATGCGTCGTCGTAGGCGGTAGGTAAACGCATGCGGCGCGCCCTGGCACGCGAGCGAAGAGTCATCGTGATCCTGTCCGTGCTCTGGGGAAATGGGGGGGTGCTAGGCGTGCGGAGCAGTTCATCGGCTGGCCGCCATGAAGACATGAGGCTCGCCATCGAGGGGGGAAGTCATCGACGGCGGCCGCGGCTGGCCGCTGCGGGCAGCGGTCGTCGTGCCCGCCCGTGGGCTCGTACCGGCTGTGGACCGGTCAGCATGCCTGGTGTGGGTGGCGTCGACGGGTACTCGCCGCTGCGGCGAGACGACCGCGGCTGCGGCGGTGAGGAGGACGTCGGGTAGGAAGGCAGTGCGCGGGCCAAGGGCCGCCGGTTCGGCGACCGAGCGCGTCGCGGGGGCCAGTGCTGTGTTCGGAGGGCGCAGTGGCGCCAGGGCGGTGGTCAAGTCGGTCAGGGCGAGGGTTAGTGCCTGGATCGTGTCGGGTCGCACCACCACCACCGCTGGCCGCGATGGGGGCATCGTTGTCCTGGCGGCGGTGGTGGTGCGAGCTTGGGGGGCCAGTTGCAGCATGGTTACGCCGCTGATGATCAGGACGATCGCAAGCGTTTTGGTCAGGCTGATCGATTCGCCGAAGGCGACGATGCCGATGACGGCGATGGCCGCGGTGCCCACCCCGGACCAGATCGCGTACGCGATACCGACCTCCATCTGCTGGCGCAGGGCGGCGGCCATGAGGATGTAGGAGAGCACCACCCCGGCCAGCGCCAGCGCGGTGAGTGGAGCTGACGCACCAGGCGCTTGACCGTGGGATGCGGCGGCCGTAAGAGCCGTGCTGGCACCGATCTCGATGGCGATCGCCAACGCCAGCAACAGCCAGGCCATCACGACTCCCCCATCGCGGCAGGGCCGGACGGGGTGGGCAGAAAGCCAGCGAAGTGCTCCCCCACTCGCTGGAGGAGGCGTGCGCGAACGTCGACGGGACCATCCCAGTTAGGCAGGAGATCGCCCAGCGCCGCAACCGAATAGTCCACGACCTGGCGATGCAGCACGCACAAGGGCAGGACCTGCCGCTCCAGCTCCTGCGACCGGGCCAGCAGGAGTTGGGTGACATGCCTGTCCGCTTCACGGTCGAACCCCTCCAGCTCAGCGAGCCGTACCGGCCAGCGCTGGTACCAGGCCGACACCTCGGCACCGGCCGCCGCGAGCGCCTCGGCAGGGCCGGCGTCATGATGGGCTCGGTAGTGACGCTGGACGGCAGCCAGCACCGCCTCCGCGGTGAAGATCACCTCTTGCATCGCCTGCACGCCGGCGGTCAAGGTCTGGACCCGGTGGGCCAGATTCACTGAGCTCCACCGGCCTACCAGCAGTTGGTCTGGGTGCGGCTGAACTCGCCAGCCGACCAGCCGAAGTTCGCGCAGCACCTGATGGCCGCTGATCCAGCGCCGCCGCTCGTCCGGGCCGGTGGCGATGTCGACCCGGACGCCGCTGGAGAGCACGACCACTCGGGCTATCGCCTCAGGGGCCACGCGCGCACAGATCCGGGCGACGACCTGGGCCAGATCCGGGCTCACCACGCCCGCCCCCGAGCGGAGCTCTCGGCGTAGGGAGAGCGGGTCGCCGCACGGGGCGCAGCCTCGTTGTGGCGCCGCCGAGCCGATGTATCGCCCCGCAAGAGGCGTCCGTGACGCACCCCGCGCCAACCGGCGCCGCCGGCTGACGGGCTCAGACGGCTATGGGGAGGGCGGCCAAGGCGCGACAGGCCAGCACTCCGGTCCGGGCCAGCGGGGCGTGTTAAGCGGCCGCACCGGACATGTGACAGTGCCGCTCGCCGGGTCTTGCAACGAAGCGTGATGTGCTGCGTGGGACGCGGATTCGGGGAGATTGGGGAGTGCACAACGGCTCCTATGGATGGTCAACCTGGTGCGAGATGTGTCGGTGATGGTGGCGGCTCGTCGAGCTCGACCGGTTCCTGAGCCGTGGCCTGCAGCCGGGCTAGGGCCACGCTGACGTCGTCATGCATGCTGGCGATGTCGTGGCGGACCTCGGTCAGGAGCTGGCGCAGCGCGGCGGCCTCGGCCTCGGCGGTAAGCGGGTGCACGATCAACGCGGCGCGGGGGGCCGCGGCGGGGCCGTGAGCGGCATGTAGGGCTGGCAGGGCGTGGACCAGTAGCGCGGTGGCCAATAGCGAGGCCAGGCCCACAGCGCCGATCATCACGCCGGTGTGGCCCGGGAGGCGCTCGCCTGGCAGCGGGTGATCCACAAGCGCTGCGGCGGTGCTGGTGCCCATCATTCCCGCGAGCGTGCGGGCGCCGGCCAACGCCCCTGCCGCGCTCGCCTGCTGTGACGGAGGATCCGGGTGAAGGCCGGCCGAACAGGTCGCGGTGAGCAACGCTCCTAGACCTGCGCCCACCAGAGCCGCTGCCAGCGCGCCCCATCCGGGCAGACTGGGTTGCGCCGCCAGCAGTAGGCAGCCGACCATTGCGGCGATACAGCTGCCGTACAACACCGCCCTTGCCCCGTATCGCCGTCCCCAGGCGGCAGCGATGGGCGTGGCCACCGCCAGGCCCAACCACACCGGCAGAAGCCATCCCCCCCACTGGATGACATCCAGGCCTGCAGGGGGCGCCAGCGGCGCTCCCAGGCCGAGCATGATCAGCCATATTGCGCCGTGCAGGCAGGAGGACAGTCCTCCCCACCCTGGGTGCCACCGCTCCTGCGACGCTGCTGAACCGTGAGCGGTGCGGGTACGGAGTGCCAGCCCAGCACCGGCAAGCCCCAGAGCCATCACGCCGCACACCACGGTGCGCAGCGAGGTCCATCCCCACCGGCTTCCCTCGCTGGCCACTACGCCCGCCGCGACCAGCGACCCCAACGTCAGCAGATTGACCGCGACGTCCGCCCGTGCCGTAGACGGTTGTCGCGCAGGGAGCAAGCTTGTCAAGGCTGTCAGTAAGGCGAATGCCCCGACGGCTGCCGCCAGGTACACCACCCGCCAGCCATGGCTGCTGACTATCGGGCTTGCTCCCGACAAGGCCAGCACCGAGCCCAGCCCGCACCAGCAGACCCAGTACGCCAACGCCCTACTGCGCCGCCTTATGGGCAGGTCCTGCATCACCAACATGAGTAAGGCGGGCAGCAGCAAAGCTGTGGCCACCCCCTGAGCGAGCCGTCCGGCCAGCAGCACCGCCCAGGCAGGGGCAACAGCGGAAATCATCCCGCCCAACCCGAAAAGCACCAGCCCCGCCCAGAGCATCCGCCGGTGCCCCAAGGCTCTGGACACTCCGCCCACACCAGCGAGCAAGCCAACGGCGGCCATCAGGTTGAGTGTGCTCACCGACGTCAGCTCAGGCTGGGCGACAGCCTCGGCGATGCCATCGCTGCGGAGTGCGACCAACACCGCTGGCGTCGCGCTGCTGTCCAGCATGACCAGGACCGCTCCGCCGTATGCCACCAGTTGAACCAACCCCGCACCATTGCCAGCACGATGCCGGGCAGCCTTGACGACTTGTGCATGACCACGTCCGCCTTCGGGCACCCGGTGGGTGGTCACCTGATGTGTCCCGGTCATCGCGACGCCTGCGGTGATGACGCCAGACGCATCGCGCGTGGGAACACCCGCGCAGCCGCGATGTGACAGCTCTGCCGGGCGGGCTCGCCTGGCGGGAATCGACGCGATGAGTAGCTGGCCAGAGACAGCGCCGCGTCGCAACCTGGACCGGCTGGCTTCATCTCCTGAGGAAATGCATGCGACACAGGCACCGCCACCTCCTTAGAAACCGGGACAAACAGTCCGAAAGCACCTAGCATTCGCTGAGTCAGACGCCTTTACAAGAGTCAAGGTCGTTGTCAGAGATGCGCGTGAGAGTGTAAACAGGTTCGATTACTACAAGGAGTCAAATTTCTTGACAAGGGCTTGTTGTGACCAGTTTGTTACTTGAAGGCCGTGGGCAGGCGTCGGCTGCTGTCCCCCTTGAGGGGCGGGTCCATCAAGAGAAGGGTGACCTGACGACAGCATTCGTCCCCTCCCCCGAACGATTGCCATCCGGTCCCCCCGCCCACGGGTTGCGCTGGCGCCCGCATGCGGGATACATGCCAGGCACAGCTGGCCACCCACGGTGGCCTGAAGGTGAGCAAGGCGAGTGGCCGCCACCTTGTGGGGCGGATCACTTACCCCCGGCCCCCTCACCGAGGCAGCTTGGCCTCGAGGCCCTGCACACATCAGGCCACAACCGCCGGGCCGTTCGTGAACTCCCGAACCACAAGCCGCGGCGACTCAACCAGCAGAGGCTCATTCAGATCGCGCCACGAGCAACGACGCGTCGGCCGGCAACAGTGGAATTCGACATGGGCGGCGCTGGAACACGCGGCCGTGATCTCGCGCTCAAGGCCAATGACCAGGAGCTACAGAGGGCCACGGGTTCTCCTACGTGACCGTCACAAGAGCAGGAGACGTCCATGTCGCCCAGCGGTGACCCCCACGGACTGCGAGCAACGCGGCAAGTTCTCCGCGCGGCTCCTCGCAAACTGTTTGTGAGTGCGCTACGGTCTCGATCACCAGTGATGGGAGGGGATAGCGATGGCACAGCTCCACAAGGGGAAGCGAGACACATCGACGTTTGCGGTGCCGCTGGAGCTGAAGGAGCGCATCGAGGCTGCCGCGAAACGCCACGGCTACAAGAAGGCTGGCGTCTACCTCACGGACCTCATCAGCGCCCTGCATCCGGAGCATCGGCAGCAGCCAGAGCTCGCCGCATCGATACGTTCGATGATTCCGATGTTGCTAGCCAGGGCACCAGAGCTGGCGTCCAACGACAGGCACGTGTTCGCCACCCGCACCCGCGTGGGCGTCAAGGATCGCATCAAATCCGCGTACACGGCCTTCGGCTACTCCCACATGACTGCCTATCTCGTGGCCTTGATAAGTGCCTTGCATCCCGCGCCCCCGAAGCGGGCAACCGATCGCAACGACCGGGGGCGCAATGTTCCTGCGCTGACGCCCGAGGCCACTCACTCGCTGGTGCGCATCCTGCTGAACGGCGGCGTCGACACGCCGCTCCCGAATGCGGACAGCACATCAAGGTACGAACAGCAGGCGGTCCTGGATCGATACGACCTCGAACGTCCCCAACAGACCGCGGCCTAAGCCCGCCGACTCCCCGGCAAGAGGAGGCATTCAGACGCCGACGTAAGCCGCGCCGACACCGGCGCACCTGCACAAATGCAGAGAGCCCCCGCGCTACTTGGCCTGGTAAACCGTGCGCGAGAGCTCTCTCTACAAACAGACATCCAGCCCGGCGCGTATCGGCTTCGGCTTTTGCGTGCCTGGCCGGTGTCCAGAAGTCTCGGAGTCCAAGATAGACGAGGATCCCCGGGTCGGCCAAGTCGTGCACGCAATTGGCGTGTTCGGCGTGTCGCTGCCCATGATGATCTTTACCGCTCGCGTGTGCCCCGTGTGCCATAAACCGGACACCAGCTGGAGCGGGCAACCGGCCACGCAACTGCGCCCTCATACGGCCGACATCACACAGGTCACATGCGCCTGTCTCGCCGGCTCGGCCAAACGACGGGTCACCAGCGCGCCGCTGATGCCACAGCTCGCTACGTCCTCCAGGCCAATTCGCACCCAACGTCCTCGCGGCCAGCCACCCCTGTGTCGCGCAGGCTGGACCACGCCACACGCGGAAGCGTGCCCGCTGGCCGATCGGCCGCACGAGCTCGCCGTCGCCCTACCGCGACCGGCGCACCCGCTGCACGTCACCCCGGAGGCGCCCTTGATCTAGGTCACCCGCTGCCCGGAGGCGATATACCCGGGCCCGCCTAACCCCATAACGCACCCAGACGGTGCCGTCCCAACTGCACAGCAGGGACGCCAGCACCTCTATTTAGTGCACCCAAAAACCGCATCGGAGCACACCATGAGCCATGCGCTCTATTTGGCGCACCCAAAAACAGAGCCGCAACCGACTAGCCCTGCCAGCACCTGCCGCAGGGTGCGGCGGCCGCGGCCCTGCCTCATACAGGCGTGCTCTGTCACGTCTTCGCCTGAGGGCCGCTGGCTGGCCGGTCGGCCGCACGAGCTCGCCGTCGCCCTACCGCGACCGGCGCACCCGCTGCACGTCACCCCGGAGGCGCCCTTGATCTAGGTCACCCGCTGCCCGGAGGCGATATACCCGGGCCCGCCTAACCCCATAACGCACCCAGACGGTGCCGTCCCAACTGCACAGCAGGGACGCCAGCACCTCTATTTAGTGCACCCAAAAACCGCATCGGAGCACACCATGAGCCATGCGCTCTATTCAGCGCGCCCAAAAACCGGACCATTCAGCGCCCGAACGGCGGGCCCGCTCGACGGCGCCGCCGTTATTGAGGATTTGCCCCAGCCCCGTTTGAAGCACGACCACGGCCGGGACGCAGCATGACCGCCTACTCCCCCGCTGTCCCACGCCCGCTCGACGAACTGCCCGATGGCACGGTCAAAATCCCGCTGGGGCTTCCTCATGGCGCTGTCTGGCCCGTCGTAGCCCAGGTGGCCGCTCTTTCGCAGCGACGCGCAGGCTGCACTGCGAGCATTGGGTTCCTGGCTGAACGACTCGGCATGCATCCGTCGACCATCTACGACGCGTTGAACGCGGCTGGCGCGTGGATCATTACCGACACGAGCACCCGGACCACCCGTCGCTATCTTGCGCCATTTCCGGAGGACGCGGCCTGGGCGAGGTTGTCCTATCGTGCGGCGGCCGGTGTCGGCTGCCGCAGCATCCAAGGCGTGTGGACGCCTCGACGGAACCGATCGGCACTTTTGGAGCTCTACTGCCGGCTCCGCCGTGACGAAGCGGTTGGGGCGGTCCGCAGTCAGGCTGAGCTGGCCAAAGACCTGGAGGTAACCGACCGGACGCTCCGGTCCATGCTGGCCGCTCTCGAAGACGATGGGTGGATTTCACGTCGCCGTGCTGGCCGCATAATTGCTTACCGCACACACGATGCCCCGTTGCGCGTCGTGGGCCCCGCCTCCACCCTCGACGAGGAGTCCCGTGCGGAGCCGGACGACGAGCCTGAGCAGGAGCCGACTGCGGAACGATCTCGGAACCTGAGGCGAAACGATCTCGGAAATTCGGTCGAAACGATCTCGGACGCTGAGGCGATACAGAAGCGCGACCTTGAAACCGGATTTGAGAAGCGCGATGATGCGCCTCTCGCCGTAGGCGATGTACAGGTCCGTAGCAAGGACGCGGAGCACGCGCTTTCGCGCGAGAGGCCAATCAACGACGACACGGGCAGCGTGCCTCGGATGTTTCGGCCGCGAGGAGCGCTGAGTGTCATGGCTGCGCTTCCCCTCACCTGGCAACTGCGGATGAGCGAGCGAGACCGTCAGCGCGTAATTGCGGCCGTGGAGAGGGAAATGAGCCAAGGGCGCACGGTGGCGCAGATGACGGCGCGCGTTCGGCGGCGGCTGGCGGTGTGGTACGGCGTAGAGCCGCGACGACCAGTCGCCGTCGCTCTGGCCGTCGTCCATCGTGGCTATGCATGCCCCCATCCGGAGTGTGAGGATCAACTGCTGCCGTCAGGACATCCGTGCCCCGCCTGTGAGGAGATTGGCGCCCAGGTGAACCAGCAGCGGCTCGAAAGACGTGGATCTGGAGAGCCCGCATCTGGTGAGGGGCCCATGCAAACAGAGTCTGACCGGCGCGTAATCCCTCCTGTCACACAACGGCAGGAGCACCGGGAGCGCCCTGCGCAGGAGTTGGACCGTGTCTACGCTGACGGCCCGGACGGGTGGGCCAACCGTGCACGAGCCCTGCTCCTGGCCACGTGTCCACGCACCGCCGCGACCATGCGGGCCTCAGCTGCAAAAAGGGGCCAGAAACTGCCGGAACCAAGCGCACGGATCGCAGGATGATGCCCCAGCTTCTGCCCCCGTCAGGTGAGCTGCACTTGATCGACAGACAAGCAGAGGACCGAGAGCACAGTGCGGTCCTGCTGGAACCGATCGCAAGTGGCTCCCGCTGGAACATCCGAGGCGCCTTCTGCTGGCCTGGGCGCAACGCCACTGGCGGGTGCACAGAACTGGTCCTCCGACGAAATGTGAGCGCTCTGACGCGGCCGCTGCCGCACCAGGCCAACGCCTCAGGAGACTCCTGGCCTCCTTCGGCATCCAGCTCAGGGTGGCTGACCACGCTGGCACGGCTTGCTAGACCGATCACCGGTACTTCGGGGAGGGGTTGCCAGGCGGGTCCCTCTCCGCAGCGCGCGAGACCTGCCCGGAGTTCATCCCAGCGAGCCAAGCTCGCGGTCGATGCGGCTGAGGGCCTCTGCAGTCCTGCGATGGAGATCCACCAGGAGCTCGACCGTGGAACGCTGGGCCCTCACGGCCGGCATAGCGTCCGTGGGGGTCTGGTGGATCTCCGGCACGAGTCCTGGCCGCTCGCCGCCGCTAAGGCGATACGGGTCAGCCGGTGTGGTGCCGTCAGAGGGAGCAAGCGTTTGAGTGATGCTCGGAAAGAGATAGTAGGGCGGTTCGGGTGTCGTTCGCCCCGCGTTATCCCTGAGCCCTTTTCATCCTGAGTAACGGCGCTCCTCGATGAGTTGCAGGACGAGGATGGCCTGCACGATCGGGGTGGTGCGGTGCGGACAGCAGCGCAGCTGGTCCAGAACCTTCCAGGTCTTCAAGGTGGCAACGGCGCGTTCGCCGCGGGCGCGGATGCGGGCGTGAGCACGGTTGACCGATCGCTGGTGACGCGACAGCGGCGGCCGGAGCCGGTGGCGCTTGAACGGCGTGCGGATCGTGCCGCCTGCGCCCTGGTAACCCTTGTCGGCGAAGGTCTTCACCTTCGCGGTGGTCAGGACGTCGATCAGGCCAGTGGTGCGTGCCGCGGTTAGGTCGTGGGTCGCGCCGGGCAGTGCGGGTGAGGCCCACACCAGCCGGCCCGCTGGGTCGGCCAGGACCTGGGCGTTCATGCCGTGGCGTTTGTGTTTTCCGGAGTAGTACGGCCGCTCGTCGGCCAGCCGGTCGATCGGTTCAGGGTGCCGTCGAGGATGGCGTAGGCCAGCCGGCAGGCGCGTAAGGCGGCGGCGGTGACGTCGTCGGCGAGCGTGGCGAGCAGGTCGACCGCCTCGCGGACGTAGCGCCAGGCGGTGCTGGTGCCGATGGCGAACCCCGCGGACAGACGCGCGTAGGTGTCGCCATTGCGCAGGTGGGCCAGCACCAGCAGGGCTTGCCGGGCCGCATCCAGGCGCCGCCACCGGCAGCGCCGTTCGGCCCGCCGGGCGCGGATCAGCTCGGCCAGGCGGATCAGGGTGTGATTGGACAGCGGTATCGCGGCAGGGTAAGACAGCAACCAGGCTCTCCGGTAGAGGCATCGGATCTTGGTCGACTGCTGTCTTACCGAGAGCCTCTTGTCATGCCAACCCGTCTCCTTACGTGCCCGCGATGACCTGCGCGATCGTCCAGGCTGTCCT
>NZ_VJYI01000032.1 GCF_008065375.1 Nonomuraea sp. SYSU D8015
GAACACCTGGGTCACCAAGACCCTGACCGTGTCGGTGAACGCGGGCAGCAACACCATCCGGCTCAACCCGACCACCTCGGGCGGCCTGCCCAACATCGACTACCTCGACTTCGAGGCAGGCGGCACAACGCCTCCGCCGCCCGGAACGCTGTACGTGGCGCCGAACGGCACGGACAGCGCACCCGGAACGCAGTCAAGCCCGACGACGCTCACCTCGGCGATCACCCGCGTCGCTCCCGGCGGGACGATCCTCATGCGCGGCGGGCGCTACGACTTCTCACAGACGGTCACCATCGCGGCAGGCAACAACGGCACCTCGAGCGCCCGCAAGAAGCTGTCGGCCTACCCGGGTGAGACCCCGGTGCTGAACTTCTCGGCCCAGAGCGAGGCGTCAGCGAACCGCGGGCTTGCCGTGAACGGGAATTTCTGGCACGTCTACGGCATCGTCGTCGAGCGCGCCGGCGACAACGGGATCTTCGTCGGCGGCCACAACAACATCTTCGAGCGCACGGTGACGCGCTTCAACCGCGACACCGGGCTGCAACTGTCGCGGATGACCTCCACCACCCCGCGCGAGCAGTGGCCGTCCAACAACCTCATCCTGAGCGCGGTGTCGCACGACAACGCCGACTCCGACGGCGAGGACGCCGACGGCTTCGCCGCCAAGCTCACCTCCGGCCCCGGCAACGTGTTCCGCTACGCCGTGGCCCACAACAACATCGACGACGGCTGGGACCTCTACACCTACGCCGACGAGGGCCCCATCGGCGCGGTGACCATCGAGGACTCCCTCTCCTACGAGAACGGCACCCTCAGCGACGGCACCCAGAACACGGCCGGTGACCGCAACGGCTACAAGCTCGGCGGCGAGGACGTCCCGGTCAACCACACCATCCGGCGCAACATCGCCTACGACAACGGCAAGCACGGATTCACCTACAACCGGAACCCCGGAACGATGACCGTGTCGAACAACGTCAGCATCGACAACACCGAACGCAACTTCTCGTTCGACGCCGGCACCTCGGTGTTCCGCAACAACACCTCGTGCCGCAGCAGCAGCGGGACCAACGACAGGATCGTCGGTGACGCCGACGGCTCGAACCAGTTCTGGTCCGGCTCGAACGGGTCCCGGTGCTCGTCCTACACCGGCGCCCTGGGCTGGTCCTTCGCCTCCGACGGCCGCCTCGTCGTGACCTTCGGCGGAAGAGTGGTAACCCCGTAACGGCCCCCGCCCTGGGCCTGGCCGGCTCGTCCCGACGAACCGGCCAGGCCTTCGCGTTCCCCGGCTCCAGGCAGGTACGTCACCGCACCGCGCCGGCCTCTACGAGGGAAGCCATGCGGGCCACCATGGCAGTACGCAATCACCGGGTGTGCCGTCGGTCCCAGCCGTCGCGCACGTCATCGCGATGACCGCGGTAAGGCACAGGCACATATGCGCGCGTAGCGCAGCAGACGTGAGGGTCCAAGCTCGTAGCTGTCTGGCGCAATGGCGAGGGCGGCCGCTGCCCGTGCCAGGCCCTAATTCAGTGGCCCCGGAAGAAGCGGGCGGTGTCGTCGTCAGCGGGGAAATACGCCTCGACGGCGATCTCCTCCAACGTGACGTCGAAGGCGGCGCCGAACGTCGTGACGGTGTTGATGAAACACAGCTCCGCTCCGCGATGCCGGATGCGGATGGGCAGCGCGATGTCGGCGGGATCGGGCGGCGCCGGATCACCTTCGGGACCGTACGACAGCAGCTCCTCATACAGGGCACTCAGCTCCGGATCACCCGTCTGCGCCACCTGGCGGGCGAGCCGGGGCAGCAGGTAAGCGCGAACCTGCCCCAGGTTGCGCAGCCGCGGCGCGAACCCGCCCGGATGCAGGCCCAGCCGCATCATGTTGACCGGCGAACGCAGCAACGCCGCGTCGACGCCCTCCAGGAAGACCTCGATCGCCGTGTTGGCCAGCAGCAAGTTCCAGCGACGGTCCACCGCGATCGCCGGATACGGCTCGTGCCCACGCAGGATCTGCTCCAGGACCTCCCGCGCCGACGCCAGGTGCGGATCGTCCAGCGGCCGCTCCCTGACGACGGGCGCATGCCCGGCCGCGACCAGCAGGCGGTTGCGTTCCCGCAACGGCACGCCGAGATGCTCGGCCAGGCGCAACACCATCGCACTGCTGGGAATGGTCCGCCCCGTCTCCACGAAGCTGACGTGCCGGGCGGACACCTCTGCCTGAATCGCCAGATCGAGCTGGCTGAGCCCTCTGCGGTGCCGCCACTCGCGCAGCAGCTCACCGACCGGCCGGTCCTGCGTCATGCGAGCGATTATCGACCGCCTCGTCGATCACCGCGATTACATGACATGTAATCGACAGGGCCGGGCGGCGGCTGGGACGGTGGCCCGCATGAGCGAAAGCAGCAAAGCCGCACGCAACAGGCAGCTCGTCGTCCACGGCTTCACCGAGTTCGCGGCGGGCAACATCGACGTGCTCCGTACCCTCCTGCACCAGGACTTCATCGAGCACAGCCCGGGAAACCCCTCCGGCCGGGAGGCGTTCATCGCGTTCATCGCCCAGGCTCCCGTGGCCGGCGCCCGGCTCGACCTCAAACGGGTCGTCGCCGACGACGATCACGTGGTGATGCACTACCACATGACGACGGACGACGACCCGCGCGGCATCGCCGTCGTCGACATCTGGCGGCTGGTCGACGGGGAGATCGTCGAACACTGGGATGTGGTGCAGCCGGTGCCGGAGGCCGCACAGATTCCTCACGGAATGTTCTGAGCGGACGGTATGAAGTCATCCTCGGCACAGGCCGCGCCTCGGACTTGGTCACTCGCGGTCTTCGCCGGTGAACTTGGCCGGGACGAGTTCGCAGGATGCGACCGGTCCGCGGATGACCGCGACGCTGCCTCCGTTGCTCTTGGCCGGGTCGCCGTTGGCGGAGTGCATCTGGATGACGAGCGTCTCGTCGGGCCCGATGTCCTTGGGGTCGATCCGGAAGCCAGGGGAGTCCTCGGTATGCCTGAGCGGCATCCGCTCCGGCTGGGGCACGTTCTCGCCCCTCGGCTCACGGCAGGTCTGGCCGTAGGGGACGTAGTCGATCACCGCTCGCACGCCCGCCTCTCTCAGCCTCTTCTCCAGTTCCTTGGGCCTGACGAACTCGTTGATCCGCACGGTGACCGTACCGTCGGAGTTCTTGACGACGGCGAACGCCGGCGCGTCCCACATCAGCGGTATGGCGACCGCCACCGCTGCGACCACCGCAGCGCCCAAGCCCGCCGCGGTCACCAGATGGCGTGCGGGCCGGCGCGCCGGCAGCGGTTCCCACGAGACCGTGGCGGCCTCGGCGCGCAGTTCCTCGAGCAGCTTGTCCCTGAACGACACCGTCATCACAGTCCTTCCGTCACAAGAGCCGCAGATACACCGGGCACATTCCGCAATGTCCGGCGGGCGCGATGCAGCCGGACTCTGGCCGTCCCGACCCTGATGCCCAGGGCCTGGGCCGCCTCGGCCACCGTCAGCTGGTCGATGACCACCAGCTCGAGCAGCGCCCTCTCCCCCTCCGCCAGGCCGGCCATGGCCGACAGCGCCCGCCGGGCGGGCTCCTCGGCGTCGATGCGGTCGGTCAGGTCGGCCAGGTCGTCGCCGTCCAGCAGCCGGCGCGCGACGACCCGTTCGACGGCGCGGGCCTCGCGCTCGCTGCGGCGACGTTGGGCCGACAGCACGTTGCGCGCCACCCCGTACAGCCATCCGGTCTCACTGCCCCGGCCCGGCCGGTAGGTGTGCCGCGAGTGCAGCGCCGCGAGGAACACCTCGGCCGTCAGGTCGGCCACCGCCTGCGGATCGCCTGTCCGCCGTGCGACGAACCGTGTCATCGCGTCGAAATGCCGCAGGTAAAAGGCTTCGAACGCCTGCGCCCGAGCTAACGGGCTTGCCGGTTCCACCTGTTTGAGCCGCACGAGCCGGGCTCCCTTCGTCCTACAGTGCGTACACCTTGTACTTGACCGAACCCCGGAATGCATTACGACGCGGCATGAGGATCTCCTCGACGGCGCATGCGTCCACGGCAGCGGACCGGCATAGCGGTGCAGCTCAAGGGCGCTCAGGGACGCCGCGGGTGATGTGGACGTTCATGCCGGTGTAGTCGAAGGTGACGGCGAACGGTTTGAAGAACTCGTGGGTGAAGTTGGCGATGATCTCGAACCCGAACATGCCGGCCTGACCCGGACCGGGCTGGCCGGGGATCGTCTTGGCGGAGGCGAAGCCCCGCACGTTCCGCCCGACCGCCCTGCCGAGGCTGATCCGCTCGGGTGTGACGGGGTAAAAGGGGACGCCGTTCTTCTCGATCGGGTGGTCGTAGTCCACCTTGAGGCCGGCCCGCTCGGCGTACTCCACCGTCGTGTCGAGGCCGTGGCCCAGACCGCCGGTGTCGAGGGTGACGATTCGTGGCCCGTAGTCGCCCAGGCTGCCCAGGGTGCACGGGAAGTGATCGCCGGCCAGCCACAGCGGGAGCCGACCGGCGCCCTTGCCCCGGGTCGCGGACTTGCGCCGCAGCACCAGCGCCTGGCCGGCGTAGTCCATCGTGGCCAGGAAGTGGTAGAAGAGCGTCGTCCCGAGCACGCCCGCCGGCTGCGAGCCGTCGGGCAGCGGCGGCCGCTGCGCGTCGATCCATTGAACCGGAACATTGCGCACCTCGATGTCACCGATCCGGAACGACTCCAGGACGCCCAGGTGGATGGTGACCGGATTGTTGCTGGCGACCCCCGAAAGGGTGGCCAGAGAGCGCAGCCCGGCCTCCTCCGCGACGTCCTGTGCCAGGTCGAGCGTGGCGTACGTGTCGAGGTAGAACGTTTTCGTCCTGCCGTTCACCTCGGCCTTGACGGCAGGCAGGGGCTCGATCGTCTCGAAGGGCACACGGGTGCTCTGTGCACCATGTAGCTGCCAGGGTGTGCCGGTGACGTGGGCGTAGAGGGTGGCGTAGGCGGCATCGCGCGGTCTGCCGGTCTTCTGCAGGAGTGGGACGGCGCGGGCGAGCTGGTCCTGCCGGACGTAACACTCGGCCAGGCGCTGCCGCGAGGCCACGTCACCGGGGTCCAGCGTCGTGGCGGTGGACAGGTGGCGTTCGGCGGCCGCGAACCGGTTCGACAGCAGGGCGATGTAGCCCAGTTGGGCGGAGGCGTGCGCGTTCTCGGGGTCCTCGCGCAGCAGCCGCCGATAGCCGCGCGCGGCCTCGTCGAACTCCCCCTTCTTGAACAGCTCGTCGGCGTCCGTCGCCGCGGCGGCCGCGATCCCTGTCGTGGGCAGAACCGCGCCGGCGGCCGCGATCATGGCGGCCCCGCGCAGCAACGCGCGCCGGTCGGGGAGGAACTCGTCGGTGAAGGTCATGCCAGGCTCCTTGCTTCGTGCGGATGCCAGGCCACCCCATACGAGGCCGCGTTTCCTGAGCGTTTCTCGCCGGCACCAACTCAGGACCATGATCGTTCCCAGACGTGGAGAAAGGGGCCCCGGATTAACTCCGACACCCCTTCCTTGTGGGGCGGATCGTTTTCGCAGCGTCGCCGACGCGGCTACGCCTCGTCCCAGCCTGTGGGCATCGGCTCGCCGGTGCCGCTTCCGCGGTCGTCGAGGACGAGTGCGGCGCGACCGTTGACCGTGTAACGCAGGTGCGTGACGCCAGGGGTGTGGACGACCCTGGCCGGTGTCAGCTCGATGGCTTCCTTGTCGGCGAGGTCGAGATCGGCGTCGAACAGCCGCATCCCGGTGCCGAGCACGACCGGGACGACATGGAGTTCCAGCTCGTCCAGCAGACCGGCCTTGAGCACCTGGCGTAGAAGGCTCCCGCCACCGGCGACGGCGACGTTCTTGCCGTTGGCCGCCGCGCGGGCCTGCTCGATGGCGCTGGCTATGCCGTCGGTGACGTAGGTGAAACTGGTGCCGCCGCGGCGCACCAGGGTCTGATGGGGGCGGTGCGTCACGACGAAGACCGGCGCGCGGAAGGGCGGCTCCTCTCCCCAGGGAACCTCACCGCCGTCGGCCATGCGCCGGCCCATGACGTACGCGCCGGCCGCCTCGAACGACTCGGCGATGATGTCGGAGTTCGTGTCCTGCTCACCGCCGGCGAACCCCTGCCGCTCGCGCCACGACATGGCGTCGATCACCCAGCGGGTGATCCGGAAGAACCCCGCGGCCTCTGCCGAGTCCATCCAGTTACCTTCGCCGCTGTGCCGCGCACCGGCATAGAAGCCGTCCAGCGACACCGACATCTGTGCCGTCACCTTGGTCATCTTGCTTCGCCTTCCTTCTCCTGGCGGCGCCCGGTACGGGCCCGCTCACCAAGGGGTCGAAGCCGCCGGCCGTTTCTCTACACGGGCATGCTCGTTCACTCCGGGACTGATCGGACAGGATCCGTCATTTTCCTACGCCGATCCATCCCGTACCCGCTGCCGTGAGCAGTGTGAGCAGAAAACGGGCAGCCGAGTGCTCTAAAAAGTGAGCAGTGCCCTCGGGTTCTCTAAGCGCACGTTCCCTCACCAACAGGAGCAACTCCATGCAGGACTTCGAGGGCCGGAGCCGGAGTCTCACCCCAGAAGAGGCCCGAAACCGGGCCACTGTGGCCGCGGTCTACTCCGACTTCGCCACCGGCAACATGAAGGCGCTGCTCGGGCGCCTGGCGGCCAACGTCAAATGGACCGTGGTGGCCGGCGCCACGACGGGCGGCACCTACTACGGCGGCCGGCAGGCTCTCGAGAAGGCGCTGGATCCCCTTCTCGCGGAGTGGAACGACTTCGAGTACACCCCTTTCGAACTCACCCCAGTGGACGACCGGGTCTTCGTGCTGGGAGAGAGCCGGGGCGTGCACCAGGTCACCGGCAAGGTCGGAGCGGCCACATTCGTGCACATCTGGTTCCTGGAGGACGGCGTCGTCCAGCGATTCGAGAACGTCTTCGACACGCACGCCCTCTGGCGAGCAACGCAGCAGCAAGATGTCCCGGTCCTCTCCTCCCACTCCGCCGTCCGTACCCTCGCCACCGCCGCCAGGGCCGCGGACCGGCTTCCCAGGTGATGATCAGACGCTCTGACCGCCCTTTTCCTGTACGCCGCGGTGAACCTGATCGCGTTCCATATCGCCGCCCACCCGACGGGACGCAACCCCTGGTACGACGTCCCCTGGACCGACGGGCTGCTGGAAGCCCTGCACAGCGAGATAGCCTCGGCGCGGTCGGTGACGCCGCAAGCACCCGGCTACCACGGCCCACCCGGCGGCCGGTCCACGGGCGAACCAGGGGCGATCAACCCGGTCTCGTAGGCGAGCACGACCGCCTGAACCCGGTCCCTGAGGCCGAGCTTGGACAGGATGCGCGCGACATGAGTCTTCACCGTCGTCGGGCTGAGGCTCAGCCGGTCGGCGAGCTCGGCATTGCTCAGCCCGGTGGCGAGCAGGCGCAGCACCTCCAGTTCGCGAGGCGTCAGTTCCGAAAGATCCCGATGTATGGCTGCTTTGACCTCGTCACGCCGGGCGAACCGCTCCACCAGGCGGCGGGTGATCGTCGGTGCGAGCAGGGCGTCACCTGCGCGCACCAGGCGCACCGCGGCCACCAGGTGCTCCGGCGTGACGTCCTTGAGCAGGAACCCGCTGGCCCCCGCGGTGAGTGCGGCATAGACGTAGTGGTCGAGGTCGTACGTGGTCAAAATCAGAACGCGGGTCTCGTCCGCGCCTTCTGCCATGATCTGCCGAGTGGCTTCGAGCCCGTCCATCTGCGGCATCCGGATGTCCATGAGCACGACGTCAGGCCGAGTACGCCGGACGGCGGCGATGGCCTCGACTCCGTTGGCCGCCTCTGCCGCCACCTCGATCCCGTCGGCGGTGAGGATCATCCCGAACCCGCTGCGTACCAGGGCTTGGTCGTCGGCGATGACCACGCGCACAGGCCCGTTCACGTGGTGGTCCACGGAACCCGCGCCTTGATCTGGTAACCGCCCCTCCGCGGCCCGGCCTGCAGGGTGCCGCCGTAGAGGGCGAGCCGCTCCCGCAGCCCGATGAGGCCCCTCCCCCGGCCGTCTCCGGCGCGCGCCGTCTGCCCGCCGCCGGTGTCGGTGACCTCGATCTCCAGCCAGCCGCCACAATGGCCTATGGTGACGAACACCGCCGCACCGGCCGCGTGCTTCATCGTGTTGGTCAGCGCCTCCTGGACGACGCGGTAAGCGGCCAGGTCCACGCCGGGCGGCAGCGGGCCGGGCGGTGGAGAGATCTCGACGCTGACCGGCACGCCGGTTGCGCGGACCCGCTCGATCAAGGAGTCGAGCTGGTCGAGCCCCGGTTGTGGCTCGAGCCCGTCTGCGCTGCCGCCCGCCCGCTCGCTCTCAGGGCCGGCGAGCAGGCCCATGACGTGGCGTAGTTCGGCCATGGCGGCCCGGCCGCCGGCTTCGACCGCCAGCATGGCCTGCTTCGACCGGGAAGGGGCTGTGTCCATCACCTTGCGCGCCGCTCCGGCCTGGATCACCATCACGTTCACATTGTGGGTGACGACATCGTGGAGTTCGGCGGCGATCCGGGAGCGCTCTTCCTGGACGGCCTTGCGCATGGCCTCCTCCTGTGCGCGCTGTAGCTCGGCGACTCGACGGCGGCCGGCGTCGAGCTGCTGCCGCCAGGAGCGGACGAAACTGGCGGCGACTCCGGCGCTCAACACGACCACGAACGGCCCCAGCCAGCTCGGCAACGCCGGGACGGAGTCCTGGAAGGCGACGCCTGCCAGCACGGTGGCGAGGACGAGTCCGCCGACGGCGAGCGCCCGGTGACGGCTGTGCGCCACGGCGCCATAGGCGGCGATGGCGAACGTCAGCACGGTGATCCACGTCGCGTCGTCGTGGGTGGCCAATGCCGCGGCCAGCACCACCCAGAAGGTGATCAGCGGGTACAGCCGCCGCAGCGCCAACGGCAGCGCTGTCAGAATCACCAGCAGCGGCAGCGGCCCCGAATCCTGCCGCTCGCCGGCGGGGGTGATCGGCTTTTGCGGGGGATCAGGCGGGACATCGCTGATTCTCGGCTGGGGAGAGGGCCGGAGTTGCAGGGGCTCCATCAGGGAGGGCGGCCGCCCGCCGACGCGATGAGGACCGTCTGTGGTGCCCGACGTCGCGGCCACTGTGACAACAGTCAAGACGATCGCGAGCAGCACGTCGGCGAGGAGCGACCGGCGCGAGGGCCGGGCGGGTTTCCGCCCGGGGCGCAACGCGTCCACACCGAACTGCCACCATTCACGTCCCTTGCTCAATGGCGTCACTGGTGCATTGTCCCGACTGCACGGTACGCCCCGCGTCAGCCCTGATGACGGGCCCGACCTCCGCCAGGAGTACATCGCAGGGATGACGCGGCGATGGCTCCTCCCCGAGAGGGGGCCGATATCGGCGTCACAGCCGACGCGGACGGATCTCTCCGCGCCCTAGCGTCGTTGCCGCGACCGGCCGCCCGCGAAAGCACGCCGAGGCGGCCGCCCCGATCAGGAAGGACAGTTCATGGGTCATGTGATCGAGCGGGAGACGACGCCCAGCCCGGCCTCAGGGCACGGCGCCGGCGCGGGAAACCCGCCGCCGCCCCGCCGGCTCCGCCGAGACGCCACCGCCGTCGCGGCCCTGCTCGCATTCGTGGCCGCCACCTCCTGCGCATCCGCGTCCGCATCCCATTCGGCTGGCTCCGCGTCCGGCTCGGTCGCGTCCGACATCCCCTCGCGCAATCCGTCGCCCGGCTCCACGTCATCTGTCCCCGCCGATCCGCCGTCCACCCGGATCGGCACACCGTACCTGCCCAAACCGACCGGATCCCAGCCGGTCGGCACGACGTCCATATACCTCAAGGACACCTCACGCACCGACCCCTGGGTTCCCGGCGCGAAGGCGAGGGAACTCATGGTGTCCCTGTGGTATCCGGCGAAATCCCGTAAGGGGAAGCGGGCCCCGTACATGACGCCCAAGGAGTCAGAGCTCACCCTCAAGGACGGGGAGATAACGAACCTGCCGCTCGCCCTGCTCAGCAAGACGCGGACCAATGCCATCAGCGGCGCCAGACCCGCGGGTCACCGGCGCGGGCTGCCGCTGATCGTGCTCTCCCCCGGCTTCACCAAGCCCCGGAGCTCGCTCACCGCCCTGGCCGAGGACCTGGCGAGCCGCGGCTATGTGGCGGCCGTCATCGGTCACACGTACGAGAACATCGCCACCAGCTTCCCTGACGGACGAGTCACCACCTGCGTGGCCTGTGAGGTGAAACAGAAGGACCAGGCATTCTGGGACAAGGTGGGAGCGACGAGAGCGGCCGACGTCTCGTACGTGCTGGACGAACTGACGCGCGCAAGCCCCATCTGGAAGGGCGCCGAGCTGATCAACCCGTCCAGGATCGCGATGGCCGGTCACTCGGCAGGCGGCGCGAGCGCCGTGGGGGCCATGCTCAAGGACCCCAGGGTACGCGCCGGGATCAACATCGACGGCACGGCGTTCGTCCCCGTGCCGGAGAGCGGGCTGTCACGGCCGTTCCTTTTCCTGGGTACGCGGGCGACGCACGGCCCAGGTGGCAAGGACGGCTCGTGGGAGCAGGTCTGGCGGAACCTGACAGGATGGAAGCGCTGGCTCGTGGTGGCGGGGGCAGAGCACGCCTCGTTCACCGACATATCCGTCCTGGCCGAGCAGATCGGCATCTACCGCAACACCGACCTGCCTCCCGTCCGCTCCCTGGAGATCACCCGCGCATACGTGGCCGCCTTCTTCGACCTGCACCTTCGCGCCAAGCCGCAGCCCCTTTTGGATGGGCCGTCGACACGTTACCCCGAGGTCGAACTGTGTGACGCCGACCAGAAGACCTGCGCGTAGATTGCCCGGACCGCTGTCACGGGCGCGGCCAGAAGCCTGACCGACTGCCCATCGAACCAAGATCAGCCCGGTGGACGGCGCGGTACTGCGACGGCGGCATCCCGTACCCCGTACGAACGCCCGGCGGAGGGTCTCGGCCGAGCCCAGCCCGCATCGCCTGGCCACGTCAGGCAGCGGCAGCGAGGTGCTGACCATGAGGTGGGCGGCCGCCGCGATGCGGGCCTCGCGGACGAAGCCACGCGGCGTCTGACCCATGTGCGCCAGCTGGACCTGGTGCTCGGCGTGGGCCTGCTGGTCCTGCTCCTGATGCGTTGACGGCAGCGCACCGCCGGGTCCCCACGAATAGGGCAACGTCTATGAGCCACCAGCGTTCGCAGGAGTTCTGGACCGGCAAGGCCGCTGCCCCCGCGTGGCCAGGGAGGCGAGAACCGGATGCCGGTCGGCGTCACCGGCATGGGTGGTCGATCACCGGGTCGGCGAGCCGTGAGTTGACATCGGGAAATGAGCCATCGCCGAACAGGATCCGCGCCGCCAAGGCGCGACCGGCGCGACCGCGTAGCACAGTCACCGCCGCCTCTGCCGCGGCGGCGGATCGGATGCCGGCGAACACGCGGCGCAGCAACAGCCGGCCTCGGAACCGGGCCCGCAACGCGTCCCCGTCGTACCGGCTCAACACGCGTGGGTCGCCGGTACGCAGGTAGCCGGCAGCGACCGCCGCGGCCATTTCGGACATGCGTAAGCAGGGATCCAATCCACCGGCCGTCAGCGGCGACACCGCGCCCGCCGCGTCCCCGACGAGCAGCCCGGCGGGGCACGCCAGCCGCCGCAGCACCCCGCCGACCGGGATCGGACCACCCCGACGCTCGACCGGACCGGCCGGCGCCGCGCGGCCCGGCGCGTCCGCGGCGAAAGCCTCCAGCAGATGACGGATGCCGGTACGCATCGCGTCCGGATATCCCGCGACGCCGACATGGGCATGACGGCCGTCGTCGATGACCCACCCCAGGTACCCCGGAGCGACCCGGGGGTCCAGCACGCAGTGGAACGCCGGGATGGTGGTGCCCGACGCGACCGGGTGGATGATCTCGGCGCCGACGAGGAAGCGCCGGTTGACATCCAGGCCGAGATCACGGGCCACCCGGGAGCGGGCGCCGTCCGCACCGATGATGAACCGGGCCGTCACCGGTTCCGCACCCGCGAACCGCACAAAACCTCTCGACGCGTCGACGTACCGTACGCCCAGGAAGACCCGTGCCCCGGCCGACTCCGCCGCGCGGTGTGCGTGCTCGTAGACGGCGGCCATGTCGGCCACGCGGTACTCGTCCCGATCGCTGGTGAGCCGGATCGGCGCCCGCCGCGACGGCGGATACAGCAGCACGTCCCGGACACCAGGCCCGAGCAAGTGGTCCGGCAGGTCGAAGTCATCGAGGGTGCGACGCACGAAGATTCCCGTCGTGCGGATGCCCGTCGACAATGACTTACGGCGGTCGACCACCATCACATTCAGTTCCCGGCGCGCGAGCAGACGGGCTGTGCGCAGGCCGGCCAGCCCCGCACCCACGACCAGTACATCCACTGTCTGCATAGTCTGCGACGGTAAGGGCGATGCCCTACCCGTGCGACCGTTTGCACGCTACCCCTCCCATACCTTCACACCGTCGCCACACCCGGGACCGCCTCGTGCTCTGCAGCTCGGTGATTTGCCGGTGGTGAGAGTTGGCCGAAAATCCACCGGTCGAGGTGGGTGGTGTGGAGCGCACATTCAGTGAGATGGATTCCTACCGCCGGCTGGGCGCCGCGATGATTTCCGCAATCCACTGATCGCCCTCGGTCTCACACTGTGAGAACTGTCTTTCCCATGCAGCGCAGGGCGTGGTTGGGCGCGGGTCTTGCCGACTTCAAGATCTTGATCTAGAGCTGCCGTGACGGATGGGGCTCCCGGCCTATTGGTGCTCGTTGCGAGAGGTATCCATGACGTTTCATACTGAATGATCATGACTTCCCCGCACGATTCGCAAGCGATAAGCTCCCGGTGGCGCGCGGTCCTCCTCGGCGTGGCGGTCGTGAGCGCCCTTGCGCTCACTCTCGCGGCAATCTTCGGTTTTATTGAGGGTGCGCAGGTCGGACTCGATGACAGCCTCAAGGACACCACGCTGTGGATGTTTCTTTGGGCCGCGGCCACGCTCGTTCCCGTTTCAGCGGCCATGGCAATCATCGGCTGCGCCGCCGCCACAAAGTGGCACCTGGGTAAGCGACTCGCCCTGCAGCTTCTGATATTCGCCGGTGCGGGGCTCATCTGGTCCACAACGACCGGTATCCTCGCCGAATTGCCCTAGCCGCGCCGAAGATTCGCCTCGCTGCTGGCGTCTGCGGAGCAGTCGCGGGCGCCGGCCTGACGGGCGTGGGGAGAGATTCACCCGCGCAGCCGGCGAGCGAGATGAGCAACCAGACACGACTCCTCGCTCCCTCGTGCTGCTGGTCGCCTCGCTGTGCGCGGGCGGCCTCGCGGCTCTGGTGTACGTCCACGACTCCGACCTGGTGCTCTTGAGGGAACATCTAGACCATCCGTTCGCGCTCGGCGCCTTGGCCTGCCTCCTGATGGCGTGGGCCGCCGTCGGGCTGCGATGGAGGTGGCTACGCGTCCTGATCGGCGTCCTTGCCGGGCTGGGCGCGAGTGGCGCGCTGTTCGTCGGGTTGGTCGCCCTTGCGTTCACCGCTACCGAGGAGGTCGGCTTCGTCGACGGACCTGCTCCCTACAGGATCCGGCTCCAGCAGTCGCAGGCGGGCCTCGGGCCGGACAAGGTGATGTGGCTCAGCCTCCGCAGGGACGGCGGGTTGCTCAGCAGAGAGTGGGATCTCGGTTGTTTCAGCGACGACGACCCCGACGACGCCTTCGCCTCGGTCAAGTGGACGGGGCCCACTTCAGTCGAGATCCGGGTGGCCGACGGGCGAACGTTCCCCATAACGTTGGACCCCACCTCGGGCCGGCCCGAGACCACCGCCTCGTGGGGTTCGGCGTCGCGGACGAGGTAACGCCCGCCATCCATGCCGAGCATCGTCACGATGCCCGAGGCGAGGACACGGCGGCCGTGGGGGTCACGGACGTGCGCGATCCTGCCCGTCAGAAGGTTGCCGTCCTCCGGATTGCCGTCGGCGGTCTCCCTCTTCCAGCGCCACGTCCGGTAGGTGCCGCCCGCCTCCTTGACCCGGAGGTCAAGCTCCTCATGGAGCGGCAGCGACGGGATCAGGAAAGTGGGCGCACAATCGGGGTTCAACGCGTTGGAGACCGGATCCCCGCCGAGGAATCCCGGCGGTGTGGCCACCCACCGTACGCTCCCTTCCGAGGGTCGGAACTTTGTCCGGCCGCATGGCCGCCCACTGGCCGGCCGTCGTGACCGGGACGGGCACCCGGCGGGGCTCCAGCGGTGGCGCGGATCCGATCGGTTCCCTCGGCTTCGTCGGAGTGTCCGGCGGCAGCATGACGATCCGCGCGATGACGGCATCACGCCTTCGACCTCAATCGGGCAGAAGGGCGCCGCGCCGCGCCCGGCGCGTGGCGGCCAGTCCTCCCGCCAGGCCGCTCACCGCGCAGACCAGCACCAGCCCGGCGTACTGCGGCAGAGAGTAGGCGAACCGCAGCTCGCCGGTCGCGGCCTTGCCGAGCATGGTGAGCGAAGCGGCGGCGATGCCCGTTCCGAGCAGCGTCCCGGCACACGTCACGATCAACGTCTCCCAGCACACCATCCTGGCGAGCTGCCGCGGCTTGGTCCCCACGGTGCGGAGCAGCCGGATCTCATCGGCGCGCTCGGCCATGGTCATGGCGGTCGCGTTGAGCACCGAGAGCACGGTGTAGAGCACCGCCGACCCCACCAGCGTCGGGGCGACCCATGCGGACGGACCGGTACGGATGACGCCCGCCGCCGCGTCGGTGGTCGCCACGGCGAACAGGAAGGTGCACGCCAGCGCGACGGTCAGCATCACCGGAGACGCGGCCGACATCGCCCGGCGCGGCTGAGCGACCAGCGAGGACCTGGCCAGCATCCCTGCACCCGGATCGAGCCGGGCCACCACGGCTCCGAGCAGCCTGCCCATCCCGCGCAGCGCGACGGGGCCCAGCGCGGAGGCGCCCACGCAGAGCACCATCGTCGCCCCCAGCGCGGTCGGCGCCGCGTCCGCCGGCTTGACCTGCGGCACAAGCCACAACAGCACGACGCCCGCCGCCAGCGCCAACACCCCGATGACCGCCCGGGGCCAGGGCAGCAGCCGCCGCTGCGCCGCGTTCTCCCGCAACACCTCCAGCGGGCCCACGCCTACAGCCTTGCGTGCCGCGACCCGGGCCGCCAGCAGCGTCACCGCCAGCCCGACCACCAGCGCCACGATGAACGGCCCCGTCGCGACCTCCACCGGGACGCCCCCGGGCGCCAACCCGGTAGCCCGCATGAACGCCGCCATCAGCACGGCGTACGGCACGGCCAGCACGCAACCGGCCACGACCGCCAGCACGGCCACCACCAGCGCCTCCGCCGTGATGAGCCGGCTCACCTGCCGCGGCGTCATGCCGACCGACCGCAGCAGCGCCCAGGTCCTGCGCTGCCGCAGCACGTGCAGGCTCAGCATGCCCGCGACCACGAAGACCGACACGAACCCCGACACCGCGGACGACAGCACCAACAATCCCATGACGCCGTTCAACTCGTCACGCGTGGCCGCGCCGGTGACCACCAGGCCACTGCCACCGATCAGCATCACGGCCAAGACCACCGCCGCGAACGAAGCGGCGAAGCCCATCGGATCGGTCCGTACGTTGTTCCAGGCCAGGACGAGTGTCACCGGCGGCCGCCCAGCCGCATGCCGATCTGGTCGACCGAGGGCCTGTCCAGGACGTCGACGATCCGCCCGTCGGTCAGGAACAGCACGCTGTCGGCCCGGGCCGCCGCCTCCGGATCGTGCGTGACCATGACCACCGTCTGACCGAACGCGTCGACCGCCTCCCGCAGCAGCGCCAGCACTTCATGCCCGGTGCGGCGGTCCAGCGCCCCGGTCGGCTCATCGGCGAACAGCACCTCCGGCCTGCCGAGCAGGGCGCGGGCGATCGCCACCCGCTGCTGCTGGCCACCGGACAGCTGCGCCGGTCGATGCCCCTCCCGCCCGGCCAGCCCGACCCGGTGCAGCAACTCGCGCACCCGTGACGGGTCGGCCCGCCGCCTGGCCAGGCTGGTGAGCAGGATCACGTTCTGCCAGGCGGTCAGCGACGGCACCAGGTTGAAGGCCTGGAAGATGACGCCGACCCGGTCGCGGCGCAGCACCGCCAGTTCGTTCTCCCCGAAGCGGGTGATGTCCTGTCCGGCGATGTGCACCGCCCCCGAATCCGCCCGGTCCAACCCCGACGCACACTGCAGCAGCGTGCTCTTGCCCGACCCCGACGGGCCCATCACCGCGGTGAAACTGCCGCGCGGGAACCCGATGCTGACCTGCCGCAGCGCGGCCACTTCGGTAGCGCCTTTCCCATATGTCCTGGTCACTTCCTCAAGGAGGACCGCATGATCAACCATGATCGGCAGCGTGCCGGAACGCGTGCACCCCGCCCATCCGGTATCTCCCCGATCAGCCCCTGAGGCTTCCCGCACGCCCCTGACATCTCACGCCACGGCGTGACAGCGACAAACGACAGCGCCTGCTGAGCTTGCCTCGGTCCAAGGGTGCCGAGACCGTGAACGCCGTCTCCGGCACCGACCAAAAGCACGAGTCCGCCCGCCGTGCGGATCAAGCAGGTGTCAGAGGAAGAGATCGGGCGCTAGTGTCGGCAGTCCACGGTGATGATCGACTTTGGAGGGCGCCGTGCGGCGCGTCATGATCCTGCTGACCTCGATCGCGGCCTTGGCCGCCGGTCTGGTCGTCGCCCGGCGGCGCTTCGTCATCGTCCATATCAGCGGGGCGAGCATGCTGCCGACCTACCGCACGGGCGACCGGGTGCTCGTCCGCAGGACCACGGGAGCGGGCGTGAGGCGCGGCCAGGTCGTGGTGTTACAGACGGCGCTGCCCGGAGGCGGGTGGCGTACCGGGCCGCTGCCGCGGCCGGGGGCGGCCATGTGGTTCATCAAGCGCGCGGTGGCCGTGCCTGGTGACCCGGTGCCCGCCCAGGTCATGGCCCGCGTGGAGGCGTCGCCGGGCGACACGGTCCCGGCGGGCCGGCTGGTCGTCCTCGGTGACGGGCCGGTCAGCGAGGACTCGCGGGCATGGGGTTACGTGCCCTTCGACCGCGTGCTCGGCGTCGTCGTCCGCCGGCTCGCCTCTTCCCGCGAATCCGGAAAGTTGGGGATGTCCGGCGAGCTCTCGGAGTCCGTCGGCTCGTAGCCCTGAGCCTGCAGGGTGAACAGCCTCGCGTACTCGCCTCCCAGCGCCATCAGCTCCGCGTGCGAGCCCTGCTCGGCGATCCGCCCTTCGGCGAGCACGACGATCACGTCCGCTTCCCGCACCGCGCCCAGCCGGTGCGAGATCAGCAGGCTGGTCCGCCCCGTACGGTGCCGGCGCAGGCTCTGATGGACGGCGTGCTCGGCCTGCGCGTCCAGGCCGGAGCTCGGCTCGTCGAGCACCAGCAGGTCCCGCCCCTCCCGCATCAGGGCGCGGGCCAGCGCGAGGCGCTGCCACTGCCCGCCGGACAGCACCACTCCGGCCTGGGGATCGTCCCTGTCTCCGAAGAAGATCCGGCTCAGCAGCGTGTCGTAGCCCTGCGGCAGCCCGGCGACCGTCTCGTGGACACCGGCCAGCCTGGCGGCGGCCTCGACCCGATCCCGGTCGTCGAGCGCCGAGACGTCGCCGAGCCCGATGTTCTCGGTCGCGGTCAGGTCGTACGACATGTAGTCCTGGAACACCGCGCCGATGCGGCCGCGCAACTCGGCGGGATCCATCTCCCGCAGGTCGACGCCGTCCCAGCGGATGGACCCGCGTACCGGGTCGTACAGCCTGCAGATCAGCTTGACGAGGGTGCTCTTGCCCGCGCCGTTCAGCCCGACCAGGGCGAGGGAGCCGCCGCGGGGGATGAAGAGGTCGACCCCGCGCAGCACCCACGGATGCGCGTCGTCGTACCGGAACCACACGCCGCGCACCTCGATGCCCGCGCGCAGCGAGGGGACCGGGCGCGGATGCCGTGGGATGGGCAGGTCCGGCGCGTCGGCCACGACGTCGAGGTAGTGCCCGAACATCAGCAGCGCGTTGTGCGCATCGGCCGACTGGCCCACGATCGACGTGAGCGCGGACTGCACCCCGGCGACGGCCGCGACGAACACGGCGACATCGCCGACGCTCAGCGCGCCCGACGCGGCACTGGTGATCGCCCAGAGCAGGCCGAGCGCGGCGACGGCCGCCCCGATCATCGACAGCGACCCCTGCGTACGCAGCGTCCTGCGGGCGAGCCCTTGCTCGGCGGCGTTGACCGCGCGCAGCTCGCCCAGCATCCTGGCGCGCAGGAAGTCGCCGAGGCCGAACAGCCGGATCTCTTTGGCCGCGTCGGGGCTGGTGAGGAGGTTGGCGAAGAAGATCTGCCGCCGGGTCCTCGAACTGACGCCCCACATCATGCCGGCGCGACGCCGGGACAGGTCGAGCTGGGCGCGGACGGAGGGGATCGCGGAGAGCGCCACGACGAGGATCATCCACGGAGCCAGTACGGCCAGCGCCGCGGTGAATCCGGCGAGGGTGACGGCTCCCTGGGCGATCCCCAGGGCGGAGCGGACGATCCGCTGCGGCGCGTTCTGGCCGGCCTCCTGCGCCAGCCGTACCCGGTCGTGGAAGGCCGGGTTCTCGAATCGGCTCAGCCCCGGGTGGGCGTTGACGGCCTGGAACAGCTGATCCTGGATCAGCACCTGGAGTGCGCGGCGCAGCTGTTCCTGGGTGTACTCCGCGACCGCGGGCAGGGTCGCGGCAGCCAGACCGGTCACGCCGAGCGCCACGCCCTGCGGCAGCAACTCGGCGGGGCCCGCCCCGGTAGCCAGGCCGTCGAGAACGAGCTTGGTCAGCCACGCGGTGACCACCGGGACCAGCCCCATGAGCAGCACGGTGATCCCGGATGCCAGTACGGCGGCCGGGTGCGCCCGCCAAGCCAGCGCCGCGGCCGCGCGAAACCGCCGTCGCCGGGTGACGCCGCCGTACCCGGCAGGAGAGGTCATCGGCGCGTGACCGCCGGCAGCCTGCCCGGGGCGGTGTCTGCCGCCACGATCACCGCGTCCCCGTCGACCAGGTAGAAGCTGGGGAACTGGGAGACCTGCAACGCCCTGCTCACCGGGCCGCCCATCGGCTCGAGCACGACGGTGGCCGAGGTCAGCTCGCGGGAGAACCGCCGGGCCTCGTCGGGGTCTCCCGTGACCACGGCCAGCACGCGTTCGGGACGGGTGTCGGCGAGGTAGGACGTGAACTCCGGCAGCCGCTCATGGCAGGACGCGCACTCGGTGGAGAACACCGCCACCACGGAGGGTCCCGAGAAGAACGCACGCGACACGGTCTGGCCGCCGACGGCGGTCGCGCTGAAATCGCCGATCGTCGTTCCTGGCTGCACCATCGAGGGGCGCGTCGGCCCCAGCTCCGCCAGTCGCAGCGTGTGTGCGCGCAGGCGGCGGATCACCGCCAGGGTCAGCACCAGATCCACCAGGCACAACAATCCGACGACGATGACGGCGGCGACGAGGTACGGCATGCGAGCTCCTTAGGGGTGGCGCGGCTGGGCGGCGAACAGGTCGGCGAGATCGTCGAAGAAGATCACGATGACGGCGAGGACGGCCCCGACCAGCACGCTCAGGGCGAGGCCCGCGGGATGCGAAGAGGTGTGCCCCGGCACGAGCGCGGCGGCGACGAGCGCGAGCAGCCCGGCGTTGCGGACGAGGTGGCGTCGGCCGAGCGGCGTTCCGGTGGCGCCGAAGCACCTGCACGGCGTCGTGGAGCCCGAACGCATCGCCCTGACGATGCCGGCGCAGAAACCCACCAGGACGGTGCCGGCCAGCATCAGGCCGGCCCGCACTGTCCCGGGGATCGCCAGCAGTACGACGACGCATCCTTCCGCAAGGACGATGGCGCCGCTCAGCGCCGTGGAGGCCCGCGGCCCCAAAGGGACCAGGCCGCGCACGGATACGCGAAAGCCCGCGAACGCGGACTTGCCGCGTATCTTTCCGAGCACCGCGACCAGGAAGACGACGCCTATCGCCACCCGGCAGGCCAGCGCGACGTACTGCATGGCTGTCACTGGGGATCGGAAGGACGCGTCAGCAGTAGTCGAAGCTGCTGCAGCTGACCGTGCCGTTGTGGTCGTGGTAGCAGCAGGTCCGGCAGAACTTGCCCTGGCAGCACCAGTCGGTCCAGCACGCGGCTGAGGCGTTCGCCGAGGGCAGGAGTTTGTCGAGGAGGCGGTCTCCCAGCTTGTTGAGTGCGCGGATCATGGCGACCTCCTTGCAGGGGGATCTTTACGCGCCCACAGTCACCCAGCAAGAGAACCTTGTTAATGGAGAGAATGGCCGACAATGCGGAAACACGTTCGACAGCTCATGATCTTGACACAGGGAGTGTTGTCCTTAAGGTCTACGTCACGGCCTCATCGGTGGGCGAGCAGGGCGGCCGCGCAGATCGCCAGGATGGCCGAGATCGGGAGGGCCTCGTGCGTGTGACGGCGGCCCTGAGGAGCTCTCCGTAGGCGCAATGGTATTGGGTTACCGCGATCGCTCCCGAGGATGGTGACCGACTGCGATCCGGACTACGGTCGAACGCATGATTCCCGACATCCACATCGTGTTCGACTGCGCCGATCCCGACCGGCTCGCTCGTTTCTGGATGGTGGCGCTACCGGGCTACGACTTCCCGAACGGCCCGCCGGACGGCTTTGCCACCTGGGAGGAGTGGGCGGACCAAAAACCGGGTGCATCTCGATGTGAAGGTCGGCAGCGGGCTACCCGAGCAGGAACGCCGGACACGGATCGAGAAGGTCGCGAACCGGTTGTCGGCCGCCGGCGGCTCGATCTGTCAGCGGATCGACAACGAGGAGGGCTTCTGGCTGGTCATGCAGGACCCCGAAGGCAACGAGTTCTGCGTTGACTGATCGGCTGCGCCACCCCCCCATGCGCGAATTCTCCGATCGAGCCGGCCATTCCGAAGCGCGGCGCCGGGCCGAGCAGGCGCTCATCAGCGTGGTGGCCACCAGTCACCCGAGACCGCAACCCTTGGGAGAAACGGCCGCGGTTCCTCGCGGGGCATCGTCAGTGGCAGGTCTTTCGATAGGCCAGTTCTGGGATGTGTTGTTGCCACTCGGCAGGGGACAGGCCGCCGTCCCGACGGCAGATCACGGCGGTGGCAGCGCCGGGATCAACGATGACCTCACGTAAGGCCCCGTCGGCGGATGAAATGAGGAGAGTCGTCCGGTTGAATGCCACGGCCGGCACGGAGTGGGTGTTGTAGCTGATCGGTGCGGCGATCCGCTGATATCCCCGCCAGTCCCATAGCTGGATGCCGAACTCGCCTTCGCCGGCGACGGTGGCGACTAACCCGCCCTGCCGGTAAGGGACAAGAGCGTCGATCGATGCCGTGTGCGCGGTCTGCGGCGGGGCCAGAGGCCTGCGCAACCCCCGGTCCCAGAACGTCAAACGCCCGTCGTCGTCACCGATCGCGGCCATGTTCTCGATGAAGAGAATCTCCCCTTCGGCGCGGGCGTCGGATGAGTGCCGGCGTATCTCTCCGGTAGCCGTATCGACCAGAATTCGCCCCCTGCTGGATCCGTCCACGAACAACCGGCGCCCGTCCGGCTCGAACATCAGAGCCCCAGATCCCGCACCGGAGACGGTGCGGATCCATCTCCGTGCTCTCACGTCCCACAGCTCCAGGTCGTCGAAGGCCAGGCCGTCGAGCGCCTCTACGTCATCCGTGGCCGCGCTGAGGGGGACGACCGCGGCGGTTCTGCCGTCGGGGGAGAAGGCCAAGGACAAGACTCCGACGGCCGCCTGTCTCCGGACGCGCAATGCGCCGATGTTGCGGCCGTTCGTGGCGTCCCACAAGGTCACCACGGGGGATGCGGGGTGGGTGAGCGCAAGCGTGCGCCCGTCGGGGCTGAATACCGGGGCGTACGCCGTCTCCGTACGGTGGTTATCGGGGAGATCGTCGACGGGCAGCGGGCCGCTCACGGGTTTCCGCGCTGCGACGTCCCAAAGGCGCACCTCCGGCCTGCCTTTTCGGCGATGCGCCGTCACCAGGAAGCGGCCGCCAGGGCTGAACAGCCGCTTTTCGCTTCCCGGAGCGAGCACCTCAGAGCGGGTATAGGGGGAGATGTCCAGGACGTTCACCGTGCCGGACTGGCCGATCACCCGGAGGACCCGGGCATCCGGCGAGATGCGGGGCTCGGCTCCCACAACGCCGGAGAAAACCGAGGGGCTCATCAGCAGCATGCCGTCGTCCACCCGCCACAGAAGCACCCACCCCCCACCCCGCGTCCCGGCCAGGAATCGGCCGTCGGGGCTGAATTCGACACGTTCCGCAGGCGGAAGCAGCGGGCTCAGGACCTCCTTGCCCGAGGAGATTTCCCACAGCCGGACACCGTCGTCGGTCGAGACGGCCAGGTGCTTCCCGTCTGGACTGAACACGCCGTCCGTGGCGGTTTCCGGTAGCCAGGAGGCCCGCAGCGGCCTGCGCTTCTCGAGGTCCCAAAGCTCCGCCCCTCGCCCCGAGCCGGCCCTGGTGCCCGGGGACGGCGGGGTGGTCGTCGATTCATTGGCTTTCGCCGGGATGACCAGGGCCAGCCGGCCGTCCGGGCTGATGGCACTGACCGGCTCGTCGAGTACGCGTTTCCGGTTCGCGATGCTCCAGGCTTCGTTCGTCCCATCGCGGACCCCGATGAGAAAGCGCCCGTCCGGGCTGAACTTCGTAGGGTCGAGGTGGGGGAATGCCACGCCGAGGTCCGTCAGGCCTCCCGCGCCGACGGCCCACAGCTGTGCGTTGGTCCCGTCGTTCACCGCCAGCGTACGGCCGTCAGGACTCCACACCACTTCGGAGGCCTGTTGCCCCGTCCATCTGGCGCTCGCGACCTCCTTCTTCGTGGCCAGGTCGAGCACGCGCAGTGCGCCCCGGTCAACCGCCGTACCGGGTGTGTAGACGGCCAGCCTGGTGCCATCCACGCTGAGCCCATGCACCGAGTCCGTAGCGCTGTACGGGGCGGTGACGACGTCCACCAGGGGCAGCGCCATTGAGTCGATCAGCTCGCTCTTGGCCTCGGGGACCTGGGCGATCCGCCAGGCCGCGGCGCTCAATCGGCGGGCCAGCTTCGGGTCGCTCATCCGCAGGGCGGCCGCGCGCCTGGCGGCCAGCTGGGCCGTCGCCTCCTTCAGCCGATCGTCGGCCAGGCCGGCCTGCCGGATGGCGACTCCCGCCGCGACCATGGAGGCGACCAGCAGGACGACCAGAACGGCCGAGACGGCGACCCGCCTGTGGGATGTGCGCCGGGCCAGTGCCGCGCTCGCGTCAATGAAGTTCCGTTCCAGAGGTGTGAGGTCGTCGCGGTTCCCCGGCTCGATGAACAGCTTGTCGGCGACGGCCAGGCGGGTGCCCCGGTAGAGGAGCCCGGCATCGTGGCCGTGTGCTTCCCATGCTTTGGCCGCCTCGGTCAACTGCCGATGTGCGCGCAGGCGATCGCGTCCTTCGTCCACCCAGCCACGCAGTCGCGGCCACGACTCGATCAAGGCCTCGTGCGCCAGCTCCACGGTGTCCTGGTGCAGCGTGAGCAGCCTGGCGCCGGCCAGCTGCTCGATGACCAGCGCGGTGTCGGCCTCCTCGTACGGGTCCAGCTCCGCCCGGGCGGCGGGACGGCGGGTGTCCTGGGCCTGCTCGCCTGGATTGATCAGCCGGAGCAGGATCCGCCGGGCGATGCTCGCCTGCGTGGGCGACAGGCCGGCATAGAGCTCCTCCGCGGTATGGCTGATCGCCCCGTGGACCCTGCCCACGCTCTCGTAGGCCTCCAAGGTCAGCATCTTGCCCGTACGGCGGCGCCAGACCTCCCGCAGCGCGTGCGACATCAGCGGAAGCGCCCCCGGCTCCTCGGCGACGTCGGCGACGATCTCGGCCGTCAGCGCCCGCTCCACGGTCAAGCCCTCGGCCATGGCCGGCCGGACGATCGCCTCCCTGAGCTCTTCCTGGTTCATCGGCCCCACGAGCAGGTTGGCCTCGCGCAGTGCTTCGGTGAGCTCGCGGTGCTCAGCGCATCGTCCGTAGAAGTCGGCGCGCACCGCTATGACCACCTTCATCCGGCTCTGCGGTTGCCGCGCGTTGAGCAGCAGGTCGATGAACTGCCCCCGCTCACGCTGGTCCTGGCAGAGCGTGAACACCTCCTCGAACTGGTCGACCACGATCAGCGTGTCGCCCTCATCCTCATCCTCACCTTCGCCCTCGCCCGGAAGGAGCAGCTCGGCATGCAGCATCGGGTGCTCCCCCGGAGCGAATATCCGGCTCTGCCCAAAGGACTCGCCCGAACGTGCCGCGGGCACCAGCCCGGCACGCAACAGCGACGACTTACCGCTGCCCGAAGGGCCGAACACCGCGGCGAAACGATGCCGTCGAAGTAACTCGTGCAATTCCTCGACAAGCCGATCCCGACCGAAGAAACGACCGGAATCGTGGGTGTCGTAGGGGGCCAGGCCCAGGTACGGCCCGGCGGCACCGTCATCGCCGGCCCTCTGGCGGGCCAATTCATGAGCGACCTGCTGCCAGCGGCGCTCCCATTCGCCGACGTCTCCCCCGCATGTTTCCACGAAAGCGAGGACGACGGGCAGCGAAGCCAGCCGCTCACCTGCCGCCGCCTGCGACAGCGTGGTGACCGAATAACCGGCGCGCTTGGCCATGGCCCGATAGGTGAGGCCGCCCGCTTCCTGGCGCAGCTTACGCAACTCGGAGGCAAAGCGTTGAACCGGTCCCGCTGCCGGATCCACCGGACTTTCACGACGGCCCACCACCGTTACGGGACTCCATTCACTAGACGACGAAGACGGTTCAGATGTGCTCGCTGATCACATCACCTGTTGACCCCGGCTCGCCGATCGCGCGCGTTGCAGCCCCTGAATGCCTGTGCGTGAGGTCGATCGGTGTCAGGAGCCGCCGCCACCGGCCGGGGAGGCGCGGAGAGGATTCATGCGCCGAGAAAAGCATTGTTTGCCCGCCTGATCGGGGGTGCCGAACAATCTTGTCGCCACGATCCTGGTGCCACAGGCCTCGTCGGGCAAGCGGTCACGGGGGTCCGCTTGCCGCCGAGAACTATCTCGTGATTCCGTCCCCGGTCGATCGACCATCTGCGAAAGGACATCCATGCGCACGAGCTTCAAGACCGCCGAATTCGGAGGACAGATGAATGACAGAGCAACGCGTCACTCGTGGTGTGGGGCGACAAGGCACAACGCCATGAGGCGCGGCATCTCTCTTTTGGGGCTCGTAACCGCCGCGACCGTGGCCTTCGCCACGGTGACCCCCGCACCCGCCGGGGCCACCGTATCCCGCGCGTGCGCGTACCGTGGCTGCTCCGGCATCTGGGGCACCGGCTCTGGCGAATGGATTGCTGACGGCGACAAGATGTTGATCTGCGATGGGTACGCCGATGGATATTCGGTCGTCGTCAGGACCGACATCGGTCGCACGTCCCAGCCGAACAAGTGGCACACGAGCGGCGCCGGAAAGTGCACTGAGCGTTCTTACGGCGATGTCGCTGAGGGTCAGAACGTCGCCTTCTACACCTGTCTGGGGAAGAAGAGCACCAACTACATCCTCCCGGGTTCGTGTGGCCAGGTCGGCCACGGCACCACCTGACTGGTCGTTCATTCTGCCCAGGCCGGGCGGACGACACCCGAGTCGCGGGGCCGAGGGCGCCTCCCGCGGTAGCGCCGGACTCGACACCGGCTTTGGCGGGCGTGGGGGGAAGGCCCTGCGCGCCGGCGATGCCATCTCCCTCGACCGGGCCGATGGCAATAGACCGTGGCCGGCGGAGCCTGCAGCACCACCACTTACGCCGTCAACTGGCTAGAAGGCCGGCAGTCCGCGCCTGCGTCAATGCCGGCAACAGGTGGCGCTGCACCCATTGGTTCCGATCCCTGCCCCGGCCGCCCGGCGAGACGCCCGAGGCCACGAGATCACCAGCGCAGTGTGCGTGCGCCCAAACCGTCCAAGCGCCCCCCACCGCGACTGAAGGGCCGTCATGGGCCTCCAGTCCGCGACGGCCTTTCAGGAAAGAGCGGAACCGCAGCGGTCGCCGCCCGATGCCGATGGAGAGATGAGCTGTGGTGAGAGTCCCGGACGAGGGCGACGAGAGCAGGCGGGCTCGGTTGCTCATGGAACGGGTGGATCTCGGGGAGTTGGACCGCGCGGCCGACGCCCTGAGCGCCGAGCAAGAGGCCATCGCCATCTACCGACGGCTGGCCGCGGCCTCCCCCGAGCTCTACCTGCCTGAGCTCGCCACCTGCCTGACCAGTCTCGGCGTGACCCTCTCCGAGCTCGATCGGCACCGCGAAGCGTTGAACGCCGACCAGGAAGCAGTCTCTGTCTACCGACGGCTGGCCGCGGCCTCCCCCGGCCGTTACCTGGCCGACCTCGCCGATGCCCTCATCAACCTCGGGACGACTCTGGCGGAGCTGGACCGGCCGGCCGACGCCCTGAGCGCCGAGCGAGAAGCCATCGCCATCTACCGGCGGCTGGCCGCGGACTCCCCCAGCCGTTACCTGGCCGACCTCGCAGAGGTGCTCGTCGACCTCGGCGTGACCCTGACCGGACGCGGCCAAACGGCCGAAGCGCTGCCCCTGGCGGAAGAGGCCGTCGCCATTTGCCGGGAGCTGGCCGCGGCCTCCCCTGAGCGGCACCGCGCCGGTCTCGCCCATTCCCTGTCCGGCCTCGGCGTCGTCGTCTCGGCGCTCGGCCGCGACGAGGAAGCACGCCGATCAGGGCCGGCGCCTCGGCCGACTGCCGGCGATGGCCCTTGAGCAGATCCGGCACGCCCGCGACCTGCTCACCCGACCCCAGAACACTGTCTCCCTCCCCGACGCGGGCAGATAGGACGGAACATATGCGTACAGCGATCACACTTCTGGCCGGCGTCGCGCTGGCCGGTGGCCTGCTGGCGGTTCCCGCCCAGACGGCCAGCGGGTCCAGTGGATCCGTCGTCGAACTCAAGAACGTCGCCACCGGCATGTGCCTGGCGATCGGCCGCGGCGAAGCGCGCAAGGGCAAATCCGCCATCCAGTGGCCGTGCAAGAAGGCAGGCAGCGAGCAGGCTTGGCAGATCACCCAGGTCGGCTAGGGCTGGGGCGGTTCGACGACGCGCTTGCCACCCTGGACGAGGCGATAGCGACAGCTCGAGCGAACGGCCTGCGTGACTCCCAGGCGATCGCTCTCAACGGCCGGGCTGGGGTGCTGTTCAGCATGGGCCGGCTGGACGACGCGATCGACGCGGGCCGAAGAAGCCTGGAGATCTGGGCGGAGTTCGACAATCCCCATGGTGAGGGAGGGGCGACCGACACGCTGGCCGATGCCTGCCGGCGCGCCGGCAGGCTCGCCGAGGCCGAGGCCGGATACCGGAGGGCGATCTACCTCCACCACAAGGCCGGTCACCGCGCGGTGGAGGCCGTTTGCCTGTGGGGGCTCGGCGACACCCTTCAGGATCTTGGACGGCAGGAAGAGGCACGGAAGTGCTGGCACCAGTCAGCTCGGATTCTGCGTGATGTCCATCTCCTCACCGAGGAGGAACTGGAGGTCCTGCTCGGCCAGGACCTCCCTCAGCGTCCCGACCCCGTCAAGCACTTCTAGCGCGGGAGCGCGTTGATCACATCGGTGATCGCCCTGTAGGCGACCTGCTCGGAGAGGAACCCTAAGGAGCGGCAGTATGTGTGCGGTATGCCGACGATCGATCCACCTTGCAAGCCGGACGAGGGATGAACCGCCCTGGTGGCCCCGCGCCCTGACCGCTTCCGCTTCGGGCGGGTCGGCCTTGTCGCCGTCTGGCCGGAAATCCTGCCCCGGCGAGGTGTCCAACCGTGGGTACGGTATGCCGCGGGTATATCGGCCCCATGTCCACGGCACGACCGCATTGACAGCTGAGCCGACGGCTGGCGGAATGGGCGTCCGCATATTGGAAGGAAGCCCGTGCGTCTCGCTCGTCCTCTTGCCGCCGCCGTGCTCGTGGTCGCCGCCTTATCCGCGCCGCAACCTGCACAGGCGGCCGTGTTCAAGCATCCTGGTGTCCTGGTCAGCCGTGCTCAGCTCGACTTCGTCAGAGCCAACCTCGGCAACGAGCCGTGGAAGTCTGCTTGGAACGCCCTGCAGAACAGTTCCTATGCCTCGCTGTCCTATACGGCCAAGCCCCGCGCCGAGGTGAATTGCGGCCCGTCGTCGAAACCCGACAACGGCTGCTCGGACGAACGCAAGGACGCCATGGCGGCCTACACGCACGCCCTGCGGTGGTACCTCACCAAGGACTCCCGCTATGCCAAGAAGGCGATCCAGATCATGGACGCCTGGTCCGCCGTGATCACCAAACACACCGGGGACAACGCGCCGCTGCAGACCGGCTGGGCGGGCGCCAACTTCTCCCGCGCCGCCGAACTCATCAAGCACACCTACACCGGCTGGACCCAGGCCGGCCGGTTCGCCGGCAAACTGCGCACCGTGTACCTGCCGACCGTGATCGCCGGAAGGCCCAACAACAACGGCAACTGGGAACTGATCATGACGGATGCCGCCATCGGCATCGCCGTGCACCTCGACGACCGTGCCTCCTTCGACCGGGCGATCAAGACCTGGCGCGGCAGGCTGCCCGCCTACATCTACCTCAAGACGGACGGCTCATACCCCAAGGCGCCGCCGAACAGCAAGTACGACACCAAAGCCGATATCATCGACTACTGGCACGGGCAGACCACGTTCGTGGACGGGCTGACCCAGGAGACCTGCCGTGACTTCTGGCACACCGGATGGGGTCTCGCCGCCATCTCCCACGTCGCAGAAACGGCCCGCCACCAGGGCGTGGACCTGTACGCCACAGCCAAGCACCGGCTGCGATTCGCGATGGACTTCCACGCTCGCCTGCAGCTGGGCGGGACGGTGCCGTCGTGGCTGTGCGGCGGAAAGGTCACCAAGGACCTCGGGGAGCACTTCGAGGTCGGCTACAACGCGCTGCACCACCGTCTCGGATACGACATTCCCTACGCCACGCGATGGGTCGAGCAGAACCGTCCCGTCGGGGTGTCCCACTTCCTGGGCTGGGAGACCCTCACCCACGCCCAGAACCCGCACTACGCCGGGATTGGCGCATCGGCCACGCCGGACTTCAACGCCGACGGCGTGGGCGACCTCTTCTCAGCCGCCACCGGAACGCTGACCGTCTGGAACGGCAAGGGCGGCAACCAGTTCGGCCCTGCCATAGCGATCGAGCCCGGCTTCACGGCCTTCACCCGGCCGATCGCCGGCGACTTCAACGGCGACGGGATCAGCGACCTGGCAGCGGTCAAGAAGGACAACAACACGCTGCATGTCTGGAACGGCAAGGGCGCCAACAACTTCACCAGTGCCATCGAGCTAGGGCCCGGCTGGAAACCGTACGAGGGCACGCTGATGTCGTTGGGCGACGTCAACGAGGACGGCAAGACCGACATAGGCGCCGTGCACAGCGAGACCGGGACACTGACCGTCTGGAACGGCAAGAGCGGCAACCAGTTCGGCCCGGCCGACCCGATCGGCCCCGGCTGGGCCGCCTTCACCCGGCCGATCGCCGGCGACTTCAACGGCGACGGGATCAGCGACCTGGCAGCGGTCAAGAAGGACAACAACACGCTGCATGTCTGGAACGGCAAGGGCGCCAACAACTTCACCAGTGCCATCGAGCTAGGGCCCGGCTGGAAACCGTACGAGGGCACGCTGATGTCGTTGGGCGACGTCAACGAGGACGGCAAGACCGACATAGGCGCCGTGCACAGCGAGACCGGGACACTGACCGTCTGGAACGGCAAGGGCGGCAACCAGTTCGGCCCGGCCGACCCGATCGGCCCCGGCTGGGCACCGTACTTCTGAGAGATTCCGGCCCGGATGAGGAGCACAGCGAGCCGCCATCGAGCGACTCCACGACTTCCAGAATTGGTTCGTCACTGGACGGGTCCCTTTGCGTGGACACCTATACCTGGCCCGATCTCCAGATGAGACGCCCGCGGGGCATTCCGGCTCCGGGGTGATCGTCGCGCTGGGCGGCCCCGGGTTCCTCCATGCAGGCCATGGCGGCGAGGAAGGTCGGGGCCCCGATATCGGCGCGAACACCTGACCAGCCTCTCAGGGCAGCGCGACGAATCGTGATCCTACGCCGCCAAGCAGGCTGGGAGTTCTATGAGCCGGGCCTTGCAGCGGTGTCTGCTGGGCGATGGGCGAGGAGGTTGTCACGTTCGATCGCGACCGAACTGTTCGCCTGGCCCGGGGTGGCCGGCCCGCACCGCGCTGTGGGGCTGTCTGTGCCAGGGTCGATCACGACGTATGCGTTCTTGGCTGTGACCAGGTAGTGATGGAACGCGCGACGGGGTAGCCGTGATGCGCACAGGTTCGGGCACGTGATGGGCGGCCTGCTCGCGGGCATAGAGGCGGATCAGATCGTGCATCCGGTAGCGGCCGGGCCCGGCGGATTCGACGAGGCGGGCGTCCAGGAGATGGTTGAGCGCGGCTTCCGCGCGGTCTTCCGGCCAGTCGGTGAGTGCGGACACGACAGCCGCCGTGTGGGTGGGGGTTTCCAGGAGGCCGAGCAAGAAGAATGCGTGGGCGGCGTCGTGGCCTGCTGGATCTCTTGGAAGGTGCTGGAGGCCGGCCGCGATGCTGTCCCGAATCGACAGGTCTGCGTGTTCGAGAGCATCGAGGCGGCGGCCGGGGTTGGCGAGCTGATCGGCCAGATGGGACAGCGTGCGATCGGGGCGAGCAGTCAGGCGTGCCGCCGAGATGCGGAGCGCGAGGGGAAGGCCGCTACATTGCCGTACGATCTGGCGTGCCGCTTCCGGCTCGGCACGAACTCGGCCGGGATCCGCGAGGCGGGCGAACAGCGCGGCCGCTTCGGCGTGGTCGAGCCCAGTCAGGTGCAGATGGTTCCGTATATCGAGTGAGGCCATGATCTGGCGGCTGGTGATGATGACCGCGCACGCGGGCCCGGCGGGAATGAGAGGCCGGACCTGGCTTGCGTCGAACGCGTCGTCGAGGATGACCAGCAGGTTGCGCGTCGAGGTAAACGAGCGGTACTGGGCGGCGGCCTCGTCCAGGGTGGGCGGTATGGTGGCGGCGTCGAGCCCGAGCGAGCGCAGCAGCCGGCTCAGAGCCTCGAACGGCGGCAGCGGCTGGAGCCCGACGGTGGTGCCGCGCAGATCGACGTAGAGAACGCCGTCAGCGAAGTGATCGGCGATGGCGTGCGCGGCGTGGACGGCCAGCGCGGATTTGCCGATCCCACCGGGGCCATGTATCGCGGCGACGGCTGGCGATCCGCGCACAGTGTCGGTGAGCGTCTTGTACAGCCAGGCCATTTCGGTGGCGCGCGCGGTGAACGTCCGGATGTCGGCGGGGAGTTCGGCCGGGATGACCGGCTTGGTGAGCGTGGTTCGCTGCGCCGGGGAGGTGAGGTCGAGTGCGGGATCGCGCCGGAGCACCGCCTGCTGCAGCCGCCGCAATGTCGCTCCTGGTTCGATGCCCAGCTCATCGACCATGACGCGGCGAGTCTCCTGGTACACCGCGAGGGCTTCGGACGATCGGGCGGCCCGGTACAGCGCCAGCATCAGCTGGGCGCGAGGGCGTTCCCGCAGCGGGTGGGCCGCGGCATGGGCCGTGAGCGCCGGCACCACCGCGTGATGATCACCGGCCGCCAGGCGGAGGTCGATATGGTCTTCCAGTGCGGTCAGGTGCTCCTCTTCCAGGCGGGCGGACTCAACCTGGGCCCATGAGGCGGTCATGTCGGCCAGCGCGTTACCCCGCCACAGAGCCAGAGCCCGCTGGAACAGTGCGTCCGCCCTCGCGATCTCGCCCTGGGCCCGCGCGGCACGTGCCTGGTGGGCCAGGAACGTGAACAGATGGGCGTCGATGCGCTCACACGCGAGATTCAGCTGGTACCCGCCGGAGACGGTCGCGATGATGTCGTCGTCTTGGTGCGGTGAGAGTACGCCGCGAAGCTTCGACACCACGATGTGCAATTGTTTGCCTGGCGTCGTCGCTGTGCTCTGGCCCCATACTTGGGTAAGGAGTTCCTCCGCGGGGACCGGCTGCCCAGCGCTCAATGCCAGCCTGGCCAGGACCCCGACCCGCCGTTCACCGACCACCTTCACCGGCTCGCCGTTCGCCGTGACCTCCCACGGCCCCAGAAATTTGATCTCCAGTCCCATCAGGGCTCTCCCTGTCCTCTTGGATAGCCGATGTGAAGGGAAGGAGATATCCGCTGGTAAGCGCAGGAAGCCGGCCCGCCCCGTGCCGACGGTTCTTCTGCCCGGCGACTCGACGCAGCGCGCGAACGCCTCAAGCGCCACGATCCCCGACCCCGACGATCGTGCCGTCCACAGCGGCTGGAAGGACGGCCCGGCGGAACAGCGTCATCGCCCGGCGGCGGCGCGGTCTCTCACCGACGTCGCCTCCAACCCCGTCGAGGTACCGGTGCATGTCTCCGCGTTCGACATCGGCCAGAACTAGTCGATCACTTCACACACGAATCCTCACCTGTGCGAGCAATCGTGAACGTGCCCGTCGCGAAGATCAACGGCAAGGCAGAAACCTTCCCCAGTACTTCCGCGTCCATCCCCGCTGCCCCTTCGCAGAGAGGTATTCGCGCGGCTGCGCCGCGACTGATCGCCACTCTACGAAGGCACCGGGCGCGCCGGTGTCCGGTGAACGCCCTACATCGGGGTCACCGTTTGGTTGAGCTCGGCGAGCGTGATGAGTCCGTCATCGAGGGCGCGGCCGACGAGCTCGCTCTTGGTACGGGCGGCCCGTCCCACGTTGGCGTACTTCACCCGCACCCGCGCGATATAGGTGTCAACAGTCTTGACAGTGATGTTGAGCTTCGCGGCGACGAGTTCCTTGGACGAGGACACGAACCACGCTCGCAGCACCTCGGTTTCACGCTGGGACAGACGCGGCCGGCCGGGGTGGTCGTCGGCGATGAGCGCCCCGGACAGCGACGGAGGGGTGTAGGGCTCGCCCCGCGCGGCCGCCCGGATGGCGGGTACCAAGTGCTCGGGTCCTTCGCGTTTGGTCAGGTAGGCGAGCGCGCCGAGGTCCACGCATTTGATCGCGGTCGCGTCGTCGGTGTGCTGGGAATACACGATCACGCGCCTGCCGCTGTCGACGAGCCTGCGAAGCTCGCCGAAGTCTGGTCTGCGCGGCACCAGCTCCAAATCGAAGATCACCACGTCGGCGACGGCGCCGGGTCCGGTCCAGACATCAGCGAGCCGGTCCCCGGCATCGATGAGATCGATCGGCGGCACGGCCTCGGAGCACCAGAAGCGCACGCCTGCGCTGATGGCCGCGTGATCGTCTACGATCACCGCAGTGATCAGCTCGTCCGCTGCCATCGGGCCTCCACCCAGACTGTATCGTCGTTGTTCAACGCCTCGACCCGTACGCCGGGTGTGGCCGGGCTCGGCATGTTCATCCCACCGCAGTCCGCGACCACGCTGACCGACACCAGATCCGCACTGCCCATGACGGTGACCCGTGCCCGGGAGGCCGCGGTGGCGAGGACGATGAGCACCGCCTCGGTGAGATCGCGCCGAACGGCCACGGGAGGCGTGGGCCACTGGCCTCGTGCGTCCAGCTCCACTACGACGCCCTTGCGGTCCGCCACGTCAATGCAGTGGCGAAGCTCGTGCAACAGGGGGTTCGCGACAGTGTCGGCCTCGGCGAACAGCCTCCGCATACGGGCCGCCTCGATGGCGCACCGCCGCTGGACCACCGGGTCCTCGGGGCGCAGCGAACCGTCCGCGAGCCCCTCCAGCAGCGGGATCGTGGTCGACGACAGCTCGGCGAACCGCTGCTGCCTGCGACGGTGGGACTCCGCTGCAACGGTCTCAGCGACACGCACCTGCTCGATCTCCCTGCGGGAGTCCGCCGCCGCCGCGCTGAGACCGCGCAGGCCGGCCGCCACCACGGCCAAGCACAGAGGGAAGCCGAACACGCTCACCGAGCCGGTGGCGAACCGAGCCAGGTCCGCCCGGCTGGGGTCATCGAGCAGGAGCAGGTGGAGCAGGGCGGTGAGCTCGTGGGCCAGCAGGAACGACGCGGCGGTCCGCAGTGGGCGATCGAGCAGGACGACGATGCCCACCCAGTTGGCGGCGCCGAAAATCCAGTCAACGCCGGTCGATGTGCGCCCTTCCGGCAGGGTCACATACGACAGTGCGGACGCGCTGAGCACGATGGCGATGGCGGGCCCGCGCAACCGGCTCCACGAACGCCCTCGGACGAGCAGCGTGGCCTCACCGGCGAGCACGGCTCCCAGCGCCGCGAAGGCGGTCAGCTGCGTGAGTGGTGACGGGTAGATGTCCATGTAGCGCAGTACGTTGGCCAGTCCGGCCCCGAACACGGTTGCCATGGCGACGAGCAGCGTCGCGATCCGCAGGCCGTGCCTCAACTGCGCGCCCGTCACCTCTTCGACGGAGTCACTCATGGCCGGCATGCCATTCCAGGCGTACGAGGGTGCCCTCCCCCTCGGCGGAGGTGATCGTGGCCGTGCCGCCAACGCGGCTCATCCTGCCGCGCACGGACTCGCGTATGCCGCGCCGGGTGGCCGGCACGTCCGTCGGCGAAAAGCCTTTCCCCCGATCAGCGATGTCGAGCCGCAGTGAACTCTCGCTCCCGTGCAGCCGGACGGTCGCGCACGTCGTGCCCGCGTGGCGACGTACGTTGGTGAGGGTTTCCCGTGCCGCGTCGGCGATCGCCCTGGCGACGTCGAACGGAAGCCGCAACTGCGCGGGTGCGTCGAACTCCACGGTCAGATGCGTGGCGTCGAGGTCGGCGCGCAGCAGGTCGACGAGGTCTGCGTACGGCGGTGCCTGCCTGCTGTCGGAGCGCAGCCGGTCCAGATCGCGGCGAGCCTGCGGTGCCAGCCAGTCCGCGTCCGAACGCACCTGCCCGATGCCGACCATCAGCAGGGTCGTCGCCGCAGTGTCGTGTAACGCGTTGGCGAGTTCGCGTTCCTCCGCACGGGCTGCCGCGGCCACGAGCGCCTCGCCGCGCGCTCGCACGGCCTCGGCCGCCATTCGGTCGGCCCGTTCCGCGGCGCGCTTTACGAGCACCCAAGCCGCTCTGGACAGCGCGGCCGCCGGGATCGCCCACGCTGTCCCTGTGATCAGGGTATCGTCCACGTCCGCCGCTCCCGCCGCGATGAGGAGGACCACCGCCCCGCCCCCAGCCGCCAGCGCCGCCGCGGCGCCCGGCACTGGCGGAGTGTGCCACTGGCACGTCACACAGGCGAAAGTGACCAGAAGCCGCAGCCACCCGGTGTTCCTGTCCTCGATGGCGCCGGTCCAGAAGACGCTCGCGAACAGTCCGAGCAGGACGACCACGTCGAGGGCGACCGGCATGCTCCCCCGGCCCGTGCGCAGCCACCACGCGTATCCGCAGGTCCAGGTGGCTGCGGCCCCGACCACGTAGGCCGTGGCCGTCAAGTGCTCGGGAGAGGCACGGAACAGGGCGATCACGCAGATCGGAACGAGCGTCGCCAGCCGCACGGCGGCCGCGTATCGGCGGCCGAAGCGCACCAGCAGCCGCACTGCTTCCTCAGCCAACCGTCACCTCTCGGCCCACCCACTCGCGATCTCGCTGTGACGCAGCCTAGCGAGTCGCCCTGTCCATTTGAGGATGGCGGAGATCGCCGCGATCGACGCTGAGCCGAAGGGAGAAGTCCTCGGGGCTTCAACCGTGATCATGTGACTGGGCTTCGAGCCAGATCCAGATCGATTCGACATCGAGGGCGCCCTGGTAGATGCGCAGATTGTCACTCAGAATTGCGGGTCAGCTCTATCGTCACTGAGGCGGCGAACCCTTTGTCACAGCTTTTCGTGGGTCCAGCCCGCTCGCCACGTTCCGTACGTAATGGTGTGCGCAGGCATGCACGTGCCGGCACGACTGCACGAATGCTTCCCAATCTTCAATCGGCTTACCTTTCCGCGCTCAAGGCCGTAGTAGTGCTGCTTCCACCTCCAGAGATTGGGCCCTATTCCTTTAACGCAGCTCAGTTCGACACGCGCGAGGTTGAAGGCCCGTTGTCGCGCGGTACTCTTCCCCGTGGGGACTCCAAAAGCCATTCTGATGTGCTGCTCGTCGTATTTGTGCCGCGAGATGACGGTGTCGTACGCCTTTTTCCAGTCCCCCTGCTTACATGTCGCCCCCCACTTGGTGTACAGGTAGTAGCCCGGGGACGCTGAAGCCGCCTGCGGAGCGACCATTGTTGCACCCATGGCGATCATGGATATGGCCAGTCCCGCAGTGAGTCGTTTTGCCGCCGACGTGGTCGGTTTCCGCATGAGCTTGCCTTTCATCGAATGACGCCAACGAAAGTATCTTCCTCATCGGGGATCCGCTTGTGTTCAAGGCCAGCTCAGCACAACCCGGTATGTCGCGGGTATAGCCATCTCTTGACCGGGGAGTGGCTCCCTGGTCGCTACGGCGGTCGTACCTCTGCTGACCGCCGGTTTGGTCGCGGCAGTCCAACCGGCAGCGGCTGCTTCTGCCCGCGTTGAATCCAGCAGCGCCGCGAAGCGCGTCCTGTTCCCGGGTACTCCGAAAAGGACCAGTACCGGGCACAGCGTGGTCGGTGCGGGCACCGTGTCGAGTGACTGTACCGGCCAAGTCACGCTCAAGCTTCAGCGCAAGCGGTGGTACGGCTGGGAGACCGTGGGCAATGACACCTGGAACCCCAAATACACCAGCAGTGCGGCCGTCTACAAAGGCTGTGCCGGGACCGACTACACCTGGCGTGTGTGGATGTACTCCGACAGCGCGGGCGGCGCCACCGCCGGAAACGTGAAGATCAGCTGCTGAGTCCCCGCCCGATCAGTCGTGATGTGGGATGTCGGAGCGAGCAGCTCCGGCCCGAAGCGCTGCGGGCGGCCGACCGCGCGTGCGGGATCGACCTCGTCGAAGGCGGCATCCGGCTTCTCGCGCGCGCAGGATTGGCCCATCGACTCGCGGATCACCTTGCCGCCGCCGAAGATGACCTCGTTGCCGCTGCGTCCCGGGCCGCCGGCCCAGTCCTCACTGATCTCGATCCGCAGGTTGGTGTCGGCCAGCCGGATCCGGTCCCCGGCCGTCGGGCCGTACCGGGCGTACTCCACATGTTGAGCGCCATGATTCTGACAGTGCTTCGCGACAAGAGGTGTCAGTAGCGCTCTGTGCCAGGCTGCCCATGCTGAGCGTGGGGAATTTCGGTAGATGCGTGGACTCCAGCGCCGTGCTGGGAGTGAGGCAGCGCCGGGTGGGCGCTCCGCGAAACGGACTACGCAGGAAGTAGAACGCCGCGCCGTTGGTGAACGGCGCGGCGTTGGGGAACGCTTTTCAGACGTTCTCGGCCGCCTTCTTCAGGCGTTGGAGCCAGGTCGTCAGCGAGGCGTCGAGTGCGGCGCCCATGCCCTCGGCGTCGGCGCGGATGGGGTCGCCGTCCCAGGACTCTTCGGTGTGCACGTGCACCGTGCCGTCCTTCTCGGTGAATGTCCACTGGTGGATTCCGTCGATGCCGTGCGCGGGGCCGCCCCAGAGGATGCGGTACGGCTCCTCGATCGCGTACACGGTGGAGGCGATCTCCATCCCGAACGTGGTCCAGTGGAAGACCGAGCCGGGGACCAGAGGGCCTTCGGCGGAGGCGGCGGTGATGTCGTTCTGCCAGGAGGTCCAGCCGGATACGTCGGTGTGCAGGTCCCAGACCCGCTGCAGGGGCGCGTCGATGGTGATGGAGTGACGGGCGACGACGGGGGCGGCGGTGTCAATTCCGGTGATCACTTGTTGTCCTCGATCCAGTGGCCGTGGATGCCGGCGGGCACCCTGCGGGGGAGTTCTACGGTGGCGATGGGGTCGCGTGCGATGTCGGTGGCGTCGAGCACGAGCAGCTGGGAGGCGTTCGCGTGGAGGTCGCTGACGATGGTGAGCAGGTAGCCGTCGTCCTCGCCGGTGGCGCCTTCGGCGGGGACGAACACGGACTCCCCCGGCATGCGGTGCTCGCCGTGGGACAGCAGCTGCCGGCGTCCGGTGGCGGTGTCGAACTTGATGGTGTGGTAGCCGGACAGGCCCGCGCCGGGGAAGGCGACGGCGTAGCTGTAGCGGTTGGTCGCGCCGGTGAGGTCGTCGTTGATGGAGGGGAACTCGGTGGCGAGGTCGTCCAGGGGCTCGTCGGTGGCCTTGCCGGTGGCGGGGTCGAGGATCCAGCGGTGGAGGGTCGAGCCCGCGTCGGGGCTGGTGCCGTAGCCGGGGGCTCCGATCCACCATTTCCAGGAGTTCTCCCAGGACGCCTGGTCGTAGCGGGGGCCTTCGACGACGACGCGTCCGTGGCGGTCCACGTAGGCGTTGGTGACGTGCAGCAGCGCGGCCTGCTCGACCTCGAACCAGGTCACCCGCGACGGCCCGGTACGCGGCATGACCCCGATCCTGAACGGCACGTCGTCGTGCCACCGGTACGGGATGCCCGAGTGCTCGGAGTGGTCGAAGACCACGGGCGAGTTGAGGAACACGACGTGCTCCCGGGTGATGGCGAAGTCGTGCATGAGCGACGGGCCCGACCCGTCGATGACCTCCGAGCGGACGATCTCCCCGGAGGCGGAGGCGACGTGGTAGGTCAGGTAGGGCGGGAACGGGCTGTAGCTGTAGAAGTGCAGCTCGCCGGTGACCGGGTCCTCCTTGGGGTGGGCGGTCATCGCGCCGGTGAGCTTGCCGCCGAAGTCGTACACACCGACGGTGTCGAGGTCGGCGGTGACCTCCCAGGGCAGGTTGGCCTCCTGGAGTGCGAGGTAGCGGCCGCCGTGGAAGATGATGTTGGTGGCGGCGGCGCTGACCTCCAGCTCGGTGCCGGTGAACGGCACGCCGTCCAGGAACGGGGTGCGTACCCAGCGGTTGCGGTACCACTCGGCGCGCCCGCCGGACAGCCGCACGCCGTGGATCATGCCCTCGCCCCTGAACCAGTGGCTGGGGGTGATGCCCGGCTTGGGGTTGTGGCCGTTGCGGAAGTAGCGGCCGTTCAGCTCCGGCGGCAGTATGCCGTGCACGGTCAGCTCGCGAGCGGTGATCTCGTCGGTGACGGGGGTGAAGTGGCCGGTGAGGTACGGCTTGGGGAGTTCAGTCATCGAAGGGCGTCCTTTCGGATCGTGACGAGGGTGATCAATACGGTCAGGAGGGTGATGAGGGTGGCGGCTACGAACGTTCCGCGGTAGCCGCCGGTGAGCGAGACGGTGGTCAGGACGGCGAGGCCGATCGCGCCGCCGATCTGCCGGGTGGCGTTGACCAGCCCACCGGCGAGACCGCTGTCGGTGGCTGGCACGCCCGCCGCGGACAGCGCGGTGAGCTGGACGAACGCCGCTCCGAGCCCGGCGCCGATCAGTACCGAGGGGCCGAGCAGGGCGTTCAGGAAGGTCCCGTCGGACGGAGTCCGCGCCAGCCGGGCGAGCCCGGCGGTGAGCAGGAGCAGCCCGCCGGCCAGGACGACCCGGCCGGACAGCCGCCGGGTCAGCCGGGGGGTGGCCCAGGAGGCCAGGGTGATCGTCAGCGCGAGCGGGAGCTGGGTCAGCCCCGCCTCCATCGGCGTGTAGCCGAGGACGTGCTGCTGGTAGAGCGGCAGGAAGAAGAACAGGCCGAGCCAGACCGCGCCGAGTAACGCCATCAGCACGTTCGCCGCGGCGACCGAGCCGGTCCGGAGGATCCGTACGGGCACCAGGGGATCGGCCGACCGGCGTTGCAGGTAGAGGAAGAGGCTGAGCAGCAGCACCCCTGCGGCCACGGCGGGCCAGACGCCGCCGGACACCCCGTAGGTGAGGGCAGTCAGGCCCAGGGTGACGGCGAGCGCGCCCGGCAGGTCGAGACGGCCGCCGCGCGGTTGGCCGGCGGGCAGCAGCAGCCAGGTGGCCACCAGCACGGCCACGGCCAAGGGGACCATGACCAGGAACACCGAGCGCCAGCCGTAGGTGTCGCTGAGCAGGCCGCCGAGCAGCACGCCCGCCGCCCCTCCCACGCCGGAGACCGCGCCCCACACGCCGAGTGCGGCGCCGCGTCGTGGCCCGTCGTGGAACAGGGTCAGCACCATGGCCAGCGCGGTGGGCGCCAGCAGCGCCGCGCCGACGCCCTGGACGGCTCTGGCCACGATGAGCGTGACGACGTCGTTCGCCAGCGCCGCGCCGAGCGAGGAGGCGGCGAACAGGGCGGTGCCGGTCAGGAAGACGCGGCGCAGCCCGTACACGTCGCCGGAGCGACCGCCGAGCAGCAGCAGCGAGCCGAAGGCCAGCACGTAGGCGTTGACCACCCACGACAGCCCGGCGGGATCGAGCCCGAGCCCGGTGCGTAGCTCCGGCAGTGCGACGTTCACGATCGAGGTGCTCAGCACCACGAGGAACTGAGCCGTGGCCAGGACCGCCAACGGCGTCCAGCCCGTGGTCGTGGTCGGGGAGACGGAAGCGCTGCTCATGGCCATCACACTCGCAGCGGCCCGCGAATGCTCGCGTCGGTGGTTCTCACCTATACGCAGCCGTCCCGGCTACGTATGACCTACGCCATTACGGAATGATTGCAGCATATGGATGCATCGCTGGTGGGACGACAAGAAGAAATCGGACGCGTGGCCGCGCTGCTCGACGCGGCCCGGCAGGGGCAAGGCGGAGCCCTGGTCCTGCGCGGCGAGCCCGGCATCGGCAAGACCTCGCTGCTGAGGCACGCGGAGCAGGCGGCAGACGATTTCCTGGTCATGCGGGCCTTCGGCGCGGAGTTCGAGATGGAGCTGCCGTTCGCCGTCCTGCACCAGCTCTGCGCGCCGGTCCTCGGCAACGTGACGGCGCTGCCCGCCCCCCACCGCAAGGCGCTGGAGATCGCCTTCGGCCTGGACACCGGCACCCCCGATCCCTTCCTGGTCGGCGTCGCGACCCTGGGTCTGCTGGTCGAGGCCGCGCCGGAACGTCCGCTGCTCTGCCTGGTCGATGACGCGCAGTGGCTCGACCACGCCTCGGCCAGGGCGCTGGCCTTCCTGGCGCGCAGGGTAGCCGGCGAGCGGGTTGCCCTGCTGCTGTCCGTACGCGAGCCGTACCGGCTTCCCGAGTTCGACGAGCTGCCGAGCCTGGAGCTCAAGGGCCTGGCGGAGCTCGACGCCCGCGCACTACTGGCCGCCGCGATCCGCGCCCCGCTGGACGAGCGCGTACGCGACCGCATCCTCGCCGAGGCCCGCGGCAACCCGCTGGCGCTGCTGGAGCTGCCGAGGAGCGCCGGGCTGGCCGGGATGGCCGGCGGCTTCGCCCTGCCCCCTTCCGTGCCGGGCGTGATCGAGCAGAGCTTCCGCACCCGGCTGGAGCTGCTGTCACCGCAGGCCCGGTTGCTGCTCACCGTCGCCGCTGCCGACCCGGTGGGCGATCCAGGGCTGCTGTGGCGGGCGGCCGAACTGCTCGGCATCGAGCCGTCGGTGAGCACCGAGGCCTCCGCGCTGGTCGAGTTCGGCACCAGGATCCGCTTCAGCCACCCCCTCGCCAGGTCGACGGCGTATCGCGCCGCCTCGGCGGACGATCGGCGGCGGGCGCACGAGGCGCTGGCCGCGGTGACCGACCCCGCCGTGGACCCCGACCGGCTGGCCTGGCACCGCGCGGAGGCCAGCACGGGCCCCGACGAGCAGGTCGCGGCCGAGCTGGAAGAATCCGCCGCCCGCGCCCAGGCCAGAGGCGGCGTGGCCGCCGCCGCCGCGTTCCTGGAACGGTCCGCGACGCTCACCCTCACCCCCGACCTCCGGACCGAGCGCGTGCTCGCCGCGGCCCAGGCCAAGCTCTCGGTCGGCGCGTACGACGTGGCGGCCGAACTCCTCACCGCCGCCGAGACGGCCATGCTCGACCAGCGGCAACGGGCCAGGATCGACCTGCTGCGCGGGAAGCTTTCGTTCGCCCGGCGCCGGGGCGGCGAGGGGCCCACGACGTACCTGCTGAGCGCGGCCGCCCGCCTGGCCGACCTCGATCCCGCCTGGTCACGGGCCTGCTACCTGGACGCGATGGAGACGGGCATCCTGATCGGCAGTCTCAGCCCGGTCGTGGAGGCGGCCCGCCAGGCCCCGCCCGCGCCGCGGCCGTCCTCCGGCGTGGACGCCGTCCTCGACGGCCTGGTCGCCCTGGTCACCGACGGGCACCTGGCCGCGGCGCCCGTCCTGGGACCGATCGTCGGCAACGCCGGCGACGAGGTGTGGGCCCGCTGGCCGTCGATGGGCTTCATGCTGGCCGTGGAGCTGTGGGACCACGACGCCCTGCACGGCATCCCCGCCCGCGTCGTCGCGGCCGGGCGCGAGTCCGGCTCGTTCCACCTGCTGCCGATCGGGCTCGCGATGCTGGCCACGGCCTCCGTCCACGCCGGCGACTTCGGCGCCGCGACGGAGATGATCTCCGAGGAGGAGGCCATCGCCGCCGCCACCGGCGCCGCGCCGCTGGTCTACCCGCGCATCCACCTGGCCGCCATGCGCGGCCGCCGCGAGGAGGCGGTCGAGCTGTTCGACAGCGTGCTCGCGGCAAGCCAGCGGATGAGCCTCAGCGTCCAGTGGGCGACGAGCGTGCTCAACAACGGCCTGGCCGACTACCGGGCGGCGCTGGAGGCCGCCCGGCAGGCCGTCACGCACGGCGACCTCGGCCTGTCCGGGCTGGCGCTGCCCGAGCTGATCGAGGCGGCCGTACGCTGCGACGACGCCGACCTGGCCGCCTCGGCCCTGCGCACGCTCTCCGAACGCACCCAAGCCGGCCGGCAGGCGTGGGGACTGGGCGTCGAGGCCTACTCCCGCGCCCTTGTCACCGAGAACGAGGACGCCTACCGCGAGGCCATCGAACGCCTCGACGGCACCCCGATGGCGATCTACCGCGCCCGCGCGCATCTGCTGTACGGGGAGTCGCTGCGCCGCCAGGGACGGCGGCGCGAGGCCCGTGAGCGGCTGCGTACGGCCCACGAGCTGCTGTCCGACCTCGGCGCGCAGGCGTTCGCCGACCGTGCGGCGGGCGAGCTGCGCGCCACCGGCGAGCACGCCAGAAGCCGCTCGTCGCAGGCGTCGGATCAGCTCACGCTGCAGGAGCTGCACATCGCCCGGCTGGTCGCCGACGGCGCGAGCTCCAAGGAGGTGGCGGCCAAGCTGTTCCTCAGCCCGCGCACGGTCGACGCGCATCTGCGCAACATCTTCCGCAAGCTCGGCCTCACCTCGCGCAGGCAGCTAAGAGACCTCCCTGGCATCCGCTAGCCGCATGGTGGTCCCCGCGGCCTCCAGTCCCGTGATCGTCTGTACGGGGCCAGGCCAGCTCAGCCCGTACTTGGCCCGGTAGGCGCCGGAGACCCGCTGGACCAGCGTGGGCTCGTCCACAGGCGCCAGCCGTACGGGGACGGTTACCCCGTCCAGCTGGACCTTCGTCTCCGCGCCCGCCAGCACTCTGCGGTACCACCCGCTCCGGTGACCGAAGGCGGAGCGGACATAGGCGGCGCCGTCGATCGCTACCACCCAGATCGGCCTGGCCGACCACCTTCCGTCTGCGTGCCGTACGCGCATCACGATCTCCTCTGCCTCGGCGAGTCTGTCCATGGCCTCACAATGCTGACGAGCTCATCGGAACCGCGTCGGCGATGACTGCCTACGTCTCGGGCATAGGCAGGTTTCACCGACGCGAGTGGCAGGCCCGCCGGGCCACAGTGAGCGTCATGACAACGACTGACGACATCTCGTCCACGCTTTCCGGCGAGTAGCCTGGCAACGGCAAGCCCGCGAAGAAGAACAAGGCCAGGAGGCGTGCGGCGAAGGGGCTGGCGTGGTTCGCGCTGCTCTTCACGACCGTGCTCGTGGTGGCCGAGCCGTGGCTGCTGCTCCCCGCCGCCGCCCTGCTCGCCGCGATCGCCCTGTGGGACTGACGGCCGACACGCGGTGGCCGGAGAAGCCGTGGAACACCGGTGGAAACCGGGCCGGACCGGCGGGCCGCTTCGGGATGGCTCCGCAGACGGCGCGGGTGGTGGCGGGACCGCTGGTGGTGGCCTTGGACGTGGTTGCCGCGGATGTGGCGTTGGAGTTGGAGGCCCGGCTCCAGCCACTGGTGGCAGCCGCGCGGATCAGATGGAACGGGCGGCGCCCGGATCCGTTCGCACAACTGGACCTGCCGTCCGTGCTCAAAGCAGCCCTGGACGCTGCCTTGCCGCGACACGGTCGCCGTCTGTGAGCAGGGGCAGAGAAGCCGGCCGCGCCATCCAGCGGGCGGTGCGGTGAGCACGTCCGGCCGCTGAGGTCCACGAGGGTCAGGTGCCGTTCGGGCGTGGCCGGGCGCGTACGTGAGCACGTTCCCCTTGAGGCCCGAACAGGATGAGCAGCTCGACCGGTATGGCCCCGGCGTTGCCCATCCAGTGCGGGACATGCGTGTCGAACTCGGCCACCTCACCAGGCGCCAGGGTCAGGTCCTGGTCACCGAGCACGAGCCGTAGCCGGCCGCTCAGCACGTACAGCCATTCATAGCCTTCATGGCGCTGCGGAGAGAGCTCCGTGGGGCCGGCCCCGCCGGGGATGATCAGCTTGTACGCCTGGGTGCCGCCCGGCCTGTGGGTCAGCCGGATGTAGGTCATGCCGTCGCGCCGGATCGGCCGCAGGTGGACGCGCGGGTCGCCGGTCTGGGGTGCCCCGATGAGCTCCTCCAATGGCATGCCGTGCGCCCTGGCCAGCGGGAGGAGGAGCTCGAGGTTCGGCCGCCGCCCGCCGCTCTCCAGGCGCGACAAAGTGCTCTCCGAGATGCCGGTCTCCGCGGCCAGGTCGGCCAGGGTCAGGTCGCGATGGCGGCGCAACCGCCGAAGCCTCGGCCCCAGGGCCGTCAGCGCGGCGTCGAGATCGTCGTCCACAGTGGCCATCCATGCTGACTCGGCAACGGGGGCGCAAGCGCCAGGCGGCTGGAATGTCCGGCTATGGCATCAACCGCCCGCGTACGCGCTCGCATTCCCGCAGGGCCTCTCTTGCCGAGTCGGCAATTTTTAGTGCGTCCGCGTCCGGGAGTGACGCAGACTCCCAGCCGTGCCACGCCGGCCAGGCGCCGAACACATGTCAGTGCCAGAGCCGGCCACAGTCAGAAAGGACGCCCACGGTGAGCATCCAACCCCTCCAGAGCTCCCGGTACGATCCGGGCCACGACCGCGTCGTCCCACCGGATCAACGGTCGGCGGCGACCGGCGACCACCTACCCTCCGCACAGCGGCTGCGTTACCCGGCGGTCATCGTGTTGTGCCTCACCCAGCTCATCCTGGTGATCGACAACAGCGTGGTGAACGTCGCGTTGCCGCAGATCCGCCACGCGCTGGGCTTCTCGGCGACCGGCCTGTCCTGGGTGGTCACCTCCTACGCCCTGGTCTTCGGCGGGCTGGTGCTGCTCAGCGGCAAGGTGGGGTCGATCATCGGCCCGCGCCGCGCCCTGCTGATCGGCGTGTCGATCTTCACCGTTGCCTCGGCGCTGGGCGGCGTGGCCACCACGCCGGCCATGCTCATCGCTGCCCGCGTCATGCAGGGTCTGGGAGCGGCAATGGCCGCGCCGGGCACCCTCGTGCTGCTGATGTCGATCACCCGGCCGGGCCCGCAGCGCGCCCGGGCGATGAGCGTGTTCGTGTTGTCCATCGGCATCGGCGCCGGGCTCGGTCTGGTGCTCGGCGGGCTGCTGACCACGTCCCTGGGCTGGGAATGGGTGATGTTCGTCAATGTCCCGGTCGGTCTGGTCGTCCTCGTCGGGGTACGCACGCTGGTTCCCGAGGCGCCCCGCGCGCCGGCCCGGCTCGACGTCGGCGGGGCCGTCGCGTCCACGATCGGCATGACCGCCCTGGTCTACGGGCTCATCAACGCCGAGTCGCAGGGCTGGGCCAGTCCGTCGGTCCTGGTCTCGTTCGCGCTGGCGATCGCCGGGCTGCTCGCCCTGGTTCTCGTCGAACGCCGCCATCCCGCCCCGGTGGTGCCGCTGGAGTTCTTCACGCGGATGCGCAGCGCGGCCCCGCTGCTGGCCATGATGCTCATCCCGGCGGGCCAGGCCGGTTTCCTCTACTTCGCAGCGCTTTTCACCCAGGACGCCCTGGGCTTCACCCCGCTCCAGACGGGGTTGTCCGTGCTGCCCTTCAGCGCCGCGTTGCTCGTCACGAACCTGTTGACCAGCCGCCTCGCAACGCGGTACGGGGAGCGGATCATCGGCTCCCTCGGGATGTCCGCCCTGCTGCTTGGGCTGGTGTGGATGTCGCGCATCGACGCCACCGACACCTTCGCCGGCGGACTGCTCGGGCCGTTCGTCCTGCTCGGCCTCGGCGCGGGACTGACCGTCGCGCCGCTCACCGCCGTCATCATGCACCAGGCGCCGCCCGCCCACCTCGGCGCCGCCTCCAGCCTCAATCAAGCCATGCAGCAGCTCGGCGGCGCGCTCGGCCTGGCCGTGATGACCACCGTCTACGGTGCCGCCGCGGCCGGAGCCGGCGAGGCGGGGGCGATCTCCACCGCCCTCACCGCCGGAGTCGTCTTCCCCCTGCTCGCCCTGACCCTTTTCGCCACCTGGGCCCGCCCCTCCACGCGCTGACCGCGACGACACAAGAAACCGGAGAAAACCACCATGAGCGACGCACCCCTTCCCGCCGGCCCGCAGGAGTTCACGCGCGCCTGGCAGGAGTGGAGGGCCGGCTGGGAGCAATGGCTCACCCAGCCCCTGGGCTGGCTGGCCGCCACCTCGCACGAATGGCTCGGCGACACGCCCCAGAACCATCCCGGGCTGCCCGGCCTGTGGTGGCAGAACGGGGACGCCATCCACATCGACCCGCAGGGCACCCCGATGGCCTTCGACGGTGAGACCTTCACCACCGAACGGCGGCTCGTCCTGGCCGGCGCCCACGACGACGTCCGCGTCACCGTGGGGGACCTGGAAGTGGGCATCACCTACCGCGGCACGTACCTGATCGTGACCTACGACCCGAGCTCACCGGCCCGGCCCGACTTCGACGGTGTGCCCACCTACGAACCCAGCCCGGCATGGGTGCTCCCCGGCCGGCTCGAACGGCTGGACGCGCCGGCGTCCATCACGCTCGACTCCGTGGGCTGGGACGCCCACACCCACGAGTCGCCCGGTCAGGTGCGCTTCTCGTACGCGGGCAGCGAGCACACCCTCCAGGTGCTCAACTCACACGGGATGCTGCTCACCGTCTTCACCGACGCCACCAGCGGCGTCACCACCTACGGGGCCGGCCGCTCCCTGGACATCCCCGAACCGGACGCCGACGGCAACGTGGTCCTGGACTTCAACCACTCGGTCAACCTGCCGTGCGCGTTCAGCGAGCACTTCCCCATCTGCCCGCTGCCGCCATCGGGCAACCGGCTGTCCTTCGCGATCGAGGCCGGCGAGAAGACACCCCATTGACGCAGGACAAGCACGGCACCACCTTCACCAGATCAGCCATGGGGGTGGTACCGCCCGCGGTTGACACCAGTCCTTCACCCAGCACGCATCGATGAAAGAGGAAATCAAGCATGACGGCCGATCACTCAGGCAACTGATCATGTGTGATCAGGTCCCGCTGGTTATACCGCTGCCGTCTACGCGGCGCGGGCGCGGCTCGAACCGTTGGTGTTCGAGGGCAGCCAGTTCGGCGGTGCACTGATGACGACTACGGAGGTCGAGAACTTCCCCGGCTTTCCGCGATGGCATCCAGGGGCCGGAGCCGATGCAGGAAATGCGCATGCAGGTCCAGCGCTTCGGCGCCGAGCTGCGCGCCGAAGACGTCACAGAGCTGGAGCTGACCGGGAAGGTCAAACATGTCGTAGTGGACGGCACACGCTATGCCGCGCGTTCGGTGATCCTGGCCATGGGCGCCGCCGCACGCTATCTCCAGGTTCCCGGTGAGCAGGAGCTTCTCGGCCGCGGGGTGTCGGCCTGAGCCACCTGCGACGGCTTCTTCTTCCGCGACCACGACATCGTGGTGGCCGGCGGCGGCGACTCGGCGATGGAGGAGGCGACCTTCCTGACGAAGTTCGCCAAGTCGGTCCGATCGTGCACCGCCGCGAAGAGTTCAAGGCGTCCAAGATCATGCTGAGTGTGCCCGCGCGAACAACAAGATCAAGTGGAGGCTGGACTCCCGGATCGCCGAGGTCGCCGGTGACGGCAGGGTCGTGGCCCTGAAGCGCAGGGATACCGTCACCGGTAAGGAGTCCTCGCTGGCAATCACCGGACTCTTGGTGGCGATCGGGCACGAACCGCGCAGCCACCTTGTACGCGGCCAGGTCGGCCTCGACGCGGACGGCTACGTCGTGACGAAGGGCCGGTCGTCGTACACCAACCTGCCCGGCGTGTTCGCGGCCGACGACCTCGTCGACCGAACCTACCGGCAGGCCATCACCGCGGCCGGCTCAGGCAGCGCCGCCGCGATCGACACGCAGCGATGGCTGGCGGACAACGCCCAGGTCCACACCGCGCACGCGACCGCCGCGCCGGTCAGCAGACACTACGCGACGACACCCGCGAACTGATCTCCGCCTGCCCGGCCAACGCCATTTCCCGCCCGTTCACTCAGAGGAGAATGACATGTCCAACACCGTGCAGGTCACGGATTCCAGCTTCGCCGACGACGTACTCACCAACGACAAGCCTGTTCTGGTCGACTCCGGCCGACCTGGTGCGGTCCGTGCAAGATGGTCGCGCCAGTACTTGAGGAGATCGCGGTGGAAAACCGCGAGAGGCTTACTGTCGTGAAGCTCGACGTCGATGCGAACCCGAACACGGCGCGCGACGCTGGCGGGCCTCGCCGACATCCTTTAGATCGCACAGGCGGTCGCGCACGGGACTGGTGGTCGGGAGCGCGGCGCCCAGGCGCAGAATGATGGCGTCGATGAACCGGTCGGAAGCTTCATGCCCCGTGATCGCTGACGGCCATGCGGCACCGCTTTGGCGGGCAGCTGCCCAACTCGATGCGGAGCGAAGCCCGACATGGTTCGCGTTTCTCCTACTGGCGGCAAATCTCGCCCTCGAAACGGACAACGCCGACAGCATGCTGCTCTGTCGCGTCTTCGCCTTTCGGCACGCTGACCCAGCCGCGACTCCGGAAGGTGCCAGCGTAACCCGCGAACCTCCCTGTGGCCTTAACCACGGTGTACTCCACCTCCAAGATGCTTACTCCATCTTCCGCAGGCGTATACAGGACGGCCCGGTCTTGGGTACGCAGCCAGGAGCCATCCTTGTCGAGAAAGACGTGATACATCGTGTACTCGAACGTGCCATTGCCGATGCTGTTCAGGTCGCTGGTCGGTTCTCCGTAGGCCGCACCGTCGATCGTGCCTGTCACGGCACCGATGCCAGACTTTTCAGTCAGGGTGAAGAGGTTGGCCGTGCCGCCCATGCTGATGCAGGCAGGGGCTTCGGTGTGACGCTGGCTTACCATTTGACTCGTCCTTTCCCGGTACAGGAACGCGCATCCATCACCCGCCATGATCAGCGCTCACCCACCCGATAGCCAATAAACATTGCCATGATGGCAAATTGACTGGACCGCCGACCCGAGGACCAGAGGCCCAAGGCAGGGAGTTCACGAATTGGGTTGGCCGGGGGCGGAGTAGGTACTCAGAAGATCGCTTCCCGGAATCGGAGTGATCGCTTCCCGCACTGGCTGGGCGCCCGTGTTAAGTTCTCAACGCTCAGTTCTTCAGCTTGTTGAGGGCGATGGTCTGAGCGGCGGGTGGGGGCTTGATGGTGAGCTTCATCCCCCAGTCCGAGTAGCGGACATCTACCACCCGGCCCCACCAGCCCTGGCGGTTAATGATGGTCTCGTCTTTTCGGGCCATCGGTACTTAGACCAGGCCCGGCGCACCAGACCGTCTTTTCCTATCCACAGCCGCCAGTCGATCTTCCACCCGCCGTATTCATCCATGCCCTCACGCAGCTCGGGCCGGACGTCCCACAGTTGACGGAACGTCATCTCCCCCTGGTGGAGGGTCGTAGGTGAGCCGTCGTAAGTGTCCGAGGCCGTCGTGGTTGTCGTGGTTGCCAGCACAGCTGCGAGCTCGGCTGGCCTGTCCAAACGTGTGCAGTTCTGTCTTCACCAGCGTCCCACAGCCCTCTACAGTTACTTTTTGCAAGTACTCTGCGACTGTTTGCAGTCACAGAGTTTGCGGGCCAGGTGAGGGTGGTCGCCGGGATCGGAGCCGGGCATGGCATCGCTGTTGGAACGTTTGGCAGCAGATGAGGCTGCAACCCGGCAACAGCTGGCCAATCTGCGTGAGCAGATGCGGTGCTGGAGGAGCGGCTGAGCGAGTTGGCCATTGCGCGCAAGGTGGTCGAGCCGCTGCTGGCCGAGGAATTCGCCACTCAAGACGCGAGCCGGCCTCGTCCCGCTCAGGATCAGCATTCCGACCCATCCAGGCCGGCCACCAAGCCGGGCCGAACACCGTCGGATCGGCGCGAGCTGGCCGGAGCGGATGAGCGGGTGGTGGCGGCGATGGCCAGTGCGGGCCGGCCGATGCGGGCCAAGGAGGTGGCCCAGTTGCTGGGTGAGCCGGGGGTTCGGGGCCGGGTGGAGACTACGCGGGCCCGGCTGACGAAGCTGGTGACGGCCGGCTGGCTGACCCAGGCCGAGCCGGGGCTGTTCGCGATCGCCGCCGGAATCAACGGCCATGCCGTGAAGGGAGCCGCTGAAGCCGACGAGTGAGGAAAGCCCAGTTCGGGCTGGATAAGTCGGTGCCGCGCTGGACCCGGCCCGCACCGACCGCGCGCCCGCCTGCCCCAGCACGAGGCAGAACAGCACGCCGCGGCCTGGGATGACGACGATCCCGAACACCAGCGCAAACGCGACCTGCTGCAGACCATCGTCACCCGCTTGGTGCTCACTCCCATCGACCACACCAAGGGGCGCCGAGCTCTCAAGCACTACCAAGGCGACGTCGGCATCGACGCCACCGTCCTGCCCACCTGAGCCAACCCACCCCGCCCCGGCAAAAGACTGGCCTCGACCGAGATCACCGCAGGCTGGCGCTACTCCGGCGGGGACGGACCGCCCACCTTCGGCTACAGCGCACCCTCGCCACCGCCGCCCGCACCCGCACCACCCTCGGCGACTTCCCGCAACTGGCGCTCGGCCTGGTCATCGACACCCCGCACAAACGCGTCGGCCCGAACGCGATCACCGCCCTGCACGGCTTCGCCCCGCTCGGCCTGCCCACCGGCGCCCTCGCGGTCGACCGCGCCTACACCGATCAAACCCCCGAGCACTTCGCCCATCCGGCCCGCGCGCTCGGCTACAAGCTGGCACTCGACTACAAACAAGACCAGCGCGGAGTCCAGGGCGACATCCACGGCGCGCTGCTCATCGACGGCAACCTGGCCTGCCCCCTGATGCCCGAGCGGCTGGCCCGCGCGACCACCGGCCTGGACGACCAAACCGTCCGCACCCCACCCGAGCAGCTCACTCAGCTGATCGCCGCCCGTGAACCGTATTGGCTCAAACTCAAGCAAGGCCCCGACGCCCAGGGGCGCATCCGGCTGCAATGCCCGGCCGCCGGCACGTCCCCCTCGGTGACCTGCCCCGCTTCACTCGCCTCCACCGCACCCAAGCCGCGCCGCCCGCCGCGGTGGACCTGACCAACACCCGCCAGCGCGCCGCGCACACCGCCGCCAAGCCGACCATCCTCCTGCCCGCAGGCGAACCCCTCCGGCCACCCAAGCGCACGGGCGACCCCGCGCACATCTGCCAGCAGACCACCATCACCCTGCACCCCGACGATCTCGGCACCAAGGACAAGTCCCGCCAGGACCCGCACTACCTGACCCCGACCTGGCAGGGAAAGTTCAAGTCATCCGGGCGGGCCAACACCGAGGGCATCAACGGCCACCTCAAGGGCCACCACATCGACCTCGGCGACCCCAAAAGCCGCCTCGCCCACGGCCGCGTCGCCCAAACCCTGCTCGCCGCGCTCATGGTCGCCATCGCCAACGAGCTCATCCTGCTGGCCGCAAGTCCACGACCGGCCCGAACCCCCGCCCAAGGAGACCCTCGCAAGCGGCGAACCCCATCTGGACTCGCAACCGCCGACGGCTGCCAGCAGACCACCACCATGCGATTGATCCACCCCGCTGACAACCCGACAGCACTACCTCGACCGCCGGCTCCCGCACGCCCAGCGGCCAGTCCCTTACGCGCTCCCAGCGGCCTGACACCACCCGCGCCCTTCACCACAGCCGCCACACCAGCCAGAACCGGCCCAGCCAGCGCCTTGAAGACCCCGGAAAACGCGAAATCCCGTCCGATCCAGATGATCGGACGGGATCCCGTCAACTTCCTTCAGGCCATCTCAAGAACGGCCCTGGGTGGAGATGAGGGGATTCGAACCCCTGACCCCTTCGATGCGAACGAAGTGCGCTACCGGACTGCGCTACATCCCCAAGGACTCGACTAGGTTAGCACTCCTTGGATGGTCCTTGCGCCACCGTTTCAGTCCCCCACCGCCCGCTTGGGCGGTTCCGCGTACTGGTCGAACAGCACATCCGGGTGTGGCGACGTGAGCTCGATCACCTCCGCCGGCGGCTCCTCCACCACGCGCCGCCGCTCCCGCGCCCGCCGCAGCCGTTCGGCGCGCGCCCGGCGGGCCCGTTCGCGGCGTTCCCTGTCCACGCGTACGGCCACCCGCAGGAACCCCATGTAGGAGAGCATGATCACGATGGATGGCGCCACGCCCCACCACGGGATCATCTCGACCGCGGCCGTCACGACGGAGGCGATCACCAGCAGTGCGCAGAAGAACAGCAGGCGGCGCCGTCGGGCCACGATGATGGCGCGGCGGCGCAGGCGGAACTGGCGGACGTCGACCTTCTCGACGACCTCAGGGCCATCCTCCTCGTCCCCGTCCGAGGGGCCCAGGTTGTCGAGGTCGGGCAGCTGGTGCTCGCCCGTGTAGTGCTCTTCGAGCTCGGCCAGCTCGGCGAGGTTGGTCTTGTCCCTGCGCAGCCACATCGGGATGAGGACGCAAAGCCACATCACCACGATGGCGAGATAGAGGAGGACGCTGCTCACGACCACCTCCGGGCAGCATGAAGACGCGTGTGGGTTCGTTGCGTCTTCAATCTGCTCACGTCACGCACCGTAAGACCGCGTGTCACTGATTGACGAGCATTCGGTGCGGTGTGTCGCGAGATCGTCAAACCTCTTCGACGGGTGACCCCCCGCGAGCTGCCGACTCACGCGCGCGACGCCACTGCACGAGCAGGCCGCCGGGAACGTCCTCGACGGTCAACGCGTAGCAGATGTGGTCGCGCCAGGCTCCGTCGATGTGGAGTTGGCGACGCCGAATGCCTTCTTCCCTGAATCCGAGCTTCTCAACCACCCTACGGCTGGCGTGATTCTCGGGGCGGATGTTCGCCTCCAGGCGATGCAATCCGGTGGTGAAAAAGCAGTGGTCAACGGCCATGGCCAGGGCGGTGGGGGTGATCCCCCGGCCGGCCACGGCGCCGTCGATCCAGTAGCCGACCTGGGCAGAACGGGCGGATCCCCACACGATGGCGCCCACGGTCAGCTGCCCCGCGAAACGCCCCTCGTACGTGACCACCCACGGCAGCGCCAGCCCCTGCCGGGCCTCCCTGCGCAGGGTGCCGACCATGGAGATGTAGGGGCCGAGGCCGGTCCTGAACAGCGGTGTCTCTGGATTGCTCGGCTCCCAGGGACGCAGCCAGTCGGCATTGCGCAGTCTGGTCTCGCGCCACACCCGTACGTCACTCAGCCGCAGCGGCCGGAGGCCTACCGGACCTTCGTTCAGTGTCGCCGGCCAGCCACGAAGTCGATCCACGCTCTCATCATCCCCCCAAGGGGCACGATGTCGCCACGCGTGCACCGAATCCGTGGTCAACGGGGGTGATCGCCGCCTCTGATCTGGTCGACCGCGTGCCGCAGGATCGGGGCGAGAACGGCGACGCCGTCGCGTACGCCACCGGACGATCCGGGCAGGTTCACGATCAGGGTGTCGCCCGCCTGCCCCGCGAGCCCTCGGGACAGGACGGATGTGGGTACCTTCTCCCGGTTCGCCAGCCTGACCGCCTCGGCAATGCCGGGAATCTCCCGGGAAATCACCCGGGCCGTCATCTCCGGCGTCAGGTCCATCGGCGTCAGCCCGGTGCCCCCGGTGGTCACGATGACCTCGTATCCGCCCGCGACGCCCTCACGCAGCGCCGCCTCGACGGCCTCGCCGTCCGGCACCACCACAGGACCGTCGACGGCGTCGCAGCCGGCCTCGTCCCGCAGCAACTCGACGAGCAGCGGTCCTGATTTATCGGCATAAATCCCGGCCGACGCCCGGTTCGACACGGTGATCACCAACGCCCGCATCACGCCTGCTCCCGCGCCCACCGGCCGGTCTTCCCGCCCAGCTTCTCCTCCACCCGCACATCGGTGATCACAGCGCCCGGATCGACCGCCTTCACCATGTCGATCAGCGCCAGCGCCGCCACGGAGACCGCCGTCAGCGCCTCCATCTCCACGCCCGTACGGTCGGCCGTCTTCACCCGGCACGTGATCGCCACGCCCCAGTCCTCGACGTCCAGCGTCACCTTCACGCCGTGCAACGCGATCGGATGGCAGAGCGGGATGAGGTCAGGTGTCCGCTTCGCCCCCATGATCCCCGCGATCCGCGCCACCCCGAGTGCGTCGCCCTTGGGCACCTCACCCGACCGCAGCAGCTCCACGACCTCGGCCGACAGCAGCACGCGCCCGGTGGCCACGGCGCTGCGGGCCGACACGTCCTTGGCGGACACGTCCACCATGCGCGCCGCGCCGGTCTCGTCGATGTGCGTCAACTCGCTCACAGCCGGATCACCTCCACCTCGCTGCCGCCCGCCACCTCGGTCACGTCCTCCGGCACGACGATCAGCGCGTTCGCCGAGGCCAGGGCGGCCAGTTGGTGGGAGCCCTGCCCGTGCACCGGCGAGACCGTGCCGTCGGAGGCGAGCACGCCCCGCAGGAACGACCGCTTACCCGCGGGCGATCGCAGCGCCCCGGTGACGTACGCGGTCACGGTCTCGGGCATGCCGCCCGGCAGCCCGCGCATCTTGTCGAGCGCGGGACGGACGAACAGCATGAACGACACGAAGGACGACACCGGATTGCCGGGAAGCGCGAAGATCGGCACCTGGTCGTCCCCCAGGACGCCGAATCCCTGCGGCATCCCCGGCTGCATGGCGACCTTGTCGAAGCGTACGGTGCCCAGAGGCGACAAAGCCTCCTTGACCGGCTCGTACGCCCCCATCGACACCCCGCCGCTGGTGATGATCGCGTCCGCCCGCAGCAGTTGGGTGTCGAGCTGCTCGAGCAGCGCGCCCGGATCGTCCCCGACGGAGCCCGCGCGGAACCCGTCGGCGCCCGCCTCCAGGACCGCGGCCGTCAACGTGAAGCTGTTGGAATCCCAGATCTGCCCCGGAGCGAGCTGCCCGCCCGGCTCCACCAGCTCGGCCCCCGTGGAGATGACGACGACCCGGGGCCGCGGCCGCGCCCAGACGCGCCGCCGCCCCACCCCGGCGATGATCCCCAGCTGTGCGGGGCGGATCACCGTGCCCGGCTTGAGCACGACCTCGCCGGCCTGGACATCCTCCCCCGCCCGGCGGATCGCGTTGCCGGCCTGGACCGGACGGTCGATCCGGACGGAGACCGTCCCCCCGTCCGTCCATTCCACCGGCACCACGGCGTCGGCCCCGGCGGGGAGAAGGGCGCCGGTCATGATGCGAACGGCGTGGCCGGGGCCCACGGCCCGCAACTCGTCGGACCCGGCGGCCACGTCGTCGATCACCGGCAAAGTCACCGGAACGTCGGATATGTCAGCAGCCCGTACGGCATAGCCGTCCATGGCCGAGTTGTCGAACGGCGGCAACGGCACCGGCGAGGCCACCTCCTCGGCCAGCGTCGCCCCCAGCGCCTGCTCCAGCTCCAGCTCCAGCGGCGCCAGCGGACGCACGGTGGCCAGGATCTCGGCCAGGTGCGCGTCAACCGACTTCATCGAGGAACTCCCGCAACCACGGCACGAAGTCCTTCGCCAGATCCTCCCGGTCCGCCGCGAACCTCACAACCGTCCGCAGATAGTCGAGCTTGTCGCCGGTGTCGTAGCGACGGCCCCGGAACAGCACGCCGTGCACCGGGCCGCCGGCGTCGCTGCCGCGGCCGGCGAGCGTGCGCAGCGCGTCGGTGAGCTGGATCTCGCCCCCGCGGCCCGGCGGGGTGTTCTCCAGCACCTCGAAGACGGCCGGGTCGATCACGTAGCGGCCGATGATGGCCCAGTTGGACGGCGCCTCGTCGGCCGGCGGCTTCTCGACCAGGTCGGTCACCCGTACGACGTCGTCCTCGGCGGTGGGCTCGATGGTGGCGACGCCGTACAGCGACACCTGCTCCTTCGGCACCTCCATCAGCGCGATCACGCTGCCGCCGTACGTGTTGCGTACCTCTATCATTCGTTTGAGCAGCTCGTCGCGCCGGTCGATCAGGTCGTCGCCGAGGAGGCAGGCGAACGGGTGGTCGCCGACGTGCTGCTTGGCGCAGAGCACCGCGTGGCCGAGCCCCTTCGGCTCGCCCTGCCGCACGTAGTGGAGCGTGGCCAGGGACGCGGGCTCGCGAACCTGGGACAGCCGGTGCTCGTCGCCCTTGGCCTCGAGGGCCTCCTCGAGCTCGAACGCACGGTCGAAATGGTCTTCGATGGAGCGCTTGTTCTTACCGGTGACCATGAGGACGTCGAGCAGCCCAGCGGAGGCGGCCTCCTCGACGACATACTGGATCGCGGGCTTGTCGACGATGGGCAACATCTCCTTGGGTGTCGCCTTGGTCGCCGGGAGGAACCGGGTGCCCAGACCCGCGGCGGGCACGACGGCTTTCGTCACAGGGTCGAAGTCAGCCATGAGTAGACCCTAGTGGAGGGACCTGTGGACAAGCTCAACCTGCGCCGCGACCTGAAAGCGGCGCGTAGCTCCCTCTCCCCCGAACAGCTGCGGGCAAACGCCATCAAAGTCCGCGAAACGCTGCTCGAACAGCCGTGGGTCCAAATGGCCGGATTGGTGGCCTGCTACTGGTCGACGGGGTCGGAGCCGGAGACGCACGGGCTCGTGTTCGCTCTCTGGAAACACGGCGCCACGGTGATCCTTCCCGTGCTGCGCGAGGACTACGACCTGGATTGGGCGGTGTACGACGGGCCGGACACGCTCAAGCCCGGCCGCTTCGGGATCATGGAGCCGGTCGACACGCGCCGCGGCGTCGACGCCATCCGCACGGCCGCGCTGGTGATCGTGCCGGCGCTGGCGGTCGACCGGCGGACGGGCGTGCGCCTCGGCCGCGGCGGCGGCTCGTACGATCGAGCCCTGGCCAGGGTCGGCCCGAACGTACCGACGGTGGCCCTGCTGCACGAGGGCGAACTGATCGACGGCGTCCCCGCGGAACCGCACGATCAGCAGGTCCGATATGCGGTGACACCAGAGGGACTCATTACTCTTATGTGAACACAGGGACGAGAGGGGGCCGGATGACGCATGACGTCTGGCTCCTCGTCGGCGCGGGGATCGTCATCGCGGCCATCGCATCCGTACGCGTGGCGCATCGCAGCGGTCTGCCGAGTCTGCTGCTGTTCCTCGGCTTCGGGCTGGTCCTGGGCGATTTCGGCTTCGGGTTCTCCATCAAAGATCCCCAGCTCGCCCAGCAGATCGGCCTGACCGCGCTGGCGCTGATCCTCGCCGAAGGCGGTCTGACCACGAACTGGTCCCATGTACGGCGTTCCGTCCCCATAGCCATGGTGATGGCGACCGCGGGCGTGACGGTCAGCATCGTCGTGCTGGCGCTGGCCGTACAGGGGCTGCTCGGCTTCGACGGCAACACCGCGCTGATCCTCGGCGCGGTGCTGGCCTCCACGGACGCGGCCGCCGTCTTCTCCGTGCTGCGCAGACTGCCGCTGCCGCCGCGCCTGGCGGGCGTACTGGAGGCGGAGTCGGGGTTCAACGACGCCCCCACGGTCATCGCCGTGGCGTTGCTCAGCGGGGGCTCCCACAACCCGTCCGTGGGAACGTTCCTGCTCCAAACCTCGATCGAGTTGGTCATCGGCGCCGCGGTGGGCCTGGGGGTGGGTCCCGCGGGCGCATACGCGCTGCGCCGCGTCGCGCTCCCCGCCTCCGGCCTGTACCCGATCGCCGTCCTCGCGCTCACGTTCGTCTCGTACGGCGGCGCGGTGCTGCTGCACGGCTCCGGGTTCCTGGCCGTCTACCTGACGGCGCTGATCCTGGGCAACTCGCGGCTGCCGCACCGGGCTGCGACCAGGGGTTTCGCGGAGGGCGCGGCGTGGCTGGCGCAGATCGGGCTCTTCGTCATGCTCGGCATGATGGCCAGCTACGAGGCGATGCCGTCGGCGATCGTCCCCGGGCTGGTCACCGGCACCCTGCTGGTGCTCCTGGCGCGGCCGCTGTCCGTACTGGTCAGCTCAGTGCTGTCGTGGGCGTTGAGACTGGGCTGGGTGAACTGGCGCGAGCAGATGTTCCTGTCGTGGGCCGGGCTGCGCGGCGCGATCCCGATCGTGCTCGCGACCATCCCATGGGCGGCCGGCGTCGAGGGCTCCGAGGACATCTTCAACCAGGTCTTCGTGATCGTCATCGTGTTCACCCTGCTCCAGGGGCCGACGCTGCCGCTCGCGGCGCGGCTCCTGCGGGTGGCCGCCCCCGGCGAGGCGCACGACCTGGAGGTGGAGGCGGCGCCGCTGGAGGAGCTCAAGGCGGACCTGCTGCAGATCAAGGTCCCGGCAGGGTCTCGCCTGCACGGCGTGGAGATCTTCGAGCTGCGCCTTCCTGCCGGCGCACAGGTCACCCTGATCGTCCGCGACGGCAAATCCTTCGTGCCTACCACCACCACGCGGGTCAGGGCCGACGACCAGCTCCTGATCGTCACCACCGCCGCCTGCCGCGACCAGGTCGAACGCCGGTTGCGGGCGGTGAGCCGCAGCGGCAAGCTGGCCGGTTGGTACGGGGAGCGGGGACAGGAATAGCCGTTTGACCTAATCGGTTAGCATTAGCAGTCGCAACGCTCGAGTGCCAGATTCTGTAGGAGGAGCCGCGTGCCGACTTACCAGTACGCCTGTAACGACTGCGGTGAGCAGCTCGAGGTCGTCCAGAAGTTCAGCGACGACGCGTTGACGGTGTGCCCGGCGTGCCAGGGGAACCTGCGGAAGGTGTTCTCCGCGGTGGGCATCGTTTTCAAGGGCTCCGGCTTCTACCGGACCGACAACCGCGCGTCGTCGTCTTCGTCGTCCTCGTCCAACGGGTCGTCCAACGGGTCGTCGTCCAACGGGTCGTCGAAGTCCTCGGAGAGCAAGTCCTCGGACTCCTCCAGCTCGTCCACCCCGGCCCCTGCGCCTGCCGCCGCCTCCAACTGAGCCTTACCGGCTCCAGAGCGAACGGCTCCTCCAGGGCGCGCCTTCCGGGCGCGCCCTTTCCAGCCGTACAGCTCTACGCGTCAACCCAACGGGCCGGTACCTTTCCCTCATGGGGAAGGACGGGACCGGTCATCGGCATGCCGTCGTCATACCCGGCGGCGGGTTCGGCCCGCAGGCGGGCCTGCTGGCGTACGCGAGCGCAGCCGCAGACCGCCGTGGCGCCGGCGTGGAGCTGATCTCGTGGAATCCGCCCTTGGACGGCCGCCCTTTGGAGGAGTTGTCGCCCTGGGTCCACGACCAGGTGACGCCCGTCGTGGCGAAGCTCCCCACGCCCACGCCCCTCCTGATCGGCAAGTCACTCGGCTCGTACGGCGCGAGCGTGGCCGCCGAGCGCGCCCTGCCGGCCGTCTGGCTGACGCCGCTGCTCACGATGGCCCCGTGCCGGGAGGCCCTGCGCCGTGCCACGAAGCCGTTCCTCCTCGTCGGCGGCACCGCGGACCCTTTCTGGGACGGCGCCGTGGCCCGGAAGCTGACGCCGCACGTGCTCGAGGTCACCGACGCCGACCACGGCATGAAGGTGCCGGGCCCGCTGCAGAGATCCGCCGAAGTCCTCGGCCAGGTGCTGACGACCATCGAACGATTCCTCGACGACGTCGTCTGGCGCTGACGCGCGGCCCGGCCGCCCCGCGATCGACCATTCACCCAAGCCGCGGACCATCTTGCCGATCGGCCACCAACGTCCGCGACCCGTCACGTCCCACGACAGGCGCTCCAACCGACCAACCAGGTGAGTTGGCACGTTATCCACAGAACGCGGCTCGGTCACGCCTGGCCCACCGCCGATGCGGCTACTCTCGGCGCCATGGTCACTCGCGCAGACATCGGCGTCATCGGCGGCTCAGGGTTCTACTCGCTTCTCGACGACGCCGAGGAGATCGAACTCGCCACTCCTTACGGCCCACCGAGCGACATCGTCACGATCGGACGCATCGGCTCGCGCTCGGTGGCGTTCATCCCCCGGCACGGGCGAGATCACCGCTTCCCGCCGCACCGCATCCCCTATCGTGCCAACCTCTGGGCGCTGCGTTCCCTCGGCGTCCGCCAAGTGCTCGCGCCGAGCGCCGTAGGGTCCCTGCAAGCCGCGTACGGCCCGGGGGCCATGGTCATCCCCGACCAGCTGGTAGATCGCACGTCAGGACGCGTTCAGACCTACTACGACATCGACGGCGCCGTCCACGTCTCGTTCGCCGACCCCTACTGCCCGTCCGGCCGCGCGGTGGCCGTCCAGGTGGCCCGCGCCGGCGATTGGGAGACCGTCGACGGCGGCACGCTGGTGGTCATCGAGGGCCCGCGCTTCTCCACCCGGGCGGAGTCCCAGTGGTTCGCCGCCAACGGCTGGTCGATCATCGGCATGACCGGCTTCCCCGAGGCGGTCCTGGCCCGCGAGCTGGCCCTCTGCTACACGTCGCTCTGCCTGGTGACCGACCACGACGCCGGGGTGGAGGCGGGCCAGGGCGTGACGCACGACGAGGTCCTCGAGTTCTTCGCGCAAAACGTCACCCGCATGCGCACGCTGGTGGCCGAGACCGTGGAGGCCCTGCCCGAAGAGCGCACGTGCCCCTGCGGCGGCGCCCTGGACGGCATCAAGCTCCCCTTCGACCTGCCGTGATCCAGTCCTGGCTGACCCGCTACGGCCGTCGCCGCCGCCTCATCGCGGCGGCGCTGGCCGCCCTAGCCGTCATCTCCGCCTATTTCGCCACCCGCCCAGCCTCACCGCCCGCCACGGTGCTGGTGGCGACCCGCGACCTCCCTCCCGGCCCTCTGACCCCGTCCGACCTCCACCCCACCCCCCTCAACCACCCTCCAGACGGAGCCGTACGCACGACCACGGCCGCAGCCGGCCGCTACCTCACGTCTCCCATGCGCAGAGGCGAGCCGCTGACGGACGCCCGCCTCCTGCACTCCTACCGCCTGCCACCCGGCATGGTCGCCACCCCCGTACGCATCTCCGACCCGGAGGCCGCAAGACTGCTCCACCCCGGCTCCACCATCACCGTCCTGGCCGCCGGCGAGGACAACCCCAACGCCGCACGCACCGTCGCAGAAGAGGTCACGGTCATCACCCTCCCGCAACCGGCCACACCCCACGCAGACACCCATGGCACCCTGATCGTCCTCGCCACCACCCCAACCCAGGCAACAGAGCTGGCAGCAGCCCAAGCAAGCGCCCGCCTATCCATCACCATCAAACCCTCTAACTCTGAGTAATCATTCGACTACGATCGTTCTCCATGACCGGATTCAAGAAGTTCCTCATGCAGGGAAACGTCATCGACCTGGCGGTCGCGGTGGTCGTCGGTGCGGCTTTCAACGCGATCGTGCAGTCGTTCGTGGCCGACCTCCTCACCCCGCTGATCTCAGCGTTCGGCGGCCTCCCCGACTTCTCATCCCTCAAGATCACCATCGGTCAGGCGAACTTCATGTACGGCAACTTCATCAACGCCGTCATCTCGTTCCTGATGGTCGCCGCAGTCGTCTACTTCTTGCTGGTGAAGCCGTACACCCACATCAAGGACCGCAACGCCGCCAAGGCCGAGTCGACCACCCGCGACTGCCCCGAGTGCCTGTCCACCATCCCGAAAGCCGCCTCCCGCTGCGCTTTCTGCAGCGTCGAGGTGCCCACCATCCAGCTGTAGCGCGCCGAGAGCAGAGGGAGACCGTCAGAGCAACGAACCCAGCTTGGGGTCATACTCCCAGTGCCAAGGCTCGAACGGGCTGCTGTAGGCCCAGGAGGGATGGAACCACCCATACTTCTTGGAGTTCTTCTCCATCCACACGAACTCGACGGACCCCGCGCGCTCCACCCCTCCACACAGGTCCACAGCCAGTCCGAGCCCGTGGTTGCTCCGCCCCGGCACGGCCGCGAACCCCGGCCGCCGGTAGTAGATGGCCTGCTGCTCGGCGAGATTCCGATAGGCGTCCGTGACGCATATGGGCTTCCCGAACCGCTTGCGATAGGCCTCGTTCAAGCTCACGAAGGCGATGGTCGCATCGGCCCGCAGGCTGAACCCCTTCTGCTGCAACGGGCAGAGCATGCTCTTGGGGATGAGCCCGTTGGGATAGTCGCCTGCCGTTGCCGCCCGCAGCGGATCACACCCCAGCGCCGCCCGCCCCACCTTGTCAACCTTGATCCCGAGCTTCACCAGCGCCGCGGTCAGCGACTTCACGATCTTGTCCGACCGCTGCCGCAACGTCTCGACCTCGGCCGCCAGCTGCGCCTCCGCCAGCAGATTGCCGGCCCGCAGCTCCTGAGCCTCGGCCGCCAGCCTTTCGGTCTCCTTGTAGAGCGCACTGGTCTGCTCGACGGCCTGCTGCCGTACCGCCACGATCTGGGTCGCATCAGAAAGAGCCCGCAGGGTCTTCTCATCCGCGCCCCCGGTCAGGAACGGCAGCACCCCTTCGGCCGCGATGGGCTGCTCGTACAGCAACTCGGCCATCTGCGACACGGGCTGCCGCATGACCGCGAGCTTCCGCTCCAGCTCCTGCAGCGCCGTCAGCTTGCTCCTGAGCTCTTTCTCGGAGGCCGCGATGGTGCTCCGCCGCTTCTCAAGGGCTTTGGTGGCTTCCTCAAGCTCCTTGGCGGACCGCTCCGCCTCTTTCCGCAGCTCGGTAAGGTTCCCCGGATCCCGCCGCTCCTGAACCCAAGCCTGGGCGCGGGTCCGAGCCGGGCCCTGAGCCTGGGCCGACGCAGAGGGCAAAAAAAGAGAAGCCGCCACCGCCATGACTACCGCGATCAGACCCGCTGATCGAGGGGCTGGCACCTTCGACTCCTCCGTATGCAAACTCGTTACCCGGGTCAGGCACGCACGTTACTACAGCCCCCGGAGTGTCCGAGCCGAACTCCGGAGAGCTGTTATGAGACAAAAAGCCCACTTTTGACAGCCACCCCCCACAACCAGCCACATCCCGCCCCGACCCCACCCACCTGGAGCCCCCACCTACCGCCGCCCTCGGCCACCCGCACCAACTTCTCCACGGGCCTTGCAGCCACCCGGAAGCCAAGAGGCCCCTCAAATCCCAGACAACCAACCCCCAGCAAACCCCTGAAGAACCGGCTCCTCCTGCTCCTGCTCCTGCTCCCTCTCCTGCCCCTGCTCCCGACACATCTCCCACAACCAGGTATCGACCCACTCCCCCGGGCATTCAGCCCCCGGCCGAATGGGAGCAGGCGTATAGGGCTCCTCCTCCACAACAGGCCGAGGCTCACCCCCGCCATCCCCCCGATCGACCTCCACCGTCCGAGCAGGCCTGGCCAGTGTCCTTACAGCCCCCGGCACAGGCCCTTCGTACAGTCGATCAGGATGAGCCGGCGCAGGCACGAGAACCGGCTCAAACGCCAGCCTCGCCCCACCCCCACCCGCCGTTACGCCAGCGGACCCCCCAAGCCCTTCAAACCCTTGGATCTGCCCGGCCAGCAACCCTCCAGCCAGGATCGCCGGCGCCAACAAGGCCCCGAACAACACCACGGGCCGCCGCCGCACCTGCCTGCATCGCCTCCTGGTCACAGCCAGAAGCTAGCCATGGGTGACGAGCGAGAATCTGATCACTTGTCATGGCTTTACCGCAGCTCAGAGCACCCATAACCATCCCCGCCAAACTGATCCCGGTCCGGCGTCACACGCAGTGCCATACTTTCGCTAGGCTTACGGGAGTCCGCCTCCGTAGCTCAGGGGATAGAGCACCGCTCTCCTAAAGCGGGTGCCGCAGGTTCGAATCCTGCCGGGGGCACTCATCTCCACCAGGCATTTTGCTCTCTGACCTGCGGTTTTCCTGCCGCAGGTCTTCTGCTTCCTAGGCCCTTGGTAGGTCGCCGAGGGCACCCGCATGCAGCCGTAGGACCTTAAGCTGGGGACATATGGGGGATGATCTTGAGGACGTTTCCCCAGGTCGCTCGCAGTTTATGGACCACTCTGGCACCGAGACGCTCCCCGGCCGCCGACCGGCGAGGCATTCCCGGGCGGCAGCGTAGGGAATGACTGTACAGACGTCGGCATGACGCTTGACCGCTCTATCCACGTTGTCCAACAGATTGGATCCTCAGAGTCCGCGTAGCCTCTGGCGAGGGCCATCGGCCAGGACGAAGCAGCCAAGCACCGGATCTCCGATGCCCTGATGTGGCGATCATGCCAGCACTGTAAAGGTGATCGCCATACTCCACGATCTAGCAAAATGTGGACTGATATATCAAATCGGCACAGGTGCCGCTCATTGCTCGCCCGTCTCCTGGGCACCGTACCGCTAAGGAGACCAGGTAGACGGGCTAGGAGCGATGTCACTGCCTCTTCACTCAGCGGCGTGAATCTGGTATCGGGCATATCGCAGATACATGGATCGATGCGCCATACTGACCGCGGCTCTACGCTCAATATGATGAGTCTGGTCGGGATGAAGCCGGATCAAGCTCGTAACCTGGCGGCGGCTGCCGAGGTTGCGGGTGGATCGCTTGTCGTCCAAGGTGCGGTGATTCGGCGGCTTTTAGAACGGTGGAACGGCGATGCCGGTCGTCTCGCCTCCTTTCCGGCGCGCGCCTCATGGGCACAAGACCAAGCCCAAGATATTCGGCGTCGCGCGGGACTGCTGGAAAAGGATCCGGAAGGTGTCCTGCTGTTCGCCAGCATGACAGGCGTCCTGGACATCTGGGAGAAGTACAAAGACCACACGAAGTATGTGACCAGGCCGCTCAAGGTAGTTGCGATCATGAGTGGCGTGGAGGCTGCGGTCCAACTGCAGAAACGGTGGGCTCAGGGGCGGAACGTCGCCGCGGCCCGCGCTGTCTATGACATCCGCCGCTACATGGGGGCGCTCCCCGGTAACCGAAAGCTCGGCGATCTGATCGCCGAGACGCTCAAGGCGCGAAAGATTCAAGATCTCTACAAACAGCCGTGGAAGTGGCAGCAGACAGTCTCAGCTGCCATGCAGCGGTTACGAGTGCCTGGCGCGCACCTGCTGGTCAAGAATCCTCCCGGTGCCGGGGTGCTCGCGCGTATCACGCTGCCTGCGGCCGTCGTCAGCGGCGTCAAAGAAGCTGTTATGCCCACCCATGAGGGTGCTCAGGGCTGGGTGGACCGCAGCATGGGCGTGGTTCAAGCCGGCGGCGCTGTCGCGGTCATGGGCGGCGCAGGGATAGCTACGGCGCTGGGCGCGTCGGCCGCCGTGGCTGCGGCGGTACCCGTGGCTGGATGGGTAGCTCTCGGCGTGGCCGGCGCCTATTTCCTGGGCAGTTGGGCGTGGGATAAATGGGGAGATGACATCAAGGCGGGAGTGGGAAAGGCTGTGGAAGGCGCGAAGAGCTTCGTCGAGAAGTTCAAGTTCTGGTGAGTCATCTGGTCGTTGAGGTTGGAGAGGCATCATGACGCCCATCGAGGTTCCTCCCCTGGCGAGTAGCAACCGGCGCATCGTGCCCATCTGGACGGATGGCCTGCTCGCCCTCGGTACCGGAGTCGTGGGCGGTGAGGTTTTCGGCCGGACCATCAACTATTGGATAGTCGCCGTCGGCGCGCTGCTGCTGGTGTCCTTTTGCAATCACGTGATCTTGACGGTCCTGGCTGGTGGAAGCATCGGCAAGCTCATCAGCGGGCTTCGTCTCATTCGCACGACCGACCTCGGTAAGCCCGGCGTTGGCCAGGCGATCCACCGTTGGCTCTGGGGCTTCTTCTACATCCTGATTTCCCCGGTGTTGATTCTGTCAGGCAGTGACGTGGATCACCTTGACATAGCAGGATTGCGGATAGTCCGAAAGGCGGATCTTCGCTGATGGGAGCTGACCGGTTGTGGAAACACGCCTCGATATGGAGCTGGCGGAATATCGAGCCCAGATAAGCCAGGCATTGGCAGAGGGCGGGACACAATCGCTGGTCCGATTAACCGACGAGGAACTGGCCGTCCTCGATCCAGAGGAGACGTTCATCCCCAAGCCTCATTTGTCCCGCATGGACTCTCAGCAACGCGAATGGGTGCTCGCGACGGCTCTGCGCTCGCTCGTCTCCCGCGAAGCCGTGGAGATCCGCAATATCGAGGAATTGGACGCTGCTTTACGTGGGGCACCAGAGGTTCAGATTGACATGCACATCCGAATGGAGGTTGATCTCGCCCTTACTCTCCGCCGTACCCCTGATCGTGTGCTTGCCGCCAAGCAGGACAGCGCCACCGGCACCGCGTTTGGCTATGTGCACATACACGCCGCCAACCTGCTGCTCGTGGAGCGCATAACCGCAGGCGGCATGCATCTGTTCACGCTGGCTGGCACGGTGGAGGATGCGGTGAATCTCGTTCAGCCGCTTGTGGACCCCTACGGGGTGGCCGATCGAGACGGCGAGAGCACTTCCTTGGATCCCTCAGCCCTGGATCGAGAGCATGTGGGCCCGCTCGCAGCGGTGATTGACAATGCCCGCATCGTGGGTGAACTGGTTCTTCTGAGCGATCCGCCCGGACCCATGGTGACGACGTACGCCACGGACCGGGCGGTCTGGGCGGTGGTCGTGGACAGCCCTCATGCACCGAGTGGGATAACAGCCCGGCCGGTGAGTGCCGCGACCCTGTCACGTCACATCGCTGAGATGCTGTCCGCCGGAGACCCGGAGGTTAGCCATGCCTGATCGATTGAGCGAGTGGCAAGCGGACATGCGCGTCATCGCCCAGGCCGCCGATGACATCGAACGAACGCTGGAAGCGGTGGACGCCACCTGCGATAGGAGTATTTGGGCTGGGCCTGCCGGAGATCGCTTCCGTGATGAGTGGGCGATGCACCGCTCGGCCATCCGCGCCGCCCTCGACGACGTCAGAGCTCAGGCCCAGACCATTACCGCACGAGTGAAGCGCGAAGCCGAAGAGCAGCGGCAGTAGGAGCCCTGAGCCGTTCCGCGCGTCCCCCAGCCGCTACTCTGACGCAGTTCTCTGTCGTGCGGCGTCAGGTGGCTGCTCGAGCTGCTGTTCGCGCTTGCGCTGCTCGTCCTTGAGGCGCTCAACCCTTTCGGCAAAATCTACAAGCGCTTCTTGTCTGCTAGGGGCACGGCGGTACCCTTCTATTCCGAGAGCGGCAGCGTTGTGCTCATGCTCGATATCGTCGGCTGTCTGTTGCAGGTTTAGGCTACGTTCCCGGAATTTGAAGTAGCCTGTCATCCCGGCCGAGATGCCCACGATGATACTTATAAACGGTGCCAGTACGCCAAATAATGGTATCTGGCCGGCCGCGCTCGTAACTGCTGTTGTTATTATCGAACCGATTATGATGATTGACTGAAAAGCGTTGTGCACTCGGCGGTACCGATTGGCGTTGGTGCGATAGTCGTCAATAACTAGGATGGCATCCTCGTGATACCATTCGAGGATTGCGACAGGATCATTTGAAGGCGCTCTGCGACGTAGTGACCTGAGAGTCTCGCGGTATTCGGCTAGATCTCGCTCCTTCTTGAATACTTCAAGTTGACGACGCCCCGTGTATATGATCAGGGCAGATGCTCCGCCTAGGAGGACCACGCCTATTGCCGTCAGCGCCCACAAGGGTAGTAAGGTGCGCGCATGAGGCAATAGGGCGTACGTGGCGGCGCCAGCCGACGCGAGAAGAACTATGATTAGAACACCAGCGGCGGCTGTGGAACGCTTAAAGCGAGCCCTCCTAAGTTCCTCTTCGGTCCTGTAGATCTGAAAGTTGACATCGGTGACATCTTCTTTGATGGTCGCAACAGACTCCGTCACTCGACCCCCAAAGTCTTTGCCAGTCGATCAGTCGCTGTGACCATACATTGGAAATCGGCCAGCGGAAAGGTATCTTTCGATCTATCTCTTCTTACCTCGCGGTGTCGAAGCGTAAGGGGATGTGCTTCTGGGAATAGTGTTAACTATGCGTCCACGAGAGAGCTCTGAGCGCCGCCCGGAGCGCGTTGGTGGTCGCGCGTGCGCTCGGATTGTGCGCACGTATTTGGCATGATCTCCCGCAGACGATCAGTGGACAGCCGGACAGCACCGGACACATGAAGAAGCCCTTGACCGCTGTTTCTGCTAGTCAAGGGCCGTCCGACGTTGTCGCGCTATCCGTAAATCAGGTGGCATGCGCGGTTACGGATGCGGAATTCAGGGCTGGAAGGCGGGAACAGTTCGTCGCACATCACGGCGACCAGCGGAACCTCTCGCTTCTTGCTGCCGTCTTCCCGGTCGATGCGCTTGGGCTCTTCCACACGATCAACACGAATCGTGCTCTTCCTGCGCGGGGCTACCGGGACGTTCTCAGGACGCCTACGCGGCGCAGCCAGGGCGGCTGATACACGACGGTTCCTCGGCGATATCACCTTGCCCTCCGACGCTTTGGGACTCGATCTTGGCGTCGATGAGCGGGGAGGCGTCCGACGCGCGGGTGTGGACGACAAGGGCGAGGTGACCACGACCGACCGTTCTGCAACGCTCAGCCGAGGCGTCGGCATCAAGGCGGCGTTCTTTCGGGGTGAGATACCGTCAGTCCCCCACGTACTCGACCAGATGCCGAGGCCTACGCAGACGAGGAGGCTGGCGACAAGCGCCGGTCGGGTCAGGCGATCATGGTTTCGCGTGGTCGAACTCTGCGGCGGGGCGGGGGTCGAGTACGTTCGCCAGGCTAGGGAGTCGGACGCGGCGAAGCGCCGGGACCGGTCCCGAAGCGGCATGCCGTACGGAGGCCGCCGTAGCGGGCGGACCTCTCTGGATGACTGGGCGGGGTGGTCGTGGTCTTCATGCATGGGTCCTCCTCTCTCGCTGCGCGTGCATGTCAGCGTGGCGCAGCGTGTCGGCGTTTGGCGGGAACGACGCGGCGTGGCGAGCCGCGCGAAGTGAATCGGCCCCGGTTGAGCCAGGGCCGAAAGTGATGAGCGTGAGCTATGTGTCCAAAGCATTGTTGATCTTGCCGTTGATGTGCTCTTGCTGGCCGTCGATGCACTTGGCGTAGACCCGCAGCAGCACGTCAACGCTGTGCCCGGCGCGCTTGGCGACCTCCGGAGCCGGGACGCCCGCGTTCAGCCAGAGCGAGACCGCAGCGTGGCGAAGGTCGTACGGCCGGGCGGCCAGCGACGAGGACACTTGTTCCGGTGTGAGGGCGAGTTTGCGGGCCTCCTGCCAGACGTAGGAGTAGGCCGAGCTGGAGTAGGAGCCGCCGGTGCCCGTGCGGAAGATCCTGCCGTCCTTGGCGGTGCCGTACTTCGCGATGTGTTCGCGGAGCATGGCGACCAGGACGGGCGGGATCGGGATCTCTCGGGTTTCCTTGTCCGCGCGGTGCTTCAGGCAGCGCGACTCGTGGGTCTCGCCGGAGTTGGTCCAGCGCTTCGTTCCCTGCGGTCGCGCCTTCTCCAGGACGATCAGGCCCCAGCCCGAGTCGGGCAAGGTGCAGTTTCTTTGGTGTAGGTCGGCCGCCTCCTCCGGTCGAAGGGCGGCGTAGTAGATGCAGGCGAACAGCGCCTTGAGCCGTACGCCGCGCTTGCGGCCCACCTTGGGGACCGCGTCGAGGAGCTGCCGGGCCTGCGCCGGGTTGACCACTGTGCGAGGATCGACGACCGTAGCTGCCTTTGGTGCCGTCCATTTGATCTCGTCCAGCGGGTTGCTGCTGAACGCCTTCTGCTCTACGGCGTGCTCCAGCAGGTGATGCAGGATGGAGCGCTTACGCCGTACCGTGTTCGCTCCCGCCGGAGCCCCGGAGAAGGTCACCGAGATCGCGTCGAGAGCCGTACGCAGGACGTGCGCCTCCCCCAGTGCCGACAGCGGCAGGGACGCCCGCTCCAGCCAGCTCAACGCCGCGGCTTGAGCCGTGGTCAGCTCGGCGCGTCTGTTCTCCGGGAGGAGAACGTGGAGCTTGAGGACCTCGCGCAGTTCCTCTGCGGCCGGACGGCGTGGCGCGGCGGCCACCAGGGCGGGGATCAGCGTCAGGAGCGCGTACGCGTCGGTCTCGCGGGTCCGGGCCGCTGAGGTGTTCCAGCGCCGAAGCACGTATGCCTGGGCGAACTCCAGGAATGACGGCCCGCAAGCCGCATGCGCGAGCATCGACACTGGCAGGCCGGTGGCGATGTCGAACTCCTCCCCCGCCTTGGTCGCCTGACGCAGGTCGGACATGAAGGCGTTGGCCAGGCCTTTGGTTCGGAAGCTCTTTGACTTCTGCTTGCCAGCAACCCGCCAGCGAGCGATATAGGCGGACGTGCTGCGGTCGGTGCGCTGCTGGATCTGGCCGAGCTTCACGTCGTAGGTGGTCTTCACTTCGCCTCCCGTCGCGAGTCGAGCCAGGCCGTGAGGTCGCTCCGCCAGACGCGGAGTTCGAGGTTGGGCAGTTGAATGCAGACCGGTGCGCGGCCGAGCTCGCGCCAGCGGTAGAAGGTGCGACGGGAGACCCCGCCCAACTCGGCGAGGACCTGCGCGACGGTCAGCAGCTCGTCACAGCGACTCATCGGGCACCACCAGCCGTGTCTGGGATACGAGTTCCCGTGATCGCGGCGGCGATGAGTTGATCTCCGAGGCTGTAGCCCTTGCCTGCATAGGTCCATTCGCTGATCACGAGAACGGTGTCCTCGTCGAAGAGGGGCAGGCGGCCTGTGGTGATCTCGTGGTCGCGGGCGTGCTGTTCGCGGGCGGCGCGGAGTTCGCCGAGGGTGGTGGAGTAGCGGCGGGATCGGGTGGAGAAGTGGCCGCGGAAGCCAAGCATGTGAGCCCAGTTGGCAAGACGGAGATCGGCCAGGTCCTCGATGGTGGCGAGGCGCAAGCATTCGGCGATCAGGCGTTTCGGGTGTTCACGAAGGTTGAAGGCGTCGAGGTCATCGAGAGGGTTGATGCGGCGATCGAGGGTGCCGACGCATTCGGCCGCTTTGGTGGCGTATTTCGCGATGTAGCCGGCGACGGCTTGTTCGGTGAGGTCGCCGTCCAGGGTGATGGGGCGGATGTCGAGCTGTTGGCCCCACTTGAGGAGGCGGGCGGGTTGGTCGTCGATGGCGGGCACGAGGGCGCTGACGACCTGGGCGGCGTGCCGTACGGCGTGCGTCAGGGCGTCGGCGGTGGCCCATGGAGGTGGTGGCGCGGCGGGGCCGCCGGGGCCGTCGAGGCGGATGACGGCGTGGAAGTGGACGACGCCGCGGCGCTGATACTCGGCGACCTTGGCGAAGGAGACGGTGAGGTGTTCGCGGAGATCTTTGAGGGTCAGGCCGCCGAGCTTGGCCAGGCGGCGGCGCAGGGAGTCGGCGAAGCGCTTCCACAGCAGCGGCGCCAGGGCGTTGAACAGAACCGATCCGGTGTAGTCGTAACAGTCCGGGCACAGTGGCTCGCCGAGATGGGGATCCTCCAGGCGATGCTTGACGGTGCAGGACATGACACGGCCGTGGGGGCAGGTTTCGGCGTCGCGGCGGGCGTGGCAAGGCAAGACCTTGCCGTTCTTCTCACACCGTGAATGGGCCGTTCCAAAACTTGGCGCGGTTAGGGTGACGAACAGCGTGGGATGAGCGGTCACGCTCTCCGGCACCCCCTTGCCACCGATCAGGCCCGCCCGGATCAGGTGGTAGGTGTCGGCGCGGTAGATCTCCGCGCAGGCCGGGCAGCGGGAGGCGCGGCGGGTCTTGCAGGGCAGGCGGAGGATTCCATCGGGTTCGTGGCGGGTGGTGTAGCAGTGCAGGAGCCGGCCCGTGGCGCGGTCGTAGTGCTCGACCTTCCCGCGCAGGTGGATGGGCTGACGGCAGCCACCGGTGGCACGGATCTGAGCGGCCCACCGGTCGTAGTCCGGGGCGTTGAGTCGGGCGATCACGCCCGCAAGGGCGTGCGGCTTGGTGGTGCATGCAGGCAAGATGGAAGCCTCCTTTCACTCGTTCGGGTGAGGGGATGGCCCCCGACCTGGCAGTCGTCTTGGCGGATGTGCGGCCAGGCCGGGGGCGCTGCGCCTATTGGGCGCCGTGGTTGTCGATGCCGGTGCCGTCGCAGTCGCGGCAGCGGTCGTGGTTGTCGTCGAGGCCGGTTCCGGTGCAGGTGCAGCAGCGGTAGTGGATAACAGTGATCAAGGGCTGTTCACCTCCTTGGGCGGGGTGTCGTGGTGAGGTAGATGCGCCAGTGGGAGGGCCTGGCGCGGTCGGGGTAAAGGCGTGAGGCGCCGATGACGGTGAAGTTCAGGCGCAGGCGGAACAGGGCGTCGATGACTTCGGCACGGGTGCCGTCGAGGCGGATGCGCATGGTCGCTTCTCCTGCTGGTCAGGTGGTGGGCATTGGGTCCGGCTGGATGCAGCCGCGGTAGCTGTTCTCGGCGTCGTGGAGGGCGCGGGCGGCGGTCAGGACGGCCACGGCCCGGTACTCCACCGGCCCGAAGCAGACCGAGGTGGCGTAGTGGCCGTACTTGGAGTCCTCGAAGTCGATGCGGGAGCCGACGTGGGCGGCGATCTGGTCGATCTCGGCGCGCATGTCGGCGTCGTTGTCGTGCTCGGGGAAGTGGTGGACGACGACGTGAGGGGAGGCGGGCACCTCGGGGTGGGCCTCCAGGAAAGCGGCCAGGTCGAGCAGGCCGTTGATGAGGTCGGTGCGGCGGTTGCGAGTCATGGGGCGATCTCCCTTCTGTGTTAGGCGGTGCGTAGGGTCCGGAGCAGGTCCGAGGCGAGTTGGTTGGACACGCCCAGGTGGGCACGTAGGGCGTCGCGGGTGATGGGCTTGCCGTGCTTGGCCTGGTGTTCGTCGGCGACACGGCGGGCGTAGTTGACGAGTGCCGGTGCAGGACCGTCCTCTTGGTCGTCCAGGGGGTCGTCCTCGTCCCGCTCGTCGGTGGGGACGAGTTCCGGGACGGCGGACGGGGTCAGGACGGGCGAGGACGAGACGTCCGGGATCTCCGTTGTTTCGGGACGGGCGTGAGATGCGCGGCGTTCGAGCATGGAGACGGCGAGCAGGAAGGCACCCGCAGGGGTGGCGGCGGTGATCCAGCCCCAGACGGTTGGGGCGGCTTGGGCGAGGTTGGCGGCCAAGGACAGGACGATGCCGCCGACCAGGACCAGGACGGGCCACGAGGCGAGGCCGCGCGGTGCTCGGCCGGTCTTCTTATCGCGTTGGCGTTCGCGGGCGGCCATGACGCAGGTCAGATCGATGCAGACGGCGATGGCCCAGGACATCCACCCGGTTTGGCCGTGCTCGGCTGCGGTGTCGCGGATGTGAGTGAACGATCCGGCACCGGCGATGATGGCCAGGACGAGAACCGGGCCGGTGTCGAGCAGCCAGCAGGCCAAGCGTCGCATCGTGCCCTCCCTTCGGATTCTCAGGCGTTGATGGGTTCGGGAAGGTGGCTGGTGATCTCGTCCCAGGGCGGGGCGAGGTGGGCGTGGGTACGGGCGGCCTGTTCGGCGGTCTGCTCGGTGACGTAGAAGGAGCGGGCGCGGTACCACTGGCCGTCCTGACCGGCGACGATGGCGACGCCGGGTGTCTCGGCAGGGATGGCGCGGGCGGAGACCAGAGCGGCCGGGTCGAGGTCGCCGAGGGTCATGGTGGCGGTCTCGGGATCGTTGACCCGGTGGCAGATCCGGCCCGAGCACTGGGCCCGGAGGGCGGTGACGCCGGGGCCGAGGTCGGAGCCGATCCGCTGGCCGCAGCAGAACAGGTAGATGCCGAACGCCCGTCCGAGCTGTGCCACCCGTAGGAGTGCGGTCGAGGTCTTGGCGATCTCGTCCTTCTCGCTCTTGTCGGCCATCAGGTACAGCTCGGCCAGCTCGTCGACCAGGACCACGATCGGGACCGGGCGGATGCCGGGCGGGAGTTGCCAGATGTTGCGGGCACCGGCCTGGCGGCACAGTCCCATGCGATCGACCATCAGGCCGATGAGGTCATCCAGCAGCGTGACCGTCTCGGCGCGCGAGGTGGCCAGTGCGGATAGGCGCGGACTGTAGGGCGTGAACTCGACCCCGCCTTTCAGGTCGAAGCCGACCAAGGCGACGGGTTGTGGAGCCAGCCCGACGATCAGAGCGTTGGCGAGGTTGGACTTGCCGGATTGGGTCGCGCCCGCGTTGAGCCAGTGCGGCACGGTCCGGAAGTCGATGGTCCATGGCGTGCCGTTCTCCAGCCGTCCCAGGGTGACCTTGAGCAGGTCTGTCGAGGCGGGCAGGTGATCGACCTTGATGAGCGGATCGCGCATGGTGGCCATCAGAACCACCCGCCCGGGCCGGGGCGAGGATGCGCGGATGGCGTGCACGCCCCAGGAGTGCGCCAGGCGTTCGGCGGCGTCGGCGTAGTCGCCGGGTGTCTGGCCTTCCAGGGTGTGCAGGGTGACGCGCCAGCCGTGCCGGGTGGGCAGCGGTAGCCACATGAACGGCTTGGTGTCCACGGCGATGCGCTGGAAGCGGCGCTTGACGCGGACTATGCCGGTGGAGGCGACCATGCCGGGTACGGTGGTGAACCAGAAGCGTTGCCGCTTCTTGGTCAGGCCGCAGCCGAGGGCGACCCGCCGCCAGGACGCGCGTACGGACAGGGCGATGATCGGGTAGCCGATCGCCAGCCAGAACGAGCCGGGGTGCCAGCGGCGCCAGGCCCACAGCCCGGCCGCGACAGCGGCCAGGACTGTGAGCAGGACGAGCGCGTCACGCATCGGCGCTCTCCCGCACAGGGAGGAGGGCCGAGGCGCGGTAGCTGATGCCCCACCGGCCGGCGATCTCCCAGACGTAGCCGAGCAGGCCGACCGGGTTGACCTGATCGCCGACGCCGATGGGCGGCTCTCCGGTTGTGGCGATCTTGACGAGTTCGATCCGGCCGAACTCGTCCTCTACCGAGACGGTGACCTCGAAGACGGTGTTGCCGTTCTTGTCGGTCTTGATCTCGCCGGTGTCGCGGTTGAGCACCCGCGGACGCGGGGCCTTGACGCAGGTAATGGCGAGCTTGCTGACATCCACGGGAATGGGAACGGAACGCATACTGTGACCTCCTTATTCGTCCTAGCCAACATAGTTAACCTAGTTGGCTCAGTTGTCAATGCCCTCTCGGTTGGCTTGGTTGTTGTTTCGTGGTGTGATGGACAGTGATGGTCGAGAAAACCGGGCGGCCCGGCTACCTCCAGATCGCCGACGATCTCCGAGCGCAGATCCGCGGCGGCTCTCTCGCGCCCGGCACTCCCCTGCCGTCCACCGCCCAACTCGCCGAGCAGTACGACGCCTCACTGTCGGTGGTGAAGATGGCCGTCGGCATCCTGCGCAACGAGGGCCTGGTGATCGGCCAGCAGGGCAAGGGCGTGTTCGTTCGCGACACCGACGCCGCACCCGCCGCCGACCTGGCCAGCGAGGTGACCGAGCTGCGCTCCGCCGTTCGCGACCTGTCCGAACGCCTGGCACGCGTCGAGGAGCAGTTGGCTACGTCCACGACACGCCGCTCCGGGCGTAGCAACCGGTAACCTTCCGCGCCAGCGAGGCCGACGCCCCGTTCGGGCGCTGCCGCAGGCTCAGCGCCTTGTCCTCGCGGCGGATGCCGACCAGGACCATGATGTAGCCCACCAGCAGCGTGACGCCGAGGACTCCGGCGATGATCAGCGGGATCGTGGTCACGACCAGATCACCCCCGCCGCGGCCAGACCGCGAGGAGCCCGCGGGGGACGGCGGGTCTCGCCACGCCGCCTACCACCCTTGCGCTTGCCCGTCTGCTTCCTGAGCCAACGGTCCCGGGCCCGGCACTTGTGGCAGCGCGCCTGCCCCTCGTCGAGCAGTGCCCCGCACTCGCAGGCGGGGTCCGGGTAGATGTCGTGATTCATGGTGATCACCTCTCCTTTCAGTCGCTTCGGTGTTTCCTTGTGACACCAAGATTGCGACGGAGAGTTAGGACGAGATCACTACACGACGGGACATGTTCAAGACGTCCGGCCTACGATGGCCAGGTCCCCGGACGTCCCCGGAGCAGGTGAAATGGCGAACGAACGGCTACGCGCCGCCCTTCTGCAGAAGGGCGTGAGCATCACCGACCTGGCCAACGCGATCCAGGTCGACCCCAAAACGGTCGAACGATGGATCACCAAAGGCCGTGCGCCGTACCGAAAGCACCGATTCGCGGTGGCTTCCTACCTCGACACCGAGGAGACCTACCTCTGGCCGGAGGCCCTGACCCGCGAACAGGTCGCCTCGGCGTCGGAGTCCGAGATCGTCACCGTCTACCCGCACCGCTGGGCCGTCCCCCGGGACGCGTGGGGACGACTGTTCGCCAGCGCCTCCGAGGAGATCGGCGTGCTGGTCTACAGCGGGTTGTTCCTCGCCGATGACACAGGCCTGGTGCGCATGTTCGGCGAGAAGGCAGACGCCGGAGTCCGGGTGCGCATCCTGCTCGGTGACCCGGACTGCACCGAGGTGGCCCAGCGCGGCAAGGACGAGGGCATCGACAACGGCATGGCCGCCAAGATCCGCAACGTCCTCGTCCTCTACCGGCCCCTACAGGGACGCGAGAACATCGAGTTCCGGCTACACGCCACCGTCCTGTACAACTCGATCTATCGCGCGGACGATCAGTTCCTCGTCAACACCCACGTCTACGGCGTCCCTGCCGGGAACGCGCCAGTCCTCCATCTGCGCAAGGTCGTCGGCGGCGACATGGTCGCCACCTACGCCGAGAGCTTCGAGCGCGTCTGGGACGGCGCACGGCCAGTAGGGTCGTGAGCCATGGCCAAGCGGATCGACTACTACGACGACCCCGACGCCCCAGCGCCCAACAGCCTGGTCCCGTCCGTAAACGTCATCATCACCAACGCCGCCGACGAGATCCTGATGATCCGCCGCAGCGACAACGGCAACTGGGCCGTCCCCGGCGGAGCAATCGACCTCGGCGAGTCCATCCCGCAGGCCGCCATCCGGGAAACGCGCGAAGAGAGCGGCATCGTCTGCGAGATCACGGGCCTGGTCGGCACCTACAGCGACCCCCGGCACGTGATCCTCTACACCTCCAACGGCGAAGCCCGCCAGGAGTTCTCGATCGTCCTGACCGGCCGGGCCATCAGCGGCGAGCTCACGCCGAGCGATGAATCCCGCGAGGTCTGCTGGATGCCCCGCGAACAGGTCACCGAGCTGCAGATGGACCGCTCGATGCGAATGCGCATCGAGCACTACCTAGCCGGCACCGCCCTGCCGCACATCGGTTAGCGCCGCCTCCACCGCCCGTACCGCGGACAAGATGCACGGCGTTGAAGCGGTGATCGACCGGCTGACCAGGTGATCAGGACCGTAGCGGGAATGAATCTCAGCCAGACGTTCGGCGACGTCGAGATGCCTTCCATCCGGTCCGGTGGTCATGTCGCAGTAGGTGAGAGCCTGGGCCAGCTCCGGCCGTTCCTCGTCGAACTCCCGCGTCAGTTCGGTGAACAGGGACCGTTCAAGGGCCTCGTTCACGGCGCAGGAGTGATGTGCAACCAGGCGGCAGAGCGTGTCGTCGGCCTGGTGGACATCGCGCAGGTAGCGTGCGCCGTCGAGAGGATGGAAGCCAGTCTCGACGAGATCGAGGGCGTATCCGATGTCGTGCAGGTAGGCGGCGGCGATCAGGGTGTCGGCCTCGTCGCCAAGGACGGGCGCCAGCGACACGGCGCGGGCGGCTACCCCCTGGGTGTGCGCCCAGCGCCGCGGCAACGTCGTCTCCAGCAGATCCTTGGCGAGGTCATGAGCCCATTCAGCTTGTCCCACACCGCCCACGATAGGCACATGATGCCGGAAACGATCCAGAGCGCCCGCCGAGACGTCCCAGGACGTCTCACCGGCGCACGAACCTCCCCCGCCCATGCTCCGACACGATCAGCCCCTCCCGCTCCAGCACCGCAAGCGCCTGCCGCACGGTGCTCCGCGACACGCCATGCTGAAGCCGTAGCTGCGACTCGCTGGGCAGCGTGGTCCCAGGCGCCAGTTCCCCGCGCTCGATCTGGCCGCGCAACTCCCGTGCGATCTCCTGATACAGGTACAGATCGTCCTTGGGCTTGCCGTCGCCTAGGACCAGCCGGCCCTTCGCAGGAATGGTCAGGATCAGCCCCTGCTCCTCCAGCACGGCCATCGCTCGCCGAATGGTGTTGCGCGAGACTCCGAACTCCGCGCACAGCGCCGCCTCGGACGGCAGCATCGAACCCGCCGGGTACATGCTCATCTCGATCCGTTCTCGAAGCCGGTCAACGATCTGCGTGTAGACCCGCCAACCGGTCAGCCACCTGTTCACCGTCGATGTGCTTCAGATCCGGTAGGCCTCAGCGATCCCGTGCAGGTCGATGCGGAGCTCGCCCTGCTCACCCTCGTGCCAGCCGTCCCGCACGGCCTGAACGATCCGCTCGACGGCCGTGCCCAGGCGCAGGCAGGTCACCCGCTCGTCACCCTGATCGCCCCAGTAGAACCAGCAGAACCCGGTGTGGACGAACACGCGACGAACCCTGAGTCGGCTGTCGGTCACGTCCAGACCGGGCCGACCGTCCTCGGCCACGACGAGCGCCGCTGAGACCTCCCGCTTCGTAAGCTCATCCCTCAGCGCGGCGAGCGCTCGCTGCGCATAGGCGTACTGTCGTTCCCTCATGCTCGCCATAACGAGCCGTCCCTTCACCGTCACGGACTGTGTAGGTCGAGACTCGCCCGCATCGCCGAACCTCTACACCGCAACTCGGGGACGTCTAGGGACGTCTCGTGTTAACGTCCAGGCAGAACGCCTGGTCGCCCGGGAGGTGCGCATGAACAACAACCTTCGCCACGCCCTCATCAACGCCCGCCTCCAGCCAACGGACGTCGCCGCGCACCTCGCCGTTGACCCCAAGACTGTGTACCGCTGGCTCAAGGGCCGCATCCCCTACCCGCGCCATCGCTGGGCCATCGCCGACCTCCTACAGGTCGAGGAAGCCGAGCTTTGGCCCGAGGTCCCCCAGGGACAACGTGCTCTCAACGACGAACTCCAGGCCATCTACCCGCACCGCTGGGCCGTCCCACGAGCCACCTGGCGACACCTGTTCCAGTCGGCCACCTGTGAAATCGGCATCCTGGCCTACAGCGGGCTCTTCCTCGCCGAGGACACCGGCCTCATCCGTCTCCTGGCCAACAAGGCAAAGGCAGGCGTCCGCGTCCGTGTCCTGCTCGGTGACCCCAACGCCCCGGCGGTGGCCGCACGCGGCATCGACGAAACCATCGGCCCCGAGGTCATGGCAGCCCGGGTCCAGAACGCGCTCAACCTCTACCAGCCCCTCACCGGCATCAACAACGCAGAGATCCGCCGCCACCAAACCGTGCTCTACAACTCGATCTACCGGGCCGACGCCGAGCTGCTCGTCAACAGCCACGCCTACGGCACACCAGCCGCTCAAGCCCCTGTCATGCATCTTCGTGTCGTCGAAGAACAAGCAGCGGCGGCAACCTATCTCGACAGCTTCGAACGCGTGTGGGCGAGCGCCACGGCATGCGCAGCGGAGGGCTGATCTGTCGCCGGGACGTGGGCAAGACATGCAGGGACATCGGGCAGGACAAGATCAGAAAGCAACTTATCTACACGTGATCAAGGCAGCCCGCCTGCGGCGGCCTGCTGAGCGTCGGGCGGTCGCTGGCCGCGCTGCGGCTCTCCGGCCGGTCGCGGCCAGCGCCGCCACGCCCTAAGTGTCCGCACCAGAGCCACTCTGCCGTATAGAGGCGATATCTAGAACGAGCCTGCTACATCGGACTCACCTACTACAGTACAGTTACCCGACTATACCCGTACATCCTCGCCAACAAGTAAATCCGCAGGTACACAAGTCCCCGAACTGTGGAGGAATGCAAATATGGGCAGACCCCTTAGTGAAAGAGCGATTCCCAGTCGAAGGCGAGTCATTCAAGCAGATGGCGATTACTGGCATGTCCTTGTCGCGGCCGAGACTGAATAGGCACCTCATCCAACTGTTTCACTTGCAATCCGAAAAGATAAAGCCCAGATAAATATTTAGAGAAGGCGGGATAGCGAGCCCCCCGATTCTGGGAATCATATTTAATCGAAACCCAGAGTGGTGCCTGCGACGCATCAAAGCAGAGATTGCTAAGGCTGATGCCGCAGAACAAAGCGTCAAGGAGCTGCCGCCATGGCTGAGGCCGTGACGATCGCTGACTTCGGTCCTCGCCGCTGTGGTCGGGGCGATCGGCTGCCGCAGCCCTCCTTCGTCGGGCCTTGCCATCGAGCACGACAGCTGAGCTATGGGCGGCAGTACAAGTCGCAAAGTCTCTACGCATGGACACTCCGCCGGCGCCAAGTAGTATATACTTCCCGCCTAGGCGCCCAAAGGTCCTATTTGATCAATCGTTCTAAGGCAACAAATGACAGATACTGGCATTACGCCCCCCTTGCAAGGAAGGGCGGCGGAAGTATACGAAGGCGACGCCTACGATCTCCTAGGCAAGCTTCCGGCCGAATCTGTCGACCTGATCATCACTTCTCCGCCTTACTGGGGACTCCGTACTTATGGTCTCAAGCACAACGAGGAGATCCTTCGAGAGTGGGAGGCGGAAGGCGGAAGCAAAGAACAGCCGCCTCCATATGATTGGTACCGGCTACACGGTGGCTGTCTAGGCTTGGAGCCCCTACCCGAGTGGTATGTAAGTAACCTTGTCGAGATTTTTCGCCGCAGCATTCCTGCCCTGAAGCCTAGTGGCAGCATTTGGGTAAACATCGGGGATACTTACTTCGCTCGCTGGTCAAGCATTCGGTTTGACGGTCGCCAGGGACTTGGCGACAACCCGCGGATGCGCCGGAAGACACCGATGGGAGGATTCCGGCAAGAGAAGCAGCTCCTGATGATTCCAGCGCGGTTTGCTATCGCTATGCAGGACGAGCGCTGGATTCTCCGCAACGACGTCATTTGGGAGAAGCCAAATATCCCACCCCGTCCTGAGAAGGACCGACTACGCCTAGCGCACGAACACTTCTACCACTTTGTGAAGCGCCCAAAGGAAGGCCGGGCAAAGTACTACTATGACATGACTGCGGTCGAAGAGGGCGCGCGAGATGTCGTCAAGGTTAATGCTGCCCCGGGGTCCGATGGCCATTCAGCAACATTCCCAGTAAAGTTGATTGAGCCGCGCATTCTAAGCTCGTGCCCACCTAACGGCCTTGTGCTAGATCCCTTCTGTGGGACTGGTCGAGCTCTAGCTGTGGCCATCAAGAACGGACGCCGAGCAATAGGCTTTGAGATTACGTCAAATTTCTCATCGTCCGCTAGGGAAAACGTAAAGAACTGGCGTGCCACTACCGAAATCGTTGATGATGCGGAAGAGCCTACGCCGCAGGATTCGCTCCAATCGCCGCTATATGATCAATCACCGCTATTTGATGACGAACAAGAACCGCTGCTGCAGGATCCGCCCCAATCCGACCTGTTCTAGAATAACCCGGACTGAGCAGGATTCACATTAAGCTTGGCCTTGGTTTTTACCCTTTCTATAAAGTCCCTTCGGAGACCTCTGCTCTCCCTGCTCGTCGTCATTGCGTGGAGATATTCAGGAACTGTGGTTCGGACTACTTCCACTAGGTTCAGTTGCAGGATGCCGTCCGAATCGAGCGATCCATCGTACTCGAAACCCGCGAAGGTGATATCCCAGGGATCTTCTTCTTGAGTAACACTGAAGTTGATTCTGGATCTTAACTGTCGAAGGATGCTGTACTGCATAACAACATACAGCGGCACCTCGATCTCCTTTAGGTAGACACTTTTTTCCGCTACCTGGGTTCCGAGCCTCTTGTATACATTCCCAGTGTTAACGCCATAGTCCACCGTATCCCGGCGGCCCTTGCGCTCAGCTTCAGCCGTAAAATACTCTCGCCAATTGGCGGTATTTCCCTCCTCCCACGCCTTCCAGGCTGGGCCAACGCCCCCACCTCGGAGATCAATAGTTTGAGCCTCAATTGCTATAAGGCTGGCCCCATTTAAGGCAGAAGGATCATCCCTGAATGCGACATAATCTATATTGCGCTTAGGGGAAGTCGTTGCGGTCACTTCTGGCACGAGGATAGCTTCGCGACCTTCGAAGTAATCGGCTATCGCCCACTGAATAGGTGGGCCATCAAGACGGTGATCGCACACAGCATAGGTGTGCTGATTTCCGTTATCCCATTGCGCTGCATACGTGACCGAACAGTAGCCAAAGCCATACTGGCGCTGCTTTTCGCACGGCCTGCCGGCGAACGGACACGTCTTCTCATTCCACGTTCTGGCGGCCAACGGAGAATCACTGTCATACGGAAAGCCGTATGCTTCGACGATTGGAAAGACTGTTCCCCGCCCGTTCCTGCTACCTCTGCTCACCATCCGGACATACTAGCCCGATTCAAGAGCAAGCAGAGCATTCCGCATCAGAATATTGAGCCTTGCACGCCCCGTCTGGCGGTCTTGCCGGGATCACCTCGCAATATGCGACACTGTGAATACGCTGAGTTAGAGCCAACTGGTCACTATGGACGAAATGCGGCTACAGCACCCGGAAACCTCAAATTAGATCAAACTGGGCGTAGTCTCGTATACGCATCCCCGCAGTTTGGTAGCTCGGCCACGCCGGCGGAATCCCGCATGGCCCGCGCACTGCGCGTACGGCCAGAAGCTTGGACCGCTAGGAGACGCGGATGGCCATCAATTCGGCCATGCATCGCCAAGCTCGGGGAGGTCTAGCAGTCCTGGCAGCTCAGCGGCTTCCTGGGTTCTTCTTCGCCCTCGTGCGGCGGGAGTCGGCGCGAACTCGACGAGGTACTCACCAAGGCGGCTGCGTAGCGTGTCCAGGATCCGGTCAGCGCTTCCTCCCTCTTCGAGCGCGGCGGCGGGCGCGACATCGAGAGCGTAATGGGAGAGTGCCGCCGCATCGGTCCCTATTACTTTCACGAGCTCGATCTCGTTCGGCGTGACGGTGTCGGACTCCACGATCTCGAATACATATATCCACGAAGATGGATGCTCTTGCTCTTCCTGGTCCTGGACAGCGAGACGGTACGTGCCGTCTGGCTTCTGGATGAGATCAGGTCTCCCCAAATGACGCTGCCAGCTCTCCCAGACTGCGGCCGGAATCGCGAAGACGCATCCTGCCGAATGAGGGTGAGCTCCGACCTGAAATTTGAACATCATCTGATAGAAGGTCCGCTTGAACACATTTGCAATATTCGGACCTTCTATCTTGTTGCCTGGCCATTCTGGGTTGTCCCGAACAGCTGCTCCAAACTTCTGTTTGTGAAGGCGAAGGGCGTCGCTGAGGTCGCGTACGGCGTGAGAGTAGCTGCCATGGAAATCCATGGTCTGGATCTCAAAGACCCCATACCGGCCTAGTTGGAAGCCGTCATTATCAGCAGGCAGAACTTCGACCATAGTTGAATCAAACGAGAATTCTGGAGACCGTTCCGTTGCACTGAGTGAGATTTCTCCGCCCAGCTTGTTCTGGAAATAGACCATGCAGGGACTTCCGCCACGGACAGCATCGCGGAACTGGTTGGCTCTGGCCGAATCGGCAAGTACGGTAGCCGGCACCAGAGTAATTTGATCACCAGGCTGGTGACCGAAGAGACGACGAGCTGCGTCATCGAGCAGCCCCGGCTCCAAGACTCTGAAGGGGCAGGCAAGCCAGTCACGCCGTCCGGCCGGGCCGCTGGTGCTGATGGTGCATACACCCTTTGATTGATCGTTCTTGATGCACTCATGCGTCTCGCCGGTTGCTGCACTGATGAAGGGACAGCGCCCGTCCTGCTGATCGCTCAGGCTCATTTCGGTGTCGGCGACGACAGGATAGATCCTGTGGCCGAACCACTCAGCGATGTGATTGCGCGGCGGTTTGACCTCTCTCGTCCGCTTTGATGACCTTGGCTGGCTCATGAGATATCACCCTGCTCTGCTTCACCGACAGCATCCTCCTGGGTGTTCCCTTCCGCCTTCTGCTCCTGCATCTCGTTGTTGTGGCCACGCTCGTAGGTGGGGAGGCCCTCATACGGTGGTGAGGTGACGATGAGGTTGACCGACTCGGAGGCTCGGTCAGCTAGGTGGCCGTACGCTTCGACCTCGCGCACCACCCCGGGAGCATCATCGGAGCGAAGGCCAGGAATCGGCTCCACAGTCATGATGACCAGAGTAGACGTGATCGGGGAGAATCCCACAGGCTGGATCACCAGGTAGAAGACAAAGAGGCTCGACGCAGCGCCCCTTGGTCGACTCAGTCAAGCAGGTCTGGGCGCTGTGGTGGAACTCTACGTGCGGCCACGAGCCGTTTATGGAGCTGCACAGGACCGGGCATGACATCGATGGCCGAGGTTGCCTTCGCGACTGGCAGTGTCACCTTCCGAGGCGCAGGAGATAGAGGCCCTTTGGAAGCACTCAAGAGATCCGCACGCAACCGCATCAAGGGGCACCGGCCCCAAGCGGCGCCCCACCGTATATCTACATGCTGTCGGAGAGCCTCTCCATCCATCCCACACAACTAGAACTTCTCTGGCAACCCCAAAACAGGAGCTATCCCGCAGCCGGCGAGAGTACACTACATCGCGACCCTTGGACACCGGAGGGGCAAGATCATGCCATCGACTTCACCCGCGCTGACTACTTATAAGTCGCGCACCGACTTGAGTAAGTACGGCGATAATGGCCTTCTTTTATTCGCTCTGCAGATGGGCCTAGCCGTAGAAGATATCGACAGCGTGGCCGCACTCGCTCTAACGGATGGAAGCGACGACAAGAAGTGCGACCTCGTCTATGTCGATCTGACCAACGGTCGAGCCATCATCGCTCAAGGATATATCTCGACCAAGGCCAAAGCATCCGCTCCCGCCAACAAAGCCAGCGATCTCAATACAGCCGCGGCCTGGCTCTTAGGCGCCGATGAAAGGCAACTTCCAGAACGACTGCGCCCTGCTCGCAACGAACTCCACGAGTCTCTCCGAACCGGACAGGTTCGTAGACTGGAAGTCTGGTACGTACATAACCTTCCAGAGAGCGCGAACGTCCAGCAGGAGCTGGATAGAGCTGCGGCAACAGCACGAGCGCTTCTAAGAGAGCGCTACCCAGACAATGTTCTGGATGATGTCGTTGCCGTAGAGGTAGGGGTGGCCACCCTAGATCGATGGTACGCAACTTCCCAGATTCCCATACTGGTTACTGACGAAATCACTGTGCCAGCCAGCGCAGGCTTCTCCGAGACTGGCGACGCTTGGAACGCATTCTGCACCTCCGTTCCAGCGAGCTGGCTCACAGAGATGTTCGAAAAGTACGGAACCAACCTGTTTAGCGCTAACGTCCGCGACTATCTGGGCAGCATTAATAGTGATGCCAATATCAACAACAATATAAAGCAGACCGCAGAAATCACTCCTGGCCGCTTCTTTGCATATAATAACGGCCTCACAATTCTCGTAAACGATCTCGCGCCGCCTGCGTCAACCGACATTTCGTTTATCATTCGCGGCATGTCGATTGTGAACGGCGCGCAAACCACAGGAGCGCTTGCCAGTAGCAAGGCATCCAGCAAGGCGCTTGGCGAAGCTCGAGTACTAACACGCTTCGTCAAGTGCGCCGACCAACGAGTGATCCGTGAAATTATTCAATACAACAACAGTCAAAATAAGATCGAGGCTGCCGATTTCCGGAGCAATGACAAGATTCAGGAACGACTTCGCCAAGAATTTAGCTTGATACCGGACGCAGAGTACCGGGGCGGCCGACGCGGAAGCGAGAAGGATGTAATTGAGCGACGCCCTAATCTAATACCTACGCAAACAGCGGCCCAAGCTATTGCGGCGTTCCATGGGCAGCCGAATATCGCATACAACGAAACGCGTCGCATATGGTCGTCCGATGAGGTATATTCTCAGACCTTCCCTGAGTTCATTACGGCTCGACATGTTCTCTTCTGTTATTCTCTCCTCAAAGCCATAGAAGAGGCTAAGTTTGACCTGACCAAAACGCCCTCCAATCAGCGCACGAAGCTTCAGACCACACAAGTCGATTTTCTCCGAAAGAGGGGATCCACTTTTCTCGTCGCTACTGCCGTTTCCTCCTGTCTCGAGACCATCCTCGATAGACCTATCGTTGATTCCTGGCGTCTCATGTTCTCCGCTAATCTGTCCCCTAGGGATGCCGTCGCTAAATGGCAGCCAGTACTGCTTCCTCTGCTCTCCTTCGTGGACCAGCTCGAAGATGCACTTACTGGCTATCTAAAGAACCATGAGAAGACAGCATCCAGTCTCGCCAGGTTCCAACAGCTCGTACATGCAACTCGTGACGTGGTAGGCGAGGGAGCATTTGCCGAGTTCAGGAGTGCTATCACGGATAGCTCTATGTAAGGCGGCGCCGGTCTATTTCTTGGCCCGCTCCCACTGGCGGCTGTGCAGTGCTCAGCGCAGAGTGTGCTGCAACGGAAGCTACAAGGCGAGTCGGCCGCGCCGCTTGCGATGGTCGGGTCTGGCGGCCCTGCGCTCCGGGGTCGGCTTGCCGCCGGATGACGTGATTCCTCTCGCGATCCGGCCGGGGACATACGGGGGACGATCTTGCATTGCCTACGCCCTACGGAGGCTATTTACCCAGCTCAAGCCGCCCGAAGAGACGTAGAAGCCCGCACTCTCCTACTGTGGGACCGTAGTCCTTCGTCGGTCAGGCAAACGTGATCTGAAACACTGTCAGATCACCCCCAGCTGAGACGGCGACTCGCTCGTTTGCCGTGGCGGCTACTGCCCACACCGTGCTGGCATGGCTAGCTAGTTCTAGGCCGGGGTCATCGGGCCTAGTTAGATCCCATAGCCGTACTGTACCGTCGTCTCCGCCGGAGACCACATGGCCGCTGGGAGTGACCGCCACCGCACGCACACGCCCATCATGACGGCCAATTTCTCGACCAAGGTCATCGAGGCTAGTCGGGTCCCACAGCCGAACAGCACCATCACCTCCGCCGGAAACCACATGACCACTGGAAGTAACCGCCACCGCCCATACCGTCACGCGGCTGTGCGGCCCTGCATGGTGGCCAATTTCTCGACCAAGCCCATCGAGGCTAGTCGGGTCCCACAGCCGAACAGCACCATCACCTCCGCCAGAAACCACATGACCGCTGGGAGTGACCGCCACCGCACGCACACGCCCATCATGACGGCCAATTTCTCGACCAAGGTCATCGGGGTTAGTCGGGTCCCACAGCCGAACTGCACCGTCCCCTGTACCGGAGACCACCCGGCCGCAGGGGGTGAGTGCCACCGCCCGCATCTGCCCACCAGTACGACGTATCGGTTTCCGAAGAGCCTCGGACATGGGCCTCCCCTCGTAGCGTGGAGATCGAACCGAGAGAGGTTTGGTCGTGGCAGGTACCACGAGGCGTCGTTTTGATCCGGAGTTCCGGGCTGGGGCGGTGCGTATCGTCAAGGAGACCGGCAAGCCCGTCGCGCACATCGCGCGGGATCTGGGTATCAACGAGTACACGCTGTACAACTGGGTGCAGATGGACCGGCACGCAACAGGGCAGGCCGGGCGTGACGGCATCGGAGGCGGCAAGCTGAAGGAGTCCGAGCAGGAGGAACTGGCGCGACTGCGGCGGGAGAAGGCCGAGCTGGTCAAGCAGCACGCCAAGGAGAAGGCCGCCTGGGAGAAGGAGCGTGCCGAGCTGGAGGACGAGCGTGATGTCCTCAAACGATCCGTGGTCCTATGGGTCAAGGACTCGCTGAACCGATAACCGTGGTGGAGTTCATCGAGTCCCAAAGGGCCGAGTTCGGTATCCCCCACAAGATCTGCTTTCGTGCGCTGGGAGTGTCGGCCTCGTGGTTCTACAAGTGGAAGAGCCGCAGGCCAACGGCTCGTGAAGAGCGGCGTGCCCAGTTGGATGCGGAGATCAAGCGCCTGTTTGCGGCCTCAGGTGGCACGTACGGCTCACCGCGGATCACCCAGGACTTACGTGAACTGGGCTGGAAGGTGTCGGAGAACACCGTGGCCAAGCGGATGTCCGAGCTCGGCCTGGCCGGGCGGAGGCTGCAGAAGCCGCGTTCGCTGACCCGGCAGGGAAAGCGGCCGGCCGCGCCGGATCTGGTGCGGCGGAAGTTCACCGCGGTCGCTCCGGACGTGCTGTGGGTCGGCGATGTCACGATGATCCGCACCGATGAGGGGCCGCTGTATCTGGCCTCGGTCGAGGACCTGTTCTCCCGCCGGCTGCTCGGCTACGCCATGTCCGAGCACCATGACGCGGCGCTGACGGTCGCATCGCTGCAGATGGCCGTAGTCACGCGGGGTGGTGACGTGGACGGGGTAATCTTCCACTCGGATCGCGGATCGGAATGCACCGCCGCCCGCTACCAGGCCGAATGCCGCAAGCACGGAGTGGTGCAGTCCATGGGCCGGGTCGGATGCGCGCTCGACAACGGAGCCGCCGAGTCGCTCAACAGCACCCTGAAGGTCGAGTTCGTACACCGGCACCACTTCCACACCCGGGCGGAGGCCCGGCTGAAGATCGCAACCTGGATCGCGGACTTCTACAACGTCAAGCGCAGGCACAGCGCCAACGACGGGCTGCCGCCTGTCACATTCGAGCGTCAGATGATCGAGAAGCGGCAAACATCAACGGCCCTGCTGAGGGCCGCTGTGGCATAGAACCGTCTCCACGGTTTGAGGGGATTGACAGTAATGGCCTGCGATCAGTAGCCCAGCAGATACCACTGATCGTCTCGGATCACGTTCCGCTGGGCAAGTCATGAAGTCAAGCGATCGATGAGCTGCATAGGGCTTTTCTCGAGTGTAAACCAGTCCGCGACGATGATCCGTCCGGCATTCCCTGTGTGTGCCATAGCTGCATCGAGCGTTGGTTGGAGGTCTGGACATACCAGATCCTGCTCACATGCCTGGAGTGGGTGCTTAGTAACTACAGCCCAGGGCCGATTCCGCACGGTCAGCGCCAGACCAGGCAGATGACCATCCAGCAAATTACCGCCGAATATGGCTCTCAGACTCTTAAGGGCGTCAAACGCCCGTCCATCGGAAGATTGAGGGATACGCTGAGTGAGGACTGCGAATAGGTCGTCAGCCAGTCGCCAGTCGAGCAGAGGGTGGTACGCCATGTTGGAGTAGTCACGCAGACATCGATAGCAGGACGATGTACAGAGCACCCCGTGATCCCCCTGTCGCAAGCGGTCCAGGTAGCTGGTGGTTTCCGCCATAAATGCTTCGAGGATGCCATGGCTTGCCAGGTGAGTGCTGAAGCCTGCTCCATTTTCAAGGGCATCGGCGAGGAAGGCGTACACGGCATAGCCATCGTGGTGCGGACCCGGGTGGATTCCGGCGAGGAGCTCTTGACGGCCAATATCAAGATGGTAAGCAGCAGCGCTGCGGAGCAGAAACGCCAGCGAGTACCATGCGGCGCGCCGACCCTCACTGATGTCGGCTCCGAAAGTAGGCACTGCGGTGGCAAGGTTGAGGCGGTAACCACGCTCGCGATCAGTCGTCGAGCTAGGGCCAATGAAGAGAAAGTCGGTGGGTATTACGGCCCCTAGCGCTACTTTGATGGGATCCCCATAGGTGCGCTCGCCGTCGGCTGTGCCGCTCTGGACGTAGCCGCCCCACGGCCCCGGAGCGCGCCGCAGGGTAAACAGGGCGCCGTTGTTGTCGTTGACCACATACCGCTGGCCTGGACCGGAGTGCAAGTGAGCGCCCCGCCACGGCGTGAACTCTAAAGCAGCCATATTCGTCGCTGCCCGGGAGGAAATCGTGCGGGGGGACCAGGCGAAAGTGCCGTCGAAATCACGAGGTTCGCTGGCCCTGAAGCCAGCAGGCTCTCGCAGATCGACTACATCGTAATTGCTTGAGCCGCACACCAGGCAGGAGCCTTCAGCCGTAGGTGACTCTTCCACGTGGTTGCAGACTCGACACAGACCTACGGGGCGTGAATGCTCCAGTGGTTCTGCAATGGGCCGAGGTCCGCCCGGAAGAGGCTCAAACTCGGTGACTCCGGTAACGGTGTATACATAGCCGTCCTTGACCACCTCGCCGCCGGGAGCGAACTGCGACACAGCCATGGCGATATCGCGGTCAACGGCCGCGTCGGGCGGCCACGGATACCGTTTCTTCGGCACTTCCAGGTACAACTGCCGGACACGGGTGGGAAACCCGAACATTGGCAGGACTCCGGCGTGCGCAAGCCGCTCGCTCAACTCCGGAGCCCCTGTGGCCGATCGCGCGGCAGCCGTGATCTGGCCCAGGAGGGATTCCATCCAAGCACTGTCGAGGTACTGACTAGGCTCAAGCGGTGTCCAGGCGGTGAGGGCCCGCGCTGATTCGTTGATCTGGTCGGCATAGCCCCCGAGATACTTCCGGACCTCAGGTAGGGCGTCGGGCCAGTCCTCGGTCCTGCCGAACTCACCGTGCACACTACCTGCTCCGCCGTGATGTTCCAGGTGCTGAAAGGCAAGCCGGAGCAGTTCCGCTGCCATCGCGCGCCGCAGGATTTCGGGTCGCCCGAGGGTTAGGTACGGCGGAGGTGTCGGGTCGTTGGTGATGGCTGCGGGATTGGCGAAGTAGTGCTCGTCATGGCTACGGCCGCGGCAGACAGTCAACGCAACTGCAACGGGGGAGGAGCGGCGTCCGGCACGTCCTACCCTCTGCTGGTAGTTGAACCGGCTGGGCGGCATATTGGCCATGACCACTGCCGATAGAGGACCGATATCAACGCCGGCCTCCATGGTCGTAGTGACGGAAAGCATGTCGAGCTCGTGTACGAGAGATATTTCGCTCGGCTCGTCGAGGAAGACTTTCTGGAAGCGGGCCTGGCGGGTTTGAGCCTCGATCCGGCCGGTCTGCCCGGTTAGCTCAGCGCAGTTCAGGCGGAACGCAGCTCGGCCAGAGTCGGCCTTCCATGCATAGTAATCACCGTTGTACGGCCCACCACCAGGCTCCGGCTGAGAGGGCAGTCTGCTGCGGCACCTGGTGCATGTGCCCGCGCTCGGGGTGAGATGCCGCCGCCCACATTCTTGGCATACCCAGGCGCGCCCAGGTGATGGGCGCACCACGGCTTCCCGGGGGTTGATGAGGTATTCGCGGACGGTGCCGCCCCAAGCTGATTCGGCGTCCGCCTGAATGTCGTCGTAGGGCCGCCCTTGGTGTTCGGCAACGCTCTGCCAGTAGTCGCGCAGACGACGCGGAGGCTTGTCCCGTGGTTCACGGGCTGTGAAGAAGCGCCGCAGCTCCGCAAGAATGCGCAAGCTTGCCTGACCGAGGCCATCGGGATCTGCGTTTGGTGCTACAGGTGCCACACAGGCAAGCCCGAGCGACTCGATGTCGCGTCCCGCACCGGAGAACAACGCTTCCAGCGTATTGTCCAAGAGGCTGTCCTCCGACGACAAGGCAGCCTCCTGGGCTTGCGAGGTGTTGGCCTTGAGCGTCGGAGGTGTCGTGTTCCAGTCGAAGAAGTCATGCCAGCCAATCGTGCCAAGCTGTTGTGCACTGGGCTTTGTCCCGGCTGGGTTAACCCCCAAGGCGAGCAGGCGGGAGTTGACATTCACCTTGGCGAGTGATTCTAGTGTCGGCGGTGCGGACAGCCGTTCGGCTGCAGCCGCTACTGCGGCTTCGTTTCCGTCCAGGAGGGCCCCGCGCATTTCGTTTAGGGCTACCTCATCCTTCTTGCGCAGCCGGGCGATCGCAGCGTCGATGGCCGGAGAGCGTTCCCCCTCGACCTGTGCCCGCACCGCTGCGAGGTCTTCCTCCGAAGCCGCGGATGTACGGAGCTCTTCCAAGGCGAGCAAGCGGACGAGGTCCTGATAGTGTCGCAGGGCCATACCGGCGGAGAGCTTGGCCGCATCCTGACGGCTGTCCGTAAAGATGATCAGTTTGCGTTCTTCCGCGTCCAGCTGCTCGGCAAGCTCGTCTGCCAAGACCTGGTTGATCTTCTCAAATCCGGTGCGCATTGTCCTCACCGGTGAGGTTAGGCGCAGGGGGTCCGTGATCGGCCGGAGCTCTTTGCTGCTCGAGTAACGACGTTCCCAGTCGGCGCCGCAGCACGGGCAGCGTGTCGGGAAAGGCGAGAGACCTGAGATATCGAGCCGGGGCTGTCCGGTGGTGCGATCCTTCGGACTGCGAATGTGGAAGCTCCAGCCCGTTGCCCCAGCTTCTTTGTTCTGCAGCTGCCCCGTGGCCGGGTCGAATCTACTGCGCCGGAAAACGAATTCCACACCGCCGACAGTCCAGCGCCCGTCGTCGTCAGCTCGCTGTGCTTGGTTGGACGGCCAGTAGACAATGTAGTTGGCCGCTGTGCGGTCTGGGCCCGACCGATCGGGCATGCGGGCGAGATCGGGACTATCCGGAAGGAGAATTGCCCTGAAGGAGGTCCCTTTGAACGCGCTCCGCGGAGCGTATCCACCCAGCATGGCTTCCCCACACGATTGGCAGTACAGCAGCTCCAGTACGCGGGCACCGCAGTCACAGAATGTGCGCGGCACAGGAAAAATTTTCCCGATTTGTCGCTGGGAGCCGGCGGCGGCCTCTGGTACCTCCGGACAGGCCGGGTCAGTGCAGGCCCACATACCTGCCACGTTGCGGAAGAACAGGTGGATGCGGATCTTCGGCAGTCCTGCAGGCTCCGCATATGAGGCAATCCGCATGGCAGCCGTAGCACCGCGCAAAGCCTTGTCTGCTTCCTCCTTTGTGCTAGCGGGAAACAAGGCTGCGGCAAGCGCGGACGCAGACATTGCCGACGCCGAGGCCTCTTCCGCACTGGCCCCGAAGGCCTTGACCACTGCCTCTGCAGCGCCAGTCGCAGAGAGCAGCGCAGCGGCCTCCGCAGAGGTTATCGGCTGGCCATGTACAGCCGATAACGCAGGCGCTGCCGCGGAGATGTCTGCCGCACCTCGTGGGCGCGGCGATAGCTCACCCGGGATGAAGTCGAAGGAATTCTCGTCGGCCGCGAAGAATTCCTGAAGGAATCTGCGGTCTCTCGCCCGGCCTTCATCAAGGGACGCCGAGGCGGCCAGAACCCTTATCTTGTCCGGCCGGTCGGTCAGACCGAGTCTGTGCTTTAGATTGCGAATCAGATAAGCGATCTCCGTGCCTGCCGTACCACGGTACATATGCAGCTCGTCGACCACGAGAGTGAAGCGTGCGCTGGGAGATGAATCGAGCCATTGCGCGGTGCTGTCGAAGAAGTCTTGATCACGGCTTCGCTGAAGCATCACGTTCAGCATGGAATAATTTGTAATCAGAATGTCCGGCGGCGCATCGTACATGTCCCATCGGCTTCTCATCTCCGAACCATCTAGGCGGGGAACGAAGAAGCGCGCATTATCATCTTCGGCTTCGTGCGCGCGGCGGCTTCGGGCGGCTGTGGCCTTCAGGTATTTACGCAGTTCATCGACAGCGTAGTCCTGCGCAGGTCCTCCCGTCACCGGTGTCGCTCCAGTGAAACGCCCAAAATAGAAGCGGTGACCGAGCCGATGAGCGTCGAGCCAGTCGCGCACTGAATCGCTATCTAGTGCCTTGCGCAACCGCATGAGCTGGTCGTCGACGAGGGCATTCATCGGATAGAGGATCATCGCTCGCACTGCCTGCGCCCGCCCTCGTTCACCATCGCGCTGAGCGAGGAATGGGTGAGAAGAACGGTCCCACCACGGCCGGAAGGGAGCAGGGCCTCCGGTCCATTGCTGCGACTCGCGCAGCAAATCCGCCAGGATGGGCATCAGGAAGGCCTCGGTCTTTCCGGAACCTGTTCCAGCGGTAACGACGGTGTTGCGCTTTGGACGCATCGCGCTGGCCAGAGCGCGCTCTTGGTGAAGGTAGAGCTCCGTCCCAGGGCTCAGGAGCCCGAGTTGTGCGAAGGCTGCCAGCTCCTCAGGCGCTCCCGCGCGGGTCACTGACTCCTTGAGCGTCCAGCCAGTGGTCGCATACGCCGGCCGCAGCTCGACAAACGGATCGGCGTAGATGCCTCCCGGCTGATCCAGAAGCGCGCGGCGCTCAATCTGGAGCGAGTCATCCCGGAGCCGAAACGCGGTGTCGTAGTAACGCAGGTAGGCCTCGCGCAACGCGTCATGGGTGGCGAAGGCATCTAGACCGGACAGGGGAGTCGTCATGTGATCTCCAGGGCGCGGTGCAAGGTACGGGCAACTCGGTCGGCGATACGCAAGGGAACGCCGTCATAGCGCTGCCCTTGGTCCACAGCCATCGGAGGCAGGCCAGTGCACATCACCGCGGCCCGCTCTTGAAGGAGCGGCAGCGCAGCACGAGTATCTACGTGCAGCTGACCTGTGGAGTGTGGCTTGGGAGGTACGAGACCCGGGTCAGCCTTCCACCGCAGCGGAAACGCAGTGGCTGCAAGAACATGGTGGATGCCTGCGCGGCGGTCAACCATGTGCCAAGAGCCCTTCTCGAAGAGGGCATAGCGCGTCACCCGGCCGTACAGCGTATACTTATACAACCCGTTAGGGGGCCGTGCTCGAGTGAAGGCAACGGCGGAGAAGCGGCCGCTCTCCGGGACAAACATCTCAATTGCGCTGTCTCGTGTCGGCGGGGGAATCTCCGGGCCGGGCCGGAACGGCTCCAGTAACTGCATGATGCTATCTGCTAGACACGGCACAGCCGACGCACCGACCACTGCGGTGAACGAGTCCAGCTGCGCCGGCCCGGCATGCTGCAACCAGACCACTGAAGGTAGCGCGATGCGGCCAGCATGTCCGGGGTGGGCCAGGGCTACTGCCCCGTGACGCTGATAGAATGTGACCTCAGCTGGACGAGCCCCGATGAGTAGAGCGGTGTTGATTCGCCCAGGCAGCGGGGTAACAGCACAGGGCTGAGCCTGCCAGGTGCCGGAAAGCCCGTCGATGTCAGCGATACCGAGGGGTTGTAGCTGGCGAACCCACCATCTAGCAGCTTCACGATCAAGACCGCTGGCCCATGCGACATCCGCAATTAGGCGGTTCAGGCTTCCGCCTTGCTGATCTGCCATCCAGGCAACGATGAGGTCAGGGGCAAACACGTCCGAAGACCTCGCGGGGGAAGTGGCTCAGCACAGCTTGCCGATAGCGTCGCCACAAACGGCCATGCGAAGCCTCGGGTAGCTCCATGAGCACTAGCCTGCTCCAGAAATCCTTGGCCTGCTGGCTTAGGACGCCAATATCGGGCTCTTCGTTGCGGATCAGCGTGATGGCAGGATCACGTCCCTCGGGGATAGCCACCAGCCACACTGCCTCCAGCGGAACTGGGACAGTGATCGTTGCACCCGACCGTAAAACTTGGGCGCGGTCCTCCCACCACGACGGCTCGCTTGGCTTGGAAATCCTGATGAACCGGCCCTGTGCCGTGAGGAAACGAGCATCACCCTCGAGGGGCACCACGACACTCCCCGGAGAGCCCGAGGCGGTACGGGCCGGCGAGATATTGCGCGCCCGAGGGGAGGCCATTGGGTGGAGCTGAAAGGAAATGCTTGCTCCGCCGACTTCGATAGTGTGTTGCTTGTCCGCCAGTCCTCTTCCCCGAAGCGGGATCACCCCGTCCGCGGGCACGGCAATGGGCTCGCCATTGAGCAAAGCCCGGCCTGCTTTCCGCAGCGACTCGGGGATCACGACATCCGGTTCCCCTCCGCGCAGGTAGTGGTAACGATGGCGCATATCCGACCGCACCCGCAGACCGCCCCGCAGGCTCAGGCGTCGTGCCGGGATGTGATCAATACCACGGATTCCTGCGCCCGCTACCGCTGCGGCAAGCCGGGCGTCATCGGTGAACTCCAGGTCCCGCGCTACGCACCACCCCGGTGACGAGGTTGCTTCGGGCCGGTACCAGCGTAAGCCGACGTCCTGTAGAAATCTCCGCACTTGCGGCTCGCCGGAAGGGTCAAAGAGAAACACATATGGCTCAAAGGGGACCACGTTGTCCCTCTCAACCCATGCGCCTGCCACCGGATCCTCGCTAAGCGCGATGACGTGGCGCCCGCCGGTAACGCGAGCGATAAGCCGATGCCCCCGCGCGACGATACCCACCGTCAACGCGGTAGCTGGATCGGGAACTGCGCCTGAAAGGGAATAGGCCTGCTCCCCCGCTGTAGCGGCCACCGCGAACGTACCAGCTGGGTGCTTCAGCGCGTCCTGCTCAACCCCCGGGACAACAGGCGTATGCCATCGCAAATGCCACCCTGATACGAAGTCGTCCTCCAGAGCCACAAGCAGCGGCATCTGTCGCAGCCCATCGATAAGCGGCAATGTCACCGCACCATCCCAGCCTTCGGCAAGAGCCGTCAGCAGCGGTTCAAGCAGAGCGTTATCAGCCTCAGAGGCGAGCGCGTCGCGCAGTCGCCGGGATAGCCCCTGCTGGTTATGGCTCCAAACCTTTAGATCACGCAACAGCCGCGCCCCATCGACAGGTTGACCGGCGCTGAGCCTCTCTCGGAAGAAACGAGTCAGCGCAGCATGATCTGAAACCCGGATCAGTGCTTGAGACTGCGCGTAGCCAATCTTGGTCAGAGTCTCGCTCTTCTTGATGGTGCTGAGGCCACGATGCCCGCCACATCCCCTCAGCCAAGCATCCAGGAGAGTCCATAGTTCCACGACATCGTCGTAGTAGCGCTGCAGCAGCTTCTTATGATCATAAGCCATGTTCCAAGACGGTTTAAGCACCTCAGCGAGACGCGCGTAGTATGCCGGCGCCCCTGGCCCCTGGACCGTGCGCTTCATATTCGCTGCCGCCAGCACAGATGCAGCGAGCAGCGGCAAGCAAGGAGGCGGATCTTGCCGCCCACTATGCTGCCAGCGCTGTACGCGGTCCATGATCGGCTCATAGGGGTTCTTATGCCAATCAAGGACCGCGCTTACTGCTGCGCCTAGATCCGTCACATCTTCCTGGCCCTGCAGCTTCTGGAGCTCAGTGGCATCAATGAAGAACAGCACAGGCGTGCCACTACGGTTGGCGCTGAAGAACTCCTCAGCCAGTCGCAGTTGCCACCACTCGTAGGACCGCAGGGGGCTCGGGGTACACGGAAGATCATCCGCAGAAGCTGCTTCCCCATCCACACTCTTCATCCTGCCCGCCCCATGCCAGTCCACCACGTCATTAGTCTAGGGACTAGATGTGACAATCTACAGTCGGACAGTTACAAGCCTTTCGGGTGGAATCGAGCCATTTTGGCGTAAAGGCGGTGCGCAGCCAGGCGGCAAGAACATCCTCGCTTCACTGGACCTGAGCCGCCCTGGCAGGCCTCGATCGATCGAAGATGATCTCCGCTGTCTTCCACCCGGCAGTCCAGGCGATCTTTCCTAACCACACGATGACGGTCGGCGCTATTCGAGATCCAGTCTTCCACGTGGGTACCACGGAAGCGGTCCGAACTATCCCGTAGTGGCTGCAGCCACCGGCGCGCCTACCAAACCCCGGGACGACCTGGCTGCATGCGCTGTCTCGAAAGATCGCTTGATTGGCCAGCAGCGAGGACGGCAAGGGATTGTCAGTCCGTGGTAGTAGCTTCGGATCCGTGTTTGGCAGAAGCTGGCCCTACTGCCTCTGTGACGGCGTCAACAGCGGCAGGAAGGGTCTCATGTTCCCAGAGGCGTACCACTCGCCACCCTGCAGCTTCAAGAGCGGCGTTGGCCACCCGATCCCGTTCCTTGTTGCGTCGGAGCTTGGGGGCCCAGTACCACTCATTCGTTGTGGGCTCCCTACCATGCACAGGGCAAACGTGCCAGAAGCAACCATCCACGAAGACAGCTACCTTCCGTGCTGTGAAGACGATGTCCGGCCGCACGCGGACTCCGTCTGGAAGATCAAGCCTCAGATCCTTGCGATAGCGATAACCCAGAGCATGCAGTGCAGTACGAAGCGCTACCTCCGGCTTAGTGTTAGAGCGTCGGTTGGCGCGCATATTGCGCGACCGTCCCTCGTTCAGCGGGCGAGGGTACAGGCCCTTCGCCCAAGCCTGCTCGCGAAGGTCAGGCTTCGGGGTGTTAGACACCATGTCGCCGGCCTCTGCACTCGATTCACTACCTGGGGAAGTCATGAGAGAAGATACTGCCCATGACTGCTTCCCCGCTCGGCACTCAGGTACCACAGGAGGACTCCGTGGCGGAGCAACTTAGGGTTGTGGAGATCTGCGCTGGAGCAGGAGGGCAGTCTCTAGGCCTGGAGCGCGCAGGCTTCGAGCACGAACTTGCTGTAGAGCTCGATGACAACGCCTGTAACACATTGAAGCTGAACCGTCCTGGATGGAAGGTGGCCCCTGGAGACGTCGCCAACCCGAAGGTCTGGAAGCCAGTCGACTACGAGGGGATCGACCTGCTTGCTGGGGGAGTTCCATGCCCGCCCTTCACTATCGCCGGCAAACAGCTTGGAGCTACCGACGCACGCGATCTGTTTGCCTGGACGGTCAAGCAGTGCCGCATAGTGAAACCACGTGCACTGCTGCTCGAGAACGTCCGTGGACTCAGTATGAACCGCTTCACGGCCTACCGGCAGGCCGTCCTGGACGAACTCCACGACATGGGCTACGTCGCGGACTGGAAGCTCCTTCAGGCCTCAGACTATGGGGTGTCGCAGCTCCGCCCGCGGTTCGTGCTTGTGGCGATGCGCTCTGAAGACTTCGCGTACTTCGACTGGCCAGAACCTTCCCACACCAAGCCTCCTACCGTGGGGGAGCTTCTCTACGATCTGATGGCCGCCAATGGATGGCCAGGTGCCGACACCTGGCGAAAGAGGGCGGACAAGATCGCCCCAACAATTGTGGGCGGCTCAAAGAAGCACGGCGGCGCCGATCTGGGCCCTACACGCGCCAAGGCAGCCTGGGCTGAAATGGGTGTTGACGGCTGGGGGATCGCTGACAGCGCCCCAGGACCTGATACGCCTATCGACTTCAAGCCCAAGCTGACCTGGCCGATGGTGGCTCGCATCCAGGGCTGGGATGATGATCGCTACAAGTGGGAGTTCTCCGGCCGTAAGACCTCGATCTACCGGCAAATCGGGAACGCCTTCCCGCCTCCGGTAGCCGAGGCAATCGGCACAGCCATCCGCAGGGCCCTGAACCATGAGACCGAGCCCAAGACTCTGATCGAAGATGTCAAGCCCGTCCACGATCCCGTCTACCACGTTCTTCGGAAGTCAACCCGCTATATGGGTGTAGAAGACATCTCCCAGGCTCTGCCCCATCCACTTGACCAGCACACTCTTGAGCGGCACATCAACCATTTGAAGCGTGACTTCGAAATCGAAGAGAAGAAGCGTGGCAGCATCACCGTCTATCGCTTGGGTGAGTTCAAGGCCTTCACTGGCCAGGAAGCCCACCCGCGCCACGAGGCGTTCCAGTTGCAGCTCCCGACGATCAGCTAAGCGGCATTCCAGAAGTTCTGCTTGTAACCCGCAGGCAGCCAGGGGCTGGTCCAGGGCGCGGCGGCGGTGAGCATCTGATCGGGTGAACGGGCGCGGAAGAAGGCGTGGATCTGTCTGAGACTGCCGGGCCAGCTGACGGCGGTGTTGGCGATGAACGCCTTGAGTGCGGCCCAGATGCGTTCCACCGGGTCGTCGTGCGGGCTGTAGCGCGCGCCGAACAGCAGCTCCACGGTGGGGTGCTCGGCCAGGTAGGCGGTGACGGCTTTGGCGTGGTGGATGCTGTCGTTGTCGCAGATCACCATGATCGCCGGGGCGTCCTGGACGGCCAGGCGGATCTGTTCCAATAGGGCGATGAAATCGGCGGCGCAGCGGCGGCCCAGCCGATACACCCATCGGCCGGTGGTCATCTCCAGCGCGCCGAGCACCGTCACCTGCCGGTTCTTGCCGGGTGTGCCGATCTCGGGTCGGCGCGGGCGCAGTGTCCAGATGGCGCGCACGTGTGGCAGCAGGTGGACGTGGGTCTCATCAGTGGCCCACACCACCGCGCCGCGCGGTAACTCCCGCAGCCGGGCGGTGATGGCGGCCACCGCTCACCAGCGGTCCGGATCGCCGCGGGCCACCAGCTTGGGCCGCCGCCAGATCGCCACCAGGCGCAGGCGCCGATACAGGGTGCGCGGGCTCAGCTTCGGCCGGCCCAGGTACTGCCACAGCCTGGGCACCGTCCACGGTCCCGCTCGTTCCAGCAGCGCCGCGATCCGGGCGAGCAGGCGTGGCCCGCCGATGCGCGGTCGCCCTGGGCGGGGCCGGTCGGCCAAGCCCGCCGGCCCATGGTCGTTGAACCGGCCGATCCACCGCCGCACCGTGCTCGCGTCGCACTCCAGCAGGTCGGCGATCTGGGCGGGGGACAGTCCGCGCACCGACAGCAAGACCATCATCGCCCGCCTGGCCTGCCGCCACCGGCCGCGCAGCTCCCCGCGTAACTGCTCGATCGAGGCCTCAGGACCGTTGGCGAACACGCTGACCGGGCGCATACTGATCACGACCTCGCCGGGTGGGTGGGCGTTGCAGGCAACTTCGATCCAACCCCCGGCGAGGGCCCTGTCAATGCCTGTCCGCGCCTGCGATCTCACGCCCCGTTACGCGCAAGATTTCTGGAATGCCGCTTAGCGAGCAAACGACACCAGGCCACGGCCAAAAGGGACACTCCATGCTTGGTGTACACACCTCGGACCGGCAGGCTGCCATGGAAGCTCAATCAGCTTGTCACGAAGATCAGCTGATTTGCGAAATGCCTTGACCAGTCCTCAGGCGTAGCGAGACCCTTCTGTTCCGACGTGAACGAGGTGACTTCGCGTGGCGGTTGAGGCGAGCAACCCAAGACAGTCGATCATGCAGCAGTACCAGGCATGGGTCGACCCAGACAGTGGTGTGGCCGGAGATGGCCGACGGGCCTTCTTCACGCACGCGCTGATCGTTCTTGATACGAACGTACTGCTAGATCTCTATCGGTATACGCCCGACGCCCGTCGGCAGGTCCTTGACGCGCTCGACCTGGTCTCGTCGCGGCTATGGCTGCCGTACCAGGTGGGACTGGAATTCGTCAGAGGCAGGCGAGGCGTCATCGAGGATCGAACGGACAAGCTCCGGAAGGCCAAGAGTCGTCTCGACCAGCCCCTGCGCGAAGCGTGGAAGGACGTTCAGGAGGCGCTGAAGGGGGTGAAGGCTCTACTCGGCACCTTTGCTGCGGACGAAGACGGTCAGGCCGAGCTGGACGAACTGATCAACGAGGCGAACTTTAGAAAACTCCTTGAGCCCTGGCGGCAAGCGCTCTGCGAGCACATCGACAAGCTGAGGACCTCTCAGGACATCGGACTTGACGATGTCAATGGCGGCTCTGACCCCATTCTTCCCAAGGTCACGGCACTGTACGGCGACAATATCGGCCCTGCACCAGATCCCGATAAGCTCCAGGCCCAAGTTGAGCACGCCATTGCCTATCGCTTCCCGAACAAGATTCCGCCCGGATATCTAGACCACGGCAAGCCGACCTCGCTTCAAGCGGCAGGCGACTACATCCTCTGGGAAGAGATGATCAAGCATGTCCAGGAAACAGCCGCACGGGAGCGTGTCCTGTTCGTCTCTGCCGACGTAAAGGATGACTGGTACGAGCCTGCTGGAGCCGGTTCAGACTCACGGCGGCCATGGCCATCTCTCATCAACGAGTTCCGCAGGCGCACGAATGCCGACTTGCTCATCGTGGAGACCAAGGCGTTCTTCGAAGGAGTCAGTGAGTTCCTAAACGCCGAGATCACCGCTGAGACGGTTGAAGAGATCAGCCGGACCGCAGATTCTCGCGAGGACACCGGCACTGATTTCGATCAGGTGATAACAGCAACCGAAGCAGCGACCCTGCCTCCACCGGAAGCCCTGCCCTTGCTGGCCTACCGGGCGGCTCGTCTCTCAAGCTCAGCAATCAGGACGGCTATCGCCGACAGCCGCCATCGCCTGTTTCAGTGGTGGCTGGTCGGCGTAACCCTGGAGCTGAGCCTGCGTGACCCTGAAGTCGACGAGCCTGCCGTGGACCTCGTCGCCGTCATCACAGGCGACTTGCCGCCTGCTCCGGACTGGTTGCCGGGCACAATCCTGCCAAGGGGAGAGTTCCCCGCCCCCAGCTCTACATGGATCGCTCCATGGCTGGTGCAAATCATCAGAAACTCACCGAGAGCGGACCGTTCTTCTCTCCTGCGGCTCGCACAGCGGCAGCTCGCCCAACGAGATACGGCGGACTCTGCCGCCGACTTCTGAGCCCGAGTTCCAGCGAATATTCACCCCAAAGCAGCAACGGCTGCAGAATATAGCCGCTTGCTGCCCTGGCTCTACGCCCCCGTCCACACTGAGGATCGCCTCTGATGGCCCACAAGCTACTTGACATCACACCCACGCCGGACGTTCTGGTCGCGCTGACGCGGACGCCGATCAGCCCGCTCGATGCGTTGAGCGAGCTGATCGACAATGCGATTGACTCGTTCCACGCGGCTGAGATCGCTGGGGAGGCGTCGCCTGTCCGTCATGTCGTGATCGAGGTCCCCGGACTGAGCAAGGTGGAACGAGGCGAAGGAGTGATCCGGGTTCGTGACACCGGCCCGGGTCTAAGTGAGCAGCACATCGCAAATGCGATGCGTGCCGGATACACCTCCAAGAACCACTTCGACAACCTCGGCCTGTTTGGCATGGGGTTCAACATTGCCACTGGCAAGCTAGGCAAAGTCACCCAGGTCATCTCTGCAAGAGCTGGAGATGCTCATGCCATCCGTGTGACCCTGGACTTGCCAGAGCTGGTCCGGCGTGGAACGTTCGAGGTCACGGCCGAGGAGATCGAAAAACCGGCAGGCCTGGAACATGGCACGATCGTGGAAATCCGAGGCTGGTGGCCAAACGGGGACGCTAACCATGGGTTCATACGTGAGGTTGCTCGTATGCCAAAGGCCACTCTGCGAGACCGGATCGGGCGCCGGTATGCCACGATGCTGCGTGGCGATTCCGAACGGGACATCCGGGTCACTCTGAACGGTGAGCTATGCCGGGCCTTCGAGCACTGCGTGTGGTCCGAGAAGCGCTTCGTCGAAAGATCCAAGTATGGCAAGATCCCAGCGCTGATCCGTATCGACGAGGAGCTCGGCCGATCCCGGAGATGCCTCTACGACGGTGTCGACTTCCGTGGCGCGGAGATATGTCCCCGCTGCGGGCGTGCGGAAAGCCGGGAGATCCCCCAGCGCGTGCATGGATGGATCGGCATCCAGCGGTTCGATGACAAGGACGACTACGGCATCGACCTGGTCCGCAACGGGCGCGCCATACGAACTAACGAGAAGGAAGCCTTCTTCGTTCATGTAGACCCGGTCACCGGCAAAACCGAGCGAGAGTATCCAATCGATGGTCAGTACGGCCGCATTATCGGTGAGATTCATCTCGACCACGTGCCTGTCGACTTCCAGAAGCAGAACTTTCAGACCGCCACCGAGGAATGGGCAAGCGCTATCGCGCTATTGCGACAGGGCTCGCTACTGCCCAGCAAGTGGCCCGAGGGTCACATCAACGACTCCCCCATTTCTCTGCTATACCAGGGCTATCGCAGAGTTCGCAACTTCGGGCGGGCCGACATGTACATGGGCGTGTATAACTCGGCCAAGCAGAAGGCTGAACGGATCCCGCGAGACGTCGAGAAGGACTTCTACCAGAAGTTCCTGCAGCGGCAGCCAGGCTACTACGACGATGCCCGGTGGTGGGATCTCGTGGAGCAAGCGAACGAACCCCCCATTGAAGAGCTTCCCGAGTGCCCGGCATGCGCGTTCCAGAATCTCAAAGATGCCGAAACCTGCGTCGGCTGTGGCGTGGTTCTCATCGGTAGATCGTGCCTGAACGCAGACTGCCGCCGGATTATCCTCAGATCAGAGACGTCCTGCCCCCACTGCGGAGCCGATCAAAATCCCGAGGTCCGCTTTCCCTGGCGCTGCGCGGTCTGCCAGGCCGACAACAAGCCGGCCCAAGACCGCTGCGGAACCTGCGGCAGTCCAGAAGGTACTCCCCATCCGGCCGACACCGACGTTCTCCGGCAACGGTCCGAAATACTCCCCAGCCTCGGAGCGTCATCCCTCGTCGTCACTCTGGGCAACGGCAAGCAGACTAGTCCATTGGATGTGATCGTACATACCGTCTATCAGCCGATCATCGCTGCGTACAGGCGGCCTCCGGTACCCCTGGTCACGGAGATCAGGCCAGGTGTGCTCACCGTATTCGTGGATCTGACGCATCCAATCTTTGCTAGCAGTGGCCTGCGAGCCGAATATCTCATCGCAGCGGAAGCTGCGCAGTACATCTACCAGCTGCACCCCGAGATGCATGGCAAACCCGGTCACACTGTTGCCGTGCTCACCACCGAACTGCTCATGCAAGGCTGGGGCGAGGCAGTCACCGACAACCCAGACACCGTCCGGGAGGACATAAGGCAGCTATTCAGCGACATCATCGGGCGTATCCTCGATGCTCCCAACGCCAGCGACTTCTATGACGAGTTGCCTGAGGCCGATCAGCTAGCAATGGCCAAGGAGATGATCAGCGCAGGTGTCGACCTTGCGGAGCTTGGCACGCTGAAGAACGGCGGCTACCTGAAGTACTGCTCCCGCGACGCGATCACTGACTTCTTCGGCAAGTACCCCATATCTTGGTACGGGGGCCGGGTCTGGAGCGATCCGTGGCCAAGCGAAGCGGAGCTAGGAACGGTGGTCGCCGGCAAGCTCCAGGATGATCTGCGGCTCAAGTACTTGCGCTGCCTTCAAGACTGCGCGTCTTATCTTCGGTACGAGCAGCCGGAACAGCTCCTGGTCATCCGCGCACGCGCCGCGGTGCAGTTCCTGTCCAGCAAGCTGTCATGACACAGCGCATCATCACTGACCTGCTTCTCGCCGACATCGGATGGCAAGGCTTCGAGCGGCTTATTGAGAGGCTTCTGCTGGCCCGAGGCTACGAAGCCGTTCAGCGCGTTGGTGCCTCGGGTGACGGTGGTGCTGACGTCATCGCGACGATGAACGGCCGACGCTGGCTCTTTCAGGTAAAGCGGTGGCGTACGCCGGTTGGCCCGAGCACCGTCGCCGAGACCCTGGCCGCATGTGGCAAGTATGATGCGGACATCCCTGTCCTGGTGGGCCTCAATGGCTTCGAAGCTTCCGTGCACGTCCAGCGCAGTCAGCTCGCAGCCAGGGGAATCCCCTTGCAGCTCTGGGACCGGCGCACTCTCCTGAAGCAGGCGGACATGCTGCCGCTTGCCCCTCTTTCCGAACGTCTTCCTGATAAGTATGAGGTGAGGGCATATCAAGAACAGGCCGTCGATCGGATCATGGGGGAACACATCGCTGGCGCCCGCAGCGCGCTGGTTGTGCTGGCCACGGGTCTCGGCAAAACCTTCGTCGCCGCCGAGTTCTACCGGCGGTACGCCAAGCTCCGGCCAAGTTCGAAGACTCTGGTCCTTGCCCACCGCAATGAACTCGTCTACCAGCTAGAACGAGCATTCTGGCCCATGCTGCCCGCCACCAGCGCAACTGGAGTCTGGAATGGCTACGAGCGCCCGACCGCCGACACCTTGACCGACCTCGACATCGTCTTCGCATGCGTCGATAGCGTCGCAAGCGCCATCAATTCCGGCCGCTCCCTGCCCGACTTCAACCTGGTCATCGTCGATGAATGTCATCACCTCGGTACCACGGCGTACGACACCGTACTTACCGAACTGTCTGCCGGCGATGGAGGGGCTTTCCTCATGGGGATGACGGCGACCCCGTGGCGACCAGATGGCAAAGCGCTGAACCAGTGGTTCGACTTCCCTGTCGTTGACATAGATCTGGTACGGGGCCTGCGTGAGGGCTACCTCTCTAACGTCGACTACCGGATGTATACCGACAACATCAATTGGGAAGCCCTCGCCCACGGCCTGCCCAAGCAGGCACACGCCCTCTCTCCCCGGGGTATCAACCGCACGCTCTTCATCGAAGAGTGGGACGACGCCGTGGTCCTCCGACTTTCTGAAGCGTGGCGCGAACAGACGACACCTCGAGGGATCGTGTTCTGCGGCACCATCCACCACGCCGAGCAGATGGCCGCCCGGATCAACGCCATCGGCTTCACTCGAGCCGAAGTGATCGCCTCTAAGACCAGCGACGGCAAGGCTCTCGACATCCCTACACGCAGCCGCATCCTGTGGGACTTTGCGGACGGACGCGTCGGGATCCTCTGCGCCGTAGACATCCTCAATGAGGGCGTCGATGTCCCTGACGTCAACATCGTCGCCTTTCAGCGTGTCACCCACAGTCGTCGCATCTTTATCCAGCAACTTGGCCGAGGTCTGCGGCTCGCGCCAGGCAAGAATCGCGTTATTGTACTCGACTTCGTCTCCGACATCCGCCGCTTCGCAGTCGGCATCGACCTCCAGAACCAGCTCGACCGGAGCGACGTTCTCAAACCGCGCGTCCGTCTGGGCAGCAAGGTCACCTTTATGCGGGCTCAGTCGCCTGACCAACCCACCGCGGATTTCCTGCGGGAATGGCTGGGCGATGTGGCAGCCGTGCAAGACGCAGGGGAAGATGCCCACATTCTCCGCTATCCTCCCGAAGTGTTTCTAGGCTGACTCACAGCACGGGAGAGGACAAGGTAACCGTGAGCCCCCTCAATGACTGGAACCGGCTCAAGCCAGACACTCAACTCGCCGTTGACAAACTCCTCGGTCAGCTACGGTCTGGCACTTCAACCCAGGACCTGCTCGACTCCTACCTGTACGCTAAGAAACTCCTCGCCGAATCGATGCAGGCATTCATCCGCATCGGCATCGAGGAGCGCAACGAAGCGTTCCATGACCTGCGCAAACAGCTTCATGAAGAGATTCGCCGTCGCTACGACGGCCGAGTTCCCGAAAAGTACCTCAAGGTTCCCTACGGCAGCCGCGTCCACGAAGAGCTGTTCACGCTCCTCCTCCAGCGCCGAGGCACTCACGTACAGGCAGATCTGCTCCGCGTGGTAACCGCTGATAGCGTGCACACCGAACGCCGCATCCGCGAGCTCCGTGAGCTTGGGCTGGATATCCACAGCTCGAATGAAAACGGGCATGACGTGTACACACTTCGAAGCTTGGACATTGATACCAGCTTCATCCCCACGATCGTCGGCAACCTCATCAAGAAGGACAAAAGGCTGCCTGAAGCCCGGCGGCAGGCCTTCTTCAATGAGATCGGCTACGACCCCAATGCCGCCAAGGCACGCTGACTGGAAAGCTGCGGGCAGCACTGATCATTAGCCGCACAGTCCCGTTCTTCCCATGAGATCTGGTTCTAGCGCCAGAGCAACGCATCATGAAAGAACGGCGTCCGACCAGTTACACGCTAGGCCAGGGCTACCACATCCGGCGCTCACTCAGCGTCGAGGTGAGGTGCCCCGGATCTTCCGGACAGGTCCTCAACTAAGGTTGAGGGAGAACTGGAAGGGAAGGCTGTGGCGGGGCGTAACCGACGATTCAGCCAGGAGTTCAAGGACGAAGCCGTCCGCATGGTGCTGGACGGCCCGCGGCCGGTGGCGCATGTGGCCAAGGAACTCGGCATCCACGACACCACGCTTGGAAACTGGGTGAACACCTATCGGCGAACCCGGGGCGACGACGCGGCGCCGGCGCAGGATACGGGCGAGAAGAAGAGCGATCGGGAGCTTGCGCTGGAGCGGGAGAATCGTAAGCTCCGCGAAGAGAACGAATTTTTGAAAAAAGCCGCGGCCTTCTTCGCCCGGGAACAGCGGTGACCGCCAAGTACGAGCTCATCGATGCGGAGAAGGCTCATTACGCCATTGTGGACATGTGCTCGTGGCTGGGCGTGTCCCGATCCGGTTATTACGAGTGGCGCGGGCGGCCGTTGCCGGCGACCGCCGAACGCCGTGCACGCTTGAAAGAAAAAATCGGAACGTTATTCGCAGACAGCCATCAGACCTACGGCTATCGGCGGATCCACGCTGCCTTGCTCCGATCAGGTGAACAGGTCAGCGACGAGCTGGTCCGGAACCTGATGCGCGAGCTGGGCCTGCGTCCGTGCCGGAGCCGGCCGTGGCGGCCGGTCACCACCCTGCCGGACGGCTCCTACCAGGGGATCCCGGACCTGGTGCGGCGGGACTTCACCGCTGATCGGCCGGGCATCAAGCTGGTCGGTGACATCACGTACATCCCCACCTGGGAGGGGTTCCTTTATCTCGCCACGGTGATTGATTGCCATTCTAAAATGGTGGTGGGCTGGGCGATGGCCGACCACTACAAGACCTCGCTGGTCTGCGACGCTATCGATGCGGCCGCTGGTACTATCGAGCTGCAGCCGGGGTGTATCTTCCATTCCGATCGTGGATCGAACTACACGAGCGACGAATTTGGGCGGCATCTGGCCGGGTACGGTGTGCGTCGATCCGTTGGGCGCACTGG
>NZ_VJYI01000033.1 GCF_008065375.1 Nonomuraea sp. SYSU D8015
GATGCTCTCCCGGAACGCACGCCGCTCGGCTGTCAGTCCACCGCCTTGCGGATACCTCATTGGCCAGGCATACCGCTAGGACCGTCACCTGTCAGCCCTGGACGACATCACGCCTTCAAGCTCGTTAGTTATGCGTGAATCACCGCCAGGACGGAGCAGCAGGGGATGGCGGCCGGCGCTTCAGAGTGCCGGCCGCGTCCGGCGCGGCTGTCACGTTCTTAGGTCGGGGCTGAAGCGGCGCAGCAGGTGCATGTCCTCTCTGCGCAGCCCTAACGCCTCACCGATCCTCATGCCGGTCTCGGCCAGCAGCTGGATCAGGAAGGCGTCGCGGGCGTGCCGGGCCAGGCGAGCAGCACCTCGATCTCCTCATTCGACAGCCACTCATAACCCTGGACGGCGACCCGGAACTTGATTGTGCGGGCCATCGCCGTCCGGTTCTGACCGTCCTCGCCCGCGTCGAACCCGACGGCTGAGCGCGTTGACCAGCGTCGGCGGCCACCGCCCGCCGGCAGAGTTCGGACGGTCAGGCGTCGAGGCTCCGCGGCCCGGGACCGACCTCGCGGACGACGGTGTAGGTGGGCACTCCGGTCATACGTGGTTCGGCCTTGCCGGACAGGCCCTCCAGCGCCTTGCCGATGGCGGCCATTCGGCCGTCGGTGTCGGAGTTCTCCACGAAGTGGCGGTAGTCCGCCTCGCTCGCCCAGTGCACGATGTTGTACACCCGGGTCCCGTCAGTGCTCACATGGAAACGGGCCGAGCGGTAGCCGGGATAGAAACGCACCCACTGCTCCTGGATCTCCGCGAACGCCTCCACAAGCTCGCGCTGCGTGTCAAAGCCGTCAACGGTGTAGTCGATGATCGAGTAGGAACACCGCGCCGCCCGCACGTCATCACCAGCCTCGGTGAGGCGTGCGGCATCAATGACGATCCCAGCGAACCCTTCGGTCCGCACGTATTGCGCCACACCTTCGCCAACCCAGCTCATCCGCGATGGCAAAGACCCCATCCTGGTCGCCGAACTCCTCGGCCACGGCTTCCTCGACACCACCCGCCGCTACGCCCCTGCCCACCGAAGCCGACAAGGCCGCCGCCCTGGACGCCCTCATCACGGACCACCAACAGGCGAAGAAGTTGCAGGTCGCTACCGCTATTTTCTGCACTCAGCCTCCTCGAAGGCCTACATGAGCCTCGTTCGAACTTACGGGCGTACCAGGACCTTCAAACGGCTGCGCTCGTCCGGGAGGGCCGCGGCGGTCCGGTACGCCGCCTCGGTGGCTTCCCCACGGGCAGCGCACGGTGCGCGTCGGACATGATCTCCACTCCCCAGGGGCCGGACCAGCCGGCCGTACGGAGCACCGAGATGATCCCCGGCAGATCGAAGGAGCCCTCTCCGCACAGGCGGCGGTGCCGCATTCGGGTGCGGGCGGCCAGGGCCGAAGCGTCCCGCTTCGGCCCTGGCCGCCCGCCATCATGGCTGTGGACTCACCGCAGGGAGCGGAAGAATTCCCTGATGTCGCGGGCCAGGAGGTCGGGGGCTTCCAGGGCCGCGAAGTGGCCGCCGCGGTCGAACTCGCTCCAGCGGACAATGGTGTTGGCTTCCTCGGCCCAGTGCCGGATCGCCATGTCGCCGGCGAAGTTCGCCACCGCGGTGGGCACCTCGGAACGCGTGAGGGGAAACCACCCACTCTGGGCGTACATGCGCCCCTCGTAGTACACCCGCGCCGCCGATCCGGCCGTCGCGGTCAGCCAGTACAGCATCACGTTGGTGAGCAGGGTGTCCCGGTCGACCGCGTCGTCGGGCAGCTCGGCGGAGGGGGTGGACCACTCCTTGAACTTCTCGATGATCCAGGCGAGCTGGCCGACGGGGGAATCGGTCAGGCCGTAGGCGAGGGTCTGCGGGCGGGTCGACTGGATCGCCATGTAGCCGGAGCCCTCGGCGGCGAACATGCCGATGGCCGCGAGGTACTGCCGCTCCTGGTCCGTGAGCTCGGCCAGCACGTCCTCGGTCACGGGGCCGAGCGGCTGGAAGCCGAGGGTGGCGGCGTTCACATGGAGGCCGATGACCGCCTCTGGCGCGACCCGGCCGAGCTCCGGCGTGATCAACGCGCCCATGTCGCCGCCCTGGGCGGCGTAGCGCTGGTAGCCGAGGCGGCGCATCAGCTCGGCCCACGCCCGGGCCACCGGTTGACATGCCAGCCCTTCTCGCGGGTGGGCCCGGAGAAGCCGAAGCCCGGGACGGACGGGATGACCAGGTGGAATGCGTCGGCAGGGTCGCCGCCGTGGGCGCGCGGGTCGCTCAGCGGGCCGATCAGGCCGAGGAATTCCACGATCGAGCCGGGCCAGCCGTGGGTGAGGATCAGCGGCACCGCGTCCGGCTCGGGTGAGCGGATGTGCAGGAAGTGCACTCGCGCGCCGTCGATCTCCGTCACGAACTGCGGGAGCTCATTCAGGGCGGCCTCCTGCTCGCGCCAGTCGTAGACGTTGCGCCAGTAGCCGGTCAGGTCGCGCAGGTACGGCAGTGAGGTGCCGTACGCCCAGCCCGCGCCCGGCAGTTCGTCAGGCCAGCGGGTCAGGTCCAGCCGGGTGTGCAGGTCGTCCAGCTGCGCCTGCGGGATGTCGATATGGAAAGGGCGAATCTGTTCATTGCTCACATCCAGCACGCTACGACCAGTGGAGGACAGATCATGTCCGCCATATCCGCTCTTTGAGGCATTATTGAACTCGTGCTGAGTGAAGCCGCTCGCCTGCTCCGCCTGCTGACCCTGCTCCAGGCCCGCCCCGAGTGGTCGGGCGCCGAGCTCGCCGACCGGCTCGGCGTCAGTACGCGGACGGTCCGCCGTGACATCGACAAGCTACGACAGCTGGAATACCCGGTGCACGCGGGCAGCGGCCCGGGAGCGGGGTATCGGCTCAAGGCGGGTACGGCGTTGCCACCGATGCAGCTCGACGACGACGAGGCGGTCGCCGTCGCGGTGGCGCTGCGGACCGCGGCCGGCGGCGGGGTGAGCGGGATCGACGAGGCGGCGCTGCGCGCGCTGGTGAAGCTTGAACAGGTGATGCCATCGAGGCTCCGGCACCGCGTCGCCGCCCTGCAGATCGCCACCGTCCCGGTCGCCGGCGCTCCGAGCGTCGACGCCGACGTGCTGACCATCGTCGCCACCGCCTGCCGCGACCATCGACAGCTGCATTTCGACTACCGCCGACACGACGGCGGCGAATCCTCGCGCCGCACCGAGCCGCACCGCCTGGTGTCCTGGGGGCGGCGCTGGTATCTGGTCGCCTGGGATCTCGACAGGGCCGACTGGCGCAGCTTCCGGGTCGACCGGATATCCCCTCGCACTCCCACCGGCCCGCGGTTCACCCCGCGCGAGTTGCCCGGCGGTGACGCCGCGCAGTTCGTCGCGCGGGCAGTGTCCGACGTCTGGCCGGTGCAGGCCACCATCCGCCTCCACGCCTCGGCAGAGTCGGCACGGCAGCGGATGTGGCCCTTGAACGGGCGGCTGGAAGCCGTGGACGAGCACAGCTGTCTCCTGCACCTCGGCGCGGAGACCCCGCGGATGCTCGCCTCCCTGCTGACCATGCTCGACGTGGACTTCACCATCGAGTCGCCCGCCGGGTTCGCCGAACACCTCCACACCATCGCGGCACGATACGAACGCGCGGCGATCACCTCTGCGCAGGCAGAGCGATCGGTGTGATGTGCCAGCTGGGTGTCCGCCAGGGATGTGTGGCGCTAGCAGGACCTGCCGGGGCCACGCATGCGCGGGATCCTCGTTCAGCCGCTGGCAGCATCGCGGCGTCGGCGTAGTTGCAGAGTGTCCGGTTCGTGATGACTGCGAGCTCGTGCCACCTGCCGTGGGTGGCCGTCACCGGTCATCTGGTCAGGGAAATGGCGGTATCCTCGCGCACCGTGCCGCCGCGGCGCGGACCTGTTCGGGCCGACCAGGTTCATCGCCTCCAACTGGTCGTCCGGCCCTCACAGCCCCGTTGGCCCGCCCTCTGTATCCTCTCGATCAGGTCAATCTGGAGTCGCCCTCACCTGCCGCATCAATGGGGGAACCGGACTCGGTGCTTGGAGAGGGAAGCCGCCAGCCGCGAGCGCGGGCTGCCGGTCGCTGAGCCCATGCAGCGCTCGCTGGTCGCGGTGTTGGCCGCGCGGTGCGTCCGGCGCTGGACGGTCCACACGACCGCCGACCAGGTGTTCGACCACATTCACGAGGTTCGCGCAGTTCCTGGCGTCGCTGGAGGAGCCGCCTGGCGACTTCAACGAGCTGACCGTCGCGATCGTGAAGTGATGGCGGCTCAGCCGCACCGGCCGTCCCGGCGGCTACCAAGACCTGGCGACGATCGGGAGCCTGCTGCGGGACACGAGCGTCTGGCGGCCGGCCCGGTCGCCGACGAATTGGCGCGACGGCAGCGCCCACCTGCCAGCCGCCGGGCTCAATCCTATGGAGGGGAGACTATCGTCGCGGCCGCCCGGCGGATGTTTCGCGCCGCGCTGCTGCGCATCGAGGCCAACGCCGAGCACCTGGAGCGGTGGCGCCGCTGCCGCGTTGGCGTCGTGTTCGCGCAGCATCCGCAGCAGTGGCCGGGAACGGGTGCCGGCCCTTCTTCTTGCCCTTGGTGATGACGAGCCGGGCGGCGATGCCGCGCAGGCACGACCGCATCCGCCCCCCGGCGTCGTCACCTTGCGCGTGGGCGGCCGGCCGCACCACATCGGCGACGGACGGACCCACGCCCGAACCCACGTCATCCTGCTGGTCGACGACCTGCACGTCCGTGTCGTCGATGCCGTCACCGGAGAGCTCCTGCGCGAGCTGATCGTCGATCCCACCCGCGACTACCAGCCCCGGAACAAGAGAAAACCCCCGAACCTGTAGGTTCGAGGGTTTCCGATGTCCTGAGACATCACACTGTGGGGTGTTCACGAATAGGTGTCTGGCCTGGGACACCAGAGGGTTGAGAAGATCACTTCCCGCCGACACAATGATCGTTTCCCGCTGTTCCTGTTAGTTAGATGAGTGGCGAGGTCACCCTCAGGGACCACTCAGGTTCACGCAGGCTCGGTCTCGCGTCGATCCAGGCGATCACCGGCCGGCCGGTCTGGTCGAGGGACATGGCCAGCCGCCCAGGGGAATACCTGGCCTTGGCGATCCTCGCGGCTCGGCAGGCAGTGCCCTGGCAGGAATAGACGACCAGGTGCTTGCCGACGAACGTCGCCACCAACGCCTGGTCGGCGGAGAGCCCCAGGCCTGGGGGGACGTTGTAATGATCCGAGCCGGCGAGCGTGGTGCTCTGCGCCCCGGAACAGGCACGGTCCTGGCAGTCGAGCAGCTTGATGGCGCCGGCTCTCGGGTCCCCGTAGGCGATCACCGGTCGCCCGTCCCGCCGTACGGCGAGGGATAGGCCGCGCATCCCGGCTTCGGCCACCTCGTCTGCCGGGACCGGTGGCCCCGGCCTGGTCACTGTCGCTGATGCGCAGTCCGCTGTCTCGCAGGTCACCAGGGAGACCGCGCCGGTGTCACCGTCGCGGACGGCGGCGACAGGTCGGCCGTCCGGGCCGAAGGCGAGTTTCAGCGAGTGCTTGTCGCTGTCCCCCTTGATATCGCGCTTCAGCCGTACCGGGGTATGCCGCACCGGATCGGCGCACCCGAGGTCCCGGCAGGAGGTGAAGGTCAGCGTCTTGTCGTCGTCGCGTTCGTCGGCCTGAACCAGGACCACGCCGCCCGGGCGAGCTGCCACTGCCAGCTTCGTCGATAGGATTTGCCCGTCGTCCCGAGACCACCAGGCGATCGGCTTTCCGGGAGCAGAGCAGCGGGCCTGGTCGCAGGCCACCAAGCGGAGCCGGTGGTTTCGCTCTGCCCGGTCCCAGTCCCAGGAGGCGACCACCGTCCTCCCGTCGGGTAGAGCCGCGGCGGCGGCGATCCGGTCGAATATGTCGTCGCCCGCGTAGAAGATGTCCAGGTCGGCGCAGGTGAGATCCGGGCAGGTCAGCATCTTGGGCGGGTCGTCGAAAGCCTGCATGTACATCGCGAGCTTCGGCCCAGGAGAGACGTACAGCGCCGTGAGGTCCTGCGACCTCACGGAAGGGCCGTGGTCGTGGCTGTCGTCGCCCGCCTCATCCACCGGGGACAACCCGGCCACGTGGTCGGAGACCTCCACCCAACCCAGCGGGTTCACCGCGGCGAAGGCGCCGGTCAGCAGGCCGGGGAGCACGAGCACGGCGAGCACCGCTGCCATCCGGGTACGGGGTCCGTCCTGCTCCGGTAACCGGTCGACGATGGCGCGCAGTTCGGGACGGCTCACCCCGTGCCACTGCTCCGCGATGCGGTTCAGGAAGATCACAGCGAGGACGGCGGCCTGGAGGGCGGCCAGCAGGACCGCGGTGACCGAGTTCATCGAGATGTCCACCGGATAAGGCAGTCGGTCGGCGACCCAGCCGAGGCCGCGGCTGGCCAGGCCGGGCAGGATGATCATGCTGATCGCCAGCAGGATCGGCGAGGTGAACCTCATCGTCGCGACGAGGCGGTACCCCCGGCTCAGCGCCCCGAATGGCCCGAGCCCCTCCAGGACGAAGGCGGGCATTGCCAGCAGGGTGGGCATCAGGACCAGCCCGATGACCACCGTCGCCGCGATTCCCACCCACGGGTTGAGGAACACGATCAGCGCCGCCCCGACAGCCAGTGTCAATGCCAGCAACGCCAACTGGATGAAGGCGAGCGCGGTGAGCCCTCGCACCCGCCGTACTGCCGCCTGGAGCGCGGACCGCCAGTGCACCGGTCGGCCCAGCGCCCGGCCCGCGGCTATGACCATGGTCGCGGCCCCGGCGACCGCGGCGGCGGGCACGCTGACCAACAACAGCCCACCGAGCCAGGCGAACAGCGGCATACTCGCATCCCCGACCAACTCGATCCGCCCGTTGACCACCAGGAGGTGATCGGCGGCCACGATCGGCAACATCGCCGCCGCCAGCAGGCCGATCGGGGTCAACATCACCGTCGCGGGCACCATCAGCGTGAACAGGTGGCGTAGGGCGAGCGTGCATACGATTCTCAACGCTGACGTTCCGACCAGCGCGGTCTTCATCCGTTCCGCCCAGGCGTCCTCCCCAGAGTCGCCGTCCGCCACCGCGCCCCCGTCATCGGCCAACTCGGAACCCTCCGCTGCAAGGCAATTTTCTGTCATGCGGGAAATCCAACATGTCCGCTTTTAGTCACTGAAAAAGGAAATGAGGTCGCATCCCCCCGCGTACGCCGGTCCAGGCCCCTGTGCGAGACCAGACGTTGGCGCACCACCCACCAGCCCCCAGACGAGCCCGACACATCCGCCGACATCCCCGAGATCCCAGCAGAGCACATCGACCGCACGCCACTCACGGGACGGAGCACGCCACCACCCGCCCTACGGGCCCCGGAACCAGGACGAGCCCGATTCGGAAACCCCTGAAACGACGAAATCTCGCCCGATCGCGATGATCAGACGGGATCCTGTCAACTTCAGCCCAGCCGTCTCATGAACGGTCCTGGGTGGAGATGAAGGGATCCGAGCTGGAAGGGCATCGCGGCCGGCGAGCACACCGAGCGCTCCCTCATCCTGGACGTGGCCCTGGCCCTGTCGGGGGACCGGCGCCGCGACATCGTGCGCAAGACCAAGGACGGCTTGGAGGCGGCACGCCGCCGCGGCCGGGTTGGCGGCCGCCGACCGGTGATCGACGACGACAAGCGTCCGCCATCCTTGTCGCGGCGGTAGCGCGGCGAGTCAATCCGCACCATCGCTGCCGAGGTGAAGGTGTCAGTCGGCGTGGTGCGAAGACCCTGACCCAGGCCGGCCAGGTGGTCCCTGATCAACAGTCCAGGGCATGACCGCTTGAGGCGCAGAGAGTGGCTCCCCCGGCCACCGCCGAGGGCGTGAATGAGGGGCATGCTGATGCCGTGCCCTGCAAACGTCCTAACGAGATCGGGATCAGCAAGTGATCTTCCTGCTGCTGTTGGTGAAGCCACCAGCTTTTTCTGCGTAGACCCAGACACGCCAGTCGTAGGTGCCGTCACCACATCTCGCTAGAACCCCGACCTTCTTGTCGGGGTCCTTGGTCCACGTGTCCGAATTCACGGTCTGCCAGCCGTACCATCGCTTGCGCTGCACCTTCAGAGTCATCTGCCCGCAGTCGCCGACCCACGTGACCGTACCTCTGACGTGAGCGCCATCCTTGTAAGGAATGCCTGGGTGCACGCTGCACGCTGCTGCTTGCGTCGTGGCGGCGCCCGCTGGCTGGACTCCCGCGAGCAGTCCGGCGCAGACTGTTAGGGCGGTAATTCCGACCGATATCCGCATGATCCTCATGTCCCTTTCGTTCCTTGGGCCGACGTGGAGGAACGATACGGACGAGCGGTATGTCCGCGGTATGTCAGACGTGCTCGATTCAACGACCTCCGGCGCCGACACTGTCGCGCGCTCATTGAAGATCACTACCTTCAAAGGCGTCAGTGTCGGAGCCCCCACGTTCCGGCGGCGATGACCGGCCCCGCCCGGTGGATGTGCGAGGCGATCAGCCACCAGGCCGACCGCGATGGGTCGCCGTTCGTCGGGCACCGCACCGAGGCGGACGTGGCCCTGATGGAGCGGAACGGCCCTGAGGAGATCGTGGTGCACAAAGTCTGGGCCGAGGTTGGTTGATGGCGAGCGGCAGTGGTGCTGGCGTGTGGTGGGTGAGGGTTTCGTCAGGGCGGACCGGGCCGCTGCCCCTTTCTCTCGTGCTTGGGTTCTGGCCCCTTCAGTGCTTTTGATCGTTCTCAGAGCCAACGGCTGTCCGCCGGTTCCTCACCCCCGGATCAGCTACGTGGCGGCTGGGGACACTTTCAGGAGCGGAGGGCTGACTCGAGCTCGGGGTTCACCCGGCGGCGTACAGCTTGGCGATGCGCGCACCGAGGTCGGCGCCGTAGTTCTCGTGGTAGACCTGGGCGGAGCAGTAGACCGCGCCGCCCTGGCGGGCCAGAGCGGGCGTCCAGACGCGGCGTTCTCCACGCCGGGGTCGCTCATCTCCAGACCTGTGAGCGCGATGTCGTCCACGCTGACGTCGATGAAGTAGTCGCTCACGCCCTTGCGCTCGTACAGGCGCCATTGCAGCGTCGCGCTCGTCGCCCCGCTCAGCTTGGCCGTGAGGTCGATCGTCGCCTTCACCCAGGTGCCCGCAGCGTCGGCGGCGACGTCCCGCTCCCATACCACCTTGCCGTTGAGCAGGAGCTGCTTGATGTGATGACCAGCCGGATGCCCCGGTCCGCGGGCGTCGTGGTGCCAGAAGGTCACCACCCGCTTGGCCGCCCCCGACGTCAGGACGGTCTTCCGTGTCGCGCCGCACGACATGCCGGCCTTGGTGGCTGTCTGCTTCTGGACGACGAAGCTCAATCGCCCGTCGCCCGTGCGGGCCAGGTTGTCAGCCACAGGGCGCGTCCATGCCTGGTCGCGGGAGACGAACGGGAGCTTGTACTGCAGGACCCCGGCGAGTTCACCGCTACGGACGTGCTCGACTCCCTTCTTGGTGACCGCTTCGACGTAGGACACCGTCGGCTTCTGGGCGGCGTGGCTCAGCGGGTGGGCGTACGGCATCAGGTAGACCTCGGTGCCGGGCAGCCGCTTGGCGAGCTGCTGCACCTGGTACGACAGGCTCCACGACCAGGAGGTGTCCCGGTACGGTTCGTCACGGAAAGGGAAGATCACGCCGTCCATCAGCGGGATCTGCTCGGCGATGAATGCGTCAGTGAACTGGCCGTAGTAGACGGTCGGGACGAACTTGAGCGCGGGGCTGATCGCCTTGGCCACCGACCGCATCTGCCCGACGTAGGCGGGGGTGAACGTCTTGAGGTCGTAGGCGTAGTCGTCCACCGTCCAGCCGACAAGGTTCGGGTGGCTCTTGGCGAGGGTGGCGATCTCGCGAGACCATGCACCGTAGTCGTGCTTGAACGGCCGGGACACGCAGCAGGTTTCCTGGCTCGGCGAGTACACCAGCACCCAGACGTCGATCCCGGCGGCGGCCGCCGCGGGCAGGAACTCATCCCGCAGGTCGGTCCAGTGCACGTTGTCACCGGCCATCGGATAGACGTAGGTGTTCGCGTTGAGTGCTTTCAGCCCTGCGATGATCGCCTTGGTGTCCACGTGCCTGATCCCGTCGGCGCGCGGCTGCTCTTCACGCATGAGGTTGCCCGCCGTGCCCAGCGCGCCCGGAACCCTGGCGTGAGACACGCCGGGGATCATCGACAGCAGCACGGCGAAGACGGTCACGAGCGCGAGACGGATCACGAGAGTTCCTTCGGGCATGATCAAGTACGGGGCCGTCAGCGTAGCGAGCACCGGTATGTCGCCGGTGAGGCCGATCAGGTCGGGGTAGCCGTCGTTGTACAGGTCCTCCAGCCCCGTCGGGCAGCAGCGCCTGGTCGGGCTGCAGCCGTCCATGATCTCCGAGTCGTGCGTGGACGTCCACGATCACCGACGGATACGGCTTCCGCTCCCGCAGCGGCATCCACGACCTCATCGACATCGAGACCGCCCGCGCCGTCGCCGACACGGTCATCGGCCTCAACGACCACCTGGCCGACGGCGGCGGGGTGTCCGGACCCGCCGCCCGCCGCGCCATCAAGGCCGCAGCGAAGGCACCCCGCTTCGCAGGCACCGTCATCACCGCGGCCACGGCCAAACGCCTGATCGCCAATGAAACGCCATGATCTACAACAACCCGCGGGCGTTCGTGCTGTGTCACTGCAAGCGCGCTCTGGCCCTATGCCATCGCGACGGCGTCCGGGACACCCCCACCCTCGACCGCTGTGTCCCCGGCTGCGGCAACATCATCCGCACCGATGAGCACGTCGCCCAACTCCGCGAACGCGCCGAGTTCCTCGACAGGCGTGCTGCCTCCGCCGCACGACCGATCGGCGATCGGCTCCGTGCCAACGCCGGCCGCCTCCTCAACGACCAGGCCGAACACTCCGACGGCGCCCTGACCATCGTCGCGCTCGCCCAGGTAGCGCAGGTCCCGCGCAACGCTCTCACCCAGCGCCACACCGACCTGAAGAACGAATTTTACGAACGCGTCAAGGCACGCGGGGCGCCCCTGGACGTCGAGGTCCGACTCCGCGCCGAGATCACGAGGCTGAAGAAGACGATCGCGAGCAAGAACGAGGAGTTGGCCGGCTGAGTGCGGACGTTCCCGCGCTGCTCCGTGCCGTCGGCCTGCTCACCACCGAGCACGCCGGGCTGCGTGAATTCCTGGAGATGCCTGCGGCCAACGTCGTTCCCCTGCGGCCTGATGAGCACTAGCGACAGTGTCGTAACGGGTGGCGAAGCTCCTGGCGTCCGATGGTTTCGGGCGACACAAACGCTTCACCGTGTGCGATCGTCCGCCAGAATGGCGGGATGCCCCGACCAGTCCCCGCCGACCTCCTGGAAATCGCTGAAGCCCTTGTCCCCGACGCTCCTCTTGGCTCCGCACGTCTTGCCTAGCAGGGGAATATGCACCACGTCGTGCTGTTCCCCGGCGTCGCCGCCGTGCGTATCAGCAAGCGCCCCAGTGCCGCCGCCGAGTTGCCGCGCCGGGTCGAGATTCTCCGAGTCGTTGCGGCGGCCGGCCTGCCTTTCGCCGTGCCGGAGCCGCTGACTGCGGTGGCCACGTTCGGGGAACGCGCGGCCGTTGCGATTTCGTGGATCGACGGCGAGGGGTTACCGGAGGGCATCGGGGACCCGGCGGCGTTCGGCCTGCTCTTGGAGGCACTGCGCGAGGTTGAAATCTCGCCGGAGCTCGAGGCCGTTCTCCACGAGCCGCGCCGGTATGCCGATGGCTTGGGATGGGGCGACATCCTGAACGACGAGATCATTCCGCGCCTGCCGACGAAGTGGCGTGACGGAGTTCGGCAGCGGCTGAACACGCTGCTGGCGCTCGAGGAGGTCCCGGCCAGGCTCGTCCACGGCGACCTCGGCGGCAGCAACGTCCACTTCGGCGAGGACGGCAAGCTGACCGGCGTCTTCGACTGGGACATGGCGGTCCTGTCCGACCCGGCGATCGACGCGGCACTCGTCGCGACCTGGCACGGCTGGGACGTCCTCCGCGCCACCGACGAGGAGACCTACCGACGTGCCTGGGCCTGGAACGACGCGGTCGGGGTCGGGCACCTCCATGCGGTGTTCGCCGGCAAACCCTTGTCGCACGTCGACGGTTTCGTCCGTTCCGTCGTCGCTTGGTTGGAGGAGCGCGGCTAAGTTAATGCCCCCCGTGCTCGGCCCAGAAGACGGCTTCTCGCACTCCCCGCAGTGGCCGACTAAGGAAGCAACGCCGTGGACCACCATGCGGGCCGCCCAACAAGGCCTAGACGCGGCGGGCGAGGACAGTATCGCCGGCCGGCGCCTGCACGAGATGAAAGGCTTCTACGCGTACATGACCGAGCAGTTGATTCCTCTCATCGACAACTGGCGTGAACGATATGCCGCAAGGCATGCTGACACGCCCCGGTAGCCACACCAGACTGCAGGCCCATGAAGGTCCCGCTTTCGCGCTATCCCGCCTGAGAAACGGCAGGTTCAGAGGCTTGGCGCAGCAAACGGACCCCCACGGCGATGATCCAGCAGAAGGCGGTCAGCAGGGAGAGGTGTTCGAGCAGGCCGGCGGGCGCCGGTCGCCAGACGCCCAGGGTGTCGAGGCGGTAGGCGATCCCGGCGGCGAACGCGAAGACGATGACCAGTGCGCCGGACAGGCGGGAGTACAGGGCCCAGCCCCGGCTCGCTTCTCCCAGACGTCGGGCCAGGACGAATGCGGCGGCGCTGAGCCCGGCGAACAGCGCGAAGCCGGCCACCTGGTGGATGAGTCCGCTCGTGGTGACGCCGGTCGGCTGCCCGGGCGGATAGCCCAGCGCGGGATCGGTCGGCACGAGCCCGGCCACGACCAGTCCCGCCGCGGCGGTCGTGAGCAGGATCGGCCCCCAGGTGGCGCCGCGGCCGCCGCGCAACGCCCGGCGCAGCCCGGCCGCGAAGGCCAGTAAGAGCAATCCGCCGAGCACGAAGTTCACCGTCTGCAGCCAGGCGCGCTCGCCGGTGCCGAGTTGGCTGGCGCCGTGGTGCCACAGACTGTAGCCGGGCCGGGTGGCCCCGTCGGCCCACAACAGCACCGGCACCAGAACACCGGCGGCGACGCCGCTGGCGAGCAGCGCCTTGAGAGTACGGGTGGCCACGGGAAGTCCTCCTGTTTCTCCGTGACCGCGAGGGGGCTCACGGGCCGACCAGACTTCCCGGCTCTCCAACAGCACGCCCTCGACAGGGCGCATCCTTGATCGATACATGGATTTTAGCTCATACTGAAATGACTGCAAGAGGAGGGGAGTCGGTCGTGGCCGAACAGGAGCAACTGCTGGAATGGGTGGAGCGCGTCGCCATGTACCTGGCTCGTGACGGCGTGCCGCCCATCGCCGGGCGGGTGCTGGGCTGGCTGATGATCTGTGATCCGCCTGAGCAGTCTGCCGGACAGATCAGCACGGCGATCGGCGCCAGCCGCGCCTCGCTGACCTCGAACCTGCGGCTGCTGACCAGCATGGGGTTCCTCACCTGGCGGACCCGGCGGGGCGAGCGGACCGTCTACTACCGGATGGCCGAGGACGCCTGGGCGGTCGTGGTGCGCCGGCAGATCGCCTCCATCGCCTCGTTCATGGACATCACCCGCGACGGCGTGGAGCTGGTCGGCCCGGACGACGAGCGGGCCTCGCGCGTGCGCCAGGCGCACACCACCTTCGAGTGGATGGCCAAGGTCTTCGACAACGCGCCACCCCTGCAGGCTGACGACCCGGAGAACCACGAGGGTGAGGAGACATCATGAGCGGACACGCCATCGTGGTCGGCGGCGGCATCGGCGGGCTTGCCGCAGCCCTGGCCTTACACCGGGTCGGCTGGCAGGCCACCGTGCTGGAGCGGGCGGCCGAGCTGCGCGAGATCGGCGCCGGCATGTCTCAAGCGCCGAATGCGATGCGGGCGCTGGCCGAGCTCGGCGTCGCCGAGCAGGCCCGCGCGGTGGGAGTGCCCACCCACGCTTCCGGCAACCTGCGCACCCCGGATGGCCGCTACCTGCAACAAGCCCGGCCCGGGGATTCGACCGCGCTGCTCGCCTTTCACCGTGCCGACCTGCACCGGGTGCTGCTGGACGCGGTGCCCACCGGCTGGATACGCACCGACGCGGAAGTCACCGCGATCCGGCAGAACGCCGGCAGCGTGGGCATCGGATTCGTCGGCGGCGAGCTGAGTGCCGACCTGGTCATCGCCGCCGACGGCATCCGCAGCACAATCCGCCGCCTGCTGTGGCCGGATGCACCGCCGCCGCGCTTCCTGGGCCGCACCGCCTGGCTGGGCATCGCCCAGGTACCCGATCTCCCTGGCAGTATCACGCTCGGCCCGGGCGGATACTTCCTCATCCACCCCGTCGCGCGCGGCCGCGCGTACTGGGCCTACGTCACCACCGCCGACGCGCCCGGCATCCGCTACGACCAGGAGAAAGCGGAGGTCGTCCGCCGCATCGGGAGCTGGCACGACCCGATCCCCTCCCTCGTCGAGGCCACGGGGGAGCAGGAGGTCATCCGCATCGACATCTGTGACCTGGACCCGCTGCCGACCTACGTCCGCGAGGGTGGCGCTGCTCGGAGACGCCGCGCACGCGATGAGTCCCGACCGCGGCCAAGGCGCCGGGCAATCCTTTGAGGACGCCGTCGTCCTTGCCGCCGCCCTGGCCGGCGAGCCGGCGGTCGAGGCCGCGCTGCGCCGCTACGACGCCGAGCGTCGTCCGCGCACCCAGGCCACCGCCAAGGGCGCCCGCGCCGATGGGGCGCGCACCACCTCCAGGGCCGCATACCGGGCGATGCTGGCCATGATCCGCCTGATGCCCGGAGCCTTGTGGCGCAAGGGCATCGCCGCCGACGGCAACGCCACCTGGCGCTGGCGGCCGCCCCGCCAGCCGTCGCCGACCGCAGGCCCGTGAGGCGCATGGACTCATGATGCCGCCAGGACGGGAGCACGTGGTGCCGTGCTTGGCGCCAGCCCGGTGATGCCGGAGACCACCTCGAGCAGCACGCAGGCCCCCAAGGACAGGTCAGGGGCTCTGGTAGAGGTCGGGGATTCCGTCCCGGTCGGAGTCGGCGGTCTCGGCCTCGTGGATGCGCCGGTAGATGCGCCCGCGCAGCCGAAGGATCACCGTGGCCAGCACAGCGGCGGCCAGCGAGCCGGCCAGAACGGCGACCTTGACCTGCTCACCACCGGCCGCGCCGAACGCCAGCTCCCCGATCAGCAACGACACGGTGAACCCGATGCCGGCCAGGATCCCCAGCCCGACCATGTCGATCCAGGCCAGCCCCTCGTCCAGGCTGGCGCGGGTGAAGCGGGCCACCAGCCAGGTCGCGGCCAGGACGCCGATCGGCTTGCCGACCAGCAACCCGGCCACGATACCCGCGGCGACCGGCTCGCTGAGCGTGTCGAACAGGCCGCCCAGCCCGCCGAGGGTGACCCCGGAGGAGAAGAAGGCGAAGACGGGAACGGCGACGCCTGCGGAGATCGGCCGGAACCTGTGCTCGAAGTGCTCAGCCAGCCCCGCTCCGTCCGCGGCTCCGTCCGGCGACCCGTCCGGCGACCCGTCCGCCCGTGTCCCCCGCAGGACGGGGACGGTCAGAGCCAGCAGCACCCCCGCCACGGTGGCGTGCACCCCCGAGGCGTGCACCAACGCCCAGGTGCCAAAGGCCAGCGGCAGCAGCAGCCACCACGACCGCACCTGCCGCCGCACCAGCACAGCGAAGACCGCCAATGGCACCAAGGCCCCCAGCAGCGGCAACACCGCCAGGTGCGAGGTGTAGAAGACGGCGATGATGACGATGGCGATCAGATCGTCCACCACCGCCAAGGTCAGCAGGAAGGTCCGCAGCGCATCCGGCAGGAATCGGCCGATCACCGCCAGCACCGCCAGGGCGAAGGCGATGTCGGTGGCGGTGGGGATCGCCCACCCCCTGGCAGCCCCCGCCCCGCCGGCGATCGCCAGGTACACCAGGGCAGGCACCACGACCCCGCCGACCGCGGCGGCCACCGGCACCGCCGCCCGCCGCAGATCACGCAGGTCACCGGCGACGAACTCCCGCTTGAGCTCCAGCCCCGCCACGAAGAAGAAGACGGCCAGCAGTCCGTCCGCGGCCCAGGTGGCCAGGTCGAGGTTCAGATGCAGCGAGGCGGGCCCAACCTCCATGGCGCGCAGGTCCTGATAGATCTGTGCCCACGGGGAGTTGGCCCAGATCAGCGCGGCGACGGCGGCGGCCAGCAGCAACGCCCCGCCGATGGTCTCCTTGCGCAGGATGTCGGCGATACGGCGAGCCTCGGGCCAGGTGCTCCTGTCGAGCAGGCGCGGCGGACGTCGGAGGATGGGGCCGGGCATGAAACTCCACTCGTTGCAGGGGTCGGGTCGATCATCTGCCGACCAGACTTCCCGGCGCACCTGCCCATAACGTATCAAGACTCGCAATGAGCCACATATCAGACGGCCCTGCCGTCCCTGTGTCCCGCGTCAGAGGGAGCGCACATGCCGCGAGCAGGCCTCGATCTCACGACGCTCGCGAGACCCAGGCGAGCCGGACCTCCGCACACTTCCGCGTGCGGCAGGCGGGCTCGGCGGGCGATGCGCATGACAGCGACTCCAGGATCTCCACCGCGCGGCCCCCGTCCTCGGCACGGATACGCCGCCCGAGGTCGGCGGCGGTGCGTGACCGCCGGCATGGCATCGGTGGCAGCCAAGTGGATGGCCGCGGCCGGCCCGTCGGGGGTTAGGCGCCGCTGGGACTGGGGCGGCACGGCGACGCCGGCGGCGTGCGCGAGATGCCCAAAACGGCTGGTCGGCGACAAACGGCAGATGACCTGTGGCCGTCCGGCGGCCAGTGCGGCGCCGGTGGTGCCGATGCCGACGTGGTCGCACGATCGCGGCCATGCCGGGGGAACAGCCATCGTGCGGGGCCTGGTCGAGCTGGTGGCTGGTGTCTGGCAGGTCGGCGGCCTGGATGCCGCCCCAGGCCGGAGGCCGGCACGGCGCGTACCCCGGCCAGCCGGACCGCCTGGGCCACGATGCGGCCGAGGCGCTGCGGATCGCTGCCGGCCGTGTTGCCGAACCCGATGTACACCGGCGCGTCACCGGCCTCCAGAAACGCGGCCAGCTCCGGGGATGGCGCCCAATCAGGCGCGGCGGGCGCGGCACCCACTGTCCGGCACGGCCCGATAGGGATAGGGTGGCCATCAGGTGAGCCGGGAAGTCTGGTCGGCACGTCCACTCCCGCATCGAGTGAAGGATCTGCGCGTGCGTCCCCGAGACTTGCGTGCCCAAGACCTGCTTGCCGTTTCTGCCCGCCCGCGTTTGCGGTGACGGCCACAATGCCGGTCAGAAGGGATCGTCCCGGTTTCATCGCTCCGGCCACGTCGCATCTGAGTGTGCGCCACCTGCCACGACCGCGCATCCCCTCCGTAGCCCGGTGCCGGTCATCGCCACCGCTCACCTAAGCGAGCGCTATCGCGATGTGCCAGCCGTCGATGGCGGGACAGATCCATGCCGTGCTGGGCCTCGCTGAAGCACCACACCGCGCGCTCCTCGTAACACAGATGATCGGCACACCCCACGAGTCGACGACATGGACCATCACACGGCCATGATCATGGGTCGTGCCGCCCTCCGACCGCAAGGGACCTGTCTGTGGCCTTTCGACCCATTTACACCTCGCCTGCCGGTGAGCGGCATGTACGCCGATGGTGCCAAGACCGCCTCAGCGCGTGGGCCACCCCGCACGAGGTGAGCACGCTGGAGACGTCTCTGGGGATGAGCACGGCGGTCACCGCTGGCCAGGGCCCCGCGGTCGTGCTGCTGGCGGGCACCAACTTCTGCCCGGCGACCTTGCTCCAGGTGGCCGACGCTCTGACGCCGACCCGGCAGGTGATCATGGTCGACCTGCCCGGGCAGCCGGGGCTGAGCAGTTCACAGCGGCTTCGCCGGGAGCGCGTGATGGCGTACGGGCGGTGGGTCGGGGAAGTAATGGAGCAGCTCGTTTCCGGGCCGGCCGTGTTGGTGGGACATTCCCTGGGCGCGGCCGTGGCGCTGTCGACCACACCCGGGCCGCATCTGGCCGGTCTGCTGCTGGTGTCCCCGGCAGGACTGAGCAGAGCTCGTCTGACCCCGGCACTGCTCCGAGCGACCCTGCCCTGGCTCGCGGCTCCCTCCCGGCGCGCAGCCGGGCCCTGCTCGACCTGATGAGCGGCCCGGCCTCCCATGCCGCGGGCACGGAGCAGGACCTAGTGGAGTGGATGACCCTTGTCGCCCGGCATACGCGTACCAGCCTGGCCCCGCCGCCGCTGCCCGGACCGTTGCTGCGTCGCTGGGCCGACACACCGGTGCTCGTGGCCACCGGCACCCACGATCGCTTCTACCCGCCTGCCGGCATCGCCGGGCCCGCCCGCGCCTTGCTGGGAACCGAGATCATCGCCCTGCCAGGAGTGGGACATCTGGGACCTCACGAAGATCCCGCGCTGCTGCCCGCCCTCCTCGATCAACTCGACACCCACCGGCGATGACGACCCGATCCTTCACTGTGCGTTCGGCGGCGAAGAGGCTGGTCGGTCCCGGCCGTAGAAGCCATATCGACCTCCGGTCGGTTGAACGGGTAGAGCCCGTGGAATCCTGGGGCCCAGCGCGCCGACCTGGTCCTCCATGCCGCGTTCATGGCCGCGTACCGGCCGGCCGGAGGTTGCCGAAGAACACCCGGCGGGCCAGGGTGTGGCGCGATTCGCCGACGTTCAGCTGCGCGCCCGGTCAGGCGGCCGTCGGCGGTCATCATCTTGATCAGGTCGTAGGCGCGGACTTGGTTGGTGGACGGCGACCCCGCCACGAGCACCATGTAGTCCCAGTGCTGCACGATGGCGGGTATCGAGACGCGGCGCAGGCCCACCGCCGCGCCGTAGGCATCCTCGACCGTCGGTCAGCTGGGCAGCGTGAGAGGGTTGACGAGGTCGGCGTAGACGAGCAGACCGGCCATGACGATCATGACGATGGCGATCGCGTACGTCAGCGGCAGCACCTTGGCGATGTCCACGTACTGCGGCTCCGGCCGACGCATGATCTTGGCGTAGGCCCGCTTGATGCCCTCCCACAGGCCGCCGGCGATGTGGCCGCCGTCGAGCGGGAGCAGCGGGATCAGGTTGAACATGCCGATCGCCAGGTTGAAGCCCGCCAGCAGACTGACGAAGGTGGCGATCTTCTTCTCGTTGGACAGGTCGGAGGCGAGGATCTCGCCGCCCATGCGGCCCGCGCCCACCACGCCGACCGGGCCCTCGGGGTCGCGTTCCTCGCCGGAGAAGGCCGCGTGCCAGACGCCGACCATCTTCTCCGGCAGGTTGAGCAGGGAGCCCGCCACGCGGGCCGTGAGCGCGCCCATATAGCCGACGACCTCGCCCATGCTCTGCCGCTCCATGACCTCCGTCGGCCGCACGCCCAAGACGCCGACGTTCTTGTCGATCTTTTGGGGGTCCTCGAGACTGGGGCGGTCCTCGGCGATCAGCGTGACGTCGAGCGTCATCGGCCTGCCGTCGCGGACGATGCCGATCTGGACCGCGCCGGCGCCGTGGCCGCGGACCAGGCGGATGGCGTCTGCCCAGGAGTTGATCTTCTGGCCGTCGAAGGACACGATGCGGTCGCCGGGCTTCATGCCCGCCTGGACGGCGGGGGTCGGCTTGTCGGTGGCCTTGCAGGTGTCGCGCTGCTCGGAGATCGGGATCACGCACGTGTCGGTCTCGGGCGAGACGATCGGGGCCCAGGTGGGCAGGCCGATGCCGACCAGCAGGATGCTGAAGAACACGAACGCGAGCACGAAGTTCATCAGCGGGCCGCCGGACATGATGATGACCTTCTGCCACCACTTCTTGCGGTAGAAGACACGGTCCTCGTCGCCGGGCCGCACCTCCTCCTGCGCGGCCTCGCGGGCCGACTCGATGAGCCCCTGGAACGGCCCCGTGGCGGTGCTGCGCACCTTGCCCGGGTCGTCGCCGGGACGCGGCGGCAGCATGCCGATCATGCGGATGTAGCCGCCGAACGGGATCCACTTGATGCCGTATTCGGTCTCACCCTTGCGCCGCGACCACGCGGTCGGGCCGAAGCCCACCATGTATTGGGTCACCCTGACGCCGAAGATCTTGGCGGGCACGAGGTGGCCGAGCTCGTGCAGGGCGAGGGAGATCATCAACCCGAGCAGGAAGAGGATGATCCCTATCAGGTAGAGCCAGTCCATGTGCGGCGCTCCGGAAATAGGGGGACGGACGGTCCGACACACCCCAGGGCAGTCGACGATCACCTTGGGAGACGACGGAGGGGGCGTCTTGATCAGGATACTGATCGCGGAGCACCTGCTTTGGTATGCCGAGGGCTGATCGCCGTCCTCGGTGCCGAGCCGGCCGGCAGGTGGGCCGGCGGAAGCCCGCTGCGATGGTCTGGCCCGCCTTCGTACGGCAGAACCAGCGCCGGACCGTCCAGGACGGCGGCGTGCAGGGGACAACCGTCGCCGCCGACCCCTCTGCCCGGCCCCCGCGCGGATTGGTGAGCGACTCAGTTCCGACGCGTGGGCAGTCCTGGGCGTTCGTCGGTCCCGCCCTGCCCTGGGCGGGCGCGCCGGGATCGGCGGCGTCAGCCGCACCGGCGACGTCATCTCCACCGACCTGCTCATGTACGGCGACGCCAGAGGTTCGCTCGGCTACTCCTCCCGGGCGACGCAGCGGACCGCCCTCTATCGTGACGGCACCCTCGTGGGCGAGCAGCCGGAGATCGCGAGGAGACGAACCCGTCCACGTCGATCCCTCCATCGCTCTCGTGCCGCGAGGCCCCGGGGAGGAACCGCGCTTCATGGCCCCGTGCCGGCGTGGCGGAATCCCGGTGGAGCGCTGGAGGCGGCGTGGAAGCAGATGGCCGCTCGACTGGAGGAGGCCGGCGAGGATGCCCGCGTCCGCGTAGGCGGGTCGACTGGCGTACCAACATGGGCACCACCACGCTCGATGAGGAGGACTGTCACGGAGAGAGCACCGCGGCCGACGACGACTGCTGTCGCAAGGTCGTCACGAACGTGGCCACCCGCCCGCTGGAGATCGTCGCCCGCGGCTGGATCGGCGACCGCACCTCCGGCGACGAGAGCGGGACAGGCGCGAACGTCACCGTCGACTGTCCGAGAGCGGCCTGTCTGTCCCGTTCGTGCCGGGCACGCCGCTGGCCGACGTACCCAAGGACACGGCCAGGGTCCGTGGACCGGAGCGGGTCGACCTGCCGCTGCCGGAGCAGGGGTTCGAGTTGCTGTGAACCGGTAGGCCGATGGGGCCCGGGTTCTCCGCCAGAGCTCGGGCGCCAACCGCGATCTCGTGCTGTCCGACACCCACGACAGGGATCGGATCGGCTGGGTGTACCTCTCCTACGCTGGGATCTCGTCGGTGTTGTTGCAAATGCGCGACAGGAGCTCCTCGCAGAGGGTCAGGTGTCTGAGTACCGCGGGGCCAGCCCGTGCTCGTAGGCATAGATGACGGCGCGCACCCTGGTGGTCAGCCCGAGCTTACGCAGGAGGCTGGCGACGTGGGTCTTGACCGTCCCTTCCTCAATGGTCAGGGCTTGGGCTATCTCGGCATTGCTCAGCCCTCGGGCCAGGTGGCGGAGCACCTCGAGCTCACGAGTGGTGAGCCGCTGGTGCGCGCCTGTGGCGGGCACGGGCGACAGTCTCGCGAAGCGGTGGATCAGCCGGGTGGTGACCTGCGGGTCCACCAGCCCGTGCCCGCGATGTAGCGCCCGCACCGCCGCCAGCAGCAGCTCAGGGTCGCTGTCCTTGAGCAGGAACCCTGCAGCGCCCGACTGGAGCGCGCCGAACAGGTACTCGTCGGTGTCGAACGTCGTCAGCGCGAGCACCCTCGATGGTGTCTCCACGTCGGTGAGTTGCCGGATCGCGGCGATCCCGTCGACGTACGGCATGCGCAGGTCCATCACCACCACGTCGGGGCGCCGCCACAGCGCTTGGTGCACGGCCTCGGCACCGTCGGCCGCCTCACCGACCACCTCGATGTCGGGCTCGCCGTCCTGGCCGGCCAGCCGGCGGCCGTCGGCGGCAGGGCTGTTGTCGTCGTAGTCGCCGTTGGCGATGAGTACGGGCCGCAGGCCCGGCGCCTTGATGGGGTGCGGCGGATACGTCCTGGTCGGCGGCAGGCCCGCGCAGTGGTTGGCCATCGGCCACACCATCCGCCAGCCGATGCGGGGCGTTTCGCGGCGCAGCGCGGTCTCCAGCTTCTTGAGCTTGTCGTATCCGGGGTAGGGCATGTCCGCGCAGAGGATGACGCGCGACAGGTTGGGGTCAGGCGCCCCTTCCACCTTGGCGAAGAACGAGGCGTCACCGGCCTGCGCCCGCGCGAGCCCGGCGGCCAGGCGTTCCCAGGTGGCTTCCCAGGTGAAGTTGACGCGGGAGGCGATCTGGGTGTCGCTGATGCGCACGTCGGGACCGGCCTCGGGTGCGGGGATGGGCTCGCGGCGGGCCGTGGCCATCACCGCGTCCCAGACGGCCAGGGGATCCTTGCCGTGTAGTGCGCACGTCGTGGTGCTCTGGCACCAGGCGGCGTAGCGTTCGGCGTTGGCCTCCAGGACATGGGCGCGCCGCCGGAGCCACTCGCGCAGGTCGGGTGTGGTGTGGTTCCACACGCTGTCGAGGTACATCCGGCCGACCTTGCGGGGGAACAACTCGGCGTAGGCCTGCCCGAGCGTGGTGCCGTGCGAGTTGCCTACGAAGGTCAGCCTGGCCTGGCCGAGGGCCTTTCTGATCGCCTCCATGTCGTGTGCGATCTGCCAGGAGTTGAGGTTTCCCGACAGCGTGCCGGCCTCTTTGGCGCAGGCTTGTCCGAACGTGCGGTTCTTCGCAGCGTAGGCGTCGTAGGCTGGCTTGCTCGGAAACACCCACTCGGTGGCGAACGGTGCGGGGATAGGGCAGTTGATGGCAGTGGACTTGCCGAACCCCCGCGGGTCGAAAATCACCACGTCAAACCATTTGGTCAGATCTGCGAAGTATTTCTTCCCCTGGCGGAGAATCGTGATCTGCTCGCCAGGCCCACCGGTGTTGACCAGCACCACGCCCTTCTTGCCTGCCTGATCCTGGGCGGGCAGCTTGGCGAGAGCGATCGTGACCTTCGGCCCTGATCCACGGGCCCAGTCGACCGGCACCTGGATCTGCGCGCACTGCAGACCGTCTCCGCAGTCCTGCCATGACACCGGCGCGGTCGTTACCGGGGCGACGGCGGTGACCGCGCCGATGAGGAGCGATGCAACGATGTTCATGTCGGAAGGATCGCCGGGACCGCATCGCCCGCGCGTCCCTCTTTCTGCATATCTTTTGCCTGGGAGCGACGGGGGATGTACGCGAGCTCCCCTTCCCGAAGCAGACGACTGATCTGCAGGAGGTGCCGGCCGCGTTCGCCGCGGTGCACGACGACTACACCGCGGCGCTCGAGCGCGCGCCGCTGGACGACGACGCCTGCCGCGCCTACGCCTCCCGCATCCGCGCCTTCCTGGCCTGGCTCGATGCTGCCGACCTCGACAACGCCGACCCACTGAGCGACGCGCACGGCCGTGACTTCACCGTCGCCTACAAGATCCTCTACTCCCGCCCGGGGGGCGGTCAATTCTCGCGAGCCGTGCGTGACCCGCTGCGCCACTTGACGGCATACGGGAGCACGAACAGGTACAGACCGGTGAACAGCTGCAAGACCAGCGGGAACAGCGGCAGGTAGAACACCCAGGCGGCAGGCTCCTCCTGCAGCAAGGCGGCCACACAGATGAGCACGGTCACCGTGAAAGCGATGGACAGCCAGCGGTGGGTCTGCCGAACCCACTTGTTCCCGTTCAATGAAACCTCCTCTGAACACGGCCAGCCCCCGGGCCGCCGTGAGTCGATGATCGATGTCGCGCCGACGCTGAGCACGCGAAAGCAAGGGCAGGTCAGCGTCGTTCCTCGATGCGGATCAGGTTGCCCGCGGGATCGCGGACGGCGCAGTCGCGGACTCCGTACGGCTGTTCGGCCGGCTCCTGGACGATCTCGGCGCCGCTGTCCTGCAGCCGCTTGAAGACGCCGTCGAGGTCGGGGGTGGCCAGGACGATGCCGGCGAAGGTGCCCTTGGCCATCATCTCGGCGATGGTGCGGCGCTCGTCCTCGGTGATGCCGGGGTCGGCGGCCGGTGGCTGCAGGACGATGGAGGTGCCCGGCTGGCCGGCGGGGCCGACCCTGATCCAGCGCATGCCCTCGTATCCGACGTCGTCGCGGACCTCGAAGCCGAGCGCGTCGCGGTAGAAGGCCAGGCAGGCGTCCGGGTCGTCGTGCGGGAGGAAGCTGGCGTGGATGGTGATGTCCATGACGGTCACGCTAGCTGCGGCTCGCTGACCGGCGCTTCTTGATTCCTGACCGGTCCAGAGCCCCATGCGCTTTCGCCCGTCCGCGCGGCTGACGGCGCGCGGACGGGCTCAGTGCTTGGCCGGCGGGCCCCCTCGGCACCATCGCTTGGTGCGCGGCGGGGCTTCGCCGTCAGGCGACGTCACACCGTACGGCTCGCACACGGTTCGTCCAGCCCCCGAGGGTCCGCGACGAACGCCACCGTCCTGCCCTGCTGGACGTTCCGGAACTACTTCGACCTGCCGAGCGGCCCCCGCCGATGACGATCGTGCCGGTGCCGGCGTCGACGAAGAAGTCGGTCGGGTTGTTCTGCACCTGCCCGTCGGGCGAGACCGTGGCCAGCCGCCCGACGGGCTGCGTGGCCAAGTAGTCGAGCTCTGCCTGGGTGAGACCTTGGTCCTTCGGTTCGTTTCGCGGCGGGCCCTCGGCTCAGTCGAGGTAGTCCCGCAGCGACATGGCGCGGCCGGGGTGACGCAGCTTGCTCATCGTCTTGGCCTCGATCTGCCGGATGCGCTCCCTGGTGACGCCGTAGACCTTGCCGATCTCGTCAAGGGTCTTCGGCTCGCCGTCCGCCAGGCCGTACCGCAGTGCGATCACGCCCGCCTCCCGCTCGGTGAGGCCGCCCAGGATCTCCCTGAGCTGGTCACGCAGCAGATCGTGGCCGATGACGTCGGTGGGGTCGCCGGCCTCGACGTCCTCGATGAGGTCGCCGAGCTCGAGGTCGCCCTCATCGCCGATCTGGATGCTCAGCGAGATCGGTTCACGCGCGTAGCCACGGATCTCCTTGACCTTCTCCGGGGCCAGCTCCACGCGCTCGGCGATCTCCTCGTCGGAGGGCTCCCGCCCGAGCGACTGGAACAGCTCGCGCTGCGCCCGGGACACCTTGTTGATCAGCTCGGTCATGTGAACCGGAATGCGGATCGTGCGTGACTGGTCGGCCAGCGCCCGGCCGATGGCCTGCTTGATCCACCAGGTGGCGTAGGTGGAGAACTTCAGCCCGAGCTTGTGGTCGAACTTCTCCACGGCCCGCATCAGCCCCATGTTGCCCTCTTGGATCAGATCCAGGAGGGGCAGGCCGCGTCCGGTCTGGCGCTTGGCGATGGAGACGACCAGACGCAGGTTGGCCTCGATCATCTGGTCCTTGGCCAGGCGGCCGTCCGCGGCGATCCACTCCAGGTCGGCGCGGACCTGCGGGGACAGGGCGTCGCGCTCACGGTCGAGGCGTTCCTGGGCGAACAGCCCGGCCTCGATGCGCTCGCCGAGCGCCACCTCCTGCTGGGCATCGAGCAGCCGGATCTTGCCGATCTGCTTCAGGTAGTCCTTGACAGGATCAGTGGTCGCGGCGGCGGCTGCCATGGGGACCTCCCGGGGGTGAGCGGACGAGCGGCGGGGAGCGGTGGTGCTGGTGGTGCGAGTGAAGGTCAGTTCAAGCTCCTGACAGGCGATGTGATCGGTGGCTCTGGGGGTCAGTACGCGGCGCGCCGGGGGGCGCTGGGGCGGCGCGTGAGGTACGGCTGCGCCGTGGGCTTCAGGTCTCGAGCCCGTGCGGCGGAGCGGCGCGGCGACGGATTGCGAAGAGGAGCGGTGGTGACGGCGATGGAAGCGGGCAGCTTGATCTCAAACGACTCTCGCATGCGAACCCTTCAGAGGTGCAAAACTTAGATCGGTGGTAAGATTACGACTGACACATCAAGTCGTCAAGAGGAACTTTATGTCCGACGTAAAAATGCTCGGTCTGCGAGAGCTGAAGAAGCGGGAGACCCGTCAGGAGATCTCCGACAAGGCCACCCGCCTGTTCATCGAGCGGGGCTTCGAGGAGACGACGATCGCGGAGATCGCCGAGGCCGCACGCGTGGCCAAGAAGACCGTCACGAACTACTTCCCGCGCAAGGAGGATCTGGCCTTCGACCACCACGAGCAGTTCGTCGCCACGCTGGCCGAGATCGTGGCCGGCAGATCGCCGGGCGAGTCCGCCCTCGCCGCGCTCAGGAGGGTCTTCATGGAAGCGGCCGAACGGCAGGATCCGATGCTCGGGTTCACCCGCGACGGATTCGGGCGGATGATCATGGAGTCGCCGACGCTGGTGGCGCGCCTGCGCGAGCTGCTGGAGCAGCGGGAGGAGGCGCTGGCTCGGGTGCTGGCCGCGGAGACGGGCGATCGGGGACCGGCGCCCCGGGTGGTGGCGGCGCAGCTCGCCGCCCCCTACCGGGTGCTGCTCGGGCAGATCATGGAGCTCACCTTGGAAGGGCTGGACAACGCGCGGATCGCCGAGATCGTGGCCGAGTCCGCGCGCGAGGTGTTCGACCTCATGGAGCCGTCGCTCGGGAGCTATGCGGTGCGCTGAGCCCCCTGCTCGACCCGCTGTCCCTCCACCAGGCGGACGAGGGATTCTGGGGCCGGCTCCAGACCGTCAACCGATCGGCCGTCATCTCGCACGCGGTCGAATGGATGGAGCGCCTCGGGCGGGTGGCCAACTTCGACCACACCGCGAGCGGCACCCGGCACGAGCACCGCGGGCGCGAGTTCGCCGACTCGGAGATCTACAAGATCATCGAGTCCATCTCCTCGGAGCACGCCCGCTCGGGCCCCAGCGCGCTCGACCAGATCGCCGAGGACGTCATCCGGCGGGGTCGCGGCGGCGCAGGAGCCCGACGGCTACCTGCACACGCTCTTCGGCCGCCCCTGGCAGGCTCCCCGCGTGTCGACTTGGCGGGTGGCGGGAGATCGGGGTGCGGCGGTCGGTGGACCTCGATCAGCCGGTCGACGACGCTGGCCCGCTGGCGGATCTGGGCCTGCAGTTCGCGACGGCGGGCGTTGCGGGCCGCGGTGATGTCCTTCAGGCTGATCGTGCGATTGGCCGGCTCCGGGCAGATCGCCCGGCACAGGAAGCGGTCGTGGTGGAAGACGCGGATCTCGGCCATGTCGCGGGGGTCGTAGCGGATGACGACGTCCTCGCCGACGTAGGCGGCCGGCACGGGGTCGAGGTAGCGCAGGGTCTGGAAGTGGATGCCGTCAGGGTGGATCTTGCGGGGTTTGGCCACGGTGAGCAGCAGCAGGTCCAGTTGGTCGAGGGAGTCGGGCATGCGGGGGATGAACTCACCGTCCTCCCAGCGTTGCTGCGGTGGCGTGCCGGTCTCGCTGTGCGGGGTGACGTTGTAGATCTCGCGGATGAAGGCGTTGATGGCGCTATCGAGTTCGGCCAGGCTGAGCCGGGCCTGACCGGCGCGGTCGTGGGTGCCGCGGGGTGCGTGGCCGGGCAGGGTCGGCAGGCACATCCGGTTGGAGGTGGAGAAGATCCGCTCCACTTCGCCGCGGCCACGGGGCTGGCCGTGAAGGGAGAAGTAGGCGCGGATGCGCAGGTCGGCCATGACCTGTTCCAGATGGGCCGAGGTGAAGTCGGAGCCGTGGTCGACGTGGAAGGCGTCCGGGATGCCGCACACGTGCCAGCCAGGCTCGCTCTTGCGCCAGATCGCCTGGCGGAAGGCCGGCGCGGTGGTCAGCGCTGAGGGTGCACCGAGGTTGACCGCGTACCTCAACACTGCTGGCCTACTCCGGCCACACCGCGGTCGCCTCGCTGGCCTGCTACGCCCCGAGTCTCCCGGATGCGCTGGCCCGCTGGCAGCAAGGTCGCGACCCCGCTGCGCGCCGCCGCTGAACCGGCGACGTCGTCTTCGGCCGTCGGGGCTCGGCCCCTAACGCCGCCGTGGACTCGATGCGCGCCACCGGGCGGTGCGTTGACGATGAGGTGCTGGCCCACATACCCTCGGCGCACAGCGAGAACATCAACTTCTTCGGGTCCATTGACGTCGACATCGAAGGCGAGCTGGCCCAGCTTGCCCCACTGGCTACCGGCCGCTGCGGGTGCGCGACACCCTCTTCTGACCTGCCGAGTCGGCAAGGGCGCTGTCGTTCGGGTATCTGCTTGAAGGAAGAGTCGGGCAGTTTGATCAGGACGGGCAAGTCCGCAGCGGGCGGACCACGCCACACAGAACTCGTTGCTCTCGGTCCTGCATGATCCACTGCTCGCCCTCTACTGGACGCCTCGCAGGAGGCGGTGACGGTCCTGCGCCAGGCACTCCCGTCACCGTGATGAGGCGATAACTGGTTTCAGATGCGGGGCCGAAGGGTGCGCCGGACGGCGAGGCCGCCCAACGAGAGAGCGGGGATGAGCAGGATTCCCGCCTCGGTCCATTGGAACTGCCAGAACCTGTCCGCGGGGTGAAACTCGGCCACCTGTCGATAGCCGTGGCTGAAGGCGCATCTGGCGTACTTCTTGGTCGTCTCGTCCGTCCCGCAGGGGCCGGCGAGCGCGAGCTCTCTCTCCTGAGCGGTGTACTTCACGCCGCTTCCGTCGATCCAGTAGCTCGTCACGTGCAGGGAGTCATCCGGTTCGGGCTCGTCCATGACCGCGGCCTGCACGACTCGCTCCGGTGTCGCGTAGAAGGATGGCGCCCTGAGGAGTCCGAAGAATGCTAACGCGCACACCGCCAGGGTCACCGCCATCGCCGGCAGGGTCCGCCGGAACAGTGCGCCCGTGGCCAGGCCGAGCACGAACGCGGCCAGCCACCACGCCGCCGGCATGATGCCGACAACGCGGAACCAACTCATGTCGAAGCGGTCAACGTTGTAGGGGGGGACGTCGAAGGCGGCCAGCCACGGCTCCACGATGCCGGCCAGCACCAGCCCGCCGAGCGTGACCGCGGCACCGAGCCCGACGATCTTGGCCGCCAACCAGCGCCGCCGCGTCACCGACTGGGTCCAGGTCAGCTGGTGCGTGCCCTGCTCGAACTCCCGGGCCAGCAGCGGAGCACCCCAGAAAGCGCCGATCATCGCCGGGGCCAGCAGCGGAAGCCAGCCGAGGAGTTCACCCACCGACCGTATGCGCTCGTTCATCTCCACGAGGTAAGCGCTGCACGCGGGCGTGTCCGCCACGCAGTCGGCGGCCGGAGCGTTCTGGGCGGCGAAGTCGGCCGCGCCCAGAGCGCTGATGAGCAGAACCGCGCCGAGGACGGCCAGCAGCGCCGTGGTGAGGAGCACCTGCATGCGGTGCTGCCGCCAGGTAAGCCACAACACTTCCATGTCTCCTTAGCGATCAGGTAGTGGTCAGGGTCGGACGAGGCAGCGCCGTGGTGTCGGGGCGGCGCAGGTAGGCCAGCACCAGCTCCTCCAGGCTCACGCCGGATGCTCTCCATCGCGGGTCGTGCAACGGCGTTCCCGGACCGGTGCGGACCAGCAGGTCCGCCTGCCGTTCCCTGCGACTGTCGCTGATCACCGGCATCCGGGCCGCCATCCCGTCGGCGAGCTCAGCCGGACCGGACACCATCCGGTGGGCGGCGAGCAGCTCGTCGACCTCGCCGCTGATCTGGACCTGGCCGCGGTTGAGCACCACCAGCCAGTCGCAGGCGTTGGTCAGGTCGGACACCACGTGGGAGGACAACACAACGGTCATCTGCGTCTCGGCCACCGCCGCCATCAGGGAGCGCATGACATCGTGCCGAGCCACTGGGTCGAGGTTGGCGAGCGGCTCGTCCATGACCAGCAGATCCGGTCGCTTGGCCACGGCGATGGTCAGCGCGACCTGTGCCTGCTGACCTCCGGAAAGCTTGCCGACCTTGCGGTTCAGCGGGATGTCCAGTTCCGCCAGTCGTTGCCTGGCTAGGGTGTCGTCCCAGCCCGGATTGAGATGGTGTCCGAAGCGGAGCATCTCAGCGACGGTGAAGCCGTCGTAGAGGGGTTTGTCCTGGGCCAGGAACGCCACTCGCGCGAGGGCTGCCGCCCTTTGCCCGACCGGTTCGCCGAAGACACGCACGCTGCCACGGGTTGGGGCGATCAGGCCGGCGACCAGATGCAGGAACGTGGATTTGCCCGCGCCATTTGGTCCGACGAGCGCGACGACCCGGCCGGCGGGGACGGACATCGTGCAGTCACGCAACGCCCATGTGCCCCGATACCGCTTGGCGAGCCTCATGGCCTCCAGAGCGGTGGGGCTCTTTGCGGGGGCGGTGAGCTCACCGGCTCCGCCGCCGAACATCCTCACTGTCCGATCCGCTGTCATGCGATTCCCTCCTGGACGGAGTCGGCGAGCACCGAGGCAAACAGCGCCTCCATATCTCCTTGGTCGAGCCCCGCTTCACGGCAGCCGCGCACCCACTGGGCGAGATCGCGGCGGAGCCGGCTGTGATCGGCCGTGGATCCGCCACCCAGGGACCGCCGCACGAACGTGCCCAACCCGGGCCGGCCGACGACGAGGCCCTCGTGTTCCAGTTCGCGGTAGGCCTTGGCCACGGTGTTCGGGTTGATCGCGAGGTCGCTGACGACCTCTTTGATCGTCGGCAGCCGATCGCCCGGCATGAGCACACCGAGCCGCAAGGCGTGTTTGACCTGATGCACCAGTTGCAGATATGTCGCCACACCAGAGCTTGGGTCGAGGCGAAGCTTGATCACCGCAGTCCCCTTTTCCTATTAGCTTAGTAAAAGGGTATTAGCGCCCACGATCTTCGTCAACTTGCCCTCCTGGCCTCTCGCGCGGGTCGTCGTCGCCAATTCCCAAGAGCCCCAAGATCGAGGTTTCCAGCGGTTTTCCCCAACCAACCGGACGAGCGCGCCACCGGAACGACACGCTCGCCCGGCCTCCAAGGTCCGTGATGAGGGAGACGTCGCGCTGTGAGGGCAGCGATCCGCGCCATCGGCTCGCTGGCACTGGCACTGATCATGACTCCCGCAGCCCCGGCCGAAGCCGCCGGTATCGCGAACGTCCAGGTCACGGTCGCGATCAGGTCACGGTCGCGATGCGGGTGTTCCCGCTGGAGATCGTCGTTCTGAACTCGGCCAGCCTCGGGACCACAGCCGCAGCGACAGGCTCAGCGCCTCCTGGGCACGATCACCCTCAATGACACCCGGGCCGGCAACCGGTCCTGATCAGCGACGGTGTCGGCCACCGACTTCAAAATCGGCGCCGGCACGGCGCTGGAGACCATCGGCAAAGCTCACATTGCCTACTGGTCCGGCCCGGTCACCGCCCAATCCGACGCGAGCACCCGAACCCCCGGCCAAGCCACCGCCGCGCGGAAGGTCGCACGACCGTGCCGGTGACCGCGTTTCGGACATCCAAGACCTCCCTCATCACCAGCACCTCCACCAGTTGGCAGCCCACCTTGGTCATCACCGTCCCGGCCTCGGCCGTCTCCGGCACCTACACCGGCAGCCATTCGGTGGCCTGAATTCTCCTGCCACGCCCAACCAGCCGCCCTGGGGGTTAGGCGCCTGGATCGGCCTGGTGGAAGGGCCGCAAGGCGCCGCCAACCTCTGCGCGGGTGAAGGCGTAGCGGCCCAGGAAGTTGATGTGGTCATAAGCGATGGGCGACAGCCGGGCGCACATCTCCTCGGTCGCCGGAAAGCCCTGGGCAGGCAGCTGCTTGACGGCGGCGTCGAGGTAGAGGCTGTTCCACCACACCACGGCGTTCAGCGCCAGGCCGAGAGCGCCGAGCGTGGAGCGGATCGTGGCCGCCGCGGTCGCGATCGCCGACGGCGAGGGTCTGTCCGCGCTGTCCATGCGCCGCGTCGCGGCCGACCTCGAGTCCGGCACGGCCTCGCTCTACCGGTACGTGACCAGCCGCGACGACCTGATCGACCTGATGATCCACACGGTGCAGGGGCAGCCGCCGCCGCTGTCCGGCGACTGGCGCGCCGACCTGGCAGCGGTGGCCCGCGACCTGGGCGCCACGCTGCTGCGGCACCCGTGGCTGGGCTCTGAGCTCGCCGGCCGCCCCGCTCTGGGCGCCAACTCGCTGCGCCGGCAGGACGTCGCGCTCGCCGCCGCCAGTGCGCTCATCCCCGACATCGCCCTGGCCGCCCATGCAGTGGGCGCGGTCCTGGCGTACGTGTTCGGCGCCGTCGCGGGAGAGGTGGCCGAAGAGCAGGCGCAGCGGCGCATCGGGCTCAGCAAGGACCAATGGCGGGAGAGCGTCGCCCCCTACATCCGCGACGTCATCTCGAGCGGCGACTACCCGCACTTCGCCCGCCGGGTCGTGGAGGCCGAGGACGTCGGGCCGGAGGAGAGCTTCGAGTTCGGCTTGGCGTGCGTGCTCGACGGGGTCGCGGCGGCCGTCGCCAGAGCTGGGACGGCAGGCGAAGCCCCAGGTTGAGCGGGATCGACACGGCCATGTGACCAGCCCGGCCGCTGACCGGCCGCTGTCGGCCGGTCAGGCTGTTTCGGCGCTGAGGGTCTGTGCCACCGGTCGGCGGGCCGCCAGGCGGGCGGGCAGGGCGGTGAGTGCCGCCGTCGCCAGGAGAGTCGCGAGTACGGCGCCGAGCAGCCAGGAGGAGGGGGGATCCACCGCATTCCTGGCGGCGAAGAGCGAGAGCAGGCCGATGCCCAAGGGGACGCCGATGACGGCGCCGGGCAGGCTGGGCAGGAGCTGGGCGGTGGACAGTCCCGCGGAGATCTGTCCGGGGGTGGCGCCGAGCGTGCGGGCGATGGCCATGTTCGCCCGGGCCTCCATGGCGGTGGTCCAGGTGAAGGTGAGGGTGTTCACGACGGCGAGGGCGATCAGGAGGATGGTGACGGCGAGCATCAACTGGCGGTCGTGCTCGCCGCGCAGGTTGGGCAGGGCGGAGGAACCGTCCAGGCCGTAGCCCCTCTCCGGCTGGGCGTAGAGGGTCAGCAGGGCGACGATCGCGATCACCGTGGTGGCGGTGGAGCACGCCTGCAGCACGGCGCGGCCCGGCCGGCGGGCGGTCAGCCGCAGCCCGAGCAGCAGCGGCGTGGGCAGCAGCGCGGACAGCGCGGTGAGCCGGGGTCGGTGACGGGGCTGGTGCGCGGTGGCGGTCAGCGCCGTGACGGTCGCCGTCCGCAGGGCGCGCAGCGTGGGACCCAGGGTGGACAGCACCGCCACCGCCACGGCGAGGACGGTCGCCGCGGCGATGGCCAGGCCGGTCGGCCCGGCGGCGTCGCCGATCCGGCTGGCGGTGGGGCTGGCGATGGCGGGCGCGGTCAGGCGGGCGAGCGCCAGCCCCAGCGCGTCGCCGGCCAGAGCCAGCGCCAGGTACTCGGTGAGCAGGACGGTGGCGATCAGGCCGGGGGTGGCGCCGACGGCCTTGAGCAGCCCGGCCCGGCGTGTCTGCTCGACGGCGCGTCCCGAGGCCAGCGACGCCACTCCGGTGATGGCCAGGAAGCCGAGCAGCCAGCTGCCGACGAGCAGGATCGGCTGGCTGACCCTGAGGATGGCCATGTCCCGCTCGGCTCTGAACTGCCAGGAGTGGAAGGTGATCCTGACGGTGGGGTCGCTGTGAGCGTCGATGAAGGGCTCGGTCGCGGCGGGGTCGCGCAGCTTCAGGTCCACGGCCAAGGTCACCGGGAGATCGTGGGACGAGGCCAGCGTCCGGGCATCCGATCGGGTCATCCAGGCCAGGCCGCTGTAGTCGCTGGGGCCGCCGCCGGGGCCGATCTGGGCCGCCCCGGGGTAGACGGAGGTGGCCGCGGTGACGGCGATCCCGACGACGGGGTACGACCGGCCGGCGATGGTGACGTGGTCGCCGACGCCGACGCCCAGCGCGGTGGCGAAGCCGCGTTCGAGGACCGTGCCGCCGGAGCGGACCCAACGCCCCGAGGTCACCAGCGGCCGGTTGACCGCGCCGGGCGTCTCGGCGAAGCCGTGTACCACCACGGGGGACGAGAGGGAATCGCGCGTGGTGAGGTCGGCGTAGACGATGCGATAGGGGCCATGGTGGGCCATGACTCCGGGCTCGTTCGTCAGCGAGGCCAAGGCCGAGGTCACGGCGGGGCCCGTGTCTCCGGAGAGCGCCACCACGTCGGGCCCGGCGGTGGCCGCGCGGGTCTGTTCGTACAGCGCGTCGCTCACGTCGCGCAGGGACAGGCCCAGGGCCATCGTGGCGGTGGCCACGGTGACCGCGAGCATGAGCATCGCGGCCTGGACCTTGTGCCGGCGCATGTCAGCCAGCGCCAGGCGCACGACGAGCACGATGGAGCCCACGACGTTCAGCCCTCCAGCCCGATCAGCCCGCCGAGCCCGCGCGTGTGGGAGCCGGCCAGCCGGGTGTCGTCGACGAACATCCCGTCGCGCATCGAGATCAGCCGGTCCGCGGTGGCCGCGACCCTTTCGTCGTGCGTGACGATCACGAGGGTCTGCCCCGCGGAACGCAGGGCCTCGAAGATGCGCAGCACGTCGAGCGTCGCCGCGGTGTCGAGGTTGCCGGTCGGCTCGTCGGCCAGGACGACCAGCGGGTCGTTGGCCAGCGCGCGGGCGATGGCGATGCGCTGACGCTGCCCACCGGACAGTTGCGACGGCAGATGCCGGGCACGGTCGGCGAGCCCGACCCGTTCCAGCAGCAGGCTCGCGCGGCACCCGGCCTCGCGCCGCGAGCGCCCGGCCAGCAGCACGGGCAGCTCCACGTTCTCGGCCGCAGACAACTCCTCCACCAGATGGAAGGCCTGGAAGACGAACCCCACCGACCGGCGCCGCAGCCGCGCCAAGGCCCGCTCGCTCAGGGTGTCGATGCGCCGCCCGGCCAGCCACGCCTCCCCATCGGTGGGCCGCTCCAAGCCACCCAGCAGGTGCAGCAGGGTAGATTTCCCGCAGCCGCTGGGCCCCATCACCGCCAGCATCTGCCCCTGCGGCACCTCCAGGTCGACGGCGTCGACAGCGCGGACCCGGCTCTGCCCCTGACCATGATCCTTCACCAGGCCGCGGACCCGGACCACAGCACTCGACACGTTCATCCACCCTCAGCTCTGTCATCGCCCTTGGACCAGGCCCGCTCACAGGCCTCCAGCCAGCGCAGGTCCGCCTGCAACCGCAGCACGACGCCCTCCAGCAGCAGGCCGGCGCCCGATCCCGCCGGCTCGGCCAGCGCCGCCCGCTGCGCCTCACGCAAGCGGCGCAGCAACTCACGACGCTGTGCCGCCACCAGCTCGACCGGGTCGGCGAGCCGGGCCGCGGCGGCGGCCACGAGCTTGAGATGAAACTCCGCCAGGTCCGGTTTCGGCCAGCCCACCTCGGCCAGCCAGGCGGCCACCCGCTGCTGTCCGGCCGGTGTCAGCGCATAGACCTTGCGGTCGGGCCGCTCGGGAAGGCCGTCGGCCCGTTCGCAGACCACGAGCCCCGCCTTTTCCAGCCGGGCCAAGGTCACATAGATCTGACCGGGGTTCATCGACTCGCCCAGCGGGCCAAGACTCTGGCGCAGCCGAACGCGCAGGTTGTACCCGTGCGACGGCTCTTTGGCGAGCATCGCCAGCACTGCGTCCTGCACTCCAACCCCCTAACGGTTAGCCAATAGATAGCGGTTACCCATATGGAGTGTCAAAACGCTACATCTGGCGATCTCCTGAACTGATCCTCGCTGGGATCGTCGTTGCCGAACGGGTCGTCGTCCTCGCCGAGCGGGTCCCCGGTCGGCTTGGGCGCCGGCTTCTGCGCCAGGTCGTGCGCCTGACCGGCGAAGGCGGGCGCCGGGAACGGCTCGACCGGCTTGCCGGCCATGGCGATCGCCATGAAGTCGCGCCAGATCTCGGTGGGCGTATCGGCACCCTGAATGTTGCCGAGAGAGACCTCCTTGCGCAGGGGATGGCCGTTGGCGTCCTTGATGACCTTCTTGGTCTTGGGATCGGTCTGCGGGATCTCCTTGTACATCCCGACGGCCGCGGAGAGCTGCGGTGTGTAGCCGACGAACCAGGCTTCCTTGTTCTCGTTGTTGGTGCCGGTCTTGCCGGCGATCGGACGCCCGCCGGGCAGCGAGGTGCCCGCGGCCGTGCCGTACTTGACCACCTGCTGCATCGCGTCGGTGGCATCGGCGGCGGTGTCCGGGCTGATGACCGTTCTGGGCAGGTCGACCTCCTCCAGGGCGGTCATCCCCTTGAACGTCTTGACCGAGACGACCACGTGCGCGTCGTGGTGGACGCCGTGTTCACCGACTCGGCGGTGGCCCGGTCGATCTGCACGGCCGCGCCCACATCGTGCGAGTTGCCGATCGGCTTGGTGCCCGGCAGCGTGATCGGTCCATTGCCGGACACGTAGCTCCTCAGGCTGTGGCCCTCCACCGCCTTCTTCGCGGCCCGCATGAGCTTCTTGTCGAACGTGGTCGTGACGCGGAAACCGCCGCTGCGCAGGCGCTCCTTCGCGATCCCCCGCCGCTCCAGCTCACGCTGGACGATGTCGACCATGTAGCCGTTGATGCCCTTGAGTGTCTCTTTCTTGTCTAGCTTGGCGAGTTTGGGGAACTTCGCCGTTTTGGGCAGTTGTCCGTACTTGGCTGGGTCGACGATCGCCATGCCGTCGATGGCGTAGGCGAACCGCTCCCGGGTCGGTGCCCAGTTCTTCTCCGCCTCCGCCTTGTCGAACGCGTCCGGGCTCTGGATCCGGCCTGCCAGGTAGGCGCCCTCGGCGGGGGTCAGCTTGTCGACGTCCTTGTCGAAGAACGCCTGGGCGGCGGCCTGGAGCCGCCCTGGACCTGCCTGCCGGTCACCGTGCTCCATGCCGCTCGCATGATGCCGGAGATCGAGATGCCGGGGTCGGTGCGGAACGTACGGTTCTCCGCGGCGATGAAGGCGTCCTGAACATGCAGCGGAATCCTGGAGATCGGGACGATCTGCCGCTTGGTGCCGAGCCGGGCGATCTCGGATTTGCTGTCGCGGTAGTAGATGATGCTGCCCTGCTCGAGGGCGTGGTTTTGGATCTCCACGGGTAGCGGGGTGTTCGCGTAGGCCACCATGATCATACCGAAGAGGCCCGCCACCAGCACCGTGAAGCGAGGACCACGACATTCCAGCTGGGGATGAACCGCTTCCAGCCGGTACGGTGCGGGCGCCCGCCGTCTCCTCCCGGCCGCTCCTGCCGGTCCCCGGGACCGTCGCCACCCGGTCCGCCGGGCCCTCCGAAGCCTCTGCGGCCGCCCCGTCTCCGGTCGCCGGATCTCCGTAACCTGTCGCGACCTGGTGGATTTTCCCGGGCAGTGCGGCCACGCCCGTGCGCGTCTCTTCGGCGGACCTCACCAGCACTCTGCACCCCCTAACGGTTAGCCAATAGATAGCGGTTAGCCATATCGGGTGTCAAAACGCTAGGGCTGGCGATCTCCAGCCGGGCACGGCGCACGGCATCCCGCGACAGGATCTTCGTCGCCGAGGGCCGCATCCACGGCATGGGCTGATCGGCGGTACGGTGGCTTCCTTCGTAGCTCGGAGTCAGCCAGTGGACCAGAGAAGGCGCAGGACGGTCACGCCACGGCCCCCGGGCGTCCCTGCTGATGAGGGGAGTGAGGCGATGACGTCGTCCGGACCTCGGCTGCGGCTGTGGACCTCGGAGAGCGCCCGCGTTCGGGTGACGCCGATGGAGCTCTTCTTCGACCTGGTGTTCGTCTTCGTGGTCACTCAGGTGACGCACGAGGTGGAGGCCCAGCGGATGAGTGGTGCGCTCCGCTGCGGCCACACGGCTCTCCGCCTCGGCGGGCAACTGCCGCCCGCGTTCCGCGGCGACGATGAGGCCGCTGCGGCTCGCCCCGTACGACGGCCAGCAGCACCTGATTCCCCCGGTTGCTTTCCCGGCAGGCCATGGAGCACCTCATCGACCTCCTCCCGCCAGGCGCGCAGGACCATGCCGAGAGAGCATCCCAGGGTCCCGGCCGACTGCTCGGCCACGAGGTGCCCGTCACGCGGCCCGGGAGTCCTCATCCGTCGGTGACGCCGGAGTGATGTTGAAGTTGCGGTCGAAGACGTCGTCAGGGTCCCACTCGGCCTTGAGCCGGCGGAGGCGGGTCAAAACCGGCTCGGGGAAGGCGTCGAGCAGGCGCTGGGGGTCGGTGCCGGTCTCGAAGCTGGAGTACATGCCGTTCAGCAACGGATACAGGTGGGCCCAGTGCTTGTCCATGCGGGCGACGTGGCTCGGCGCCGTCGCGGCGATGACGGCGAAATTCTGGGTGCGGTGCGACCAGGCCATGGCTTCCTTGGGGACGTCGCCCACCGCGCCGCCCATCGAACGGAACTGCATGATCATGATGTCGCCGGACTTCATCATCTCTTCGACGACTTCGGCGGCCTGCCGCGTGATGTGGTCGAGCAGCCCGCTTCGGGTGTCCTCCAGGCCCTGGCCGCGGTGCTCGTTCTCGGGCGGGGCGACGATCAGGTGATAGGGCGCGAGCTGCGCCTGCTGGTCGATGACGGGGCCGGCGCCGAGGAAGGGGGTGAGGGCGTCCTGTGCGGCCTCGACGTCGTCGCCCGCGTAGACGAGGGTGATCTGAGCGGTCACCGGCGCTCCTCGACGGGCGGGGAACAGTGACAGAAAGCTCGTGATCTCGCGGGGCGCGGCCTCGACCAGCCGCCCCCAGGAGATCAGGAAGTCGGCCGTGTCGCTCGCGTCGACGATGACGGTCGCGATGACGACGTTCCCGACCTCGTAGGCGTCGAGTTCGAACGCGGTCACGATGCCGAAGTTGCCGCCCGCCCCGCGGATCGCCCAGAACAGGTCGGGATGGTGCTCCGCGTCCACGCGGAGCCTGCGGCCGTCCGCGACCACGATCTCGGCGGCCGTGACGTGGTCGACCGTGAGGCCGCGCTTGCGGGCGAGGTAGCCGAGCCCGCCGTCGTTGGTCGACCGGCCGCTGATGCCGTGCCCGCCGCTGCGCACCGAGATCGGTACGTGCTGGCGGCGTGCGTAGGCGAGGGCCGCGACGACGTCGTCGGCGTCCTCGGCCTGGATCGCCAGCGCAGGTGACCCGGTGCGGGTGTAGGTGTGGCGGACCCTGTCGTAGGCCCGGTCGCCCGGCTCGACGGCTTTCCTCGCGAGCGACGGCGGTAGGGCGTCGTAGTCGATGGAGGCGTGCCGCATGCTGAGCGCGACCGGCGAGCGCCTGGGCCCGGTGTCCGTGCCGGCCCGGGACCGCTCACGCGCGACCGCCTCGCGGAGGGCGGGCGCCACCTCTTCACCGAAGGTCCGGATGATCCGCGGGTCGTCCTGACCGATGAAGAAGGCCGAGAAACCGTTCTCCAGCACGAGCGGAAGCAACTCCTCCACCCACTGCTCGGGCGGTCCCTGGAGGTGTCCCCGCCGCGTCCGGGAGAAACTCACCTGCAAGAGGTTGAGCAGACGCCGGATCTCGCTCGGGTCGCGCCCCGCTGCGAGGGCGGCTTCGTCGATGATCTTGTTCGACTCCTCCATCCCCGGAGTCCGGAGATATTCGAGCGTGGGGAGCCAGCCGTCGGCCTTGCGTCCCGTAAGGCGCAGCATCTGGGGTTTGTAGGCGCCCAGCCAGACGCTGATGTCGTGGGCGGGGCGGGGCCCACGCTGCATCTGAGGGATCGCGTAGTGCTTTCCCTGGTGGCGCAGGGGCTCGGGCTCGCGATCGTTCCAGACTCCCCGGATGATGTCGATCGCCTCGTCAAGAGCCTCGACGCTCTCGCCGGGCGTCATCCGCCGGCCGCTCATGCCGTGCACGGCGTCGGGGAAGGCGCCCGCTCCGAGCCCGAGCTCGAACCGTCCCTCCGACAGCAGGTCGAGGCTCGCTGCCGCGCGGCCCAGCATCGCGGGCGGGCGTAGCGGGAGGTTCATGACGTCGGCCGAGACGTGGACGCGCCGAGTCTTGGCCGCGACCCAGGTCAGCAGGGTGTAGGTGTCGAGGAGGTCGGCGTTGTAGGGGTGGTCCTGGAACGTCACGACATCCAGACCGGCCGCTTCGGTGAGTTCGGCCAAGGACACCGCCTGGTGCGGCTCGTGCGCGATAGGGGTGATGAACGTGCCGAGCAGGAGCTCGTGTCCATAGTCAGGCATGGAGGGTCCTAGATCTGGTTGTCCAGCAGCCCATCTGTGGATCAACTTGTATGCTCTACAACCCATCTGTCAGCCAACGTATTTCCGGGACCGTCCATCTATGGTTGACCGATTCATGACAGCCCGGCCGACCTGCGGTGGTCCAGACCCACGAACGCCGCCCATGTTCAGGAGGTAGTTCCGTGGTGATGTCGAGACGGCCAGGCCGGCTCCGACTATTTCATGACGGCGCCGGACGGCGCCGCCGATGGAGCGGAGGAGGCTCGCGATGAGCAAGATCGTGCTGGATGTGTCGATGTCCCTGGACGGGTTCACGACCGGACCGAACGTCAGAGAAGAAGAGCCCATGGGGGACGGCGGCGAACGCCTCCACGAATGGCATGCGGGGAAGGGCCCGGGCGGGGAGGTCGACCTCGGCGTCCTGCGGAAGCTCGACGGGACGGTGGGGGCCGCCCTCATCGGACGGCGTACCTTCGACCTCGGTGTGGGCCCGTGGGGCGGCACGCCGTGGCCCGGCGTCCCGACCTTCGTGGTCACCCACCGGACCAGGGAGGACCTCCTCGGCGACAACGGCGGGACGTTCGCCTTCGATGGCCTGGAGGCCGCGACCCGGCGTGCCAAGGAGGCCGCGGGCGACAAGGACGTCTGGGTGATGGGCGCGGACATCGCCCGGCAGCTGCTCAGGGCGGGCCTGCTCGACGAGGTGCGCATCCAGCTGGTCCCCCTGCTGATGGGGGAGGGTACGCCACTGTTCGCCGGGGAGCGGGCCGAGCTGATCCCGGAAGGGAAGCCCGTCGCGGGCTCCGTGACTCACCTGCGCTACCGCGTTCGCCGCGATGCGTGAGTTGGAAGAGGCGGTTCACAGAGGAGGATGGACACGATGAGAACGGACACCTTGGCCACCTTCATCGAAGACGTGGCGTCCCTGGTCAGCACCATCGACGACGAGTATGAGATCACGAGTCAGGTCGCGGCTCGGTTGTCCGGTCTGTTGGCTAGCGACTACCGGCTTCCCCCGGAGTTCACCCGGCCGTCGGACGAGCGCCATGTCACCTACCCGCTCTACATCGCTCCCGACAACAGCTGGTCACTGGCGTCGGTGGTCTGGAAGGTAGGTCAACGCACTCCTGTGCACGGACACGACACGTGGGGTGTCGTCGGAATCTACTCGGGAGCCGAACGCGAGTTCCGCTACGTCAAGCCCGTGGCGTCTGAGCCGGTTACAGCCCTGACGCCGGCCGGTGAGCATGTGTGGGAACGCGGGCAAGTCACCGTGTGCTGTACGACCGACGACGACGTCCACGCCGTCGCAGCCGTCGGCGACGAGCCCACCGTTGGGATCCACGTCTACGGAGGCAACATCGGCATCATCAACCGGCGGTTGTACGATCCGGCCACTGGAGCAGTCCGATGGTTCGTCTCCGGCTGGGACAGCCCGGCAGGCGAATGAGGGAACCCGCCCCGCCTGTGCCGTCGTGGTCGAGCCAGGCGGTGCGGCGGGTGAGGCGATGATGCAGCCGACCCCATGCCTTCGCCGTGGCGGTGCTAGGTCTGGCCGGCGCTGCGGCGTGGTGTCGTTGCCCAGGACGGGAGCCACGTCGTCTCGGGGAGCGGTGTCAGGCTTGCGAAGTGGCTGATGACCGCCCGGAGTCCCGGATGCGGATTCGTTCTGGGGAGCATGAGGGAGATCGGGTAGGCGAGCGTCGGGTTCACGATCGGGATGCGGCGTAGGTCGTGGTTCGTCGGCCAGATGTACCGGTCGCGCGCACCGACGAGGGTGGCCACGTCGGCGGAGTCCGCGAGGGCGTCGAGGAGTACCTCGTTGCCGAAGTTCGGGCCTGCCGCGTCGATGCGGAGGTCGAAGGCGGTGGCGAGCTGATCGTAGAACTCTGACCATTCGCTCCGGGGCACGATGCCCGGCACCCAGATCCGAAGCTTGCGCAGCTGGGGTGGTGTCAGTGTTCGTGCGGAGGCAAGCGGATGCCGGGGGCCGACGAGGAGTTCCAGCGGGGAGTCGAAGGCGTGGATCATTTGCACGTCGCGCGGCAGCGTGGCCGGATCGGTGACGGTGCGGAACGAGGCGTCGATATCGCCTGCCTGGACGGCGGCGGCCGCCACATGAGGGTCGTCGACCTTGAGGGTCACCACGTCGAGGTCGGTTTCCGGGTGCGACCGCCAATAGTCGTGCAGAACGACGGCCTGCGCGCTTCGCAGCCCTAGAACGTCGATCCGAAGGGCCCGCGAGCCCGGCCTGACCGCGGTGACGGCGCGATCAACCCCCGCGACGATACTCCGTGCGTGCGGGAGGAACGCCTGGCCGTCGAGCGTCAGTTCGACCCCTCGGGCGGTACGGGTGAACAGGCGGACCTCCAGCTCGCGCTCCAGGGCGGCGATCCGCTTCGAGACCGCCTGCTGCGTCACGCCCAGCTCGTCGGCCGCGTGTTGAAACTGTCCGAGCTCGGCCGCCCGGACGAACGATCGCACGGCCTCGGTATCCATTGGCCCACCTTATGCCTGCCCAACCGATCGTTGTGGCTCGCCGAAAGGCGGTTGTTGGTCCGCCAGCACCTGATCGACGCCTTCGTCGCCGCGATGTGCGACCGCTGAGTCCGGGTGGCCGGGCGCACCGCTTCAGTGCGGCCCCGCAGCCACACACCCCGGTCCGGCTGCAGAGAGCACCGGTCACCATCGCCATCGCCTCGGCCGGGACAGCATCGAGGACGGGTGCTGTCACCGGCTGGAGTCGGCCTGGCCATGACGAACGGGCCCTCTCCAGCCAGTCGGCGGTACCCGCCCCGACTACGCGCGGGCTGATCAGTCGAGGCAGAACTCGTTGCCCTCGGGGTCGGCCATCATGATGTGACCGGCGTCGAGCGGGGGAGCGGGCTCGTAGCGGCGGAGGCGGGTGGCGCCGTGGGAGACGAGCCGCTCGGCCTCCGCCTCCAGGGCCGCCATCCGCGCCTCGCCCTCGAGCCCGGGGGCGGCCCGCACATCGAGGTGCACGCGGTTCTTGGCCTGCTTGCCCTCCGGCACCCGCTGGAAGAACAGCCGAGGCCCGGAGCCCTCGGGGTCGACCACCGCCGAGGCGTCGTTGCGGCGCTCGGGCGGCACACCCATCGCGTCCAGGGCCTGCTCCCACGACTCGAAGCCCTTGGGCGGGTCATCCAGCCGGTAGCCGAGGGCCTCGCCCCAGAACGCCGCCAACGCGGCCGGGTCGGCGCAGTCAAAGGTGATCTGGACGTCGCGGGCCATTTCAGCTCGCCTCCTGTCGGGTCCGGTGGTGGGTGTGCAGGTAGAGGTCGCGGAGCAGGCACACCTCGGCGAGATGGTGGATCAGCTCGCGGTTGATGTGCAGCACCAGCGCTGCCAGAGGACGCTCGGCGTACGGTCCCTCCGCCTCCCCGCATGGGCGGGCGAGGCCGGCTTCGCCGAGGGATTCCACCCCGGCCAGCCACGTGGCGTACTCCGCGTCGAGCTGGGCCAGCGCCTCGGCCGCGGTCGCGGCGTACTCGAAGGAGTGGTAGTCGGTGGGCGGGCGGCCGAAGTGGGAGGCGTTGCGCATCGCGAGCACGCCGACGACCACGTGCCCGAGTCGCCAGGCGATCGTCGTGAACGGTGGCGGGTCGGGCACCGGCATCGCGAAGTCGATGGTCATCGCGCCGGACCCGGCCTGCACCGGTGCGGTGCCGGTGCCGCGCGGACGCACGCTCCAGCAGCCGGGCGCCGGCTCCCAGAAGTACTCGTCATCGGTGAGTCCGTCGAGGCGATCGCGCAGCTGCTCGGTCCAGTGCCAGTCGATCTGCTCTCGGAGCAGGGGATTCCAGGTCTGGTCGGTCATGGTGCTCACTCTTCCGCATATAGCGGACAGGATCGTTCCGTGATCTGTGGAACGATGAGCAGGTGAGTGTCGAGGGGACGACCGAGCGGGTGCTGCGGTTGCTGGCGCTGCTGCAGCGCCGGCCGTCCTGGACCGCGGCCGAGCTCGCCGCCGAACTGGGGGTCACCGACCGCTCGGTGCGCCGCGACGTGGAGCGGCTGCGCGCGCTCGGCTACCCCGTGCACGCGACGGCGGGGGTCGGCGGCGGCTACCAGCTCGGCGCGGGCACCCGGCTGCCGCCGCTACTCCTCGACGACGAGGAGGCGATCGCGACGGCGGTGTCCCTGCGGCTGGCGGCGGGGGGCACGGTCGCCGGGGCGGGGGAGGCGGCGCTGCGGGCGCTCGCCAAGCTCGACCAGGTGATGCCGCCCCGGCTGCGCGCCGAGGTGCGGGCGGTGCACGGCGCCACGGAGACCCTGGTCGGCCCCGGGGTCGAGATCGACCCCGAGCTGCTGGTGACCCTCGCGCGAGCGTGTCGCGACGCCGTGCGGGTGCGCTTCCGGTACGCCGGTCGCGACGGCGGGGAGCGCGAGCGCACGGTCGAGCCGGTGCGGATGGTCGCCACCGGCCGCCGCTGGTACCTGATGGCCTGGGACGTCGACCGCGACGACTGGCGCACCTTCCGGCTGGACCGGATGCGCGAGGCGGGGGCGACGACCTGGCGCTTCCGGGCAAGAGAGCATCCGGACCCGGTCGCCTACGTGCAGCGGGGAGTGACGGAAGCGCCGTACCGGTATCTCGCCCGCGTGCGGGTGCACGCCCGGCCCGACCAGGTGCGGGAGCTGGTGCCACCCCAGGTCGGGCGCGTCGAGGACGATCGCGACGGGTGGTGCGTGCTCGCCGTCGGCGGGGATGACCTGGGCTGGCTCGCCATGCACGTGGCCCGGCTGGGCTTCGAGGCCGAGGTGCTGGAGCCTCCGGAGCTGCGGGAGGCCGCGGCCCTGCTCGCCCGCCGCCTCGCGGCGATGGCGGAGGACGTCCACCGGCGTGAGCTGCCCGCTGCCGCAGGCCAGGCGGGCGGGGCCGATCCGCCGGTCAGCTGACGCGGGCGGCGATGGTCCGCGCACACACCAGGGACTCGGTGTGCGTCGTGTCCACCTCCAGGTCGTAGATCACCCCCTCGTGAACCACATGGGCCTGGGACGCGGCCATTCCCCGGACGCGGTCTCCTCGTGCGATCTCACGGCCCGCGGCGACCGCACTTTCACATCTGACGCCGACCCACAGCACGTCCAGCCCGCCAAGAGCCTTCTGCCATCGCTGCTGGGATGCCGCTCCGCCGAGGAAGACCTCATCGATGATGACCCTTGCGCCGGCACGGGCCATCGCCACGACGCCCTCCGTCCACGCCGCGTACAGGGCCATGAAATCCGCCCCGACGCTCACCCCGCCGTCGGGCGCGAACGTGATGCCCTCGCCCGACGCCTGCATCTTCGCGGGCATGGCGGCGATGAACGAGTCGACCCCGAACGCCAGCCACGGATCGGGCAGTATGGCCTGCAGGCACCGTACGATCCCGGACTTCCCCGAGCTCGAACCGCCGTTGAGAATGATCATCTGGGTGGTCACCGCGCCACAGTAGTCCACTCTCCACACGGCACGAATCGAATTTCGGCAGGCACCGCCGCCACACCCCGGCTCATTCACCCGCCACCGGTGTCATGGAAACATTCCAGAAGTCGGCGTAGCGGCCACCGCGGCGCAGCAGCTCGTCGTGGCCACCTTCCTCCACGATCCGGCCGCCGTCCAGGAAGACGATGCGATCGGCGCGCCGGACGGTCCGCAGCCGATGCGCCACCATCACCACCGTCCGGCCCGCCATCAGGCGTTCGATGCCCTCGTGGACGGCCGCCTCGTTCACCGGGTCCAGTGCGGAGGTCACCTCGTCCAGCAGCACGATGGGCGCGTTCTTCAGCAGCGCTCGCGCGATCGAGACACGCTGGCGCTCGCCACCCGACAGCAGGGCGCCGCCCTCGCCGACGTTCGCGGCCCATCCTCCGGGCAGTCGCTCGATCACCTCGTCCAGCCGCGCCGCGGTCGCCGCCGCCCGCACCTCGGCCTCGTCGGCGTCGGGACGGCCGAGACGCACGTTCTCCTCGATCGTGCCGTCGAAGAGATAGACGTTTTGGAAGACGATGGCGATCTGCGCCATCAGCAGCTCAGCGCCGGCCGCGCGCACGTCCACGCCGCCCACGCGCACCACGCCCGCGTCCACGTCGTAGAACCGCGCGATCAACTGCAGCAACGTGCTCTTGCCCGCACCCGACGGTCCCACCACGGCGAGCCGCTGTCCCTCCGGCACGGACAACGACACGTCGTCGATCACCGTGCGGTCGCCATGCCGGAAGGTGACGGACTCGAACTCCAGGTCATGGCGTACTGGCCGGATCGGTTCGGGAGCCTCCGGCAGCGGCTCGGTACGCAACACCGTGTCGATTCTGGCCAGCTCGGAACGCGCGCCGCGTAGTTTGCCGCCGATGTCCGCCAGCGACAGCAGCGGATCGGCGCATCGGGCGGCCAGCACCAGGATCGTCAAGAGCTCTGCCGCGCCGATGTTCCCGCCGAGCGCGAGGTAGGCGCCCAGGGCCAACAGCACCGTGAACATCGCCTGCACCGTGAGGGTCAGGCCCAGGACGCCCGGCAGTGCCGACAGCACGGTACGGCGGGACGTGCGCTGGACCTCCCGCAGCGAGTCGTCGAGCAACCGGAAGCGTTCGACGGTCCGGCCGCCGGCCCGCAGCACCGGCTGGGCCTGGAGATATTCGATGACCCGCCCCGTGGCCTCGTGGTCGCGTTCGTGGCGCTCGGCATCAGTCGCGGCCATCGAGCGTCCCGTCCAGATCTGGGTCGCCGCCACGATCGGGACGGCGGCCAACGCGGCCAGCCCCATGCGCCAATCAAAAGCGAGCATCACGACGACGATCGTCAGGGGAGTCACGCAGGCGGAGACGAACGGCGCCAGCAGATGCGCGATCACGCCCATCGCCTGGAGGACGCCGCGGCTGGCCAGGACGGACACCTCGCCGACGCGGCCCGCGTTGTACCAGCCGAGGGGCAACCGGGCCAGATGATCGCCGAGCCGGTGGTACATGCCACGCAGCATCGTGGTCCCGACGCGGAAACCGGACAGATCGCTCCCGTAGCGCAGCACCGCGTAGACCGCGACCGCGGCCCCGAACGCGATCAGCCAGGGCACGGCAGCTCCGGGCGTGCTCCCGAACAGTGCCCGCAGCACCGGAACCAGCAGCGCGTAGGACAGACCTTCCGCTACCGCGGTCGTCGTCATCAGGGCCACGGTGCGACGCACCGGCTGGGCGTACTCGTGTCCCAGCACGCGCAGCAACATTCGAATCATCGGGATTCGTCTCCTTGGGTGATGGCCGATCGGTGGGACCGCCAGAACGCGGCGAACTTTCCGTCCTGTGCCAGCAGCTCGGCGGGCCTGCCTCGCTCGACGATGGCCCCGTTCTCCAGCACGACGACGTTGTCGGCGTCGGCGACCGTCTCCAGGCGATGGGCGATGACCAGAATCGTCCGATCGCCACCCAGTGTCGCCAGGGCCCGGCGCGCCGCCTGTTCGGTCTGCGGGTCGGCGAAGGAGGTCGCCTCGTCGAGCACCAGGACCGGTGTGGCGGCGAGCAGCGCGCGTGCGAGCGAGATCCGCTGTGCCTCGCCGCCCGACAGCCCGGCGTCTTCGCCGATCACCGTGTCGTATCCGCGCGGCAGCTCGAGAATCCGATCATGGATGTTCGCCAGCCGTGCGGCGCGGACCACGTCGTCACGGTCGGCATGCGGTACCGCGAGCGCGATGTTGTCCGCGACCGACGCGCGCAGCAGGCGAACGTCCTGGAAGACGAAGGAGACCGTCCGGTAGAGCTCCCGGCTGCCGACCTCGCGCAGATCCACACCGCCCAGGACGACCGAACCGTGCGTCGGATCGAAGAACCGCGGCAACAGCTGAACCAACGTCGACTTCCCGCTGCCCGACGGCCCGACGATCGCGGTGACCGTCCCAGGCTCGAGCACCAGGTCGATCCCGCGCAGGACCTCATGATCGGCCTCATAGCCGAAACGAACGTCACGCAGCTCCACCCGGTGGCCCTGGGGCGCGACCGGGTGCGCGGGCTCCGGCAGCGGCTGTACGCCGAGCACGTCCCGGATCCGGCCGACCGCACGCCGGGCGGCCTGCATGTCGTCGAAGCCGTGGCCCAGGGCCGCCACCGGAGCGGTCAGGCCCAGTCCGAGCAGCAGGAAGGGCAGCAGGTCGGCCGCGGCCAGAGAACCGTTCGTGATCAGGGTCGCGCCGCCGATCAGCACGACCAGCAGCACGAACGGCGGCGACAGCGCCAGCTGCATCCCGGCGGCGATGGGGGAGATACCGCGCACCCAGCGGAGAAAGGTGCCGGCGAAATCGTCCACGGCCGTGCGGAATCGACGGTGGGCGCGCTCGGACCCGCCGAACGCCTTGACCACCGAGATCCCCTGGACGAACTCCACCACGGAATTCGCGATCCGTCCCATGGCCGCGTCGAACTCCTCCTGCTCGCGCAGCCGGGCCGGGGTCATCATCAGAGGGACCAGCGCCACTGCCAGCACCACCGGTATCAGCGTGATCAGCGTGAGCCGCCAGTCGACGGTGAACAAGTAGATCAGCGACACCAGCGGCACCACGAACGCGGCGACGAGCTCGCCGGGGGTGTGGGCGATGAACGGGTGCACGGCGCTGACGTCTTCCCCCACCACCTTGGCCAGCTCGCCGGTCCGGCGCCGGGAGAACCAGCCGATCGGTACGCGCCCCAGCCGCGCGGCGAGCTGCCGGCGGAAGGTCAGTTGCACCTGGCCGTCGAGAACATGGCCGATTCCCGATGACGCGGCCGTGAACAGCAGCCGGACGAAAAAGCCGGCCGCACCGGCGATGACGACGGTCCAGACATGACCGTGATCGATCGGACCGGGCGACAACAGCGTACGACCCAGTTCGACGACCGCCAGCAGCGGCGCCAGACCCGCGACAGCGCCGACGACCTGCAGGATCATAACGGCGGCGAAACTCCGCAGATGAGGGCGCAGCAGCCGCGTCATGCTTTGTCCCGGTGCGAAGCCGTCATCCGGAGGTGGTGTGGACCGCTCCCTCGCCTGCGCAAGCTCGGTGGTGGTCATCGCTCTCCCGTCTTCGTCGATCTCGGGGTGACCCAGGCCCGTGCCTAGGCTTCGGTCCGCTTCTCCAGCCGGCTGCCACGCGGCAGAGTGACGGCCATGATGTTGCTGGGGATGTCCAACTCGATGCGGTGCCACCGCCCGCGTGGGACGATCGCCGCCGTTCCGGCCGTCAGCCTGATCTCTTCCTCCTCCTGTCCCGGCTGCTCCGGACGGAGGTAGAGGCGTATCTTGCCGACGAGGCAGGACACGACCTTCTCGGCCTCGGGATGGACCTCCCAGTGGTCGGCGTGGACGTCGGCGTCGGTCCTCGCATAGAAGGCCGTCAGCTGCCACCCGTCCTGGTCGAGGTCCATCGGTCTTTTCTCGGCGTGGATCTCGCCGCTTCGGTCGAGGCGGACGAAGGAGGCGAAGAGATCGATCGGGGTGACGGTCATGCCGAGGCGTCCTTCCTACGACGATCTTCAACTGCGGGCGCGGAGCAGATCGCGGTCGTCGCTCTGCTCGGCCCGTGATGGCGGGCTGGTCCGGCGCAGGACGGTGAGGGCGATGAGGACGGCGGCGACCAGGAGTGCGGCGCCGAGGGTCAGGCCGAGCGCGTATCCGTCGTTCAGCGCTTCGGGGGTGGCGGTCTGCCCGGTGCGGTGGTGGGCCGCGCTGCCGAGGGTGGCCAGTCCGAGCGAGGCGCCGATCTGGCGTGAGCTGGCGAGCAGGCCTGAGGCGGTGCCGCTCTCGTGGGGCGCGACGCCGGTGGTGGCGGTGGAGACGACCGGTCCGAGGCAGAGCCCGAAGCCGACGCCGGCGACGAGCGAGGGACCCAGGACGTCGGCGGTGAAGGTGCCATCTGGGCTGATCAGGCCGAACCAGGCGAGCCCGGTCGCGGTCAGCAGCCCGCCGATGACCAGGAGGATCCGCGGCGCGAGACGGTAGCCGAGTTTGACGGCGAGCACGGAGCCGGCGACCACGCCGAGGGCGATCGGCAGGAACGCCGCCCCGGCCAGGGCCGGCCCGATCCCGAGCACTCGTTGCAGGTAGAGGGAGACGAAATAGAAGGCCGCGGCCATGGCCGCGCCGACCAGCAGGTTGTAGGCGTTCGCGCCGGCGACCGAGCGGTTGGCGAACAGGCCGAGCCGGATCAGCGGTTCGCGGGCGGTGGTTCGCTCGACGTAGAGGAACGCGGCCAGCAGCGCGGCGGCGACCGCCAGGGTCGTCACGGTCGTCGGCGAGGTCCACGCGTACTCGTCGGTGCGGACGAGGCCGAACACCAGCAGGGTCATGCCCGCCGTGGCCAGGACGGCACCGAGGACATCCGGACGGCCGCCGCGAACCGGGGGCGGGCCGGCGGCGACACCCCGCCAGGCCAGGGCCAGCGCGCACGCGGCCATCGGCACGTTCACGAACATCACCCAGCGCCAGCCGGCGTACTCGGTGAGCAGGCCGCCGATCAGGACGCCGAGTGCGCCCCCGGCGGCGTTCATCGCACTCCATATCCCGAAGGCGCGGATGCGGGCCCTGCCCGTGGGGAACGTCGCGGTCAGCAGCGCCAGCGCGGCCGGTGCCAGTGCGGCCGCTCCGATGCCTTGGACGGCACGGGCGGCGACAAGGTGGCCGGGTTCCTGCGCGAAGCCGCCGACGAGCGAGGCGAGGCCGAACACGCCGAGCCCGAGCAGCAGGACCCGCTTGTGATTGTACCGGTCGGCCGCCTTGCCGCCCAGCAAGAGCAGCCCGCCGAAAGTGAGCGCGTAGGCGTGGATCACCCAGGTCAGGCCCACTGCGCTGAAGCCGAGGCCGGCAGCGATCTGCGGCAGTCCGACGTTCACGACCGACAGGTCAAGCGACACCATGAACTGCACGACGGCCACCGCGGCGAGGGCGATGCCCGGCCGAGCGCCCGGCTCGACGGCCACGCTTGCGGCTGCTGAATCCCTACTTGCCAACGTGACTCAGTCCTCTGCGCAGGGCTGCGCCGAGTTCGGCGACCTGCCGCTGCGACACCTCGGCGGACAGGATCGCCTGCGACCCGTGGAAGGTGCCGGGCCACTGGTGCAGCTCGACCGACACGCCTGCCTGCAGCAGGCGCAGCGCGTACAGGATGTCTTCGTCGCGGTTCGGGCAGAACTCCGCGGTGGCGATGTAGGCGGGGGGCAGGCCGGACAGGTCGTCGGCCCGCGCGGGGGCGGCGTACGGCGAGGGGGGCGCGGAACCCAGGTAGTGCCGCCACGCTGCGACGACTTTGTCGCGATTCATCCAGGGGGTATCGGTGAAGTGCCGCGCCGACCAGGTCTCCATCCGGTCGTCGAGCGCGGGCTGGTTGAGCAGCTGGAAGCAGATCGGCGGCCCCTGCTCGTCGCGCGCCCGCAACGCCACCCCGGCCGCAAGGTTGGAGCCGGCGCTGTGACCTCCGACGGCGATCCGCTCCGGGTCGATGCCGAGCTCGGCCGCGTGCTCGGCCGTCCAGGTCAGCACGGCGTAGACGTCGTCCAGAGCGGCCGGGAACGGCTGCTCGGGGGCCAGGCGGTAGCCCACCGAGATCACCACCGCGCCGGAGACGTCCGCCAGCCGGGCGGCCCACGGGTGCTCGGTGTCCAGGTCGCCCATGACCCATCCGCCGCCGTGCAGCCAGATGATGGCGCCCTGCGCGAGGTGCGGGCGATAGATCCGCACCGGCACCTGCGGATCGGCGGGCACTGTGCGCTCCTCGATCTCCATGTTCGAGGTGTCCGGCGGCGGGGCCGCGGCGGCGATCTCGGCGAAGCTCTTGCGCTCGGCGACCGGGTCGGTCAGGTTGACGCGGGGGAACAACGGGATGAACGCTTCCAGTTCGGGATCCATACCGGCATCCTCACCGCTGACGGCCCCGAGATCATCCGCCATCCGTCGGACATCCCGCCCCGGCCGCGCACCGATCGGCGCATACGCTGGTGCCATGGAGGCACTGGCCCAACGGCTGTCGCAACTGGATCCCCAAGCCGGAGGCGCGATCCGGGTCGTCATGTTCTACGACACGCTGATGCGCCGGCGGGTGGATCTGCCGGCGCTGGCCCGGGCCTCGGCGGGCCTGGCCGAGTGCGCGGCCGGGATCCGGCTCCACGGCAGGGGACAGACGATCCGCGTCTCGCCCGACGGCAGGCAGGCCTCCCTCCCACCGTCACCCGCGTCCACCACGGCGCCGATCACGCTCGACGAGGAGGAGATCGGCACGGTGTGGCTGGAACGCCCCGGCCCGCCGGGCCCGCTCGACGAACTGGTGCTGGACCGGCTCGCCATCGCCGCCGCGGCGGTCGTCGAACGGTACGGCCCGGCCCGCACCACCATGGCCGACCCCGCGCTCGTCGAACTGGTGATCAGCTCCGACAGCGACGAGGCGGCCAGAGCCCGGGCGTTACGGCTCCTGGGTTTCGCCGCCGACCTGCCGGTCCGCGTCGTCGCCGTACGGTCGCACCTCCCGCTCGACAAGGTCGGCGGCCTGATCTGCCCGGCCAGCCCGGTGAAGGCGGCACCACTCGCCGACGTGGGCGTCCTGCTGGCCACCGCCGTCAACGCGGCCCGGTTTCCCGCGGGTATACGGGCGGGCATCGGCGCCGCCGATAGTCCCGACCGATCCTGGCAGGAGGCCCGCACCGCCCTCCGCTTCGCCACCCCCCGCCAGCCGGTCGTCCACTACGACGACCTGGGCTCGCTGGCACTCCTGGCGCAGATACCCCAGGACGCCTCGCGCGACAACGCCGACGTGGCCGCGATCGCCCGCATGGCCGACAACCCGGAAGACCTGGAGACCCTGGACGCCTACTGCGCCACCGGCTCCCTCCGCCGGGCCGCCGACCTGCTCCACCTGCACCACAGCAGCGTCGCCCGCCGGCTCGAACAGCTCGGGAAGACCCTGGGCGTCGAGCTCACCGAGCCCACCGGACTGATACGGGCCAGGCTCGCCCTCACCGCGTGGCGGCTGCTCAACGACTGAGGAAGATCCCCCATTCGTTCGGTGGCATGGCCCCTTCCGGCGGGGCCCGTCACCGCTCAGGTCGATCTCTGCCCGTCCAGCGTCTCCCGGAGGATGTCGGCGTGCCCGGCATGCTGGGCGGTCTCGGCGATGACGTGCATCAGCACCCCGCGCACGCTCCGCACCGCTCCCGGCTCGTTCCAGGGCGCCTCCGGCAACGAGTGCGTCGCCGACAGATCGGGGAGGGCGGCGACGATCTCCTCGCTGCGGGCGGCGACCTGCTACCTCGATGGACGCGACATGCTTGATCAGTCCGCCGAGGCACAGTGCGCTGACCGTCGGGCGTTCGCCGAGTTGCTCGTCGCTCAGCGAAGCGGCCAGGAAGTGGCCGCTTCTCCGGGCAATATGAGGATCATGCCGAAGACCTCAGCGCGACTGCTCGCGTTGCTCTCGCTGCTCCAGGCGCGCCGGGACTGGCCGGCGGCGCTGCTGGCCGAGCGGCTGGACATCAGCCCGCGCACCGTGCGCCGCGATGTCAACCGCCTGCGCGAGCTCGGCTATCCCATCGTGGCCTTCAAGGGGCCCGACGGCGGATACCGGCTCGACGCCGGCACGGAGCTGCCTCCGTTGCTGTTCGACGACGAGCAGGCCGTCGCCCTGGCCATCGCACTCCAGATCGCCGCCACCAGCGGCGCCGGCATCGAGGAAGCCGCGGCACGCGCGCTGACCACCGTCCGGCAGGTCATGCCCACACGGCTGCGCCGCCGCATCGACACCTTCCACGTCACCGCCGTCGAGCCGCCCGCGACCCGACCGGACCCGCAGGTCGACAGCAGCGTGCTGATGGCGCTCAGCGCCGCCGTCCACGCCCGCGAGGTGCTGCGCTTCGACTACCCGGACGAGACCGGCGGGCAGAGTCCGCCGCGCCGGGTGCAGCCCCATCACCTCGTCACCTGGGGCGGACGCTGGTACCTCATCGCCTGGGACCTCGACCGCGAGGACTGGCGCACCTTCCGCGCCGACCGGATCACCCCCCGCATCCCCACGGGACCCCGCTTCACCCCGCGCGAGCTGCCCGGAGGTGAGGTGGCCGCCTTCGTGACCGGCAGGTTCCGGGGCTCCGACGGCTCCGGCTCCGGCGACTGGCCCTGCCGTGGCGAGGTGATCCTCGACCTGCCCGCCGCCGTCGTGTCCCGCCACACCCGTGACGGCGTCGTCGAGGAACTCGGCCCTGACCGCTGCCGGCTCGTCCTGGGCTCGTGGTCGTGGCCTGGCCTGGCCAGCGCCATCGGCAGGTTCGACGCCGACATCGAGGTCGTCGGCCCGGCCGAGCTCAAGGACGCCTTCGCGCGCCTGGCCCGCCGCTACGCCCACGCCGCCAGCGGCACCCCATAGACCCCTTGATCTCAACTGCGGTTGAGGTTGCAGGATGAGCCACCAGAGCCTGCCCGGCCTCTGACAAGGAGCGTGTACGTGACCGCGGAACTCGATCATCGACAACCCGCCGTCCGCGAGGCCGGTCCCGGCCACAGCTCCTCGCCTCTGATCGGATCGCGAATCACCTAGGACGTTCATGAAGGTCGAAATTTATGCCGATGTCCTGTGCCCGTGGTGCTACATCGGCAAGAGACGGCTGAGTGCGGCACTGGAGCAGGTCACCGACCGGGACAAGGTGCACACCATTTGGCGCAGTTTCGAGCTCGCCCCGGACGAAGGCCGGATCCCCGGTCCGACGGCCGCCGAGGCCATGGCCGGCTGGTGGGGCGATCAGGCGCCGGCCCGCACCGCCAGGATTCGGGCGCTGGGCGCTGCTGAGGGACTGGAGCTCAACCTGCATCTGGCCCGGCCGGTCAACACCTTCGACGCGCACCGGCTGTGCCATCTGGCCGCTGCCCGGGGCCTGGCCGGCCAGGCGATGGAGCGGCTGCTGCGCGCGTACCACACCGAAGGGCTGAACGTGGCCGACCCGCAGGTGCTTCGGCGCCTGGGCGGCGAGGCCGGGCTGGCTGACGCCGAGGTACAGGCTCTGCTCGCCGGCGACGACTACGCCGAACAGGTCCGCGCCGACCGGCGCCGCGCGGCCGAGCACGGGATCACCGGCGTCCCCTCCCTCGTGATCGACGGCGGACCCCCGGTGTCGGGCGTCCAGCCTCCCGCCGAGCTGCGCCGCCTGCTGGAGCATGGCCTGACCATGCTGAGGGATGTACCGCGCCAGTCCTGAAAGCGGCCTCGGTCATGGTGCGACGCCCACTTCGTCAGGGGCCATGCGCCCCGGCCGCCAGCCCCGGCTCGCGTAGTGCGGGATCTGCGGCGAGCCGGTCCTTGGGCTCCTCCTCAAGGACCAGACTCCGCATCGCCTGACATGGCGCGCCCCGGCCGGTGAGCGTGGTGGCTGCGGCGAGTACGACCAGCCCCCCCGCATGTGGTAACCGGTCGGCGTCACGTGGGGGAGGATCACGTACGGGGCAGCAGGAGACACCTCACGGCCTCACGCCGTCGGGGAACCCGGTCCAGCGCAGGTCGGCGGGGAGGTGGCTCATGTCGTTGAACATCACGATCGTGGGCGGCAGACCGGTACGGTACTCGATGACCGTCAGCGCGGTGTTGGCGCTGTTCAGTCCGAGCCACCGGGACGGCGGCGCATCCAGCGCGTGCCGCACCAGCCACGCGATCGGGTAGGCGTGCGTCACCAGGACCTCGTGTGTGTCGGGCCGGGTCCCATTCGTGGTCGCGTCGGGGACCTTCGCGAACCGGGCGACCAGGGCCTCGGCCAGCCTTTGCCCCGAGGCCGCCTCGATGTCGTCGTAGCCGTCGAAGAAGCCGGCCCAGGACGGGGGTGTTTCGGCCGCGCTGGGGACGTAGGGCACGTGGTCGACGAGTTCGGCGGCCTCGGTCACGGGCACGTTCGGCAGATGCCGGGCGAGTTCGTGCGCGCTTGCCACGGCGCGTGGCAGCGGAGAGTGCCACACGGCGTCGACCGGTACGCCGGCGAGCCGTTCGCCCAGCAGGCCCACCTGCCGGCGCCCGATGCCGGTGAGCTCCCCGAACGCGTCGGCTGCGCCGTGGCGTGCCAGGTAGAGGTGTCGCGTAGTCATCAGCAGTTGGGGGGTGCGGTGCCCGTGCGGGCCCGCTTCCCCTCTCCTTTCGCTCCGTAGGCATGGGTTCGGCGGCGTGCGGCTTTTGGGTGATCACTCCCGGCCAGGGACGGAAGTGATCGGTCACGCGTCGGTCGCCGTGACGGTGCCGGTGGTGCCGTCGATGGTGATGAGCGTGTCGTCGTGGAGCATGCTCGTTGCGTTCGGGATGCCGAGGACGGCGGGGATGGCGTGCTCGCGGGCGACGATCGCGGCGTGGGACAGCACGCCTCCGGTTTCGGTGACGACGCCGGCGGCGATGCGCAGCAGCGGTGTCCAAGCGGGGTCGGTGAAGGGGCAGACGAGGATGTCGCCCGGGTTCACGCGCGCGAAGTCGCCGGGACCGCGGACGATCCGGGCGGTTCCGGTCACGGTCCCGTGGCTGCCCGGTGTCCCGGTGAGTGTGGCGGCCGGGACGTCCGAGGAGCCGGAAGGAAGAGGCCGCCGTGGGAGCGCGGCGGTGATCGGCCGAGCTTGCAGAACCCAGGTACGGCCGTCGACGATCGCCCACTCGACGTCCTGCGGTCCGCCGAGTACGGCAGCGATCTCCTTGCCCAGCTCGGCGAGCTGCGCGGCGGTCGCGTCATCGATCGTCGGTTGGTGCCGGGCACGGGTGGGCACGTCGCGAACGACGAGCCGCGTGCCACGCCGGTCCAGGCGGGTCCGTTTGTCTGCGACGGTGCGGGTGACCATCCCGTCCTCGGCGACTCGGTAGGCGTCCGGGGTGACAGCGCCTCCGACGATGCTGGGGCCCAGGCCCCAGGACGCCTCGATCTCGGTCGCGCTGTCCGGACCTGCGGGTGTGAACATGACCCCGGATACCTCGGCATCCAGATGGCGCTGGACGACGACGGCCATCACAGGATCGGCGGACGGCTGGTCGTCGCGCCCGGAGGCACCCCGGTAGGCGACGGCACGTGGCGATGACAGCGAGGCCCAGCAGGCGCGTACGGCATCGGCGACGTCGCTGACTCCGTGCACGGCGAGAAAGCTCTCGTGCTGACCGGCCGCCGACGCCTGACCGGTGTCCTCGTTCGCTGCCGATGATCTTACCGCCACTGGCGGGTCGCCGAGCTCGTCGAGCGCGCGTCCCAGTGCGTCCATGACGGTGGCGTGGAGTGGGCGGGCCACGATCGCCTGCCGTGCCACGGTGAGATCGTCCGGCTCGTCGGCGAACCGTCCGAGGCCCAGATCGCCGACAGCGGCGCGGTAAGCGGCGAACGGGACGACGAAGCCGTCAGGAACCGGCAGACCCGCGCGGAGCAACGCGCCAAGTGTGCCGCCCTTGCCTCCGCAGGTATCGGCGACAGCCTCCACGAGAGGTACGATCATCCACCCACGCCTTTCAACAGATAGTTGACAACATTTTGTTGATTGTGCATCATGAGTCGCATGGCACGCAAGCAGGACATCGCTCACAGCGCGCACGCCGACCACGCCCAGGCCCGACGTGAGCAGGAGGCGCGTGAGCGTCTACTGAGCCTGGGCGCCGACGCGCTCGACGCCCGCCCGTGGCGACCCCCGCCAGCCCCGCCGTCGGCGGTCGACCTCGTGCAATTCGCCGTCTGGCGCAACGCCGACCTGAGCCCGGAGGACATCCTGAGTGCGCTCACCCTCCTGCCCGCCGCACGCGCCGAGGTCGAAGGACTCGAATCCGCCCTGCTGTTCATGGCCCGGAGCGCCGGACTGACCTGGGCGCAGATGGCGCACGCGATGGGGTTCAACTCACCGCAGGCGTGCCAGCAGCACTACACCCGCCTGACAGCACGACAGGACGCCGACTCGTGACGCGTGACTCTCCGCCCGCCCTCCTTGTCCTGCACGCCGTGCGCCTCACCGGGTTCGCGGACACCCCGGTGATCGCTCAGCGGTCCGGCCTCGACACGGCCGAGACGAAAGAAGTGTTGCTCGACGCCGAGGCGTGCGGCTGGGTCGAGCACACCGCCTTCGCCGGCACCGGAGGCTGGTCGCTGACCGAACGGGGCCGGGCCGAGAACGAGCGCCAGCTCGCGGCCGAGCTCGCACGCGTCGGCGGAGCCGACGAGGTTCGCGACGTCTACCGCGAGTTCCTCCCGCTGAACGCCCTCCTGCTACGAGCCTGCACCGACTGGCAACTCCGGCCCACCGCCGGCGATCGGCTCGCCGTCAACGACCACTCCGATCCCACCTGGGACGCCCGGGTCCTCCACGAACTCGCCGCCATCGACCGCGCACTCACGCCACTCGCAGACCGGCTCGAGAGCGTCCTCACACGGTTCCGCGGCTACGACGCACGATTCACCACAGCCCTGGCGCGCGCCCGAGCCGGGGAGGGCGCCTGGGTCGACCGCACCGACGTCGACTCCTGCCACCGTGTCTGGTTCGAGCTCCACGAAGACCTCATCGCCACACTCGGCCTCGATCGGCGCACCGAACCCTGACCCCCCGCTTGTTGCCCCGAGGGCATGCATGCTCAGCGGCAGCATCCTCACCCGCCAACCGGCTCATCGTCGCGCGCCGGCCGATGCCCAAAACGAGCGGCATCGCCGGCGTCCGATTCTTCTAAAGTGCGGACTTCCGCTTATTTCTTGATCTCGTAGCGCAGAAGTACCACGCCGTTTTCGAAGCCGGTGGCCTCGATCAGTTTCAGGTCTTGCCGATCCTCGAAAATGCGCGTTCCCTTGCCGCGTGACGCCGGGCAGACGAGCAGGGTGATCTTGTCGATGACGTCGGCGTCCAGCAGGGAGTGCATGAGCGTCAAGCTCCCCCACAGCCAGATGTCCTTGCCGCTCTGCTCCTTGAGCTCCCGGATGGTGGCGACCGGATCGCGCGTCACGGTCGCGGCGGGAAAGTCGCCCCAGGGGGCGTCATCCAGCTTCGACGAGGCGACGAACTTGGTGAGGTTGTTGAGCTTCTCGCCGTACTCGCCCTGCTCCTCGGCGTACGCCCAGCCCGTGGACTGGGCGTAGGTATTCGCGCCGAGAATCAGCGTGTCGACCTCGTCGATGAGCCCCATCACGCTTGCCTTGAACGCAGGGTCGGTGGTCTCGGAAAAGGGCTCCCCTGACACGAAGCTGAGCCCGCCGTCCTCCTCCGCGGCGATGTTGTCGACGGTAACCCACTGCTGAACGATGAGCTTTCGCATCACTGACTGTGCCTCTCGAATATCTGTCGGCTGAACAGGTCCACCGGTACGGAGCCTTCGTGACGGATCCGACACCGGAGGAACTGGAACGGTTCTTCTTCCCAGGGACGAAACCGCGCGCGGGTTCTCGACCCCCTACCTCGACATTTCCTGGCGAACTTCAACGAGTCCGCGCACTCCGCGGCGGCCACAAACGGGCACGGGGACGGCCACTCGCGTCCCAGGCGCGCCAAGGACATGGTGGTGCCCCACACGTGGGCGATCCACCCGACGCGGACGACCGGGCGGGGCTCAGGCGCGCTGACGCTCCTCCCGCTGCCGGATCAGTTCCTCGACCGGGCTCGGCAGGGTCGTCTCGAAGTCGATCAGCTTCGCCCAGGTCGGGGTCACGACGATCCGGACCATGCCGTCGTGGTAGAGGGAACGCACCTCGGCCTCCCACACGACCCGTTGCTCGGGGGTCATCTGGTAGGTGGTGGTCGTCTGGAGGTACTCGTCCGGGATGCCGTCGACGAAGTCCAGCTCGGCCCGGCCCCGGATGAGCAAGATCTTGGGCGGGTGCGACTCGGTGTCGATCGTCAGGGCGACCATCGGGTTCTCGCTCAAGGCGTGGAGCTTCGGAGCGTTCTTCGGAGTGCTCATGACGATCTCCGTGCCGTTCCAGGCAAAGATGATCGGGATGTTGCGGGGTGTGCCGTCCTTGGCGACGTAGGCCAGGCGGGTCACGTCGCGGGCCAGCAGTTCCCGGCTGAGCGGCCGGTTCAGAACCTCGGTGACCTCGTACGATTCCACAGTAATTCCTCTCGTTGTTGTTTCTCAGCGTCGGTTCAGGGGCGTTCGGCCACTGCTTGCGCGGTGGTCGGTTGTGGTCTGGGCGGCGGGGTCCCGTTCGACAGGCGCAGGGCCGGGTTGAGCGTCGCGGTGACAGCGAGCGACGCCACCGCCATCACGGCCATCGCCGCACCCGCGGGCAGAAACTGCGCAAGCAGCCCGGCCAGCGTGGCGCCGGCCGCCTGCATCGCCTTCATGCCGGTGACGTGCAGGCCCAGCGCCTGACCGCGGACGTCTTCGCCGATCAGGGCGATCAGCCGTTCCTGCAGCAGCAGCGTGGATGCGAAGCCGATCGACGCCACCGCGACGACGCCTGCCGCGACCGGCGTGCTGAGCGGCAGCACGAACAGCAGGTACGGCAGCGCGAGCAAGAATCGCAGCGGGGTGACCCACCGCCGCCGCCCCTGTGGCGACATGAACCGCCCGGCGACCAGATCGCCGAACAGCATGCCCAGCGCCGCCGCGACGAACAGCACGGCGGCGGACCGCGGCGCGTAGGGCACGAACAGCGCCTCGCAGCCCACCACCAGGCCGTTGGGCACCCACGTCGCCAGGTAGACGGCCCGGCGGGCCGGCGTGGACAGCAGATGCCGGTTGACCTGCCAGGTGGCCGCGAGGGACGGGCGGCCGGACGCCCGCGGCGGCCGGGCGCTGAGTCCCCACCGCAGCACCAGAGCCGCGACGAAGGCCAGCGCCGCGCTGATGGCCAGCGTCGCACGCGGCGACACCACCGCCAGCAGGATGCCACCGAGCGCGAAGCCGGCGATCTGCATCGCGCCGACCGAGATGTTGAGCACCGAACGGCCGAGCACGTACCCGTTCGGCGGCACGATCTCGTTGAGCAGGCCGTACCGGACACCGCCGCCGATCGAGCTGACCAGGCCCAGAGCCAAGATCACCGTGAACATCGCCCACAGCGGCATGCCCGGCATGGCCAGCGCCAAGCCGGCCAGGCCGCCGGCCAGCGCGGTCAGCGTCAGCGCCGCACGCGGCTGCACCCGGTCGGCCACCGACAGCAGCGTGGTGGCGCCGACCAATTCGGCGAACGACGGCCCGAACATGCTCAACGCGGCCAGCAGCGGGGAGTCCGTGCGGGCATACACCAGCGTGGCGAGCGCCAGCCCGTTCAGCGTGGTCGAGGCGACCTGCGCGCACGAAGCCGCGAACAGCGGGGTGAACTCAGGTGTTCGAAACAGTTCCCGGTACGTACGCATCGCTGGGGATTCCCTTACTCTCGTCCGCCGTCGGGCCTTCACAGCATCCGGCGGCCGGCACTGGCTCGGGCCGTTGTGGTTGACCCGGTCATCCAGCCCATCTCGGCTCACCGACGAGCCTCCACCCAAGAGGGCTTATGCGTCTAATGCCACCTTTAGCGAAAATTCATCGATAGGGTTGATGAATGCTCGATATCGTCCGGCTTCGCGTCCTGGCGGCGGTCGCCGCCCACGGCTCGGTCACCGAAGCGGCCAAGGCCTTGCACTACTCGCAGCCCTCGATCAGCCATCATCTGGCCCGGCTGGAGGCGGCGACCGGAGCCAAGCTGATCCAGCGCGTGGGGCGTGGCATCCGGCTCACCCCTGAAGGGGAGCTGCTCGCCCGCCGCGCGGCGGAGATCGTCGGCCGGGTCGACGCGGCCGGCGCCGAACTGGCCGCCCAACTCGGGCTGCAGACCGGACGGGTCCGCCTCGCGGCCTTCAGCTCGGCCCTGAGCGTCCTGGTCCCGCCCGCGGCCATGGCGCTGTCGCAGTCGTACCCGAACATCGAGCTGCACCTGGCCGACGCCCACCCCACCGTGGCCCAGCGGCGGCTGCGCGACGGCTCGGCCGACCTGGCCATCGTGCACCGCTACGACGACACCGTGCCGGACGACGGCATCCGCTACTCCTACCTCCTCGACGACCCGATGTACCTGCTCAGCCGGCACCCTGGCCAGACGCTCGCCGACCACCGGGACTCGGCGTGGATCGCGGGCTGCGAGAACTGCCGTGGTGAACTGCTCCAGTTCTGCGAAGCCGCCGGGTTCAGCCCGCGCATCACCTACAGCAGCGACGACATCGTCGTCGAGCAGGCGTTCGTCGCCGCCGGGCTCGGGGTCACCACCATGCCCGGCCTCGCGCTGCGCTCGCACCACGCGGACGGGGTCGTCGCCAGCGAACTGACCGAGTTCCGGCGCCGCATCTACCTCGCCACGTTCGGCGAACCACCGGACCCGCCCGCCACGACCGCCTTCATCACCGCCCTGCGCACCACCACCGACGCCCTCCAGTTGGGGGAGACGCCCTCTCCAAAGACGGGTCAGTCGTGGGAGCCGGGGGTGAAGAGGCCGGATTCGTAGGTCTTCCAGCACGATCACCACGGTGCCGATCAGGGGGGCGGCGGTCTCCGCCTCCTCCGCCGCCTGGTTCCCGACCAGCACGGCGTGCCCTCACCGACCATGACCGCGTTCCAGGTGCGGGCCGGGTCCTTCATGGCGCCGCACCCCCTCGTGAACCGCGGTCAGAATGTGGCGATCGGGTTGACTGGGCTGCCGGACGTACCGGCGAAGCGGACCGGCGCGACTGCGAGGTGGAAGTCCCACTGGCCGAGCTCGGCAGCCGTCGTCGCGCACGCCTCCAGGTCGCAGTTGTCGAGCATCCACAGACCCATGGCGACGAGGCTCACGGCGTGAACCGGCATCAACACGTCTTCGTACCCCGATGGCTGAACGTCCTGGGGGGTGTCAGCGCCGATCAGCGCGACCTCCCGTTCATGCAGCCACGGCAGGCAGGACGCGTGCCAGCCGGCCTGCGTGAAACCGCTGGCCTCACCGGTCTCGTGCCGGACGCGCCCATAGCCGGTCCGCAGGAGTACCGCATCGCCGGATCGCACCCGCACACCCTGGCGACGCTCGGCCTCCTCGAGATCGTCGGGGAACACACCCTGCCCCGGTTCCAGCCACGGCACACCGCGGACCCTCGCAATGTCCAGCAGGACACCACGCGTGATGATCCCGTTCGCCGCCGCCGTGACGGATGCCCACGCCGATCCCGTTGCGGCGTCGACCAGCGAGTGCGACCGCCCGTTGTACATCGTGCCGTCCCAGAAGATGTGGCACGGCGAGTCGACGTGGGTGAGGGTGTTGCCGTGGAACGTGATGCCGAGCCGCTCGGACGAAAAGCCCCAGCGCCGGTCGTTGCGGAATCCGGGCACCGGCATGTTCTCGGCACCCGGCATGTCGGCGGCGCACGGGCACGTCGTCGTCGACCGCTCCATGTCTTCCGGTACGGCAACCTCCCATGCGCACGACACGCTCCTGCCGTGGCGCACGGCCCGCGCCGCCGCCAGCCGGACGTCGTCGGTGATGTGGTTCAGAGTGCCGAGCTCGTCGTCGTCGCCCCACCGTCCCCAGTTCGACAGCGTGTCGAAGTACCCGAGCACGTCGTCCTGTGTGGGCATCGGTCGCCCTGCCGTCATCCCAGCATCGACTCCTCCGGTCACGCGGTTCGAGGCACCGAAGGCAGGGTATCCCGCCCTCTCCTTCGACATGCCAAGGTCCGCTGAGCTGGCACGGTACTAGATCAGCGGGCCGGTTGCGTCCACGGAGGTGGTGCATGAGTTGGGCAACGTGGATGTGAAGAAGCATCGCGCGGTACGCCTCACGCTGCTCAGTTTTGACGTTTCGTCTGGTCAGTGGTCTCGCGGGTGTCCGCCATCCACTCAGCGTGCGCGCGGCCTTGAGTGCCTGCCAGCCACGTGAAGACGACCCCGATGCCGCCGGACACTGCTGCCGCTGAGGGCGCCGCCATTCCCAAGCCACATCGGCATGGCGGTGCCTGGACTGATCGCTTTCTAGGGCCATTCAGCGCGGGTGACGGTGTCCCTCGCCTCCGGTGAATTCGAACGGATTACGGCGCGGGCCGCGTCCGGCAGAGGGGAGAGCGGCGGCCCGCTGATCAGCGGGAACCTCGTACTTCGGCTTCTACGGCGCCACCTACGAGCGCCGCTGCTGCGCCGTGTACGACTTTGCGACCCGCGCGCCAGCACGGAGCCCGAGCGCGCCCGCTGCGCCGGCGGCAGCGAGCCCACCTGCTGTCTTCAGGAAGCCGCGACGGTTCGTCCTTTCCAAGTTCATGGACATGCGGAATTACTCCCTCGGTGCTTCAGGGGTTCTAGGAACCAGCGAGATACGAAACGATGGCGGGATGGTCAGCGACCGTGGACTCGCACCTCCTTGATCTCGGCCGGGGCCTCTGGGAACACGAGCTTCACCGCGCGCAGGGCGCGGCCTCGCAGGTCGAACGACATCCGGCGGTCGGTGGTGCCGGTGGCCACCTCCTCGGCGGCCTGGCCGTCGGAGACCTCCAGCCGGTACGGCACGGCGTCCGGCTCGCCGAGAAGCACTGTGACGGTGTCCACCCGCCACAGGCCCTCGAGGTCGACGCGGATCCAGGCGCCCGGCTGGTTCGTGGCGCTGACCCAGCCCTCGCCGGTGGAGTAGTCGGTGACCAGGTGCGCTGGACGGTCGGCGGTCGAGCCGCTGCTGAAGACGGGCCGCTTGGCCGACAGCAGGCGCGGGGCGTCGGAGGAGGGGAGGTACGAGAGCGAGGGCGGACCGGGGGACAGGCGGCGAGGCCGGCCACGCCATCGTTCCCCGCCGACGGCCTCGATGGTCAGCTCCGCCGGTGCCAGGCCGTCCGCGCTGGCCCGCAGCGTGTTCGGGCCGGCGAAGTAGGAGCGGAACTCGATCGCGCCGACCCCGTCGAACAGGCCGCGGTTGCCGGGGGACAGCGTGATCGACGTTCCGGTGGGAAAGATACCGCCACCCCGACGACCTCGATGCGGACCGGGCGCTCGTCGGCGACGACGTGGCCCGACTCGTCGACCAGTTCCACCATGACCTGGGTGTCGTCGGTGCCGTCGGTGGCGATCGTCATGCGATCCGCGCTCAACCGCAGGGCGGTCGCGGTGCCCGGCAGCGGCCACGGGGGCGGTTCGACGCCCCGAAGCTCGCGGCGGTACCAGTACCAGGACCGCAGCGGAAGGCGGAAGTAGTCGATGAACCCCATGCGGCCCATGTCGGGCACGATGCTGCCGTGGTGGATGCCGCACCAGAGGGCGATGCCCGACCGCCAGGCGTGCGGAGTGTCGACGCCGTGGGCGTACCGCGGGCCGTACGTGCCGGGGCGGCCCTCGATGACGCTGCCGTACTCGGAGACCAGGCTGGGCCACGGCGGCTTGTGATAGAGCGACGCCCCGTCGCCGTTGTAGCCGGCCACATCGCCGAGCTCGTCGAAACCGCGACGCTGCGCGCCGCCCACCGCGGCCGGCCGGGTGGGGTCGAGGTCGTGGACGAGCTCGACCAGGCGCCGGGTCAGCTCCTTGGCCTGCGGGATCACCTCGTCGTCGCTGAAGAACACCTCGTTGCCGGTGCTCCACGCGACGATGCTGGGGTGATTGCGGTTGACGCGGATCATCTCCGTCATCGCGCGAAGGCAGCTGTCCTCGAACTCCGCGCGGTCGGCCTCGTGCGGCGGGTAGGCGCTGGCGTTCCAGAACCCTTCGGCGTTCTGCCCGCCGATGCCCCAGAAGCACAGCTCTGACCAGAACAGCACGCCCTGGCGGTCGCACTCGGCGGCGAACTGATCGTGGTGGGGGTAGTGCGCGCCGCGGACGAAGTTCATGCCACTCTCGCGGATCAGGGCCACGTCGCGGCGGATGCCGCTGTGGGTCGTCGCGTCGCACCACCCGGCGCGGTCCTGGTGCACGTTGGCGCCGTGGATCGGCAGGTGCTCACCGTTGAGGAAGAAGCCCTTGTCGGCGGTGAACTCGACGGTGCGCACCCCGAAGGTGGTGACGGCCTCGTCCAGGTAGCGCTCCTCCTGGACCAGGCGCTGCTCCAGCGTGTAGAGGCGCGGCGTGTCGGGATGCCACAGCCGCGCCCGGGGCAGGGTGAACTCCTTGCGGCACGTGCTCGTGGCTCCGGCCCGCACCGACACGCTCCGGCTCAAGCGCAGGACCGGCTCCACGGCCAGGCGGATCTCGGCGGTCAGGTCGATACCGGGATGCTCAGGAGCGAGGGGGAATCCGTCGAGCTCCGCATAGGGTTCCGAACGGTTCGCGTCGTGGACGGGCTCATCACCGTCAACGGTGCGCCGGTGCGCTTCCGCGGCGTCAACCGGCATGAGTGGCATCCGGAGACAGGCCGCACTCTGGACCTCGACACCATGCGGGCCGATGTGCTCCTGATGAAGCAGCACAACATCAACGCGGTGCGGACCAGTCACTACCCGCCGGACAGCCGCTTCCTCGACCTGTGTGACGAGTACGGCCTGTGGGTGATCGACGAATGCGATCTCGAGACCCATGGATTCGGTCAGGTCGGCTGGGATCGCAACCCGTCCGCCGACCCACGGTGGCGGTCTGCCTTCCTGGACCGGGTCGAGCGCATGGTCGAGCGTGACAACAACCACCCATCCGTGATCATGTGGTCGATGGGCAACGAGTGCGGCGTCGGCGACAACCTGCGGGCGATGGCCGAATGGGCCCGCCACCGCGACGCCAGCCGGCTCATTCACTACGAAGGCGACTACGACAGCTCCTACGTCGACGTCTACAGCCGGATGTATGTGGACCTGGACGAGCTCGCACTCATCGGCATGGGCGCCGACGAGCGCACGGTGGACCCCGGGGCCGACGCCCACCGCCGTGCTCTGCCCGTGATCCTCTGCGAGTACGCCCACGCCATGGGCAACCGCCCCGGCGGTCTGGCGGAGTACGAGGAGCTGTTCGACCGGTACCCGAGACTGCACGGTGGATTCGTCTGGGAGTGGATCGACCACGGCATCCTGCAGCGCGCGGCCGAGGGGCCCAACGCCGGGCAGTCGTTCTACGCCTACGGGGGCGACTTCGGCGAGGTCGTTCACGACGGCAACTTCATCGCCGACGGCCTCGTCTTCCCCGACCGGGCCCCGTCCCCCGGATTGCTGGAGTACAAGGCCGCGATCGCGCCGGTGATCCTGTCCATCGACGACGGCGACGGGATCACGCTGACCGTCCGGAGCAGGTTCGATCACATCGACACCTCCGGCCTGGCCTTCGAGTGGCTGCTCGAAGAGGACGGCACCGAGCTGGGCGGCGGTACCGTCGAAGTCCCTCCCGTCCCGCCGCGCCGCACGGCCCGGGTGCGGCTCGACGATGCCCTCGCCGGACTGGCAGGCCGTGCCTCGGGCGAGGTCGTCCTCACCGTCCGCGCCCTGCAGGCCAAGGACCGCGATGGCGTGGCCGCCGGCCACGAGATCGCCTTCGCCCAGCGGGTGCTGGCCGAAGCCCGGCGGCAGGAGAACGGCCGCGCTGAGACCGTTCGGGTCGCAGTGTCCCCGAACGGATACCGCCTCGGGGACGCCGTGTTCGACGTCAACGGGCGACTCGCCAGGCTCGGCGGCCTTCCCGTGGTGGTCCCCACACCCGATCTATGGCGGGCGCCCACCGACAACGACCTGGGGTGGCCAGGACAGGCGAAGGCCTGGCGCGAGCTCGGCCTGGACCGGCTGGAGCATCGTACCGTGCAGGTGCGGTCAATCGATGACGAGCTCGTCGTCGAGACGGTGAGCATGGCCGCCGGGCGGGAAGCCGGGATTCGGAGGCGGATGATCTGGTCCGCGTGCCCGGACGGCGAGATCGAGCTGCGCGTTCACCTGCATCCGGTCGGCCGGTTCGACACCGATCTCGCCGCCCTCCTCCACGACTCCAGCCGCGTGAAGCGGGGCACCGTGCCGCGCCTGGGTGTCCGCATCGGGTTGCCGGGCGGTGACGCAACGCTCGACTGGTACGGCCTCGGCCCGGGCGAGAACTATCGCGACAGCCGGCTGGCGGCCCGTCTCGGCCGTCACCGCGCCACGGTGGCCGAGCTGCAGACCCCCTACGTCTGCCCGCAGGAGAACGGCAACCGCAGCGCCGTCCGATTCGCGGAGATCTCCTGGCAGACGGGCGAGCGGCTGCGCATCACCGCACCCTCCGGCGTCAACGTGACCTTGCGACCCTGGACCAGCGAAGCGCTGGATGCCGCCCGGCACACCACCGACCTGGTGCCGGACGGAAGACTCTGGCTCAACCTCGACATCGCCCACTACGGGCTCGGCTCGGCGTCATGCGGCCCCGACGCATGGCCGGCCCACCGCCTGTACCCCCACGTCTGCTCACTCCTGGTCCGCCTCGCCCAGGTGGGTGGCAGACCAAGTACGGGAGAAAGGGATAGTGGGGTGTTGAGGTGCTGCTCAGAGGGTTCGTTTGTCGGGTGATGTGACCCTCCGCTTGGGTTTGGTTGCGGCTTGATGAACACGGCCGTTCGGCAGGGTTGATCATCGCTACGGTTTCCGGGGTCTGGACGCCGGGATCGAGGCGAGGGACGGCCTGGGATGACGTGGATCGAGCGGACCGCCTATCCGCAGTTCAAGTGGCTGACTTCGGCGCGGGTGCTGCATGTGTTCTTCACGCCGTCGTCGGAGGAGGTGGCCTGGGCCGAACAGCGCACCGGCAGCCCGGAGTCGTGTTTCGCGCTGGTGCTGGCGTTGAAGTGTTTTCAGAAGATGGCGCGTTTCCCGTCCCCGGATGAGATTCCCGAGGTGGTGATCGACCACGTTCGGCGCTGTCTGGAGTTGGCCGAGGACGTCTGGCCGAACCATGGGTCGTCCCCGAGCGCGAAGGCGCATCGCAAGCTGGTGCGCCAGCGTCAGGGCGTGAAGTACGACGCGGGCCGGGCCCGGGGGATCGCCGCGGTGGCGATCCGGAAGGCGGCGCAGGCCAAGAACAATCCGGCGGACCTGATCAACGTGGCGATCGAGGAGTTGCTCCGGCGTCGGCTGGAGCTGCTCGGGTACACGACGCTGGAGGACCTGGCCACCAGCATCCGCGCCGAGGTGAACGCCGCCATTATCGCCACGATCCTGCAAGTTCAACACGCTGCTGGCCAACCTGGTCGTCTTCCACAACGCCCTGGACATCTCCGACATCGTGCGGCAGCTGGTTGCCGAGGGCTGGCAGATGACCGCCGACCAGCTCGGCCAGATCGCGCCCTACCTGCGGGCCCACATCAGCCGCTTCGGCGCGTACGCCACCGACGAGCTGCGCCATCGGCCGGATCCGTTCGACCCCCTGCTGAAAGAGGTCGACTTCACCGACGTCGAACTGGCCGCGTGATCTCCGAGGCGCTGGTGGGGCGTCTGCGCGGAGCCGGTTCAGCAGTCCCGGTAGCGTGCGGTCATGACCGACATGCTGACGCTAACGCCCGATGATGCCTTGGCGATGCTGCTGGAGGGCAACCAGCGGTTCGTCGCCGGCGCGCCGGAGCATCCCAACCAGGACGCCGCCCGCCGCGCCGGACCGCGCCGGAATTTCCTGGCCATTGACCACCGGGACTCACAGCCTGGCTGCTGCCGGCGCGCTCCAGGTTCGGCATGGCCGGGAAGGTGTCCGCCGAGCCGCATGCGGTGCGCGAGCTCATCCGGCCTCGTGCTCGTGAGGCCGGATGAGCCGGTGCTATTGAGCGGTCACCGTGATCTCGGCGGGCACATCTCGGCTTCCATTTCCTTGGTGAGGATGCTGATCGGGTTGCCCCAGTCGCCGTTGATGTTGGTGACGACCATGTGCCTGCCGTCTCGGGTGCCCATCGCATAGGTCCAGGAGCCGTGGAGCCTGCCACCGTTGCCCCAGACCGTCACGCCGCAGGACAGCTTCTGGGAGAAGATTCCGAGCCCGTAGGCGGTGTTGTCGATCCACTGCGCGCCCTTGGTGGAGACGGTGGTGAACATCTCCTTTTGCAGCGCGGGCGGCAGCAAACGGCCGTTCAGCACTGCCCGATAGAAGGTGTGCAGGTCATTCATGGTCGAGACGATGCTGCCGGCTGACCCGGCCCAGGAGGGGTTCATGTCAGTGAGGTCGTAGGGGGTTGTGGTGTCCTCGCCGACCAGGAACTTGACGTAGTGCCGTGCGTGCGGCTTGCGCAGCTTCGTGTCTTCGCCCGGCAGGTACGTCTTCCGCAGGCCGAGCGGGCGGATGATGCGCCGGTTGATCTCTTCGGCGTAGGACCTGCCGGTGACCTTCTCGGTGATCATTCCGGCGAGCGTGAAGTTGGTGTTGGAGTAACCCCACCCCTTGCCAGGCGCGAAGGAGGGCGGGTTACGCATGGCTGTCTTCACCAGTTGCTCGGGACGGTAGCTGTTGAAACGGGCCTTGAGGAAGGCGGTGCTCCACTGTTCGGACGCCAGGTCCGCATCCGAGGTGTAGGAGAAGATGCCGCTGGTCTGGTTGAGCAGTTGCCTGATGGTGATCTTGCTGCCGTCGTGGCCGTTGCCCTTCACCACGCCAGGCAACCACTTGTCCACGGTGTCGTCCAGGCTCAGCCGGCCCTCGGCCACCAGCTTCAACACCACGACCGCGACGAACGTCTTGGTGGTGCTGCCGGCCCGGAAGTACTCCTGCCGGCGGCGCTTGAGGCCGGTGTCGGTGTCGGCCACGCCTGCCGTACCGAACCATGACCTGCGGCCGTCACGGACTTCAGCCATGGCGCCAGGCATGCCGTCGGCCACGGCTCGGTCAAGCACCCGCTGGAGCCGGGCGTGGTCGTCGGTGCGGCGGTCGGCGTGGTCGCCGGCCGCCGCCGACGACGCGCTTACGGTCACGGCGACTGCGGCGGCGAGCAGGCAGGCGGTGGTGGTGCGGAGGATCTTGGTCATGGGTCGATCGCCATTCATACAGATGGAGTGTTGGTGTAGCGGAATACGTAAGCCAGCTGGTGACACGGTGGAGCAGGATGTCGCCCTGGGTGACGTGGGCGACGTCCAGATCGGCGCGCCCGCGCGCCATCGCGCCGACCTTGACGGCGCCTTGCTCGACGGTCACGCGCAGGCCGTCTTCTGCCCGGTCCACCGTGACGTTCCCGGCGCCGTTGCCGATCACGGTGGCGCCGATACTCTCGCCGACCTTGATTTGGCCGTGGGCGGTGGTGAGGGCAGCCGGGCCCCCGGACGTGGCCACGGTGATGTCGCCGTCGTCGGTGCTCAGGCGCGACTCGCCGGTGCGGGCGAGGTGGATGTGGCCACGGGAGACGTGGGCCCGTACCTCGCCCAGGCGGCCCTGGCCGTTCAGGAGCCCGTCGCGGAGGCTGATGTCGAGCGCCGAGCCGCTGGGCAGCTCGACCGTCACAGCGACGCGTCCGGGAAGGGATCGGATGCTCGAGCGGTCCTTGACCGTCAGGCGGCCGCCTGCGTAGGTGACGCGGGCGCGTTCGGCGGCTGCGACGTCGGTGGCGTCGGCCGGGTCGGCCGGCCGTACCTCGACGGTGGTGTCGGTGCGCTGGGTCGCGCTGATGCGGATGTCGGCCGCGGTGAATGACAAGGCGGCGACGATCGGCTCCGGTGTGTCAAAGGTATCCATTGGTGGTTTACTTTCAGCGGGGGTCGGTGGCGGGCGGCGTGCTTACGCACCGATGGAAACGCCGAACTCCGCTTCGATGACTTTGAACATGGGGTCCCAGGACCTCCACTCGGTGTTGGTGTGCACGGCGACGGTGTGCCGGCCATCGGGAGTGCCGACCGCGAAGAAATAGGAGCCCCAGAAGCTGCCGCCGACGCCGCGCAGCGTCCGGCCGCCGGTCGCCTGCTCGTCGAACTCGAACATGCCCAGGCCGTAGCGGGCGTGCGGCATCCAGTAGCCGCCCTCGGTGGAGACCGTGGTCCACATCTGCCGGTGCTGTGCGGGCGGCAGCAGGCTGCCGGTGGTCATCGCGTTGAAGAAGCGGATCATGTCCGTCGTAGTGGAGACGACGTTGCCGGCCGCGTAGCCCAGGGAGGAGTTGAGCTCGGTGACGTCCAGCGGCGGCAGGCCGGGCTCCTCCATCAGCGATTCCCAGTTCTCCGGGGTGACCGCGGCCGGGTCGGCGCCGTCCTTGAGGAACTGGTGGGAGTAGCCTCGCGGGTGCGGACTGGGGTAACCGGTCTCGGTGGTGGGGCGCACGCGGGTGTGGGTCAGGCCGAGCGGCTGGACGACCCGGCGGTCGACCTCGTCGGCGTAGCTGTTGCCGGTGACCTTCTCGATGATCGCGCCGGCGATGTAGAAGCCGCCGTTGGCGTACTCGAAGCGTTCGCCGGGCGCACCGACCGGCGGCTGGGACACCGCCACCCGCAGCAGTTCCTCGGTGCTGAAGGTGTCGAAGCGATGCCGGTCGAACCCGGAGCGGGTGGCGTAGCGGTGGCTGACCTCCGGGGCCAAGCCGGTGGCGAACAAGCCGCTGGTGTTGCTGAGCAGGTGCCTGATGGTGATCTTGTCGCCGTCGTAGCCGCCTGCGTCCAGCACGCCGGGCAGGTGGGCGTTGACCGTGTCGTCGAGGCTGAGGCTGGCCTCGGCCTCCAGGGCCAGAAGCGTCGCGGACGTGAAAGCCTTGCCGCTGCTGCCGGCGTGAAAGTACTCGCCCGGCACGCGCGGGGAGCCGGTCTTGATGTCGGCCACGCCAGCGGTGCCGAACCAGGTGCGGTCGCCCTCCTTGACCTCGGCGACGATGCCGGGAATGCCGACCTCGGCCACCGACCAGTCGAGCACCTGCTGCACGTTCTCGTGGGCTGCCATTGCACTGCCTTTCGGACGTTTCCTTCCGTACGTCCTCCACGGTGTCCACCGGCGCTTACATGCGTCTTAGAACGCTCTTTTAGCCGGTATGGCGCCACTTTCAAACGGCACGTGCGCGTCTTTGTGCTCATAGCCTTTGTGCATGCGGATGGAGTTGCTGGGACCGGTCCGGGCCTGTGCCGACGATGGCACACCGATCGAGGTCGGCGGCGTCATGGTCCGAGCGCTGCTGGCCCGGCTGGCTCTGGCCGAGGGCGAGATGGTGCCGGTCGACGCACTCGTTGACGGCCTGTGGGGCGAGCATCCGCGCGGGGGCACCGTCAACGCACTGCATGGGCTGGTGCATCGGCTGCGCAAAGCTCTGGGCGAGGCCATCGATGACAAGGAGGTCGTGGAGAGGGCGGCCGGCGGGTACCGCCTGCACGTACGCGCCGAGGACGTCGACGCCTGTCGGTTCGAGGAGAAGGCGAAGCGGGGCGGTCGCGAACTGGCCGCGGGTGACGTGCGGCGAGCGGCCTCGCTGCTGGACGAGGCGCTGGCGCTGTGGAGGGGAGACGCGCTGGCCGACGTGCGTGACACCCCCTTCGCCGCCACGGCCGGCGCGCGGCTGAACGAGCTACGGGTCGCGGCCATGGAAGACCGTTTCGAGGCGGAGCTGCGACTGGGCCACCACGACGAGATCCTGGCCGATATGGCGGCGATGGCCGCCGGTCACCCGCTGCGCGAACGGCTGGCCGGATTACGCATGCGAGCGTTGCATGCGGCAGGCCGCCAGTCCGACGCGCTGGCCGTGTTCGACCAGGTCCGCGGCACCCTCGCCGAGGAACTGGGCGTCGACCCCTCCGAGGACCTCCGCGAGACGTACCTCGCCGTACTGCGGGGTGAGCGGGAGTACCCCCAGGCGCGACAGGCTCGGCCGCACGCAGTGCCAGGACATCTGCCCGCCCAGCTGACCAGCTTCGTCGGCAGGCAGGAGGAGCTGAGGTTGCTGGCCGGGTTGCTGGAGTCCTCCCGGCTGGTCACCGTCGTGGGCCCCGGAGGAGTGGGCAAGACCCGGCTGGCGGTGGAGGCCGTGAGCCGGCATCGGGTCCATCAGCGAGGCCGGGCCTGGCTGGTCTCCCTGACCGCGGTGAACACGGCCGACGGGCTGGTGGAGGCGGTACTGAGCACGATCAGCCTCGCCGGAGCCCAGCCGGCCGGCACGCTACTGGAGCGGGTGGTCAACCTGCTCGCCGGTGGTGAAGGCGTGCTGGTTCTGGACAACTGCGAACAGATCTCCGGAGCCGTCGCGGAGTTCGCCGGGCAGTTGCTGGAGCGCCAGCCGGGCCTGACCATCCTGGCCACGAGCCGGGAACCGCTGGACGTCATTGGTGAGGCGCTGTGCCGCCTGGGACCCCTCGGCCTCCCCCCGGCGCACGCGGATCGCGATCGTGCCTCCGCATCGGCCGCGGTGCGGCTGTTCCTCGACCGGGCGGGAGCCGTACACCCCGGCTTCGCACTGGACGCGTCGACCGCGCGGCCGGTCGTGGACATCGTGCGCCGGCTGGACGGGCTGCCGCTCGCCCTGGAACTGGCCGCGGCACGCCTGCGGACCATGAGCGCCGAGCAGATCGCCCGGCGGCTGGATGACCGCTTCCGGCTGCTCAGCACCGGTAACCGGACCGCCCAGCCCCGCCAGCAGACGCTGCATGCGGTCATTGAGTGGAGCTGGGATCTCCTCACCTCACAAGAGCGCACACTGGCCGCCCGGATATCGATATTCCCGGCGCGGACGGGTATCGCTGTGATCGAAGCGGTCTGCGCAGATGAGACGGTTCCCGCGGACGAGGTCGTCTACCTCCTGGACTCCCTGGTCGACAAATCCATCGTGGAGCGGGCCGGCGACGGCTACCGGATGCTGGAAACCATCCGGGCACACGCGGCGGACAAGCTCCGACTCGCAGAAGAGACCGACGCCGTCCTGCGCGGGCTCACCCGGTACTTCGCGGACCTGGCCGACGAACACGAGCCGCTGCTGCGCTCGGACAAGCAGGCGGAGTCGCTGCGGCTGTTCCAGGCCGAGTACGACAACCTGATGTACGCCCTGCAAACGGCCATCGACGGAGACGACGCCGAGACCGCGGCCCGGATGCTCGGACCGCTGTACTGGTACTGGGTCATGCTCCGCTACGACGCCCGGGCCGAGACCTACATCGCCAAGGTCACCGAGTTCGGCGACGCGCTGCCCGCGGACGCCCGCGCCGCGTTCACCGCGATCCACCTGGTGGGCGTCGAGGGCGGGCCGATCACTGACCACGAGCGGCTCCGCGCGCTCATCGGCGACTGCGCGCGCACGGGCGCGCTGCGCCGCTATCCGATGCTCCTGACGATAGTGCTGGTGATGGCGGCGATACTCGGGCTGGACGAGCTGCTCGATCAAGAGATCGCCCGGGTGCGCAGCGGCCCGGACCGCTGGGCGATCGCCTGCACCTTCATGATCGAAGCCATGCGCCATCGCGAACAGGGCGACCGGGAGAGCTCCGCGACCGCGATGACCACGGCACTGCGCCTGTTCGAGGAGACGGGCGATCGGTGGTGGACGGCGAAGGCGCTGTACGGCCTGGCCCAGATCCACGCCATCGCCGGAGACCACGACCAGGCGATCACCGCCTACGAGCACAGCCTCGCGATCGCCACCGACCTCGGCTCGCAGGACGAGGTCTCCACCCGGCTCGGGCTCGCCACGGAACGCATGCGCGCCGGTGACCTGGCCGGCGCGAAGCGCGACATCGACACCGCCGAAGGAGCGGCCCGGCGGCGTGGCCAGCCGGCGCTGGAGATCGAGGTGCTCGGCGTCCAGGCAGAACTGCACCGCCGCTCCGGAGAGGTCGAACGCGCCGATCAAGCGCTCGACAGGATGCAGGCGCTCCTGCGCAAGCTGCCCCAGTCGGCGGAGGCCATCGACCCTCGGCTGCTCCTCGCTCGGGTAGCCAACCTCCTCACCGCTGGCGACGCCGTACGCGCCCGCGAACTGATGCCCCGCGCTGTCGAGGCGGCGCAGGCGATCATGGATGCCCCCTTGGCTGCTCAACTCCTGGCCAGGCTACTGTGGCTGGAGGGCGATCCGGCAGGCGCGGCCACCGCGCTCGGCCTGAGTCAGGCCATCCGCGGCGCCTTCGACCACGGCGACACCGAACTGCGCTGCCTCTCGGAGATGCTCGCGGAGTCGCTCGGCCGTACCGACTACGACAGCGCCTATGAACGGGGCGCCGACCTGACCCCACACGAGGCCACCGACCGTCTGACGAAGCTACGTGTATAAGTCCAGGGTGGCAGGGGGGCAGGCCAAGTACGAGGAAAGAGCAATGTGTCGCACAGGTCGGCGAAGTTCGGCAGCACCCAGTGGGTCTCCGTCTGCTCGTCCATCGCCTGTCTCCGTGCGATCACACAGCTCACCAGGAGCGGGAACTCACGTGGGTTCGGCATCTCAACGCCTGTTCGCCACGTGCGTTCAGCACGCTGAATGTCGCGAGGGAGTGTCAGCGGAGGGCGGCTTCGAGCGCGTCCGGCAGGGCGGTGTCGGTGATGACCAGTTCGTCGCCCAGGTTGAGGATGCGCACCTCGCCGTGATCGAGTTCGAGCCGGAGGCCGATCTCCGTCTCGATCCGGTGGTCGACGATGACCTGGCCGTACTCGTCCATGTCATAGGAGTCGTGTGGTTGATCGAGCGTCAGCTCGAGCGAGGCGTCGGGGGCGGTGTGGAAGCGGACCGGGCCGAGATCGCTCAGGTGCAACCACATGTGCACCAGTGAGGCTTGGTCGCCGCTAGGGTGGGTGTGCCAGGACACCGTTACCTGGAGCAGCCTTCGGCTGACGAACTCATCCGCGGAGATCACGACGCCTATGGTGTCACGGTGGTTCGGGCGCTTCCGCGGCGGTCTGCCCAGGTGGCGGGCGGCGTTGGCGTAGCGGATGGCGGTCTTGTCATCGATGCCGAACACGGTGGCCAGATGCAGGGGATCGGGGCCGCGAGTCAGAGCCTCTTCGAGTTGGCGGTCGATGCGAAGGCGCCCCAGGGTGGCGGTCAGACCCCTGACGGCGCTTGACGGGTGAGCTCGTCGAGAGGGCGAGGGTGACCGCCGATGGAAGTTTTCGACGCCTTCACCGAAGGAAGCCGGTGACCAGCAAGGAGGGATGGCGAGCGTTCGTTCGCCGAGCAAGCGAGGCAACCGTCCCCACGCTCGCGCTGAACAACGGCAAGGTCCAGTTCCAGCCCATGCAGGAAAAATGGCGTGAGGGACTGCGCTACGTCGCCTCGCTGTACAAGGAAGGGCTCATCGACCCGGGCGCCTTCATTCAGAACCGGGACGCGCTGAAGGCCAAGGGCGACAACGCCGACGCGGTGATCGTCGGAGCGGCGACCATGCTGCACCCGGCGATCCTGGTCACCCTGGGCCAGAAGGACAAGCGAGACGAGGACTACGACGCGGTGCCGCCGCTGACCGGTCCCGACGGGGTCGCCTACACCTCCTACCGCCCGGCCAGTACTCCCGGCGCCACGTTCGTCCTGACGAACAAGGCCACCGAGCAGGACCAGATCGCGGCCATCAAGATGCTCGACTACATCTTCACCGACGGGGGGCATCTGCAGGGAGAGTTCGGGAAGGAGGGCGTGAACTGGAAGAAGCCGGACTCCGGCGACGTGGCGCTCAACAAGGACCTGAAGCCGCTGTTCAAGGTGATCCCCGCCGACCCGGATGCGCCGCCGTCCAATACTGGAACCTCTGGCTCGGCACCGACGTGGCCGGCGAGGCGGCGACCCTGCAGACCAACATCCAGAACTACGTGACCCAGTCCAATTTGGAGTTCGTGACCGGCAAGAAGAACATCGACAGCGACCAGGACTGGGCCGCCTACCTGGAGGGCCTCAACGGTCTCGGCCTGCAGCGGTACCTGCAGATCCAGCAGCAGGCCTACGACGCCCAGTAATCACGACGCCCAGCAATACGACGCACTTCCAAGGAAACGACATGGACGAACGCCACCGCATCCGGCTGGCCGCGCCCGCCGCCGTCTTTCACGACGCCTTCCTGCTGGGGAACGGCAGCTTGGGGGCGACGGTGTACGGGCGAGCCGGGGTCGAGCGCGTCGACCTCAACCTCGACACCGTCTGGTCAGGCGGTCCGTCGGCCTCGGAGACGAGCGCTCCCGCCGGGAGCCTGCTTCCCGAGTTGCGGCGGGCGATCCGCGAGCGCGATCACCTGCGAGCGGACGAGCTCGCCCGTTCCCTGCAGGGATCCGGCTACACCCAGTCCTATCAGCCGCTCGGGTGGCTGGAGTGGGAGTACGCCCCTGACAGGCAGCTCGACGGCTACATCCGCGAGCTCGATCTGGCCGAGGCGATCGCGAGCACGGCCTACGGGCCGGTCCGGGTGGAGAGCTTCGTCTCGGCACCCGATGGGGTCCTCGTGATGTCGGTCACGGGCGGCGACGAGGTCACGCTGCCCGCGTTCGTCTCCGAGCATCCGACCGTGGAGGTCGCGCAGCGGGAGGCGCATGGCGTCCGGTGGCTGGTGGCCACCGGACGGGCGCCCGCGCACGTGCTGCCGAACTATGTGGACCGGGAGCCCGCCGTCGTCTATGCGGCCGACGAATCCGGCGGAACGGAAACAGTTCCGGCCGGTATGGGATTCGCCGTCGTCGTGGCGGTGCATCGGGCCGCTCCCGGCGAGGTCCGGCTCATCGCGGCCGCGGCGAGCGGGTTCCGAGGCTTCGACCGGCGCCCCAGCGCGGAACCTCGATCGATCGCCGCCGAGGCTGAGCAACGGGTCGCGCGAGCTCTGTCCATCGAGACGTCGAAGCTGCGGGCGCGGCATCGCGAGGATTACCGCGGTTACTTCGATCGGGTCGATCTGGACTTGTCGGCCTCAGGGCCCGAGACGGCCGGGGCCGAGCTCTTCTTCCACCTCGGCCGGTATTTGCTGATCTCGAGCTCCCGGCCGGGCACGCAGGCGGCCAACCTTCAGGGCATCTGGAACCTCGACGTCCGTCCTGGTTGGAGCTGCAACTACACCACCAACATCAATCTTCAGATGAACTACTGGGCGGCGGAGTCGACCGGCCTGCAGGAGCTGCACGAGCCGCTGTTCCGGCTGACGCGTGAGCTCGTCGAGAGCGGGGCGCCGACTGCCACCCGGTGCTACGCGGCCCGCGGCTCGGTGGTCCACCACAACACCGACATCTGGCGGTTCTCGACGCCGGTGCACGGCGATCCCCAGTGGGCCAACTGGCCCTCAGGGCTCCTGTGGCTGTCGGCCCACCTCTGGGACCACCTCGACTACGGGGCCGACGACGCGTTCGCCGTGGAGATCGCCCTGCCCGTCTTCCGATCGGTGGCGCGATTCGCGCTGGACATGCTGGTTCCGGACGAGCGGGGCGAGCTCGTGATGAGCCCCTCGACCTCGCCCGAGCACCACTTCCTCGTCGGTGCGTCGGCCTACGCGGCCGTGTCCGAGGGTTCGGCGATGGACCAGGAGCTGGTGCGGGAGACGCTGTCGCGGTATGTCAGCCTGGCCCAGCGCTTCGCCTCGGAGGACGACGACGCCGAGCTGGCCGTGCGGGCGCGGGCAGCGCTGGCGAACCTACGCGACGTCGCCATCGGTTCGACCGGCGAGCTGCTCGAATGGTACGACGAACGTCCCCCGCGCGAACCCGGCCACCGCCACCTGTCCCACCTGTACGGCCTGTATCCGGGCACCCGCATCACCGAAGCCGCCACGCCCGCTCACTTCGCGGCGGCACGCCGGGCACTGCGTCACCGGTTGGAGCACGGCAGCGGCTATACCGGGTGGAGCCAGGCGTGGATCCTCTGCCTGGCCGCCCGCCTGCGTGACGCCGAACTCGCCGAGCAGGCGATCGCGGTCCTGCTCGGCGAGCTGAGCTCGCAGTCGCTGCTCGATCTGCACCCGCACGACGACTGGCCCGGCGGCAACATCTTCCAGATCGACGGCAACCTGGGCGCGGTCGCCGGCATGACCGAGCTCCTCGTGCAGAGCCACGAGGGCGCCATCAGCCTGCTCAAAGCTTTGCCCACGAGCTGGCCCGCCGGATCCGTGCGAGGCGTGCGCTGCCGCGGCGGACACCAGATCGACCTCGCCTGGCGAGCGGGAACACTGGTGAGCGCGGACATCACGGTCGGCCGGCCCGGCGAAGTGGTCATCGACATACCCGGCGACACCCCGCCCCTGAACGTCGTCGACGAAAACGGCACCAGAGTGCCTCATGTCGAGGTCGGCGGAGCGATTCCCGGACGCCTCCGCCTGTCCTGGAACGGCGTGGCCAAACGTCGTTACACGGCCCGCGCCTGAGCGGATCGACAGCCCGATCGGCACGCTCCACCCCCCGAAGGAGACTTTCCATGACCGACCCGCAAGGCACCGGGCTGAGCCGGCGCACGTTACTCCAGGCCGCGGGCACCACCGCCGCCGCGTACTCGTTGATCGGCACGATGACCGGCAGCGCGAGAGCGGATGACCGGCCCGAGGCCGCCGACCGGCTGGTGGTCTACCCCATCCCGGCCGGTGTCCCGACCAACGCGAGCTTCTCCGTCAAGGCCCGCACGCCGAACGGCCAGTGGACGCCGGTACCCGTCTACCGCGCCCAGGTGAAGATCATCAACGAGAAGACGGGTGGTGGAATCGTCAAGAATTCCTCGGTCGCCACCTTCGACTTCAGCGGCACCGTGGAGGTCGCGGTCACCTCGTCCAAGGGCGCCATCGGCAACGCGCGGATCCGTCCTCTGTCGTACGCCACCCAGTACGCGGTGGACGGCGACACGGTGAGCTTCACCCTCACCGACCCGCGCAACCTCTCCATCGAGATCGACGGAGAGATCTTCGACAACCTGCAGCTGCACGCCAACCCGATCGAATCGCAGCGGCCCGAGCCCGACGACCCCGACGTCATCTACTTCGGCCCCGGTCTCCACACGGTCAGCGGCGGCGTGGTGACGGTGCCCAGCGGCAAGACGGTCTACCTGGCCGGTGGCGCCGTGGTGAAGGCCCGGGTGGAGTTCAACGGGGTCGAGAACGCCCGGCTGCTCGGCCGGGGCGTGCTGTGGAACTCGGAGTACGCCGGCGCCCTCGTGGCCTTCTCCCACAACATCGAGATCGACGGCATCATGGTGCTCAATCCGCGCGCCGGCTACTCCGTCACGGTCGGCCAGTCCAAGCAGGTCGCCATCCGCAACCTCCACCACTACAGCGCCGGCCAGTGGGGCGACGGCATCGACGTGTTCTGCAGCGAGGACGTGCTGATCGAGGGCGTCTACCTGCGAACGTCCGACGACTGCATCGCCATCTACGGCCACCGCTCCAACTACTACGGCGACGTGCGGAACGTCGTCGTCCGCAACTCCACACTCTGGGCCGACGTCGCACACCCGGTGAACATCGCCACGCACGGCAACACCGACAAGCCGGAGATCATCGAGAACCTGGTCTTCAGCGACATCGACGTTCTCGACCACCGGGAGCCACAGATCGGTTACCAGGGCTGCTTCTCGCTCAACCCGGGCGACAGCAACCTGCTCCGCAACGTCCGCATCCAGGACGTCCGGGTGGAGGACTTCCGCTGGGGCCAGCTCATCAACATGAAGGTGATGTACAACGCCAAGTACAACACGTCCGTCGGCCGGGGCATCGACGGAGTGTACGTCCGGAACCTGAAGTACGACGGCACCCGCGCCAATATGTCGATCATCGTCGGCTACGACGCCGACCATGCCGTCAAAACGTCACCTTCCAGAACCTGGCGATCAACGGCACGGTCATCGCCAACACGATGAGGAAGCCTGGCTGGTACCTGGAATCGGACACGGTCCCGATGTTCGTCAACGAGCACGTGCATAATCTGAGGTTCCTGGACGCCGCCACGCCCGCGGCCGCCGTCGCGCCGCAGATCACCAGCCCGGGCGAGGCCACGGCCACCGCCCGGCAGGTCTTCAACCACCTGATCACCGCGACCGCGCTGCCGACGTCGTTCAACGCCGAGGGCCTGCCGAAGGGCCTCACGGTGGACATGAACACCGGTCTGGTCTCCGGAGCTCCGCAGGTCCCCGGCACCTACACGATCACCGTCTCGGCTACGAACAACGTGGGCACGGCGACCAAGTCTCTCACCGTCACCGTCGGACACCCCGCCTGAGTACCGCGGCGAAGCGTTCGATGCGCATCGGCTGGAGCGCCCCCACCGCTCGGGTTGACGTCACCAGAGGAAAAGTAACTCTCAGTAATCGGTAGGCCTTGCGCCCGGCCGATGTGGAGCCCTCCCCGGGTGAGAGCGGCTCACTGCTCCAGCATGGCAGGTGCTCGGCGAGCCGGCCGGGGATATCGATGGTCACCGGCTGATCGGCGGCCACCCGCTCCTGGTCCTCGATGTGGGCGGGATCCTCCAGGAACTGCTTGACGTCGTCGGGCAGTTCGCGGGCACCGGCGGCATCGAGGACCCGGCGGATCGTTCGGGGGCAACGCCGTGCTCACGAGCGAGCGCCTTCACAGCGGCCCTTTCGCGGTACGCGGTGACGGCTGCTTGCGCCTTGCGCGGGTCAAGGGCGGCCGGGCGCCGAGCACCTTGCCGGCGGCGGCCGCGGCTGCCGCGCCTTCGCGCGTGTTCTCCGAAATCATGTCCCGCTAGGCGAAATTGGGCATGGCGTGCGGGATCAGCAGGGTAGGCAGAGAACCGGAACTTTGGCGACCTTGACAGATGAGTGCCGGTCGGCGGTCATTCGTCGGTGATGATGTTGTGGGCGGCGGTCGCCGAGAGTCGTCCTCCTTTCCGGTCGAGGAACAGGGCTGGGCTGTCAGCGCCGGGCCAATCGGCCCGATCGTCCAGCCACTCCTGTAAGGCATGTCGCAGCGGGGGATGGGCACCTGGCGGACCTTCTCGCCCTTGCCGAGGATTCGCAGGGCGCCCTTGCGGGCGGACAGGCGCACGTCATCGACGTCTAGGGTGACGAGTTCGCTGATGCGGGTGCCTGCGTAGTAGGGCACCAGTGCTACGGCCCGGTCGCGGTTGCAAGCCAGCCTCGAACCGCTCGCAGGAAGCGTCGAGCGATCCGCTCGGTCAGCACCCGGGGTGCGGTGGTGGGGAGTTCGGCGCGTTTGGCCACGGCCAGCAAGTGCGCGCGATAGTCGCGGACCGCCCAGTCGCGGGCGGTCGCGTCGGTCAACGGCTCGCCGTCGGTGTCGGCGTCTGCCCGACCGGCTCCTTGACTCTGTCGGGAATCTTGAAACATCCGGCATGTCCCGAGGGGCGACTGATCAGTAACTGTGAGGCTTCTGGGGTCGGCGAAGTCGGCCATTCCCCCGAGGTGATGAGGTGTCTCTACCGGTTCGTCCCCGGTCCGCGCTGGAGGTCCCGGAGCTCACCGCCCAGCGCACCGATTCCACCCATGTCCTGGCCACCGTGCGCGACCTGACCCGCCTGGAGCTGGTCACCGAGGCCATGCGCGCAGCTCTGGAGGAACTGGCCCGCACTGCCGCTCACGCGCTGAACGGTTTGGTCGATGAGGATTGGGGACGCCGCTACGGCCGGCAGGTCCGCCTGGGCAAGAACCCCACCCGGCCCAAGACTAGGATCAACACCACCGGGGCAGATGCCCGTCGCCTGCTGGAACACCTGAGCCGAAACCATCCCGGCCTGCTGGGCGGCCCCCAGGTGCAGGCCCTGCGACAGATCCTGGTGCAGACCTACTACTGCGACTCCACCGGGCGGCTGCGCTGGCGTGACGATGACGACGATAGCGGTCTGCCGCCCTCGGCCAAGCGGATCATCTCGCCCTACGACCTGACGGCCCGCTATGCGCGTCGGGGGCAGGTCACCCGTTGGCAGGGGTTCCTCGCGCACGTGACCGAGACCTGCTCCGGCGACGGCCCCAATGTGATCACGGACGTGGTCACCATGCCCGCGACCAGCGCTGACACCGAGGTCCTGCCCGGCATCCACACCCGGCTGGAACGCCGGGGCCTACAGCCCGAGCAGCACCTGGTCGACGGTGGCTACACCTCCCTGGTCCACCTCGAACAGGCCGAACGTGAACACCAGATCACCGTGGTCGGACCGCTTCCAGGCAACCCCACCCACCAAAACCGCCAGGGTGAGGGTTTCGCCCCCGACGACTTTCGCATCGACTTCGACCGCCAGGAAGTCACCTGCCCGCAGGGCCAGGTCAGCAAGGGCTGGCACGGCCCTTATCCGACATCCTCGCTGACCGCCGCCCCGTTGATCGTGGCCCGCTTCACCAAGAGCCAGTGCCAACCCTGCCCGGTCCGAGCCAAGTGCACCACCTCCCGCGACGGTGCGCGCAACGTGGGCTTTCCTCCACGAAAACTACACGAACTGCAGCTGCGCAACCGCGCGGAGCAGCGAGAACCGGACTGGCACAAGCGCTACGCGGTGCGTTCCGGCATCGAGGGCACCATCTGCGAGTTCGCCCACGGCCATGGCATGCGCCGCTGCCGCTACCGCGGGCAAGCCAAGGCCCACCTGCAACACGTGCTCACCGCCATCGCCGTCAACGTCGAACGCCTCAGCCGGCACCCTCCTGGAGAAAGCGCGCCGCCACGACCGCCGACAGCCTTCCAGGACTACCTCGACCAGCAAGGCATCCCGCGCTTGCGTTCCTGGCGAGCCGCCAGCTGACCCGACAGCGAACAAGATCCCCGACAGAGTCAAGTTGGCGGAGCGGTGCGGCGGAGCCGTACCAGCACAAAGGCGAGCAGCCCGAGGGCGGCCAACGCGAAGACCGCGTTGCCGATGAGGTCCACATGCGCGGGCGCGGGGAAACTCGGCGGCTGCGGGAAGCCGTGCCAGGCGTAGGTGACCAGGCCGGCAGCGCTCAGGGCGAACCTGTGCCAGGGTCCCCAGCCCATGCGTCGGGACCAGCGCAGGATGAGCAGCGTCATCGTGGCGTAGAGCGCGAGGTAGAAGCCGACCGTGATCCATGCGGGCACAATGGACTGCAGCTTGCCCGCCATGGTGGGGAGCCAGAACGCCAGCCCGGCCACGATGGTGGTCGCGAAGACGGTCCACGGGCTGGCCGGCGTGGCCGGGAGGAGGGGGCGGCGGAATCGAACGGACAGGAACGCGGCGATGATCAGGGCGACCGCCGTGATCAGCGTCCAGGTGATCTGAGCGGCCGACAACGGGTAGATGGCCGGACTTGCGAGGGCGATGGGCACCGCGCCGCCCAGCAGGAACAGGACGGCTGACACGATGAGGCCCACCTTGCCGAGCCAGGGCGTGTCCGGCCGGCGTGAGCCCGCCTCTACCATCGAGATCGGCACCGCGATGCTCCATACCCCATGGATGGCCAGGACGAACACGGTCCAGTAGGCGCCGATGCCCAGTGCCGGGATGAACCCGTAGTCGAGCAACCGCAGCCCGACATAGTCGGGATCGAACAGTGACCGGGTGAGCAGGCCCTCCTCGATCACGGCGTAGGCGAGCCCGAGCAGGATGATCCCCGGCCATCCCAGCCGCCATCGGCGGGCGACCTCGCGGATCAGCAGCGCGCCACCGCCGTAGAGCGGAATCAGCCCGATGATCATCGGTAGGGCGTCGATGGCGATGTTGCCGAGCAGATACTCGCCGACCAGCGGCGCGAGAACCAGCAGGCCAAGTGCTGGAAGAAGGCGTTTGAACACGTCTATCCTCACCGGTTGTAGAGCTTGCGTGCCCACAGGTATCCGCCCAGCGCGATGGCCGCGCTCCAGAGTGCCGCCGCCGCGAAGCTGGATCCCGCGGGCTGCCCGGCCAGTAGCGCGCGCAGGGTTTCGATGACCGGTGTGAACGGCTGGTGTTCGGCGAACCAGCGCAGCGGGCCGGGCATCGACTCCGGCGGGACTACGCCGCTGCCCAGGAACGGCAGCAGCATCAGCGGCATCGGCAGGTTGCTGGCCGTGGCCACGTTCTTGGTGACCATGCCCAGCGCGGCCGACAGCCAGGTGATGGCGAAGGTGAACATCGCCAGCACGCCGATCACCCCGAGCCAGCCCAGCGCGGAGGCGGCGGGGCGGAAGCCGATCAGCAGGGCCGTCAGCGTCACCGCCGTGATCGCGATGAAGTTCTGGACCAGCGCGCCGAGCACGTGCCCGGTCAGGACCGAGACGCGGGCGATGGCCATGGTCTTGAATCTGGCGACGATGCCCTCGGTCATGTCCACGGCCACCGAGATCGCTGTCCCCTGCGCGGCGCTTGCGATCGTCATGATCATGATGCCGGGGGTGATGTAAGCGGCGTAGGCGGCGCGGTCGCCGCCGATCCCGGTGCCCATGATGCCGCCGAGGACGTAGACGAACAGCAGCAGGAGCACCACTGGGACGCCCGCGTAGGTGAGGATCAGTGTGGGGTAGCGCCACATGTGCCTGATCTGGCGGCGCAGCATGGTCGCGGAGTCGGTGATCGCTCTCATCGGGAGGACTCCTCGGTCAGGGCGAGGAAGACGTCGTCCAGGTCGGGTGTGTGCACCGACAGTTCAGCGACGTCGATGGCCTGTGCGTCGAGCCATTCCAGGAGTTTGCGCAGCGTGCTGACGCCGGTGTCGGGGATCTGCACCGTGAGGGACTCCTCGTCGCGTGAGGTGGCCCTCAGGTGGGAGGCCGCCCTGAGGTAACCGTCGGGGTCGGCGAAGCGCACGACGATGTGGCCGCCGGGGACCATGCGCTTGAGCTTCTCGGGGGTGCCTTCGGCCACCAGCCGGCCCTGGCTGAGCAGGGCGATGCGGTCGGCGAGTTCGTCGGCCTCCTCCAGGTATTGGGTGGTCAGGAAGACGGTGACGCCGTCCTGCTGGACGAGGTCTCGGACGATCTGCCACATGGTGCGGCGGCTGCGCGGGTCCAGGCCGGTGGTCGGTTCGTCGAGGAAGATGAGCTTGGGAGTGCCGACGAGGGTCATGGCGAGGTCGAGGCGGCGGCGCATGCCGCCCGAGTAGGTGACTGCGGGCTTGCGCGCGGCGTCGGTGAGGTCGAAGCGTTCCAGCAGTTCGCGGGCGCGCTCGCGTCCGCGGGAGCGGCCGAGGTGGAGCAGGTCGGCCATGAGTCGTAGGTTCTCCTCGCCGGTGAGGAAGCTGTCGATGGCGGAGAACTGGCCGGTGACGCCGATCGCCGCACGCACCTTGTCGGGTTCTGTGGCCAGGTCGTGCCCGGCCACCCGGATCTCGCCGGCGTCGGCCTTGACCAGGGTGGACAGGATCTGCACTGTGGTGGTCTTGCCCGCGCCGTTCGGGCCGAGCAGCGAGAAGACGGTGCCCTGCGGGATGGACAGGTCGATGCCGTCCAGGACGCGGTGGGCGCCGTAGGACTTACGCAGCCCCGTCACCGAGACGAAGGTCCGCATCGCGTTCACCCCCGATCCCAGGTGACGGGCAGGCTGTGCACGCCGTACACCTGGGAGGGGTCGGTGCGCAGCGACAGGTCTTCAGCCGGTACGGCGATCCGCAGCGTCGGGAAGCGGATGAGCAGCGAGGGAAACGCGACGCGCATCTCGATGCGGGCGAGCTGCTGGCCGAGGCACTGATGGACGCCGTGGCCGAAGGCCAGATGCCCGGCGGCCGAGCGGCGCAGATCGAGCACGTCGGGGTCGGAGAACCTGGCCGGGTCCCGGTTGGCGGCGTTGATCGCGATGATGACCGTGTCGCCCGCCTTGAGCTGCCTGCCGCCGAGCTCCACGTCCTCCAGCACGCCGCGCATACCGGTGGCGGCGACGGACAGGTAACGCAGCAGTTCCTCCACGGCGCCGACGGCCAGGTCGGGGTCGCCGCGCAGGGCGGTGAGCTGGGCCGGGTTGCGCAGCAGGGCGAAGGTGCCGAGCGCGAGCATGTTGGCGGTGGTGTCGAGCCCGGCGCCGAGCAGGAACGCGGCCACGCCGCCGAGCTCCTCATCGGTCAGGTCGCCGCCGGTGGCCAGGTCGCTGAGCAGGTCGTCGGTCGGCTTGGCCCGCTTGGCGAGCGCGAGCTCCCGCAGGTACGTGCCGAGCTCGACGAAGGCGGCGTACTGCGCCTCAGCGGTCGCGGCGTCCGACAGGGCCCGGGTGGAGCTCTGGAACTGGTCGCGGTCCTGGTACGGCACGCCGAGCAGCTCACAGATCATCAGCGCCGGCACCGGCTGCGCGAAGACCTCGACGAGGTCGGCGGGCGGCCCCTGCCGCTCCATCGCGTCGAGCCGCTCACGGGTGATCTCGGTGACCCGCTCGGTGAGCAGGTTCATCCTGCGGACGGTGAACTTGCCCGCCAGCAGCCTGCGGAAGCGGGTGTGCTGGGGTGCGTCCATCCCGGTCAGGTCGCCGACGGGGGCGGGCGGCAGGTGCCCACCCGCCAGGGGGTGATAGTGGGTCTCGTAGCGGGAGCTGAACCGCGGGTCGGCGAGGATCTGGCGGACCAGATCGTAGCCGATGATCATCCAGACGCCGGGGGCGCCCTCGTGCACGGCCAGGCGGGCGATCGGCTGCTCTGCGCGCAGGGCGGTGAGCGAAGGCGCGGGATCGAAGGGGAAGGCGGGTGCGCGGTCCAGGGACAAAGTGACCGGCTCCACGCGATAGTTCGCGTTCGACATGATTGAAAGCTACGTTGCTTTCAGAAATTCCGTCAATCAATCGATACACATAAATGCAGGTCAAAGCCGAAATATTGATGCGTTGGCGCTGAAGCTGAATGCAATGATACGTTGCATTGTGTGGAGCCGAACGCAATACTGGCGCCATGCCAGAAGGAAGGTTGACCCGGCAGGACCGCCAGCGCATCGCGGCCGGCCTCGCCGAAGGACGTTCGTACGCCGAGATCGCCAGGCGACTGGACCGGCCGACCTCGACGATCAGCCGCGAGGTCGGCCGCAACGGCGGCCCCCGCGACTACCGCCCCGAGCGGGCGCACCAGGCGGCAGCGCGGCGGGCACGGCGCGACACCCCGGCACGTTCGCCCGAACCCCAGGACCGCACGGCCTTGAAAGTGGAAGAGGGAGCCGTCGAGCTGGCGGTCGGGATGGGCCTGCCGAAAATGGTGGCGCGCGTGCTCATCGGCCTGTGGCTGAGCGAGGACGGCCGGCTCACCGCGGCCGAGCTGTCGCGCGGACTGAACGTCAGTCCCGCCTCGATCTCCATGGCAGTGGGCTACCTGACCCAGCAGGGGCTGATTAGGCGCGAACGTGATCCGCAGCGGCGCCGCGACATCTACGTGGTCGACGACGACGCCTGGTACCACTCGACCGTGATCAGCGCCCGGCAGACGCTCGCGGCGGCGGAGATCACGAAGGCGGCGGGACAGACGCTCGGGCTCGACACGCCAGTGGGACGCCGCCTGGCCAAGGGCGGTGCGTACCTGGAGCGGATCAGCCTGGACGCTCTGACGTCGGCCGAACGCTGGCGCGACCTCCCTCCGTGATCAGGCCGCTGGGATCGTTTCCCGGATTTCACGTGCTGTGGTCAAATCGCCCCCTCAACGCCCACGAGGCCCTGTTCGACCCCGCAACGAAACTCCCGCACGCAGCGCCACGCCAGCGGCACCACGCAACAAAACTCCGTGCGAAGCTCCGAATGCGGGCTGACCATCATCCAGCCTGCGACGGGACGTCGCCGCCGCTACTGCTCAACCGCCTGCCGAATTCGCGCGCATCGCACTACGACGCGATGGTGACCTACTCCGGGCTGCCGGGCTGCACGACATCCCCGCTCAGCGCCAGCCGCTTGGCGACGTCCAGCCGTACCTCGCCGTAGGGCTGGACGTGCTGCCAGAACAGCGGCGTCAGCCCACGCCGGTCGGCGGGCTTCAGCAACGCGGCCCACTCCGGATCGGCTAGGACGTACCCACCCCGCGCTGAGGCCTAACTACGCTTATCGGCCCGACGCTCGGATAGATGCGATGGGCCCCAAAGTGAAGCGTTGGTGCAGCACGGTTCAAGCGGGCTACATCTCCGGGAAGGATGCGATCACCGAATAGTGGACCACGGTGAACTCATCAAAACTCCCGCGGGCGAGTGATCGTTCTGCCGCTCGTGCGGCGTCGGCGATGGCTCGCTCGCCTTCAGCCGCCTTGTGGAAGTCCATGATCGACGTGGTTCCGTCCCGGCCGTCGAAGCGCAGGACGATGAGCTCCTTCATGTGGCCGATCATGAGCATCGTGCACCACGACCTGGGGAAACCTGTCAGTGATCGTTATCGTCCCGGACTTATCCCGCCCTGTTCGAGCCGTAACCCCGCCCCTCAGCGGGGGTTGAGCAGCTCGGTGATCCGCAGCAGCCCATCGGCGCCATGACCGGCGCCGATGACGCGGCGCGCCAGCCCCTCGGCCGCCCGCATCACGCTCGCGTCGATGCCGTGCGCCTCCGAATGGTGCACGATGTGCGCCATGGTCGAGGCCGCCGAGGTGATCGGGTTGATCTCATCGGTGTAGTCGCCCTTGTCCACCAGCGCCGCGCTCTCCTCGAACAACGGCGGCATGATGGCCGCGATCCCGCCCGCGAACGGGGCCAGCTCCTGCGCGGTGATGCCTTCGGCCCGCGCCACGGCCAGCGCGTGCGCGTACCCCGCCATGGCGGTCCAGAAGATGTCGAGCAGCGCGATGTCGTACGCGGCCGCCCGGCCGATCTCCTCACCCAGGTACGTCTGGCCGCCGCCCAGCGCCTCCAGCGTCTCCCGATGCGCCCGGTAGAGCCCTTCGGGGCCGCTGTGCAGCAGCACCGCGTCGGCGGTGCCGATGGTCGGGGTCGGCGTCATGATGGCGCCGTCCAGGTAGCCGATGCCGTGCCCGGCCGCCCACGTCGCGCTCTCACGCGCCCGATCAGGGGTGTCGGCGCTCAGATTGACCACCGTGCGCCCCTCGAGCGCCGCGGCGACGGGGCCGCGCCGCAGCACGGCGTCGGCGGCGTCGTAGTTGACCACGCAGACGACCGTCAACGGGCTCGCCGCCACCGCCTCCTCGGGGCTGCCGGCGCGGACGGCGCCCCGCGCCACCAGGGCCTCGTCCTTGCCAGGGGTACGGTTCCACACCGTGGTCGGATGACCGGCCGCCAGCAAGGCGGATGCCAGGGCCCGGCCCATCGGGCCCAGGCCGATCACGGTCACCGCGTTGCGCTCGGACATGAATGCTCCTTTCGTCATGGCATCCACGATCGCGCAGCCCGCTACGGAACCACCATGGGTCCACTACGGGCATGCTGCGGGCTCGCTACCTGCGGGCCACGGTGAGGAGGTGCCCGCTCACCCCAGCAGCGACGGCTCCGACTCCATCGCCCGCAACTCCTCCAGCAGCAGGGCGCGCCGCCGGGGGTCGTCGAGCCAGTCGTCGAGGCCCTCGTACAACCAGAACGCGCCCTCCAGCCCGTAGTGCCGCACCTCGGCCAGCCCCGCCTCGGCGAACTCCGCCGGGATCTCCGCCACCTCGTGGAAGTACGCGGTGAACCCCGACCTCGGCGAGCGCATCATCCCGCCGGCGGCCGCAGCCCGCGCCGCCGCACGGAAGGCGTCGTCCAGCACGACCCCCTGCCGTACGCCGTCGTGCACGGCCGAGAACCGGCTGATCGTGGCCGCCTCAGGGCGATCGACTGCGAGGCGTAATCGCAGTTACTCATCGCTACTTTGGGGCTCATCGCAGCTATCCGAGCGTCGGGCCTTCGGGCAGGCACGGCGTCCGCCGCCCGACGGCCGGCATGAGCGCCGCGCCGAAGATCTCCGCTCTGCGCGGCGGGCACATCACGCTCGCCGCGGCTGCCGACGCCTTCCTCGTCACTCCGCGCACCGCCAACCCCAACACCCACCGCGCCTACATCGACCGCGTCACCACCCTCCTTGGCCGCGACCGGCCGCTCGCCGAGGTCGCCGACGCCGAGATCGGCACCGCGCTTAACCGAACTGTGGGGCGGCTGTGCGCCGGCGACCTGGAACCGCAACCGCGCCGCCATCACCTCCTGGCTCGCCTGGTGCCAGACCAAGAAGCACTGGGCCGCGCCCTCCATCCCGGCTGAGGCCGAACGCCGCAAGGAGAGCGCCGACGAGACCCGCGCGGTCGCCAAGACCACCATCCACCGCAGCCCCGATCCGATGATCCGCCGTAGCCGATCCCGGGTGGGCGGCTCGATCCGCTCATTCTTCAAATGCGCCAGCAGCTGCTCGCGCACGCGGTCGACCTGCCGCTCCTTCTCACACACCTCGACGGCCAGCCACTGTGCGGCCTTCTCGGCATCGGCGACAGTGCAATCGCGGAAGCCGAAGTACTTGCGGATGTCGGCGCGGTGCGCCTTGATCGTGCGGCCGTCCCATTCATACAACCGCAGCTCGGACGCGGGCACGTCCACCAGGCGTGCGACGTAGGTGACCGCCTGGTCGGGGATCTCACTGGGGCCGGTCGGGAACCGGCCATGCACGGCATAAAACCGAAGCAGCAGCGCGAACCCCAGCTTGGTCGCGCCCCGGCGCCAGGACGACTGGTCCAGCTCGTCGCCTACCAGCGTCCAGTTCCCAATCAGATCGTCCTCGTCCAGCACACGCGCCACGAGACATCCGGCTCTCTCGCCAGCGGGCAGCCTCCCGCCCGCAGATCCACGATGCCGGTGTCCATACTGACCGTGCTTGATCGTACACGTCCAGGATCGGCGAAAGAATCGCTGTCGCCCAGGAAAGACCCTCGTTGAGCTGCACTAACGCAATCGCGTGTACCGGGTGACAGCAGTCTTACCGGCACCCCAACTCAGGCGTCACCGCCGTCGGCTTCAGTCACCCACGTCACCTCCGTCACTTCGAACGCAGCTCCGCCGCGACCGCTCGTTCCCGCAGCTGAGCCGCCTCCGCCCGTGCCGCCTCCAGCTCGGCTCGCAGGTCCTCCAGCCGTACCCGCTCCAGCCGCAACTCCGCCCGCGCCTGATCGCGTTCCTTGACCGCCGCATCGGCACGCGCCTTCTCCCGCGTCACCAGCTTGCGCTCCCGGGCCAGCGCCGCCGCCCCCTCCTCCTCGAGCGCGGCCGCCTTCGCCGTCAACCGCTCCACCTCGGTCGCCGCCCTCTCGGCCTCCTGAATCGCCACCGCCCGGTCGCGTCCCGCCTCGGCCGCTGTTCGTTCGGCCGCGACAGCCCGCTCCATGGCGCGCTCGCGCTCCTGCGCCGCCGCCTCCTCCCGGGCCCTGGCCGCGATCACGTCACGTTCCGCCTGCTCACGCGCCCGCAGCGCCGCCGCCGTCTCCTCCCGGGCGCGATCCCTTTCCTCCCGTGCCCGACCGGCCTCCTCCTCAGCCTGTACGGCCTGCGCCCGCGCCTCCGCGGCGCGCTTGTCCGCCAACTCCACACGCTCGGCCAGTTCCTGCACGGCCTGATCCCTGGCCCGTTCGGTCAGCTCGACCTGGCGTGCCGCCTCCTTGGCCCGCTGCTCGGCCTGATCCGCGCGCCGCTTCGCCTCCTCGGCGGTCTGAAGGGCCTGCCGTTCGGTGCTGGCGGCTTCCCGCAGCGCGGCCAGCGCCTGCTCGCGCGCTCTCTCGGCATCGTTGAGCGCGGTCTCCCGCTCGTGTTCCGCCTCCTCGAGGCGGGCCCGCATCTCGGCCGTCTGCCTGCGGGCGTGTTCGGCGGCCTCGCGAGCGAGCCGTACCTGCTCGAACGCCTGCTCCCGCTCGGTACGCGCGATCGCCACCCGCGTGTGCGCCTCCGCCTGCACGGCGAGCTCCGACAGGTGCGCCGAGCGCAGCAGCGGGGTGTTGCCCTCGTTCAGCGAGACGGCCGGGGTGTCGTCGGTGACCGGCAGCCAGCGCCGGTAGCCGCTGTTGATCAAGCCATGCCAGATAGTCA
>NZ_VJYI01000034.1 GCF_008065375.1 Nonomuraea sp. SYSU D8015
CGGACATGCCGATCAGCCGAGCCCGCTCAGCCTCAGTCAGATGGATCTCCACTGCCGTCGGTCCTGAATGCGCCATGTCCGCCAGCATATGAACTTAACCGACGGATTTCAGGCGTATGACACTAGCTAGGGCGCCTGCGGCCCGGATCCGACCTCGGTGCCGCGGCGTCTGACCGCCGTGGCGTCGGCCGTGCGGCGGCCTCGCGTGCCCGGCACCCGTTCGATGAGGTCGTCGATCGTGCAGTCCAGGATGTCGATCAGGGCCATGAGCACGTGGAGGTTCAGGCGCACGGGCCGCTCGGCGACCAGTCGGTAGACCTGGCTGGGCGACAGTTCGAGCCCCCGTTCGGCCAGGAGCGGCCGCAGGTCCGTGGTGGCGTACAGGCCGCGGCTGGCCATGACTTTGCGCAGGTGCCATCGATAGTCAGACTTCTCGATCACATCGGGTCCTTGGCCCGTTCGCTGGTCCGGCAGAGGGTGTGTCATCGACCGGACGCCGTTCCGGTGGAGGCGCGTGGTGTCGGCACCGCTCTCGGTGGCGGCCTGGACGTACGACATGGCTTGCTCCGCTTCCGCCGGGGTGACGAACCGGCAGAAGACCGGTCGGATGGTCGGTACGCCCCAGTCTCCGATGTCCGAGGCCGCGAGACATCTGTCAAATGACAGCGGTCGGCGTCAGAGGTCGCCGGGAATGGCCTCGGGGTCGCGGCTGAACGCCTCCCGGGCGATCTCCACCCGGCTGCGTATCCCGAGCTTGGCGAGGATGCGTGAGATGTGCGTCTGTGTGGTGCGGCGAGTGAGGAACATGCTCTGTGCGATGTCGGACGTGGAGCGGCCGGCCGCCACCAGTAGGGCGATCTTGTGCTCGGTCGGGGTCAGGGCGTCCCAGCCGTGCGCCGCCCGCTTGACGCGGGCGCCGCGCACGCCGCGGCGGATCCCGTACCGGCGCAGGCGCGCCTCGGCCCTGCGGATGTCCCAGACCGCGCCGAACCCGCCGTAGACGTCGAGCGCTTCCCCCACGACCTCCTTGGACTCGGCCGTGTCCCCCTGCTCGGCGAGGGCGACGGCGAGGTCCTCCAACGCCCCCGCCAGCTCCACCGGTACGCCGACGGCGCGGTAGTGGTCCACCGCTGATCGCAACGGCGCCGGGTCGCCCTCGTACAGTCCTGTGCACCAGGCGGCGGCCGCCGTGGCCCGAGCCGGGACCTGCTCGGCGGCGGCCTCGGCCCGGCAGGCCTCCAGCGCGGCCGCGGCGGCCGTTCGATCGTCCACGGAGAGTGCCAGGCGGACGTACGTCGGCAGCCACTGGTGGATCAGCGTCATTTCGCCGGGCCGCCGGTCGAGAAGACCGCCGAGGTGCGACAGCGCGAGGTGCCGGTCCCCGTCCTGCTCGGCGGCGAGCGTCTGCGCGAACATCAGGAAGTCGGTGTTCTCCCGATCGGCGACCGTGACAGGTGGCCGGCGCAGCCCTGCCCGCAGATGCGCGTCGGCCTCGGCGCGCTCGTCCCGGCGGACGGCGATGAGGGCGGCCAAGCCGTGCCACAGCCACACGGGGCCACGCTCGCGCAGCCCCCGGTACGTTATCGCGGAGACGCTCTGGTCGACCGAGCCGAGCTCCGCCAGCGCGTCATCCCACCGGCCCCGCCAGTACATGAGGACCGCGGCGGTGATGCTGGACATGGCGTCATCGGCTCGATCGGCGTCGTGCAGGAACTGCCGCGCCTGACGAAGGGCCGCCTCGGCATCCGACCACCGGGCCAGGTTCTGCAGGTTGAAGATCCTGGCATGCAGCGCGTACGCCCGCAGGTCCGCGTGGTCGCCGGCGCTGTTCAGCGTCTCCAGCGCCCGGTCCACGAATTCCAGCGCGGACAGATGCCGCCGCTGTACGGAGTGGTTGAGCCACAGATCGGTGAGCGCGTACGCGATGGCGAACGTGTCCCCGGCGGTCTCCCCCATCTCCAATGCGCGGCGGGCGGTGGAGTCCGCGGCCTCCAGCGCGCCCGATCCCGCCCGCTGGAACATCGCCAGTGAGGCGAGCAGCCGGGCACGCCAGGCGGTGGGCAGATCGGGCTGCTCCAACGCCTCTTCGATGGTCGCGACGGCCGCGTGGTTGTGACCGCCACTGAACAGCGCGCGAGCCAGCGTCCAGTACATCCCCCCTCGGTCGGCAGGCTCCGTCGTCACCGCAAGAGCCTGCCGGGCGTGGGTCGCGGCCTCCTCGTGCTCCCCCGTGCCGACCAGGATGTGGGCGAGAGCCGCGCTCAAGGCGGCACGGTCAGGCTCGTCGGCGACCCCGTGGTCCAACTCCCGTCGCAGCAGCTCGGTCGCGAGGTGCGGAGCCCGGACCGCCAGTGTCGGCGCGGTGTCGGCGAGCCAGCGGCGAGACCAGCGGTCGCCGGCGAAGCCTGCCGCCAAGAGCTGTTGCGCCACCCGTTGAGGCTCGGCACCGCCGATGTCGTGCAGTTTCTGGGCCGCGTCCCGGTGCAGCGCGACGCGGAGCGCCGTCGGCATGCCGTCGTAGAGCGCCTGGCGGATGAGTGGATGCCGGAATCTCATCCGCTGACCGGCATCGACCAGGATCCCCGCCGCCATCGCCTCCTGGAGATCAGGGGAGACGTCGATGACGGACCGGCCCAGCAGTGCTGCCAGCTCGGTGACCGCGAACTCCCCGCCGAGCAGCGCGGCCACCCGCAGCATGTCGAGCGCGCCGGCCCGGACGAAGCTCAGCCGGTTGTCCAACGCCGCAGCCAACGACCTCGGGACGGTGCTCAACGAGGGCTCCCGCAGCTCGGCACGGGCGCCGACGGTCACCTCGCCTTCACGCACCAGGGACTCGACCAGCTCCCGCACGTACAGCGGATTGCCGCTCGCCTGGGCGGCAAGCCGGATCAGCGCAGGGCCCGGCTCCGCACCGGCGATGTCGGATACCAGGGCGTGGATCGCGTCCGGATCCAGCGGCCCCAGCGAGATCGTTCTCGTGCCTCGGCCGCGCAGCGCGGCGCGCAGCCGCCGCATGCCCGGCTCGCGAGGAACCGGCCGGAAGGGCAGGACCAGCAGCAACGGCAGCTGGACCGCGGTAGAGCCCAGGCGCCGGCACACGTCCAGAGAGCCTTCGTCGGCCCACTGCACATCGTCGAGCACCATCATGGTCGGCGAGCCCGCGCACACCTCGTCGACCAAGGTGATGAGCATCTCGGCGACCGTGGCGTGGACGGCGTTGCTCAGGAAGTCGTCGGGCCCCCCGGCTCGTGCGAAGCGCGCGATCTCGGCGCGGCGGGGATCGGACGTGCGCTGTGTGATCTCCAGGCAGTCGAACAGCAACCGCAGCGGAAGCGGGTGCGCGACCTGATCGGCGGCACTTGTCAGCACCGTGCAGCCGGACTCCTGACCGGCGGCGGCAGCAGCGGCGGCCAGCGACGACTTGCCGATGCCGGGCTCACCCTCGACCAGGACCACGCCGCCGGTGCCGGCTCGCAGCTGCGCGATGGCATCGCGCAGCACCGCCAGCTCCGGTTCGCGTCCGACCAGGTGTGCCGGGCGGTGGGAGGACGTCGTCGCGTTCCCCCGCCACATCGGCGGCATCGGGGATCCATGACTGGCCCCCTGCGCACTCGTCGTCATTTCCCCGATGTCCCCGCCGTTTGGCCCCGTGCGTCACATTCTCTCAACAGAGAAGGTGCTGGGGGACGAATTGACCAAAAGGGAAGTCGCTCCACGAGGCCGTGAGTTCGTTCATCAGCGTTTGTCGCATATTTCTGAGGGATCTGTCTACTACACGCTGTAGCATTACACGCTGTAGTAGCGGCAGCATGAGAAGGGGACGTGATGCGGCGCTCGGCGCAGGTCGTCGTCTCGGCCACAGTCTTCGTTGACCTGCTCGGCTTCACGCTGATCCTGCCCGCGCTGCCGTTCTACGCCGCCGGCCTCGGAGCCACCGGACTGTGGTTCGGGGCGTTGATGAGCGCCTACTCGGTGGCGCAGCTCGCCGCCGCTCCGGTGCTCGGCAGGTTGTCCGACCGGTACGGCCGGCGGCCCCTGGTGCTGCTCGCGCTCGCCGGGTCGGCGGTGTCGATGGCGCTCACCGGCCTGGCCGCCTCCCTGGCGTGGCTGCTGGTCTGCCGGCTGCTCGCCGGGGCGTGCGGCGGGAGCATCTCGGTGGCGCAGGCGTACCTGGCCGATGCGGTGCCCGAGGAGCGGCGTACCGGAGCGATGGCGCGGATGGGGGCCGCCATCGGGATGGCGTTCGTGATCGGGCCGGCACTCGGCGGCGCGCTGGCGCCGCTGGGGTTCGCGGCCTGCGCGTACGCGGCGGCGGGGCTGGCGGCGGTGAACCTCGCCGCCGCCCTCGCCTGGCTGCCCGAGCCGGATGGCCCTCGGACGGCGCCGGACCGTCGAGAGGCGTCCGGTCCCGGCCATGACGAGGGGATGCGCAGGCCGGTGGCGCTGCTGGCCGGCACCGGGTTCCTGGCGATGGCCGCCTTCGTCGGGATGGAGACCACGCTGGCGTTCCTCGGCCGCGATCGGTACGGCTGGGATGCCACCTCGATCGGCCTGGCGCTCGCGGCGGCCGGGCTGGCGATGGCCGCCGTTCAGGCGGGGCTGGTGGCGTGGCTGGCCCGTCGCTGGGGTGACGCGCGGGTCGCGGCGATCGGCGCGGTGACGATGGCCGCCTGCATGGTGGCGATCCCGCTGGCCGCGACCTGGTGGCAGTGCCTGGCCGCCGTCTGCGTGCTGGCCGCCGGGCACGGCCTGCTCACCCCGGCCGTCTCCAGCCTGCTGGCGTCCGCCGGACCGCCGGAGCAGCGTGGGGCGCGGCTGGGCACGGGGCAGTCCGCGGGGGCCGCGGCGAGGATCGTCGGACCGGCCGCGGCCGGGTTACTGTTCGACCTCGGGACGGCGCTACCGTACCTGGTCGGGGCGGCATCGGCGGCGCTGGCGGTCGCGGCCGTGCTCGCCGTACCCGCCCCGGAGCCCGCAGGACGTGAGGAGGGGGCGTGAACAGCCTCGGCGAGCTGGAACGCTCGATCATGGAAGTGCTGTGGAGCACCGACGCCTGGCTGACCGTGCGCGAGGTCGTCAACCGGCTCAGCGACCGGAACCTCGCCTACACCACGGTGATGACCGTCATGAACCGGCTCGTCCGCAAGGAGTTCATTCGCCGCGAACGCGACGACGACGGCCGCACCTGGCGCTACCGGCCCGCGGCCGGCCGGGAGGCGTACGTCGCGGAGCTGATGCTCTCGGCGCTCAGCGAGACCGGCGACCGCATCGCCGCGCTCAGCCACTTCGCCCGCTCGGTCAGCCCGGAAGAAGCCGAAGCGCTGCGCCAAGCCCTCCCCCACGGCGAGGAGCCGTTGTGACCTATGCCGCCCACCACGTGCTCACCCTCCTGGCGGCCGTCTCGTCCATGGCGGCCATGTCGCGCTCGCGGCTCACCTGGAGGACGCCCCGCACCTCGCTGCTGATCTGGCAGGCGGTCGGCCTGACCCTCGTCCTGTCGGTGATCGGCACGGCGCTCGCCATCGGCCTGGCGCCCTACCGGCTCGGCATCGTCCCCGCTGTCGTCAGCTTCGGGCACGACCTGGCACGCGGTGACCTGCCGACCGGGATCACCGCCTTCCATCTTCTCCTCACGGCCTGCGGCATCGCGGTGACCGTCTGGATCGTGGCCGTCTTCGCCCGCAGCGCGTGTTCCGTCGCGACCCTGCGGCGCCGGCAGCGGTCGCTGCTCGGCTTGATCGCCCATCCCCATCCCGAGCTCCAGGAAGCCCTGGTGGTGGCGCATCCGGCGGTGGCCGCGTACTGCGTGCCCGGGCGGAAGGCCGCGATCGTGATCAGCACCGGCAGTCTGGACCTGCTCACCGATCAGGAGCTGCGCGCGGTGCTGGCCCACGAACGCGCGCACGCCCACGAGCGCCACGACCTGGTGATCCTCCCGTTCGCCGCCCTGCATCGCGCCTTTCCCGCCAGCCGCCACGTCCGCGCCATGCTGGACGCGGTGGCACTGCTGGTCGAGATGCGCGCCGACGACCGCGCGGCCCGCGAGCACGACCGCCGGACCCTGGCGACGGCGCTCCACCGCTTCCGCACGTGCGACCGCATCGCCTCGCCTCCCGGCACGCTCGGCGGAGCCGGTCACGACCTCGACGCCCGCATCGCCCGCCTGACCATGCCATCTCGTACGCCATGGCCGATACGCGTCATGCTCCTGACCGTCGCCCTGACCGTGGCCAGCACCCCGCTCAGCCTCTTCCTCCTCCCCTTGTGACGCCTACAGCAGCACCGTGGCCAAGCCGAGGGCTGCGCAGACGGCCAGGACGCGGAGCATGGGCCACCGTAGAACGAACGTCATGACCAGGGCCGCGGCCGTGATCCCGAGGGCGATCGGGCTTACCGTCTGCGGCTCGGGCAGCTGGGCGCTGAACGGGCCCCAGGCCCAGGTGAAGGTCTTGGCGAAGAGCGTGTGCTCGGCGAAGTAGAGCGCCAGGTTGGCGATGACGCCGACGACCGCGGCGGTGATCCCGGTGAGCGCGGCGCTGATGGCCGTGTTGTGACGCAACCGCTCCACGTACGGGGCGCCGAGGAAGATGAACAGGAAGCAGGGCACGAAGGTCACCCACGTGGTCAGCAGCGCCCCTAGCAGCGCGCCGGCCCATGGGGTGAGGGCGCCGGGATCGCGGTAGGCGCCGAGGAAGGCGACGAACTGCACCACCATGATGAGCGGGCCTGGGGTGGTCTCGGCCAGGGCCAGCCCGCGGACCATCTCGCCCGGGGTGAGCCAGGCGTAGGTCTCCACGGCGCGCTGGGCGACGAAGGCGAGCACCGCGTACGCGCCGCCGAAGGTGACCAGCGCGGTGCCGGAGAAGAACAGTCCTTGGGTGGTGAAGACGCTGTCGGTGCCCAGGAACAAGGCGACGGCGGCCACTGGCACCCACCACGTGGCCAGCCCGACGGCGAGAATCTTCCCCGCGGAACGCCAGCTCGGCTGGGCGTGGTGGAGCGCGTCATCAGAGATCAGCGGCGCGGGCCCGCCATCGCCACCATGCTCGTTTCCGCTCTTGACGACGTGCGGAGCCAGCCTGTGCACGGTCCAGCCGACGAGCGCGGCAACGGCCACGACGACGGGGAACGGCACGCCGAACAGCGCGAGCGCAACGAAGGCGGCCACCGCGACGGCCACGAACACCGGGTGGATCAGAGACCGCTTGGCGACCCGGATGACCGCCTGCGCGACGATGGCCAGCACCGCCGGGGCGATCCCGGCGAACAGCGCGGTGACCGGCGTGGTGTCCTGCCACAGGATGTACACCGCCGACAGGACCAGCAACGCCAGCATGCCCGGCAGGACGAACAGCGTGCCCGCCACCAAACCGCCCCGAGTGCCGTTCAGCAGCCAGCCGACATAGATCGCCAACTGCTGCGCCTCAGGCCCGGGCAGCAGCATGCAGTAGTTCAGGGCATGGTTGAAGCGCTGCTGGCCGATCCACCGCTTCTCCTCTACGAGGGTGCGCTGCATGACGGCGATCTGCCCGGCGGGACCGCCGAAGGTCTGCAACGAGATCAGGAACCAGGCGCGCACGGCCTGCCGGAACGGGATCACATCTTGACGCACATCTGTGTTCACGGGCACCTCGTCATCAGGGGTCGAGCGGATGGCGTCCTGGGAAGCGTCCTGCGTCATGCCGGCTCACGACCCAGCAGCAGCGCACGCTTGTAGAACTCGTACAGGCCGTCGAAGACGGGCCCGGTGATCGCCAGAACGCCGGCGTCGTCGCACGTCATCGACAGCCCTCGCAGGACCATGTCCAGCCCACGCGCCTCGGGCGCGTCGAACCGCTCGTCGTCGATGTCGGCCTCGTGCACGATCTCGGCCAGCTTCCACAACACCGGATCGTCGAGACCGTAGCGCCGCAGGATGGTCTCGAAGCTGCAGTCGCCGCCGTGATGCGACAGCTCCGCCCCGCGCATGTCGAACGGGGTCGCGTCGGCGGGCGCCGAAACCGGGTCGTCGACGAACACGAACTCCGGCTCAGGATCGATATGGCGGCGGATCAACCAGGCGCATGCCGCCCGATCGATGTGCACTCCAGCGCGCGTGACCCACTTCATCCGGCACCCTCCGTCACCTGCGCCAGAACGCGCACGGCCTGCTGCGCGGCCTCCCGCTCGGCGGGCGGGAAGTAGTCGCGGCGGCCGATCCTGCGTAGTTCGGCCTGCAGTCTTTTCGCCACCCGGCTGCGCTCCCCGGGCCGGGCCCGCGCCGCTTCCTCCGCCTGGTCGACGACCGCGCGATACTCGGCCGCCCGCGCCCGCCGCATCTCCGCGGCGATGGCCTTCTCCTGCGACACGCTGCCGGGTACGGCCAGCCAGACGGTGGAGCTGCCGCCCATCTCGCCGATCTCCTCAGCGACCCACTCCAACTGCTCACGCGTCCGGGCATCGGCTGGCAACGCCACCAGCCCGTCGCCCAGCCGCGCCGCGCCGAGCCGGTCCAGCTTGCGCCAGATCGTGATCCGCAACGTCGACGGCTGGCGCGGGATGCGGTACGCCAACAGCACCCACTGCCCCGCCGTACCCGCCACCGGATCCATGGCACCCTCCTATCTGCAACCATGGTTACTGTAACCACCGTTGCCTGTAAAGTTCAAGGGTAAGCGCAGGCGGGAATTCCTCGAGTCGGCTTCTCGACCCCGCATTGCGCCTCGCACCTCGACGCGAGGAGGCCGGGCTGAGCTCCGATCCCGGCCCAGGACGGCGCACCGGCGGCCAGCGGTAGGGCCGCCAGGTTGCATCCGGCCGCCCAGGACGACTCTGAGGACATTCCGGGACTATGTGTCGTGGGAGGGGACGGTGACAGCCGCCAGGACGAGTGTTTCCAAGCTCATCCTCGTCGCGCTGAACAGTGCTGCGCCCGCGCCTCCGCGCCGGTAGGGCACGTACTTGAGTGCCTGCCCGTCTGGGACGCCTTCGGTCAGGCCGAGACACAGCCGGATGACTCCAGCCGCGGCGAGAAGAGCGGCAGGATGGTCGGCGACCTGCAGGATGAGCGCGGTGACGGTGCAGGCGAACAGGGCGGTTGTCACAGCGGCCGTGCCCGTCGGCGGGCGAGCCGCGCGGCGACAGGCGGGAGGACCAGTGCAGCCGGCCCCCGCCATGGGACAGCGGGCGCTGCTGCCCAGCGCACCTGTGCTCTGAGGGACCGCTCGCGGATGTACGAAATAGAAAATCGTGCCGATGGCCGGCACCGACCCAAGGCAGATCCACAGCGTCGAAGCGATCTTCACAGTCAGGGGCGGAGTTGGCAGAGGCGTCCAGTTCGCGATCGCGTCCTGGCCGAGAGGGTCACGACCACGGACGTGGCGTATCCCGGCTGTTGGGCCGAGGCGGTTCGTGACCCTCCTCGGACGGCGTGGACCCGTGCTCGCTCGTCATCTTCACACAACCTTCCACATCGCCGACGGGACCGGTCCCGGAAGGACGTGGATGGCTGCGGTTCGGGAACACTCAAGCGTGCGCCTGGCTCGATCAGTGCCGGCCTCACGCCTGTTGCTCGGCCGCCATCGGTGCGCGCCTCCCCACGGTCTCGGTCATCCGGGACAGAGGGAGCAGGCCGAGCAGGCAGATCGCGGCGAGCACGGTGTAGTGCACGGTGAACCCGTACTGATCGATGATCCAACCCGACACCGCCGCCGCGAGCACGCCGGACACCCCCAGAGCGATCCCGATCATGATGCCCATCGCCGTGCCGGCCGCCCTCGGCACGGAGTCGATGAGCAACGCGTACGTGACGGGGAACGGCGCATTACGGAAGAGTCCCCACGCGAGCAGGATGATCCACGCGGTCGCCACGCTGGTGATGAAGATCATGGCCAGCAGGGTCAGAGCCCACCCGATCACCAGGAAGCGGATGGCGAACTTGCGGCCGGCGTGATCCGACCACATGCCCCAGACCACCTGCCCGAGCCACCCCGTCAGCCCGGAGACCCCCGACAGGAAGGCGGCCTCGGCGAACCCCATGCCGTGCTGGGTGAGCTGCACCGCCAGGAACGTCACCGCACCCGCCTCGGCCCACAGGAACAGGAAGATCAATACAACCGACCACCGCACGTTGGCGTTGCTCAGCGCCTGCTTGACCGGGGAGAGCATGCCGCCGGGCAGCCGGGTGGACAGCTCGGGCAGCGGGCGGGTGAGGCCGCTGCGGTCGATCCAGTCGTACACCTTCTCCTGGTTGCGCCTGGTGCCGAGGAGCGCCTGCGCCACGATGATCGGGATCCCCAGGAGCGGGATGAGCAGGAAGGCCTCACGCCAGCCGGCGAACCCGAGCACGGCGGCGATGAGGGCGCCGGTGAGGAACTGGCCGAGCGGGAATCCGGTGTGGTGCACGCCGACGGCGAAGCCGCGGTGCTCCTTGGGCCACCACTCGCTCACCAGCGCCACGTTGACCGGCTCGGAGCCGCCCCGGCTGATCCCCATCGGGATCCGCAGCAGCAGGAACGCCACGAAGCTGCCGGCCAGTCCGAACGTCAGGGCGCCGCCCAGGATGGCGAGCAGCATCGCGATGTTCCACGTCCACGTCCGCCGGTAGCCGGTGCCGATCCGGTCGGAGACCCAGCCGAACAGCAGGGCGCCGACGATCAGGCCGCCGAAGAACACCGAGTTGACCAGCCCCGCCTGCGTGGAGTTAAGTTCGAACTCCTCCTGGATGGCGGGGAGGACAGCGGGCAGGATGCCGCCGTCCACGGCGGTCATCAGGATCGCGCCGGTGGTCACCGCGAGCGTCGCCCACGACAGCGGATGCCCGCGCGGTATCCATGATCTTGATGTCGGCGCCGGCATTTCAGGCAAGACGACCTCGCTGAGTGTCGGACCGGAGTGGCCGCGCCGACATCCGTTCGCACGACAACCCTGCGCCGGCGGGGGCTCGTCCGGTGCTCGCGGTTGATCTTTCGTGCTGCCATTGTTTATGGCGATTTGTCCAAGGTCAACAGCCGGTGGAGGTGCTCAGTTTCCTGGTGCCGCTGTTCGTACCCGAGAACGTCTTCACCGCACTGTGCGGCCGACCATCCACGCCTCTTCTGCCGGGGTCTCGGCCGCCAACCCAACGGAAGCCGAGGCCGTGAGGTAGAGCTCCCCGTAGGGGGCCGGCTGGTTCGCGGGAGGGCGAGCGCATCACGGCCAGGTCGGGGGTGGCTGCTGTGGAACTTCGCCGAAGATCATGCGGTGCCCGCGGGCAGTGTCCACGTATTCGCGGGCCCGGTGGATCAGCCCGTCCCGCAGCTCGAAGACGAAGCAGTAGTCGTTGGTGTAGTGGTTGCCGTTGGCGAGCGTCGCCGTCATGGTCGCCTCCGCCGTCACCCGCTCGCCGTCGGTGTGGGACCCGTGGAAGGTGACGCTGACGTCGCGTACGAACAGGCGCGGGAAGTCCTCGGCGAAGAAGCGTACGATCGCCTCCCTGCCCACCATGTGGTTGGTCACCTCGAGCGCGACGGCAGTGGCGTTCCCCGGGGGCGACAGCCATTCGGCGTCCTCGGTGAGCACCGCGGAGATCCGATCGGGGTCGCTGCCGGCGAACGCCCGGAAGGCGTTCTGGATGATGCTGTGGCTCATGACCCCACTGTCACCGTCACTGCGCGCCGGTGTCTTGGACAAATGTTTTGCCATCCCCGCCTTGGCACGGGGCCGTGCAAATGTGGCCTGGTTGGAACATGAAAGCGGCTCAGCAGTAAGACCGTTCGCTACTTGGCGTGTTCGCATGTCACACGCACAGTGAAAATGACATCCCATCACAGGAGTTGCCGATGCAGACCCCCCTCCAACTGCCGGCCCCGAACGAGCGAACATCCCAGACGATCCGCCGCTATCGCGACGAGATCGGCCCGGTCGTGCGAGTCGAATTGCCGGGCAACGTGCCCGTCTGGCTGGTGACCTCGTACGACATGGTCAACGAGGTCCTCACGAATGACGGCACCGTCTACAGCAAGGACCCCAAGAACTTCACCGCCCTGCACGACGGCAGCATTCCCCCCGACTGGCCGCTGCGCCAGCTCTTCGAGGGCGATCACCTCCTGACCAAGGACGGCGCCGACCATCGTCGGCTGAGAAGTCTCATCAACCACGCCTTCACACCGGGCCGTGTGCGGGGGCTGGCCCCGCGCATCCAGGAGATGGCGGACACGTTGCTCGACCGGATGGCCGCCGAAGGCGGCGTGGTTGACCTCGTGCGCTCCTTCAACGCGCCGCTGCCGCTCACGGTGATCTGCGAACTGTTCGGCGTTCCCGAGGACGAGCGGCCCCAGATCCGCGAATGGGGCAACGTGCTGCTGTCGCACACCGCCACTCCGGAGGAGTCCATCGCCGCACACAACGGGATACTCGGCTACCTGGCCGCCTTCATCGAGCGCAAGCGCCGCCAACCGGGCGACGACCTCACCACCGGGCTCATCCGCGCGCAAGAGGACGACGGCGACCGCCTCTCCGTGGAAGAGATGATGTGGATCTTGTGGCAGATGCTGATCGCAGGCCACGAGACCACCGTGCACCTGATCGGCAACGCCGTCATCGCCCTGTGCTCGGACCCGAAGCAGCTCGCGCTGGCGGGTACGGAGATCGCCTGGGAGCAGGTGGTCGAGGAGACGCTGCGCAGCCGCACCTCGGTGGTCGGCATCATGTTGCGCTACCCGCGGCACGACGTGCGGCTCGCCGGGGTGACGATTCCGGCCGGCGAGGCCATCATGGTCGGCCTCGCCGGCGCGGGCACGGATCCGGCCAGGTTCGGCCGGGACGCCGAGCGGTTCGACGTCACGCGGGAGCCGGACATGCATCTGGCGCTCGGCCGCGGTCCGCACTTCTGCCTCGGCGCGCCGCTGGCCAGGCTCGAGATGCGCATCGCGCTGGCCTCGTTGTTCGGCAGGTTCCCCGAGTTGCGCCTGGCGGTCGAGGCGGACGAGATCGTCTACAACTCCTCGATCATCACCGAGGGGCCGGTCAGGCTGCCGGTGGTTCTCGGTCCCGCCCGGGACGTGTCCGGCGGGACCTCGTGCAGATCAGAGCCGGCCCACGACTTCACGTAGGTAGGCGGAGTGACGCGACGGGCGGCGGCGAGCAGCGTCTCCCGCCGCTCGCGCCCCCGCCTGATGTCCGCATCCGGGGAGCGGTTCCGAGAGGCCGGCTCAGCTGCAGCGCGCGACGCGGGTCACGGAGTACGGCTTGTAGACGGCGGCGTAGAACTTCTTCTTGCCCTTGGTGTTGGCGTTGACCGTCATGCAACGGTATTTGGCGGCCTTGTCGCCGACCGAGCCCTTCCTCACGAACGTGATCTTCACACTGACCTTGTGGTTGCAATGGTTGTTGAAGTAGATGGTCGCGGTCGTGGTGCCCTCGCCCCACGAGTAGTTGGCCCACCTGTTCCTGGGCTTGGAGCACCTGACGCTGTCGCGCTCGACCCCGGCCTGGGCCGACGCGGCGGCTGCCTTCACCTGTACGGTGCCGGCCTGTGCGGAGGCCGCCGTTGCAGGGGTCAGCAGCATCGCCGCCGCAGCAGCGGAGCCGAGCAGGACGGATGTGAGCTTCTTACGGGTCATGCTTCAACCTCACGAGGGTAAACGGATCTTTACCGAAGGTCACCATACCGGTCATCCGAATAATGGGTAAAGTTTCGACCTGTCCGCTGGTTAACCAGCTGGTCAACCGTCGCTGGGTGCCGGGACGTCCTCGTCCACGTCGACGGGCTGCGGTCGCGATGCTCAGTGAAAGTGAGCGAATGCCCCGGTACGGCGGCCGGCCAGGAGTGCTCTTCGTGTTCGCGATGCAGGGCACGATCGGGCCGCTGGTGTGGCTGCTGCTGGCAGAGATCTTCCCGCTCAAGATCCGTAGTTTCGCCGTGGGAGTGTGCGTCTTCGGCCTCTGGATGGCCAACGCCGGTGTGGCGTTCGGGTTCCCGCCCGTCGTGCAGGCGCTGGGCATTGCGCCGACGTTCTTCATCTTCGCCGGCCTCGGCGTGCTCGCTCGGGTCTTCATCCACTCGGTGGTCCCCGAGACCCGCGGCGTCACCCTGGAAAAGTTCGAGGACTCCATCAAGCACGGGCGGAAAGCGTCAGTCAGGGCCTGCTGCTCGACGCGCCCATCCCTGTCCTCGCGGCTCAAGGTCGACAAGGGATCGAGCTGATCAGCCGGCTGGCGCCGTACCGGAAGAAGCCGCCGTCTCAACCGACCAGCGACAAGGCCCATTCGGCAGCGCGCAGACCCCGGGTCGTCCAGCTGCGCGGGGCGAAGCCGAAGCTTCCCCGCACCTCCCACTCGATGTCGACGATCCAGGAGCCACGGCTCGCCGCGACCCGTCCCGTCGTGATCGGCTTGTACAGGAGTGCGGTCGGCCGCTTGGCGCGTACGTTGGACACGACCTGGACACCGGACCAGCCGCCGTAGCGGAAAGGCGCGACGCCCACCTCTCCGTGCATGACGGCGCCCAGCTCCTCGACAGGTGGGCCGGCGCAGCTCTGAGCGGTTCGCGTGGCGGCATCGATCAGGTCACGCGCGGTCGCCGGGGTGGGGGCCCGGATGAAACGGATGTCCAGCGGCGGGTCGGTGGCGAGCCGGGCGACGTGGACCGGCAAACCGCGAGGCTCGGCGGGCGGATTCGGCCGGCCCGTGCACAGCTCGAAGATGCTGTACGCCCTGTGGGGCCGCGACGTGTCGTCCGACTCGTAGGCGTGCAGGCGATCGGCGAGCTCCTCTATCGAGTGCACGGGTGCCACGCGGATGGGCTGCAACGTGGCGACGGCGGAATCGGCGCTCCCGCCGGCAGCACCGATGAGTACGACCGCCGTAGCAACCAGGACGAGTCTGCCCATATCTGCTCCAACGGCTGAGACGGCCGAAGGTTTCAGCTCCTCGGCGAGCCGAGGCGCGTACGAAATGACGTAGGGCGGCGGAAACCTGCGAGGATCGCGCCGTGCCGATCTTCCGTATCGTCCTGGTCACGCTCGCGGCGCTGACCGCCGTCGTCCTCTCCTTCCCCCGGTCCGTGCCGAACGGGATCGGTCACCTCGGCAGTCTGGCCGAGACGTTCCTGCCGTGGCTCGCGCTGGTCGTCCCGGTGCTGCTCGGCCTGGCCTGGTGGCGGCGCTCGGCGCTGGGCGCGCTGGCCGCGCTGGTGCCGGCCGCCGCCTGGTTCGCCCAGTTCGGCGGGCACCTGTTGCCGCGCGGGGACCAGCCGCATCGCCTGGTCGCGGTGCAGCACAACGTCAGCGACGAGAACACCGACCCGGCCGGCACCGCGCGCACGCTGATCGCCGCCCGGCCGGACGTGATCGGCCTGGAGGAGCTCGTGCCGGCGGCGCTGCCGGCCTGGGACGCCGCGCTGAGCGCCGAGTACCCGTATCGGACGGTGCACGGCACGGTCGGGCTCTGGTCCCGCTATCCCCTCGCCGAGGCGGCCCCGGTGGACATCCGCCCGCACGACGTCGGCCTGGACTGGAACCGCGGGGTGCGCGCGGTCGCCCGCACCCCGCACGGCGACATCGCGCTCTACGTCGCTCACCTGCCCTCGGTGCGGTTCGGTCTGGGAGGATTCGATTCCGTGCGCCGGGACGAGAGTGCCCATCGGCTCGGCGCGGTGCTGGCCGCCGAGCCGGTCGACCGCGTCCTTCTGCTCGGCGACCTCAACAGCACCGTCGACGACCGGGGGCTGCACCCGGTGGTCTCGCTGATGGCGGCGCCACCTCGCGATTTCGCCTTCAGCTGGCCGGCCCGCGCCCCACTGGCGCGCATCGACCAGATCCTGACCCGCGCGATGACGGTGACCGAGATCCGATCGCTTCCCAGGACAGGCAGCGATCACCTACCGATCGCCGCCCACATCAGCCTCTGATCCCGGACGCGACCGCCCGGCAGGCGGCCCCCGCTCTCGCGTCGGGCGCAGCGCTCCGCCGTCTGACAACGATCATCCAGCTCTCCTGACCAGATCTGGAAAGAATCACTTCCGCGCGGCGCCGGAATGGCTTATACCCGTGATTACGCGATGATCGGAGGTCCCCCATGCGGCTGCTCGGCCGTCTCTCCCTGGTGTTCACCGCCGCCGCGGCCTGGTTGCCGGCGGCCGGGTCCGCGGAGGCCGCCGTGGCCCCGACGGCCGTGATCCGCGCCGACTTCCCGGACCCTGACGTCATCCACGTCGGCTCCACCTTCTACGCCTATTCCACCAGCAGTCGGGCCGGGCGCATCCCGGTAGCCAGCGCGCCGTCCGCCACCGGCCCGTGGACCGTACGCGGGGACGCGCTGCCCGCCAAGCCGTCCTGGGCGGGCGACGGCGGCTTCTGGGCGCCCGACGTCTCGCGCCTTCCCGACGGCCGCTATTTGATGTACTTCACCGCCCCCAGCACCGCGACCGGACGGATGTGCATCGGCGCCGCGACCTCTGCGAACCCGCTCGGCCCCTTCCAGCCGGTCGGCAACGGGCCGCTCGTCTGCGACGCGAGCGAGGGCGGCGACATCGACCCGTCCAGCTTCGTCGACACCGACGGCAAGAGGTACCTGGTCTACAAGAACGACGGCAACGCCGTCGGCCGGCCCACCGTCCTGTGGCTGCAGCAGGTCGGCGCGGACGGCGTCACCTTCGTCGGCGGCCGCACCGAGCTCATCCGCAACGACCGGCCGGAGGAGGCCGGGGTCATCGAGGCTCCGGTGCTGGTCAAGCGGCCCTCCCAGTACGTGCTCTTCTACTCGGGCGGCTCCTACACAGGCAACGGCTACTTCACCGGCTACGCCGTGTCCCCGTCGCTCACCGGGCCCTACACCAAGGCGTACCGGCCGTTGATGACGACCGCCACCTTCGACGGCGCGGTCCAGGGCCCCGGCGGGACCGACGTGCTCGGCGACCGGGTCTTCTTCCACGGCTGGGTGAACGACGCGCGCCACATGTACACCGCGGAGCTGGGCTGGGCGAACGACTACCCGGTCGTCCGCGGCAGCCGGGTGCGCTACGAGGCCGAGCGCGGCACGCTCAACCATGCCGAGGTCCGCACCGGCGCGGCGGGCGCGTCACAGGGCGCCGTCGTCGCCAAGATCGACCATGCGGACAGCTGGGTCGACGTACGGGTGTACGCGCCGGTCAGCGGGGCCTACACGGCGTACGTGGCCTACGCCGCCGGGTACGGCGACGCGCAGCACCTGGTGACGGTGAACGGGTCGGCGCAGTTCACGCTGAGCTACCCCAACCGCGGCTGGGACAACTGGACACAGGTGCCGGCCCAGCTCACGCTCGCCGCCGGCTGGAACACCCTGCGTTTCCAGCACCAGACGCGCTGGGCCGAATTGGACTACATCGAGATCGCCTGATCCGGAGGCCGACGCCATAGGGGAGCCTCGCCTTTGGCTGTGCGCAGGACAACACGACTGCTCGTCACATGATGAACATATGGCCAAGCCGATCACCATCACGGGCCGATCTCGCCTGGCACAGCGCCGTCGAGAAGACCCCCGAAGTCGTCGGTCAGCGGGCGTCGCGCTCGTCGGGGCGGAACCGGGTGGAAGGCCGTCCTTCGCCCCCCGGGTGGTATGGATGAGCAGGATCCGCTGGTGGATGCGCCTGTGAAGTACGACATGACGGCGACGAACCTGGTGTTCCGCCGCAGCGAGGACACCGGTGATTGGGTCACTGGTGTGGCCTATCACGTCCGTCCCCGGCAGAGGTCACTAACCGTCACCACCATGGGGCACGGGCCCGGCACCCGGATACGTTGGGGCTGTGCTGACCACCCCTGCTGATGCCCGCCAAGCCGCGCCGATGGCGCCGTCGCGACTGGCGTGGCTGGACGCGCTGCGCGGCGTCGGTGCGCTGGCGGTGGTGGGTGAGCATCTGACGACGTGGGCCATGCCCTGGTTACGCCCCACTTCCTTCAACTTGGGCGTCTACGGGGTGCTGGTGTTCTTCCTGGTCAGCGGCTACATCATCCCGCACTCGCTGGAACGGCACCGCGACCTGCGAGCCTTTTGGATCGGCCGCGTCTTTCGCCTGTATCCGCTGTATCTGGCGGTCATCGGCGTGGTGCTGGCATTGTCGCCGTGGATCGCGCTGCGGGCGGAGGTGCCCCGGGACGCCTCGGCGGTGGCCGCGCACGCCACGATGCTGCTGGATGTGGTCGGGGCGGGCGGCGTGCTGAACACCATGTGGACGCTGTCGTATGAGATGGTCTTCTACCTGCTGACGGGTGCGCTGTTCGCGGCCGGGGTACGGGAGGGGCGGGGCCTGCTGCCGGTACTGTTCGCCCTGGCCGGGGCGGTGGCGGGCGTGGTGCTGTCGGCGCCGCCGCTGTCGGGTGCGTGGCTGGCCTGGCTGTCGCTGGCCGTGTTCGCCACTGGGTTGGCGTGCATACTGTTGCGGCGCGCGGCCAGGGTCGCCGCCGTCGTGCTGGGCGTCATGGCGCTGGCCTTGCTGCTGCTGAGCAGCCGGGTGCCCTGGTTCGGCGCGGCGATCGTCGCGGTGATGTTCGCCGGCACGGCGATCCACCGGTGGGAGCGCGGCCGGGGGCGGCTGTGGCCGGTGGGCATCGCGGCGGTGCTGGTGGCGGCGACGCCGGTATGGGCACTCAACGCCGGCTGGTGGTGGGTGCGACCACAGGTGTGGAGCCTGACCGTCGTACTGGCGGGTCTCACCTTCGCGGCCGCCATGGCGCTGCGGAGCCGGCGGGTGCCGGCCATGCTGGTCTGGCTGGGCGTCATCAGCTACTCCCTGTACCTGGTGCATCTGCCGATCCTGCTGATCGTCATGCGCCTGGTCGGGGAGATGCGCTGGGCGGCGTTGCCGGCGCAGATCGGCATCAGCGTGGTCGTGCTAGCCCTGCTGGTGCCGGTCAGTTGGGTGACGTACCGCTTCGTGGAGCGGCCGCTGCAGCGGATGGGCCGACGCTTGACCGACCGGCATGATTCCGAGCGGCACGCCGGCGAGCCGGGCACGGCAGCGTGAATCATCGCGGCCGGGCCTGGGCGTAGGCCAGCGTGACCCGGGCCATCGGCACTGCCCTGGGGAGACGAATACGGCGTGGCCGTCCCTGCGGGGCGCGGACGGTCATGCCAGGTCGTAGAGCAGGCGGTAGTAGGCGGCGTCGTATCGCGGGCGGTGCGCCGAGCAGCGCCCGGGCCTCGGCGAGGTCGAGATGCCGGTGCTCGGGAACCAGTCCGCCGGTTCCTCGCCGTCGGCGATGCGCTCGTCGGCGCGTTCGAGCCGCCGCTGGATGCTCCAGTCGAACGGGCACCGGCCCGTCGGCAGGGCGTCGTGGAGCAGGCCCAGCGCTGCGCCCAGGCCAGGCGTTTGGCTTCGCCGGGCAGGCCGATCTCCGGGGTGCCGGCGGCGACCCACTTGACGTATCTGGTGCCGTCGCGTCCGTCGTCGAGGCGGACGGTCAGGCCTCGGACATGACAGGACGGCTACTCATAGGATCATGCCCCTGCCAGGGGCACGGCCCCGCTGCCAAATGCACTTCCCAGCGCTGGTCGCAGAGGTCTGCGGCGGACCAGCGGGGATCGGCGGCCCGGTCCGCACCCCGGCGCGGGCATGCACGCGCGAGCGGTCAAGCGGCGGGCCCGGCATCGACGAGGGTGCCCGGGCCGGTTCCGGCACCGGCGTCAGACGGACCTGGGTGATGGCGTGGCCCTGGATGGCCAGGATGTGCAGCTGCCAGCCGCTGGTGGCGACGCTCTCGCCGGGTGCGGTGGGGACGTGGCCGAGCAGGGCCAGGATGAGGCCGGCGATGGTGGTGTAGTCGCCATCGGGCCGCTCTTCCAGGTGCACATCGAGGTCGGGCAGGTCGTGGACGGGGAAGGTGCCGGGCAACAGCAGGCTGCCGTCGGCCTCGCGGTCGATGGTGAGGATGTCGCGGTCGGTTTCGTCGTAGATCTCGCCAACCACCTCCTCGAGGAGGTCTTCGAGGGTGACGATGCCGTCGATGGAGCCGCGCTCGTCGATGACGAGGGCGAACTGCTGGCGTTCGGCCTTGAAGCGGCGCAGCGCGTCGGAGACGGGCAGGCTGTCGGGCAGCAGCAGCGCCGGGCGGGCCACGTCGGCGGCCGTGACGGCGGCCTCGTCAGTGAGCAGGTCGCGCAGGTGCGCGATGCCGATGACCTCGTCCAGGCCGCGGCTGCCGATGATGGGGGCGCGGGAGTGGCCGGAGCCGGCCAGCAGGCGGCGGGCCTGGTCGATGGGGGTGTCGGCGTTCAGGGTGAAGACCTGGCGGCGGGAGATGAGGACTTCGCGCAGGACGCGTTCGGTGATCTCGACGGCGCCGGAGATGATCAGGCGTTGTTCCGGGGTGAAGCCGCGGTGGGTGGCGACCAGGTCGCGGATCTCTTCGGGGCTGATCTCCTCGCGGTGCCGGTTGGGGTCGCCGCCCATCAGCCGGACGGCCAGGTCGGTGGATTTGGCCAGCGCCCACACCACGGGGCGCGACAGGGTGGCGATGAAGTTGAGCGGCCGGGCGGCCAGCAGCGCCCAGGTCTCGGCGCGTTGCATGGCCACGCGTTTGGGGGCGAGCTCGCCGAAGACCAGGGTCAGGAACGGCAGCACGATCGTGACCAACACGATGGCGACCGGGCCGGCGGCGGCGCCGAGGAAGCCGAGCAGCGGCACCAGCGGCTGAGCGAGGGTGACCGCCGCGGTGGCCGAGGCCAAAAAGCCCGACAACGTGATGACGAGCTGGATGGTGGCCAGGAACCGGTTGGGGTCGCGGGCCAGGCGGGCAACGATCTTGCCGCCGGCGCCGCGCTGTTCCAGCCGCCGTGCCGCTCCCGCACCATCCAGTTCATCGCCGTCGGCCGCCAACGGGAACCCCGGCGGGTCCGACCTGCCCACGTGACGGACGTCTGCTCCCCGCGACCTCGCAGGTCGCTACACCTGGCCTGTGCCGGCCGGGGCCGCTGGCGGCCAGGAGCGGGCAACACCTCCCTCACCCGAGCGACCGAGGCGGGGCCGGCGGCGCGGACTGGTCGGCAGCCGCCGTGTCGTGCTCGCCGTCGACGATCAGCGGGAGCGCGGCACTGAGCGCCAGCGCCCAGCCCACCTCGACGGCACGAGCCTGCCATGGCGCTGCGAGGCCGCGGCCGGGGGCAGCGGGAAGGGGCAGCGGCATCGCGGTGAGCGATGATCTTCCCGCCGGACCTGGTGACGTTGGCGGCGGCTCAGACCAACGCGCCGGCCAGCAGGAAAATCGCTGTTCCGTGTGCGAGGGCGGCGGCGATGACGCCGCTGCGCAATCGCAGGAAGGCGCAGATCAGCCCCTCGTACAGGGTGAAGGCCAGCAGCGGCCAGCCGACGTCGGTCACCGTCGAGGCCAGGAAGACGTGGCAGGCCGCGAACAGCAGGGCCGACAGCACGGCCGCGCGGACGGCGCCGGCGTGCTGCTCCAGCCGTCCCTGCAGCAACCCCCGGAACAGCACCTCCTCGGCGAGGTTGCCCGCCAGGCTGAACAGCAACAGCACCGGCAGCAGCGTGACCGCGACCGCCCCGCCGCGTTCGGACAGCGGCGTCGGCAGTGAAAGCAGCAGGACCGGCGCGGCGGCCAGCACGCCGCCGCCCAGCCCGCAGGCGAGCGTGACCGGAGTGAGCCTGCCCCAGCGCACCAGCGAGCGAAGCCCGCCGTCCAGGCACAGCACGCCCGCGGTCGCCGCCACCGTGCCCAGGGCGAACACCAGCAGAACGCCCGCCTGGTCGGTGAAGCGCAGCCACGGCACCTCTCCCGCGGTGCCCAATCGCCAGAACCCGAGCGGCGTCATCGCATCCCTCACCAGGACGAAGCCGAAGACGAGGGTCAGGATGCGCAGCAGCGGGTCCCGCTCGGCGCGCGCCAGTGCGAAAGACGCGCCGATCAACAGCAGGCCGGGCAGGATCCGGGCGCCGTAGTTTAGGAGGTCGGGCAGCACGAAGACGTCTCCGTTCAGAGCGGGGAAGCGGGGAGAGGCGGGTGATCGGCCCGCCATCAATAATGCGAGCTATTCTCAGTTTTCGGTACTCGCATTGGAGGCTCGTGCTCACACCGCGTAAACAACCCCGCCAGCAGCGCTCCCGCGAGACGGTCGCAGCGATCCTGGAGGCGGCCGCTCAGCTTTTCCAGCGCCACGGCTACGCCGACACCACCACCAACAAGATCGCCGAACGCGCCGGGGTGTCCATCGGATCGCTGTATCAGTACTTCCCGAACAAGGACGCGCTGCTGGTGGCTCTTGCCGAGCGCCACCTCGCCCAGAGCGCCGAGCAGGTCGCCCAAGTCTTCGCCCGCGCCGCCGAGCATCGCCCGTCCCTGCACGATCTGCTCACCGACCTGGTGGGATGCGTGGCCGCGCTGCACACCGATCGGCCCGCGTTGCACCGGCTGCTGTTCGACCAAGCCCCCCGTACACCCGGCCTGGTCGCCCGCTTCCGCCAAGCCGAACAGCAGATCGCCCACGCCCTGGCCGGCGAACTGCGCCGCCTTCGAGCCGGTGGCCCTGATCCCGGATTGAGCGCGCTGCTGGCCGTCCAAGGCATCGAGGGACAACTTCACGGCACCCTGCTCGACCCACCAAGCGACCGCGACACCACTGGCCACCTGCAAGCCGCAATTCGCCTCTGGCACCAGGCCCTCGCCGAGCCGACTCCACTACCAAGTGGACCGTCACGTGCTCCCCGCGCTCAACCCGCCAGACCCCAGCGCTACGGCAGGCGGAGATAGGGCGCCGGGCCCGCATCTCCGCCCCACAGCTGCCCCGACGCGCGGGCCAGGCAATCCGCAACCGGGTCGCCCCTGGTCAGACAGCACAGGACGCAGGCCCCGTCACGTACTGGTAACGGCTGTTGACGTGGCCGACACGTGGACGTACTGTTCCGTCAATCGATTAACGTCAATCGATTAACGAGGAGCCATGACAGCCACTCTGAAGGACGTCGCCCTCCGGGCCGAGGTGTCGGTCGCGGCCGCGTCGCTCGTCCTGTCCGGCAAGGCCGAAGGCCGGGTGGCCGAGGCGACCGCCGAGCGGGTCCGGATGGCGGCGGCGGAGCTGGGCTACCGCGGCAACCGAGCCGCCCGCAGTCTCCGCAGGCAGTCGGCTCCTCTGCTGGGCCTGCTGAGCCTGGGCGTGGCCACCCTGCCCTACGCCGGGGCGATGCTCGAAGCCGCGCAGTCAGCCGCGCGCGAGCACGACTACGACCTGCTGTTCATCGAGGCCGGCACCCCGGAGGACGCAGGCACCCCGGAAGCCATCGCCGAGAACCTGCTCCTGCTGCAGGAGCACCAGGTCGCGGGCATCCTGATCGCCTCCTACTTCCACCGGGAGCTCGCCTTACCGGCGCGACTACCCGCGCCCACCGTTCTCGTCGACGCGCTGTGCCCGGACCACGACATCGACTGGGTGGTGCCCGACGAGTACGGCGGCGAGACCGAGGTCCTGGAAGAGCTCGCCCGCGCCGGCCACCGGCACGTCGGGTGGATCTGTCACACCATGCGATACCCCGCGACCAGGCTGCGGACCAAGGCGTTCGAGGACGTCGCCGCGCGCCACGGATGGGACGACGACCCGCGGCGCGTCGTCCTGACCGAGAACGCCGACGCCGCGGACGGCTACGCGGCCATGCAACGGCTGCTCGAGCAGTTCCCGAAGGTGACGGCGGTCGCCGCCTTCACCGACCGCATGGCCATGGGGGTCTACATGGCCTGTTTCGAGCGGGGCATCCGTGTGCCCCAGGACATGTCGATCGTCGGGTTCGACGACCAGGTCCTGGTGTCGGAGGCGCTCCGCCCCGGACTGACCACCGTGGCGCTGCCCCATCGCCAGATGGGCAAGTGGGCGGTGGGCCGGCTCATCGAGCGTATCGAGTCGGCGGAGGACCTGGGGGTCAGCCAGGTCCGCATCAATGGCGGCCTGGTCGTCCGAGACTCGGTCGCCGCTCCGCGCACTGGTCGGGTCAGGGCCAGCGCGCGGAGGTGAGCAATACCCACGCAACGGCGCAGCCGTTGCCTCGCTTGGAGGGCATCATGTCAATACTAGCCCGGAGCCTCCCCGTGGCCGCCCTGAGCGTCGCCGGTGCGCTGGCGCTCGCCGCCTGCGGCGGCGGCGGGACGAGCGCGGGGCCGACCGGTTCCGCCGCGGCCACGTCCGGCGGCAAGACCAAGGTCACCATGTGGACGCACAACGCCGGCAACGAGGTCGAGCTCAAGCTGGTCCAGCAGGTCACCGACGACTACAACGCCTCGCAGGACAAGTACGAGGTCACAGTCCAGGCGTTCCCCCAGGCCTCCTACAACGACGCCGTCGTGTCGGCCGCGGCGTCCAAGAGCCTGCCGTGCCTCCTGGACGTCGACGCTCCCGTCATGCCGAGCTGGGCGTACGCCGACTACCTCCAGCCGCTGACCCTCGACGCCAAGCTCACCGACCCGCTGCTGCCCGGAGTCAAGGGCGTCTACAACGACAAGCTGTACTCGGTCGGCTTCTACGACGCCGCCCTCGGCATCCTGACGCGCAAGTCGATCCTCGACGACAACGACATCCGGATCCCCACCGTCGACCAGCCGTGGACCCTGGAGGAGCTCGACGCGGCCCTCGCCAAGCTCAAGGCGTCGGGCAAGTACGACTACCCCCTCGACCTCGGCACCGGCTGGACCGGTGAGTGGTACCCCTACGCCTACTCGCCGCTCCTTCAATCCTTCGGCGGCGACCTCATCAACCGCACCGACTTCTCCACCGCCGAGGGTGTGCTGAACGGCCCGCAGGCGGTCAAGTGGGGCGAGTGGTTCCAGGGCCTGTTCAAGAACAAGCTGGCCAACCCCAAGGAGTCCGCCGACCGTACGGACTTCCTGCAGGGCAAGGTCGCGATGCAGTGGAACGGCTCCTGGGGCGTCGGCGACGCGATGAAGAAGTTCGACGACATCGTCGTCCTGCCGCCGCCGAACCTGGGCAAGCAGCCCTACATCGGCGCGGGCTCCTGGCAGTGGGGGATGTCCGCGACCTGCCAGACCCCCGAGGCGGTCAACGGCTGGATCGCCTTCGGGCTGCAGGACAAGTACCTGTCGGCCTTCAGCGAGCAGCTCGGCAACCTGCCCGCCTCCGCCGGCGCGCAGGCGATGGGCGAGAAGTTCAAGGAAGGCACGAAGGAGAGCACCTACATCGAGCTCGCCCGCAAGTACGCGCTCATCCGCCCGCCGACACCCGCCTACCCGTTCATCGCCAAGACCTTCGAGAAGGCGGCGGCCGACATCATCGCCGGCGCCAACGTGCAGGACGCGCTGAACACCGCCGTCGACGCCATCGACAAGAACCTGGCCGAGAACGACAACTACCAGTGATCGGCCCCGGTCCGGGGCGTGCCGCACCCGCCCCGGACCCGCCCCACCTGTGAGGTCAACGTGTCCCTGACGCATGCCCGCGGCAGACCCAAGCGATCCGTCACCTACATGCGGGACCGCCCCAGCCGGCGGCCCGGCCGGCCCGCCGACCGCCGCAAGGCCGAGGCGAGGACGGGGCGGCTCTTCACCGCCCCGGCGATGTTCCTGCTGCTGATCTTCCTGATCATCCCGATAGCCCTGGCCCTCAGCCTCGGCTTCACCGACGCCAAGCTCTCCTCGCCGCAACCCACCCGCTGGGTCGGCCTGTCCAACTTCGAAGAGCTGCTGAGCATCAAGCAGGTCACTCTCGACGAGGCCCGCGTCCGCGAGCTCGCGGGGCCCGACGGCACCGTCCGCACCGCCCTGCGCAGCCTGACCAAGAACGGCAGCGGGAGCCCCTACGAGGGCATGTCGGTGCTGTCGGACTCCGTCGCGGCCGACGGCAAGAGCGGCAGCTTCTGGCTCGCCGGCGACCCGCTGTTCTGGAAGTCGCTGCGCAACACCGCCGTGTTCGCCCTCGTCGTCGTCCCCGTCCAAGGAGGGCTGGGCCTGCTGCTGGCGCTGCTGGTCAACAGCAGGTTCCGGGGGCGGGTGTTCTTCCGCACGGTGTTCTTCCTGCCCGTGGTGATGTCGATGGTCGTGGTGTCGATCCTGTGGGCTTTCATCTACGAGAAGGACGGACTGATCAACAACGCGATCAAGGCCGTCTACCCGTCCTGGGACCCGATCGCCTTCCTCGCCGACCCGTCCACCGCGCTGCCGGCCATCATCGTCATGTCGATCTGGCAGGCCGTCGGCTTCCACATGATCATCTGGCTGGCGGGGCTGCAGACCATCCCGGCCGAGCTGTACGAGGCCGCCAAGATGGACGGCGCGGGCCCCTGGCGCACGTTCACCGCCGTCACCTGGCCCGGGCTGCGGCACACTTTCGTGTTCGTCCTGGTCACCATCACGATCGCCGCGCTCGGACTGTTCACGCAGATCAACGTCATGACCAAGGGCGGGCCGCTGGACTCCACCTCCACCCTCGTCTACCAGGCCTTGGTCGAGGGCTACGGCAAGCAGCGCATCGGGTACGCCTCGGCCATCTCCTTCGTGTTCTTCGTGCTCGTGCTGTGCGTCGCACTCATCCAGCGCCGGCTGACCAGGGAGAAGGACGCATGACCACCATCAAGGCCCGCCGGACCCTCGCCCGCACGGTCTTCTACATCGCCGGCGCGCTGTTCTCGCTCGCCTTCCTGCTGCCCATGATCTTCATGATCGTGTCCAGCTTCAAAGGCAAGCTGCAGATCTTCGAAGACCTCGACTCGATCCGGGCGTTCCTGCCGGTGGGAGACGTCGGTCTCGACAACTACCAAGGACTGTTCGGCCGGGTCCCGCTCGCCCGCTTCTACGCCAACTCGCTGCTCATCTCGTTCCTCGTCGTCGGGCTCGGGCTGCTGGTCAACAGCCTGGCCGCCTTCGGCATCGCCCGGATGCGCTGGCGAGGGCAGGGGATCGTCATGGGGGTGCTCATCGCGACCCTCATCGTGCCGCTCGAGGCGCTCGCGATCCCGCTGCTGTACTGGGTGAACAATCTGCCCTATCTCTCGTTCGCCTCCGGCACGCCCGAGCTCACCACCGGCTGGATCAACACCTACGCGGTGCAGATCGTCCCGTTCATCGCCAACGCATTCTCGATCTTCCTGTTCGTGCAGTACTTCAAGTCCATCCCGCGTCAGCTCGACGAGGCCGCCTTCATCGACGGCGCCAGTTTCCTGACCGTCTACCGGCGCATCGTCGTCCCGCTGAGCGGACCGGCCTTCGCCACCAGCGCCATCCTCACCTTCCTGCCCATCTGGAACTCCTACCTGTGGCCGACGATGGTCGTCCAGGAGGAGGGCCTGCGGCCGCTCCCCGTCGGCCTGGACTACTTCTTCCAGTCCAACACTGCCGAGGGTGTGCCCTGGGGCCAGATCATGGGCTACACCACCCTGGTCACACTGCCGATCATGGTGCTTTTCGTCATCTTCCAACGCAGTTTCGTGGCCAGCGTGGCCAGCAGCGGAATCAAGGGGTAATCAATGTTGCGACTGGCGGACAGCTGGGTCTGGGACTCGTGGTACGCCTACGACGGTGGGCTCCACCACGTGTTCTACCTCCGGGCCTCGCGCGGCCTCGGGGATCCCGACCGCCGTCACCGCCATCCGAGCGTCGGCCACGCCGTCTCCGCCGACCTGCGGGACTGGACGGTCCTCCCCGACGCCCTGACGGTCTCGGACTCCCCGGCGTTCGACGACTGGACAACCTGGACCGGCAGCGTCGTACGCGACGACGCCGGTCGGTGGTGGATGTTCTACACCGGCACCACCCGGCAGGACGGCGGCCACGTCCAACGTGTCGGCATCGCCACCTCCACCGACCTCCTCGTCTGGCACAAACACCCGCCGCACACCGTCCTGGAGGCCGACCCCCGCTGGTACGAGAAGCACGGCCAGTCCGCCTGGCCCGAAGAAGCCTGGCGCGACCCCTTCGTCTTCCGGGGCGAGGACGGCCGATGGCACATGTACGTCACCGCCCGCGCCGCCCACGGCGACTGGCGCAGCCGCGGCGTCGTCGGACACTGCACCTCCACCGACCTGGAGCAGTGGCACGTCCAGCCGCCACTGACCGAGCCCGGCGCCGGGTTCGGCCACATCGAGGTCATCCAGGCCGAAGTCGTCGACGGCACGCCCACGCTGATCTTCTCGTGTGCGAGCGCCCAACTCGACGAGGACGCGCGCCGCCGTCACGGCTCCGGGGGGATCTTCAGCGTCACCGGGCCCAGCCTCCACGGCCCCTTCGACATCTCCACCGCCCGGTTGTTCCCCGAACCCTCGCTCTACGCTGGGCGCCTGGTCCGGCACGACGGCCGCTGGCACCTGATGGCGTTCCGCGACCTCGTCGACGGCTGCTTCGTCGGCGAGCTCGCCGACCCGGTCCCCGTCACTAGCACGCCGGATTCGGGCTTGGTGCCTGCCGTGGACCGCAGCGCGGCCCACCGGTAGCCACTGAGCCACAAGTGGAACGCAACAACCTTGCGTTAGCCTCGCGCCGTCCGCACTCGGTGATCCAAGGGGGTTCCGCAGCCATGTACGACGACGCAGGCGTCCAGGCGCGATGGGTTGAATGGCAGGAGGCCGGCGAGAGAATCGTCGACCTCCGCCGGCGTGTGTTCCTGTCCGAGCAGGGGTTCGGCGACGACATGGCGCACCACGACAGGGATCCCGCCGGCCTTCACCTGTGCGCCATGTCCGGCGACAAGATCATCGGAGCGCTGGCGGCGTACGTCTATGAGCCGGGTGCGCCCGAGCTGGCCGACCTGCGTCTGCCCGAGGTCGACGGGTTATCGGTGCAGATCGGCAAGAGGGTGGAGCTTCCCGCGTACCGGGGCGGGCTCGTCACCGAGCAGCTCGGCACCTCGATGATGCGGCAGGTGATGGAGTCGCTGCGGCCTGCCCGCTTCTTCATCGTGCTCAGGGGCGAGCACCGGCAGCTGGCCGAACGGTACGCCAGACGCGGCTTCGTCAGGCACACCGACCTCGGGGCGGACGGCGACGCGGTGACGGTGATGACCGTCGAAGGCAGGGACGCCTTGGAGGAGCTGTACCTCGCCTACCGCGCCCTCGGAAAGAGGTCGCCGGACAACGGCCTCAAGATCCCCGTTCCCTCCCTGGTCAAGTTCCTGGCCGACAGCGGGCGTGACCAGTTGCCGGCCCGGGATCGCCTGGGCGCGGAGAACCTCTACCTGGAGCCGCTGTCCCTGGCCGAGGAGATGCCCCGCCTGACCGCGCAGAGCCGGCTGGTGGCCGCCGAGCAGGCACCCCGCCTGGCGGCCACCTCCTTCCCTGCCGCACCCGCCTCCCTGCTCGACATCGGCTCGGGTCCCGGAGACCGGCTGGCGGCGCTCGCCCGGCACCCCGTCTTCGCCGGCTACCGGGTCCGGGGTGTCGAACCTTCGCCCCAGCTCCGCGCGCGAGCCCGCTCGGCCTTCCCCGAGCTCACGCTCCGCCAAGGCACCGCGTACTCCACCGGCGAGCCGGACGCCTCGCACGATGTGATCACGGCGAGCTTCCTCTTCATCCACCTGCGCAACCCCGACCTGGCGCTGCTGGAGATGTGGCGGGTGCTGCGGCCGGGCGGAGTGCTGTACGTGGTCGACGTCAACGACGACAGCTTCACCGGCCCCGACCGGATCCGCCGCATGATCGAGACACATGATCACCACTATCCCGGTGACCGCGCCATCCTGACGGACCTGCCACGACGGGCCGCGGAGTTCGGCTTCGAGCCGGAGACCCGGTTCGTGACGACCGTACGCAACACCGGAGGCTCCGAGCCGGTCTTCGGCGAGGACGAGATCCTGCTGGGGAGGGAGGAAGGGTGGGGCCTTCTGTCCTTCGTGCGCTCCCTGGAGGCGGCCAAGGAGCAGTATCGGGAGGCCGAGGAGCACTATTTCCGTACGAAGTGCGAGCTGAGTCTGAACTTCGAGACTCACGTCTACCGCAAACCCATAGTTCGCATTTGATCATAAAGTGGACAATTACCCCACTTGCCTGTAAGTCTCCTACTAATCTCGACCGTAGTCTTCCGGACTGGCCGTATCGCGCTTTATGTTCCCTTTATTTCGTCCTCTGCCACCAATGGAGGAACACCCCCGATGCGACACAAAGCCAGCCGTCTTGCGGCAGCCGCGGTCATCGCCGTAGGCACGAGCCTGGCGGCTCTGGTGCCGCCCGCCGCCGCACACGACGGGGCTACCAGCTCCGACGGCGCGATAGACCACGCGAAGATCACACACAACCACCACCAGCACGGCGGCGATCACGGCCACCTGCCCGCCTCGAAGGCCAACGTCGAGCTCGTCAGCAAGCTCGCACTGAAGAACGTCGAGCCGGAGAAGATCGCCGACGTCGGCGTCCACGAGGGCTACGCCTACCTGGCCGCATGGGGTGGCGCGACCTGCAAGTACAACGGCGTGCACGTCGTCGACATCAAGAACCCGGCCCAGCCGAAGGAAGTCGCGTTCATCGTCGCGAAGGAAGGCAGCGCGCCCGGCGAGGGCGTCCAGGCCCTGAGCGTCGACACGCCGGCGTTCACCGGCGACATCCTCGTCACGAACAACGAGGTCTGCAAGGGCAAGACCGGGGTCGGTGGCCTGAACATCTACGACGTCACTGACCCCGCCCACCCGACTCCCCTCGCGGTCGGCATCGGCGACGAGACCGTCGCGGGCGCCGGCAAGAAGGACGCGAACGAGATCCACAGCGTCTTCGCCTGGGACGCCGGCAACAAGGCCTACGCCGTCATCGTGGACAACGAGGAAGGCCCCGACGTCGACATCCTCGACATCACGAACCCGAAGAAGCCTGCGGTCATCGCAGAGTACGACATCGACGAGAAGTTCCCCGGCATCACGCAGCCCGGCCTCGACGAGATCTTCCTGCACGACATGGTGGTGAAGGAGATCGGCGGCAGGCAGGTCATGCTGCTGTCGTACTGGGACGGCGGCTACGTCCAGATCGACGTCACCGACCCGCGCAACATCTCGCTGCTGGCCGACAGCACCTTCGCCGACCCCGACCCCGAGGCGGCCGAGAGCGGGCTGAGCGTCAGGCCGGAGGGCAACGCCCACCAGGCCGAGTTCACCCTCGACGACAGATACGTCCTGGCCGCCGACGAGGACTTCTCCCCGTACGCGTTGAAGACCTCGAACCTCACCGACGGCACGGCGATCAGCGCAGGCCAGGGCAGCGGCACCACCAAGCTCACGCCGGGACAGACGCTGACGGGCGTGGCCAAGTTCGCCGGCCTGGCCTGTCCGGGCAGCCCGGCCGTCCCCGCCGGTGACCCCAACGCCGAGGACATCGCCGTGGTGGAGCGCGGCGTGTGCACGTTCACCGAAAAGGTCGCCGCGGTCATCGCCGCCGGCGGCTACGACGCGATCCTCGTCTTCAACCGCACCGGCACCGACGCCTGCGACGCCGCCCTGGGCATGGACGTCCATGGAGACATCCCGACCTTCGGGGTGGCGCCCCGTGGCCAGGGCTTCGCGATCTTCAACCAGCCGTACAGCAACGCCGACTGCCTCGCCGGCACGGGCCCGGCGCAGCTTCCCGTGCCGCTCGGCACGACCGGCGACACGCTCACCTTCTCGTCGTACTTCGACGGCTGGGGGTACGTGCACCTGTACGACCGGCGGACGATGAAGGAACTCGACACCTACGCGGTGCCCGAGGCGCACGATCCGGCCTTCGCGGAAGGCCACGGCGACCTGTCGGTCCACGAGGTGGCGACCTCCGCCAAGCAGGCGGACCTCGCCTACTTCTCCTACTACTCCGCGGGCTTGCGCGTGACGCGGATCGTGGACGGCAAGATCCAGGAGGTGGGCCACTTCGTGGACGAGGGAGGCAACAACTTCTGGGGCGTGCAGGTGTTCGAGCACGACGGCCAGGAGTACGTCGCCGCCAGCGACCGCGACCACGGCCTCTACATCTTCCGCTATACCGGCGGCTGACCCTCGGCGCCCTCGCACCGAGTAGACGCGCTGCCGCTCCGAGCCTGCCCTCGGGGCGGCAGCGCCGTCCCGCAGTGACTAAGGCGAATAGTAGAAGCCGGCCTAGCACTCGATGACGTTGACCGCGAGGCCGCCGCGCGAGGTCTCCTTGTACTTGTCGAGCATGTCCCGGCCGGTGTCGCGCATCGTCTTGATGGCCTTGTCCAGCGAGACGAAGTGGCGGCCGTCGCCGCGCAGGGCGATGCGGGCGGCGGTGATGGCCTTGATGGAGGCGACCGCGTTGCGCTCGATGCACGGGATCTGCACCAGGCCGCCGATCGGGTCGCAGGTCAGTCCGAGATTGTGCTCGATGCCGATCTCGGCGGCGTTCTCCACCTGCTCCGGGGTGCCGCCGAGCGCCTCGGTCAGCCCGGCGGCGGCCATCGAGCAGGCGGAGCCGACCTCGCCCTGGCAGCCGACCTCGGCGCCGGAGATGGAGGCGTTCTCCTTGAAGAGCACGCCGATGGCGGCGGCGGTCAGGAAGAAGCGGATCACCCCGTCGTCGTCGGCGCCCGGGATGAGGCGCGTGTAGTACGTCAGCACCGCCGGGATGATGCCCGCCGCGCCGTTGGTGGGGGCGGTGACGATGCGGCCGCCTGCGGCGTTCTCCTCGTTGACCGCCAGCGCGAACAGCGACACCCAGTCCATCGCCTGCAGCGGATCGGCGCCCGAGGGCTCGGCCTGCAGCCGGCGGTGCAGTTGGTGGGCCCGCCGCCTGACCTTCAGGCCGCCCGGCAACACGCCCTCCTTGGAGATGCCGCGCCGCACGCTCTCCGACATCACCCGCCACAGCCGCAGGATGCCGGCGCGGATGTCCTGCTCGGTGCGTCCGAAGGCCTTCTCGTTCTCCAGCATCAGCCCCGAGATCGACAAGCCGGTGGCGGAGCAGTGTTTGAGCAGGTCCTCGGCGGTGGTGAACGGATAGGGCAGGACGGTGTCGTCCGGCTTGATGCGGTCGGCACCGGTGGCGTTCTCGTCCACCACGAAGCCGCCGCCCACCGAGTAGTAGACCTTCTCGCGCAGCACCGATCCGTCGGCGGCCAGGGCGGTGAAGCGCATGCCGTTGGGGTGCCCGGGCAGGCTGATCTTGCGTTCGAAGACGAGGTCCTCGCCGACGACGAAGGGGATCTCATGTGTGCCGTACAGCTGGAGCGTGCCCGAGGAGCGCATTTCTGCCAGGCGGTCCTCGACCGTGTCCACGTTGACGAGCTCGGGCTTCTCGCCCGACAGGCCGAGCAGGACGGCCTTGTCGCTGCCGTGGCCCTTGCCGGTCAGACCGAGGGAGCCGTACAGGATTGCCTCGACACGCGCCACCCGCGGCAGGAGGCCGTCGTCGTGCAGGCCCCGTGCGAACTTGTGCCCGGCGGCCATCGGGCCGCCGGTGTGCGAGCTCGACGGCCCGATGCCGACCTTGAACAGGTCGAAGACGCCGATGCTCATGTCACGTATTCCGTCGCCGCGTCGAGGAGCCACTCCGCCATGTAGGCCGCGAAGGACGAGCGGACCAGCACGAGGAAGCCGTCCTGCCGGGGAAGCAGCACGACCTGGGCCCGCGCCAGCGTGGTCTGCGCGCACCTGCCCGGGCCGAACACGCTCGGGTGCAGGTCGAGGGCGCACCCGTGGGCCAGCAGATCACGCGCGTGCGGACCCGCCACGAGCAGGGTGGTGCGCTGGGCCGACACGTCGACGACGGACCCGTGCCGCTCGCCGAGCGCCTTGCGCAGGAGCTCGGGCTGGTAACCCTCCGGCGCGACCACCAGCCACTCGTCCGGGCCGAGCCAGGCCACGGTGATGTCGGAGGCCGCGGTGACGGCGGTGCAGGGCTCCTCCGGGAGCGGCGCTCCCAACACGTCCGCGATGTCCCCGGCCGCCGGGCTCGCCGGATCGACCCGCACGTTGACGTGGGTGAGGAAGGGCAGCTCCGCCAGCCGCAGCCCCTCTCCCCGCGACGCGGCCTCGAACCGGTCGGCGTGGGCCGCGGCCGGACTCCTGCGCTCAGCCATCACGGCGGGCTCCTTCCGGGTCGTACAGGACGTGGGAGGTGACGGTGACGGGCACCAGCGTGCCGGCGACGGGTGCGTACAACCGCTCCCCGACCCGGCCCTGCCCGCCCTTCACCAGGGCGAGGGCGAACGTGCGGCCCAGGGCGGCGCTGCGGTAGCTGGACGTCACGTGGCCGAGCATGGGCACGGGCGGCTCCGGCAGCGTGGCCGTGGAGACCAGGTGGGTCCCCTCGGGCAGCAGGAACCCCGGGTCCTCCGGCAGCAGCCCGACGAGCTGCTTGCGGTCCGCCCGCGAGGTGTCGGCCCGCGTGAACGAGCGCTTGCCGATGAAGTCGGGCTTCTTCTTCGACACCACCCACGACATGCCCAGGTCGTGCGGGGTGACGGTGCCGTCGGTGTCCTGGCCGACGATGGGATAGCCCTTCTCGGCGCGCAGCACGTGCATGGTCTCGGTGCCGTACGGGGTCACGAGCCCGGTGTCCATGATGGCCGTCCACAGGCGCAGGCCGTCCCAGGAGGTCACGTTGATCTCGAACGCCAGCTCGCCGGAGAAGCTGATCCGGCACACCCGCGCCGGGATCCCGGCCACGTCCGCCTCCCGCCAGGTCATGAACGGGAAGTCGGCCGCGCTCACCGCCAGCCCGGGCGCGAGGCCGGCGAGCACCTCGCGCGACCTCGGGCCGACGAGCGCGACCGTGGCCCACTGCTCGGTGACGGACGTGCAGTGGACCCGCAGCGAGGGCCACTCGGTCTGCAGCCACTCCTCCATCCAGTCGAGCACCATGGCCGCGTTGCCCGTCGTGGTGGTGACGAGGAAGTGGTCGTCGGCCAGGCGGATGACCGTGCCGTCGTCGAGCACCATCCCGTCGGGCCGGCACATCACGCCGTAGCGGACGGAGCCGACCTTCAGCGAGCTCATCAGGTTGGTGTAGAGCCGGTCCAGGAACTCCCCGGCGTCGGGCCCGATCACGTCGATCTTGCCGAGCGTGGAGGCGTCCATCGCCGCCACGCTCTCGCGCGCGGCGCGGCACTCGCGCAGCACCGCGGTCTCCATGTCCTCGCCGGGGCGGGGGTAGTACCAGGGCCGCTTCCACTGGCCGACGTTCTCGAACAGTGCCCCGTGGGCGACGTGCCACTCGTGCAGCGCCGTCACCCTGACCGGGTCGTGCAGCGCGCCGCGGTCGCGACCGGCCAGCGCCGCGAAGCTCACGGGCAGGTACGGCGCGCGGAACGTGGTGGTGCCCAGCTCGGCCACCGAGGTCCCGAGGGCGTGGGCCACGACCGCCGAGGTGAGCAGCCCGGACGTCTTGCCCTGGTCGTGGGCCGTTCCGGCGGTGGTGTAACGCTTGACGTGCTCGACGGAGCGCAGTCCCGCGCCGGTCGCCCGGTGGATGTCGGCCACGGTCACGTCCCGCTGCAGGTCAACGAAGTGCGCCGAGTAGTCGTTCGCCGGGACCAGCCAGTACGCCGGCGCGTTGGTCGCCTCCGGCTCCGCCGCCCGGGGCGCCTCCGCGGCGTGCGGCCCGGCGTGCGGCCCGGCGGCGCGGGCGCCTGCGGCGGCGCCGTCGGCCAGGCAGCCGGGCAGCGTGAACACGCCTCCGGCGGCACCCGCCGGCTGGACCGCCTGACGGGAGGCGCCCGGGACGAGCGTGCCAAGGGCCTCGTCGTAGCGGAGCGTGCCGCCCGACTGGCTGAACAGGTGCACGACCGGATTCCACCCGCCGGACACGAGCAGCAGGTCGGCGTCGATCGAGCGGCCGCCGTCGCCGGTCGCGCCGACCAGGACCGAGGAGAGCTGCCCGTCGCCCCGAGCGGCCGTCACCACGTGCCCGGCCAGGAGCTCGATGCCGCGCTCGCGCGCCCGGGCGGCCCAGCGCTCGCCGGGCGCGGTCCGCACGTCCACGATGGCCGCCACCTCGACGCCCGCCTCCGCCAGGTCGAGGGCGGCGGCGTAGGCGCTGTCGTTCGCGGTGAACACCACCGCCCGGCGGCCCGGCAGCACCCCGTATCGATGGACGTAGGTGCGGGCCGCGCCGGCCAGCATCACACCGGGCAGGTCGTTGCCGGCGAAGGCGATCGGCCGCTCGTGCGCGCCGGTGGCCAGCACCACCTGCCGCGCCCTGATCCGCCAGACCCGCTCGCGCGCCACGTGCGCGGGGGCCGCCGCGCCGAGGTGGTTGGTCCGCCGCTCGACGGCGACCAGGTAGTTGTCGTCGTAGTAGCCGAAGACGGTGGTGCGCCGCAGCACCCGCACGTCGGGCAGCCCTTCCAGGTGGGCCGCGGTCGCGGCCGCCCACTCGGCGCCGGGCACGCCGTCCACCTCGTCCGGCGAGCCGAGGAGGGCGCCGCCGGGCTCGGGCTGCTCGTCGGCGAGGATGACCCGGGCGCCGGCGCCGGCGGCGGCGCGGGCGGCGGCCAGCCCCGCCGGGCCGGCGCCGACCACGAGGACGTCGCAGTGGGCGTGGACCGCGTCGTACCGGGCCGGGTCCGGCTCGGTGGCGAGCCGTCCCTGCCCGGCCAGGCTCCTCGCGACCAGGCCGTCGTAGAGCTCGACGGTGGTGGCGGGAAGCATCGGCTCCGGAAACGGCTCCTCGATCTGGACGACCGCGTTGGGTTCCTCGCTGCCGGCGGAGAACACGCCGCGCGGGCGGCCCAGCTTGACGCTCGTGGCGATCTGGCGCACGCCGCCCGCTAGCAGCGCGGAGGCGAGCGTGTCACCGGGGTGGCCGGTGTACTCCTGCCCGTCGAACCGGAAGCGCAGGGTTCGGGAGCGGTCGATCCGGCCGCCGTTCTCCCGCCTCATGAGGTCACCGGCCGCGGCTCGCCGACGCGGTAGACGGCGTGGATCTCGTTGGTCGCGGTGTCGCGCAGGGCGTTGAACCAGCGGCGGCAGCCGGCGGAGTGGCTCCAGCGCTCGGCGAACACACCCTTGGGGTTGTCGCGGAAGAACAGGTAGCGGGCCCACTCCTCATCGGAGAGCGCGGCCGGGTTCTCCGGGTAGGCGACGTGGGCCTGGCCGCCGTAGTGGAACTCGGCCTCCTCGCGAGGGCCGCACCACGGGCAAGGGATCAGCAGCATGTGACGTCCTCAGTGGGCGACGGCGGCGGCGCCGTGCTCGTCGACGAGCGCCCCGGTGACGAATCGGTCAAGGGAGAAGGGAGCGGCGAGGGGGTGCGGGTCGTCGTGGGCCACCGTGTGGGCGAAGCACCAGCCCACGCCGGGGGTGGCCTTGAAGCCGCCGGTGCCCCACCCGCAGTTGATGTACAGGCCGTCGACCGGGGTCAGCCCGATGATCGGCGAGGCGTCCGGCGAGACGTCCACGACGCCGCCCCAGGTGCGCAGCACGTGCGCCCGGGCGAAGACCGGGAACAGCTCCAGCGCCGCGGCCATCTGCCGCTCGATGATGTGGAAGGCGCCGCGCTGGCGGTAGGAGTTGGCCGCGTCGATGCCCGCGCCCATCACCAGCTCTCCCTTGTGGGCCTGGCTGACGTACACGTGGACGGCGTTGGACATGACGACCGTCGGGTGCACGGGCTCCAGCAGCTCGGAGACCAGCGCCTGCAGCGGATGGCTCTGCAGCGGCAGGTCGATGCCGGCCGTGGCGGCGACGACCGAGGTGTGCCCGGCGGCGCACAGCGCCACCCGGCCGGCGGCGATCGCGCCGCGGGTGGTGTCCACGCCGGTGACCCGGCCGCCGCTCACCCGCAGCCCGGTGACCTCGCAGTTCTCGATGAACTCGACGCCGAGCGCCGCGGCGGCCCGGGCATAGCCCCACGCGACGTGGTCGTGCTTGGCGATGCCCGCGCGCGGCTGGAAGGTCGCGCCGAGCACCGGGTAGCGGACGTCCGGGGAGACGTTGACGATCGGGCAGACCTCTTTGACCTGCGCGGCGTCCAGCCACTCGGCGTCGACGCCGTTGAGCCGGTTGGCCTCCACCCGGCGTACGCTGTCGCGGACGTCCTGGAGGCTGTGCGCGAGGTTGAGCACACCGCGCTGGCTGAACAGCAGCGGGTAGCCGAGCTCCTCCTCCAGCCCTTCCCAGAGCTTGAGCGCGTGCTCGTAGATGCCGGCGCTCTCGTCCCACAGGTAGTTGGACCTGATGATGGTGGTGTTGCGGGCCATGTTGCCGCCGGCCAGCCAGCCGCGCTCCACGACCGCGACGTTGGTGATGCCGTGGTTCTTGGCCAGGTAGTAGGCGGTGGCCAGACCGTGGCCGCCACCGCCGACGATCACCACGTCGTAGGCGGCCTTGGGCTCGGCGGCGCTCCACAGCCGGTCGGGGTGCTCGGGCAGGTGGGCTCCGGGGGGACGGGGGGTCATCGGGCCTCTCCGTAGAGGTGGTGCTTGCCGGCGAGGGCTTCGACCCTGCCGCGCAGGAACGACAGGTCGGCGCCCGGGGTCAGGGCGCTCGCGATGACGTCGGCGACCTCCTTGAAGTCGTCGGCGGCGAAGCCGCGCGTGGCCAGGGCGGGCGTGCCGATCCGCAGCCCGGAGGTGACCATCGGCGGGCGCGGGTCGAACGGCACGGCGTTGCGGTTGACCGTGATGCCGGCGGCGTGCAGCCGGTCCTCGGCCTGCTTGCCGTCCAGCTCGGAGTCGCGCAGGTCCACCAGGACGAGGTGGACGTCGGTGCCTCCGGTGAGCACCTTGACCCCGGCGGCGACGGCGTCGGGGGCCAGCAGCCGGTCGGCCAGGATGCGCGCGCCCTCCAGCGTGCGCCGCTGCCGGTCACGGAACGCCTCCTCGGCCGCGATCTTGAAGGCGACGGCCTTGGCTGCGATGACGTGTTCCAGCGGCCCGCCCTGCTGGCCCGGGAACACCGAGGAGTTGATCTTCTTGGCGAGGTCCTCGGTGGACAGGATCACTCCGCCGCGCGGGCCGCCGAGGGTCTTGTGCGTGGTGGTGGTGACCACGTGGGCGTGCGGCACGGGAGAGGGGTGCAGGCCGGCCGCGACCAGGCCGGCGAAGTGCGCCATGTCGACCATGAGGTAGGCGCCCACCTCGTCGGCGATCCGGCGGAAGGCCGCGAAGTCGAGCTGCCGGGGGTAGGCCGACCAGCCGGCGATGATGAGCTTCGGCCGGTGCTCGCGGGCCAGCCGTTCGACCTCGTCCATGTCGACCAGGTGGTCGCTCTCGCGTACGTGGTAGGCGACGACCCGGTAGAGGCGTCCGGAGAAGTTGATGCGCATGCCGTGCGTGAGGTGGCCGCCGTGGGCCAGGTCGAGGCCGAGGATGGTGTCGCCGGGCTCCAGCAGGGCGGCCATGGCCGCGGCGTTGGCCTGGGCACCGGAGTGCGGCTGCACGTTGGCCGCCTCCGCGCCGAACAGCGCCTTGACCCGGTCGGTGGCGAGCCGCTCTATCACGTCGACGTGCTCGCAACCGCCGTAGTAGCGCCTGCCCGGGTAGCCCTCGGCGTATTTGTTGGTGAGCACCGAGCCCTGGGCGGCCATGACGGCAAGGGGCGCGAAGTTCTCCGACGCGATCATCTCCAGCGTCGAGCGCTGCCGGGACAGCTCCGCCTCGATGGCGGCGTGGACCTCCGGGTCCACCACGTCCAGCGGGGTGTCGATCATGTGACGTCCTCTCCTAACCGCGCAGCCGGGTCATCGCCGGGTCGAACAGGGGCTCCTCGGCCACCACGGCTTCGACGCGCCGGTCGAAGTAGCCGATGTGGAGGCTCTGGCCCGGGGTGGCGAGGGAGGCGGGCAGCCAGGCGTAGGCGATGGCCTTGCCGATCGTGTATCCGTAGGCGGCGCTGGTGACGTAGCCGACCGCGCGCTCGCCGTCGTACACCGGCTCCCTGCCCATGACGACCTCGCCGGTGAGCAGGCAGGCGAGCCGGCGGGTGACCGACTCCTTGCGGGCGAGCAGCGCGTCGCGGCCGATGAAGTCGCCTTTGTCCAGCTTGACCGCGAACCCGAGACCGGCTTCGTACGGGTCGTGCTCGAACGTCATGTCCGTGCCGAAGGAGCGGTACCCCTTCTCCAGCCGCAGGCTGGTGAAGGCGCCGCGGCCGGCGGCGATGACGCCGTGGTCCCGGCCCGCCTCCCAGAGGGTGTCCCACAGCTTGAGTCCGAGGTCGGCGGTGGTGTAGATCTCCCAGCCCAGCTCGCCGACGTAGGACAGGCGGAGCATCGTGACGGGCACGTTGCCGATGTAGGTCCGGGTGCCGCGGAAGTAGCGCAGCGCGGTCAGGTCGGTGGTGGTGAGCGGCTGGACGAGGTCGCGCGCCCTGGGCCCCCAGACGCCGATGCAGCACGTGCCGGGAGTGACGTCGCGGACGAACACGTCGGCGGGGCGGTGCCGCTCGAACCAGTCGAGGTCGAGGTTGCCGTTGGCGCCGACCTGGAAGTGTTGCGGGCCGAGGCGGGCCACGGTGACGTCGCTGCGGATGCCGCCGTCGGTGTCGAGCAGCAGGCAGTACGTCACGGAGCCGACCGACTTGTCCACGTCACCGGTGGTGAGGCGCTGCAGGAAGGCGACGGCTCCCGGGCCGCTGACCTCCAGCCGCTTGAGCGCGCTCATGTCGTACATGGCGACGGACTGGCGGGTGACCTGCGCCTCCGCGCCGACGATCGGCGACCAGTACCGGGCCGCCCAGTCGCCGGGGACGGGGATCTCGCGGCCCTGCCGCAGCGGGTCGTTCGCGCCGTACCACTGCGGGCGCTCCCAGCCGGAGGCCTCCAGGAAGAACGCGCCGAGCTCCTGCTGGCGAGGGTGGAAAGGGCTGGTTCGCAACGGGCGGGGATGCTCCATCGGCTGGAGCGGGTGGATGACGTCGTAGACCTCGACGTAGTTCTGGCAGCCGCGGTCTTTCACGTAGTCGGGCGCGAGCTGGTGCGGCTCGAACCTGTTGACGTCGCACTCGTGCAGGTCGAACGAGGTGCAGTGGCCGTCGACGAGCCATTCGGCCATCGCCCGGCCGACTCCGGCGGAGTGGGTGACCCAGACCGCCTCGGCCACCCAGAAGCCCTTGACCTCGGGTGACTCGCCCATCAGCGGCAGGTGGTCCGTGGTGAAGGAGAACAGCCCGTTGATACCCTCCTCGATCTTGGCCGAGCGGGTGGACGGGAGCAGCTCCTGGGTCTCCGACCAGGCGTCGGCGAAGTCGTCGGGGGTGAAGGTGAGCACCGACGGCATGACCTCGGCGGTGTCGACGGACAGGATGTCGTCGGCGTCGACCGGCATGGGGCGGTGGCCGTAGTAGCCGATGCCGAGGGTGTCGAAGCGCTCGCGGTAGTACAGGTCGGCGTCCTGGTGGCGGAGGATGGGCCGCGAGGCCTCGACCGTCTGACCGGCCAGATCGGGCACCTGTCCCGTCCAGGCGAGCTGGTGGGCGAGCGGCGTGAGCGGCAGCCGCATGCCGACCATGCGGGCGACCCGCGGGCCCCAGATCCCGGCGCAGCACACCACGATCTCGGCGGGGATCTCGCCCTGATCGGTCACCACCGCGGTGACCCGGCCGCCTTCGGTCCTGACGTCCAGCACCTCGTGCCGGGGCAGCACCCGCACGCCGCGCTCCCGGGCCCGGGAGAGCTGCGCGTCGACCGCTTTGACCGCTTTGGCCAGGCCGTCGGTGGGGATGTACAGCCCGCCGAGCACCTTGCCGGCGTCGAGGAGGGAGTGCTTGGCCGCGCTCTCCTCGGGTGAGAGCAGGTGGGCCTCGACCCCCCAGGAGGCGGCCCAGCCCTGGCGGCGGCGCAGCTCGGCGAGCCGCTCGGGAGTGGTGGCCACCTCGAGCCCGCCGACCTGGAGGAAGCTGTCCAGCTCGACGAACTTCTCGACGGTGTAGCGGGCCATCTCGGTCATGGTCTTCGAGCCGTTGATCTGGAACACCAGACCGGGGGCGTGCGAGGAGGATCCGCCGGTGGCGGGCACGTCTCCCTGGTCGACGACGGTCACGTCGGTCCAGCCGCGGGCGGACAGCTCGTCGGCGAGAGCCGCGCCGACCACGCCCGCGCCGATGATGACGACGCTCGGGCCCGTCATAGCCACCTCCGTTGTTGCGATATATGCAACCAAGCGCACTTTTCGCAACAAGCGTCGCTCGCTGCGTTCCAGGTGTCAAGGGTGCGTTCTGTCGGATTCCGTACGATTTGCGGCCCCCGGCGGACACGCGCGCGCCCGGCCGGGTCGAGTCGTCGACCTGGCCGGGCGCAAGGGCGGATCTCAGCTGCTCGGCAGCCAGGCCTTGACCTTGTCGGGGTTGTCGGCCACCCACTTGGCGGCCGCCTCGTCGGCCGTCATCTTGTCCTCGGCGATGTACTTCGCCACGAGGTTCTGGTCCTCGTTCGTCCAGGTGAAGTTCTTGATCAGGGTGTAGGCGGGGCTGCCCGAGTCCGCGAACTTCTTGCTGACGATCTTGTCGAGCTCGTACGGCGGATAGTCGCAGGCCACCTTTTCCGGATCGGCGTCACAGCCCTCCTTGTAGGCGGGCAGGTTGACCTTGACCAGCCTGAGTTCGGAGAGGAACCACTGCGGTTCGTAGAAGTAGCCGATGATCGGCTTCTGCTGCTTCTCCGACTGGCGGAAGGCGGTGATGAGCGCCGTCTCGCTGCCCGCGTACACGACCTTGTAGTCGAGCTTGAGGTTCTTCACCAGGGCCTCGTCGTTGGTGACGAACGAGGGATCGCCGTCGAGGAGCTGGCCCTTGCCGCCGGACTCCGAGGTCTTGAACAGGGAGGCGTACTTGTTGAGGTTGTTCCAGTCGGTGATGTCGGGATACTTCTTGGCCATCCACGGCGCCACGTACCAGCCGATGACGCCCTTGTTGCCGGTCGGGCCGGCGGACACGGCGACCTTCTGGTCCTCGATGTACTTCTTCTTGAGGTCGTCGTGAGCCCAGTTCTCGACGACCGCGTCGACCTCGCCGGTGCCGAAGCCCTGCCAGGCCACCTCCTCCTTCAGGTCCTTCTTGACCACCTTGCAGCCGAGCTGCTTCTCGGCGACGTACGCGATCACCGCGGCGTTGGCCTCGTAGCCCACCCACGGGTTGATCGCGAGGTTGACGGTGCCGCAGGCCTTCGCGCCACCGCCGCCGGCCGCGGGCTGGGCCTCACCGACCTTCGCCCCTCCGCACGCGGTGAGCAGGAGGCCTGCGCCGGTCACGAGCACGGCGGCCCGTACCTTTCCGCTTCTTGTCACTGACACCTGGTCCTCCTGTGTTTCCCTCCGGCCGGCGGCCGGTGTCTTTCAGTGCTGATGTGATCCGCCGTGCGCCGCCTGGTCGGCGCGCTGGGTGGCGGCCCGCATGACGCGGTCGAGCACGATGCCGAGCACGACGATCGCGATCCCGGCGGCGAGCCCCTTGCCCCGCAGCTGGTGCTGCGAGAATCCGGCCACGACGTCGTAGCCGAGCGCTCCCGCGCCGACCAGGCCGCCGACGACCACCATGGAGAGCACGTAGATGAGTCCCTGACTGGCCGCCAGCGTCACGGCGCTTCGCGCCATCGGCAGCTGCACCTTGGAGATGAGCTGCCAGGTGCTCGCCCCCGCCGAGGTGGCGGCCTCGACCGTGGTCGCGGAGACGCCTCTGATGCCCTCGGCGACCAGCTTGATGGCGACCGGCGCCGCGAACACCACGGCCGCGATGATCGCGGTGAACCGCGTCGGGCCGAACAGGCCGAGGATGGGCACCAGGTAGACGAAGGCCGGCATGGTCTGGCCCGCGTCCAGCACGGGCCGGAGCACCATGTCGGCCCGGTCGCTGCGGCCCATCCACACCCCGGCCACCATGCCGAGCAGCATGACCAGGACGGTCGCGACGAGCGTCGAGGCGAGCGTGACCATGCTGTCCTGCCACAGCCCGAGCACCACCACCAGCAGCAGGCCCACCGCGGTGACCAGCGCGGCCCGCGCGCTGCCCACCAGCAGGGCGACGGCCACGGCGACCGCGGTGACGAGCCACCAGGGAGAGCCGGCCAGCACCGTCTGGAACGGGTTGAGCAGGCCGTTGGTGAGCAGGTTCTTGACGATGTCGGTGTAGGCGACCAGGTTGTCCTGCGCCCACAGGCTCACGGCGTCGGCGGCGCGGCGCACGTACGAGCCGAGGTTGGCCTCGATCGGGAACTCCGCCGCCCAGACGTAGGTGTAGGACAGGTAGCCCAGCACGGCGGCGACGCCGAGGACGCCCGCCACCTCCAGGCGGCGGCCCCGCACCGTGCGCAACCGCCCGGCCCGGCGTGCGGCCTCCACGCGGCGGCTGGCCGCCGAGGTCACCCGGTCGAGCACCACCGCCATGATGACGATGGCCAGCCCGGCGTTGAACGCGGTGCCGACGTCGAGCGTCTGCAGCGCCTTCAGGACCGTCTGGCCCAGGCCAGGCGCGTCGATGAGCGCCGCGATGGTCGCCATGGACAGGGCGGCCATGATGGTCTGGTTGACGCCGACGATGATCGTCTGCCTGGCCATCGGCAGCCGCACGTGCCGCAGCGCCTGGGCGGAGGTGGCGCCGAGCGAGGCGCCTGCCTCCAGCGTGTCGGGCGAGACCTGCCGGATGCCGTGCGCGGTGATCCGGATGGCCGGCGGGATCGCGTAGATCATCGTGGCGACCGTCGCGCTGGCGGGGCCGATGAGGAAGAACAGGGTGAGCGGCGCCAGATAGACGAACGTCGGCATGGTCTGCATGAAGTCGAGCACGGGGGTGACCAGCCGGTGGAACCGGTCGCTCAGGCCCGCCCACACCCCGAGCGGGACACCGACGGCCAGCGACAACGCCACCGCGGTCAGCGTGAGCGCCAGCGTGTCCATGCTCTCCTGCCAGAGGCCGAGCACGCCGAAGGAGAGGAAGCCTGCGGCGGTCAGCAGCGCCACCCGCACGTTGCCGTAGAGCAGGGCGATCGCGGTGGCCAGGCCGACCACGCCGAGCCAGCCGAGCACGGGGAGCGGCCGGTCCATGGCCGGCTGGCTGATGAGGGCCTGGACGAACGTCACGGCCTCGTCGAGGAAGAGCCGGATGTAGTTGATGAAGTAAAGGAAGATCGGATTGCTGTTGCGGCTGTCGTCGATGGCGTCCATCGCCGCGTTGAGCCAGGAGTGGAGCGGCGTCAGCTCGGCTCCGCCGAGCGCCAGCGTGTCGCGCCCGCGCAGCAGCACCCAGCCCGCCGCCCAGAAGGCGATCACCAGGGCGACCAGGTACCGGCGGGCGGGCAGCCGGGCGGCGAACGAGGTCGTGGCGGAGGCGGCCGTCATCGGTCCTGACCCCCGGCGATCACCTCGAGCATCTCCGCGCTGGTGACCACGCCGAGCAGGCTCCCTCCGTCCGTGACGCGCACCGGCCGATCGGCGGACAGCACGGCGTGGACGGCGTCCCGGATGACCACGTCGGGGCCGAGCTCGGGCCCGTCGAGCGGCTCACCGGACTGCGGCGGGCGCATGATCCACCGGAGCGTCAGCACGTGCGAGCGTGGGACGTCGCTGACGAAGTCCCTGACGTAGTCGTCGGCCGGCGCTCCCACCACCTGGTCGGGCGTGCCCACCTGGACGAGCTCGCCGTCGCGCATGATGAGGATCCGGTCGCCGAGTTTGAGCGCCTCGGCGAGGTCGTGGGTGATGAAGACCATCGTCTTGCCCACCTCGTGGTGCAGCCGGATGACCTCGTTCTGCATCTCGCGCCGGATCAGCGGGTCCAGCGCCGAGAACGGCTCGTCGAACAGCAGCACCTCGGGGTCGGCCGCGAGCGCCCGCGCCAGGCCGACGCGCTGCTGCATGCCGCCGGAGAGCTGGTCGGGGTAGGAGTTCTCGAAGCCATTGAGTCCGACCAGGGCGACCACCTCGCGGGCGCGCGCGTACCGGTCCTGTTTGGCGACCCCGCGGATCTCGAGCCCGAAGGCGACGTTGTCGAGCACGCACCGATGCGGCAGCAGGCCGAAGTGCTGGAAGACCATGGCCATGCGGTGCCTGCGCAGCTCGCGCAGCCGGCGGTGGTCGGCCTTGCGCACGTCCTCGCCGTCGAGCAGGACCTCGCCGGCCGTGGGCTCGATCAGCCGGGTCAGACAGCGAACGAGGGTGGACTTGCCCGAGCCGGACAGGCCCATGACGACGAAGACCTCGCCCCGGCGCACCTCGAACGAGACGTCGCGGACGGCGGCGACGCAGCCGGTCTGCTCCTTGAGCTCCTTACGCGTGAGCGAGCTGCCGACGACGCTCTCGGCCTTGGGGCCGAACACCTTCCACAGTCCGCGCACGGACAGGACGGGAGGGGCGTCGATGTCGAGTCCACTACGTTCGGCCACTGACGGCACGGTCATGACTACCTCTTGGTCGTCGGAGCGTCAGTTCGCTGGGAACCACCGCTGGGGGCGCGGGCGGGTGTTCTGCCACACATGCTTGATCTCGCGATATTCGTCCAGGCCGGTCGGTCCGAGCTCGCGGCCGATGCCCGACTGCTTGAAGCCACCCCACTCGGCCTGGGGTACGTAAGGGTGGTAATCGTTGATCCACACCGTGCCGTGCCGCAGCCGGCCCGCCACCCGCTGCGCCTTGCCGGCGTCCTGGGTCCATACGGCGCCCGCCAGGCCGTACTCGGTGTCGTTGGCCAGGCCGACGGCCTCGTCCTCGGTGGTGAAGCGCTCCACGGTGAGCACCGGGCCGAACGACTCCTCGCGGACCACGCGCATGCCCTGCTTGCACTCGTCCAGCACGGTGGGCCGGTAGAAGAAGCCGGGGCCGTCGAGCCGGTGTCCCCCGCAGCGCAGGACGGCGCCCTCGGCGACCCCCGCCGCCACGTACTCCTCGACCTTGGCCAGGTGCGCGGCGGAGATGAGCGGGCCGGTGTGGGCCTCGGGGTCGAACGGCCCGCCCAGCCGGATCAGCTCCGCGCGCCGGACGACCTCGTCGACGAACGCGTCGTGCAGCGAGTCCTCCACCAGCAGCCGGGCCCCGGCCGAGCAGACCTGGCCGGAGTGCAGGAACACGGCGGTGAGCGCGAAGTCGACCGCGGTCTCGAAGTCCGCGTCGGCGAAGACGATGTTCGGGTTCTTGCCGCCCAGCTCCAGCGCCACGCGCTTGACCGTGGCGGAGGCCGCCGCCATGATCCGCCGTCCGGTGTCGACACCGCCGGTGAACGACACCAGGTCCACGTCCGGGTGCTCGGCGAGCGGCGCGCCCGCCGCCGGCCCGGCGCCCAGGACCAGGTTGGCGACGCCCGCCGGCAGGCCGGCCTCCTCCAGCGCGCGCATCAGCAGGATCGCGGTGCTCGGGGTCAGCTCGCTGGGCTTCAGCACGAAGGTGTCGCCGGCGGCGAGTGCGGGCGCCACCTTCCAGGTGGCCTGCAGCAGCGGGTAGTTCCACGGCGTGATCAGGCCGCACACCCCGACCGGCTCGTAAACGATGCGGCTGATCGCGTCATCGCGCCCCGTGTCGACCACGCGGCCCGCGTCGGTGCCGGCCACGCCGGCGAAGTAGCGCAGGCACGCGACGGAGTCGTCGACGTCGTACTCGCTCTCCACCAGGCGCTTGCCGGTGTCGCCTGACTCGGCGCGGGCGAACTCCGCGCGGTCGCGCTCGAGCAGGTCAGCCACCCTGAACAGCAGGGCGCCGCGCTCACGGGCCGGGGTGGCGGGCCACGGGCCCCGGTCGAAGGCCTGCCTGGCAGACTGGATCGCCGCCACGGTGTCGGTCGCGGTGGCTTCTGCGACCGTGGTAACGAGACTGCCGTCGGCAGGCGAGTGAATGGCCCGCTGTCCGCCTTCGGCCGGCTTGGTCCACGTGCCGCCGATATAGAGATCGGTCATCGGCACACCTTTGATCGTTGCGTATGGCGCAAGTCAATGCTGATTGAGGAACAGGATTGACCGCTCTCCCGGCATTCGTCAAGAGCTAGCAGAAATCACTTGACGAATCGCTCGCCGTTATTTCCGCTGCGCCACAGCATGCCCTCTTGACTGAGGCGGCCCCGGAGATGGACCCTGTTGCGTATACGTCACCATTTTGCGCCATACGCAACACTAGGGGGTGCGATGTCTCCTCGGCCCGATCCTGGACGCGAGTTCATCCTCACGGTCTCCTGTACCGACAAGCCAGGCATCGTGTACGCCGTGACCAGCTTCCTGGTGCAGCACGGCGGCAACATGCTGCAGAGCAAGCAGTTCAACGACCGCAGGGGCGGCGGCTTCTTCATGCGCGTGCACTTCACGGCCCAGCACGGGCTGGAGGAGCTGCGCGCCGGCTTCACCTACGTCGCCGACTCCTTCCAGATGACCTGGCGGCTCAACGACGCCGCGACCCCCACCAGGTCGCTCATCATGGTGTCGAAGTTCGGCCACTGCATGAACGACCTGCTCTTCCGCCGCCAGGTGGGCGGGCTGAACATCGAGATCCCCGCGATCGTCTCCAACCATCCCGACCTGGAGCCGCTCGCGGCCTCCTACGGCGTGCCGTTCCACCACGTGCCGGTGACGCCCGAGACCAAGGCCGAGGCGGAGGCCAGGGTGCTGGAGCTGGTCGAGAAGTACGACGTGGACCTCGTGGTGCTCGCCCGCTACATGCAGATCCTGTCGGACGAGACATGCAAGCGCCTGGAAGGCCGGGCCATCAACATCCACCACTCCTTCCTGCCGGGGTTCAAGGGCGCCAAGCCGTACCACCAGGCCCACGAGCGCGGGGTGAAGCTCATCGGCGCGACCGCGCACTACGTCACGGCCGACCTCGACGAGGGTCCGATCATCGAGCAGGACGTCGCCAGGGTGGACCACGAACTCGACCCCGACGACCTGATCGCGGCCGGCCGGGACGTCGAGGCCCACGTGCTGGCCCGTGCCGTGAAGTGGCACAGCGAGCACCGGGTGCTGCTCAACGGCGACCGCACGGTCGTCTTCCGCTGACCGACGCACGAGCAGGAGGCGGTGGGGGGCGTCCCGCACCGCCTCCTTTTCACTTCTTCTGGTGCCGGTAGAACTCGACGGTCTCGGGCGGGAGCGGGGTGTTGCCGAGGATCAGGTCGGCCGCCTTCTCCGCCAGCATCATGACCGGCGCGTAGATGTTGCCGTTGGTGACGTACGGCATGACCGAGGCGTCCACCACGCGCAGCCCGTCGACGCCGTGCACGCGCATGGTCTCCGGGTCCACCACGGACATCTCGTCGATCCCCATCCTGGCCGTGCAGGACGGGTGCAGGGCCGTCTCGCCGTCCTTCGCGACCCAGTCGAGGATCTCCTCGTCGGTCTCGACGGACGGCCCCGGCGACAGCTCCCCGGTGCTGAACTCGGCCAGCGCGGGCTGCCCGAGGATGCTCCTGGCCACCCGGACGGCCTCCACCCACTCCCGGCGGTCCTGCGCGGTGGACAGATAGTTGAACCGCAGGGCGGGGTGCTGCCGGGGGTCGGCGCTCTTGATCTTCACCGAGCCGCGGGCATCGGAGTACATCGGCCCGACGTGCACCTGGTAGCCATGCCCGCCCGCGGGCGCCGAGCCGTCGTAGCGGACCGCGATGGGCAGGAAGTGGAACATCAGGTTGGGATAGTCGACGTCGTCGTTGCTGCGGACGAAGCCGCCGGCCTCGAAGTGGTTGGTCGCCCCTGGCCCCTTGCGCAGGAAGAGCCACTGCGCGCCGATCCACGGATGGCGCCACTTCTGCAGGTTGGGCTGCATCGAGACCGGTTCGGAGCAGCCGTGCTGGATGTAGACCTCCAGGTGGTCCTGCAGGTTCTCGCCGACGCCCGGCAGGTCGTGCACCACGCCGATGCCCAGCGCGGACAGCTCACGCGCGTTGCCGACGCCCGACAGCTGCAGCAGCTGCGGCGAGTTGATGGCGCCGCCGCACAGGATGACCTCTTTGGCGCGTACGGTGCCGCCGTCGTACTCCACGCCGACCGCCCGCGTGCCCTCGAAGAGAACCCTCGACACGAACGCGCGGGTCTTGACCGTGAGGTTCGGGCGCTTGAGCACCGGGTGCAGGTAGGCGCGGGCGGCGCTGAGCCGCCGGCCGCGGCGGATGTTGCGGTCGAAGCGGGCGAAGCCCTCCTGACGGTAGCCGTTGACGTCGTCGGTGAGCGGGTAGCCTGCCTGCTGGACGGCCTCGAAGAACGCCGTGTAGAGCGGCGTGGTCGCGGGCCCGCGCTCCAGCGCCAGGGGCCCGTCATGGCCGCGGAAGGGGGTGCCCGGGTCGGCCAGGCAGTTCTCCATCCGCTTGAAGTAGGGCAGGCAGTGGGCGTAGTCCCAGTTCTTCATCCCGGGGTCGGCGCCCCAGCGCTCGTAGTCCATCGGGTTGCCCCGCTGGAAGATCATGCCGTTGATGCTGCTGGAGCCGCCGAGCACCTTCCCCCGGGCGTGGTAGATCCGCCTGCCGTGCATGTGAGGCTCGGGCTCGGACTCGTACTGCCAGTCGTAGAAGCGGTTGCCGATGGGGAACGGCAGGGCCGCGGGCATGTGGATGAACACGTCCCACGGATAGTCCGGGCGGCCGGCCTCCAGGACCAGCACGCGCGTGGCAGGGTCCGCGGAGAGCCGGTTGGCCAGGGCGCAGCCCGCCGAGCCGCCTCCGACGATGACGAAGTCGTACTGGTGTGACGTCATAGTGCCTCGTCTCATCGCACGTTTCACCGAATCGTATCGCTATACGCACCGTGTTTCACTAGATGCAACATGAGATCTTTTGGTCGTACGTTCGACGCAGGTTCCCCGTAGCACTTACAGTTTCGCTATGAGCAACGACTCGGGCAGCGGGGGCGTGCAGTCCGTCGACAGGGCGATCAGTGTGCTGGAGATCCTGTCCCGCCGGGGCGAGGCCGGCGTGAGCGAGGTCGCCGCGGAGATCGACGTCCACAAGTCGACCGCCTTCCGGCTGCTCGGCGCGCTGGAGGCGCGCGGCCTGGTGGAGCAGGCCGAGGACCGCGGCAAATATCGCCTCGGCTTCGGCATCATCCGGCTGGCGGGCGGGGTCAGCACGCAGATGGACATCATCCAGCGGGCCCGGCCGGTCTGCCACCGGCTGGCCGAGGAGATCGGCGAGACGGTGAACATCGCCGTGCTCCGCTCCACGTACGCGGTCAACCTCGACCAGGTCCGCGGCCCGTCGGCGGTCACCGCCTACAACTGGGTCGGCCAGATCACCCCGCTGCACGCCACCTCCAGCGGCAAGGTGCTGCTCGCCCACCTCGACGACCAAGAGCGCGCCCGGCTGCTGTCGGAGGTGACGCTGGACGGCCTCACGGCCCGGACGATCATCGACGTCGACGCGCTGGAGAAGCAGCTCGCCGAGGCGCGCCAGGCGGGCTTCGCCTTCTGCCTGGAGGAGCTGGAGGACGGGCTCAACACCATGGCGGCGCCCATCCGCGCCTACCACGGCGAGGTCGTCGCCGCGGTCAGCGCCTCCGGGCCCGCCTACCGCTTCAGCCTCGAGCGCATCCAGGAGTTCGCGCCCCTCCTCATCGGCGGGGCCGACGAGATCAGCCGGCGGCTCGGCTACGCGGGTTAGCCGACCCGGTCCTGGACCCATTCGTGGAAGGCGCCGATGTGGTGCTCGCTGGGCACCAGGACGCCGCCGTCGCGGTACGTGCGCGAGCTCATCGCGGGCTGGCAGCGCTCGCAGGCGTCGAAGTCCTGTTCGTTGACCCGGTGGAAGAGCTCGACCGACTTGTTCAGATCCTTGCCACTGGCCACGACCTCCGGCAGGTAGAGCCAGTCGCACTCGACCACCGTGCGGTCGACGGCGAGGGGGAACATGCGGTGCAGGATGACGTGGTCGGGCACCAGGTTGACGAAGACCTGCGGCTTGATGGTGATCGCGTAGTAGCGCCGGTCCTGGTCATCTCTCAGCGTCGGGATGCGGTCGAGCCCCTCCGAGCCGTCCACGGTGAAGCCCTCGATCTGCTCGCCGAACTCCGCGCCGTGGCCGACGAAGTATTGAGCGGCGTACCCGTCGGCGAACTCCGGCAGCACCTCGGTCAGCTCAGGGTGGATCGTGGCGCAGTGGTAGCACTCCATGAAGTTCTCGACGATGAGCTTCCAGTTGGCCTTGACGTCGTAGACGATCCGCCGGCCGACCTCCAGGTTCGCCACGTCGTAGTTGTCGATCAGCTCGAGCGCGCCCAGCCGCTCGGCCACCGCGCCGTGCACGTCCTGCTCGAACGACGGCGGGTCGTCGGCCAGGCAGACCCACACGTAGCCGAGCCATTCCCGGACGTGCACCTTCACCAGCCCGTACTTCACCCGGTCCAGGTCGGCCATCTTGGTCAGGTTGGGCGCCGCGATCAGCTTGCCGTCCAGGTCGTACGTCCACGCGTGGTAGGGGCACTGGAAGGCCCGCTTGACCTCGCCGGACTCCTCCGTGCACAGGGTCGCGCCGCGGTGCCGGCAGACGTTGTAGAAGGCCCGGATCGACCCGTCACGCGCCCGGCTGATGATCAGATTCTCGGTGCCGACCTGCACCGTCCTGAACGACCCCGGCTTGGGCACGTCGGACGAGCGTACCGCGCAGAACCACATCGCCTCGAAGATTTCCTTCTGCTCCAGCGCGAAGATCTCCGGATCGGTGTAGTAGCGGCCCGGCAGGGTGGGGATCACGCTGGAGGTCGTTGCGGTGGTCACGGAAGTCTCCTCTGGGTACGGGCCGGGTCAGTGCCCTCGGCGGATCCAGTCCTCTAGCTGCGGAGCCTCGGCTCCGATGGTGGTGTCGTCGCCGTGCCCGGTGTGCACCACCGTCTCGGCGGGGAGCGTGAGCAGGGTCTGGCTGATGGACGAGATGATCGTGGGGAAGTCGCTGTACGACCTGCCCGTGGCTCCCGGTCCACCCTGGAAGAGGGTGTCGCCGGAGAACAGCGCGCCGAGCTCGGGCACGTACAGGCACACGGCTCCCGGGGCGTGCCCGGGGGTGTGCAGGACGTGGACGGCGCAGTCCCCGAGGCGCAGGATCTGCCCGTTCACCAGCGGCCGGTCCGGCGACGCGGAGGGGTGCGCGAGCTTCCAGAGCACCTCGTCGTCCGGGTGCAGCAGCACCGGCGCCCCCGTGCGCGCGGCCAGCTCGGGCGCGGCGTCGACGTGGTCGTTGTGGGCGTGCGTGCAGACGATCCCGGTGACCCGGCGGTCGCCCACGGCACGTGCGATCGCCGCGGCGTCGTGGGCCGCGTCGACGACGAGGACCTGGTCGTCGTCACCCAGCAGCCAGACGTTGTTGTCGACGTCCCACGTGCCGCCGTCCAGGCTGAAGGTGCCGGAGGTGACCAGGCGCTCGATCCGCATCACAGCACCACCACGGAGCGCAGCACCTCGCCGTGGTGCATCTTGGTGAAGGCCTCCTCGACGTCGCCCAGGCCGATGGTCTCGGTGACGAACGCGTCGAGGTCGAAGCGGCCCTGCAGGTAGAGGGAGATCAGCATGGGGAAGTCGCGGCTCGGCAGGCAGTCGCCGTACCAGCTGGACTTGAGCGCGCCGCCGCGGCCGAAGACGTCGAGGAGCGGCAAATCGAGCGTCATCTCGGGAGTGGGGACGCCCACGAGCACCACGGTCCCGGCCAGGTCGCGGGCGTAGAACGCCTGCTTGTACGTTTCCGGCCGGCCGACCGCGTCGATCACCACGTCCGCGCCGAAACCGCCGGTGAGCTCCCTGATCCGTTCGACCGGGTCGCTCTCCTTGGCGTTGACGGTGTGCGTCGCGCCGAAGCCGCGAGCCCAGTCGAGCTTCCGGTCGTCCACGTCGACGGCGATGATCGTGGTGGCGCCGACCAGCCGGGCCCCGGCGATCGCCGCGTTGCCGACGCCGCCGCAGCCGATGACCGCGACCGAGTCGCCGCGGCCGACGCCGCCGGTGTTCACTGCCGCGCCGAGGCCGGCCATCACGCCGCACCCGAGGAGTCCGGCGGCGGCCGGGGAGGCGGCCGGGTCGACCTTCGTGCACTGGCCCGCGGCCACCAGCGTCTTCTCGGCGAACGCGCCGATGCCCAGGGCGGGGCTGAGCGGCGTGCCGTCCGCCAGCGTCATCTTCTGGGTGGCGTTGTGGGTGTTGAAGCAGTACTGCGGGCGGCCCCTGAGACAGGAACGGCAGGACCCGCACACGGCGCGCCAGTTGAGGATGACGAAGTCGCCGGGCGCGACGTCGGCGACGCCGGGGCCGACGGCCTCCACCACACCGGCGGCCTCGTGGCCGAGCAGGAACGGGTAGTCGTCGCTGATGCCGCCTTCACGGTAGTGCAGGTCGGTGTGGCAGACGCCGCAGGTCTGCACCTTCACCAGCGCTTCGCCCGGGCCCGGATCCGGCACGAGGATCGTCTCCAGGCTGACCGGCTTGCCCTTGCCCGTCGCGACCACGCCGCGTACTTCATGAGCCATGTCTTACTCCTGTGCTAGCCGGCCTGCACCGGCATGGTCTCGAGTTGGCGACGCCAACGGGTGAACAGCCGGACCTGGTTGACGCCCAGCACCGCCACCGGCCGATCGGCCTGCCGGTAGACGGCGAGGAACCTGCCGTCGGCCGGATCGCCTTCCTCCACGGTCACGGTGTCCGCCTCGTCGGCGCGCCCGATGAACTGGATCTTCATGTCGAACTGGTCGGACCAGATGTAGGCCGGGCGCGGGGGCGCCGGGCGGGCGGTGCCGCCGGACAACAGTGTCGCCGCCGCGACGGCGGCCCGCTGCCGGGCGCCGGTCCAGTGCTCGATCCGGTGGTGACGGCCCTGCGCGGGGTCCCACCAGGCCGCGCAGTCGCCGACGGCGACGATCCCCGGGACGGAGGTGCCGCCTCCCTCGTCGCAGAGCACGCCGTCGCCCAGTTCGACGCCGCTCCCCCGCAACCAGGCGGTGTTGGGCACCGCTCCGATGCCGACCACCACGACGTCGGCAGGCAGATGCGTGCCGTCTTCCAGCCGTACGCCGTCGGCGCGGAGCGAGCCCGCGCGCTCCGTGGCCGTCACCTCGGTCACGCGGGCGCCGGCGATCAGGCGGACGCCGCGCTGCTCGTGCAGGGCGGCGATGGCCTGAGCCATCGTGAGACCGACGACGCCGGCCAGCGGCGCCGGTCCCGACTCCACGAGGGTGACGCCGAGGCCGAGCTCGCGGGCCGTGGCGGCGACCTCGGCGCCGATGAAACCGCCGCCGATCACCACCAGTCGCCCGGCGCTCTCCAACTCGGCGCGCAGGGCGTGGGCGTCGTCGAGGGTGCGCAGCGTGTGCACGCCGCGCAGACCCTCGGTGCGCGGGAGCGTCCGCGCGGCCGCGCCGGTGGCGATCACGATGCCGTCGACCACCAGGGAGGTGCCGTCGCTCAACGTGATCCGGCGGGAGACCGCGTCCAGGCCGGTCGCGGCCACGCCGAGCCGCCATTCGATGCGGGGATCCTCGCCGTCGTCCTCCAGGGCCAGGTCGGCCTCGCCGATCACGCCCTTGAGGAAGTCCTTGGAGAGAGGGGGGCGGTCGTAGGGCCGGTGCCGCTCCTCCCCGATGACGACGAGCCGTCCCTCGTAGCCCTGATCGCGAAGGGCGCGGGCCGTCAGCAACCCGGCGAGCGAGGCGCCGACCACGCAGACCGTGTTCACGCCTGGCCCTTCACGGTGACACCCGGCGGCAGGTTGGGCGGCGCGTCCGACGGCACGACGTAGATGACGTCGTCCTCCACGACGACCTGATGCGTGCGGACCGGCCGCTTCGCGGGCGGGGCGTCCACCATCCCGGTGCGCAGGTCGAAGCGCGAGGCGTGCAGCGGGCATTCGACCTCGCAGCCCTCCAGCCATCCGTCCGCCAGCGAGGCATCCTGGTGAGTGCAGGTGTCGTCGATCGCGAAGAGGTCACCGTCGTCGGTGTGGAAGACCGCGATGGGCGGATCGACGTCGAGGCGGAGGGCCTCTCCTCGCGGCAGTGACGCGAGAGGGCACGCAGGGATCATCGTGTCACACCCCGGTTTCACAAAGAGAAACGTCTAGCGCTATACGCAACAGACTGAGGGTGCGGAATGCGGATGTCAAGACCGGTTTGCGGGGACTTGGTGCATGGTTTCTGATTGGGCTTCCCACCCGCTACCCGCAGGTCACGGGGAGGCCGGTACGCCGGTCAGCTGCGCAGGCGTGGCCAGCTCGACTTCGGCTGCCATCCGGCCGGAGGATCCTCCCCCACCAGCCCGTCCACGGCCTCGCGGAGCAGGTCGGCATGGCCGGTGTGCCGCCCGTACTCCTCGATCAGGTCGCAGACCAGCCGGCGCAGGCTGACACGGCGCCCGTCGGAGTAGGCGAGGTGGACGAGCTGGTCGAGCCCGCCGGCGGCCAGGGCCGCGTCGAGCTTCGCCCGGGACCGTTCGACGGTGGCGTCCCAGAGTGCGTAGAGGTCTTCGGGGCTGTCGTCGGCGGCCGAGGTGAAGTCCCAGTCGGGGTCGGCGTCCCAGTCCGCGGTGTCCCACGGCGTGCCGAGCGGCGCGCCGCTGAGCTTGGGGCCGAACATCGCGTCCTCGGCACGCGCGAGGTGCTTGAGCAGCCCGCCCAGCGTCAGCGAGGAGGCGCCGACGCGGGTCCGCAGCCCGGTCGCGTCGAGGTCGTCGGTCTTCCAGCGGAAGGTTGTGCGCAGGCGCTCGAGGGCGCCGACGAGGTGCTCGGCCTCGGTGCCCGCGAGGGGCGGCTCCCACCAGTAATCGTCGTCAGCCATGCCGCAACCGTAGAGCCCATTCCGGACGTTCTGCGTCCGGAGCCCGTCAGAGCTCCAGAGACCGCTCCAGCAACTGCGCGCGGGCACCGAGATGGAGCGGCCGTGCTCTTGTGATACAAGCGGTCCGCGCGGTAGAAACGTCCGACCGTATGTGAGAGAGCGCTCTCTCGCGGGTCCGGCGGTGTCCGGCCGCCCGTCTGAGAACCCCCTCGGCCGAGCGCTGCAGAGGCAGCGGAAAGGACGGACCGTATGACGACCCAGCCTCCCGGGGACGGGAGTCTCACGAGGCGGCGCCCCGGCCGCCTGCCCATCGGCCGGGCATTGACGTTCGGTCTCGTACTGGCGACCGCCGTCATGACGGCGGGAACGCCCGCCACCGCCGCATCGACGACCCCCGGCGTCCCCGATCTCGGGCCGAACGTCACCGTCTTCGACCCGAGCATGCCGGTCGGCGAGATCCAGGCGACCCTCGACGCGGCGCACGCCGCCCGGGTCGACGACGAGATGGGCAGCGCGCGCCATGCGTACCTCTTCAAACCCGGCACGTACGGCACCGCCGAGCAGCCGCTCCAGATCAAGGTGGGCTACTACACCGAGATCGCCGGCCTGGGCGCCTCGCCGACCGACGTCGTCATCAACGGCAAGGTCGAGGTCTACAACCGCTGCCTGGCGGACGGCGGGACCTCCAACTGCCTCGCGCTCGTCAACTTCTGGCGCACCCTGTCCAACCTGTCGATCAACGTCAACGCCGCCGGTCAGGACGGCTGCAGGTCGTCGGCGAACTTCTGGGCCGTCTCCCAGGCGGTGTCCCTGCGCCGGCTCAACGTCGGCGGCGGCAACCTGTCGCTGATGGACTACTGCACCGCCGGCCCGCAGTACGCCAGCGGGGGCTTCATCGCCGACTCCAGGCTGCCGTCCGTCGTCAACGGCTCGCAGCAGCAGTGGCTGACCCGCAACAGCGAGGTCGCCGGCTGGTCGAACGCCGTGTGGAACCAGGTCTTCTCCGGCGTCGCCGGCGCACCGGACGACGCCGCGTTCCCGAACCCGCCCTACACCACCCTCGACACCACGCCCGTCAGCCGCGAGAAGCCGTACCTGTACGTCGACGCGCAGGGCAGGTACAAGGTCCGCGTGCCCGCCGCCCGGAAGGACACACGCGGCGTCTCGTGGGCCGACGGCATGACGCCGGGCCGCACGCTGCCGATCAGCGACTTCTTCGTCGCCAAGCCGTCGGATCCGGTGCAGGTCATCAACCGCCAGCTCGCGCGCGGCAAGCACCTGCTGCTCACGCCCGGCGTGTACGACATCGCGCGGAGCATCGAGGTCAAGCGCCCGAACACGGTCGTCCTCGGTCTCGGGCACGCCACGCTCACCGCCGTCCACGGCTCGACCCCGCTCGAGGTCGCCGACGTGCCCGGCGTCGTCGTCGCCGGCGTGACCGTCGACGCCGGTCTCGAGAAGTCGCCCGTGCTGCTGAGGGTGGGCAAGAAGCACGGGCCGCGCTGGAGCTCGGCGGACAACCCGACGACCCTGTCGGATGTGTACTTCCGGGTCGGCGGGCCGCACGTCGGCAAGACCGACCTCGCGCTCGAGGTCAACAGCGACCACGTGCTCATCGACCACACCTGGGTGTGGCGCGCCGACCACGGTGTCGAGGGCTTCACCGACACCCAGCGCTGGAACACGAACGTCGGCCGCAACGGCGCCGTCATCAACGGCGACCACGTGACCGCGACCGGCCTGTTCGTCGAGCACTTCCAGCAGTACAACACCGTCTGGAACGGCGAAGACGGCACGACGATCCTGTACCAGAACGAGCTGCCGTACGACCCGCCGACCCAGGCCGACTGGATGAACGGCGACGTCGAGGGCTGGGCCGGCTACAAGGTCGGCGACCGCGTGAAGACTCACCGCCTCTACGGCGGCGGGGTCTACGTCTTCAACCAGAACAACCCGCAGATCCACACCGAGAACGGCTTCGAGGTTCCTCAGACCCCGGGCGTCCGGCTGCACCACATCATGACCGTCAACCTCAGCGCCGGCACGATCGACCACGTCGTCAACGGCGTGGGCGACGCGGCCGACACGACCAAGGTCGGTGTGCCGGTGTACATCACGGATTACCCGGCCCCGTAGGGCGGACCGCCCCGGTGGGCCGGAGTCCCCGGCCCACCGGACCGCTCACGCCTGCAAGCCGAAGAGGACCCAGGACTCCCCCTGAGCCAGGCCGGCCAGCTCGCGGCCGCACTCCCGCAGCGCCTGCGGGCCCGAGGTGATGTGCGCCGTGCCGGCGTGGACGTCCCTGAACAGCCGCTGCATCAGCCCGTCGCGCAGCGCCGAGGTGCCCACGGAGGCGTGGACGAACCGGGCCACCTCGGCGACCGTCCACGTGATGTGGTTGAGCGCCAGCCGCGCCATCGTCTCCTGGCGCACGTCGAGCTTGCGGCCCGCGTCCAGGGTGCGCTCCACGTCGTCCCAGGTCTCGCGCACCAGGGCCGTGGCGGCGCGGAGCTTGGCCTCGGCGCGGGCGAAGTCGGCGTGGAAGGCGTGGCTGTCGGCGATCTGGCCGGGCCGCCCGGCCCGTGCACCGACGTGGCGGATCAGCTCGGCACGAAGACGTCCTCGATGGCGTAGTCGATGCTGCCCGTCGCCCGCAGGCCCAGCACCTCCCAGTTGCCGAGCATCTTGACGTCCTCGACGGGGGTGATGAACATCCGGGGCTCGCCGGTGTCCTCCACGACGGCCAGGCTGTGGACGTATTGGGCGTGCAGCATGCCGGAGCCGAAGCTCCACTGCCCGCTGAGGCGGAAGCCCCGTCCTCGCGTACGGCGGTGCCGGGCCGGGTGCCCTGACCGGCGAAGAGTGGCATGCGTGGGCCCTTGTAGATGCGCTCCACGGCGTCGTCGCCCAGGTAGGCGCCGGCCGTGCCGTTCTCCAGCGTGGTGATCATGGCTACCCAGCCCGTGGAGGCGTCGGCGTAGGACAGCTCCGCGATCACGTCGAGCAACTCCCTGGGGGAAAGCTCGGCGCCGCCGAGCGGCGCGGGCACCCACATGCCGAAGATTCCCGCCTCGTGCAGGGCGTCCACGACGGGGGTGGTGAGTTTCCCCTGCGCCTCGGCCGTGCCCGCCTCGCTCTCGATCAGCGGGCGCAGCTCGCGGGCTCGCTCCAGCAGGGTGGTGGTGCCGGCCCGGTGCAGTCGGGGCGTATCGCTCATGTCCAGGTGCTCCTGATCGTGACGTCGGCGCCTTTCCTCCGTCAGATCACATAGGCGGCACCATGTCCATGGCAAATGGTTTTCCGGCACATCTCTGAATACGCGCCTGTAATTTGCGTGTGGCAGGGGAATGCATTTCGGCCACCACATTACAGCGCGTCATCACGTGATTCCTGTAATGCGATTGTGATTTGTGGTGTTGTCAAAAGCATGGTGACGATCAGGGACGCCGGTAATTCTGCGTACACCTGGAGGTGTCGTGTCCTGGCGTTCCCTCACCATCGCCGCGGCCGCCGTCCTGTCCCTGGTGACGACCTCACCCCGAGTCGCCGCGGCGGAGGACCCGCCGCCGCCCAGCGTCGAGACCCGAGCGGGCACGGAGGCGCCCGCCGAGGTCAGCGGCCTGGCCGAACCCGCACCGGCGGGTGATGCGGTCGCCGCGGCCGAAGAGCACCTGACCGATCCCCGCTACCACATCGACCCGGCCGACCTCGTCCCCTTACATACCGTCGTGGACGGCGCGGACGAGACGGTCAGGTTCGCGCAGCGGCACCGGGGCCTGCCCGTCGTCGGCGGCCAGTACCTGGTGCACTTCCGCACCGACGGCGGCGAGCGCCGGGTGATCGGCGCGGGCGGCCGCTTCCTCACCGAGCTGGACGTCGACCCGACGCCGAGGATCACCGCCGAGCAGGCGGGCAGGCTCGCCCGCGCCACCCTGGTCAAGGACCGCGCATCGGTACGGGTCATTCCCGGTGGCGGCCTCGTCGTGGTGCCGGACGGGAAGGGCGTGCTGGCCTGGAAGGTCACCCTCACCGGCGCGGACCCGGTCAAGAAGAAGCCGGTCCTGCTGGAGGCGTACGTGGACGCCCGCTCCGGACGGCCGCTGTTCGCCGTCGACCGGCTGCGCGGCTTCGAGGGCTCGGTCGTGGCCGGCGGGCAGACCGCCCGGGGCCGTACCGTGCCGCTGCAGGCCTACCAGCGCGCCGACGGCGTCTATGAGCTGCGCGACCGCTCCCGCCCGATGTGGAACGGCGTCACCGGCGAGATCCTGACCCACGACGCGGCCGGCGCCGACGTCATGGAGATCATGGGTGTGCCGCCGACCGGCCTCAAGCTCGCCGAGTCGCCCACGCAGGTCTTCGGCCCTCAGCACACCGACACCGGCGCGGTGGACGCCCACTGGGGCGCGGGACAGATCTACGAGTACTACCGCAAACTCGGCCGCGAAGGACTGGACGGCCGCGGCGGCACCATGCACTCCGTCGTCAACGTCACCGCCCGGGGCGAGCCGTACGTCGACGCCTTCTGGGACGGATTCAAGATGGTGTACGGCGGAGGCTACGGCGACTACTACACCCTGGCCGCGAGCCTGGACATCGTCGGCCACGAGATGACCCACGCCGTGATCGAGCACAGCGCCGACCTGCTCTACCTCAACCAGTCCGGCGCGATCAACGAGGGCCTGGCCGACTACTTCGGCAACGCCGCCCAGCTGGACGTCCTCGGCATCCCCATGAGCGATCCCGACGCGAGCCTGGTGGGCGAGGACGCGTGCAGGACCGGCCCGCCCATCCAGTGCGCCGCGCGGGACCTCGACGAGGACCGGCGGCTGCCGGAGGACTACCTCGGCGTCGTCTTCGACAACGGCGGCGTGCACTTCAACTCCACGATCTTCTCCGGCGCGCTCTGGGAGGTCAGGGAGCAACTCGGCGCTCGCTTCGACAGGGTCGTCTACAAGGCGCTGACCGAGTACATGACGCCGCTGGACGACTTCGCCGACGGCCGCCGCGCGGTCGAGTCGGCCGCCCGCGCCGCCGGGCTGTCGGTGCGCGACCGGCTCACGGTCGCGCGGGCATTCGACCGGCGCGGCATCAGGTCCGGCTGGGAGCGCCAGATCCGGGTCGACAGCCGCGTCGTGGTCGACCACCCCACCTATGTGTACGGCCCGCCCGCACTGGCAGGCGACCGGTACGCGATGACGAACGCCGCCCCGGACCCCTCCGGTCCCACCGCGATCTTCACCGGCCGGCTGCGCGGCGGGCCTCCGGTGCGGTTGTCGGACGACGACGGCCGCTCCCACTCGCTCCCCGCCACCGACGGCACCCGCGTGGGCTGGACGGCCTTCGCCCCCGGGCGGGGCACGTACCAGATCCTGACCCGGCCCCTCGACCGCAGCCGCCCCGCGGCCGTGGTGCACGAGACGGCCGCAGACGTCATCGCCGTCGAGATCTCCGGTGACACCGTCGCCTGGACCGGCATGGATCCCGCCACCGGAGAGTTCGAGGTGTGGCTGAAGCGGGGGGCGGCGGCGCCGGTCAACCTCACCGCGGCGGCGGGCGTCCAGGGCGAGTCGCCCTCGATCGCCGCGGGCAGGCTCGCCTACCTGCGGATCACGGAGGAGGGGGCCGTCCCGGTCGTCCGCGACCTGGCCACCGGCGCCGAGGTCGTGCCGGCGGGCGCGGCCCCGTCGCTGTCCTACCCGCCCGCCGCCGTCATGACCTCCAGATACGTGCTCTGGCTCGTCGACGCCGACGGCGACGGCCGCAGCGGGATCATGCGGGCGAACGCCGACGGCTCCGGCGTGACCCCGCTCGTGCCGGACGGGCCGGAGGCGCTGCTGGCGTTCGGCCTGGACGCCAACGACGAGGTCGTCACCGTCTCCTCCGCCGCCAGCTACGTCGTCACGAACGAGACCGTGAACAAGCTGTACCAGCTCCCGATCACGGGCGGGACGCCGGCGCGGTACTCCTGCAACAGCGGAGAGCAGGTGTTCTTCGCCTCCGGCGAGCGCGCCCGCGTCCTGTGGCTGGACGGCTCGGCCGGCGACGTCGACCTGGTCACCCGCGACCGGCCCGCCCGCCGCTGCTGATGTCCCACGCGAAGCGCCTGCCGCACGCCGTCGTGCGGCAGGCCTCACGTCAGTTGCAGGATGATGATCGCGACGCCGAGGGTCAGATCGAGGACGAGGCAGAACTCGGCGAGTGAGCGGGCCACGACCTTGTTGGCGCGCCAGACGATCACGTCTTGTATGCCGTGGCCGATGAGGGCGGCCGCGACCAGGTAGGAGCCGAGGGCCGGGGAGAGCGACAGGGCGACCACCGCGGCCGCGCCGCAGACCAGCATCAGGGGGATCTGCATGGCGGCGAGTCGTGGGCGGCGTGGCAGGTCGCTGACCAGGCTGAGGATGATGATGGAGGCCGCGCCGGCGACGAGCGCGGGCCACAGCTCGGCGTCGAGCAGTCTTACCACCGTCACCCCCACGATGCAGGCGCCGAGCAGGATCCAGGCGACGCCTGGCCTGCCGACCACCGCCGTGGCGAGGTAGACGAGGGCGGCGAGAAAGACGACGATGCCTTGAGCACGGCCGTCCTGGTCGTCGAAAACGGAAAAGGCCATGGCCAGCAGGCCCAATAGGGTGGGCCAGCGGTGCACGAGGAATGTCAGGGCACCACCCACCGACGAGCGGTCGGGACGTAAATTTGCTGGTGTCTGGGAAATGTCGGCCATGACGTCGATTTCATCAGCGGGCCCAACCGACGCCCACATCCTTTGACCGAGCGGTCCGAATTCTTGGGCGTCTGGTCCGATCTGATGCCCCGGCCCGCGAGGTCCGGTCAGCGCAGGGTGGCGGTGAAGGTGCGGCCGTGGGCGTGGCGGGTCGTCGCCTGGACCAGGGTGCCGCCGGGCACGCGGCGTACCGTCACCCCCTCTTCGGCCGTGTCGAGCCTCAGGGAGGCGCCGTGCAGGACGACGGTGACGCGGTCGCGTTTCATCGTGGGGTCGGACAGGGCGACGACCGTGCGGTCGCCGTACCGGACGATGACCGAGGCGGGGCCGTCGATCGACAGGCGCTCGACATGGCGGGGGCCGTCGGCGAAGACGTTGGCGGCGACGAGGCCGAGGGTCCTGTGTTTGATCGCCTGCACGTGGCGGTTGTTGACCAGGACCGTCAGCGGGCCGCGCGCGTAGCCGCGCAGGCGGGACTCGGTGGCGTTCGGGACCAGGGCGTAGGCGAGGGCGGGGGCTTCGCCGGTGGCGGGGTGGGTGATCGAGGCGGTGAAGACGTTCTTGGTGACGCTGGTGTCGGGGTTGGAGGTGCGGACGACGCGACGGCTGCGGGTCACCGTCTCCAGGCCGGCGGCGACGGGCTGACGGGTGAGGAAGGCGTAGCCGATCGCGGTGCGGCGGGTCTCGTTGGCGTAGCGCAGCCAGCGCGGGGGCGTGGTGTCGCCGGCCTGCCAGGCCCCGCCGTCCCAGGACGCTCCGGTGAGTGCGACCGTGTCGCCGGGGGCGGCGATGCGGCTGTCCACGGTGGTCACCGCGGCGCGGCCGCCCTGGCCGGAGACGCCGGCGGCCAGCACCACGATCTCGTCGTCCAGCATGAACCAGGACTTGGTCGCGCGGGCGTTCTGGTAGGCGACGAAGTCGTCGGGCAGGATGCCCGCCTGCTTGGCGGTGTAGGCGGCGTCGTCGGACTGGATCATGCCGGCCACGCCGTACGCATCCAGTGTCGCGCCGCCGGAGAAGGCGTTCCCGGCGCGGGGGAAGTACACGTAGGTGTTCTGGGACTGCGAGGACGACGTGAAGTTCAGCGGATGAGTCGGGTTCTCGTACCAGAAACGGCCGTACAGTTCGGGCACCGTCCGGCGCTCCTCCACCGGCGCGGTGATTCCGGCCAGCCGGTACGGCGAGACGGTCGTGTAGTAGTCGACGCCGAAGACCTCGCGCTGGTCCTCGCCCGCGAGGTAGAGATAGTAGGCGCCGTCGCCCTGGAACCAGGGCATGAGGTTCTCGCCGTTCATGTACTCGTATTTGCTGATCCGCTCAGAGCTGCGGGCCAGGGCGAAGGCGTAGCCGGGGCGGCGGTGGACGGTCCTGTCCATGGCGTTGAACGCCACGCAGCGCTCGGCCGGGTTCAGGTCGGCGGCCGGGATGGCGGAGTCGGCGCGGATGGCCGCGTAGCGGGCGATGCTGACCGGGGAGACGAAGGCGGCCGGGTCGGCGGCCGGCAGGAACTTGACGTACTTCTTCAGAGCCAGCGCCCCGGCGCCCGCGACGTGGTCGGCCAGGTCGGCGATGGCCTCCACGATCACGCCCACGTCGGCGTAGCCGGTGGTGGTGCGCGAGACCGCCCGCCCCTTGACGATCTCCATCATCCAGCCCTCGAAGATCAGCGGGGCGAAGCCGTCGCTGATCCAGCGGTACACGACGCCGGGCAGGTCGGCGGCGCCGCTCGTGGCGCCCTCGAGCATTTTGAGCGTCTGGACGACGCGGGTCAGCAGGGCGCGCCCGTACGAGCCGGTGTAGGCGACCGAGTGGTGCTGGATGAAGGAGCCGTCGCGGTAGTAGCCGTCGGTGACCCCGTGCTGGAGGTTGTACGGGTCGATCGTGGCGAAGACGGTGGCCTGGTCGGTGATGGCCTTGCCGACCCGGGCGTCGTCGCCGGTGAGCGCACCCTGGAGGATGCGGTTGGCGGTGATGTCGGCCAGGTTCGCCCCGGTGTGGAAGCGTGAGTCGAGGTCGACGTCGCCGTTCTTGCCGTTGCGCAGGTAGGCGTCCATGGAGGCGATGTACGTCGCCGTCAGGTCGGGCCGGTCCGCGCGCACCCGGTCGGCCAGCAGGGCCAATGTCCTGCTCACATGGGTGGAGATGCCGATCTCCCAGTTGTGCCAGTTGCCGTAGTAGCCCTTCGACTGGTCGCCGTAGTGGCGTTCGTGCAGCCACAGCAGGCCGTCGACCACCCGCCGCTGGGCGGTCGCGTCGTCGTTGAGCTCGCCGCCCGGTGTGCGGGTCGCGAGCGCGATCTCGTACAGGTACTGGAAGGCCAGTCGCAGGTTGGCGTCGTCGGTGCCGAGCCTGAGGCCGGCGAACAGCTCGCCGTCGCCCGCCTGGTCCATGGCGGTCAGCCGCTGCCTGGCGGTCGTGACGATCGCGGCGAGCTTGCCGGCGACCTCGGGCCGGGCGTTGACGTCCGGTGTGCCGGCGAAGATCGCCACAGTGTTGGCGATCAACCGCGCGTGATCGATCGCCGCCGCGGCACGCGACGGGGAGGCTGCGGCGAGCAGACCGGCGGCGGGGAGCAGGGACAGAACCTGGCGACGAGACATGTGCGGCACGGCGGGCTCCAGGCCGGTCGATCGCGGATATGCCGGGCTCACCCTACATGATCCCTTTCCGTCGGCCCAGAGATCAACGGGACGATCAGGACGGCTGGCAGCGTGGGCACCAGATGGTCATGCGGCCCGCGATACGGCGTCCGGACAGAGGTGTGCCGCAGCGTGGGCAGGGGCCCTCAGGGTCGTCGCGGACGCCGGTGAGCCAGGTGTCGCGCGAGGGCACGCACTCGGCCTTGATCGACTCCCTCAGGACCTGGCGCATCGCTTTGTACAGCGCGGCGCGTTCGGTCTCTTCCAGATCTCCCACGGCGCGCAGCGGATTGACGCGGGCGTGCCAGCAGATCTCGTCGGCGAGCAGGTTGCCGAGGCCGGCGAGGAAGGTCTGGTCGGTCAGCACCGACTTGAGCCGTCCGCGGCGGCCCGACAGCAGCTCGTCGAAGCGTTCGCGTGACACGTCGCGCGCGTCCGGGCCGAGATCGCCGATCACCCGCTCGGCCTGGGTCTCGTCGCCGGCGAGTCGGATGCCCTGGAGTTTGCGCATGTCGCGGAAGCGCAGCTCGCCTTCGTCGAACTGCCAGACGACACGGTCATGCGGGTGCAAAGGTTCGCCGGGGGAATGCCAGGACAGTGAGCCGGTCATGCCGAAGTGCAGCATCAGCACCGGACCGCCCGCGGGCGCGATCAGCCACTTGCCGTGGCGACGCGGCGGCTCGAACCGGTGTCCTCGCAACGCGTCGGCCAGTTGCCGCGGGCCGATGCCGCGTAGGACGCCGGCGTCGCGTATGCGTACGGACCTGATCGGCTCGCCTGTGTGCTCCGACAGCACCCGGCGGAAGCCCTCCACGTCTGGGAGTTCCGGCATGCGAATCTCCTGCCCACGGGGCACCGCCTCATCCCTGGGCCATGCCTGGAACGCGCAGGTCTCACGCGGTCTGGGGCGCGGAGAGGCGGTTGCTGAAGCGGGCGAGCATGTGGGTCTGGGACGTTTCGGGAACCAGGCGGCCGAGCAGCGGGGGGATGCGCCAGTTGGCGGGGTTGCGCTTGGCCAGCCGGGAAACCAGGGATATGTGCGGATATCGGGCCTTTTCGTAGGCACGCAGCCGGACCGCCAGATCGTCGCCGTCCTTGGCGAGCTCGCGTCCGAGCACCCACGCGTCCTCGAGGGTCTGGTTGGCGCCCTGGCCCAGGGTGGGCGGCATGGTATGGGCGGCGTCGCCGACCAGGGTGATGCGGCCCTCCCCCCACACCGGACGGACCCTGTTCCAGTGGTGCCCGAAGAACTCGAGGTTGTCCTCGGAGGCGGCGGCCAGCACCTCGGAGACGGGCGACGCCCATCGTCCGAACCGGCGTCTCAGCTCGGCCAGAGGCGAGGCGGGCCGCGGGTCGGCGGGTGACCAGCGCACGTCGAACCACCACTGCAGCAGGCCGTCACCGGCGGGCATGAGCCCGCAGGCGCCCTCCCGCCCCGTGATCATGAGATGGCGGGTGGTGTCCGTGATCTCGATGTCGATGGGGCTGAGGCCCTGCCAGGTGCCGAAGGTCGCCGGCTGGACGGTGCCCTCGCCCCACAGATGGCGCCGTACGACCGAGTGGTGACCGTCGGCTCCGACGAGCAGGTCTCCCGTGACCGTGGACCCGTCGCCGAAGGTCACGGTGACCTGACCGTCGTCCTGCGACACGCTCCGGCAGGTCATGCCGTAGCGGATGAGGTCGTCCGGCAGCCCGCCGGCCAGGCGTTCCAGCAGGTGGCGGCGGAGGATCGCCTTGGTGGGGAAGCCGAAGCGGTCGGCCGCGTGGGCGATGTTCATGCTGCCGCGCGACCGGCCGTCGGGGGTTAACCCGTCGATCCTGTCGATGCGGGCGCCGACGCCGTCCAGGCTGACGCCGAGGTCGCTCAGTATGGCGTTGCCGTTGCACCAGACGAGCAGCGCCTTTCCGCCAGTGCGCCGGGCCGGAGCCTGCTCGTAGACCCGCACCCGGTGACCGGCGGCCAGCAGCGTGCGGGCGACGGCCAGGCCGCCCACCCCGGCGCCTATGACAAGGATGTCCATATCTCCTCCAAATCGGAGTATCTTCGATTCGAAGATACATCGGGGTGGAGTAGGTTGGAGAAGTGGCCCCCAAGCATCCGGGAGAAGCTGTTTTCCGCGAGTTCCTGATCGCGGTCCTTCTGCACAACGAGGCGGTCGCCGACCGGCTCGGCCTCCAGCCTGTCGACGTCGCCGCCGCCATCCTGCTGGAGATGCGCGGGCCACTCGCCGTGGGGCAGATCTCCGAGGAGCTGGGGCTGCCGTCCGCCTCGACGACCCGGCTGATCGACAGGCTCGAGAAGGCGGGGTACGTGCGGCGGATGCGCGGCGAACGCGATCGGCGTACGGTCACCGTTGAGCTGGTCGAGGGCGGCCTGGACGATTACGACGCCGCCTGCGAGGCGTCCAGGCGGCACCTGGACGCCGTCAGCGTGCATTACACACCGGAACAGGTGCCGGTGTTGCTCGACATGTTCACCCGCATCGCCGGGGCCTACCGATCTGCCACCAAGGAGCTACGGGACAAGGCCACCTGAACCACCGCACCATGGGGGTCGTGCAGCGACTTGCCCTCTTCGACCTCGACAGGACGCTCGTCGACCTCTACGCCGCCTTCCGGCGGTGGGCCGCCGAGTTCGTCGAACAGCGACGGCTGGAGCCCGAGGAGGTCGCCTGGCTGGTCGATCTCGACCGGGACGTACGCCCTCAGCGTGACCTCTTCTTCGCCAGAGTCCGCGAGCGCTACGCGCTGGCCGAGCCGGTCGGCGAGCTCCTGGCCGCCTACTGCAGACGCATGCCGCACCATGTGCGGTGCTACCCGGGCGTGCTGGACGGTCTGGCCGAGCTGCGGGCGCTGGGGTGGCGGGTGGGCGTCGTCACGAACGGCCTGCCGGACAACCAGCTCGGCAAGCTGCGACGCACCGGCCTGGCCGACCTGATCGACGGGTGCGCCGTGTCGGGCGCCGAGGGTGTCCGCAAGCCCGAGCGCAGCCTGTTCGAGATAGCCGCCCGGCGATGCGGGGCCACGCTCGCCGATGGCGGCTGGATGGTCGGGGACAACCTCATCGCCGACATCCAGGGCGCCCGGACGGCGGGCCTGCGGTCGATCTGGATCGACCGGGGCACGTGGCCAGGCCACCGGCATCAGGCGGACCACGTGGTCAGCGACGTTGTGGAGGCCATGGCCATCCTGCGGGCGGACACCAGGGACTGAGGAACGATCAGCCCCTGGTGCCCCTGTCACCGGTAGTACTCGTAGTGGACCCTGGTCTTGGTGCTGGGGCCGAAGTCGATCTCGCCGTCCTGGTGCTGATTCCACATGCGGGTGAGTTTCGACGACCGTACGGTGCACCCGGCCCAGCGGACCCCCTTGGGGCGGATGCCGCCGACGTAGTCGTAGCAGGCCCCGACCTTCTTGCCGTTGACCCAGAGCCGGGCGTTCAGACTGACGTCGTAGAGCCGCTTGCGGGAGAGGTTCTTGATCCGCACCTTGATGCGGCAGGTGTCCTCGCACTTACCGAAGGAGATCTTGTAGTCGATCAGGTGCGGGCGAGCTGTCGTGTCTGCCCCCTGAGCCACTGTGGACGCCGCGGCCGCCGTCGGCGCCACCGCGATGACCCCGGTCGCGGCGGTGGCCGCTAAGAGCATGCCGACAAGACGCTTGGTCATGTTTCCCCCATGGCCATGAACGGCCGCTTCCCCCGTTGAAAGCGACACACTCTCCTCGATTAACCATCAGGAGTGTGCGATGGTCAACATTCATCCCGACATATACCGAGATGATGCAACTTAGGGGGCAACCTCCTGCCTCAACGAACGCACGCTGCTGGTGAGCTACGCCTACGGCTCCTGCACCGGCGATCCGCTCGACGTCGGCCTGCGAGTCAGCGAGCCGGCCGCATGCCGTTCCGGGAGGAGATGACCTCGCCGGGGCGACGGCCGTCAGAGTCCGAGATCGTCCAGTTCCTTGTGCAGGTCGGCCCTGGGGCTCTGCTGCTGCGGGGAGGGCCGCGCCGCGCGGGGACGGGCGCGGTCACGGAACAGCCAGCCGCCCACGAGGCCGGCGAGGAAGCCGAACATGTGAGCCTGCCAGCCGATGCGCTCCTGGGGCAGCAGCCCGGCGAATTGGTAGGAGAAGGACAGGGCCATGACGACGCCGACCACGATGTCGATCAGGTGCCGGTCGAACGCGCCGCGTACCAGCACGTAGCCGAAGTACCCGAAGACGACGCCGCTCACGCCGGCGCTCACGCTGTTCGGGGCGGAAGTGAACCAAGAACCGAGGCCGCTGACCACGATGATGAATCCCGTCACACCGAAGAACTTGGCGACGCCCCGATAGGCGGACAGGAAGCCGAAGATGAACAGCGGCCCCGAGTTGCTCTGGATGTGCTCCCAGCTCCAGTGCAGGAAGGGTGCTGAAACGATGTCGGGCAGGCTTTCGAGGTCCCAGGCCCTGCGGCCGTACTCGTAGCTCAGCGCGTAGCCGGAGGCCCAGTTGAGGACCTGCGTCATCCAGATGACGGCCAGGAAGCCGACCATCACCCAGAACGCCTTCCGGGCTTCAGCGATCATGATCTCGGCCGTAGGGCCCTTGGCCTCCACCCCGTTCCTCCCAGGCTGTCCGTCTCATGCTCTTGGTCGCGCCGACGGGATCAGTATCGGGGTAAAAGATCACAAATGTAGCGGCAGAGTGGTACGCATGCTTTCCGCATGGACCGGATACGGTGCTGGCATCGCTTGATCGGAAAAGGAAGCGGCGGCGATGGTGTCAGAGCCCCGGTACGACGGTCTCGCCGACTGGTACGACGAGCTCAACGCCGCGTGGGCCCAGGACAACCGGGCCCCCCTCCTGGACCTTCTCGGCCCGGGAACGGGCCTCTGCCTGGATCTCGGCTGCGGCACGGGGCAGAACCTCGAGACATTGCGTGCCACGGGCCGCAGGGTGGTCGGCTTGGACTATTCCAGCGATCAGCTTCGCCTCGCCAATGACCGCCGGGTCCGCGGTGAAGCGCTCATCCGGGGAGACGCGGCGGCCCTGCCCTTCGCGGACGGCTCGCCGGATCGTACACCCGACATATCGGGAATCGGGCTGGCATCCTCCCGCGCCTTGGTGGCGTGAGGACGGGATCCGGCGGTGACTCGGCATGCGGCACATGCCTCTCGCCGAGATTGCTCAACGCCTTCGTCAGAGCGGGTCTGGAGATCGTCGAGGCCGCGGAGCCTTCCGGAGAGCCGGTGCCCCGCGTGCTGGCGCTGAGAGCCGTGACGACCCGGCGACCGACCTCGCCGCCGCGTGACTGATCCTCCCGGAGGCACCCCGATTCTTCGGCGCGGCCGGCCCACGTGGGACGCGCGGGCCGGGCGGCGCCTGACCAGGCTCTTTCATGACATCCGCGGCTCAGTAGATGCGGTACTTCTTGCCGCAGTTGTCGAACTTGCCGGCCCAGCAGGTGAAGGTGTAGACCTTCTTGATCCCGTGGCCGCTCCAGGCGCCGACGACCTTGCCGTCCCACGACTTGTTGAAGCGGTGCCAGCCGCCGTTCTGGTAGTACTCGAACCAGACCCAGCCCTTCTTGCCGCCCTTCTTGTCGACCCCGTACCACTTCGTGAAGACCTTTCCGCCCTTCTCCCAGGTCTTGCCGAAGGTGTAGGCCTTGTGGTCGCTGGAGAAGAACTTGCCCCAGCTGGTGCCGGTCGTGGAGTGGGTGGCGGCCTGAGCGGCCGGGGCGACGGCGAGGCCGGTGACGGCCATCGAGCCGGCGAGAGCCGCGATCGCAAGGGTCTTACGCATGGTGGGTTTCCTCCCCGTGTCGGTGCTGCCGGGTTCGTCCGGCAGCACGGACGTTACGGAGACTCCCAGCGATCAACTGTGGAGGAATCCACACATAGGACGTGATCAGCGCCACGTCGGCCCGCACGGACGGGTCCGCACCCTCAGCCGGTGGCGAGCAGGCTCCGGCAGGCGGCGTCGAGGACCTCGCCGGCACGCGGGCCCGCCGTCTCCGGCGCGCGCCAGGCGATGAACCCGTCGGGACGGATCAGGGCCGCGCCGCCGGCGCCGATCCCGAACGCCGCTGCGCACCGCCCGCCCGGATCCGCCAGGAACAGGAAGTCACCGGGTACGGCGCCCTCGGCCAGCAGGTACGCCCTGAGCGGCAACCCGTCGCGCCCGGCGACGCGGCCGGCGGCCTCGGCCCAGGCCGCGCCGTCCCGGCCCGCCAGGAGGACGAGTCCGGAGGCCCACAGGTCGACGGTCGAGACCTGTTTGCCGTCCTGCTCCAGCCACACGTGCGGGGCCCGGCTGCCGGGAGCGCCGGTGGGCCGCCGGGGGTCCTCGAAGGGTTCGCCGGGGCCGTAACGGTAGCCGAATTTCAGTGTCACCTCGTCCAGGAGCTCGGCCGCCCCCGCCTCCGGCGGCAGGTCGGCGCCGAACCACTCCCTGCCCGTGGCCAGCGCCTGGTCGACGGTCAGGCGGGCGATCGGGCGGCGTTCGGCGTCGTACGTGTCGAGCAGCGACGGAGCCGCCCAGCCGTGCAGCACGTACGCGAGCTTCCAGGCGAGATTGGCGGCGTCCTGGATGCCGGTGTTGGCCCCGTAGGCCCCTGCCGGGGGCATGACGTGGGCGGCGTCACCGGCCAGGAAGACCCGGCCGTCGGCGAACCGGCCGGCGACGGCGGCGGTGGTCTGCCAGGGCATCACCTCCAGGGGCTCGACGGCCAGGTCGGGGAGGCCGGCCGCGGCCCTGGCCAGCTCGACGCAGCGTTCCGGGGTGAACTGCTCCGCGCTCTCGCCGAGGTCGGGCCGGTAGGTGACGTGGAGCGCCATCTTGTCGCCGACGACGCGTACCATTCCTGCGAAGTCCGGGTTGGTGATCTGACAGATGGCGAAGCGCTTGTCGCCGAGCGCGTCGCCGAGTTCGGCGCGGACCATGATGCCGGCCACGTGTTCCAGCACGCCGACGCCGCTCCTGCCGATGCCGAGCCGGGCGCGGACGGGGCTGTTCGCGCCGTCGGCGGCGATCAGGTAGCGGGCGTGGACGACGGTGCGGGCGCCGGAGGCCCGGTCGGTCAGGACGGCGGTGACCCCGTCCGGGCCGTTCTCGAACGACTGGAGCTCGGTCCCGAAGCGCAGGTCGGCGCCGAGCGCCTCGGCGTGCTCGCGCAGCACCGGTTCGAGGACGTCCTGCGACAGGACCGCGTCATCGCAGGGGCTGACGTCGGAGAAGCCCTCTTGGGCGCCACGGGCGTTCGGAGGGGCCAGCCAGTGGTGGTTGGGGCTGGTCAGGCTCTCGGCCCACAGCAGCCCTGAATCGGTCAACTGCCAGGGGCCGGCCGCGCGTACGGCCTCCTCCACTCCGGCCGCCCGGAACAACTCCATGGTGCGGGCGTTGTAGCCGGGGGTGCGCGGGTGGATGGAGGTGCCGGGATGGCGCTCGGCCAGCACCACGTCCACGCCGTGGCGGCGCAGGAACAGGGCGGCGGACAGGCCCACCAGGCTGCCGCCGACGATCAGGACCTGCGTGCGCTCATCGGACATGTCATCACTCCTCGAGCAGTTTGTGGAGCTCGTCTGCGACGCGGTCGTCCACGCCGTCGGGCAAGGGAGGGCGCATCACGAGGCCGAGGGTCAGATAAATGATCATGGTGGCGGTGGCGGTGGCGTCGAGATCGTCGCGTACGCGGCCGCCGCGCCGGCCCGCCTCCAGCCACTCCACGACGGTCTGGTGCCAGCCGTCGTGCCAGTCGGCGAGCATGGCACGTATCGCCGGGTCTTCGCGCGCGGCCCAGGTCATCTCGTTGAGCAGCCGGAAATGCCCCGGCTCCGCCTCGGCCTGGCGGGACAGCCCGTCGATCATCGTCCGGAGCGCCGCCGGCCCGTCCGCCCAATCTGCGTCCAGCCGCAGCGGCGCCAGCATCCGCTCCCGGATCGTGTGCTCCAGTACTGCCCGAACCAGGTCGTTCTTGGTGGGGAAGTAGTAGTGCAGGGTGGCGACGGTGATGCCGGCCTCGGCGGCGACGTCACGCGTCCGGGCCCCCGCCAGCCCTGACCGGACCATGACCCGGTAGCCCGCCTCTACCAGCCGCTGACGGCGCTCGTCCGATCGCGGCCCGGGCCTGGCGCGCTTGACCGCCATCATCCCTCCTTCTATCAGTTGATAGAAAACTAGGCGCCGCACGCCAGGCTCGTCAATCACTTGATAGAAGATTGCTCGGCGCTGTCGTAGACGCCTGCTTATGGGATTGAGCGGCATGGCCATGGACCGTCTTATCGCGGCGGATCACTATATGAGCATGTTGTTACTCGCACTGATCACACTCGCCCTGCACGGCGCCCTCGCGGGCCTCTTCTACACCTTCTCGATGTCCGTCATGCCGGGCCTGAACGCCGTCGAACCCACTCAGGCCGAGGCCGCGATGCGGAGCATCAACAGGAAGATCCTCAACCCCTGGCTCTACATCCCGTTCCTGGGCTCGCCCCTCGCGGCGCTGGCGGCCGGGTTCCTCGCGGGCTCGCCGGCCGCGGTCTGGTTCTTCGCCGCCGCCGCGGTGAGCTTCGTCGGCTCCTTCCTGGTCACCATGGTGATCAACGTGCCGATGAACAACGCCCTCGACGCGGGCACCATGAGCTGGAAGGACTACTCGCCGAGGTGGACCACCTGGAACACGCTGCGCGCCATCGCGTCCTTGGCCGGCCTCGTCCTGGCCGGGGTCGGTCTCGTCAACCTGTGAGGCACGCTCCTGTCGGCCGGGCGGCGGCGATCATACTGTTTGCAACATGACCTTCGACGGCACGCCCCGCCCGCGCCTCCGGTGGTACCACGCGGAGACGGACCTGGACGACTTCGCCATCGTGAGCTACCGGGTGGACGCCGACGCCCTGGCCCGGCACCTGCCCGAGGGCTTCGCGCCGATGAAGATGAGCTTCGCGGACGGCCCCGGCACGCTGATCTCGGCGGTGGCCTTCAAGGACCGGGACTTCCACTTCCGGTTCCTGCCGCAGATCGGCATCGACTGCGGACAGATCAACTACCGGGCTTACGTGACCGCGTACGGCAAGCCGGGCGTCTGGTTCTTCGGCACCCGCCTCGATCACCCCGTGGTCGCGATCCCGCAGCATTTATGGGGCATGCCGTGGCGGCGCGACCGCATCCGCATCGAGGCCGACTGGGACGGCGCCCCGGCGCGCTGGCGGCTCGACGCCGGGGACGCCCGCTGCGAGGCGACCGAACTCCCGCAGCCGCTCACCCTCCTGGACGGCTTCGCGGACGAGTCGGACTGGCTGGAACGGCTCACCCATCCCACCCAGGGCTGGTACCGGCGCCGGGACGGCGGGGTGGGTGTCTACAGCATCTGGCACCCGGTCATGCGACCCCGCTATTTCACCGCCGCCGCCGCGAGCTTCCCCGTCTTCGAACGCCTCGGCCTGATCACGCCCGACACGCCACCGCACTCGATCCTGGCCCAGCCGCGCCTGCACTTCGACATCCACACCCCGCCGCGCCGCTTCCGCCCTGACGCGTGAGGCCCATGTTCGCAAAGCGCCCCCAGATCGGGCATTGACGAAAAATCCTTACATGGTACTCATAGATCAAGTCGGAAACCTTCACTGAGTCCAGAGCTCACCCAAGGAGGACACGCATGGCGCGTAGCAAGTCCCCCGACCCGCCCGCCGACTTACCGAAGGTCCGCAGAAAGCCTCGACCTCCGGCTTTCAAGCCTGGGGTGAATGCGGTCCCCGGCAGGGGATGACCAGGTGGAGCCGGGACAGACTGGAGCGCGTAGCGCCGACCTCGGGGCGTCATGCCGGTCGGCGCTGCTGTTCGATGTACTCCCTGATGATCGAGAGAGGGGCTCCGCCACAAGAGGCGGCGAAGTAGCTGGGTGACCAGAACTGGCCGTGCATGATGGCGCGGTTGACGCAACCGGGGAACTCCTTGCGCAGGTAATGGGAGGAGACGCCCTTGAGAGAGTTGACGAGTTTGCTGATGGCGACCTTGGGTGGATAGCAGACCAGCAGATGGACATGGTCGTCGGCGCAGTTGAACTCGCGAAGCTCGGCCTCGAAGCTGTCACACACCTCGATCATGATGTCCTCGCAGCGGCGCAGCATCGCGTCGTTGAAGACGTTTCCGCGGTATTGGGTGACGAAGACCAGATGGACATGCAGCGCGGAGACCACGTGTCTGTCGCGCCGGTATTCCGCCTCCCGACTCGCAGGTCATGCGATAATATGTTCGAACTGTTGTGGCGTGGGAGGTCTTGTGGGGGAGGTGTTTCCCCGCGTGCTGGCGGGCCGGAGGTACCGGTTGGAGTTCGATCTCGGCCAGCGGTTGTTCGCCGAGCGGCTGGGCGGGATCTGCCGCAGCGTGTGGAACACCGGATTGGAGCAGCGCCGCGCCTATCGGCGCCGGGGCGCGTTCATCGGCTACGCCGAGCAGTGCCGCCAACTCGCCGAAGCGAAGAAGGACCCGGACTGTGCCTGGCTGGCCGAGGCGTCCGCGCAGGTCATCCAGCAGACGCTGAAGGATCTGGACCGCGCCTGCCGCGAGCACGGCACGTGGAAGGTGCGCTGGAAGAGCAAGGCGCGGTGGAGGCCGTCGTTTCGGTTCCCGACCGCCCAGCAGATCCCCGTCGAGAAGATCAGCCGCAAGTGGGGGCGGGTGTTCCTGCCGAAGTTCGGGTGGGTGAAGTTCCGCATGTCCCGCCCGCTGGGCGGGAGCGTGAAGTCGGCGACCGTGGCCCGCGACGGTCGGCACTGGTTCATCAGCTTCCTGGTGGATGACGGCCTAGCCGAGGTGAGCGAACACGCCCGTCCCGAGCGGCATGCCGGGGTGGACCGAGGGGTGGCCACCGCTGCGGTCACCAGTGATGGGGAGTTCTTCGACCGCCGTCACGCCGGTGAAAGCAGCGTGTCGTCGATGGCGCCGCCGGCCGAGACCGATGGCGATGCAGGCGGTACGGGGTTCCTCACGGCGGGCGAGGCAAGACGGTACCTGCGGCTCCAACGTCGGCTCGCCCGATCGAAGAAGGGGTCGAACCGGCGTCGGCGGGTCGTTCGGGCGATGGGTGATCTGATGCGGCGGGCGCGGTGGCGGCGGGCGGACTTCAACGCCCAGGCCGCGCACCGGCTCACCCGCGACTATGCGATCGTGACGCTGGAGAGGCTGAACGTCCGGGCGATGACCGCCTCCGTGGCGCCGAGACCCGACCCCGGCGCGCCGGGCGCCTACCTGCCCAACGGGCGCGCGGCCAAAGCCGGGCTGAACCGATCGATCTTGGATAAGGGCTGGTATGGGCTGGAGGCCGCGTTGCGGTCCAAGGCCCGCTCTGCGGCACCTGCAATTCAGGAAACCTGCCACACGCCTGGCCCAACACCTCCGACGCCTGCTGGGCGATCACCCGCCCGGACAGCTGTGGCGTCAGCCTGTCGCGACGGACCTACGGATTCCGCCACCGCACCACGGCGCTGTGCAGCGGCGCCAGCGTCGTCACCGCCATCGCCGACTGCGGGCCGCAGCCCGACCTGTTCTGCGGCGAGCGCAGTCTTCGCCGTCCCGCTCACCGGCGACGACCCCGCCGCCGTCAGGGTCGTCCTCGTGGACGAGGCGGCCCTGGCCTAGATTCCAAGCTGTCTGGTCGGGTCAGACCAGCGCATCGGTCACCCGGTGAAGGGTAAGCACCAGGCGCATGGCCTCGATGGAATCAGGAGGTACCGCCATGGCGCCGAAGGCATTCGCCTCCTCCGCCGACCTCGACGACAAGCAGCAGACCCTGGAGGTGCTCGCCGACGGCGTCTACGCGCTGACCGCCGAGGGCGACCCCAACGTGGGCGCCGTGGAGGGCGAGGACTTCCTCGTCTGCTTCGAGGCCATGGCGACGCCCGTGGCCGCCCGCCAATGGCTGGCCCGGCTGCGGGAGCACACCGACAAACCGGTCAAATTCCTGGTCCTGTCCCACTACCACGCGGTGCGGGTGCTCGGCGCGAGCGCCTTCGACGCCGAGGTGATCGTCGCGCACGACAACACGCGGGCGCTCATCGCCGAACGCGGCCGGCAGGATTGGGAGTCGGAGTACGGGCGGATGCCGCGCCTGTTCAAGGAGCCCGCCTCAATCCCGGGGTTGACCTGGCCCACCGCCACGTTCTCCGACCGGTTCACGGTCGACCTCGGCGGCGACCGGGGCGATCTGGTCCTGCAATACTGCGGGCGCGGCCACACCGAGGGCGACATCGTGGCCTGGCTGCCCCGGCAGAAGGTGCTGTTCGCCGGCGACCTGGTCGAGTCGCAGGCCGCCCTCTACACCGGCGACGCCTACCACCGCGAGTGGGCGGCCGGCACGCTCGACCGGGTGGCCGCCTTCGGCGCCGAGGCGCTGGTCGGCGGGCGCGGGGCGGTGGCGCGCGGGCGCGACGCGGTCGAGGCCGCGATCGAGCAGACCCGGCACTTCCTCCAGGTGATGCTGCGCGAGGTGGGCGCGGTGCACGAGCGCGGAGGCACGCTCAAGGAGGCGTTCGAGGCCACCCACGCCGCCCTCGTCGACCGCTACGGCGGGTGGCCGATCTTCGAGCACTGCCTGCCGTTCGACGTGTCGCGGCTGTGGGACGAGCTGTCCGGCGTCGAGCGGCCGGTGATCTGGACGGCCGAGCGCGACCGCCAGGTCTGGGCCGAGCTCCAGGGCTGAGACATGGCGACCACAGAGGTTCCCGTCGCCGCGGCACCGCACCGGGCCCTCGGCGTCACCGGCTCGGTCCACGGGATGAAAGGATCGATCCCGGTGTGACAGAAAGGCATTTGAGATGGCTCCCAACATCGCGACCGCGCGCCGCGTCGACCTGCCCGAACTGCTCGATTTCCTCCGCCTCAGGCACCACGGCCTGCTCTCGACCACCCGCGCGGACGGCCGGCCGCAGCTCTCGCCGGTCTCGTGCGGGGTCGACGAGGGCGGCCGGATCGTGGTCTCCACCTATCCCGACCGCGCCAAGGCCCGCAACGCCCGCCGTGACGACCGGGTGTCGATCTGCGTGTTGTCCGACGACTGGAACGGCCCGTACGTCCAGGTCGACGGCCACGCCGAGGTGCTCGACATGCCGGACGCCCTGGAGCCGCTCGTCGAGTACTACCGGTGCATCGCCGGCGAGCACCCTGATTGGGACGAATACCGGGAGGCCATGCGCCGCCAGGACAAGTCGTTGATCCGCATCCACATCGACCGCTGGGGTCCCATCGCCACCGGCGGCTTCCCCGCCCGCCTGGTGTCATAGACGTTTCCAAGCCGCTCACAAGTATGGGGGCCTATCTCTAGGAGTGTCCGATTCACCCGTGTATCACTCCGGAGTCCCCTCATGCGTATGCGTTTGCTCGCCCTCCTCGCCGCCGCAGCCCTGCCGCTGGCCGTGGCCGCCCCCGCCGAGGCCACCCCTGCCATCTGGAAGTGGCGTTCCATCCACTCCACCGACGGCATGGCCCGCGCCTGGGGCAAGGTCTCCATCCACCAGTTCGGCTACCTCGTCACCGGAACCCTGGAGGACACCCTCGGCAAGGGCTGCGCCTGGGCCGTGTTCAGGGCGCAGAGCGCGAGCAACGGGCGGTGGAAGACCTTCGGCTTCTACAACTGCGTGCCGGGCAACGGCACCTTCCGCAAGGACTACCGCAACGTGCTGCAGATCAAGGTCCAGGTCTGCCGCGGCACCAGCAAGCGTCCCGTCGACGAGTGCTCGCGGTGGAAGACCATCATGACCCAGGGCGGGTGACGGTCAGAGCCAGAAGATCGCCAGCGCGGCGAGGACGATGCTCAGCGCGATGAGGCGCGGCGACCTGGGGCGCTCGGCGGCCTCCCGGCGGGAGGAGACCACCAGCGCGGCGCCCAGGGCCAGCGCCGTCGCCAGGTGCAGGCCGTACCACGCGACGACGGGGACCTTCCCCAGGAAGGTTCCGGACAACAGATCGTCGACGGCCCCATAGCCGCTGATCCCGGCGACCACGACCAGGCCCAGCGACACGTACGCGAGCACGTACCTGAGCTCGCCGAGCACGACCCACACGACGGCCCCGGCGAGGAGCACGATCGCGGAGCTGTGGTGGAGCTGCCGGATGAGCAGCCCACCGGGTGCGTCGAAGCTGAGCTTGAGTGCTGAGCTGTAGGCCTCGCTCATCATGACGCCCCGCAGCGGCGCGTACGAGCCGTCGTAGGCGACCTGCTCGCCGCTGGCCGAGTAGAAGTACGCCAGGAAGGCGCCCGTGATCACGACGACGGCGAAACAGTACAGCAGCATCTCGCCCACCAGCTGCCTCAGCCGCTCCATTCGCCATATTTGATCACAAAGGCGGGTCAGCCACGAAGGGCTCCCTTCATGGCGTCCCGGATGAACCCGCGGGCGAACAGGGTGAACACCACGGCCAGCGGCAGCACGGCCAGCAGCGTGCCCGCCATGATCATGCTGTAGTCCGTGTTGTGCGCGGTGTTGAGTTGCGACAGCGCCACCTGCAGGGTGAGGTTCGACGGGTCCACCATGACGATCAGCGGCCAGACGTAGTCGTTCCAGGCGCCGACGAACGTGGTGATGCCGAGGAAGGCCAGGCCGGGGCGGATGATCGGCAGCGCCACGTACGCGTACTGACGGAAGAAGCCGCACCCGTCGATGCGGGCCGCGGCGAGCAGGTCGTCGGGCACCGCGTTGCTGATGTACTGGCGCATCCAGAAGATGCCGAAGGCGTTGGCCGCGGCCGGGACGATGAGGGCATTGAGCGTGCCGACCCAGTCGAGGTTCACCATGATGACGAACTGCGGGATCAGCGCGAGCTGGCTCGGCAGCATGAACGTCAGCAGCAGCAGGCCGAACAGCGCGTTCCTGCCGGGAAAGGCGAACTTGGCGAAGGCGAAGGCCGCGATCGAGTCGAAGAACAGCACGAGCGCGGTTACGCTGCAGGCCACGATGAGGGTGTTGAGCATCGAGCCGAAGAAGTCGATGTTCGTGAGCAGCCTGCCGATGTTGTTCATCAGCTCGGGACCGAACGTCAGCTTCGGCGGCACGGTGTACATGTCGCGCGTGGTGTTGGTCGCCATGACGGCTGTCCAGTAGAAGGGGAACAGCGAGATGACGACGCCCGTGAGCATGGTGAGGTGGAGCCCCACCCCGGCGAATCGCCTCATGACGCCCTCGCACGGCGCGACACGAGGCGCCAGTTGATCGCGGTGAACAGCAGGATGACCAGGAAGACGGCCCAGGCGATGGCGGCGCCGTAGCCGTAGTCGTTGTTGTTGAAGGCCTCGCGGTAGAAGTACAGGATCGCCGTGAGGCCGGCCGAGCCGGGGCCGCCCGAGTTGGCGGAGTTGGCGACGTTGCTGGAGAAGAGCACCTGCGGCTCGGTGAAGGTCTGCATGCCGTTGATGGTCGAGATGACCACGGTGAACAGGATGATGGGCCGCAGCTGCGGGATCGTGATGCGGAAGAAGGTCTGCACGGGCCCGGCCCCGTCGATCTTGGCGGCCTCGTACAGCTCGGTGGGGATGGCCTGCAGGCCGGCCAGGTAGATGATCGCGTTGTAGCCGGTCCACTGCCAGCAGATGAGCGTGGCGATGACGAGTTTGATCGTCCACTCGTTGACCAGCCATTGCACGGGCGAGGCGCCGAGCCAGCCGAGGATCACGTTGATCAGCCCGGCGTTCGTGGCGAACACCGAGCCGAAGAAGATGGCGACCGCCACGACCGAGGTCACGTTCGGGACGAAATAGGCGATCCGGTAGAAGCCGGTGAAGCGCACGCTGCTGTTCAGCATGTTCGCGATCACCAGTGCCAGGAAGAGCGTCGGCACCGTGGACATGAACCAGATCAGGAACGTGTTCTTCAGCGACAGCCAGAACAGGGAGTCCTTCAGCAGGAACTCGAAGTTCCGCAGTCCCACGAACTCCATCTCGCCGAGGCCGTCCCACTTCTGGAACGCCAGGACGACCGAGAAGAGGACGGGGAACAGCATGAACACCAGGAAGAGCACGAAGAACGGGGAAATGGCGAGGTACTGCGGCCAGAACGACCGCAGCGCCCCTTTACTCCGTCTGGCATGCGCGCCCACCTGGCGGGTGGACACCAACTCAGCTCACTCCCTGGCGTTCGGCGATCTGCTTGGCGGTGGCGACGGCGTCGTTCCACGCGGTGTCCGGGTTCTTGCCCTTGGTCCACACGTTGACGATCTCGTCCTTGAACGGCTGGCCCACGGCCGCGTCCGCGGGAGCCTCGTACTGGACGGGGACCTTCTTGGCGGCCTCACCCAGGATCTCGATCGTCTTCTGGCCGCCGAAGAACGGGTCGCCCTCGGTCATCGCGGACGACGTGTAGGTGGCCGGGCTGGCGGGGAACAGCGCCGCGTCGGCGAACCCCCGGGCCGCGTTCTCCGGGCCGAGCAGCCAGGTGACGATCTCGAAGGCCAGCTTGGGGTCGCGGCACTGCTGGGTCAGCGCCAGGAAGGAGCCGCCGATGTTGGCCGGGCCGACCGGGTTGTGGGCCACCCGCCACTTGCCCTCGGTGCCCTGCGCGCCGTTCTTGATGTCCAGGGCCACCCAGGCGGCGCCGATCTGCGTGGCGTACTTGCCGTTGGTCAGGGCCGCGTTCGTGTCCTGGCCGTCGAACTTGGGCGCCACGACGCCCAACTGGAGGGCCTTCATGACCACGTCCCACGCCGAACGGATGTGGGCCTGGTCGCCGATGAACTTGTTGCTCTCGTCGATGAAGCGCTTGGACCCCTGACCGACGACCACGTCCCACACGCCTTCGGCGCTGCTGACGATGTACGCCTCGGGCACGGCCTTGATCAGCTTCTGTCCGGCCGCGAACAGGTCGTCCCAGGTGGACATCTCCTCCGAGACCTTGGCGGGGTCCGTGGGCAGGCCGCCCTTCTTGAAGATGTCCTCGCGGTAGAACATGCCGGTCGGGCCGATGTCGATGGGGAAGCCGATGAGCTTGCCGTCCTTGGTCGAGCCCTGCTTCCACTTCCAGTCGACATACTGAGAGGCCAGCTTGTCCGCGCCGAGCGTGTTGAGGTCGATGAACCGGTCGGCCTCCTCCAGCATCGAGGCGATGTTCTCGCCCTTGATGCCGGTGATGTCGGGGACGAACTTGCGGCCGTTCATGGTGGTGACGAGCTTCTGCTTGAAGTCGCCGCCGATCACGGAGGGCTTCAGCGCGGTCTTGCCGGCGAACTGCTTGACCGCGTCCGCCACGACCTTGTCGCTCAGGCCGCCGCCCCAGTACCACAGCGTCAGCTCCTTGGCGCCGCCGCCGCCCGTGCCGCCGGTGGTGGTGCCGCCGCTGCCGCAGGCGGCCGTGCCGCCGATGGCCGCCGCCGCGAAGGACAGGAGCAGGTGCCGGCGAGAAAGTTCCATTGTCTAGCCCTCCAGAAGATCGGAGATGAACGCGTAGTCGCGGCGGAGCTCGGGTGAGGTGAGCCCGTGCCACCAGCGGCCCAGGTCCGCCCAGGTGGGCGCGGACGACGCCGCGCCGGCCCGGCCCACGGACAGCGCCGCGGCGAGATTGGCGAGTCGCAGCCGCTCGGCCAGCGGAAGACCGGCGAGCGTGCCCGCGACCAGGGCCGCCCCGAAGATGTCTCCGGCCCCCGTGGGATCGGCGACGTCCATGGGAAGGCCCGCGACCCCGGCGGTCTCGCCGCTGGTCGCGTCGACGGCGATGGCGCCGTCTCCCCCGAGCGTGACGACCGCCAGCGGCACCAGGTCGGCCAGCTTCGCCAGGGCGGCGGAGGGGGTGTCCGTCCTGGTGTAGCTCATCGCCTCGTGGGCGTTGGGCATGAAGGCGTGGCAGGCGCCGAGTTGCTCGAGCATGGATCGGGACCATTCCTCGGTCGGGTCCCAGCCGACGTCGGCGAAGACCAGGCCACCGGTACGGCGGGGCCAGTCGACCGGCTCCGGGCGCAGGTGGACGATCGCCGCGCGGGCCGGGGGCGGATCCCCGATCATCTCGTCCGCCCCCATCGGCGGCGGGGCGCCGTGGGTGACCAGCGCCCGGTCGCCGTCGTACGCGAGCGACACCGTGGTCGGCGTGGCCCAGCCGGGAAAGCGACGCGACCTGGTGAGGTCCACGCCTTCCCGCTCCGCCAGCGTGTCCCAGCAGTACCGGCCGAAGGGGTCGTCACCGAAGGCCGCCGCCAGGCCGGTGCGCAGCCCGAGCCTGCTCAGAGCGAACGCGAAGTTGGCGATTCCGCCGGGGCCCGTCGCCATCTCCGTCGTCCACGCCTCGGCGCCCAGCTTGGGCGCGTGGTCGAGGCCGGAGAAGACGACGTCGAAGAAGAGGAGCCCGGAGACGAAGACGTCGAGCCCGGGATGATCTGAGGTGCTGGTGGGGGCCATGGTGCTCACTTCTGCCGCGGTGTTGGCGACCGGTACCGTGGATCGTGCCGTTCTTTGCACGACTTAGCAAGAGTTCGCCTGAAAAAGATGAACTTTTACCCCTGGTCGTGCACGGGTTTGCGCGATACGGTCCGTGTCATGCTTCGGGACCGACGTCACGAATTAATAGTGCGCATCCTGCGCTCAGATGGGCCCGCCACGGTGGAGGCGCTGGCCGAGAGGCTGGCCGTCAGCACGGCGACAGTCCGGCGTGACCTGGTCCAACTCGATGAGCAGGGACTGCTGCGGCGCGTGTACGGCGGCGCCATGCCGATCGACGACCAGCGCGACGACCCCTTCGTGGACGTGGCCGCCCAGCGCGCCGAGGAGAAGGACAAGATCGCGCAGAGATGCGCAGAGATGATCAAAGACGGGGAGACGATCCTCCTCGACATCGGCACGACCGCCCACCGGGTGGCGCACTGGCTGCGTGACCGCTCGCTGACGGTCGTGACCAGCAGCCTGGCCGTGCTTGAGGAGCTCCAGGACAGCGAGGACATCCAGATCGTCCTGCTCGGCGGCATGGTGCGCAGGGAATACCGCTCGATCGTGGGCTTCCTGACGGAGGACAACCTGCGCCAGGTCAAGGCCGACCGGCTCTTCCTCGGCACCAGCGGCGTGCGCCCCGGCGGGCACGTCATGGACACCACCGTGGTGGAGGTGCCGGTCAAGCGCGCCATGATCGCGGCCAGCGACCAGGTGGTCCTGGTGGCGGACGTCGGCAAGTTCCCCGGCACGGGGATGGCCCGGGTGTGCGGCCCGGAGGATCTCGACGTGGTGGTCACGAACGCCGCCAGCGACGCGGCCACTCTTCAGACTTTGCGTGACTCGGGGGTAGAGGTGATCCAAGTATGAGGCTGACGATCCTCGGCGGGGGCGGGTTCCGGGTGCCGCTCGTCTACCGGGCGTTGCTCGACGACCACGGCAAGGGGCGCGTCACCCACGTCACCCTGTACGACCTGGACGCCTCCAGGATCGAGGCCATCGCCAAGGTGCTGGCCGAGCAGGCCGAAGGCGTGGCCGACCCCCCGCAGGTGCACATCACCACCGACCTCGACGAGGCGGTGCGCGGGGCGGACTTCGTCTTCTCCGCCATCCGCGTCGGCGGCCTCGAGGGCCGTGCGGTCGACGAGCGGGTGGCGCTGGAGGAAGGCGTGCTCGGCCAGGAGACGGTCGGCGCCGGCGGCATCGCGTACGGCCTGCGCACCGTCCCCGTCGCGGTCGACCTGGCGCGGCGGATCGCCGAGCTGGCCCCCGAGGCGTGGGTCATCAACTTCACCAACCCGGCCGGGATGGTGACCGAGGCGATGTCCGCCTACCTGGGCGAGCGCGTCATCGGCATCTGCGACTCCCCCGTCGGCCTGGGTCGCCGCGTCGCGGGCGCGCTCGGCGTGGACCCGGCCACCGTCTGGCTCGACTACGCCGGCATCAACCACCTGGGCTGGCTGCGCGGCATCCGCGTCGAGGGCCGCGACCTGCTGCCGGCGCTGCTGCGCGACGACGCCGCGCTGACCTCGTTCGAGGAGGGCAAGCTCTTCGGGGCCGATTGGCTGCGCACGCTCGGCTGCATCCCGAACGAATACCTGCACTACTACTACTTCACCAGGGAGGCGGTGGCCGCCGCGCGCACCGCCGACCGCACCCGCGGCGCCCTGCTCATCGAGCAGCAGGAGCGCTTCTACACGCACGCGAACGGATCCGCGCTGCGGGCGTGGGACTGCGTCCGGCTGGAGCGCGAGACCACCTACATGGCCGAGAACCGCGAGGCCGCGGGCGTCGGCGAGCGGGCCGGCACGGACCTGGAGTCCGGCGGCTACGAGCAGGTCGCGCTGGCCCTGATGCGGGCCATCGCGCTGGACGAGCGCACCACCCTCATCCTCAACGTGCGGGGCCGCGGCACCATCGCCGGCCTCGACCCCGACGCCGTCGTCGAGGTGCCCTGCTTCGTGGACGCCAACGGCGCCCGCCCGCTGTCGGTGGACCCGCTGCCCGGCCACGCGCTCGGGCTGGTGGCCTCGGTCAAGGCGGTCGAGCAGGCGGTGATCGAGGCCGCCACGACCGGCTCACGGGCCGCCGCGCTGCGGGCCTTCGCCACCCATCCGCTCGTCGGCTCCGTCGCGGTCGCCCGCCGCCTCCTCGAACGCTACGAATGCGAGCTTCCCCAGCTCGGCTACCTCCGCGGAAGGAATCAGATCGATGCACGATGACCGGCAGCTCGTCGAGAAGCGCGTCGCCCGGGTGCTGCGCGAACGCGTCGCGCCCGCCGTGTACGCCGCCTCGGTGCCCCTGGAGCTGGCCGCCTGGCACGTGCCCGACGAGCCGGTGCCCGTGGAAGAGGCGCTGGCGGCTTCCTATGAGCCCTTCTCCGTCGGCACGGACTGGGGTAGGCCGTGGTCCACGACCTGGCTGCGCGCCACCGGCGACGTGCCGGCCGAGTGGGCGGGCCGGCGCGTGGAGGCCGTCTTCGACCTGGGCTTCGTCGGCGACTGGCCGGGTGGTCAAGCCGAGGCCCTGGTGTACGACCTCGCCGGCAACCCGATCAAGGGCATCGAGCCGCGGAACCAGTACGTCCCGATCACCGGCGAGCGGGCCGGGCTGTTGCTGGAGATGGCCGCGAACCCGGACGTCCTGGCGAACGGGTTCCTCCCGACGCCGCTCGGGGACAAGGCCACCGCGGGCGACGCGCCCCTCTACCGGCTCAAGCAGGCCGACCTGGCCGTGCTCGACGAAGAGGTCTGGCACCTGCGGCTCGACATGGAAGTGCTGAGCGAGCTGATGGCCGAGCTGCCGGCGCACGAGCCGCGGCGGCACGAGATCCTGCGCGCGCTGGAGCGCTGCCTGGACACCCTCGACATCCACGACGTCTCCGGCACGGCCGCCGACGCCCGCGCCTGCCTGGCGGGCGTGCTGTCGGCCCCGGCGCACGCCAGCGCGCACACCATCTCCGGCGTCGGCCACGCCCACATCGACAGCGCGTGGTTGTGGCCGATCCGCGAGACGCAGCGGAAGAACGGCCGCACCTTCAGCAACGTCACCGCGCTGGCCAGGGACTATCCGGAGTTCGTGTTCGCCGGGCCGCAGGCCCAGCAGTACGCCTGGGTCAAGGAGCGCTACCCGGCGATCTTCGAGCGGATGCGCGAGGCGGTCAAGGCCGGGCAGTGGGTGCCGGTCGGCGGCATGTGGGTGGAGGCCGACGGCAACCTGCCCGGCGGCGAGGCGCTGGCCCGGCAGCTCGTCCACGGCAAGCGGTTCTTCCTGGAGGAGTTCGGCGTCGAGTGCCGGGGCGTGTGGCTGCCCGACTCCTTCGGCTACACCGCCGCGTACCCGCAGATCGCCCGGCTGGCCGGGATGGAGTGGTTCCTCACCCAGAAGATCTCGTGGAACCAGACCAACACCTTCCCGCACCACACGTTCTGGTGGGAGGGCATCGACGGCACGCGGATCTTCACGCACTTCCCACCCGCCGACACCTACAACGGCACGTTCGAGGGCGAGGAGCTGGCCCGGGCCGTGCGCAACTACGCGGAGAAGGGGCTCGGCACCAGGTCGCTGCTGCCGTTCGGGCACGGCGACGGCGGCGGCGGCCCCACCAGGGAGATGCTGGAGAAGGCTCGGCGGCTGGCCGACCTGGAGGGCTCGCCGCGGGTGGTGATCGAGGAGCCGAACGCGTTCTTCGAGGCCGCCATGGCGGAGTTGCCGGAGGCGGCGGTCTGGTCCGGCGAGCTCTACCTGGAGCTCCACCGGGCCACCTACACCAGCCAGGCCCGCACGAAGGCAGGCAACCGGCGCAGCGAGCACCTGCTGCGCGAGGCCGAGCTGTGGGCGGCCACCGCGGCCGTGCACGCCGGGTTCGCCTATCCGTACGCGGCGCTGGACCGGCTGTGGAAGGTAGTGCTGCTGCACCAGTTCCACGACATCCTGCCGGGCAGCTCGATCGCCTGGGTCCACCAGGAGGCCGAGGCCGCCTACGCCCGCGTGCGGGAGGAGCTGTCGGACATCATCGCCGCGGCCACCGCCGCGCTGGCCGGGAGCGGTGACTCCCTCTGGGTCCTCAACGCGAGCCCCGCCGCGCGCACCGAGGTGGCGATCGCGCCCGGGGAACTGGCGGGCCCGCTCGCCGCGATGGGCGCGGACCTGACGGGCGCGCGCACGCAGCGCCTCGCCGACGGCTCGTGCGCCGTGCTGGTCGAGGCGCCCGGATCGGCGGCGGCGCGGCTCGACCCCACCGCGCCGCCGCTCGTCACGCCCGCCACCGCCAACGGCACCACGCTGGACAACGGCCTGGTCCGGGTCGAGATCGACGCGGACGGCCTGTTCGCCTCGGTACGGGACCTGGTCGCCGACCGCGAAGTGCTCGCCCCCGGCGGGCGCGGCAACCTGCTGCGGCTGCACACCGACTTCCCCAACCAATGGGACGCCTGGGACATCGACCGGCACTACCGCCGCCAGTACACCGACCTGGTCGAGGCCGAGTCGGTAACGGTCGTGGAGCGGGGCCCGCTGGTCGCCGCCGTCAGGATCGAGCGGGCCTTCGGGTCCTCCCGGATCGTCCAGACCGTACGTGTGACCGCGGGCAGCCCACGCATCGAGATCGACACCGAGATCGACTGGCACGAACGCCAGAAGATCCTCAAGGCGGCCTTCCCCCTGGACGTGCACGCCGACCGCAGCGCCGCCGAGATCCAGTACGGCCACCTGTACCGCCCCACCCACACCAACACCAGCTGGGACGCCGCCCGCTTCGAGATCTCCTGTCACCGCTGGATCCACGCGGGCGAGCCCGGCTACGGCGTGGCCATCGCCAACGACGCCACCTACGGCCACGACGTCACCCGCACCACCCGCCCCGACGGCGGCACCACCACGACCGCCAGGCTCAGCCTGGTCCGTGCACCGCAGTCCCCCGACCCCGAGGCCGACCAGGGCCTCCACCGCATGTCGTACGCGCTGGTCCCCGGCGCGACGATCAAAGACGCCGTGGCCGCCGGGTACGCACTCAACCTGCCACTGAAAGTCGTACCCGGCGGCCCCGGCCCGGTGCCCGCCCCGCTGGTCACCCTGGACGGCGAGGCGGCCCGCGTCGAGGCGGTCAAGCTGGCCGACGACGGCTCCGGCGACGTGGTGGTCCGCGTGTACGAGTCGCTGGGCGGCCGGACCGCCACCCGCCTGCGCGCCTCCTTCCCGATCCGCCGCGCCGAGCTGACCGACCTGCTGGAAAGGCCCCTGGATCAGCCCCTCGACCTGGCCGAGGACGGCACGGTCGCGCTCGCTCTGCGGCCGTTCCAGGTGCTGACAGTACGATTGGCCCGCTGATGTCCACGCTCCGCGTCGCCACCCTGAACGTCTGGGGCACGAACGGCCCGTGGCCGCAGCGCCTGCCCCTGATCCGCCGCGAGCTCGCCCGCCTGCGCCCCGACGTGGTCGGCCTCCAGGAGGTGCAGCGGCACGACGGCTACTGCCAGGCGGAGGAGATCGCCGAAGGGCTCGGCTACGAGGTCGCGTACGCGCCCGCCTGCGAGCGCGACGGACAGATCCAGGGCAACGCGGTGCTCAGCCGGTTACCCATCAGGGAGCAGTGCTGCTTCTCCCTGCCCGACGGCGGGCACGAACCCCGCACGCTGCTCTCCACCGTGATCGAGACCGCCTACGGCGAGCTGCCCTGCTTCGTCACCCACCTGAACTGGCAGCAGGACCACGGCGCGATCCGGCTGGAGCAGGTGCGGTCCATCGTGACCTTGGTAGCCGAGTTCGCCTGGCCGGAGCTGCCTCCGGTGATCATGGGTGACTTCAACGCCGACCCGGACTCCGACGAGATCCGCTACCTGCGCGGGCTGGCGGTCGTGGACGACACGAGCGTCTACTACGCCGACGCCTGGGCCTACGGCGGGGACGGCTCGTTGGGCGCCACGTTCGACCGGGCCAACGACTACGCCAAGCAGGCCCGCGAGCCGTCCCGCCGGATCGACTACATCTTCACCGGCGGGGACGACCTGCTGCGGGGCGAGCCGCTGCGGGCGGAGTTGGCGTTCACGGAGCCGGAGGTGCTGGACGGCGTCCGGGTCTGGCCGTCGGACCATTTCGGCGTGGTCAGCGACATCGTCCTGGCTCCGCGTACGGAATAGGACAGGCCGGGCGGGACTCTCGACGACCCGCCGGTCACGGCTCGCGGGAAGACGATCCCGGGGTGCGGCGAAGGATGGATGATCGATGACCACCATCCGGAAGGCATCCTCATGACGGAGACGCGCACATGACCGCCGACGTGGGCGAGTGCGTGACCGACGCCGAACTCGTCGCCCGATACCGGCGCGATCCCGAGTCGTTCACCGCCGTGCACGACCGGTATTTCCACGACATCTACCGATACGTCGCAGGCCGGCTGGACACGCAGGCCGCCGAGGACATCACGGCCGAGACGTTCCTGCTCGCCTTCGACCGGCGCGATCAGTTCGATCCCGAGCGCGGGGGGCTGCGGCCCTGGCTGTTCGGCTTCGCGACCAATCTGGTGGCCAGGCACCGGCGCAAGGAGGCCCGCCACTACAGGGCGCTGGCCCGCCTGGGTCCCGATCCCGCGGCGGAGAGCCACGAGAACCGGGTCGTGACCTCCGTCGCGGCCCAGCGCATGCAACCGCACCTCGCCAGGGCGCTGGCCGCCCTGTCCAGCGGCGAGCGCGACGTCCTGCTGCTCGTGGCCTTGGGCGAGCTCAGCTATGACGAGGTCGCGCAGGCGCTCGGCATCTCCGCCGGCACGGTCGGCTCCAGGCTGAGCCGCGCCCGCACCAAGATCCACACAATTCTCGAGAAGGAGACCGTCCATGGATGACCTGAAGGCTCTCACCGCGGTGCTGAGCAAGCCGGAGCCGTCCGCCGAGGCGGTCGCCCGCAGCAGGAGTCGGCTGCAGGACAGGATGCGCCGCCCCGTCCGGCGGCCCTTCCGCCGGCTGGTGCCGGTGCTCGGCCTGACCACCGCCGCGACCGTGGCCGCCGTCGTCGTGATCGGCACGGGGGCCACCACGACGGCCGGCCAACCGTCGTCGGCCAGAGAGATCCTGCTGGTGGCCGCTGCCAGCGCGGAACGCGCACCCCAAGGTTCCGGGACCTACTGGCACGTCCGACGACAGTGGCAGAACACCGACATTCCGCAAATGGAGAGCTGGACCAGCCGCGATGGCCGACGCTGGTCCAAGGGCGAGCCGGGCGCCCCTCCCGGTGCCGTCGTACCGGATCCGGTCCCGCTCATGCTCAAGGGCGCCGAAGTGTCCTTCGAGGACCTCGAAAGGCTGCCATCGGATCCAGAGGCGTTGAAGGCACGGCTCGCCGAGCGCGAGGGGCGTGACAGCAACATGAGCGAATCCGAACAGCGCGGGGAACCCACCTTCCCCCTGCTCGCGCTGATTTCGGAGCTACCGACGCCTCCGGAGGTCCGTTCCGCCGCGTTCCAGGCACTCGCCACGATGCCAGGGGTCGAGCGCACGGGCACGGCCGAAGACGGGCAGGAACTGCTGATCCCAGATCCTGACGGCAGGCGGGAGATCAAACTGGTCGTCGATCCCGAGACGGCTCGGGTCACTCGCACCAATTTCCTCATCGGCGACGACGGGAGCGTGGGGTGGACCAATGGATTCATCTCGGTGACCACCAGCTGGACGGACCATGCTCCCCAGTAAGGGATCTGGCGCGGCACGCGTCTTCGGCGGAGCAGAAACGCGTCACTTTCTCCCGGACATTAGGAAGATCATGATATTAGGCAAAGCGTTCCTGGCTGTTCTCGCGGCAGGAGCGATCGGCGTCGCGCCTGCCGCGTCGACACCGGCGTCGCAAAAGCCCTCTCACCCGGCGAACGAGGTGACGCTGATCACCGGTGACCGCGTCCTGGTCAACGGGCACGGGCATCGCGTGCAGCCCGGACCCGGCAGGCAGGTGGACTTCACGAGCCAGGTGCGCGGCGGGCACCTGTACGTGATCCCTTCGGACGCCATGCCGTTGATCTCCCAAGGGGTGCTGGACCGGCGGTTGTTCGACGTCACACAACTGCTGGCCTGGCGGTACGGCGATGCCCACACACCGGACATCCCCGTGATCTCACAGGGCATGGCGGGGCCGCAGGGCGCCCGCCGGGTCCGGCAGCTGTCCAGCGTCGGGATGAGCGCGGTGCGCGTGCCGAAGGCGAGCGCCGCTCAGGCGTGGAAGGAGTTGACGACCGCCCGCTCGCTGGTGACGGGACGCGCCAAGCTGTGGCTGGACGGCCGCAAGTCGTTCACGCTGGCCGAGAGCGTCAAGCAGATCGGCGCTCCGCAGGCGTGGCAGCAGGGCCTGACGGGCAAGGACGTCACCGTCGCGGTCCTCGACTCCGGCTACGACCCCGGCCATCCGGACCTGAAGG
>NZ_VJYI01000035.1 GCF_008065375.1 Nonomuraea sp. SYSU D8015
GCAGCCAGTCGAAAGACTCGGTCTGCAGGGCCAGAAGGTCAGGAACTTCGAGAGGCTCCTGGATGCGCGCAAAAGAGACGCGACGGGGACCAGCGGGTACGGCGGAGGCGTTGCGCGAGGCTGCCAACAGATGTCCTTCCGAGGGCTCGCGGCGGACTGACTACACGCACGCCAGACAACCTCGCAACGTGAGCAAGCATCGCGGGTCGTCAAAGGGCAGCGCAAAGGGGCAGTGTAGCCGAACGGCACACGCCTGTCCACTTCGCTCTCGCTGCATGCTCCACGTTGGTCGCAGCATCGCCCGTTCAGGCGGAAACGTCAAGCCCACGAGCCCGACTTTTAGCCGACTCAGGGCCCGGACGCTGGGTTTTCTCCCCTGTGTGACCGGTCGCCTACCGCCAGGCCCAAGACGATACCCGCGAACGGGGGCGGTTAACGCTCCGTCACACCAGGGGTCGAACCCATGCCGACAACCGGTGTAGCTGTGACTGGGGTACCCCTGTCACAGGCTTCGCTAAACCAGATTTTTGGTAACAATTGAAGGAAGCGGCGCGCCCGCCGGAGCTCGGGGCTCGGGGCATCGGTGGATCACGCTCGTCAGGCGGTCCCGAGCAGGGTGGACAGGTCGGCGACCAGCCAGCGTGAGCCCTGCCGCACCATGACGAGCCTGGCCCGGCTCCGCTCGAACAACTGCTGGGGCTCGGCCTGCCCGGCGATCTCCTTGACCGTACCAGTGTTCACGAAGAGCAGAATCTCGACCCGGTCGGGCGCGGCCCGCTCCACCGCGGCCGCCGTCACCGCCACGGTCCGCACCGTCTTCTCTGCCTTGGCCTTGGAGACCAGGCTCGTGGTCAGCTGCTTGTAGTGCTTGGTCAGCTCGCCGGTGGTGTGCGCGCCGGCGCGCGCCAGGTCCTTTTCGACGGTCCGGTAGTCGTACGAGAGCAGGTCGGGCGCGACCTTCCTGGCCGCGGCCATGGCCTCGGCGGCGGCCACGTCGGCGGCCCGCAGATCGTGCAGGTTGAACCACATCGTCGGCACCAGTACGCCGGCCACGAGCACCAGGACGCCCAGGAGCACGATCACGAAGGTCCTCACAGCACCTGCACCGCCTTCGAGACCAGCCAGACGCCGCCGATCTTGTCGAGCTCCATCGACCACCGGTGGTTGCGGGGCTGCGGCGGGGTGTCGGAGCCGTCCCAGCGGATCTCGACGTCCGCCACGACCAGCACCTTCGCCTTGCTGCCCGTGAGCGAGACGACTCCGGCGGCACGCAGCACGCCCTGCTGGACGACCTTGCTCTTGAGCGTGGTGGACTTGAGCTTGTCCGCCGCCGCGGCGTACTCGGCCCTGGCCGCCCCCGTGGAGGTGTCGAGGATGCGTTGCAGGTCGGTGTCGACGGTCCGGTAGTCCAGCGAGACCAGATTCTTGGCGTGGGCTCCGGCGGCCAGCATCGCGGCCTCCTTGTCGCCCGCCCTGCCCTGCTCGTCGCGTGCCTGCGCCGCGATCCACGCGCCCGAGGCGACGAGCACCGCCAGCACCCCGCTGAGCGCCGCGATGAGGATGCGTGCAGGCCGAACGCCGAGCCCCGCCACGTACGCTCACCCCTTCCCCGCCACGCCGGTCGCCGGATCATAACGCGACCGTGCCTCCAGAAGCCCCCGAATCGACCCAGGCGGTAAGGCAGGGTGGGAAACACCCCTGAAAGGCTCTCAGGCGCCCGCTGCGGGGTTCGCTCAGGCGATGCCGTGCAGGTGGGCGTTGACCAGCCTTGGGTACTCCTCGAGCCAGTTGCGGCCGCGCTCGTCCACGAACGATCCCGGCGGCGGGATCACGCCGTTGGCCGCCAGCCAGGTGCCGGGCGGCTGCTGGGTGCGGCGGATCCGGCTGCCGGTCGGCATGAGCTGCGGCGGGATCGGCGGCAGCGCGCCGGGGTCGTGCCCCATCTGGGCCTCGGCCTCCAGCTCGGAGATGTCCTTCTCCTCCGACATGCCGATCGGGCCGTGCCTCCTGGCGTTGAGGAACTGCCGCACCACCGGCTCGTCGCTCGACAGCAGCATCTCGCGGGGGCCGAACATGACCAGCTCGCGCCTGAAGAGCAGCCCGATGCTGTCCGGGACCGTGCGTGCGGTGTTGATGTCGTGCGTCACGATCAGGAACGTCGCCTCGACCTCGGCGTTGAGGTCGACGATGAGCTGGTTGAGGTACGCCGTCCGCACCGGGTCGAGGCCGGAGTCCGGCTCGTCGAACAGGATGATCTCCGGGTCCAGCACCAGTGCCCTGGCCAGCCCCGCCCGCTTGCGCATGCCGCCGGAGATCTCCCCGGGCAGTTTGCGCTCGGCGCCGAGCAGGCCGACCAGCTCCATCTTCTCCATGACGACCTGGCGGATCTGGGTCTCGGTCTTCTTGGTGTGCTCGCGCAGCGGGAAGGCGATGTTGTCGTAGAGGTTGAGCGAGCCGAACAGGGCGCCGTCCTGGAAGAGCACTCCGAAGAGCCGGCGCAGCTCGTACAGCTTGCTCTCGGTGCAGTTGGCCAGGTCGTAGCCGTCGATCCAGATGTGGCCGCGGTCGGGGCGCAGCAGGCCGACCAGCGTCTTGAGGAAGACGGACTTGCCGGTGCCGGACGGGCCGAGCAGCACCGAGATCTCACCGGCGGGCAGCGTGAGCGAGACGTCCTCCCAGATGACCTGGCGCCCGAACGACTTGGTGAGACCGTCCACGACGACTTCGACGCCCACTGGCCACCTTCCCTTGTCGAGGGGAGTACCACCGTAGTGGCTATGAGACTTCCGGTCCAGTAAGCGCCCGCAGGCTCGGGCGCAGCACCCGGGCGATCTCCTCCTGTGGTGCGTCGCGCAGCTCGTCGAGCTCCAGAAGATGGTGGCCGACCGTCAGGCCGAGCATGATCGTCGTCATCAGCGCGGCCCGCAGGCGGGCGTCGTCGCCGGGGATGGACTCCGCGAGCCGGTCGATCTGCCTGCCGAGCACCTCACGGGCGGACGCGGCGGCCTCGGGGTGGGTCAGCATGGACCGCATCATGGCCAGCGAGCCCTGCGGCAGCTCACCCATCTTCACGGTGAGGGTGCCGAGGAGGTGGTCGACCAGCTGATCGGCGTCGAGGCCGGCGTCGGGGACCGGTGTCACGCGCACGGCCTTGCGGAAGAGCTCCTCTTTGTTTCCGAAGTACTGCATGACCAGGGCCGGGTCGACCTCGGCCGCCCTGGCCACGGCCCTGATCGTGGTGCGCTCGAAGCCCATCTCCGCGAACAGCACCCTGGCCGCGTCGAGGATCTTTCCCTCGGTCCTGCGCCGCCTCTCGGCCCGGGGAAGCGGTCTCTCACTCACGCCCTGACTCTACACGCGTTGACCCATCGACTCATTTCACTCTACGCTCGTTGAGTCAACGCCTGTTGAGCGAATGGGGATTGCTCATTTCCGTCGAAGAGACCGAAGCGACCGAAGAGATCGTCACCCGCTTCCACGACGCGATGCTGCACAAGTCGGCCGACGAGCTGGCCGACCTCTACGCGGAGGACGGGCTCCACGAGTTCCCGTTCGGCGGGCTGCCGCCGTACGAGGGGCGGGAGGAGATCCGGGCGGGGTACCGGGCCTCATGGGGTGCCACGCCGGCCGAGGTCCAGGAGGTACGCAGGCTCGCGCTGCATCGCACGGAGGATCCGGAGGTCGTGGTGGTGGAGCAGGACACGCATGTCACGGTCGGAGGCCGGCCGATCAGGGTCCCCGGGCTCCTGGTGCTCCGGATCCGAAACGGCAAGATCGTCCACACACGGGACTACATGGACGCCACCGTCATCACCCAGGTCCGCACGGCGACCGGCTAGCCGAGGGCATGGCCAAGGGGTTACGACCAGGACGACGGCCCTGGATGCCGACGCCCCATGCGGCCGGCCCGTGTGTTCTCACCACCCGCCGACGAGGCCTGCGGGTTGCCCGGGGAGGGCGGAAGCACAGCGGCGACCGAAGCGGACCTGGCCGCTCCCCCGGGCCGTCCGCATGAAATCATCGCGACGGCCCAACCGGACCCTGGCGACCGAAGCCAGCGTCGCGACCCGGGCGGCTAGAGCCGGCGCAGCGACCCTCGGTCCGAGCCCCTGGTGCTCAGTAGCGCCGTGACGACGCCTGCTAGCTCCCCCGGGGGCGCAGGCACCGCAGTAGCGGGATCCGCCATGGCTGCCCCCTGGACAGAACCCACAGCGCCGGAATCAACGCAGCGGGCCCAACTGGACCCAGGTGGCCCGAAGAGGTGGCGTGGCGACGCCTGCCTGTCCCGGGCGGCGGTTCGGCGGCGCCAGGCAGGCCGGGTGGCCGCGGTGGCCGGGGGGGCCGGGGGGGCCGGGGTGGCCGGGGTGGCCGGGGTGGCCGGCAGGCCCGGAGGAGTGGGTCAGGGGGTCGTCAGGTCGAAGACGGTGGTGCCGGCGACCGTCGTGGCGGTGAAGTTCTCCTGGACCCAGGCGGCGATCCGCGCCGCGTCATCGCTGCCGCCCGTGCTGCGCCCGCCGAAGCCACCCATCCCGGCGCCCAGGAAGTAGTGGATCTTCTTCTCGGCCACGTACTGCTGGAACTGCTGAAGCGTCGGCGCGGGGTCGGTGCCGTTGAAGCCGCCCACGGCCATCACCGGCACACCACTGGCGAGCTGGTAGCCGGCCGCGTTGTTGGAGCCGACCGTCGCCGCCGCCCACGTGTAGCCGGAGGCGCCGTCCTTCAGCAGCGCGGTCAGCTCGGCGGCCGGCGCGCCGGCGTTGAGCAGCCCGCCCATGCCGCCGCGTCCCATCCCTCCGAAGCCACGCCCCTGACCCGGCGTACCTCCGCCGAACCCGGTCGCGGGCGGCCGGCCGAACGTCTGACCGCCGCCGGGCCGCGCGAAGCCACCACCGGGCCGCGCGAAGCCCCCGCCGGTGGAGGGCCCGGCTGTCGGGATGGCGCCGGTGTGCGGCGACGCGGCCGTGTCCACGGCGTACGCGGCCGGCCCGGCCAGGCACGCCGCCAGCGCGACCGCGACCACGGCGAGGACCCGCCGGGTCAGCAGCATCGCCAGCGCGGCCCCCAGCCCCGCGACCAGCACGGCGACGCCCAGCCACGGATTCCAGTCGGAGCTGCGGGACAGCAGCACGTACGACCACACGGCCGTCACGGCCGTGAGCACGCCGAGCAGCCGGCGCGCCCCGCGCTCCCACAGCACGGCGACCCCCATCCCGACCAGCACCGCGATGGCCGGAGCCAGCGCCACCGTGTAGTAGGAGTGGAAGATCCCCTGCATGAGGCTGAAGACCAGCCCCGTCACGATCAGCCAGCTCCCCCACACCCAGAGCGCGGCGCGCACCGGATCCGTACGAGGCGCCCCCCGGGTGAGCCACGTGACCGCGACCAGCAGCACCAGCGCCGCCGGCAGCAGCCACGCGATCTGCCCGCCCGCCTCGGTGTCGAACATGCGCAGCCAACCGGCCTGCTGGTTGAGGTTCCCCAGCCCGCCGTAGTCACCGCCGTTGAGCCGCCCGATGCCGTTGTAGCCGAGCGCCAGCTCCAGCACGCTGTTGGTCTGGGAGCCCCCGATGTACGGCCGCTCCGACGCGGGCACCAGCGCCACCGCCAGCAGCCACCACCCGGCCGCGGCCACCATGGCGGCCCCGGCCAGCAGCAACTGCCACACCCGCCGCCAGAACGCCACCGGCGCGGTCACCAGGTACACCAGCGTGAACCCCGGCAGCACCAGGAACGCCTGCAGCATCTTCGCCAGGAACGCGAATCCGATCGCCGCCCCGGCCAGCACCAGCCACCGGGTCGCGCCGCGTTCCTGGGCCCGTGCGACGCAATAGCCCGCGACGGTCAGCAGCAGCACCAGCAGCGCGTCAGGATTGTTGAACCGGAACATCAGCACGGCCACCGGCGTGAGCGCCATGACGGCCCCGGCCAGCAGCCCCGCCCAGGCGTTGAACAGCCTGCGCACGGAGGCGTACACCATGGCCACGGTCGCGACGCCCATCAGCGCCTGCGGGACGAGGACGGCCCACGAGTTCAGCCCGAACAGCCGCACGCTGAGCACCATCGGCCACAGCGAGGCGGGCGTCTTGTCCACGGTGATCGCGTTCGCGGCGTCGGAGGCTCCGAAGAAGAACGCCTTCCAGCTCTGGCTGCCGGCCTGCACGGCAGCCGAGTAGTACGAATTGGCCCATCCGGAGGCGTCCAGGCCCCAGATGTACAGCAGGCCAGTGCCTGTCAGCAGGGCGGCCAACGCCCAACGGGACTTAGCTTCGGTCATCACGTCAGGCACGCTAGGCAGGCATGCTCGGCGCGCGATGAGACGCGTATGAAAATCCCCTGAGCACCCCCGGACATGAGAAAAGAGGCGGCGCACCCGGCACCAGGGTGCGTCCGCCTCTTTCCGGAAGAGCGTTGAGCGTGAAATTACTTCACGGTCACGGTGGCGCCGGCGCCCTCGAGGGCAGCCTTGGCCTTCTCCGCCTGCTCCTTGTTGACCTTGCCGTCGAAGACGTTCTTCGGAGCGCCGTCCACCAGGTCCTTGGCCTCCTTGAGGCCCAGGGACGTGAGGGCGCGGATCTCCTTGATGACCTGGATCTTCTTGTCGCCGGCGGCCTCGAGGATGACGTCGAACTCGTCCTGCTCCTCAACAGCGGGGGCCTCGGCGGCAGCGGCGCCGGGGGCGGCGGCGGCAACCGCGACCGGGGCGGCGGCCTTGACGTCGAAGACCTCTTCGAACTGCTTCACGAACTCGGACAGCTCGAGGAGGGTCATCTCCTTGAACGCGTCGAGCAGCTCGTCGGTGCTGAGCTTCGCCATGATGGATTTCCTTACGTATAGGACTTGCAGAAAACTGGGAACGGGACCGCGGGTGAATGCGGCAACCCCCGTGTTACTCGCCCGCCTCTTCGCGCTTCGCGCGCAGGGCGTCGGCCAGCTGAGCCATTTGCGTGGGCAGCGCGGCGAACACCGCGGCAGCGGCGCTCTGCTTCGCCTTGAGCGCACCGGCAAGCTTCGCGAGGAGGACCTCGCGGGACTCGAGGTCGGCGAGCTTGGTGATCTCGGTGGCGTCGAGCGTCTTGCCCTCGAGGACGCCGCCCTTGATCACCAGAAGGGGATTGGCCTTGGCGAAGTCACGCAGACCCTTGGCCGCCTCGACGACGTCGCCCTTGACGAAGGCGACGGCGGTCGGGCCGATCAGCAGGTCGTCCAGACCCGTCACGCCGGCCTGGTTGGCCGCGATCTTGGTCAGGGTGTTCTTCGCCACGGCGAACTTCGCATTCTCACCGAGAGACGTGCGCAGCTCCTTGAGCTGCGCGACGGTGAGACCGCGGTACTCGGTCAGAACGGCGGCAGAGCTGCCCTCGAACTCGTTCTTGAGCTCGGCAACCGCTGTCGCCTTATCCGGCCTCGCCATGGGCCTCCTTCCAGATGTGCCGCCGGCGAAGGCCCGTGAAATGAGAACAGCCCCGGGCGCAGGGCGCACGGGGCTTCGCACACATGGATCATCCATATGGGAAACTCGCATCACACCTGCGCGGGTCGTCCACATGGCGTGGATCCTTCGGCCGCCAGGTTTTGAGCACCTGACGACGACCGGCGGTCTTCGGCAACGACCAGACTACGTCCTGGCCGCCGAGTTTCCAAATCGCTCTCAGTTGGTCGTGTTCTTGGGCAGCTCGCCGACCTGGTCCGCGGGCGGGGCCTCGATGGTCACGGGCTTGTTGTAGTCCTTGAAGAACAGGGTGGCGTCGAGCGTGCCGCCCTCCTTCTGGCCGCTCAGCGCGAGCTTGCGCGGCAGGCCGTCGGCGGCCACCCAGATGTCGAACTTGACGTCCTTGAGCTCGGCCAGGTTCGTACGGGCCTGCTCCTGCTCGTCCGGGGGCAGCAGCTGCACGGCCGCGTCTACCGGGAAGGTGCCGCTGTAGTGGGTGGTGTCCTCGCCGTTGACGCTCTCGTTGCCGGCCGACTTGACGTCCTGCGAGGCCGTGACGAGCTTCGTGACGCTGGCCAGGTCGAACTGCTGGATCTGGGCGAGGTACTGGTTCACCTGGGCGGAGTCGCCCATCTCGCTGAGCGAGACCTTGATCCACGGCTTCTGGGCGCCCACCAGGTCCTTGAGCGCGTCGACCTTCACGTAGACGGTGTCGCCCTGCAGCACGGCACGTACGCCGCCCGGCAGGCTCTTACCGCCCATGTCGACCGTGTCGAGGGTGAGGTCCACGGCCAGCTGGGGCTTGCTCTGGTAGAGCATGCGCCCCTGCACCCGGCCATCGCCCTGCTGCGGGTGCGTGGCGTTCACCACGGCGTCGACCGTGTAGCTGGTGACCTCCGCGGTCTTCTGCGCGGCCTGCGCCAGCACCTCTGAGGCCGCCAGGTTGACCTGGATGGGCTGGGCGTTCACACCACAACCGGCAACCGCGGCCACGGCTAGCGCGGCTCCGGCCGCGGCGAGACTTATCGTGCGCTTCAGCATGTCTTGACCCTACGTTTGGGATCCGCCGCCGTAGCGACTTCCCCGCACAAATAGGGGAAAACCCAGGGTTATCCCTCACTACTTCTGCACATACCCTCCACATCCCATCTGGATTCAGCGGCGGCACTCAGTGAACCCCGCCGACGAGCCCGTGAAACACCTCTCCTGCCCGCCGGTGACCACCTCGCCGGAAGGGACGCCCTGCCCAAGGCTCATCCCGTGGAGCACGCTCGCCCACGACCGGCTGATCATGCCCGCCTGACCGGCTGGACGGCACCACGCCGCCACTCGCCGCCGCAGGCGCCGAAGGCCGCGAGCCGGCCGCCGCCCCCAGCGCCCGTTGCTCGCGAGGCGGTCGGACACTGACGGGCACACGAAAAGCCCTCGCCCGAGGGCGAGGGCGAGGGCTTTCGCGAGAACGAGAGGGTCAGCTCTCCAGGTCGGCGGTGATGCCGCGGGTGACGTTGGGGTCGACCGGCACGCCGGGGCCCATCGTCGTGGAGAAGGTGACCTTCTTCAGGTAGCGGCCCTTGGCCGCCGACGGCTTGAGACGCAGCACCTCGTCCAGGGCGGCGGCGTAGTTCTCCAGGAGCTGGCGCTCGTCGAACGACGTCTTGCCGATGATGAAGTGCAGGTTGGCCTGCCGGTCGGTGCGGAACTCGATCTTGCCGCCCTTGATCTCCGTCACGGCCTTGGCGACGTCGGGCGTCACGGTGCCGGTCTTCGGGTTGGGCATGAGACCGCGCGGACCGAGCACCCGGCCCAGGCGGCCGACCTTGCCCATCAGGTCGGGCGTGGCCACCACGGCGTCGAACTCGTTGAGCCTGTTGCCCTTGGAGATCTCGTCGATCAGCTCGTCGGCGCCGACGATGTCGGCGCCCGCCTCGCGGGCCGCCTCGGCACGCTCACCGGTCGCGAAGACCAGGACCCGGGCGGTCTTGCCGGTGCCGTGCGGAAGGTTGACCGTGCCGCGCACGATCTGGTCGGCCTTGCGAGGGTCGACGCCCAGCCGCAGCGCGACCTCGACGGTGGCGTCGAACTTCGTGGTCGACGTCTCCTTGGCGAGCTTCGCGGCCTCGACGGGCGAGTAGAGCTTGTCGCGGTCGACCTTGGCGGCCGCGTCTTTGTGCGCCTTGCTGCGCTTCATTTCTTAACTCCTAGTGGTATGCGGGCCTGACGGCCCTCCCACGAACGTCTGTGGAAGGTGTTACTCGGCGATCGTGATGCCCATCGACCGGGCGGTGCCGGCGATGATCTTCTCGGCCGCCTCGATGTCGTTGGCGTTGAGGTCGGGCATCTTGGTCTCGGCGATGCTGCGCAGCTGCTCGCGGCTCAGCTTGCCGACCTTGTCGCGGTGCGGGACCGCGCTGCCCTTGTCGAGGCCGAGGGCCTTCTTGATCAGCTCGGGGGCCGGCGGCGTCTTCGTGATGAAGGTGAAGCTGCGGTCCTCGAAAATGGTGATCTCAACGGGGATGATGTTGCCCCGCTGGGCCTCCGTCGCAGCGTTGTACTGCTTGACGAAGTCCATGATGTTGACGCCGTGGGGACCGAGGGCGGTACCCACCGGCGGCGCCGGGGTGGCCTGGCCAGCGGGAAGCTGGACCTTCACCAACGCGGCGATTTTCTTCTTCGGAGGCATTTGTCCTTCTCCGGGTCCTTGATTGCGATGCCGTCCGCCTCGCGGGTTGCGGGGCCGGACATGTCGGAGGCCGCCCACCCGACAAGAAACCTGCTTCCCCAGACTGCTGCCCTACCGCTGTGCGTGGTCAAGGCCGTAGCGGCAGTCCGTTTGGCAGGTTTCTCATTGGTCGCGACAAGGCGGCCACTCCGAACGTCTAAGTGTAGGTGATCGTCCTAGATCTTGGAGACCTGGTTGAACGACAGCTCGACCGGGGTCTCGCGACCGAAGATCGAAACGAGCACCTTGAGCTTCTGCGACTCGGGGCTGATCTCGCTCACCGAGGCCGGCAGCGTGGCGAACGGGCCGTCCATGACGGTGACCGACTCGCCGATCTCGAACTCGACCGCCGGGCCGGTGGGCGCCTTGGCCGCGGCCTTCTTCGTCTCCTCGGTCGGCTCGGGCGCGAGCAGCTTGGCGACCTCGTCGAGGCTGAGCGGGCTCGGCTTGTTGGACAGGCCCACGAAGCCGGTCACGCCGGGCGTGTTGCGCACCGCGGCCCAGGACTCGTCGGTCAGCTCCATGCGCACCAGCACGTAGCCGGGCAGCACACGCTCCTTGACCGGCACCTTCTTGCCGCTCTTGAACTCCTGGACGGTGTGCGTCGGCACCTCGACCTGGTAGATGTAGTCCTCCATGTTGAGCGACACGTTGCGGCTCTCGATGTTGGACTTCACGCGGTTCTCGTAGCCGGCGTAGGAGTGGATGACGTACCACTCACCGGGCAGGCCGCGCAGCGACTGCTTGAACTCCTCGACAGGGTCGACGTCAGGAAGAGCCGAACCGTCCTCGACGGCAGCCTCGGCTTCGGCCGCCTCGTCGCTCTCCGCGACCCCGGCCTCAGCGAGAGCCGCCTCGGCGGCCTCCTCAGTGGCCTCTTCCAGCTCGTCGCCCCACTCGTCGCGGGACTCGTCCGCCGGAACTGAAGACTCGGACACGGTGACTCTTCCTCTTTCGTCGTTTCGAATGGCGACTCCGTCAACCAGGCTACCGGCCGCGTCCGGGGTCAGGATCCACCGAAGACGCGGAGGACCACCCATCCCAGGGCGCTGTCGAGCCCGTACACGATGGCAACCATGATCAGAACGAATATCAGAACGACCGTGGTGTAGGTGATGAGATCCTTGCGTGTCGGCCAGATGACCTTGCGGAGCTCGCCGACGACCTGCCGGTAGAAGAGAGCCGGTGTGGTGCGCGTCTTCTTTTCGCCACTGGGCTTGTCTGCGGTCTCGCCGCGCGTGTCGATCGCCACAGTCCTCACCTGAATTCGTCGTATCCAACGCAGTTTTGCGGCGCGCTTACACGCCTATCATTGCGCGGACCGCACTCGCAGGGCACGAGGGACTCGAACCCCCAACCGCCGGTTTTGGAGACCGGTGCGCTACCAATTGCGCCAGTGCCCTATGTCATCAACCAGACTACCCTGATCGAATCGCTGCCCGGACCGATCCGCTCGGCGACATGCGGCGGAAGGACCGGGCCAAAGCATACGGGGGAATGCCCGGTACGTCGAACCGAAACCTGATCGCCCAGGTCACGAGCGCGTGGGACGATGGAGACATGTCCACCCGACCTCGCATCTCCGCAAGAATTTCCGCGATCTCCGAGTCCGCCACGCTCGCCGTGGACGCCAAGGCGAAGGCGATGAAGGCCGCCGGACGGCCCGTCATCGGCTTCGGCGCGGGCGAGCCGGACTTCCCGACGCCCGGCTACATCGTCGAGGCCGCGATCGAGGCGGCCCGCGACCCGCGCTTCCACAAGTACACCCCGGCGGGCGGCCTTCCCGAGCTCAAGCAGGCCATCGCAGCCAAGACGCGGCGCGACTCCGGCTACGCCGCCGAGCCCGCTCAGGTGCTGGTCACCAACGGCGGCAAGCAGGCCGTCTACGAGGCGTTCGCGACGCTGCTCGACCCGGGTGACGAGGTCCTGGTCGTGGCGCCCTACTGGACGACCTACCCCGAGGCGATCAAGCTGGCCGGAGGCGTGCAGGTCGACGTCGTGACCGACGAGTCCACCGGCTACCTGGTGACCGTCGAGCAGTTGGAGGCCGCGCGCACCGAGCGTACGAAGGTGCTGCTCTTCGTCTCGCCCTCCAACCCGACGGGCGCCGTCCACTCGCGCGAGGAGACCGTGGCGATCGGCCGCTGGGCGGCCGAGCACGGCCTGTGGGTCGTCACCGACGAGATCTACGAGCATCTCGTGTACGGCGACGCCGAGTTCACCAGCATCGCCACGGCCGTCCCCGAGCTGGGCGACCGGGTCGTGATCCTCAACGGCGTGGCCAAGACCTACGCGATGACCGGCTGGCGCGTGGGCTGGATGATCGGCCCGGCCGACGTGGTCAAGGCCGCCACCAACCTGCAGTCGCACGCCACCTCCAACGTCTCCAACGTCGCGCAGATGGCGGCGCTGGCGGCGGTCTCCGGCGACCTGTCGGCGGTGGCCGAGATGCGCACGGCGTTCGACCGGCGGCGCCAGACGATGGTGCGGATGCTCAACGAGATCCCGGGCGTGTTCTGCCCCGAGCCGAAGGGGGCGTTCTACGCGTACCCGTCGGTCAAGGAGCTGATCGGCAAGGAGCTGCGGGGGCGGCGTCCCCAGTCGTCGGGCGAGCTGGCCGAGCTGATCCTGGAGGAGGCCGAGGTGGCGGTGGTGCCCGGGGAGGCGTTCGGCACGCCGGGCTACTTCCGCCTGTCGTACGCGCTGGGCGACGACGACCTGGTCGAGGGCGTCAGCCGGCTGGGCAAGCTACTGGCCGAGGCTCGCTGAGACGCCCCCTGCGATGGGCCTGATCTGGTCGGCCAGACCGGGCGTCGCGCCGATGTAGACCGCGGTGCCCGGCTGCTCCAGCCACATGAAGTTGCGCAGCCCCCTCCGCGTGGTCCAGCGCAGCGCGGGCTTCCCCTGGTACGCCGTCAGCCTGGACCTGGCGACCAGCGTGGCGAACTGCTCGGCGGTACGCACGCCGCACACCACGCCGACGTACACGTGCTCGTCGTCCCTGCGCCAGATCATGCCCTCGACGTCGAGCCGGCGGGTGAGCGAGGCCAGGTCGGCGAAGGAGCCCGCCCGGGCCAGTCCCAGGGGCATGGAGGGGAGCCAGACCTTGGTGCCGCCGCACGCGAGCGAGAGCCCCCGGCTCCTCGCCGGCTCGGGCGACGGCGGCGCGGTGCCGGAGGAGTCGGAGGTGTCGGAGGCGGCGGTCGAGCCGGTGGGGTCGGCGGGGGCGGGTGTCCGCACGCCGTCGCCACCGGTGCAGCCGGTGAGCGCGCACAGGAGGAGCACCGCCGCAAGACGCCGCATGGACCCCCCATGACGTGTGTGGATACCTCGGGAAGGGGTCCTAGTCTCCTACAGGAGCCTGAACGGAGGCGGCAACTGCGACCAGTTCCTTGCCGAGGGATTCACTGACCCTGATCCACGCCCCCGTGCCCACACGTTCCAGCCAGGCGATCACACGGCCGCCGTCAGGGTGCCTGCCGACCACGGCGGGCTTGCCGCGCACGGTGGTGGCGCGGGCGTCCAGCACGGTGATCCGCGCGCGGTAGCTCTGCCAGTCGGCGGCCACGCTGCCGTGCTCGACCTGCGCCTCCACGAACCTGCCCGCGGAGCCGAACCTGGCCCAGCCGGCCTCGACGCCCGGCTCGGACTCGATCACCCCGCCTCCGATGCGCTCGAGCCCTCCGGGCAGGTACGCGAGCCAGAAATCGTCGGAGACGACCGCGAGGCCGGCCTCGGAGGTCGAGATGCGGCCGGCGACGCTCGCGCCTTTCGTCGCCGGTGTGGGGGTGACCACGGCGACGGGCTCGGGCGGCTCCTCGACGGGCCGTGGGATGCGCCCGAACCCGGACGAGAACAGTGCGTAGATGACGAGGGCCGTCACCGCGAACGCCAGTGTCGCGAGCGCCGCGCGCCATCCCCGTCCACTTCCGCGCCCCTCAGGGATCATGCCGGGTAGATCCCCGGTCAAGTCCCATCCATCACCTGGTCGCCCGGATGCCTTCCGCGATCTTCTTCAGCTCGGCGACCGCGTCGACCTTCTGAGCGTAGTGGCGCTCCATGCGGATCTGTACGGCCAACCCGTCACGCGGCTCCCAGACGATCGTGGGCGTGCCGGAGTCGGAGCCGATGGGCACGATCTCGTCATCGCGGTAAAGGTAGGCCAGCTTCGCCTTCCTGCCGCCGACGTCCACGACCGTGGCGCCCTTGCCGGGCATGGTGGCGAGGAGCTGCGGCGCCGACTCGCCGTGCGCCACGAACACCTGGACGTCATAGCCGCCCTGCATGGTGCCCGGCTCGTCGAAGCTGGTGGTGTAGCTCTTCCCGGGGCCGATCACCTTGTCGGCGGACCACTTGCCCCATACGAGCCCGTCGGGCAGGTAGCCGAGGCGGATGCCGCCGAACTCGCGCCCGTCGCCCAGATCGCCCAGGGCCTGCGGATCGGGACTGGGTGTGAGCCCCGGGTCCAGCCTGACGACGGTGCCCGCGGCGATCTGCTGCCCGGCGGCCGGCTCCTGCATCGTCACGACGCTCCTCGCCAGGTCACCCTCCGGCTCGACGAGCTCCATGCCGCCCTCGTACATGACCGCCCTCAGCGCGGACTCGCGCAGGATCCTCGTCGCCTCGGCGACGGTCATGCCCACCACGTTCGGCACGATCACGTCGTCTGTGACGACGGCGCTGCTCTGCCGGCCGGCGGCGTCCCCACCGCCTGCGGGCAGGGCAGGACCCAGCGCCACCGGCACGGCCACCGCCACCGCCGCCGTCACGAGCGCGGCACCCGCCATGCGCAGCCTGAGCACGCGGGTGCGGTGCCGGCGTCGTACGGCGCGGCCCAGGTCGGGTGGGATCTCCGCACCGGCCACATGCTCCGCCATGGCGTCCGCGAGCTGGTCCTCGATCTTCATCTGGCCACTTCCTCTGCGACGGTCATGTTTGCGCGGATCCTGGCGAGCCCCCGTGCCGCCTGGCTCTTCACCGACCCGACCGAGCAGCCGAGCAGCGCGGCCGTGGCGGTCTCCGACTGGTCCTCCCAGTAGCGCAGGACCAGCACGGCCCGCATCTTGGGGGGCAATCTGCGTAATTCCCTGATGAGCGTGTCGCGCAGATCCAGGTCGGGAGGGTCGGCGGCGGTCTCGGGCGGCCGGGCGAAGGAGATCTCCCTGATGATCTTCCGCCGTCGCGCCAGGCTGATGGCGGCGTTCAGGACGATCTTCTTCGCGTACGCCTCGGGGTTGTCGTGCCTGATCCGCGGCCAGTGCCGGTAGACCTTCTCCAGCGCGTGCTGGACCAGGTCCTCGGAGTCGTGTCTGGTCGCTCCGCAGACCAGGATCGCGGTACGCAGCAGCGAGGTGCCGCGCGCGGCGAGGAACTCGTCGAAAGCCGCTTCGTCGTCTTCTGTCATGAGCGAGGATCCCCTTTCGCCCTCCCCAACGCGCGAACCCGTCCCCAGGTTGAGTGGCAAGATAAGCAAATGCCCAGGCCCCTACATGCGCTGCCGAAAGCCCATCTCCACCTGCACTTCACCGGCTCGATGCGGCACGCCACGCTCATCGAGCTGGCCAGGGAGCAGGGGCTGCATCTGCCCGACGCGCTCGAAGAGGACTGGCCGCCCAAGCTGCGGGCCACCGACGAGCGCGGCTGGTTCAGGTTCCAGCGGCTGTACGACATCGCCAGGTCCGTGCTCACCAAGTCGGAGCACGTCTACCGGCTGCTGCGCGAGACGGCCGAGGACGAGGCGGCGGCCGGGTCGCGGTGGCTGGAGATCCAGGTGGACCCCTCGGGCTACGCGCAGCGCTTCGGCGGCCTGACGGCCACGCTGGAGCTGGTGCTGGACGCCGTACGCCAGGCGAGCGCGCACGCCGGCGTCGGGATCGCGGTCGTCGTGGCGGCCAACAGGACCCGGCACCCGCTGGACGCCAACACCCTCGCCAGGCTGGCCACCCAGTACGTCGGCCACGGCGTCGTCGGGTTCGGGCTGTCCAACGACGAGCGGCGGGGCCAGGCGCGCGACTTCGAGCGCGCGTTCAGGATCGCCAAGCGGGGCGGGCTGCTGTCCGTGCCGCACGGGGGCGAGCTGATGGGGCCGCGCAGCGTGGCGCAGTGCGTGGACGACCTGGGGGCGGACCGGGTCGGGCACGGCGTGCGGGCGGCCGAGGACGAGCGGCTGATGCACCGGCTGGCCGACCGGCAGATCTGCTGCGAGGTCTGCCCGACCTCCAACGTGGGGCTGGGGGTGGCCGAGCGGGCCGCCGACGTGCCGGTGCGGCGGCTGTTCGACGCGGGGGTGCCGATCGCGCTGGGGGCCGACGACCCGCTGCTGTTCGGCACGCGGCTGCTGCGGCAGTACGAGCTGGCCAGGGAGGTCTACGGCTTCAGCGACGCGGAGGTGGCCGAGCTGGCGCGGCAGTCCGTACGCTCGTCGGCGGCCCCGGAGTCCGTGCGCAAGGAGCTGCTCAAGGGCGTGGACGACTGGCTGTCGGGCTCACTCGAGTGACTCGGCGATCCTGATGGCCTCCTCCTTGGTGCGCACGCCCTCCAGGCGGTAAGTGATCCCGTTCTGCTGCCAGATGAGGGTGGCGGCCGCCTGTCGCAGCGGAACGACGGAGCCGTCCACGCGCTTGATGTAGCCCAGGGGGTGCTCGCCGGGGAGCCACAACGCCTGGTACGGGCCCACCTTGACGAAGTCGGGGAACGGCGGGCCCGCCTTCTTGAAGAAGTACGGGTCCATGGTGCCCTCGAACTGGTCGAGCCTGATGCCGTCCGGCCAGAAGATCGACACCAGCCTGCCGCCGTCGGCGACGGACGTGCGCTGTGGGGGGCCGAGGCGGGACGGTGTCCTGACCTGGAATCCCGCCCGGCTCGGGACCTCCGACGGGGGCACGGTCCGCTCGCCCGGCAGTGGGGCCGTGGTGGTGACCGGCGGGGGCGGGGCAGCGCCGATCTCGAGCTCGATGCCGGCGAAACGCAGGATCCTCGCGACCGCCGCCCGGCCCTGGGGCGTGGCGGCCGTGATCGCGATGACGACGATGACGACGGCCGTCACGACCTTCCACCGCCTCCGCCGCCCGGGCGGCCGCCGCCGATCCTCCCCCCGCCTCGGCCGGCGGCTGTGCGGCCTTATGGGCGTGGCAGGGGGCCCATGAGCAGGATCGGGCCCTCCGCCGGGATCCTGGGGCTCTCCAGCGGCCTCTTCACCGGCGCCGGCACCCTCCCCGCCGGGAGCGGGCGCGGCGTCGGGGGTGGATTCGAGGCGGGCGCGGACGGCGGCGGCCACGTCGGACGGAGGTGGCGTGGGGACGTCCAGGAGGTCGCCGAGGGCGAGCAGCTCGGCCTCCAGCTCGTCGAAAGGCTCACGCGAGCTCATTGCCCACCTCCTCCCTCAACCGGGCCAGCCCACGGTGGGTGCTGGACTTGACGGTGCCGACCGGCCAGTCGAGCACCTGCGCCGTCTCCGCCTCCGTCAGCTGTAAGAAGTACCGGCACACGACGGCCTGGCGTTCCCGCTCGGGCAGCCCGCGCACCGCCGCCAGCAGCCGGGCGCGCCGGTCGGTGGCCACGGCCTCGCCCTCGGGGTCGTCGGGAGCCCGTACGTCGGCCGTGGCGCCGAGGCGTAAGGCCAGCTCGGCGCGCCGCCCACGCGACCGGGTCAGATTGTGCGTCTCGTTCGCCACGATACGCAGCAGCCAGGGCCGGAACGGCGCGTCCCGGCGGAAGCCGGGCAGGTGGCGGAAGGCTTTGACGAACGCCTCCTGCACCACGTCCTCGGCTTCGTCCCCCGCACCCAGCATGTACGCGGTACGGTGGGCGAGCGCGCTGTAGCGCGCGACCAGCGCCTCATAGGCAGCGAGGTCGCCGTCGAGCGAGCGCGCGATCGCCTCATCGTCGTCCATGGCGAGTCAGATTCCACCGCACCAGGGGCCCCGCGGGGAAGGGTGTGAGGCAGATCGCGTGACCCTCGTCGCTGACTTGGGCATTAGACTCGGGCAATCCATGAGCCCCCGAGAAGGAACGAACGGGACTATGTCTTCTGGGTATGACCGTGTAGTACAACCGGCGGCCGGTGATGAGGCCCTGGAGAACCACCTAGGTGGGGACGAGGCCAAGAACTATCGGCAGTACGAGTTCGACATGGTCGCCCCGCATGTCGGCCGCTCGATGCTGGAGATCGGCTCGGGGCTGGGCCACTTCGCCGAGCAGTTCCTGCCCCGGCTCGACCGGCTCGTCGTCAGCGACTTCGACCCCTACTGCGTCGAGCAGCTGGAAAAGCGCTTCGACGGCCGTGACGACATCGACGTCCTGCAGTTCGGGCTGCCGACCGACATCCCGCTCGAGGACAAGGTCGACACCGTCGTCATGATGAACGTCCTGGAGCACATCGAGGACGACGCCGAGGCGCTGCGCTCGCTGGCCCGCGTCACGCTGCCCGGCGGCCGGATCATCATCTGGGTGCCCGGCTACATGCAGCTCTACGGCGACTTCGACCGCAAGGTGGGCCACGTCCAGCGCTACACGCCGAAGACGCTGGCCACGACGGTCGCCAAGGCGGGCCTGGACATCGAGGTGCTCAAGCCGATCAACTTCCTGGGCGGCATCGCCTGGTGGTTGGCGGTGCGCCGGGGCGGCGTCGGCTACCCCGACCCGCGGCTGGTCAAGATCTACGACCGAACGGTGGTCCCGCTGACCCGCCTGATCGAGCGGTTCGTGCGGCCTCCGTTCGGCCAGACGGTGTTCTGCGTGGCGCGGGTGCCGCAGAAGAAGCAGTAGAAAAGGGGGGGAGGCCGGTGGGCCTCCCCCCTTTTCCTCGTCTCACTTGATGGAGCCTGCGGTCAGGCCGCCGACCACCTTCCGCTCGATCAAGGCGAACAGGATGATCACCGGGATGGTGGCGATCACGGACCCGGCGAACAGGTTCTGCCAGTCCACCTGGTATTGCCCGATGAACGAGTTCAGCGCCACCGTGAGCGGCTGGTTCTCGGGCGTCGTGGTCAGCGTCAGCGCGACCACGAACTCGTTCCACGCCGCGATGAACGTGAAGATCAACGCGGTGATGACGCCCGGCATCGCCAGCGGCAACGTGATCCTGAACAGCGCCCCGAATCGCCCGTTCCCGTCGATGAACGCGGCCTCCTCCAGCTCGCGCGGGATCGAGGCGAAGTACGCGTTCAAAATCCACACCGCGAACGCCAGGTTGAACCCGCCGTTGACCAGGATCAGCGACCAGGTCGAATCCACCAGCCCGAACTGGTAGAACTCGCGGTAGATGCCGACCAGCATGGCCGTGGGCTGGAACATCTGAGTGATCAGCACCAGGATCAGGAAGGCCGTACGCCCCCGGAAGTTGTGCCTGGCCGAGTAGTACGCCGCCGGCAGCGCCACCAGCAGCACCAGGATCGTCGACCCGGCGGCCACCTTGATCGTGACCCAGAGGTTGCCGGCCAGTCCGCTGGTCCAGAAGTTGGTGAGGTTCGACCACACCCACTCCTCGGGCCAGAACGTGACGTCACGCAGCGAGTCCTGAGCCCGCAGCGAGGTGAGCAACATCACGATGTACGGGAACAGGAAGACGAACGCGATGACGTACGCGGCGGCCGCGATGATCACGGTCTTGAGCTGGGGCATGCGGCGCGGGGCGGCTCCCCGAGGCCGGGCGTGATGGTGCGGCCTGGCCTGCGTCGGCAGAGTCTTGACGGCCATCACGCCACCTCCTTGTTCCACCGCGAGACCCGCAGGAAGATCACGGTCAGTACGATCACCATGCCGAAGTTGACGACGGACATGGCGGCGGATTCACCGATGTCGGAGCCCTTGAGGATGAACATGAGGATCGTCGAGGTGGCCGTGGAGTAGCCGGGCTGCCCGTGGGTCATCGCCCAGATGATCGGGAAGCTGTTGAAGACGTTCATCACGTTGATCAGGGCCGCCACGGTGAGCGCGGGGCGCAGCAGCGGCAGCGTGATCGACCAGTACGTACGGAATCGTCCGGCCCCGTCCATCCTGGCCGCCTCGTAGACGTCGGCGGGGATCGTCGCCAGCCCGGCCAGCAGCGCGTACGTGGTGAACGGCACCGACACGAAGACGGCCACGAACACCAGCCACGGCATCGCCGTTGAGGCGTCGCCGAGCTGGTCGGCGGCCGCCCCGCCCATGGCGTCGATCAGCCCGAGCTTCAACCGGATCTGGTTGATCACGCCGACCTCGGGGTCGAGCATCCACTTGAAGATGATCGCCGTCATCAGCACCGAGGCCGCCCACGGCGCGATCAGCGCCCAGCGGGCGACCTTGCGCAGCGGGAACTGCTGGTTGAACAGCTGGGCCAGAGCCAGCGAGATCAGCACGGTGAGCGCGACGACCGCGACCACCCAGATCACGCTGCGGACCATGATGTCGGCGAAGTCCTTCTCGCCGAAGAGCTTCTCGTAGTTCGCCAGCCCGTTGCCGCCCTGGACCACGCCGAATCGGCTGATCTTGAGGAACGACGACCTGATCATCTCGATCACGGGCCAGAGCACGACCACCGCGATCAGCACGACGGCCGGGCCGACCCAGGCGAGGGGCTCGAGGGCGCGCAACCTTTTCATGCAAAGCCTTCCAGGAGAGTGCGGCCCGGTGCCCCGTCACGAGGCGCCGGGCCGTACACGATCAGCTAGCCGACTCGGCGACCTTCTGCAGCTCGCCGAGGACCTTGGCCGGGTCCTCCTTGACGGCGCCGCCGATGGTCTGCTTGATGGCCGGGTTCACCGTGGCCCACTTGGGGTCCTGGAAGGGGTAGAAGCTGGCGTTCGGCAGGGCGTCCAGGAACGGCTTGAGGTTCTCGTCGCTCGACAGCTTCTGGATGCCGCCGTTGGTGACGGGCAGCAGCTTGTAGGTGTCGGAGATCTTCTGCGCGGCGGAGCCGGTGTAGAAGAAGTCGAAGAACTTCTTGATCTCGGCGGCGTGGCCGTTCTTGTTGAACGCCATGATCCAGTCCATGACGCCGAGCGTGGTGTCGAGCGGGCCGCTCTTGCCGGGGATGGGCGCGACGCCGTACTTGCCCTTCAGACCGGCCGCGTCGAAGATCGGGATCGACATGGGGCCGCCGTTGACCATGCCGACCTTGCCGGCGCCGAAGTCCTCCCAGACCGTCTTGCGGTCCTTGGTGCCCGGGTTGGGGGTGGTCAGGCCCGCGTCGACCAGGCCCTTGACGTACTGGAACGTCTCGACGTTCTGCGGTGAGTTGATCGCCCACTTGCCGGAGGCGTCCTTGTAGCCGCCGCCGTTGCCCAGCATCCACAGGAACGACTCGGCCTGGGCCTCCTCCTGGCCGAGCGGCAGGCCGAACGGCTGCGTCACGCCGGCCGCCTTCAGCTTCTCGGCCGCGGCCTTGAGCTCGTCCCAGGTCTTCGGCGGCTCGGCGATGCCGGCCTTCTGGAACAGGTCCTTGTTGTAGAAGAGGGCGCGGGCGGAGGAGACGAACGGGATGCCGTACGCGGTCCCGTCGACCTTGCCGAACTCGGCGAACTTCTGCAGCATGTCGCCGGAGACGTTCGGGGACAGGACCTCGTCGACCTTGTAGAGCAGCCCGTCCTTGACGAAGCCGGAGTAGTCGCCGGTCTGCAGGATGTCGGGCACCTGGCCGTTCTGGACCATGGTGGCGACCTGCTTGTCGATGTCGTTCCAGTTGATGACCTGGACGTCGACCTTGATGTTCGGGTTGGCCGCCTGGAACTCGTCCACGACGCCCTTCCAGAACGTCTCGCCCGAGTTCGGCTTGCCGGGTCCGTCGCCGTAGTCCGCGGCGACCATCTTGAGCGTGACCGTGCCGTCGCCCGAGGCCTGGGTGCCGCCACCGGACCCGCCGGAACCACAGCTGGACAGGACCAGCACCGAGGCAAGGCCGAGAGCGGCGCCGCCCACAAGCTTCATGTTCACTGGAGATACCGCCTTCTCGTCGGACGGGTGACGCTGGTCCGTACCAGCCACCGGACCCCGCCCTGGGGGGATGGGCACGCGCGAGGCGGAGCTCTACGCGTTTGCGTCAGCGTAAGCCCGCGTTAAGGAGCCGGTCTATACCGGCTTGTCTCGATTTGGAAACAAACTTGCCAGAAAGGGCGCACAACCGGTCTAGACCGGATGTCAGAGGATCTTTCTCCGGACGCTCTCCCCGCCCTCGGGCGCGCCGATCCACGGCCCCTCGATGGACGGGTCGAGGATGCCCTCCTCGACGAAGCCGTAGCGACCCTCCAGCACGTAGCCGGCCAGCCGCGCGTCCTGGGCGTCGCTGTTGTCCCAGAGCCGGTCGAACAGCGCGTCCACGCGGAGCCGCGCCTGGTGGCAGAAGGTGTCGGCCAGCTCGTACGGCCGCCGCCCCAGATCCTTGGAATCCTCCTCGGCCTTGACGCAGGCGGCCGTCATGGCGAACAACTCCGCCCCGATGTCCACGATCCGGCCCAGGAAGGACTGCTTGTGCTCCAGTCTGCCCTGCCAGCGGGACATGCCGTAGAAGGTGGACCGGGCCAGCTTCCTGCTGGTCCGCTCCACGAAGCGCAGGTGCGCGGCCAGCGGGCCGAACTCGGCGTACGCGGTGGGCAGGTTGCCGGTGCCGGCCACCAGCGTGGGCAGCCATTTGGCGTAGAAGCGGCTGGCGCGCTTGAGCGCCTGGGTGCGCTCGTGACGGGAGGCCTCCGGGTTGATCAGCTCTCCGGCGGCCGACAGGTGCGCGTCCACCGCCTCCCTCGTGATCATCAGACGCATGATCTCGGAGGAGCCCTCGAAGATGCGGTTGATGCGGGAGTCGCGCAGCATCTGCTCGGCGGGCACGCCGCGCTCGCCGCGGGCGGCCAGCGACTCTGCGGTCTCGTAGCCGCGCCCGCCCCTGATCTGGACCAGTTCGTCGAGCGCCCGGTACGACAGCTCCGTCGCGTACAGCTTGGCCAGCGCCGCCTCGATCCTGATGTCGTTGCGCTTGTCGTCGGCCAGGCGGCTGGTGAGCTCCATGACGGCCTCCAGCGCGTACGCCGTGGCCGCGATGAAGGCGATCTTCGTGGCCACGGCCTCGTGCCGGCCGATCTTGTGCCCCCACTGCACGCGGGCGTTGGCCCACTCGCGGGCGACCTTCAGCGCCCACTTGGCGTTGCCCGCGCAGACGGCGGGGAGCGACAGGCGGCCGGTGTTGAGGGTGGTCAGGGCAATCCTGAGCCCTTCGCCCTCCTTCCCGATCATGTTCTTGGCGGGCACCCTGACCTGGGAGAACTCGGTGACGCCGTTCTCGATGCCGCGCAGCCCCATGAAGCCGTTGCGGCGCTTGACCGTGATGCCCGGCGAGTCGCCCTCGACCACGAAAGCGCTGATCTTCTTGCCGGTCCTGGCCATGACGACGAGCAGGTCGGCGACGACGCCGTTCGTCGTCCACAACTTCACGCCGTCGATCACGTAGTCGTCGCCGTCGCGGACGGCGGTGGTGGACAGCCGGGCCGGGTCGGAGCCGACGTCCGGCTCAGTCAGGAGAAACGCCGAAATTTCGCCCGCCGCGCACCTTGGCAGGAATTCTCGCTTCTGTTCCTCGGTGCCGAAGAGCTTCAGCGGCTGCGGCACCCCGATCGACTGGTGCGCCGACAGCAGCGTGGCCAGTGCCGGGCAGTACGAGCCGACCAGCATGAGGGCGCGGCAGTAGTACAGGTACGGCAGGCCGAGCCCGCCGTACTCCTCGCCGATCGTGATCCCGAATGCGCCCAGCGCTGCCAGCCCCTTGACCACCTCGTCCGGAATCTGCCCGGTCCGCTCGATGAGCGCCGGGTCGACGTGCGCGTCGAGGTAACGGCGCACCGCGCGGACGAACTCCTCGCCGCGCTTGGTGTCCTCGTCGGGCAGCGTGGGCGCCGGATACACCAGATCCAGCCGGAAGTCGCCGAGGAACAGCTGCTTGCCGAAGCTCGGCAGCCGCCACTCCTTCTCGCGGGCCTGCTCACCAACTGCCCTGGACTCCGCGTACTTGGCGTGCTCGGTCATAGCACCCTCCCGACGTTGCGCCGTCCCGTGCTATGTGTAGTGCCCGCCTGACGGCGTCCTTCGCCGTTTATATGCCGTTTTTATCCGTACGGCGAGAGCCTGTGGCGTTCGAACGTCGCCGGCCGGCCGAGAGAACGGCCGCCGCCACGAGCGCGAACACGGCGGGAACCACGAGGTAGACGCCGCAGAACGCCAGTGCCACCAGTGACATTCCGGTGCCCACGACGGCCGTGTTCCGGTGCCGCCCCGCGGGCAGCATCCGCACCGCCGCCGCCACGCCGGCCGCCGTGACGGCGGCCAGGCACGCCGAGGTCGCCCGCATCAGCAGGTCGAGATCCACCGCCCACACGAGCACGGGCAGGCACAGCGCGGCCAGCAACCCCAGGCTCCGGTACGGCGTGCGCCCCGGCTCCCCGCCCGCCGCGAACCAGCCGGGCAGCGCCCCGTCCCTGGCCAGGGCGGCCCCCAGCCGCGCGGCCCCGGCGAGGTAGGTGTTGACCGCCCCGAAGGTCAGCAGCAGGGCCAGAACCCCGGTCACCGGCCGGGCGGCTCCGCCGAGGCCGGTCTCCAGCATCGCCGTCAGCGGCGCTCCTGTCATGTCCGCGCCCAGTACGCCGAGGGAGGTGATCGACACCCCGAGGTACAGGACGGCGATCACGGCGAGCGTCACCACCGTGGCCCTGACCAGGCCGTTCGTCCGGTCCTCGAACTCGGCCGACAGGTGGCTGGCCGCCTCCCAGCCGACGAAGGCGAACATGAGCACCCCGGCCGCGCTCGCCACGCCCGCCAGGCCGTGCGGCGCGAAGGGGGTGAAGTTGCCGGCGTCGGCATGCGGGGCGGCGCTGATCACGGCGGCGGTCAGCAGCGCGACCAGCACCGCCACGAAGCCGATCTGCAGCCGCCCGGAGGTACGCAGGCCGGCGGCGTTGGCCGCGAAGGCGGCGATCATGATGAGCCAGGCGGCCAGGGTGCCGTCCAGGCCGAAGCACGCCTCGACGTACTGGCCGCCCACGAGCGCGCCCGCGACGGTCCCGATGGGGACCGCGCCGAAGAACCACCATCCGGTCACGGCGGAGGCGTGTCGGCCGAACGCGTGCCCGACGAAGCTCGCCACTCCCCCGCCGTCCGAATGACGTGCGCCGAGTGCGGCGAAGGTCAGCGCGACGGGGACGCTCAGCGCGAGCAGCCCCACCCAGGCCAGCACGGAGGCGGGCCCCGCGGCGGAGGCGGCCAGGTGCGGGAGCACCAGCATCCCGGGCCCCAGCACCGCCCCGACCAGCAGCGCCGCGCCCTGTCCCGCCGTCATGTGAGCATACGTCTGTTGCGTCATGTCGCCGAAATTAGTCCATATGCACGAACCAGCCGGGTCTGTGCCGAACGCCTGACCGGACAGCCATGCAAATATGCATACATGGATGAACTTGATTCGGAGATCGTGCGCTTGCTCCAAACGGATGCTCGGCAGTCGAACAGGGAGCTCGCCCGCCAGCTCGGCATCGCCCCCTCCACCTGCCTGGAGCGGGTCAGGGCGCTCACCCGCCGCGGCGTCATCCGCGGCTACCACGCCGACATCGACCCGGCCGCGCTCAACCGCGGCGTGCAGGCCATGGTGTCGGTCCAGGTACGCCCGCTCAGCCGGGCCGTGATCAACGCGTTCAAGTCGTCGGCCGCCGAGATGCCCGAGGTGCTCAGCGTGTTCGTGCTCGCGGGCGGGGACGACTTCCTGCTGCACGTGGCGGTCCAGGACCTGGATCACCTGCACGCGTTCCTGCTGGACAAGCTGAGCAAACGCAAGGAGATCGTCGGCTTTCGCACGTCGGTGATCTTCCAGCAGGTTCAGAAGCCCGTGCCGACCCGCCTGCCGGAAACCTGACTTTCGTCAGGTGCGGTTCTGTACGGTCGGCAGATCCGGCGGAGGGCGGGTCCTTTCTAGATTTCTCGCGTGAAAACCCTCCTGATCGGTCTGTTCACGGCGACGACCCTCGCCGCCCCGGCCCCCTCCATGACCTCTGCCGCCATTGACACCTACATGCGCGACGCGCTGGAATCCACCGGTCTGCCCGGCGTGTCCGTGGTCGTCACGCACGCCGGCAAGGTGGTGCACGCCGCCGGCTACGGCCACGACTCCCAGGGCCGCGCGGTCACCGAGAACACGCCGATGCGGGTGGCCTCCGTGAGCAAGTCGTTCACCGCGATGGCGGTCATGACGCTCGTGGAGCGCGGCAAGATCAAGTTGGACGAGCCAGTGACCGCGCAGCTTCGCGGCTTCACGATGGACGACCCGCGCGCGGCCCGGATCACCGTGCGACAGCTGCTGAACCAGACCTCCGGCCTGTCGGACACCACGGTCGACGTCAACGAGCTGAACGACGCCACGTCGCTCGCCGACTACACCGCCCGTCTGGCCGACGACGGGCTGCGCGCCGATCCCGGCACCCGCTGGGAGTACTGCAACGTCAACTACAACCTGGCCGCCAGGCTGGTCGAGGTGGCGAGCGGGCGGTCGTTCGGCGACTATCTGCGTGAGCGGGTGTTCGGTCCCCTCGGCATGAAGTCCAGCGCCGTCAGCGACCAGGTCGTCAAGCCGGCCGACGGCTACAACTCGATCTTCGGTGTCTGGCTCCCGCGCCCCGAGCTGCCTGCCTTCCTCGACGACAGCGGCTCGGGAGGCGTCATCACCACGGCCGCGGACATGGGCAAATGGCTGATCGCCCAGACCGGGGACGGCCGTCCGCTGGTCAAGCGCCAGAGCCTGGAGACCATGCACGCGCCCACCCCGATCCGCGACTACGGCATGGGCTGGGGCGTGGACGACGAGACCGGGCAGCTCACGCACTCCGGCAACCTGTTCACCTACACCGCCGTGGAGGCCATCTCACCCAAGACCGGCTACGGCATCGCCGTCATGACCAACAGCGCCGCACTCCAGGACGACGCCTACGCGATCATGCTGGGACTGTCGGCCATGAGCGAAGGCCGAACCCCGGAGCCGCCCGGGGGCGACCGGCAACTCTACGAGCTGGTCCTGGGCGTGATCGCGCTGGCGGCGATCGGCCTCGCGGCCGTGGGCGCGATGCGGGCACGGCGCTGGGCCGCCAGGCGGGCGGGCAAGCCGCGGTGGCGGATCGGACTGCGCCTGGTGCCGGTCCTCCTGCCCGCGGCTGTGCTGGCGGCATACCCGGATCTGCTCTCGTTCCTGATGAACGGGCGCACGGTCACGTGGGCGCAGCTCACGTACTTCCCCGCGCCGCTGTCGATCGCGCTGGCCGTCACGGCGCTCGCGGGGGTGCTGGTTGCGGCGGCCCGCACGTACACGCTGTGCTCTCTGGCCTCTGGCAGATGAGTACGTCGATTTATTGTGTTGCGCCGGATTCTGGTGGACCCGTACTGTCGTGGACATGCGCCTTTACCTGTAATTCGCAGCTTCAGTCCGTCCGTCCATCCAGACGCGGCAGCTGAGCATGTCGACCGGCCTTCGTTCGCGAGTGAGCCGCGTCATGAGTTACGTAAAGGAGCCTCTCATGCGAGTTCGCGCAGCCAAGAAGAGCAAGAAGACCCCGGCCTTCCCCGGGCGGGAGATGCCGCCCGTGCCACGGCAGATGCCCCGGATGCCGCAGCGTCCGATCGCGCCGCCCCGGCGCATCCCGCCCAAGGGCCGCTGAGACAACTACCGGGATGGGTAGTTCGGGGCGCCGCCTCCCCTGTTACGCCTGGAGGCGGCGCCCCACCGTTCAAAGCCGCTCGATGATGGTGACGTTGGCCTGGCCGCCGCCCTCGCACATCGTCTGCAGCCCGTAGCGGCCTGCCGTGCGCTCCAGCTCGTGCAGGAGCTTGGTCATCAGGATCGCGCCCGTGCCGCCCAGCGGGTGGCCGAGCGCGATGGCGCCGCCGTTGGGGTTGACCTTGGCGGGGTCGGCGCCCAGCTCCTGCATCCAGGCCAGCGGCACCGGGGCGAACGCCTCGTTGATCTCCACGACGTCGATGTCGTCGATCGACATGCCGGCCTTCTTCAGCGCCCGCTGCGTGGCGGGGATCGGCGCGGTCAGCATGTAGACGGGGTCGTCGCCCATGAGCGCGAGCTGGTGGATGCGGGCGCGCGGCCTCAGCCCGTGGTCCTTGACGGCCTGCTCGGAGGCGATCAGCACGGCGCCGGAGCCGTCGGAGATCTGTGAGGAGGTGGCGGCGGTGATCTGGCCGCCCTCCTTCAGGGTCTTCAGCGCGGCCATCTTCTCCAGCGTGGTGTCCGGGCGCGGGCCCTCGTCGTCCTCGACGCCGTTGATGGGCTCGATCTGGTCCTTGAAGTGGCCGTTCGCGATGGCCTTGGCGGCCCGCTGGTGGGACTCGAAGGCGTACTTCTCCAGCACCTCCCGCGTGTAGCCCCATTTCTCGCACATGAGCTCCGCGCCGCGGAACTGCGAGATCTCCTGCTTGCCGTACCGCTCGACCCATTTGTCACCGAACGGGAACGGCATGCCCTTCTCCAGGGCGGCCGTGATCGACGAGCCCATGGGCACGATGCTCATCGACTCGACGCCGGCGGCCACGACGAGGTCCTGGGTGCCCGACATGACGCCCTGGGCGGCAAAGTGGATCGACTGCTGCGAGGAGCCGCACTGCCGGTCGATCGTGACACCCGCGGTGGTCTCCGGCAGGCCCGCCGACAGCCAGGCGTTGCGCGCGATGTCCATGCTCTGGGGGCCGAACTGCATGACGCACCCCATGATGACGTCCTCGACCGCGGCGGGGTCGACGCCGGTGCGGTCGATCAGCGCCTTCAGCGTGTGAGCGGCCAGGTCCGTGGGATGGACGCCGGAAAGGCCGCCCTTCTTCTTGCCGACGGGGGTGCGGACCGCCCCGACGATGTACGCCTCTGCCACAGTGCCTCCTGCAAACCGAGCATTATTCGGTTACTAGGGTCAGACTACAACAGAACGACGTTCTGGCGCTGCTCACCCCGGCGGCAGAAGGTCCTCCGCCGCGTCCACGCGGAACCGCCACCGGTCCACGACCAGCCCGTTCAGCTTGTCGGACAGCTCCAGGGCCAGCGCCCCCAGCTTCATCTGCTCGTCCCCGCGCAGCTCGATCGCGGTCAGCTCGGTGGCGAAGGGCAGCAGCTCCTGGACGGCCGGCGGCTGACCCTTCTGCGGCACCAGCACGGCCTTGACGTCGCCCGCCGTGAACGTGAACTCGTCGTCCTCCTGCGGCTCCAGCAGCGGCGCCAGCTCCTCCGCCGTGGGGCGCACCGGGACGATCACCGCCGGTCCCGTGTTCTCCTCATCCGATGGATCGGTCACCTCGCCCCGGCAGACCGCGAGGCCCTTGAGCCGGAAGGCGATGCCCTCGGCGAGGTAGCGGTCGAAGAAGTCCAGCGGCAGCGGGCCCTCGGCGGCCACCCGCACCGCCCAGACCTTTTCCAGCTCGCCGCCCGACAGGTCGGGGTCGGCCTCCACGGGCGCGTAGACCCGGACGTCGGTGGCCACGACGTCGTCGCCGTCCGCCCTGGCGCCGGGATCGGCCAGCCGGACGATGCGCAGCAGCTCGGCCGGGCTCGGTTTGGCCGGCAGCGCCGCCGTCGGGCCAGTACGCAGTCTCCGCTTCGCCATCCAGCCCATGCCCGCCTCCGCGCTCGGTCAGCTTCTCAGCTTCGGTAGGAGCTCGTCATCGTCGCGTAGACGATGATGTTGTCGGTGTAGTGCCCGGTACGCCGATCGTAGGTGCCGCCGCAGGTGATCAGGTGGAGCTGGGCGTTGTCCCGCGGCCCATAGACGCGCTCGGTCGGGAACGTCTGCTTGTTCGCCTGCTCCACCCCGCCGACGGTGAAGACCGCCGTGGTCCCGTCCTGACGCTTGACCTCGATGGTGTCACCATTCTTGATCCGGAACAACGGGCTGAACACCGCGCTGCGCGTCCTGGTGTCCTTGTGCCCCAGCAGCACGGCGGGGCCGGCCTCGCCCGGGGTGGACATGTTCCGGTACCAGCCGACCAGGTTGGGGTCGTCCGGCGGCGGCACCTGGATCGTGCCGTTCTTGGCCAGACCGACGGACTTGATCGGGGCGTTGATCCCCAGCCGCTTGACCACGATCCTGATGGGCGTGGACGGCAGCATCGGCGGGGCCGGGGTGATCTGGGGCACCGGCGGCGGCACGTCGGGGGCGGCCTGGAACAACGCCTGCTCGGGCTGGCCCGTGGCCTTGCCGCTCGGCTGGGTCTGCAGGGATAACGCGTCCCTCTCCGAGGCGAGGCCGTACTCGTCGGGCGAGCGCATCACGATCAACAACCCGGCCACCACGGTGACGACGCCCGCGATGGCGGCCACGATCAGCACGGTCCTGAGCGCCGTGCTCCCTTTGTCCTCGGGCGGCGGGGGCGGTGCGGCCCCGCCACCGCCGTAGGGGTAGTAGCTGGACACCGCGGTCAGCCTCGGGTGGCGTTACGACGACGCATGACGAGCCCGCCCACGGTGGCGGCCGCGATCAGCGCGGCGCCTGTGAGGATGAACATCCGCCCGTCGGGGCCCATCTCCCCACCGGCACCGGTATCCGCCCCGGCCTTGGGGGTCCGGGAGTTCCTTCTGCTCTCGCTCGGGGTCACGGTGACCGTCGCGGTGCTGGTCCTGGTCGGCCTGGGGGTGCTCGAAGTGGTCGTGTTCGTCGGGGTGGCGGTGTTGGTGTTGGTGTTGGTCGGCGTGGTCGTGGCGGTGTTGGTGGCCGAGCCGACGACCAGGTTGACGGAGGGCCCGCCGGAGGCTCCCGGCGTGCAGGTGTAGGTGGCGCCATTGACCTGAAGTGTGAACCCTTCGCCCTTGAGGCCTATGGTCCCCGATGCGGTGGGCGTGACCACCATGGTCATGGCTGGCACCGACAAGGTGGCGCCGGGTGTCACCGTCACGGTCGCCTGCTGAGACGCCGAGCCGCTGGCTGTAATCCGGGCCGAAGGCACCGGCGCCCCGCTCGGACTGACGGTGCCGGTCGCCGCGATAGTGCTGCCCGGCGTGAGCGTCGCCGTTGCCGTCGCCGTCAGCCCCGGTGAATGCGAGGGCGTGCCCGTCGGAGGGCGGACGTCCCACGTGAGCGTAACCGTGGAACTGGGCGTGATGGCCCCGGCCGGAGTCCGCAGCTCCATGTTGAACCAAGCGGACGACTGCGTCCCGCAGCTATAAACCACGTCCACCGGTGCGGCTAGAGCCGCGACCACCGGCAGTCCGCCGAAGATCCCTGCGCCTAGGACGGCCATGGCAGATGTCTTGAGGGCGAGGCGGCGCCGCGCCTTGGACGTCAGCACTTCCATCTCCATTTCAGCGCAGTATCAACAGTCGTGCCAGAATCCCAGCCATTGGTCACAGATTGGTTGAGATCTTACGAACTGTCCCTGTCAACTTCCGGTAAACCGCCGAATCGGCCACACCCAGTTCCCTCATCCCTTCTTCTTGGACAACGTCGCGTACACGACGATGTTGTCCGTGTAGCTGTGCGTCTGCTTGTTGTAGACGCCGCCACACGTGATGAGCCTGAGCTGGGAGTCGTCCGTGTTCCCATACACCCGGGAGGTCGGGAACGCCGACTTGCTGACCTGCTCGATCCCGCTCACCGTGAACCGCGTGACCTTCCCGTCCGACCGGTACACGTAAATGTGATCTCCCTTGGCCAGCTCCCGCAGCCGGTCGAAGACGGCCGGGCCCTTGCGGGTGCTCACGTGGCCGTTGATGATCGCCGGCCCCACTTCGCCCGGCACCGGCGAGAAGCGGTACCAGCCGGTCTGGTTGGGCTTGCTCAGCGGCGGGACGCCCAGGTTGCCCTTGAGGTCCACGGTGACCGCGCCGATCGGCGAGTTCACCTTGATCTTGGGGATCTTGATGCGGGCCGGCTTGGCCTTGGCCTTGGCGGCCTTGGTCTTGGGCGCGGGGATCGGGGCGACGGTCGGCAGGGCCGCGAGCGGCGGCGGCGCGTCCAGACGGGCCGGCGTCAGCGGCTTGTTCTTGCCGCCGGGACCGACCGTGGGAGGCAGGACGAACGCGCCCGCGTTCTCGACCTGGACCGAGGTCGGCTCGTCTCTGGCAGCGGCGAGCGAGCCCGAGCCGTCGTCCACCGGGGGCGCCAGCGACAGCAGGCTCACCATGATCGCGCCGACGCCGGCCAGCGACCCGGCGATCAGGAGCCCCGGCAGCGCCTTCTGCAGGGGGGTCTTCTGCGTCGGGTTCTCGGCCATCACTTCACTCCTCCCGCGTGCGCGGCCCTACGCCGCCGTAGCAGCAGTCCGCCGCCCGCGCTGCCCGCTATCAGCATCGCCCCGCTGGCCATCAGCGCGTACGGCGCCTCCTGCGGCCCATCGGGCGCCTCACCGCTGTCCACGCCGCCCCTGGGGGTCTTGGCCACCTGCGGCCTGACGTACTTGGTCGCGGTCGGCCCGGTGGTCTTCGGTGTGGCCGTGCTGGTCGTACCCGTCGCTCTTGGGATCACGACTGTGTGGGACCCGATGACCGTCGGGTAGGAGTAGTTGGGCTGGGTGGCAGACGTCGTCGGGCTGCCCGACGGGCTGCCCGACGAACTGCTCGTCGGGCTGCCCGACGAGGTGTTCGTCGGGCCGTCGGTGGGCGTGTTGGTGCTCGTGCTCGTGTTCGTGGGGCTCGTCCGGTCCCGCACCGTCACCTCGATCGACACCGGGTTGGCGACCGGCTTGCAGATCGCGCTGTGGTAGCCGGTCGGAATCTGCGACGTGGCGGTCGACACCTCGAACGCGTCCAGCCAAACCGGCTTGGTCGAGGCGCTCTGGATCTTGATCGTGTGCTCGCCGTACTTCAGCTGCGGCGACTCCCACAGCGTGTGGCCGCCGTCGAGATCGTCGTTGACGGGATCGTCGTTGCCGTCGCGGGAGGGGTCCACCGTGGCCCGCTTGATGCCGTCGATGTAGATGTCGACCTTGCCCGCGTCCTTGTCGTGCGGCCCGATGTATTCCACGCTCGTGCCGACGAACTTCAGCTCGGCGGAGGCGCCCATCTGGGTGGTCTCGTGCAGGTCGTTGTGCACGTGGTGCTCGGAGCCGGGACGGTCGTCCACCGAGGTCCAGCCCCCGCTGTAGACGATCTGCATGTCGCTCGGGTTGTCGGTGTCGTCCCCGTCGTTGATGACCACGCTGTTGTCCGGCGGGGTGAAGTCCAACTCGATGTCCTTCGGCGTGATCCTGATGGTGCCCGGCCTGTTGGTCAGGCCGGGGTCGTTCAGCATCGGGGGAAGGCCGAGAGGGAGGTCGGGGCGGAGCGGGCCCTCGGGGTCGGCGCTGCCTCTGGGCTGGAGTATGCCCACCCAGTTGCTCTTGAGCTCGACGTTCCCGGTGGCGTGCACCTGGGCGCCCTCGCCGAAGTAGCCGGGCGACTGGAGCCGGCTGCCGTCGCCGGTGTAGTTCAGCTTCCAGGCGAAGTTGAGCGGGTCGCCGACCGTCAGGTCCGTGGCGAAGGTGAGGTTCGTGGTCAGACGTACCGGACCGTGCCGGACGATGCTGCTCGGCCCGGCGGGCAAGCAGTCGTAGTCGATGACGAGATCGGCCGGCGCGGCCGACGCGGGCACGCTGGCATTCACCACTACACCTAACGCCGCCACAGAACCGACCGCTGCGGCGATCAACCCTTTGCGCCACCGACTCACGGGAGACTCCGATCAACCACAAATAGACCGAGGGTAGATCCTAGAGTCGAAAACACCCGCAACACATACCGAAACCGGCATCTTCCGGCACTTGTGATGAAGCCGTGTCCACAGGCACTAACAGAATCGTATTCTGGCCGCATCACACCTGCTTGGAGGCGACCGATGCAGCGAGACCTCTTCGACGAGGAGCACCTTCTCTTCAGGGACACCGTGCGCGAGTTCATGGCCCGCGAGGTCCTGCCTCACCACGCGCAGTGGGAGAAGGACGGCATCGTCCCGCGCGAGGTCTGGAAGAAGGCCGGGGAGCTGGGCATGTTCGGGTTCTCCGTCCCCGAGGAGTACGGCGGGGCGGGCATCACGGACTTCCGGTACAACGCGGTGATCGTCGAGGAGGTCATGCGGCACGGCGCGACGGGGCTCGGCTTCACCCTGCACAACGACGTCGTGGCCCCGTACCTCGTCGATCTGACCGACGAGGAGCAGAAGCAGCGCTGGCTGCCCGGCTTCGCCGGCGGCGAGCTGATCACGGCGATCGCCATGAGCGAGCCGGGCGCCGGGAGCGACCTGCAGGGGATCAGGACCACGGCCGTCCGCGAGGGCGACCACTACGTGGTCAACGGTCAGAAGACGTTCATCACCAACGGCATCAACGCCGACCTGGTGGTCGTGGTGGCCAAGACCGACCCGGAGGCGGGGGCGCGCGGCACGACGCTGATCGTGGTGGAGCGCGGGATGGAGGGCTTCAGCCGCGGGCGCAACCTCGACAAGGTCGGCATGAAGGCGCAGGACACCGCCGAGCTGTTCTTCGAGAACGTCCGCGTGCCCGTCGCCAACCGCCTCGGCCCGAACGACGGCGAGGGCTTCATCCATCTCATGAACAACCTGCCCCAGGAGCGCCTGTCGATCGCGGTGGCGGCGGTGGCCGCGGCGGAGACCGTGCTGGAGCAGACCATCGAATACTGCAGGACCCGCCAGGCCTTCGGCCGCAGCATCGGCTCCTTCCAGAACACTCGGTTCGTCCTGGCCGAGCTGGCCACCGAGACCGAGATCGCCCGCCACTACGTGGACAAGTGCATCGTGGCGCTCAACGCCAAGCAGCTCACCGCGGTGGACGCGGCCAAGGCCAAGTGGTGGACGACCGAGCTGCAGACCAAGGTCATCGACCGCTGCCTCCAGCTCCACGGCGGCTACGGCTACATGATGGAGTACCCGGTCGCCAAGGCCTGGCTGGACAGCCGCGTCCAGACGATCTACGGCGGCACCACCGAGATCATGAAGGAGATCATCGGCCGGTCATTCGGCTTCTGAAGCATTCTGCGCGAGGAGCCGTCCCACACCGCATACTGGACAGCATGGACGGCGGCCTGATCCTCCTGGTCTTCCTGGCGCTGCTCGTCGCCTGGGGGCTCAATCGCGTCCGCCGGGCGCTCCGCCTGGGGCCGGTGGGCTATGCCGGCGTGATGATCGTGTTCATCATCGCCATGCTGCTCGTCTGGGGCCAGACGAAGATCTAGGGGATCGCCTCGACGAAGCGGGTGAGCAGCCGGGCGAACTCCGCTCGCTCGGCCGCCGACCAACCCTCCATGGCCGCCGCGAACGCCGCCTGCCTGGCCTGATGCGCCTGCTCCAGCGCGGCCCGCCCACCGTCCGTCAGCACGAGATGCGATCTGCGCCCGTCGGCCTGGTCGGCCTCGCGCCTGACCAGGCCGGCCGCCACGGCGGCGGCCGCCAGCCGGCTCGCCCGCGGCTGGTCCACGCTCAGCGCCCGCGCGACCGCGGTCACGGTGACCGGCTCGCGGGCGCCCTCGATCACGTCGAGCACGTCGTATTCGGGCCCGGCGCCCTGGGCCCGAGCCAGCGTCCGCCTGCTCTGCCTGCGCCTGATGGCGACCATCGCCCGCTCGATCGCGCGGAGCTCGGCAATTTCCTTGTATTCGTACATATAGTTGCTACTGTACACGCATGGAGAAACACATCGGCTATTGGGTGAAGAATCTTGACACGGTGCTGGAAAGCGCCATGGACGACGCGCTGCGGATGTCCCGGCGAGAGTGGCAGGTGCTCAACACCACCGCGCATGGAGGCAGGCCAGCCGAGCTGGAGCCGTTCACCGGCCTGGAGGAGGCGGTGGAGCGGCTCACCGCCCGAGGATGGCTGGCGGACGGCCGGATCACCGAGGCGGGCAGGGCCGCGCACGCGCAGATCGCCGAGCGGGTGGGCCGGTTCAGGCGGCAGGTGAGCATGGGCGTGACGCCGGAGGAATATCAGACGACCGTGGACGTGCTGCGGCGCATGGCCGACAACGTCACGAGCCGGCCGGCCTCATGAGCTCGAGGCCTCCAGGAGGACGCGGGCCACGAGGTCCGGGTCGTCGCTCATCGGCACGTGCCCGCAGCCCTTCAGCAGCTTGACCCGCTGCCCCGACCAGCGGGCGGCGCGCACCGCCTGGCGGCGCGGCAGCAGCCGGTCGTGGTCGCCCCAGGCGATCGTGATCGGCACCTTGGGCGGCCCGGGCGGCATCACCCCGGCGAACGCCTCCAGCGTCTCGTCGAAGCCGGTCGACGCGGCCAGCGCCTGGGTGGCCGCCATCAACGCGGTCGGCTCCAGCCTGGACGGGTGCGCGACCAGCAGCCCGGCGGGCACGGCCCGCAGGAACGGGCTCTCCGCCATCCGTACGATCTGATCGGGCGGCAGCGCGCGGGCCGTGGCCCGCAGCGCACGCAGCACGCTCTGGCAGTAGAGCAGCTCGGGACGGCTCCAGAAGCCGGCCGGGGAGAACGCGGTGGCCGTGCGTACGACGCCGCGTGAGGCCAGCTCCAGCGCGATGTAGCCGCCCAGCGAGTTGCCCGCCACGTCCGGCTCGCGGACGCCCAGCAGCGCGCAGAACGACTCGACGGCGTCCGCCAGCGACTCCGCCGTGTACGGCGTGCCGTCGGGCAACCCCGGCGACACCCCGAAACCGGGCAGATCAACCGCGATCACCGTCCGGGAGGCGGCCAGGCGATCCATGACCGGCAACCACCCCTGCCAGTGGTGGCCTATGCCGTGGATGAGGATCAGGGGCGCGCCGGCGCCCCGTCGTTCGAAGGCCAGCTCCATTGGGCCAGTAGACCACTCACCTGCCGCGGGTGGGTATCTCGAACCAGACGGCTTTGCCTTCCCTGGTGGGGCGCGATCCCCAACGCTTGGCGAGCTGGTCGACCAGGTAGAGGCCGCGCCCGCCCTCGTCGTTCTCCCCGGCGCTGCGGATGCGCGGCAGGCGCAGGTCCTGGTCGAACACCTCGACCCAGACCGACTCCTCGCCCCTGCGCAGCCTCAGGGTGAACTCCTTGTCGCCGACCACCTCGTCCTCGAAGCCCGGCATGTCCCAGGACTCCTCGAACGGCAGCGGCGGCCCCTCCACGACCAGCTCCCGGCGGGGCACGCTCGCGGTGGCCGCGTGCAGCACGACGTTGGTCACGACCTCGGAGACCAGCAGGCAGGCGAGCTCGGCCCGCTCCTCGGGCACGTTCCAGCCCGCGAACGCCTCGGCCGCCATGCGGCGCGCCTCACCGACCATGATCGGCTGAGCGGGGAACGTGCGCTCCTCGACGTCGAGGTCGGCGTCGCTGGAGCGGACGACCAGGATCGCCATGTCGTCGTCGATCTCGCCGGGCACCGCGACCGTGGCGACGTCGGCGATGCGCTCGACGTCGGCGTCGGACATCTTGGCGAGCTTGTCGCAGAGCACGCCGAGCGTCTCGGCGTCGCTCGGCATCCGGCCGTCGCGGCCGGGACGCCGGTCGACCAGGCCGTCGGTGTAGAGGAGCAGCGCCGCGCCCGGCGGGAGGGTGCGGGTCTCCTCCTTGTAGACCAGGTCGGCGTGCATGCCCTTGGCGCGTACGCCGAGCGGCTGGCCGACCTCCTCGATGTCGAGCTCGACGCACTGGCCGTCGACCAGCAGCAGCGGCGGCGCGTGGCCCGCGTTGGCGAAGGACAACTGGCGCGACCAGGCGTCGTAGACGAGGTATTGGCAGGTGACGATGGGCGGGACGCTGACGTCGGCGCCGGCGTCGTCCTGCTCGGGGGTGGCGATGATGCGGGTCCACTCGTCGAGCCTGGCCAGGATGTCGGCGGGCGACTTGTCGTCCTGGGCGAAGGCCCGCAGCGCGGCCCTGAGCTGGCCCATGATGGCCGCGGCCTTGGCGCCCCGGCCCTCGACGTCCCCGATCACGATGCCGACGCGGCCGGCGGACAGCGGGATCACGTCGTACCAGTCGCCGCCGACCTGGGTCTGGATGCCCTGCCCGTGGGAGGCCAGCGGGGCCGCCGGGTAGTAGCGCACCGCGATCTCCAGGCCGTCGAGCTGCGGCAGCGCCCTGGGCAGCAGGTATTTCTGGAACGACTCGGCGGTGTGCCGCTCCTCCTCGAACAGCAGCGCGTTGTCGATCGCGACGGCCACCCGCGTGGCGATGGCGCCCACGAAGTCGCGGTCGAAGGCGTCGTAGTGGGGGCTGCGGCGGTCGGTGAGGTTGGACAGGCCGAGGTACATCAGGCCGAGCGTCTCGCCGCGCACCAGCAGGGGGGCGACGATGGCCGAGGTCATGCCGATCTCGCCGCACAGCCGCGCGCTGTTGTCATGGGGCGCCGGGTAGCGGCTGGTGGAGAAGTCTTCGACGAGGATGGTCTCCTGGCGGCGGAGTGCCGTGTCCGCGTAGTGGCCGGAGGGGTAGCGGATCTCCGCGCCCACCGGCTTCCATGTTCCCGACGGCGGCGTCCACCCCTGCACGTGTTGTGAGACCCGGCGGACGAGCCGGTCGCCCTCCATGAGCTCGATGAAGCAGTGGTCGGCGAACTGCGGGACGAGCATCTCGGCGACGCGCTTGAGCGTCTCCTCGACGTAGAGGGAGCCGGCCAGCCGCTCGCCGATGCGCTCCAGCAGCCCGAACCGGTCTTTCTCCCGCTCGTTGCTGCGCAGCGCCTCGCGGGCGGTGACGACGATGCCCGTCACCGCACCCGACTGGTGGCGCAGCGGCACCGCCTGGGCGCGGACGTAGACGATGGTGCCGTCGCCGCGCTTGACGTCGAAGGTGCCCTCCCAGACGCCGCCCTTGAGCACGTGTTTGGCGAGCTCGATGGCGAGCGGGTGGTCCTTCTCCATGATCCCGAGGGAGAGGACCGACGTTTCCCTGGGCGGGATGTGGCCAACCCGGCCGAAGAGCTTTTCGGCGAAGGGGTTCCAATAGAGGAGGTTGCTGAAACGGTCGGTGACGACCACCGCCATTTCCGCGTGGTCCAGCACGGATCCGGCCGCCAGGTGATCAGCCGCATCCTGTGACAGATCCCCCCAACGCTTCATCCGGAGACCACTCCTCGGGGTGGCGAGCACGCAAAGCAGACCACGGGCGCTCCTGCAACAGTCTTGGTCAGGGGAGAGTGGAGGGCCTCCCAGGAGGGATTCAACCAAGCCGCTGCGCGCGCGTCAGCGCTTGGAGACAAAAACGTGCGCGGCAACATCGCGCGGAAGCTCCGCGGGAGTGTCGTTCGCGTCACCGTCACCTGTCACCCGCACACCGTCGTCGCTCGCCGCGAGCGTGACCTCGCGTCCGGGTTGTATCCCAACTTGCTTGAGTTTAAGCATCACAGCGGGATCACTTTGCACTTGTTCGCTAATTCGCCGGACGACGACGGGTATATCTCTCGGCCCCGCCAGGTCGCACATCGACGTCAACGCGTTGGCGCCGGACTCGGCGGCCTCCTTGGCCCCCAGCTCGGCGAGCCCCGGGATGGGGTTGCCGTGCGGGCAGACCGTGGGGTTGCCGAGCAGTGTCACCAGCCGCGACTCGACCGACTCCGACATGACGTGCTCCCAGCGGCACGCCTCGATGTGCACCTCTTCCCACGGAAGGCCGATCACCTGGGTCAGCAGGCACTCGGCGAGCCGGTGCTTGCGCATCACGCGGGTGGCGAGCTGGCGGCCGAGCTCGGTCATGGACAGGTGCCGGTCACCCTCGACGCGGACGAGCCCGTCACGCTCCATGCGCGCGACGGTCTGGCTCACCGTGGGGCCACTCTGCTGCAGGCGCTCGGCGATGCGGGCGCGAAGGGGGACGATGCCCTCCTCTTCGAGCTCGTAAATCGTGCGGAGGTACATCTCCGTCGTGTCGATCAGGCCGTGTGCGGTCAAGACAGTCCTCCCAACTGAATGTTACGCCGGTCGTGGCGTTGTGGGTCCGTCCGGACTCTGGCCCCACTCGACCCCAGGACTGAGCCCGTCCGCTTCGGGCACAGGGCTCACAGGAACCCTATTGGGAGAACGACCGACGATGGTCAACGACGGCAACAACAGTGCGGCCGACTTCCTTCCCGGCACGCTGGACCTGGAGTCGCTGCGAAGCGCGGCGGCGCACTGCGAGGGCTGCGGGCGTTATCGGAACGCCACGCAGACGGTGTTCGGCGAGGGCTCGCCGCAGGCGACGTTCATGCTGGTGGGCGAGGTGCCCGGAGACCAGGAGGACCGCCAGGGGCATCCCTTCGTGGGGCCGGCGGGCCGCGTGCTGGACAAAGGGCTCGCGGAGGCGGGGATCCCGCGTGACGACGTCTACGTGACGAACGCGGTCAAACACTTCTCGTTCACGCTCAGGGGCAAGCGGCGGATCCACCAGAAGCCGACGGCCGCCGAGATCACGGCCTGCCACCCGTGGCTCGACGCCGAACTCGAGGTCGTGGATCCGCGGGTGATCGTGGTGCTGGGCGCGACGGCGGCGCGGGCGCTGCTGGGGCCGGCGTTCCGGGTGACGCGGAGCCGGGGCGAGCCGGTGCCGCTCGGTGACGCGCTCGCCGTGGCGACGATCCACCCGTCGGCGGTGCTGCGCGCGCCGGACCGGGACGCGGCCTACGCGGGCTTCCTGGCCGACCTCCAGGTGGCGGCCCGCGCGGCCTAGCGCTCGGGTGGGGTCCGTGCGGCTCAACCTCAGGCGGCCCGCGCGGCTCAGTCGGCCTCGGCGCCGGCCACGGCGCCCGCGCGGTAGTTCCTGAAGCGGGCCACGGACAGGCCGACGACCAGCACCGTGACGGCGCACGCCAGGCCGCCGCCCACCCACGCCCCGGTCAGCCCGAACGCCGTCGCGGTCGCGCCGGCCCGCAGCTCGCCCAGGCGCGGCCCGCCGGCCACGACCACCATGAACGCCCCCTGCAGCCGCCCGCGCATCTCGTCGGGCGCGTACAGCTGCAGGATCGACTGCCGCCACACCGCCGAGACCACGTCGGCCATCCCGCCGACCGCCATGAACGCCACCACCAGCCACAACTGGCCCGAGAGTCCGGCGGCGGCGACGGCCAGGCCCCACACGGCGATGACCACCACCAGCCCGATCCCCTGGCGCCTGACCCGCCCGACCCATCCGGAGAACAGCGCGCCGGCGACCGAGCCGATGGCCATGGCCGCGTTCATCCAGCCGAGCGCGATCATGGACCCGCCGAACCGGTCGGCGGCCGCCTCAGGGAAGAGGGCACGCGGCATGGCGAAGACCATCGCGATGATGTCCACGACGAACGACATCAGCAGCACGGGGCTCCTGACGATAAAGCTGAGCCCCTCCAGGACGGCCCGGGCGCCCGGACGTCGCACCTCGCCCAGCGGGGGCAGTGAGGGGAGCCTGAGGGCCGCGTAGAGGCTGCCGGTGAACAGCAGGGCGTCCACCGCGTACGTGGCCGCCACCCCTCCCGAGCTCAGCAGCACCCCGGCGATCATCGGCCCGGCCACCGAGCCGATGCTGTAGACCAGCGAGTTCAGCGCGTTCGCGGCGGGCACCAGCTCCGGCTCCAGGATCCGGGGGATGATCGCGCCCCTGGTCGGCCCGGTGATCGCGAAGCCGGTGGCGTTCAGGGCGACCGCGGCGAAGATCAGGTAGAGGTTCCGCAGGTCGAGCAGCGCCTGGACGAGGATGAGCAGGGTGGCCGCCCAGGCCACGAACGATCCCGCGATCAGCAGCCGGCGCCGGTCCACGGCGTCGGCGACCGCGCCTCCCCACAGCCCGAAGACGACCAGCGGGATCAGGTTGGCCATGCCGAGCAGGCCGACCCAGAACGAGGACTGGGTGAGGTCGAAGACCTGCTGGCCGACCGCGACGACGGTCGCGCCGACGCCGACGTGGGTGACGGCCTGCCCGACCCAGATCCGCCGGTACGCGGGCACGCCCAGCGGACGGGTGTCTACCAGATGACGTTTGAGCAGCTCCCCGATTGCCACTTGACGCACATTAAGGTGCAAGCCTTTCCAGGGCCCAGCCGGGTCGGGTCCGCCGGTAGCGGAGCCGGTCGTGCATGCGGTCGAGCTGTCCCTGCCAGAACTCCATCTCCACGGGCGTCACCCGGTAGCCGCCCCAGAAGTCGGGCACCGGCGGGTCGTCCGGCCAGCGATCGGCCAGCTCCCGGTAGCGGGCGTCGAGCTCCTCCCTGGAGCGCACGACCGCCGACTGGCGCGAGGCCCACGCGCCGATGCGCGAGCCGTACGGGCGGGACCTGAAGTATTCGGCCGACTCCTCGTGGGAGATCTTCGCGACGGTGCCCTCGATGCGGACCTGGCGGCGGATCGGATGCCAGGGGAACAGCAGCGAGGCCCGGGGATTCTCGGCCAGGTCGCGGCCCTTGCGTGACTCGTAGTTGGTGTAGAAGACGAATCCGCGTTCGTCATAGCCCTTCAGCAGGACCGTCCTGGCGCTCGGGCGGCCGCCGGCGGAGGCGGTGGCCAGGATCATGGCGTTGGGTTCGGGCAGGCCGGCCTCGAGCGCGTCCTGGAACCAGACGGTGAATTGCGCGATGGGATCGGACGCGAGGTCGGACTCGAGCAGCGGTTCGCCCTCGTACGTACGGCGAAGCCCCGCCAGCACGGGCGGGCGCGGGGTGGCATCCACGAGACGGTATTCTTGCGCGCCCGCGTTACGGATCTCATGCACCCCTCCCCACCAGCGGGTTTGGCCTAACGGCGGGTCCCGAGACCGAGCATGTGCTGGTAGGCGGTTAAATTGACCCGCCGGTATCTCGACATCAAGGCTTTGCATTGCCGGAACATGGCAGAAAGGGAGGCGGCCGAGCATGTCCGACTTCAAACCCGGGCTCGAAGGCGTCGTAGCTTTCGAGACCGAGATCGCGGAACCGGACAAAGAAGGGGGCGCCCTTCGATACCGGGGCGTCGACATCGAAGAGCTGGTCGGCCGTGTCCCGTTCGGACACGTTTGGGGCCTGCTGGTCGACAACAAGTTCCAGCCGGGCCTGCCCCCGGCGGAGCCGTACCCCATCCCTGTCCACTCCGGTGACATCCGCGTAGACGTACAGAGCGCGCTGGCCATGCTGGCTCCGGCCTATGGCTTCAAGCCGCTGCTCGACATCAGTGACGACGAGGCCCGCGACCAACTGGCGCGGGCCTCGGTCATGGCTCTGTCGTTCGTGGCGCAGTCGGCGCGCGGGCTCGGCCTGCCGATGGTGCCGCAGAGCCGGGTCGACGAGGCCAAGACCATCGTCGAGCGTTTCATGATCCGCTGGCGCGGTGAGCCCGACCCCAAGCATGTCAAGGCCATCGACGCCTACTGGACCTCCGCGGCCGAGCACGGCATGAACGCCTCCACGTTCACCGCCCGCGTCATCGCCTCCACCGGCGCCGACGTGGCCGCCGCGCTCTCGGGCGCCGTGGGCGCCATGTCGGGCCCGCTGCACGGCGGCGCCCCGGCCCGCGTGCTCCACATGATCGAGGGCGTGGAGCAGCTCGGCGACGCCAAGAAGTACGTCCAGAGCGAGCTCGACAAGGGCAACAGGCTCATGGGCTTCGGCCACCGCGTCTACCGCGCGGAGGACCCGCGGGCCCGCGTGCTTCGCCGCACCGCCAAGGAGCTCGACGCGCCCCGGTACGAGGTCGCGGCGGCGCTGGAGCAGGCCGCGCTGGAGGAGCTGCACGCGCGCAAGCCCGACCGCGTGCTGGCCACCAACGTGGAGTACTGGGCGGCCGTGGTGCTGGACTTCGCCGAGGTGCCGTCCCACATGTTCACCTCGATGTTCACCTGCGCCCGCACGGCCGGCTGGGCCGCGCACATCCTGGAGCAGAAGCGCACGGGCAGGCTGGTCCGCCCCAGCGCGATCTACACCGGCCCCGCCTCGCGCCCGCTCAGCGACGTGCCCGGCGCCGACGAGGTGGTCGGCAAGTACTGACCCGAGTACTGATCTCTGCCCGCTGACATGACGGCTACCGCGCGGCTCGCACCCGCGCGGTAGCCGTTCTCCACTGAAGGCCCCCTTTAACGGACGGGTTGATGGCGTGCGCCTGCCGGCACTCGCCGAGGTCGTCACGGCCCAGTCCGGTGGCCTGGCCACCTCCCCCGACAGGTTCGGCCGGATCTTGACGCTCCCCCCGTTCGCGGACTTCAACGCACCCACGCTCAGGCAGGCGCTGACGGCCATGGGCCGACCCGGCGGCCCCATCGACGCCCGGGACCCGCTGCAGGAGGGCCCGATCCGCCGGACGGCACTCCTCAAGTCCCAGGCCGCTCCCGTCGCCGCTGACCTGGGCGTTCATGGTGAAAGTTTCACGAATCTCAAATCCCGGACCGCGTACGAGCCACTCCAGGCAGGTCGGTAGGCTCCGTTACGTGGCTGACATCGTGATTCCCGCTGACATCAAGCCCGCCGACGGCCGCTTCGGCTGCGGGCCCTCGAAGGTTCGCACCGAGCAACTGGCCGCGCTCGCCGCCTCCGGCGCGAGCCTCATGGGCACCTCCCACCGCCAGAAGCCGGTCAAGAACCTGGTCGGCCGCGTACGCTCCGGGCTCGCCGACCTGTTCTCGCTGCCCGAGGGCTACCAGGTCGTGCTCGGCAACGGCGGCACCACCGCGTTCTGGGACATCGCCGCCTTCGGGCTCGTCCGCGAGAAGGCGCAGCACCTGTCGTTCGGCGAGTTCTCCTCAAAGTTCGCCGCGGTCACCAAGAAGGCGCCGTGGCTGGCCGAGCCGAGCGTCATCAAGTCCGAGGTCGGCACCCACCCCACGCCGGTGGCCGAGGAGGGCGTGGACGTCTACGCGCTCACCCACAACGAGACCTCGACCGGCGTGGCCATGCCCATCAAGCGCGTGGGCGGCGAGGACGACCTCGTGCTCGTCGACGCCACCTCCGGCGCCGGCGGCCTGCCCGTCGACATCACGGAGAGCGACGTCTACTACTTCGCGCCGCAGAAGAGCTTCGCCTCCGACGGCGGCCTGTGGATCGCGATCATGTCGCCACGCGCCCTGGCCAGGGTCGAAGAGATCGCCGCGACCGGCCGCTACGTGCCGGAGTTCTTCAGCCTGCCGATCGCCATCGACAACTCCGGCAAGGACCAGACCTACAACACCCCGGCCGTGGCCACGCTGTTCCTGCTGGCCGACCAGCTCGACTGGATGAACGGCAACGGCGGCCTGGCCTGGACCACCGCCCGCACGGCCGACTCCAGCTCGCGGCTCTACACCTGGGCCGAGAAGTCGACGTACGCCACGCCGTTCGCCGCCCCCGAGTTCCGCTCGCAGGTGGTCGGCACGATCGACTTCTCCGACGACGTGGACGCCGCGGCAGTGGCCAAGGTGCTGCGCGCCAACGGCATCGTCGACACCGAGCCCTACCGCAAGCTGGGCCGCAACCAGCTGCGCATCGCGATGTTCCCGGCCATCGACCCGGCCGACATCGACGCGCTGACCACGTGCGTCGACTACGTGGTCGAGCGCCTCTAGCTCTGTAACCCGTAGCCCTGCAGCTCGGCGAACGAAGGGCGAGCACGTCCGCTGACGTGCTCGCCCTTCGTGTTCGTCTAGGAGGCGGGGATCTCCGGCTTCTTCTTGCGGCGCAGCACCCAACCGGCGACCACGCCGCCGATGAGGCCGAACAGGTGCCCCTGCCAGGAGATGCCCTGCTGGTTGGGCAGCAGGCCGGCCAGGATCCCCCAGTAGGCGATGCCGACGCCGACGGCGATCACGATGTCGAGCAGCCGCCGGTCGAACACGCCCCTGGCCATGATGTAGCCGAAGTAGCCGAACACCAGACCGCTCGCCCCCACCGTGTAGACGTCGGGGCTCGTCACCCAGGTGCCCAGGCCGCCGATCAGGATGATGATCAGGCTTGCCCAGAGGAACTTGCCGACGTCGCGCAGGCCGGCCAGGAAGCCGAGGACCAGCAGCGGCAGCGAGTTGGCCATGAGGTGGGCGAAGCCGCCGTGCAGGAAAGGCGCGAACAGGATGCCGGCCAGGCCCTCGGGATCCCACCCGAGGATGCCGAACTGGTCGAGGGCGCCGTTGAGCACGAAGTCCACGCCTTCGACGACCCACATCACGGCGAGCATGGCGATCACGATGATGAGGGCGCTCAGCGCACCTGAGAGAAGGGCTCCGGCGCCGCGTTTGGCGGACCCGAACCTGGAACCCGAATAGTCGCTCATCCGCACTCCCAGTAGCTCGGCTTCTCTCTTTACCGTACGCAGGAAGTGCTATGAGCGCGCTAAAAAGAGTCCCCCTCCCGTTCCGGGGCGGGAGGGGGACCCGGCTATTCGCCCTTCCACTGGGGCGCGCGCTTCTCGGCGAAGGCGGCGGCGCCCTCCATGGCGTCCTTGGAGCCGAACACCGGATTGATGATCGCCCCTTGCCTCTTGAACATCTCCTCCAGCGGCCAGTCCTGCGACTCGATGATCACCTTCTTGGTCGCGGCGAGCGCCAGCGGGGCGTTGGCGGCGATCTTGCGGGCCAGTTCCAGCGCGCCCTCCAGGGCCGCGCCCGGCTCGGCGATCCGGTTGACCAGGCCGAGCTCGTACAGGCGCGAGGCCGGATAGTGGTCGCCGGTCAGGGCGATCTCCATGGCCACGTGGTACGGGATCCTGCGCGGCAGCCGCATGATCCCGCCCGCGCCCGCCACGAGCCCGCGCTTGGGCTCCGGCAGCCCGAACGTGGCCTCCGACGACGCCACGATGACGTCACACGCCAGGGCCAGCTCGAATCCTCCGGCCAGCGCGTACCCTTCCACCGCGGCGACCAGCGGCTTCTTGGGCGGCGACTCGGTCAGCCCGCCGAAGCCCCGGCCCTCCACCACCGGGAAGTCGCCGGTCAGGAACCCTTTCAGGTCCATCCCCGCGGAGAATGTGCCGCCCGCGCCGGTCAGGACATAAGCGGAAATGTCAGGGCGGGCGTCCAGGTCGTCCAGCGCACTCGCGATCCCGCGTGCCACCGCCCCGTTGACGGCGTTGCGGGCCTTGGGGCGGTTGATCGTGATGATCGCTACGTTGCCGGACTCCTCGACGAGCACTTCGTCAGACACAACAACCCTTTCGATCGAGACTCGCGGGGTTCGGCCCCGCGGGGCGTTGACGGGCAGCTGCCGGATCCGGCCCTTCGCCCGACCGAGGTGGTCAGCGGGCTCGGGGCGTCCCCGGCGGATTGCGGGGATGCGGGGGCGCATTCCCGCCCACGACCGTGACGCGGAGGGCATCCCCGCCCACGACGGTGCTGCGAGGACCGCTCCGCCACCCGCGGCGGGGGATGCGCCCCCGCCGCGTGCCCCGCGGGCAGACACCGCCCCTGCGGGTGGTGCCGTGCCTCCCACGGGACCGCCCAGCAGTTGGACGCACCGCCGCGGAGGCGGCCCGCCCCGCAGCGCCCGTGGGCAGCTCCTACGCGTCCGCCCCGGTGCCGGCGCCTCGCGGTGACGTGAAGCGTCGGCCGGCGGTCGCGGGCAGGCCGGCGGCAGCGGGCCGCAGGAGCCTTGGGTGCGGGTTGCGGCGCGAGGGCGCAGGCCGGCGGGCGGGTTACTTCGGCTGGAAGCGGATGCCGCCGTCGAAGCGGATGACCTCGGCGTTCATGTAGTCGTTCTCGATCAACGACCGCACCAGGTGCGCGAACTCCTCGGCCCGGCCCATCCGCTTGGGGAAGACCACCGGCGCCACCAGCTTGGCCTTGAACTCCTCGGCGTTCGGCGAGAAGCCGTAGATGGGGGTGTCGATGATGCCGGGGCAGATCGTGTTCACGCGGACGCCGATCGCCGACAGGTCGCGGGCCGCGGGCACCGTCATGCCCACGATGCCGCCCTTGGAGGCCGAGTACGCCAGCTGCCCGGTCTGCCCCTCCAGCGCCGCCACCGACGCGGTGTTGATCACCACGCCACGCTGCCCGTCGGCGTCGGCGGGCTCGGTCTTGGCGATCGCGGCCGCGGCCAGGCGCATGAGGTTGAACGTGCCGATCAGATTGACCTCGATGACCTTGCGGTAGGTGGCCGGGTTGTGCGGCTGGCCCTCGCGGTTCACCGTACGCTCCGCCCAACCGATGCCGGCGCTGTTGACCACCACGCGCAGCGGCTTGCCGGTGGCCACGGCGGCGTCCACGGCCGCCTGCACCTGGTCGTCGTCCGACACGTCCGTCCTGACGAAGACGCCGCCGATCTCGTCGGCGACGGTCTTGCCGCGCTCCTCGTTGAGGTCGGCGACGACCACCGTGGCGCCGGCGCGGGCCAGCTCGCGGGCCGTGGCCTCGCCGAGACCGCTGGCGCCGCCGGAGATGATTGCTGCAGATCCGTTCACGTCCATAGACCGGACCTTAACCCGCCAACCGAATGAAGTTCTACTCGGGGGTGGTCAAATCTCACCCACCGCGCTGTCGACGTCGGAGTACACCTTGATCCGCCGATCCAGACCGGTGGTGCGGAGGATGCGCGCCACCGGCGCCTGCGGCGCGGCCAGTGACACGCCGCCGCCCTCCCCCGTCGCCAGCCGCCAGGCCTCGATCAGCACCGACAGTCCGCTGGAATCCATGAACGACAGCTGCTGCAGGTCGAGCACGAGTCTGGCGCCGTCCTGCTTGATGGCATCGCGTACCTCGTCGCGGAGGAACGGTGCAGTGAACAGGTCGAGCTCTCCCTCAACGGCCACCACCACGGCGTCTCCCAGGGCATGTCGCGCAAGCCGCAGCTTCATTTGGCCCCTCCTCGATGAGCCACTGTACTTCGACATCCCCGGATAACGGGCATCCACAGACTACGAAGAGTCGGATAAAAGCCGCCAAGCGGGTCAGAACATCCTCACACCGCCGGGATGGCGAAGCCGTACGGGAGCTCCAGACGGTGTCTGGCCAGCAGTTCCGCATCCGCCAGCAGCTCGCGCGTGGGCCCGTCGGCGGCGATCACGCCGTCGGAGAGAATGAGCGAGCGCTCGCACAGCTCCAGCGCGTACGGCAGGTCGTGCGTGACCATGAGCACGGTCACGTCCAGGGAGCGCAGGATCTCGGCCAGCTCCCTCCGGGCGGCCGGGTCGAGATTGGACGAGGGCTCGTCGAGCACCAGGATCTCCGGCTCCATGGCGAGCACCGTCGCCACCGCCACCCGGCGCCGCTGGCCGAACGACAAGTGGTGCGGCGGCCGGTCGATGGCCTCCAGCATGCCGACCCGGTCCAGCGCGTTCTTGACCACCCGGTCCAGGTCCTCGCCCCGCACGCCCGCGTTGGCCGGGCCGAAGGCCACGTCGTCCCTGACCGTGGGCATGAAGAGCTGGTCGTCGGGGTCCTGGAAGACCAGGCCGACGCGCTGCCTGACCTCTTTGAGCGTGTCCTTGCGCACCGGGGTCCCCGCCACGGCCACAGTGCCGTGCCCCGGGGTGAGGATCCCGTTGAGGTGCATGACGAGCGTGGTCTTGCCGGCGCCGTTCGGGCCGAGCAGGGCCACCCGCTCGCCGCGGGCGATCGACAGGTCCACGCCGAACAGCGCCTGCGTGCCGTCCGGGTAGGCGTAGGCGAGCTGCCTGACTTCGAGAGAGTTCACCACGTGAGTCCCAACACGGCGAGGGCTGCGGCGGGCAGGGCGAGGGCGGTCGCCCATTGGTGCGCGGATGCCGACATATCTTGAATTATCGGCATCCGTCCGGAGTATCCGCGGCTCAGCATCGCCAGATGCACCCGCTCTCCCCGCTCGTACGAGCGGATGAACAGCGCCCCGGCGGAGCGGGCGATCACAGGGATGTGCCGGAAATTCCGGGCCTCGAACCCGCGGGACTCCCGCGCCACCCGCATCCGCCGCATCTCTTCCATGATCACGTCCATGTACCTCAGCATGAACATGGCGATCTGCACCAGCAGGCTCGGCAGCCGCAGCCGCTGTGCCCCGATGAGGATGACCCGCGGCTCCGTGGTGGCCGCCAGCAGGATCGAGGCGGCCACCCCCAGTGTGGCCTTGGCCAGGATGTTCCACGCCGCCCAGAGGCCCGGCACGCTCAGCGAGAGCCCCAGCACGGTGATCCGCTCCCCCAGCCCGATGACCGGGATGAGGAACGCGAACAACACGAACGGCACCTCGATCACCATCCGCCGGCCGACGTACGTCACCGGCACCCGCGCGGCCGCCGCGACCACGCCGAGCAGCACCGCGTACGCGGCGAACGCCCAGAACCGCTCACGCGGCGTGGCGACCACCACGATGGCGAACGCGAAGATCGCGAGCAGCTTGCACTGCGGCGGCAGCCGGTGGACGACCGAGCCGCCCGGCAGGTAGAGCTGATGGTGATGTCCGGCGCCCACGCGTCACACCTTGATCTTGTCTCGGCTTCTGGCGGCGTAGGCCACTCCCCCGGCGATGAGCAGCACGAGCCCGACGCCGATGATCCCGGCCACGCCCACGGGGATCCCGCCCACCTCACCGTAGTCGGCCAGTGCCCAACCCCCGAACAGGTGGTCGGCCGCCTGGTCGAGGAAGCCCTTGTTCTCGGCCACGGCCTCCAGCCCGTCGGGGTCCGAGGAGGCGAAGAACGACACGACACCGGCCAGCACCGCCGTCAGCCCGAGACCGCCGAGCAGGAACGGCTTGAGTGCGCCACGGACGGGGACCGGCTCCGGCTCGCCCACGGTCGTGGTCGTCCCCTCGGCGCCGCGCAGGAGCAGCGGCTTGGCCAGGCCGCGGGCGCCGTACACGAGGTCGGGCCGGACGGCGAGCACCGCACCGACGGTCACCGCCGTGATCACGCCCTCACCGATGCCGATCAGCAGGTGCACGCCGCCCATCGCGGCCGCCACCGCCCCCACCTCGATCGGCGCCGTGCCGCCGATCCAGAACAGCAGCGTGAACACCAGCGCGGAGGCCGGCACGGAGATCAGCGCGGCCAGGAACGCCGCCAGCGTGACCCCGCCCTTGCCCCTGGCCAGCCCGGTGACCAGCCGGAAGACCGCCCAGCCGACGAGCACGGTGACGAGGCCCATGATCGTGATGTTGACGCCCAGCGCGGTCAGCCCGCCGTCGGCGAAGAACACCGCCTGCACCAGGAGGACCACGGCCATGCAGAGCACGCCGGTATAGGGCCCGACGAGTATCGCCGCCAGCGCGCCGCCCAGCAGGTGTCCGCTGGTGCCCGCGGCGACGGGGAAGTTGAGCATCTGGACCGCGAAGATGAAGGCCGCGACGAGGCCGGCCATGGGCGCGGTCCTGTCATCGAGCTCGCGCCGCGCCCCACGCAGGCACACCGCGACCCCGGCAGCCGCCACCGCTCCGGCCGATACGGACGTTACTGCGTTGAAGAAGCCATCGGGTACGTGCACGACCATGCCTCCCAAAAGGGGACGAACAAGCTTTCCTACTTTAGGACATCGTCTTGCACCTGCACATAGCTGGCAATTACCGCACGATTCTCCTGACGATGGTCGCGGGTGTCAGCCTCCGCACCGCCGCGCTCAGCCGTCCCTTCCCCGACGTCGCGTACGGCCGCACCCTCCTGAAGACGCCCCGGCGCGGGGCGGTGACCGCCTCGGCGTCGGCCTCGATCCTGAAGCGGGTGGGTGGACCGCCCAGGTCGAGCTCCAGGTAGGCGTCCCAGGTGCCGGGCGCGAGCCGGCCCACCGCGAGCCTGGCCGTGAACCCGCCGCCGGGCAGCGCCACCACCTGCTCGGCCCGCTCCCGTCCGGTGCGCCGCTCGCGCCAGACCAGCCGCCTGATCGCCGCAGCCGCCGGGGCGGCGCCGGCGACGGTGACCTCGCCATCGACCAGCAGCCGCCGCCCGAGCGCCCACCTGGTCCTGATGAGCCTGGCCGTGCCGGGCACCGCGACGACGTGCCCGCCGACGTCGATGCTGAGGTTGCCGTTGTCCTTGGTGAAGTACGGCATCACCACCACGTCGCCGATCAGCCTGGGCGGCGGCCGGGTGATGCCGCTGTCGCGCTCCGCGCCGAGCCGGCCGAAGCGCACCACGCCCTCCAGCTCGACCGCCACCCGCAGGTCCCAGACGCCGGAGCCGAGCTCGCCGGCCTCCACGCGGGCGGTGAACTCGCCGCCCTTGCGCTGCGCGGGGACGACCAGCTCGGCGGTGGGCTCGTACCGTGAGCGCAGCACCAGGCCCACGCCGTCGTCCCTGCTGATGCCGTCGAGCCGGGCGGCGCCGGTCACCACCAGGCGGTCGCCGTCCCAGCGCAGACCGGTCAGCCGGCGCCGGACGGTGGCGCTCTCGATGCGGGCCAGACGCACCAGGCGGTCGATGTCGTCGAGCGCGGTCGCCCGCTGCCGGTCGATGCTGCCCAGCCGCTCGTGCACACCCGGCGTGTACCACTCTTCGCAGAGCGCGGCCACCTCCCGCGCGATGTCCTTGCGCCGGATGTCGTCGCTCTCCAGGAACACCGCCCCGAGCTGGGCGAACGCGTCGAGCCTGAAGTGCCTGCGGAGCAGGTGGTCTCGGAGGGGGCCCGGCTCGACGTGCCGGGCCATGAGGCGGATGGGCTCGCGGATCATGGTGAGCCAGGCGATCGGGTCCCGGCTGCCCGGCTGCTGCATGACGCTGCTGCCGTCGGGCCTGGACACCAGGTGGTAGCAGTCGTAGTCGGCGACCACGGAGATCACCCGGGCGTGGCAGTAAGCGTGGACGGTGAAGATGAGGTCCTCGCCGACCAGCATGCCCTCGCCGAACCTGATGCGGTGGCGTTCGAGCAGCTCCCTCCTGAACAGCTTGAAGCAGCACAGGCTGTTGTAGACGGTGCTGTCGCCCAGCTCCACCCGGTCGGCGCTGTGCTGGAACATCGACACCGGCGCCCGTCTGCCGTGCCCCACGATCTTGCCGAGGACGATGTCGGAGCCGTTCCTGTCGCCCATGGCGACCATGCGCTCCAGCGCCTCGGGGCCGAGGTAGTCGTCGGCGTCGCAGAAGAACACGTAGCGGCCGGTGGCGTGCGCGAGGCCGACGTTGCGCGGACGGCCGGCGCCGCCGCTGCTCTCGATGCGCACCACCCGGACGTTGTCCTTGTGATAGGCGGCGTAGAGGTCGAGGAGGTCGGCGCTGCCGTCCGTGGAGCCGTCGTCGACGACCACGATCTCCTTCTTGACCCGCTGCACGAGTGCGGACGTCAGGCATCTGTCGAGATAGTCCCGGCAGTTGTGCGCGGGGATGACGACGCTGACGTCCACCGCGTCGTCACCATTGTCCCCTGCCACCCGCATCTCCCACCGTCCCGGACTACGTTGCGTCGCCATCCCGTTTCAGTATGTGACGAAGAGTCGCCGTCGTGGGGCCCGATCGGACGTCTTCATCCGCGGCTTTTGCGGACAACGGATATTGGCGGGCATTCTTCGAATAAGACCCCGCAGAGTGGCCAAATACCGCATTCGGTCCGCACCGAACGAGTTTCAGGGAAGAGCTTTTCCCACCCGGGCATAGAAACCTCCCCGGCAGGAGCGCTGAGGTACTCCCAGACTTCCCCAGTGATCCGCAACCGGCTGTTGCGCGTCTACAGTTAGGCAACCTTGACCGGGAGGTGGCGGGAAATGGGATCGGATCTCCGCAGGCGGACGGCCGTCGGCTCGGCCGTGCACACTGCTGAGTTCATCGTCTCCTCGGCGCGGCTGGCTGAGCTGTACGAGTGCTCCGCACTGCTGCGCCGTACGAGAATGCGGGCCGAAGAGATCGTCGGCGAGGCCCGCGCCTTGCTGGCCGAGGCCGAGCAGCAAGGCGACGCCGATCGCATCCTGCGCCTGCGCGCCGAGGTGGAGCAGGCGCGGCAGGCGTACTGCAAGGTGCTGAACGCCTACGTGACGATCTGCCGCAGGATCAACGAGGAGCGACAGGCCATCCTGCAGGCGCAGATGGAGCGAGATCGGCTTGCGGGGTTGTCAGGTGTGGCCTGACAGGCTTAGTGTCAGGCCATGCCTGACTGGACGGACAAGGCCCGCTGCTCCTTCTGCCACAAGAAGAGCACGGACGTCGACACGCTCATTGCCGGTCCCGGTGTACACATTTGCGACCAGTGCGTCGAACTGTGCAATGCGATCCTCGAAGAGGAACGACTCGTCTCCTCCTCCGAGCCCCGGCTTCCCGCGTGGGAATCCATGACCGATGAACAAATACTCGACCACCTCCCGAAAATCGCGGCCGTACAGGAGCAGGTCGACGACAACCTGCGCGATTGGGTGGCGCACCTACGCACCAGGGACGTCAGCTGGGAGCGCATCGGCGCCTCGCTCGGCATGACGCGCCAATCGGCGTGGGAACGGTTCAGAACCGAGACATAGGTGTAAACCGTTGTGACTCCTGCGGCGTCGTTTACTCAGGGAGGCCCGCTATGTGCGTCCTTGACGGCCTTGCGGCACCGGATCTCGACGAGCTCCATCTGGAGCTGGTCCTCGTCCTCGCGCTGCACGAAGAGGCAGAACGGCTAGCCGCCGAATGAACGGGCTCCAGCTCCCCGGCCCCTGCGCCGGGGAGCTGGAGCAGGGGGGCCGGCCACGCTCTTCTTTCACTCCGCCTTGCCCCTGGCGCGGAAGGCGGCCGTCTTGACGCGGTTCTGGCAGGCCGTGGAGCAGAACCTGCGGGTGCCGTTGCGGGAGACGTCCACGTAGACGCGGTCGCAGTGCGGCGCCGTGCAGACGCCGAGGCGGTCGGCGAACTCGGTGCCCAGCACGATCGCGAGCCCCGTGGCGCACCTCGCCGCCCACTCGCCGCCCAGTGTGCTGCCGGGGCCGTGGAAGTGCAGATGCCAGGGCTCGCCGTCGTGCTTGACCAGCATCGGCCTGGCACGCGTCTCCTCCAGCAGCACGTTGACCAGCGTGGCGGCGGTGTCGACATCACCGTCGGCCACGGCGGCGAAGACCGCGCGCAGGCGTGCCGCGACCTCGACCAGCTCGGCGCCCTCGGCCTCGGTGAGCTCGCGCTGGGCGGCGTAGACGCTGCGCAGGCCCTCGGTGGCGGCCGCGCCGGGGGCGGTCGGCGCGGGGAAGGCGCGCCCGCGCCTCTCGCCCGGGGTCAGCGCGTTCACCAGCGCCACCGTGGCCGCGACCACGGTATCTGTGTGACCGTTGTAATCCAATTGACCAGTTACACCTTTGTGGTTTAGCTTGTGACTGCCCAAAGCTTAGACGACAGTCACAAGGAGATTCTCGTGCTCACTCACGATGTCGCACTGGAGTGGATCACGCGCTGGGACCGCCAGCAGGAGCACAACCTGCCCGACCGGGAGGAGCGCTTCACCGCCCTGATCGACGCCGTGGAGGCGCTCGGGCGGCCCGATCCGCTGGTCATCGACCTGGGGTGCGGTCCGGGCTCGCTGTCGGTCCGGCTGCTCGACCGGCTGCCCAAGGCCACAGTGGTGCCGGTGGACGCCGATCCGCTGCTGCTCGGGCTCGGGCGGGCCGCCTATCCGCAGCTCACGTTCGTCTCGGCCGATCTGCGGACGAGCGGGTGGACGGAGCTGCTCGGCCTGGACCGGCCGGCCGACGCCGCGGTGAGCACGACGGCGCTGCACTGGATCTCCGAACCGGACCTGCGGCGTGTCTACGGCGAACTGGCGAGCGTGCTGCGGCCCGGCGGGGTGCTGCTCAACGGCGACCACATGATCAGCGACACCCCGGTGCTGGCGCGGCTGGAGAACGCGCTGCGCGAGCGCGAGATCGAGCGGACGTTCGGCGCGGACCGGCCCGAGGAGTGGCGGGCCTGGTGGGACGCGATCGCGGCGGAACCGGCGTTCGCCGCACTCGACCAGGAGCGCACCACCGCCGGCGTGCATCACCACGGCTCCGAGTCGGAGCTGATGGCGCAGCACGTCGAGGCCCTCAGGGACGCGGGCTTCACCGAGATCGGGACGCTGTGGCAGCGCGGGAACAACCGGCTGCTGTGCGCCGTGCGCGGGTGAGCCGAATAGGTGCGCCTTTCCGCCGCTGGTATGGGCCACCCACGCGTCACCGGCGTCGCCGCCGGGCCGGAAAGACGCACCTGCTACCCACGGTAACGTGTCGAACACGTTCAGGGAACCCGTAGGCGCTGCCACCTCCGTCGGTTCCTTGGCAGGCGAGTGAAAGACTGATGAAAGAACGGGTGCCGACTCTGTCGTGGTGTCACTTCGGAAACGACAGGAAGGCGGGACGATGAACCCGGACAAGGTCAAGGAATTCGCCATGGAGATCGCCGGCAAGCGGGCGGCGGCCAATGCGGTCCTGCTCACGTACCTCGGCGACCATCTGGGCATCTGGTCGGCGATGGCGGGGGCGGGCCCCGTGACCAGTGGTGAGCTGGCGGCACGCACCGGTCTGGCCGAGCGATATCTCCGCGAGTGGCTGGCCGCGCAGGCCGTGGCGGGGCATGTCACGTACGACGCGGCGACCGGCAGGTTCGAGCTGCCCGACGAGCATGCCGCGGTGCTCGCGCACGAGGGCTCACCGGCGTTCCAGGGCGGTGGCCTGGAGGCGGCCGTCGCCTTCTGGATGGCCGTGGACAAGATCGCGGAGGCGTTCCGCACCGGCGCGGGCGTCGCCTGGCACGACCACGACTCCCGGATGTTCACCGGCACGGCGAGGTTCTTCGAGCCGCTCTATCGGGCCTCGGTCGTCGACCAGTGGCTGCCCGCGCTGGACGGCGTCGTGGACCGACTCCGCGAAGGCGCGCACGTGCTGGACGTCGGCTGCGGCCACGGCCGCTCCACGATCCTGATGGCGCAGGCCTTCCCCAACGCCCACTTCATGGGCATCGACTCCCACGAGGAGTCAGTGCTGGCCGCGCGGGAGGAGGCCGCCAAGGCGGGGGTGGACGACCGGGTGGAGTTCCTGGTCGCCGGGGCGCACGGATACCCGGCGGGGTCGTGGGACCTGATCTGCTTCTTCGACTCCCTGCACGACATGGGCGACCCGGTGGGGGCGGCGGCCACGGCCAGGCGGTCGCTGGCCGAGGGCGGCACGGTCATGGTGATCGAGCCGTTCGCCACCGACCGGCTGGAGAGCAGCATCGGCAACCCGGTCGCGCTCGCGTACTACGCCGCCTCGACGATGGTGTGCGTGCCCAACTCGCTCGCCCAGAACGGGGCGGCGCTGGGGGCGCAGGCGGGCCCGGAGCGGCTGATCGACGTGCTGCGCTCGGCCGGGTTCGGGAACGTCAGGCAGGCGCTCGCCACCGAGTTCAATCTGGTGCTGGAGGCACGCGCCTGAGCCCCCAGCGACCTGGGCGCGGACGCGATCGCCCGGTCCGTGCCGTCATCGGCGCCAGGTCATCCAGCGCTGGCGGGAGCGGTAACCGGCACCGCGCGCGATGCCGGCCAGGTGGTCGGGAACGAGGGCGAGCGACGGCGGCTCCGGGAACGCGGCGAGATGTGGCCGCAGCAGAGACAGCACGGCCCTGCCGACGCCTCGTCTCCGTGAATCGGGCCGTACCGCGACCGCCGCCGGCATCCACAGCCCATGCGCCAGGACGACGGCGGCCACCGCCACGGTCTCGCCGCCGTGCCCGGCGGTCCAGTGGAGGACCTCGGGGTTCCACGGCCCGTCGAGCACCCCCGTCACGTCGGCCGCCAGGTCGGCCGGCGTGACGAAGCCCGGCCGCCACGCGTCGTGTCCGGCCCGGCGAAGGACGACCTCGGGCGCGGGCACCTCGCGGCAGCCGCCGCCCGGCTTGCGATGCAGCAGGACCGGGTAGCCCATGAGCTCCCAGCCGCGCCGCCGCAGGTCGGGCGTGCGCCATGGGCTCGTCAGCAGGGTGCGGCCTGCGGCGCCGTCGCCGGCCAGGCCCGCGACCTCGTCCAGGACCTCCTGCCACTCCTCCTCCGAGGCCGGCGGATACAGCACGGTCGCCCACCGCCGCCCCTCCTCGGCGTGGACGACGCACACCCGGCCCGACCGGCTCGACCGCTCCCCGTGCGCCAGGGCGGTGGCCGTCGCCCATGCCTGGGCGAACCACACCGTGTCGGCGGAGAAGGCCGTCGAGGCGGGGGCGGCCGGGCCGTGGGCGGCGTACAGCGGAAGATCCTGCGGCGGCGGCTGCAGGCCGTTGACGGCGGCCCAGGCCGTGGTGTCCGCCATCACGGCCTGGGTCCGCGCGAGGCTGGCCGCGGTGACGGCGGTCAGGACGTCGGGCGTGGTCGTCTCGCTCGGCATGATCTTCCTCCTGGATGCGTGACCTCCAGGGTGCCGAGCCGCCCTTTCATCCTCCTGTCAGTCCCATCACCGGAAGAGGTACCTGAGGATGACTGCGATTTCCTACTCCAGTCGGATGGTCTTGTGGAACGCTCTGATCGACGATCAAGTACCCGACGATTGGATCCGCGATGCGAAGACCAGTCCTGATCTCCACCCTCTTACTCTCCCTGGCGGTCCCCTTGCTGCCCGTGGCCCCGGCCGCGGCGGCGCCGGCCATTTCGTGGGCCCCCTGCGCCGAGGACGCCACGGCCGAATGCGGCACGCTGACCGTGCCCGTCGACTGGAACAAGCCGGACGGCGAGACGTTCGAGCTGGCCCTCGCCCGCCGCAAGGCCACCGACCCGGCGGCCCGGATCGGCTCGGTGGTGATCAACCCCGGTGGCCCCGGCGGTTCGGGCGTGACCGCCGTACTGGAGAACTGGCTCGGCTTCACGCCGGAGATCACCAGCCGCTTCGACGTGGTCGGCTTCGACCCGCGCGGTGTGGCGCGCAGCCACCCGATCACCTGCTCGCTCGAGCTCGCCCTGCAGGCGCCCGACCCGCTGTCGCTCAAGAGCCAGGCCGACTTCGACGCCCTGCTCGCCCACAACGAGCGTTACCGGCAGGACTGCCGGGCCCGCACCGGCCCGCTGTTCGACCACGTCCACACCGGCAACGTGGTGCGCGACCTCGACGCCCTGCGCGCCGCCCTCGGTGACGACAAGCTGACGTACTACGGCGTCTCGTACGGCACCCTCATCGGCCAGCTGTACGCCGAGCGTTTCCCGAAGCGGGTGCGTGCGCTGGCGCTCGACAGCAACATGGACCACAGCCTCGGCACGAAGGCGTTCCTGGACACCGAGTCGTGGGCCGCCCAGGACGCGTTCAACGAGTTCGTCGCCTGGTGCGACCGGACCGCGTCGTGCGCGCTGCACGGCAGGGACGTCCGCGCGGTCTGGAAGGGCCTGCTGGCCAGGGCCGAGCGCGGCGAGCTGCACCTGCCCGGCCAGCCGGAGGCGAAGATCAGCAAGCTGGGCCTCATCGGCCAGGCGTTCGGCGCCTTCTACGGCCCCGCCTTCAAGGAACTGGCCGAGTTCCTGGTGGCCCTCGAGAGCGGCGCCCAGACGGCGAAGGCGATCCTCACGCCGCCGGCCAAGGCGAGCCAAGAGGTGATCAACGACGCCACCTTCGTCTTCTGCCAGGACTACGACGTGCCCGTCCGCGACTACCGCGAATGGGCCCGCCACCTGCGCAGATCGGCGGCGATCGCGCCGGACATGCTGGTCAGCGCGGCAGCCCACCCGATCACGGCCGCCTGCCTCGGCTCGCCGCCCGCCCCGAACCCCCAGCACCGCCTCAACGTGTCGGGCACGCCCACGCTCCTGCTGGGCAACGCCTTGCACGACCCCGCCACCGGCTACCCGTGGGCGGTGAACGCGGCTCGGCAGATCGGCCGTGAGGCCCGGCTGCTGACGTACGAGGGGTGGGGCCACGGCATCTACGGCCGCGGCGACTGCCCGACGACCGCGATCGACCAGTACCTGGTCTCGGTCACGGCGCCGGCCAAGGGCGCCAGGTGCCCGGCCGTCCCACCGGCCGAACTGACCGCCCAGCGCACCGCCCGCCCGCTCCCGGGCCCCCTCCCGGGTCTGCCGGGCTGGACGTACGCGGGTTCGTAGGGATCTGATGGCGCGGCCTCACCCGCAGGGGCGGGGCCGCGCCCTCAGCAGTCGTGGCCCTTTCGGTCCGCAATACGCAGGGTCACCTGCTGGGGGCCGTTGAACGGTGCCAGGGACAGGACGGTCTTCGGGGGTCGCAGGCGGTCGTCCTCGATGAACGTCCTGCGTGCCGCGGGGAAATCCACGTCATCGGCCGTCACCGTGGCGATCCGATCGTAGAGGACGATGGATCATCAGGTCGCGGACGATGCGGGCGAGCAGGCCGGGGTCGGCGGGCAGGTCGGCATAGAGCCCGGCCAGGGCGCCGGGCGAGGAGAAGACGCTGTGGCTGGTGTAGAAGGCGGCGGCGTCCGGTGGCAGGACGGGAAGTTCTGAGGGGTCCGACATATGCTCCTCACGATGGGCTCTCAGTGACATGATCGGTCAACGAGGGCGCCGTCGCGCAGGGCGTCCAGGCGGGTCATGGCCGGGGTGGCGGTGATGCCGTGCAGGACCACCGAGGCGACCACGGTGAAGGCGGTCACCGCCCACAGCTCCTCCGGCGGGACGCCGAAGTCGGCCTCGCCGAGCGCGTACGTGAGGTAGAACAGCGAGCCGATGCCCCGGATGCCGAAGAACGAGATCACCAGCCGTTCCTTGGGCCCGGCCGGGCCGCGTACCTGAGACAGCCAGCCCGACACCGGCCGGATCACCAGCAGCAACAGCAGCCCCACCGCGGCGCCCCGCCAGGTGAGCGCGGCCAGGCCGCCCGCCGCGACGAAGCCGCCGAGCAGGAGCAGCAGCCAGGCGGTGAACAGCCGCTCGATCTGCTCCACGAAACCGTGCAGCACGTTGTTGTAGCCGTGGCCGTGCTCGACGCGCCTGATGGTGCACGCCGTGACGAACACCGCGACGAAGCCGTAGCCGTGCGCGAGCTCGGTCAGCCCGTACGCGAGGAAGGTCGCGGCGAGCGCGACGAAACCGTCGCGGTGCTCGGCCAGCCTGAGCTCGTCGGCGCGGGAGTGGAAGAACAGCCGCCCCAGCAGCCGGCCGATCAGCAGCCCGCAGACCACTCCCGCCACGATCCGGTAGAGCACGTCCACCAGCGCCCACTCGCCCACCCACCCCGCTCCGCCGACGACGGCCACGGCGACGGCGGCGTACACGATGGGGAAGGCCAGCCCGTCGTTCAGCCCCGCCTCGGAGGTGAGCGCGAAGCGGACCTCGTCGTCGGCGTTCTCGGCGTCGGCCGGCTCCCCCACGTTCACGTCGGAGGCGAGCACCGGGTCGGTGGGCGCGAGCACCGCGCCCAGCAGCAGCGCCGCCGCGACGGGCCAGCCGAGCACGAGGACGGCCGCGGCCGCGACCCCGGCGACGGTCAGCGGCATCGCGCAGCCGAGCAGCCGCCACGTGGTGGCCCAGCTCCGCAGTCCGGCGCGCCGGTTGAGCGCCAGCCCCGCTCCCATGAGGGAGACGAGCACGCAGATCTCCGTGATGTGCTCCAAAGCCACCCGATGAGCGATCGGATCGGGTTCGGGCAGGCCGAGCGGCAGCAGGAACAGGACCACGCCGCCGAGCAGGTACACCAGTGGTAAGGAGAGCGCGCGACGGGCGAGCAGGCCGGGCAGGACGGCGGCGAGCAACGCGGCGGCGCCGGCGAGGGCGAGGACGAGGTCTGGGGTGGACATCCCGGGCCACCTTCCCCAAGGTCACCACACATCACCCCTGACGGCGTTTGCGCGATCCGTGACACTGTGGTCCATTGGGGATCATGTCGTTCGCGGTCTTACGCGGATGGGCGACCCATCCGCGTGTGGGGGACGTGGCGCTGGCCTTGGTGGTGCTGTTGGCCGAGTTCAGGACGGCGAACGTCGCTTCCATGGTGATCGCGGTGGGGTCGGCGGCGCTCGTGCTGCCGCGTCGCGGGCATCCGGTCGCCGTGGCGGTCCTGGTGGGCGTGGTGTACCTGGTGACGTCCCGGGCCCCACTGCACGACGCGCCGGTCAGCGCCATGCTCCTCGCGCTCTACAGCGTGGGCCGCCACACCTCGTCCCGCGTCTCGGCGGTCGTGGCGGCGCTGGCCGTGGCCGGCGGGCTGGTGGCCTTCATGCCGGCCTGGGCGGACTACTTCTCGGTCTCGCTGACCATCGCGCTGTCGCCGGCGCTGCCGGTGGCGGTGGGACACGTCGTGCGCCTGCGCGAGGAACTGGCCCTGCGCAAGGCGCAGCAGGCGGCCGAGCACGCGGTACGGGCCGAGCGCCGCCGCATCGCCCGCGAGCTGCACGACGTGATCGCCCACCACGTCAGCGTGGTGAGCCTGTACATGGGCGTCGCCAGGAGGACCATCCCGATCGACCCGGGCCGGGCCCGGGAGACCCTGCTCACCGGCGAGGACACGGCCCGCCAGGCGATGGCGGAGATGCGCCGCCTGCTGGACGTGCTGCGTACCGACGGCGAGTCGGTGGAGAACCAGGCGGGCGTCGGGGTGGCCAGGCTGCCGGCGTTGATCGAGGAGTCCGGCAACGCGGAGCTGGAGGTCACGGGCGAGGCGGTCGAGCTGCCGACGACCGTGGACCACGCCGTGTACCGCATCGTGCAGGAGTCTCTGACCAACACGCGCAAGCACGCGGCGGGCGCGCGGTCCCGGGTGCGGCTGGCGTACCGGCCCGATCTCGTCGAGGTGGAGGTCGCCGACGACGGCCGGCCGCAGCCGGGCGGCGGAGGAGGGCTGGGGCTCGGGCTGGCGGGGATGGCCGAGCGGGTGTCGTTGTGCGGAGGGGAGCTGCGCGCCGGGCCCGCGCCCGAGGGAGGCTTCGTGGTGCACGCCCGCATCCCGCTGCTGGAGAAGACGTGATCAAAGTACTGCTCGTGGACGACCACGCGCTGGTCCGCGCGGGCCTGCGCCTGCTGCTGGAGACCGAGCCCGGCTTGACCACCGCGGGCGAGGCGGCCGACGGGCTGGAGGCGGTACGGCAGAGCCACGTCCTGCGTCCCGACGTGGTGCTGATGGACCTGCACCTGCCGGGCATGGACGGGGTGGCGGCCACGGAGCGGATCGTCGCGGAGCTGCCCGGCACGAAGGTGCTCGCGTTGAGCACCTTCGACCTGGAGGAGCACGTGGTGGCCGCGCTGCGGGCGGGGGCGTCCGGGTTCCTGCCGAAGGACTCCTCGCCGGAGGAGCTGGTCGACGGCATCAGGATCGTGCACCGGGGCGAGGCGACGGTGGCGCCCCGGCTGCTGCTCGGCCTCATCGGCACCTTCGTCCGGCCGTCCCGGCCGCGCGCCGTGACCGTCCCCGCCGCGTTGTCCGGGCTCAGCGAGCGCGAGCTGCAGGTGCTGGAGCTGATCGCCCGCGGGCTGTCCAACCAGGAGATAGCCGAGCAGATCGGGCTCGCGGTCTCGACGGTGAAGAACCGGGTGAGCGACCTGTTCGCCAAGCTGGAGGTGCGGGACCGGGCGCAGGCGGTGATCGTCGCGTACGAGGCCGGCCTCGTGACCCCCGGCGGGCCCTAGCGGACTCCGAGACCGGCGGCGATCGCCTCGGCCGTCGGGGCCTCCATGACCTTGATCACCTGTCCGTCGCTGAGGAAGAGCACCCGGTCGGCGTGGGCGGCGACGGCCGGGTCGTGGGTGACCATGATGACCGTTTGCCTCAGTTCGTCGACCACCAGCCGCAGCAGGCCCAGGATCTCCCGTCCCGACCTGGCGTCCAGGTTGCCCGTCGGCTCGTCGGCGAACACCACGTCCGGCCCGGCCACCAGCGCCCGGCAGATGGCCACACGTTGCTGCTGCCCGCCGGACAGCTGGTGCGGGCGGCGGTGCACGTGCTCGCCGATCCCGGCCCGGCCGATGAGCTCCTCCACCCGGCCGGGCGCCGGCCGGCGGCGCGCGAGCCGCAGCGGCAGCTCGATGTTCTCCCTCCCCGTCAGCGCCGGCAGCAGGTTGAACGCCTGGAACACGAACCCGATCCGCCGGCTGCGCAGGCCGGACAGCTCGGCCTCGCTCAGCCGTGTGACGTCGGCGCCGCCCACGCTGACGGAACCCGACGTGGGCCGGGTCAGCCCGGCCGCGCACTGCAGCAACGTGGTCTTGCCCGAGCCCGACGGCCCCATCACCGCCGTGAAGGAACCGCGCGCGAAGGCATGGCTGACGTCGCGCAGGGCGGTGACCGCCGAAACGCCCGTGCCGTAGACCTTGCCGACGCCGTCGAGACGCACCGCGGCTTCGATACCGCCGTTCATACCGTGTCCTGCCTTTCGTTTCGCAGTGCCGCGCGGACGACCAGCAGCGATCCCGCCAGCGCGCCGGCGAGGGCGGCCGCGCCGAGAGGGACCAGCCAGTCGAAGGGGATGAGGGACAACGTGCCGGCCACCCCGCCGGGCTCGCTCGCGGCGTGAACGAGCGTCACCCAGGCGGTCGCGGCCAGGGCCAGGACGAGGACGGGGACGACGGTGAACACGCTCTCCCAGCAGGCCATCCGCATCACCTGGCCCCGGCGCATGCCGAGGTGCCGCATGCCGGTGAACTCCCGCCGCCGGTCGAGCAGCCCCATGCACAGGCTGTTGATCGCGGCCACGAGGCACAGCACCGCGACCAGCAGGGAGACATACGGCAACGTGCGGTTCCGCTCGGCGTTCTCCCGGCTCTTCTGCCAGACGTACTCCTGTTTGGTGAAGGACTCCACGGGCACGCGCGGATCCGCGAGCCGGCCGGGATCCGCGCCGCGTACGTAGATCCGCTCGTGCTGCCGCGACGGCAGGTGGGTGCCGGCGATCGCGCGGGCGGGCAGCAGCACCGACCCCAATTCGCCGGTGTCGGCGTAGACGGAGGTCACCGTGTAGCGGGCGTCCTCGGCCTCGCCGGGGAACCTGACCCGTAGCCGCGACCCGAGCCCTGCCCCGAGCGACTCGCTCACGGCAACCTCGCCTTCGCCCAGGTCACCGGGAGACCGGCCGCGTAAGGACAAATGGAGCACCCGCGTGACGTCTCCGGTGACCAGGGTGGCCGTGGCGGGCGGCGGGTCCTGGACGGGCGGCCGTCCTTCCACCGACACGGCGACCGGCATCGGAGCGATCCCGACCGCGGCGGACGTGCCGTCGCGAGCCAGGACCCGGCGCCGCAGCTCCTCCGACAGCGCACCCTGCCCCGTCGACGGCCGCAGCACGTGGTCGGCGCGGACGTCCCTGACGGCGTGCGCGGCCACCCGCCAGTCGTAGAAGAGCTGCGTGCCCACGATCACGCCGACAAGCGTCACGCCGAGCGCCAGCGCTCCCACCGCCCCGGCGAACCTGCGGTGGTTGAAGACCACGTTGGCGACGGCGAGGAACCCGCCCACCCGCGACACCCGGGCGACCACAACCCGCACCAGCCTGCCCGAGATCAGCACCACCCAAGGGGCGACCAGGCCGACCGCGGCCACGGCCAGGCACATCGTGCCGAGTTGCAGGCCCATCAGGGCGACCCCGTGGAGCGTGACCAGCCCCCACAGCTGCACGGCTGACAGGGCGCCGGCCCCCGCCAGCAGCGCCAGCCCTGCCGCCAGCCGTCCTCTGCCGAGCCGCCTGCCCTCCGCCGGGGCCTCGCCCAGCGCGTCGCCGGGCCGGATCCGCAGCGCCCGCCGTACCGCCGCCAGGCTCGCCACCAGGGCGATGGCCAGGGTCAGCGCGAACGTCCACAGCACCGGAACCGGGTGGTAGCCGACCTCGAAGGCCACGCTCACCGTCCCGAAGTCGCGGAAACGGGCCACGACGACCGGAGCCAGGAGCATGCCGAGCGGGACCGCCACCGCCGTGGCGACCACGGCGAGCAGTACCGCCTCCGCCAGCAGCATCCACCGAATCTGCCCGGGACGGGCTCCCACGGACCGCAGGACGGCGATCTCCATGCCGCGGCGCCGGGCCGACAGCCCCATGGCCGCCGCCACCATGCCCGTGGAGACCAGCCCGGTGACCCACACCAGGAACCACAGGGTGTTGAAGCCTTCACCGGCGACGATGTTGTTCTCCTGCCCGCCGCGGTCCGCGCCGACGGCGACGCGCGCGATCCGCAGGCCAGGCGTGTTGTACGGCTCCACCGCCCGCGTCACGGCCGCCCGCAGCGCCTCCACGCCGACGCCCGGCCGGGGGTAGACGCCGAGCGCGTCGGCCCTCTGGCCGCGTCCCGACAATGCGGCGGCGTGGCCGTCGGCGAAGAACAGCGCGGACTGGTGCCGCCAGGCCGATCGGGGCGCCGCCACGCCGACCACCTCGTGGGCCTGGACGGTTCCCGACACGGCGACCTCGACCCGGTCTCCGACCTTGGTCCTGGCCACCGCGGCCAGGCGGGCGTCCATGACCACCTCGCCCGGCGCCCGTGGCGGCCGCCCCTCGCTGAGCAGGAAGGGCGTCAACCGCGCGCTCGACCAGCCATGTCCCCACGGCCAGACCCGCTGGTCCCCGGGCACCTCCAGCCGAGCCCCGCGGACGAACAGGACCGCCGGGAAGCTGAGGTCGCGAACCGTCGCCCCCACCTCGGGGAGCGCGTCCACGGCCGCCGCCAGTCCCGGCGAGATCCCACCTCCGCTCGTGCCGACGACCAGCGGAACTCCGGCGTACCGCTCCACCGGGACCTCCTGCCGGTCCGTGGAGTCGACGACGAACCACAGGGCGCCGACCGCGGTCGCCGCGACGACCAGCGTGACGAGCGTGCCCATCAGGCTGCCCGGATGCCATCGCAGCGTCCGCCACGCCAACCACGCCACCTCACCACCCCCCACTCCCGGCCGCGCTGGGACGGGCGGCCGCTCTCCCCGTCAAGCCTGCTGGCCGCCGCAGTCCCGTTCCTCGACCGCCGGGCGGATCTCTCTGCGGTACCGCAGTCCTCCCGGGCGGCGTGGGCGGGACCCGGGTCCCGGGGCGGTGAGGCCGGGCGTCACCTCATCGTGGTGAGTACAGCCAGGGTTCGCGCAGGTCGTAGTAGGTCAGGTCGCCTTCGAACAGGTCCAGCCACTCCTGGAATTCCTGCCGGACGTCGGGCGGCATCTCCTTGCGCTCGCCCTCCCTGGCCTCCTGTTCGGAGGTGAAGTAGGCGGTCTCGGTGTAGCCTCCGTCCCGGTGCAGGGCGGCCGTGCCGCCGATGAGGTCGGGCCGGAACTCGGCCAGCTTGTCCTGGCCGTGGGCGAAGATCTCCTGCAGCTGATCGGGAGCGCGCACCCGACCCTGCATGATCTGGACGAATCCCGCCTCGTCGGAGCCTCCCCGCAGGTACTCGTACACCTGGGGGCAGTCGTGGAAGGTCACCTCGCCGCCGAAGAGCTTGGCGGTCTCGATCCACCACTGGCCCTGCTCCGGGCGGTCGCTGTTGCGCCGCGCCGCCTCCTCCGACTCGAACCGGACCACGCACAGGAACGTGCCGTCGTCGGTCACCCCCGCCGTGCTGCCGAGCCAGCCGTGCGCGCCCGGCGCGAGGTCGGCCACCCATCGGTCCAGCGACTCCCGGATCTCCCCCGCGTCGGTCACCTGGCCCTGAAAGACCTGGATGAACATCTCGTCCCCCCTTTCAGGCCTCATCTCCACGCTAGGAGGGGCCGTTCCGGGGGTCGAGACGACGGTGTTCCTCGTCCGGTCAAAACCCTTTGACCTGGTACGTCAGCGGCGAGCGCCCGTCGTCTCCGCGGGACGACGGGCGGGCGTTCTCAGGTACGCCAGGTGACCTGGTCGAACACGGCCGTGGCCAGCGTGTCGGGGCTCCCGGACGTCACGGCGAGGCCCGCGTAGTACGGGGCGTCGCCGAAGCCCGTAAGAGTGTCCTGCCCCACCGTCGTCCAAATCTCGCCATCCCCCGACACGGAGGCGGTGAAGACCGGTCCGGAGCGCCGCAGCCGCAGCCACAGCGGCGCTCCGGAGAATGAGGGACCGTTCACCGCGGGCGCGCTGCCGGCCACCTTGAGCCGCCGGATCAGCTGGCTGACGCCGCTCCCTCCCGAGGTCACCACCGTCCCGGCCATCAGGTCGAAGGGGTTGAGGGATTTCGCCATCACCACCCCGACCCGGCCGGGTTGGCCGGTCGGCCGGGTCAGCCGGGCGGTGAACTCCGCGTCCCCGACGAGCGGCACGTACGCGAACTGGGCGCTCGCGCCCTGCCCGTTGACGTTGAGGTCGGCGCCCGCGCCGCGCACGGTGAAGACCCCGTTGTCGTGGTGGGCGATCCCCGGCGTGCGGACGATCACCACGCCGTACGTGCCGAGGAGCCGCTCGTCGTACACGACGTCCCCGAGGTCCCGGTACGCCCAGGGGCCGGGTGGGGCGGCGGCCACGGTCAGCGCGAGTGACGCCGTCCCCGAGCCGTTCGCGTTCTCCGCGGTCAGCCGGACGGTGTACTCCCCGGCCGCGGCAGGCGTGCCGGTGATGAGGCCGGTCCGGGGATCGAGGCTGAGCCCGCCGGGAAGGCCCGTCGCCGTGAATCGCACGGGATCGCCCGTGGCCCGCACGACGAGGCGGAAGGGCCGGGCGGCGTTGCCGTACACGGTCGCCGGGACGGACACTGCGGGCGCCGCGGACGGCTGGGGCATCGGGGCGCTCACCGGGCGCGAACGCGGACCCGTTCCGGCCGTGTTGGAGCGCGCGACGGCGTAGTGGTACGTGCGTCCGGGCACGCCGGTGGCATCCCTGAAGCGGGTGCGGGTGCCGAAGCCGACCGGGCCGACGCCGGTGGCCAGCACCCGGTACGGACCACGCTCGCCGTCCCCGCGCCACACCGTGTACCGCCCCGACAGGTCGTCGTCCCGCCACGTGAGCTGGACCGCGGAGCCGTCCGCCACCGCCTCCACGTCGCTCACGCGGCCCGCCGGCTCCGAGACCGACCAGCTGAGGCCGCCGGCCTCCACGGTGACGTTGTCGAAGCAGGCCGTGCCGGTCTCCGCGTAGTCCTCCGCGACGCCCAGGCAGGAGGTGAAGGCCAGCCCCGCCAGGGCGTTCCCGCCCAGTGGCAGCTCGTCCGACCCGACCGTGGTCCACTCGTGACCGTCCGGCGAGATCTCCCCCGTGAGGACGGCTCCCTTGCGGGTGATCCTCACCCAGTACGGCATCCGGAGCCGGTAGCCGTCGCCCGCCGCCTCCACATAGGGGGACTCCAGCGGCGTCGCCGACTCGGGCAGCGGCCCCAGCTCGGAGATCGGGAACCCGGCGTTGACGGTGATCGCCGCGCGCTGGGACGGCGGCACGGGAAGAGAGCCGGTGCCTCGCGTGGCGCCCCGGGCCTCGGCCCGTACCGTCCAAACCCCGCTCCAGGCATGCAGCGGCAGGCCCTGGAGCAGCATCGCCGCGTGCGGGGCGCCCGCTTCGAGCGACCCCCGCACCATGACGCCCACCTGCGAGTACTGCGAGCTGAGTGGATACACGACCCGGGCCGTGACCGCGCCGTCCCCGGTCAGCGGCAGCCAGGCGAAGCGGAAGGAGTCGGCGTCCCCGGCGATCCCGGCGCCGCCCGCCTCCATGGTGACGCGCTCACCGTCGTACCCGGTGGAGCCCTTCGGGCGTACCGCGCCGATGTCGCCCGTCCGCCAGGGTGCGGGCAACCCTCCGGCGGCCACGACCGGCAGCGACCGGGGCCCGGTGCCCTGGCCGTTGGCGGCCGTGACCGTGTACGCGTAGGCGCGGCCCGCGGCGGCCGTGCGGTCGGTGTACGCGGTCGCCGTCAGCCGGTCGGCGAGCGGCGCGTACGCGTCGGCGTCCGGCTCCTTCCGCCACACCGCGTAGGTCTGCGCTCCGACGACCGCCGGCCACGTGAGCTCGACACCCGCGTCACCGGACGCCGCCGTCACCCCTGCCGGAGCGGTGGGCGCCCCGGCCGGCAGACCGGAGCCGCGCTCCGTGCCGGCGAAGGTGAGGGTCCCCCACGACGGGTGGTCGTCGTTGTAGCCCTCGACCGCGCGCGTGCCGCCCGCGCCCCTGAAGATGACCTTCTCGGTGTACGGGGCGGGCTTGCCGAGACGTCCCGCGTAGTGGGCGTACGCCATCTCCCACAGCGGCCGGATCACTCCGCGCTGCCGGTCGGAGACGGTCTTCTTGATGTACTTGCCGGTGCGGTCGAGGTCGGGCGCGAACGGCACGGAGTCGTCGCCGAGGTTGTAGCGGGCGAAATACTCGAAGTTGGCGAGGATCCGGTCGTCGGCGAAGCCGAAGAGGTCCACGCCCTGCTGCCAGGCGACCTGGGCCGCGTCCGCCAGCAGGCCGACCGCGAGCTGCTCGTGGGCCTGGTCTCGGCCCGACTCCTGCCCCTGCCCGGCAGCCGTGACGACGCGGTTGAGCACGGAGCCGTTGCCGGCCCCGGCCGTCGCGAACCGCATGGCGTCCTCGAACATCACCCGGTCGTCGCAGAACACGGCGATGGCGAGGATCGTGCGGAGCGCGGCGAGGTCCCAGTTGCCGTTGGCGTACAGGCAGTAGCCGGACACCGCCGGGTACCAGACGTCGGTGAACGAGCGGGCGCAGCGCCGCATCGACGCCTCGGGCCAGCCGTCGTAGCCGGTGTGCCGGAGGATCTCGGCCGCGTTGACGAACTTGAACGCCTGGAGCCCGGCGCCGAGCTGGCCGTCCGCGCCGGTGACGCCGGTGAGGGAGGAGGCCCAGGCGTCCAGGATGTCGCGGGCCTTGTCGGCGTGGCGCACGTCGCCGGTGATCGCCCACATCAGGGCGTTCTGGTACGCGGCGGCCGCGTCGGCGACGGCCTGGTTCGCGAAGTTGGTGGGGCCGCGGCCCCAGGTGGTGATCTGTCCGGTGTTCTGGACGGTGTAGGTGTGCTGGGAGCGGGCGTGGGCGGCCATCGCGGCGAAGCCGGCGGCGATCGGGTCGCGTCCTGCCGCCACCGCGGACTTCATCCGGTCCAGGTCCTCGCGGGAATGGAGGAGACCGGGATGGGCGAAGGCTCTTCTCGCCTGGGTTTCCTTCGCGTCCAGGGCCCAGGTGGGCGTGGCGGAGGCGGACAGCAGCCCGCTTCCGGCCACGGCCGCGAGCCCCGCCACGCCGAGGAACGATCGTCGGCTGAGGGGATGCACAGGGACTCCTTGCTCAGGCGGGGTGCCCGACGCTGACGGTGAGGGACTTCGTCGCCGTGCCCACGCTGTTGGTGGCCGAGACGGTGACCGTGTAGGTGCCGGGGACCTGCGGGATTCCCGAGATCAGGCCGGTGTCCGTGTCGACCGTGAGTCCCTTCGGCAGGCCGTCGGCGGCGAACGACGTCGGCAGCGCGGTCGCGGTGATCAGGTGGTTGAAGACCTGACGCGCGGTGGCCGTGGCCTCGCCCGCGCTGGTGACCTGCGGCGCGACCGAGGCCGCGGGCGTGGCGGAGTCCAGGAAGCGCAGGTCCTTCACGTGCTCGTTGACGAACATCGGCACCATGTCCGGGGTCAGGTACCAGCGGGGCTTCTGCATCGTGTCGGCGATGACCGTGCCGTTGATCGCCAGGTTCTGGAAGGTGACGTTCTTGACGGGACGGTCCGCGTCGTAGCCGACGATGACCGACATGTTGGCGTTCTTGCCGTCGTACTTCAGGTTCCGGACGTACACGTCCTCGATGCCCCGGCCGGGCGCGGAGTTGTACCGGTTGGCCATGACCCGCAGGTTGATCAGCTGGCCCCAGCGGAAGTCCTCCACCCGCACGTCCTGGATGCGGACGTTGCGGATGAGGTTGCTGTCCCCGGTGTTCATGGCGAAGCAGCCCTGGTAGAGGATCTGGGGCTCGCGGTGGTCGAGGACGTCGATGTTGCTGAAGACGATGTTCTCGATGACCTCGGGCTTCTCGGGGTTGCCGTGCGTGCCCATGTTGACCGGGTGCGCGACGTCGGCCCAGAGGATGGAGTCGCGTACGGTGACGTTGCGGGTGTCGCCGTAGTAGTCCCAGCGGTGGGCGTAGATGGCGATGCAGTCGTCGCTGTTGCGCATGAAGACGCCCTCGATCAGGACGTCCTCGCTGCTGAACACGTCGATGCCGTCGCCCCACTGGCCGCTGCTGTAGGAGTGGAGGTTGCGGACGGTGACCTGCTTGGACTGGCCGATCGTGCAGGCGTAGCCGGTGCGCGGGTTGAGCACCATGATGCCGTCGATCTCGATGTTCTTGGAGAACGCCGCCGTGATGCCGCCGTCGGCGTTCCACAGGATGCCCCGGCCGAGCAGGCGGGCGTTCTCGACCTTGTTGAACTCGACCCGGGCCTTCAGCACCGCGCCGCCGGCCAGGTACACCGTCTTGCCGCTGGGCACCATCAGCACGTTGCCGGCGACGGTGTGCAGGCCGGGGCCGAAGTAGATGACGTCGGGCTCGCCCTGCTCGGGGCGCTGCGCCTCGATCGGGTTGGCGTGCAGCTGGAGGTTGTCGAAGATCTCGCCGTCGATCTCGATGGAGAGGTTGCGCGGCTCGGTGAGGCTGAAGCGCACGGTGTCGCCGGTCGCCTCGTGCTTGACGCCGTACGACAGCGGGCGGATCCGGGCGGAGCCGATCGCGCCCTTGGAGGAGGTGACCTCGACCTCGACGGTGCCGCTGAAGTCGAAGGTGGCGACCGAGGTGTTCCTGAGGATGCCCGCGCCGGTCTTCTCGTTGATCGTCTTCGTCTGGCCACGGAGGACAGGTACCGTTTGCCATTGACCGTGAGGGGTGCGGGCCTTGACCGAGAAGCTCGCGTTGGTCGGGACCCCGGCGGGGACGGGGTACACGACCAGCCGGTCGGCCGCCTCGGGCCTCTCGTCGGCGTTCGCGGCGTCGGACACTGTGCTGACGAGGGAGTACGCGGCGGCGGTCGCGCCCGCGGCCTGGATGAAGGTGCGCCGGGTCAACCCGATGCCGTGGGGGTCGGTCATGGGGGTTCCTTCGGAGTCGAGGGGCCGAGAAGCATAGAAACCGCTTTCTATGGCTCGGCGTAGATATATCGCGGATGCCTCCACCGAGGGAACCGGGCAGGGCGGAACCTGCCCTCCCGAAATATTTCGGAGCATTAGGAGCAGAGGACCGCCCGGCTCGCCGCGCTGATCGGAGCTTGTCGTCGAGCAGCCCAAAACTAGGCATCCTCCCGCACGCCGACCGGCCGGAACCGCCGCATTCCGACGACACTGCTGCCATGAACGCGCGTCACCGTGACCCGGGCAGCCTTCCGGAGCGGGTCGAGTTCGCGGGCGCCGTGTACGGCTCGCTGCTGGCGGCGTCCGTGGTGGCCGGCAGCGCGGTGGACGGCACGCCGATCTCGGCGGGGAACCTCGTGGTGGTGCTGCTCTGCACCGGCGTGGTGTTCTGGCTCGCCCACGTCTACGCCACGGTCGTGAGCAGCGGCATCCACCCTCTGACCTGGCAGCGGCTGGGCACGGCCTGCCGGCGGGACTGGCCGGTGGCCCAGGCCTCGTTCCCTCCCGCCGTGGCCGCCGCCTTCGCCTCGGCGTTCGGCATGTCCGACGTGGTCGCGACGTGGACGGCGATGGTCGTCGCGGTGGCCGGCCAGGTCGCCTGGGCCGTCGCGGCCGCCGTCACGGCCCGTTCCTCCGTACGGGTCGTGGTCGTCTTCGCGGTCGCCAACCTCGCACTGGGCGTGGCCATCGTCACGCTCAAGACCCTGGTAGCCCCTCACTGACCACCCGGAATCCAGCACCGGATCGGGACCGCGGGGACGATCCGGAGCAGGGGTGGACAGAGCGGAAAAGTCAGGCTGAGCGGAACTGATCTCTATACTCCCGCCCATGTCAGGATCACCCACGTCGCTCGACATCGCCTACAGCCTGCTCGAAGAGGGCAGGCTGATCGACGCCGAACAGCTCATGCTGAGGGAGTTGCAGGCCGCCGAGCAGAAGTACGGCCACGGGAGCCCGGAGTGGGCATCCGCCCAGTGCGACCTCGGCAACGTCCTGTTCAGCTCCCGTCAGTTCGACCGAGCCGTGGAGTGCTATCGCAGCGCCTGCTCCAGGCCGCCCGTCGGCGACCGGGAGGCGTACAAGGATCACCTGACGTACCGGCTCAATCTGGGCACCGTGCTCACCATGCTCGGCCGGCTCGACGACGCCGAGCACGAGCTGCGCCACAACCTCCAGGAGCGGCACGACTTCTACGGCCGTGAGCATCCCGGCTACGCCTTCTGTCTGGAGCCGCTGGCCGACGTCCTCCTCCGGCGCGGCGACGCCGGTCAGGCTCGCCAGGTCATCGAAGAGGCGATCGGCACCTACGGGCGCAACCGCCATGAGCGGATCGCCGGCGCGCTGGCGCTGCGGGCGGAGACCGGCCTGGTCGCGGCGTTGGAGTCGCACGTCGGCCCCGACCACCAGACGACGCTCAACGCCCTCTCCCACCTGGCGAACATCGGCCACGACGCCGGCGATCAGACGGGCCGGGTGGAGGCGATCCAGAAGGTGCTCGCCGCCTACGACCGGCAGGGCAGGCATGAGGACGCGCTCATGGCGACGCTCGGCCTGGCCATCGCCCAGGACAACGCCGGCGACCCGGTCCAGGCGCTGCGGACGTACGCGGAGGCGCACACCCGGGCGGACGCCATCGGCCGTCACGACCTCCGCGCCCAGGTGCTGCGGAACTGGGGTCTGGCGCTGTCGGCGGCCGGCCACCCGGCCGAGGCGGAGCAACGCCTGCGCGAGGCCGTGGCCGAGGCCGATCTCGGGAACGACCCCGAGCTGCTCGGCCGCTCGCGGATCGCGCTCGGGCTCTTCCTGCAGCACGAGGAACGGCTGGCCGAGGCACAGCAGATGGTGGAGGCCGGGCTGCCGATGCTGGACGTCGCGCACCCCGACGCGATCACTGGTCGTAGCCACCTCGGTGCCATCGTGGCAGGCCGTTCCGGAACCGGCTGATCCAGAGCGCTACCGCCGAGTTCCGCGGCCGGTTGTCCGCCGGGCGATAGGTCGACCACAGGGAGCCGAACTCCGCGCACCGTCAGCCTGCAATCCCCTCCCCTTGCGCTCCGGGCGTGCCAAGCCACTCGCACCCTTCTGTACCACCCAGTTCACAACTGAAACGGCAGGGTCATCTCTTGGCAATAAAACGTACAGAGACTGGCCACAGAGTCACGTCTGCGGGAGGGGACCACGGTGGACATCGACCATTCGAGCATGGAGGGCAGCGGCAAGGCCATCCACACCGAGGGCGGCGAATTCGACCGGAGCGTCACCCGACTCCGCGCGCAGTTGGAACCCCTCATCGCCTACTTCGGCAATCCGGCGAGCGACGAAGCCGCCCAGATTTTCCGCAGGGGCAAGGACGGTCACCCCGGTTTCGACAGCGCCTATGAAGATCTGAGCACGGCCCTGCACAATCTCGGCGAGGCGTACAAGCACATCGGCTCCTCCGTCGTGGCCATGAGCAAGAACGTAGAAGCGGCCGACTGGGCCAGCATGGTCGACAAGAACGCATTCGTGAAGCACCTGGTCGAATTCGCCCAGCGTAAGGACGACGAGATCAGCGTGCCCACCACTCCGGTAGAGCGGGCCTGAAAAGGAGGCGGACATGCCCATCGGGCTCGGGGCCAAGTTCGCTCTGGGTGGTATGGCCGGTGCCGGTCTGGCAGGGTTGCTCGCGCCCGAATTCCTGTTCGGCGTCTCCTACCTCGAAGGCGACCCGGACCGGATCCGCGAGGCGGCCGACGTCCTGGACGACATCGCCGATGCGATCGACAAGCACTTCCGGGAGGCGAACGCGGCCGCCGAGGCCGTCTGGCAGAAGAGCTCCGACCAAGCGGTCGACGAATTCAAGAAGTTCTGGAACGAGGAATTCGGCCCCGCGGTCCTCGCGGTCTCCCTCAAACACCGGGACGCGGCCAATGCCTGTCGGGCCTACGCCGACGTCATCGAGAAGATCAATCACGCGCTGAAGGTGCTGTGCTGGATCATGACGGTGGACATGATGTTCACCATCGGATACCAGGTGCTCACCTGGAAGCTCTTTCAGGCGATCATGAAGCGACAGGCGATCCTGCTCAGATTGACCGCGCACCGTTTCGTCACCCTGTTACTGCCCACCTTCTCCTACTGGGTCGCCGACAGCGTGGCGTACGCCACGGGCGAGGTGGTGCTGCCCCTGGGACTCAACTACGCGGGCGGGATCAAGACGGACCAGTCCGGCAACGACGTCAGGTCGGCCGGCTACAACCTCACCGCGTTCCGCGAGCACTTCGTGGCGAACATGGCCTTCGACGCGGTCGCCGATGGAGGGATGGCGCTGACGGCGAAGGTGCCGGGGCTGCGTACTGCCTCCACCAACATCCCCCTGCCGAACGGGATGACGCTGAACAACGGGAGCTTCATCCCTCGGATGGCCGCCTCGACCACGTACTCGATGGTCTTGGACGCGCAGCACGGGGACAACCCCTTGCCTGGCTCGGAGCACGGGCTGACAAAGGAGGAGATGTACCAGAAGTTCCTCATCCACGGGACGCGCAGCCTCATCCCGCGGGTCAGGTGAACGACCGAACCGCGGCCCGGTGTCGGCTACCGGGGCCGGCGAGGGTCACCCTGCCGATCGCCCTCGAGGTAGGGCCGCGTCACCTCCATGAGGCGGCGCGCCGCGTCCTCGGTCGCGCGCCGCGACAGATCCATGATCGCGTCAGCCAGCTCCTGCGAGCCCAGCCTCATCGCCCTGGGATCGATGTGCAGCGCGGTCAGCTGCCCCGAGGACGAGACCCGCACCTTGATCTTGCCATCCGGACTCGCCGCCTGGCCGACCACCTCGCCGACCATGCCCATGACATCGGAGAACTCCGTGGAGTTCGCCTGGAACTCCGCCATGAGCCGGTCGAGTCCGAGGTCCCCGGTGTGAAGATCGCGTTCCGCCATGAGGCATTATCCACCCATTAGTCACATAAGTTGCAGAATTTCTCCGACATCAGGAATCCAGGTCAGGCAACGGCACCTAGTGGCGCGATCATCGATCGATCGACGTGACCGGCTCGACCCGGCTGGGATCCGGCTCGCCTTGGCGATCCGCGCCGAGCAAGGTCAGCCGAGGGTTTCCTCCACGAGGTCGAGGAAGGCGCGGCCGGCGGCGACGCTGTCGGGCAGGCCGAGTGCGGCGAATCCACCGAGTAGCTGACGCAGAGTGGCGAGGTGGTCCTCCCAGGCCGCATCGGGCTCATAGGGGCCGCCGATGAACTCGATCATCCGGGCCGTCTCTGGTGAGCGGCGGACGATCCGTTTGCCCGCGATCGGGACGAGCGCCAGACGCAACGCTCGGTGATCGGTGGGGCCCTTGGGAGTCGCCTGCTCGCGTTCGCCGGTGTCCAGCTGCTCGGAAAAGGTGGCCGAGAGACGGCCGAACCCTCGCCGGTCGAAGATGACGGTGCTGTCGGCAGGCCAGTTTGCCTGGGAGACCGGATGGATGTGCCAGTCGACCCAGAGAGGGAGCCCTTCGATGACGTACTGTCCGCTGATCGCCCTGGTGCCACGTGGGCCGTTGTGGCGGGCGTCGAAGGCGAGCACCAGTTTCCCGGGACCCGCGGGAAGACGGCCGGGTTCCGCGTAGTCGTCGAGGCATGCGTCATCCACGACTACGAGGAGGTCGATGTCGCTCCAGTCGTCGGCATGGCCGGCTCCGAGCGAGCCGACCAGGCCTGCGCCGGCTACGACCTGGTCGTCGTGGAGATCGGCGGTCGTCACGCTGAGCCAGCGGGACCGGATGTCGGCGAGCCGGGGAGCCCGTGGCCCGGTGCTTTCGGCGCTCATCGGAACCCGTCCGTCTCAGCAATCACCTGCGCCGCCATTTTGGTCCCTCCATGCCCCTCATCGACCACTACCAGCTCACTGCCGGGCCAGTTCTTATGCAGTTCCCAAGCAGTCTCAAGGGGCCCGCTCACGTCGAGCTGCTCACGTGCGGCGGCCGGCAGGTTCTCCTCACGGTCCTGAACGGGTACGGCGTCGCGGAAGCGTTCCCACTCCTTCGGGAAGATCCGTCCAACGTCACGGGTGATCCACTCGATCTCCTTGCGGCGCCCCGCGGTGACCGAAACAGGATCAGCTCGCTAACGCGCTCCCGGTACTGCTGCGCGTAGGCCAGGCTCAGGGTCGAGCCCCCACGAGACCTCGAGCAATTGCCATGTGTCGATGCTCAGGTGCCCACGCAGGAACTCCATGTCGGCGATGAGGTGCTGGGTGGCGTTGACCGACAGGTCGGTCTCCAGCAAACCGGCGTCCGGCGTGCTGCGACCGCACCCGCGCTGGTGGAACAGGACAACCCGCTGACCTCCCAGTAGATCTGATTACCGTCGGCCACCGGGTCGTCGTACTGAACGCCTCACTGACCCACGCGACCGTCGATGCACTCCCGCAACAGATCCGCGTGGCCGCAATGTCGGGCGTACTCCTCGATCCGGTGCACCAGCAGCTCCCGGACGGCGATGGCGTCCTTGCCCAGACGCACGCCCAGATCCGCATACTCGGCCAGCACGGCGTCGGTGGCCGCCTGCTCACGGGCCAGATCGGCGTATGCGGCCTCGACCACCGCCTCTTCGGCGACCGCTCCGTCGAAGTCGGCGTCGCGCGCGCCGTACAGCTTCGGTGGAGGGTCGCCAGGCAGGATCCAGCCGCGCCAATCCCGCTCTACCTCGGCGAGGTGCCGGAGCAGGCCGAGCAGCGACATGGTCGACGGCGGCACCGACCGACGGGCCAGCTGTTCCGCGTTGAGACCCTCGCATTTCATCAGCAGGGTCAGTCTGTAGTTCTTCAGGTAATCCTGCAGCGTCGCCAGCTCGCCATCCGGACTGACTCCGGTGTTGTCGCGGGGATCCTTATCCGGGTCTGCCCACATGTCTGGGTAGACGGTTGCCTGACTCCACCGTTGGGGTTGGTCGGTCACTCTGGCCATTGTGGTTCTCGGTTATCCGGCTCGCCATCGAATTTCCGCGCGATAACGCGATTTCCGCTGTTGCGCAGGTGGGCCTGCCGGGTAATGGTCCTTCTGTCGACCACACAGCCCCGGGCCACCACCCCCTCGTTGGTGTCATCGCCGGGATCGCCGCCCCACAGGGCCATCCTCTGCACTCTCCGTCCCCTGCGTCGCCTGCCCGGCCCGGGCCCGGAACCAGCCCATCGCGGGAGCCACGCTCGCCGCCAGGCCGAGGAGCCCGGCGATGGCCAGCCCTTGTTCGGGCCCCGCCCACTCCACGAGCGCGCCGCCCAGCAGGACGCCCAGGCCCTGGACGGCCACCAGTGCGGAGGAAGCCAGACCCACGGCCTGACCCCGCTGCGCGTTCGGGACGATGCGGACGAACTCGGCGTTCGCTGGGACGTGATAAGCCGTCAGCATGCCGGTCAGCGCCCACAGCACCAGTACCGTGACGAAGCCGGGCCGCAGTGCGCTCACCACGAGCGGCGCGCTCGCCAGGACCGCCATCGGCGCCATGAGCAGCAGCCTGGTGCGCTCCGGCACGAACGTGGTCACCACGAACATCCCGATCACGCACCCCACGGGCAGCGCCGCCATCATGATCCCCGCCTCTGTTGTTCCCAGGCCGAGCGCGTGCGCGTACGGCACGGCAATCGCCTCGGGGATGTTGTGGAAGGCGGCGAGCAGGGCCAGCCCCAACAGGCTGCGCAGCGACGGTGTGCCGGCGATGAGCCGCATCCCCGCCGTGGTGGACGACCACCATGAACGGCCGGGGCCGTCCCGGCCGGCCGCGGGGCGCGACCGGACGAACAGGGCGGTGATGGCCGCGGCCGCGGCGAACGTGGCGGCGTCGAAGGCCAACGACACACCGGCCCCGGCCACGGCCACGACCACGCCGCCCACGGCGAACCCGACGAGGCTCATGACCTGCTGGGTGAGCTGGTTGATCGCGACGCCCGTCGAGTAGATCGCGGGGGGCAGGACGTCTGGCAACATCGCGATGCGGGCGGCCCGCGAGGGGGACTCCAGCAGGTGCGAGGCGAAGACCAGGACACCGATCAGCGGCAGTGGCACGCCGGGGACGGCCATGACGGCGACGAGGACGGTCCTCACCAGATCGCAGACGATCATCAGCTCGCGCCTGGGGTGACGATCCGCGAGCCAGCCGAGCAGCGGGCCGCCGAGCAGGGAGGGAACCAGCGTGAGCGCGTACAGGGCGGCGGTCAGCGCGGCGGAGCCGGTGCGCTCGTAGGCGAGCACGGCCAGCGCCACCCGGGCCACCTGATCGCCGGCTCTGGACAGCAGGGCCCCCGTCCACAACCCGCTGAACTCACCGACGGCGAACACCCGAAGGTAATCCGTCCGGCTCACGCCCGCCCTTTCCTCGTGGTCGAGGTGACGGCACGCGCGCCGCCGTACCGTCACCTCGCGGTCGTCCTGGGTCAGGTCCAACCGTTGTCGGGGGCAGCCCACCCGCTGTCGGGGGCGCCCCAGCTGGTGTCGGGAGCAGACCATCCCTGGTCGGGGGCAGACCATCCGTTGTCAGGGGCGGCAGGCATCCGGCGCATCAGAACCTCCTTCCGGTCTTCGATCGGGCTCGTCCGCCGCGACGGCATCCGAGCACAGTTCTTGGGTCCGGTATGACTGATCAACACCTATGAAAGCGTCTCCGTCGAGCCCGCCGTTGCCTCCCGGCGCACGCCTCTTGCCTGTTCGCGCAGACCCTCAACGCTCGTCGGTCAGCTCCTGCCGATGGCGGCGGTACGCCGCGGGCGGCACGCCGTAGGCGGCACGGAAGGCACGGGTGAAGTGGGAGGCGCTGACGAAGCCCCATCGGGCGCCCACCACGCCGACCGCCACGCTGTCCTGCGCCGGATCGGCGAGGTCCCGGCGGCAGCGCTCGAGCCGGCGACGGCGGATCCAGTCCGCCACGCCGGTCCCCTGCTCCTGGAAGAGCGCCTGCAGGGAGCGGACCGAAAGGTGGTGCGCCGCGGCCAACGTCGCAGGGGACAAATCCGGGCGGGCGAGGTTCTGCTCGATGAAGGACTGGATGCGCAGGAGCAAGACCCGTCGCGGGTCGTGAAGCGGCGCGGCCGGGGCGACGTCCAGTTCGTGGGCCAGCAGGGCGGCGACCAGGTCGATGATGATCGCGGCGAGCCGGACGGCGTCGGCCGGCGTGTACTCGTCCGGCTGTGCCATGAGCCGGCAGAGGAGTCCCGCTAGCAGCGCGCCGATGCCTTCGTCGCCGGACAGACGAACAGCGAGCAGTCGATCCACGGCAGAGGTGGGAAGCGGCAGGGCGGTGTGCGGGAACTGCGCGATCAGTCCTTCCGACGTGCTCCCGTCGGCCACGGTCCAGGCGTGGAACGTGCGGGAGGCGTCGTACACCATGAGATCACCCCGTCCCAGAGCGCACTCGCGGCGTTCCTGGTGCATCCCAGAGCGGCCGCGGAGGGTCAGTGAGAGCTGGTACAGGCCGGGGTCGGACTGGCGTATGCGCCGCGGCGTGCGCCGTGCCTCGAAGGAGTCGCACCTCACGTGCGACACCTGGAGCAGGCCCAGATCCACCACCTTCATCTCGGCCTGGAAGTCGGCGGCCCGATCGCTGGAGGCGTCCACGGCGACAACCGACCGCGCCACCGTCTCCCACCAGAAGTCGAACCGCTCGCGCATGGGCACGTCGTCCAGTCGAACCGAGCTCACCAATGCCATGGGGGCCTCAAGTCAAAGGGATCGTTTCGTTGGGAAGCGCTTTCCATCATTCATCGCACCGGTTTCACCGTGGTTTCACGCGAAGCCGGGCGTGAGCAGCATGGGAATGTGGTCGATGTTCACTCTTTCCTGTCCGGAGTTTGCGCATTCTCCTTGATTTCATTCGCCCTGCCTCCCCCTTCACACCGGGCCTGGCGTCTTGGGTGCCGATGTCCTATATCACTGCAGGTATGGCTGATGCCGAGGGCACAGGCAGCACTGTGCCGGCGATGGCCACTGCGATGGTGGCCGCCGACTTGCGGGCGGTACGGAATGCGTTTGGTTTTCGCGCGTGTGCTCCGTCTTGAGTCCTCGTTTGTTCAGCTCAATTGGAACTGCTGAACAAACAACTCTGCCGACGTGCTTCAGCCGATCCTCCAGCTGGCGCGTTGACGAAACGTTGCAGTTGCGTGCAAGGTGACGTGCGGGGTGTCGAAAGTGGATTTGCGATTACTCGGCCTGCCGACCTTGGAGGTGGGAAGCCGGGTCTTCCGGCTGGGCACTCCCAAACAGCTGGTTGTGGTTGCGTCCCTGGCGTTGTCGCCGGGCCGTCCGCTGCCCGTGGAGACGCTGATCTTCCGCTTGTGGAGTGACGCGCCTCCTGGCGAGGCCAGAGCCGGCATCCGGACTTATGTAGCGCGGTTGCGGCAGACCCTCCGGCAAGCGGGAGAGGAGATCGAGTTATCGCGTGCCGGTGGCGGGCACGTGCTCCAGCTTCCGGATCAGGCGGTGGATCTGCACAGGTTCCGGGCTCTGGCTGGTCGTGCTCGGACAGCGGTCGAGGCCGGCGAAGACGAGGCGGCGGTCAAGCTGCTGGAAGAAGCGCTGGCTCTGTGGCGTGGCGAGCCGCTGGCCGGCATACCAGGAGGCTGGGCCGGACGCGTCCGGGAAGGGCTGGCTCGGGAGTACCTCGTGGCCCGCGTGGTGTATCGGGACGTGCGTACTCAACTCGCCGAGGAACTGGGCGTAGAGCCCGGAGCGGAGCTGAGGCGCGTGCACCAGATGATCCTGACCGATGAGGGCACGCCGGACACCACCGCGCCCTCCCGCCCCACGTATAGAGTGACGCCCCGGCAGCTCCCTCCCGATGTCACCGATTTCGTCGGCCGGGACGCCGAGATCGCCCAACTGGACGAACTGAGGTGCCCCGGATCTTCCGGACAGGTCCCCAACTAAGGTTCAGGGAGAACCGGAAGGGAAGGCTGTGGCGGGGCGTAACCGACGATTCAGCCAGGAGTTCAAGGACGAAGCGGTCC
>NZ_VJYI01000036.1 GCF_008065375.1 Nonomuraea sp. SYSU D8015
CAAAACCGTCAATCCAATGACGGGGTGTTACATGTGTGATGCACATGCACTGGCTTTTAACACACTGTTGAGTTCTCAAGAAACGGACGCGTCTTCCGGCGCTTTCGTTTCGGTCTTCCGTTGTGTCTTAATTCTTTCAGCCGCTCTAGCCCCTGTCAAATTGACCGGACCGGCTGGAAACAACTCTTCTAACTTACCAGCCCGCAGACGGATCAGCGAACCGATCTTCGCGACCGGCGAGTCAGAAGGGATTGCCGGCAACCACGGCACAGCACACACACCAAAGTCACCTGAGTGATGGAGGAGGGATGTGCCGCATCTCGTCGGCTCTTAAAGATTAGCAGCGGCTCTCGACCGCTCGGGACAGTTCGTCGCGTTCTACGGACACAGAACGATCACGACCGAACATAGACTCCCCACGTGAGCAGCTACACGCCACCAGTGGCAAAGAAGATCCCTACTGAGCGAACCCACCACGGCGACACCGTCATCGACGAGTACGCCTGGCTGAGCAACAAGGAAGATCCCGACACCAAGGCCTACTTGGAGGCGGAGAACGAGTTTCTCAAGCAGCAGACCGCTCACCTCGCCGACCTCCAGGAGCAGGTGTTCCAGGAGATCAAGGGCCGCACGCAGGAAACCGACCTGTCGGTGCCCAGCCGCAAGGGCGCGTGGTGGTATTTCAGCCGCACCGAGGAGGGCAAGCAGTACGCGGTCTCCTGCCGCGTCCCCGCCGACGGCGAGGCGCCGCCGGAGATCGTGCCGGGGGTCCGGCTCGACCGCGAGCAGGTGATCCTCGACGGCAACGAGCTCGCCGGCGACAGCCCGTTCTTCTCGATCGGCACCAGCGCCGTCACGCCCGACGGCACCATGCTCGCCTACTCGACCGACTACAAGGGCGACGAGCGCTTCACGCTGAGATTCAAGAACCTCGAGACGGGCGAGCTCCTGCCCGACGAGATCAAGGACATCTTCTACGGAGGCGCCTGGTCGGCCGACGGCTCGACGTTCTTCTACACGCGCGTCGACGACGCCTGGCGCCCTTACCAGGTCTACCGGCACACCCTCGGCACCCAGGAGGACGTCCTGGTGTACGAGGAGACCGACGAGCGCTACTGGGTGGGCATCGGGCTCACCCGCAGCGAGCGGTATCTGGTGCTCGGCGCAGGCAGCAAGATCACCAGCGAGGTGCGCGTCCTCGACGCCGCCGACCCCACGGGCGAGTTCAAGGTCGTCCGCCCGCGGAAGACCGGCGTGGAGTACAGCGTCGAGCACGCCGGCGACTTCTTCTACGTCCTGCACAACGAGAACGCCGAGAACTTCGAGGTGGCCACGGCCCCGCTCGACGAGCCCGGCGCCTGGACGCCGATCATCGCTCACCGCGACGACACCAGGCTCCTGGAGATCGACGCGTTCGCGGACCACGCCGTCGTGCACTTCCGCCGCGACGGGCTGACCGGCCTGCGCGTCCTGCCCTACGCGGGCACGATCCAGGAGTGGCGGGAGCGGATCGAGGCGGCCGAGCGGAACGCGTACGAGATCGACTTTCCCGAACCGCTCTTCGACGTGGGCCCGGCCGGCAATCCGGAGTTCTCGACCAGGCGGCTCAGGCTGGCGTACACGAGCATGGTCACCCCGCCCAGCGTGTACGACTACGAGCTGGACACCCACGAGCTCATCCTGCTCAAGCGCCGCCCCGTCCTGGGCGGCTACGACCCGGCGGACTACGAGCAGTTCCGTGAGTGGGCCACGGCGGAGGACGGGACGAAGATCCCGGTCTCGATCGTGAAGCGGAAGGATGCCGCCAAGCCCGCCCCGACCGTGCTGTACGGGTACGGAAGCTACGAGACCTCCATCGACCCGAGTTTCTCGGTCCCCAGGCTGTCCCTGCTGGACCGCGGGTTCGTCTTCGCGGTCGCGCACGTCAGGGGCGGCGGGGAGATGGGCCGCCGCTGGTACGAGGAGGGCAAGCTCACCAGGAAGCGCAACACGTTCACCGACTTCGTGGCCGTGGCCAGGCACCTGAAGGCGACCGGCTGGAGTGAGCGGATCATCGCCAGGGGCGGCTCGGCGGGCGGCCTGCTGATGGGCGCCGCGGCCAACCTGGCGCCGGAGGAGTTCGCGGGCGTGGTGGCCGAGGTGCCGTTCGTGGACGCGCTCAACACCATTCTCGACCCGTCGCTGCCCCTCACCGTGATCGAATGGGACGAGTGGGGCGATCCCCTGCACAACCCTGACGTGTACGCCTACATGAAGAGCTACACGCCGTACGAGAACGTGGACGGCAGACCGTACCCGCCGATCCTGGCGATCACCAGCCTGAACGACACCCGCGTCCTCTACCACGAGCCGGCGAAATGGATCGCCAGGCTGCGGGCGACCGCGAAGGGCGGCCCCTTCCTGCTCAAGACGGAGATGGGAGCCGGCCACGGCGGGCGGAGCGGGCGCTACGACGCCTGGCGCGAGGAGGCCTTCGCGCTCTCCTGGATCATCGAAAGGGGCACCTCATGACCACCTACCAGGCCGACGAGCGACGCTACGAGCGTCAGCCGTACAACCGCAGCGGCCGCAGCGGTCTGAAGCTGCCCGCGGTCTCCCTGGGCCTGTGGCACAACTTCGGCGACAACCGGCCGATCGAGAACTCGCGGGCGATCCTGCGGCGGGCGTTCGACCTTGGGGTGACGCACTTCGACCTGGCCAACAACTACGGCGTCCCGTACGGCTCGGCGGAGAAGAACTTCGGCCGCATCCTGCGCGATGACTTCGCCCCCTACCGGGACGAGCTGATCATCTCCACCAAGGCCGGGTACGACATGTGGCCCGGCCCGTACGGCGAGTGGGGCTCGCGCAAATACGTCCTGGCCAGCCTCGACCAGTCACTCAAGCGTATGGGCCTGGACTACGTGGACATCTTCTACAGCCACCGTCCCGACCCGGAGACGCCGCTGGAGGAGACGATGGGGGCCCTGGACCGGGCGGTGCGCTCCGGCAAGGCGCTGTACGCGGGCATCTCCAACTACTCGGCCGAGCAGACCACCCAGGCCGCGCGGATCATGCGGGAGCTGGGCACACCGCTGCTCATCCACCAGCCGTCGTACTCGATGATCAACCGGTGGATCGAGGACGGGCTGCTGGACGCGCTGGAGGAGGCGGGGATGGGCTGCATCGTCTTCTCGCCGCTGGCCCAGGGCCTTCTGACCGACCGCTATCTGGACGGGGTGCCCGCCGACTCGAGGGCCGCCACCAGCCGCTTCCTGAGCGAGGACAAGATCGATCGGCAGCTGGCCCGCGATCTCAATGAGATCGCCAGGGGCAGGGGGCAGACGCTGGCTCAGATGGCGTTGTCGTGGACGCTCAGGGACCCGCGGGTGACGAGCGTGCTCATCGGCGCGAGCAGCGTGAAGCAGTTGGAGGACAACGTGGCCTGCGTGGACGGCCCCGCCTTCACGGAAGACGAACTCGAGGCCATAGCCAAAATCACAGGGACTCGTGCCGCTGGAGGTAGGTGAAGGAGGCCCAGCCGGGCAGCACCGGGAGCCAGAACGTGAGCAGCCGGTACAGCAGCACGGCCGACGTGGCCACCTCCCGGGGCACCCCCGCTGCGATCAGTCCCAGGATGAGCGCGGCCTCGACCGCGCCGAGCCCGCCGGGCGTGGGCGCGGCCGAGCCGATCGCGTTGGCCGTGAGGTAGACGACGGCGACGGCGGTGAAGCTGATCTCGCCGCCGAACGCCGCCACGCACGCGTTGAGGCAGGCCACGAACGTGATGGTGATCATGAGGGTGCCCACGCCCGCCTCGATCATCTTGAGCGGCGACTGCAGCACGTCGAGCAGCCGGGGCAGCACGTTGCCGAACAGCTTGCGTAGCCGCGAGGTGAGCATCCTGCGCACGGGTGGCACGCCCAGCACCACGACGACCAGCAGCGCGATGGCCAGCAGCGCCACGACGAGCCCGCGCGACGGCGTGAAGGAGGTGGTGGTGGTCGAGCCGGTGATGTAGGCGAACAGCAGCAGCAACGCGATGTGGAAGACCAGCATGATCAGCTGTGAGGCGCCCACGCTGGCCACCGCGCTCGCCGGCGTGATGCCGCGTTTCTGCAGGTAGCGAGTGTTGATCGCGACCGCGCCCACGGCCGGCGGCGCGACGAGCTTGACGAACGACGACGCGAACTGCACGAGCACGGTACGCCAGAGGGGCAGCGGCTCGGGCACGAACCCGCGCAACATCAGCGCCGCGGCCACGAAGCTCCCGAACGAGGCGACCAGCGCCAGCCCCGACCACGCCCAGTTGGCGGTGGTGATCACCTGGTAGACGTCCACCTGGCTGAGCTGGGACAGCACGATGTACGCGGCGATCGTGCTGGCGATAATGGTGATCAGCGTGCGCGGACGGAACCGTTCGAGGCGTATCTCCTCGACCTTGCCTTCCGGCTTGAGCGCGACGATCTGCTCGCGGAGCGCGGCCAGGAGGTTTTTCTGCTTGGCCAGGGCCGCGCGGGTCTCCCGGGTCAGGGCGATGCGCTGGAGCAGCGGCAGGGCGGCGGCCAGCGCCTCGGGGCCCATCACGGCCGCCGCGGCCCGCACCGAGCGCTCGGGGCCGACGCGCAGCGCCAGGTAGGTGAGCAGCTGGGCGACGTCGAGCCGGAGCAGCAGGTCGCCGGCGGCGATCTCGCCGCTGCGCGCGTCGGTCAGGACCACGCGGCCGGCCCGGTCGAGGTGGATGCTGTCGCCGGTGAGCCGCCGGTGCGCCAGACGCTGGACCTGCAGCAGCTCGACCTGCTCCCAGATCTGGGCGAGCAGGGCGTCGTCGATCTCCGCGTCGGGCACCCCGTCGAGGGGGCGGGTCTCGATGTGCTCGTAGGCGAGCAGCGCGGCCTCGGTGCCGATCTCGCTGGTGCCGAGCAGGCGGGGCGTGCTCGCGCCGGCCGCCTGGGCGGCGTACGCCATGAGCGCCTCGCGCTCCAGCTCGGCTCTGAGCGACCTGATGGCCCGGCGTCTGGTCTCGGAGTTGAGCCTGATGCGCCGCCACAGCCGGTACGGCAGCCCGGCCACCTGCCGGTCGCGGTCGAGCACGGTGACGTCGAGGCTGGTGCCGTCCCTGAGCCCGATGGCGTAGCGGCGGCTGCCCTGGTGGTCGTCCTCGATGCGGCGGGCCGAGACCACGGAGAACGACAGCTTGCGGAGCGCGGCCACCACGGCGCTGCCCGGCGGTCTGGTGTTGGGGCTGCCGACGCCGTACAGGGTGGCGTAGCCGATGGCCATGCCGACCACCACGGTCACGATGGCGCTCGGCAAAGTGATCTGCCGGCCGGAGAAGAAGGCGAGGATGTAGAGGGCGATCGTGGTCCACATCAGCATCCGCCACGTGGGGCGGCGGGAGATGCGGACGGCCGTGGCGTAGGCGACCACCGAGGTGAGCAGCGTGTTGAGCGGCTCGATGTCGCGGTTGCCGGTCAGCAGCACGCGCAGGTCGTCGACGTTGCCCCCGACGAGCCACTGCCCGAGCAGGAACGACCCGGCCATGCCGACGATCGCGGCGATCAGTCCCTCGGCGACGCGCAGCCCGTCGCGGTGGAAGACCCGCTCGACGGCGAACGCCGCGGGCACCACGAGCACGGCCGCGCCGCCGAGGAAGGCCGCGATCCTGCTGAGCAGCGGGACCAGCTCGGTGCCCTCCTTGACGTCCTCCTCCAGGCCGATGAGCGTCTGCTTGGCGACCAGGGCGAGGAGGATGACCGCGCCGAGCACGACGAGCGTGGCGAAGAAGCGCAGCAGGTCGGAGGGGCGGCGCAGGCGCTGAGGCAGGAGCGGCTCCACGACGTAGACGTCGGTTTCCGCGCGTGACTCGGCCACGGCTGGATCCCCCTCCGCGAGGTCCCCCGTGTCAGCTCGTTCCCTGATATCGGCCACCGACAGCGATTCTGCACCTTCCCGGTCGGACCGTGCGATCTTTACCTCCAGTGTCCCCGATTGTGCCCGCGGCCGCGGCACTGGTCCCCGCCCCCATCGGTATCGCACCCCGCGGGACGGCGTCCAGCAGCGCGGTGGCCCGAGACGCAGGAGCGAAATACGCTGTGTCCCATGTCGGGTGAAATGAGGATTTTGGGGGCATGTCCGCTGGACTGCCCGGACACGTGCTCCTGGATCGTCACCGTCGACGACGGCAAGGCGGTCAAACTACGCGGCAACCCCGATCACCCGTACACCAGAGGCGCACTCTGCGTGAAGGTCAACCGCTATCTGGAGCACACCCAGGCGGCCGACCGCATCCTCTACCCGATGCGCCGCGTCGGGCCCAAGGGCTCGGGCCGGTTCGAGCGGATCACCTGGGACGAGGCGCTGGAGGAGATCTCCGCGCGGCTGCGCGCCATCGTCGACGAGCACGGCGGCGAGGCCATCTGGCCGTACCTGGGCACCGGCACCCTCGGATACCTGCAGGGGTGCGAGGGCGTGGCGGGCCGCCGGTTCTGGAACCTGCTGGGCGCCTCCAAGCACTGGCTCAACATCTGCTCGGCGGCCGGGAGCAGCGGTCTCAACCGTACGAACGGCACCGCGGCCGGCATGGACCCGGAGAACTTCGCCCTGGCCAAGCTCATCCTGCTCTGGGGCACCAACACGCTGACCAGCGGCCACCACCTGTGGAAGTTCATCCAGGACGCCCGGGCCAACGGCGCGTACGTGGTCGCCATCGACCCCATCCGCACCAGGACCGCCGACCAGGCCGACGAGTACCTGGCGATCAGGCCGGGCACGGACGCGGCGCTCGCGCTGGGGCTGCTCAACGTCGTGCTCGCGGAGAACGCGCAGGACGAGGAGTTCCTGGCCGAGCACACCGAGGGCTGGGAGGAGTTCCGCCAGGAGATCCTCGGCCATCCCGTCGAGAAGGTCGCCGAGATCACCGGAATCCCGGCCGCGGCCATCCACAGCCTGGGGACGAGACTGGCCCGTACGCGCCCGACCGCCATCCGCGCCACGCACGGCCTTCAGCGGCACGCCGGCGGCGGCACTGCGCTGCGCACGATCGCCACGATCCCCGGCGTCACCGGCGACTGGCGGCACCCTGGTGGCGGCGTGGCGTTCTCGACCAGCGGCCACGTGCACCTCTCCGTCGATCAGCGCGACGACCTGCTGGCCAAGCCGGTCCGCACGCTGGTCATGACCAAGCTGGCCTCCCAGCTGCACGATGTGAAGTGCCTGTGGGTGTACGCGGCCAACCCGCTCGGCTCGACCCCCGACGCGAACGCCATCAGGCGCCAACTCGCCCGCGAGGACCTGTTCACGGTCGTCATGGAGCAGTTCCCGACCGACACCGTGGACTACGCCGACATCGTGCTGCCCGCGACCATGCAGACCGAGCACTACGACCTGCACGCCGGCTACGGGCACATGTACCTGCTGTGGAACGAGCCCGCCGTCGAGCCGCCGGGCGAGTGCCTGTCCACGACCGAGACGTTCCGCCGGCTGGCCGCGCACATGGGGATGACGGAGCCGTCGCTCTACGACTCGGACCTGGAGCTGGCCGAGCAGCTGCTGTCCAGTGGGCACCCGTCGCTGGAGGGCATCACCCTCGACCGGCTGCGCAAGGAGGGCTGGGTGCGGATGAACTATCCCAAACCGTTCGCCCCGTTCGCCGAAGGCTTCCCGACGCCGTCGGGGCGGCTGCGCTTCCCGCGGGCCGGTCAGGCGTACGTCCCGTCGTACACGGCCCGGGAGTCGGGGCGCTCGCCGTACCCGCTGGCGCTGGTCACGCCCGCCTCGCACACGTTCCTCAACACGATCTTCGGCAACAACCCGGAACTGCGGCGCCGCGCCAAGGACCCGGTGGTGCTGGTCAACCGGGCCGACGCGGCGGCGCGCGGCCTGGCGGACGGCCAGCGGGTACGGGTCCACAACGACGGCGGCGAGTTCCTGGCCGACGTGGAGATCAGCGACCGGGTGTCGGCCGGGGTGGTGGCCTCGCAGAAGGGCCGCTGGCCGAAGCTCAGCCCGGGCGGCGCCAACCCGAACGCCGTCGTGGCCGAGCGGGACGCCGACATGGGCAAGGGCCCCGGCTATCACGACAACCTGGTGGAGATCACCGCAGTTTAAGCTTGTAGCCCACGTGGGAGGCCGTGAAGCCGAGCGAGTCGTAGAAGCGGTGGGCGTCCGTGCGTGAGTTGTCGGACGTGAGCTGCACCATGGCGCAGCCGCGGGCCCGCGCCCGGTCGACGGCCCACTGGATCATCTGGCGGCCGAGCCCCTGGCCGCGCGTGGACGCCGCGACCCTGACGGCCTCGATCTGGCACCGCTCGGCGCCCAGCCGCGACAGCCCGGCCAGGTACGTCAACTGCATCGTGCCCACCGCCTTCCCGTCGCGCTCGGCCACGATCAGCTCGTCGTGGGGGTCGGCGTCGATCCGGTCGAAGGCCGCCAGATAGCGCTCGTCGGCCGGGTCGCCCTCGCGTTCGGCGCCCAGCGGGTCGTCGGCCAGCATCGCCACGATCGCGGGCACGTCCTCCCTGCGGGCATGCCGGAAGATCAGGGACAGCACGTAGTGGGTCTCCGGGACCTCGACGCCCGACGGCTCCCGCGTGATCGTGCCGACCTTGCCGCTCGGCACGAATCCCTTGCGGACGTAGAACGCGCGGGCGGCGTCGTTGCCGTCCACGACCCAGAGCTGCGCCTGCTCGGCGCCGGCGGCCCGGGCCCAGCCGACTGCCGCGTCGACCAGCCGGGAGCCCACGCCCGCACCCCTGGCCTCCGGCGCCACCCACATGGACAGCAGATAGGCCCCGGACTCCTCCAGGAGCATGCACACGAGCCCCACGTCCACACCGTCGCCGGTCTCGGCCACCCACCACCGCGACTCCGGATTGCTCAGCCGTTCAGTCCATTTCTCCGGCGGGAACGCCACCTCCCGCTCGTAGGTGGACGCGAAGGACTCCGGCGAGTCCTGGAGCGCCCGCAGCCGGACGTCCCGCAGCCGCTGCCCGTCTCCCGCCCCGAGTTGCACGATGCCGATTTCTCGCATGTCCGAATCATGTCAGGGACGGCTCAGGGTCCGTCCCCGATGCCCTCAAGGGATCCTCAAAGGCACGATCGAGACATGAACGAAATCAGTCGACGCGATGAGGTCTCGCTTTCGGGCGCCGCCCTGCGTGGCGCCCCTTGGAAGACCGCCGCCATCGGCGGCGGAGTCGTGACCGCGGCCAGCTACGGGATGGGGCTGCTCACGGACGGCGGCGACCTGGTGTGGGCGCTGGGCCTCGGCATCAGCCTGTTCGCCCTGATCGCCGCGATCGGTGCGGTCTCCAAGCCGAACGACGGCGACCGGGTGACCCGCCAGGCCCGCCTCTGGTCGCTGCGGCATCCGTGGAAGTTCGCGCTGCTGCCCGCGGGCATCACGGCGGTGCTGGACTACCCGGTGCAGCTGGTGCTGGACGGCGAGGGGGTCTTCGGGTCGGCCTGGCACGCCCTGTGGCACGGCGCGCTGGTCTACCTGATCGCCGGCATCCTGACGCTCACGATGCGGGGCCGGGCGCGCGACGCCCGGTGACCGCTCAGCCCTGTGACTCCCGCTCGGCCTCGTTCCGGCACACGCAGAACTCGTTGCCCTCGGGATCGAGCATCGTCACCCAGCCGCTGCCGTCGGGCTGGCGCAGATCGGCGTGAACGGTCGCGCCAAGCCCGATCAGCCGCTCCACTTCCTCGTCCCTCGTCCGGCCCTCCGTCGCCATGACGTCGAGGTGCACCCGGTTCTTCACGGTCTTACCCTCGGGCACGCGCTGGAACAGCAGAAACGGGTCCTGCCCGGTCCGCACCATGACGTCGTCGTCGCCCGGTTTGTCCCCCTCTCCCAGGGGCAGCCCCGTGGCCTTGCTCCACCAGCTGGCGATCTCGTACGGATTTTCGGCGTCGATCGTGACAGCCTGGATCTCGATCATGGGACCACACAACCGCGACACCGCCAAAGCCGTCAAGCCGGTTTTTTGTCCCACCAAACCGTGACCCACCGGTCGCGCGGCACCGGCCACATGCCGAGCTCCACCACCGTCTCGGCCACCTCCTCCGCCCTGGACGGATCCAGGCAGACCCGCCGGCACGCGCTGGCCGCCAACTCCTCCAGCGACGTGAAACGTTCCAGAGGGGCTTCCCTCTCCTCCACCTGCACCGCGAAGCCCAGCGCCGCCGCCAGCGCCACGCAGTCCTCGGCGATCGGCCGCACCGGCCGGCCCACCCCGTGGAAGTGCTGCCAGAGCGGCGTCATCCAGCTCATGGGATGGCGGTGCGGCAACTCCAGCACCACCCGCCCGCGCGTGTGACCGTCGAGCGCCCGCAGGAAGTCGGCCAGATCAGGGACGTTGTAGACCACGTGCGCGGAGATGGACACGTCGGCCACCGGCGCCTGGTCCGCCACGTCCGGCCAGCGCCCCTCGAAGGTCGTGACCGGCACCCCGAGCTTGTCCGCCCTGAGCGTGAGCCCCTCCAGCATGGCGCCCGAGGTGTCCACCGCGTAAAGGTGGCCGATGCGATCCCGCAGCGGCAGGGAGGAGGCTCCGGGCCCCGAGCCCACGTCGAGGACCGTGCCCTTGTCGGGCAGCGCCTCGGCCAGGCGGATCATGGTGGGCCCGTCGTCCGGCTCGGCCAGCGCCCGGTCGGTGCGGGTGCCGAACCGCTCCGGCGAGTGGCTCCACGGATCCTCCTGCGCTTGGGCCAGGATTTTCTCCGGTATCGCCCAGGATTCCAGTCGCTCTCGCCATCGGGCGGCGAGTTCTTCGGCGTCCATGGAGACGAGCATGCCATGCATGCCGAGGGTTACCCACGGGTAGTATTTCAGAGTAAGGTTACTCGCCAGTACATAAGCCCTCGGTTCAAGGAGATCGACACCCATGGGCCACTACAAGAGCAACGTACGTGACCTGGAGTTCAACCTCTTCGAGGTCTTCGGGCGACGCGAGATCCTCGGCACGGGGCCCTTTGCTGAAGTGGACGAGGATGTGGCCCGCAGCATCCTCGAGGAGGTCAACAGGCTGGCCACCGGGGTCCTGGCGGATTCTTTCGAGGAAGGCGACCGGCATCCACCGGTCTTCGACCCCGCGACCGGCTCCGTGAAGCTCCCCGAGGGCTTCAAGAAGTCGTACAAAGCGCTGGCCGAGGGCGGATGGACGCATCTCGACCTGCCGGCCGAGCTGGGCGGCCCCGGCATCCCGCGGAGCCTGGCCTGGGCGGCGGCCGAGATGGTGCTGGGCGCGAACCCGGCGCTGTACATGTACGGCGCGGGCCCGAACTTCGCCTACACCCTGTGGAAGCTGGGCACCCCGGAGCAGAAGCGCTTCGCCGAGCTGGCCATGGAGCGCGACTGGGGCGCCACGATGGTGCTCACCGAGCCGGACGCGGGCTCCGACGTCGGCGCCGGGCGGGCCAAGGCGACGCGGCAGCCCGACGGCAGCTGGCACATCGAGGGCGTCAAGCGCTTCATCACCAGCGCCGAGCAGGACATGACGGAGAACATCTTCCACCTGGTGCTGGCCCGCCCCGAGGGCCACGGCCCCGGCACCAAGGGCCTGTCGATGTTCCTGGTGCCGAAGTACCACGTGGACCTGGAGACCGGCGAGCTCGGCGAGCGCAACGGCGTCTACGTCACCAACGTCGAGAAGAAGATGGGCCTGAAGGTCTCCACGACCTGCGAGCTCACGTTCGGCGACAAGCACCCGGCGGTCGGCTGGCTGGTCGGCGAGGTGCACGAGGGCATCAAGCAGATGTTCATGGTGATCGAGCACGCCCGCATGATGGTCGGCACCAAGGCCATCGCCACGCTCTCCACCGGCTACCTCAACGCCCTCGAGTACGCCAAGAACCGGGTCCAGGGCGCGGACATGACGCGGATGACGGACAAGACCGCCCCGCGCGTGACCATCACCCACCACCCGGACGTGCGGCGCGAGCTCATGTTGCAGAAGGCGTACGCGGAGGGCATGCGGGCGCTGGTGCTCTACACGGCCACGTTCCAGGACGCGATCCTGATCGACCCGGACGACCGGCACGCGGACGAGATGAACGACCTCCTGCTGCCGATCGTCAAGGGCGTCGGCTCGGAGCGGTCGTACGAGCTGCTCTCCCGCTCGCTGCAGACCCTGGGCGGCTCCGGCTACCTGCAGGACTACCCGATCGAGCAGTACATCAGGGACGCCAAGATCGACTCCCTGTACGAGGGCACGACGGCGATCCAGGGTCTCGACCTGTTCTTCAGGAAGATCCTGCGCAACCAGGGCTCGGCGCTCGGCTCGCTCCTGACCGAGATCAACGAGTTCGCCGGTTCCGAGGCGGGCAACGGCCGGCTCAAGGAGGAGCGCAAGCTGCTCGCCGAGGCCGCCGCCGAGGTCAAGGCCATGGGCGACACCATGGCGGGCTGGGCGCTCGGCTCGCTGGAGAAGCCGCAGGAGGTCTACAAGGTCGGGCTCAACAGCACCAGGTTCCTCCTGGCGCTGGGTGACCTGGTGATCGGCTGGCTGCTGCTGCGCCAGGCCGAGGTGGCGCTGTCCAAGCTCGGTGCGAGCGAGGACCCGTTCTACCTGGGCAAGGTCGCCGCGGCCGGGTTCTTCGCCAAGACCGTGCTGCCCCGGCTGGCCGCCGAGCGGCGCGTCGTGGCCTCCACCGGCCAGGAGCTCATGGAGCTCCCCGAGGAGGCCTTCTAGACCCCGCCACCCCCGGCAGAGCGCCCGCGCAGGCGCTCTGCCGGGGAACGGAGTACCTTCGCGGCATGAGCTCCTCCGCACACGACCACCCCCTGCCGCCGCCGCGGGTCGAAGAGGTCTCCGACGGCGTCTACGCCTACGTCCAGCCCGACGGGAGCTGGTGGATCAACAACACCGGATTCCTGGCCGGGCGGCGCGGCGTGATCTGCGTCGACGCCTGCTCCACCGAGCGCCGCACGCGGCAGTTCCGCGAGGCCGTCGCCAAGGTCAGCGACCGGCCGATCACCACGCTGATCAACACCCACCACCACGGCGACCACACCTTCGGCAACTGGCTGTTCCCCGAGGCCACGATCGTGGGGCACGAGGGCGTGCGGGAGCGGATCCTGGCCGAGGGCGTCCCGGCCTACCTTCCCGCGTGGTCGCCCGAGGTGGAATGGGGCAGGATGGAGCCGACGCCGCCGTTCCTGACCTTCACCGACCGGATCACCGTGTACTCCGACGACCTTCGGTGCGAGGTCAGGCACGTCGGGCTCGCCGCGCACACGACCAACGACTCCTACGTGTGGATCCCCGAGCGGCGACTGCTGTTCTCCGGTGATCTCGTCTTCAACGGCGGCACGCCCTTCGTGCTGATGGGCTCGGTCACGGGCGCGATCGACGCGCTCGCGCAGCTCAGGGAGCTGGGCGCGGAGACCATTGTGCCGGGGCACGGCGAGGTGTGCGGCCCCGAGGTGTTCGACCGGGTCGAGGGCTACCTGAGGTTCGTGCGGGAGACCGCCGTGCGCGCTCGCGAGGCGGGGCTGTCGCCGCTGGACGCGGCCAGGGAGACCGACCTGGGCGAGTGGGGCGGGCTGCTGGACTCCGAGCGGATCGTGGGAAACCTGCACCGCGCCTACGCCGACCTCGACGGGCAGGCCGTCGATCTGGCGGCGGCCGTGCTCGACATGATCACCTACAACGGCGGACGGCCCTTGTCCTGTCTGGCCTGAGGGGTGTGATCGCCGTTACGCGGGTATGACGGTCGGCGTACTCGCCTTTTGCCTGGAGGTCGTCATGGGTGTCGGGATCAGCATCTTCTTCCTCACGCTCGGCGCCATCCTGAAGTTCGCGATCGACCCTAAAGTGTTCGGCGAGGCGGTCCGCATGGACGTCATCGGCGTCATCTTCATGATCGTGGGCGGCGTGGGCGTGGTGCTGAGCATCGTGCTGGCCCCGAAGCGGGGCCGCACCTCCGACGACCGGCTGATGCACCGGGAGAACAACCCGCCGGAGATCTAGACGCTGAGCTGCGCGGCCGCCCGCGAGGCCAGGATGGGCTTGATGTGCTGGGCGATCACGGCCTGGTGCTGCGGATGGTCGCGGTAGACGAGGTAGTCGTCGACGCTGTCGAAGTCGGCCACCACCGCGTAGTCGTGGTTGCCCTGGTTGATGCCCGCGTCGGCGCCCACGGTGTAGGAGCGCAGCTGCGGGATGACGCCGGGCAGCTTGCGAAGCTCGGCCGTCACCGCGGCCTTCTGCTCGTCGGTGGCGTCGTCGGTCCACGTGAACAGCACGATGTGGCGAATCATGGGGAAACCCTATCGACATTCCTTCATCGCCAGAGTTATTCTCAGATTGAGATTGACTCAGAGTGAGAAGGACGTGCTTCCGTGGAGGATTTCCTGGCCGAGTACAACCCGCGGCTCTACGCCCCGGTCGCGGTGACGGTCGACGTGGTGGCCCTGACCATCCGCGACCGGCGGCTGCACGTCCTCATCGTCGAGCGGGGCGTGGAGCCGTACGCGGGCGCGTGGGCGCTGCCCGGCGGGTTCATCAGGCCGGACGAGGACCTGCCCGAGGCCGCCGTGCGCGAGCTGGCCGAGGAGACCGGCGTGGCCACCAGGCCGGCGCATCTGGAGCAGCTCGCCAGCTACGGCGGCCCGGGCCGGGACCCGCGGATGCGCGTGGTGTCGATCGCCTACCTCGCCTTCGCCCCCGACCTGCCTGATCCGCAGGCCGGCACCGACGCGGCCGCGGCCGTCTGGCACCCGGTGGACGACGTGCCAACGCTGGCCTTCGACCACGCCCGCATCCTGGCCGACGGGGTCGAGCGGGCCCGGTCGAAGCTGGAGTACACGCCGCTGGCCACGGCGTTCGCAGGGGAGCTGTTCACCATCTCCGACCTGCGGCTGATCTACGAGACCGTGTGGGGCACACCGCTGCACGCGGGCAACTTCCACCGCAAGGTCCTGTCCGTGCCGGGGTTCGTCGAGGGCACCGGCCAGACCACCGAGACGGGCGGCCCCAGGGGCGGGCCGCGCGCCAAGCTCTACCGCGCCGGCGACGCCCGGCTGCTCCACCCCGCGCTGCTGCGACCGGCACGCGAGGACGAAATCCGATGACGTGAGGGAGAAACCCATGGGCAGCGGCATCTGGTCCGCGGACGTCTACTTCTCGGCCGCCCACTACCGCGCGGCCTCCGGCCGCAGCGCCTTCGCCTACAGCGACGAGGGCGCCAGGACCACCCATCCCGACCTCGACCCGTACGGCGTCACGCGCGAGAGCCGCGACTCCGCCGAGCACCCCGACTCGCTGGCCGTCGCGGTCCTGTTCGACGTGACCGGCTCGATGGGGCGGGTGCCGCGCATCCTGCAGAGCAAGCTGCCCGACCTGCTCGGGCTGCTGCTGCGCAAGGGGTACGCGACCGACCCGCAGGTCATGTTCGGCGCGATCGGCGACGCCACCTGCGACCGGGCGCCGCTGCAGGTCGGCCAGTTCGAGTCCGACAACCGCATGGACGACCAGCTCGGCTTGATCCTGCTGGAAGGCGGGGGCGGCGGGCAGATGACCGAGTCGTACGAGCTGGCGATGTACTTCATGGCCAGGCACACCTCGATCGACTGCCTCGAGAAGCGCGGCAAGCGCGGCTACCTGTTCATCATCGGCGACGAGATGCCGTATCCCCGGCTCTCCGCGCGGGCGGCCCACGACGTCATCGGCGACCGCGTGCCCGGGCGGCTCCGGGTCGAGGACATCGTCGACGAGCTCGTGACGAAATACGACACCTACTTCATCGTGCCGCGCGGGGCGAGCCACGCCGGCGACCGCCAGGTGCTGAGCACGTGGAGGCGACTGCTCGGCCAGAACGTGCTGGAGCTCGACGACCTCGACGCCGTGTGCGAGACCATCGCGCTCACGGTCGGGCTCGGCGAGCACGCGATCGACCTGGACGAAGGGCTGGAGCACCTGGTCGAGCTGGGCTCCAAGGCCGGCCGGTCGGTGCGCCGCGCGCTGGAACGGGGTCGCGGCCGGCATGAGTGAGCACGTGATCGTCGTCGACCTCGGGTACGGCGACGCCGGCAAGGGCACCGTCGTGGACTGGCTGTGCGCCACGCGGGACGTGGAGGCGGTGGTGCGGTTCAACGGCGGCGCCCAGGCCGGGCACAACGTGGTGCTCGCCGACGGGAGGCACCATACGTTCGCGCAGTTCGGGTCGGGGACCTTACGCGGGGTGCCGACGCATCTGTCGCGGTTCGTGGTGGTCGATCCGCTGGCGTTGGCGGCGGAGGCGGCGCATCTGGAGCGGCTGGGGGTGGCCGACCCCTTCTCGATGATCACCGTGGACCGGGACGCGTTGCTGGCGACGCCGTACCACGTGGAGGCGGGGCGGCGGCGGGAGCTGGCGCGGGGTGACGCGCGGCACGGGTCCTGCGGGATGGGCGTCGGGGAGGTGATGGCGTACTGGCTGGAGCACGGGCCGGCGGCGCCGCGGGCGGGGGATCCGCCGCGTGTGCTGGCGCACAAGCTGCGGGTGCTGCGGGAGGCGCTGGGGGTACAGGGGCCGCCCGTGGAGGATTGCGTGGCCGCGTACCGGGCGTTCGCCGAGCGGGTGCGGCTCGTGGACGACTCCTTTGTGGATCGGCTGGTCTCATCGGGGCCCGTGGTGTTCGAAGGGGCTCAGGGGGTGCTGCTCGACGAGAACTGGGGGTTCGATCCGTACACGACGTGGAGCACGACCACGTTCGCCAACGCGGAGGAGCTGCTCGGCGGGGTGGGGGCGGTGCGGCTGGGGGTGCTGCGGACGTACACGACCCGGCACGGGCCGGGGCCGCTGGTGACCGAGGACCCGACGCTGGAGCCGCCCGAGCCGCACAACGTGACCGGGCCGTGGCAGGGGCCGTTCCGGTCGGGGCACTTCGACGCGGTCGCCCACCGGTACGCCTGCTCGGCGGCCGGCGGCGTGGACCTCCTCGCGCTCACCCACCTCGACGTGCCGGTCTCGCGGATGTGTGTCTCCTACGATCCCCCGGTCCCCTTCGAGCGTGACATAGATCGAACCGCGCGGATGATGCGGGCGAAACCTGTTTTTGAAGAGCGTGTATCAGACTGGGTCGCCGCCGTCTCAGACGTCATGGGGGCGCCCGTGTGGATCGCATCGCACGGGCCTACCGCGGAGAGCAAGCGCGCTCTCGTGCCGGGCCCGCGGTGATCGCCGGGAGAGGGGTCCTCCCGGCGGTCACCGCTTTCCTGGACAGCCCCTCTGCCCTAGCTCCAGGCGATGATGCGGAGCGGGTCCTCCAGCATGTCGCCCACGTCGCGCAGGAAGCGCGAGCCCAGCTCGCCGTCCACGATCCGGTGGTCGAAGGAGAGCGACAAAGTCGTCACCTTGCGGACCGCGAGCTCACCGTCCACCACCCACGGCATGTCCCTGACCTGGCCGAAGGCGAGGATCGCCGTCTCGCCGGGGTTGAGTATGGGGGTGCCGGCGTCCACGCCGAACACGCCGACGTTGGTGATCGTGATCGTGCCGCCGGACATCTCGGCCGGCTGGGTGCGGCCCGCCCGCGCCGTCTCCGTCAGCTGGGCCAGGTGCCTGGCCAGGTCGGGGAGCGACAGGGCCTGGGCGTTCTTGATGTTGGGCACCACCAGGCCCCTGGGGGTGGCGGCGGCTATCCCGAGGTTCACGTAGTGCTTGACGACGATCTCCTGGGCGGCCTCGTCCCAGAAGGAGTTGATCATGGGGTGGCGCCTGGCGGCGGTCAGGACGGCCTTGGCCACCAGGAGCAGCGGGGAGACCTTGACGTCGGCGAAGTCGGGGAGCGTGCGCAGGCGCTGGACCGCCTCCATCGTCCTCGTCATGTCGATCTGGAGGAATTCGGTGACGTGGGGGGCTGTGAAGGCGCTGGCGACCATCGCCTGGGCGGTCAGCTTGCGCACGCCCTTGATGGGGATGCGCTCCTCCAGCAGCTGTGTCGGCAGTTCTGGGGCTTCCGCCGCCGACTCCTCCGCTGCCGCGTGGACGTCCTCCCGGGTGATCGAGCCCTGGGGGCCGGTGCCGGTGACGGCGGTGAGGTCGACGCCGAGGTCCTTGGCCAGCTTCCGGACCGGCGGCTTGGCGAGCACGGCCACCCGGCCGGGCGCCGTACCCGTCGCGCCGGCCTCCGCCGCACCACGTCCCCCCGACCCGGCGCCGGGTGAGACGGGGGCGCCTGGAGCGGTGGGGACGCTCGGCGCGCCGGGCGCGACAGCAGCGGCTGGAGCAGTGGGGGCGGCTCCTGGCGGGGGTGGGCCGTCCACCGCTACGCGCGCAGTGTTGGCCACCGAGTCCGCAGGGATGTCGGTCGCGGTGCGTTTGCGGGGGCGGCGTTGTGTGGCGCCGGTCTTGACGCCGTAGCCGACCAGCACCGACTGGCGTTCCTCCTTGGGAGCAGGGCTTCCGTGGGCGCCGGGCTCGACGGCGCCCTCCGCCGGCGGCTCGGGGACCATGTCCTCGGCCAGGGCCCCGCCCCGGCCCTCCGCCCCACCGCCCGCCGCGGCCTCCTCGGCGGTGTCCACGGCGATGATGGGGCTGCCCACGTCGACCGTCTGGCCCTCCTCGGCCAGCAGGCCGGCCACCGCCCCGTCCCACGGGATCGGCAGCTCCACGATGGACTTGGCGGTCTCGATCTCGACGACGATCTGGTTGACCTTGACGGCATCGCCCGGCTTGACGTGCCAGCGGACGATCTCGGCCTCGGTGAGGCCCTCGCCGACGTCCGGGAGCTTGAACTCGCGTCGCATGAGGAGCCCCTCTCAGTACCCGAAGGCGCGGTCGACGGCGTCGAGCACTCGGTCGAGGTCGGGCAGGTAGTGCTCCTCCAGCTTCGACGGGGGGTAGGGGGTGGAGAAGCCGCCGACCCGCAGCACCGGGGCCTCCAGGTGGTAGAAGCACCGCTCGGTGATCCTGGCCGCGAGCTCGGCGCCGAACCCGCTGTTCACGGGCGCCTCGTGGACCACCACGACCCGACCGGTCCGGCGTACGGAGTTCATGATCACGGGCTCGTCCAGCGGGTTGAGCGAGCGCAGGTCGATGACCTCCAGCGAACGCCCCTCGTCCTCGGCGGCCGTGGCCGCCTCCAGGCAGGTCTTGACCATCGGGCCGTACGCCAGCAGCGTGGCGCCGGTCCCCTCGCGCACCACCTTGGCCGCGTGCAGCGGCGTCCACCAGTCGGTGGAGGTGGTGTCGATGTCGGCCTTCTCCCAGTAGCGGCGCTTGGGCTCGAAGAACAGGACCGGGTCGTCGCTGCGGATGGCCTGCTGGATCATGGTGTACGCGTCGGCGGGGTTGGAGCAGGCCACGACGCGCAGCCCGGCGGTGTGGGTGAAGTACGCCTCGGGGGACTCGCTGTGGTGCTCGACCGCGCCGATGCCGCCGCCGCACGGGATCCGTACGACCACCGGCAGCTTGATCGCGCCCAGCGACCGCATCGGCATCTTGGCCAGCTGCGTGATGATCTGGTCGGCCGCGGGGAAGACGAACCCGTCGAACTGGATCTCGCACACCGGCCGGTAACCGCGCAGCGCCAGCCCGATGGCGGTGCCGACGATGCCGGACTCGGCCAGCGGCGTGTCGATGACGCGGTCCTCGCCGAAGTCCTTCTGCAGGCCGTCGGTGACGCGGAAGACGCCGCCCAGCTTGCCGACGTCCTCCCCCATGATGAGAACCTTGGAGTCGTCCTCCATGGCCTTGCGCATGCCCTCGTTGAGCGCCTTCGACAAGCTCATCACCGTCATCGCTCGAACCCCTCCAAATACGCGGCGAACTGGGCGCGCTCCTGCTCGATCAGGGCGTGGGGCTCGCTGTAGACGTGGTCGAAGATGTCGAGCGGCTCGGGGTCGGGCATGGCCAGGCAGCGCCGGCGCAGGTCGGCGCCCAGCTGGTCGGCCTCGGCGTCAATGGAGTCGAAGAACGCCTGGTCGGCCAGCTCGTTCTTGAACAGGTAGGCCTTGACCCGCTCGATCGGGTCCTTCAGCTTCCACGCCTCCAGCTCGCTGGCCACCCGGTAGCGCGTGGGGTCGTCGGTGGTGGTGTGGGCGCCCATCCGGTACGTGAACGCCTCGATGAGCGTCGGCCCCTGCCCGGTGCGCGCGGCCTCCAGCGCCTTGCGCGTGACCGCCAGGCAGGCGAACACGTCGTTGCCGTCCACCCGGATCCCCGGGAAGCCGAAGCCGGACGCGCGGCGGTAGAGGGGGATGCGGGTCTGCTTCTCCAGCGGCTCGGAGATGGCCCACTGGTTGTTCTGGCAGAAGAAGACGATGGGCGCGTTGAACACGCTGGCCCAGATGAACGACTCGTTGACGTCGCCCTGCGAGGTGGCGCCGTCGCCGAAGTAGACGATCGTGGCGGCGGTGGCGTCGTCGCGCTGGATGCCCATCGCGTACCCGACCGCGTGCAGCGTCTGGCTGCCGATCACGATGGTGTAGAGGTGGAAGTTGTGCTCCTTCGGGTCCCATCCGCCGTGGTTGACCCCGCGGAACAGGCCCAGCAGCTTCACCGGGTCCACGTCGCGGCACCACGCCACGCCGTGCTCGCGGTAGGTGGGGAAGGCCATGTCCACGTCGGTCAGCGCGCGGCCCGAGCCGATCTGGGCCGCCTCCTGGCCCAGCAACGAGGCCCAGATGCCGAGCTCGCCCTGGCGTTGCAGCGCCACGGCCTCAAGATCGACGCGGCGGACGAGCACGAGGTCGCGGTAGAGGGACCGGACCTCGTCGGGGGTCAGGTCGATGTCGTAGTCGGGGTGCTCGACCCGCTCTCCCTCGGGGGTGAGCAGCTGGACGAGCTCCGGGGGTGCGTCAGCAGCACCACGAGAGGCGTCGACTGTCACGTGCCACTCCTGTGCGGTCGGGGCCGGTCTTGATGGGGTTGCCACCCTAGGGCCGGCCTTCTAAGCGATGAACCATGTGGTGGTGGTTCGTACGCGTTTGGGGACATCGTGGCAGACGTCACAGCCCTGCGCGCAAGCCCCATGCTCTCCCCGTTCCCGTTGTGTAGGCAGCCACACACGCTGGTAGGTTGTTACAGCAGGCCCCGTGCTCAGGCGACGCGGGCCACCCTCCTCCATCCGACCCTTCGGTCGGCTGGGCAAGCGTCCGGAGGGGCACGCACCAACGGACCGGCGCCGGCGTCGGCACCAGGGCGTGACGCGATCGGCTCCTGCAGCCGATCAGAGACGCTGGCTTTCCCAACCCTCACGAGGAGGTATGCCGTGGCGCGCGTCATCGTGGACGTCATGCTGAAGCCCGAGATCCTCGACCCGCAGGGCCAGGCGATCGCGCGGGCGCTGCCCAGGCTCGGCTTCTCCGGCGTCTCGGCCGTACGTCAGGGCAAGCGCTTCGAGGTCGAACTCGACGGTCCGGCCGACGAGGCGGCGCTCGCCGAGGTGCGCAAGATGGCCGAGACCCTGCTGGCCAACACGGTGATCGAGGACTACAGCGTCCGGGTTGAGGGCTAGACGGGAGATATGGCCCCCGGATTTCCCCCTGGGCGCTTAAAGCCGGGTTCGGACATGCCACAATGCCACGGGCATGCCAACAGTAAATAACAACAACGTGATTTTGCGGTTAGCCCCGATTTCACAGGGAAACCTACTCCAGGTGACATTCTGGCGCCCGGAGGAGTCCGGTGGATATTGAGTTCTCGTTGGCACTGCCTCGGGATGCGATCGGCATACCGATGGTCAGGCGAGTGCTCGGCGATGCCATGCGCTCACTGAACGTGAGCGAGACCTGCATCGCCGACATGCTGCTCGCCGTGTCCGAGGCGTGCTCCAATGCGGTGCGGCACGGGGGGCCCGCCAACCGCTACGAGGTGACGGCTTCGATCGGCTACGGACGGTGCGACGTCCGAGTGGCGGACAACGGCAACGGGGTGCCGACGATCCCGCCGCACTTCCCCCCTCCTGACACAGAGAACGGCCGCGGCCTGCTGATCATGCGCTCCGTGGTCGACGAGATCTCCTTCGGCATCACGCCGGGCCGCGGCACCACGGTCCACCTCCGCAAGCAGCTCGACTGGGACGAGAGCGAAGACGCCCGTCCACGGGAGCTCGCAGCCGTCTGACCTGGGCGTCCGCCGGACATGCTGGATGCGTCCACAGGACGCGCGAGCCGATGCGGACCACGCGAGAGCACCCGATAACCTGAGAAGACCGCCGCAGACCACCGTCCGACCCCGAAGAGACGGTGGCGCGTGCGCGCGCATTTCCTCGGAGGGGACGACTGTCATGAGCGCTGCCCGTGTGGGCGTAGTCACGTTTCCAGGAACTCTCGACGACCAGGACGCCGCCAGGGCCGTGCGCCTCGTGGGCGCACAGGCGGTTCCGCTGTGGCACGCCGACCATGACCTGAAGGGAGTGGACGCCGTGTTCCTGCCCGGCGGCTTCTCCTACGGCGACTACCTGCGCTGCGGCGCCATCTCGCGGTTCGCGCCGCTCATGGACGAGCTGGTCCCGGCAGCCAAGGCGGGGCTGCCCGTGCTCGGCACGTGCAACGGGTTCCAGATCCTCTGCGAGGCGCACCTGCTGCCGGGCGCGCTGACCCGCAACGCGTCCCTCCACTACATCTGCCGCGACCAGAAGCTCAGGATCGAGCAGACCGCGACCCCGTGGACCAACGCGTTCGCCCCAGGCCAGGAGATCGTGCTGCCGATCAAGCACGGCGAGGGCCGCTACGTCGCCGACGCCGACACGCTCGCCGAGCTGGAGGCGAACGGCCAGGTGGTCGTCCGCTACCTCGGCAACCCCAACGGCTCGCTCAACGACATCGCCGGCATCCGCAACGCGGCGGGCAACGTGGTCGGTCTCATGCCGCACCCCGAGCACGCGGTCGAGGAGCTGGTCGGCGCGCCGAGCACCGACGGCCTCGGCTTCTTCACCTCCATTCTCAAGAACCTGGTGGACGCATGAGCACGGACAATGTGAAGCGGGCGGTCGAGACGCCCGACGAGCCGATGCCCTTCGCCGAGCTGGGGATGAAGCAGGACGAGTACGACCGGGTCAAGGAGATCCTCGGTCGCCGTCCCACCGGCTCCGAGCTGGCCATCTACAGCGTCATGTGGTCCGAGCACTGCTCGTACAAGTCGTCGAAGGTGCACCTGCGGCAGTTCGCCACCAAGGCCCCGAAGTCCGACGCGCTGCTGGTCGGCATGGGTGAGAACGCCGGCGTGGTCGACATCGGCGACGGCTGGGCGGCCACTTTCAAGATCGAGTCGCACAACCACCCGTCATACGTCGAGCCGCACCAGGGCGCCGCCACCGGCGTCGGCGGGATCGTCCGCGACATCATGTCGATGGGCGCGCGCCCGATCGCGGTCATGGACTCCCTGCGTTTCGGCGGCGCCGACGCCGTCGACACCCGCCGCGTGCTGCCGGGCGTGGTCGAGGGCATCAGCCACTACGGCAACTGCCTGGGCCTGCCCAACATCGGCGGCGAGGTCGTCTTCGACCCCTGCTACATCGGCAACCCGCTGGTCAACGCCCTGTGCGTGGGCCTGCTGCGCAAAGACCAGATCAAGCTGGCCACCGCACCGGGACCCGGCAACAAGGTGGTGCTGTTCGGCGCCTCCACCGGCCCCGACGGGATCGGCGGCGCGAGCGTGCTGGCGAGCGCCACGTTCGAGGACGAGTCGCAGGCCAAGCGGCCCGCCGTGCAGGTGGGCGACCCGTTCATGGAGAAGCTGCTCATCGAGTGCTGCCTGGAGCTGTACGCCGCCGACGTCGTGGTCGGCATCCAGGACCTCGGCGCGGCCGGCGTCTCCTGCGCCACCACCGAGCTGGCCGCCAAGGGCACCGGCGGCATGCACGTCGACCTCAACCTGGTCCCGCTCCGCGACCCTTCGCTCCGCCCTGAGGAGATCCTCATGAGCGAGTCGCAGGAGCGCATGATGGCCGTGGTCCGGCCCGACGACATCCCCGCGTTCATGGCGATCTGCGAGAAGTGGGACGTCCCGGCCACCGTCATCGGCGAGGTCACCGACACGGGGCGTCTGGTCATGACGTGGGACGGCGAGGTCATCGTCGACATCCCGCCGGGCACGGCCGCCGACGAGGGGCCAGTCTACGAGCGTCCCTACCACGAGCCGGCCGGGCAGTCCGCGCTCAACGCCGACACCCCCGACCGGCTGGAGCGGCCCGCCGACCTGCGGGCCACGCTGCTCCAGCTGCTCGGCTCGCCCAACCTGGCCTCCAAGGAGTGGGTGACCTCTCAATACGACCGCTACGTCCGGTCCAACACCGTGCTGGCCCAGCCGGCGGACGCCGGGATGCTGCGGATCTCGGAGGCCATCGCCGGGGCTGAGCCGACGACCCGGGGCATCGCGCTGGCCACCGACGGCAACGGGCGCTACGCCAAGCTCGACCCGTACGCGGGCGCGCAGCTCGCGCTGGCCGAGGCCTACCGCAACGTGGCCGTGACCGGAGCCAAGCCTCTGGCCGTCACCAACTGCCTCAACTTCGGCTCCCCCGAGGACCCGGAGGTCATGTGGCAGTTCGCCGAGGCCGTGCGCGGCCTGGCCGACGCGTGCCGGACCCTCGGCGTGCCCGTGACCGGCGGCAACGTCTCCTTCTACAACCAGACGGGCGCCACGGCCATCCACCCGACGCCGGTCGTGGGCGTGCTCGGCGTCATCGAGGACGTCGCCAAGCGGGTGCCGTCCGGGTTCGTGGCGGAGGGCCTGCGGGTCGTGCTGCTCGGCGACACGCGCGAGGAGTTCGGCGGCTCGGAGTGGGCCCACGTCGCCCACCACCACCTGGGCGGGCTGCCGCCGCATGCCAGCCTGGAGGCGGAGCGGGCGCTGGCGACCGTGCTGGTGGAGGCCGCGCGCCGGGGGCTGGTCGACGGATCGCACGACCTGTCGGACGGCGGCCTCGCCGTGGCGCTGGCCGAGTCGTGCCTCGCCCGTGGCGTCGGTGCCACCGTGACGCTGTCCGGCGACCCCTTCGTCGACCTGTTCAGCGAGTCGGCGGCGCGGGCGCTGGTCGTGGTGCGGCCGGAGGCCTACGAGGAGTTCGCGTCGCTGTGCGGGCGGCACGACGTGCCGTGCTACGGGCTCGGGCACACCGGGGGTTCGTCGCTGGTGGTCGAAGACGTGTTCGAGGTCTCCATCGAGGAGCTGCGGGAAACGCACGAGGCGGCGCTGCCCGCGCTGTTCGGCTGACGGTTCACTCGGGAGGGCCGGTGCGGGGGTCCCGCGCCGGCCCTCCGGCTTCTCCGGACGGGTCCGTGGGTCAGGCGGCGAGCGGGCGCCGACCACGGTGAGTGAAATCCCTGTCCGTTCCGAGTGAGTAAAAGGACGCGTTGGCGGTGGCGATCTCGGATGGATAATCGGTCTGTGCCAACCGCCAACCCCTCCCCCTACCTTCCTCCGGCCACGCAACCAGTCCGTGGCGTGGTCTGGGGGATCCACCTGATCCTGCCGCTGCTCGGCCTCTGGCTGCTGCTCGCCAACGAGCGGATCGACATCGAGTGGCACCACAACCCCAGCCACTTCTGGATGATCATCACAGTGGCCGGGGTCAACGTGGTGCTCGGCGTCATGATCAGCGAGGCGTCGCGGCGCCGCCAGGACGCCCGGCTGTTCCTGGTGTCCATGGTCTTCCTGAGCAGCGCCGGCTTCTTCTTCATGCACGGCCTCGCCACGCCGAGGATCATCCTGCCGATCGGCTCGCTGGGCTTCGACGTGGGCCAGCAGGTGGGGCTCTCGGTCGCGGCGGCGTTCGCGTTCGCCTCCGCCCTGCCCCTGGGCGAGCAGGCAGCCAAGCGCGTGCTGGGCTCGCAACACTTCGTCCGGGCGGCGCTCTTCGGATTCATGCTCATCTGGGGGGTCGCGTCGCTGGTCCCGGAGCTGACGCCGCTCAGCGAGCCGCCGGCGCAGGCGCCGGTCCCCTGGCTGGTCTGGGGCTCCATTCCCGGTGTCCTCCTGTACGGCGCCGCGAGCGTGATGATGTTCCTGCTGCACCGGCGGCGGCCGTCGGCCATGTTGATCAGCCTGATCACCGCGTACGCGCTGCTGGCCGAATCCATGATTGCCGGGATGTCGCAGCGCAACTGGCATCTGTCCTGGTGGGAGTGGCACCTGCTGCTCACCCTGGCCTTCGTCTTCGTGGCCTACAGCGCCTACCTGCAGTTCCGGCGCGAGGGGTCGAGCGCCGGCCTGTTCGACTCGGTGGCGCTGTCGGCGACGGTGCGGCGCATCCAGCGTGACTACGACCAGGCGCTGGAGGAGCTGGTCGAGCACGTACGCCGGGGCGAGCCGCTGGCCGCCACCCGCATGTCGGGCAAGTTCCGGCTCACCGAGGGCCAGGCCGCGGTGCTCGACCGGGCGGGCGAGGCGCTGGCCAACGAGCGCGAGCTGTCCGAGCGCCTGGCCGCGCTGGTCGACGTCAGCGCCCAGACCAAGGTCGGGCTGCCCGAGCAGGATCTGCTGGCCTCGTCGCTGGAGCGGGTGCGGCAGGCGTACGGCGACGTCAAGATCGCGCTCGTCGCGGACGGCCAGACGCAGATCGGCTCCCGCGTCTACGCGTTCGCCGGCGACGACCCGATCAGGCGCGACCAGCTGCTGGCCTTTCCGCTGACGGTCAAGGGCAAGCTGGCGGGCGTGCTGGAGGTGCCGGTCGGGCGGACGCGCCAGGACGAGGCGCTGGCCGCCACGCTGGCCGGGCAGCTGTCGCTCTCCCTGGAGAACGCCCGGCTCTACCAGGAGCTGCACACGCTGTTCCACCAGTACATGTCGCCGGACGTGGCCCACGCCCTCCTGGCCGACCCGGCGCAGGCGGAGCTCGGCGGCCAGTTGAAGGAGCTGACCGCGCTCTTCGCCGACCTCAAGGGCTTCACCTCGTTCTCGGAGAAGGTCACGCCCGGCGAGATCGTGGAGATGCTCAACCGCTACCACACGGCCGCCGTCCCGTGCATTCTCAACAACGGCGGCACGATCGTGCAGTTCGTCGGCGACGCGCTGCTGGCGCTGTTCAACGCCCCGGCCACGCAGCCCGACCACGCCAGGGCCGCCTGCAGGGCCGCGCTGGAGATGCAGCAGGCCGCGGCCGAAATCGCCGAGGAGATGGCGTGGAAGCGCGACGACGTCACATGGCCGAGGTTCCGAGTGGGCGTCAACACGGGCCCCGCCCTGGTCGGCAACATCGGCAGTCCCGAGTTGCGCGGGTTCAACGCGATGGGCGACTGCGTGAACGTGGCCGCCCGGTTCGAGGGCATCGCCGAGCCGGGCACGGTGGTCATCGGCGAGACGACGCTCAAGCAGCTGGGCCGCGGGGCGAAAGTCACTCCTCTGGGACAGCTGAGCCTCAAGGGCAAAGAAGAGCCCGTCGCCGCCTACGTTCTGACGGAATTGGCGTAGAAGGGCGGAGCTTTGTACCGACATAATCGGGCGCATGGATCCAGATCCCGGCGAGTTCCTGTCCATGCTCACTGACGAGGACGTGCAGGCCCTGCGTGCGGCCGGACGCATCCGGCGGTGGGACCGGGGCACGACCGTGATGACCGAGGGCGACACGTCCGACTGGGTGCTCGTGCTGCTCGAGGGCCGGGTCAAGGTGTCGTCTCACACGTCGAGCGGGACCGAGGTGGTGCTCGCGGTACGCGGCCCCGGCGGGCTACTCGGCGAGCTGTCGGCCATCGACGGGTCGCCGCGCTCGGCCACGGTGACCGCTCTGGAGCCGATCACCGGCATCGTGGTGCGCGACTTCCCCACGTTCCTGGGCTCCCACGGACGGATCGCGGTGCTGCTCATGCAGCTCGTCAGCGGGCGGCTGCGGGACGCCGACAGGAAGCGCATCGAGTACGGCGCTTTCGACACCACGGGGAGGGTGGCGACGCGCCTCATCGAGCTGGCCGAACGGTACGGCGAGAAGACCAACAGCGGCGTACGCGTGGCGTTGCCGCTGTCGCAGGACGAGCTGGCCGGGTGGACGGGCGCGTCCCGCGAGGCCGTCAGCAAGGCGCTGCGCACGCTGCGCGACCGCGGGCTGATCGAGACCGGCCGGCGGCGCGTGGTCATCCACGACCTCGAGGGCCTGCGGAAGCGCGCGCGGTAACACCCAGCACAAAACGGACGTACGTCGTACGTCATAGTGGAGGGCATGGTCGCGGTCACCCCTCAAGACGACAGCCGCCTCCGTTACGCCTGGCGGGTGTGCTCGGTCACCAGCCTCGGGCTGGTGCTCATCGGCATCGCCGGCAGCACCCTCAACGTGGCGCTGCCTGCCGTGGTGCGGCACTTCCAGGCCGGCGCACTGGAGTCCGGGTGGATCCTGCTGGCGTTCCTGCTGGTCAACACAGCCAGCTTGGTCTTCTTCGGGCGGGTGGCCGACCTGCTCGGCCGGCGTGAGGTCTACCTGGCCGGGTTCGCGCTGTTCACCCTTGCCTCGCTGCTGGCCGGGCTGTCGCCGAACGTGTGGTTCCTGGTCGCGATGCGGGTGCTGCAGGCCGTCGGGGCGGCGATGATCCTGGCCAACGGCACCGTGATCATCACCGACGCGTTCCCGCCCGAGCGGCTCAGCCAGGGTATGGGCGTCTACATCGGCACCCTGTCGGTGGCGCAGTTGGCCGGGCCCACGCTGGGCGGGCTGATCGCGGAGACCGCGGGCTGGCAGTGGATCTTCTGGGTCAACGTGCCCGCCGGGCTGATCGCGCTGATCTGGGGCGCGGTGATCTTGCGCCGGATGCCGCGCGGGCCGCGCCGGCCGGTGGACGCGGTGGGCAACGTGCTGCTGTTCGCGGCGCTGTCGGCGTTGATGCTGGCGTTGTCGGAGGCGGGCTCGGGTGGGCTCGGCAGTCCGGTGGTGCTGGCGGGGGCGGCGGTGTTCGCGCTGCTGGTGCCGCTGATCGTGGTGGCCGAGCGGCGCTCGTCCAACCCGGTGCTCGACCTGCGGCTGTTCGGCGGGCGGCTGCTGGCGTACGCGAACGCGGCCTCGTTCTGCAACGCGCTGGCCCGTTCCGCGCTGATCCTGGTGGTGGCGCTGTACTTCCAGGCGGCGCGGGGGCTGGACGCGTTCGAGGCGGGGTTGAGCGTGTTACCGGTGCCGGCCGGGATCGGGCTGGCCTCGCCGCTCGTAGGCCTGCTGGGGCGCAGGGTGTCACCGTACGCGCTGTCCATCGGCGGGGCGGTGCTGAGCGCCCTGGGGCTCGGCACCCTGATGCTGTCGGCCGACCCCGCGACGCCGTACTGGGTGATCGGGATCGGCCTGTTCGTGGCGGGCTGCGGCAGTGGCACGTTCCTGACGGGGAACACCACGCAGGTCATGCGTGCGCTGCCGAGCGGGAGCCTGGGCGTGGTGAACGGCTTCCGGGTCATGGTCATGAACATCGGGATCGTGCTCAGCATCGGCCTCTCGCTGAGCGTCCTGACCGGCTCCGTCGGGCCGCAGCTGCGGGCTCAGGTGTACGCCGGAACCCTGTCCACGCTGTCACCGGTGGCGGTGGGGCAGCTCATGGACGGGTTCCAGCGGGCGTACGCGGTGTTGTTCGCGGTCGCCCTGGCCGGAGCCGTGCTGGCCGCCTTGGCCCGGCCCCGACCTCGCTAGCACTGTGACCATAGCCATGACCTCTTCCAGCGCCGGACCTCGGTCTCACCTGAGGGCGGCGGCCAGCCTGGACTCCACGTCGCGGTAGCGGGCCACCGGGATGAGGTGGACGCCGGCGAAGGCGCCGGAGTCACGGATTTTCAGGACCTGCTCGCAGGCCGCCTCGACCCCCGCCATGCGGTCGGCGGCCACCCGCCGGATCAGGTCGTCCGGGATGGCGATGTCCGGGATCGCGGCGGCCAGGTTGCGGGCGTGGCGCTCGCTGGCCAGGACCATGACGCCCGCGTAGACGGGCACGTCGACCGGGTGTGCCTCGCGCCAGCGCAGTTGGGCCTCCAGCGAGAAGCCGACCTGGAGGAACAGGAAGTCGGCCGTGCGTTTCCAGGCCGGCAGCGGTCGCATCGCCGCGGCCGCGCCGACGCGGAAGTCCGGCGAGAACTTTCTGGCCTCTTCGATCATCGAACGCACCGTCAGATCGCTGGTGCGGTTGCCGCTCGTCGGCTTGTCGCCGTAGACGAACAGGAATTGGTCCACTCCGTACGCCGCCGCCGTCAGCAGGTCGCGGCGGAAGCCGAGCAGGTTGCGGTCGCGCGAGTTGAGGCAGGCGATGCCGCGCCCGCCCATGGCCTGGACCTCGTGCGCCACGGCGACGCTGGAGACGGTCGCGCGGCCGATGTGGTTGTCCGGGATGAGGAACGAGTGGGCGATCGTGCTGAGCGTGCCGATCTGGTGCCTGACGCGCTTCAGATCGGGCTTGGTCGGCGGTTCGATCTCGCAGATCAGCTCGAAGGTCACGAACACGACCCTAACGTCTGGCAGCCAGGGCTTCGATGCCGGCGAGGATGAGGTCGACGCCGAACGTGTCGTACAGCGCCGAGTTCATGCCGCGGGCCAGCGGGCCGGCCATGTCCACGAGGTGCGGGTACTTCCCCGCCGGCAGCGACTCCAGGCTCAGGCGCCGCGCTCTGACCCACTCGTCCGTCTGGATGTGCGCCGGGGCGTCGGCGATGGCGATGGCGCTCTGGAGCAAATATTTACTGATCAGGCAGCACTCCTCGGCGGTGAATCCGGCGCTGCGGGCCAGCCCGAGCGCCCGGTCCCAGACGGCCAGGAAGTTCGGCACCAGGGTCTGGTCGATCTGCTCGAACACGCCCTTGGCACACGGGTGCGCGCGCAGTGCCCGCACCAGGCCCTCCAGCAGGTCGCGTAGTTGCTCCCGCCATGGGCGCTCGTCGGCCGGCTCGGGCACGAATCCGGCGATCAGGTGGTCGGCCATGCCGACGAGCAGCTGCTCCTTGTTCTTGTAGTGCCAGTAAAGGGCCATCGGGGTCACGCCCAGGTCGGTGGCCAGGCGCCTGATCGTCACGGCGTCGAGGCCCTCGGCGTCACCGATTTCCAGGGCCCGCTCGGCGATGGCCCGGGCGGTCAGTTTTCCCATCACGGTTGACAACTATACGCCGTACAAGTTGAACTATACGCCGTACAAGTACAACGTACAGGAAGGCGTTGCCATGCGCTGGTGGGCTCTGGTCGCGGTGACCTTGGGCACCTTCATGACCTATCTGGATAACAATGTCGGCAATGTCGCTTTGCCGACGATCCAGCGGGATCTCGGGCTGACGATCTCCGGGCTGGAGTGGATCGTGAGCTCGTACATCCTGGTGTTCGCCGGGCTCATGCTGGTCGGCGGGCGGCTCGCGGACGTGTTCGGGGCCCGCAGGGTGTTCCTCGGCGGGCTGGCGGTCTTCACGGTGGCGTCGCTGGCGGCCGGGCTCGCCACCAGCGGGGGCGCGCTGATCGCGGCCCGGGCCGTGCAGGGGGTCGGGGCGGCGCTGCTCACACCCACCGCGCTGGCGATGATCGGGCAGATCTTCCCCGACCCGGGCGAGCGAGGGCGGGCCGTCGGCGTCTGGAGCGCGTCGGGGGCGCTGTCCATGGCGCTCGGCCCGGTGGCGGGCGGCTTCATCAGCGAGCACCTGCACTGGGGCTGGATCTATCTGATCAACGTGCCGATCGGGCTGGTGACGTTCGGGCTCACGCTGTGGGCCGTCAGGCCGGGGCACGCACGCAGGCGCCACAGCCTCGACCTGCCGGGCCTCGTCACGTCCGCGCTGGCGTTGTCCGCGCTGACGTACGCGCTCATCGAGGGCGAGGAGGCCGGGTGGACCTCGCCCGGCATCCTGGCCGCGTTCGGGGTGTCCGCGGCGGCGGCCGTGGCCTTCGTGCTGGTGGAGGCGCGGGCCGCGGAGCCGATGATCGTGATGTCGCTGTTCAGGTCCAGGATGTTCACCGGCGGGCTGCTCAACAGCGGAATCTGGTCGTTCGGGGTGTTCGGGATCTACTTCTTCAGCGCGCTCTGGCTGCAGAACGTGCTCGGCTTCTCCCCGACCGAGGCGGGTGGCTCGTTCGTGCCGATGGCCCTGGTCACGGCCGTCGTGGCGATCGTGTCGCAGCGGATCGCCAGGCTCCTCGGCATCGGCCGCACGGTGGCGCTCGGGATGGCGCTCATGGGCGCGGCGATCTACCTGCTCTCGGCGGTCGGCGCCGACGGCGACTACGCGGACGTGGCGCCCTGGTTCATCCTGTACGGGGTCGGCGCCGGCCTGATGGTTCCGCTGACCGCCGCCATCCTGAGCGGCATGCCGCAGGACCGCTCCGGCGTGGCCTCGGGCGTGCTCAACGTCTCACGCGAGGTGTTCGGGCTGCTCGGCATCACCGTGCTGGGGGCGATCCTGAACTCCAGGCAGAGCGCGAGCGGCCAGCCGCCGCTGGCCGCCTTCCTCGACGCCTACCAGTTCACGCTGGTCATCGCGGCGATCGTGGTGCTGGCGGCGATCCCGGTCGCGCTCTTCTCGCTGCGCGACCGGGTGGAGCCTCCTCAGGCGGCGACCACCTTGGAACCCGTGGGGTCCTCGAACTGAGTGCGGTAGAGCTCCTCGTAGCGGCCACCGGCGGCGAGGAGCTCGGCGTGCGTGCCGCGTTCCACCACGCGCCCGTCCTCGATCACCAGGATGAGGTCGGCGGCCCGGATCGTGGAGAGCCGGTGGGCGATCACCACGGCGGTCCGGCCCGCGAGTGCCTCGCCGAGCGCGGCCTGCACGGCCGCCTCGGACGTGGAGTCGAGCGCCGCCGTGGCCTCGTCCAGGATCACGACCCTGGGCCTGGCCAGCAGTAGCCGGGCGATCGTGAGCCGCTGCCGCTCGCCGCCCGACAGGCGGTAGCCGCGCTCGCCGACGACCGTGTCGAGCCCGTCGGGAAGCGACTCGATCAGGGTCTTCAGCCTGGCCCTGGTGAGGGCGTCCCAGAGCTCCTCCTCGGTGGCCTCCGGGCGGGCCAGCAGCAGGTTGGCCCGGATCGTGTCGTGGAACAGGTGGCCGTCCTGGGTGACCATGCCGAGCGTGTCGCGGATGGAGTCGAAGGTCAGGTCGCGCACGTCCACGCCGCCGAGCCGGACCGCGCCGGAGTCGACGTCGTACAGCCTGGGCAGGAGCTGGGCGATCGTGGACTTGCCTGCGCCCGAGGAGCCGACGAGCGCGACCATCTGGCCCGGCTCGGCCCGGAACGAGACGCCGTGCAGCACCTCGACGCCGCCGCGCGAGTCGAGCGCGGCCACCTCCTCCAGCGAGGCGAGCGAGACCTTGTCGGCCGACGGGTACGCGAAGCGCACGTCCTCGAACTCGACGGAGACCGGCCCTTCGGGGACCTTCCCGGCGTCCGGCCGCTCCTGGATGAGCGGTTTGAGGTCGAGCACCTCGAAGACGCGCTCGAAGCTCACGATCGCGCTCATCACGTCCACGCGGGCGCTCGCGAGCGCGGTCAGCGGGGCGTACAGGCGGGTGAGCAGCATGGCCATCGACACGACCGCGCCGGGCGCCAGCTGGGCGCGCAGCGCGTAGAAGCCGCCGAGGCCGTACACCAGGGCCAGGGCCAGCGCCGACACGAGCGTCAGGGCGGTGACGAAGGCCGACTGGGTCATGGCGGAGCGCACTCCGATGTCCCGCACCCGCCTGGCCCGGCCGGCGAACTCGGCCGACTCGTGCGCGGGCCGGCCGAAGAGCTTGACCAGGGTCGCGCCGGGCGCGGAGAAGCGCTCGGTCATCTGCGTGCCCATGGCGGCGTTGTGGTCGGCCGCCTCGCGGCGCAGCCGGGCGATCCTGTGCCCCATCCGCCGCGCGGGCAGCACGAAGACCGGCAGGAGCAGCAGCGCGAGCAGCGTGATCTGCCAGGAGATGCTGATCATCGCGGTGAGCGTCAGCGCCAGCGTGACGACGTTGCCGACCACGCCGGACAAGGTGTCGGTGAACGCGCGCTGCGCCCCGATCACGTCGTTGTTCAGGCGGCTGACCAGCGCGCCTGTGCGGGTCCTGGTGAAGAAGGCGATCGGCATCCGCTGCACGTGATCGAAGACGGCCGTGCGCAGGTCGAGGATCAGGTCCTCGCCGATGCTCGCGGACAGCCACCGGTTGATCAGCCCGAGCCCCGCCTCGGCGATCGCCAGGCCCGCGATCGCCAGGGCCACCACGACCACCACGTCCAGCGGCTCCGCGTTGAAGATCGCGTCGACCACCCGGCCGGCGAGCAGCGGAGCGGCCACCGCCAATCCCGCCAGCACCACGCTGAGCAGCATGAACAGCGCCAGCCTGCGGCGGTGCGGCCGCGCGAAGGCGCCGATGCGCCGGAGCGTCGCCCTGGACAGGGCGCGACGCTCCGGCCGGTTGTTCATCGAGTACAGCTGATGCCAGGCGGTCATTTCCATGCTCATGGCATGGAACGCTATTTCCTCAAGTTAAGTTGAGGTCAAGCGCCGATCTTCTTGCCCTGGTTGTGCCAGACCACGGCCACCGACGGGCGCGGCTGGCTGCCGTCGCCGTCGGGCCAGCGGCTGCTCGGGCTCTCCGGGCTGGCGTCGTCGGTCTCGCCCGGGTGCTGCACCGCCACGAACACGCTGCGCTGGTCCTGGGTGACCATCGGGCCGCAGGTCTCGGCGCCGATGGGGACCGTGAGGAACTGGCGCAGGTAGCCGCGCTCCTTGCCGCCCACGGGCATCACGAACAGGCCGTCGTTGGAGCCGAGCTGGTTGCCGTCCGTGGAGATCCACAGGTTGCCGTCGCGGTCGAACGCCAGGTTGTCCGGGCACGAGATCGGCGAGACCTTCGACTTGTCAAAGCCGGCGAAGTACGTCGCGGCGTCGTTCGGGTCGCCGCAGACCAGCGGCAGCGACCAGGCGAACTTCGTCGCGCCGGCGTCGTTGCGCTGCTCCACGATCTCCAGCACGTGGCCGTGCTTGTTGGAGGGACGCGGGTTGGCCTCGTCCACCTGGGCCGCGGTGCGGTTGCTGTTGTTGGTCAGCGCCACGTACACGGCGCCGGTGACCGGGTTGCGCTCCATGTCCTCGGGGCGGTCCATCTTGGTCGCGCCCACCTTGTCGGCGGCCACGCGGGTGTAGACCAGCACCTCTTCGGCGGTCATGCCGTCCACGAACGACTTCTTGCCGGAGACCAGCGGGATCCACTCGCCGGAGCCGTCGAACAGGCCGTCGGAGGGCAGCTTGCCCGACCCGTCGATCTCGGCCTTCGGGCTGTCGCCGGTGAACTTGGCCACGTACAGGGTGCCCTCGTCCAGCAGCGTCCTGTTGTGCCGGTCGTTCCCGGGGATGTAGCGGTTCTTGGAGACGAACTTGTAGACGTACTCGAAGCGCGCGTCGTCACCCATGTAGGCGACCAGGCGGCCGTCCCTGGCGATCGTCGTGGTCGCGGCCTCGTGCTTGAAGCGGCCGAGCGCGGTGCGCTTGACCGGCGTGGAGTCGGGGTCGAACGGGTCGATCTCCACGATCCAGCCGAACCTGTTGGCCTCGTTGGGGTGCTTGGCCAGGTCGAAGCGCTCCTCGACGCGGTCGAACCTGCGGCTGCTCGACGGGGTGCCGGTCGTGAGCGTGTAGCGGGTCGCGTACTGCTTCTGCTCCGCGGGCACCTTGTCGGCGTTGACGAAGTACTGGTCGAAGTTCTCCTCGGCGGTCAGCACCGTGCCCCACGGGGTGGTGCCGCCCGCGCAGTTGTTCAGCATGCCGATCGGCTTGAGCCCCTGGGGGTCGGCGGCCGTCTGGAGCAGCTTGCTGCCCGCGGCCGGGCCGCTGAACTTCATGGGCGTCTGGGCGGTGATGCGCCGGTTGTAGCGGCGGCGGCCCTTGGTGACCAGCTTCCACTCGCCCTTGCCGCCCGCGCGCTCGATCTCCACGACGGAGCCGCCGTGCGCGGCGAGACCGATCTTGATCTGCTCCTCGGTCGCGGCGGCGCCGCCGGTGTACCCGCGGAACATCAGGTTCTCGTCGGAGTACTCGTGGTTCACCCAGAGAAGGGCGCGGTCACGGCCCATCGGGAACATCGTGACGAAGTCGCAGTTGTAGCCGAACTGCTTGTTCTGGGCGTCGGCCGTCTGGTTGTCGAAGTCGAACTCGGGCGCGCCGGGCAGCACGGGGTCGCCCCAGCGCACGACCACGGAGGAGCTGTAGCCGTCCGGGATGGTCAGCTTGTCTTCCTTGTTCGGCGCCACGGGGGTGAAACGCAGATCGCCGCGGCCGCCGTCCCCATGCCGGGCGGCGTCGGCGCCCTCCTCGGGGTCAGCGAGAGCCGGCGTGGCACCGGCCAGCCCGACACTCGCGACAATGGCGCCGAGCGCACCCGCGCGCAGCATGCCGCGGCGCGACAGCGCCTCCTTCACCACGTCGCCGAAGTAGGCGTTGTCAGAGGTGTTGCCGTCCTCGTGCGCGCACGCGTTGCCGCAGCGGAACTGACAGGTCAGCGCGGATCGGCCACCTTTGTGCGGGGTGGAGAGCAGCGGCAGCAGCCGCCGACCGTCCCCCATGAGGTTCGCCACAGGTCCTCCATATATGTGCGCGGTTGTACCGCCGGGAGGCTACGGTCGCCGCTGAAACCTGAGGTGAACGATGACCTCCGTATCGATGAACGCTTCCCGGGAGACAATGGTGGGGTGCCACCACGGAAGATCGACCCGGAAAAGCTGAGATCGGCCCTCGACGGCCAGTTGGTCGCCCTCGACGAGCCACCCTACGACGGGCCCGCGTCCGCCCTGCCCGACGCGCTGGTGGCGGCCGTGCTGGCCGCCTACGACCGGGGGATGCGGCCGGAGCGCGACGCGGCCAGGCAGGCGGTGCGCTACCTCCTCGACAAGCTGGCGGCCGCCGCGCCCGGCAGGACCGTCGAGATACGCGTGCCTCCGTACGCCGCCGTCCAGGCCATCGAAGGCCCCCGCCACACCCGCGGCACGCCGCCCAACGTGGTCGAGACCGACGGGCGCACCTGGATCGAGCTGGCGCTCGGCCGGCTCACCTGGGCGGAGGCCATGGCGAAAGGCGCGATCTCCGCCAGCGGATCCCGCGCCGACCTGTCAGCGCACCTGCCGCTGCGCTAGCGGCCCCGGCCTCGGACGACGGGGCTAGCGAGCGCCGCCCATCCAGGGGAAACGTTCCTCGAAGCAGCGATCGGCGAGCTGGCCGGGCAGGTAGGCGCATTCCTGCACCACGTTCCAGAACCAGAGGGCCACGATCGCGAAGAGGATCAGGGACAGAATGCTGATCACGATGCCGGCGATGGCGCGGCCCTTGCCCACCCGCTTGGCGAGCGCCACGCAGCCGAAGACGATCGACAGGATCGCGGTGATCAGGCCCGTGAAGCAGACGAAAACCAGGAAGGGGCTGGCGACGCCGAGGACGAGCGAGGCCGTGGCCAGGCCGCTGCCTGTCCTGTCCTGCGGGTACGGGCCGTACGGGGACCCGGCCGGAGGCGGCGGGCCGTAGCCGGGCGGGCCTCCGTACGGGCTGGACGGGGTGGTGCCGGGGATGACGGGCGGCTCCTGCCCGTACGCGCCGTACGGCGCCGCGGGCGGGCCCTCCTGACGACCCGGTGGGCCGGAGGGAGGCTCTTCGAACCGTGACAGCGCCGGTCTGCTCGGCGGCGCGCCCTCCGGCGGCGCGCCCTCCCAGCCGGGGTACGGCGGGGTGGCGCCCGGGATCGGGTACACCTGGGTCGCCTCGGCGTCGCCCTCCGCCGGCGGCGGGGTCTCGGGCGCGGTCGGCAGATCGGGATGGCGGGGCTCGGGGCCGGGCCGCGGCTCGTGCGTGGGCGGCACGTCGGGCGGCGGCATCACGGGCGGCGGCGGCGCGCCGGGCTCCTCCTCTTCACCGGGCCCCTCACCTTCACGGGGCCTTTCAGGGGGCGGCTCACCTTCACGGGGCCGCTCGTCGCCGGACGCTCCACCGGGCCGCCCGCCGCCAGGCGTCCCAGCGGGTCTCTCACCCCCGGACGCTCCTGCGGGCCGCTGGCCGGCGGGCGCCGGGCCGGCCGGTTGCTCCCCTTCGGGCATCGTGCCGCCCGTCGGGCCCGCGCCGGGCGGGCCGCCCGCCGACCACTCGGGCGGCGTCTCATCGCCGCTGGTGGGCCCACTCTCGTAGGGCCGGGGCGCGGGCGGGCGTTCGCCCTCGCGCGGCTCCTGCCCCGGGCGGGGCTCGTTCGGATCCCCAGATGTGGTCACGTCTGCGTCTCCCGACGGTCTGCATGCCGGATACTTCACCCTTTCGCGGAAGGCGTCGTCTAAACCACGCGACACGGTAAGAGGCTGCCCATCCTTGGGTCACCATGCGCCAAAGCAGCAGGCGGCGGGCAAGATGAGGACATGCTGGACGAGACCCTGTCGTACGCACTGATCAAGCTCATGAAGACGCAGCGCAACCAGCTCGCCGCCGCGCTGGCACCACTCGGGCTCCATGCGGGACAGGAGATGCTGCTCAACGAGCTGTGGCGCGAGGACGGGCTGACGCAGGGCGAGCTCATCGCCAGACTGGGCGTCGAGCCGCCGACCGTGACCAAGACCCTGCAGCGACTGGAGCGCGCAGGCTTCGTCCATCGGGCGCCCGATCCCGACCGGCCGCGCGTGGGCCGCGTGCACCTCACCGACGCGGGGAAGGCGCTGCGCGAGCCGGTCGAGGAGATCTGGACCAGGATGGACGAGGACCTCCAGCGCGGCCTGGACGACACGGAACGCGAGCTGCTGGCCCGCCTCGTCCGCGCCAGGCGCCCGTAGCCGCTTTCACTTCCAGCGAAACCCCCTTGCCCTTCACGCCACGCTTGGAGTTAGCTGGCTAATTAGCTGGCTAATCAAGAACTTTGAAGGGATTTTTCCATGCATGTACTGATTACTGGTGGTTCGTCCGGCATCGGCGCCGCCGCCGCACTCGCGTACGCGAGGACGGGCGCCCGCGTCACGATCACCTACAACTCCGGCGCCGACCGCGCCGCCGAGGTGGTCAAGCGGATCGAGGAGGACGGCGGCCAGGCCGCGGCCGTCCATCTGGACCTGGAGGACCACTCCACCATTCCCCGCGCCGTCGCCGAGGCGGGCCCGGTGGACGCGCTCATTGCCAACGCCGTCCGCTGGGGCACGATCATGCCGGGCAGCGTCTCCTTCGAGGAGGTTCCGGCCGCGGAGTGGTCAGCGGCCCTGCACGCCAACGTGGTCGCCAACGCCCTGCTCGTCCAGGCCGTGCTGCCCGGGATGCGGCGGCGCAAGTTCGGGCGGATCGTCTTCGTGTCGTCGGGGGCCGCCGAGGAGGGACTGCCGGGGCCGGGCCCGTACGGCACCGCGAAGATGGCGCTGCACGGCATGGCCCGCGCCCTCGCCTGGGAGGCGGGCAAGGATGGGATCCTGGTGAACGTGGCAGTCGCCGGACTCACGATCACTGGCTCGGCCCGCCCGATCCCGCAGGCCCTCCTGGACGAGATCGCCTCCCGCACGCCCAGCCGCCGGCTGTCCACGGCCGACGACATGGCCGCGCTGATCGTCTTCCTCGGCTCGGCCGCGAACCGCAACGTCACCGGGGAGATCGTTCGTGACGGATCCAACGCGGGCAGGTCAAGTCACGCAGTGTGATATCGCACCCAGGTGTGCGAGCACGGAAGCGGTCAACCTAAACTGAGACAGTGCTGAAGGGCGACGGCCGGCTCGGCCATGACCTGGACCCCCATGACCGCGCTCCTAAAGACGCCTGTGGCGTCTTCGGCGTCTGGGCACCAGGCGAGGAAGTTTCCAAACTCACCTACTACGGGCTGTACGCGTTGCAGCACCGCGGCCAGGAGTCCGCGGGCATCGCGGTCAGCGAGGGCAGCCGCATCCTCGTCTACAAGGACATGGGCCTGGTCGCCCAGGTCTTCGACGAGTCCGTGCTGGGCACCCTGCGCGGACACCTGGCCATCGGCCACTGCCGCTACTCCACGACCGGATCGAGCGTGTGGGAGAACGCGCAGCCCACGCTGAGCTCCACTGACGTCGGCGGGCTCGCGCTCGCGCACAACGGCAACCTGATCAACACCCCGGTGCTGGCCCAGCGTCTGGCCCCGGGGTCCATCAGGGCCACCACCGACACCGAGGTCCTGACCACACTGCTGGCCCAAGACCGCACCCGCTCCATCGAGGACTCCGCGGCCGAGCTGCTCCCGCAGGTCAAGGGCGCCTACTCGCTGGTCTTCATGGACGAGAAGACGCTCTACGCCGCCCGCGACCCGCAGGGCATCCGGCCGCTGGTGCTCGGCCGCCTGGAGCGGGGCTGGGTGGTGGCCTCGGAGACGGCCGCGCTCGACATCGTGGGCGCCACATACGTCCGCGAGATCGAGCCCGGCGAGCTGCTCACCATCGACGAGCGCGGTGTCAGGTCCCGCCGCTTCGCGCTGGCCGAGCCCAAGGGCTGCCTGTTCGAGTACGTCTACCTCGCCCGCCCCGACACCACGATCGCCGGCCGCGGCGTCCACGTCACCAGGGTCGAGATCGGCCGCGCCCTGGCCCGCGAACACCCGGTCGACGCCGACCTGGTCATCCCGACCCCCGAGTCGGGCACTCCGGCCGCCGTCGGCTACGCCCAGGAGAGCGGGATCCCGTACGGGCAGGGCCTGGTCAAGAACTCCTACGTCGGCCGCACGTTCATCCAGCCGTCCCAGACCATCCGCCAGCTCGGCATCCGGCTGAAGCTCAACCCGCTGCGCGAGGTCGTCGAGGGCAAGCGCCTCGTCGTCGTGGACGACTCGATCGTGCGCGGCAACACGCAGCGCGCCATCGTCAGGATGCTGCGCGAGGCGGGGGCGCGCGAGGTGCACGTACGCATCTCCTCGCCGCCCGTGGCCTGGCCGTGCTTCTACGGCATCGACTTCGCCACCCGGGCCGAGCTGATCGCGGGCTCGCTGACGGTCGAGGAGATCCGGTCCTCGCTCGGCGCCGACTCGCTCGGCTACATCTCGCTGGAAGGCCTGACCAAGGCCACCACGCTCCCGGCCGAGCGCCTCTGCAGGGCCTGCTTCGACGGCTCGTACCCCATTCCCATCGACCAGGACAACGTGGGCAAGTTCGTGTTGGAGAGTAAGGCGTGAGCGAGCGTAGCGAGCGAACCATTAGACACAGCAGTACTGTGCTCACGCTGCCGACGGAGGAGGCAGCGTGAGCACGTACGAGGCCGCCGGGGTCGACATCGAGGCCGGCGAGCGCGCCGTCGACCTGATGAAGAGCAAGGTGGCGCGGTCGCGGCGGCCGGAGGTGGTCGACGACGCCAGCGGGTTCGCCGGGCTCTTCGACGCCTCGGCCCTGCTCCGCTACCAGCGGCCGCTGCTGGCCACCTCCACCGACGGCGTGGGCACCAAGGTCATGATCGCCCAGCGGTACGGCAAGCACGACACCATCGGCATCGACCTGGTCGGCATGGTCCTCGACGACTTGGTGGTGTGCGGGGCCGAGCCGCTGTTCATGACCGACTACATCGCCTGCGGCAAGGTGGTGCCCGAGCGCATCGCCGAGATCGTCGGCGGCGTGGCCGAGGGCTGCCGCCTGGCCGGGGCCGCGCTGGTGGGCGGCGAGACGGCCGAGCACCCGGGGGCGATGGGGCCGGACGAGTACGACCTCGCAGGGGCCGGCACCGGCGTCGTGGAGGCGTCCGCCATGCTCGGGCCCGATCGCGTCCGCGAGGGCGACGTGATCCTGGGGCTCGCCTCCTCGGGCGTCCACTCCAACGGCTACTCCCTGGTCCGTCACATCATGCGCGAGGCCTCGCTGTCCCTCGACACCGTCCTGCCCGAGCTGGGCCGGCCGCTCGGCGAGGAGCTGCTCGAGCCCACGCGCATCTACTCCCTCGACTGCCTGGAGCTGGCCCGCTCGGCCGACGTCCACGCCTACGCGCACATCACGGGCGGGGGCATCGAGGGCAACCTGTCGCGCTCGCTGCCCGCTCACCTGGACGCCCTGCTGGACCGGTCGTCGTGGGCCCCTCCGCCGATCTTCGGCGTGCTGGCCGGCTACGGGCGGGTGGCGCAGAAGGACATGGACCGCACGTTCAACCTGGGCGTGGGCATGGCCGCCATCGTCGCCCCCGACGCCGCCGACGCCGCCATCCGCCTGCTCGCGGGGCGCGGACTGCCTGCCTGGGTGCTGGGCGAGGTGGTCCCGGGCACGGGCCAGGCCCGCTACCGCTGACCTCTTCAAGAGCCCGTGCCGGCAGCTCCGCAGCGGCCGATCAGCGAAAGGGCGGCACGCAGGGAAACGGGGCTCCGATCATGCGGAGAACGGGGCTACGCAGACTTGTGCCGCTTGTAGTAGCGGGCCACGCGGACCCGGTTGCCGCACAGGTCGGGTGAGCACCAGCGGCGGCGGGGATGGGCGGGCAGGAAGAGCATGCGGCACTGCGGGCCCTCGCAGGCCCGGACGCGGCCCACACCCGGGTCCGTGAGCAGGTCGGCGGCGGCCTCGGCGAGCTGGGCGAGCAGGCCGGCCAGGTCGTCGCCGTCACGGCGGACGGCGGCGCGGAAGACGCCGTCGCGCCACTCCAGCCGGCGGTAGGGCGGGGCGGCGCGGGCCGCGTCGTTGATGGCGGCGACCGCCGCGTCGGGCGGCGGCACGGCCTCGCGCACCGCGTTGAGCGCCGACTCCACGTGGCCGCGCAGGCTCCGGACGGCGGCCAGGCCGTCGGCGGTGAGCGGGGCCGCCGGCGCGGTGAGCCGGTCGGCCTGGCGGGCGAGCCAGGTCTGGAAGTCCGCGGGCGCGTCGAGGGCGTCGAAGTCGCGGGCACGCGTGTTGACCAGGTCCAGCGCGAGCGGCTCGCCGATCAGGAGCTCCATGGATCTAATGGTACCTCGCGAGGTTTACGCATTAGCTGCTGTCGCACGACTCGGAGATCGCTCCGCGCGTCACCGGCTTCCTCAGCAGGCAAACGTGACGAAAGCCCCACGGTCACCCGTGGGGCCCGACGCACGTGAGCGAGGATCCGGCGCGCGCGCCGGGCCCTCGGCCACGTCAACCAGAATTACGGCTATCGACGGCCGGACGACCGGCCGCGCCCGTCGTCGTCGTCCTCCGCGCCATAGTCATCGGCGTAATCGGCATAGCGATCCGCCAGCTCATCGTTGAGGTCGTCGGCGTCGTCATTGCGGCTGGAGTCTCCGACCCCGAGTTCGTCGCGAAGACGGTCAAGATCCGTGCCACCGCTGTTGTACTTCAGCTGGCGAGCAACCTTGACCTGCTTGGCCTTTGCTCGGCCGCGCCCCATTGGCTCGACCCCCTCGTGTGGGGTCGTCCCCGACCCCTCGTCGCTAACGCACCACACACTGACGCCGCCTGACTTTTGGGCGTCAGCCTATCGTTCGCCTATTACCGTACCTGTTTTGTGCCCAGCTCGGTACGTCGTATGGGCGTGGGCCGTCAGCGCCCTAGCCAAATGGCCCTAATGCGCCCGACTTCCGACATTCTGCGCTCAGCCAGCCTATCCGCTGCGACCGCAGGAGGGACGCCCTCATCGGCCGCGATTCCGAAGATCTTCAGAGTCGTGTCATAGATCTGGGCGGCCTTGGACCTGGCGCGATCCATGTCGAACCCGCCGATCTCATCGGCTACCTGGATCACGCCTCCCGAATTGACCACGTAGTCCGGCGCGTACAGGATCCCGCGTTCGGCGAGTTGCTTCTCGACACCCGGGTGGGCCAGCTGGTTATTGGCACCACCGCAAACGATTTTCGCTTTCAGGCGGGCCACGGTGTCGTCGTCGAGAGCGCCGCCCAGCGCGCACGGCGCGAACACGTCGATGTCGGCGGAGGTCAGCGCCGCGGCGTCGGCCACCACGTCCACCTCGGGGTGGCGCATGCGCACCCGCTCGACGGCCTTGGGGTTCACGTCGCAGATCACGACCTCCGCGCCGTCCTCGCGCAGGAGATCGACCAGGCGGCGGCCCACCTTGCCGACCCCTTCGACGCCGACCCTCCGGCCGCGCAGCGACGGTGTGCCGTAGACGACCTCGGCCGAGGCGCGCATGCCCTGGAAGACGCCGAACGCCGTGAGGATGGAGGAATCCCCCGCGCCGCCGTTCGCCGGCGTGCGGCCGGTCACGAAGCGCGACTCCCGGGCGACGATGTCCATGTCCTCGCTGTAGGTGCCGACGTCGCAGGCGGTGATGTAGCGCCCGCCGAGCGACTCGACGAACCTGCCGTACGCGCGCAGCAGCGCCTCGCTCTTGTCCCTGGCCGGGTCGCCGATGATGACGGCCTTGCCCCCGCCCAGGTCGAGCCCGGCCAGCGCGTTCTTGTAAGCCATGCCCTTGGCCAGGTTGAGCACGTCGGCGAGGGCCGCCTGCTCGCTCTCGTACGGATAGAAACGGGTGCCCCCGAGCGCGGGGCCGAGTGCGGTGTTGTGGATGGCGATGATGGCACGCAGGCCGCTCTGCTCGTCGGCGCAGAACACGACCTGCTCGTGGACGTCCTTGTGGGACGAGCCGAAGACGTCGGTCACGGTAGTGACTCCCTGTCCGGTCCGCCGCACCGTTGCGACGGAGATCACCTCACAGAGTAGTAAGCCACAACGGTGCACGCAGGTTCGCTTCGTGACACGATTCCTCCGTGCTGCCCTATGCCGCCTACCTCCGCGTCTATGAGCCACTGACCGCGTTCGCCGAGCCCGAGCGCAAGGTGTGGGCCGACTACGCCGACTCACGTGACCGCCCGCGCCGCGCGAACGCGCTCAATGCGGAGCACGGCGAGTCGGTCATGCGCCTGCTCGGCATGCCCCCTCAACCCGTTCCCGCTCAGGAGAGCCCCAACGCCTATCTCCGGCGCGTTGAAGACCGTTTGTACGTTTGCCCCTGGCAGACCCGTCTGCGTTCGTGGCTGGCGTTCTCAAGGCTGCGTGGGACCACTCCCGCGAAGTTGATGGACCGCATGGTGCCCAAGGGCATCGCCGAGCAGATCGCCGACGACTTCGACCGGTTCAAGCGCAAGGCCGGATCGTCGGCGTTGCGGACGCACATCCGCACTACGGCGTGGCATGTGCCGCCATCGTGGTTCGTGCCGTTTGATGGAAACGAGCGCTGGCTGGTGCTCGGCTCCTCCGCCGCTGGACAGGACGTGAAGACCACCGCTACCGGACGCAACCTCATCTACGTCACCTCCATGGCCCAGGCCAGGAGGCGGGCGGCGCGGGCGCTCAACGTCCTGCGCAGGCACCTGGGCGACGTGGCGGCCAACTTCGACGTGGAGGACATCGCGAGGTGGCTGGAGGAGTTCCATCCGCATTCGCTGGTCGAACTCGACTACGGCGGGCTCGTGCACCTCATGGACGACGACGCGCTGCAGGCCGACCAGTCGGTGGCGGAGCTCGCGGCCGCTCTCACGGGCCTGGACACGGGTCAAGAAGAACTTGCCTACGCCATGTACCAGAGGGTCATCCTCCGGTGGAAGTCAATGCAACAGCTGGAATCTGCCAACTGAGCCCCAATACGGCCGTCTGACCTGCATGAGTAGGTCACGTCTCGCGGCTGCTCTCTTCTGCGAACTGAGTAGTTTGCCGTTTTCACTGCGATACCACGAACCGTGTCGCTAGAATCACCGAGCGTGACATGGCCACGGGGGCGGGCAGTTGGGTCAAAGAAGGGCTCGCCAATCGCTCTGCGTGGCGGTATGGTCACATCGGGTGATGCCGCATATGGCTCAGAAAAGCCGCACGCTCTGCGCCATAGGTGGACATCCGTGACACGCGCAAAAGGCAGTCACAGGATCGCGAAGCCGGTCCACACGGAGGAGAGGCCGCACAAATGTCAGCTCGTACACCCGAGGCCGAGCCACTGCTTACGCCCGCTGAGGTCGCCACCATGTTCAGGGTCGACCCCAAGACCGTCACGCGGTGGGCCAAGGCGGGCAAGTTGACGTCGATTCGCACCCTCGGCGGTCATCGGCGTTACCGGGAGACGGAGGTCCGCGCACTGCTCGCGGGGATTCCGCAGCAGCGCTCCGAGTAACCAGGGGCTCGTGACCTCACGAACCTCATGGGGGGGTTGAAGGGTGGACCAGGCTGACACTGGAGCCCGGTCCACCATGAAGAGTTGGCGCCGCCCGCCCGGCGCCATCCTTCCCGCCCCACGGCGGTGTGTGGCTACCGAGCCGCCGCACGGGCCGAGGTCATGAGGAACGCAGCCGCTCCATCAGATGGGCCACCTCGCTGTCGTAGGTGGCGGCTACCCCGAGCAGCGCCACCATGTGATCGACCAGCATGCGCTCGAGCGTCGGACGCTCGATGTCGCGGTGTTCCAGCCAGTCGAGGCCGGCCGTCTCCACGGAGGCGATCCACGACCGCAGGGTCGTGCGCAGCACCGGGCTGGGCTCCTCGACGCCCATTTGCTTCTGGATCAGGCGGAAGAGCCTCCGCCGCACCCCGTCGACGATCTCGCCGACCTCGCCCGTCCGGTTGGCGGGGCCGCCGCGCAGCAGCGCCGCGAATCCGGCCGCGTGCTCCTCGACGAAGTCGAAATAACGCTTCAGCCCGGAGGCCAGCTCGTCGAGCGGCGTGCCGCCCTCCAGCGGGCGAAGCCGGGACTCCAGCTGCTCCGCCGCGCTCTTCAGCGCGGCCACGTAGAGCTCCTGCTTGCCGCCGAAGTAGTGGTAGACCAGGGCCCGCGAGGCGCCCGCCGCCGACGCCACGTCGTCGATCGAGACGTCCTCCGCGTCGCGGGTGCTGAACAGCTCGAGTGCGGCCGCCATGAGCTCTTCGCGGCGGCGGTCGACGCTGAGCCTGCGCCGTGCCGGCCGTGCGGTCTCGGCTGACTTCCCGGGTGTCACACCTGTACGGTATCCGACCCCTCGCCCGGTGGCTGACGTGTGCTTATCCGGTCAAGGCCGGGAAGATTGAACCAATCCGTGACCGAGGCCGTACCCTGCGGCGTACTCGATCGTTTGGTCAGACAGGTGCCCATATCCGCATCGCGGGGGAGACACATGTCAGGACCGCCCGTCAATACGTCAACCATCACTGAGCTGAGGGAGGTAGACACCCTGCCTCGGCCCAGACCGACCATTCGCAATGTCGCTGAACGCGCCGGCGTCTCGAAATCGCTGGTCTCTCTCGTGCTGCGCGGCTCACCGCACGTGAGCGAGCATCGGCGCCAGGCGGTGCTGCAGGCCGCCCGCGAGCTCGGCTACCGGCCGAACGCGGTCGCGCGCAGCCTGGTCGAGGGCCGTACGCACCTGGTCGGCGCGCTCGTCGCCGACCTGCACAACCCGTTCTACGCCGAGTTCCTCGACGGCCTGCAGGAGAGCCTGCACGGCGACGGTCTGCGCATGCTGATCGGGAACAGCCAGTGGGACCCCGCGTTCGAGGACGAGGCCGTGGAGGCCTTCCTCGAGCTGAGGGTCGACGGGCTGGTCCTGCTGGGCATCGCGCCGACCAGCGAGACGCTCATCGAGGCCACCTCCTACACCCCGACGGTCGTCGTAGGGGAACGTGACATCGAGCTCGACGGCGTCGACATCGTGGTCGACGACGACCAGCTCGGCGCCCGCCTCGCCATCGACCACCTGGTCGATCTGGGCCACAAGCGCATCGCGCACATCGAGGGGCCGCGCTCGTCGCGCTGCGAGGGCTACCTCGTGGCGATGCGCAGGCACTCGCTGGCGCCGTACATCATGGTCGAGGCCGCGCCCTCCTCGGAGGACGGCGGCAGGGAGGCGGCGATGGCGCTGCTGACCCGCGTCCCCAGGCCCACGGCGATCTTCGCCGCCAATGACGTGCTCGCGCTCGGCGTGCTGTCCGCCGCGGACGACCTGGGCCTGCGCGTGCCGGAGGACCTCTCGGTGGTCGGTTACGACAACACGCACCTGTCGGCCTCCCACCACATCTCGCTGACCTCCGTCGACCAGCCCCGCCGTACGATGGGGAGGTCGGCGGCCGCGCTGCTGAGCGACCGGATCGGAGAACCCGGCAAGGTCTCGCGCCTGCGCGAGGTCCGGCCGGAGCTGATCGTGCGACGGAGCACGGGTCCGGCCTGATGGAAGGAGAAATCCGCGAAGCGGGCTGCCGCTGCGGCGTGGACGCCCCCACACGACAGGAGCGTGGCAGTCTGCTGGAGCAGGTTTCTTGTTCGTAAACCCCCAAACCTGGGTCAAGCCGTGTGGCGACGTGGCCGCACGGCGGTTTACTCGGCAGGGTCATGCTATTTGTGGCCGGATCCGATCCGGTCACGATCTGATCCGGGGGAACAGTCATGCGTGATCCGGAACTGGTGTCCTGCGCCCAGCGCGCGGCAGCCGAGCTCGAGCGCGCCTGGGGGCACTGGCGCGCGGGCAGGGGGCGGGGCGTCGACGGCGGCGCGGAATCCGTCGCCAGCTACGTCGCCCACTCCCTCGACCACCCGTGGGGCCGCCCCCGCGTCGTCCTCGGGCTCGACGCCGAGGACGCGCGGGAGCTGGCCGCCCTGCTCGAGCGTCAGGAGCTCGGCGCACCTGGGTTCTCATAAGTGGGCTTCCAGCATCGGGTTTGACGTAAGTTGGAGCCCATGCGAGCTCTACCAGCCTCACTCCTCGCCGTCTGCGGCCTGATCGCCTCCGCGTGCGGCGGCACCGGCACCGGTGGCGCCGCGGCAGGTCAGGCCGCTTCCGAGAGCCCGGCGCTGCAACAGCAGCAGGGGTCGGCGAAAGAGGCTCCGCCGGAGGCCGAGCCGCTCGACGGCAAGGTCGTCGTCATCGACCCCGGCCACAACGGCGGCAACGCCCGCAATCCGGCGGCCATCAACCGCCAGGTCGACGTGCTGACCAAGAAGAAGGCCTGCGACACCACGGGCACCGTCACCCCGAGCGGCTACACCGAGGCCGCCTTCACCTGGGACGTCTCCAACCGGCTGGCCAAGATCCTCAAGGGCCGCGGCGCCACCGTCAAGCTCACGCGAAACAGCAACGACGGCGTCGGGCCCTGCATCACCGAGCGGGCCGCGATCGGCAACCGGGCCAAGGCCGACGCCGCGATCTCCGTACACGCCGACGGCGCGCCGGCGAGCGCGCGCGGCTTCCACGTCATCATCCCGAAGAAGATCAACGGGCCCGTGGACAAGGTCGTGGGCAAATCGGACAAGCTCGGGCTGGCCGTACGCGCCGCGTTCGCGAAGGGCACGGGCCTGCCGTACTCCACCTACGTCGGCAGCCAGGCGCTGAGCTACCGCAACGACCTGGGCGGGCTCAACCTCTCGACGGTGCCGAAGGTCTTCATCGAGTGCGGCAACATGAAGAACCCCGCCGAGGCGGCCAAGTTCCAGGACCCGAAGTTCCGGCAGCGGATCGCGCTGGCGCTGGCGAACGGTTTGCAGCACTATCTGCAAGCATGATTCCTCACCCTGAGCTGCTGTCCCGCCTTTCCGTCTCCTACGAGCTGACCACCGGCGCGACCGTGTCCGGCGACCTCGTCGACGCCGTACGCCTCGCGCTTCCCGGGCTCGACCTGCGCCCCGGCGACACCGGCGAGATCGACGTGCGACGTGACCCGGCGTTGGGCGCGGAGGCGTACCGGCTGACGGTGGGCTCGCGGGGTGTCGAGATCGTGGCGGGCGGGCGGGCCGGGGCGTTCTACGCGGCGCAGTCGTTGCACCAGTTGCTGCCGGCCGCCTCCTACCGGTTCTCGGAGCCGACGTCGTGGCCGGTGCCAGGGGTGCGGATCGAGGACGCGCCGCGGTTCTCCTGGCGCGGTCTGCACCTGGACGTGGCGCGGCACTTCTTCCCCAAGCGGGAGATCCTCCGCCTGATCGACCTCATGGCGGCCCACAAGCTCAACCGGTTGCACCTGCACCTGGTGGACGACCAGGGATGGCGGGTGGAGAGCCGGGCGTACCCGCTGCTGCACGAGGTGGCCTCGCACCGGCCGCGGACGGCGATCAGCTCCTCCAGTGAGCCGGTCGTCTACGACGACGTCCCGCACGGCGGCTACTACACGCTGGACGACCTGGCGGAGATCGGGGCCTACGCGCGGGCGCGCTGCGTGACCGTCGTGCCGGAGGTGGACGTGCCGGGGCACGCGTCGGCGATCCTGGCGGCGTACCCGGAGTTCGGGCCCACCGGGGAGCGGCACGAGGTGCTGGACCGGTGGGGCGTCTCCCCCTCGATCCTGTCGCCGCTGCCGCCGACCGTGGAGTTCCTGACCACGATCTTCGACGAGGTGATGGGGGCGCTCGGCGAGACGCCCTACGTGCACATCGGCGGTGACGAGGTGGTGCTCGACCGCTGGGCGGAGTCGGCGGAGATCACCGCGTATCGCGAGTCGCTCGGGCTGGCCACCGCCAACGACCTGCAGGCGTGGTTCCTGCGGCGGCTGGCGGACGCGCTGGCCGAGCGGGGGGCGCGGGCCGTCGTGTGGGACGAGGCGTTCGTCAGCGGCGGGCTGCGGCAGGACACGGTCGTCATGCCGTGGCGCGGCATGGGCGTGGGCCGGCGGGCCGCGGCCGCCGGACACGACGTGGTGGCGACGCCGGTGTTCCCGCTGTACTTCGACTACGCCGAATCCGCCTCCGCAGAGGAGCCGATGTCGATCGGGGACGCGATCACGGTCGCGGACGTGGCCGCGTTCCGGCCGGCGCCCGAGGAGTGGACGGAGGACGAGCGCGCGCGGATCATCGGGGCGCAGGCGCAGCTGTGGACCGAGTGGGTGCCCGACGCGCGGACGGCCGACTACCACCTGTGGCCGCGGGCCTGTGCGCTCGCCGAGGTGGCCTGGTCGGGCACCGGCCAGGAGGGGTTCGCCGGTCGGCTGGAGGAGCACCTGGGGCGGCTGGACGCGCTCGGCGTCGAATATCGTCCGCCGGCCGGGCCGCGCCCGTGGCAGCGGCGGCGCCCGCACCGGCCGAGCAAGGTCCGGGTCGCGGACGTGATGGCCCGCATCGACCGCATGACGCACGACCCGGAGTCCACCCGCCCGAGCATCTAGGGCCCGTTTTACGCCCTTGTCACGACTGCCTCATTGACCGTTGGTCCTCTTGAGTAAGCCGGCCGCGAGCAGCACGGCAAGGTGTCGGCGATCACGTAATTCGGCGCGTTCCACAGCCAGGTGCGTCCCGCCCGAACCCGGGCCGGACCATCCCTCCATTACGGGACGGCTCTTAGTTGTACCTGTACAGCTGAGTGGCGACCTGGCGCCGATCGTCGAACACCGAGGCGCGATACATGCTGATGCGGAGCTCGCCGTGCTCGGCCTTGCCGCAGGTGTTGAGTCCGGCCAGCTGGTGGATCTCGAAACGGGCGGTCGGGTCGCCGCCCACGAAGTACTCCGCGCGGGCCTGGTACTTGTCTGCGCGGGTGTCGCAGGCGAAGACGTACGAGGTCTTGCGCTCGGCGAAGCAGGTCACCGCGGCGCCCTTCGTCGAGGTGCAGAGCTTGGCTCGGGCGCGGGCGGCGGCCGGGGTGACGCGGGTCTCCCGCTTGACTGGATATTTGGCCATATTTTGGACGGTCTTCCACCGGCCGGCCTTCACCCGGCGGTCCCCCTTGTACAGCGCCGCCCGGAACGTCACTACTTTCCCGATCTCCCGGCTGCCGCGTACCTCACCCTCCCCGGCCAGGTTGTGTATGACGTACTTGGTGCCGAGGTAGCCGTTCTGGTAGTACTCGACCGCGGGATGGTACCGGTCGCGGGCGGTGTCCTCGATCGTGATCCCCGGCCGGTCGCTCCCGTCGGGCCCGACGCACGCCTCCGCGCCCTTGATCCGGACACACTCGGGCTCCTCGCTCACCGAGGTCGCCGAGGTCTTCGAGGTCGGCGAGGCCACGGGCACCTGCGCGACCACGGGCTCCCGCACGGCCGTGCGGGGCTCGACGCGGGGCGCGACCTTGGCCGCCGCACCTTCCTTGCTGAACACGACGGCCGCCATCACGACCGCCGCGAATAACGTACGACCCAACGCCACTCGAACCTCACCAGCCTCAGACGTCACAATGGTTCATCAATGTGACGTCGGTAACAGGCGATGAGTTCAGCAAATGTTCAGGAATCGGCCACGCCACGGTGCGGCGAGTCAGGTCCCGGGAAGGACCGCTTCCTGCTTCTTCCTGGCCAGGGTGGCCAGCAGCAGCATGAGCGCGCTCTGGGCCAGCATGCCGGGCGCGAGCGGCGGCGCGAAACCGACGGTCTTGGTGAGCGCGTACCACCACTGGGTGAGCGGGGAGAGGGTGCTCCACTCCGCGTCCGACGTGCCCGCGCCGTAGTTGACCGACACGTGCACATAGATGCCGTACGCCGCGGCGAGCAGCACGACCAGCGCCAACACGCGGACCACGGCGAGCGTCCGAGGGGAGTCGCTCAGGACCAGCATCACCAGCCCGGTGCCGAGGAGTGCCAGCGTCGCCCAGGGGATCATTTGGGTCGGGCTTTCCCAGTGGCGTTCGAAGGCGAGCTCGAGGGCGGCGCCCAGGATGCCGATCGCGACCAGCGCCAACAGTCCGAGCCGCAGCGAGAGCGGGCCTGCTTGGGCGAGCCGGCGGTGCGTCGCCCTCTCCGAGGTTGAGGTCATGACCCGCACATTCCTCGGGCAGCCTCAGAGCATCCTGTACAAATTCTAAATATCTCGTGAGAAACAATCAGGGGCTCGTACGCCGCCGCAGAACCCCCTCGAACACCTGCGCCAGCTCGGCCGCGTCCTCCCCTGCGTGGTGCGTGTGCGGCACCCCTTCGAGGCCCAGCTCGCGCTTGATGGTGCCCGAGCGGCTCTCGGCCCACTCGCACCCGGTCATCCCCATCCAGTAGCTCCGCAGATCGATCCCCGACCCGGTCGCCCCGAACGGGCTCTTGCCGGTGAACCGCATGAAGTACCAGTGCACGAACATCCCGTCCCACACCGCCGGGCCGGCCAGGAACACCGGCCGCCCGATCGTCCGCAGCCCGTTGACCCACCGGGCGGCCGCCGCCATCGCCTCCTCGGGCGTCGGAGCCTCGCGCAGCAGCCGGTCGCGATCCAAGCCTGAGACCGCCAGCGCCGCGGGCACGAAGTCGTCGGAGATCGGCCGCAGCTCCGTGTAGAAGGTCAGATCGGCCCGTCCGGCCACGGCCATGCCCAGCGAGATCATGCTGTACGGGCCGGGAATGGGCCCGTCGGCCTCCACGTCCACAGCGACGTACAGTTCGGGGAGTCGGGACATGGGTCGCAAGCCTACTGAAATGGCCCCGCGGCGGAGCGAGGACATCGATCGCGGCACGCCGAGCCTTCCTCGGCCAACCGGTACTGCACGACATCTTCACGACATCCGCACAGCGGCCTGGTAGATCGGCACGGACCCGGCGGGGTGTGCTCGAAAGGCGCCCTTCCGCGCGAACTGTCCCGGTGCCCTACCTGACGGAGGTGCCGCCCATGGGCGGCTGGATGGACGAGCCGATCGTGGATCCCACCATCCCCGAGCGGGACCGAAGTCGCCTGGTCACCCTGCCGTTGCCGCGGCTCCATCGCCCCGATCCCGTGCCGTCGCGGTGGGTACGCTGGCTCCTCGGCCTCGGCGTGGCCGTCACGGGCACGGGTGGGGCGTTGTTCGCCGCGGGGGCCTTCTACAGCGACCACGAGTCCGCGGGTCTGGCCGCCATGATGGTCTTCCTCATGACGGTGCTCCTCGCCGGCGTCGCTCGTCCCGGCCCGGAGTCACGGCTGGCCCGCCGGTACATCGGCCGCTACCTCATGCCCGACGAGCTGGACGACTCCGCGCGAGAGCTGCTGACCAGGGCGCGGCGGGCCGTCATTGACGTGTCCGGCTCACGGGTGAACCGGCTCGGCCTGCTCGACGCCATCGCCATCGCCAACGACGTCGTGTTACCCGAGCGGCTGTGGGAGATCGCCCGCCTCCTGCGTACGCACACCGAGCTGCGGGCCGAGCAGGCGCAGGCGCTGGCCGAGGAGATGACGCCCGAGCTGGCCGCGGTGCTGGAGCCCCAGCAGGAGGCGCTCGCTCGCTCCGTGGCGGCCGTCACGGAGCAGGTTCGAGATCTGGAGGAGTACGCGATCCGCGTGAGAGCGGCCGACGCGGCGCTGCGCGCGAACGAGCTGCGGGAGAGCGACGAGCGGTATCGGGACCTGCTGGCGCGGACCGGCGACACGGAGGCCGTGGCCCGGCTGATCGACCAGGCCGACGCCTTGAACACGATCCTGCGCCGGCCCTCCGAATGACGCCCGAGGAGGTCCGGTTCAGAAATCGCGCCATTCGTCGAACCACGCCTGGATCTCCACGGGCGGCACCCCGGCACGCTCCGCCAGCTGGTGGAAGACTTCTCCCGCCTCCTCCCGCCGCACCGTGTCGATCATCGAGTACTGCTCGTCGATCCCGTTGAGCGTCGCGACGAAGCGCTGGAGTATGCCCCGCGCGTCCGCCACCGCGCCCGGATCGTCCGCGCTCAGCTCGCCGATGGCCCGCGCCGCCACGGTGTACGCGGTGCAGGCGGCCGCGCCGCCCCGCTTGTGGTCGTCCACCCAGTCGCGCAGCGGATTGTCGATGTTGGCCGTCAGCCACCGGTCGGACTTGGCGCCCCGCACCTCGACCACCACGCCGGAGCCCTGGTAGCGCTGCTTGATCGCCTTCGACCTGCTGCTCCTGAGACCGTCCACGCTGAGGCGGCGGAGAGAGCCGCCGGGCGCGGGCAGCGTCGAGGGATCCATGCCGTAGGCGTCGGCCAGCTCCAGGGTGTGCAGCCGGGGGAGCGCGCCTGCGCCGTCCAGCCCGCCGTAGGGCCCGGTCCAGCGCACCCGCAACGACTCCAGCTCGGCCAGCCCGTCCAGCGCCGCGTCCGGCACGTCGCCGGCCACCTCCAGCACCAGCGCTCGCACACCGCGCAACCCGCTCGGAACCCCGCGACGGGACGTCAGCCGGACCCACCGCCCGTCCGCGGCCGCCACGACCTCCTCCGGCGGCTCGCCCAGCAGGTCGAGCTTCATCAGCCCGGCGGGCAGGACGAGGCGGCGCGGCGCGGAGCCGTGGAGGGTCAGGTCGGTCAGATGCGTCCGGCTCAGATCGACCTCTTCCGGCGGGTCGGTCCAGGTCAGCGTCGAGAGGAGCGGCCGGGCGCTGAGCGCCTCGGCGAGGCCGCGGTCGGGCCCGGCCCAGCTCAGGGTCGTCAGGCGCGGCAGCGCGTCCAGCCCCGCCCAGCGGATCTCCCCTTGGTGCTCGCGGAGGTCGAGCTTGACCAGCGCGGTCGATCTGACCAGCCGCGCACTCCCGAGGTCGACCTCGACCCTCCCGTGACCGGCCGCCTTGTAGGCGGCCCTGACCTCGGCCGGGATCTCGGTGTCCCACCGCCGCTGCAGGACCACCTGCGGGCCCAGGGCGGCCCAGAAGCCGTACCCATGGCACTCGCGCGGCAGCTCCGGATGCACGGGCAGCCGCCCGAGCCGGACGAAGCCGTCGGGAAGGGGATCGTCCGCCGTCACGTTCACGACCTGCGGCACACCGTGCCACGCGTGGTGGTCGAGGATCAGCGGCCCCGCCGCCCGCAGGTCGTCGAGTGCGGGAACCGCGTCGGAGCGCCAGTCGAGCATGCACACCGTCAGGTGATCGCCCGCCGCGGTCACCTGGAACGCGCCGTAGCCGCCCAACGGCAGCGGCACGGCCACGACGTCGCCCATCTCCAGCATGCGCGGCAGGCTACATGTTGATCATGTGACCGGAGAGGCCGTGGATGGCCTCCTTGACCGCCTCGCCGAGCGTCGGGTGCGCGTGAACGTTGCGCGCCACCTCGTGCACGGTCAGGTCCCACTGCTGGGCCAGGGTCAGCTCCGGCAGCAGCTCGGTGACCTCGGGCCCGATCAAGTGGGCGCCGAGCAGCTCACCGTGCGTGTCATCGCAGATGATCTTGACGAATCCGGCCGTGTCGCCCAGGCCGTGCGCCTTGCCGTTCGCCGTGAACGGGAACTTCGCGACCTTGACGTCGTAGCCCAGGTCCCTGGCCTGCGTCTCGGTGTAGCCGAAGCTTGCCACCTGCGGCTGGCAGTACGTCGCCCGCGGGATCATGACGTAGTCCAGCTCCATGGTCTCCGCGTTGGCGATCGTCTCCGCCGCGATGATGCCCATGGACTCGGCGGCGTGCGCGAGCATCAGCTTGGCGGTGACGTCGCCGATGGCGAAGATGTGCGGCACGTTGGTCCGGCACCGCCCGTCCACCGCGATCGCGCCGCGGTCGGTCAGCGCCACGCCCGTCTTCTCCAGGCCGTAGCCGTCCACCCGCGGCTGGAACCCGATGGCCTGCAGGACCTTGTCCGCCTCCAGCACCTGCTGCTGCCCGTTCCTGGTCACGGTGACCTTGACGGAGGCGCCGGTGTCGTCGATGGCGTCCACGCGGGTCGAGGTCATGACCTCGATGCCGAGCCGCTTGTAGCGCTTGGCCAGCTCCGCCGAGACCTCCTCGTCCTCCAGCGGGACGACCCGGTCGAGGAACTCCACGATCGTCACCTTGACGCCGTAGTTGTGCAGCACGTACGCGAACTCCACGCCGATCGCGCCGGCGCCCGCGATGATGATGCTGCCCGGCAGCTCCTCGGTGAGGATCTGCTCCTCGTACGTCACCACCCGCTCGGACAACTGCGTGCCGGGGATCAACCGGGTGGTCGCCCCCGCCGCGATGATGCAGTGGGAGAACGTGATCGTCTCGCCGTTCACCTGGATCGTGTTCGCGTCCAGAAACGTGCCGCGGCCGTCGTACTCCGTGATGGCGTTCTTCTTCATCAGGTAGTGAACGCCCTTGACCCGCCCGTCGGCCACCTTGCGGCTGCGCTGGAAGGCCGCGCCGTAGTCGAAGGTCACCTCGCCGCTGATGCCGAAGGTCTTGGCCTCGTTGTGGAAGATGTGGGCCAGCTCGGCATTGCGCAGCAGCGCCTTGGACGGGATGCAGCCCACGTTCAGGCAGACGCCTCCCCAGTACTTCTCCTCGACGACCGCGGTGCGCAGTCCGAGCTGGGCGGCGCGGACCGCGGCCGTGTATCCTCCCGGACCCGCGCCGAGAACGACGACGTCATAGTGAGTGCTCATGAGTCGGACCATACCGTCCACCTGGACTCACCCCTGACGTCAGACCTCCACCTTGTAGGAGAGGGTGAGCTCATCTGCGGGAACACCGCGGATTCCCCAGTTGACCTTGGGCATCTCCACAATCGTGATCTCCAGGTCCTCGGGCTCGTGCGGCCACTTGTCGTAGAGCTCCCGGATCAGCGCCCGCTTGGCGTCGTCGCTGCGCCCGGTGAAGCAGACCACCTCGACGATGAGATAGCGCTCGCTCCGCTGCGGGCACACCAAGTCGTCGGCGTCCAGCAGCAGGAAGCGGTGGAACCGCTTGTCCTCCGGCAGGCCCCACGCCCTCACCAGGCACGACTGCAGCAGATCAGAGACCTCCCGCTGCCGGCCCGACCACACGTCCCTGCGTCCGTACACCTTCACCTGTGCCATGTCGGCCACTATAGAAGCCGTGATCCGAATCCTCCTCGCCGACGACGAAGCCATGATCCGCGCCGGGGTGCGCGCCATCCTCGCGACCGACCCGTCCCTGGAGGTGGTCGCCGAGGCGGGCGACGGCAGGCAGGCCGTCGACCTGGCCATCAGCCACCACCCCGACGTGGCGCTGCTCGACATCCGCATGCCGAGGCTCGACGGACTGGGCGCGGCGGCCGAGATCCGCAGAGTCGCGCAGGGGACGGCCGTGGTGATGCTGACCACGTTCGGCGAGGACGACTACATCGCCAAGGCGCTCGACATCGGGGCCGCCGGGTTCCTGCTGAAGTCGGGCGATCCGCGCGAGCTCATCGCCGGGATCCACGCGGTGGCCGAAGGGGCGGCGTACCTGTCGCCCAAGGTCGCGCAGCGGGTCATCGCCCAGCTCTCCGGCGGCAGGATGGCCAAGGGCGCGCGGGCGCGCGACCGGATCGAGGCGCTCACCGACCGCGAGCGGGAGGTCCTCGCGCTGGTCGGCGCCGGGTTGTCCAACGCGGAGATCGCAGCCAGGCTCCACATCGTGGAGGGCACGGTGAAGGCGTACGTGAGCGCCATCCTGACCCGGCTCGACGTACGCAACCGCGTCCAGGCTGCGATCATCGCCCACGAGGCGGGGTTGGTAGCCTGACCCGTGATGTATCGCCTCGTGTTCACGCAGGTCTTGCGGCGTTTCGACGCCGAGGCCGTGCACCATCTGACCGTGAGCGCCCTCGCGCTCCTCGCCCGGCTGCCATTGGCCAAGCGGCTGCTGCACCGGGCGCTCGCGCCGCACGACCCGGCCCTGCGGATCACCGCGTTCGGCGTGCACTTCCCCGGCCCGCTCGGCCTGGCCGCCGGGTTCGACAAGGACGCCGCCTGCGCCGAGGCCGTCGCCGCGCTCGGCTTCGGCCACGTCGAGGTCGGCACCATCACCGCGCACGCCCAGCCCGGCAACCCGCGCCCGCGCCTGTTCCGGCTGGTGAAAGAGCGCGCGGTGATCAACAGGATGGGCTTCAACAATGCCGGCGCCGCGGCCGCCGCCCGCCGGCTTCGCCGCCCCCGCGGCGTGCCCGTCGTGGTCGGGGTCAACATCGGCAAGACCAAGGTGGTGCCCGAGTCCGAGGCCACCGCCGACTACGTGGCCAGCGCCAAGGAGCTCGCTCCGCTGGCCGACTACCTGGTGGTCAACGTCAGCTCGCCCAACACGCCCGGCCTGCGCAATCTCCAGGCCGTCTCGCTGCTGCGGCCCCTGCTCACCGCGGTGAAGGAGGTCGCCGACGGCACCCCGCGCCGCACGCCGCTGCTGGTCAAGATCGCCCCCGACCTGGCCGACGAGGACGTCGACGCGGTCGCCGACCTGGCGCTGGAGCTGGGCCTGGACGGCATCATCGCGACCAACACCACGATCAGGCACGGCGGCGAGACCGGCGGACTGTCCGGCCGGCCGCTCAAGGACCGCTCGCTGGAGGTCCTGCGCCGCCTCCGCGCGCGTGTCGGCGACCGTCTGACGCTGGTGTCCGTGGGCGGGGTGGAGGACGAGGACGACGTCTGGGAACGCCTCCTGGCCGGCGCGACTCTGGTCCAGGGCTACACCGGCTGGATCTACGGCGGCCCCTTGTGGGCCTCCCGCATCCACCGCCGGCTCTCCCGGCGCGTACGCCGCCACGGCCTGAAGTCCATCACCGAGGCCATCGGCCGGACCGCCTAGTGTGGTGCCCGTGATCCAAGCGGTGCCGCTGACAGACGACGTCATCCTCCGACCGGCCACGGAGCGGGACGCCGAGGCCCTGCTCCGGGCCTACACCCGCAACCGCGATCACCTGCGGCGCTGGGAGCCTCGCAGGCCCGAGGAGTTCTTCACCCTGGCCGGCCAGGCCCACCGGCTCAAGGACCTGCTGGAGCAGCGGGCTGAGGGCCGGGCGATGCCGTGGGTGCTGGCCGACGGCGACGAGATCGTGGGCCGCATGACGCTCAACAGCATCATCCGCGGCCCCTTCCTCAGCGCCGACCTCGGCTACTGGATCGACGCCCGCTACACTGGCCGCGGCCTGGCCACCACGGCCGTCCTGGAGGTCTGCCGGATGGCCGACCATGATCTGGGCCTCCACCGGGTGGCGGCCGGCACCCTGGTCGACAACGTCGCCTCGCAGAGCGTCCTGCTCAAGACCGGCTTCGAGCCGATCGGCCTGGCGCCGCGCTACCTCGAGATCGACGGCAGGTGGCAGGACCACCGGCTGTTCCAGCGCATACTTAACGACCGCCGCGCCATGTGACCTGCGGCCACACCTGGCCGGACAGCCGAAACGACGTCGTCGTCTACCGCGAACGGCGGGCGAACGGCGCGATGATCTCGCGTACCTCCCGCGCGGCGCCCCAGCCGCCGTCGTCGTGCGCGATGCTGCTCAGCAGCTCGCGCAGGTGGAACACGCGCATGCGTTCCCGCCAGCCGTCGGCCAGGGGCGCCACCTCGTCGTACGCGGAAAAGAACCGGTCGGAAGCAGGCGGGCGCGGCGAGCACCACAGCATGCTGAGGTCGGCCTCCGCCCAGCTGTAGGAGACGGCGGGGTCGATCAGCGCCGGCCCGCCCGCCGGGTCGGCGAGGATGTTCTCGCGCCACAGGTCGCCGTGCGTCAGCACCGGCCCCCGGGGCGGCAGCAGCTCGGGCAGGGCCGCGCAGAGCCGTTCGAGCGACCGCCGTTCGTCGGCGTCGAAGGCCGCCTCCACCAGCGGCTCGGGCAGCCAGCGCAGGATCCGGCGCTCGGCGAAGAAGGCGTGGCCGTCCTCGTCCCAGGTGTTGTCCTGACGCAGACGGCCGAGCCAGCCGTCCCGGTGCCAGCCGAACCGCTTGCTGGTGACGGCGTGCACGGCGGCGAGCATACGGCCCAGGTCCTCCCAGAAGCGCTCGGAGTCATCCGGACGCGGACACAGCGGCTCCAGCACGAGCAGGTGGGGCGTCACCGCCAGCACCTCGGGAGTGGTGGCCCCGCCGAGCTCGCGCAGCACGCGCAACCCCTCGGCCTCGACCGCGAAAAGGTCCTCCCCCGCGCCGCGCAGCGTCTTGGCGAACACGCGGGAGCCGTCACGCAGGGTGGCCATGGCAGCCATGGCCACCACGCCGCCGGGGGCGTGCTCGGCGGACACGGCGTCGAATCCGGCTTCGCGCAGCCGGGCGAGGACGAGATCCATCAGGCCTTCCGGTAGACGAGTAGGTAGCGCCAGAAGAGCAGCCGCCGGATGGTGGCCCCGGGCAGCAGAACGGCCGCCTCCCGCCGGATCTCCGCCAACGACATCTCGGGCGGCTTGACCGGCGCCTGCGTGCCCGCCGCCCGGCCCCTGGGTTCCGCGGCGGCGACGGCGAGCCGCGCCGCCGCGTTGGCCGGGATGGCGGCCAGGCTCCACGCGTAATCCACGGCCGACCGCTCCGGATAGCAGCCGAGGATGGCGAGCACGCCTCCGGGCGCGAGCGCGTCCCGCAGGGCCGCGACAGTCCCGAACGGCACGTGGTGGATGCTCGCCAAGCAGGAGATGTAGTCGTAGCGGCCCTCGGGCAGCTCCATCCGGGTGATGTCCGCGTGGTGGAAACGCGGCCCCCCGCCCGTGGCGACGGCCGCCTCGATCACCTCCGCCGCCGGGTCCACGGCGTCGACCTCGATGCCGCGGCCCGCGAGCCGCCGCGCGAACCGCCCGGTGCCGCAGCCGACGTCCAACGCGGTGCGGCAACCGTCAGGCACCAGGCGCAAGAGGGTCCGGTGGTAGTGATCGTTGTGATTGAACGGCATGCGACCCTTTCGTCCGATCAGCTCGCGCCACGTTATCGCGTACGCCGTTCACAAGGCCCGCGCTCGGACGGGTTACTTCCCCGCGCCGCACTTCCGCCGTGGCCCGGGGGCGGCCGCGTCCAGGATGAGAGCGGTGGCCCGGGTGAGGCGCGCGTGCAGGTCGCTGTCGTCCGGCGCGAGCGCCCACCGCGCGTTGATACCGTCCACCGCCGTGATCATGCGGAAGGCGGGCCCAGCCGGCCGGGCAGGTCGAACACCGAGGTGAGCCGGCGGTCCTCGGGGATCGCCGCCAGGCGTTGCGGGTCGATGAGGAACGCCGTCATGCCCGCACGCTCCGGCCCCGTGAAGTCGGGCCCCTCGGTGTCGCCCACGAAGACGGCGGCCGAGGCCTGGATGCCCAACGCGCCGAGCGCGCTGTCGTAGATCTTGGGATGCGGTTTCCGCCACCCGACCTCGACCGATGTGATGACGGCGTCGAACGCCGCCCGCAGTCCCATCGCCTCCAGATGATCGGGGACGAGCGTGGGCTGGTGGGTGTTGGTCACGACCGCGAGTCGGTAGTGCGCCGACAGCTCACCGACGAGGTCCGCGAGCCCGGGAAGGTAGCGGACGCCGGCGTTCCATTCGCTCACGTAGAGGGAGACGAACTCCGCCACCTCGGCCGCGCTCGGCTCGCGGGGCATGACGCGGCCGAGAAAGGCCGCGCCCACCTCCGTCATCGAGAACTCGTGATCGTCCTGGGCGCTCGAGCCGTCGAACTCCGCGCAAACCCGGGACCAGCCGTCGAGGAACTCCTCATAGGACAGCGTCGCGCCGAGCCTGCGCAGGAGCGCGTGTGAAGACTCGTAGCCCTGTTCCGTACGGCTCGGCGAGTACTCGACGAGGGTGCCGAAGAAGTCGAAGAGGATGTGGGTGATCCGGGACATGAAACCTCGATGTTCGGCGGTTCGCGATCGGTGACCTCCGAGCATGCCGCATGAGCTTCTTCCCCGACCCGGCGCCCGTGCGCGCGTGAAAGTTTCAGCGTTGTTTGACGGAGATGCCGCCGCACCTCATGATCATGATGCCGCCTGGTCAGGAGGGGGCGCCCGAGTTGTGTCCGCGAATCCGTGGCGAGGTGCGCCGATGCCGAAAACCCTGTTACGAGCCGCGTCCGCGATCCTGCTGACGCTGACCGTCCTGAACGCCCCCGCGGCCTACGCCGACGAGCCCGCCCCCGTCGCGGTGACCGTCAACGCCCGCGCCGCCCTGGCCACCGTCCCCGAGACGGGCATAGGGACCAACCATGCCATCTGGGACACCCATCTGGGCAGCGACGAGACCGCCGACAAGCTGAAGGACGCGGGCGTGAAGCTGCTGCGTTACCCCGGCGGCTCGTACTCCGACATCTATCACTGGGCCGACCACACCGCGCCCGGCGGATACGTCGCGCCCAACACCGACTTCGACACGTTCATGCGCGGCGTGCGGCGCACCGGAGCCCAGGCGATGGTGACCGCCAACTACGGCACCGGCACCGCCGAGGAGGCCGCGGCCTGGGTACGGCACGCCAACGTCACCAAGGGCTACGGCATCAAGTACTGGGAGATCGGCAACGAGAACTACGGCAACGGCCACTACGGCGCCGCGTGGGAGGCCGACGACCACCCCGACAAGAGCCCGGCCGAGTACGCCCGCCACGTCGTGTCCTACGCCGACGCCATGAAGGCGGTCGACCCGACCATCAAGATCGGCGCCGTGCTGACCACCTCGGCCAACTGGCCCGACGGGATCGTCGCCGCAGGGGACGCCGGCACCTGGAACCAGGTCGTCCTCTCGACGGCCGGCCGGAAGATCGACTTCGTCATCCTGCACTGGTATCCGGGGGCCCTGGACAAGACCTCCCACGTACCCGACATGATCCAGCTCACCCGCGAGCAGATCGCCAAGTACGCCGGGCCCGGCTCCGAGCGGATCGGCATCGCGATGACCGAGTTCAACACCGGGAGCAGCAGCGCCGGCACGACGACCCAGCCGGGCGCCCTGGCCGCCGCGGACGCGTACGCGACGCTGCTGGCGAACGGCGTGTTCACGGTCGACTGGTGGAACGTCCGCAATGGCATCGGCCCCGTCAAGGAGGTCGAGGGGCACACCGACTACGGCGACTTCGGCCTGCTGTCGAGCGCGACCTGCACCTCCGACGGCACGGTCTGCGAGCCGGCGCTGAACACCCCCTTCGCCCCGTACTACGCGCTGCAGATGATGAGCAGGTTCGCCCGCCCGGGTGACCAGTTCGTCCGCGCCGCGGCCGACGAGCCGAAGGTCGCCGCCCATGCAGCCCGCCGGCCCAACGGCGACCTGGCGGTCCTGCTGATCAACACCTCGTCCGACACGTCCTATCCCGCCACGATCGACTACTCCGGCTTCACCCCTGCGTCCGGCGCGCCCACCGTCCTGACCCACACCAACGGCGCCACGGCCATCACCACCTCGACCACCGGCACCGCGACCACCCAGACCCTGCCCCCGCTCTCCCTGACCACGATCGTCCTGCGTCCGGCCTCCCCCCAGACCGGCCTCCCCGACCCCCCCGGCCGGCCGACCGCCTCGGACATCACGGACAAGACCGCCACGATCTCCTGGCCCGCCACCTCGCAGGGGGTGAAGTACGAAATCCACCGCCAGAACGGCGTCATCAGCGAACAACTCGGCGAGACGACCGGCACCTCGTTCACCGTGAACAACCTGAAGCCGGGCACCCGCTACACGGTCAACGTGATCGCCCGCGGCAGCGGCGGCGCCCTCTCGTGGTCGTCCCCGCCCCTGACCTTCACGACCGGCACCCCTGCCACCAGTTCCTGCTCCGTACGCCTGGCCAACCAGAACGACTGGGCCAGCGGTTACGTCGGCGCCATCGAGATCACCAACCACGGCGCCCCGATGAACGGCTGGACCCTGACCTTCACTTGGCCCAGGCGCTGGCAGAGCCTCGGCAGCGGCTGGAGCGCCACGTGGTCGCAGACGGGCTCGGACGTCAAGGCCGTCAACGAGCCCGGCAACGGCTCACTGCCCACGGACGCCTCGACCACCATCGGGTTCGTCGGCAACTACAGCGGCCCGAACGTCCTCCCCACCGTCTTCACCCTCAACGGAACGGTCTGCAGAACCCAGTGACGGCACCCTCAGGGGTCAGCCGTCGTCCGGCATCCGGCGGAGGAGCGATGCGGTCAGTCGCTCCTCCGGCGCGCCGATGGCGGTGAACAGGTCGTGTGCCTGCCGCCAACTCCCCCGCGCGCCTTGCCGGTCCCCCGCCTGATCCTGGGCGTGTCCGAGAACCAGCAGCGCGCGGGCCTGTTCCAGCCGCTGGCCTGACCGTGCGGCCAGGCTCGCCGCCTGCTCACTCTCCCGGGCGCTCTCCTCCCCCGCGCCGTCCGCCAGGTGGATCTCCGCCAGCAGGGCGTGGAGTCGCGGCACGTCCAGCGGGCTGTGCTCCCTGCTCAGGGTCAGGGCTTGGGTGGCGAGTTCGCGTGCCCTGTCGTGGTGCCGTACGTGATGTTCGGCGCGGGCGAGGCCGAGCAGGACTTGGCCGATGCTCATGCCCGACTCCTCGGCGAACCGGCGGGCGGCGCCCAGACGTGCGAAGGCGCCGTCCGCACGGCCGAGCCGCAGCTCCGCCTCGGCGAGGCCGACCAGGGACGCCAGCGTGGAGTTGCGGTTCTCGACCGACTCGGCGATGTCGAGCGCGGCGGTGAAAGCGGCGATCGCCTGCTCGGGCCGGCCCGCGTCGCAGTGCACCAGGCCGAGCGTTTCGTGAGCGACGCCCTCCGCGTAACGCAGACCCGCCGTACGCGACACGGTCAGTGCCTCTTCCAGGACCTCCACCGCCTCCGCGAACCTCGCCTGCTGCTGGCGGACCAGGCCGAGGTTGACCAGCGTCAGCGACTGCATGTGCCGGTCGCCGGACTCGCGGGCAAGGGGAAGGGCGGCGCGAAGGCATTCCTCCGCCTGGTCGAGCCGCCCGAGCACGAGGTAGGCGGAGGCCAGGTTGCCCAGTCCGCGTACTTCCCCGTGCACGTTGCCCGAGGCGCGATGCAGTGCCACCGCCCGTCGATAGTGCGGAATCGCCCGGTCCGGCTGTCCCAGCCGTTTGAGCGTCACCCCGCAGGCGAGGAGCGCCATCGCCTCGCCCTGCTCCCAGCCGGCCTGGCGGCTGAGGGCCAGCGCACGCTCGCTCTCCCGCAGGGCCTCCTCCAGATCCGCCATGCGCCAGCGCGTCGTGCCGAGAACCAGGCGCATGGCGGACTGTCCGCGCAGGTCCTGCTCCTGCTCGGCGGCTTCCAGCCCGATCCCCGCGACCCGCAGCCGCTCCCCCAGCGTCGCCCGGTGATGAAGCAGCTCCTGAGCCGACTCGACCAGCAGCCAGGCGTACCGCCGGGGGCCGTGCACGGCCGTGTGCGACACGGCGGCCGCCAGGTTCTGCCATTCGCCGTCGAACCAGGCGGCGGCCTCGGCCGGGTCGTCGAACGGCCGATCCTCGCCGCGGGGCGGCTGCGTCGTCTGAAAGCCGCCGGCCTCGGTCGCCGCGACGAGGAGGTGCAGGTAGTGGTCGAGCAGGCGCCGCACCGCCGCCTCGCGCTCGGTGGGCGCGTCGGCCTCGCGGCCGCGCTGTGCGGCGTACTCCAGGACGAGGTCGTGTGCGGCGAACCGGCCAGGACCGGACTCCTCGATCAGATGGATGCGCGCCGCCGTGCCCAGCAGCTCTTCGGCCTCGGCGCGGCTCGTCTCCGCCAGCGCGGCCGCCGCGGCGACGGAGATCTCGGTGCTGCCGGGCGCCAGCGCGAGGAGCCGGAACATCCGCTGAGCATCTGCGGGAAGCGCCTCGTACGACGCGTCGAGGGCGGCCCGGACGGCCACGTTCTCGTCTCCCTCCACGGACAGCCCGGTCATGCGTCCTCGTGCCGTCAGCCGGTGAACGCAGTCGCCCACCGTCCGGTGGCCGTACTCGCCGATCCAGGAGGTGGCGATGGAGAGCGCGAGCGGGAGCCGGCCGCACAGCCGGAGGAGTTCGGCCGCGGCGTCCGGATCGCGGCGCGCTCTGGCCGGCCCCACGGCCTGGGTGAGCAGGTGCAGCGCCTCGTCGTCGTCGAGCGCGTCGAGGGTGATGCGCTCGACGCCGTCCACCGCCACCAGCCCGCTGAGGCGATCACGGCTGGTGATGACGATCCGGCACCCCGGGGGCGCGGTCAGCAACTCGCGGACCTGCCGCGGATCCGCGACGTCGTCCAGGACGACCAGCATGCGCCGGCCCGTGAGGCGCGTCCGGTAGAGCGCTATCTGCGCGTCCACGTCGACCGGGATGTCGGCGGGCGTCAGCCCCAGTCCCTGCAGGAGCAGCGTCAGCGCCTCGGGCAGGGATCTCGGGCTCGCCGGCCCGAAGCCGCGCATGTCGACGAAGAGCTGCCCGTCGGGAAAGTGTTCGGCCGCCCGGTGCGCCCAGTGGACCACCAGAGCCGTCTTGCCCACCCCGGCGGGGCCGACGACGGCCACCCGGTGTGCTGCGTCGAGACGCCGCAGCGCCTCCGCACGGCCCACGAAACGGGCGAGACTGTGGGGTATCTGATGGGGCGTCTGGATCCACTGCGGGCGTACGTCGCCCTTCAGCAACCGCTGATGGAGGTCGCGGAGCTCCGTGGAGGGTTCCACGCCCAGCTCGCGGACCAGCCGGGCGCGGAGATCGCGGTAGACCGTCAGCGCCTCGGGCAACCGGCCGCTGCCGTGGAGCGCCCGCATGAGCAACCCGTGCGGTCGCTCGCGCAACGGTTGCTCGGCGACGAGCTTGCGCAGGTCCGCGACGACGTCCTCGCCGTGACCGCGTTCCAGCAGGAGCTCGGCCCGCCGCTCGGCCGCCTCGACCCGCAGCTCCACGAGCCGGCTCCGCTCGGCCTGGGCCGCGAGGCCGGTGAGGTCGGGGAAGGGCTCGCCCCGCCACATCGCCAGCGCTCTGTCGTAGATCGGCACGGCCTCCGCTCCGGCGTGGCGGGCACGCTCCACCAGGGCGGTGAACTCGGCGACGTCCAGCTCTCCCGGCATGACCCTGGCCAGATAGCCGGGGCTCTGCGTGACGATGATCGAATCTCCCCGAGGGCCCAGGGCGCGGCGCACCTCAGCGACCAGCGCGCGGATCCGCGGCACGGAGGACGGCGGGAGGCTCTCCCCCCACAGCCAGTCGGCCAGGCGCTCCGTGGGCATCACACGGCCGGGTTCGAGCAGCAACGTCGCCAGCAGGGCCCGCTGCCTGCCGGTCAGGTGCACCGCGCGTCCGTCCACCGAGACCTCCATGGGACCTAGGAGGAGATACCGGACGTCGGACGCAGGCACGACCCGACCGTAGCACCAAGATCCATGCGCGTTCCATGCAGGCTCCATGCCCGCCGGTGCGAGGTTGGTCGCCGACAGCACGCGAGCGAGGAACGATCGATGAGACCACAGCTCAAGAGACTCTCCTGGGAACGCGTCGGCGACCGGCTGCGCCTGGTCTACGACCCGCGCGACCAGTTCCTCCTGGCCGACCCCGACGGCTCGGTGGAGAAGCTGCTGACGCTGCTCGACGAGGGCGGCCGGACGGCCGAGGAGCTCGCCGACGTCCTCACGGCCGACGTAGCCGACGTGCAGGCCGCCGTCCAGGCGCTGAACGCCCACGGGCTGGTCGAGGACGGCGATCGCCTCGGCGGACTGGACCCGCACGAAGGCGAGCGGCACTTCAGCAACCTGGCCTTCTTCGAATCCTTCGCCACGCTCGAGCGCAGCCATGAGGACCTGCGGCGGCGGCTGCGCGAGTCCCACGTGCTCGTGCTCGGCTCCGGCGGCCTGAACTCGACCGTGATCCCGCACCTGGCCGGCCTGGGCGTCGGCAGGCTGACCCTGCTCGACCGCGACCTGGTGGACCCGCGCAACTTCGCCCGGCAGTACCTGTACCGCTGGGACGACGTCGGCGCGCGGAAGGTGACGCGCGCCGCCGAATGGGTACGGGCCTTCGACCCCACGATCGAGGTGGACACGATCGACGCGTCGATCGAGGATCCCGCCCAGCTCGCCGAGCTGATCGATCGGACCCGGCCCGATGTGGTGGCCGCGGGCATCGACCAACCGGACAGCGTGGACCTGTGGGTCAACGAGGCCTGCGTACGACACGGCGTGCCCTTCGTCCGCGGTGGATTCCTCGTCACCACCGGAGCGGTGTGGTCCGTCGATCCGGGCGTCAGCGCCTGCCGGGCGTGCGTACCCGAGGATCCGGTGGATCTCGCGTCGTACACCGACCCGGACGAGTCGACCCTCAACGCGATCTCCGCGATGCGTCTGCACCTGAGCCGGCCACGGCCCAACCGGGGCATCGGCCCGGTCGTCGGGCTGCTCGGCTCCTATGCCGCCTTCGAGGTGCTCAGATACCTGACGCGTTTCGAGCCACCGGCACACGCCGGTCGGCCGCTCGTCCTCGACTTCGCCCGCGGTTGCGAGGCGAATCACCCCGACGAGTGGCAGCGCAATCCAGACTGCGCGGTATGCGGGGGGAGGTGACCATGGTGAAGATCGAGATCGTGCGAGTCGAGAGCACCCGTCTGACGGGCAACATCTGCATGGCCAGCTGAGCCACCGGCCGGGGGCCGCCACCCGTGGCCCCCGGCCAGGCCGACACTTCAGGGAGCGAAGATGACCGCCTTCCCGGCCGCGGAGCTGCACGAGCGGGCGGCGTGGCTGACCGTCGGCTTCGACGGTGAAGCCTGGATCCTCGGACGACCGGACCTGGGAATCTTCGTCGCCGTGCCGGAACCGGGAGCGGTCTTCGTCACCACCCTTCAGGAGACCGGCTCCGTCGCGGACGCGGCGGCCCGCGCCGGCGAGGTGGCGGGCGAGCAGGTGGACGGGGACGAATTCCTCGAAGGTCTCGCCGCCGCGGGGCTGTTCGAGGAGATGGCGGGGCCGGACGCGCGGGGCCGCATCAGGTGGATCGAGGGGGTCAGCCCCAGGGCCGCGGCCCGGCTCTTCGGGCGCGTGGGGTGGTCGTGTTACGCCGCCGCCGTCGTGGCGGTGCTCGTCATCCTGGCGACCCAGCCGGATCTGCGCCCTTCATGGGAAGACGCCTGGTTCCTCCCCAGTCCTGGGGTGTCGCTCCTCGCCGGGCTACTGCTCACCATCGCGTTCACCGCCCTGCACGAAGCCTGGCACTGGCTCGCAGGCCGGGCGATCGGCGTGCCCGCGGTCTTCAGGCTGAGCTACCGCGGCATCTACGTCGTCTTCGAGACCGATCTCACGCAGATCGTCGCCGTGCCGAGGAACCGCCGGCACGGGGTGTACCTGGCGGGAACGGCCATCGACTCCGTCGTCCTGGCGGTCGTCCTCGGCCTGCGCCTGCTCGACCCGCCCGACGTGCTCGACCGCGTCCTCGCCGCCGTCGCCCTCCTGCAGCTCACCCGGATCATCTGGCAGTGGGCGGCGCTGCCGCTGCGCAGCGACTCGTACGCTCTTCTGGCGAACGCGCTGCGCTGCCACAACCTCTACCGGGCGACCTGGCTGACCACCAAGGGCAGGTTGTTGAGGCTCACCCCGGAGGAGTCCGACGAGCTGACCGCGATGAGCGCCAGGGACCGCAGGATCGCCGGCTGGTTCGCCGTGCCGTACGTGATCGGTATAGCGATCATGACCTGGATGTTCTTCGCCATCGCGCTGCCACTGGTGATCTCGCTCGGTCAGTGGGCGTGGGAGCGGCTGGGCAGCGCCGCGCTCGGCTCGTTCGGCTTCTGGGAGGCGCTGCTCGTGGCCGCCTACGCCGCGACGGAGCTCCTCCTCCCCGTGGCGCTGGCGCTGCGGGAACGGCGCCTGCGACGGACCGGACGGCTCCTTTAACGGGTATACGTCGACGCCCCGGCACACGGCCGGGGCGTCGACGTCCGGAAGGCTTGGACGTCCAGGCCGGCCGGCGCGGGGCCGGCCTGGACGTCACGATCAGCGAAGGTCGAACCGGTCGAGCTCCATGACCTTGACCCACGCCGCGACGAAGTCGTTCACGAACTTCTCCTTCGCGTCGTCGCTCGCGTAGACCTCCGCGAGCGCGCGCAGCTCGGAGTTCGACCCGAAGACCAGGTCGACCCGGCTGCCGGTCCACTTGAGCTCGCCCGTGGAGGCGTCGCGGCCCTCGAAGGTGTTCGCGTCCTCGGACGTCGCCTTCCACGTCGTGCCCAGGTCGAGCAGGTTGACGAAGAAGTCGTTGGTCAGGGCCCCGGGCGTCGTGGTGAAGACGCCGAGCTGCGACTGCTGGTAGTTCGCGCCCAGGACACGGAGGCCACCGACGAGGACCGTCATCTCGGGGGCGCTCAGTGTCAGCAGGTTGGCCCGGTCGAGCAGCAGGTATTCGGCCGGCAGCCGGTTGGCCTTCCCGAGGTAGTTGCGGAACCCGTCGGCCTTCGGCTCGAGCGCGGCGAACGACTCCACGTCGGTCTGCTCCTGCGAGGCGTCCACGCGGCCCGGCGTGAACGGAACCACGACGTCGAACCCGGCCTCCTTGGCCGCCTTCTCGACGCCCGCGCAGCCGGCGAGGACGATCACGTCGGCCAGCGAGACCTGCTTGCCGCCGGTCTGGGCGCCGTTGAAGGCCTTCTGGATCCCCTCCAGGGTGCCCAGCACCGTCGCCAGCCGGTCGGGGTCGTTGACCTCCCACCCGCTCTGCGGCTGGAGGCGGATGCGCGCGCCGTTGGCGCCGCCGCGCTTGTCACTGCCGCGGAAGGACGAGGCCGACGCCCACGCGGTCGACACGAGCTCGGACACCGACAGGCCCGAGGCGAGGATCTGGCCCTTGAGGGCGGCGACGTCCTCGGCGTCGATGAGCTCGTGCGTCACCGCAGGCAGGGGGTCCTGCCACAGCAGCGTCTCGCTCGGGACCTCCGGGCCGAGGTAGCGCACGACCGGGCCCATGTCGCGGTGGGTCAGCTTGAACCACGCGCGGGCGAAGGCGTCCGCGAACTCGTCCGGGTTCTCCAGGAAGCGCCGCGAGATCGGCTCGTAGATCGGGTCGAACCGGAGCGAGAGGTCGGTCGTGAGCATCGTCGGGGCCTGGCGCTTCGACGGGTCGTGAGCGTCGGGGACGGTGCCCGCCCCGGCGCCGTCCTTCGGCCTCCACTGCCACGCGCCGGCGGGGCTCTTGAACAGCTCCCACTCGTAGCCGAACAGGATCTCGAAGAAGCTGTTGTCCCACGTCGTCGGGGTGTTCGTCCAGATGCCCTCGAGACCGCTGGTGATCGTGTCGGCGCCCTTGCCGGTGCCGAAGCTGTTCTTCCAGCCGAGGCCCTGCTCCTCGATCGGGGCGGCCTCAGGGTCGGGGCCGACGTGCTCGGACGGGCCCGCACCGTGGGTCTTGCCGAAGGTGTGACCGCCCGCGATCAGGGCGACCGTCTCCTCGTCGTTCATCGCCATCCGGCGGAACGTCTCACGGATGTCGCGAGCCGCGGCGAGCGGGTCCGGGTTGCCGTTCGGGCCCTCCGGGTTGACGTAGATGAGGCCCATCTGGACCGCGCCGAGAGGGTCTTCGAGCTCCCGGTCGCCGGTGTAGCGCTCGTCACCGAGCCAGGTGGTCTCAGGACCCCAATAGACGTCCTCGTCGGGCTCCCAGACGTCCGCGCGACCGCCGCCGAAGCCGAAGGTCTTGAAGCCCATCGACTCCAGTGCGACGTTGCCGGCGAGGATCATGAGGTCGGCCCACGAGAGCTTCTGGCCGTACTTCTTCTTCACCGGCCACAGCAGACGGCGGGCCTTGTCGAGGTTCCCGTTGTCCGGCCAGCTGTTGAGGGGGGCGAAGCGCTGCTGGCCGGCCCCACCGCCACCGCGGCCGTCACTGATCCGGTAGGTGCCCGCGCTGTGCCACGCCATGCGGATGATGAACGGGCCGTAGTGGCCGAAGTCGGCCGGCCACCAGTCCTGCGAGGTGGTCAGCACCTCCGCGATGTCCCGCTTCACGGCCGGGAGGTCGAGGCTCTTGAACGCCTCGGCGTAGTCGAACTCCTCACCGAGGGGGTTGGCCACAGCGGGGTTCTTGGCGAGGATCTTCAGGTTGAGCCGCTCGGGCCACCACTGGCGGTTTCCGCCGCCCTGAGTCGGGTGCAAGGCGCGCCCGTGCGCGACCGGGCAGCCACCTCCGGCCTCTGGCTTCTCGTCTGTGACGATGGCGTCGTGGTTCTCAGACATGGGAATCCTTCCGGACTAGCGGATCACGGTGCTCAGGAACCGTGGGCGGTGGAACAGTCGGGGCACAAACCCCAATAAATGACATCGGCCTCGTCGATCACGAAGCCCTGATCATCCGATGCGGTCAGGCAGGGCGCCTCACCGACCGCGCAGTCGACATCCTTGACCACCCCACAGCTCCGGCACACCAGGTGATGGTGGTTGTCTCCAACGCGCCTCTCGAACCGGGCCGGGCTGCCGGCCGGCTCGATGCGGCGTACGAGGCCCGCTGCGGTGAGCGCGTGGAGGGCCTCGTACACGGCCTGAAGGGAGATGTGGCCTACGCGATCGCGCACGCCGGTGGCGATCGCGTCGACGTCGAGGTGGTCGCCCGCCTGGACGGTCTCGAGCAGCGCGACACGGGCGGCCGTCACCCGCAGGCCGGCACCGCGCAACTCCTCGGCGGTGGTCGGAGTCTGGGATGCGGTCATGACGCCAAACCTACCCTCATAAACACGAACGATACAAGATAACGAACGATCCAAGTTTAGCGACGCGCCAAGAGTGCCCAGGAGACGTTCACGATTCGGCCGCGGGCACGGTCGCTCAGGGTTGCCTGGTCAGGGGCAGGGTCGGCGCTGATCTCGACTCGGATGCCACGGACGGCCGATCGACTTGCGGAGATCGTTCACCAAAGCCGCGTTGAAGTGAGCATGAGGGCCGTGAGGCGACACCTCGAGGATGCGGCCCTGCGACGCCCGCTCGAAGATCGATGTGAAGCGTTCTTCGAAGAATCTTTGGCTCTGGACGTCGATGACCTCGAATGCCGCTGAGGCCGACCCGAGCGCCGTGGCGAAGGAGAAGCCCACGATCACCTGGTCGTTGTCCCGGTGATAGGCGAAGTGCGGAACCTCGTCGTACACCCTGATGTGCAACTGGGCCCTGGGCGATGCGGGCTTGTTCTGCAGCAAGTGGAACAGTCGCTCACAGACGTCCAACGACACCCCGATGTCCGAGAGCATCTGACGATCTTGCTGACCCTCTTCCTTCGCCAGTCGTGGGATCAGTTCGGAGCGCGGGTCGAGAAACAGAATGCGGATCACCGATTCCTCTTGGAGCGTGCGGAGAAGCACTCCCTAACAGCAGGCGGCTGGTAAGCAGTGGAGGCCCGCGGCCGGCGGGTGCCGGTCGCAGGCCTCCACGCTCGGGACGCTGTTACAGCTTGCCGGCGCCCGCACCCGCCGTGACGGAGGACTTCACGGTGCCGACGTTCTCCGCGGTGTAGCCGTACGGGAGCGCGGCCACGGAGCCGTTGACCTCACATGGCCCGGAGTTGGTCAGCGAGTTGTCCCGCGCCACCAACCGTCCGGGATCGGAGTCCCCGTACCCGCTCCTCGACCAGCACGCCTGCTGCACGTTCTCGAAGACGTTGCCCTCGACGAGCAGTCCGGCGTCCATGACCGAGGCGATGGCGTAGGAGGAGGTGTTGTTGTTGATGTTGGAGTAGTAGTTGTTGAAGACGTGGACCGTCTCACCGAAACGCACCCGCGGGCTGCGTTCGAAGGTCCGGTCGAACCAGTTGTGGTGATAGGTGACCCGCAGGTGGCCCCGGTCTTCGGCGGCGTTGCTGTCGGAGTGACCGACCAGCGAGTTCTTCCAGTGGTTGCGGAAGATGTTCCACGACACGGTGATGTAGTCGGCGCCGTGGGTGATGTCCAGCATGCCGTCGTAGTAGTCGGGGTCGCTCTCGATGGTGCTGGAGAGGGTGTTGTGATCGATCCACACATGGGTGGCGTTCTCGATCTGGATCGCGTCGTTACCGGGTACGCCGCGGACGTTCATGTTCTGGATGATCACATTGGCCGGGCTCATGTCCTCGATGTTGAGGGTGGTTCCCGAGATGCCGGAGTTCGCGCCGACGCCCCGGATCGTCTTGTTGGCCGAGATCTCGACGGTGCCCGAGCCACTGAGCATGCCGTTGACCAGGATGGTCCTGGCACCCGAGGCCTGCGCCTGGGTCCGGAAGTCGGCGAAGCTGCTCACGGTGACCGTGGATCCGCCCGCGCCACCGGTCGTGCCACCGCCCTGCGTGGCCCAGCCGACGATTCCGCCAGGTGGTGGTTGTTGTGTGCCGCCTGCCTCGAAGTCGAGGTAGTCGATGTTGGGCAGGCCGCCCGAGGTGGTCGGGTTGAGCCGGATGGTGTTGCTGCCCGCGTTCACCGACACGGTCAGGGTCTTGGTGACCCAGGTGTTC
>NZ_VJYI01000037.1 GCF_008065375.1 Nonomuraea sp. SYSU D8015
GAGCGCTGACGGGGCGATCAGAGCCGCCCCGGCGCCCTGGATGAGGCGACCGGCCAGCTCGACCCACACCTCGGGGGCGATGCCGGCCGCGAACGAGCCGATGAGCAGGATCAGCCAGCCGGCGCCGAAGAGGCGGCGGGCGCCGAACAGGTCGGACAGGCGGCCGCCGAGCAGGAGGAGCCCGCCGAAGGCGACGACGTAGGCGTTGAAGACCCAGGAGAGGTTTTCCTGGGTGAAGCCGAGGTCTTCCTGGATGCGGGGGAGGGCCACGCCGATGATCGACGTGTCCATGATGACGATGAACTGGGCGGTGGCGATCAGGGCCAGGGCGGTCCAGCGCCGGGGGGATGGTGCGGACATGAGTCTCTCCAGTCAGTAAGCCTTACCCCCGTAGGGTATAGGCGGGTATGCCTGGAGAGATTTATACGGCCAGGGGGTATATGTCAAGCGGCTGTGAGCTGTCTTGAGTACGGTAGGGGGGTATAGTACGTTGAGGCTTCGTTCCTGACGAACATCACTGGAAAGGGTTGATTGACATGGCTACCGCTACCTACACCGTCAAGGGCATGACCTGCGGCCACTGCGTGAGCTCGGTGAAGGAGGAGGTCGGTGAGGTCGCGGGGGTCACCTCGGTGGAGGTGGACCTGGCCAGCGGCCTGCTGACGGTCGGCAGCGACGGGCCGGTCGACGCGGCGGAGATCGTGGCCGCGGTCGAGGAGGCCGGCTATGAGGTGGCGTCTTCGGCATGAACACCGTAACCAGGCTGGGCGCCTATGTCGTGGGGCTGACCGCCGTCTTCGGCGGCGCCCTGGGTGTCGGGAACGCGGTGGGCCAGGTCGGTCCCACCGCCCCGGTGAAGAGGGAGCATGGGACGGCCCACGGACTTCCGGTTCACGGTGACCGGGCCGGACGGCGAGCCGGTGACCGGGTATGAGGTCGAGCACGAGAAGAAGATGCATTTCATCGTGGTCTCGCGGGATCTGGCGAGCTTTCAGCACCTGCATCCGGAGATGGCCGCCGATGGGGTGTGGTCGGTGAAGCTGACGCTGGGGGCGGATCTGCTGGCCGCCGGTGACTACGCGCCGCGGGCGCCGGCCGGGGTGAGCCGCACGGCGACGGTGGACGGCCATACGGTGACGCTGAGCGGTGATCTGGTGCCGGGCCGGTCCAGCAAGCTGACGCTTACGGTGAGCAAGGACGGTAAGCCGGTGACCGACCTGCAGCCGTATCTGGGCGCTTACGGTCATCTGGTCGCGCTGCGGGCGGGTGATCTGGCGTATCTGCATGTGCATCCGGACGACGGTGCGCAGGCGGGCCCGGAGATCACCTTCTATGCCGAGGTGCCCAGCAGCGGCGGCTACCGGCTGTTTGTGGACTTCCAGCACGGCGGTAAGGTCCGCACCGCGGGCTTCACCGCCCGGGCCGGGACCGGCCGCGCTGAGCCGGCGCGCCCTGAGCCGGCGGCCGAGCCGGTTCGAGTTCACCATCGCCCGCGGTGACGGGTCGGGCAACATCTATCTGGAGGCGGCGGCCGGGGTGACGGCGTTCATCCTGGCGGGCCGTTACTTCGAGTCTCGCTCCAAGCGGCGGGCGGGGGCGGCGTCGCAGGCGCTGTCGGAGTTGGGCGCCAAGGAGGTGGAACTGGCCGACGGCCGCCGCGTCCCCACCGGCCAGCTCAAAGTCGGGGACACGTTCGTGGTGCGGCCGGGGGAGAAGATCGCCACCGACGGGGTGGTCGTCGAGGGCTCCTCGGCGGTGGATGCTTCGATGCTGACCGGGGAGTCCGTGCCGGTCGAGGTCCGGCCCGGCGACGGGGTGACCGGGGCGACGGTCAATGCGGGGGTCGGCTGATCGTCAGGGCGAGCCGGGTGGGCGCCGACACGCAGCTGGCGCAGCTGGCGCGGCTGGTGGAGGAGGCGCAGACGGGTAAGGCGGCGGTGCAGCGGCTGGCCGACCGCATCTCGGGCATCTTCGTGCCGATCGTGATCGCCCTCGCCGTGGGCACGCTGGGGTTCTGGCTCGGCACCGGGGAGGGTGCGGCGGCGGCGTTCACCGCCGCGGTGGCGGTGTTGATCATCGCGTGCCCGTGCGCGCTGGGGTTGGCCACTCCGACCGCGTTGCTGGTGGGCACCGGCCGTGGCGCCCAGCTGGGGATTTTGATCAAGGGGCCGGAGGTGCTGGAGTCCACCCGCACGGTGGACACGATCGTGCTGGACAAGACCGGCACGGTCACCGAGGGCCGGATGAGCCTGGTCGCCGTGCACGTGGCCGAGGGGAAGGACCGGGAGGAGGCGTTGCGGCTGGCGGGTGCGCTGGAGCACGCCTCTGAGCATCCGATCGCGCGGGCGATCGCCCGGGCGGCACAGTCGGAGGCGATGGTGGAGGCGAAGGTGGAGGACTTCGCCAACGTCGAGGGGCTCGGCGTGCCGGGCGTCGTGGACGGCCACGCGGTGCTGGTGGTGGCCGATGTGGTCAAGCCGACCAGCAGGGAGGCGATCGCGCAGCTGCGGGCGCCGGTGCTGCTGACCGGTGACAACGAGGCGGTGGCCAAGACGGTGGCGGCGGAGGTGGGCATCGAGGGGGTGATCGCCGAGGTGCTGCCTGCGGGCAAGGTCGATGTGGTCAAGCGGCTCCAGGGCGAGGGCAAGATCGTGGCGATGGTGGGGGATGGGGTCAACGACGCCGCCGCGCTGGCCCAGGCGGATCTGGGGCTGGCGATGGGCACGGGCACCGACGCCGCGATCGAGGCTTCCGATCTGACGCTGGTGCGAGGTGATCTGCGGGTGGCGGCTGATGCGTTGCGGTTGTCGCGCCGGACGCTGTCGACGATCAAGGGGAATCTGTTCTGGGCGTTCGCCTACAACGTGGCCGCCCTGCCGCTGGCGGCGCTGGGCCTGCTGAACCCGATGATCGCGGGTGCGGCGATGGCGTTCTCCAGCGTGTTCGTGGTGAGCAACAGCCTGCGGCTACGCCGCTTCACGTAGGAGATGTCCCCTCTGTGGCCGAAGGCGATCACCGCCTTCGGCCACAACTCACTCAATGGCCCTGGTGGTACTGGTGTATCACCGCATGACCCTTCCCCCGGGAGATCAGCCACTTGTTCACCGGCGTCGTCAGGACGAACGCCACCAGCAAGGCCCCGGCCAGCGACACCCAGAACACCCAACTGGCCAGGCCCGCCTCCATGGCGCCCGGCACGGTCAGCATCACCGCGTTGTCCAGGATCTCCATCACCGCGATGGAGATGGTGTCCGCGGCCAGCGCGACCTTCAACGCGCTTCGGAAGCCGACTCCGGCACGCAGCACGCCACGCATGGTCAGCGCGTAGCCGAACACGAAGGCCAACGCCACCGCCAGCGCCACCGTGGCCAGGTCGGACAGTCCGACGGCCGTGCCGATCACCATGCCCAGCACCTCGCCGATGGCGCAGCCCGTCAGGCAGTGGAGGGTCGCCTGCGCGGCCATGCCCCACGTGGCCGCGGGTGCGGCGGACGAGTGGTCGTGATGGCCGGCGGGGTCGGGGGTCGGATGATGGTGACCGTTGTGGTCCATGATGATCCTCCATAGTAGTGGGGATCACAGTGTACCGGTATGGGGTATAAAGGAAAAAGGGCGCACCGCGAGAGAGAAGGAGCTGCGGGAGCGATGGGCAGCGCTTCGAATGGAGGCGCTGTCACTATAGGGAATAGTAGTCCCGGTGGCAGGCGCGGATGGTGATCAGTCCTGTCGGGAGGGCTCGCAGGTGAGGCGGGGCTCGGCGTCGTACACGGTGTGGAAGCGCTGCTTGCGCACCACCTTCCCGTCCTTCTTGAAGATCCGCCACACGTCGATGGCGAAACCCTCCGCGCCCTCCATGGGGATGCACTCGGGATCCGAGTCGGTGAGGTTCTCGATGGGCTTGATGTTGTAGCGCCCGGAGCTCTCTGACTCGATGTCGTAGCGCTTGGTGCTCCAGAACTGCACGGTGATGGAGGTCCCGGTGTACGACGTCTTGATGAGCACCCCGTACGGCGAGTCGTTGCGCCAACGGAAGTCCGGCTGCGGGTAGGAGACCGTGGATTCGCGGCCGGCCGGGTAGCGGGAGATGTAGAACTGGTGTGCGCGGTGCTGGACGTCCTGGAAGCCGCCGAAGAAGACGGCGTTGAACATGGTGGTCGCGAACTGGGAGACACCGCCGCCCACGTCGTTCACGAACCGGTTGTTGAGGATCATCGGCGCCTCGACGAAACCGCGCGCCCTGTCCCGCTTGCCGACCACGCCGTTGAGCGAGAAGGTCTCGCCGGGCTTGACCACGTACCCGTCGACGATGTCGGCGATGCGGTGGATGTTGGTCACGCGGGGCGCGCAGCACGGGTGGTGGGTGGTGTAGGAGCTGACCCTCTCCTTGACGCCCAGCTTTTTCGCCTGCGCCGTGGTGACGCGGGGTTGCCGCTGCGTGGCGGGCAGCTCGACGCGGCGGCTGCCGGTCGCCACGGCCTGTGAGACGGCCGGACCGAGCGCCTTCATGTCGGCGCCGCGCCCCGCTCGGGAGGGGATGACCTGCGGCTTGCCCTTGACGATCTTGAAGGATGCGTCCTTCGGCGGGGTGATCACCAGCGCCTTGGCGACGTCCGGTGCGATCTTCCCGGCGTTGAAGGACGGGCGCAGGCCGCCCTTGCCGTCGGCGACGAAGCGCAGGCCGGCGGCCAACTGCTCCTTGGACACGGTGGCTTCCTTGCCGCCGCTGGTGAGCGTGAGAGGGGACGCGATCGCCGTACGCGCGGTCGTCGCGGCGGCGCGCCGGACCACGGCGGCGGTGAGCGTGGGAGGCGTCTCCCGGACGTCCAGCTCGACGGACGTCCGGGCGGCCGCGAAGGCCGCCCGCACGGCGCTCGCCGCTGAGTCGACGTCCAGCGTGCGGCCGGGCTTCGGGAGCACGGGCCGCGGCTCCAGCCCCCGGTAGCGGATGCCGCCCTCCACCGGCTTGGTGTCCACGCCCTTGGCCAGGCTCGTGAGCCCGGCGGTGAGCCGCTGCTCGTCCACGGTGACGGCGGGCGGGATCTGGCGGCTGCCGAAGAGGGAGCGGGCGATGCCCGCGGGGGTGACGGCGCCGGCCATCGCGGCCTCGACCGTGGCCCGCGCGTCGAAGCCGAGCCCGAGCTCGGCGGGGGTGACGCGCTTGCGCTCGCCGGCCGCGACCAACGTCAACCGCTGCGCCGACCGCTTGCCCAGTTCGCCTTCGAGCCGGGTGCGGGCGGCCTCGGGGGAGAGGCCGCTGATGTCCACGCCGTCCACGCGGGTGCCCGGGGGGACCTTGCCCGCGAGCGCGATGGCGGGCACGCCGTACGCGAGCACCGCGACGAGGACGACGACGGCGGCCGGAATGAGCACGCGTCGCGAGCGCAGGACGCTCATCACGCCCTGGGAAGGCAGGCGACGGCGAAGCGGGCCGGTACTCATGATCCCCTCGGGTGCGGGGCGGGGCTGCTCGCAGCCACGTCGATGACGTCCTCCTCGGCGTCGATGTCCAGGTCCTGCCCCCGGGGCTATACCATACCCGCCCCATCCTGCTGTCGTCGGCGTAGGGCTTCCCTCATGGGCCGGCAAGGGCGGTTGCCGGTCTCATAGGCGTTCCAGGTCGCCGGTGCGGACGGGGGCGCCGGTGGTGATCGACTCGATGGCGGCGAGGGCGATGGAGAGGGCGGCGCGGGCGTCCTCTCCGGTGACCGCGGGCGGCCGCCCGGTGCGGACCCGGTCGGCGAAGTCGGCGAGCTCGGCCACGTACGCGTCGTGGAAGAGGTCCTGGTCGTAGGTGACGCACTCGGCGGTGGCGCCGCCCGGGCCGTAGGCGGTGAGGTGGGTGCTGCGGATGTCGCCCATGGTGAGCATGCCTGCCGAACCGAAGACCTCGCCGCGCACGTCGTAGCCGTAGACGGCCTGGAAGCTGGCCTCGGCCGTGGCGATGGCGCCGTTGTCGAAGCGGACGGTGACCAGGGCGGTGTCGAGCAGGCCCTGCTCCTTGAAGTCGGGGCGGACCAGGGCGTCGGCCATGGCGAAGATCTCGACGGCTTCGGCGCCCGGGTTGAGGAAGCGCAGGGTGTCGAAGTCGTGGATGAGGGTCTCGAGGAAGATCGTCCACGGCGGCACACGGGCCGGGTCGGCGAGCTTCGGGTCGCGGGTCAGGGAGCGCAGCAGCTGAGGGGTGCCGATGTCGCCGGCTGCGATCTTGTCGTGGGCGGCGCGGAAGCCGGTGTCGTACCGCCGGTTGAAGCCCACCTGGAGCGGCACGCCCGCCTTGCCGGCGGCCGCGATGGCGCGGTCGGCCTCGGCGAGGGTGACGGCCATGGGCTTCTCGCAGTACACGGCCTTGCCCGCCCGGGCCGCCGCCTCGACGAGACCGGCGTGGGTGCGCGCGGGGGTGACGATCACCACGGCGTCGATGTCCGGGTCGTCGAGCACCTCGCCGACGTCGGTCGTCGCCTTGGAGCAGCCGAGCCGGTCGCCGAGGCGCCGCGCGGCGCCCGGTACGGGGTCGGCGAGGGCGGCGAGCCGGACGCCGGGAAGGCGGTGGGCGAGGGTCTCGGCGTGGAAGGAGCCCATCCGTCCGGTGCCGAGGAGGCCGACGGCGAGGGGGTGCCGGGTGGTCATGTGCGTCTCCGTAGCTGAGGTTCAGAGGGTGAAGGCGGAGCGGAAACGTTCCAGGGCGAGGTCGCCGTCGCGGGAGGCCCACGCCTCCATCGCGACGGTGCCGTCGTAGCCGAGGCCGGCGAGGGCGCGGGCGACGGCCGGGTAGTTGATCTCCCCGGTGCCGGGCTCGCGGCGGCCGGGCACGTCGGCCACCTGGATCTCGCCGATCAGTCCGAGGGTGTGGGCGCGGCGGACCAGCTCGATGAGGTTTCCCTCGCCGATCTGCGCGTGATACAGGTCGAGGTTCATCCGCAGCCCCGGCCGGTTCACGGCCGCGACCAGGGCGAGGGTGTCGGCGGCCGTCGCGAACGGCACTCCCGGGTGGTCGACGGCGGTGTTGAGGTTCTCCAAGGTGAAGACCACGCCGGCCCGCTCGCCGAGCTCGGCGAGGCTCGTGAGCGTGCGGTACGCGGCGATCCACATCGGGCCGGTGGCCGCGGTGGTCACCGGCGTCACCGGCAGCCCCTGGGCGTCGAGGCCCGTGCCGTGCAGGTTGAGCCTGGGGCAGCCCAGCCGCTCGGCGGCCCTGATCGACTCCTCGGCGGTGCGGAGCAGCTCCGCCGCCCCGTCCAGGTCCGTCAGGCTGCCGCGGAGGTAGCCCGTCATCGAGGAGAACGCGGCCCCGGTGCGCTCCAGGGCGGCCAGGTCGTGCCGGCTCCAGTCCCAGATCTCGACCTGGAACCCGGCGTCGTGGATGCGCCGCGCCCGCTCCTCGACCGGCAGATCCGTGAAGACCATCTCGGCACAGACCGCCAACGTGTACATCCGTCACCTGCTCTTCTATAACGTTCTAGTTCTCCAGTAGTAGGCCAGCAGGTGAGTGGCCTTGTCAAGGCTTCGTGGCTCACCGGACTAGAACGTTGCAGTATGGTGGAGCAGCGCGTTCGCGCCCGGACGGGGAGGTGGGTGAAGCGGTGGCACCGACCGCCGGTGGCTCGGAGGGAAAGCGGCCCACCCTCGCCGACGTCGCGGCGCGGGCGGGCGTGTCCACGGCGCTGGTCTCCATCGTCATGCGCGGCGCCAAGGGCGCCAGCGACCGCACCCGCGAGCACGTGCTGCGCGCGGCCAAGGAGATCGGCTACCGGCCCGACGCCCGGGCGCGGCTGCTGCGCAGCAGCCGGACGCGGCTGCTCGGCGTGCAGTTCGGGCTTCAGCACCCGTTCCACGCCGATCTGGTGGAGGGCATCTACGCGGCGGCCGAGCCCGCCGGTTACCAGATCGCGCTCAGCGCCGTCGCGCCCAGCCGCGGGGAGCGGCATGCCGTGGAGACGTTGCTCGCCGACCGCTGCGAGGCGCTGATCCTGCTCGGCCCGCAGGCCCCCGCCGCACGGCTCGCCGAGCTCGCGGCCCAGCTGCCGGTCGTCTCCGTGGCCCGGCGGCTGCGCCGGACGGCGGGCGTGGACGTCGTACGGACCGCCGACGACGAAGGCGCCCGCCAGGCCGTCGACCACCTGGTCGCCCTCGGCCACCGCGACATCGCCCACATCGACGGTGGCACGGCGCCCGGTGCCGCGGATCGGCGCCGGGGGTATCGCACCGCGATGGGCCGCCATGGGCTGTCCCGCCATGTCCGGATCCTCCCGGGCGGGCTGACCGAGGAGGACGGCGCGGCGGCCGCGCGCACGCTGCTCGGCGCCGGTGCCGCGCCGACCGCGGTTCTGGCCTTCAACGACCGGTGCGCCACGGGCGTGCTCGACACGTTCCTGCGTGCGGGCGTGGCGGTTCCAGGGGAGGTCTCCGTCGTCGGCTTCGACGACAGCCACCTGGCCCGGCTCGCGCACATCGACCTCACCACCGTCGGGCAGGACATCCCACGCCTGACGAGCCTGGCCGTCGGACGGGCCATCGAGCGGCTGGAGGGGGAGCCGGCCGCCGAGACGGAGATCGTCGTCGCGCCGCACCTCGTGCCGCGCAGCACCACAGCTGCACCCGCGGCGGGCCGTGGCCCCGCACCCGGCTGACCGTTGCTTTGGCGCCCGGCTGGTGCCGGGTCTCCTGCGTCCTGCGGGCCCTCCCTGAGCCTGGTGGGGGTGCGCCGCTGGTGTGGGTGACCTGCGTTCGCCGTGGTCGCAGCGTGGCGCTACGGAATGCACGGGGCGGGAGCGGACGGACGTCGCCCGCCCGTCGTGCGCCTCGGGCCTCCGGCCAGGCCGCTGACGTGACGGCGTGGGCCGGGCCGCGGTTCCGGGCGTGAGGCATCGTGGGGGAGAGGGCTCGCGGCCCCGGGGCGCGGCGGGATGGTCGCCTACCCCGGGGGCGAGCGCCGCCGAGGAGGGCGAGGGGTCTCCTCGGCGGACGTCTTTCTCCGGCCGGCGCGTTCGTCCGGTCCGGGGCGGGCGTCAGTCGTTCTGGGGGAAGCCCAGGTTGAGGCCGCCGTGGCTGGGGTCGAGCCAGCGGGAGGTGACGACCTTGCCGCGGGTGAAGAAGTGCACCCCCTCGGTCCCGTGCGCGTGCGTGTCGCCGAACAGGCTGTTCTTCCAGCCGCCGAAGGAGTAGTAGGACACCGGCACCGGGATCGGCACGTTGATGCCCACCATGCCGACCTCCACCTCGTTCTGGAAGCGCCGCGCCGCCCCGCCGTCGTTGGTGAAGATGGCCGTGCCGTTGCCGTACGGGTTGGCGTTGATCAGGTTCAGGCCTTCGTCGTAGGACTTCACGCGGACGACGGACAGCACCGGGCCGAAGATCTCGTCACGGTAGATGGACATGTCCGGCGTGACGTTGTCGAACAGGGTCGGGCCGAGCCAGAAGCCGTCCTCGCCGCCGTCGAAGTCGCCCTCCCGGCCGTCCACGACGAGGGTCGCGCCCGCGGCGACGCCCTCCTCGACGTAGCCGGCCACCTTGTCGCGGTGCTGGCGGGTGACGAGCGGCCCCATGTCGCAGCCGCGGGTGCCGTCGCCGGTGCGCAGCTTGCTCATGCGGTCCTTGATCTTCTCGACGAGCTCGTCGGCGATGGTGTCGACGGCGACGAGCGCCGAGATCGCCATGCAGCGCTCGCCGGCCGAGCCGAAGCCGGCGTTGACGGCGGCGTCGGCGGTGAGGTCGAGGTCGGCGTCGGGCAGGACGAGCATGTGGTTCTTGGCGCCGCCGAGCGCCTGGACGCGCTTGCCGTGCGCGGTGCCGGTCTCGTAGACGTACCGGGCGATCGGGGTGGAGCCGACGAACGAGACGGCCTTCACGTCGGGGTGGGTGAGCAGCGCGTCCACGGCCTCCTTGTCGCCGTGCACGACGTTCATGACCCCGTCGGGCAGGCCGGCCTCGGACCACAGGCGCGCCACGGCGACGGCCGCCGAGGGGTCCTTCTCGCTGGGCTTGAGGATCACCGCGTTGCCGCAGGCGATGGCGACCGGGACGAACCACAGCGGCACCATGGCGGGGAAGTTGAACGGCGAGATCACGGCCACGACGCCGAGCGGCTGGCGGATCGAGTACACGTCGACCCGGGTGGAGACGTTCTCGCTGAACCCTCCCTTGAGCAGGTGCGGGATCCCGCAGGCGAACTCGGCGACCTCGAGCCCCCGCGTGACCTCCCCGAGCGCGTCGTCGAGGACCTTGCCGTGCTCGGCCGTGATGAGCGCGGCGATCTCGTGCTTGCGGGCGTTGAGCAGCTCGCGGAAGGCGAACAGCACCTGGGCGCGCTTGGCCAGCGACGCGCCGGCCCAGCCCGGCCAGGCCGCCTGGGCCGTCGCGACGGCGTCGCCGACGAGCTCGGCGGAGGCGAAGTCCACGCGACCGGTGACGGCGCCGGACGCCGGGTTGTGGACCTCGCCGGTGCGCTCGGAGACGCCCTCCCAGGAGCGGCCCCCGATGAGGTGGGTGATGCGGGTGGTCAACGTAGTCGTCCTTCCGGGTCGCGGGGCGATGGGCTCACGCCGTCCGTTCTTCCTCTGCTTCCATGACGGGCGGGAGGTCGGGCGCCTCGACCTGCCCGTGCTCGACCGCGGCGGGCGCGGCGACCTTGCCCGGGTCCGCCCCGCTCAGCTCGTGGCTGAGCTCCTGAAGCTCCTGCCCGCCGGCCATCTCGGCGGTCAGCTGCTCCAGCGACAGCTCGTCGCGGTGCGCGTCGAGCACGACCCGGCCCAGCTTGAGCACCACGAAGTGGTTGCCGACGAGGTAGGCGTGGTGGGGGTTGTGGGTGATGAAGATGACGCCGAGGCCGGCGTCGCGGGCCTTGACGATGTACTTGAGCACGACGCCGGACTGCTTGACGCCGAGCGCGGCGGTCGGCTCGTCGAGGATGATCACCCTGGCCCCGAAGTAGATGGCCCGGGCGATGGCGATGCACTGGCGCTGGCCGCCGGACAGCCCGCCCACCGGCCGGTCCAGATCGGGGATGACGATCCCCATCTTGGCCAGCTCGTCGTGGCAGATCTGCTTCATGCGGTCGATGTCCAGCACGCGCAGGGGCCCTCGGCGGATCTCGTTGCCGAGGAAGAAGTTCCGCCACACCGACATCAGGGGCGCGAGCGCGAGGTCCTGGTAGACCGTGGCGATCCCGGTGGCCTGCGCCTCGCGCGGCGAGCCGAAGCGGCAGGGCTCGCCGTCGACCTTCATGACGCCGTCGGTGTGGTCGTGCAGGCCGGAGACGATCTTGATCAGGGTGGACTTGCCGGCGCCGTTGTCACCGAGCACGCAGGTGACCTCGCCCTGGCGGACGCGCAGGCTGCAGCCGCGCAGCGCGTGGACGTTGCCGTAGCTCTTGCCGATGTCCTCGAGCTCGAGGATGGGAGTGGCCGCCACGCTCATCGCAGGTCCGCCTTCCTCTTGACGTACACGTTCACGATGGTCGCCAGCAGCAGCATCACGCCGAGGAAGGCCTTGAACCAGTCGGGGTTCCACCCGGCGTAGTTGATGCCGAGCTGGGTCATGCCGAAGATCAGTGCGCCGACCGAGGCGCCGACCACCGAGCCGTACCCGCCGGTGAGCAGGCAGCCGCCGATCACCGCGGCGATGATGAAGATGAACTCCTTGCCGACGCCCTCACCCGACTGGACCGTGTTGAACTGGAACAGCAGGTGCATGCCGGACAGCCAGGCGCAGAACCCCACGGCCATGAAGAGGCCGATCTTCGTGGCCCGCACCGGCACGCCGATCGCGCGGGCCGCGGAGGCGTCCCCGCCGACGGCGAAGATCCAGTTGCCCACCTGCCTGCGCAGCAGGATGTGGGCGGCGACGACGGTCAGCACGACCCAGTAGAGCACCGTGATCTTCAGGTTGATCGGGCCGAGCGAGATCTCGGAGCCGAACACCTGCTGCGCGCTGGCGAAGCCATCCATGTCGGAGATGTCCGCCGTGGCGACGTTGCCGGTGAGCAGCCGCGTGACGCCGAGGTTGATGCCTTGGAGGACGAAGAAGGTGCCCAGCGTGACGAGGAAGCTGGGCAACCCTGTTTTGAACAGCAGCCAGCCGTTGAACGCGCCGACGGCCAGGGAGAGGGCGAGCGCCAGGAAGACGCCCACCCAGACGTTGAGGCCGAAGTTCCAGGCGAGCAGGGACGCGGCGAGGCCGGAGGTGGTCACCGCGACGCCCGCGGACAGGTCGAACTCGCCGCCGATCATGAGCAGCGCCACCGGGACGGCCATGATGCCGATCGTCGAGGCGCCGTAGAGGATCGTGCCGATGTTGGCGACGTTGCGGAAGGGCACCGCCACCAGCATGAAGAGCGCGAAGATCACGATCGCGCCGACGAGTGAGCCGACCTCGGGCCGGCTCAGCATCCGCGCCGCGAGCGAACGGGTGGCGACCCGGTCGTCCCGGATCGCCTCCGCCCTGCTCGGCTCGGTAGCCGCAGCAGTCATGTCATCTCACCTCGTGCCCTTGGCGGCGAACTGCTCGACGGCGGCGACGTTGGTCTTGTCGATGAACGCCGGGCCGGTCAGGGTCGCCTGGCCGCCGCCGATGGTGTTGCCGTTGTTCTTGTAGAGCCACAGGCTGTCGACCGCCAGGTAGCCCTGGAGGTAGGGCTGCTGGTCGACCGCCCACTCCACCTGGCCGTTCTTGATGGCGCCCACCAGCTCCTCGTTGGTGTCGAAGGTGACGACCTTGGCGGAGCTGTTGGCGTCCTTGACCGACTTGACCGCGGTCAGCGCGAACGGCGCGCCGAGGGTCAGCACCCGGTCGATGCTGGAGTCCTGCTGGAGCTTGGAGGTGATGGCCGACTGCACGCTCGGCATGTCGGTGCCGGTGACGTAGATCTTCTCGGTGTCGGGGAAGGCCGACTTGGTGCCGTCGCACCGGGCCTCGAGGCCGACGTGGCCCTGCTCCTGGATGACGCACAGCGCCTTCTTCGCGCCGTCGGCCTTCAGCCGCTCGCCGGCCGCCTCGCCGGCGATCTTCTCGTCCTGGCCGAAGTAGCTGAGGACGCCCATGCTCTTCCAGCTGTCGATGCCGCCGTTGAGCGCGGTGACCGGGATGCTGGCCTTCACGGCCTTCTCCACGTTGGCCTTCATGGCGTCGGGCTTGGCCAGGGTGACCGCGATGCCGTCGACCTTCTTGTCGATGGCCGACTGCACGAGGTTGGCCTGGTTCGCGCCGTCCGGGTCCGACTGGTACTGCAGCTCGATGTTGCTCTTCGCGGCCGCCGCCTCGGCGCCCTTGCGCACCAGGTCCCAGAAAGTGTCGCCGGGGGCCGCGTGCGTGATGAACGCGACCGTCATCGTGGGCGTGCCGCTCGCGGACGCGGGCGCGGCCGACTCGCTGGTGCTCTGCTTGCCTCCGCTGGAGCTGCACGCGGCCAAGGAGAGCGCCGCCACGGTGCTGGTCACCAGCACGGCGAATTTGGATGTGCGGGCCACTGTTCTCTGCCTTTCGTCATCCGCCGCCTGGAAGGGACGGATCGGGGGTGGTTTGGTGCTGTTTCGGTGTGATGTGCCGCCGGCGCCGTAAGCACCGGCGGCATGTCCCCGCACCCCCCTGTGCGGGAAGGTCAGTGGGACCGGACCCCGTCACGGTCCCGTCCGGTCGGGCGGCGCCACGTGCGGGCGCTGCGCGGCCTTGCTCGCCGTGTACGCGTCATAGGCACGGCGGGTGCTGTCGAGCTCGCTGACCTGGCTGACCGGGACGTCCCACCAGGACCCGCTGTCCGGGGCGTGCACCATCGGGTCGGTCTCGACGTGGATGACGACGGGGCCGCCGTCCGCCGGAGCCGCCTTGGCGTCCTTGATCGCCTGCTCGAGCTCCTTGCGGTCGCGTACCTCGATCACGGTGGCGCCGAAGCTGCGGGCGCTGGCCGCGAGATCGACCGGCAGCCGGTCCCCGTCGAGGCGGCCGGTGGTCTCGTTGCGGTAGCGGTAGCTGGTGCCGAACCGCTGCGAGCCGAGCGACTCCGAAAGCGAGCCGATGGAGTGGAAGCCGTGGTTCTGCACCAGGACGACGATGATCTTCACGCGTTCCTGGACGGCGGTGACCAGCTCGGTCGGCATCATCAGGTAGGAGCCGTCGCCTACCATGACGAAGACGTCCCGGCCCGGGTCCGCCAGCCGCACGCCGATGCCGCCGGGGATCTCGTAGCCCATGCAGGAGTAGCCGTACTCGACGTGGTAGCCCTTGCGGTCGCGGACCCGCCACAGCTTGTGCAGATCGCCCGGCATGGAGCCGGCCGCGCACACCACCACGTCCTCGGGGTCGGACAGCTCGTTGACGCAGCCGAGCACCGTGCCCTGGGTGAGCACGCCGTCGGCGAGCGCGTCGGTGACCTCGGCCGGCGGGTTGTGGGCAGCCTCCACCGCCGCGTCCCACTCGCGCCACAGCGCGGCCTGGCGGTCGCGGTAGGCCGCGTCCACCTGATGGCCGTCCAGCGCCGCGGTGAGCGCCGTCAGGGCCTCCCGGGCGTCGGCCACCACCGACAGGCCGGCGAGCTTGCCGGCGTCGAAACGGGCGACGTTGATGTTGACGAAGCGCACGCCCGGGTCCTGGAACGCGGTGCGCGAGGCGGTGGTGAAGTCGCTGTAGCGGGTGCCGATCCCGATGACCAGGTCGGCCTCCGCGGCCAGCGCGTTGGCGGCGGTGGTGCCGGTCGAGCCGACCGCGCCCATCGCCTGCGGGTGGCCGTGCGGCAGGGAGCCCTTGCCGGCCTGGCTCTCGCCGACCGGGATCCCGGTCGCCTCGCAGAACGCGCGCAGGGCCTCCTCGGCGCCGGAGTAGTGCACGCCGCCGCCCGCCACGACGAACGGCCGCCGGGCCGCGCGGATGAGCGCGGCGGCGTCGGCGAGGTCGGCGGCCTCCGGCAGCGGCCGGCCGATCCGCCACACCCGCGGGGCGAACAGCTCCACCGGCCAGTCGAACGCCTCGGCCTGCACGTCCTGCGGCAGCGCGATCGTCACCGCCCCGGTCTCCACCGGGTCGGTCAGCACCCGCATGGCGCCGAGCAGCGCCGAGGGCAGCTGGTCCGGCCGGTTGACCCGGTCGAAGAAGCGCGACAGCGGGCGGAAGGCGTCGTTGACGGTGACGTCGGCCGCGTACGGGACCTCCAGCTCCTGCAGCACCGGCGTCGCCACCCTCGTCGCGAACGTGCCCGAGGGCAGCAGCAGCACCGGCAGCCGGTTGACGGTGGCCAGCGCGGCCCCGGTGAGCATGTTCGTCGAGCCGGGGCCGACGGACGCGGTGCACGCCCAGGTCTGGAGCCGGTCCTTCTGCCGCGCGTACGCCACGGCGGTGTGCACCATCGCCTGCTCGTTGCGGGCCAGCACGTACGGCAGCCGGTCCTCCTGCCCGGCGAGCTCGTCCTGCAGCAGGGCCTGGCCGAGACCGGCGACGTTGCCGTGGCCGAAGATCCCGAAGCACCCGGCGAACAGCTTCTGGCGGCGGCCGTCGCGCTCGCTCCATTGGGCGGCCAGGAAACGCACGACGGCCTGGCTCACGGTGAGCCGCACGGTACCTGATGTCGCCGAGTCCGCGACCCTGGTGGCGGTCATCGGGGTCCTCCCATCGGCAGTCGGGGATCGGTGTCCTGCTGCGCCCACGTCCTGCGCACCCAGCCGTGGGCGGGGTCGTCGCAGATCAGCCAGGCCCGGCTCGCGCCGGGGCCGGCCATCACGTTGAGGTAGTAGAGGTCGTAGCCGGGCGGGGCCATCGCGGGACCGTGCCAACCGTGCGGCACGAGCACGACGTCGCCGGTGCGCACCTCGGCGAGCACGTCGATGGGGCGCTCGGCGGTGCCGTACACGCGCTGGTAGCCGATCGGGTCCGCGCCGTCGGGCGCGCCCGGCTCGGCCCGCACCTCGAAGTAGTAGATCTCCTCGAGCTCGGTCTCCACGCCGTCGCGCTCCTCGTCGTGCTTGTGCGGCGGGTAGGAGCTCCAGTTGCCGGCGGGTGTGATGACCTCGCACGCGATGATCGAGTCGGCGTCGAGCACCTGCGGCACCCCGAAGTTGCGCACCTCGCGCGAGGCCGTGCCGGCGCCGCGCAGCTCGACGGGCACGTCGCCCGCAGGCAGGTGCCGGAACGGCAGCGGCTCGGCCCGCTTGGCCGCCTTCGCGCCGCAGAGGGCCACCTTCGCCGGGCCCTCCCCGGTGGTGACCGTCAGGTTCGCACCCCGCGGGACGTAGGCGACGTCGGAGGGTCCGGCGAACACGCTCTCCCGCCCGGCGAGCCGGGCCTTGTGGTGCTGCCCGGCGTGGTCGGCCGCCGTGACGTCCACCCCGCCGCTCAGGGGCACCACGATGATCTCGTTGTCCCCGGTGGCCAGCTCCACCTGGGCGAACGGCTCCAGCGTGGCCACGCGCAGGCTCGTGTGGGCCCACCCGGGCACGGCATCGGTGATCGACACCTGGAAGGCGCCCTCGGCGGCCGTGCCGTACGGCCGGACCCAGCGCCCGTTGTCGTTCATGATCCACTCCCGTGCACCAGGGCAGAGGCGATGTCCACGGCCGCGGCCACGTCGCCGTCCGGCGGGAACAGCAGCGCCCGACCCACGACCAGCCCCCGCACGGCGGGCAGGTCCAGGGCCCGCTGCCAGGAGGCGTACGTCTCGTCGGGATGGCCGGTGGGGTCGCCGCCCAGCAGCAGGGTCGGCAGCGTCGTGGCGTCCATGACGCGCTCCAGCTCCTCGACCACGGGGAGCTTCAGCCAGGTGTGCTGGCTGGTGGCGCCCAGCCCGGCGGCGATGTGGATGGAGGTGATGGTCGAGTCGGGATCGAGCAGGTTGTGCACCCGCCCTTCATGGCGCACCGACAGGAACGGCTCCACCATCGCCATGACGCCGTGCGCCGCCAGCTCGCTGACCGCCCGGCCGCTGGCCTCCAGCGTGGCCGCCGTTCCGGGGTCGTCCAGGCAGATGCGGGTGAGCATCTTGCCGCCCTCCAGACCGCGGGCGACGATCTCCTGCGGGGTGTAGGCGGTGAAGCGGTCGTCCAGCTCGAAGACCGCGCCCTGCAGGCCGCCCCGGTTCATCGACCCGATCGCGACCTTGTCCTCCAACGCCCCCATCAGCAGCAGGTCGTCCAGGATGTCGGGCGTGCCGAGCACGCCGTCCACGCCCGGCCGGGACAGCGCCGTGGCCAGCCGCTCCAGCAGGTTGCTGCGCGAGGCCATCGCCTGCCGGTCCGACCGCACGCCGAGCGCGCCGCGGGCCGGGTGGTCGGCGGCCACGATGAGCAGCCTGCCGTCCACGCCCACCAGGTCGCGCCGCTTGCGGGCGGACCAGCCTTCGGCGATGCGGCGGGGCTCGCGTACCCGGATCTCCGTCAGATCCGCGATGCTCGGACGGCTCGACGTCTGGGTCATCGTCCTCCCTCCAGCATGGCCTCGACCTCGTCTTCTGTAGGCATGGCGCTGGAGCATTCCAGCTTGCCGGCGACGATGGCGCCGGCCACGTTCGCGAACCGCAGGATGCGGGTCAGGTCCCAGCCGTTGAGCAGGCCGTGGACCAGGGCGCCGCCGAAGGCGTCGCCGGCGCCGAGGCCGTTGACGACCTCGACGGGGAAGGGTGGCACCTCGACGCGCTCGCCGGCGGTCGCGGCGAGCACCCCCTTGGGGCCCTGCTTCACGATCGCGAGCTCCACGCCCCGCTCCAGCAGGGCGTCCGCGGCCCGCCGCGGGTCGGTCTCGCCGACGGCGACCTCGCACTCCTCGCGGTTGCCGACCGCGACCGTGACGTGCTCCAGCGCCTTGCCGACCTGCGCGCCGGCCTCGCCGGGGTCGGGCCAGAACATGGGCCGGTAGTCGAGGTCGAGCACGGTGTGCGCGCGGCGGCCGCGGGCCTCCCAGGCGGCGAAGTGCGCCGAGCGAGACGGCTCCTGCGACAGCCCCGTGACGGTGGCCCAGAAGACCCCGGCCTCGCGGACGGCGTCGAACGGGATCTCGTCCGGCTCGATCATCAGATCGGGGGCGATCGGATAGCGGTAGAAGTACAGCGGAAAGTTGTCCGGAGGGAAGATCTCGCAGAACGTCACCGGTGTCGGCGGGCCGTCGACCTCGCCGGCGAAGGCGTCGTCCACGCCGAAGCCGCGCAGCTCCCGGCGGACGTAGCGGCCGAACGGGTCGCGGCCGGTCCGCGTGATGATCGCCGAGCGGCGGCCGTACCGGGCCGCGGCCACCGCCACGTTGGTCGCGCTGCCGCCCAGGAACTTGGCGAACCGCTCCACGTCCTCCAGGCCGACGCCGTGGTCGAGCGGGTAGATGTCCACCCCGCACCGGCCGATGGCCACCAGGTCGTACGCCGCCATCAGGTCCCCGCCTTGGCCACGGTGAGCAGGTGCTCGACGCTCGCCCGGACGTCCGCGGCCGGATCCGGCCCGTCGCCGCCCGCAGCGGGCGCGCCGGTGAGGATGGTGTCCTGCTCCAGCACGTACCAGCCGGTGTAGCCGTGGCTCTCCAGGGCGGAGACGATGGCCGCGATGTCGACGTCGCCCGCGCCGAGCGGGACGTACATCCCGCCGGCCACGGCCCCGGTGTAGGTCTCCTCGCCGGCCTGGACGCGCCGCGCCCAGTCGAGCCGGACGTCCTTGAGGTGGACGTGGGCGATGCGGCCGGGGTGCTCGCGGGCGACCGCGACCGGGTCGCCGCCGCCGATCAGCAGGTGCCCGGTGTCGAGGCACAGGCCCACGCGGCTGCCCTCCAGCACGCGGGCGGTCTCCTCGCCGCTCTCGATCATGGTGCCGACGTGCGGGTGGAGCGTGGCGACGAGGCCTCGGGCGGAGGCGGCGCCGGTGATGCGGTCGAGGTTGCCCAGCAGGGTGGCCCAGCCGGACTCGTCGAGGGCCGGGCGGTCGTCGTAGCCCTCCCGGCCGGTGGCGGCGGCCAGGACGACGGTGGAGGCGCCGGCCGCGACCAGGCCCTCCATGGCCCGTTCGACCTCGGGGAGCGGGTCGTGGCCGGGGTCGTGCAGGACGACCGGGACGAACTGGCCGACCGCCTTCAGCCCGTACCCGGCCAGGGTCGCGGCCTTGGCCTGCGGGTCGTCGGGGAGGAAGCCGTCGGGGCCGAACTCGGTGGCGGACAGGCCCAGCTCGCGCATCTGGCGCAGCACGGTGTCGGGGTCGAGCTGATGGCCCCAGCCGGGGACCTCGCAGACCCCCCACGAGATGGGGGCACCGGCGATGCGGTCGGCCACGGGAGTGCTCACTTGTCGATCCCTTCGATCTCGGAGAGTGCGACGGGCCTGCGCTCGGCCCGGGACAGCTCACACGCCTCCGCGATGCGGAAGGCCTCGAGCGCGTCGCGGACCGTGCAGGGGGAGGGGAGCTCGCCGCGGACGACGTCCGCGAACGCGGTGAGCTCGGCCTGGTACGCGGGCAGGAACCGCTCCATGAACGACCACTTCTGCGGCCCGCGCGGGAAGTCGACGCCCTCCTCCGCCGAGCGCATCGCCAGCGAGTGGTCCAGTCCGACGGCGATGGCGCCCTTCTCGCCGTGGATCTCCATCCGGACGTCGTGGCCGCCGCCGTGGTAGCGGGTCGAGGAGACCAGGACCATCGTGCCGTCGTCCAGGGTCAGCAGGGCGGCGCCGGTGTCGACGTCTCCCGCCTCGGCGAAGAAGGGCGCGCCCTTGTTGGCGCCCGTGGCGTAGACGGTGGCCACCTCGCGCCCCGTGACGAAGCGGAGGATGTCGAAGTCGTGCACGTTGCAGTCGCGGAAGATGCCGCCGGAGGTCGGGATGTAGGCGGCGTGCGGCGGGGCCTGGTCGTGGGTGTTGGCCCGGATGGTGTGGACGAATCCGAGCTCGCCGGAGGCGACCGCCGCCTGCGCGCGCCGGTATCCGGCGTCGAAGCGGCGCTGGAAGCCGACGTGCACCGGCACGCCGGCGGCCGCGACGAGGTCGGCCAGGTCGATGGTCTCCTTCAGGGTGGCCGCCACGGGCTTCTCGCAGAAGGCCGGCACCCCGGCGGCGACGGCCTGGCGCAGCAGCGGCGCGTGCCCCGGCGTGGCAGTGGCGATCACGAAGCCGTCGACGCCCGAGGCCAGCAGCGCCTCGGCGTCCGGAGCCACCTCGAGGCCGAGCTCGGTGGCGACGCGCTTGGCGGCCTCGATGTCGGAGTCCGTCACGACCAGCTCGTCGACGTAGTCGAGAGCGGCCAGAGTCTTGGCGTGGAAGGCGCCTATCCTTCCGACGCCCGCGAGCCCGATGCGCATTCGCGTCCTGTCCAATTCACGTCGTTGGGTCGTCTCACGCCGTGCCTCATCCCTGGTCAAGGGCCACCCGGCGATGATTTGAAGCCTGCCTTGTGAACACGCCGTCGTCAAGACTTTGTCCTGACATCATTGCGTAACGTCATATTCACGAGCAGAGGTACACTCGCGCTGTGGCAGTCCAAGTGGGCGTGACGATCGATCGCTCTTCCCCCGTGCCTCTCTACCATCAGCTCGCCGAGCAGCTGCGGGAGGCGATCGCCAGCGGGCGGCTGCGGCCCGGCGACCAGCTCGAGAACGAGATGGCCCTCGCCGGGCGGCTCAACCTGGCGCGCCCGACGGTGCGCCAGGCCATTCAGGAGCTGGTCGATCGCGGGCTGGTGCTGCGCCGGCGAGGGGTCGGCACCATGGTCGCGAACCCGAAGGTGCACCGGCGCGCGGAGCTCACCAGCCTCTACGACGACCTCTGCCGGGCAGGCGGCCGGCCCTCGACCAGCGTCCTGCGGCACGAGCTGGTGCGGGACGAGCGGGTGGCCGCCGCGCTCGACCTGTCCCCGGACGCCGACCTGCTGCTGATCGTCCGGTTGCGTTACTCCGGCGACCGGCCGCTGGCCCTCATGAGCAACTGGCTGCCGCCGGCATACCACGGCATCACCCGCGAGGACCTCGAGGGATCGGGGCTCTACGCCCTGCTGCGCACCCGCGGGGCGCGGCCCGTGGTCGCCGCCCAGTCGATCGGGGCCCGCCCCCCGAGCGCGCCCGAGCGGCGCCACCTGCTGCTGAAGGCGGCCGAACCCGTTCTCACGATGACCCGCACCGCCTTCGACTCCGAGGGCAACGCGGTGGAGCACGGCGACCACTGCTATCGCGCCCAGGACTACAGCATCGAGGTCCTGATCGACCAGCGGTGACACCTGGGCGCGAGACCGTCAGACCAGGTCGCCCATGCCCTCGGCGGGGAGCAGTGCCACGGGCCTGGGGCGTTCACATGTGCCGGCGATGGCCACCGCCGCTCCGGAGTGCGCCGAGGCGAGCAGCGACTCCATGACGTCGAGCACGTGGTAGGCCAGCGATCCGCCGGCTCGGGGCTCCACGCCGGCCGGGGTCGAGGCGAAGTCCGCCAGGCCCACGCCGCGCCCGGCGTCCACGTAGCCGGCCGACACGGGCAGCTCCCGCCACCCCTCCTCTCCCACTCCCGACACCTGGACGGCGCCGTCGAAACGGTTGGGGTCGGGGACGACGAGCGAGCCCTTCTCACCGTGCACCTCGATGTGGGGCGCCCTGGTCGCCGCCGCGTCGAAGCTCATCACCAGCGTGGACAGCGCGCCGGAGGCGTGCACGAGCACGCCGGTCACGTGGGTGTCCACGCTGACCGGGATCTCCTCGCCCCGCCGTGGGCCCGAGCCGATCGTGCGCTTGGCTCGCGACCGGCTCGCGGCCCCGACGACCCTCGCCACGGGGCCGAGCAGCGTCACCAGGCTGGTGATGTAGTACGGGCCCATGTCCAGGAGCGGGCCGCCCCCGGGCAGGTAGTAGAAGTCGGGGTTGGGATGCCAGCGCTCGTGGCCCGGCGTCACCATCGTGGCGGTCGCCGCCACCGGCCGGCCGATCAGTCCGTCGTCGATCGCCTTGCGCGCCGTCTGCGTGCCCGTGCCTAACACCGTGTCGGGCGCGCAGCCCACGCGCACCCCCGCGGCGGACGCCGCCCGCAACATCCGCGTGGCCTCCACCGCGGTCGCGGCGAGGGGCTTCTCGCAGTAGACGTCCTTGCCCGCGTCGATCGCGGCGAGCGCGATCTCGGCGTGGGCGGCCGGGACGGTCAGGTTGAGCACGACGTCCACGCGCGGATCGGCCATCAGCTCCGCCACCGTCAGCACCTCGACCCCCGGGTAGGGCCGCACCGCCTCCCGTGCCCGGTCGGGGTCCAGGTCGGCCACCGCCACCAGCCGCAGCCGCGGCAGACGGTCGATGGTGCGGAAATACTGGGCCGAGATGGCGCCGCACCCGACGACGCCGACGTTCACCGGCTGGCCCACGACATCCCCCTTTCGATGATGGTCCGCACGCTGTCGTGGTGCAGGACGTCGAGACTGTGGCCCGGAGTGGTGACGAAGATCCGCCCGTCGCCCCACCTGCGGGTCCAGATCGCCGGCGAGGTGACCTCCCGGTGCCAGGGGTCCCACGGGCGGACCTTCTGGGTGGTCGTGGCCAGCACGTCGACGTAGTCGTCGGTCAGCACCCAGTACTGCTCGGTGACCAGGTCGAAGTCCGCGATCCCCGCGGTGATCGGGTGGGCGGCGGCCTCGGGCAGCATGTTCACGGTGTACGGCACGAAGTTGTCGGCCTGCGAGCCGTCCCGCTCGGCCGGGTCCTTGCCCGGGTGGCAGGCGAACTGCCCGCCGATGAGGTGCAGGTAGTCGGAGGAGTTGCGGAAGGAGTCGGCGATGCCGCCGTGCCAGCCGGCCATCCCGGTGCCCGCCCGGATCGCGGCCTCCAGCCCGCGCAGCTCCTCCGGCTCGATGGTGCCCATCGTGTAGCACTGCACGATGAGATCGACGCCGGACATGAACGCGGAGTCCGCGTACGGGGCCGGGGAGTCCGCCCGATGCACCTCGAACCCCTGCTTCTCGAGGTAGGGGATGAAGAGCTCGGTGGCCTCCACCGGGGCATGCCCCTCCCAGCCGCCCCGCACCACGAGAGCCCTTCGGCCATGGTCGTCTGTCATGCATTCACCTATCGCTCAACGGTCAACGGTCCGATCGTCGCATCTCATGTCAAAAGTGGACAGACGGGGCTCCGCCTTGCCTCTTCCGCGCGATGGACGTCGCCGCCGACCTGGAGGCGCACGCCGCTCACCTCGCCCGCCAGAGCCCGGCCGTGGACGGTATGTCCACGCCGCGGTGATCGGGTCGAGGCCCGTGCGGCAAAGCGTGCCGCAGGGTGGAACGGCGCGTCGGCAGGCACGCACCGCGCTCCTATCTTCCCTGTGAAGGCGGTCACACGGAGATCCGCCCGCCTCCGCCCTCCCCCTGAGGCGGGGTGCCCCCCGTGCCGGTCCCCACCGGCCCCGCAGAAAGAGTCGACGACCATGCCTCTGGAATCATCCCCACCGGACACCCGCCCGCAGGCCGACGCGGCGAGGGCACGCGGACGGGAGGCGCGTCGCGTCGCCTTCGCCACGTTCGTCGGCACCGCGATCGAGTGGTATGACTTCTTCCTCTACGGCGCCATGGCGGCGCTGGTCTTCGGCACCCTCTTCTTCCCCGCCGGCGACCCGCAGGTCAGCCAGCTCGCCGCGCTGGGCACCTTCACCGTCGGGTTCATCGCCCGGCCGCTCGGCGGCATCGTCGCCGGCCACTTCGGCGACCGCGTCGGGCGCAAGCGCATGCTGGTCCTGTCGCTGCTGCTCATGGGCGTGGCGACGGTCGGCGTCGGCCTGCTGCCGACGTACGCGGCGGCGGGCGTCGCCGCGCCCGCGCTGCTTGTCGTCCTGCGCATCATGCAAGGACTCGCCGTGGGCGCGGAATGGGGCGGCGCCGCGCTCATGGCCGTCGAACACGCCCCGCCGAACCGCCGGGCGCTGTACGGCGCCGCGCCCCAGCTCGGCGTCCCGGTCGGCGCGATCCTGGCGAACCTGATCCTGCTGCTCACCTCCGCGCTGACCGGCGACGCCTTCGCGACCTGGGGATGGCGCGTGCCGTTCCTGATCAGCGTGGTCCTCGTCCTGGTCGGGCTCGTCGTCCGCCGCCAGGTGTCGGAGAGCCCGCTGTTCGCCGAGGCGGTGGAGAAGGCCGGCGCGCCCCGGTACAACCCGCTGATCCGGGTGCTCACCAAGCACCCGCGGAGCCTGCTGCGCGCCGTCTTCGCCTCGATCGCCTCGGCGTCGTGGGGATACGTGATCCTGGTCTTCATCCTCTCCTACGGCGCCACCGCCAAGATCTACTCGCGCCCCGCCCTGCTCACGATGATCATCCTGGCCAGCGTCCTGCAGGCGGGTGCCATGCTGTACGCCGGTTTGCTCGCCGACCGCGCCGGCCGCAAGCGCGTCGCGCTCTACGGCGCGCTCGGTCAGGTCGCCATGGGGCTGGCGTTCTTCCCGCTGTTCGACAGCGGCGTCTTCTGGCTGGCCCTGCTGGCCTGCCTGCTCGCCTCGATCGCGTTGTCGGCCCAGTACGGGCCCCTGCCCGCGCTGCTGGCCGAGCAGTTCCCGACCGAGGTGCGCTACACGGGCGTGTCCGTCGGCTACATGTTCGGCAACATCCTCGGCGGCGGCCTGGTGCCGCTGGTCGGGGCCGCCCTGGTGGCCGCCACCGGCACGTCGTTCTCCGTGGGCCTCTACATGCTCTTCCTCAGCGTCGTCACCGCGGTTGCGGTGCTCCTCACGCCGGAGACCGCGAACGTCCGCCTCGACGAGGCGTGAACCGTCCCGGGAAACACCTCCGCCCGGCCGCCGAGATCGTCCTCGGCGGCCGGGCGGCTTTCGTGTCTCCTACGCCTTTCGCAGCAGGTCGAGGGCGATGTCGACGATCATGTCCTCCTGGCCGCCGACGAGGCGGCGCCTGCCGACCTCCAGCAGGATGGTCCGGACGTCGATCCCGTACCGGCGGGAGGCGGCCTCGGCGTGGCGGAGGAAGCTGGAGTACGCGCCGGCGTAGCCGAGGGTGAGCGTCTCCCGGTCCACCTGCACCGGGCGGTCCTGGAGCGGGCGGACGAGGTCGTCGGCGGCGTCCTGCAGGGCGAACAGGTCGCAGCCGTGCTTCCATTCGTTGAGGTCGGCGACGGCGATGAACGGTTCGATGGGGCAGTTGCCCGCCCCCGCGCCGTGTCCGGCCAGGGAGGCGTCCACGCGGGTGACGCCTTCTTCGACGGCGACGACGGAGTTGGCCACCGCCAGGGAGAGGTTCTGGTGGGCGTGGATCCCGATCTGGGTCTCCGGGTCGAGCACGTCGCGGTAGGCGCGAACACGCTCGCGGACGCCGTCCATGGTGAGCCGGCCGCCCGAGTCGGTGACGTAGACGCAGTGCGCGCCGTACGACTCCATGAGCTTGGCCTGCCTGGCCAGTTCGGCGGGGGGCGCCATGTGGCTGAGCATGAGGAAGCCGGCGACGTCCATGCCGATGTCGCGGGCCTTGGCGATGTGCTGGGCGGCGACGTCGGCCTCGGTGCAGTGGGTGGCGATGCGGATCGAGCGGACCCCGAGCTCGTAGGCGTGCTCGAGTTCGGCGATGGTGCCGATGCCGGGCAGGAGGAGGGTGGTGAGCGTTGCCCGGTCGACCGCCTCGGCGGCGGCTTCGAGCCATTCCCAGTCGGTGTTACTGCCGGGCCCGTAGTTGACCGAGGCACCCGCCAGGCCGTCGCCGTGGGCCACCTCGATGGCGTCGACGCCGGCGGCGTCGAGGGCGGCGACGATGCGGCCCACGTCGCGCGGGGTGATGCGGTGGCGGACCGCGTGCATGCCGTCCCGGAGGGTGACGTCCTGGATGTAGAGGGTCATGCGATGGCTCCTGCGATGCGCTCGGCGACGCGCAGGGCGGCCGAGGTCATGATGTCGAGATTGCCGGCGTACGCGGGCAGGTAGTGGGCGGCGCCCTCCACCTCGAGGAACACCGACACGCGGGTGGTCACCGGCTCGGAGGTGAGCGTGGTCACCGGCTCCTCGATGGGGGTGAACTGCACGTCCTGCTTGAGCCGGTAGCCGGGCACGTACTTGGCGACCTCGGCCACCATCTCCTCGACGGACGCCCTGATGGCGTCATGGTCGGCGGCGCCGATCAGGCAGTAGACGGTGTCGCGCATGATGAGCGGCGGGTCGGCGGGGTTGAGGATGATGATCGCCTTGCCGCGGGCGGCGCCGCCGACCGATTCGATGGCGGCCGCCGTGGTCTCGGTGAACTCATCGATGTTGGCCCGGGTGCCGGGGCCGGCCGACTTCGAGGCGATGGAGGCGACGATCTCGGCGTACGCGACGGGGGTGACGCGGGAGACGGCGTGCACGATCGGGATGGTGGCCTGGCCGCCGCACGTCACCATGTTGACGTTGCGCGCGCCGAGGTGGCGGTCCAGGTTGACCGGAGGCACGACGAACGGGCCGATCGCCGCAGGGGTCAGGTCGATGATCGTCTTGCCGTACGGGGCCAGCTTGGCGGCGTTGGCCACGTGCGCCTTGGCGGAGGTGGCGTCGAAGACGATGTCGATGCCGGCGAACCCGTCCATCGCGATCAGGCCGTCCACCCCCTCGTGGGTGGTGGCGACCTTCAGCCGGCGAGCGCGGGCGAGGCCGTCCGAGGAGGGGTCGATGCCGGCCATCGCACCCATCTCCAGCGTCGCGGAGAGGCGGATCACCTTGATCATCAGGTCGGTGCCGATGTTGCCGGAGCCGATCACGGCCACCTTGGTCTTGTTCATGTCGGGTCCTTGAAGGTCACGGCCACCGTGCCGAGCGTGGAGATCTCGGCGCGGACGGTGAGGCCGGGGGAGACGGGGACCATCGGCCCCAGCGCGCCGGACAGGATGACCTGGCCGGCGCGGAGCGGGTCGCCGAAGTCCCGGGCCGTGCGGGCCAGCCACAGCAGCGCGTTGAGCGGGTCGCCGAGGCAGGCGGCGCCGTCGCCCTGGGAGACGGGCTCGTCGCCGGCGTACATGCGCATCGTGGCCGCGACCGGCTCGAACGCGCTGAGCGGCAGCCGCTGGGAGCCGAGGGCGTACAGGCCGCTGGAGGCGTTGTCGGCGACGGTGTCGACGATCGTGATGTCCCAGTCCGCGATGCGGCTGTCCACGATCTCCAGGGCGGGGGTCGCGTAGGCGACCGCCGCCCGCACGGTGGCCGGGTCGAGGTCTCCGGACAGATCGGAGTCGAGCACGAACGCGATCTCGGCCTCGACCTTGGGCTGCAGGAGCCGCCCGGTCGAGACGTCGCCGGACACCTCCATGTCGGCGAACAGCACGCCGAAGTCCGGCTGGTCCACGCCGAGCTGCCGCTGCACGGCGGGGGAGGTGAGACCGATCTTCCGGCCCGTCACCGGGGACGTCCGGGCGGCGTTCAGGCGGCGCTGCACCTCGTAGGCGGCGGCGACGTCGGTGACGAGATCGCGGACGGGTGCGCACGGCAGCCGCTTGGCCGCCGCGGTCTCCAGCCGCTGGACGGCCTGGTCTATGGCGGTCATCGCGCGGCCTCCTTGAGGGGCTCCGCAGTCGCGACCGCGAAACCGGCGATCCATTCGGGGATCGCGCGGTAGAAGCGGGAGGTCATCCGGTACTCGCCGGTCGCGGCGAGCGAGGCGAACGCGGCGATCCACGTACGGACCTCGTGCGCGGAGCCGCCGCCCTCGGCCGCCATCCACTCGACGCTCCAGCCGTCCACCTCGGGGAGGCGGCCGTCCGCGAGCGTGTCCAGGACCAGGTTGTCCCAGGTCGGGTTGATGGGGATCATCGTGGCGGAGCCGGCCGCGTAGTCGCGCCCGGCCTGGATCACCCGCTGCTCGCCTCTGGCCCGCTGCTCGGGCGTGGGCGGGTGGCCCTCGATGAGCGCGTCGGCCACTCGTGGCGGCGCGCCGTCGAGCACCGGGACGGGCGGATCGTGGGAGAGCCCGCCGGAGCCGAGGAACAGCACCCGCCGGTCCAGCCCTGCCGCGGCCTCGCCGATCGCGGTCCCGAGAGCGCGGATGCGGCTGACCGGCCCGAGCGGGGTCGCGACGCCGTTGACGAAGACGGGCACGACGGGAACGCGGTCGATGCCGCCGAACAGCACCTCCAGGGGCTGCACGAACCCGTGGTCCACGGTCATCCGCGCCGAGATGGTCAGATCGACGCCGCGGTCGAGCACGCCGCGGGCGATCACGCGGGCGGCCTCGGCGTCCACCGACAGCGGCCCGGCGGCCGAGCCGAAGTCCCCGACCGCGGTGGCCTCGGTGGCCAGGCAGAACGGCGGCATCTCCTTGTAGAAGAAGCCGTTGTAGTGATCGGGGGCGTACAGCACGACCAGCTCGGGGTCGAAGGCGCGGACGAACGCGCGCGCCCGCTCCACGGCGGCGTCCACGGCCTCGATGACCTCGGGGGCCGGGTCGTTCTTGCCGATGAGGGGGGAATGGGACAAGCCGACAGCGGCGGCGGTCATGAGGCGATCTCCTTGATGACGAGTTTGCCGGTGAGCCGCCCGTCGATCATGAGCTGGAAGCCCTTGTGGATCTCGTCGAGCGGCAGCGTGCGGTCGATCACCGGGCGCAGGCCGGTGGCGTCCATCAACCTGAGCAGCGCCACCAGCTCGGCCCGGGTGCACCCGGTGGAGCCGAGGATGCGCTGCTGGAGGTAGAAGATCCGGCCGAGGTCGGCAGGCGGGTTCACCCCGCTGGTCGCGCCGGCGATCACGATCGTGCCGCCGGGGCGCAGCGACTTCATCGAATGCGACCAGGTGGCCTCGCCGACCGTCTCGATGACGACGTCCACGCGCTCGGGCAGCCGCTCGCCGGTCGGCACGGCGGCGCGGGCGCCCCAGGAGACGGCCTGGGCGCGTTTCTCCTCGCTGCGGCTGGTGGCGTAGACGACGGCGCCCGCGGCGACGGCCAGCTTGATCGCGGCCGAGGCGACGCCGCCGCCGACCCCCTGAACCAGCACCCGGTCACCGGCTGTGATCCGCGCCTGGGTGAACAGCATCCGATACGCGGTCGTCCACGCGACCGGCAGGCAGGCCGCCTCGTCGAACGACAGCCACGACGGCTTCGGTACCAGGTTGCGGGTCGGCACGGTCAGGTATTCGGCGAAGGCGCCGTTGTGGCGTTCGGACAGCAGCGCCCGGTCGGGGTCGAGCGTCTCGTCACCCCGGCCGGCGTCCGGGTCGCCGATGACGGGGTGCACGATGACCTCGTTGCCGTCCTCGTCGTACCCGGCGGCGTCGCAGCCGAGGATGATCGGCAGCCGGTCGCGCGGGTGGCCGACGCCGCGCAGCGTCCACAGGTCGTGCATGTTCAGGGAGGACGAGACCACCCGGACGACCGACCAGCCGGGCCGGCGCTCGGGCTCGGGAGCGTCGCCCAGGACGAGCCCGGCCAGCGGGTCGGTCGCACTCTGGGAGACGGCGGTGGCGGCAAGCATGCCCCACACGCTGTCCGACGACCGCCGTCGTCCGACAGCAGGTGTGCCGCCGTGCGGAACGAGCGTTGGAACCTCACCGGCCCCCTGCTGTTGTGTTGGCGCATGACCTCGACGATCGAACCCCCGCGCGGGGCCCTGCGGCGCCCCGCCGAGCTGGCGCGGAACCTCGACGTCTCCGGGCTGGTCGACACCGAGGGCGGGCTGGTGGATCGTGCCATCTTCACCGACCAGCGGCTCTACCGCCAGGAGCTTCGCCGCGTCTTCGCGCCGAGCTGGCTCTTCCTCGCGCACGCCGACCAGTTCCACCGGCCCGGCGACTTCTTCACCACCTACATGGGCGAGGACCCGGTCATCGTCACCCTCGACCGCAACCGGCGCGTCCGGGCGTTCCTCAACTCCTGCCGGCACCGCGGCGCCCGCGTGTGCCGCGCCGACAACGGGACGACCCGCAACTTCACCTGCACCTACCACGGCTGGTCGTACGACCTGGAGGGCAAGCTGGTGAGCGTGCCCAACAAGGCGGGCTACCCCGGGTCCTTCGACACGGGGGAGTGGGGCCTGATCGAGGTGCCCCACGTCGAGACCTACCGCGGCCTGATCTTCGGCACCTGGAACCCGGACCCCGTCCCGCTGCGCGAGTCGCTCGGCGACATGGCCTGGTACATGGACGCGATGCTCGACCACGACGACGAGGGCACGGTGGTCGTCGGCGGCGTGCACAAATGGGTGCTCGAAGGCAACTGGAAGCTGGCGGCCGAGCAGTTCGCGACCGACTGGTACCACGTCAACATGAGCCACGCCTCGGCACTCATGGTGCTCTCGCCCACCGGCAAGGGCCCGAAGGACGAGATCGTCCACCGCACCGGCCGCCAGTACGCGAGCCCGGGCGGCCACGGCGCCGGCTTCCCCGTCCACCCGAAGAACCGCTTCGACGCCAGGACCGTGCACCAGTGGACGGACTACGACGCGCTGCGGGAACGGCTCGGCGACGCCCGCGTCGAGGGCCCGCTGACCAACGGGCACGCCACCGTCTTCCCCAACTTCTCCTACCTGCCCGTCAACGGCTCCATCCGCGTGTGGCACCCCAAGGGGCCCGACCGGATGGAGGTGTGGGCCTGGACGATCGTGGACAAATCCATGCCGCCCGACGTCCGCGAGGCGCAGCGCCTGTACAACCTGCGCACCTTCGGCCCCAGCGGCATCTTCGAGCAGGACGACGGCGAGAACTGGAGCGAGGTGCAGGCCGTCGCGCACGGCTTCATCACCAACGGCGTGCCGCTCAACTACCAGATGGGCCTCGGCTCCGAACGCGAGGACGGCCGCCACCCGGGCGCGACCAGCGAGCTCTACAGCGACGCCGCCGGCCGCGCCTTCTACGCGCGCTGGCGCGAGCTGATGAACACCCCCGCCTGGCACGAGGAGAACCCATGAGCAACGGCATCCGCGTCGCGGCGCTGGACGACATCCCCGAAGGGGAGGGCATCGCCATCGACAAGGCGATCACCGGCACCGCCGACGACATCGCGCTGCTGCGCGACACCGACGGCAGCGTGTGGGCGCTCGACGACACCTGCACCCACGAGGACGCCTCACTGGCCGACGGCTGGGTCGAGGACGGCTACGTCGAGTGCCCGCTGCACTCCAGCAGGTTCTGCCTGAAGAACGGCGAGGTCCAGGGCCTGCCCGCCACCAGGGACACCTGCCCCCACCGGGTCGAGGTGCGCGACGGCCAGGTCTACCTCTTCCCGAACCAGGCGCCATGAACGTGGTCGTCGTCGGCGGCGGCATCGCCGGCCTCAGCACGGCCGCGGCGCTGCGCGCGGGTGGTTTCGACGGCGACCTCACCCTGGTCGACGCCGGCGAGTTCCCCTACGACCGCCCGCCCCTGTCGAAGGAGTTCCTGGCCGGGACCAAGGATCTCAAGCAGATCGCCCTGCAGCCGCAGCAGTGGTACGACGAGCAGCGGGTCCGGCTGATCAACCAGAGCACGGTCACCGCGTTGCGCGGGGGTTCCGTCGAGCTGGCGGACGGCCTGCGGCTGCGTGCCGATCGCGTGGTGCTGGCCACCGGCGGCGGCGCCGCACGCCCGCCCATCCCCGGCGCCGACAGCCCGCGCGTGCACGTGCTGCGCACGGTGGACGACGCCGACCGGCTGCGGGCCGCGCTGACGCCCGGCGCCCGCGTCCTGGTCGTCGGCGCCGGGCTGATCGGCGCCGAGGTCGCCTCCACGGCCGCCGGGCTCGGCTGCGAGGTCGTCCTGGCCGATCCGGTGGCCCGGCCGCTGGCCGCCGCGCTCGGCGACGAGCTGGCCGCCTGGCTGCACGGGCTGCATGCCAGGCGCGGCATCGTGACGGTGCCGGCCGGAGCGGCGGCGTTCGCGGAGGCCGGCGGCGGCATCGAGGCCCGCTTCTCCAGCGGGTTCGAGCCGCCGCGGGTGTTCGACGTCGTCGTCCTGGGCGTCGGGATGGTGCCCGAGACCGCGCTCGCCGCCGCGTCCGGGCTGAAGGTCGCGCGCGGCGTCCTCGTGGACGACCGCCAGGTCACCTCGAACCCGGCGGTGCTGGCGGTGGGCGACGCCGCCCGCACCCGGCGGGGGTCGGAGCACTGGGAGGCGGCGCGGCACGACGGCGCGCGGGCGGCCGCGACCATCCTCGGCACGCGCCCGCCGGCGCCGACCGCCCCGTGGTTCTGGACGGACCGGCACGGGCGGCACGTCGAGGTCGTGGGCCACATGGAGGCGGCCGCCCGGGTCGTCGTCCGCGGCTCGTTCGACGCCCCGGCCTTCTCCGTCTTCGGCCTGCGCGACGGGCTGGTGGTCGCGGCGGTGGCGGTCGACGACCCGAACGCGGTCCGCGCCGCCCGCCGCATGATCGACCGCCGCGTGCCGGCCGACCCCGGGCTGCTGGCCGACCCCTCCGTGAACCTGCGTGCGCTGCTGCGCGGATGACGTGCCGTCCAGCGGCACAGCCCGTACCACCCCGCCCTCCAGAAGGGATCGAATGACACCGTGAGCACCGCCACCGAGTCGCGGGCCGGGACGCGTGCCGACCGCGACCTCCACTTCGAGGTCGAGCAGTTCTACTACGAGGAGGCCGACCTCCTCGACGCCGGCCGCTACGCCGACTGGCTCGACCTGCTCGCCGACGACCTCGACTACTGGATGCCCACCCGCACCAACCGGCTGCGCCGCCAGCAGGCCCTGTCCGTCGCCGCGCGCGGCGAGGCCGCCTACTACGACGAGAGCAAGGAGAGCCTGGCCTGGCGCATCCGCCGCTTCGACTCCGGCATGGCCTGGGCCGAGGACCCGCCCTCACGCACCCGCCACCTGGTGACGAACGTGATGGTCCGGCACGCCGACCCCGCCGAGCACCCCGGCTTCACCGCGGACGACCTGCACGTGCGCTCGGCGTTCCTGGTCTACCGCAACCGGCTGGAGCGGGAGGAGAACGTCTTCGCAGGCAGCCGCACCGACCTCCTGCGCCGCACCGGCGCCGGCCTCCGCGTCGCCCGCCGGACCATCCTGCTCGATCAGAACATCCTGCTGGCGAAGAACATCTCGACCTTCTTCTGATGGGAACTCCCGTGAAACACCACAGTGTGACCACCACGCTCGGCGAGATCGCCGTCGCCGAGACCGGCGAGGGCCCGGTGCTGGTGATGCTGCACGGCGGCGGCCCCGGCGCCTCCGGCGTCGCCAACTACCACCAGAACCTGCCCGCGCTGGCCCGCCGCTTCCGCGTCGTGCTGCCCGACCAGCCCGGCTTCGGCGGCAGCTACCGCCCCACCGAGGAGGACCTGGAGAAGCGGTCGATCACCGAGATCACCGTGGACGCCCTCTTCCAGGCGCTCGACACCCTCGGCATCGAACGGTTCCACCTGCTGGGCAACAGCCTCGGCGGCGCCGCCGCGATCGCCATGGCCCAGGAGCGCCCCGACCGCGTGGACCGCCTCGTGCTGATGGCCCCCGGCGGCGGCTGGCTGCCCTTCGGGCCCACCCCGACCGAGGGGCAGAAGGAGATGTTCCGCTACTACAACGGCGGCGGGCCCAGCGAGAAGAAGATGGCCGCGTTCATCCGCACCATGGTCTTCGACCATCGGCAGTTCGGCGAGGACGTCGTGCGCGCCCGCTACGAGGCCTCGCTCGACGAGAGCCACATCGCCTTCTACCACCGCTACAACGCCGCCTTCGCCAAGCGCGGCGGCATGGACCCGCTGTGGAAGGACCTGCACAAGATCAAGGCGCCCACGCTGCTGCTGTGGGGCCGCGACGACCGCACGATCACGCTCGACGGCGCCCAGCTCATGCTCAAGCAGATCCGCGACGTGCGGCTGCACGTGTTCGGCCGGTGCGGCCACTGGGTGCAGGTGGAGCGGCAGCGCGAGTTCGACGAGCTCGTCACGGGGTTCCTGGCGTGAGCGGCTGGCTCGACGGGTACGCCACGCTGATCACCGGTGGCGGCTCGGGCATCGGCCGCGCCGTGGCCGAGCGCTTCCTCGCCGAGGGCGCCTCGGTCACCGTCGTCGGCCGCGACCCCGGCCAGCTCGGCGACCTCGCGCGGTCGGTGTCCGACCCGTCCCGGCTGCACACGTACGTCAGCGACGTACGCGACCCGGACGGCCTGCACGCCGCCGTCGCCGGGACCGTCGAGCGCTTCGGCAAGCTCGACACCCTCGTGGCCAACGCCGGTGTCTGGGACTACCAGCGCCAGCTCACCCGGCTCACCGCCAAGGAGATCGACGCCGCCTTCGACGAGATCTTCTCCATCAACGTCAAGGGCTACCTCCTCGCGGCCGAGGCGGCCTGGCCCGAGCTGGTCAAGACCCGCGGCAGCATCGTCATGACGCTGTCCAACGCCTCCTTCCACGTGGGCGGCGGCGGCCCGCTCTACACCGCCAGCAAGCACGCCTGCCTCGGCCTCATGCGTGAGCTCGCCTATGAGCTTGCCCCCAAGGTCCGGGTGAACGGCGTCGCCTGCGGCGGCATGAACACCGACCTGCGCGGCCCCGAGGCGCTGGCGATGGGCGGCCGCTCGATCGCGGCCTCCTTCGCCAGGAAGGGTCAGGACGCTCCGCCGCCGCCCATACCATTGCACGACTCCAGCACCGACCCGCGCGACTTCACCGCCCCCTACGTTCTCCTCGCGGCCCGCGAGCAGAGCGGCCCGATCACCGGACACGCGATCTCCGCCGACGGCGGCATCGGCGTACGCGGCTTCGCCCGCGCCGCCGGCGGCGACCACCTCTGAGGAGCCGACCGTGACTCACCTGCACCCCCCAGCCGACATCAACCTCGCCTCGGCGGTCGCCCGCAACGCCCGCTACCACGGCGAGGTCACGGTCGTCCGCTACGCGGGCGGGGATCTCACCTACGCCCGGCTCGACGACAAGGCGGCCAGGCTGGCCACCGTCCTCGCCGCGGGCGGTGCCCGCGACGGCGACCGGGTCGCCTACCTCGGGCTCAACAGCGCCGCGTTCCTGGTGACGATGCTCGCCGCGTTCCGGCTCGGCGCCGTCTTCGTCCCGGTCAACTTCCGGCTCGCCGAACCCGAGCTGGAGTCCGTGCTGGAGAAGAGCGGCGCCGTCACGATCGTCTGCGAGGAGGGGCACCGCGCGAGCCTGGAGAAGGTGCGCGGCGGAACCCGGCTTACCCGGTTCCTGCTGGTGGACGACGACTCCGAGGTGCCCGCCGCGCCGGACGCCGAAGGCTGGGAGCCGTGGTCCGCGCTGATCGCCGCGGCGGAGCCGGCCTCCACCCCGGCCCCGAAGGGCTTCGACGACCCGGCGATCCTGATGTTCACCTCCGGCACCACGGGCCTGCCCAAGGGGGTGGTCCTCACCTACGGCAACGTCTGGTGGAACTCCGTCAACGTGGACACCATGATCGACACGCGGCGGGGCGACGTCACCCACGCCGCCGCCCCGCTCTTCCACATCGGGGCGCTCAACAGCTTCGTGCTGCGGACGATCGTGCGCGGCGGCACCGTGGTCGTGCGGCGCTCGTTCGACCCCGCAGGGCTCCTCGACGACCTGGTCACCCACCGGGTCAACACGATGTTCGCCGTGCCCGCCATGCTGGCCGCGCTCAGCCGCGTCCCCGGCGTCTTCGACGCCGACCTCAGCCAGTTGCGCTCGGTCGTCGTCGCCGGCGCCCCCGTGCCGCCGTCCCTGATCGAGTTGTACGCCGCGCACGGCATCCTGCTGCAACAGGCGTGGGGGCTCACCGAGACCGCGCCGTTCGCCACGCACCTGCCGATCGAGCGCACCCTCGACAAGATCGGATCGGCGGGCATCCCGATGCCGTACACGCAGGTCCGCGTCGTCGACTCCCTCACCAACCGGCCGCTGAAGCCGGGTGAGGCCGGGGAGATCGTGGTCCGCGGGCCCAACGTCACCCCGGGCTACTGGGAGAACCCCGACGCCACCGCCGCCGCCTTCGACGACGAGGGCTGGTTCCACTCCGGCGACATCGGCCACCTCGACGAGGACGGCTACCTGTACATCGTCGACCGGCTCAAAGACATGATCATCAGCGGCGGTGAGAACGTCTACCCCGCCGAGGTCGAGCGGGCCCTGGCCGCGATGCCGGGCGTCGTCGACGTCGCGGTCGTCGGCGCGCCCGACGCGCAGTGGGGGGAGACCGTCGTCGCGGTGGTGTCCCTGGCCGAGGGCACGACCGTGACCCTGGACGACGTGCGCGAGTACGCCGCCGCCCAGCTGGCCAGGTACAAGCTGCCCAGAAAATTGAAGGTCGTCCAGAGCATGCCGAGGAACGCATCTGGCAAACTGGACAAAACGGTCATACGACGCCTGGTGGGCGAGGAGGACTGACATGACCGCCGTTCCGTCTCTTCCCGTGCTCGACGTCGGCGGTGGGTGGGAGGCCACGGTGGAGGCGTGGACCCGCGCCGCCGCCCGCCTCCACCTGCACCGGGAGGGGGCGGACGCCCGCGTCCGGGTGGAACGCTGCGCCGCCGGACGCCTGCGCGAGACGTATCCGGTGGGCGCGCACGACCTGGAGCTACAGGTCAGCGGAGGGCCGTTGACGGAGGTCCTCCAGACGCTCGTCGACGCCGTGGCGAAGGCGGACCCCGCGTGCCGGCGGGTGGTCTACGCCGCTCCGGAGGGCGACGACGAGCAGGTGGCGGCGGCGGAGTCGGCCGGGTTCCGTCACGTCGTGGACGTGGACGTGGCCGACGAGCACCTCAGCCTGCTGGTGGCCGAGCCCGAGTGGGTGACGGGGACCGACATGGACCTCGGCCACGTGCCCGGGACGTGACGACGCCGGGCATCGGCCACGTGCCCGGGGTCTGACGACGCCCGGTCTCGGGCGCACGCCTGGGCGTAGGCCGTGAGGTCGGGCCCGTTCCGTCTCCAGGGCCGGCGACCAGACCTCAGGCGATGGCGCGCGCCTGGGCGGGCCGGTGGCGCCGGAGGCGCATGAGGTGCTGGGCCGCGGCCGCGCTCACCCGGCGCAGGGTCGCGGCCTGGGCCCGGGTGTCGAGGCGGCCGGTGACCGCCGACACCGACAGGGCGGCGACGGCCCGGCCGCCGTGCCCGATGACCGGGACGGCCACGCAGCTCAGGCCCAGCGTCGCCTCCTCGTCGTCGAACGCCACGCCCTCGCCGCGCACCTTGGCGATCTCCGCGGCGAGTGCGGCCGGATCGGTGATCGTGTTGGGCGTGAGGGGCCGCAGCTCGCTGCGGAGCACCTCGTCCAGGGCGGCGTGGTCGTAGGCGAGCAGCACCTTCCCGACGGCCGTGCAGTACGCCGGCACCCGGCCGCCGATGCGCGAGGGCGAGCGCACCTGCCGGTGGCCGTAGAGCTTCGACAGGTAGACCACGTCCGTGCCGTGCAGGGCCGCCAGGTGGACGGTCTCGCGCGTCAGCTCGTACAGGTCGGTCAGGAACGGGATGAGGGCGTCGCGGATCTGGTCGTGGTCGGGGACGTACACGTGCCGCCCCAGCTCGTGCAGCCGCTGGCCCAGCCGGTATTTCTGGCCGACCTTCTCGACCACGCCGTGCCGTTCCAGCATCCCCAGCAGCCGGAACGCCGTGGACTTGCTGAGCTCCGCCCGTCTGGCGAGCTCGCTCACGCCGATCCCGGTGCCGGCGTGGCTGCCGAAAGACGCGAGCAGGCTGACCGCCTTCTCTACGGCGGCGCGCTCGTCCCTGCTCGATGGGGCGTTCTCGACTGCGGTGCTGCTCATGTGGGGCTCCGACGACACCTGTCTCTCAAGGGGTTATTTATATGTGACAGCATGTCCGATAAAATGGCCGTAAGTCAATCTGGACCAAGGTGTCAATTAAAAGTGACGAGGCTGGTGGAGGTGCCATGGATCACAACGAGCTGGTGGCGCGGAACATCCGCAGGCTACGGCGCGAGCGCGGTTTCTCCATCGGCGAGCTGTCGCGCCGGTCCGGGGTGTCGAAGCAGACGCTGTCCAAGGTCGAGCAGGGCGACGGCAATCCCACGGTGGACACGCTGTCGGCGCTCGGCAAGGCGCTCGACGTCGCACCCCGGCAGCTGCTGACCGAGTGGGGGAGCGCCGTCTACGTCCAGCGCCAGGACGACGGGTTGTGGCAGGACCACGAGGGCTGGTCCGAGCGCATGCTCGACCAGACCTACGGCTCCGGCTACGTGCACACGCTGGTGATGAGGCTGGAGCGGGGTAACCCCGCCGCGGTGGTGCCCGGCCACTCGCTGGGCACGCTGCACCACATTTACGTGTTCAGCGGCACGTTGCGCACCGGGCCGATCGAGGACCAGGTGGAGCTGTCCGCCGGGGATTTCGCCCGCTTCCCCGGCGACGTGCCGCACCAGCACACCTGTCTCTCCGAGCGCGTCGTCGCCCACGTCGTCACGACGATCCCGCAGGCCCACCAGTTCGGCGCCGCGCGGTGACCTCGCTCAAAGGCGGGCGAACGCCTGGTGGAGCTCCGAGATCGACGCCATCTCGGTGACGAACCCGAACCGGCCCTCCCGCATCTGCCGCGCGCCGTCCAGGAACGACCGCAGCGCGAGGCGGTTGAGCGCGCCTCCGATGCTCACCCGGCGCACCCCGATCTCGGCGAGCTGCTCCAGCGTGATCGCCGGATCGGCGAAGCCCATCACGACGTTGACCGGCTTGCCCACGGAGGAGACGACCGCGCGCATCTCGTCGAGCGTGCGCAGCCCCGGCGCGTACAGGACGTCCGCCCCGGCCGCCTCGAACGCCTGGAGCCGCCTGATCGTGTCGTCGAGGCCGGCGACGCCGTACAGCAGGTTCTCGGCCCTCGCGGTCAGCACCGGCGGGACGGGCAGCCCGCGGGCGACCTCGACGGCCGCCTGCACCCGCTCGACGGCGAGGCCGAAGTCGTAGATCGGCGATCGCGGGTCTCCTGTGGCGTCCTCGATGGAGGCCCCCACCGCGCCGCACGCGCACGCGTCCTCGATCATCTTGGCCGCCTCGCCGGGTTCGTCGGCGAAGCCGTTCTCGAGGTCGGCGTTCACGGGGAGGGATGTCGCCTCGCAGATGACGCGGCAGTTGTCGAGGACGTCCTGCCGACCGGCCCGGGTGCGGCCGAGCACGTTGGCCACCGCGAGACTGGTGGTGGCGACGGCTTCGAAGCCGAGGCCCGCCAGCAGCCGCGCCGTCCCCGCGTCCCAGGGGTTGGGCAGCAACAAGGGCTCCGGCCGCTCGTGGAGGGCGCGGAAACGAGCCGCCCTGGCCATCTGATTGATCATGATGCACTCCCGGCGTGGGCTGATGTCTGTAAGCCCACCCTCGCGGTCGTCGTGCAGATCAGTCAAATGCATAGATCTGATGTACACGTATCAGGAATACTTATGGATTGTGACGGTCGAGGAGATGGAGGCCTTCGTGAGCATCGCCCGGCTGGGCGGGTTCACGGAGGCGTCCCGGAGGCTCAACCGCTCCCAGCCGGCGATCAGCCGCCGGATCCGCGAGCTGGAGCGGTCGCTGGGCGTGGCGCTGTTCGAGCGGGCCGGGCGCGGGGTGTCGCTCACCGAGGCGGGCAGGGCGCTGCTGCCGTACGCGGAGGCCGCGCTCGCGACCATCCGTGACGGCGAGCGGGCCGTACGGGACCTGGCGACGGGGCCGGGCGGCGCGCAGACCCTCAGCCTCGCCATCGTCGGCACCCTCGCCGACTCGCACATCGTCGACGCGTTGCGGACGTTCGAGGCGGAGTTCCGGGAGGCGACGGTCGAGTTGCGGACCGCGACCAGCCGTGAGGTGAGCGCACTGGTCCGCAGCGGCGAGGCGGCCCTCGGCCTCCGCTACTTCCCCGACGCCGACCCCAAGCTGGAGTCGATCCCGCTGGGGACGGAACGGCTCCTGGTCGTGGTGCCCGCGTCCCACCCGGTCACCGCCCGCCGCCTGCCGGACCTGCGAGCCTTCCAGGGGGAGCGGTGGCTCGGCTTCCCGCCAGAGCGGGGCCAGTCCGACTCCTTCGGCCACGTGCTCGAACGCCTGGTGTCGGCCTCCGGGCTGGTGAATGCGTCCATCACCCGGATCGACAGCCTGACCGCGCAGAGGCGCCTGGTCGAGGCCGGTCTCGGCGTCGCCCTCATGCCCATCAGCAGCGTCCGGGAGGAGCTGCGCATCGGGAGCCTGCGGGCGGTCGAGGTCGAGGGCATGGACGCGGTCCTGCCGGTGGTCGTCGTCCGGAGGAGACGCGGCTACCAGAGCCGCCTGGCCACGGCCTTCCTGAAGGTCCTGCAGGACCACACCCCCGACCTGCTCCTCTGACCACACCGCCCCCGTCTGGCGCCCCGGCCGCCCCGCCGGGTCTGCCACCTCGCGTGCGCTCCGGGGACCGGCCGGGCGCACGGCCTTCAGCGAGGCACCGGCTCGCCCGGACCCAATGTCCGCGCTCGGGCCCGTCGGGCGGGGCTCGTCGTCCGGTGCTCCGACCCGCCGCCTGATTCCCTGCCTGGGGCAAGGCATGCGGGCCCCGCTAGGCGTCGAACAAGCTTGTCGGCTTGGTGTGGAGGATGCGGTCGACTGCGGAGAGTGCGAAGCGGACGGCTCCCGTGAGGATCGCCTCGTCGCCGAGGACCGACAGCCGCCACTCCGGAGGATCGACGAGCAGACCGGCCGCCCGCCGCTCGGCCGCGCCGCGAAGCAGCTCCGCCGCCGGAGCCAGGCGGGGCTCGGGGAAGAGGCTGGTGCCCAGGACGACGACGGCGGGGTCGAGCGCGAGCAGGATCGGCGCGATGCCCTCGGCCAGCCGCCGCCCGGCCGATTCCAGCACGCCGACGGCATCGGCGTCCCCGTCCGCGGCGGCAGCGATGACCGCGGCGCTGGTGGCGGACCGCTGAGCCCGGCCAGGCCCGTCCGAGCCCTCGCGGTCGCCGGCCTGCGGCCTGGCGCGGCCAGGCCCCGCCGCGCCCCCGCGGTCGCCGGCCAGCGGCCCCAGCCCCGGCCCCTCCGCCGTGCTGCGGCCGGGGAACCCGATCTCGCCGGCCGCCCCGTGGTGCCCGCGCAGCAGCCGCCCACCCGTGATGATGCCGGCGCCGAGCCGCTCGCCGAGCAGGATGAACAGCATCTCGGTGGTCGCCGTGCCGACGCCGCGCCAGTGCTCGCCCAGCGCGGCGAGGTTGGCGTCGTTCTCGACCGCGACCGGGCAGCCGAGCGACTCCGACACCACGCCCACGATGTCGACCTCGGCCCAGGTCTTCATGTGATCGACGTACCGGATGCGGGCGTTGCCGCGTTCCACCAGGCCGGGGGTGCCGATGGTGGCCGCGCAGACCCGGCCGGCGGCGACTCCGGCCTGCTCCATGGCATCGCGGACGGTCGCGGTCACCGCGCCGGCGCGGGTGCGTCCCGTGAGGCCGGCCCGCACCGCCCGCCGTTTGACGGTCAGCAGCCGGCCGTCGAGGTCGGCCAGGCAGGCGGTGATCGAATGAGCGCGTACGTCCACCCCGACCACGAAGCCCGCCCGGGGCTGGAACCGGAACCGCCGCGCGGGACGGCCCGGCGAGCGCAGGCCCTGCGCCGGGGCCGCCGCGACCTCCTCGATCAGGCCGCACCCGACGAGGTCCTCGACCAGCACCTCGACGGTCGGCCGGGACAGCTTGGTGGCCTCCGCCAGCGCGGCGAGGCGCGGCGGACGGTCGGCGGACCTGACCGCGGCGAGCACGGCCGCCGCGTTGGCGGCCCGCAGATCCCCGACCCCCACGGCCGACGGGGACGTGACCCGCGCCCCCGCGTGGGCGACCGGGTCGTCGCCGAGCGGCCAGACCACCGCACGGCGGGCGCCGGCGAGCTGGGGATCGCTGGTGGTTGCCACAGACCTGTCTCCTCCTGAACCGCGACGGACGTAACCGCGGGGACGGGTGATAACGGTTGAGTCACGCATCCTTGCCCCGGCGCTGCGCCACAGCCTATCGTCACCGGCAATTAGATAACGCAATTGCATTATCAAAATAGTGGCTCGGGAGGATGCCCATGCGGCCGGGTCAGACGAGGCAGGAAGACGCGCCGACAGCGGAGGGACACGGCGCCGCCGCGCCCGGCTCCGTGCCGCGGCAGCCGGCGGACCCCGTGGGCCCCGCGGCGGCGGCCCGCCGTCCGCAGGGCCCGCCCGAGGCGGTCGCGCCGGGTCGGTCGCGGGACCTGCCGGGCACCGGCGTGGGCGTTCGGCCGCAGGACCTGCTCGACGCCGACGCGGCTGATCGAGAGCCGGTGCGGGTGGCTCTGGTGGGGGCCGGGATCCGCGGCGAGATCTACGGACACTGGATCGCCGAGCACCCGGACCGGGCTCAGGTGGTCGCGGTGGCCGAGCCCCATCCCGACCGGCAGCGGATCGCCGCCGACCGGCACGGCCTGCCCGCCTCCGCGCTCTTCGCGGACTGGCGTGAGCTCGCCGACCGGCCCCGGCTCGCCGACGCCGTCATCATCACCACCCAGGACGCCCAGCACGTCGAGCCGGCCGTCGCCTTCGCCGAGGCGGGGTACGCCGTCCTGCTGGAGAAGCCGATCGCCCCGACCGAGGAGGAGTGCCGCCGGGTCGTGGACGCGGTGTCCCGCAACAAGGTCCCCTTCGGGGTCTGCCACGTCCTGCGGTACACGCCGTACACCCGGATGCTCAGGGACCTGCTGGCCGGGGGCCGGATCGGCGAGATCGTCAACGTCGACCACGTCGAGCCCGTGGGCTTCGCCCACCACGCCCACTCGTACGTGCGCGGCAACTGGCGCCGAGAGGAGACGAGCGCGCCGATGCTGCTCGCCAAGTCCTGCCACGACCTGGACTGGCTCCGCCACATCGTCGGACGCCCGGTGCGGGCGGTCTCCTCCTTCGGCAGCCTGAGCTACTTCGTCCCCGGAAACCGCCCGGCGGTGGCCGCCGACCGGTGCCCGGACTGCGTGCTGCAGGACTCGTGCGCCTACTCCGCGGTGCGCATCTACGGCGAGCACCTGGCGGCCGGCGACCTGGCCTGGCCGCTCAGCGTGCTCACCCCGCATCCGACCGAGGAGTCGGTGGCCGCGGCGTTGTGCACCGGGCCCTACGGCCGCTGCGTCTGGGCCTGCGACAACGACGTCGTCGACCACCAGGTGGTCGCGCTGGAGTTCGACGGCGGGGCGACCGCGACGTTCACCATGACGGCGTTCTCCACCAGCCGGCCGCGGATGACCCACGTCTTCGGGACGATGGGCGAGATCTTCTGCGACGGCTCGATCATCCGGGTCACCGATTTCCGCACCCGCGCGACGGAGACCATCGACGTCACGGCCCCCGACACGGACGACCCGCTGCTGTCCGGCCACAGCGGCGGCGACGCGGGGCTCATGAACGACTTCATCACGGCCGTGGCCACCTGGGACGACCACTGGATCGCGGACACGGCCGCCGAGGCGCTGGCCGCGCACGAGCTCGTCTTCGCGGCCGAACGCGCCCGGCACGAGCGTCGCGTCGTCCATCTCGACTGATCCAGCCCCCTACCCGGATCCACACCCCCCACCGAGGAGAACCTTGTGAGCCAGCATCCGTACCCCTGGACAGGCCGTGACCTCTCACGGCGCACCCTGCTGTCCGGCTTCGCCGTCACGGGCGTCGCGGCGCTCGCCGGCTGCGCCGCGCTGACCCCGGGAGCGTCGTCCACACCGGCCGCGGCCACCGGTCCCGTGACGACGGCGCTGCCCGCGGACAAGAAGATCATGCTCAAGGTCGCCGACGCCGACGACACGAGCATGACCCCGGCTCTGCTGGAGGCGTTCCAGAAGAAACACCCGAACGTCACGTTCGAGCGGCAGTACACCGGCTGGGACGACTACCTCAAGAGCATCAACCTGACGATGTCCGCGACCACCGCCCCCGACATCGCCCAGTTCACCCCCGGGATGCAGAACCTCATCCCCGGCGGCCTGCTGCTCGACGTCTCCGCGTACGGCAAGGCCTACGGCTGGCCGGACAAGTTTCCCGGCCTCGACCAGATCACGTTCGAGCCCGACGGCAAGACCGTCGGCACCGGAGCGCTGTACGGGGTCCCGGGCGGGCTGTCGTTCGAAGGCGTCTACTACAACAAGGCGAAGGCGGCCGAGCTCGGCCTGACCGTCCCCGTCAAGACTGTCGAGGAGCTGGAGGCCCTGTTCGTCAAGGCGAAGGCCGCAGGAGAGCTGGCTCTGGTGGTCGGCAACCTCGACGGCGGCCTGAACCACCCCTTCAACCAGCTGCTCTCGGTGTATCTGAAGCCCGAGGACCGCACGGCCTGGGCCTTCGGGCACAAGGGCGCGACCATCGTGCTGCCGGAGGCGAAGACGGCGGCTGCGACGCTCAAGCGCTGGGTGGACGAGGGATACATCTCTCCCGACGTCAACGGCATCAGCGACGAGGACGCCACCGCCGGCTTCGCCAAGGGCAAGGGCGTGTTCCGGATCAGCGGGAACTGGGCCGCCGCGGCCGTCGCCAAGGGCCTGGGCGACGACGCCGGCTACTTCTCCATGCCCCAGGCCACGGCCGACTCCAAGATCCGCACCACCGGCGCCGGCGTGTACTACTGCGTCTCCAGCAAGTCGGCCAACGCCGCCGCCGCGGCCGCCTTCCTCGACTTCGTAGGCAGCGAGGAGGCCGCGAAGATCACCGCCGACGCGGGGTTCATGGCGCCCAAGGCCGACGCGATGCCCGCCAAGACCGGCCTGCTGGGAGCGCTGCAGGAAGGCTGGCAGGCGACCGTGCGCGACAAGGGTCTGCAGCCGTTCATCCAGAACGCGTCCACCCCGACCATGGGGGACACCCTCAAGACGCAGCTGCAGCTGCTCGCGGGCGGCAAGGCCACGGTCGACGAGTTCCTCGCCGGCATCCAGGCAGACTTCGACAACTACCACAAGTGATGGCGGCGAACAGGCTGAGCGGTCCGGTCGCGGCAGGCCGGCGGGAGGCGCCCCCGATCCAGCGGCGCCTCCCGGCCGCGCGCCGGCGGCCAAGGCGCAGGCCCGCCAGCGCCGCCCTGCTCTACTTGGCGCCCGCGGTGCTCCTGTACACCCTCTTCACCGTCCTGCCGGCGCTGCACACCGGGTACCTGTCGCTGTTCGACTGGGACGGGGTGACCTTGCCGTCCTTCGCCGGCCTCGGAAACTACCGGCTGGTGTTCGCCGACCCGCAGCTGCGTGCCGCCGCGGTGCACGCCGGCACCCTGATCATCTTCTTCTCCGCCCTCCCCATCCTGTTCGGCCTGGTGGGCGCCGCCCTCGTGGCCCGCCACCGGCGCCGGGGCATGGGCTTCGTGCGGACGGTGCTGTTCCTGCCGCAGGTCGTGCCCCTCGTCGCGGTCGGCATCATGTGGCGATGGGTGTACGCCGAGGACGGCGTGGTCAACCAGGTGCTGCGGCAGGCCGGCCTGGGGGAGGCGGCGCAGGCCTGGCTGGGCAGCTTCGACTGGGCCCTGCTCGCCGTGGGGCTGATCGGCACCTGGGTGGTCTCCGGGCTGTGCCTGGTGCTGTTCCTCTCCGGTACGCAGCGCATCGACCGGGAGATCTACGAGGCGTCGCGGATGGACGGCGCGGGACCCGTGCGCGAGTTCGTCTCCATCACCGTGCCGCTGCTCCGGCCGGAGATCGCGGTCGCGCTGTCCATCACGGTCATCGCCGCGCTGGCGAGCTTCGACCTCATCTACACCACCACCGGCGGCGGCCCCGGCAACAGCACTGTCGTGCCCGGCATCCTCATCTACCGCCTGGCCTTCGGCGGCGGCGCCGTCGGTCTTGCCAGTGCGCTCGCGGTGGTCCTGACGGCCGTCATCTTCGCGATCGTCCTGACACTGAACCGCCTGATCAGGGAGGTGCCGTGAGCGCCACGAAAACGGGTCCCGGCCAGCACAGAGGTCACGGCCGGCGGCCCGGGCCCGGCGAGGTGGCGGGACGCATCGGCGCCCCCGTGGTGCTCGCGTTGTTCATGGCGGCGGTGATCGTCCCCTTCCTGCCGCTGCTGTCCGCCGCCGTGCAGCCGGCCGGCACCCCGCTGACCGGCCTGGAGCTGCCACGCGGTCTGCATCTGGAGAACTTCGCCGGCGCGTGGGTCACCGCCGGGTTCGGATCGCTGCTGTGGTCGAGCGTGCTGATCGCGCTGGCCGTGGTGCCCGCCTCGGTGTTCTTCGCCAGCCTGGCGGGCTACGCGCTGGCGACCATGAACTTCCGCGGGAGGGAGAAGATCTTCGCCTATCTCCTGCTCGGGCTCGCGATTCCCACCGAGGTCACGGTCATCCCCCTCTACTACGACCTGCGGGCCATCGGCCTGACGAACACGCGGTGGGGGCTGGTGCTGGTGGAGATCGCCGCCTTCATGCCGTTTGGGGCGTTCTGGATGCGCTCCCACTTCTCCACCATGCCGCGTGCCCTCATCGAGGCGGCCAAGCTGGACGGCGCGTCGTCCTGGCGGATCCTGTGGGGCGTGCTGATGCCCAACTCCCGGCCGGCCGTCACCACGCTCGGCGTGCTCTACTTCGTGTGGTGCTGGAACCAGTTCATGCTGCCGCTCATCCTCATCCAGGACCCGGCCCAGCGCACGGCCCCCGCCGGGCTGGGGTTCTTCACCGGGCAGTACAACGTGGACGTGCCGCTGCTCGCGGCGGCCACCGTCATCGTGATCGCGCCGGTCGTGCTCGTGTACCTGTTCTTCCAGCGGCACTTCATCCGCGGCGTCCTCGACGGCGCACTCAAGGGCTGACCCCTGCCCGCGACGTGCTCGGCGCGGGCAGGGAATAGCCTCAGGTCAGGCCCAGGGCGCCATCGGGTACCAGGGGATGATCTCGCGGCGGGCGAGCACGCGGACGTCCCAGTACAGCACCATGAACACACCGGCCACGATGAACGCCGCCGCGATGAGGACCGCCGCCCGGCTCGGCTTGGCGCTGATCCACCGCTGCACCCGGCCGCCCATCATGAGGCCGAAGACGACGAACAGGATCGTGATGACCGCGATGTTGCCGATGGACTGCAGCATGAAGGCCGCGGCCCCGTAGAGGACGTTGCCGCTCTCCGCCGCGTCCCGGAACATCTGCCGGAACAGCGGGAAGGGCCGCCCGATCAGGAACGCGCCGATGAGCGCTCCCATGAGGACCATCGGGGCGTTCGGGTGGCGGGCCGAGATCCGCGCCAGCGGGTCCTTGACGACGCCTGCCGCGGCCAGCCCCAGGTAGATCATGACCAGCCCGATCAGCCCATAGATGATCATGGTCTGCACGGTGCGGGCGGACAGCTCGCCGGGCACGCTCGGCGCCGTGGAGAACTGCGGCATGCCGGTGCCGACCAGCGCGACGACCACCCCGTACGCGGCCGAGACCACGAGCATCCCGGCCGACATCCAGCCCAGCGGCTTGAGCATGTGCGCGATCCTGGCCCGCACCGTGTGCGAGCCGCCGACCAGGGGCGCCAGCGCGCCGAACGCGGCGATGTTGCAGGCGGTGAACGTCCCGGCCACCCCGGAGACCAGGGCGAACGCGATGCCCGCCGCCATCCCGGCGATCGGCGTCTCCTTGGCGTCGTGGCCGAGGAGCGTGTTGGCCACGTTGTCGCCGATGACGCTGTCGACGAACTCCGCCGACCAGATGACCGTCAGCAGGAACCCGGCCAGGGCGCTCAGGCCGACGACCAGCGCACGGCGCCTGGGGAAGTGACCGTTCACGAACAGGGACGTGGCCCTGGGGGCGTCGTCGATCTCGATTCGATCGGGGGCCTTGGGGGGCAGCTTCGCGTTCTTCGAGGTCTCTACCATGCGGAGGTCTCCAGTCGTGGGCAGGGCCGTCGAACTCGGCGCTTTCATAGTGATCCACCCCATTGGAGCTGAACAGAGCAGGCACCGGAATCCGCCGCGAGGGGGATGCGATCGCCGGGTCCGTCCGTTCCACGGCTGACCGCCGCTCCTCCCGGACACCTCCGTGTCAGCGCTACCGTTAACGTTCGACCGGACCTTCGAGACAGGCGTCCTGTGGCAGTGGTCACCGGGGTGCTCAGGCGCTCCGCCGCTCCGATACGTACGGAAACTGTTCAGAAAGTTTCGGTCAGCGAGCGGGTGGCGCGGTACTGCCGCGGATGATGAGTTCGGTGCCCAGCTCGACCCGGTACTGCTGCAGCGGCTCACCCTGCGCGAGCTTCACGAGCATGGCGGCGGCCGCGGCGGCCATCTCGGTGAGCGGCTGCCGGATCGTGGTCAGCGGCGGGACGGCCCACTGCGTCGGCGGCAGGTCGTCGAAGCCGACCACGCTCAGGTCGTCCGGGATGCGCAGGCCCAGCTCATAGGCGGCGCGATAGACGCCGATGGCCTGCCCGTCGTTGCAGGCGAAGATTGCGGTCGGCGGGTCGGGCAGGCGCAGCAGCCGGTGGGCCTGGGCCAGGCCGCCCTCGATGAGGAAGTCGCCCCGACAGATCAGCTCGGGGTCGGCGGGCACGCCGGCCAGGTCGAGCGCGGCGCGGTAGCCGTCGAGACGGGCCCGGCTGGACAGGGCCCAGCCGGGGCCGGTGATGATCGCGATGCGGCGGTGGCCGAGGTCGAGCAGGTGGCGGGTGGCCGACAGGCCGCCGCTCCAGTTGCCCGCCCCGATCGACGGGACGCCGGGTCCTGGATCGCCTGACGGGTCGAGCATGACGATGGGGATCTCGCGGGTGACGAGCTGATCGCGCTGGGCCTCGGTCAGGCCGGAGAACACCGCGATCACGCCGGTGGGACGGCGGCTCAGCACGTCCTCGATCCATCCCATGCCCGGGTTGTCGCGCCGCCGCATGTCGGAGATCACCACGGCCATGTGGTGTTCGCGCGCCACCCTGTCGACCCCTCTGATGATCTCGACCGGATAGTCGCCCTCCAGCGCGTGGAACACCACCTCCACCAGGGCGGCCGGGCCGACGCGCCGCCGCTGCCTGCGGTAGCCGTGGCGGCGGATGAGGCCCTCGACCAGGGCGCGGGTCTCGGGGGCGACCTCGGTGCGGCCGTTGACCACCTTGGAGACGGTCGCGGTGGACACTCCGGCCAGCTCGGCGAGCTGCGTGATGGTCAGCGGGCCGGCGTGCGCGGATCCGGCGGGGGAGGGCTCCTCGGTCGAGGTCATGAGCGCAGTCTAACCGGAAGGTTTCGGCGATCTTACGGCCGTGTTCTTGACGGGTTTCGGAAAGCTTGCCTAGAGTCCCGCATTAACGATCGGACCAATTGCCGAAAATTATCAGGCAACTTGCGGACCCATCCGCCTGCCACGCCACTTGAGGCCGCGCCCCCGCGGCTCCCATCACCCCTAGCAGAAGAGATCGCCGTGAAGTTCCGTATCGCAACATCTGCCCTGCTCGCCACAGCCCTCGCCCTCTCCGCCGCCGCCTGCGGAGGGGGCGGCGGCACCGCGGCCCAGCCGTCCGGCGACGGCAAGTCCTTCGAGTTCTGGTCGTTCACCGGGATCAACCAGAAGGAGTCGGTCGACAAGTACCAGAAGCAGAACCCGGGAGTGCAGGTCAAGCTGACCGAGGTGGGGGGCTCCACGGAGACCGCACAGGCCCTGACCACGGCGCTGGCCGGCGGCAAGGTGCCGGACCTCGTCCTCATCCAGGGTGACGACCTGCCCAAGTTCGTGCAGCAGCCGCAGAACTTCCACGACCTGCGGCAGTTCGGCGCGGACAAGATCAAGGGCGACTACCTGGACTGGGTGATCAGCCAGAGCACCACCAAGGGCGGCGAGATCATCGGCATTCCGACGGACGTGGGCGGCATGGCGGTGGCCTACCGCACGGACCTGTTCAAGGAGGCCGGGCTGCCGACGGACCGGGAGGAGGTCGGCAAGCTCTGGCCGACCTGGGACGCCTTCATCGAGACCGGCAAGAAGTACACCGCGGCCACCGGCAAGGCGTTCGTCGACAACGCCGCCACCAGTGTGTTCTACCAGGCGGTCAACCAGGGGCCGATGAAGTACTACGACCCCTCGGGCAACGTCGTCTACAGCACGAGCCCTCAGGTCAAGACCGCCTTCGACCTGGCGATCAAGACGGTGCAGGCCGGGATCACGGCCAAGCAGAGCTCGTTCTCCGACGGCTGGAGCGCGGGCATGGGCAAGGGCCAGTACGCGGTGATCTCCGCGCCGGCGTGGCTGCTGTCACAGATGGAGCGGAACGCCCCCGACACCAAGGGCAAGTGGGACATCGCCGCCATTCCCGGTGGGGCCGGCAACTGGGGCGGCAGCTACTTGGCCATCCCCAAGCGCGCCAAGAACCCGAAGGCCGCCTGGGACTACATCACCAAGACCCAGTCCCCGCAGGCCCAGCTGCAGCACTTCGTCGACACGGGGAGCACGATGCCCACCACTCCATCGGTCTACAAGGACCCGAAGCTCACCGGGCTGAAGAACGAGTTCTTCTCCGGAGCGCCGACCGGGGTGATCTACACCAACTCGCTGACCGGACTCAAGCCGTTCCTCGTCGGCCCGGACAGCGCCGTCATCGGCCAGGAGTTCCTGAACGCGATCACGAACGTGGAGCAGGGCAAGGGCGACGCCGCCAAGGCGTGGGACGCGGCGCTGGCCAACATCAAGACCGCCATCGGCAAGTAGGACCGGCGTGACGACCACTCTCAGCACGCCGCGGGCGGCCGGTGCGCCGCCCGCGGCCACGACCCGGGTGCGGCAGGGCATCGGCGAGCGCCTCGCCCCGTACGCCTACATCGCGCCGTTCTTCCTGATCTTCGCGGTGTTCGGCCTGGTGCCGCTGCTGTTCACGTTCTACGTGGCGCTGTTCGACTGGAACCCGATCGGCGAGCACATCTTCATCGGCCTGGACAACTTCACCCGCCTGCTCGACGACGCCCGGTTCTGGAACGCCGCCTGGAACACCATCAGCATCTGGCTCCTGTCGACCGTGCCGCAGCTGCTGCTGGCGCTGGGCCTGGCGCACCTGCTCAACCACGCCCGGCTGCGGTTCGCGGTGTTCTTCCGGATGTCGATGCTGGTGCCGTACATCACCTCGGTCGCGGCCACCGCCATCGTCTTCGCCCAGATGTTCGACCGCGACTACGGTCTGCTCAACTGGTTGCTCGGGCTGGTGGGTGTGGAGCCGATCGACTTCAAGCAGTCGGTGTGGGGCAGCCACCTGCTCATCGCCGTGATGGTCACCTGGCGCTGGTTCGGCTACACGACCCTGCTGTATCTGGCCTCGCTGCAGGCCATCCCGCGCTCGCTGTACGAGGCCGCGGCGGTGGACGGCGCGGGCGGCTGGAAGCAGTTCCGCCACATCTCCATCCCGTCCCTGCGGCCGGTCATCGTGTTCACGATCGTGACCTCCACGATCGGCGGGCTGCAGATCTTCACCGAGCCGCTGCTCATCTCCCGGGTCGCGGCGCAGACCTGCGGGGCGGTCCGCCAGTGCCAGACGCTCACGCTCTTCCTGTACGAGCAGGGCTTCGGCCAGTTCCAGTTCGGCTACGGCGCCGCCATCGGCGTGGCGCTGTTCGTCCTGATCATCGCCTTCGCCGCGCTCAACTACGTCCTGTCCACCCGCGTCCGCCCGGAGCGCTGATGAACAAGGCCAACCGTGTCCGCTGGTGGACCTATCTCCTCCTCGGCCTGGCCGTTTTCGCCTGCCTGTTCCCGCTGTACTGGATGTTCGTGGTCGCCAGCACCGACAGCGCGACCGCCACCCAGATGCCGCCCGAGATCGTGCCCGGCGGCAACTTCTTCCACCTGGCCGGGCTGGTCCTCGAGACGGTGCCGTTCGTCAGCTCGATGGTCAACAGCCTCATCGTGGCCGGAGCCATCGGGGTCGGGCACGCGGTGCTCTGCTCGCTGGCCGGCTTCGCCTTCGCCAAGCTGCGCTTCCGCGGGCGCAACGCGTTGTTCCTGATCGTGGTGCTGACCATGACCGTGCCGACCCAGCTCGGGGTGATCCCGCAGTACATGATCATCTCTGCGCTGGACTGGGTGGACACCCTGCAGGCGCTCATCGTGCCCGGCCTGGCGAGCGCGTTCGGCATCTTCTGGATGCGTCAGCACATCGGGGCCACGATCAGCGACGAGCTCCTCCAGGCGGCCCGCATCGACGGGGCGACCACCTGGCAGATCTTCTGGCGCATCGCGTTCCCGCTGGTCCGGCCGGCCGCGTTCGTGATCGGCCTGCTCGGCTTCGTCACCGCGTGGAACGACTTCCTGTGGCCGTTCATCGTGCTGAAGTCGCCCGAGATGTACACCGCGCAGATCGCGATCAAGGCGCTGCAGAACAGCTTGGACATCGATCTCGGGCTCGCCATGTCCGGCTCGTTCCTGGCCACTCTGCCGCTGCTCTTGCTGTTCGTGTTCGTCGGCAGGCGGATGGTCGCCGGGATCATGGACGGCGCCTTCAAGGGCTGACCAGCCCTCAGTCCAGGCCCTCAGTACAGGATGGAGGGGAGGTACGCGCCCGCGGGCTCGTTGTACAGGCCGATGGTCATCAGGCTCATGAGCAGGACGACCCGCAGGCCGTTGCCCAGGCACCACTGGAGCAGCGCGCTGTTGCGCGCGGGGACCAGGATGCCGAGCCCGCCGAACGAGAGGGCCGAGCCGATGAGGGCCTTGACGTCCTCGGTGGTCTCGCCCACCGCGTGCGCGAAGAGCGCCAGGTCCGTGGCGTAGCCGGTCAGCCGGCCGTCGTGCTCGACGACGCGGGCCGTGCCCAGCTTGAGCGCGTCGGCGACCTCCCCGCCGCGATCGACACCGTGGACGCGGCGGCACAGGTCGTTGCAGGCCGGCAGGTCCGCGTCCGTCGCCGGGCGCACCGCGTGGCCGTCGATGCCCTGGTGCGGCGGAGTGCCCTGCAGGCAGGCCAAGGTTTCCCTGAACTCGAAGCCGAGGCCCGCGTACAAGGCGAAGGACCTGCAGTGATAACCGCTTTGCAGGAGCCGGATGCCGGGCGCCTGACGGTCGGCGGCGCGGTGCATGACGTTCTGCATGAGCGTGCGGCCGATGCCCTGGTTCTGGACCGCCGGATCGACGGTGATGGGGCCCACGCCGACCACCGGCGAACGTTCGTCCAGGAAATTGCTGCCGGCGATGCGTCCGTCGAGCTCGGCGACGACGCTGTAGAAGCCCGGGTGGGCCAGCAGTGTCGAGATCGTCTCGATCGCGACTCCCACGCTGGGGAAGTCGTGCGGGAAGCCATGGGCGTCGGCGAGAGCGGCGAAGCTCTCGTAGCAGATCCTGCCGCATTCACGCGCGTCGTCCGCGGTTCCGGCGCGCAGTACGAGATCCATGGAAATCACCCCCGTGCCCGGCCGCTTCCTCCATCAAATCACCAGGTCGGGGGAGAGGTTGTGCCGGGGCTGGACCCGCTCCTTTCACGTGACGGCCGGGGAGGGGAGGATGGGGCGCCCGGGCGTCTGCCTCCCACGCGAGCGCGGCTGACGGGCGCGGGGGGCGAGTGCGGGGGAGCGCGGCGAGCGGGCGCGTTCGCCGGTGCGCCGGATGACGGGGGTGCGGCACCGGTCGCCCCCAGACGACGGCTGGGGCGCCAGGGGTCAGCACGCACCCCCGCCCGCTCCGGGCGGCGCTACGTCCGGCTCCGTCACGTCCGGCTCCGTCACGTCCGGCTCCGTCACGTCCGGCTCCGTCACGTCCGGCTCCGTCACGTCCGGCTCCGTCACGTCCGGCTCCGTCACGTCCGGCCCGGCCATGCCCGGCCATGCCCGGCCCGCCACGCCCGGCCCCGCCATGCCCGGCTCCGTCACGCCCGCGCCGCTCCCCGCCACGCCCGGCGCGGCGTGCCACGTTCGGCGAGGGGTCGTCCGGCCGACCGTGTCTACCCTGGCCCACCGCCTGTCATGCCGTGCCGCGTCGGCCTGCTGTGGGGCGTCGGCCTGCTGTGGGGCGTCGGCCTGCGGTGCGGCGTCGGGCCTGTCGTGCCAGCCCACGGCGGGCGGTGCGTTGCGTCGAGCCGGGGCACGAGGTGGAGGCGTCAGCCGAGTGAGATGCGGTCCAGGTCTGGGGCCGGGGCCGTGTCGTTGTGGAGTTTGATGGTGTTGGGGCCGGAGCGCAGGGTGACGGGGACGGATGTGGTGTAGGGCCGGTTGTTGCCGACGCCGGTCACCTTCACCTCCACCGGTGTCCCGCCGTTGACGGTCAGGAAGTACGAGCGGTCGCCGTTCACCGTGAAGTCGATGAACAGCGTGTACTGCCGTGCCTCGCCCACCGTGACGTCCTCGAACAGCACGTACGCGTCCGGCCCGCCGCCGAGGTTGCGCACCTTCTGCCCGCCTGAGCAGGCGGAGCAGTTCGTGATGCCGGCGCTGCCGATCTGGTTCCCGGAGTCCTCCGCCTCCCGCACGAACACGCGGTCGACCGGGCGCGGCCGGATCCGCAGCTGCCGCGTGACCGTGTTCGCCCGCCCCAGCACCTGGAACGACGCCGTGATCGGGACGTCGGTCGCCGTCACGTCCTGGCCGGGCGGCGAGGTCAGCGTCCACGTGCCCGTCAAGGTCTGCCCGAGGCGCAGCGCGTCCGCGGTGGCCGGGCCGCCATCCACCGACCATCCCGCGGGCGCGTCCGGGGCCAGTGAGACGCGGTCGAGCACGTCGTCGGCGTCGAGCCGCAGCGTCGCCGACACCTTCAGCGACTGCTGTCCGGGGCCCACCCACTGCAGGCCGGAGGGGTCGACCGTCATGGTCGTCTTGGGCACGGACGAGGCCGGCGGCATCGGCGCGACCGCGACCCGGTCGACCCCCGGCCCCTTGGCGGCCGTGCTGAACAGCGTGATCGTGTTCGCCCCCGCGCGGAGCGGGACCGGCAGCGCGGTTGAGGCGGGCACGCCCGCGTTGTCCCCGGCGACCCGCACTTCGACCGGGGCGGCACCGTTGACGGAGACCGACAGGGACGCCGCCGTCGGGGTGGCCTCTGACGCGCCCGGGCTCGCGGCGGCCTCCGATGCGCCCGGGCCCGGGGCGGCTTCCGATGCCGCCGAGTCCGGGGCAGCCTCCGAGGATGCCCCCGCGTCCGGCGCGACACGCGATGCACCCGAGTCCGGCGCGGTGTGGTCGAGCTGCAGGCGGTAGTCGCCTGCCGTGGGTACCGTGACCTCCCGGTACATGACCGCGTTACGCGGTCCGCCGCCGAGCCCGGTCACCTTCGCCCCGCCCGAGCAGGCCGGGCACGGCTCGGCCCGCGCCGCGCCGGAGCGCTGCTGCCGCTCGGCCTCCAGCGGCACCGGCACTCCGGAGGCGCGCGGGTAACCGTACGCGACCCTGATCTCGTCGATCTGGAGCTGCCGGTGGAAACGCGGCGCCTGCGGACCGGCCCAGGTGTTCAGCACCTCCAGCTTGATGTAGCGGGCGTGCTGCTCGCCGAGGTCGATCATCTGCACGCCCCGGGCGCTGCGCAGCGCCCCGGAACGCACCGGCGTCCCCCACCGCCTGCCGTCGTCGCTCACGTAGACGCGGTAGTCCTTGATCCGCGCCGAGTCCTCCGGCCGGCCGAACGTCTCCCGCGCGTACGTCGGCGACCACTCGCGCTGGTTGACCGCCAGATAGGCGGCCTTGCGCGGGCGGCCCAGGTCCAGCGTCACCGAGACCGGCAGCCGGGCTCCGCTGTCCCAGTAGTCCTGGAAGCTGCCGTCCACGAGGGCGGCGGCCGGGTGCTCCGCGTGTGACGAGGACGCGGTGGCGCGGATCGTGGACTGGTCGTGGAAGTGCTGCTGCCCGGCCGTCTCGACCTTGAACACGGTGTCGTACGGGTCCCACCGCGTGATGCCCAGGATCGTCAGGTGCCCGCCGGACTGGCTGAAGCGCATCCGCTCACCGGTACGCAGGTCGCTCACCCGGGTCACGCGGTAGCCGTTGTCCCGGAGCGTGACCAGGTCGGTGCTGGGCCTGGTCACCACGTGCACGTACTGCACCTTCGCGCCGCCCCGCCGGACGGTGACGACGCCGTGCGCGCCGTCGTTCCAGAAGCCCGGCTGCATGCCGCCGTACAGGTAGCCGCCGCCCTCCGTGCCCTGGAGCGACTCCTTGATCGGCGGGACCCACGTGGACATGAAGGCGTTGAAGGCCTCCTGCTGGGGCGGGAACCTGCCGTTCACCATGGGTGTCTGGGCCATCAGCGACTTCATCGACGAGCCGGCGTTGGCGATGTAGCGGCCGGTGCTGAGGCGGACGTCGACGGGGTGGTCGCCGCCGTCGTACCACCAGTCGCCGGTGGTGGGCAGCTTGTAGTCGGCCTCGACCAGGCGCGGCATCGGGGTCCATGCGGCCTGCGGGTAGTCGTACGGCGGCGTCATGCCGGTCTTCTGCTCGTTGCTGACCGTGTCCATGATCGGGGTGTCCTCGTTGTTGTTGCTCAGCAACCAGGACGGCCGCCGCTCCCGGATCTGCTCGTAGAGCTTGTTCTGCTCCCAGTACTCGTTGTCGTTGTCGATCCAGAACCCCGCCAAGTCCGGATATTTCTCCATGACCTCGAAGAACAGGTCATAGCTGTACATGCCAAACCCGGCGCGGGTCGTCAGATCGACCTGCCGGCCCTTGTGGGCCGAATATGCGGCCGAGTCGAGCGTCTCGACGCCCTGCTCGTCGTGCCACTGCGGGTCGTCGGTCATGTAGAGGATGATCCGGACGTCCTTCGCCTTCCCGGCTTTCACCAGCTCGCCGAGGAAGTCCCGCCGGGTGGCGCAGCTCCCGGGGATCTCCGACGGCCACGGGCGCGCGTACCCGAGCCTGCTGTGGAAGGTGGCCAGCACGATGTACGAGGCGCCGAGCTTGCGGGCCTCGTCCACCCAGTAGCCGGCGGTCCAGCCGCCCTCGGTCACGGCGCGTTCCCAGGTCGCGCAGTCCAGGTGGCGCGGCGCGGTGAACATGCCCCAGTGCAGGAACAGGCCCGCCGTCGAGTCGCGTAACCACTGCTGCCGGGGATGCTCGACCTCCGCGCGGGCGGCCGGAGCCGTGAGCAGGGCCGCGATCACGGCGAGGGTCAGGACGACGGAGAAGGTGCGGACTCGAAGTCTCATGGGACCACCCATCGACGGGACATCCGATGAATATGTCAGGGGTTGCGCGGTGTCAAGGCCACTTCACGCCGCTCTTGACGCGCCGTTAGGTGAGTGGTCCTATGACTTACAATAGGAAAGTTTCCTAATCAGGAGAAGAGATGCGATTAGTGCTCGTCGGCGCGGCGGCGATCGGGCTGCTCGCTCCAGCCGTGGCGGCTCTGCCCGCCTCGGCCGATCCTGTGGAGTCAGGCCCGTGGACGTCGTACTCGCCGACGTTCACCGTGCAGGAGCGCGGGTGCGGTGACGTCAGCGACCTGACGTTCCGGCTGACCTGCTCCACGTCCAGCGGCGACCAGCGGGCCGAACGGCGCTACGCCACCTACTCCGGCGGCACCCGCCAGTTCGAGGGCCACTTCCGGATCACCAGCCTGGAGGGGACCCGGATCAGCCTGAAGCAGACGTTCAAGACGACCGGGCCGTTCTTCATGCTCGCCGTCGAGCGCGGCGGCCGGTTGTACGCCGTGCACGGCGGCACCACGATCGCCACGGGCGCGACCGTCGGCACCACGGTGCGCGTCAACACCGTGCACGTGGTCGGCAGCAGCCATCGGACGTACGTCAACGGGTCGCTCAAGCACACCGTGTCCAGCGAGAGCGGCAGCTTCTACGACAAGTTCGGCGCCTACCGGACCAACAGCGGCCAGGGCCCGGCGACGGTTCAGTGGAGCGGCATCCGGTTCTGGCGGAAGTAGCGCGGATGCGGGCTCTGGTGGCGCTTCTCCTCCTGCTCCTCGTCGCAGGCTGCGCGGCTGCGCCGGCGGCGCAGCCCTGGCCGCGACCGGTCTCCGGCCCGGCGGCGTCCGAGCAGGGGCGGCGGTCGGCGGGGGTCCGCCTGTCGGCGGCCCTGGTGTCGCCGGTCGACGTCGTGCTGCGCTGGGACGCGCATGATCCGGACGCGGCCGGGCACGTGCTCGAGTTCGCCACCGAGCCCGAGGGTCCGTACACGATTCTGGCCTTCCTCCCGCCGGAGGAGACCGCCTACACCCATCCCGACCTCATCCCGAGGACCATGTTCCACTACCGGCTGCGCCCCTACTACGGTCTGGCCTCGGCACCCGTCGACGTGACCGTCGGGGACGGGCCGTACCCGGAGCCGTCCCCCGGCTGGTCGCAACCGCGCACCGTCCCGGGCACGCCGCGGGGCACGCTGCCCACCGGGAGCGGGGACGCGGCGCCGACCGGCCTGCGGGCCACCGTCACGCAGGCCGGCGGTGTGGCCTTCACCTGGACGGACCGCGCCGGCGACGAGGAGGGATACCTGCTGGAGAACCGCCCGGCGGGCCGGCCGGGCTTCCGGGTGGTGGCCGCGCTCGACCCGGACGTCAACGCGTTCGGCCTGATCACACTGCCCGAGGAGCGCCGGGCCGCGTACCGGGTGCGGGCGATCCGCCACGGAGCCCCGTCGAACGTCGTCCGGCTGACCACGGGCGGCGACTGAAGGAGAAGATCATCATCCTATCTCTCGTCATGGCTGTCGGCGGGCGGCTCGGAGCAGTGATCGGATGTCCGCCGTGACGAGCCGTCCGTCCGGCAGGCCCCACAGGTCATGGGTCCCGGGGGCGTAGACCGAGGCCGGCCGCCTCCGACGTACGCCCACAGCAGATCCGCCGCGGGCGTACGGCACCGATCACCTGCGAGCCCCCCGGCTACCGTCGTGGCATGGACGTCGTCGAGCTGCAGCCCCGCCTCCACCACCTCCGCTTCCCGATCGGGCACGCCTACCTCTGGGCGGGTCCGGAGGGGCTGACCCTGATCGACACCGGTGCGCCCGGCTCGGCGCCGGCGATCGCCGAGGCGATCCGGCAGGTGGGCCGCCATCCGGAGGAGCTGCGCACCGTGTTGCTGACGCACTTCCACGAAGATCACGTCGGCCCGGCGGCCGAGCTCGCGACCTGGGGTGACGTGCAGGCCGCGATGGCGGGCATGCCCCGTCCCGAGCCCGTGAGGGTCGACCGCGAGCTTGACGACGCCGACGTGATCGATCTCGGCGGCGGCGTGCGGGCCGTCGCGGTGGCGGCGCCAGGACACACGCCGGGCAGCGTGACCTACCACCTCCCCGACCTGGGAGTGCTGTTCACCGGCGACACGGCGGCCCGGGGACCTGAGGGAGGAGACGTCATCCTCGGGGTCTTCAACGCCGACCCGGCCGGGGCCGCCGCGTCCTTCCGGCGGCTGGCGGCCCTCGACGTCGAGGTCGCCTGCTTCGGCCACGGCGACCCGCTCGTCAAGGACGCCGGGGCGTGGCTGCACGCGGCCGCCGAGCGCCTGCCCGGGTGACCTCCTGCGAGCCGCTCAGCGAGGTCCGTCACTCCTGAACGGGCGGCCCGCCGGGGAGGCCGGCGGGGTCGCGCCAGGTGGCCAGGAACTCCTCGGCCAGGGCGCACGCGCCGGCGAACGGGCCGCCGGGGTGGTCGAGCGATGCGGCGGTGAGGCCGCGGACCCTCTGCTCCACCAGGGCTCGCGCCGAGGCGGCGTCGGAGATCTGACCGGCCACCTCGGCCACGTAGCCGATGGTGGCCCCGGCGCCGCAGACGAAGTCCGCCAGCGCCACCACGCCCCGCTCCCGCAACGTGCGCAGCCCGGCCGCCGTGTACGGGACGTTGGCCGCCGGGGCCACCACCCGGGCGCGCACCCGGGCGGCGCGTTCGGCGGTCAGCGTCCCCGTCCGCGCGCCGGGCACCAGCACGTCCGCCGCCACCTCGTACAGCGCCCCGGCCGGGAGCACGGGCAGCCCGAGGCGGCCGACGCAGGCGTCGCCGTGCTCGGCGCGCAGCTCCATCAGCGCGGCCACGTCCAGTCCCGACGGGTCGGCCACGCAGCCGTGCAGCGTCGACAGGGCGACGACGCGCGCGCCCCGCCGCGCCGCCTCCCGCACCACGGCGCCGCCCACCTTCCCGAACCCCTCCACCGCCACCGACCGCCCGGACAGCCCGCCGAGCGCGGTCTCGGCCGCGGCCACCACGCCGAGCCCGGTCACCACGGTGTCCACCAGCTCGCCGTCCACCTCCTGATGCATCACCGAGTCGGTGCGGTAGCCGGGCAGCGAGGCGAAGTCCTGCGTACGCGTGCCCAGGTCGGAGGCCGTGAGGAAGACGCCCTTCTCGACCAGCGGCGTGATCTCCCGGCAGTAGCGCGCCACCGTCTCGGCCCGCTCCTGCACCGTGGCGCGCAGCACCGCCTTCGCGCCGCCGATCCGCTCCCCGAGCACGGCCAGCTTGTACGTCATCGCCCGCGCCAGCAGTCCGGCCTCGTCGCGGGTGACGTCGGGAGCGAGCCGGGTCCCGCCCGCACTCGTCGGGCAATCCAGGTCGAAGGCGACGAACCCATCCACCGATACCAGTTCCACGAACCTCATTCCCGCTCCTCGTCTCGTTCGTTCGATGCCCACCGCACCCGCCGACCAGCCTTCCACTCCCACTGTTCGACGGGCCGGCGGCGCCGGATGAGGGGAGCAGGGACCACCGACCGCTCAAGCCACAAAAATATACAGGTGTTGAGGTTTGCCTCCCGGGCTCCTAGCCTGAGGGGGACCGTCAACGGAGACGACAGGGGATCTCGGCATGATGAAAGTCATCGGCGCGGGGCTTCCGCGCACCGGCACGACCTCGATGAAGGCCGCGTTAGAGCGGCTGGGCTTCGCCCCCTGCTACCACATGGTCGAGGTCATGACCCATCCCGACCACGTCGACCGGTGGCTGGAGGTGGCCGCCGGGAACGTCAAGACCCGCGAGGACTGGAACCGGGTGTTCGCCGGCGGCTACCAGTCCGCGACCGACTGGCCCGCCAGCCACTACTGGCGCGAGCTCGCCGACGCCTATCCCGAGGCGAAGGTGGTGCTCACCGTACGGGACCCGCGCAAATGGCATCCGAGCATCCGGATGCTGATGTCCGGCGGGATCCGCCCGGAGCCGGGCGACGAGATGCCCGAGCAGATGCGCCAGATGTTCGAGTCCATGGAGAGGATGCGGCCGGCGCTGGAGAAGATCGGCCGGTCCTACTTCGGGCCCGGCTGGAGCTTCGGGGACGACCTGGCGGACGAGGACCTGGCCGTGGCGGCGTTCGAGCGGCACACGGCGACGGTGAAGGAGGGCGTTCCGGCGGACCGGCTGCTGGTGTTCGACGTCCGGGAGGGGTGGGAGCCGCTGTGCGCCTTCCTCGGCGTGGACGTCCCGGCCGATGAGCCGTTCCCGCATCTGAACGACGCCGAGACGATGCGGCAGTCGTTCGCGCGGATGCAGGCGGGCGACATGTCGGCCTTCCCGTTCGGCCCTCAGGACCGCTGAGCCGCCGATCTCGCACTGCTCGCGCCGCCGGTGGCGGACAAGGAGCGTTGATTTAGGTTCGCCTCACCTTAGTTCGGTGTGATCGAGGGAGGCGGCCATCAGGCGCGAGCAGCATGCCCCGTACGGACCGGCGAAAACCCCGCTCCTCGCCGCTTCCCGAGCGACCCGCCGCGCGGCACCTCGACGAGCTGATGGACGCCGTCGCGGCCGCCCGCGGCCCCGTCGTCGAGCGGTCGTCTTCCGGCGAGGCCGAGGTCACGTTCGCCGTCGCCGGAGACCGCGCCCCACTGTCGCTCTGGATCCTGGGCGTACGCCAGGTGCTTCCGCAGCGGATGCGGCGGCTGGGCGTGGACGGCAGGGGCCGCCAGGTGTGGGCGTACGGCGCCCGGTTCCCGTCCGGCGGCACGCCGAACGTCTTGGGCCTGCTCGGCCGGCAGGACGTCCCCACCCCGGCGGCCATCGCCGACTGGGTCTCGCCCCTGGCCCGCCCCGGCGCCGCCGATCAGGACTGGCGGCACCGCCCCGTACGGCACGGGCGGCTCGTCACCGAGCGCGCGGGAGCCGGCCCGCTGCCGCGCCCGATCACCGTCTACCGGCCTCCGGGTCTCCTGGCCACGCGCCACGACCTGCCTCTGGTCGTCCTGTTCGACGGCGAGGCGTTCGCCTGGTTCGCCGCCGAGCTCGACGAGGCCATCGCCGCGGGGGGCTGCCCGCCTTCCTGGTCGCCTACGTCCACAACCTGTCCCGCAGGCGGCGCGACGACGAGCTCTCCTGCGATCCCGCCTTCACCTCGATGGTCGTGACGGAGCTCGTCCCGTGGCTGCGCGCCCGGCACGGCGCCGCGGCCGACCCCGACCGTGTGATCGTGGCCGGAGCGAGCCTCGGCGGGCTGACCGCCGCCTACCTGGCCCATGAGCGGCCGGACGTGTTCGGCGCGGCGCTGGCGATGTCAGGGTCCTTCTGGTGGGGGCCGCGCGGCCGGGCCGCCCGCGCCCTCGGCCGGCCCGCCGGGCCCGAGCTGCTCACCCGCCTGGCCCGTGACCGGCCGACCCTGGCCGGTACGGCTGTGGCTGAGCTGCGGCACTTTGGAGGCGGAGACCGGCAACCGCCGCCTGACCCTCGGGGAGTCCATCGACCACTTCGCCGAGGCGGCCCGGCCGCACGCGAAGGAGGTGCCCGTGCGGGAGTTCCCGGGCGGGCATGACACCCCCTGCTGGCGTCCGGCCCTGCGCGAAGGACTCCGGCATCTCACCGCGTCCTGGAAGTGCGCCTGAACCGGTCACCCGCCTCCGGTGGCTCGGCCGGCGCCCGGTGTCCGTCGGTGATCTCGACTGCTATCTTCTTAATGGGAAAGATAACCCGTTAACGATAGATGGGCGGAATCATGGAATATCGGCAGTTGGGGGCGTCCGGGCTGAAGGTTCCCGCGCTGAGCTTCGGCGCCGGGACGTTCGGCGGCAAGGGCGAGCTGTTCGGCGCATGGGGCGACACCGGCGCGGCGGAGGCCAGGCGGCTCGTGGACATCGCGCTCGACGCGGGCGTCACCCTGTTCGACACCGCCGACGTCTACTCCGACGGCGCCTCCGAAGAGGTGCTCGGCCAGGCGATCAAGGGCAGGCGGGACCGGGTGCTCATCTCCACCAAGGCCGGGCTGCCCACGGCCGACGGCGGCGCGGGCACCTCGCGCCCCCGCCTGATCAAGGCCGTGGACGACGCGCTGCGCCGCCTCGGCACCGACTACATCGACCTGTTCCAACTGCACGCGTTCGACGCGGCCACGCCGATCGAGGAGGTGCTGTCCACGCTCGCCGACCTCGTCCGGGCCGGCAAGCTCCGCTACGTCGGCGCGTCCAACTTCTCCGGCTGGCACCTCATGAAGTCGCTCGCGGTGGCCGAACGGTACGGCTACCCGCGCTACGCGGCCCACCAGGTGTACTACTCCCTGATCGGCCGGGACTACGAGTGGGAGCTGATGCCGCTCGGCCTCGACCAGGGCGTCGGCGCGCTGGTGTGGAGCCCGCTCGGCTGGGGCCGCCTCACCGGCCGCATCCGCCGCGGCAGCCCGCTTCCCGAGCGCAGCAGGCTGCACCGCACCGCCGCCTACGGCCCGCCGGTGGACGACGAGCGCCTGTACGCGGTGGTCGACGTCCTCGACGAGATCGCCGCCGAGACCGGCAGGACCGTCCCCCAGATCGCGCTGAACTGGCTGCTCCAGCGCCCGACCGTCGCTTCCGTGATCATCGGGGCGCGTGACGAGCGACAACTGCGCGACAACCTCGGCGCCGTCGGCTGGAGCCTCACCCGCGAACAGGTGGCCAGGCTCGACGCCGCCAGCACGGCCACGGCCGCCTACCCCTACTACCCGTACCGGAGCCAGGAGGGCTTCGCCCGCCTGAACCCGCCGATCGAATCCCTCATCCACGCCTCCTGATCTCCGCGCGCCCCCGCCTGCGGCGCCGTGCGCGGCGGGACACTGGAGGTGAGGAGGTGCGTGATGACCAGGCACATCGTGGTCGGCGTGGACGGGTCCGCGCCGGCGACGGCGGCCGTGGAGTGGGCCGCCGCCGACGCGCAGCGCAGGGGGCCGGCCATGCGGATCGTGCACGTGTGCGAGCAGTGGTCGTACGCCGGGGCCGGGACGGAGTACTGCGCCGGCGTGCTGGCCGCGGCCGCCGACCGGGCACGCGCCCTGACCCGGGACGTCGAGGTGACGACGCAGCTGCTGTCCGGGAACGTGATCGACACCCTGATCGGCGAGTCGGCGGCGGCCGACAGCGTGGTGCTGGGCAGCCGCGGGCTCGGCGGGTTCGCCGGGATGATCCTGGGCTCGATCGGCATGGGCGTCGCGGGGCACGCCGCCGGGCCGGTCGTGATCGTGCGCCGGCTCTCGGCGGTGGAGCACGACCGGGTGGTCGTGGGCGACGACGGCTCCGAGCACTCCGACGCCGCCATCCGGTACGCCGTCGGCCAGGCCCGCGCCCGCGGCGTCCCGCTGCACGTCGTCTACGCCTGGCAGGCCCCGGTGGTCTCGCCGTACGCGGCCGCGTACAACGTCCTGCTCGAAGAGGCCTACGAGCAGCAGAGCCGGGCGGCGGCCGAGCGGGTGACGCCGTGGCGGGAGAAGAACCCCGACGTCCGGATCGTGGACGAGCAGGTGCCGGGACACCCGGTGAACGTCCTCATCAAGGCGGGCAGCACGGCTGACCTGCTCGTGATGGGCTCGCGAGGGCTGGGCGGCTTCGCCTCCGCGGTGCTCGGCTCGGTCAGCCACGCGGTCCTGCACCGCCTCACCACCCCCGTCGCGGTGGTACGGCCCCGCGGAGAATGAGCCCCGAAGCCGTCGATCCGGCGGCGGCCCGTCCGTGTAGGGGGTGAGAGTTCCGGACGACTGAGGAAAGAGGTCACGGCATGGGCAAGGTCATCGTGATCGAGCACCTGACCCTCGACGGCGTCATGCAGGCCCCCGGCCACCCCGACGAGGACCCGCGCGACGGGTTCCGGCACGGCGGCTGGGCGACCCGGGCCCAGCACCCGGCCATGCAGGAGGCGATGGGCGCCCGCATGTCGAGCGCGTGGTCCCTGCTGGCGGGCCGCACGACGTACGAGCGCTTCGCGGACTACTGGCCCCGGCAGGCGCCGAACCCGTTCACCGACGCGCTCAACCGGGTCACGAAATACGTGGCGTCCACGACGCTGACCGAGCCGCTGCCCTGGGAGAACTCGATCCTCCTCAAGGGCGACGCGGCAGACGCCGTGGCCGGCCTGAAGGAGGAGGTCGCGGACAACCTGGTGGTGTTCGGCAGCGGCGTGCTGGTCAGATCGCTGCTGGCGGCCGGCCTCGTCGATGAGCTCGTCCTGCTGATCCACCCGCTGACACTGGGGTCGGGGCGGCGGCTGTTCGCGGACTCGGGCACGGGGCTGACCGCGTACGAGCCGGCGGACTCCGCGACGACCCCCACCGGCGTGATCATCGCCACCTACACGAGGTAACGCAGCCACAGGTAGGGCGCCACCAGCACCACGGTCACCGCCGTGACGATCAGGCCGTACTTGGTGAACTGCCAGAAGCTGATCGGGGTGCCGTTGCGGGCGGCGATGCCGAGCACCACGACGTTGGCCGCGGCGCCGACCGCCGTGGCGTTGCCGCCCAGGTCGGCGCCGAAGGCCAGCGCCCACCACAGCACCTGGTGGCCGCCGTTGGCCTGCACGAGCTGCTCCACGATGGGGCTCATGGTGGCGACGTACGGGATGTTGTCCACGATCGCCGACAACACCGCCGAGGCGCCGAGCAGGACCATCGTGGTCAGCTCCAGCCGCCCGCTGGTGGCCGCCACCGCGGTCTCCGACAATTGGCCGATCACGCCGGTCTCGACCAGGGCGCCGACCATGACGAACAGGCCCGCGAAGAACACCAGCGTGGGCCACTCCACCTCGGCGATGGCCTGCTCGGTGCGTACCTTCGTCACCGCCACCAGCACCCCGGCTCCGAGCAGCGCCACCACCGACGGCTCGTAGTGCAGCACCGGGTGCAGCACGAACGCCGCCATGACCAGGGCCAGCACGGCCAGCGACTGCCACAGCAGCCGGTGGTCGGCGATGGCCTCCCGCTCGTCCAAGGCCATGATCTCCGCGGCCCGGTCCGGGTCGTAGCGGAACCGGCGGCCGAACATCCACCAGCACAACCCGACGAACACCGCCATCAGCACGACCACCAGCGGCGCCATGTGGATGAGGAAGTCGTTGAAGGTGAGCCCGCCCCGGCTGGCGATGATGATGTTCGGCGGGTCGCCGACCAGCGTGGCCGCGCCGCCGATGTTGGACGCCATGGCCTCGGCGATCAGGAACGGCACCGGGTTGATGGCCAGCCGCTCGCACACCAGGAAGGTCACGGGCGCGATCAGCAGCACCGTGGTGACGTTGTCGAGCAGTGCCGACGCCAGAGCCGTGATGATCACCAGCAGCACCATCAGCCGGAACGGCCGGCCGCGGGCCCGTTTGGCCGCCCAGATCGCGAGGTACTCGAAGACGCCGGTCTGTTTGAGCACGCCGACGATGACCATCATGCCGAGCAGCAGGAAGATCACGTTCCAGTCGATGCCGGAGTGCTCGGAGAAGAACGCCGCGCCGGCGTCGGTGGCGTGGATCAGCAACATGATCCCCGCGCCGCCCAGCGCGGCGGCGACCCGGTGGACCTTCTCGGTGGCGATCAGCGCGTACGCGGTCAGGAACACCGCCACGCTCACCCAGGAGAGCGCGCTCACGCCACGACCACCTGGTCGGTCAGGGAACGGCCGGCAAGGTGGTCTTGAAAGTGCACAGGCATATCTTTCTGGCCAAAACGGATAAAGGACTCGCCGACCAGACTTCCCGGCACACCTGTAACCAACGTATCAAGAACCGCTAAGGTAAGCGTCGGTGCGCCGGGAAGTCTGGTCGGCAACAGCTTGTCCATGATCCGACCGGAGGCTCTGGTGCCCTGTCTCTCGCGGTGCCCCTGATGGGGACGTTACTGACGGCGTTCGCGGGCGTGCTGCTGCTCGCCGTGCTGCTGTCCAGCCTGGCCCACCGCACCATCCTGTCCACGGCGGCGCTGTTCCTGGTGGCCGGGTTCCTGCTGGGCGACGGCGCGCTGGGCGTGGTCTCGCTGCGGCCCGGCGACGACCTCGTGGGCACCCTGGCCGAGCTGGCCCTGTTCACCGTGCTGTTCACCGACGGCATGAGGGTGGGCTGGGCCGAGCTGCGCAGCGCCTGGCGGCTGCCGGGGCGGGCGCTGGGCTGGGGCCTGCCGCTCACCCTGGGCATCACCGCCGTCGGCGCGCACTACCTGCTCGGCCTGGGCTGGATCGAGTCGCTGCTGATCGGCGCGATCCTGGCGCCCACCGACCCGGTGTTCGCCGCGGCCCTGGTCGGCAACGAGAAGGTGCCGCCCCGGCTGCGGCAGCTGCTCAACGTCGAGTCGGGCGTCAACGACGGGCTGGCGCTGCCGTTCGTCATCCTCTTCCTGGCGATCGCGTCGGGCTCTGAAGACCTTCATCTCGGCGCGCTGGGGCTGGAGCTCGGCCTGGGGATCGTCATCGGGGTCGCCGTCCCGTGGGCGGCGATCAAGCTGGAGCAGACCCGCTGGTTCTCGGCCTCCACCCAGTACGAGCCGCTCAACGCGCTGGCCATCGGCCTGCTCGTGCTCGCGCTCGGCAAGGCCACGCACGGCAACCTCTTCCTGGCCGCGTTCTCGGCGGGGATCACCGTGGCGACCTTCGGGCCGCGGCAGCGGGAGTCGTTCGAGCACTTCGGCGAGCTGATCGCCGAGGTGTTCAAACTGGCCGCGCTGCTGGTGTTCGGCGCGCTCATCACCCCGGCGCTGCTCGGCTCGGTGGGCTGGCGTGGCTGGTTGTTCGCGGTCCTCGCGCTGGTGCTGGCCCGCCCCGTCGCCATCTGGCTGTCGTTCCTGCGCTCGGGGCTGTCCGTGCGCGAGCAGGCGGCGGTGGCCTGGTTCGGGCCCAAGGGCTTCGCCTCCGTCGTGTACGGGCTGCTCGTGCTCGGCTCCGGCATCGCCGCCGCGCAGCAGGTGTTCCAGATCGTCGCCGTGACGATCGTGCTGTCGATCCTGCTGCACTCCTCCACCGACATCGTGGTGGCCCGCGGCTTCGACGACGAGCGTGAGGTCCCGGCCTGGTACGGTGCGGCCCGGCGGCTGCGCAAGGCCGAGCGGGGGGAGGCGGCGCCGTGAGGTTCGGGGTGCGCCAGTTCGAGCTGGCCCTGATGCATCGCATGCGCGACCTGGACGCCGCGCGGGTCGACGACGCGCTCGAGGCCATGGGCGCCACCCGTGCCGAGCTCCGGGCCGCGCACACCCAGTGGACGGCCATGGCGCACTCCGCGCGGGCGCCGAAGGGGCGGGCCCTGTACCGGATGGCGCTCGGGCCGCCCGCGGACGAAGGCGCGCGCCCGGTCGGCAGCCTGACCTGCGACGTCGCCCGATGGCGGCTTCCCTCATGGCCGGACCTGCGGTTCGAGGTCCTTCTCGGCCCCGGTGGGGAGGTGTGGAACCAGTGGTTCGTCCGTCCGGGCGCGCCCAAGGTGCTGTCGTTAGCGGAGCTGGTGCCCTGGGGCTGTGTCGTCGCCGACGTCGGCGCGAGCTTCCCCGGAGCCTCCCACCTGGAAGGCTCGGCCCCGCACCACTGGACGGTCGGCTTCACCCACGAGGGCGCCGACTACCGCGCCCGCTTCGTCTACGGCCTCTACCAGCGCCTCGACCGCGCGGACGGCGCCTCCGGCGGCGGCCTCACCTGACCCCAGCGCGCCCGCGCCCATGCGGGCCGGTCATGTGGCAGCCTCGGCCGCCTTCGGCTCGGTCCGCATCGCGGCGGTGGAGGTGCGCTCCACGAGCTCGGGCTGGAAGATGACATGCCGGTGCTGGTGCCGGGAGCCCTGGTTGGCCTCCTCCAGCATCATCACCGTGGCCGTGTGGCCGAGCTGCTCGCGCGGCTGCCGGATCGACGACAACGGCACGGCGGCCGCCGCGGCGAAGTCGATGTCGTCGTAGCCGAGGATCGCCACGTCGTCGGGAACCCGCAGCCCGCGCTGCGTCAGCTCCTGCAGCACGCCCAGCGCGACCAGGTCGTTGCCGCAGAAGACCGCGGTGGGCCGCGTGGCGGGGGGCATCTCGGCGATCTTCTGCCCGGCCGTGCGGCCGGTGGCGACGTTGAGGTCGGGCAAGGGGATGACGGTCAGCGTCTCATCCGCAGTGAGCACACCGGCCAGCCCGTCGCGGCGGTCCTCCACCTGGCGGACGGTGAACGGCCCGCCGGCGAAGGCGATCCGCCGGTGCCCCCGCTCACGCAGGTGCAGCCCGGCCAGGCGGCCGCCGAGCACGTCGTCCACGGCGACGGCGCACCCGTGGCTGAGCCGCGACGAATTGTCGAACAGCACCACCGGGATGCCGCGGGAGACCAGCCGGTCCAGCCGTTCCCGCTGGCCCCGATCGTTCACGGGTGTGATCAGCACGCCCAGGGGGCGCTGCTCCTCCAGCATCTCCAGCAGCCGGGCCTCGCGGTCGGCGTCCTTGCTGCTGTTGAACACCATCACGGTGAGCTTGTCACGCTGCGCGGCCGCCTCGACGCCGCTGAGCACGTCGATGAAGAACGGGTTGGCCAGGTCGAGCGCCACGACGGCGATCGTCCGGCTGCGCCCGGCCCGCAGCTGGCGGGCCGAGCCGTTGCGGACGTAGCCGAGCTGCGCGATCGCGGCCAGCACGCGATCCCGGGTCTCGGGTGCTACCATGTCGGGCCGGTTGAGCACGTTGCTCACAGTGCCGACGGAGACCCCCGCGACCCGGGCCACCTCTTTGATGCTCGACATGGCCCCTCGGTATGACAACCTGCTTGAATCGTGTCAACGCGCTGAGTAGTACATCGCCTCAGGTCATAACCGCGTTCATCCTTGCGCCGTAGTCTAGTGCACGACCCGCATTATGAAACGATTCAATCCGCCCGATTCGGATGTGCCTCGCGAAGATCGGCAGCGCATCGCCCGGCGTCCAGCGGGGGACGCCGGGCGGTGAGGCGGCCGTCAGCCGAGCCAGCCGGGTGCGACCAGCACGCCCCAGGCGGCGAGGGGGCCCGCCACGACGATCACCGCGCCGTACGCGAGCAGCTTGCGGTAGAACACGTCCCGCTGCATGCCCCTGACGTTGGCCACGAGCAGCGCGCCCGTCGTCGAGAACGGGCTGACGTCGAGGATCGCCGACGACACCGACAGAGCCGCGATCATGGCGATCGGTCCCAGCGCGCCCGTCCCCAGGAGCGGCACCGCCAGCGGCACCAGCGCGCCCAGGATGCCCACGGTCGAGGCGAAGGCCGACACGACGCCGCCGACGTAGCAGATCAGCAGCGCCACCAGCAGCGGGATGCCGATCGCGGCGACGGACGTGCCGACGTAGTCGACGGTGCCGATCTCCTGCAGGACGCCGACGTACGTGACGACGCCGCAGATGAGCAGCACGGTCGGCCAGGCCACCTTCTCCACGGCGCCCTTGTTCGCCTTTGGGGAGGCGAGGGAGAGGATCACGGCGACGGTGACGGCGGTCAGGCCGACGTCGAGCTTGAACACCAGCACGGCCAGGCAGAGCGCCACGATCCCGGTCAGCGTCAACGCCTGGTGCGGCGTGAGCCGGAGCCCGCCCCCGGTCGTGGCGGCGGTATCCGGGCCGGTCGTGGTCCGGGTGCCGGGGCCGGTCGTGGTCTGGGTGTCCGGGGCGGTCGTCGTGCGGGTGTCCGGGGCGGGCACGGCCGCCTGGTCCCGCTCGGCGACGGCCCTGAGCGTGTGGTAGCCGTGGCCGTTCGCCTTCCAGGTCGCGGCCAGCTTGCCGACCCGATCGGCCACCTCGGCCGGGGTGTCGCCGAAGAACTCGACGAACAGCAGCGCCTCCGGGTCGCCCGCCAGGATGCCCGAGAGGGCCGCGTAGTCCACGCGCTGCCTGGACAGGTCGAGGATGGCCTTGTCGAGGAGCTCGACGGAGGCGGCGTCGAAGGCCAGCGCGTCGGCGGTGGCGGCGACGGCGGCGAGCGTGGAGGTGAAGTGCCCGACAGCGATCGCCTTGGCCCGCGGCCGCTCCACCAGGCGCACCGTGGCCTCGGTCACGACGGCCAGCGTCCCTTCGGACCCGACGATCAGCTTGGTGAGGTCCACATCGTCCGGCCCGTAGCCGATCGCCGGTCCTCCGCCCGGCCCTTCGCGCCCCGGCCTTCCTGCCGGCCCTCCGCCAGGTGGGTCGCTCCCGGTCAGGCCCCCAGTGGGGTGGCCGGCGGGGGCGCCGCCGGTCGCCGGGAAGGTGCGGAGCGCGCGGTCCAGGCGGTAGCCGCCCGAGTGACGCCAGAAGCGCGGGAACCCGGTCAGATCCACCCCGCGGAGGACCTCGGCCACCGCCGGCTTCAGCCGCGCGTCCATGGCCAGATCGGGCGTGGTGGCGTCGGCGAGCACCACGCGGAGCGACTCCACGTGGTCGATCGTGGAGCCGTACCGGACGGAGTGGCTGCCTGCCGAGTTGTTGCCGATCATGCCGCCGATCGTGGCCCGGTTGCTCGTCGAGGTGTCGGGCCCGAACATCAGCCCGTGCCCGCGGGCCGCCCGGTTGAGCTGGTCCTGCACGACCCCCGGCTGCACCCGGGCGGTGGCGCCGTCGATCTCGAGGATCCGGTTCATGTGCCGGGAGAAGTCGACGATCACCGCCGCGCCCACGGTCTGCCCTGCCAGGCTGGTGCCCGCCCCGCGCGGCAGCACCGGCACCCCGAGCTCAACGCACGCCGCCACCAGGGCCTGCACGTCGCCGGCGTCGCGGGGGAAGGCGACGGCGAGCGGCTCGATGGCGTACATGCTGGCGTCGGACGCGTACAGGTGCCTGGTGTAGGGATCGTCCCTGACGTCGCCGCCGATCAGCGGCGCCAGCTTCGCCGCCAGGCTCATCCGGCGGCCTCCTCGAGGTAGGCCAGCGCGGCCCGCACCCCGCCCTCCTTGATCGGCACCCCGGCCCCGAGCAGCCCCATCTCGACCCCGCCGAGCGTCCCCGCCAGCATCAGGTCGTTGAAATGGCCGAGGTGCCCGATCCTGAACACCCGCCCGGCCAGCCGGCCGAGCCCGGTGCCGAGCGACATGTCGTACCGCTCCAGGATGAGCTCACGGACGGCGTCGGCGTCGTGCCCGCCGGGCATCAGCACCGCGGTGAGCGAGCTGGAATGCTCGCGCTCGTCGGCGCAGAGCACCTCGAGCCCCCACGCCCGCACCGCCCGCCGGGTGGCCTCGGCGTGCCGGTCGTGCCGGGCGAACACCTGGGGCAGGCCCTCCTCCTCCAGCATGATCAGCGCCTCGCGGAGCCCGTACAGGAGGTTCGTCGGCGGCGTGTACGGGAAGAAGCCCCGCCGGTTGGCCGCGATGATCGGATCCCAGTCCCAGTACGAGCGCGGCAGCCACCCCCGGTGGGCCAGTGCCTTCGGCCCGACCGCGTTGAACCCGAGCCCCGGCGGCAGCATGAGCCCCTTCTGGGAGCAGCCGACGGTCACGTCCACGCCCCACTCGTCGTGGCGGTACTCCATCGAGGCCAGCGACGAGATCGTGTCCACCAGCAGGAGCGCCGGATGCCCGGTCGCGTCCATGGCGTCGCGGATCTCGGGGATGCGGCTGCGCACGCCGGTCGAGGTCTCGTTGTGGACCACCATGACCGCGGCGTGCTCGGCGGTGAGCAGGTCGGCGATCGCGTCCGGGTCGGCGCCGTGCCGCCAGTCGCCCGGCACCAGGTCCACGACCAGCCCCAGCCGGGTGGCCATCTCGCACCACAGGGCCGAGAAGTGCCCGGTCTCGAACGCCAGCACCCGGTCGCCCGGCGAGAGCGTGTTGACCAGCGCCGCCTCCCACGCCCCCGTCCCGGAGGAGGGATAGATCACCACGTCGTGGCGGGTGCCGAAGACCGGTTTGAGCCGTTCCAGCAGCTCGCCCGCCAGCTCGGCGAAGGCGGGGCCGCGGTGGTCGATGGTGGGGCGGGCGATGGCGCGCAGCACCCGGTCGGGGACGTTGGTCGGTCCTGGGATCTGCAGGAAGTGGCGGCCCACGTCGTCATGCTCCTGTCGTGCCGTGTCACGGCACAATGTGCCGTGTAGCGGTTCATTAACATTAAAATCAGCCTGCAGAGGAGTCAATGGATGCAGAACGTGATCAACGCCCTCCGCGTGCTCGAAGAGGTCGCCGCTCGTCAGCCCGCCGGCGTCGGAGAGCTGGCCCGCGGGCTCGGCCTGCCCAAGAGCACGGTGCAGCGCTCCCTGCGCACGCTGCACGAGGCCGGCTGGATCAGGCCCGCCGGGGGCACGGTCACGCGCTGGCAGGTGACCAGCAAGGCCCTGCAGGTGGGGCGGCGGGCCGAGCTGGGGCTGCGCGACGTGGCGCTGCCGGTCATGGAGGAGCTGCGCCAGCGCACCGGCGAGACCATCCACCTCATGATCCCGGAGGGTGACGCGGTCGTGCTGATCGAGCGGCTGGAGACCGACAAGCCGCTGCGCATCGTGCTGCCGCTCGGCATCAGGCTGCCGCTGCACGCCTCGGCCAACGGCAAGGCGGTGCTCGCTTACCTGGACTGCCCCATCGCCGAGCTGCCCACGTACACCGACACCACGATCACCGACCCGGAGCTGCTGAGCGCCGAGCTGGCCGAGGTGCGCGCCCGCGGCTACGCCGACAACCGCGGCGAGTGGCGCTCCGACATCGCCGCCGTGGCCGCCGCCGTCATCGGCCCCGACGGCCCGGTCGCCAGCCTCAGCGTCTCCACCCCGGCCAGCCGCATGCCGGACGACCTCAGGCGGGAGTACGGCAAGCTCGTCACCCAGGCGGCGCGGACGCTGAGCGAGTCCCTGCCGCGCTAGCGGGATCGCCGTCCGCCGCCGGTTTCAGGGCGGCAGACGACGATCAGGTGGCTTCACATCGTCAATACCTGCTACGCGCCGACCCCGGCCTCCTTGGCGGCTTGGTCGATGGCGGTCAGCTCCTCGTCGGTGAAGTCGAGGCGGTCCACGGCGGCCACGTTGGCCTCCAGTTGTTCCGGGCTGGAGGCGCCGACCAGGACGGAGGTGATGCGGG
>NZ_VJYI01000038.1 GCF_008065375.1 Nonomuraea sp. SYSU D8015
GATGCTCTCCCGGAACGCACGCCGCTCGGCTGTCAGTCCACCGCCTTGCGGATACCTCATTGGCCAGGCATACCGCTAGGACCGTCACCTGTCAGCCCTGGACGACATCACGCCTTCAAGCTCGTTAACCAACCGGGTCCACAGGACTTACCTCGAAGATGTCGGCCTTGGCAGGGTCGGCCACACAGGGATTGGGAAACGTGATCCCGGCAGGCGGGTGCGCCTCCCAATTCACGAACCCTCCCCCGATCTTCACAACGGTTCCACTCAAAAGGGTGGCGCCCTCGTCAGACAGGCGCACGCCGCGCTTACCTCCTTCGCTAATGGGATCGGTCCCTGGCGGCCAAAGAAGAACCACTGGAGGTTCTGCCGACTCTGCCCGCTCGACAGTGAGGCATTTGGTTGAGGCGCTGTAGATTAGCTGACCGGTGAGAAGTGCTTGCATCGCAGGACCGGACCCGTCATGCAACAAGATTCGAGGGTCTTGCCCTACAACCGTTATGCGATCCTGGCCCTCAGTGGTTGTCCGGTCCGACCGCGGCCCTTCAGACGTGTCAGTGGTGCAACCGGCCCCAACAGCAGCAAGGCTGGCCAGAGTCACCCGTAACAAGATCGTGTGGATCCGCTCCCTCACATGGCCTCCTCAGGCGGAGCGCGTGTCCAGAACCTTCTGGACACGCGTTCACATGGATCGCCGGGGTACAGACGATGGCGCTATCTTAGGTCCCCGGTGGAGCCGTCCACACCTTCCACGAGGCACCGAGGGCCGAAGGGATCAGGTAGGCGGGAGTGAAGGCCGAGTTGCCGTTGATGGTGCCCGTATGTATTCCCCAGGCAGTATTTCCCTTGTACCACGGGCCGCCGCTATCACCCTTCAGGTTAATGTTCCGGTCCATGACGATGAGCCCCTTCGTCCCGGCACCTCCATCCACATTAATTTGAGCTATGTTCGCACACTTCGCTTCGTTTGTGGCCCAGCCAAAGTTGCATATGTTCTGATTCCTGGCGGGACTGGTCCCGATATAGTACGCGTAACGTGCATGGTTAAGGTCGTAGTAGAACGTTCTGGTCACAGTGAAGTCGCCGCGAGTCCATGCCGCAATGTCATAGGTCGAGGAACCGCTCGCGTAGTCAGTTAGCGGCGTAAAGCCTGCCTGCGTGGGATGGTTGGCATAGTTGGCGGGGCCCCTACCGCAGTGCTCGGCGGTCGTAGTTCTGCGCTGATCAGGGTCGCTGGGGTAATTTTGGTTGATGATGTTGAACCCGGTTGTGCAGCCGCCGAGTACACCGCCACCTCTCATGTATTTGTCGTGAGGGACCATAAGGTCGTCCTCGGTAAAGCGCAGGCTGACACTGATTTTCTTGTTGGCTGGTTGCGCTGGCTGCAACTGTGCTGAAACGGCTTTCTGCGCGGCAACGCCCCTAGGCATGGCGTGAGGCTTGATGGTGATCGTGACGACGCCGGTGTCAGTGTCGTAGCTGCCGGTGAGGGTCTCCACCAGGTCGCGTCGCGCGTTGACCTGGGCATAAGCTGCATCCCGGGCTTCCTCCAGGTCCTCTTCCGAGAATCCCTTGTTGCCCACCAGTTCGACGGATACCGGCAGCGTTTTGGCGAGCTCTATCGCGTCGGCAGGAATCTCGCCCTTGAACCCGATTTGCGCTTTGCGGCCATCCTCAAGCACGGCCAGGCCGGAGAGTTCTGTGGGGTAACGCTCTTTGAGCTTGGCGCCGACTTCGTTCAGGCGCGGCTGCCAGGCTATCGTTTCGATAGCCTCTTCGAGGGTAATGTTGTTGCCTTTGGCGGCAACCTTCATGTCGGTCAACTCGCTGACCCACAGGTCGTCGATCTTCATTTCGGGCTCGACGACCGCTGGATCCAGCCCGTCTGCTCTCGCTCGTGCGGTGACGCTCGGATTCGTTGCCACTGCGTGAGCCACATGGGCGTCAATTGCGTCGGCCAGGCTGATGTTCTGCTGTTTTGCGGTGCGTTTGATCGCTTCCAGGGTGGGGCGCTTCGGGATGGCTTGAGATTCCCGGGGAAGGGCGATAATCGTTCGATCGCTGTTCGTGGTGGACGCTTGGGATGGAGCGACGAGCGCGGATGTCAGCAGCGATGCTAGTGCGACAGTGATCAGAATCTTACCCTTGGCCGGTAACTGCATCGAACCTCCGTGCGATCTTGACAAAGTGTCTTGATCATAATCAAAGGCTGCCGCGCCCAGCACAAGAGATCAACAAGCGGTCGTGATCAATTTGATATCTGGTAACCCGACACCTCATATCATCGAGCCGCAGTTGGCAGGAGGTATTTATCCCTCAGAAGCCGGTGAGACCCCCCGAAGGGGGCGACCAGACCTGAAGTTTCCCTCATCTTCCACTTGTTACAGATGGGCGAGTCCGTCGCATTAGCGATGCCGTGCAGAAACGCGAAGAAGGCCCTCTGCTCGCCCGGAATGGGCGAGCAGAGGGCCTTGTCGGCCTGTCCTTCGGGGGATGCTACGGCAGCTTCTCCTCGACCACGACGACGTGCGCGACCGGGCCGGACCTCGGGCTGACCTGGCCGCGCAGCACCAGGCCGAGCACCGCCGACACCAGCAGGATGAACGCCGCCGTCTGCGCCGGGGTGAGCACCAGCCAGAAGTGCGAGACCCCGGTGAGGATCGTGGAGACCGCGCCGGTGAGCGCCGAGACGACCCACGGCCGGGTCTGGACGGCGACGATGAGTGCCAGCACACCGGATCCGATCGTGGAGATGTAGCCTGCGGCGGTCTCGGTGAGGCCGAGGGCGGGGATGGTGACGAGGAACGCGAGCAGCGCGTTCAGGATGTAGAGCAGGGCGGCCGGTTCCTGCCCCCACACGGTGGGGGTCTTGCTGGTGGACATGATGCCTCCGAGCATGCGAAAGGCCCGCCGTTCGGCAGGCCGCGAGAGATAGAGCTGGGCGAGGGAGTGCAGGCCGTCCATCAGCCGACGCGCAGCAGCGCGGCCCACGTCTTCGGCCCGCACACCCCGTCGTCCTGCACGCCGGCGGCCCGCTGGGCGTGGCGTAGCGCGTCGTGCAGCGGCTCGCCGAACACGGTGTCGTCCACGCCGCCGTTGACGCCGTACCCTCGCGCGTGCAGCAGATAGAACAGCGTCTTGACGTGCCAGCGGAGCGGGTCGTTCTTGTTCTTGCCCGCGCCGAGACGCAGCGTCGGCAGCTTCTTCACGATCTCCTCCGTCCAGTACCGCTCGGGCTTCGGCTTCGCGGCGGCGGTGGTGCCGAGGTAGGCGGGGTAGCCGAACCCGGCCACGTTCTCGAGACTCCGCCAGCGGCGCATGACGCGGTTCTGTGTGTTGCCCTCGATCGTGACGATGGTCCGGCCGCCGTCGCGCACGGCCTCGACGAGGCCGACGTGGTCGATGCGCTTGATGTCGCGGGTGCCGCCCCAGTCGAAGAACACGATCGCGCCCTTGCGCGGGGTGTGCCCCCACTGGCCGCGGTTCTTGAACCACTCGGCGTGGCCGACCGTCCACGCGTGATCTCCGACCACCGGCAGCAGCCCGGCCTTGTTCGCGCACCAGGCGATGAACATGTCGCACCACGGCGCGAGCGCCCACGACGACGGTTTGCCGTGCCGTTTGGCCCACCAGGACCCGAACACCGTCCACCCCGAGGGGCTCTCGGTGTAGCCGAGCTGCGCGCGGGCCTCCGCCAGGAGACGGTCCACGGGTGTCCTGGCCATCACACGCGCTCCGGCCAATGCCAGGTGCCGGGCTCGTCGCCAGGCGGCACGTTGAACTCGTGGAAGAAGCCCTGCGCGCCGGGAGTGAACACCAGCAGATGCACGTGCTGGTCGCTGTCCAGCGCGGGCACCGCGCCGACGCGGACGCCCTCGGGGTCGAGAGTGTCGATGTCGGCCGTCACGATGGCCGCGCGGACGGCGTGCAGACCGTGCTTGCCCCGGTAGCGGACGATCCGCCCGGTCGTCGGGCGGGGCTCAGCCTTCTTGCTCATCGGTGGCCACCTCCTCGTCTTCGATGGCGCTGCCGGGCTCCTGCGGCAGCTCCTCCTGGTCGGGGTCGAGCGCCGATACGCCGGCGTCGGCGAACGGCGCCACCGGGAGCGGGTCCTGGCCGTCCAGGATCGGGACTTCCTCGTCTGAGGCGTTGGACATGCTGACCTCCTTGAGGGCGAGCCAGTCAGCGACGGAAATCTTGAGCTCGTCGTCGCTGATGCGGATGGGAAGAACGGCGGGCACAACGAGCACGCCGTCGCGAACGGGCAGCACCAGCAAGGCAACCCGTACCTTTCTGGTAGCGGCCGGGCCGGGATACTCAGGCCATGGCGAAGAACAGCAACGGCAAGGGCGGCGCCAGCAAAGGCAGCACAGGCGGCAAAAGCGGCAAGCGCAACGGCCCGTCAGCGAAGGACAAGGCCAGCGCGATGCGGTCCGCGTCGCGCCACCCAGACGACCCCCTGAACACGTCAGGCGCAGCGAAGCGGATCCAGGCAGCACACGACAGGAACCAGCCCAAGAAGTAGTTCAGCTGCGGGTCAGCGAGATCAACGAGATGACCGTGCCCGCCACCAGGAGCAGCACGGTCACGATGGCGATGATCAGTCGGGTGCGAGCGCCAAGGTCATTGCGGGTGACGGCAGTGCGCTCCAGCTCGGCCAGCCGTGTGTCCTGCTCGTCCACGCGCGTGGCCAGCTCGGCGTGCCGGTTGTCCACCTGGTCGAGGCGTTGCAGGATCAGGGCCGTCTGCCCGGAGGTGCGCTCGAACCCGACCTCGACGAGGCGGCGCAGCGTCTCCAGTGACACGGCCAGGCTGGGCATGTCGTCGGTGCTCACACGGCACCTCCCGGCGGGGGCTGCATGCCGACGAATGTCCCGCCGGGCTTGAGCTGGAACGTGGGCTGCGGGAGCTTGTCGGCGCGGGAGGCGCGCAGCCATTCGACGGCCATGCGCCGCGCTTCGACCCGTACGGGGTCGAGGCGGATCAGCGACGTGATCGGCTCCAACGGGTCCGGAGGTGCGGCCCGCGTGCTGCCGACGTACGCGAGCGCTTCCGCGCGCAATGCCTGCGGGGCGGCCTCCATTCGGACCCGGTGCTGTTTCACCGCGGCAATCCGGGCGAGGTAGGCGGCGCGCCGCTCCTCGTCCGGCACGCCGGGCGTCCAGCAGGTGGGCAGGCCGTGCGTCGCCTGAAGCACCGCCACGGCGGACGGGTCGGCGGTGCGGGTGAGTACGTCGTCCGGTGCCGGGATGTACGGCTCATGCAGCGCCACGTCCAGCAGTGTCGTGATGTCGTCCGGGTCGATCCCGTACAGGGCGCACCGCCACTCCAGCAGCGTGTGCGGCAGCGCGTGATGGATCTCCACCCCGGTCGCCGGCGCGAACTGGTAGACGCACCACAGCGGTTCGGCCCCGTCCACGTGGGGCGCGACCGGCGTGGACGTCTCGGCCAGGGGCGTGTGGGTGTAGGACAGTTCGGCGTCCCACACCTGCACCACCTCAGCAGGCATGATCAATCCCCTTCATGGGTGTTAATGGCGGTGCGACCACCAGTAGACGGCGAACCCGTCCGGGAACGACGAGCTGATGCGGAACCCGGTCGTCAGCGACTCGGTCACGTACCACGAGCCCGACGGCGTGTGCGACGTCGGGCTGGCCAGGCCGCGCCGCAGCACGGAGACCGGCCCCATGTTCCCGTCCATCTCCGTGCCGTAGCTCACAAACCGGATGTTCGCGCCGGACCCGGCCGGGCTGAACCTGATCGACCCGGCCAGGATGCCCGCCGTCGCGCCCAGCACGGTGAAGTCCCACCACTTGCCGACGTGCCGGGTGCGGCCGGTGTTGTCGAACCAGAAGTATTGTTCGCGGGCGGCGTCCTTGAAGTACCCGTACCGGGCGTAGGACTCGGCGAGCTCCATGAGGCCGCCGTTCGGGTCCGTGAGGGTGGCGTCACGGACCTGCATCTGCATGAACCCAGCGGCGATCGTCGTCTGGCTGGCTGCGGTGACCGCCGAGTTGGTGCCCGAGGTGACCTCGAACGTGGCCTCGCCCGTGAACCGGTCGTCGCGGGTGCGCAACCTGGTGTAGTTGGTGCCGGACGCGGCGGGGATGAAGCGGATTTCCGGGTAAGTCGCGCCGGGCGGAGCGAACTCCAGCCGCCGGCCCGAGGCCGCGGTGCGGATGAACGCCCCGGTGATGGTCTTGCCGTCGATCGCCGTGGCGGTCAGCGCCGCCGCGTCCACCGATCCGGCCGCGAGCTGGTCCACCGTCACGCAGTTGGCACGCAGGTGCGGGGTGTCGATCGCCAGGGCTTGGATCAGCGCGCCCGTGATCGTGTTGGCGATCAGGGCGTCGGCGGCGTTGACCGTCCCGTCGATGATGTTCGCGCCGTCCAGCACCTTGCCAATCACGTCGGCGTTCACCAGCGGCTGCGTGGCGATTGACGCGGAGGTGGAGGGAGCGGATTCGTTGCCGCGCCGGTCCACCGCCGTGAGCCGGAACCATCTCGGACTGTTGTACGGCTGGTCGGTGACGAGCGCCGCCCCAGCCGCCCGCAGGTGGTCCACCACCTGGTAGGGGCCGTCTGCCGCGCTGGCCATGTGGACGCGGACGTGCTCGAAGTCGGCGGGCATCGGCTCCCCCACGCTGCCGAGCCCGTCCCACGCGGCCTCGATCACCCCGAGCCGCGTGGACAGGACCGGCGCGGACGGCACGGGCGGCGGGGTGACGTCGTCCGGGACCAGGACCACGAACTCCGAGCTGAACACGCCCTTGGTGCCCTGTGCGGTGGCTCGGACCTTGAACGCGTACGTGGTGTCCACGACCAGCGGGCTGTAGGTGGCCGTGGTGTCGTCGGAGGTGGCGATCAACCGCCACACCTGGCCCACGGAGTTGACGCGGGCGTACACCTCGTAGCCGTCCACGTCGAGCGCCACACCGTTCACATCGGCGACGACTGGCGACCAGGTCGCGGTGATCTGCCCGCGGGCGAACCCGTGCTCGTCCACGTACGCCGCGGTGGCCACGATGAGCCCGGTCGGGGCTGCGGCGACCCGCCCGGACGGTTCCGGCGCCGGAGCGCCGCCCGTCCCGCCGGAGGAGACGCCGCCGGCCAGGATCCCCGCGGCCTGGCGGGCGAGCCTGATCTCGCGTTCGATGAACCGGTCGTGGAGGACGAGGTTGCCGCCGAGCCCGCCATCCTGGTCTACCGACAGCGTGATCTGGCGGACCCTCACCGGCTCCATCACGCCCTCGTCGGCGGGCGCGAGCACCACGTCACCCGGCCGGTAGTGCACCAGCGGCAGGAAGCGTGCCGCGCCGAACCGGATGCCGCGCGTGAGCTGGGTGCGTTCCCGGCCGACGCGTTCGAGCGCGTTCGTGCCGAGGAGGATCGCGGTGCCTTCGTCCGTGACGCCGCCCTGCGACTGCGACGTCTCCCACCTCCCCCACGGCTGCGGCGCGGACGGGTTGGTCACCTCGACCGCGAGGCCCTTCTCTCCGCGCACGAGGATCGCGGTCACCAGATCCTCGAGAGTCGCCGTCGCCGGGGCGTCGTCGATGTCCCTCCCCAACCGCAGATCCACCGGGCCGGGACCGGTGGCCAGGTCCTCGCCCAGGATGGTGCCCTCGTTGTAGACGCGGAGGGTGCGGCCGGACATCGTCCAGTCGAGCACCCCCTGCTCCGACAGGTTGATCAGGAGAGTGAGCAGGTCCGTGCCGGGCTCGATCTGGAGGGTGAGCGTCTTGTCCCACGGCTGACCAGCGCTGTCGTGGGTGGTGGTGAACGCCACCGACAGGCCGGGCAGCGCACCGCGGGCCTGGCCTTCGTCCACGAAGGTGCGCAGGATCGCCCCCGCCGACACGGCCGAGAACGGCCGCTTGTCGTCAGCCATGACCGGGCCGGCGTACAAGACGAGCTTGCGCAGCATCCACGCATAACCGGGGCACTCGTACGTGCGGGCGCCGGTGGCGTCGGTGGCGTTGCTGCCGCGTTTGATCCGCAGGAAGCGTGCGTCGTTCGGTTCCAGCCAGGGGCCGCCGCCGATCGACACCTCGACGGCGATCTCCACAGGTTGCGTAAGCCAGTCCGCGCCCGCGCCGGCCGCCGGGTACGTCGCCTTGAGCGACGGCACGTCGTTGAGTGGGAGTCCGGCCTCGAACCCGAGGTGGTGCGGCAGCACGCCGAGTCGGCCGCTGTTGGGGGCGTAGGCGATCAGGCGCAGATCGTACGGCTCAGCCGTCCCAGGGGTGATGACCTGCACGTCGCTCCTCTCAGGCGTGCGGCACTGATGGGATGGGCCGCCACGGGATGGGCCGTTGGCCCTTTCTAAACTCGACGCTTGAGCGTTCGCCCCTGGGCTGGGTCCGCCAGCTATCGGTGCCCTGCTGGCTTCTCGCTGTTGCTTCGCTCTTCCAAGGGGACCGGACGAGTGGTGCCGGATCTCGGGTTGGATGACCCAGTGAAGCGACGCGTTGGAAATTCCGGACTTGCCTCTCGCCAGAAAACGAAGATCGCGACAGTGAGCAGGAAGATCGTCAAGGCTAGGCCGTAGAGGACGAAGAGCCAAGCTCCCGGGACTGCGACAGCGACGCTCACGGCGATGGCCAAAGCCGAGGTTACCGGGAAGACTGACCGTATCGCCCAATAGGCGAGCCATCGCCGGGGCATCGGGTGTTCTTGAACGAAATGTTCCCAGCCGAGGCATTCCTGGCCTACACGAGCTTCGACGACTGTCCGGAGGTATGTTGCGATCCGGGTGATCGAGTGGGCCTTGTACAGCCACACGAGGCCAAGTACGAGCGATAAGAGCGGGTAGATCAGGATGATCGCAGCGTTCTTGGCCTGTAACCCCACAGGGAGGATAGCGCCGAAGGCCACAACAGCCAGGGTGATCATCTGAGCCTGAAGCTGACAAAGTTGAACTATTTCCGCTCGCAGGCTGGCGTACTGGGTGATGGCTATTTGGGTGAGGTCCCAGTTAGGAGACGTAACCTCTTCTGTGCCGGGGCGAGCGACTTGGGCACGACCGATGCGGGAGAAAAGATGCATGCTTCCATACCAACTCATGGACGCCGATGGCGCGGCGTAGCTCTCCCTCTCAGGGACGGTGGGCGAGGTGGGCGATACGCCGCCGTAGCCGGATCTCGTTGTCGGCGAGCCGGTCATCGAGGACAAGGTTCCCGCCGGCCACCCCGCGGTCGGTGCGCGTGAGCGTGATCTGGCGGACGCGCAACGCGACCCGCTGCCCCGCTTCGCCGGGGGCGTAGATGCGGTCGCCGGGCAGATAGTCCCGCAGAGGCAGCCACCGGGTGTTGTGCGCGAACAGCAGCTCGCGGGTGCGTTGGACGCGCTCGACCGCTCCGCGCACGAGCAGGGAGCTGCCGACGAGGTTCGCGGCGTTCGTCTCGGAGACGCCGACCTGGCGGACGCTGGTCTCCCACCGGCCCCACGGCAGCGGGGTGCCGACGTTCGTCACCTCCTGGCGGAAGGAGGCGTCGCCGACGACGTACGCCGCGCTTGCCATGTCCTCCAGGGTGCCGACGTCGGGCGCGGCGCGGATGTCCCGGCCGCCTGCCAGTTCCACCGGGTTCCCGCCGGTGGTGAGGTCGCGGAAGATGGCGGTGCCGGGCCGCCACGCCGACAGGGTGCGGGGGCCGGTCATGCGGATGTCGATCAGGCCCGCGTCCACGAGCATCAGCAGGACCGCGAGGACGTCGGTGCCGAGCGGGATGCCGAGGCCGAACGTCTGGTTCCATGTCAGGCCCGCGGTGTCGAGGGTGCCGGTGAACGTCCACCCGAACCCGGATAGGGCGCCGCGCGCTTGGGCTTCGGTCAGCAGCGAGTTGATGATGAACCCGGCGGTCGCGTTCGGGGTCGGTGAGCCGTAGACGCGCTGCCCGTTCACGGGCGTGATGGAGGCGTGCGCGTACGTGACGGCTTTCTTCAGCATCCACAGGTAGCTGGGGCAGTCAAAATGCCACACGCCGGATGGGTCAAGGCTGTCGCCCCTGCGGAGCATCCGCAGAAACCGGCCGTCGCCGTTCTCGGTCCACACGTTGCCGTCCGCTGACCACTGGACGCCGATCTCGCACGGCGCTGCGATCAGGTCTGCGCCCACGGCATGGGCGGAGTAGGCGAACTTCAGGCCAGGGACATCGTTGAGCGGCCAGGCGGCCTGGATGTACAGCGGGTGGGGGAGGATGCCGAGTCGCGCTCCGTTGGGGGCGTAAGCGACGAGCCTGAGGTCGAATGGCACCAGCCCCCCTTAACGGAATGACCCACCTTATCCGGCTAAGGGTTTACCGTCCCCTCTGCCTCAGGGTTTGCAGAGTGCGGAAGCAACTGCGCATCGGCTCGCCATGAGGGCGTCCTAGTGGTTACACAGTAGCGTTCTCCACCGTATAAAGATTCGTACTGTATCTCAAACTCGATGCGCTGTTCAATCAGTTTCCGAAAAGCGCCATGCTTTGTCCGATTCCAGGCGTCCATGCTCAAAAGAAACATGCTCTCACCAGATGGGATGCCCATACCGTCGGAGAGCGAGGAGGCGCCCGGACGAGGCACTATGCCAGCACGCGCCTGTCTGGATGTCACTCTGTTCCAGGCTCCCAAGTCGTGCCCGTCGAGCCACGCCCGAGTGCCTGTTATGATGGCCGGACCGAGGCCGATGTTCTGCAATTCGATGCCAGACACTTCTCCTTCAACCGTGCGGAGATTCAACTGGAGAAGAGGGCGCACGGAATGGCGGTTGTGCAGCCGACTGGCTCTCAATTGGTAGATGGACACCGTCAGGGATGCGATTGCAATGATAGTGGCGCTGATGGCAATTACGGTTTGCGCATCCATCTGAACTCCCCTTACCCGCTTGACATTCTTGCTTCGAACGTAGAGTCCGCTTGGTGCAAGAGCAACAGGCTGTCGTGATGCACGAGACTGTCTATCGCCATCCAATGAAGATCGTTTTATGGGATCGAAGACGCCCTCTTACAGGTAGGCCCGCCGCGCTCGCACTTCGAGCTTCGAGGCGGCGGTGACGCCTGAGCCGGAGCACGAGATGAGCACGGCGCGGGAGAACGGGTCACCGACCGCGACGGCAGGGGTGAGGTGCAGCCAGCGGGACGCCGAACCTGGCCCGAACACGGAGATGACGCCGGTACGGTCCGTGCCCGCGGCGAGGTCCCAGATGTCAGTGGTGACGACGGCGGCGCGCATGGCGGCGGAGTCGATCAGCAGGCGTTCTGACGCGGTGATGCTGTTGCTGCCGGAGGTGAGCAGGCCGACCGCGCCCTGCGTGGCCGCGTCCCGGATGGTGATGTTCGTGGCCGGCCCGGTCACCCTGATCAGCGAGTCAGTGATGGGCGCGGTGCTCCCGGCCAGCGTGGTGATCGGCTGCCCGCTGGCATTCGCCGAGCCCTCCCAGGTGGTGACCGTCTCGTCGCGCCAGTACACCGAGGGCACCTCCACTACGGCGGTGAGGCGGGCGCGGGCGGCGCCGACCCACAGTTCCGGCTCGGAGGCGGCGACGATCGTCACGTCGGCGACGCGCACGATCGACCCGGCCTGGTAGCGGAGGGTCATGAGCCGGTGCCGGACGCCGAGCAGCGCGGACAGGGCTTCGAGGTTGGCTTCGAGCTGGGGGAAGCCGCCGTGCCCTCCGGACGGAGTGGCCCCGGTCACGGTGAACACCAAGCTGAAGCTGGTGAGCTCGTGGTCGAGGCCGACGATCGGCAGCTCCCCCGCGCGGCCGGGCACGGTGACGCGGACCGCCCGCGCCCCGGGAAGGGGGCGGCGCTGCGTGCCGCGCTTCAGCTTCCAGCAGCCTGCGGGGTGGTCGAGCGGCACGCCGTCCAGCGTGTACTGCGGCACGGTCAGATCACCCCCAGTGCGCCCGCGAGCTGGAGCCCGCGGTTGACGCTCGTGCTGGTCGGTTCGGCCTGCGGGTAGTAGTTCGTCTGGTGCACGACGACCCGCGACATGCCGCCGAGCCCCGCACCGTTCCCGCCGGGGAGCGCGAGGCCCGGCACGGCCATGTCGGGGATGCCCGCGCCGGCGACGATCCCCGCCATGCGCTGCACGGCGGTGCGGACCAGGCCGCCCGCTTGGGTGATGCCGAGGGCGAGTCCGGCGGGGACTTCGCGGCCCATCCGCATGAACAACTTGCTGGGCGAGGCGATGCCGAGGAAGTCCAGGATGGGTTGCGGGAGAATCGACTTGAGGAAGCCGACGATCTTGGATTTGATCTGGTTTCCGGCGGCGACGATGCCCCGCCAGAGGCCGTCCATGAGCGCCTTTCCGGCGTTCATGATCGTGTCGCCGAAGCCCTTGATCGCCTGCATGATCGATTGGAGGGCTCCCCGGAAGTCGCCCGAGATGAGCTTGACCACCGCCGTGATGATCTTGATCCAGAACGGCAGGAGCGCCGTCGCGATCTGCGTCAAGGGCGGGATCAGCGGCTGGACAGCCCCGAGGACCTGGGAGAACGCGGCCACGCAGCCCGTGATCACCGGGATCAGGGCCTTGGTCAGCTCCACCAAGGGCGGGAGCAGATCCTTCGCCAGTTGCAGCAGCGGCGGCAAGATCGTCTGGAGGGCTTGGGCCAGGAGCTGTCCGTACGCCGCCGCGAGCGGGGCCGTGGCCGCCGCCAGCTCCATGATCGCAGCCGACAAAACCGGAAGAATGGGCTGCAAACCGGACGAAAGCGCCGAAATCACCGGAGCGAGCAGCGACGCCAGATTCGCGAGCGCCGCACCCAGCAGCTGACCCAGAACCCCGGCGAGCTGCCCGACGACCGGCAGCAGCGGGGCCGCCGCCGCGAGCACGGCCGAGATGCTCTGACCGAGCGCGAGCAGCCCGGCCTGAAGCTCGGGCGATGCGAACGCTTGTGCGAGCATCTGCGCGACCACGGTCAGCCCAGGACCGAGCGCGGCCAGGGCCGGCCCGAGCGCGGACACGGCGGCGGCCAGCCCAGGACCCAGCGCAACCGCGATGGCCGCCACGTGCGGCGCAACGAGGGCCAGCGATCCGGCCAGCGCTTGGAAGATCGGGAACAGGGCTCCGCCGACCTGGGCGAGACTCTGGAAGATCGTGACGAGGATCTGCTGACCCTGCGCCGAGTTGACGAACGCGTTCACTTGGGCCAAGAGTTGGCCGATCACGCCGAGCGCGCCGGACCCGCCGGTCTGCATCGCCGAGAAGACGCCCCGCACGATCCCGACCAGGTCACCGGCGATCGCGCCGAGCTGGCGCAGCACATCGACGGCGCCCTGCATCCAGGCGAGCGCCTGACCGGAGGCGGCGGCCTGCGACAGGAACTCGCCGAACCGGGCCGCCGCGGCGGCGATCCCCGGCGCGAGCCCGGCCGAGAACCCGGCGCCGACGACCGACAGGTCACGGAACCCGGCCAGCAGCGGTTGAATGGCAGGCAGCAGCGCCGCCACGGCGGACCGCAGCGAAGCAAAGATCGAAGAGACGGCGGAGACGGTCTGGCCCGAGGCGGCGAACCGCGCCACCTCCGCCGCGCCGAGCCCCATCTGCGAGGCGACCCCGGACATGCCGCTCTGGAGCGGCCCCGACAGCACGGCGGCGAGCGCGGTGATGTGGCCGGCGAGCGGGGCGAAGAACGCATCCTGCACCGACGACTTCAGGCCATCGATGGCAGGCTTCGCGGCCCGCAGCTCCAACGCCGCCGCCCGCGCGGCCGGTGACAGCCCTTCCAGCGCCTGAGCGAACTTCTCCGGATCATCCGCGAGCGCGGCGGAGAACGCCTCCTTGACCCCGGCCAACGCAACCTGCAACGTGATCAGCGCGGCGCGGCTGAGCGCAATGGCGCCCGGCAGCGCGGCCACAATCCCCGCCGCTGGAGCGAGCGCCGCCACCAGGCCGATGGCGCCCTGCGCGGCCGACGCCAGACCGGCCGCGGCGGCTGCCCCCGACACCGACAGCGCGGCGAGCCTGCCGCCCATCTGCGCCGACCCGGACGCGATGGACCCGGCGTGGGAGGCGAACTCCTTCGCCTTGTCGCGGAAGAAGTCGAGGGCGCGGCCGAGCGGCCCGGTGAGGTCGTTGCGGAGCCGCAGCCTGGCGAACAGTTCGCCGACGTTCATCCCGACCGCCCCTCAACTCAAGATCGAAAATGTGTTGGCGGGTAAGTTGGCGGAACCGCCAACGATTACCGGCGACGGGAAGCCCGGTCGTCGCCCGGGTCGAGCGCGCGAGCGATCCGCGAGTCACACACGAGCAGCCCCGCGATCCTCGTGCGCAGCCACCGCCACGACCGGCCCCGCAGCGCCGACGACTGGTCGAGGTCGATCCCGAACACCTGGTGCAGGTCGGCCTCGACCAGCTCCCACCGGCTCAGCAGGTCGAGCCAGGACACGGACGCCCCGCCGGTCAGGCTGAGCCCGTCGTCCGGGTCGTACCAGTCGCGGAGCCCCGTGACCGGGTCGATCTCGCCGCCGCTGCCCTCGCCCGGCGAGCCTTCCGATTCGGGGCCTCCGCTTCCCCCGCGCCGGCCTCCCAGTGGCGGCGGGCGGCGTCGATCCCGGCCGCGACCCACAGCAGCACCGTTTCGCCGACGTGCTGGATGACGGGCCAGTCCAGGCGGTCGGCGAACAGCTCGTCCCAGACGGGGCCGAGCAGCCTCTGGTAGAGGTCGCTGTCCTTGCTCTCGTTGGTGAGCACGGTCTCGGCCAGCTCGTTCAGGTTCGTGGTGTCCACGTCCTGCCCGGCCTCGACGGCGATCCCGGCGTGCATGAGCCGCTGCACCAGCAGGCCCACCTCCGCGTCCGGAGGTGGGATCACGTACGTCTTGCCCTTGATGGGCAGCCGCAGGTTGGGGTCGAAGAACTCGTCCAGGTCGCGGAATCCGGTCACGGCGCCACCAGCGGGTTGTCGATCTCGACGTCCTCACCGGAGCCGAGCAATGTGAAAGAGAACGGTTCGAGGTCGGTCTTCTCACCGCCGACCGTGAACTCGTTGACCTGGCACGTGCCCTGGTACGCCTCGTCCGAGCCGTCACGCCGGTACCAGCGCACCTCGATGAACGCCTCGTCCCCGACCTTGCGGGCGGCCTGGCGGATGTACTCCTGGCCGGCGTCGGGCACGAACGTCGCGCCGGTGTTCTTCTTCCGCTTGCCCTCGGCCTCGATCTTCCACTTCCGCTCAGTGATCATGTCGCGGCCGTAGCCCGACTCGTCATCGAAGTCGCCATCATCTTCCACGTTGTCGTCGGTGGTCTTCTCCCACTTGGACAGGCCCCGGACACGCGTCCACGCGGACGTGGGTGCGCCGATCCCGGCCGTGTTGACGTCCATGCACCAGTGCTTGGCGAGCATGCTCACCAGAGCCATGATCGTTCTCCTTGTCGTGCGCACGGGAACCCCGGCCGCGCGGGGGCCGCGAAATGGAAAGAGGAGCGGGGCTACTCGTCGTCCCGCTGGGGGGTGGGCCAGTGCACCATCAGCTCGTAGGAGTCGGCCCGCTCCCACCGGCCGGAGGAGTCGCGGCCGGGCGGCGCCACCACCGTCCGCCGCGCCAGCAGCACCAGCACCCCGGACGGGAGCCGCGTCTCGGTCAGGCCGTGCAGCACGGCGAAGATGGCATCGGCGTAATCGCCGACGTCACGCGGGTCACCCTTCGCCCGCATGCGAAGCTGCACAAGCACGGTCGAGTCGCCGCTGTCGAGCTCGTCGCCGCCGGTCCCGTACACCGCCAGGCTGATGGCGGTGTCCGGTGTGGTGGGCAGGCCGCCGATCGACAACGCGAGCTGCGTCGGCGTGTACTTGCCGACCGGCGACCACACGCCGACCCCGCGCGAGGCGAGGAGCTGCGCCAGCCCGTCCAGCAGCGCTCGCGAGAACTGGCCCGGCATCGGCGTGGTCATCCGCCGAGCGCCTTCCGCACCGCCTTGGCCAGCATCGCCCGCACCACCGCGGCCTCCTCGTACAGGGTGGTCTCCAGATACTTCGGCTCGCCCTTGAGCGGGTGCTCCCAGTCGAGCTGTTCGTGCTGGGCGACCGCGTACGGCTGATCGAACGAGATGATGCCCTCCAGGTTCGACCGGTCCACCACGGCGCTGCCGGACCTTTCCAGGTCGCCGGTCTGCCACGGCACCTTGGGCTCGGTCATGGTCAGCACGTGTTCGGCGGCCTGCTGGAGCCCGGTCTCGATCGCCCGCCGCGCCCTGCCTTCCAGCTCGTCGGGGTTGACGTGCAGATCCACGCGCACGTCCACGTCGATCGCGCGGTCCGTCATCGGCACACCACCTCCGTGTGATCTGGTGTGGGCAGCCCGCCGCCGGAGCGGTTGTAGGACGCGATGACCGTCGTCGTGCGCCCGTCCGGCCCCGGCGGGACGGTCACCCGCGACCCTTCTGGGCAGTGCGTGCCGGGCGGGAAGAAGATCGTCGTATCGGAGACGACCTCCGACCCTTCGGCGTTGCGGACCAGCCTGCGTTCGTCGTCCACCAGGCACTTCTTGGTGACCGGGTCGCCGAAGATTGGCCCGTACGCGCCTTCTCCCTCGAACGGCTCGATGACCGCGGTGTGCGTGAACACCCACTCCGGGATCAGCATGACCGCCTCACCAGGCGCCCTGGTCGATCACGTAGCCGGGCAGGAGCCCGGCCGTGCGCAGGATCGACGCCGCGTCCGGCGCGTGCCGCGCCGGCCCCGACCCGCCGTCCCCGGCCCGCTTCAACGAGACGGAGCCGATCTTCACGTCGGAGAACGCCGCGGCGACGCCGTACGGGTCGCCGACCGCCAGCGACCACGCCGCCTGCGCGCATGTCGCCCGAGCGATCGCCTCCCGCTCCTTCGGGTCGGTCGGCAACTCCGTGACCGGGTCCACGTCATACACCGCGCCGACCAGCAGCTCGTCGATCCGCTCCGACGCGCGGGCCAGCACCGCGTCGATCCCGGCCGGGGCCGGCTGCCCGGTGTAGGCCGCGTAGTCGGCCCCGGTCGCGTACACCACCACCCCGGCCTCCTAGGGCAGTTCGTACACGGCCACGCTGACGCCGGCCGGGTCGTCGTAGTTGATCCACACCGTGCCGTCGCTCTGCCGGTACACGTCGCCTGGGGGCGGGATCAGCACATCCCCGGTGTTCGCCGGGATCATGTACGGCACGTCCGGCAGCGGCTGGCCCTCCAGCTCGCCGGGGATGACCAGAGTCACCGTGCGCGCCGCGTTCGCGGTGTTCTTGACGCGGATCTGCCGCTTCGACGAGTGCGGGAAGGCGTGCCCGTCCGCGTTCGCGGGCGTCAGCGCAGCCGCGAGGTTCACGCCGGTGCGCGGCATCGCGGTCACGGCGAGGTCAATCCTGGCCATCGCTGCCCTCCTCGTCCTCGTCGTTGTCGGCGTTCTCGCCGAACTCTTCGATCAGCGCGTCCTTGCGCAGGGCGCGGGCGTCGGACTCGTTCATGCCGCGGGCGACGGCGTAGGCGATCCACGCGTCCTTCTTGGCGCTCTCTGGCGGCCGGACCCCCGCCGTCGCCGCTGCCACGACATCGACCAGCGGCGGCGGCGGAACGGCGGGCGAAGCGGGAGCGTCGGCACGGTCCGGGCCAACCTCGGTGGCCGACCAGTTCGGCAGCATGTCCAGGCACGCGTCCCGCTCGGGGAAGTCCACGACGTGGCCGGTGTTGGCGTTCCGGTATCGCCACATCACGGCGCCTGCACCCCGTGGATCTTCACTGCGCGGTCCGGGTCGAGCGTCTTGACTCCGTACAAGGTGTCGATGCTGACCACATCCTGCTTTTTGGCCTGGTCGTAGCCCATGACCACCCTGAGCGCGAACCCCTTGTACGACTCGACGTGCGCGTTCGCGGCGCCCTGCGGCAGAACCAAGGGCCTGGTCACGAGGGCGAACGCCGTCCTGTGGAACGCGACGCCGATCTCCGTGTTGGGCTGGCCGGACGTCGGCGTGGTCGCCGGGCCCTTGATGTTCTGCGTCTGGTAACCGTCGTGCCCGAAGATCCTGCGACCCAGGTTCGCCTCACGCAGGCCCTCGGTGTCGCCCCTGTGGTCGCTCTGGTGGAACAGCGGGTCGCCGAGCCACTGCGCCTCGATCTCCGGCCCGACCACCACGTACCGATCCGTGGGCGGCACGTTCCTCTGGTTGAGCACCCTGCGCGCGTCGATGACGACGCGCGGGTTGTCCCAGTTCCACTCGTTGGTGCCGGTGACGGGGCCGCCGACGCCGGTCACCGTGGTCCCGGCCGTGCCCACGCGCTGGAGGACGTCGGCCCGCAGCGACAGGATGTCGCGGTCGATCCGCTGCGCGATGGCCTCCACCGCCGGAGCGAGGAGCTGGGCGTTGAAGTCAACGATGTCCAACGTCAGCTCCTCGCTGGTCACAGCGAAGGAGACGTCCACGAACTTGTCGAGGCTGATCGGAATGCTGCCCTCGGTCGCGTTCTGGATGACGATGCCCGTGGTCCGGTTGAACTGGGTCGCCTCGAAGACGGCGGGCTTGCGGATCGTGATGGTGTCGCCGATGCGGTTGACGAACTCCTCCTCATAGTCCCTGTGAACCAGTTGGCTCATGACCGTGGTCTCGTAGAGGTTCGCCAGCGCCTGACGAGCGATGATGCTGGGGGTCAGAAACGTGTTCGGCATCGGGCCTTACTCCTGACGTGGGCCCGTTGGCGACCGCCAACGAGAGTGCTAGGACGACTTCTCCTTCGCCGCCGCGCGGCGCTTGCGGAAGTCATCGACGTTGGGCTCGGAGCCGGTAGGACGCGCGCCAGGCCCGCCGGCGAACTCCCCTCCGCTCCGCGTGGGCGGCCCGGACATCGACGCCGCCTTGTACTTTGGGTTTTCATCGATCGCGAGCTGGATGACCTCGCCGAGCTTCGTCCCGAAGTCGTCGCTGTCGGGGTCCAGGTCGCGGATCTTCTTCACGAACGACCGCGAGTCGAGGAGCGCGTCGGGGTCGGCGCCCATCTTGAGCCCCTGCCGGTGCACGGCCAGCTCGACGAGCGCGCGGCGGTGCCGCTCCCGCTCCTGGTCGCGCTCCTTCGCGGTCTGGTCCTTCTCAGAGGTCAGCTTCTCGATCACCTGCTCGGGGGTGAGCTTCTCGGCCTGCTCGTCGGCCACCAGCCCCAGAGCTTTGCCGATCTGCTGGGCGAACTCCTCCCGCACCTGCGCAGTGACTTCCTCCGGAGACGGCCCCTTCTTGGCCGCGGCCTCCTCCGCTTCCTTCTGCGCCTGCTTGAGCATGGCGCGGTAGTCGCCCGCCTCCTTCCGCGCATCACGGACGATCTTCTGCGCCCAGTCGGGCAACTGATCGACCTTGATGGCGTCGGGGTTGACCTTCTGCTCGGCCTGCCGAGCTGCGGCGAGCGGGTCAGGCTGGCCAGGCTGCTGGCCGGGCGGCGTCACCCCGGCCTCCGGACCGTCGCCCTGCGGCGTGTCCTGCGGCTGGCCTTCGCCTCCCCCGTCACCTTCAGCGCCTCCGGCGATGAGCCGGATCGGCTGGCCGTTCCTGCGGTGGCCGATGATCGCGCCAGGCGTCGTCGGCAGCATGTGATCGAACACTGGCCCTCCCGGAGCCGGACATGAGAAAGGGCCCGCGCCAGGCGGACCCGACAACACAGCGAGCAGGTGATCCCGGCCCTGCGTCAGGCCGGCCGGTACCTGCGGTAGATGCGCACCCACAGCACGGCGAGCGCCTGGTTGCGGGCGTCGCCTGCGGGGTCGTACGGGCATTCCGTGATCGGGCGGGACCGCTGCGCGGCCCATCGCGCCGTCGTGATCGCCGCCCGCCGGTCGAGATCCGTGAGGCTCACCGCCGCTGCTCCCTCGCTCTCTGGGCGGCTTTCAGGTCGGAGGCGCGGCCGAGCATCTGCGCCCGGAACTCTACGAGCGTCATGCGCGGGTGCTTCTCCCACCACGCGCGCCGCTCGTCGGAGGCGTACTTGTCGGCTCGCGCTTGCGGCCCGGACAGCAGAGTCCGGCCGTCGATCCCCGCCGCACGGCCCGCGGCGTTGGTGAGGATGCCGCGCGTGTACCGCTCGGCGGCGAGGAACTGGAGCTCCAGCCACTCGTCGTACAGGCGGCGCACCACCTGGTCCAGGGCCTCCCCCGGCCGCCGCATCTGCTCGGCGACCTGCCGGGACTCCTCCCGCCGCATCACCTCCGGGTCGAGGCCGTACACGAGCGCGTACGCCTCCAGCGGGTCCGTGCCGTCGTCGATGAGGTCGGTGACGGCGCGGTCCTCGGCGGTGTCGTCGGCCTCCCACGACCACGTCGGGTTCTGCTCGCGGGAGTCGAGCTCGGCGAGCAGCCGTTCGAGCGCGACGTTGTCACCCGCTTCGCTGAACCGCCGCACCAACTCCATGACCTGGTCGTCGGAGGCGTTGGCGAACTCGGGCGGCAGCTCGGCAACCGCTTCCCGGACCCGCTGCTCGCGCTCACGTTCCCGGTCGTTGTCCCGCCGCTCCAGCTCCTGGGTGATGCGCTTGACGGCGGCCCCGTCGTTCGCCCACCGCCCCAGCAGCGCGGCCAGCTCGTCGTCGGTGCGCTTTTCGAGGTCGCGCGGGATGGTGTCCTGGCGTTGCCGGTCGGTGCGGGCGGGGATGCCGGACTGCTTGGCGTGGTCGCGGATCTGCTTGGTGAGCCGGTCCGCCCGCGCGGCAGCTTTGCGCCGCTGCTCCGGTTCGAGCGCGACGGCGGCCTGCCGTTTCGCCGACCGGAGTTCGGATTCGAGGCGGCGCATCTTCTGCGACGCCTTGTAGCCGTCCGGCCCGGCGGGATGCTTGGCCGGCCGCGGCGGGCGGGTCGCGCCCGGCAGGTAGGCGCCGAGCGTGTGACCGCAGCCCGGATGCAGGAGCCCGGCGGCGCGGGCCTGCGTCACGGTGCCTTCGACGAGGACGTTCACCATGTCGTCGGAGACGGCGGACTCTTCTTGCCGCCACCCGATCGGCCCCTCCTGTGAAAGGATCTTGCCTTCCCAGCGGGCGCACCGCTCGCATGTGAACGGCAGGCGGGACACGATGACAAGGTCGATCCCGTTCTCGGCGAGGGTGGCCAGGTGGCCGTCCGTCGCGGCCTGCGCCATCGCCGTACGCGTCGCCATCTCCGCGTATGCGGTCACCGACCACACCCGGCCGGAGGAGTCCGTGAAACCGGTGATGCCACGCCGGGCCACCTGGTCCAAGAGCCGGGCCTGCGCCTGACGGCGAGAGATCGCCCCCGTCAACGCCTGCGCGGACACCTGGTTGACGATCTGCTGGAAGATGAACTCCGGCGCCGACCGCATACCGGGCTGGGTGGAGGCGACCAGCCGGACAGCGCGGCGAGCGATCTCGATGACGCCCTGCCCCTGCGTGATCCCCTTGTGGGAGCCGAGGTGTTCCAGGTCGGCGGTCGCCCGCTGGACGCCGCGCCGCCACGCGCTGTTGACGCCCGTCGTCACCAGCCGTTCGGACAGGCGCTCCAGGCGGGCCACGACCCGGTCCGCTTCCTTGCGGAGCTGGCGGAGCTCGGCGAAGCGCGGCCCCGCATACTCCGGCTCCCCCTCCCGCTTCACCAGAGCCTCGGATACGACCTTGAGGAGTTCGCGTTCGGCGTCCCAGTAGATCGCGGCCACGGCGCGGGCGTGGTCGAGCGCGGCCTCGATCTGCACGGCCTCCTGCGGCGCGGCCGGGAGCGCCAGCGTCGGCACACTCATGCCCGGTGGCTATTCGTCGTCGCCGGTGCCGGGCACGAGCACCTGGCCCAGCGTGTCGGGGTCCGGGACGTTGAGGCCGAGTTCATCGCGCAGACGGTTCTTCTCCTCGGTCACCTGGTGGTCGTCCCACTCCGGATGCACCATGCGGATCTTGGTCTCCAGGGAGACGGCCATCGCCCGGTTCAACAGCTCGACGGTCCGGCCCAGCGCTTCAGGATCGGGTTGCACGCCGTCCGGCCAGTGCACCTCCCCCTTCTCCGCGCTGACCTTCTTGCCGAAGATGGCGTGGTCGAGCGATAGCAGCACGTCCGGCGCCCACTGCAACGTGGGGTTCCAGTAGCCGGTCTTCCGGCCGCGCGAGGAGAACGACTTCTTCTCGCGTGAGTGGACCTCGGTCGCGGTGACGGCCTGCCCGGACCCGTCCACCTCACCGAAAGACTGGGCGCTGTAGCCCGCCCCGCGAAGGATCTGAGCGACGAACGCCTTCCCGGCGTCCACGTGCTCCTTCACCCGGATGGCGAACTGCATGACCGTCAACATCGAGTTGGCGGCCGACCCAGGCGCCGGCAACATGCCGAGCCCCGAGTAGATCTCCCGGTCCGGGTCCCAGCTCGCGCCTTGGCCGCGGCCGAGGTTGTCGAGGAAGATGTCGGGCGCGATGACGCGGCCCTTGCCGATCCGGATGTCGCGCATCAGGCTGGTCCACACCTCATCCAGGGCGTCCATCAGGTGCTCGACGCCCTGGTAGTCCGAGCGGCCCAGTGAAGTGCCCCTGATCAGCCGGTGCGGTCGCATGTTCGGGATGTAGGAGACGAGCAAGCCGCGCGGGTACCGCGAGTCGAACCCGCCGTCCTCGTCCACCTGCGAGGCGTAGATCTCCGTCTCCGGGTGGTCCTCCAGCGGCACCTGCTTGCCGAGCCGATCCTGCGTGCCGAGGAACAGCCCGTGGTAGACGCGGCCTTTCTCGTGCCGCTCCAGGTGCCGCCACACCTGCCGGGACCTGTCGTCCTCCGCCAGCACCCGCCAGAACGTCACCGCGGCGAGCTTGCCGTACCGGAACTCCGGCACCGCCGCGTCCGGCGGCAGCACCGACATGACCGGGTGGTCGTACATCTCCGTATCCCAGCCCGCGCGCAGGTATGCCCCGCCGTACGCGGAGCCGATCTCGGCAGCCTCCAGCAGCGCCCCGTAGATCCCGGCCTCGTGCATGATCTTGTCAAGGCGCTTCTGCGACGTCTTGCCCGGCACGCGCAGCGTCGGAGGCTCCGAAAACAGAAGATCAGCGGACGTGGCGGCGATGTCTCCGGCGATCGGGATGTGCAACTTGGTGGACCGCACCTGCCCGAGCGGGACCGGCGTGCCCCAGAACCATCGGGCGGCCCGCTGAATCCAGCCGGAGAATCCCTTGCTCGGCCGGTCCCAGCCCTTCGGGTCCAGGCCGATGGCGTGCACCTGGCCGGAGCCGTACACCTGCGCGAGCTGGTCAGGGTCGCCCGCGTACCAGGCTCCCCACTCCTCATACAGCCGCATCTCGCGCTTCATGTGCGGCGGCGGCCACTCCTGGTCCCTCTCCGGAAGCGGCATGGTTCAGGCCCTCACTCTGTCTCGAAGGGACGCAAGATGGTCAGGCGGCGCGGGTCAGATGACGTCGATCAGCCCAGCCGGGAGCACCGGAAGCTGAGGCGGCGCGGTCACACGCACCCACGCCTGATAGGTGCCGTCCGGCTTGGCGACCGTCCCGCCGGGGCCGAACAGGATGCGCGCGGTCGCGCCCCGCGCGCCGGCCGGCCCCGGCGCCCACTCGGCCGCATACCAGTCGGCCTCGACCGGCTCGACACCGGGCGCGGTGAACGCCACCTCGACGGTTTCTGTCCCGGCCGCGCCGCGCACGAAGAACGGCAGGAACTCGCACGACAACGACGAGATCGTCTCCACCATGGGCTCCTTACGTGCGCGATGCGGACCAGGTACGGCGAGGCGGCTCGGCGCCCCACCGGCGGGCCAGGGTGGCGCTCCACGTCCGGCGTGGCCCGTCCACGCCCGTGACGTCGCGGCCGAGCAGCCTGAGCGGCCGGGCCTGGTCACCTTCGGTGGCCAGGGCGACGACGCGGATCTTGCGGCGGCCGACCGCCGCAACCGCGTCGGTCTCGGTGGCCGCGCCGATCGTGCGGGCGCGGCCCGGCCGGACCGCAGCGGCCATGCTCGCGTCGAGCGCCGGCCCGAGGAGCCGTACCTTGACCGGGGTGACCGGCAGCGCCTGGTCCGTCTCGGCGGCGGTGCCGACGAACGTGCCGTTGGAGATGACGAACGCCTGGTCCGTCTCACCCGCCTGCCCGACGACGATGCGGTGCGCGGGCCTCACCGGGGCGGCGCTGCCGCTCTCGTGCGCGGCCCCGATCGTGCGGACCTTCCGCGCCAGCATCGGCAGCACGGTATCGGCCTCGACCGCCTGGCCGAGCACGCGCCGCTTCACCGGCCGGATCGGCGCCGTGGTCTCCAGCGACGCGGGCTGGCCGAGCGTGCGCCGCTTCCGCCGCGTGATCGGCTGTGCCTGCTCGGCGGTGCTCGCGGGCTGCACGATGACGGCCGGGTAGGCGGGGCCGAGCTTGCCCTGGTCGGTGGCGGCGACGTCATCCATCAGGATCACGACGCCGGGCATGTAGACGAACCCGGCCTCGTTCGGCAGCGTGGTGTTGGCGTTGACGCCGGTGACGCTGGCTTGCAGGGGTGTTGTGGAGGCTTCCACGGACTGGTACACCCACAGATCGGCGGCACCGTTGGAGGTGGTGGTGCCGATCAGGACCCGCAGTTCGATCCGCACCCATTGCCCGGCTGTGACGGCCGAGGGGATGGAGCACAGGACGGCGCTCGTGGTCCTCCGGTAGGAGATCGTCCCGGTCGGGCCCACCATCAACCGGCCCACGGCGGTAGGTGAACCGCTGGTGGGCTGGAAGTTCAGCTCGAAGAACCAGTCGTCGGCGGACGGCAGCGACCCGAACTGGACGTAGAGGCGGACCCAGATTTCGCGTCCGGCCAGGGTGATGTTCCGCCACGCGAGCGAATCGTTCGAGCCGATCTCCGCAGCGAGCGGCGCCCGTGTACCGGCCGCCGCCACGTAGGTGGGCGTGCCGGTGATGTTGGTGAACGCGTCACCTGAGCTGCCTCCGGAGTTCCCGGTGGTGATCGCGGTCCCGTCCGTGCCTCCGTTGAAGGAGTTCCGCAGCAGCATGGCTGGCTTAGACCGGGGTGGCGCGGAAGAACCCGGCGGCGGAGATCTGCGCGACGATGTCGGTCCCGTCCGGCACGATCACGAAATCGTGCGCGGTCATGGGCACGATCTGGGCGTCGGTGGAGGACCCGGCGGGCTTGTAGCAGATGACGAGCTTGGACCAGCCACCCGAGGCGGGGAGCACGCTCGTCCAGGTCTGGTCGGGGATGTCGAGGTCGGTCCGGTCGTTGGCGTCGTCCGGGACCACCGGGTTCAGGTCGGCCGCGACGATGCTCTTGCGGGCGTAGCCGTTGCCGACCGGCACCTCGTTCGTGGTCCCGGACACGAGGTCGGCCAGAGTGTCCTTGTCGCGCAGCACCGCGTCGGACTCCAGCCCCGACGTGGCCAGCGCGACGACGACCAAACTGCAGCCGGCCGGGTCGCCGGTCTTCACCCGGTTGACGAGCTCGACGCTCCTGCCGAGCGCGATGTTGAACGTGAAGTCGGCCACGATCGTTCTCCCTCAAGGTCAGGGGCTGGGGTCCAGCGGCGCGGGCCGGCCTTCGTGCTGCCCCTCAACAGCGGAAGGTCCGGGCCCGCGCCGCGTGCTCGACGCGCGTACGGGGAAGCCGCGCGGAGCAGACGCGCCCCCGGAGGTGCCGACCGCCACAACCGGGCTCCGGGGACGCGCGTTCTAGTAGGCGGGGACGGGTTCGAGCAACCGCATCCACACCGCCTGCGTGGTGTGCAGGCCGTAGCGGAGGGCGTCCACGCTGTGGTCATGCTCCTTGACCGGCGCGTCCTCGCCTCGCTCCGCCTTCTTCTCGTCCCAGGCGTAGCCGACAATCTCGTCCAGCAGGGCGCGGCAGGAGGCATGCACGCGCAGATGGTCGGCGGCGATCAGGTTGGAGACGGTGCGGATACCGTCGAGCACCGAGTTGTCTCCCTGCTGGGGCCGGAACCCGTCGTGGTGCAGCTGCATGATGAACGAGGCGGCGGACGGGTCAACGATCAGCCAGTCCGGCCGCACGCCGTGCGTCCCCGGCCCGTACGTGTCGGGGATGTCGTCCAGCCACTCGGCCAGCCGCATCGAGTATTCGGCGTCGGTGAGCTGGCGGCGCTGGACGCGGGAGTCCCACCGCCATTCGTTGGCGACGTAGATGCGACGCTGCCCCTCCAGGTCGGGAACCGACACGCCGATGAGGACGGCGTCGAAAGGGTTCGCCGTGCCATAGTCCACGCCCACGGCGAGCCACTTCTCCATCAGCGGCAACTCGTCCACGACGTGGCGGTCTTCGTCGAACATGTCGAAGATGGCGCCCTCGGCCATCACCCACTGGCCCAGGACGAACCGTTTGTACCAGAGGCCGGTGTACTCCTTCTTCAGCGCGGCCACGTACGCCGGGTCCAGGGCGTGGTTGTCGTCCAGGCGGAAGTGCCAGCTCCGGAGGTCGAGTTCGCCGGCCCGGTCGAGGAAGTCGCGTTTCAGCCAATGGGAGGGGCTGTCGGGGTTGGTGGAGCCGAACAGCTTTGCCCCCGGCACGCTCAACCGGCTGAGCAGCATGTCCCAGAACGGCCGCTCCAGCAGCGTGATCTCGTCCACGTACACGCCTGCGCACGTCATGCCGCGCAGCCGGGTTTCGGCACGGGCATCAGCGCACGAGATGATCTCAACCTTGCGGCCCAGGATCGTCGCGGTCGGCGCACCGCGGGTGTAGGAGATGCGTGCGGCCAGCGGCCCGGTGGTGGCGGGGTCCATCAGCGGATCGAACACATTCCGCGAGATTGTGTCCGCCGTCTTGCCCACGATGACGAGGGAGCCGCCACGGGGCGCGTTGGCGACGAACGCCAGCCACCTGATCAAGGAGGCGATCGTCTTCCCACTGCGGATGGCCCCCTGCCAGATGTTCAGGCGCGCGCTCGACTCGGCGATCGAGCGTTCCTGCTTGGGTGACAACCGGACCGCCAGGCCCAGTCCGCCGCCGGTCATGCTTCGCCTCCGGCGTCGTCGTAGATGACCTCGCCCGTGACGACGTCGACCTCCGTGATGGCGTCCATGTCGGGGTCCGGCACCTGGTAGCGCTGCTGAAGCTGAGCCAGCATGGTGCCGAGCAGCGACGCCATGTCGTGGTCGGGGTGGCCGTTGCGGTTGATCTGGTCCAGGCCGAGCAGCGACGCCCGCTTGTTGACGATCTTCAAGCAGGTTTCCGCCGCCTGCACCTCACCCTTCAGCACCTTCGGCCACAGCGCGGCCATCATCCGGTCCAGGCGGCCGATCTCCAGATGCAGCAGATGCTCGGCCGCCATACCCTCCGCCTTGGCGGCCCGCTTCAACGCCGCGGTGATGTCCGCGCTCGCGGCCTGCGGGCTGTTGTAGCCCAGCCGCTCGGCGATCAGCGTCGGGGACACTCCGGCGATCCGCATCTGGAGCGCCTGAGTGCGCCGCTGGGCAAGCTCCAGCTGCCGCTGCTTGTCGGCCATCGCCCCGGACTCATCCCCTCTGCTGTTGTCGGTTCCGCCAACGAGCTACAGCGCGCCTGCCGCCGGGTCGCCGACCGGCACGTGATCCACCACATCCGGCAGTTGCGGCTCCACGATCTCCACCGTGGCCGGGGTCACCCACACGCCGCGGGCGCCGATCTGCTCGGCGAACACCGCCAGCGACGGCAGCGACCAGCCGCCGTCGTCGCCGTCACCCTCGTCTCCTTCGGGTGGCCCGGCCTGGTCCACGATGAGCGCGAACGGCTCCTCGCTGATGTCGCCGATCTCGTACAGCGGCAGGCGCAGCACCTGGATCCGCACCTACTCCCCCTCGCCGGGCGTCTCGGCCGCGCCGCCGGCGACGGGCGTGAAGCTGCGGTGGAACACCGTCCGGGAGAGCTTCCAGAACGAGCCCGCGCCGTCGTGCACGATGAAGTCGCCCAGGCCCGCGCGCACCATCCCCTCCGGCGTCTGGAGGTCGATGTACTCGGCCGACCGGCCGCGCAGCGCGGGCCGTCCGACGATGCCGCCCAGCTTCGACTGCTCGTTGATCCAGGCGACGATGTCTTCGAGGTCGAGCCCGTTCACCTCGACCGCCTCGACGACGGTGTCGATGGGCTCGTATTGCCGGATGTCCACGACCATGATCTGTTTCTCCGTTTCTGTCGCCGCCCGGTAGCCGTACCGGCGCGGTCCTGGACGATCTGGTCGGCGATGGCCGCGCACGCGGGGACCATCCCAATCGCCGCTGGTGACCGGGTTTGCCCGGCCGGGCCTGGTCGGGATACCGCCGCTGACGGCTGTCCACTCGACCGTCCACGAGTAGCGGGCGCACCGCTCCAGGCGTGGTCACTCTGCCGCAGAAACCCTTCGTGACCGACTGTCTTGACAGCACGATCCCTTGCCTATCCCTTGCCAAAGATACGCCTGAATGCTTCAGTTGTTTGTATGCCTGGCCAGTTTCGAGAGTTCACAGTAAGACGTGGTCGAATCCAAGGATTTCGACCCACAGCAGAGCAAATTCAGGACGTCTGGCAGCTCGCCCAAAAGGGGTTCGACTCAACAGCTACAGACACCAAAATTTCATATGACCCCGGCAACAGTAAAAGTATTGAAGATGACGACCTGGCAAATTTCGTGCGTGAAGTTAAAAAGGATCGAGATCTTCTAACAAATTTGCATCTCAAATCCAGTCAAGCAAACCCTAGAAGAATTGTAGAGATCTCCATAGGCCCAGATTCATGGACGACTTACGAAGTTCAGGCCGAAGACTCGACTTGGGCGTTAGGGCGCTTCGAGGAACTTACGGCCGCACTACTGGAAGCCAGACCTTTTTTGGCGGCCATCCGAGCGAAGGCACCAGAATGGCAACCCTACTCCTACCTTCAACAAGAAAAAAATAGGCCAAGAACGGGAAAACGGCTCTCCGTTCGCTGGAGAGAGGGGCCAAGTTGGCAACCGCGGACTTGGCTACCATTTCAATCAGCCGCCAAACATCGTCTTGAATTCACACTAACGCTCCTCATCACGTATGCGCGGATGGTGCTATTCGCCCTTCCTCTGGTATTGGCCATCCTGGGCTCCGAAATACTCATTTTCAATATTTGGGGCATAGCCTATCTGACCGAGAGGAAGCAGCCCATCTGGAATCCTGAAACCCTTGCAAGGTACGCGTGGCTTGGTGTCGCCTGTGGCATCCTCAATTGGGCGATAGGACGCTGGCTCCACCTCCAACTCCAAGCGAGGGTGTTTCTAACAAAGAGAAAAATTGAAGTTAATCTGCCCTTGATTGTTGGTATTATATCGGCAATTGCCGCCATTGTGCAAATCTTTGTGTCATTATAACGTGCAGCCTCAATGCAATGCGGGCATGTTGCCGATCCCATTAATCTCGACGTGCCCACTTCCAGCACCGTCACTCGGTAAGGATTGGTCCTCGGAGGACACGTGTCTCCTCGTGGGCAGGCGTCCCGGGTCCTCAAACTGGAGGGGCGGCACGCGATATCACCCTGTATACCCTCCGTGTGCGTGACTCACGATGTACCCGAGTTGGTCTCGATTCGCACTACGGACACCTCGGAGGGCACGATCGAGGTCGCTGGGCTGGTGCGCGGCGCGCTACACGGCGAGATCCCAGACCCGTTCGGCGTGCGCTCAGCGCCGGGTCCCTGCCCCGGCCGCAGCGGGGATGTACTCGAAGCTGACCAGCCCTAGCCGGCGCGGGTCGAGCGTGTCCTTGTGCTGGTTCCGCCGCTTCGAGCTGGTGTGGAGCTTGGTGGCGCGGGCCTGCCGCTGCCACCGCGGCGACCGGTCCCGGTAGGAGATCAGCGCCGGATGCGACGACACGGACCGGTAGCGGAAACCCTGATCGGCGAGATGCTGCGCCACCCACTCCGACATGCGAGCGCCGATCGACAGGCCCTGAAAGTCCGGCAGCACCACCAGCCGGTGCTCCATCTTCATGTTCCGCACGATCGGGTGCTGGAAATGCCGGTACGCAAGGAACGCCACCGGCTGGCCGTCGATGCACCCAGCGAAGCAATGCGCCGTGTTGCTGATCTCGGCGCTCAGATAGTGATGGTGGCGAAATACCGTCCAGAGCGACCGGTCAGCAGCGTGGATGTCGAGCCGGAGCGTGGGCCGGGGTTGAACCTGCCTCCACGCGAACGAGCCCGCGGCGACGTCGTATACCCAGTCGGGCTGGAGCCAGTCGAGCACGTCGTAGTGGCACGTGACGGCGACGAGCTGCCGCCCGGAGCGGCGTACGGCTTTCGCCACCGCGTGAGAGGCGACCTTGGCGACCTGGCGATCCACGACGGACGTGAACTCGTCCACCACCACGAGCCCGTCATGCTCGGCCAGGGCGCGGGCCATCGACGCGCGGAACGCCTCCCCGTTCGACAGCGTCTTATACGGCCGGAGCCACGCGGGCGGGCTCGAGAGTCCCACCGCGGTCAGCAGGCCGACGATGTCCTTGATGGACATGCCCTTGGGGAAGTCATCCACGAGCGCCCGATCCCCCCACGAGTGTGCCTCGACGAGCCGGCCCGGCCACAACGCGCGGGCGAGGGTGGTCTTCCCGGCGCCGGACGGGCCGACGAGCAGACCGACGTTCCACTTCCGGTCCTCGATGGGTAGGTGCGCCGACCAGGAGTTGGTCAGTTTCTCTTCCAGCGGCACGTCGAACATGCCCTGGAGCTGCAACACCCTGGCGGTGCGGCGTACGGGGGTGGCGAGGGTGATGTCCGCGCGCAAGAGTGCCTCCTACATCGGGGTCACGATCGCGTCACTCGGTCTCCACAGGGCAGGGGTCCGGCAGCATCATCAGGGCCATGGCCGAGAAGAACTCCGAGCGGTAGCCGGGATCGTGAAGCCTTCGTCGATGGTCGTGGCCGTGCTGGTGCTCGTGGCGGTCCCGACGCTGGTGTGGATGCTGGGTCCGGGCGCCACGTGGGTGCTGGAGCACATCGACCACGCCACAGTGTTCAAAGAGGACAAGGATCGGGCCGCCGCACTGGCAGCGATTCGCGGCAACGTCCTGGCCGTGGCCACCGGCCTAGCCGCGCTGCTGGCAGTGTTCTACACCGCGCGCAACGCCGACACCGCCCGGCGCACCTTCCAACTCGGCGAGCGAGGCCACGACACCGACCGCTTCAGCAAGGCGGTCGAACAGCTCGGCAGCGCCCAGGCCCCCGTCCGGCTCGGCGGCCTGTACGCGCTTGAACAGCTCGCGCAGAACAACCCCAGGCTGAGGCAGACGATCGTGGACGTTATCTGCGCCTATCTGCGCATGCCGTGGACGCCCCCGCGCGAAGAGGACCGGCACGAGAAGATCCGCGCCGCCCAGCGCGCCGCACGCACTGGGACGTCGGGCCGGACCGAGGCGCGGGCTGGCCGTGACCCGGACGAAGAACGGCAGGTCAGATTCACCGCCCAACGCCTCCTCATCGACCACCTACGCTGGCAAAAACGCCGCTGGTGGCAGCTCCCCACCGCTGCCAATGCCCTCTTCTGGCCCGGCATCCGCCTCGACCTGACCGGTGTCACCTTGGTCGACTTCGACTTCGAACGCTGCCGTGTCGATCGAGCCGTTTTCAGGGGAGCAACCTTCATCGGTGACAGCTGGTTCAACGAGGTGACCTTCACCGGCAACGCCCTATTTGAAGGGGCAACCTTCGCTGGCAACGCCCCATTCGGCGGCGCGACCTTCATCGGCGAGGCCCTATTTGAAGGGGCAACCTTCGCTGGCAACGCCCTGTTCGGCAACGTGACCTTTTTCGGCAACGCTGGATTCGGCGGGGCAACCTTTACCCGCGGCGTCTGGTTTCGCCGAACGTCCTTCATCGCCGGCGCCGCATTCGGCGGCGCGACCTTCCTCGGCAACGCCGTGTTCAAGGGCACGCGAGGCACCCGGATCGACCTAGCGGGAGCGCGAGTGATGCACCCGGATAACGGGCACGTGTGGCCGCCGGGTTGGCATGTAAGCACCGGCCCCACCGGTGCGGTGCTGAAGCCAGATAAGCGGACCGACGACGGCGGGGAGTGAGCCGCCTCGGCACAGCGGAGCGTTAACGATCGGCCTACATGAGAGCTCGGACGGAGTAGCCTTCCTCGGTCAGCCGCTCCAGTAGCTCGACCTGCTCCGCTTCGGACTCGCAGGTGACGACGACGCCCCACACGGTCGGCGGCTCAACCCGCTCGGCCGGCCCCGACCCCGTGACCGGGTTCGGCGGCGCTTGCTCGGGGTCGCGGGGCACCAGCTCGTCGAGGTCCGCTAGGTCGTCGCTCGTGTACCCGGCCGCGGCCAGCAGCGCTTCGTCGGCGTCGCCGATGTCGGTCAGCATGTCGGCGAGCATGCCGTGATCCCAGCCGCCCCGCTCGGTGAGCCGGTTCGCCGCCACCAGGTACGCCTCCGCGTCCGCATCCGACCGGGAGGTCCAGCCGCGCAGGATGGGCACCAGCCACACGCCGTCGTCGCCGACCTTGACGCCTTCGGGCGGCGACTTCCCCTCTGTGGCCATCTCGTCAAGGACGTGGAGGCGCCCATGCCCGGCGACGAGGCGGCCAGTGCGCTCATCGAGCTCGCCGGCCAGGGTGCACCCGAACGCCTCGATCGACTTCCTGATGGCCGGGAGGTCGTGCTCTTTGGGGTTCCGCACGGCTCGGGAGATCTCGGGGAGGGGCATGTGTTCGATACGGCGCATCAGGTCCTCGTTAGGGTGACGATTCGTGAGCACGAGGCAGCCAGGCCCCGTATGACGAAGAGTTTCCGGTGCCGGTGCCACCGCTGGTGACGTACGCGCCACTAGCCCGGAATTTCTACTAGCCAATCGCAGTAGCGCGATTCAACCGCTCGGGCAGGATTTCGTACCTCACTTGACAGATCCTCAACAGATCCTCAACATGCCCCAGCTTACCTTTCTGCTCGCAAGGCAATCGATGGCGGAAAGGACCATCCCATGGCTTCAGTCACCAAGCGGATCATCACATCCATCGGCATCACCGGTGCCGCATCTATGCTGATCATCGCCCCCAGCTCACCGGCGCACACGGCATCCTCCACGGTGACCGCGCTCGCCCCCGCTGCCCAAGCATCGCACGCGCATGCGGGCAACGACACAGCGAAGGCCGCCCACAGAAAGGTCGTTTGGAAGCGCCGCAGCGGCTGCACCTGGGTGTTTGAAAGCAGCCATACTGGCGCCTTTACCAAAAAGGTACAGGGGGGATGCACAGGCCATTCATGGCTTTATGTGCAAACTACGACCGGCTGGAAGAGCGGCTGGATACACGACAGAAATCATGCCGGATTTAGTATCCATTCGTATAGCAAAGAGCAGCGCAAGCGCATGGGCCAGGTCAAGTTCACCTGGCACAAGACCAAGCGTAACGAGACCGCTCAGCTCATCAGCCACTAGGGCCAGACCGCGCGTGCCGCCCCGCTGCTCGCCGACTGCTTCCCCTCGTACACCATCATCCCGGAGCCGAAGCCCTGCGCGGCCGGTATTAGCAGCTGCCACGCTTCAAATGATCATGAAATAGGTGAGGCGCTGAGAGCGATTCTCAGCGCCTCACCTCGCGAGCGACACTGGCCATCAGGCCAGGCCAGTTAGGCCGCGAGCGGCCACCATAATGAGCATTCCGCGCGGGCTGGCCGTTGGCGGAACCGCCAAGCACGCGAAGATCACTCCGGTTGCTGATCAGAGGTCGTCGTACCGCCCCAGCAGCGCCAGCGCGTTGGCCCACCCGATCGGCGTCAACCGGTAGAACCGGCGGCGAGCCTGCCCATCGGGCACGCCCTCCTCCCACTCCCCGGCAACCCAGCTACGATCCTCCAGATCGTCGATCAGCGACGTCACGCGCACCGCCGTCAGCCCGGCCGCCTCGGCAAGCGGCCAGATCGCCATCCCAGGCTGGTCCTTCAGCAGCACCTCCAGCACGCTGCCGAGCGCAGCCGTGTACTGGAGCCCGTCCACCTCGCGGCGGCTCACGTCCCACCTGCCCGCCGCTCCAGCTCGGCCCGGCCCGCGTCGGTGACCACCGTCGTGCGAGCCGTACCGCGATGACCTTCCGCAGGCCCGACACTGATCAACCCCAGCGTGACCAGCGCGTCCACGTCGGCCTGATTGAGACCGTACTCGGGGATGTCCTCGTACGAGCCGTACAGGACGACACTGCCCTGCTCGGCGAGGACGCCCAGGAAGTGCAGCCGGCGCGGGGTGAGACGCGGAGTCACTCCCCACCACCACCCGGCAGGCCCTGCGGCACCCGGCCTCCGCGCTTGGTCAGCTCGGCCACGATCTCGTTCATGGCGTCGCCACCATGTCCGCGTCGTCACCGTAGTGGTGGTCGAGACCTTCCCAGCCGTCCGCGAGGGTGTTCTCCAGGCACAGGGCCGCGCGGAAGCACGCCTCGCGCTTCGCCGTCCGCCGATGCATCAGGCATCGCCGCCCTCGGGAAGCGGACGCCCGGCATCAATCCAAGCATTCACGAGCCGACCGATCGCTGCGGCTCGCGACGAGTATTTGCGTCGCGTCCGCAAGGGATCCATGGGAAAAGCCGGCTTGAAGCGCCATCCCTCCTGGAGCCACGGGCCTGCCCCGTAGCGGGTCATGTTCTCCTCGGCTAGACCGATCTCGACGTCATCGACGTACACCAGCCACTGGCGGCCCCCAGTGTGTTCTACGGTCTGCGCCGGCCCGAGCTCGACGGACAGGTTCTCGTCCCAGCGAGGAACCTTGCCCGGTCGGACGGGGGTGCGGTTGGTGTTCATCGGGCCTCACCCGATTCGAGCATCTCCGTCGTCAGAGCGAGCATCCGCTCCACGTCACCCACCGACGCCGCCCGCGTGAACTCCTCCAGGCCGGCCCGCGGCAGGAACCGTGAACCCATACCCGAGGGGAAGAGTTCCTCATCGACCACGAACCCATCGTCGTCCCACCAGCCGGTGCCGTCGATGTACGAGCTGCCGGTCTGGTCAGCTAGGTCGAGCTTGGCGGCCACAGCGCCCAGGGATTCGCCATCTGCGCGAAGCCTTATGGAGGTTGTTTCCCGATCTCCGATGAATACCGGCGAATCGACGCTCGTCCGCCACAGCACGTAGCAGTCGCGGCCAGGCGCGCTTTTGAACACGACGAGGCTCATCGGCCCTCACCACCCGCCTCGTCGTCCTCGGCCGACAGGTAGACCCGGCCGGCGGACTCCACCTGCACCCGGCCCGCCAGCATCGCCAGCAGCTTGTCCTGGTCCATGTTGAGATCCGTGGCGGCGCGACAGAGATTGTCGGCCTGGTCCTGAGTGAGCGACACGTCGAGGGTCAGGGCGCTCTCGCTCGACGGCTCGTCGTCGGGCTCCCTGGCGGAGCACTCCGAGTAGTGCCCGTAGACCACCTCGCGCACCGAACCGATGTTGTTGGACTCCACGATCAAGTCGTAAGCGTTCCCCGTCCGGAACCCGCACGGCTTGTGAATCAGGTGGGAGAGGTGACCCCAGTAGCCGGTGCCCGGCTCGGTCTCCCAGTCGGCAGGCAGCCTCACCGGACCTCACCGCCCGTCAGAGCGACGACCGTCACCGACTCGACCGGGGTCAGGTGCGTGACGAACTCGCCGTCCGCATCGATCGTGACGAGGTACATGCCCGATGCCTGGTCCAGGTCCTGGATCGCGTCCTCCCACAGGAGGTCGATGCTGTGGACGTTCGGGTCGGCCTGGAAGCCGACGACCTGGGTCGGGTTCCCCTTCCAGACGTCCTGGCGGCCGATCGCGCCGGACTCGTCGGCGAAGTAGGGGTAGGGCAGTGTGTGGTCGGCGGACGGTTCCTTCTGAATCTTGAAGGTCGTCATCGGACTTCCCACCCCCCAGCGTGCAGCTCCGTCCGAAGCTCCGCGATGACCTCGGGGGCGGCGTGCTCGACGTAGACGCCCTCGTCGCACCTGGAGATGTGGACGGTGGTGGGAGCGTAGACGAAGACGCCCCGGAGGATGTCCTCCGCTTCGCGGAGATTGACGCGCAGGATCGTCAGGCCGGCGGGCAGCGGCTTGGCGGGCAACCCGGCACGCCGCCGGGCGGCGGCCAGCGCTTCGACCTCCGCCACGGTGGTGATGATGGGGCGGCTCATCGGACCTCACCCGGCCTGGCGGTGTTGTAGAGGTCGTCGAACGACATTTTCCAGGCAGCCACGTACTCGGGGAACCCGGCGGCGAGCTTGGCCTGGTTCTCCAGGTCGGCGTGGCTGATGGCCTCCATCAGCAGTTCGAGGAAGTGGCCCGGTCCGGCCGTGCGGCGCGTGGCGGGGTACTTGGACCACAGAACGTTCTCGGCGACCTCGGGCGTGACGAGGCCGGTGTCAGGGGTGGTGTGAGCTTCGCTCATGATCATCTCTTTCGCGAGGAGACTGATTCACTCGCGATCGTAGCCTTCGTTGGCGCTACCGCCAACGAAATGCCAAACTTCAGATACTTGTGAATATCTGAACTGCACTCCTGGTGGCAGTTCTGATATTTCGTCCCTGCCAGGTCAACAAGAGGCGTGAATGACTTCCGATATTAGAAGCCAAGATCACAACGAGTTGGAGCGTCCAAAACGACGACGCCCCGGAGCCGCACCCACCCCCGTACCGGAGCGGTACGCCACGGCGTTCGCCGACTACGAGCAAGCAGTCATGAACCCGCTCTTGGATATGGACGACGACACCCGCCGCGCCTACCTCTCCCGCATCCGCCAATACCTCGCCTGGCTCGAAGACGCCGACCTCAACGGCGACCCCCTCACCGACCCCGCCGTACGCGACTGGGCCGCCCGCGACTACCGCGCCCACCTCCTGACCGTCCTCAAACGCAAACCCACCACCGTCAACGCGCACCTGACCGCCATCGACGACTTCAACCGCCGCATCGGCCTCGGCCCCGCCACCGCCAAACGCATCATCCTGCCCAACCTCGCACCGCGAGCACTCGACCAACGCACCCAGACTCGATTCCTCCGCGCCATCGAACAGTCCGCCCCCCGCGACCGCGCCATGGGCTACACCGCGTTCTACGCCGGAACCCGCATCCACGAACTCGTCGCCCTCGACATCGACGACCTGCACATCAGCGCCCGCAAAGGCGTCCTCATCATCCGCATGGGCAAGAACGAGAAGTACCGCGAGGTGCTCATGCACACCACGCTCCGCACGGAACTCGACACCTACCTTCGCCACCGCGCGAACCTGCCCGGCGCCGACAAGAGCAAAGCCCTGTTCCTCAACGTGCGTGGCGGCCGGCTGTCCGCCCGAGCCGCCACCGACGTGCTCAACGGCATCGCCGACCGGGCCGGGATCGACGTCGGCCGCGACGAGGAGTTCACCACCCACGTCCTGCGCCACACGCTTGGCACGAAGCTGGCTCGTGAAGGAGAAGACGTGGTCAAGATCGCCCAGATTCTGGGCCACAACCTCGAGACCGCCCGCCGTTACACCCTGCCCACCGAGGCCGACATGCAAGCCGCCATCGACAAGCTCACCGTGGACGAATGAGACAAGGAGCCCTCAGGATGACCCGCCCTCGCGCAAGACATCAGTCGGAGACAGCACCCCAGGCCACCGAGGATGGCACCGCACCAGCAAGCGTCTACAGATGCGCGGAATGCGGTGACGGCACCCGCCTGACCGCTTGGACGCATGTCGTGGCGCACGGCCCCGTCAGCCCTACAGGAGTCATCGAACGCTACGACTGGACCGACGACGATGACGACGTCATCGAGGAGTCGATCCAGTGCGAGGTCCACGGTGAGGGCTCCGTCGAGAAACTGATCGACGGCCTGTACTGCTCTGCGATGATCGACGGCCGGTACGTTTCACCCACGGTCGAACTGGCCACCGCCCTGCTGAACGAGAGCGACGTCAAGTGGGACGTACAGCATCGGGAGCTGTACAACCTGGCGTTGAGGATCAGCGGCCGAGGCTGGAAGCCGGTGACCCCGGAGAGCATCGCGAGGTTCGAGGAGTTGGTGAAGGCCAGGGCGCGGCGGGCGGTCGCCGATGACTGAGCGCAGCGCCATCCACATGCTCACCGTGGCCGAATAGTCGTTGGCGGTTCCGCCATTGAGCCCGGCGAATCTGAGCGGATGCCCGACAAGCTGTAGGTGCCGGTCGTACGGTGGCGTCCACATTCCTCGCGAAAGGGAAACGCCACCATGACCATGTTCATCGACACAGCCGTCTACGTCGGGCCGGACGGCACCTACTTCGACGTGATCGACGCACTCCCCGACGCCCCTCCCGGTAGCGTCATCGTCAACGCCTCCGGCATCCTCTTCGGGCTGGAGGCCAACGACCTGCGCCTGCTGCTCAGCATGCTCGGCCCGGACGCCACGCACGGCCAGGTCTCGCTCCTGCTCAACGACCCGGACGGCCACCTGTCGCTCGTCGCCACATCTGGGCCGGAGGGCCTGGAGCTCGCGGTCAACTTCCCGGCGTGCGCGACCAACGCCACGGTCACCATCCCGCACGACCGGTCCGCCGCGGTGCGGGCGGCCATCGAGGAGGCGGCCGGCGATGAGTGACGTCTTCCCCAGCAGAGCCGACTACAACGAGCCCGGCTCGATCGAGATGGAAGTGCACGAGCTGGTGATGCGGTTCTCCTCCGGCGGCCGGTTCCGGCTCGTCGCCATGCTCTACATGCTGCCGTCCGAGCCGCCGAAGGTGGGCGGCCAGTGGCCACGCATCCTATTCGCCGAGTACGCCAACGATGGGCACGAGGTGCCGATCCTGTTCGGGACCGAAGCCCTGCCGGGTGAGGCGTACGAGGCGTTCCCTGATGATCAGGTCGTTGTCATCCCGATACCGCCGCAGGAGGCGGCGCGGGAGCTCGAACTGGCGGCGAGGGAGCGGATCGATGGCTAGCTTCGCTCACCTTGCGTACGTCCTGGAGCGGGCGGCCGACATCATGCTCGGCGACCACACCCTCGACCCGGAGGAAGCACTGGCTCGCGCGGTCTGGGGCGGCGAGCCGTGCACCAAGGAGTACGGCCCGGACTTGGACGCGTTCTACATCGCCTCCAGGATCATCGAACTCCAGGACCGGTTCACCTCCTGGGAGACCACAGGCATCGACCCGGACGCCACGCACGTCCGCGACATCCCCCACGCGCAGGCCCGGAGCGCGGCCCGGCACATGGCCGAGCTGTTCCACCGCATCGACTACGCCGGCTACCGCCCTCGCGTCGAGGATGACGACCTGGACGTGGTGGCGCGGCTGATGTGGGAGCAGGCGCACGGCGTCGAGTTGGCGAGGTGCCCATGAGCGCGAACTTCACCCTTTCCGCCCAGGTCGTGGACGCCGCCGCCGATCTGCTGGAGTCTGACGCCACGCTGAACCCGCGCAAAGCGCTGGAACAGGCGGTGAGCTCGGCCGGGATCGCCCCCGAGGAGGCCGACCCGCTCACGAACGACGCGGACTTCCTCATCACTGCCCGGCACGCCGGCGGGCACGGCTATGCCGACCTGTTCGACCTGGCCGACGTGGCCCGTGACGAGGCGATCCTCGCGATGCGGGCGGCTGCCGCCGAGTATCGGAGGTACAGCGCATGAGCGACTCCACGGCACGCAGCATGCGTCATCTGGACACCGAGGACGACGTGCGCGCTTTCGCCGTCGAGCACGGGTTCGACGTCGGAGCGCAGTTCGGCAGCCTGTACGTGTACCTGCCAAGCCGGTCCGCCACGATCGGGGACACGATCATCGACAACGGTCCCGGCGCGGAGTACCGGTACGAGGTCTACAACACGGCGACGTCGGGGGCTCGGAACTGGAACCTCGACGATGAGCCCGAATAGGGTCCGCCTCGACCAGGAAGGAGCACCATGAACGCCGTCACGGAAGAGATCATCACGCACGCGGCGGCTGAGGCCGGGATCGCCCTGAACGGCCAGGCCGCGCGGGTGGCCGAACTGGTGGAGTCGCGCCTGCCCGACACCGACGACGGCTACACCCGCGACGACATCTCCTACGAGCTGGACGCCGCGCTGCCCGAGGTGGGCATCGAGTTCACCACGGATGAGGTGTGGGAGATGGCCGCCGTGGTGTGCAACTGGATCTGACGTCGCACGCAAGGGAGCCCGCCGCCTGTCGGCGGGCTCCTGTATGTTCAAGGGCAGGTCGGTGCTCGTTCGGCCGGATCGCCCCTCCTTGACAGCCTTGGGCTGAGGATTTCATCACGGCCGTGCACGCCAGGCCAGCCCTACAAGATCGCAGGAGCACTTGACGTGTCGGATGAGCCGAAACAGCCCGAGCGGGCGCAGCAGACCGATAACCAGTTCCGAATCGCACTGCTCACCGCCAGTGCCGCTCTGGGAGGGGCTGTCGTTGGCGCTTTAGCCACATTCGCCGGGGTCGTCTATCAGGCCGATTCCACACGTGAACAAGCCCTTCGCCAGGAGCGCCAGGTCGCCTACACACAGCTGAATGTCGCCTTTGACCGCTTCAATACCGCACAAAAGGATGACCGGTGTGCGCGATATGACGAACTTCTACCGGCATACGCAACAGTGCGGCTCCTTGCACCCTCCATTGTCGCCGCCCACGCGGGCTTGGCTGTAGAAGCCGCTCGGCGCCAATGCCTCGCCATCAGCAGCACAGGACAGGGCTTCAGCGAGGATCAGAACAAACTTATCCGTGACATCGTGCGACCATTCACCGAGGCAGCGCGTAAAGACCTAGGCGTTCACCCCGAGGACTGATCCCGCTCCGGGAAGATGTCCGGCCAGTCCACCGGCGTCCAGGCCAGCGCCGCGTACAGCCTCGTCCAGGCGTCCGCGATGGCCACGCAATTGGTGACGTGCCCCGTGTCCTGGATGTGCTCGGCTGCCTGGTCCAGCAACTCCCCCGCCTTGCCGCGGCCAGCTCGGCGGGCGTCACGCCGACACCTCCGGCTTGTCCTTGGCGCGGGGGCGGTGGTCGCCGCCGCGGTGCCGCAGTTCGACGCCCGCCTCCTCCAGCAGCGTGTGGATGAACCCGTACGAGCGGCTGATCGACTCGGCGAGCTCGCGGATGGATTCGCCCGCCTGGTAGCGGCCGGCGACGAGCTGGGCGAGCAGGTGGCGTTCGGCGCCCAGGATGCGGACGCGAGGCTTGAGCTGCATGAGGGGTCCTTCTGCTCCTGAGAATGGGGCACTGCCGAATACGTCAGATCGGTAGTCACGGAGGCACACCCAGCGCTAACTTTGAGTGATGCAGGCCCAAGCACTCGGGGTGTTAGAGGCCGCGCTCTGGGGCTTGGCCGGCGGCGGCGCCGCCGCACTGGTGTCACTGATCGCGGCTATCAAGGCCGCGGGCTACCGTTGGCCCTGGCGCGGCAAAGACCGCACCGACCAGGAGATACGTGAGCACTTCTGGGCCCGGTTCGCCGTGCTCGGCGGATCCCTGCTGCTCGGCTCGATCGTCGCGGCAGCCGCGCACGGGCAGATGAGCGGCCCCTGGCCAGCCTTCCTGCTCGGCGTGGGAGCCGAAGCCAGTGTGCGTGGCTTGTTGGCGGGGGTAGAGGTGGCCGTGCGTAAGGAGGCGGGCGGAGGTGAGCAGCATGCGAACCCGTCCTGATGCCCTGCTCGCTCGCCTGGCACGGGCAGTTCGCCCCTCCCGCCCCTGGCTGAGAGTGACCGTATCGCCTTGGTGGGCCCGCGTGCTCATCGCCGCAGGAGCACGTCCAGCACCCGCAGACAGCATGGCCGTCAGCTTCCCTCCCGTAGGGGCTGCGCATGGCGTAGGACCGGGCGCGGACCTAAGGGGCGCGGACCTAAGGGGCGCGGACCTAAGGGGCGCGGACCTAAGGGGCGCGGACCTAAGGGGCGCGGACCTAAGGGGCGCGGACCTAAGGGGCGCGGACCTAAGGGGCGCGGACCTGACCGGCGCGAACCTGAACGACACGACCCTTATCGGCGTGCACCTGAACTTCGCGCTGTTGCCCAACGCGAACCTGAGCGGCGCGCTCCTGGAGGGCGCGGACCTGACCAGTGCGAACCTCACCCACGCGATTCTGTCCGTCGCGGACCTCACCCACGCGGACCTGAGCCGCGCGAACCTGAACAGCGCGGACCTGGTCTACGCGAGCCTATACCGCGCACATCTGCGCAGCGCGCACCTGCACCACGCGCACATGGACGAGGCGGACCTGAGCCGCGCGGACCTGAGCGACGCGGACCTGACCGGCGCGAACCTGAGGCACGCGGACCTGACCGGCGCGAACCTCACCCACGCGAACCTGACCAGTGCGAACCTCACCCACGCGAACCTGACCAGTGCGAACCTCACCCACGCGAACCTGACCGGGACGCGCCTCGACGGCGCGAACCTGCGTGGCGTGGTGTGGAGTGAGCAGACTCAGTGGCCCACGGACAAGTGGAAAGAGCACATGCGGAAAGCGTCTGATCAGTTGCCCGACGGGCGACTACGGGTCCGTGCCGAAGGCACTTCGGACTCTGCACCGATCCTCGTGTGATCACCTGGTCACGCCGCTCGGCGGGCAGCGCGTAGCTCGTCGCGGTCCTCCGCCGTGGTCGGTACGGGACGGCCGGCCCAGATGCACCACTCGATGAGGGCGAGGTCGGCGTAGTCGTACACGGTTTCCCGCCCGGCGCGGCCGAGGATGCGCGCCTTGTAGCGGGACGCCCATTTCCGGATGGTGCACGGCTCCCGTTCGAGCCGGCGGGCGGCTTCGCGGGCGGTCACGGGGGATGGCGGGGTCACGTTCACCCCGCTTTCGCTGTTCTGTCCCGGATTGATCGAGGCGCTGAGATGGCCGTAGACGCGCGAACAGGCCACGGCCGATAGGAGAGGGTGGGGGCGGCACACGCACCGGCAGAAACGCGTCCAGTCCCGCGTCTCGCGTACGCCCAGCTCACAAGGGGGGAAGGTGGGCATAGGGGTGCCGCCCGCACGAAGTGTGACACACATGATCGCGTGGGCGCAACCGTTGGCGGCACCGCCAACGATCAGCGCCCCAATGCCGTTTCGGGGCATGCACCGACTCAGTCAAAGGCGGTGACACGAAAGACGGGAACGAAGACAACCGCAACGATCAACACCAACAGGCAGAGCCCGATCACAAGGAACGTCCAGACGTTGAACCAGCGGAACCCGATCGTAAGAAGTGCCAGCACCTCGCCAGCAATGAAGATGAGCCCAAGCACGAAGGCGGTCCAATACGCCCTGTTCACGTCCTCATTCGCCATCTTGATCTGCCCCGAGGCCCCGCTCTTATCCGCCTCGTTGAGTTCGCGTTGCAGGGATCGAAGGATGAAGCTGAACTCGACCGCTAAGGCGATCATAAGAGTCGGCAGGACCTGCGCAGCCGTAGTGTAGAACGCTTCTGAACCCATACCAGTTATTCGCGGTCAGATCGCCGAATGTTCCAGGATTGCGTCCTGTCCGCGTGAAATACGGCCGGGGATGGGGTCGGTTACACAGGGGGCACGCGATCCACGAGGACCTTCGCCTCTTCACCGCGGCGTCCCTGGCATAGGCAGGGGATGCGCTCGGAGGCAGGCATGCGGTAAGCCGTACCGCTCACGATAGCCGACACGTCATGATCACGCGCGTGCTCGGACGCAACCACCACTCGTACCGTGACATATGCGGTCAATGTCCGCTTACTGGCCTGGTCCGGAGACTTCTGCTCAATTATGATCAACTAAAAGATTATTCAACCTGAGGGCGGGCCGAGCCCTATCGTCGAAAGGATCAACGATGTTCCGACTCCGGCAGATAGCCACCGTCCTAGCAGCGCCTCTGCTTCTCATGAGCATGGTCGCGGGCGCGGGAACCGCATCAGCGAGTTCACGGAACGAAAGTTCCGGCACAGCGGTGCTCTCCGGCACGCCCGGACCATTCAAGATCGCCAATCATCAAGCCTTGGGGTTGTGCCTTGACACCACCGGCACCCTCAGTCACGGCGTTTACCTGGGCCGTTGCAACAGCGGCGACCCCGGCCAGAGGTGGGGCTGGTGGAACGGTGGGTGGCTCATCCACCTCCAAAGCGGCTACTGCCTAGCCGCTGTAACCGTAGCCGGTGTCAATGTGGCCCAGTTACAGCACTGCATTGACCATCGCACCCAGTATTGGACGCACCAGAACTTCGCCATTCTCAACACGAGCACGGGCACCAACCGTTGCCTGGATCCCGCTGCCGCTGTGGAGGGGGCAGACGTGGAGCCCATAACCTGCTTCACCACTCCCGCGCAGGGGTGGTCGGTGACCTACTGGTAGTGACGCCCGGCTCGCACATCGCGGAATACTTCGCACGTCACCGCCGTCGCCGGGTGCACCTGCGGCGGCGGCATGCAATGGCACGAGACCACCTGCGCCCTGTGGGGCTGCCCGCCGGCCAGGGCCCCTCATCAACGATCACGCGCCTGCCTCTTCGATCACGAGCCGCACCTTCACCGGCGTCAACAACACCGCAGGCTCCACCCCAAGCAGGCCCGCCAGGATCACCAGCTCGTCCACGTCCACCCGACGTCGGCCCCGCTCGATCGCCGACAGTGCGAACCGGTCCAGACGATGCCCGCGCGCCGCCGACACCTCCTCTACGCGGTCGGCCGAGACGCGGCGGGCCTTCCGTAGGACGCGCACGTTCTCCGCGACCACCATCCCCACCTGGCCGACGTGCGGCGCCGACCTGCTCACGCGCTCACCTCCCTAGTCGTTTGTGTGCGGAACCGCGAACGAGCTGTCATGCTCCTGCCTCCTCCGTCACCCGGTCCATCGCCTCCGCCTCCGACACGTGGTGGCCGCAGTTCTCGCACACGTAGTAGCCGGCCCGCGGCTGCCACTCCAGGCGCCGCAGCTCGCAGCCGGGGCAGCGCGCGACCGTCCGGCCGGGCTCGTCATCCACCAGGCGCCGCAGCCGCGACTCCCACGCGAGCGCCCACTCGACCACGCCGAGCTCCACGGTCTGCTCCGGGTCGTTCACCGCCGACACGACGGTCAGCCCCTCCAGCGCCAGCACCGCGTCCAGCTTGTCCACCAGCCACGACACCGACCGCGACCTCACTACACCCGACCGGCCGGCGGGCACCAGGTCCGCCAGCTCCAGCCGCTCCCCCACGTCCCTGCGCAGTCGGAGCAGTTCGCCCGTCAGCGTGTGCACGACGTCGCCTTCCCCCGACAAGCTGCCGTGCGGCCGAGTCCCGCGCACCCGAGACCACCGCGTTTGCGCCTTCACCACGCCGGGCCGCGCCGCCCACGCCGCCGCCAGTTCGTCCACCACCAGCAGCGCACGACGGCACGTCTCCCGGCATCGTCCGCAGTGCAGCGGCTCCCCCGGCCGCCACTCCACGGTCGGCATGACGGGCTCCGGCGGCGGCTCCCCCTCGCCGCCCTCTGCCAGCCACTTATCGACCGCGTCCGCGTGCGCCTCCCGCTCACGCAAGAACGCCGCCCACGCCTCACGAGCCAGCCGGTTGCACGGCCCCACGCACACCCGATCCGACACCAGGACCTCCTCGGCCGCCGCACCCCATGGAACCAGCACACCCTACAAACACCGGGCAAGATCGAAACCATTCAGACACAGCGCGACCGAGGCCAGCGTTGCGCCACGGCCCCGCATCTACTCCAACGGACTCGTGTGCCGGAAGAGGGGAACTAAGACGACCGCGAGGATCATGAGTAGCAAGCAGATGCCGATCCCCGTGAAACTCCACACGTTGAACCACCGGAAACCGATCGCGAGGAACGCCCACACCTCGCCGACAAGGAATACGACGCCCACCCCCGTCGCGGTCCTGACCCAGAAGGTGAATTGGAGCCTTCCCTCCTCAGCCTGAGCTTCGTCCCCCTTCTTCTCCCACTTGCGGGCAGATCGTTGTGCCGCCTGCATCATGAACCCGGCCTCTACCGCCAGAGCGATCAGCAGCGTCGGCAGAACCTGCGCGGCCGTGGTGTAGAACGCTTCTGAACCCATACCAGGTGATCGCCTCCAAACCGCAGGCCGTTCCACGCCCGCGAATCACACCCTCTCCTCGCTGACGATCAACGCCCTTCGACCACGACCCCGCATCGTCACGGCAAGATCAAAACCATTCGCGAAAAACAAGCGCGAGGTACCTCCGGCCGGCCGCCGGGTGGGGGGTACGGGGGCATGCGTGAGCCCCCGCGCGGTGGTCGCGCGGGGGCTCGCTCGCGGTCCGGTTCAGGCGCGGGTGCGCGCTTCGCGGATCACGTTCTGCACCTTGCGGAGCGCGTCCGTGATGGGCGCGATGTCTCCGGCGTTGCCGTTGCGTGCGGCGGCGGCCAGCGCGGGGAGGAGGCGGAGCGCGGCTTGCGCGTAGGAGGCGTTCTCGTCGTCCCTGCTCTCCGAGACGGACACCTCGTGTTCCCACGTGGCGCGCGGGTAGGCCACGCAGCATGCGCCTAGGCCGTTGACGTCCACAATGACCGGAAGCGTGACCCGGCACGCGGCCAGCACAGCGGCCATCTCGCGGGCGGCTTCCCGCGCGGCGGCCAGCGCTTCCCCGGCTCCGGGGTGGAGCACGGGCGCGCTTGTGATCTCCGCGATGCTGATGTGCTCGATCGTCGCGCCGTGCGGGCGTACGAGCCGATACGCGGTGTGGTCGCAGTCGTGGCACGTGTCGGCGACCCACCATGAGCCGTGCTGGTTGCGGCGGTCTCCGGCGTAGGTGACCACCGATCCGCGCGGCAGAAACACCAGCAGGTTGGAGCGGGCGCGCTGCACGCGGGAAGCGTGGTCGGCCGTCAGCGCGGCGGCGTAGGGGCACTCGACGTCGGGGCGGCACAGGCTGCACGCTTCGCGGTGCTGGATGCGGTCGGCTTGGATCATGCGGACGGCGGCGGCGCTGTTGACGGCGAGTGTGGCGAAGCTGGTCATGATCTGCCCTTTCGGGTCGTGGCTGGTTGGTGGTGAGGGCTCCCGCCCCCGGTGGCGCGGGGGCGGGAGCGGTGGTGCTACTTCTTGGGCGCGGGCTTGCCGGGCTTGGCGGGCTCCTCCGGCTGCTCCGGCGGGACGGGCAGTCCGGCGTTGGTGAACGCCTGCGCCAGCTCGGCGCGGGCGATGCCCTCATCGATCCCGGCGAAGAACGCGAGCGCGGGGTCCTGCTTGAACTTGGCCAGCGCGGCGGCTGCGGTCACGACCTGCTTGATCCGCTTCGCCTTCTCCGCCGCGATGCGCTCGGCTTCCTTCTTCGCCGCTTCGGCGTGGATCTCGGCGAGCTTGGCCAGCGGGTCAGCGCTGCCGACCATGGCCTTGACCTCCGCCTGAGACAGGGCGTGCGTCGCGATCATGTGGTCGGCGGGGATGCCGTACGCCTCGCACGTGGCGGCGATGCGTGCGGCGGCTCCGGCGCGGTCGGGCATGCGGTACCACGCGGCGCGGTCCGCTTCGCTGACCTTGTCCATCGCGGCGTACTCGGTCGGGGTGGGGCCGTCGTAGAGGGTGCCTCCGGCCTGCCGGATGGCGATGATCTCGGCCAGCGTGGCGCGGGCGGCGGGCAGACGGTAGGCGTTGATCATCGGGTTGTTGCCGGTGTGCCCCTCAAGGGCCTTGTTGAGGTCGGTGAGGGCGTCACGGACGGCGGCGCGGATCTCGTCGGTGATGGTGAACGGGGCGGTGTTGTTGCTGGTCATTGCGCTTTCCTCTCGGGTTGGGTGGTTACTCGGTGGGGGTTTCGTTGTCGGAACCGCCAACGCGATCGACCAGGGTCTCTTCGGCCGCCTGGTCGGACTTGTGGCGGCGGTAGATCACGATGCACGCGACCGTGATCGTGATCAGCATGGCTGCCAGGATGCCGCCGAGCCACGCGGGGATGTCGTCGCTGACGTGTGTTGCCGTGACGGGCGGCAGGCTGGGGCCGCTCGCGAGGCTGGCCGTGGGAATGGGCGACATGGCCCGCGTGGGCGTGGGCGTCCGTGACGCGATGCGCGGCGTCGGGAACGCCATCGTGTCCGCCGTGCGTGCCGGGGGTGGCACAGTCCCCGTGAGCGGCGCGGGCGCGGTCGTGGTGACTGTGGTTGCCGGACCGGTCGCCGTGGCGGTTGCCGTGGTGGTGCGCGTCGTGGTGGCGCGCACGGTGGCGGTCTCCGTCTCCGTCGCGGTCACGGTGCGCGTGCTCCGCACCGTGGCGGTCTCCGTCGTGGTGGCGGTGGTGGTCACGGTCGGCGGGGTGGTGGTGACCGTGGCCGTGGCCGTGGTGGTCGCCGTGGTGGTCACGGAGACCGTGACGGGGATGCAGATCACGGGCGGGTCCTGGATCGGACAGCCCGTGATCGTCGGGTCGGCCACGACGGCACGGGGCGCGGCGTGGCCTGCTGGTGTGGCGATCACGGCAGCGGCGAGTGCGGCGGCTGCTGCCGCCGTTCCCGCTGCCGTGATCGCTCGTGTGATCTGCATGGCTCGGAGCTTGTTCTCTGTAGGACATGTGTGTCCAGGTTTTGGACAAAATCGAGATCAATCGGTTACCGAGCTGGAGCTCCAAGTTGGCAACCCGTGTTGTCGTGCATGCGCTTGGCCAGCAGGAACGCCGAAACGGGACGACAGTTTCGGGCAGAACAAAACCTCTAGAAGTCAACCAAAGTTGACGAGCACAGATTCGCGCCCACCGACCCCGAGGGCATGTCTGTGGGTGCTCGTCCCTACTCGCTCTTGTGGATCTTGTGTGTACGCGATTCTCCGGCCTTGCGATCGTGGCCTGGTCTCTCTGTGCCAGACCATGCCTGTTCGGCGCTCTCGCTCCACCATGATGAGCATTTCGGCGGTGTCTGGCGGTGGCGGCGCATCGCTCTCGCGTCGGTCGCGTCGCCTGCTGGTCGCCGTGACGGGACAAGCAGCAGCGACGAGGAGGTGAGTGCCCGGCTCGGCCTGGTCGGCTGGGTGCGGCTGATCGGTGGCTCAGGGTTTGGCGATGCGGTCGGCGGCGCAGGCTCGGCACGGTTCGGCCATGAACGGGTGGATGCCGCACATGCGGCCGACGCCGCGGTAGCCGGCGGGCTCGTCCGGCAGGTAGGCGTGTGGGTCTCGGCGTAGGGCGCGTTGGACGTACCGGCCGGGGTTTTTCACGAGGGTGCGGGCTCTGCTGAGGATGAGGCGCCGTACGTGGGCGGCGTGCTCGGGGGTGATGTCTGTGGTGGTGAGTGGGGCGAGTTCGCGGCGGATCATCTCGTCCAGTTCGGAAAAATCTTGTCCGTCAATCCGTCCTTGATCGCCTGCATACGGTCCGTCAGATGAGTGATGAGAGAGCGTCAGTTGGGATGGGATGGGAGTGGGATGGGTTGGGGGGGCGTCTCCAGACGCGTCTCGCGACGCATCTTGAGACGCGTCTCGCTGTGCCTCGCGCGCTTCCTTCTGAGACGCCAGCCACCGCTCCTGACGTGCCTTTTTGGCCTCGCGACCCTCACGAACCTTGATCGCTGACGGCTGGTATTCGAGGTAGTCGTGAATCTGCCAACCGTCATTGGTTTTAGACCACAGACCAGCGTTCACCAGCTCATCGGCGTACCGTCGCGGCGACGAAACGTCACTCACGTACATCAGCTCACGCGTCCCGATCACGCCATCGGTGAGGTTCGCGTTGCACCAGCACAACGCGCTCACGTACAGGCGGAACGCCCGATCCGACAGCGGCCGGACCTTCCGGTTGACCGGGAACTGGTCATCGACACGTACCCACGGCATGCAAGCCGCCCTTCCCTTATGCGCGAAGTGGGGGCTCGTCCACCGAGGGAAGTGGTCGAGCCCCCACCGTAAGCGGAACCGCCAACGAACGTCACGAGCCCCCGAGGACCGCCATGGCGAGGCGGCGGACCGCGGCCGGGGTGGTGTCGTGCGCGTAGTCCGGCGGGTACACCTTGACGTTCGCCTCGCCGCCGCGCACCCGGCCAGCGCCGACGAGGGTGCCGTCCGCCAGGCCGCAGTACAGGAGCCGGGCGTCCTTGCCGAAGCTCCGGGTGTCCAGGACCTTCGCCTCGTAGGCGACCGCGACCGCCACGAGCGTCAACACCGGAGGGATGAGCGAGCGCAGCATGGCCGTGTCGGCACCTTCGAGCGCGTCGGCGGTGAGCTGCCCGTCGCTGATCCAGTCGGGCGGGAACACCGGCGTGATGCCGAACGTCCCCAGCGTGTTCGGGTCCTGGCCGGCGGGCACGCTGATCAGCATGAGGGTGGGTTGCACTCCCCAGTCTCCGGCGTCCTCGAAGTTCTGTTCCAGGCCGCGCACGTACTGCTCAGCGATGTCGGCGGTGAGTTCAGGCATGGCGTTGGCCGTCTTTCTGTGAGTGGTGGTGAAGGGTAGCGACGAGTTCGGCGCGGCGGTCCATCAGCATCCGGCCCAGCCAGTTCGCGCCCGGCTCCTGACACGAGTTCCGGCCGCACCGGCAGTCACCCCAGTGCTGGTCGTGCCAGGTGTTGCCCTCGATCAGGAGCGCGTTCCCGGTGCCGAGGAGCACCCGGCCTGCCGGGGTGTCGGGGGCGAACTTGACGGTGAGGATCGTCCGCATCGCCGTGTAGCGGATGGAGGTGTCCCAGCCGGGCCGGAGGGTGACGCGGCGGCCGAGCCGTTTCGCCTCCCCCGGCGTGGCCGCCGCCATGATGTCGGCCCGCTCGGCGGGGTCGAGCGTCTTGGCGGCGTTGAACGCGTGCTCGGCGGTCGGGTAGGTGATCTGTCTCTGTTCCAGGTGGGAGTGGAGGGTCACGGGGATGCGTGCGAAGTTCGACAGCGCCTCGTACGGGCCTGCGAACCGGTCGATCACCTCAGCCATGGCGGACACCTCCGCATGTGCACGGCCCACCGGCGAGAGCACGCCGGTTCACCTCGGCGATGACCGCGAGGACGATGGGCGCGACCAGGTCGTCGGCTTCCATGCCGACCCGCCAGTTCGCGGCGGCGAGCCCGCGCCGGCCTGCCTCCATGAAGGGGGCGAGTGTCTGTGCGAGTTCGGGGGTGAGCTGCCTCTGTGCGTCACCCATGGTCGTCGCCTCCTTGCACGAGTCGCAGGCCGGGAGCGCCGCCCGGCCAGCCGCTCGCCTCGCCGTCGCCGTCGAGCACGGCCAGTTCAGGCGCAGCCTGGCGGCCGAGGACCTTCGCCATGACGGGCCAGTCGTCTGCGCACAGGCCCACCGAGGGCGGTTCCCAGCTCGCGCCGGCCGCCCATCGGTACACGTTGGCCCACTTCCACCGCAGGTAAGAGGGGCCGAGGCCGCCACGGTTCGGCAGCGGCTCCGGCACCTTCCCGGACGCGAGCAGCGCCCGCTCGTGCTCCTGTACCTGGTTGGCGACGTCGCGGTGTCGGGAGCAGTACCAGTCCGGCCTCCAGGTGCCGTCGTCCGGGTTGGTGACGCGGACGCGAATGGTGCCGCGCCGCTCGCATAGCCCACTGCGTCGGATCATCGGCGCCGGACATGGCGCGTACCATGCGCCGCGGTCCTCGGGCTCGTACCGGGGCGCGTCGGAGGCGATCAACTCCCGGAGCTGGAAGTTGTTCCTGAGCCCGAGAATCGAGGCGGCGCGCTTCCAGCGGTCATCCTTCGGGCATCGTTCGATCGCGACGATCCAGATCCAGGTGATGACGAACATGCGGAAGTCGCCGCCCCGGCCGGACGTGGGGAAGCGGTCGTCCTTGTAGGCGCGGGCGATGAGCTGGTGGGCGTCGAGGATACGCCGGAGTTCACGCCCCTCCACGCCCGTTCCCTACCTTCCGCATCTCGTCCATGACGTTCTTGGCCGCGTACGCGAGGCGGCCCATCAGCTCCTCTACGCGGGCCTGCCGCTGCTGGAGCCGGATGTGGTCACGGCAGTCGGCCAGCGCCGACGCGAGCTCGTGCGGGGTCATCCGGTCCAGCTTGGTGCCGTCGCCCCAGGCGAAGTCGTCGAGCTTGGCGCCGAGCAGCTTCTCCAGTTCTTCGAGGAGGTTCAGGCGGCGTTGCACGTGCTCGGCCAGTCCGGAGTGGACGGCGTTCTGCCGGGCTTCGGTGACGCGCTTGTAGAGTTCGTCGCGGTGCCGCTCACGCACCTGATCCATCTCGGTCAGGCGGGCGTTGTCCGTCCGCCTGACCAAGGTGGCCAGCAGGTCCATGGTGAGCGTGAGCTCTTTCGCCTCCGCTTCCACGACCGTCTTGAATCGGCGGCGGATTGCGGTGGCTGGTGGCTCCATCAGCCCCCAGCCGGCGGGCAGCTCGTTCTGCTGGACGACGCCCGCGGGGGCTACGATCCAGAAGCGCGTGCAGTACGGCCACCAGGCGTCGGCCTTGCCCGGATTGTCCAGCTCGCGCAACCAATCCGCGCGGGACACCTTGAGCTCGTGGACGTCGAGCGCCAGGCCGCGCGAGCGCCACAGCCCGATCCGGACTAGGTCCGCGCGGCTTCCGCCGGCGCCGGGTGTGCTGGCGGTGCCGGGGGCTTCCACTTCGCGGAGCAGGATCTCGCCGTCGCGGACGGCGCCGGGTTTGCGGTAGTGGCGTTCGAGTGCGTCATACAGGGTGGCGGTGTTCAACGGGGCCTCCTCGTCCAGCGGAAGACGAGCGTGGGGAAGGGCAGCACGTAGACTGCGGCCGGGGCGATGTAGGCGCCGACCCACAGGTCTCGCGGCTCGATGTAGACCGCCAGGCGGCCGAGGGTGAGACGGCGCGTCGTCATGCTCTCTCCCCGAGGTGGGTGCGGACGGACGCGAGCGCGGCCATCTCCCGCTCAGGTGGCGGATCGCACATGTCGAGGTACGCGGCGGCGATTTCGACGACGACGTGCAAGTCTTCTTCGGGCACGGTGGTCTGGCCGATGTTGTGCTCGACCAGGGCGCGGTATACCTTGGCAGCGACCTCGGCGTACGTCATGCCTGCGTTCATCGCGCGGCCGATGACCTCGGCGAGCGTCAGAGCGCTGATCATGCTGGGCACCCCATCTCGAACAGCGGCAACGTCTTCACGGTCTCTACGGACTTGCGACGACGCCCAGCAGGTCGAGGCGAGCGGCGACGAATCAGGCCCGCCTCAGCTCGAAGCCGCAGCGTCCTGAGCGTGAGCGTGCGCTTCACGCCGTTCACGGTCTCGGTGAGGATCGACACGTCCTTGCCGTGCTCCTCCCGGAACCGCTGCTCCTCGTACTCGGCCAGGGCGTACCGCTCCGGGAACTCCCGCAGGGTGAGCAGCCACTGAGCTTGGCCCGCGCGGACGCAGCTGCCCTGGCAGTTGTTGTGACTGAAGCCGAGCTCGTACATGCGAGCGATGGCGATGCCGAGCTTGACGCACTCGGCCTTCATCCGCTCCTTGCTCCAGGTCTTGTCGTCCATCAGCGGGAACTCGACCCGCCACGGCGCCCATCCCTTGACGACGCCGGGCTTGCGGCGTTCCTCGGCCGCGTCGAGGCCGACGTACAGAATGGTGTCGGCCGGGTCGCAGTTCTTCTCCAGCCACTTCCGGCAGGGCTTCTGCTTGAGTTCCTTCGTGCATGGGGCGAGCCGGGAGTTGCCCAGGAAGTGCTGGTCGAAGTACACCTGGAACGGGTTCCGGCCGTCGCACACGATGGTCGGGGTGATGTCGAGGTGTTCGCTGGCCTGGCCGAGGAATCGGTACAGGTCGGGATGCTCCCACAGGGTGTCGGCGAACAGGAGGACCACGTTCTCCTTGCCGTACTGCTGGACGACGAGGTTGGCTGCGTGGAACGAGCCGAGTCCGCCGGACATCTGGATCACGTGCCGGGTCATGACGGCCGGCCCGCGTGCCAGCCGCAATCCCCGGCAGAGCACGGGCGGCACTTCCAGCCGCTCGGAGTCCGTACCCAGCCAGACGTGGCTGCGGTCTCCTCGGCCTCAGTCTGCGACTTGCAGTGGTAGACCATGCACTCGCCCGGGTCGTCGCAGCCGTCGCCGCAGCAGCCGCACACCACGTAGTAGCACGGCCTGTCGAGCTGCTGGACCACCGACGGCGGCGTCCAGTCGGTGTCTCTCGGGTCGTCCGGTTCGAGAGCCGCTTTCCGGGACGGGTGGTGGTACTGCTCGCCTGTCTCGCCGGGCCTGATCCAGCACGGGGCGGGATGCGTGAGGACCTGCGAGGCGATGACCGTGGTCAAGTCGGGACTGCCGAACGTCGGAGTGCTCATCGGACGTCCGCCTTCCGGAAGCCCTGCAGGTGCAGCACCAGGCCGCCGGACGGTTTCCACCTGAGCGGCGCGGTGACTCGCACCCGGTCGCCGACGTCGAACTTCCCCTTGAGCCGCTGGTACTGGCGCGGGATCATCCACGCTGTGGCGGTGGCGCCCGCGTCCTCGAGAGTGAGGTGCGCCCACAGCTTGCCGGTCTTCTGGCTGTCCTTCTCTTCGATGGCGATGACCGTGGCTTCGACGGTGACGGTCTTGCACCGGTCCTCGCCGGGGCGGGCGTTGATGGCGGCCAGCGTGGTCACCTCGCCCTCCAGGACGGCGACCAGGCGGCGGGCCTGGCGTACACGGACGTGGTGGCGCCCGGCCGGGGTGAGAGCGAGCGTCTTCGTGCTGGGGCCGGTCAACTCGATGGTGATGAGGTCGTTGCGTTCGGCGGTGTCGATCGCGCCAGTGCCGCACGTGTGCTGCCCGGCCTGCCACCGGCCACGCGAGGTGGACTGGTAGGTAACTCGGCCGGTCTGCTGGTATTCGGCGCTTCCGGCGATGGCGTCGAGGAGCCGGTCAACGGCTTGCCCGAGCTGGGGGATGCGGATGTTATTGGGGTGCTGGTGGTGGGTGGTGGTCACGGTTGGTCCTCTCTGATGTGGCGGATCAGGTTCTTGAGGTCCGGGTGCAGGTGCTCCTCGGGCTCGCCCATGGAGAAGGCGGCGCGGACCAGCCGAACGACGTGCTCGCGGTCGATGTAGCGGGCCGCCGCCTCCTCCGCCGGGCTGGCCCGCGGCTCGGTTTCGGGTGCGGGTTCTTCCTGCTCGTGGAAGTCCTTGAGCGCGATGCCGTACTCGCCGCGGCGGGTGATGGGAACCCAGGTCGCTCCGACGATGACGCCGTGGTCGATGATCGTGCCCCGGATGGTGCGGGGCAGGTCGTCGGCGAACATCGGGTACACGGCGGGGCCGTGGACGTCTTTCCACGTGACGTAGCGGGCGCTGCCGCGCATCCCGTTCGTGCGGTGGAGGTGCAGTAGCGCGGTGAACGGCGTCGGCTTCTGCCAGGTGATGGTGTCGGGGTCCACGCTGGCCGGGTCGCGGATGATGCTCCCGTACTGGTCGTACGGCACCGCGGCGGGGATGGCGCCGGGCTGCTCGTGCGCGGACTTGGCCGGGCTCACGTCTGGTCTTCCTCTCGCTGGTGGCGGTCACGGATGCTCTGCGGCAGGAGGGTCCGTGCGAGCGCGGCCCCCCGCTGCGTCGCAGCGGCGGGATCGTCGGGGAGCCTGCGCGCGAGCGGGTTGACGCGGCCGGCGGGGGTGAGCCGCCAGCCGCGCCCGTTCAGGTCCGTCATGAACCGGCGCGCGACCGCTTCGGCGTCGGCACGCTGCTCGGGCGAGGTGGACGCCCATTCGCGCAACCGCTTGGCCAGGACCTCGACGGCCTCATCCATCGCCCGCTTCTGGAAGTCCGCTTTGGCACTCATGACGGCTGCCCCTCCTGTTGGCGCTGGTAGGCGGCGCGGCGCAGCCGCCGTTTGCGCTCGGCCTCGCGGGTCTCGAAGCCCTGGCCGTACCAGATGCCGGTCGGCTCGCCGTGCCGCAATACCGTGCCCGCGTACTCGCGGCATTCGGGCCGGACCGGGCAGGAGCGGCAGACGGCGCTGGCTTTCGCCTCGCGCTGCTCCTTCTCCTCCTTCGTCTCGCCGACGTCGGAGCCCGGCCCGCAGAAAAGAGATGGGTGTTCGTTCTGGCACGCGGCCTGGTCGAGGAAGTCGGTGAGCCAGCTCATCGCGGCGGCCCCTCCTCCTGGTCCGCGTGGAGGAGGAGGCCCATCTCGCCGGCGGCGGCCAGGTAGCGGTCGATCGACCGTTTGTTCCGCCCCATTTGCTCGGCGATCTCGTACCGGTCGCGCAGGCCCGAGTTGTGCCAGTCGGCGGCCTGCTTGACGAGCGCGTACGCGTCCGGCGTGGTCGGCATCCACGCCGGACGGGTGACGGCCTTGACCTCGAAACCGGCGGTGCGCAGCGCCTCCAGCAGCGCATCGGGGGTGGGGTCTGGGCGGGCCAGCTCCTTCGTGAGGACGGCCACGGCTGATGTCGTGGTGGTCATCTCCTACTCCTGGAAGGTGTGGCGGTGGTGGATGTTCGGCTGGTTGGCCAGCCGCCGGGCGGCGTCGAGGTCGGCGACGGTGAGGTCGCGGCCCTCGATGACCGCCAGCGCGCGGGTGCGGTCCGGGTTCCAGACAGCGACTCGCGGCCTGTCCGGCATGCGCGGTTGTTGGCGGTTCCGCCAACGACGCTCGTCGGCGACGTCGGATGGCGTCTTCACCAGCCCTCCCTGCAGTACAGCTGGATCTGGGCAAGCACGCGGCGGTGCTTGGTGGGGAGCGGAAAGGCGGGGTGGCCGAGCAGGTCGAGGACGAGCCAGCGCGCCCACGCGGCGTCGCACTCGTCGAAGGAGCGGAACGAGGCGCCCGCGTACTCGTACGCAGCCGCCGCCATGTCGTGCTTGGATGCGCCGCCCTTCCCGGTGGCGTACATCTTCAGGTGCTTGACGTTGATCACGGCGACAGCGATGCGGTATCTCCAGCAGGCGAGCCGCACCGCCCCGCCGATCTCGGCGAGCCGGTGCGTGGCCGACGACCGCTTGCTGAAGGCGTAGTCCTCGATCCCGACCGCTTGCACGCCCGTCCCGAGGAGCGAGGTGACGACGTCTCGTTCGACGTGGTCGGCTCGCCGCATGTCGTCGGCGTACGTCCGCGTCTTCCCCGCGGCTTTGGGCGCGGTGATGAGACAGGTCCTGCCGTCCGGCAGGGCCAGCCCGGTCTTCTCTGCGGCCTGGTCGAGCCCGGCCACCCGCGGTGGCTGCCCGGCCGGCGGCGAGGTGATCACTGTCCTTCTCCCTCCTTGCTCGTGGTATCGATCGCGCGCAGGCCGCGGCGGGCGAAGTCACGCCACTGTTGCTCACGGGCGCGTTGGGCGGCGTCGGCCTGGCGTACGGCGCGGCTGTGCGCGAGGAGCGCCACCACCGTGACCGTGATCGACGCGAATCCGATCACAGTGGCGAGGTCACGCAGCACAGTCCACGCGGTCCACAGCACGTCGATCACGACTCGACCGCCTCCCCCGCTTCGAGCTGGGCGATGCGGGCGCGGAGACGTTCCACCTCGTCACCCGCGTCGTTCGCTCTCGTGTTCTCCTGGCGCAGCTCGGCCATCAGGCGGGCCTTGTCCTGCATAAGGTCGCCGACCTGCTGGTACGCCTCGCTGTACTGCTGCTTGTAGATGTCAGCCTCTCGGGCCTGGTCGCGCTTGGCGGTTTCGATCCCGGCGAGAAGCCCGAGAGCCGCCCCGGCCGCGACACCGAGCAGCGTGGCCACGACGGCGAACACGCCTGGGGCGATGAACGACAGCACGAGCAGCGCCAGATTGGCGCCGCTCACCGCTGCGACCTGCCACGTGGCCAGCTTCACGCCGCGCGCTCCTGGCCGCTGTCGAGCGCGCCGAGGACCTGATCGAGGGTGCGGCCCTTGGTGTCGTTCCAGTTCGTCAGCCAGAACTTCGGGCAGAGCTCGTCGTCCTCGGGGTTGCGCCCCAGGCTGGTGGCGATCTCGTCCATGAGGTTGTGCGCAGCGTCCCAGCGGGCCTTGAAGGCTGCGCGGCCCATGACCTCGATGTCGCTGCGCCGAGGCTTGGCGCGGGCCAGCGCATACGGCGGGAGCCCGGCGCCGCGGCCGATCGCTTCGACCAGACAGCAGCCGGTCTTGCCGGGCCGGTTGCTGGCGTAGTTGTTCTGAATCCAGCCGTCGCGGCGCAGCACGCCGATGGCGGCCGGGCGAATCGTGTCAGGGCTGACGGTGGTGGTCATGCGGGTTCCTTTCGAGGGGTGATTCCTGCGTTGGCCAGGTCTTCTGGTGTGCACGGGGCGACGCCGATCTCCTGGCCGGGGTGGTCGCGAACGGCCCGCTCGAACACGTAGCTCACGTACGCGAACGGCAGCGGCCGGTCGGGCCGGAGCGCGACCTTGTTGACGAAGACGAGCCAGAACGGGCCCGGCTCGCGGCTGTAGTCGATCGCGTCCAGGTCGGGGCTGCCGTCGTCCCGGACCGCGATGGCGTCCAGCACGGTCACGGACAGGACCTCGGTCGTATCGTCGGCGGGCCGAACGCTCACCATCACGTCGTTGTTCACGCTCTCTGGCCCTCCCCGCCGGCCGCCCGCCCCTGCACGCCGAGGAAACCGAGCGGCGGCATCTGGCACGCCTCCATCGCGGGCAGGTGCGTGCCGTTGACCTCGTGGACCGGGCCGAGCACCGGGTCCACGACAGCGATCCGCGCGCAGTGGCACACGAGCGTCGGCCGCGACTCCTCATCCGACTCTCGAGACTCGTCCTTACCGACGAGGGCGAGGAGCTGGTCCCGGCTGCGGACCAGGTCCGCGAGGTGCTTCTCGGCGGCGGCCCTCTCCTTGTCCAACTCCAGCTCGACGGCGATGCGGCGGGCGTCGAGGTCGGCGATGTGCCGCTCGGCGCCCGCGATAGCGCCGTCCACCTGCTGGAGTCCCTGGGTGAGGAAGTTGCGGACGGCGGGCGTGTAGGTGTCGGTCGTGCCGGTCTGCTCGGGGAGGGTGTCGATCGACATCCGAATGTCCTTTCTCAAGGGGTTGGGGGGTGTTGGGGCCGGCCGAGCGCCCCCGCCTCGTACGTGCTCAGGGCGCCCGGCCGGGGGCTATTGGGAGGCCGCCTGCGCCTGCGCGGCGACGGCCTGCCTGTACATCTCCGGCGTGACCTGGCCCTTGCCGGGGTCCGCGCTGAGCGCCTTGAGGAAGCCGTCCAGGTGGACGTTCGACACCTCGGCCAGCTTGGTCACCGGCTGCTTGCTGCGCCGTCTGGTATTGCTGTTGACCCACAGGCACACGGCGGGCGTCAACTCGTCCTTGGTGCCGCCCAGGTCGGTCCACACGGTGACGATCCGCAGTTTGAGGTCCTCGCAGCGGGCCTGCGCGAGCCGGTCGAGCTTGGCGATCGCCTCGTCCGCCTTCGCGGCGGTGAGCTGAGCGGTGGAGGTGACCTGGACATTGCAGTTGTTCAGCAGCCACAGGAAGCGGTCGTTGCCGGTGATGCCCGCCTCGCCGAACACGGTGTTCAGCTTGGTGAGGGTCGCGCGGTTGGCTCCGCCGATTGGCCGCCCCTGCGGCTGCTCGGGAGCGGCCGGAGCCGGCGCGGGCTCCGCCTCGTGAGCGGGCTCAGGAACGGGCTCGGCGGCAGGAGGCTGCGCGGTTTCCTGCGGCGGATTCTCCGCAGCCGGAGGAGCCTGCGGGGCCGGAGCATCGGCCGTCTTCCCGTTCAGGAACAGGCCCTTGGTGACGGCGTCCTGCACCTTTGCGATCTCGTCGCGGTTCAGCTCCTTCGGGTGGTTGACCTGACGCTCCAGGACCCTCGACGCGTAGGCGAGCATCGCGGGGCCGGTGACGCCCTTGGCCGTGAGCGCGCTGCCCAGCGCGTCCAGTAGCTCGGCTTTGGTCGGCTCGTCCGTCCCCTGGTCGGCGGCCGGGCCATCCACGCGTTCGGCGATCAGCCGGATGACGGAGCGGGGCCGCGGCGCCTGTTCCTGGCCGCCGCCGTTCTCGTCGGCGGCGTCGCCGTCGTCGTCGTCGCGGCCGGGGTGGACGGTGACCTGCATGATGTCGGCGTGTGGGTCGTCGTCGGTGCGGGTGCCCTCGTCGGCGTACGCGGCGGTGACCAGGTCGATGGTCTGCGGCAGCAGCTTCACCAGCCGCGCCCGGATCATCGTCTTCTTGCCCTGCTCGTCGAATTCGGGCGAGAACTCGCCGTGCTGGTACCAGGGGCCGCCGCTCTTGGTCAGGGCGTGCTTGTTGCGGTGGCGGACCATCTGCGCGTGCGTCATCGGCTCGGTGACATGGAGCTCGCCCCGGTACTTCGCCATCGCGAAGTAGTCCACGGTGGGACGCTCGTCACGGCGGGGGTCTCGCCGGTTCGGCTTGTACCGCACGTGCCACTCACCGTCGAACCACGACTCGAATGCGTCGCCCTCCTTGACGACGTACGCGCCCATGAGCGTGGTGGCGGGGTCGCGGTAGCCGATGTCCGTGAAGCCCTTGTAGCCGACGATCAGCGTGGCATCGAGCCGGTAGTCGGCGTTCTTGTTCTTCATCGGGATCAGCCAGGCGTGGCCGAGCGCGGGGACGTGCGGGCGCAGGTTGAGCTGCGCGCACGTCACCAGCCCGCCGATCACGCTGGGGGCGTAGACGTTGGCCAGGTCGGGGTTGTTGGCGAGCGCGTTGCGGGCGTCCTGGAGGAACCGCTCGACGCGGACACCGGGCGGCAGTGCCTCCCGGAACACCAGCTCGTAGTCGGTGATCGTGTCGTCCAGCTTCGCGAGCTGTTCCTTCTGCCTGGGGGTGAGTTCAGCGCCCATCGGGGTCTCCTTCCAGGGCGGGAAGCTTGATCTTGTGGAGGTTCCGGACCGCCTGCACGTGCGGGTGCGGTCCTCGGTTACGGCGGCGGGTGGCGATGACCTGGCCGTTCAGGTACGCCTTCTTCGCTCGCCCCATCTCGTCGGCGATGGCCGCCTTGGCGCCCAGCAGCTCCTCCTCGGCCGCGGCGGCGGCGAGCTCGGCCTTGACGTAGCGGACGCCGACCGGGTCCGAGACGCTGACGGACAGGTCCTCGTCGATCTCCGGGTGTGCAGCGCGGAGCGTCCGGTAGGTGTGCGGGTGGTGGTCGAGCGGCGGCATGATGCCCCACAGCAGGTTCGTGCGGAACTCGGCCGCCTGCTCAACCAGCGCGCGGGCCGCCTCGGGGTCGTACTCAACGACGTACTCGGCGAACTCGAGGCCCGGTCCGATCATCGGCACGTACCAGCGCTCCAGGCCGAAGATGTGCATGTACCACATGACCTGCACCCAGTACGGGAGCGGGATCTCGTCGGTGCCGGGCTCGCCCCACTCGTCGCGGTAGCGGGCCGACTTGTACTCGCCGCCCGCCACGAGCCGGCCGCGGTGGTAGCAGAGCGCGTCGGGGTTGGTGAGCATCCACCCTCTGGCGTACGTGCCGGGGTGGTCCACGATCTCCCACTCCGGGTGGAGCTTGCGGAAGTACGCGGCGAGGGACGGTTCGAGGAGGTGGCCACGTTCGGCGTCCTCACCGGCCTCCTCGCGCTCAACCTGCCCGGTCAGGACCATGGCGAGCCCGTACGGGGACATGAACGTGTTGGCTCCTAGCGCGGTGGCCACGTCGGTGCCGCCCATGCGCGGTCCGTCGTCGGCCATGCGGGTGGCGAGCCATTCGGGGCTGCCCGGCTCGAACCGGCCGAGCAGCTCCGGCGTTGCGGTGATGGTGGTCATTAGAACGGCGGCTCGTCCGTGAAGTCCGGGTGCTGCGGCTTGGGCTCTGGCGGCGGCCAGCCCTTGCGAGCGATGAGCCGGAGGTCGGGGGCGTGCGCGAGCAGGACCTGCACGTCCTCGTAGCAGTAGGCGTCGCCGCCGTACACGCCGTGGGGGCAGCGGTCGTTCTCGTTGACCAGCCGGATGCCGACCACCACACCCTCTTCGTCGTTGATCGCAATGGCGAACCAGCGGTGTCCGTCGCCGTCCCACACATCCCCGACCTCGATCGGCCAGTTCGAGGGCGGGACGGGCGTGACCGTCACGCCGACGTGGTCGAGCGGGATGTGTAGAACGGTGCTGGTCTGGGAGCCGTTCGGGCCGACGAGCTTCACGGAGATGTCGGTGGTGCCGCCTCGCTCGGCAATGGTGCCGACGACAAGGGCGTTCTCCAGGGTGATGTTGTAGCGGCGGCCGGTGTCGTAGTAGGTGCTCATCGCGGTCAGGCCCCCTGCTGCTCGGTGAGGACGGCGCGGGCCTCGTTGACGTACCTGGCGGCGGCCTGAGCTCCGACCTGGTCGATGAGCATGTCGAGCGCGGTGGTGGCGTGGGGGCAGTCGAATGGGCTGCTGGCGATGACGAGTGCGAGGTCTGCGATGCGCTCGTCGGCGCGGCTGGGCGTCATGCGTCTCTCCCTGAGAATCGTTGGCGGTTCCGCCAACGGGTTGGGTGCGGATGTGGCGTTTCCGCTTGGCGGTGGTGGTGGTCGCGAGACTTGTTGATCTTGCTTGAGCATGTCTCGCGACACCTCCAGCGTACGCCTTTGAGACGCGACTGTCACGCTCTGGTCGCGTCGATCGCGCCGCTCATTTGCCAGTGCATCAAGATCAACCAGTCGCCGTCAGTGATCTTGACAGGAGACGTGCAGACGCGACCGACGCCCACCCGTTTGATACGCTCGCGTCGATCCCGACCGCCACAAGGGGGATACCGCAACCATGCCCGCCACCCGACAGACCCGCCTCAGCCCCGAAATGGCGCTCATCACCCGCTACCGCAAGCGCGAAGGCACCCCCGAACCCGAGATCGGGTTCAAACCGGCCGCCCGGAAGATCGCGGTCGCGTCAGGGGATCGCCACCTCGTCGCCGAGCAATACTGGCGACGCCGCGAACACGGCGAAGTTCAGCGCGTGGACGACACCCCACTCGCGTGGATGGCCTGGGCCGTGGATGTCCCACCCGACGAGCTCGCCGCCACCGGCCGCACCGAAGCCGCCGACCTCCTCCGCCAGATCATCGCCGACCAGGACGCCAAAGCCGCCCAGGCGCCCGACCGGCTCGAACTGTCAGAAGAACTCCTCCAGCAACTCGTCCGCCAGCGGATGGAAAAGGTCCGCAGACTGCACGGCATCACCGAAGAGGATTGCGAGCGGATCGAGAAGTTCTTCCGGCAGCGCATTCAGCAGGCGTTCGACGACACCGAAGTCCGGATCGAAGCGCTCACCCGCCGCTGACCCCCTCCCCCGGGGTCAGTTCATCCAGCGGGTCGCCGCGTGCCTGATCAGCTCGTTCCGGGACCGCACCCCGGCCCGCTCTTGCAGGTCGGCCAGCCGCCGCTGCACCGTGCGCACCCCTAGGTCGGTGATCCGCGCGATCCGCTCGTTGGTCGCGCCGGAGACGAGCAGCCCGATGATGTGCCGCTCCTCCAGGCTGAACTCCTCACTCAGGACATCGTTCCCGCCGACCAGCGGCGTCGCCTCCGCCCAGCACTGCTCGAACACCATCTGGTGGGCGATCAGCTCCGTGCCGCCCGTGATCAGATAGGTTGACAGCCTGTCAGCGGCATCCCTCGGGTAGGCGGGCACGAGTGCGCGCTCCCCGTCCGCGATGATCAGCTTGTATGGGAAGGACGCCGCGATGCGGATCTCCGCGTTCGGCAGCGCCATGTCGTTGCGGATGCCGTCGAGCGCCCGGTCGTCGTCCACGACGGCCTGCTCGTAGATGACGCGGAGATGGGGCGTGCGGATCGTTCCATCGTCGTCGCGGCGGGCGTCGTCGTCCGGGGCGTGCACGGTGGTGAGCCTGACGAACGGTGCGGTGATGAACTTGTCCAGCGTGCGGACCGCGTTCAGCTCCAAGTCGTCCATGCACGTCTTCAGCTGGACGCGGGACGTCAGCAGCGTCACCGGGCCGGTACTGGCCGGCCGGTGGGCGAGGTCGTAGAGCTCCTGAAGCTCGGCCACCCTCGCCTTGGCCGCGAACAGGCTGGCCTCCTTCTCCCGGACCAGCCGCTGGAACGCCTGATCGGGTCGGCGGACGTCCAGCGGGTCCCCGGCGACCAGGCCGAGCCCGCGCAGCCTCTCCACCGCGTCGGCCGCCTCGTCGCCTAACTGGCCGACCAGGGTTTCCATGCTGGTGTGCGGGTTCGCAGCCAGGTGGCGGTACACCTGCTCCTCCTGCGCGGTCATGCCCAGCGGTGTCACGTGATGCCTCCCCGTAAGGTCCTTCAGCCCCGTTCTGCGTCCCAGCTATAGGTGACGCTGGAGTGACGTATGAGGTTTGCGTCGGTTTGTCCCCAGCGGTACAGCGTGCGCCAGGTGCGGGCCCATCGCACCTCGGCGACAAGCCGGACACCGGCATGAAGGGGCAGCAGCAGCCAGACGGCGGCGAAGGCGCGCATCTCGAGGCTGAGCGGACCGCCGCAGTAGGCCCGCAGTAGGGCGAGGGCGGCCAGCCCTGCGACGAGGGTCATCGCGTGGGCTGGCCAGCGTGAGCGTGTGGTCATGTCGGGGGTGTTCACCATCCGCCCTCGTTGCCGTTGGTCTGGGCGGGTTGCTGGGTGATGGTGACCGTGGTGGTGGTCTCCGTGACGGTGCGGGTGATGGTCTTGGACCCGTCGGGGTGAGTGACGGTTTCCGTCTTCTCCGTCTTGGTGGTGGTGACGGTCGGCTTGGCCGGTGCCGTGGTGGAACTGGCGGACGGCGTGGTGGTAGTCGTCAGGGTGGGCGCGGGGGTGATCGTCGTGGTGGTGGAGTCGTTGGGTTCGACGGGGTCGGCCGCGGCGGTCAGGGTGGCGAGGGCGAGTATCGTTCCGGCGCACACGAGGCTGATCTTGCGGACGCGCCCGGCGAGACTCTTCATGGACTGGTCACTCCCTGTCATGGATGTGTGCACGCAATTGCGTGCATGGGACTGATGTAAGCCGGAGTGACATGTGTAAACGCCGGTGTCATGTCGTGTCCATGGGTTCCCGTGGCCGGACCGTGCCATGGCGCATGTCGGCCACGCAGGCCGTAACTATCCAGCATCAGGGCATATCGCGGCAGTGCCACACATGGGATACGGTGAATCCCGCCATTTTGTAAGGATTCTTACCAGCATGGAGGGGGCCCGCCGATGAACCGGCCAGTTCGTATCCGCAGCGTCACTGTTAGCGTCACCATCGTCGCGGTCGCCGCGATAGCCGTCGTACTCTTCGACACCGCCGACCAGCTCAGCCCGGCCGCGCTCCTCGCCGTCGCCGGACTGATCGTCGCAGCCGCCGCAGGAGTCCTGTACGACGCCCTACGCCGGCCCCAGCCGCGCCCGCCCCTGTCGGAGGCATACCAGCGCGGCTTCGACAGTGTTTACCCCGCAGGGGGTACACACCGAATCCTCACAGACCCTCACATAGAGCCTGGATCCAGCCCCACAATTCAGCCGTTTTTGAGGAAAACTTAGCGATCCAAGTTTTACGTCAAATGCCTGGACGACCCCCGAGAAGCACACCTAACGTGAAAGTAGTCATCGCGCCCAAAAGGTGAATCGCCGAAGGAATCGGACGGTGATGTGAAGAGAATTGCAAGCTAGACGAGCCTGCTCTACGCAAGGGAGTTCTCTCATGCGGCCAAGGCACACAATCACGCACGCCATCATGACGCTGGTGACCTCGGTAGCTCTGGTGACGGGAGCTGTTGCCCCTACCGCGAGCGCCTCGATCAGGCAAGACCCGTCGATCTACGTATCTCCCGAGACCGGGCCTCCGGGAACGGAAATAACCGTTGACGGGATCGGCTTCCTCCCGAACCTCCCGATTAGCATCTCCCATCCGGGGCTAAGTGGCCCCGATAGTATCAAAGCTCAACGATTCGGCGGAATTCCTACCGCGACATTCCGCGTCATGGAAAGCACCGAACCCGGGACGATCACTATTGAGCCTTTTCCATCCTGACGCCGCAGCTCATTTGCTAGTGCTGTGGCCGGAAACGATCACCGGGTTGGCGCGTAAGTCGCTCCTGCCAGTTGGATGGTGCTGATCACGTTCGATCGGCATTCGGGAGGCCAGGTGACGCAACCGGTCAAGGTCCGCAGGCT
>NZ_VJYI01000039.1 GCF_008065375.1 Nonomuraea sp. SYSU D8015
AGGGCGAGCAGCTGTGTCCGCTGGACCGTGGTCCGGGTGGCGGCGATCTCCGGCAGCCGGATGAGGACCTGCCGGATGAGGCTGACGGCGCTCTCGCCGTGGTCGGCAGTGATGGACACGGCCTTGGCGCGGACCTCGGCCACGGCGGCGTCCACGCGGGCGAACTGCGCGCGCATCGGCCCCTCACGCTGCGGCGTACGCCCGGCGGCCACGTAGTACATCGCGAGGTCCCGCTCCAGCGCGAGCTCGTGGGTGGCCTCCGTGATCGACGCGCTGAGCTCGGCCTTGTCCAGCACGCGCTGGTACTGGCCGGCCGCGCTCCAGGAGGAGACCACCTGCTGCCCGCCGACCATGACCCCCACCACCGTGGGGATGAGGATCAGCGCGATCAGCCGCGAGCGCACCCGTAGGTCGCTCAGCCGGAATCGGCGGCGACGCGAGCGCTTCGTCCGGCCATATGCACGCTGGGTGGGCGAGGGTGGACGGAGTCGGTGAATGTCCGCAGTCGCCTGATTCACCTTGCTGGCTCCCTCTCACCGAAAACATGCTGGGACAGCAGGCATGTGACGCACGCTCTCGTGAACGATGAGCAATTTGAGCATACCTGGGCTTGATGAGCCAGAGGAGACGTCCTTACAAAACATCTGACTTTTCGGAAATGCCGATTGACGGCTAATGCGCATCACTTAATGGAAAACTGCCATAAATCAGGACATGGGGCTCCAAATGGTGATGATCAGTTGAGCCGCCGATCAGCATCAATTCATGGCAATAAGCACATCCCCTCCTGTACGATCACCCGACATGGAAAGCGGGCATGCCATGCGCGTGTGGCTCGCGGCGTTCGCCACGATCGTCGTGACCGCCGCCTGCAGCAGCGTGGACGCCGGGTCACCCACCGACTCCGGCTCGTCGGGCGGGCTGGAGAAGACCTCGTTGCTCATCGGCGTCAGCCCCACGCCCTCCTCCGCGGGGGTGTACATCGCCAACAACAAGGGCTTCTTCAAGGAAGAAGGCCTGACCGTCCAAATGGAGATCATCCAGGCGCCGCAGGCCGTCATGCCGCGGATCCTCAACGGCAGCATCGACGTCTTCAAAGGCAGCTACGTCTCGCTCATCAACGTTCAGGGCAGCGGCACCGCCCGGCTCAGAATTCTCTACGACGCCCTTCAGGCCTCGCCCGGCATCGCCGGCGTCGTGGTGCCGAAGGACTCCCCGCTGCAGTCGCCGCAGGATCTCAAGAACAAGACGATCGCCGTCAACTCCCTGAACAACCTCGGCACGATGTCCGTCAGCGCCCACCTCAAGCCCTATGAGGTCACCCCGGAGCAGGTGAAGTTCGTCGCCATCGACTTCCAGAACCAGCTGGCCGCGCTGAAGAGCAAGCAGGTGGACGCGGCGTGGATGGTGGAGCCGTTCCTGTCCAGCGCCCAGCAGGCCGGCGCCAAGCTGCTGCTGGACACCAACACCGGGCCCACCGACAAGCTGCCGATCGACGGCTGGGCCGCGACGGAGGACTGGGCGCGCAAACACCCCAAGACCGCGGCCGCCTTCCAGCGCGCGCTGGCCAAGGCGCAGGCACTGGCCGCGACCGACCGCGCCCTGCTGGCCGAGACGGTCGCCGGCTTCACCCAGACCCCGAAAGAGGCCGCGATGACCATGGCGATGGGGACCTTCCCCACCTCGCTCAACGCCACGCGGATCCAGCGGGTCGCGGACCTCATGTACGAGTTCGGCTACCTGAAGACCAAGGTCGACGTGGCCTCCATGGTGGCTGCCGGCCCTGCCCGATGATCCGCGGAAAACACCCCGCCCCGTACGCCCACGCCGCCGATATGGTCGAGCCGGGCTCGGGCCTCCACCCTTGAGCACACTCAGAAAGGCACTCGCATGAAGCTGGCCAGAATCGTGGCGGGGATGGCGATCGCGGCGACGCTCGCCGCGTGCGGAGGAGGAGGCGGTTCCGGCGCCACAGGGGCCACCGCCTCGGCGGGCGGGCTGGAGAAGACGCAGCTCCTCATCGGTGTGGTGCCCGTTCCGTCATCGGCTTCGCTGTTCATCGCGGAGAAGCGGGGCTTCTTCAAGGAGGAGGGCCTGACCGTCAAGACGGAGATCATCCAGGCCCCGCAGGCGGTGATGCCGAAGATTCTCAACGGCAGCATGGACGCCTTCATGACCAGCTACGTGGCACTGATGACGATCAACGACTCGGGCGCGGCCAAGCTGAAGATCTTCCAGCACAGCCAGGAGGCCGCGCCCAACGTGGCCGGCGTCGTGGTGGCCAAGGGCTCGCCGATCAAGACGGCCGCCGACCTGAAGGGCAAGACGATCGCCGTCAACGTGCTCAAGGCGCTCGGGCAGACCCTGACCAACGCCCACGTGCAGGAGGCCGGGCTCAAGCCTGAGGACGTCAAGTACGTCCCGGTGCCGTTCGCCGACCAGCTCAGTGCGCTGTCCTCGGGGCAGGTCGACGCCGCCTGGCTGGTCGAGCCGTTCCTGACCGCGGCCAAGAAGAGCGGCGCGACGCAGATCATCGACACCACCGACGGCGTGACGGCCGGCGTGCCGATCGACGGGTGGGGCGTGAGCGAGGACTGGCTGGCCAAGAACCCGAAGACGGCCGCCGCCCTGCACCGCGCGCTGTCGAAGGCCCAGCAGATCGCCAGCACCGACCGCAAGGCGATCGACGAGGTCGTGCCGACGTACACGCAGATCCCGGCGGAGGCGGCCGCGGCCATGACGCTCGGCAGGTTCTCCCTGCAGGCTGACAAGGCCGGCGTGCAGAAGCTGGCCGACCTGCTGCACGGCTATGGCTACATCAAGGCGAAGGTGGACGCGGCGCAGCTGTTCGCGCCGATGAGCGGATGATCGGGCGGCGCCTGGAGCGGGTGCTCCTGGGGGCCGGCGGCATCGCCGGGTTCCTCGTCCTCGCCGAGCTGGCGGGGCGGGCGGGGCTGATCCCCGACGTGCTGCCGCGCGTCTCGGACGTGCTGGCCGCGGCGGCGCGGCTGCCTTTGGAGGCGCAGTTCAGGGCCGACGTGGCGGCCACGCTGGCGGCCTGCGTGAGCGGGCTGGCGATCGCGATCGCGGTGGCCGTGCCGGCGGGGCTGGTGTTCGGGACGGTGCCGGTCATGGAGCGGTCGGCGCGGCCGCTGGTGGAGTTCCTGCGGCCGATCCCGTCGGTGGCGCTGATCCCGCTGGCCATGTTCCTGTTCCCGGTCAGCCATGACGCCAAGACCGCGCTGATCGTCTACACGTGCTCGTGGCCGTTGCTGATCAACACGATGTACGGTTTGAGCGACGTCGACCCGCTGGCGAAGGAGACGCTGCGGAGCTTCGGCTTCGGCCCGCTGGCGGTGGTGCTGCGGGTGAGCCTGCCGAGCGCGGCGCCCTTCATCGCCACCGGGGTGCGCATCGCGATCGCCGTCACCCTGATCGTGGCGGTGAGCGTGGAGCTGCTCGCGCCCGGCGGGGGCGGGATCGGGGCGTTCCTGTCGCTGGCGGGCAGCGCGAACCGGGTGGATCGCATGCTGGCGGCCACCGTGTGGGCCGGGCTGATCGGGCTGGCGGCCAACGTGCTGTTCACTGCCGCCGAGCGGCGGGTGTTCCGCTGGCACCACGCGCGTACGGGGGACGCGGCATGAACGTAGTCGTGAGGACGGGGCGAGTGCGCTCCTTCGGGCGGCGGCTGGTGTGGTACTGGCTGCTGCCGGTGGCCGTCGCCGCCTGGGAGCTGATCACGCGGTCGGCGCAGGCCGCGTACTTCCCGCCGCCGTCGCGGATCGTGGTCAGGCTGCACGAGATGTGGTTCTCGGGCCCGCCGTCGCAGGCGTTCCTGACCGACGAGGCGGTCGCCGACCTGCTGCCGAGCCTGGCCAGATTGTTCGCGGGCTGGGCGCTGGCGTGTGCGGCCGGCGTCGTGATCGGCGTGGCGCTGGGCCGCTCGCGCCGGCTGTCGGCGCTGGCCGAGCCGCTGCTGCACTTCGGCCGCTCGGTGCCGCCGTCGACGCTGCTGCCGGTGTTCCTGGTGCTGTTCAAGATCGGCACGCCGATGCAGGTGGCCTCGATCGTGTACGGCGTCATCTGGCCCGTCCTGATCAACTCCATGGACGGCGCCCGCCACGTGGACCGCCAGTACATCGAGACCGGCACGGTCTACCGGCTCGGCGCCTGGCAGCGGCTGACCAGGATCGTGCTGCCCGCCGCGTCCCCGAAGATCTTCGCCGGGCTGCGGCTGAGCGTGTCACTGGCGCTGATCATGATGGTGATCTCGGAGCTGGTCGGCAGCAGCGAGGGCATCGGCCACCGCATGCTGGAGGCGCAGAGCCAGTTCGACATCCCCGCCATGTGGGCCGGGATCGTGCTGCTCGGGCTGCTCGGCATCGCGCTCAACGGCGCCTTCCTGGGCGTCGAGCGGAAGCTGCTGTCCTGGCACCGCAGCGCTACTCGTACAGACGCTTGATGATCTCCGCCTGGCGGGCGCGGAACCACGCCCGGTCCCGGGCGCCGTCTGCCAGGCCGCCGGGGCGCTCGCCGTCGTGGCGGGCGTACTCCTCGGCCCACAGCCCGGTCTTGACGCGGCTCAGCAGGTTGGCCATGCCGGGCCGGCGCCGCGCCCGGCGCAGTGCGGCCACGTCCAGCTCCGCCGCGGCCACCAGCGACTCGCCCGCGCCGGCTCTGGCCAGCACCCGGCCCTCATGGTCGATGAGCTCCGAGCCGCCGTTGGTGGAGTCGCCGGGGATGGCGATGCCGGCCAGGCCGCCGGTGTTGGCCGAGACCACGTACGCCAGGTTCTCCACCGCCCGGGCGCGGCGGGCGATCGCCTTCGGCGTCAGCTCCGGCGACGACGCCTCGGAGGAGGGGTTGCAGAAGACCTCGGCGCCGCGCAGTGCCAGCGCGCGGGCCAACTCGGGCATCAGGATCTCCTCGGAGGCCAGCACGGCGAGGTTGCCGATCTCGGTGCGGGCCACCGGCAGCACGCCGTCGAGGCCGTAGAGCTCCAGGTAGCGGTCCCACACGTCGTAAGGGGTGGGCGTGAACATCGAGTGCAGCCGGCGATACCGCAGCACCGCCTCCCCGCCGGGGGAGAGGATCACCGACGCCTGGAAGTACAGGTCGGGGAAGTGCTCGTCGCGCTCGTAGGCGTTCACGCACAGGAAGACCTCGTGCCGGGCGGCGAGCTCGGCCAGCGACGCGTACTCGGGCCCGTCGGGGTCGAGCGCGGCCCGTTCGCGCCATTCGGTGAAACTCTCGCGCATCGGGAACCCGGTCAGCACGTACTCGGGCAGCACCACGAGCCGCAGGTCGGGCCCGAGCCACGCCTTGGACCCGGCCAGTTGCGCGCCGATGCGCCCGACGGCGGTCGCGATCTCGGCGCGCGGGTCGGCGGCCGCGTTGACGGCCGTGGTGCGCACCTGCAGCGCCAGGGCGGTGAAAGCGGTCACGTCAGCCGGCCCTCCGCTCGTCGATCAGCGTGCGCCGCACACACACGCCGTCCTCCAGCCACTGCCAGACCCGGCTGCGCGACGTGCCGTCGGCGCTGAGCACGATCATCTCGTAGAGCCGCAGCGGCAGCCCCTTGTACTGCCAGGTGAGGTAGATCGTGCTGTCGTCCAGCTCCCAGAACTCTCCCTTGAGCCGGTCGGTGTCGAAGCCGCACCGGCCGCCGCCGAGATAGGTGCCGGGGAACTCGTGCACCTCCGTGCGCCCGTCGTCCCAGGTGTAGCGGTTGGTCTGGTGGTAGGCGGCGTCGTCGACGATGCGGCAGGTCATCTCGACGCGGTGCCGGTCGAGCAGGGTCCCGTCGCGGTCGAGGTGGCGGTACTCGCCCTCCCAGCGGCCCTCGTGCCGGGCCAGCAGCGGCATCTCCGCGCGCAGTCCCATCCGCTACTCCTTCGTCGCGTGCCACCAGGGGTCGGCGGCGTCGGATCGGTTGATCAGGAAGGCCCGGCGGCGCAGGAACCGGGCGATGGACGCGGCGCCCATGCGGGAGCCGCCGAGCCCGGACAGGCGGAAGGAGTGTTTCTCACCCTCGTGGACGAGCGCGGTCAGCGCGGCGTCGTTGACGCTGACCGCGCCGGCGTGCAACCGGGCCGCCACGGCTCGCGCCTCCTCCTCGGTCGCGGCGAAGACCGCGGCCGACAGCCCGTAGATGGAGTCGTTGGCCAGCGCGACCGCCTCGTCCGGCCCGTCCACGGCCATGACGGGCAGCAGCGGCCCGAACGTCTCCTCCGTCATCACGAGCATCGAGTGGTCCACCTGGGAGAGCACGGTGGGGCGGCACCAGTGGCCGCCGCCGTGCCGCTCGATCGCGCCGCCGGTGTGCACGACGGCGCCCTTGGCCACGGCGTCGGCCAGGTGCGCGGCGATCACGTCCGGCTGGTCGGGCGCGATGACGGGCCCGATCGGGCCGCCCTCGCAGGTCAGTCCGACCTGGGCGGCCTTGCCGGTCAGCAGCGCCAGGAACTCGTCGTGGACCTCGCGCGCGACGTACACGCGCTCGATGGACTGGCAGGACTGCCCGGCGTTGGCGGTGCCGCCCCACAGGATCGCCGACGATGCCCGGTCGAGGTCCGCGCCGGCCAGCACGATCGCCGGGTCCTTGCCGCCGAGCTCCAGGTACGCGGGCACGAACGCGCGTGCGGCGGCCTGCGCGACCAGCCGCCCGGTCGGCACGCTGCCGGTGAAGACCACGGCGTCCACCAGGTCCACCAGCGCCGCGCCCGTCGCGCCGTCGCCCTCGACGACCCGCAGCGGCAGCTCGGCGGGGACCAGCCGCATGAGCGGCTCGATGAAGCGGGGCGTCACCTCGCTCGGCTTGACCAGCACCGCGCATCCGGCGGCCAGCGCGGGCACGGCGTCGATGAGCCCGAGCAGCAGCGGGAAGTTCCACGGGGTGATGGCCCCGACCAGCTCGTACGGCACCGCGTCCCCGGCCACGACGACGCCCGGCAGCGAGGCGGGGAACTCGGCCGGCGGCGCGAGCGACGCCGGCGCCTGCCGCGCCCAGCGCTCGATGAGCCCGGCGGTGATCTGGCGTTCCAGCACCGACTCGGCGACCCGGCCGGTGTCGGCCACCAGCGCGGCCAGCAGCTCCTCGTCGGTGGCGAGCGCGGCCCCGAACCGGGACAGCACCGCGCCGCGATCGGCATCGGCCCAGGCGGGCGCCTTGGCACGCAACTCGGCCGCGACGGCGGCGAGCCGGTCGGGCGGGATGGGGGCGAGCGGCCGCTCGGCCTGCCCGGTGAGGGGATCCCGGACGTCCATGGAGAGCATTGTGATCATGCCGGACGCCGCGCTGTCCAGTGTCCCCCGCCGCGTACAGGAGGCCACCCGGACGGCTTCGACCCACGCCGCCACGCGCTCAGCCAACTCGCCCTCGGCACGCACGGCTGGGCAACCCGGCCATCCGCTGGGAATATCGCACCTCCTCCTCGAACAGCGGCCCCAGGAGCTGTCCCGCGTGCTGAACGGCGAGGGCCTGTTGCTGATCGCCTCCGTTTTCGTCTGGCCAGGCCTGTTCCACCGCACCGACTCTCCCGGCCAGCCGATCATCACCTACCCGGTGCGCGCCATCGCCACCCTGTGGGAACGCGGCACCGCGCCCGCCCCCGATGCGCTGGCCGCCGTCATCGGCCGCTCCCGCGCGCTGCTGCTGACTGAGCTGGACACCCCCGCCTCCACCACCGACCTGTCCCGCCGCACCGGCCTGGCCCCCGCGAGCGTGTCCGAGCAGCTCACCCTGCTGCTGTCCGCGGGCCTGGTCACCAAGCACCGCGTCGGCAGGGCCATGCTCTACGTACGGACCCCGCGCGCCCAGACCCTGCTGGACGACTGACTCTGCAGGGTTGATTCGGCGCAGGTCGAATGTGTCGCCCCGCATCGAGAGCCACCCGCACCATGCAGTCATGACGATCACGGCCGAGGTGTGTCAGAGAAATGCACCAGATCGGGCAGGCGTGGAGCCTTGGCCACCTCATCGCTCAAGGTCCGGCGCTCGGGTCCGCGCGACCAAGTGCAAAATAGCTCTGAGTGATTGCCGTTGTACGGGTTGAGCGGCCGCTCCGCGGTGTCTTTCTGCCATATTCCGGCCGTCCCCCCTGTGCCGCTACGTGGGCTGCGCCTACGCCTTGTCGAAGCGGCCCAGCAGCTCGTCGGCGGCGGCGAACCCCCGTACCACGTCCGCGGCCATGCGCTGGCCGCGCACCAGGCCCACGGCCTGGCCGGCGTAGACGTAGGCGGTGTCGAAGTCGCCCTCGCGGCGGGCGGCCTCCAGCTCGGCGCCGGCCGCCTCGTCCGCGGCCAGCGCCGTCTCCCGGCCGTGCCAGCGGTCGAAGAAGGCGTTGCGGAGGGCGCGGCCGCCGTACTCGGGCGGCCAGGCGAGCCGCTGGGCGACGTCGAAGACGCGGCCGTAGGCGGTGCCGGTCTCGTCGGCGTCGATGACGCGCTGCCTGGCCGCCTGTGAGGTGGTCGTCTCGGCACAGGCCAGGAACGCCGTGCCCACCCAGGCGCCCTCGGCGCCCGCGGCGAGCACGGCGGCCAGACCGCGGGCGGTGGCGATGCCGCCGGCCGCGAGCACCGGGACGGCGACCGCGTCCAGCACGCCCTGCAGCAGCGGGAGCGTGGCCACGTCGTCGCGGCCGTGGCCGCCGCCCTCGCCGCCGCGGGCGACGATCACGTCCACGCCGGCCTGTTCGGCCGCGCGCGCCTCGTCGGTGGTGCCCGCCTGGGTCGCGACCGCGATCCCCGCCTGCCGCAGCGGCTCGACGTAGCGGGCGTAGTCGCCGAAGCTGACCGAGACCAGGCTCGGCTTGGCGGCGAGCACCGCGTCCAGGTGGCCGGGGGTGTCCGGCAGGGCCCAGGCCATCAGCCCGATCCCGTACGGGCGTCCGCTCCCTGCGGCGACGGCGGCCTGCTCGATGATCCACGAGGGCGGGACAGCGGGCGGCACGCCGAACATGCCGAGCGCGCCCGCCGCGGAGACGGCCGCGGCAAGCCGCCCGTCACTCACCCCCGCCATGGGCGCGCCCACCAGCGGCACGTCGATCCCGAACCGGTCGGTCAGCCAGGTACGCGGCACGGCCTTGCTCCTTCTCTCCAGAACCCTGATCAGAGTCATCGTGGCTCATGAGGCAGGAAGAGGTCGTGTACGGCGGCGAGGACGCGCCGTGTGAAGGGCGACACACTGCCGGGACCGTGGAACGGCTGCATACCGCCGCCGGTCACGCCCTCGAAGGTGGCGATGTCGGCGCCCGGATGGCAGACGACCTCCGGCCCCGGCAGATCGGCCAGCAGGATCTCCCCTTGGTCGGTGTCGACGTCGAGGGGATGCGCCCCGCGGCGCACCCAGCGCAGACGACCGGCGTCGTCGAGCCGGTAGACGCCGGAGCCCTGACCGGCCGCGACACGGATCGGAGGCCCCTTGGCCAGGCGGATCGTGACGGAGAACGGCCCGCCCCGCTGGGTGACCCGCAGCAGCGTGAGCTGGTTGAACTCCTGGGCGTCCCCCAGCCACGTCACCGGGTGCCCCAGCATCACCGCCAGATGCGCCAGCACGAACGGGGGCAGGCCGACCGCCTGCTGGTTGACCGCCGAGACCTCGGTGCTCTCGTGATGCCGCCACGTGATCGCGGAGAGGTAGACGCGTTCGCTCGCGGTCAGGATCGCGTCCAGGCTGAAGAGCCCGGCGATCCCGTACCTGCGCCACGCCCACACCGCGACGCGCTCGGCGCACTCGATGAGCAGTGCCGCCGCGGGCGCCGGCCATGGCCGTGACCAGTCGGTTCCGGAGCCGCTCAGCGGCCCGATCGCCGGCTCGGCGAAGCCGGTCGTGGCGTGCGACGGGCGGTCGACGTACACGCGCACGCCGCCCCCGGCGTCCGGGACGCTGAGGCCGGTGACGGCGGACGGCCAGCCGTCCACGTACGCGGCCACCCGGTACGGCCCCAGCAGCCGCGCCGCGCGCCCCATGTCGCCCTCACCGGACACGATCACCGTGCCGCCCTCGCCCGACTGCACCACGACCTGCTCGGTGCCGACCGCCCGGCGCAGTTCGGTGAGCTCCGGCAGCCGTTCGACGTGCACGCAGCGGATCCGCGCCACGGCGGGCACGCCGGCCGCACGCAGCAGGTCGTCGAAGAGGTGCCGGGCCTCGATGGTGGCCCGCACGCCGCCGTCGATCGCCGCGACCGTCGCGCCGGGCCCGGCCAGCTCGTGCAGCCGGGCGTCGGCGACGCGGGTGAAGACGACCGGCGGCCGGTCCAGCTTGACCAGGTGCCGGGCGGCGTCGTGCCGCACCCGGCGCAGCCAGCCGTGCCGCTCGGCCACCGAGCGCACGCGGGTACGGTCCTCGGCGGCGACGACCATGCCCGCCAGCGCGGGGTCCCACGCCGAGTGACAGCCGATGGCCAGGGCGGGGCGCAGCGCCTCGATGGGGGCCGGGCCCGTGTAGCCGGTGCGCAGCGCGGTGCTGAACCGGTCGACGGAGATCAGCGGGCGACCCGCCAGCGCGGCCAGCAGCTCGGCGTCCGCCACGGCGGCATGGCGGGCGTCCAGGTAGGGGTGGCCGCTCATGATGCTTCACGCGTGGCCGGGATGTGCATGATTCGTCCTCCTTCGAGCCCGTCCACGGGTCACGGTCCGCACTATTGACGGTGCTCTGCGTTGGGCGCATCGTCGAGAGCACCGCGATGTGAAGCGATGTGAAGATGCGATGCCGCCACGCCGCACCCACCCCGTCGCGAACCGCGCGCTGGCCACGCTGATAGAGCAGGCGGGCTGGACGCAGGCCGCCACCGCGCAGCACGTCAACGCGGTCGCCGCAGAGAACGGGCAGCGCATGCACTACGACCGCTCGGCCGTCGGGCACTGGCTGACCGGCACCGTGCCGCGGCCGGAGGGGATCCTGGCCGCGGTCGAGGCGTTCCGCCGCCGGCTCGACCGGCCGGACCTCGTCCCGGCGCACCTCGGATGGCCGGATCCGGGCGGCGCGCCGCCCGCCGACGACCCCTGGCGCGGCGACCCGGTGGCCCGGCTGGCCACGCTGGGGGAGGACGACATGCTCGACCGCCGCACTGTGCTGACCGCGGGCACCTTCACGCTGGCCGCCCTGTCCGGCCTGGCGGCGCGGGGAGACACGCCCCGCGCCCCCGTGGCGGGCGCCCGGGCGGGCGCCGCGGACGTCGCCCGCGTACGCGCCGCCACCTCCAGCTTCGCGGACCTGGACGATCAGTACGGCGGCGGCCACGCGCGCGCCGCGGTCGCCGCCTACCTGGCCCGCGAGGTCACGCCGCTCCTGCACGGCACGACCGGCCGCCGCCGTCCGGACCTGTTCAGCGCCGCGGCCGAGCTGAGCTACCTGGCCGCCTACATGGCCATGGACGCCGGGGCCAACGCGCTGGCCCAGCGGTACTACATCAGCACCGTGCGGCTGGCCGACGAGGCAGGTGACCTGGTGTTACGCGCGACGGCCCTGCGCAGCATGGCGGTCCAGGCCGCCGAGCTGGGCCACGACGGCGAGGCCCTGGCGCTGGCCGAGGCCGCGGCGTCCGCGCTGGGCGGGCACGGGCCGCCGCGTACGCAGGCGTGGATCACGGGCATGCGGGCCGAGGCCCACGCGGGAGCCGGCACCCGCTGGGAGGCCTTGAGCCTGCTGCACCGCACCGAGACCCAGCTGGAACGCGCGGACTCCCCGCCCGAGTCGGAGTGGACCGGCAACTACCGGCGCGAATCACTGGAGCACCAGATCGGGCTGACCCTCACCCGGCTGGGCGACCACGCCACCGCCGCCCGGCACTTCGCCGCCTCCATGAACGGCCGCCGGCCCGTCGAGCGCCGCACCCGGACGCTGATCGGGCTGCGGGCGGCGCACGCCTACCTGCGCGCCGGCGACATCGAGCAGGCCGCCGCCACCGTGCTGGGCCTCGGCGAGGACGTGCGGCTGATCTCGTCGGGACGGGTACGCGACGAGGTGCGCCGCCTGCGTGCCGCCTGGCAGCCCCACCGCGGCAACGCGCTCGTCGCCCGAGTGGATCGCGTCCTCGCCCGCTGAGGCGTCAGATCATCGAGGCGACGTCCCGCTACGTCTCCAGCAGCACCCGCACGTCCCACGGGCCGAGCCGCAGCTCCGCGCCCGCCTCGTGGTCGGCGCCGTCGAGCACGTCGCGCACGGCCACGGGGACCCGCACGGTCGCCGGGTCCCACGTCCAGTTGTGCAGGAAGCGCAGCCGCCGCCCGTCCGTCGCCGTGGCGCCGCTCGAGGTGACGCCGGCCGGCGTCGAGGCCCACGGGCCCGCGTCCGGCACGAGCCAGCGGAACAGGGCCTCGCCCAGAGCCGGGTTCGGGAGCGTGCCCACGTAGGTGATCCGGCCCTGCCCGTGCGCCCGGGTGGTGATGGCCGCCCACTGGCCGAAGTGCGGGTGGTCGTAGCCGGCCAGGACTTGCGCGTCCTCCGCCAGCAGGCCGTCCGCCCACCGGGTGCCCGCCGCGTCCGGCGGCAGCGCGAGCGGCGAGTCGGCCGGCGCCCGCACGGGCAGGTCGGCGGACAGGTTGCTGAACTCGTCGTACCAGGCGCCGGCGGCGCCGGCGAGCCCGGCCGGCTGCACCTCGCGGCGGGCCCTGGCCTCGTGATCGGCGTAGCAGCTGCGCGGCCCCAGCACCAGGTGACCGCCGGCCGCCGCGTACGCCTGCAGCCACTCCAGCGTGGCGTCGTCGGCCACGTACAGACCGGCGGCCACCAGCACCGGGTGCCGCGCCGCCAGCGCGGCCGGCTCCTCGGCCACGGCCTGGCCGGCGTGCACCACCCGCACCTGGCGGCCCGCGTCGAACGCGGCCCGGTAGAACGGGTCGAACAGGCCCTGGTAGGACCGCTCGTCCGGGCCGCCGTCGGGCTTGGCCAGCGCCGGCTGCGCGCCCAGCGCCCACTTGCTCGGCACGGAGTACAGCATCGCCACGTCGGCGTCGGGCGTGAGGCCGGCGACCAGCTCACCGGCCCTCTCCAGCTCGGCGCCGATGCGGGCGATCTCCCGGTACGTCCGCCCCGGCCGCCCGCTGTGCGGCAGCACGCCGCCCCAGTACGTCTCAGTGCCGAACACCAGCGTCCGCCACTGCCAGTACTCGATCATCGACGCGCCCCGCGACACCAGCGCCCACGCGGCCTGCCGCCACTGCCCGTCGTAGGCGGGATGGTTGACCCACGGCCCGCCGATGGCTTGGGCGTTGGTCTCGGTGACCAGGAACGGCTCCTGCCGGGAGGAGAACATCCGGTCGGCGCTGAGGTAGAACGCCCAGGTGTCGTGCGTCGTCCAGTTCTGGGGCGAGTCCGGCGGGGCGGGCAGGGCGAGCCCGTCCTGCATGGCGTAGTAGGGGTTGCCCGCGGTGACGTCGAGCCGCCGCGTCAGCTCGTCGTCGGCGATCCCGGGCCGCTCGTAGGCGATGCAGGTGGTGACGAACTGCTCGGGCCTGGCGTACTCGCGGACGATGCCGGCCTGCCAGGCGATGAACTCGGTGACCTGGTCGGCCTGGAAGCGCCGCCACGCCTGGGTGTACTGCGGCTGGGCGTTGCCGTCGGGCGTCCACAGGTCGGCCCACGTGGACAGCCGGTGCGACCAGTAGACCAGGCCCCATTCGCGGTTGAGCGTCTCGACGTCGCCGTATTTGCCGCGCAGCCAGTCGACGAACCGCTGGAAGACGCCGTGGTTGTGCAGCAGGTGGGGGCCGGGCTCGTTGTCGACCTGGTAACCGATGACGGCCGGGTGGCCGGCGTAGCGCTCGACGACCTTGCGGATGATCCGCTCGGCGTGGAACAGGTAGGCCGGGTGGGTGAAGTCCATCTCCTGGCGGGCGCCCCAGGGGATGCGCCGGCCGGCGCCGCGCTCGCCGGCGATCTCCGGGTACTGCCGGGCCAGCCACGGCGGCACCGCGTACGTCGGGGTGCCCAGGATGACGGAGATGCCGCGCTCGTGCGCGCCGTCCAGGGCCGGCTGGAGCCAGTCGAGGTTGAACCGGCCGTTGTCCGGCTCCCAGGTGGACCACTCCGACTCGCCGACCCTGATCACCGAGAAGCGCGCCTCGGCCATGAGGTCCAGGTCGGTCTTCAGCAGGTCGGTGGGATGGTATTCGGGGTAGTAGGCGGCGCCGAAGAGCACTCGCGACACAAAGCTTCCTTTCGTTTCTGACGGAGTCATTGTTTGACGGAGCCCGCGGCGAGCCCGTTCTGCCAGTAGCGCTGCAGCATGAGGAAGGCCGCGACGAGCGGGATGATCGACAGCAGTGAGCCGGTGACGACCAGGGGGAGCACGTCACCGGCCGCCCCTCCGCCCGCCGACGCCGAGGCGGCCCAGTTGGCCAGGCCGACGGTGACCGGGTACAGCGACGGATTGTTGAGCATGATCAGAGGCAGGAAGTAGTTGTTCCAGGTGGCCACCAGCGTGAACAGCAGCACCGTGACGAATCCGGGCGCCAGCAGCCGCAGCACCACCTGGCGGAAGATCCGGAACTCGCCCGCGCCGTCGATGCGGGCCGCCTCCAGGAGGCTGTCGGGCACCGCCTCCTGGGCGTAGACCCGCATGAGGTAGAGGCCGAACGGGTTGACCAGCGACGGCAGGATGATCGCCCACGGCGTGTTGACCAGCCCCACCTGGGCGAAGATCAGGTAGGTGGGGATGGCCAGCGCCGTGCTCGGCACCATGATCGCGCCCAGCACCATGCCGAACAGCGCCTTGTTGCCGCGGAAGGGGAACTTGGCGAACCCGTAGCCGCCCAGGGCGGCCAGCAGCGCCGCGCCGCCCGCGCTGACGAGCGCGTAGATCGCGGTGTTGAGCAGCCACCGGCCGTACACCGCGTCCTGCTCGGTGAACAGCCGCCGCAGGTTCTCCGGCAGCGAGAAGTCGTCGGCGAACCACAGCCCGAAGCTGCCGAACAGGTCACCCGTGGTCTTCGTCGAGGCCACGACCAGCCAGAACAGCGGCAGCAGGAAATAGACGAGGAAGGCGAGCATCGCCAGCGTCAGCACGGGGGAGCGGCGCCTGATCCGGCCCGAGGTCATGGCGTCCTCCTGCGGTTGACGGCGAGCTGCACGGTGTAGGACACGACGACGATGGCCAGGCCGAGCAGGAACGACACGGCCGCCGCGTAGTTGACGTCCTGGCTGGTGAAGGCCAGCGAGTACGCGTACAGGTTGGGCGTGTAGGCGCTGTCGATGACGTTCGGGGCCAGGCGCTGCATGAGCTGCGGCTCGTTGAACAGCTGGAAGCTGCCGATGATCGAGAAGATCAAGGCCAGCAGCAGGGCCGGCCGGAGCGCGGGGATCTTCACGCTCCAGGCCGTCCGCCAGGTCCCGGCGCCGTCGACGGCCGCGGCCTCGTACAGTTCGGACGGGACCGCGCGGAGCGCTGCGTACAGGATGATCATGTTGTAGCCGGTGAACTCCCAGGTGACGATGTTCGCCAGCGAGCCGAGCATGAGGTCATCACCCAGCAGGTTGGGCGCGGGCAGGCCGAGCGCCCCGGCGAGCTGGGCGATGGGGCCGAACTCGGGGCCGTACAGGTAGCCCCACATCAGCGCGGCGATCACGCTGGGCACCGCGTACGGGACGAAGACGCCCAGCCGGATGAACCTGGACAGCCACAGCACGCCGCTGTCCAGCGCGAGCGCGAAGAACAGCCCGAGCAGCAGCATGATCGGCACCTGGATGAGGAAGAACTCGGCCACCCGCAGCACGCCGCCGAGCAGCCGCTCGTCGGTCAGCGCCCGCACGTAGTTGTCCAGGCCCACGAAGGTGGTGCCGCCGATCAGCTGCTCCCTGAACAGGCTCAGGTAACCGGCGTACGCGAGCGGCACCACCAGCATGGCGACGAAGACGATCAGGAACGGCGCCACGAAGAGGTAGCCGACCCTGGCCCTGCGTGCGTTCATTACTGCGCGACCTTGAAGCCCTGGCTCTCGGCGTAGGAGGTGATGCGCTGTTGCCACTGGTCGAGCGCGGCCACCGGGTCGGTCTTGTCGGCCAAGGCCTTGCCCACGGTCTCGTCCCAGTCGTTGACCGTCTGGTCGAGGAACGGCGGCCAGGTGAAGTCCTTGGAGACGGTGTCGCTGATGCCGGCGAAGAGCTTGTTGACCTCTTGCCCGCCGTAGAACTCCGGCTTCTCCTCGATGAACGCCTTGTCCTCCAGCAGCGCCTTGGTGGGCGGGAAGAGGAACTGCTCGCTCGCCATCATCCTGGTCGACTCGGGGTCGGTGTTGAGGAACTCGGCGAACTTGGCGGCGGCGATGGGGTTCTTGGTCGACTTGATGACGGCGCTGGTGGAGCCGCCCCAGTTGCCGGCCTTGTTCTCACCGGCCGCCCACTGCGGCAGGGGCGCGGCCCGCCACTTGCCGCTGGTGTCCTTGGCGCTGCCGGCCAGGAACACCGGGCCCCACGCGGCGGTCAGCCAGGTGGCGTACTTGCCCTTGTTGAGCGCCTGGAACCACTGATCGGTGAAGTCGGTGTCGGTGGAGACGACGCCTTCCTTGACCAGGCCGCCCCAGTAGCCGGCGACCTTCTTGGACACCTCGTCGTTAACGCTAACACTGATCTGGTCGGGCGCCGCCATCTGGAACGGCTTCGCGCCGGCCTGCCACAGCAGCCCCATCCAGGCGCCGTTCTGGTTGCCGGCGAGGTTGGTGATGTAGACGTCGGGGTCGGCGGCGTGCAGCTTGCGGGCCGCCGCGGCGAACTCGTTCCAGGTCTTCGGCGGCTCGATGCCGTGCTTGTCGAAGATGTCCTTGCGGTAGAGCATGCCCATCGGCCCGGTGTCCTGCGGGATCGCCCACACCTCGCCGTTCCTGCCGGTCACCTGGCCCCACGTCCAGTCCACGAACTTGTCCCTCAGCGCCTCGGCGCCGTACGGCCGCAGGTCGAGCAGGTCGTTGGTGATCGTGAAGGTGGGGATGTACTGGAACTCGATCTGCACGACGTCCGGGGCGCCACTGCCGGCCTTCAGCGCGGTGCGCAGCTTGGTGTACTGCGGCTCGCCCTGCCCGGCGTTGACCACCTTGACCTTGATGGCCGGGTACTTCTTCTCGAACAGCGCCACCTCCTTGGCGATGTCCGGCACCCATGTCCAGAAGGTGAGCTCGGTGGGCGTCTGCATGGCCTTGTCGATGTCGGCCTGGCTGACGGCGCTCGACGGCGTGCCGCCGGACTGCTGTGCCGGGGTGCCGCCTCCGCCGCCGCAGCCGGCGAGGACGAGGGCGGCGCCCGCTGTGACGGCGAGCCACCGGGTTCGTGACAGGTTCATGTGCTCTCCTTGGGGGGTGCGGTTGACTGGCGCACGACGAGGTGCGCGGGCAGGTCGTCGTGGAGCGCCGCCGTGCCCGCGCCGCCGCTCTCGATGCGCTCGATGAGCAGCGCCAGCCCGTGAGCGGCGATCGCCTCGAAGTCCTGGCGGAGGGTGGTCAGGGGCGGTGACAGGTACGCCGCGGACGGGATGTCGTCCATCCCCACCACGCTGACCTGCTCGGGCACCGCGCGGCCGGCCTCGGCCAGCGCGCGCAACACGCCGATCGCCATGTCGTCGTTGGCCACGAACACCGCCGTGACCTCCGGGTTGGCCGCAAGGATCCGCCCCGCCGCGTATCCGGACGCGGGCGTCCAGTCGCCCTCGAGCATCGGCGGCTCGGGGACGCCCGCGGCGGCCAGCGCCTCTCGCCAGCCCCGCGTGCGCTCCCGCGCCGCGAACCACCGGCTCGGCCCGGCGACGTGCCAGACGGTCGCATGGCCGAGGCCGAGCAGGTGCTCGGTGGCCAGGCGGCCGGAGCCCACGCCGGAGGCGCCTGTGATCACCACGCGCGGCCCGTCGAGCCCGGGCTGCTCGCCCAGGCTGAGCACCGGGACGTCCGGGTCGATCCTGAGCACCTGGCCCTCGTCGATCGGCTCGGACAGCACGATCCCGTCCACGCCCTGCTCCAGCAGGGAGTCGACGGCCTTCATGATGCCGCCCTCCTCGCCTTCGAGGGTGTTGACGACGCTGAACGCGTAGCCGATCTGCCTGGCCTGCCGCTCCAACTCGATGAGCGAGGAGGAGGGGCCGTAGAGCGAGCTGCCGAGGGAGACCACGCCGATCCGGTGGAATCGGCCCAGGTTGAGCGCGCGGGCCGCGGTGTTGCGCCGGTATCCGAGCTGGCGCGCCGCCGCCAGCACCCGCTCGCGGACCTCGTCGCTGACGTACGGCTCGCCGTTCATCACGCGGGAGACCGTCTTCTGCGACACACCCGCCAGCCTGGCCACGTCGGTGCTGGCCGGCTGTCTGCGTTTGGGGTGGCTCATCGCAGCTCCTTGCGCCTGACTACGTAGTCAGGTGCTCATCACTGTGCGTGCCGACGCGGTCGATTGTCAAGAGAGGGTTTCCGGGAGGTTTCCCGGAGGGAGGTCGTTGACCAAGCGCTCGTTCAAGAGATATATAGGGAAGCGGATATAAGTTGACGCGCGGAGGCCCGGATGGGGCGTACTCAAGACCAGCGGCGGGCCGAGACGCGGGCGCGGCTGATCGACGCCGCGGCCGACCTGTTCGCCCGCAAGGGGTTCCACGCCGTTTCCGCCGAGGCGGTGGCCGCCGCCGCGGACCGCACCACGGGCGCGCTCTACAACCACTTCGGCGGCAAGGAAGGGCTGCTGCTGGCCCTGCTCGAGGTGTGGAAGGAGCAGGCCGCGGCCGAGCTGCTCGCCGGGTTCGAGGAGGTCACCGGGCTGGACGAGCGGCTGGCCGCCATGTTCGGCGCGCTGACCCGCGAGGACGGCGCTCGCGGCGCGGCGTGGCTGCTGCTGGAGCTGGAGCTGTGGCTGCACGGCGCCCGCGACCCCGCCATCGGCGAGCCCCTGGCCCGGCGGTACGCCGACGTCCGCGCCCGCCTCGCCGAAGGGCTCGCCGACTGGGCCCGCGAGGCCGGGGTGCCGCTGCGCCGCTCGCCCGACCAGACCGCCGCCGGCGTGCTGGCCCTGCTCATCGGCTGCGCCGTGCAGCATCGGCTCGACCCGCCCGCGATCGAGGCCCGGGCCGTGGTGGAGAACCTACGCGACCTGCTCGGACTGCCGTAGCCCGCATCGAAGGAGGCGCTGATGCAGATCGACCTGCTGGAAGACACCTGGGAGCGCGAGGTCCCGCACGAACAGTTCGCCTACCTGCGCAGGCACGCGCCGGTCCACTGGCACGAGGTGCCGGGCGACACCGGATTCTGGGCCGTCACCCGATATCAGGACGTGAAGGCGATCAGCAGGGACGCGCACACCTGGTCCACGGAGCTCGGCACCGCGTTCATCCGGACCCAGACGCCCGAGTTCATCGCCATGGCCAGCCTGACCCTCCTCAACATGGACCCGCCGAAGCAGACCCGCTACCGGCGGCTGGTCAGCGCCGGCTTCACGCCCAGGATGATCGCCCAGCTCAAGGACAAGATCCAGCAGCGCGCCGAGCAGATCGCCGACCGCGTGGTGGACAAAGGCGGCGAGGTCGAGTTCGTCTACGACGTCGCCCAGTACCTGCCGCTGCAGATGATCTGCGACCTGGTCGGCGTCCCCGAGCAGGACCACGCCAAGATCCTCGACTGGGCGAACCGCATGGTCGGATTCCAGGACCCCGACTTCCGCACCACGCCCGAGGACGGCGAGATCGCCGCTGCGGAGGCGGTCGCGTACTGCGACGAACTGGTCGAGGAGCGGCGCAAGCACCCGCGCGACGACATCCTCACCGCCCTGGTGCAGGCCGAGGTCGACGGCGACCGGCTGACGAGGGACGAGATCGGCATGTTCTTCGCGATCCTGTTCGTCGCCGGGAACGAGACCACCCGCAACCTCATCGCGCACGCCATGAACGCCCTGATCACGCACCCGGACGGCTACCGGGAGCTGGCCGCGAACCTCGACGACGAGGAACTGTGGCGCAGCGCCACCGAGGAGTTCCTGCGCTGGGGCTCGTCGATCCACAACTTCCGGCGTACCGCGACCAGGGACACCGAGCTGCACGGGCAGCCGATCGCCGCAGGCGAGAAGGTGGTCACCTTCTACGTCTCGGCCAACTACGACGAGGAGGTCTTCACCGACCCCTACACCCTCGACCTCCGGCGCAACCCCAACGACCACGTGACGTTCGGCGGCGGAGGACCGCACTTCTGCCTGGGCGCCGGGCTGGCCAGGATGCAGATCCGCTGCATGATCAGGGAGCTGGTGCGCCGCTACCCGGCGGCCGAGCACGCCGGGCCGGTCAGGCGGATGCGCTCGGACTTCATCAACGGCATCAAGCACATGCCGGTCCGCTTCAGCGGCCGCGGGTGAGCGGGCGCACCGGCTGGGGAGCGGTCCAGTCGGCCAGGAGCCGCAGCGACTCGGCGGTCGGCGAGCCGGGCTCGACGTTGTAGACGCACAAGGTCTGGTCCGGGTCGCCGGGAGGCTCGAGCGACTCGTAGGCGAAGACGAGCTCGCCCACGTCAGGGTGGTGGTAGCGCTTGACGCCGTGCGTCCGGCGCAGCACCCGGTGGTCGTTCCACCAGGCGGGGAACTCCGGCGAGCGCACCATCAGCTCGCCCACCAGGTCGCGCAGCCGGCGGTCGTCCGGATGGCGGCCCGCCTCCAGCCGGAGGACGGCCACGGTCTCGGCGGCCACCTGCTCCCAGTCGCCCACCCGCTCGCGGGCCTCCGGGTCGAGCAGGTAGTAGCGGGCCATGTTGCGCTGGGGCGCGGGCATGGCCTCGAAGTCGATGATCACCATGCGGGCCAGCCGGTTGGCGGCCAGCACGTCGGTACGGCGGCCGAGCACGAAGGCGGGCACGTGCTGGAGGGTCTCGAGCATCAGGTGCAGCCCGGGCCGCACGCGCTGCGGCGGGGCAGGGGCGCGCCGGGCGGGGGCCGGCCGGGCGAGCAGGTCCAGCAGGTGCTCACGCTCTGTGGCGTCGAGACGCAGGGCGCGGGCCACGTTGTCGATGACCTCGGGTGAAGGGTTGGCGGCGCGGCCCTGCTCCAGCCGCGTGTAGTACTCGACGCTGACCCCGGCCAGGCGGGCGACCTCGTCGCGCCGCAGCCCGGGAACCCGTCTGACCCGCCCGTCGGCAGGCAGGCCGGCCTCCTCGGGAGTCAGGCGGGCGCGCCGCCGGCGCAGGAAATCGGAGACCGCGGAACTGCTTGCCATGCCTCCAGTGTGCCTGGGGCCCGGGTGGGCCCGCACCGCCAGGGTGGCCCTGCCGGTACCTGCCTCGGCAGGGTCGGTTTTGGCCCCGACGGCCGGCGTTCCCGGTGATGTGCTGAAGAAGCGGCGGGCGAACCGCCCGCACTCAGCCATCTCACTGATGAAAGGCGAGGACACGATGTCCGACGCAACGCTCTCCGGCCGGGTCGCTGTGATCACCGGTGCCTCCAGCGGCATCGGCGAGGCCACGGCCGAGCACCTGGCCTCGCTGGGCGCCAAGGTGGCGGTCCTGGCACGACGCGCCGACCGGCTGAACGACCTGGTGGCCCGCATCGAGAAGAACGGCGGCGCCGCACTGGCCCTGGTCGCCGATGTGACCGACGCGGCCGCCCTCCAGGCCGCCGCCGACCGGGTGCGGTCCGAGCTCGGCGTGGCCGATCTGTTGCTCAACAACGCCGGAGTGATGCTGCCCGCGCCGATCGAGGAGCTCGCCACCGACCAGTGGCGGCGCCAGATCGACCTGAACGTCACCGGCGTGATGAACGCGATCGCCGCGTTCGTCCCGCAGCTGGTCGAGGCCGCGGCGGAGCGCGGCGTGGCCGACCTGGTCAACGTCTCCTCCATCGCCGCGCAGAACATCTTCCCCACCTTCGCCGTCTACTCGGGCACCAAGGCGTACGTCACTCACCTGTCCCGGCACCTGCGGGCCGAGCTCGGCGGGAAGAACGTGCGCGTGTCGGCGATCGAGCCCGGCATCGTCGGCACCGAGCTGCAGGACCACGTCACCGACCCGGGTGCGCAGGAGTGGCTGGCCGGCGCCAGGCAGTCGATGGAGTGGCTCACCCCGCAGGACGTGGCCCAGACGGTCGGCTTCCTCGCCGCGTTGCCGCCACGCGCCAACCTGCAGCAGGTCACGATCATGCCCACGGGCCAACCCGCCTGACGAGGCGGGCGAAATTCGCTGGCGCCGGCGTCACGCGCGTCGCTAGCGTGGCGCGGTGATCTACGAGCATCCCCTGGCCTATGTCCTCGGCCTGGAAGGCGTCGCCCTGTTGCGGTCCTTCAGGGGCGAGCACGACCGCGAGTTCGTCGAGGCGCGCCTCAGCGAGATCCGCAAGCTCCTCGACGACGACACGCTGGCGAACGCCGCCGTGGAAGTCGCCCGCGTGGACACGGTCGAGGGCTACGAGATCTGGTCGAAGACGTACGACGGCCCCAACTCCGCCTTCGACATCGACGAGCCCTTCATCAGGGACATCGTCGACGCGCTGCCCGCAGGCGACGCCCTGGACGCCGCCTGCGGCACCGGACGGCTCGCGGCCTACCTGTCCGGCCGCGGACACCGGGTCCTCGGCGTGGACAGCTCGCCCGACATGCTGGCCCGGGCCCGGGAGCGCGTGCCGCAGGGCGAGTTCCACCTCGGCGATCTCAACCGGCTGCCGCTGCCCGACGAGGCAGTGGATCTGGTGACGTGCTCCTTGGCGTTGACGCATGTGCCCGCGCTGGACCCGGTGCTGGCCGAGTTCGCCCGGGTGCTGCGGCCCGGCGGGCACGTGGTCATCTCGGACGTGCACCCGAGCGGGGTGGCGCGCGGCGTGGTCCCGCCCGTGCGTCTGCCCGACGGGCGTCCGGCGCGGGTCGCCACCTATCACCATCCGATCGGCGACTACCTCCGCGCCGCGCTGGCGGCGGGCCTGCAGGTACGCCGCTGCGAGGAACCACCGCTCGAGTCCGACGGCGTGCCCCTGCCCGCGGCCACCGAGACCCTGGGGCCGTGGGACGTGTGGCCGTGGGTCCTGTGCGACATGGTTCCCGAGGCGGCGCGGGCGGCCGTCGCGGGGGAGCCGTCGATGGTCGTCTGGCATTTCCAGCTGGCCGGCTAACTCGAGCGGCGCTTGGCCATCCACTCCGTCACGGCCGCCGCGATGGCCAAGGGCTGGTCCTCCGGGGTGTGGTGGCCGGCGATGGCGTCGTGCTCCGTGATCTCGAGGGACGCCATGGTGGCGGCGCACCAGGCGATGGTCTCGGGCACCCACATCGTGCCAGGGCCGGGGCGGAAGCCGATCAACAGCTTGGGCACCTCCACACTGGTGGCGGCCCACCGGCCGAAGTCCTCCATCCTGGCCACGACGTCGGCGGGCTCCCCGCCCAGCGGCATCGAGCGCGGCCAGCGCAGCAACGGCAGGCGGCTCTCCCTGGTCGGGTACGGCCGCAGGTACGCCGCCAGGTCCTCCTCGGCGAGCGGCGCGGCGACGGTGGCGGGGAAGGTCTGCCGAAGGAAGGCGTCGTCGTCGAGGATCATAAACTCGCCGACGCCCTCCGTCCTGATCGCGCGGAACAGGTCGCGGCCGCCTTCGGGGAACTCCTCCCAGCTCATCGGCTTGACGACGGCCTCGGTGAAGGCGATCCCGCGTACCCGTCCCGGGTGGCGGGCGGCCCAGTCGAAGGCCAGCGCGCCGCCCCAGTCGTGGCCGACGAGCACCACGTCCTCGAGGCCGAGCGCGTCGAACCAGGCGTCCAGGTAGCGGGCGTGGTCGGCGAAGGTGTAACCGATGGCGGGCTTGCCCGACTCGCCCATGCCGATCAGGTCGGGGGCGAGGCGGCGGCCGGTGCCGACGGCGGGCATGACGTGCCGCCACAGGTGGGATGAGGTCGGGTTGCCGTGCAGGAAGACGATCGGCGCGCCGACGCCGAGCTCCCGGTAGGACATGGTGGAGTCGAGCACCTTCTGGATGGGCATGGTCAGGTCTCCAGCGGGCCGGGTCAGCGGAAGGCCGCGACGTTGCGGGCGGCCCAGTCGGCGAAGGCGCGCGGCGCGCGCCCCAGAACGCGTTCCACGTCGGGGCTGACCTGCCGCTCGGCGGGGGCCGGCGTGCCGAGGATGGCCAGGGTGCCCTCGACGACCGGCTCCGGCATGAACCGCAGCATCTGCGCGCGGGCCTCCTCCTTGGTCTGCTCCACGAACCGCACCTCCGTGCCCAGCGCGGCCCCGATCGCCGCCGCGCGTTCGCGCGGGGTGACCGGCCGCGGCCCGGTGAGCACGTAGGTACGGCCGGCGTGCCCGTCCTCCCGCAGCACCGCGGCCGCGACCTCGGCGATGTCGGCCGGGTCGACGGTCGGCAGCCCGACGTCGCCGAACGGCGCCGCGGCCGTCCGGTGGACGCGGATCGGCTCGGCCCAGGCCAGGGCGTTGGAGTCGAAGCCGCCCGGCCGCAGGATCGTCCACTCCAGCCGGGACCCGCGCACCGCCTCCTCGAAGGCGACCGGGTGGGCGTACGCCTCCGGGCGGGTCCCGGCGCCCTGCGAGGAGAGCAGGACGACGCGCCGGATCCCGCCCGCCTTCGCCGCCTCCAGAACGGCCCGGGGGTCCTCCCCGGCGACGAGCAGGAACAGCGCGTCGGCCCCGTCGAGGGCCGCCTTCAGGCTCGCGGGCTCGGCCAGGTCGCCGGATACGTGCCGGACACCGTCGGGAAGCGGGGCGGTCCGCCGGGACACCGCGGTGACCTGCTCGCCCGCGGCGGCGAGCAGCCGGACCAGCTCGCCGCCGACGTTGCCGGTGGCGCCCGTTACTACGATCATGTTCTTGCTCCCAAGAAGTTAGTTAGTTAGCTGACTTACAAGGGAGACCATAGCGGTTCAGTAAGGCGTCTGTCCATAGTGAGTCAGCTCACTAACTCGCGGGTTCCGCCGCGGGTTCGTGCTGGTCCAGGGCGTGCCCACCGAGGCGATGACGGCTCGGCTACCACAGCGACCCCACCGACATCGTCGCCCTGCTCTGCCTGCACCCGGCCAAGTCCGGCGGGCTCAGCGCCATCGTCAGCTCCGTGGCGGTCCACAACGAGCTCGTACGCACCCGGCCGGACCTGGCGGAGCTGCTCTACCAGCCGTGGTGGCACGACCGGCGCACCGGCGACGGCCCCGACAGCTTCTGCACCAAGCCGCTCTGCACCCCACGCCCCGGCGGCCGCGTGTCGGTCTCTTACGGCCCCGACTACCTCCGCTCGGCGCAGCGGGGCGCCGGCGTGCCGCCGTTCACCGCCGCGCAGCGGGAGCTGATGGACCTCCTCGACCGACTGACCGACGACCCGCGCTTCGCGCTGACCATGGACCTGCGAGAGGGCGACCTGCAGTTCCTCAACAACCACGTCGTCCTGCACAGCCGCACCGCCTATGAGGATCACCCTGAGCCGGAGCACCGCCGCCACCTGCTCCGCCTCTGGCTCACCACCGGCCCGCCCCGCTGAGCCCTTGCCGGCCCGCGGCAAGCCCGTCGCCCGCAGCCGAACGGGAGGGGCGGATGCACCGCGGGCGGTCCGTCCTACAGCGCTGCGGCCTCGGCCGAGGCGCCCCGGGCGGGCCGGTGGACGGAGACGGCGATTCGGATGAACGAGCGGATGAGGGGGCCGGGGTCGGCGCCCCTCCAGGCCACGACGAGGTGACTCGGCGGCATGTCGGCCAAGAGGACGGCGGTGAGCCCCTCGGGCAGGGGGTGGTGGCCGTGCGGCATCAGACCCACGCTGCCGTTCCACAGGACGGCCTGCTGGCACTCGTGGGCCGTTCGCACCACCGGGCCGTCGTGATCTCGGCCGCTGGGACCGGCCCAGAACGCCCGCCATATCGGGTCGACGCCCTCGGGGAACCGGAACCATCGCCGGTCGGCGAGGTCCTGCAGGCGCAGGCTGTCGCGCCCGGCCAGTGGATCGTCGGACCGCAGCACCGCCGCCACCGGATCGGAGCGCAGGACGTGGGTGACGAGGCCGGTGTCGTCGAACGGCGACCTGGTCAGCGCGACGTCCACGAGCCCGGCCCGCAGCCCGGCGGTCGGGTCGGTGAAGTCGGCCTCACGGACGCGGACGTCAACCCCGGGGTGGTGGTGCCGGTAGGCGGCCGCCAGCCGGGTTCCGGCCAGTTCGGCGCTGTCGGCCAGGGTGCCGATGGTGAGGGTGGCCGTGCCGGCGGCCGCGACGACCCGGGCCCGGGCCTGCTCGGCCCGCGCCAGCAGCGTGCGCGCCTCGTCAAGGAGCGCGGCTCCGGCCGGGGTGAGGGCCACGCCCGTGGGCGAGCGGCGGAGCAGCTCGCAGCCGAGATCGGTCTCCAGCTGCTTGATGGCCCTGCTCAACGGCGGTTGTGTCATGTGCAGGCGCGCGGCGGCCCGGCCGAAGTGGAGCTCTTCGGCGACCGCCACGAAATAACGCAGCGTGCGCAGGTCCATCAGCGGCAACGATACCGGTCCGGTATCGAGGGCGCGGAATCGGTGTTGGACGCCTCGGACGTCACGCGGTCGAATGCGACATGCCCAGTCGTCGTGAATTTCCAGGAGTCGAGATGGCGGAACAGCTGATGCCCGACCCGGTCGTGGACCTCAGTGATGTGCGGGAACTCGCCCGCGACATGGTGGTGATCCCGAATCCGGGCGTGCCTCTGGTGCCGAACATCGGCGTCATCGGCGGCCGGCATTCCGTTCTCGTCGTCGAAACGGGAATGGGGCCCCGTAACGCGGAAACCGTCTTGGCGTTCGCGGCCGACTACGCCAAAGGCCGCACGTTGTATTTGACCACGACGCATTTCCATCCTGAGCACGCGTTCGGCGCCCGGACGTTCGCCGGCGAGGCGACGTACCTGATCAACCGGGACCAGGCGGAGGACCTGCGGCTGAAGGGCCCCGGCTACGTCGAGATGTTCCGAGGGCTCGGCGAGCCGGTCGCGCGCCGGCTCGAAGGGGTCGAGCTGGGGCAGCCCGACCTCGTCTACGACCAGGCCCACGACCTCGACCTGGGCGGCCGGGTGGTGCGGTTGCGAGCCACCGGGCGGGCGCACAGCAAGGGCGACCAGGTGGTCGAGGTGCCGGACGCGGGTGTCCTGTTCACCGGGGATCTGGTGGAGGCCGGGCAGTTCGCGATCTTCCCGTGGTTCCCGCCGCACGACACTGACGTCTCGGGCACGCGCTGGCTCGCCGTCATGCGGCGGCTCGCCGACGAGCGCCCGCGGGTCGTGGTGCCCGGCCACGGCGCCGTCGGGGACGCGCAGCTGCTGGCCGACGTACGCGACTACCTGCAGCTGCTGCGCGACGAGACGTGGGCCCGCCGCGACTCGGCCATGAGCGAGGAGACGATCGTCGAGGAGATCTCCGCGCTGATGATCGCACGGCACCCGGAATGGGCCGGACGGGAATGGATCGAAAAGGGCGTCGGCTGCCTGTGCGCCGAGCACGACGCGGGATCCTAGCCGAAGCCGCCGTTGCTCATCAGCAGCTGGCCGTTGACCCACTGGCCGCGGGGTGAGCACAGGAACTCCACGAGGTGCGCGGCGTCCTGCGGGGTGCCGAGGCGGCCGAGCGGCACCCGGCCGAGCAGCTGCTCCCGCACCTCGTCGGACATCCAGCCGGTGTCCACCGGTCCCGGGTTGATGGAGTTGGCGGTGACGCCGAGGTGGGCGAGCTCGTGCGCGGCGGCCAGGGTGATGCGGTCCAGGGCGCCCTTGCTCGCTCCATACGGGAGGTTGCCGACGGTGTGGTCGCTGGTGAGGCTGATGATGCGTCCCGTTCCGTGGGCGCCGGTGAAACGCCGGCCGTACTCGCGGATCAGCAGCCAGGTGGCGCGCGCGTTGACCGCGAAATGCCGGTCGAAGCTCTCGACGGTGGTGTCGAGCAGACCGGAGGCGACCGACTCGCAGTGGCACATCACCAGGGCCGTGACCCCGCCGAGACGGCGCTCGACCTCGTCGAAGACGGCGGCGGGGCTGTCGGGGTCGGAGAGGTCCGCTTCGACGGCCGCGGTGGCGGCGCCGCGCTCAGCGAGGTCTCTGGCGATGGCGTCGGTCGCGCCGGCCTCGACGCCCCAGGTCATGCGCTGGTCGTACGGGGTCCAGAACGTGAAGGCGACGTTCCAGCCGGCTGACGCGAGGTGGCGGGCGATGCCCGCGCCGATGCCGACGGTGCGGCCGACGCCGGTCACCAGCGCCAGCGGGCGGGGGACGGCGGAGGAGCGCTGATCATCGGTGGTCGTCACGGACGAGATCCTTTCGAGATCGGCTTCGGCACAGCAACCGCTTTTCCGGGAGCGTCCTGCCGATCGGTCAGGACACCCGCAGGGGCGGGGCGGCGGGCCCAGCGCCAGAGCCATTCGGGCGGTCCCTGGCGGTATCGCCGCAGCCAGAGCGTGGACCACACCCACTGGACGGCGAGGACACCGCCGGAGAACAGCAGCACCGTCGTCGTGGACCAGCCGTCCGGCGAGGCTCCAAGAAGCGGGCGATCGGCAGGACGAGGACCGTCGCGGCCAGGTAGTCGGTCAGTACCATCCCGAGGCCCAGCGGCGCGAGGGGATGCCCGGAAGGGCCGTCGGCAGGCGGTGGGGTGACGTCTTCTCGTGGCATGGGCCCTCATGCGGCGGATCCCGGCGACGGGGCGGCACGGGTCGAAAGCGGGGGCTCAGATCGTACTTTCGGCCGGTTCATCCGGCGGGTGCCGGCCTCCTAACCTGGTCGGCGTGAATGTCCGGGATCGACTGACCGGGCGCGCCGGCATCGCGGGCGACGCCGCACTCGGGGTGGCGTTCGCCGGGCTGCTGGCCCTCGTGGCCGACCGGATCGCGGGCACCTGGGGCGGCGGCTACTGGCAGTTCGGATGCGCGGCCGGGGCGGTGGTGTGCGGGCTGGCCGTGGCACGCCGGGGCAGCCGCCTGTGGACGGCGGTCGCGGGCCTGTCCGTGGCGTCGGCGGCCGTGCTGGTCTCCGCGTTCGCCGATCTGCCGGCCGAGCCGGGCCCGGCCATGGCCTTCGCCCTGGCCGTGCTGGTCGGCTCGGCGGTCGCGGAGCTCCCGGCCCTGGCGGCGGGCGTCGTCGCGGCCGGAGGGCTCGTGGTGGCCGCCGCCAGCCTGCTCACGGCCGGGAGCCGGGTCACCGTCGACGGCCTGCTCGCCGCCGCCTCGTCCATGGAGATCCCGCCCGTGACCATGCTGAACCTCGCCGGATGGCTCGCGGCCGTGGCGGCCGGGCTGAGGTCCCGCCTGCTGGCCGCCCGCCGCCGCACCATGACCGAGGACGTACGCCGCCACGAGCGCCTCCAGCTCGCCAGGGAACTGCACGACGTGGTCGCCCACCACGTCACCGGCATCGTGCTCCAGGCCCAGGCCGCCCAGGTCCTCGCCCGCAAGCAGCCGGACCGGCTGAACGACTCCCTGTCCGGCATCGAGACCGCCGGCTCGGACGCGCTGGCCGCCACACGCCGCCTCGTCGGCCTGCTGCGCGACGGCGCCCAGCCCACGGTTCACCGCGACACCGTCACCGACCTGGTGGAGCGCTTCGACGGCCCGGAAGTGCGCCTCAGCCTGCCCGACGGCGAGGACGAGCAGGGCTGGCCGCCCGAGGTGGCCAGCACCGTCTACCGGGTGGTCCAGGAGTCGCTGACCAATGTCTCCCGCCATGCCCCCGACGCCCGCTCCGTCCGGGTCACCGTCGCCCGCGAGGCTGCCGCCGTCACCGTCGAGGTCACTGACGACGCCCCGCGCGTCCCGCCCCGGCACCACCGCCGCGGCGGTTACGGCCTGGTCGGCATGCGCGAACGCCTGGAGGCCCTGGGCGGCACGCTGAAAGCCGGCCCCCGTCCGGGATCCGGCTGGTCCGTGCATGCCACCCTGCCCCTGCCCGCGCGGGAGCGCCGATGACGATCAGCGTCCTGCTGGCCGACGACCAGGCGATGGTCCGCGCCAGCCTGCGCGTCATTCTGGAGGACCAGCCCGACATCAGCGTCGTCGCCGAGGCCGCGGACGGCGACGAGGCGGTCGCTCTCGCCCGGCGGCTGCGCCCGGACGTGTGCCTGGTCGACGTCCAGATGCCCGGCATGGACGGCATCGAGGTCACCCGGGCCCTGGCCGGTCCCGGCGTGCCCGCCCCGCTCCGGGTGGTCGTGGTCACCACCTTCGACCTCGACGAGTACGTCTACGGCGCGCTGCGCGGCGGCGCCGTCGGATTCGTGCTGAAGGACGCCGGACCCGCCCTGCTGGTGGAGGCCGTACGGGCGGCCGCCGCCGGGGACGCCCTGATCTCGCCGTCGATCACGCTGCGGCTGCTGCGCCACGTGACGGCCTCCGGCATGCCGTCCGCCCGCGTGCCCGCGCAGCCGCTGTCGCAGCGGGAGACCGAGGTCGTCCGGGCGATCGCCAGGGGCCGTACCAACCAGGAGATCGCCGCCGAGCTGTTCATCTCGCTCAGCACGGTCAAGGGCCACGTCTCCGCCGTCCAGGCCAAGCTCGGCGTGCGCAACCGGGTCGGGATCGCCTCCTGGGCGTGGGAGAGCCGCTTGATGGGCAACGGGTAGAACTCCGCCCTCCCCGAAGGCCCGGGCGCGCTACGGTGAGGGCACGGCGATCGGGGAGGGAGGGGGCATGCGGACCAGGCTGCCTGCCGCGTTGCTCCTCCTGCTGTCGTGGTTCATGCCCGCGACCGCCCACGCCCGGGCCGTGGAACACCTGCCCGTCCCGGTGGTGTCGGCCTGGCGGGCGCAGGAGCAGCCAGGGGTGGGCCAGGAGCCGTACCGCCACTCCATGCTCCACGCCCGGCACGGCCTGCTGGGGCTGGCGGGCCCCGCCGGCCCGGCCGTGCTGCCGTCCGGCCTGCCGCACCCGGCGCGTGCCTGGACCGCCGTCGTCGCGCGCCCGGGCGCGCACGCCCCGGCCGACCGGCGACCGGCGGCGACGCCGGCGCGCGGGCCGCCCTCCACAGGGTTCTGAGATTCCCTGTCCGCACTTCAGAGCCTGTGGAGGCTTCCATGTTCCGTGCGCCGTTCTGGCGTGCGGTGGCGGCGCTCGCCGTCATCGCGATCTCATTAGCCCTTGCCCTGACCACCGCGCCGCGACTGGGCCTGGACCTGCGCGGCGGCACCCAGCTCGTCTTCGAGGCGAAGGACTCGCCGACCGTCAAGGCCGACTCGGCCGCCACCGACCGCGCCCTCGACGTGCTCCGCCAGCGGGCGGACGCGCTCGGCGTGGTCGACCCCACCCTGGTCCGCTCCGGCGAGCGGCGGATCATCGTCGAGCTGCCCGGCGTGCTCGACCCCCGCCAGGCCGCCGACGTCATCGGCCGGACCGCTCAGCTGGCCTTCCATCCCGTGACCGGCGCGGCCGAGGCAGGCGACCCCTCGGCGGTGCGAGACGAGGACGGCGGCCTCCTCAAGCTCGGCCCCGCCGCCATCACCGGCGACGGCGTGAGCGACGCCGTCGAGCAGAGCGACCCCCAGCGCGGCCCCGGCTGGTGGGTCCGCATCGACTTCCGCGACGCCGCCGCCTGGCAGCGGCTCACCGGCGCGGCGGCGTGCGAGCCACAGGGCGATCCCAAACGCAGGATCGCCATCGTGCTCGATGAGGAGATCATCTCCTCGCCGCCGCTCGACCCGTCGATCGCCTGCCGCACCGGCATCCCGGGCGCCAGTGCCGACATCACCGGCTCGTTCACCCACGAGGAGGCCCGCGACCTGGCCGTGCTGATCAAGGGCGGCGCGCTGCCCGTCCCGCTGAGCCTGGTCGAGCAGCGCACGGTCGGCCCGACGCTCGGGGAGGCCGCCATCGAGGCCAGCGCCAAGGCGGCCGTCGTCGGGCTGGCGCTCACCGCCGCGTTCATCATCGCCGTCTACCGGGTGTCGGGGCTGCTCGCGGCGGTGGCGCTGGCCTGCTACGGGCTGATCTCGTATGCGGCGCTGGTGGCGATGGGCGCGACGTTCACGCTGCCGGGGCTGGCCGGGTTCGTGCTGGCGATCGGCATGGCCATCGACGCCAACGTGCTGGTCTTCGAGCGGGCCAGGGAGGAGCACGGGCCGCGGCGCGGCCTGCGGCGCTCGGTCGACCTGGGCTTCAAGAACGCCTGGAGCGCGATCGCCGACTCCAACGTCACCACCCTCATCGCCGCCGGGCTGCTGTTCTGGCTGGCGTCGGGGCCGGTCAAGGGCTTCGGCGTGACGCTGGCTGTCGGTGTGCTGGCTTCGCTGGTGTCGGCCATGCTGATCACCCGCGTCCTGCTCAACGCCGTGATCGACCGGATCGGGCCGCGCGCGTCCGGGCTGGGCTCGCGGGGAGCCGTACGGGCCTGGCTGGCGGATCGCCGTCCCCCGCTCATGGATGCCAGGAGGCTGTGGCTGGCGATCGCGGGCGGCCTCGCGGCGGTGGCCGTGGCAGGGCTGGCCGTGCACGGGCTGAACGTCGGCGTGGAGTTCACCGGCGGGCGGCTCGTGGAGTTCGCCACCTCCAGGCCGGTCCCGGCCGACGTCGCCGGGCAGGCGGTCGCGCGGGCCGGGTTCCCGTCGGCGGTGGTGCAGGCCACCGGCGACGGCGTCACCGTACGGGCGGCGGGGCTCGGCCTGGAGGAGTCGGCCAGGATCGAGCAGGCGCTGGAGCCGTACGGGGGCGAGGTGAGCAAGCGGCGCGAGGAGTTCATCGGCCCCAGCCTGGGCGCGGAGCTGCGCCGCAACGCCCTGGTCGCGCTCGGCGTGGCGGTGGCCATGCAGCTGGTCTACCTGGCGGTCAGGTTCAGGTGGACGTTCGGGGCGGCGGCGGTGCTGGCGCTGCTGGTGGACGTGACGGTGGTGGTGGGGCTGTTCGCGTGGCTGGGCAAGCCCGTCGACGGGATCTTCGTCGCGGCGATGCTCACGATCGTCGGGTACTCGGTCAACGACAAGGTGGTGGTGTTCGACAGGGTCAGGGAGCTGTGGGCGGCCCATCCGAAGGAGCCGTTCGCCAGGGCGGTGGACGGGGCGATCCTGCAGACGTTGCCGCGTACCGTCAACACCGGGCTCGGCGCGTTGTTCATCCTGGTGGCGCTGATGGCGTTCGGCGGGGACTCGCTGCGGGACTTCGCCATGGCGCTGGTGGCCGGGATCGTCGTGGGCACGCTGTCGTCGGCGTTCGTGGCCGGTCCGGCGGCCGTGGTGCTGTCCAGGTTCGACGCCCGGCCGCCCACCACCCCGGTCAGGCGGCCGGCGCGGAGCCGTGAGGGGACGGGGGCGGTGGTCTGACTGGTCCCCCGCCTGCGGGCGGGGGACTCCGGCTCTGCGCGGACGCTACTTCGATGATCTCGAGGGTGCGGGCGTGGCCTGCAGGTAGGCCAGGACCGCCATGACGCGGCGGTTGTGGTCGTCCGACGGCGGAAGGCCGAGCTTGGCGAAGATGTTGTTCGTGTGCTTTGCGATGGCCTTGTCGGTCACCTGGAAGCGGGCGGCGATGGCCAGGTTGGACATGCCCTCCGCCATCAGCGCGAGCACCTCGCGCTCTCGGGGGGTCAGCGCCGCCAGCGGCTCGTCCCGGCTGCGGCGGGTCAGCAGCTGCGTGACCACCTCGGGGTCCATCGCGGTGCCGCCCCCGGCGACCTGGCGTACCGCGTCGACGAACCTGTCGACGTCGCCCACCCGGTCCTTCAGCAGGTATCCCACCCCGCCGGAGCGGTCGGACAGCAGCTCCCTGGCGTACAGCTGCTCCACGTACTGCGACAGGATCAGCACGGGCAGCCCCGGGATCCGGCTGCGCGCCTCCAGCGCGGCGCGCAGCCCTTCGTCGGTGAAGCCGGGCGGCAGCCGTACGTCGATCACCGACACGTCCGGGCGGTGCCGGACCAGCGCGTTCAGCAGCATGGGGCCGTTGTCCACCGCCTCCACCACGGTGAAGCCGTTCGCCGACAGCAGGCGGACCAGCCCGTCCCTCAAGAGTGCGAGATCCTCGGCTATGACAACGCGCATGGGAGCTCCATGGTCAGTTCGGTCGGGCCGCCGGGGGGACTGCTCACGGTGAGCGAGCCGTCGAAGGCGGACAGTCGGTCCTCGATGCCTCGCACGCCGGTGCCCTTGTCCCGGCGGACTCCGCCGCGCCCGTCGTCGCCCACGGTCAGACGCAGCACACCGGCGGCGTGCCGAAGCCGTACCCAGGCGCAGGAGGCACCGCTGTGCTTGGCCACGTTGGCCAAGGCCTCGGCGGCGGCGAAGTAGACGGCGGACTCGACGGGCGGCTGCAGGCGGCCGGGCAGGACGATGTCGACCTCGACCGGCATCGGGCACAGCAGCGCGGACGCCTCGATGGCGCCGGCCAGCCCGCGGTCGGCCAGCACCGGAGGGTGAATGCCGCGGACCAGGTCACGCAGGTCCGTCAGCGCCTGACCGGCGACCTCCCGCGCCTCGTCGATCATCCGCAGCATCTCACCGGGGTCCCGGCAGCCGCGGGCAAGCCCCAGGTGCATGCGGATGGCGATCAGCTTGGCCTGCGCGCCGTCGTGCAGGTCGCGTTCGATGCGGCGCAGCTCGGCCTCACGCGCGTCGACCACCGCGGCCCGTGACGCGGTCAGCTCCTGAATCCGGGCGTCCGGTGCGGGGCCCGCGTCCAGCAGCAGCAGGGCCAGGCGGGCCTGGCCAGTGCGGAACACGGGGATGAGCATGAGGATGACCACCGCGATGGCCACCATGGACAGGCTGAGGGAGAACGTGTTCAGCCTGCTGAACTCCACCGGCGTCAGCCGGAAGGACACATAGTCCAGGGCGGCCAGCATCGCCCACACCGCCACCACGGGGGCGGGTCCCGTGACCGCGTGTACGGGCAGCCAGGCGAGCTCACGCCGCGTGCCGGGGTCGCGCAGCACCGACGCCAGACCGGTCCGCCGGGTCGCGTGCGCGGTCGCCATGGCCCTGTCCCGGCCGAGCACCCGGCCCGCCCAGCGGCGCTGGAAACCGGCCAGGCGGCCGACGAGCACGAGCACGTGGCCGAGGGGCGCCAGCCCGAGCCCGGCCAGGGGCACGAGGGCGGCGCTCGCCAGGAGCAGACCGAGCAGCGCCAGCGCCAGCAGGCCGGTGACGGCGTTCTGCGCCAGCGCCGCCAGGCCGTTCAGTCCCTTCTTGGCGTACGCCAGCGCGCCTGCAACGGCGGTGCGCATCGCGGGTCCTCTCCCCATCACAGGTGCAGTCTGCCCTGCCGGCGAGGAGAAGGCGGTGGGGCCGGCCCCACCGCCGAGGGGGACATTTTTCCCACCCCGGCCGGTGGGCCGACGCCCATGGAGGCCAGGCCTCCCGGCCGCGAGGCTGGCCCAGCGGATCGGACCGAGCCGATCGAGCCCGGCAAGCGAACGGGGGAGAGACGTGATCGAAGTGACGGGCCTGACCATGCGGTACGGCCGCACGCCGGCCGTGGACGACCTGACCTTCACGGTGAAACCGGGACTGGTGACCGGATTCCTGGGGCCGAACGGCGCCGGCAAGTCCACGACCATGCGGGCCGTACTCGGGCTGGAGATCCCCGCCGCGGGGGCAGCGATCGTGGTGGCCGCTGGCCTGCGTCGGCTGGCCGGACCCCGTCACCAACCCACCGGCGCCGCTGCCTGCCCGCGGGCTGCCGCCGTTCCTGGGGGTCGGGAGCTGGACGGACCACGACGAGGTCTCCGTCATTTTCCGGGTTGCCGCGGATCCTGCGCCAGCGGCCGGCCGTCTTTGGGCAACGTGCTCTGCAGGAGGTCCTCGGCGGCATGCTGGACGTACGCGAGCCTGATCAGGCTGTCCGAGCGGGCGGCCACGAAGCCGACGGTTGGTCCCCTCCGGCGCTTCTTCGGCTCCGGTGAGCCGCGACACGACGCATCAGCGTGCGTTCATGCGTTTTCCCAGCTCAGATCTCGTGTTCGTCTGCTTTTCTCAGACACATCTGCGGAACGCAGGGGACAGACCCACTGCTTTCGGTCGGGGCTCAAAAGCGTGACCGCGTCAGCTGCCGAATTCCTCGGTGACCCTTTGATCGATGGCCTCCGATTTGGGGGTGTAGACGCGATAGAAGTCCTTGCCGCACTCCAGATCGTCCAGGGCGGCCTTGATCTCCTTGTCCAGGTACGGCTTGGCCTCGGCGGGCGTGAGCTTGGCCCCGAAGGTCCGCCGGGTCTCGCCCTTCTTGGGGGGCGAGGGCACGTCGGGAACGTCCTCGCGCTGCCTGCGGGCGATCTCGTCCTCCTGCTCGAGGAACTCGGCCCAGCCGCGCGTCGACATTTGCGACGGTGTGGTGTCGGAGACTTTGTACCCTTTGTCCGTCAGGCACGTGGCCATGCTCGATGCCAGCTCGACCAGTTCGGCGTCGCCGTCGATCTCGCGCTCAAACGCCTTCTCCGCGGCGGCGGCGCGCTGTTCGAACAGGTCCGTGTCGGACGTCACCTTCTTGCCGAGGGCCTGCTCGGTCGCGACGACGACGCAGGCGCTCACGGCCTTGAAGTAACTGCCGCGCTGCGCCGGGGAGAGTTTCGTCCAGATATCTCCGTTGGGGTCGGCCCCTGACATGTCGGGCATATTGTCTGGGGCGTCTGGGGCGTTCGGGTGGACGTATGTCGCGAAGACCCCGAAACCGTACTTCGCCCGCTGGGCCTTCAACGCCTCATAGTCGCCGGCTCTGCGCTTGCGCTCCTCGTCGGTGTCGGGAACCTCCTGCGGCATATAGGCGATGTACGTGAAGCCCTTCTGCTTCATGCAGTCCGCCTTGACGGATTCGAACTGGCGTCTCTTCTCCTGCGCCGTCGAGGCCGGCTTCGAGGGAGGCGAAGCGCTCTTCCCCGCCGGCTCGCCGACACTCCCGCAGCCGCCTAGTAGGGCCGTCGCGGCCAGGGCCAAGGTGATCTTTCCGATGGTGTTCATGGTCGGTCTCCCCGTTTTTCCGCGTCACGCGCGCACGCGACCGCCGAGGCACCTGTACCGCTCGCGGTGGCGCTCCCGCCGGCATGCGTGATCTGCATCTTCCGCGGCTCGCGTACGAGCCGGCTACCGCCCGATCTGGCAGGTCGTGCGGCCTTCGGCCGCCAGCGACCCTTCCAGCATGCGCCGAGCACGGCCGCAACAGTCGCCCGCCTGGACGTGCTGCGGCCCGTCCCCTGCGCCCCGCTCGGAGGCCGTGGACGTGACTATCACGATCAGCGCCGATGTGGATCTTTCTGGCACGCCCGGCAACAATACTCCGTTCAATGAAGCATGGTCAATCCTGGCGGCCTCCAGCCCCCGCTCGAAGTGCGCGACCAGCGCTAAACTAAGGTCTGCCCTCGATGAGAGCCGAGAGACTCAAAGCCCCGTGGGCGCCCTCGACCACCGTGGCGCGCATCGGCGCCCTGCCCCTTGGAAGCGATCACGTCGCGGCTCCCTTCCGCGTCGGTGCACTGGCGCAGGAACACCACACCCTCGCGTTTTCGCGAATGGCACAGCACGTGATCAGCTCGTGCGCTATCACATCTGACCATGCACGCTACCGGCCGGCGCCAGTAGTGTGAGCGGCTCCTTGCCTCACAAGTATTCGGGGTCTTTCAGGCATATTGATCACGTCAGGTGTGCTCGAGGACTACAGCGCGGCCAGGCCGGGTCCGACGTAGTGGTCGAGGAGGAATCGGGCGCGGCAGGTGAGCCGGTCGGTGCCGTGTCCGTCTCGGTCCCAGGCGCGGAACCCGTGTGAAGGTGAGCAGGCAGGAAACAGTGCCGATTCGGTCGGGCGGCCAGGTGCGCCAGCCGTTGCCGAGACAACCGTATCTCGCCGACATCCTCGTAGCGGAGGACCTTGACATGCGCGCCTGGCTGGGCAACGTCATGAGTGCTCCACAGGCGCGCGAACGCGGGGCTTTGAGCCGACAGTCGGCGGACGAACTCCGTCCAGGCGGGTTCGGCCAGGTGACGGCCGAAGGCGGCACGCAGCATGGCCACCAGGGGCCTGACCTCGGCCATGGGATCCACGTACGGGTTGCAGCATGATGGACTGGTGAAGTGCTCCCAGATGGCATTGCGCGACTCGGGGGCGGCCGCCACAAAGGCAGGCAACAGCCCGATGAACGTGCTGTTCCAGGCGAGCAGGTCGAAGCGGCTGCAGTACACCGCCGCGGCCGGCGGATTGAGCGTGTCGAGGATGAGCTGAACCTGGGGATCCAGCAAGCCATGCTCCTCGGCGCGCGGCAGGCCCGGCACATCCGCGAGCCGGTACAGGTGCTCGCGCTCGGCGTGATCAAGGCGGAGCGTACGGGCGATCGCGTCGAGTACCTGAACGCTGGGGTTGATCGGCCGGCCCTGCTCCAGCCACGTGTACCAAGTCACTCCCACCCCGGCCAGCAGTGCGACCTCCTCGCGGCGCAGACCGGGCGTGCGCCGCCGTATCCCCGGCGCAGACCCACGTCGTCGGGAGTGAGGTGCTCGCGCCGGCTGCGCAGAAACGTCGCCAGCTCGCTGCGGCGCTGCACCCCGGGGCTCATCGAAGACACCTTCCCATCCTGGCCCAACGCCCGTTCTGGTACCAGGTCGTGCCGCTACCAGGATGAGTACGCCCTGCGCGGCACTCCAGCGACGCGCACGCTCGTACGCCATGACCACCTCCACCGCACTGGCCTCGACCGGACCAGGCAGGACAGGCCGGCTCCTCACCGTGATCCTGGCCGGCCAGTTCATGGCGATCTTGGACGCCACCATCGTGACCATCGCGGCATTCTTCGTAGCCGCGGTGATCATCCTTGTGGTGGTCACCTGGCTCGAGGCGAAGCCGTCGAGGTGACCGTCCCGATCTCGCCGGGGACGGGGAAGGGCCCGGCGAGCGGGCCCTTCTGCGCCTGTCAGTTGACGGCGTAGGCGCGGATGACGGTCTGCTTGACCGTTGTCCCGGACACGTCCGTCGCCGTGGCCCTCAGGGAGACGAATCCGGACGTCCGCGGGTTGGGCACGGTCGCGGTCCAGCCGGACCCACTGCGGACGCTCGGCACGGGATGCCAGGTGGCGCCGTCGTCGGAGGACATCTCCAGCTTGAGCGAGGTGACCTTGGCCGAGGCCGCGCCGGGGTTGCGCTCCACGTGGACCGGCACCTTGGTCACGCTACCGGCACGGGCCCGGCTGAACGCGTCGAGACCGGATGGGAGGTACCGGACCGCGATCAGCGGCAGTGCCCGCCGTTCGGGCGCGCTCTCGGATGCGAACGTCCAGACCGCCTCCACGCTCGACGACAGTGCCGTGTGCGGAACCTGCCTGCGCATCGAGGTGGTGAGCGTGTACTCGGCCCGCTGTGCGGGCAGCGTGGCGGTGAGGGCGCAGGACTCGTTCAGGCAGCCGGCGAGCGGGGTCTCGGCGATCGTCCGCCCGTCACGGGCGAGGGTCGCGGTGCCGGTCGCGGCATGGTCCCCTCCGGTCCTGCCCGCGGCGCCGTCGGCGAACAGATGGCCGGCGTCGAAGGAGAGCATGTCGCCTGTACGGGTCCCGTTCGGCCGGGCGAACGAGGGGCCGGCGACGGCGGCGTTCCACACCTCCTTGGTCAGGCCGCGTTTGACGACCTTCCCCGTGTCCCACATCGAGGACGTGCCCGTGTCGAACGTGCTCTCCCAGGCGAGTCCGGGAGTGCGGTAGTAGGTCACGGTGCCGGGGAGCGTCACGTCCTTCGGGAGCGTCGCTTGGAAGCCGCTACGCTCGGCGCCGAACCTGGGGGCGAAGTGCGGCCGCCCCTGCGCCGCGACACCGGCGGCGAGGAACGTCGCCTCCACCTTCGCCAGTTCCTCGCGCCGGGTCCGCTGGCCCATGTCGGCGGGAAGCCCGTCGGCGCGTGTGTCTACCAGGTCGTAGACGGTGCCGTCCGTGGCGTCCCAGATGGATCTGAGCTGGTAGCTCAGCCCGGCCTCGCGCACGGGCACGGCGTAGAACTCCTTGGTGGGATCGAAGCCGCCCCGCCAGCCCATCGACCACTTGCCGAACCGCACTTGGAAGTGGGTGAGGTTCCTGGGCGCGGCCGTGGGGTCGTCGACGGCGAAGCCGGCCGGCCGGCCCTGGCGGGCGTCCAGCGTGATCTGCTGGTCGCCGCCGTCGATCCGCAAGGTGGTGTGCATGACCGTCAGCGAGGTGGTTGCGGCGATGTCGGCGTAGAGGTTCCAGCGGCCTTCGGGCAGGCGCACCTTCGCCGTGCCGTTCTGGAACACCAAGGGCGGTCGGACTGCGCCGGTCTCCGGGTCGTAGAGCTGGGCGAAGACGAAGGAGTCACCGGGTTCCCTGCCGATGGCGGTGATGGTCACGTCGTACGACTCCGGCTCGACGTACGCGCCGGCCGGCGTGCGGATCTCGCCCTGAGCCGAGGTGGCGGTGACGATGCCGGGGTAGTCGCCAGGGGCCTTTCCGGTGGCGTCGATCGTCAGGGGGACCGACGCCGTGCCGTTGGCGGGCACCTCGAGGCGCTGCGCGGACAGCTTCAGCACCTCACCGCCCTGCGTGACGAGCTCCAGGGTGACGGGGGTGTCGCCGGAGTTGGCGTACGTGATCGTCTTGGTCGAGACCCGCTCGCCTGCGCCGTCCCAGGGGAAGGCGGTCCACAGGCCGGCGGGCTCGGCCACGACCTGCTGGGCCAGGGTTCGCAGGAGGTCCACGCGGCCGGTGCCCTGTTCGTACGGTGTCGCGCCCGGCGTGGCCGCCGCGCTCCCCATGAGGGCGGCCTTGAGCTGCCGGCCGGTCCAGTCGGGATGCCGCTGGGCCAGGATCGCCGCCGCTCCCGCCACATGCGGAGCGGCCATCGAGGTGCCGCTGTACGCCACGTGCCCGCCGCCCGCCTGGGCGGCCATGATGTCCACGCCCGGGGCCGTGATGTCAGGCTTGATCGCATGGTCGCCCTCGCGTGGGCCCTCGGAGGAGAAGGAGGCGACCTGGTCCTCGTCGTCGACCGCGCCCACGGTCAGGGCGGCGTCGGCGCTGCCGGGGCTGGACACCGGGGCCTGGCGGCCGTCGTTGCCCGCGGCGACGACGAACAGCGTGCCGGTCTGTTCGGACAGCGTATTCACCGCCTGTTCGACGGGGTCGAGCTCCGGGGTGTCGAGGCCGCCCACGCTGAGGTTGACGACCTTGGCCTTGACCTCGGTGGCGGCCCACCGCATGCCCGCCAGGATCGCGGAGTCCGAGGGGCCGTTACGGCCGCCGACCTTGCCGATGGCGAGCCGGGCGCCGGGGGCGACTCCCCGGTACTGCTCCCCGGCTCCGGCCACGGTGGAGGCGCCGTGCGTGCCGTGCCCCACGGTGTCACGGATGTCGGGCTCGTCGGAGAAGTTGCGCTCGTGGGCGACCACGCCCTTGAGTTCGGGATGGTCGGGGTCGTAGCCGGAGTCCAGTACGGCCACCGTGACGCCCTGACCGGTCATCCCTTGCTTCCAGGCCTCGGTGGCGCCGATTTGCTGGACGCTCTTGTCGAGCGTCCAGGGGCGCAGGCCGTCCAGCCAGAGTTTGCCCTTGCCGGCCGCCAACGCCCGGGGGCCGCCGGTGACCTCCTTCCAGGTCTGGGCGGCGTCCTTCTTGGGGACCTGAAGGGTGGACATGCCGAGCCCGGCGAGCCGCCGTGCCCCCGGCACCTCCGCCGACTGGACGATCATGGGGATGTCGGGCCGGTCGGCGTCGCCGTAGCGCCACGCCATCAGCTGCGTGATGTCGAACAGCCGCGGGTCCAGAACGCCCTGGGCGATCAGGGGACGGGCGTCGAACGGGATCACGTGCAGGTGGCCCTCGATCACCTGCCGGGTGAATCCGCTCCGCCTACCCGGCCCGGGCTCCACGCGTACGCCACCGCCGGAGACCACGACGCGGTCGCCGGTGATCAGGGTGACGGCGCCGGACGGTACGCCGGGCTCGGGTCGGTGCGGTGGTGGCGCCCCGGTGATCGCGCCGGCCAGCAGGACGGACGCGAGAATGCCGCCTAACATCATGAGCTGCCTCCATCAATACGTGATCTTGATGAGTGCAGCGACAATACTTCTTTTAACGTAGTATGGTCAAGGCGTGAAGACGGCCGGCTCGTCCACGAGCGCCCGCGCCGTCGGAGGGGTCCCCGTAGCAATGAAGAAATTTCCAACGAAGTAGCTTCTGACCTGCACTAACGACCGCATCTGACGGGTTGGTGATCACTGCCGCTACGTTCGTTCCGGTTCGTCCGGTACGGCAGGTAAAGGTGGTGCGTTGTCCGAGAAGATGTTCTCCGAGGAGCAGCTGGAGCAGCTGCGCTCGTACCCGGAGATCACCAGCGATGAGTTGATCAGGTATTTCACGCCGACGGCGGCGGATGTGGCCTTCGTCGATCCGGGGAAGGGACGGGGCCGGTAGATCGGCTGGGCATGCTGGTCCAGCTGTGTACCCTGCCCTGGCTCGGATTCGTGCCCGACGACGTGACCGCAGCGCCGCCCGCGGCGGCGGCACGGGTGGCCGAGCGGCTCGGGGTGATCCCGGCGGCGCTGCGGCTGTACGGCAAGCGCGATCAGACCCGCTCGGACCATCTGGGCCTGATCGCCACGTATCTGGAGTGGCAGACCACCCCGGCGGGCTGCCAGGCGATGAAGGAGCTGGAGCAGTTCCTGCTGGACCGGGGAATGGAGCACGACTCGCCGACGCTGCTGTTCAACCTGGCGCGCGCGAGTATCTGATGGCGGCCAAGGTGATCCGGCCCGGCGTGCTCATCCTGGTCAAGATGGTCGGCACGGCCCGCAAGGCGGCCACCGATCTGACCGCTGAGGTCGGGAGCTCGCCCCGAAGTGTGGACACCGGCTGTCACGCAGCGAGCAGCACCTTATCGGTGGTTCGCTGTTCGTAGTCGATCGGGCTGAGGTAGCCGAGAGCGGAGTGCCTCCTGCGGGTGTTGTAGCGGGTGATCCACCGGAAGACCGCCAAGCGGGCCTCACGCGCTGAGGAGCAACCCTTGGCACCCTGCAGCGTCTCGCGTTTGATACTGGCGTTGAATGCCTCCGCGGCGGCGTTGTCGGCGCTGGAGCCGACGGCTCCCATGGATTGGCGCACGCCGAGTTCGGCGCAGACCTTGGCGAACTCGGCCGAGGTGTACTGGGCCCCATGATCGGCATGGAAGATCGCTCCGGCCAGGCTGCCGCGCGTCGCAGCGGCGGTCCGCAGCGCGTCGGTCACCAGCTCGGTGCGCATGTGATCGGCGATCGGCCAGCCCGCCAACCGGCGCGAGCCCAGACCCAGCACGGTCGCCAGATGCAGGAACCGGCCCTCACCGACGGGCAAGTACGTGATGTCGCCGACATAGCGCCGGTTCGGGACCGGCGCGGTGAAGTCCCGCCGGATCAGGTCCGGCACCTTCTGATGCGACGGCTCGGGCACCGTGGTGTGCACCTTCTTACGCAAGTGCAGCCCGACGATGCCGAAGCGGCGCATCACCCGAGCCACCCGCTTGTGGTTGAGCCTGCGGCCCCGGGCCCGCAGTTCGGCGGTGACGCGCGGACTTCCGTAGGTGCCGTCGAACGCGGCGTGGATCTGCCTGATCTCCTCCGGCGCGGCATCGGCCGCAGCGCGCTCCGCCCGGGCCGACGCCGCCTTGCTGGGAGGAATCGCGTGGACGAGTGGCCGCCCGGCTGAAGGCGGCGGTGGAACCGATGTTCCATCCGGACTCCTACGGGTATCGGCCGGGCCGGTCGGCGCTGGATGCGGTGGCCGGATGCCGGGAACGCTGCTGGTCGAACGACTGGGTGATCGATCTGACATCTAGAAGTTCTGCGATAGCGTTCCGTGGGAGCTCATCGTCAAAGTGGTGCGGGCCAACACCGATCAGCCCTGGATCGTCTTGTATGTGCAACGGTGGCTGGCCGCCCCGCTGTAGACGAGCGACGGCTCGCGGCCGAGCGTGATCACGGAACCCCGCAAGGATCAGCGGTCTCGCCCGTGCTGGCCAACCTGTTCCTGCACTACGCCTTCGACATCTGGATGGCGCGGAGGTTTCCGTTCGTGCCGTTCGAGCGCCATGTCGACGATGTGGTGGTCATTGCCGCAGCGAAGGCCAGGCCCGCATGCTGGCCGTGGCGATCGGCGAGCGGATGGAGCAGGTCGGGCTGCGGTTGCACCCGGACAAGACCCGGATCGTCTACTGCAAGCGGCCGTACTTCCTCACCGGCGACCAAGAAGGCGGCCTCCTGCGCGTGTGGGAGGCGTCGCGCCCGGACACTGGCGGCGCCATCGATGTCGAGCCCGTCCTTTTCGACGCGCATCGAGAAGGCATCGGCTGCCTCACGGCCAGTGCGTTGAACGGCCGCCCGGTCGTGCTTTCCGCCGATGGGGACGGCCACGTGGTGCTCTGGGACGTCCACGAGCAAACCATCCTCCGGGAGTTCGAGGAGAGCGGCATCGCCGTCAAGGGTGCGGCCCTGGCAACGGTGGACGGCCGCGTCCTGGCCGTGGTGGCCGCGTCCTGGCCGTGGTGGCCGGCTACAACCAAGTCATGCTGGGGAACCCCGGCACCGGGACGTGGGAAGAATCGATTGATGCGGGAGAGCAACTCGGCGACGAGGAGGACGAAGACGAGAACCCCATCACATGCATGGACGTCGGCGTCGCGGACGGCCGTCCGATCGCAGTGACCGGCTCGGAGAACGGCCTGGTGTGCGTGTGGAATCTACAGGAGCGGCGTCTCCTCCACGGACCGTTCACCGAGCACGCCCATGACGTGACAGCCGTCCGCGTGACCGACCTGGGCGGCCGCGTCGTTGCCATCACGGCGGGCAGGGACGGCTGCGTTCATGTGTGGCGCCTCTGACCAGGGCTATCGGCGTGAGAGCGGATCTCCCTGTCGGGGAGCCGAACCCGCTCGTGGCGCTGGCCTGAGGCTTGGTCGCGTCGTTAGGCAGGTTCTCATGCGTCGCGGCCTGGGGCGGTGGCGATCGGGTGATCCTGGCGGCGTTGGGCGGTGGTTCGTCCGTTACTGATCACTGCTGTAGTAGTACTTTGTTAGTTCGTTATGGCGGTCGTTGATGGCAGGTGGGGCAGCGACCGCTCCAGGTGGCTAACAGCACCTGGAGCATGTGCAAGATCTTGTAAAAGGTCAGGCCGCGCCAGCAGCTTTTTGGGCTGGTCAACCGCAGTTCAGTGAGGAACAGGTGGGCGGCTGAGACGAGGGTCACGTGGCGATGCCACCCGCTCCAGGAACGTCCCTCGAAGTGCGTCAGGCCCAGGCCGGTCTTGAGCTCGCGGTAGTCGTGCTCGATGCGCCAGCGGATCTTGGCCAGGCGGACCAGGTCCCGCAGCCGGATGCCGGCCGGCAGGGTGGACAGCCAGTAGTCGGTGGGCTCGGGCTCTCCGGGTGGCCATTCGGCCAGGAGCCAGCAGCCGGGCAGATGCCCATCACTGTTGCGGGGGATGTCGCTGTTGGCGGGCCGTACCCGACGGACCAGGAAGCGGGTGCGCAGTGTGGCGGCTGGGTTGCCCTTGCTCTGCTTGGTGCCCTGCCGCCAGCTCACCCGGCGCAGGCTGCTTCGTCCGGCGGCCAGGGCCAGCTCGCGCAGGCTGGAAGGCGCGCTGCGGTACTGACAGCCCGCGCTCGGTCAGGTCCAGCCGCAGCGCGGTCACATCGCCATAGCCGGAGTCGGCCACCACCATGCGGTGGTACCTGTCGCCAGGCGGCCAGTTCATCGAGCATCTCCAGGGCCTGCCAGTACACCGGGACAGCGGGGAAGGTGACCAACTGCCAGATCGCGGTCAGCGTGCACGCGGTCACCGATGCCTGCTCGGCCGCGTTGAACTGGCGGGGCCGAAATGTAGCTGTCCTGTTCGTTTATTGTCAGGCCGGTACGCATGGAGAGCTCGCGGAGGCTCATGTTGAGTGTCCGGGCGCCACGTGCCCGGCTCGTCGGGCGTCCGGTACGAAGGCCACGGCCACATGCTCTACATCTACGGCAACAGCGGCTGCGTCACCGCCCACGTCAACCGTTATCTGACGACCCTGAGGCTCCCTCCGCCGGGCACCACCTGCCAGGCGGCGTGCTGACGACCGGCCACGCGTCCCGATTCGCCGGCTCGCGTGCCGAGCGGGTCAGCGGGCGGCGATGCGGCGGACCGCCTGGCGCACGACCTCCGCCTGGGCGGGGGCGAGCCCGTCGAGGAAGGGCTCCATCGTCTCCACGCTCCCGTCGGGCACGCCGGACCCGTCATCGCCCAGCAGGTGGCTCATGCTGTAGTCGGCCAGCATCGCGGCCAAGGGCGCGATCCTGGGGTCGTCGGGCTCGGCGTCGGCGAGCTCGTCGAGCCTGCGGTAGAACTCGTGCCCGCGCGCCGTGACCTCGGGATCGGCGGCGAGCGCCTCCAGCATCGCGAACGCGTGTTCCCGCTCGGGCGCCGCCGCCACGCTGTCCATCAGCATCAGCATGTCGCGGTCCCACGCAGCCGCCTTCGACTCGGGCAGGTCCACCGCCTTCAGGAAGGCCAGCAGGTCGGGTGAGGCGGTGTCCTCCGGGCCGAGTGTCCCGGCCTCGGCCTGCCGCAGCACCTCGGCCAGGCGCCGGCGTCTGACCCGGAGCGCCTCCTCCTGCCTGGCCAGGTCGGCGTCGATCTCGGCCAGGATCTCCGGCAGCTCCTTGGAGCGGTCGTCGGCCATGACGTCACGCGCCTCTTCCAGGCTCAGGCCGAGTGCGACCAGGCGGCGGACGCGGGCCAGGGCGAGGGCGTCGCGCATGCCGTATTCGCGGTAGCCGTTGGCGCGGCGGCGCGGCTCGGGCAGCACGCCTTGCTGGTGGTAGTGGCGCACCGTCCGGGTCGACACCCCCAGCAGCGCGGCGAGCTCTCCGATCCGCATGCCCCAGTAAAAGCATCCCTGTGCTGTGAACGTCAAATCGGGGGAGGGGAGGCGCCGGGCCGGAAATAAATCAGTGGCATTCCCATGACGCCCCCGATTACCGTGGTTCACGTCGCACACCGAAACGTCAGGAAAGGCCGGTCATGCGCTACGCAGCCACCACACTCGAGCAGGAACGGCACCTCTTCCGCCGCACCGGTGTGTACGGCTGCGCGCTCATCGGGCCGGCTTCGGGGTAATCCTCGCGGAGGAGGATCCGGAGGCCGCCAGGGACGCACCCGGGCGGCCTCCGTCGTTTCCGCGGGCAAACAATTCTTGGGCTGATGGTGAAAAGGCATCACACCTGCCTTGCAAGCAGGAGTTCGGGTTTCGAGATCCCGTCGGTCCACGCCGCAGAGGCCGAACTGGTAAGGCAGCTGGCTTCCAACCAGCAGGACGGGGTTCGAGTCCCCGCTGCGGCTCGTCAGAGCGTCCGTGGCCCAATGGCAGAGGCACCGGTCTAAGGAACCGGACGGTGCGGGTTCGAATCCCGCCGGACGTACTGAGCCGCCGTAGACGAAAGGAAAAGTCACCAGACTTTCAATCTGGAAATCTGCGGGTTCGAGTCCCGTCGGCGGTACGCAGCACGGCCTCATAGCTCAATGGAGAGAGCGCCGGCCTACGAAGCCGGGTCCGTTGCAGGTTCGAATCCTGCTGGGGCCACCGACAATTCAATATCCGGCCTGTAGCTCAGAATGGTCAGAGCACCGGTCTCACACACCGGGCGTCGCAGGTTCGATTCCTGCCGGGCCGACGATTGCTCAAGGCGCGAGCTGGGCACCTGGAGAGCCCACCCGGCTGTAAACCGGACGCTTCGGCTGTGGCGGTTCGACTCCGTCCTCGCGCACGTTCCGCGCGGCCATCGTGGGGGGTCGAGGCGGGCTTGGCGCAGTTCGCCGGTGCGGGGGTCGAGGAGGAACTGAGCAGCAATTAGCGGTGGCGAATGCGGGCTGTCACTGGCCGCGGAGGTCGTCGATGGAGGGCGGTGGCGGAGGGGATCCGGGGGCAGTGGCGTGCGCCGGGACGGCCCCGCCGAGGTGGCCGTCGGCGATCTCGATCCAGGTGGGCAGCCACCTGACCGCGATCCAGAGCAGGGACCGGGCCGCGAGCGCGCGGGTGGCGCCGCCCTCCGGCGCGACCACGCCGCCGAGGGCGGGACCCACCTGGATCCTGACGGTGCCGTGCAGGTCGGTGAACGTCCGGGCCCACGCCAAGTTGCGGCGGAGCAGGGAGGCCAGAGCCGGCGCCGACACGCCGGGCCCGGGCCGGTCGAGGTTGTCCAGACAGGCCGTGGGGGTCGGCCTCGGCCCGGGCGAGCAGGTCGCGCTGGGCCGGGGGTGTGCAGACCACGTAGGCCCTCGGGGAGGATCGATCGGACTTGGGCGCTACGCCGAAGGGGGCTTGCATTGGTAGCTGGGTACAGCTCCCACGGACGCGCTCATCGCCAGGGGCGTCACTCGCACCGACCTGGGCCGGCCCGTGGAGGCCGAATGGGTGTGCCATCCCACGGAAGCGGGCGAGCACCGCGTTCGGCGGCGGCACCGTGACATGAGGCTGGACCGTCGATGCGTTGCCGCGTGCGCCTCGATCTGTCGGCCCTCTGCGCCAGGATGGCCCCATGCGCTCGGTAACCGATGAGGAGCGCCGCGCCCGGTTGGGCGTGCGGCACGCTCTCGCACCCACGGCCAAAGCGGCCTCTCCCGAGGAGGCCGCCCGCGCGGTGGTGTGTCTGCACGCCACCGACCCGCCGAGCGTGCACCTGTCCTGCTGGGCACGGGTCGACGCGCTCGACATCGACGACGTCGAACGGGCGTTCCACGACACACGCTCCCTCATTCGACAGCAGTCGATGCGAGAGACCCTGTTCGTGTTCCCCCGCGATCTTGTGCCGGCGGTGTGGGGAAGTGCCTCGGCCCGGGTGGCCGCGGCCCATCGCAAACGACTGGTCAGGGACCTCCAACGCTGGGGGCCGGCCGGTGAGGGGCAGGGAGCCGCATGGCTCGCGACTGCGGAAGAGGCGGTGCTGGCATGCCTGGCCGACGGCGTGCCGCGGACGTCGAAGCGGGTACGCGAGGAAGTGCCCGAGGCCGCCGGTTTCATCGAGCAGGCTCCGGACAAGCCCTGGGGAGGACGGATCGCGATCGCTCCGCGAGTGCTCACCCAGCTGAGCCTGGACGGCGCGGTGTCGCGCGCGGCCAACGCTGGAGCCTGGTACACGAGCCGCCCGACATGGACGACGACACAGGCGTGGTGGGGGGACGAGGTGCCCGAGGCGCTTGCGGCGCGGCAGGGCTATGCCGAGTTAGTGTCCCGGTGGCTGTGGTCCTACGGCCCCGGCACCGTCGACGACCTCGCTTGGTGGCTCGGCGCCACCAAGTCCGCAGTCCGCACCGCGCTGGACGACATCGGCGCGCAGCGGGTGTCCCTGGAGGACGGCTCGGTCGGGTGGCTGCGCGCGGACGACCTCGCCCCGGTCGTCGCCGCCGAGCCGTGGGTCGCGCTCCTGCCGTTGCTCGATCCGACCGTGATGGGCTGGAAGGCACGCGCCTTCTACCTCGGTGCGCACGCACCCCAGTTGTTCGACAGTGCCGGCAACGCCGGGACCACCGCCTGGGTCGACGGACGCGTCGTCGGCGCATGGGTGCAGGATCCCGGCGGTGTGGTCGAGCTGCGCCTGCTTGATGACGATGTCTCCCCGCAGGCCCGCGAGGCGTTGGCGGCCGAAGCGCGGCGGCTCAGTGCGTGGCTCGACGGCCAGCGGGTGTTCACCGTCTACCCCTCACCGGCCGTGCAGCCCGGCGCCGGGCGTTGACGCACAGGGGCCGCGGGTGGGCCGGGGGCCTGGGGCGGTGCGTGTTTCCTCCGTGTCCGCTGCTCCGTGTCCGCTGCTCCGGGCACCGCCCGATTCTGCGCCCCTGAATACCGTTGCGCGGGTCACGAGGGCTCTTGGGTACCGGCGGTGAGGCGTCGTCCCCAGGCGCGCATGTAGGCGATGGCTCCCGGTGGGCCGTGGACCACGACGGGGGCCTCGAGCGCTCCAATGCAGAAGGTGGCCCAGTCCAGGGAGTCGGTGGCGATCTCCACCCGGCACGAGGTGTCGTCGATGGGTTCCACCGTCCCGTAGTGCGCGATCTCCTCCCGCACCCGTTCGGCGGGGGCCCCGACCGTGGCGCGGACGGGATACCTGGCGGGCATCGGCCTGATCCGGGCGCGCACGTACTCGACGGGATCGTCGGCGGGCAGGGGGCGGGGAGCGAACGTCGTGCCGGTGCGGCTCGCATCACCGATGCGGTCGACGCGGAAGGTGCGCCAGTCGGCCCGGTCGAGGTCCCAGGCGATGAGGTACAGGCGGTTCTCGACGCGGACGATGTGGTGCGGGTGGACTGTCCTGGCCGCGGTCTGACCGGTGCGGGTGCGGTAAGCGAACTTCACCGTCTCGGTGTCGCGGCAGGCCAGGGCGAGGGTCGTCAACGAGGCGACATCGGTGATGTCGACGCGTGCCTCGGGGTTTCGCGCCGGGACGGCAACGGCGCGGAGGCTGTCGATGCGGCGTCGGATCCGCACGGGAAGCACCTGGACGATCTTGGCCATGGCGCTCAGCGCGGCGTCGGCTGACGTCGGGAAAGGGCCGGAGGTGATCTCTTGAAGCCCCATGACGATGGCGGCGGCCTCGTCCTCGCTGAGTACCAGGGGCGGGAGCGAGGCGCCGGGGCTGAGTTGGTAGCCGCCGCCGGTGCCCCGTGTGGCGGTGATCGGATACCCGAGCTCCTGGAGGCTGTCGATGTCGCGGCGGAGCGTGCGCTGGCTGACGCGGGCATCGACCTCTCCGTGGCGCACGGGCAAACGGTCGCCGTTCTCGGCCCAACGGCGCGGGCAAGAGCACGCTCATGCGGATGCTCTCGACGCTGCTCCCACCCACGGGCGGCGCCGCGCGCGTCGCCGGCTTCGACGTACGGACCCAGGCTCCGCTGGTGCGCGAGCGCATCGGCTACGTCGGCCAGGGCAACGGCGCCGGGCACACCCAACGGGCCCTGGACGAGGTCGTGACCCAGGGCCGCATCTACGGCCTCGACCGGGCCGCGGCCCGCGCCCGAGCCGCCGAACTGCTCTCGGCGCTCGGTCCGGAACAGTTGGCGCGCCGCAAGACGCAGGCGATGAGCGGTGGCCAGCGACGGCGCCTCGACCTGGCGATCGGGCTGGCGCACCTCCCAGCGTTGATGTTCCTGGACGAGCCGACGACGGGCCTCGACCCGCAGAACCGCAACAACCTCTGGGACCACATCATCGGGATCGGCGCCGCAGCGACATGACCGTCGTCTTCAGCACCGTGCACCAGACGGTCCTTCCCGCTGATGATCCTCTCCGGGATGCTGCTCCCCCTCGATGAGGGGCCGCAGTGGATCCGCGTCCTCGCGCAGTTCAACCCCCTCACCCACGTCGTCGAGGCCGAACGCGACCTCTTCGCCGGACAGATCGCGACCCCCGACGTCGGCTACGGATTCCTCGCCGCCGGCACGACCGCCGTCCTCGGCTTCGTCCTCGGGCTTCGCGCCCTGCACGCCAGCACCGACTGACAACACCCGCACGAAGGGACCCACGAACATGCGCATCCTCGTCACCGGAGCGACCGGCCAGGTCGGGCGGCACCTCGTCGCGCAACTCCACGAAGCCGGACACCACGTCCGCGCACTCTCCCGCACCCCCGCCAAAGCCGACCTCCCGACCGGTGTCGAGGTGGTGGCGGGCGACCTCACCGATGCCGCCACGCTCGGAGCAGCCTTCGAAGGGGTCGACGCGATCCACCTGATCACCTTTGGCGGCGACCACGACCTGACCAACGGCCCCGAGATCATCGACCTCGCCGCACGCCACGGCATCACTCGGGCCACAGTCCTCAGCGGCTGGTCGCCCACCAGCATCGAAAGCGCCCTGGAGTCCAGTGCGATCCGCTGGACCCTGCTGCAGCCGGCGGAGTTCATGTGCAACGCTCTCGAATGGGCCGATGAGATCCGCTCCCAGGGCACCGCGTCCATGCTCGCCACCTTCCCCAGCTGGCCACCAGGCCGCCGCCCCACCACGCCACGACGGGGATCTTCGCCTGGGCTTCGATCAGGCGCGCGTTGGCGGCCGAGTGAGTCTCGGCGCCCCGGCACATCCAGCGGATCGGTGGTCAGGAAGGTCCTCAGGAACCGGACCGTGCACAACTGCAGGCCGACCCCAGCCGCATGTGATCGCCCCGCCGCTTCGCGACCAGCTCGCGATCGCCCGTGCACAGAAGGAAGAACCGCTCCAGCTCCGCCTGGGCCGGCTCTCCCACGAAGCACCCGTACGCCGCCGCCTGCTCGTCCGTCAGGAACTCAACCGCCACATACCGTCATCGACATCGACCAGGCGTCGCTACCGCTAAGTCCTGTTCAGCTCCTCCTCGACCCCCGGTGCGGAGGGAGGCCTGCAACGCCGTCCGAGCGAGTTCGACTCTCGCCTGCGTCTCGACATCCCGCCGGCCCCGCCTTGACAAGATCCGGGCACGCGCGTGTAATGGCGGTCGCGTCGCGTGACGCCGGCCGGGTGGACGGCGGCGGCATGGAGGCGCCGAATCAAGGGGGATGACGCCGTGACCTACTCAATCGGTCGTGCCTGAGCACGTAGCGCCCGCGCGTCGTCCCATGCCTTCGGCGGTTTAGTCGGCCCGCCTTCTCCTCCGGCATGCCGTGCGGGTTTCCCATGTCATCGACCTTAAATCCGCCCGGAGTGAAAACACGCATGCCCATGAACTTCAACCAGCAGATCATCGACGAGTTCCGCGCCAACCAGGGGCAGGTCGGAGGCCCCTTCGAGGGCGGCAGGCTGCTCCTGCTGACCACCGTCGGCGCCAGGACCGGCGCACCTCACACCACCCCGCTCGGCTACCTGCCCGACGGCGACCGCCTCCTGGTCATCGCCTCGGCCGGCGGCGCGCCCGCGCATCCGGCCTGGTATCACAACCTGCGCGCCAACCCCCAGGTCACCGTGGAGGTCGGCACCTTCACGCAGCAGGCGAAGGCGGTCGTGCTGGAGGGCGAGGAGCGCGATCGCCTGTTCGCCCGCGCCGTCGAGCAGGACCCCGGATGGGCCGAGTACGAGTCCAGGTCCGGCCGCGTCCTGCCGGTGGTCGCGCTCCTCCCGATCGACGGCGGACCGCCCGCAGGGCCCATGGGCGACGCGCTCAAGACCATCCACGACGCCTTCCGCAGGGAGCTGGCCCTGATCCGCAAGGAGGTCGCCGCCTCGGGGCCGCGCGTGGGCGCGCAGCTGCGGGTCAACTGCCTGACCCTGTGCCAGGGCCTGCACGTGCACCATTCGCGCGAGGACGGGTTCATGTTCCCCGCCCTGGAAGGCCGCCATCCGGAGCTGGCTCCGGCGCTGGAGCGGCTGCGGGCCGAGCACGTGACCGTCCAGCAGCTCCTGGAGCGGCTCCAGGAGCTGCTCGCGGCCGACGACATCGCCCCCGAGGCCCTGCTGAGCCAGGTGAACGAGCTCACCGGGGAGCTGGAGTCGCACCTGGACTACGAGGAGGAGCAGCTCGTGGCGCTGCTCAACGGCGGGTAGCCCGCGCGGCCGGGGACGTGCCCAGCGCGCCCAGGTGGGATGGGCGCGCTGGAGCGCAGGTCAGGACGCCCGGCGAGCATGCCCTCGTTCCGAATATACTCCTGCGCTTTTCTCCTGGTCAGCGCCCTGCGCGAGGCGGAGCCCGGCCGGCAGCGGGAAATTCCCCGGTACGGGGTGAAACAGCCGGGCGCGTTCGGACACGTATGGAGTGAAGGAGCCCCGGACGAGAGGCAGCAGCGTGGCCCCCCGTGATCGCAAGCAGCGTTTCGAGGAGATCTACGCCGCGCACTATCCCGACATCCTCGCCTACGTCCGGCGGCGTACGGACTCGCACGACGACGCCGCCGACGCCCTCGCCGAGACCTTCACCGTCGCCTGGCGCCGCCTGGACGACGTGCCCGAGGGCGGCAGGTCGCGCCTGTGGCTGTACGGCGTGGCCCGCCGCGTGCTGGCCAACGGCCGGCGCGCCGAGACCCGCCGGGGTGAGCTCGTCGAGCGGCTCGGTCAGCAACTGGCCCTGTGGGCGGAGGCGACCGGACCGGACGCCGACGACGAACTCGGCGACGTGCGGGAGGCGCTGCGCCGCCTGGCTCCCGACGACCGGGAGGTGCTGTGTCTGGCCGCCTGGGAGGGGCTGGGCTCGGACGAGATCGCCGCGGTCCTGGGCTGCTCGCGCGGCGCGGCCCGCCTGCGGCTGCACAGGGCCCGCAAACGCCTGGTCAAGGAGCTGAAGGCGGCCGGGCTCGACGTAGCACGCCACGGCTTTCGCGCGGTCGCGCTGCAAAGGGAGGCGCTGTGATGAACGACGTCGATCGCCTCGTGGCGCGCGTCGCGCCCGACCCGGGGCCGGGTACGACGCCGCTGGCGTGGGAGCTGATGGAGGAGATCACCTCGCTCCCGGTGGCCCCGCCGGCCCGGCCGCGCCGCCACCGCCGGTGGCTGGCCGTGCCCGCGATCGCGGTGCTGGCCGTGGTGCTGAGCTGGATCTTCCCCGTCACGGTCGGCATCGGCCCCGCTTCCGCGGCTCTGGACATCAGGCAGGACGGCGGATACTACGTCATCACGGTCAAGGACCTCATGGCCGATCCCGAGGTCTACCAGGCCGAACTCCAGGCCCGCGGCATCAACGTCAAGCTCAAGGTCGTGCCCACGTCGGCGAGCATGGCGGGCGGCATGACCGTGCTTCACGACGTCGACCGCATTCACCGCATGCGGCCGGGTGAGTCGGTGCCCGCCGAGGGCCCCATCCACTCCATCGCCGGCCCCGGCCCCTGCAGGCGGTTCGACGGCTGCAAGGTCGGTCTGAAGGTCCCGGTCGACTACAAGAAGGAGGCCGAGGTCACGCTCGGCCGCGAGGCCCGCCCCGGCGAGCCGTACGAGATGCGGCCCCGTATCGACTGGCCCGGCGAGCCCTTCGACTGCGTCGACTACGTCAACAAGACCGTCGCCGAGGTCGTGCCGATCCTGCGGCAGCGCGGTGTGACGGCGACCTTCAGCACCCTCCCCGCCAAGCGCACTCCATCCACCGGCTGGCACGTCTACGAGGGCTACATGGCCTCGGCTGATGAGGCGGTGCTGTACGTCGGCCCCGAGCCGAGCCCGCACGCCCGGCCGGTGACCGTCTTCTGCTCGGACAAGCGCGACTGACCGGCGCCTCGCCCCACTTTTCCCCTTCACCGCCATGCGTTCTGTTCCGCGTGCGCGGACTCCCTCACGACGATCGGATCCACCGTGCTCGCAGACACCCGCGTGGCCGCGCCGCCCCGCCCGCCCCCTCTCGCGGGCCACCGCCTGTTCGCGGCGCTCCTCGCACTGGCCGCCGGCCTGCGGGTGGTGACGATGCTCGGCTACCGCCCCGCCCAGCTCTACTGGTACGACTCCTTCACCTATCTCGACACGGCCGTGCACCTGGCGCCGTCGGCGGCCTTCCACCCGATCGGCTACCCGTTGCTGCTGAGGGCGCTGTTGCCGTTCCACAGCGTGGAGGCGATCGCGGCCGTCCAGCACACCATGGGCCTGACCGTCGGTGTCATGATCTACGCCGTGCTGCGCCGCCACGGCCTGCCCGGCTGGGGCGCGGCCCTGGCCACCGTTCCGGCCCTGTTCGACGCGTCGTTCCTGCGGCTGGAGCACGCCGTGCTGTCGGACACGCTGTTCATCTTCCTGGTGGTGGCGGGCCTGACCGTGCTGATGTGGTCGCCGGACGTGTTGCCGATGCGTGCCGCGACCGGGGCGGGGCTGCTGTTCGCGCTGGCCGCGCTGACCCGGACGATCGCGCTGCCGTTGTTCCTGCTGGTGCTGCTCGTGCTCGCGGTCCGGCGGGCAGGGTGGCGGCGCCTGGCCGCGCTGGCGCTGGCCGGGACGCTGCCCCTGGCCGCCTACGCCGCCTGGTACGCCGCCCATCACGGCCGTTTCACGCTCAGCGGCGCGGACGGAGTGGCGCTGTGGGCCCGGACGATGACCTTCGCCGACTGCTCGGTCATCGACCCGCCGCCCGATCTGGCCCGGCTGTGCCCGAACGGGACCGTGCTGGACGCGGCCTCGGAGTACGTGTGGGCGCCGACGTCCTCCCTCAACCAATTGCCCGGCGACCGGTTCGCGCACAACGACCTGGCCCGCGCGTTCGCCGTCGACGCGATCGCCGCCCAGCCCCTGGACTACCTGCGCGAGGTGGTCCGCGACACCTCCATCGCCTTCTCCTGGACCCCGATCGCCCACCCGGCCCGCACCACCCCGGCTTTCGGCTTCAAGCACGGCCGGTGGCCGCTGCCCGGCCGGCCGCTGGTGGAGAAGGTGAGGAAGGAGTACGACCCGGACCTTCGCGGCCTGTCGTCGGTCGGCCCGTACGCGGACGTCCTGATCGCCTACCAGTACGCCGCCTACCTGCGAGGCCCGCTGCTGGCGGCGATCCTGCTGCTCGGCGCGGCGGGTGCGGTGCGGCGCCCGCGCGTGGCGCTGCTGCCGTGGGCGGTGGCGATGGGCCTGCTCGTCGGCCCGGTCGCGATCCTGGACTTCGATCACCGCTACGTGCTGCCCGTCATCCCGGTCGCCTGCCTGGCCGCCGCCCTCGCCGTCACCCGTCCTCCCACATATGGGATAAGCTCCCAGATGTGAGAAACGCCGAAGAGCTGGACGTCCGGCTGGCCGAACGGCTGGCGGCGCTGCGCGTGGAGCGCGGCTGGTCGCTGGAGGAGCTGGCACGCCGGGCCGAGATCAGCCGCTCGACCCTGTCACGCCTGGAACGCGGGGAGATCAGCCCGACCGCGGCCCTGCTCAACAAGCTGTGCGCAGTCTACGAGCGGACGATGTCGCGGCTGCTGGCCGAGGTGGAGTCCGAGCCGCCGCAACTCGTGGAGGCCGGGGAACAGCCGGTGTGGCAGGACGAGGCGTCGGGCTTCGTGCGCAGGTCGGTGTCCCCGCCGCATCCCGGGCTGCGCGGCGAGATCGTCGAAGGCACCCTGCGGCCGGGTGCGGACATCGTCTACGACCAGGCCCCGGTCCCCGGGCTGGAGCAGCACATCTGGGTGCTGGAGGGCACGCTGGAGATCACCGCGAACGGCCGCCCGCACACCGTCGGACCCGGCGACTGCCTGCGCTTCCGGCTGTGGGGCGCCTCCCGCTTCCGCTGCCCTGGCCCCGCCCCGGTGCGTTACACCCTCTTCGTCGTCCTGCCGTGAAAGCCGAGGAACCTCCTATGCACACGATCGCCCGCCTGTCCGCCGAGGAGTTCGAGTCGAGCGTCAAGGAGCTGGCCGACCTCCTGGTCGACGCCGTGGACGACGGCGCGTCGGTGGGCTTCCTGGCGCCGTTCGGCCACGAGGCGGCCGCCGCCTGGTGGCGGGCCCAGGCCCCGGCCGTCGCCGACGGCACCCACATGGTGTGGGCCTGCCGCGACGGCGGCCGGATCGGCGGCACGATCAGCCTGGTCCTCGCCGCCAAGCCGAACGCCCGCCACCGCGCCGAGATCGTCAAGCTCATGGTCCACCGCGACGCCCGGGGCCGCGGCCTGTCGCGCGCCCTGCTGGCCACCGCCGAACGGGCCGCGCTCGCCGCCGGCGTGGACCTGCTCATGCTGGACACCGAGACCGGCAGCACCGCCGAGCACGTCTACCTCACCGGCGGCTGGACCCGCTACGGCATCGTCCCCGGCTACGCCGCCTCGCCGGACGGCGCCTTGAGCGACTGCAGCTTCTTCTTCAAGCGGCTCACTGCAGACTCTGCGTGATCTCGTCGAGGTCGGCCAGGCGCCGGGCGGGCGACAGGCGGGCGGCCGTGGCGACCAGCAGCAGCTCGGTCACGGCGATCTCGTGGACCAGCGGCGCGATCGGCCCGGCGGCCTCGCGCGGCAGCCGGACCAGCACTTCCGCCTCCCCGGCCAGCGGCGATCCCCAGGCGTCGGTGACGAGCACGAGCCGCGCGCCCCGGCCGCGGGCGGCGCGCACGAACCGCGCCGTGGCCGAGGAGTAGCGGCGGAAGTCATAGGCCACGATCACATCGGAAGAGCCCAGGTCGAGCACGGTACGGGCACGCGCCTCGGCGGATCCGGGCACGGGGTGCGCGCCCGGGCGCAGACCGGCCAGCTGGCGGATCAGGTATTCGGCGGCCAGCTCGCTGAGCGGCCCGCCCAGGGCCCACACGGTCCTGGCCCCGGCGAGCAGCGCGGCCGTGGCCGTGAGCAGCGGCTCGGGGACGGCGGCCAGTGTGCCCTCCAGCCCGGAGCGGAGGTCGTCGGCGGCGCGGCGCAGCCGGGAAGGCGCCGGTGAAACGTCCGTTTCGTGGGTGACGTACTCGTGCAGCCGCGACCGGCCGCGCGCCCCGTCCCTGACGGCGGCCTGGAAGTCGGCGAACCCGCCGTACCCGAGCCGATCGAACAGCCGTGACGCCGTCGGCGGGCTGACCCCGGCCCGCTCGGCCAGCGCCCGCAGGGAGCCGAGCGCCGCGAACGGATAGTCGTCGAGCAGCACCCGCACGATCGCCCGCTCGCCGGGCGGCAGCTCGGCGTAGACGGCGCTGAGGCGGCTCGCCACCGGGTCGTTCTCCATGATGACAAATGTTACACCATCGCCGTATACCGCCATGAGCGAAACGGATGTTACGGTGCGGTCATGACTATCTGGCATGGCTTGATCAACAGCGGCTACCGGCGCTGGCTGCCGGTCACCGACGACACCCCGGCCGTCTCGCTGAACGAGGGCAACACCCCGCTGCTGCGCTCGGCGCACCTGTCGGAGCT
>NZ_VJYI01000040.1 GCF_008065375.1 Nonomuraea sp. SYSU D8015
CTGTACTGCCTCGATGACCAGGGAAGACAGTCCCGCAAATACCACACCCACAAGATCGTCGATCTTCAGCACGGCCCAGCCTGGCAGGGATCACTCAGTGCCACCACCGATTACGGGCCAGAGCCGATCACACACTGGACGGACCCGGCCAGAGAACTGGAAGCGACGTACAGCCGCCCGTTGGGAACTGACTGCTTTGCTCAGCCGCATCTGGAGGAGAACGATGATGCCGGTGCTCAGCGCTGCGAGCGAAGTGGAAAAGATCGCGGGAATGTCCGGATGACTGGCTATCCATAGCGGAATTCCTACGATGAGAACGTCATCGGAGATCATCAGGAGGCCGCAGAAGATAGCCGTGGCGAGGTAGGGAACATCTTTGATTGCTGTCATAGCGAAAAGACGCTTTTGCTTGTAATGATCTTCTTGCGCTGCGTCGGCCGCGGGCCGGCTCGTCTCGGTTTCACGGCCCGGGCCTTGTTCTGCCCGGTCGAGCAAGTCGGCGGCGGCCTGGGCGATCTGCTCCTCGGTGGGCTTGTCGATGCCGCGGCGGGCGAGCATCTTCTGCGAGTGTTCCCAGGCCAGGTCACCGAACGGGACCGGGCCGGCGTTCAGGTGAGTCCAGGTGGGTCGAGTGGGCAAGCCTGGCCGCCGCCTCAACCTTCGCCGCGTCGCGTTCGGGGTTGACCAGCAAGGCGAACAGCGCTCCTCCCACGATGGCGACACCACCGGCCAGCATGAACACGGTGGCGTAGCCCTCGGCGAGCGTGCCCGCCGCTCGCGCCGTGTCGAGGAAGTGACCCGTGATCAATGGCCCGGTGGCGGCCAGGAGACCGGCCACGGCCAATCCGGCCGACAGCACGCTCCTTTGCTGTCCCGGTGGCGCTATCAGCACGAGAGCCGGATTGAGCACGGCGCTGACGCTGATGGCCAGTCCATAGCCCAGCATCAGCAGGGCGAACGGCACCACCGGCCCGGAGGCGAGCGGCAGTGCGGCGAGAAACGCGCCGCCCAGCGCGAGCAGCACACCGCCCCACAGCCCGCGGGCGCGGCGGGCCGACATCCCCCTCCTGAGCATTCGGTCGCTCCATGCGCCGTACCCGTACAGGAACACCATGGCGGCGATACTCGGCACGCCGAACAACGAGCCCGCGGCCACCGCAGAGAAGCCCAGGCTCACCTGGAAGTAGGACGGCAGCCAGGTGAGGACGACGATCGCGAGCATCGCCACCGAGGTGTACGCGGCCACGAAACCGGCGAACGTGCCCGTCAGCAGGATGGAACGAAGCGGCGCACGCGATCCGGTCTCCGCGACGGTCTCGGCGGCCGCCGCCTGGCCATGTGGCCCCTCTCGCCCGATCAACAGCCAGCCCACGCCCCAGGCGAAGCCCAGGAGGGCGACGGCGAGAAATCCGGCCTCCCAGCTGAAGGCGGCGATGACGAAGGCCAAAGGCGGAGCGAAGAGTAGTTTGCCGAAGGAAGCTCCAGTCGTGAGCAATGCCGTGGGCAAGCCGCGCCGCTCGTTCGGCCACCAGGTGTAGGCGGTGGCGTACGCCGCCGGCGCCGCAGGGCCCTCGGCCGCGCCGAGCATGAACCGCGTCGCCAGGAGCAGCGTGCCGGAGGCGGCGAAGACGATCGGCAACTGGAGCAGCGACCAGATGACGACGACCGTGAAGAGGGTGACTTTGACGGGCAGCCGGTCGGCTACCAGGGCGTACAGGAGTGTCGAGAGCGGACCGAGCAGGCCCGCGGCGCTGCTGATGGCGCCGAACTCGGCTGCCGAAAGCCCGAGATCGGCCATGGCCGGCTGGGCGACGAGCCCGAGGATCGCCTTGTCCAGATAAGAGATCAGCATGACGCCGAGCAGCATCACCGTCATGCTCCAGGCCGGCACCGGACGAGGCTTGATCGCTGCGATCGGCGCGATGATCGGCTCGCGCTGCGGCAGGACATGCTCGCTCACCATGATGGGCTCCTCCTTTGAAGGCCGGCGGGGGGATGGGTGAGGTGTTGGGAAGAGATCAGGTCCGTCCGCTTCGGGATACGGGGTCCGGAGCGCAAGCTGGGTGCTGGGGGCCGCGCTGCTTCGCTGCCGCGCTGATGCGGGCCGGATGCATGAGCGGGGTGTTTGCGAATGGGCGTGACTGGCCGGACTGGACACCTCAGATGATCGCTTCCCGCATGGAGAGTGATCGTTTCCCGAACCGGCGATGAACGTTGCGTTGAGTACGGAGTGGTGCCGCCGGTCACGGGGTGGCGTTGTCGACGGGCAGCAGGCCGCGCTCGTCGAAGACCTTCCTGGCGACGAAGGTGGCGTTCAGGGCCCGGGGCATGCCGCAGTAGACGGCCGCGTGCAGGAGCGCTTCGGTGATCTCGGTGGCGGACAGGCCGACGTTGAGCGCGGCGTTGATGTGAACCTCGAGCTGGGGTTCGCAGCCGCCGAGCGCGGTGAGCATGCCGAGGGTGACCAGTTGCCGTCGCGGGGTGGCAGGCCGGGGCGGGCATACATTTCACCGAAGGCCCAGGCGACGACCTGATGGCCGAGTTCAGGTGAGATGTCGGCCAGGGAGTCCACGACCCTCTGCCCGGCTTCGCCGTCGATCTGCTTGAGCACCGTCAGGCCGTGCTGGTACTGCTGCTCGCGGTTCACGAATGCTCCAGGAGTCGCTCGTAGTGGCGGATCTTGTCGTCCAGCGCCTGGCCGTTGGTCTGCAGGCGGCGGATGCGGTCGTCCAGATGGGCGCGGTGGTGGCGCAGCAGGGCCAGCCGGTCGGCGACCGTGGCGTTGCCTTGCCGTCGCAGCTCGGCGAACTGTTGCATGTCGGCGATGGACATGCCGGTGTCGCGCAGCCGGAGCAGGAAGTCGATCCAGGCGAGATCGGCGGTGGCGTAACGGCGCTGTCCGCCCGCTGAACGGCCGGCAGGGCTGACGAGCCCGGCCTTTTCGTAGTAGCGGAGGGTGTCGGGCGACAGCCCGGTCCGGTCGGCCGCTTCCGCGATCGTGAGTGTTTCGCAGGTAGTGGCTGTTCGCTGGCCATGGGAGAACCGTAGGAGTTGGAGTGCACTCCAACGCAAACCGGTATGAGTGTGATGTAGAGCACCATGCCGCTGCAGGAGTGCCACCGCCAAGGCCTGCCCCGTGGAATCCAGCGCCCGCCGTTGCCTACCCGGCGCGGATCCCGGCCGCGAAGCGGGCGACCTCGGCCTCGATCTCGGCTGGCGCGGCCCGGTGGTCCGCCAGCGCGGGGTCGGCGACCAGCAGGTTCATCGTGGCTGGAAACGGGCGAAGGCGCCAGCGCTCCGCGTCGCCGAAGAGGAACGCCTCCTCGAACTCCGCGGCGGCGGCCTCGCACCACGCCCAGCGGAGCGCTACCTCACCGTGTTCGAGGAGTCCTGGCGGTGCTATCCCGATGTCCAGCCATGCTTGGAGACCCTGAAACGGCTTCCCCGAGGACCGCGTCTGGCCGTTCTCACCAACGGGGATCCCGAGCAGCAGCGCGCCAAGCTCGCCCGCTTCGGCCTCCTCGAATACTTCGAAGCCGTCCTGACCTCGACCGAGCTCGGTGCGGCCAAGCCCGTCGCCTACGCCACCGCCTGCCGGTGGATGCGGACGGACCCCGCGCAGGCGGTCAACGTGGGCGACATGCTGGAAAGCGACGTGAACGCAGCCGCCCTCGCCGGGCTCACCGGCATCTGGCTGGACCGTGGCATCGACTTCGTCACCGGTGGACCATCGCCGACGGCAGCCGAGACGGTGTTCCGCATCGAACGCCTCACCGACCTCCCGCCACCTATCACGCACGAACGCCTGACCGGGTCTCACGGCCGTCGTAAAGTGAACGACCCGGGTCAATGAGCCGGATCACGGCAGTTGGAACCAGTGGGGTCACGTCCACGGACGTGGTGTATGAATCGATCTTCGCGTGATCCTGTTTCTGCAGGTTAAGCGGTAAGTGTTTGCGGGATCGGGTTCTGTGTGGGTGTGTCGCCAGGGATCACCCGGACACGAGCCTTGGCGAGGATGTCCAAGCCCATGTAGCGGCGGGCTTCGACCCATTCGTCGGTCTGCTCGGCCAGCACGGCGCCGATCAGGCGGATGATGGCGGGCCGGTCGGGGAAGACGCCGACCACGTCGGTGCGGCGGCGGATCTCCTTGTTCAGCCGTTCCTGCGGGTTATTGGACCAGATCTGCGGCCAGATCTCGCGGGGGAAGGCGGCGAAGGCCAGCAGGTCCTCGCGGGCGGCGTCCAGATGCTCGGCCGCGGCCGGATGCTTGGCCTCGAGCGTTTGCACCACCCAGGCGTGCTGGGCGCGCACCGAGACGGCATCGGGCTGGTCGAAGATGGTGCGCGCCAGAGTGGCGACGAACGGCTGCGCGGAGCGAGGGACGACCGTCAGCAAATTTCGCAGGTAGTGGCTGCGGCAGCGCTGCCAGGCCGCGCCCGCCAGCGTCGCGCCGATCGCGGTCACCAGCCCGGCGTGGCAGTCGGAGATGACCAGCTGCACGCCGGACAGGCCGCGGGCGACCAGGCTGCGCAGGAAGGCCAGCCAGCCCGCGCCGTCTTCGGCCGAGGTGACCTCCAGGCCGAGGATCTCGCGCCGGCCGTCGGCATTGACGCCGGTGGCCACCAGGACGTGGACGTTGATGATCCGGCCGCCCTCACGCACCTTCTGCGTCAAAGCGTCCAGCCAGACGAAGGTGTACGGGCCGGCGTCCAAGACGCGGGTCCGGAACGCCTCGACCTGCTCATCGAGCACCTTGGCCATCTGGCTGACCTGGCTTTTGGAGATATGCTTGATGCCCAGTTGCTCGACCAGCTTGTCCACCCGCCGGGTCGACACACCGAGCAGATAGGACGTGGCGATCACGCTGATCAGCGCCTGCTCGGCCCGGCGCCGACGCTCCAGCAGCCAGTCCGGGAAGTAGGAGCCCGACCGCAGTTTCGGGATGGCCAGCTGAACCGTTCCCGCCCGGGTGTCCCACTCGCGCTTGCGGTAGCCGTTGCGGGAGTTGGTCCGCTCGTGGCTGCGCTCGCCGTATGCGGCGCCGCACAGGCTGTCGGCCTCGGCCGACATCAACGCTTCGGCCATGGTCTTCACCATGGATCGCAACAAGTCGGGGTCGTCGGTCTCGATCTGCTTCGCCAGCCACTGTTCGGGCGTCACACTGGGATCTACGGCCATCGCTTGGTTCTCCTTCGAATCTTGATCTTTGCTACTCGAAGGATCACGCGATGGCCGTCTTCATTTCACGGCGCCACGCCTGTGACCAGGCCAAACTCGTACACCACTCCCGTGGACGCAACCGTTGCCCGCCCTGGAACAAAGGCGAGCACGCACCGCAACCAGCCCAGATCCGCCAGGTTCGAGCTGATGTCACCTTAGGAGGCTTCACGCACCGGTTCCTCTCTTATACCTCTCCGTCTCGCTCGCCGGACCCGCGCCATCTGGCAGTCCTGACACGTCCCGGCTTTGTCGGGGCCGCTTGCCACCCTCCCCGGCACCTCCCAGGTCGGGCTGCCCCCAGCTTCACCGCCCTGCTGCGACAGGACGGCGGCGAAGGTCTCTCACCTCCGCTCGATCAATCAGCGCCTCACGGCGCACGTGCCAGATATGCCAGCGATCACCAACCTGCACCGCTTCAGGCAGGGCGCGACGGATCGCTTCGGCGTAGGCGCCGCTGCTGTCCCGGCACACCACCCGCGCACCGGGGCGGGCACGCAGCCACACTTCCAAGGTGTCGGCCTGACGATCGGCGAGCACGTCGATCCGCTCCCGCGTGATTGCGTCGATGATCACCGTGGCGTAGCGGTGTCGTTTGCGGAGCGCGAAGTCGTCCACCCCGATCACCGCCGGCACCGGACGAACCGGCAAAGGCAAGCGCAGCAACGACCGGATCGCGCTCTGCCGCGGTAGCCCGACTCCCAGCACGGCCAGCAGCCGAGACGCCGCCCGCCCGGCCAGCTCCCGCACCACCGCACCCACCTGCGTCGTCAAGGCGACCGTGCGGCGCTGATACGGCTCGGCCAACCCGGGCAACGGCTCCCGGAACGTCTGCCGCTCGCACCCGACCCTCGCGCACCTCAACCGCCGAAACCGCAGCCGCACCAGCACCCGCTGCCCACCAACCGGCAGGTCAGCCAGCTGCCGATCCACATAGCCGTGCACCCGCCCGACTGCCCCGCAGCCGGGACACGCCACCGGCGCGCCGGTGGACGCGACATGCACCACAAGCGCCCCGGCCTCGGACTGAACGCTGACAATGATCAGGCCGGCCAACTGCGGGAATACCAGCCCCGCAAGATCCCTTATGTCACACCGGCGTCACGCTGACACAGCACCCCGGATAGCCATGTACCGACACGAACAATCACGTTCCGTCACCACCGAAAGTGCGCCAGAGCCAGTGACCGTACAGTCCCACACAGCGCACTGACCTCCGCCGAGCGGAAGACTCATGCTGAGCGCCATGACCATTCGTCGATTCAGCACACTCGCCTCGCGGCTGGGAGCCGCGACCCTGGCCGCCGCGCTGCTCGCTGCGGGACCCGTGGCCGCCGCCGAGGACGGCGGCCTCGACCGGCAGCGGTTGCGCCAGACGCTGGACGCCGTGCACGAGGCCGGCATGTACGGCATCTATTCGAACGTCGTGGACGGCCGGCGGAGCTGGAAGGGCGCCGCAGGCGTCGCCGACGTCGAGACCCGCCGCCCGATGCGGCCCGAGATGGTGCACCGGGCCGGGAGCATCACCAAGTCGTTCGTCGCCGTGGCCGTGTTACAGCAGGTCGGCAAGGGCACGATCGAGCTCGACGCCCCCATCGGCCGCTATCTGCCGGATCTGATCCCGGGCGAGCGCGGGCAGCAGATCACCGTACGCATGCTGCTCAACCACACCAGCCACATCGCCAACCACACCAGCGTGATCTTCCCGACGATCGAGAGCCTGGACGCCAACCGCTTCCGCGCCTTCTCGCCGGAGGAGCTGGCGCGGGCGGGGCTCGGCGCCCCCGCGACCGGGCAGCCGGGGGTGACACCCGGGGCGTACTCGAACACGAACTTCGTCATCGCCGGCCTGCTGCTGGAGAAGGTGACGGGCACGAGTGCCGAGCGGTACATCACCGACCACGTCTTCCGCAAGGCCGGGCTGCGGCACACGTCGTTCCCGCGCACGCCGTACATCCCGGGGCCGAGCTCCAAGGCGTACGAGGCGCTGTTCGGCTACTTCGACCCGCCCAAGGACTACAGCGTCTACAACATGTCCTGGGCCTGGACGGCGGGAGCGGTCGCCTCGACGATGGAGGACCTCAACCGCTTCTTCCGGCTGCTGCTGCGCGGCGAGCTGATCGACGCGAGCCTGCTCGCCGAGATGCACAAGACCGTGCCCATCCGGTCGTTCTCGGGCGCCGTGATCGACTACGGTCTCGGGATCTACCCCCTCGACCTGCCATGCGGCAGGTTCTGGGGGCACGACGGGAGCATCCCCGGCATGCAGACCTTCGCGTTCTCCGACGCCGACGGCGGCCACCAGTTCGCCTTCGGCACCAACCTGAGGAACTACCAGCAGCTCGACGAGAACGGTAGTCCTGTCACGCACGCCATCGACTTCGCGATCGGGAACCACCTGCTGGAGGCGGCGTGCGGGCCTGACGCGGGGGCGGCGACCAGGGCGGCGCGGCCGCTCCCGGCGATCGGCGTGGACGGGGGCACGGCCACACCGTGACCGGCGGCGGCGCGGCGCGGGCTGGTCACCGATCGGTGGCCCGCCACAGCGCCGCCGCCCTACCCCGGACGTTAAGTTCTCTCACCGACAGGAAGACCTGAACAACACGGCCCTCCGCTCCCGAACGTGTCCCAGCCGCCAGATAGATGGCGTTTTACAAGCGAGGTGCGAGAGCATGCGCCACAGCACATGCGGGGAAGGTCCCCTTCAGCCCCCCTAGTCGATGAAGTCGATGTTCGGGTGCCGCGGGGATTCGCCGTCGAACAGGTGCCGGTCCCGTCCGCGAAGGTGCAGATCGAAGAACGCGCCGATGTAGTCCCGTTGCGCGGCCAGCGAACGACGGGGATCGATGGTGCCGATGAGCGCCTCACGCTTCTCCGGCGCCACGCGCGCGCCGAGTTGCGGCACGATGATCTGCAGATCGCTGTAGGACTCGTGCGTGCTGCCGCGCAGGAGCAGATCCCGCTTCCAGCCTCGCTGGTTGGCCCAGAAGTCCGCCCAGCTGCGGTCGAATTCGGGATTCCGGTGGGTGTGTTCGAGCGGTTTCCCGTTCTCGTCGACGCCCTCGGCGCCCATCAGGAGGAACGGCCTGTCCAGGCCGCGTTTGGTGACTTCGGCCGGCACGTAAGGAGTTCCCGGGGGATAGCCGACCGCGGTCGCCATCGCGCCGTCCATGTTGATCCCGGCGTCGACACGGCGGTCGTGGACCATCGTCTCGCCCGCGGTGGACCCGCCGTAGGAGTGGCCGTAGGCGCCGACCCGGGACAGGTCGAGCGACCGGCCGAGCCCGCGAGGGAGCGGCCGCTTCCCCGCGTCGGGGTTCTCGCCCCGGGTGATCTTCGTGAGCTGGTCGAGGACGAACCGGCTGTCGGCGACCCGGGCGTCGAGCGCCTTCTTTAATTCGGGGCCTTCACCGTCGGACACCGCGAGTTCGAGTCGCCCGCCAGGAAACTCGACCGCCACGCTCTCATAGGTGTGCGAGAGCGAGACGACCACGTAGCCGCGGCTCGCCAGGTCGTCGACGATCGCCGTGTACGTCTCGCGTGGGAAGCCGAAGCCAGGAGAGAAGAGCGCGACCGGCTTCGGCGCGCCGTGCGCCACGGGGACGCCGGTCTCGGCCCTTCGCTTCGCCGATGCCCAGTCGATGGAGCCGGCCGGGAGATCGAGGTAGTCCTCGCCCGCCAGCGCCTGATCGATGACAGTGCTCATGCCGGGCGTGAGCCACAGTGCCCGCGGGCCCTTGGCGAACCGGTCCGCCGGGTAGGTGATGGTGACCATGAGTTCCCGGCGCCGTTCCGGTTTCCACGGATCGGGGCGGGACGGGTCGACGAGGTGGAGGTCGGTGGTGCCGACGTCGTACTGGCCGGTGAGGGTCGGCGCGGTGAGCTTGGCCTGCTCCGCCGCCACGGCGGGAGCGGTCGCGGTGAGCCCGCACGCGAGCGCGAGGCCCGCGATCAGCGCCAAACCCCGCACCACCCTGGTGTGTCTCGATAACACTGCTGGAGTCCTTCCGGATCGGGCGGCCCAGCGGCCGCCTGCTTCCGACCCTGGCAGCGCCTCGGTACTACGCGCATCCGTCTTCGGAAGGAGCCGTGCTCCTACCCGTGAAGGGTGCGGTAGGCCGACGCGGCCCCGGGGTGCAGCGCGCCACCTTGCCCGTACCTATCAGTGTCCGGACCTCGAGGAACTGCGTCCCCACCGCAGGCGCTGGCACGAGGTCGACGGCGTGGCCGACCAGCACGCGCGCCACGGAGGCCGCGACGTCGTCGGGCAGGGAAAGACGCCGCCAGCAGGCGGTTGGCGACGCCGATCGTGCGCAGTTCGCCGACTCCTGATAAGCCTGCGCCGGGACGTGGACCTGGTCGTACACCGGGCCGTAGCCCGCCCGCAGCGCCGGCAGGTGGACGTCGAGCGGGAGGAGGGTGATCGCGGTGGTGCGGTTCAGGTCCGTCAGCGCTGCGTGGGGATCCCGCCCGACCAGAGCAGCGTGCCCGTCGTCGCGTTCCCCGGCCCGCGTGGCCTCCACCCGACCTCGCGCCTGCGGCTCGCCCAGCGCCTGGGCCACCTCCTTGGCACGCATCGGCCGGCCCTCGCTGGTCATCGCCGCCACCACCTGCTCGTCAGCCCCGGCCAGGTCGCGCCGATCCGACGATGCTCGGCCCCGGTGCGCAGTCGACTGCGGCGGGCCGGGGCGCCGGTTCTGATCGGGACGAGACTCATTCGCGTCTTGCGCAGCGGACTCTTCAGCCGGCAGCGGCTCGATCACCTTGCGCGCGATGGACAGCTCGCTCAGCCGCTCCTCCAGCGCCGCCACCTGCTCACGCAGATCGGCCAACTGTTGCCGGGCCGCAGCCTCATCTGCCGTCAAACGCTCCAATAACGATGCCATGCCCGGCCCGATCTCGGCGACCACACTCACCCGGCCTGCAGACTCTGCGACTGCAAAGTGTCGCAGAGCACTTGCAACGGGATACGGCTACTCGACCAAACCAAAACCGCCTACCCGGCGATATCAAAAACCTGGGTCGACTCCGGCTTCAGAAACGCCGTAATCCAGCACGGCGCCAAATTAGGCATCGACGTCGAAGTCGTGGCCAGAAAGACTGAAACCCGCGGATTCCACGTCGTCAAACGCCGCTGGGTCGTCGAACGCAGCCTGGGCTGGCTCATGCTCTACCGCCGCTTAACCCGCGATTATGAAACGCTGCCCGCCAGCTCCCAAGCCATGATCCACATCGCCTCGATCAACAACCTCACCAAGCGCATAACAGACGAAACCACCCCAACCTGGCGAGGTACCTACTAGGACATAAGACGCAATCTACTCAAATCAAATGCCCTCTTAGCTTGCCGTGCAGCCTTCCGTAGCGCCATCTCCGCCTTGATCGGGTCGTCCACCTCCTGCCACCACTTCAGGTCCCGCAGCTCGACCAGCTTCTCGTGTCGCTTCGCCTGCGCCTTGCCGAGCGCAATGTGCTGCTCTTCGGAGATGACCGCCTTGCCTTCGGCGATGGCGAGCCCTGACGGCAGCTCGGCGAAGAGGCGCTGCACTTCGGCGTCGCCTTGTCGTACACGCGCTGGGCGGCGATCGCTTCGGGTGGGATGTCGAGATCGGCCATGGCAGTGCTCCCGGGTGGTGCATGTGGTACGAACCGGATCCTACGGACACTCCTGAGGACGATCATCGACAGGGCCAGGGATGACCTTCATGGACGAGCCTGACATCCCCGTAGACGCGGCCCTGCGTGAACTGTGGGAGAAGGAGATGAACCGATGGTTATCTTGGGTTCTTGCTCCCTTCTCGCAGGTCAGAGCGAGATGATCTTTTCAGGCTCGTAAGGCATGTTGGCTAGCCCTCAAGGCATGTTGCGCCGAACGCTGCGCAAGCCGCCGCCCGCTGGCCCAACTGCTAGGGGGCTATCAAGACGGCATGGCCACGCCGCCCGACGGCATTCACGGGGGGCCGGGAGAGCTTCCGTGTAATGCGGATGCCCGGCGTTTCTGGCACTGTCGTCAACCACAGGGCAACCGGAACGGTCAGGAAAGCGCACCTCCCCATCCACCGGAAGGGAAGGACATGTCCACTCGTTCTCGCGGCGTGCTGAGGATCGTCTTCACCTCCGAAGACCTCGCGCTCACCCGGCTGGCGACCCGGACCGACCTTTTGTGGGAGATGGTAGGCAGCCTGCACCGCCTGCAAGCCCGCGACGGCGGACAGACCATGACCGGCTGGCGGCGCCAAGCCCGGGCCCGCCTGACCGAAGCCGGCCTGCTGGCGTCCGTCCGCTCGCTGCTGCTGCCCCTGGCGCCCAAAGGGCCGTACTTTCCCGACTTCCTCACCCCGATCGAAGCCCAGCTCGGCGACGAGCAGGCCCTGCAGACGCTCGCGGACACGCCCGGCAAACGAATGCGGGCCGAGATGGAGCTGCTGCGCCGCACCGCCGGCCTGCCCTGCGCGGAGCTGGCCGACCTCGCACGCGGGAATCGGCAGGCCATCAAGCGGCTCGGGCGGCTCGTGGCCGGCTACTGCGAAGCGGTGCTCACGCCGCACCGGCCGCAGGCCGAGCCCGCCCTCGCCCACGAGCGCGCCCTCCTGTCACGGCACCTGGTCACCGGTGGCGCCGAGCAGCTGCTCGCCCACCTGCCGCCGGCGATGCGCTGGCGCCCTCCGGTGCTGGAGGTCGACTATCCGGCCGGACTGGACCGCCAGATCCACCTGCGAGGGCGGGGCCTGACGGTGATACCGTCCTACTTCTGCCGGGGCAACCCGGTGGCGCTGGTGGATCCGGCGCTGCCGCCCGTCCTGGCCTACCCGATCCCCCGCCGCGCCGCAGCAACCGCCGCCGCGAGTGCCGCCGCCGGGGGCGAGGCGCTGGCGGCGCTGCTGGGGCGCACCCGAGCGGCGATCCTCAGCTGCGTCGCCCACGCGCCGGGCTGCAGCACCGGCGAGCTGGCCCACCGGGCGCGGGTCTCGCTGTCCACGGCCAGCGAGCACGTCCACGTGCTCCGCCAAGCCAACCTGATCGCCAGCGTCCGGCAGCTCAACCTGGTGCTTCACTACCCCACCGAACTGGGCGCCGACCTCCTCGCAGGACGGTCCGCCCGCGGACCAGCGTCTTTCGGCGGACGCCGAAACACCCTCCTCGTCTGACGGCCGCGCGCCGATGCTGGGATTCACCGGTGGTTGGACGAGCGCGTACGAGGCGTACCTAGCTACACCCCCGGCTTGTACCTTGCCGGATGTTCGTGCCGATTCAGGCTTTCTACGGTCGTGGTGTCACAAACTGCAATGCAATGGAGGAGAAAACCGTGGCGAGGCACGCGAGGCACGCGCATCTTTGAAAGCACCCAGACGGGTGACGACAGGCAGGCGAATAGGCGGCGGACGTACTCGCTCTGGTGCTTCCGGCCGCCTGTGCGGCGGTTGCCGGGCTGCTGGCCGCACCGGCTCAAGCGAGCGCCCACGAGGGGGAAACGGGTGAGTCGATCGTGCGGACGGACGCCGGCCCTGTGCGGGGGACAGTGATGGCGGATCATCGGACGTTCCAGGCCATCCCGTACGCCGCGCCGCCCGAGGGAGAGTTGCGTTGGCGGTCGCCGCAACCGCCCCAGCCGTGGACGACAGTCCGCGACGCCACCAAGCCCGGCCACGCTTGTGCACAGGCCCCGAACGATCTGGCCGGCGTACCAGGTAGCGCGTTCGAGGATTGCCTCCATCTCAATGTCACCACTCCAAGGTGGCCACGCCACACCACCCATAGAACTGGCACAGCGCGCGCACACAATCTTCGGCCTGTCATGGTCTACCTGCACGGGGGTGGCTTCGTCTCTGGGGCGAACCACCACTACAACGCCACCCGCCTGGCCGTCGAGGGCGACATTGTGGTGGTGAGCGTGAACTACCGGCTCGGTGTGTTCGGTTTCTTCGCCCACCCTGACCTGCCCGGCTCCGGCGCATTCGGAATCGGACCAGCAGGCCGCACTTCGCTGGGTACGCCGCAATGCCGCTGCCTTCGGCGGCGACCCCGACAAGGTGACGCTCTTCGGGCAGTCCGCGGGCGGGCTGAGCACGTGCGCTCAGCTCACTTCTCCCATCGCCAAGGACTGTTCCAGCAGGCCATTCTGCAGAGCGGCAGCTGTGGAATTCATTGGCCCAAGAACGGCTACGGCGCCGGCTCGCCCGTGATCTCTCCCTGGGGTCCCCCGCAGGAGGTGCATGAACTTGCCCGTCTCTACACCACCGGGCATGGCTGCGACACCGTGGACTGCCTGCGCAAAATCCCCGCAGCAGGTGAGCGGGGCCTGCTCGCCGACCCCTTGTCTTCCCTTTTCTCCCGCCCCGTGTACGGCACCTCCGTTCTGCCCGAACACCCCGCCAAGGCACTCGCTGGCGGACGCTTCCACAAGGTCCCGGTGATGAACGGGCACACACGTGACGAGCACCGACTCATGATTGCCTGGACATATGATCCGCTGATCACCGCCGAGCAATATCGGGAGCTCATCACCGATTCCTTCGGCAACGACGCTCCGCAAGTGGCCGCCCGTTACCCACTCGCCAGCTTCGCCTCGCCGTCCGAGGCATGGTCCGCCATCGCCACCGACAGCGGCTGGGCCTGCCCTACCCTGGCCGACGACCGCCATCTGGCCAAGCGAACCACCCTGTACGGCTTCGAATTCGCCGACCGTACCGCGCCCTGGATCTATCCCGAGCCCCCGCCCTTCCCACTCGGTGCCTACCACGCCTCCGAGCTGCCCTACCTATTCCCAGACCCGAAGATCACCCCCAATTCAGCCCAGCGAAGGCTGTCGAAGACAATGATCGGCTACTGGGCCCGCTTCGCTCACACCGGGACCCCGAACGCACCTGGATCGCCTCAATGGACTCGCCTTACCTCCAGCGCCGCGACCGTCCAGTCGTTGTCCCCGGAACCTGGCGGCGTCCGCCCCACCGACCTCGGTGTACGGCACAACTGCGACCTATGGCAAAGCCTCTCCTGACAGCCGGCGCCTCCTCATCAACACCGCGACGGGCGGCAACCTGCCGGACAGGTGGCTGGACGAGATGGTCGCGGCGCCCCTCGCCAGCTCGACGGTGCCCGTGCTCCGCGCCTACGTAAACGACTGGGTCTATGCCGACTACGCGATGGAGCGGCCACGGCTGCTCCTGGTAGAGGGAGAGCAGCCACCGGCCGATCTGAGCGCGGCGGTGGGAGCTCTCTACGACACCGAGCGATAACCCGATGAGGAGGCGCGGGCGCCCGGCAGGATCCTGGTCGAAGGCCGGACACCCACGCTCACAGAGCCGACTGCCCCTCCGAAGGTGATCCACGCGGCGGCGCACCAGCAGTTGCCCGATTCAGCACCGTGGATCTCCGTACAGCGCGAAGAAGCCCCGCCCTTGGTCGTGGACCAGGACGGGGCTTCCCGGTTTCGAGGCGACGGCACCTTTAGCGGGGACGCCTCTTCGACGATACGCGGCAGCCGATCAGAGCGCTGCTAACGCCGGTTTCCACCGACCGCATGACGGTGCCCATTGGCGTCCGGGAAGCGCCTGCGCAGCGCCACCACAACGTCCCCTTTCCGGCGCGTGGCGCCGTGCGGCGGTCACGCTGTACGAGCGGACGACCTCGCCGTCGCAGCCGATCGGACGCCCGCGTGGCGCTGATCGTGCGGCCGGAACCGGGGTCAGGGCGGGCCGCCTTGCCGTCAGTGCCCTGCTGGTGGACCCGCCCCGCATTCCGGCTCAGTCAGCCTCGCAGGCCCGCTCCTTCAGGCAACCCGGCTTTCACTGCGCTCACCCCACCCAGCCAAGATCTTTTGGCGCGAGCGGGGTGTTCACCGGCGCCGGCCGGGGCGCCAAAACATCTTGCCGGGGCGGGGCCGCCGGGTTGCCTTCCGTCGCTTCCGCCTGCGTGTCCTCCCTCACCGAAACACGGACCGGCCACCCAGCAGGGGCACCGTACGGAAGGAGCCACACACCATGACCCTCAAACTCGGCCTCCCCCTCTACCGCACCGACATCACCGCCTGCAGCCGCTGCGCCAACGAGGTCGAGCACAGCTGGAAGACCCTGGACGGCGGCCGCATCTGCCTGGGGTGCATCGGTCAGCAGGTGGAGGCGTACCGGCTGGCGACCGTCGCCGACCGCGAGTCCCCTTCTAGGCCCGGCTCGGCGGGGGCCCGACGGCCCCCGCCCCGCTCCGTCCCGTTTCGGCAACCGCTCATCCCACCTTCGACGTCCTGGGAGGACACCATGGCAGCAGGCGACACCGTCATCACCCTCGTCGGCAACCTCGTCGACGACCCTGAGCTGCGCTTCACCCCCACCGGACAGGCCGTGGCCCGCTTCCGCCTCGCGTCCACCCCGCGGTTCATGGACCGCCAGACCAACGAGTGGAAGGACGGCGACAGCCTCTTCCTGACCTGCAACGTGTGGCGGCAGATGGCCGAGAACGCCGCCGAGAGCCTCCAGCGCGGCATGCGCGTCATCCTGCATGGCCGGCTCCGCCAGCGCACCTACGAGACCAAGGAAGGCGACAAGCGCACCGTCTACGAGGCCGAGGTCGACGAGATCGGCCCGTCTGTACGCCACGCCACCGCCAAGGTGGTCAAGGTCCGTGGCAGCCGCACCGTCAACACTCCCCCGCAGAACCCCTGGGACGGCATGCCCGTGGAGAGTCAGGAGGCGGCCGGCGAGTCGATGCCCGGTGAGTCGGTGCCCGCCATGGCGGGCACGGCTGCAGCGGCTGGTGACGACCCGGATTTCTAACCGCGCTGCGGTGCCCGCCCGGTTTCCCTGCGGGCGGGCACCGCCCCGCAACTCCCCCTGTGAACCCGCACCTCCCCTTCGCTCCGCCCTGCCTCCCTCTTTTCTCCCATGGAGGCGGGGCGGACTTCTTCCAAAGGAGGACCTCTCCTCGATGATGCCGACCTCCACCCGTACCGACCTGACCGAACTCCTGAGCTACGTGGGATGCGAACTCAACGACCCCCACGCAGACCTGCGGGCCACCCTGCTGCACGTCACCGCCGAGCTTGCCCGTCTGCTGGTCGAAGACATTGACGACCGCGAACTCGACGCCGTGCTGGGCCAGGCCACAACGCTCACCACGGAGCCCACCACGGACGGGCCCATGACACCTGGTCAGGTCATCCGCCTTCCCGGCCGCGGCCCCGCCAAGATCCTGGCCGTGCGGGAAGGTGGCGCCCTGCTCAAGGTCCGCCACGACAACGACGTGCGCCACATCCAGCGCAGATCGAACGGATGGGCCGATCTGTGACCGGCTACGACCTCGGCGAGTACGAGCCGCGCCCGTCCGAGGGCCACACGCTCCTGATCACCAGCTGTTGCCGGTGCGGACTGTACCCGCTCATCGTCGATCCCGACAACGCCGTGTCCGTCCTTATCCACCAGGCCACCGGCACGCCCGTCGACCCCGACGGCTATCCAGCACGGCGAGGCGACCCGCTCGTGCAGCGCGAGGCGCTGTGCCCCGGCTGCGTGCGGCTGTGTCAGCGGGCCATCGCGGACGGCAAGCAGGTGACCTGGCCACGTGCCGGCGGCGGCGCCACTCCCGCCGGATGCGCGCAACGGCGCGGCCTCCAAACTCGGCCGCCGCCAACGGTCGAGCTGCGCCGACACGCCCAGACCGCCGAGCGCCGCCTACGCCCGCGCGCGCGGCGCGCCGGCGCTCTCGCACCGCCCTGTCCTGCCGGGATGCTGCGCCGGTCAGGGTGGCCCGGCGCTTGCTCGGGCCTACCACGGAACCCCGGCGCGGGTCACGGCCAAGCGCTTCGCGTCGCCTTCGGCGAGCCGCTCCCCGCGCCGCGAACCCGTGGTCGAGACGGCCCAAGCGCGGGGCCACCCCCGGCCCGGCGCACCCGACCCGTGAAGGAGACCACGCGGTGACCTCCCTCAACACCCCGGCCCGCTGGCGGCACATCGAACTCGTCCTGGACCGCTCCGGATCCATGCGCCCCATCGCCGCGCGGACGGAGGCGGGCCTGCGCGCCTTCCTGGACGCGCGGCGAGCCTTCCCCCGGCCGCACCACCGTCACCCTCTACCAGTTCGACGACGTCGGCGAGCTGGTCTTCAGCAACCTGGAGCTGGCCGACGTGCCGCCGATCCAGCTGCGGCCGCGCAGCGCCACCGCCCTGTACGACGCGATCGGCGACACCATCGAACGTGCCCGCAGCCAGGTGCTGGCCCTGCCCAAGTGGCAGCACCCCGACGAGATCATCACCGTCATGGCTATGTAGGTGAGGGCGGGTACCAGATGTCGGTCAGGTGAGGCTCCACCCATCTGAGCCGGAAAATGGTGTCGGTGAGTTTTGGTACCACGAATGTCCGGCTGCTGAGACGATCGGGGTGCTCCGCATAGCGAGCAGGCACCGATGGCCAACAAGGGGAAGGCCGAACTGTTCGCGGCGATCCGTCGGGACGCCCGGCTGGAAGGCATGTCGGCGCGGGCGCTGGCCCGCAAGTACGGCGTGCATCGGCGGACGGTGGCTCAGGCGCTGGCCTCGCCCTGGCCGCCGGAGCGGAAGAAGCCGCCACCGCGCCGGTCGCGGCTGGATCCCTACAAGCCGGTCATCGATGCGATGCTGCGGGCTGATCTGGACGCGCCGCGCAAGCAGCGGCACACCGTGGTCCGCATCTGGAATCGGCTGGTGGAGGAGCACCAGGCGGTGGAGGTCTCCTACCCGATGGTCCGCGATTACGTGCGGCAGCGGCGGGCGAAGATCCGGATGGAGGAAGGCCGCGGACCGGTGCCCGGCTTCATCGAGCAGTCCCACCGTCCGGGAGCTGAGGCCGAGGTGGATTTCGGCGATGTGTGGATCCGGCTGGCCGGCACGCTGACCCGCTGCTACCTGTTCTCCTTCCGCCTGTCGTGGTCGGGCAAGGCTGTGCATCGGATGTTCCTGACCTGCTCGCAGGAGGCGTTCTTCGAGGGCCACGTCCACGCTCTCACCCTGCTGGGTGGCGTGCCGTACGGCAAGGTGCGCTATGACAACCTGCGGCCCGCGGTGGCCAAGGTGCTCGGTTTCAACCGCTCGCGGGTGGAGAACGAACGCTGGGTCATCTTCCGCTCCTTCTACGGGATCGAGCCGTTCTACTGCCGCCGAGGCAAGGAGGGCGCGCACGAAAAGGGCGGCGTGGAGGGTCAGATTGGCTACTTCCGTCGCAACCATCTGGTGCCCGTCCCTGATGTGACCACCATCGATGAGCTCAACGCCATGATCGACCGGTGGGACGTGGAGGACGAGACGCGGCGCCGCTCCCGGCCCCAGAGCATCGGTGAGCGGTTCGCGATCGAAGCCCCGTTGCTGCGGCCGCTGCCGACCGAACGGTTCGAGACGGGACGGCTGTTCACCCCGCGGGTGGACCGCTACAGCGTGATCGTGGTGCGCACCAACCGCTACTCGGTGCCCGCCCGGCTGATCGGGCAAGCGGTACGGGTGATGCTGCACGCCTCACACCTGGTGGTCTACCACAAGGGGCAGGAGGTGGCCCGGCACGAACGGCTGATCGCCAAGGGCGGCTCGCGGCTGGAGCTGGACCACTACCTGGAGATCCTGCTGAAGAAGCCCGGCGCCCTGCCCGGCTCCACCGCGTTGGAGCAGGCGCGCCGCTCGGGCAAGTTCACCCGTGAGCACGAGGCGTGGTGGGCCGCTGCCCGCCGGGCGCACGGCGAGGCCGAGGGCACCCGCGCGCTGATCGAGGTGCTGCTGTTGCACCGCCACATGGCTCACGAGCATGTGGCGGCGGGGATCGCCGCGGAGCTGCGGGTGGGCGCGTGGACCGCGGACGCCGTCGCTTTGGAGGCCCGTAAAGTCGCCCAGCTCGAGACGACTTCGAGGCCAACCCCAATATCGACCCCGCGATGATCCATAGCCTGGCCACCAGCGACTGGGTCCGCAAGGGCCTTCCGCTGTGTCTGATCGGCGACTCGGGCACCGGCAAGTCGCACCTGCTCATCGCGCTGGGCACCGAAGCGGCCATGGCCGGGCACCGGGTCAAGTACACCCTGGCCGCCAAGCTGGTCAACGAGCTGGTCGAGGCCGCCGATGAGAAGATGCTCACCAAGACCATCGCCCGCTACAGCCGGCTCGAGCTGCTCTGCCTTGACGAACTGGGCTACATGGAGTTGGACCGGCGGGGTGCCGAACTGCTCTTCCAAGTGATCACCGAACGGGACGAGCGGGCTTCCATCGCGATCGCCTCAAATGAGTCGTTTTCGGGATGGACCAAGACATTTACCGACCTGCGGTTGTGCGCGGCGATCGTCGATCGGCTCACCTACGGCGGCAACATCATCGAGACCGGAACCGTGTCCTACCGCTATACCCAGACCCAGGCCGTCAAGTCTGCCCAGCAGGCTCCCAGCTGACCTCCGGCGCGCTCTTCCCGATAGCCGCCAAATCCGTCGGCCGCAGGAGCAGGTCAAGGTGGAGCGCCCGCAGCGCAGCGAGGACGACCGACCTTGACCTGCGACGAGGACCGACCATCATTCCGGCGGCGGGAAGCACGCACGGCCAAAGGCCCCGAGCTCTGGGGCTATCTGCCGGGATCTCCAGCGCTGTATGACCGTGGGACGGCCGTGTTGATCGGCTCGGATTGAACTCCAAGGGCCCAGCAGACATGCGTCAAGAAACTCGGATGCGGACTCTATTCTGACGCTATTCGCCTGCGGCGTTGGATGCGGGTTGGGGTCTACCCTTGCCGGACAGGCCACGAGCGAGGGGCATTTGCAGGGCGGCGGCCGATGACGCTGTCTGGGCTGGCGGGGGCTGCTTGATCGGCACCGAGGCCTCCGACCACTTCCCCATCGCGGCCGACCTCGAACTCCCCCACCCCTCGCCCTGACCGCTCGGCGCCCGCCGTCTCTCGCGACAGCGGGCGCCGAGCGGTCAGGATCAGATGACGCCGCTCTGCCCGACGCAGCTCGTGACACCCGTCTTACCGGCCAGCTTCACGAAGACCCGATGCGCCATAGGCCGCGTCGCCGGGATGTCCTTGTGGCCGGTATTGCCGGTGATCACGACCGACTTGAACGCGACGTCCGGAAGGCCGCCCCGGTCCTGGACGAGGCTGACCTTGACGTTGGTGGGGCCGCCAGAGGCCGTCCAGAAGACCTTGCGGAAGCGGTGCGCACCCAACCCGTTGACATAGGTGACGGTCACCTTCAGCTTGTAGGACCCCTTCGAACAGGTCGCGACGAGGGCCAAGTCTGCCGACGTGGTCACCGACGCCGCCGGCGCGGACGCCGAGGCCGACGCAGGCGCGCCCATCATGGCCACGGCCCCCATGGCCCCGACGACGACCGCGTTACGCATGATCTTCATATGGTTCCCTCCGTTGATTTCCCGTCGAGGTGAGACCATACGGAGACGCGGTATAGCGGAGGTATGTCCCAATCAGACCACTCGGAGCGCGCTAGTGGGACGCTAGGTTTTCCACGACCAAGCAGCCGACGACCAAAGTCCGCACGGCTGCTGGCCGAACCGCACTGTGTCCAAGGGATCTGTCGCCCTGACTCAACCCTTGATCCATGCTCCTTCTCGGCGGGCACCAGAACCCGCCCGACAGAAGGAGCATCATGAAGAAGCTGCTCAAGACCGCGGTGCGATCATGTGGGCGATGGAGATCGCCTCGTCACCGGTGTTCACCTGTCCGATGTGCTCGTTGATGATCTTGCCGCCCGGCACCGGGATGCGGGTCGGGGCCTCGATCTTTCTCACCACGGAGCTCAGTCTGCCATGTGGCCCTCCTACGTGGCTGCCCTGACCGCGCCGTAGAACGCCGCCGCGGCCACCCGGCAGGACGCCTTCTTCGTGCCGGAGAACTTCACACACACGTTGCCCATGTCGAAGAGGAACGCGTCGTCGACGGGCTTCTTGTAGGTGTTACGCCACTTGCTGGAGCTCACCAGCGCCTTGACGTTGCGGTAGCCGAAGTCGTGACGATCGCAGGGAATCTTGAAGACGCCCTTCCAGTATTCAGAGTTTCCGATCTTCTTGGGCACCGAGCAGCCGTCGGTGTTCCAGTTGAACTTGTACTCCTTGACCTGCGGGGTGTCCTTGTTGATTTTGAACCGGGCCCACGCGTTGTAGCTGGCCTTGGTGTTCTTCGTCAGGGTCAGCGCCATCGCCAGGCGCTGCGCCTTGGTCTTGTCGAGCGCGGTCGCCTGTGCGGGAGCGGCCAGCATGGCACCCGCCGCCAGGACGGCGGCGGACAGGGCCAGTGCCTTTTTCATGGTGACTCTTTTCTCTGGGGAGGAACAGCAGGAGAAGAGTCGCAGCACCGCGTCGGGGGCGCACCAAAACATAGCGCCGCGGACCCGGGGACATACCCCGGGCATACCCGGGGCGTGTCACATCGGGCGGGTCTGGCCCGTCCACCTTGTCCCCCGCTTCGTACGGCGGGGACGTGAACGGTCTTGAACGCACCGTCTCCCTGCGCGCCACCGCAGATCGCAGTCATGGACCCGTTGACCAGCTCAGGGGGGAGATTCGTTTCGTCCGACAACCCTGCTGCTGCTCGCGCCAGCACGAACCCGGCCAACCAGACTGGTACCAAAACTCGCCTTCAGATCATGGGCGGTCGATCACCAAGTGGAGCCAAAAGAGGCCGACGCTTGGTCCCCGAACTCACCGACGAATCAACCGTCATCCTGTCCGACGGCATGGACAACGCCTCTCAGCGGTACAGTCCTGAACGCCTTCGCCCCTGGATCGAGAGCCTGCAGGCCAAGAAGCGCAAGTGGGTGTTCGTCCTCCTGGGCGCCGGCTCCTACGTCACGAAGGTGGCCGACACGCTGGGCATCCGGCAGGAGACCACCATCCACTACGACCACGACCTGAGCCAGGCCGCGCTCTCCACCGCCGGCGAGATGGTCGACCGTGGCAGCCGCACCGGCCGCTACGGCTTCACCGACCAGGACCGCACCGCCACCCGGCACTGACCCAGATCCCTTCCCGGCTGCCAGGGCAAGGTCCTGGCAGCCGGGAAGGACCGCACGATGCGGGTACGCCGGTTCAGCTGCTCGCCGGGGAGATCCCGAGCTGGGTGACGCCCAGGCGCTCCAGCCGGGCCCGGATCGCGCCGCGGCTGCGACCGAACTCGCGCATCAGCGCCGGGATACTCGCGCCGGGGGCGGCGGCGAGGTCCTTGAGCCGCTGGTCTTCCTCGGCCGTCCAGGGCTGGTGGGAGTTGCCGTGCACGCGCCGCCGCTCCGCCATCGTCGGACCTGACCGCCTCAGCGCGGCCGCGCCGGAGGTGAGAAGCTCGGCGATCGCGGCCAGGTCGCCGCTGGGCAGCGGCTGCTGGCTGCGCCACTCGGCCAGCAGCTGCCCGTCGGCGTCGCCGGCGACGAGGTCCACCTGCACCCGGTCGCCGTCGACGGCCGCCAGGGTCAGCTCGTAGCGGCGGCCGTCCTGCTCGGCCTGCAGACGCACCTGAGATACGGACATGGGCGCACTCCTGTTCTGAATCGGGGGAGGTGGGAAAGCAAGGCTCGCACTTTGCGGGCCGACCGGAGATCACCCTGCACCGCCTGCGCGATCGGCATGTTCGGCCTCGGCCAGCGCCCGGTACAGCGAGGCCACCGAGGGGTGCTTGCCGGCGTTCTTGCCGGTCTTGATGGTCAGCTTCTTGGCGATCTCCGGCACCGGAGTGCCGTTGTCCTTCAGCGCGCGGGCGAACAGCAGCATGTCGGCGTCGATGACCTTCGGCCGCCCGCCGTGGTTGCCCTTGGCCGCGGCGGCCATCTGGCCCTCGAGCGTCTTCTCCCGGATGTAGTTGCGGTCGAGCTGGGCGGCCACGGCGAGGACGGCGAACAGCATGGAGCCCATGCCGCTGGGGTCGTAGATGCCGGTGAGCGGGCCGGTGAGGAGTTCGAGCTGGATGTCGCCGGCCTGCAGGGTGGCCGAGAGGGTCATCAGCTCGGCCGAGTCGCGGGCCAGGCGCTTGAGCTCATGCACGGTGAGGATGACCGGCTGGTCGGGGGCGGCCTGCTTGATGTCGTGCGCGAGTTTGAGGGCCTTTTCCAGCTCGGGCCGCACCTTGACGCGGGTGCTGATCTTCTCGGAGAAGATCCGCTTGCACTGCGCGGCCTCCAGGGCGTCCAGCTGGCTCTGCAGTTCCTGCTGCGCGGTCGAGCAGCGGGCGTAGCCGATGCGGATCGGCTTGGCGGCGAGGCTGGTTTCGGGGAGTGCCTCGATCGGCGGTCCTTGCCGCCAGGGCCGCCCGGGCCCGCGGTCGTCGGGCACCGGCACCTCGAGCTCCTCCCGGAGGGAGGGGACGAGGATGAAACGCGCGGTGTGGTACTTGGTCGCGGTCTTGCCACCGCGGGTGCGGCAGGCGCTGCCGGCCGGTGCCTCGCATTGCGAACCAGAACCCGGACGAATCGGGCACGATTTGGCGCGTTCTCAGAACTGTCACAACTGATCATTTATGAGAATCGCGAAGCGTCGTCCTCCATGACGAAGAGTCGTCCTTGGAAGTCGCGCGGCAACCGGACGGAGGTCCGCTATTCCGAGCTCCGTTCGCCTCGGTTTCCTGTGCTTCAAGAGCGAAGGGCTGGCCTATGGAGGTCGGCCAGCCCTTCGTATGGGCAATGAGGGGATCTTGGGTGGGGGAGGGTCTTCCTTCTTGTCTATGTAGGCGTGGATCGCCCATTCGGCGGTCGCCATCAGTCCTGACCGGTCGGGCTGCTCCAGGGCGGCGCCGATCCGGACCTGATCGGGCTGGTCATGGAGGTCACGTGCGGTCTTGAAGCGACTCTGCTCGGCGCGCACGCGCACAAGGTGTGGCATGAGGCGGAGAAGCGGCGGCGGAATGCTGGAGAACAACTACCGCATAGCTCAACAGGCGCCCGTCCCGCAGGCCAGCGGGGCGGCCGCTTTCGCATGTCCGGGGCCGCGCGCAGCAGCTGGCTCACCCCCGGTCCTGCCGGCCCGGGGGTGAGCGAGCGCCCGCTGTCTATGCCCGCATGCGTTTGCTCCCGTGCCTGAGGTGGGGTTCGCGGGGGCGTCTATCTGGTTTGGTAGCGGTGGGCGACCGCCCATGGGTACAGGGTTGGGCAGTGAGCGGTTGATTGAGTGACGGAGTTGTGAGGTCCGGTGGGCTTCCAGGGGCCATAGACGGTGCGGCGGTTCTGGTCGTTGGCGCAGGTGGCGACGGCTCGGTGTTGGCCGGTGCCACCGGTGCAGTTCGACCATGTGCTGGTGTCCTGCCATCCGAAATTTGATCGGCATCCTGTGGGTTCGGCCCAGGCGGGTTGGGCGAGACCTGGGGCGAGTGCGACGCACAATCCGGCGATCGCTGTGGCTATGGTGCGGACGCTCCGCTTGGATGACATGGGTCTCCTTGTCGTGGAGGTTCGTGGTCTGCCGTTGACGATAATGATCGGCCGGGATGCGCCCCCAGCCTGGCGCCGCGTTCTTCAGCTCTTCGTAAGGGCGTGTGGGTGCTTGCTCCTCCGGCCATATCGGCCAGGCACCAGGTCTCCCGCGGGATTGTACGGATTCGCAGGCGACGAACCCGTACCGCATCAGCGGTCCCGCCATGACTGCGGGCGGGACCGGACGGGCGACTCAGCCGCAGTAGACTCCGCGGAGAATGTTGGAGGTCTTGGAGATCACGCCCTCCGCGTAGCCCGGGTCCGCAGTGATGACCGTCTTGTAGTCGTGCCTGCCGGTTCCCGCGCACGAGTAGAAGACGTACTTGTCCACACCGGGGCCGGGCACGGTGGCCGACTTGACGGCCTTCCAGCCGTACCAGGTGCTGCGCCAGATCTTGACTGTGACGGTGTAGGCCGAGCAACCGTTGGAGCTGATGCTCCCGTGCCCCTTGACCGTGTCATACTCGGTGGTCGTGTCGCCGATCTCGATCCTGCAGGGGGCTGCCGCATGTGCGGTTGGCGGGGCCGCTACGGTGGCCACCATGGCCGCGACGAGTGCCGCGGTGGCAGCGGCGAGGCGGGCGGCCATCACACGATGTCCACATCGGACGCTGCGCTCTGCGAGCCGCCGCTACCGGACAGCGTCACCTTCACTACGGTCTGGACATTGGTGATTCTGCCATTGGAAGCAGCGGTGAAGGTCGCACTGCTGTAGCCGAGCTTGCAAGTGGACGTGTTCTTGCAGGTGTAGGTGTCCGTAGCGGTTATCCGGCTGCGGTCCCTGGCGCAACTGAAACTGGCGTTCCCCTGGAGGTCCCCGCCGATCGAGCAGTTGACCGCGGAACCGTCCACGGTGTACGTGATCTCCACCGTAAGGTCCGGTACGGCCTGAGGCCGCCCGGCGGGACCGCAGTCGTAGGTGCGGCCGATCCCTTCCGCGCTGATAACCGCCCTCTTGTTGGTGACCGATACCCGATTGGTGGTGTTGTCGGCCGTCCCGTAGGTGCTGTACGGGTTGTTGCCGGTCTTGACACAGCCACTGGCTCTGGTTGGGCCCTTTGCTGCCGAGGCTGGACCGGCCAGCCCCAGGATGCCCGCGGGCATGACAAACATCGCCACTGCCAGGATGCCGAGACGTCTTCTCATCGAATCCCCACTCTTTCACTTTCCGACTTCCAGCGGGCCTACGACAGGCACGGATTAGCGTCCGGCCTCACTTCGAGTGGCCCAGGAGCCGGAAAATCGGTCTGGTCGTCCATGTGTTTCGGATAGGTAGCTGTGGCCAGGCAGGCGCAGATGGCGCCCCTGAGAATGTGCAACCTTGGTTGGGCGTCGTAAGGGTGTTCCTAGGTGGACGCCGCTGTGGTGATCATGCACGGTGGCGCCGTGCCCGGTTTGATGAGCGCTCGGGTGGCCTCCCGGTAGGCCGGGGGTACGATTCCGCGCCCTATGCACAGCGTGAAGACCGCTCCCGTTCGCGTCTGAAGGATGACGCTGCAGCCCGGCAGAGGTCGGTTGTCGAAGGAGCCAACGGGGCTGGTGAGTGTGGCGGTTCCTGTACAGGTGGTGTAGCTGCGGGCGACTGCGGGCGCAGTGAAGTCGGCGTTGCGGTAGAGGCTCACCTTCCCGCTCGACGCGGCGGCGGGGCCCGCCGAGAGCATTGTCTGCAGGCCGATCGCCGCAGCGATGCCCGCAAGGAGGACGGTCCTGTTCACAGGCACCGGCTACTCCTGCTCTTGATGGTGTCGAGCCGGTCCGGCCACCCGTACGCGAGTTGGAAGGTCCGCTAGACGCGACCAATGGGGCATGATGCCGATGCCCAGGGCCGCTCGTTTGCATGTGATGCGCATGAATTCCTTTCTGTCGATTCGTAATTGTGTTGTGGGCGCCCACCCACCCCTTGTTAATCATGGAAGAGTTGTCCAGCAAGCGTTTCTCCTGCTGGACAAACCGGCGCGCAGTGATGCCCGCCGCGCGGACGGGTTCTCCGAGCCCGAGGTGGCCCCGCCAAGCTGGCCAAGGAGTCCAGTTCCGCCTCCTGATGAGCGAGATCTGGGCGCCGACGAGGAGTGGGACCGTGGCTCACGTGTGAACCCTCGCCCGGCGTGCCATGGCGGCGTGGCGATGACGGGAACGCCGTGCACGGTCCGTCTGTGCGTACGAAGATCAGCCCACCGGTGCCAGTCGCTTGTCGGCTTCGGCAAGTACGTCGCCGATCGGGGCGCAGGCCTCGCAACGCCAGACCCGCACGGTGCCGTCGCCGTGGCCGGTCACCACCTGGCCGCCGTGGCCGAGGTCGACGTTCTCCGCCGTTGCGGCGAAGCCGGTGACCGTCAGCGGAGTGCTGGTCGTATCGAGTTGCCACAGGCGCAGGGTGTCGTCGTGCCCGACGGCGCCCACCCAGCGGCCGTCGGGGCTGTATGCCACATGCCAGGCCGAGCCTTGATGGCCACGCAGCACCTGAGGGGCGCCCTGTCCGGTGACGTCCCAGACGTGTACGGTGCCGTCGCTGCCCGAGCTGGCCACCCGCCGCCCGTCCGGGCTGAAGACCGCAGCCCAGACCATGCCGTGGTGCCCGCGCAGCACCACGGGGCCGGCCAGGGTGGCGGCGTCCCAGATGCGCACGAGGCCGTCCACGCCGGCCGTGGCCACACGCCGGCCGTCCGGGCTGTAGGCGACATACCTGACGATTTCCTGGCTTGCCTGTACGACTCGCGGCGGCGCGGAGCCGGTCAGCGGCCATATGCGCAGCGTGCCGTCGCTGCCTGCGCTGGCCACGTGCCGCCCGTCGGGGCTTAACGCCACGGCGGTCACCGTGCCCTCGTGTCCACGCAAGACCCGGGGCGGGACGCTGCCGGTGGCGTCCCAGATCCGTACCGTGCCGTCGGAGCCGGCGCTGGCCACGGTCTGTCCGTCTGGGGCGCCCGCCACTCCGAGCACGTAGCTGTCGTGGCCGCGCAGCACGGTGGGGGCATCCCGTCCAGTGGAGTCCCATATCCGAACGGTGCCGTCGTTCCCGCCACTGACGACCTTGCGCCCGTCGGCGAACATGCGGGCGCTCCACACCTCGCTGCCGTGGCCGCGCAGGATAACCGGATCGCCCCCTGGCCCTGCGGCGTTCCAGGTACGGACCGTGCCGTCCTCGCCCGCGCTGACGAGCCGGCGCCCGTCGGTACTGAAGGCCGCACTCCACACGACTTGCTCGTGCCCGCGCAGGACCAGAGGGTCGCCCCCGCCTGCCGGATTGAAGACGCGGATCGCGGCGTCGTTGCTTACCGTGACGAGTTTGCGGCCATCGGCGCTAAAGGCCAGCCCTTCCACCGAGCCTTCATGCTCGCGCAGCACGATGGGGTCGCCGTCCCCTTTCATGGGCCACACCCGGGCCGTCTCGTCGATGGAGGCGCTGGCCAGCAGCCGGCCATCCGGGCTGAACGCCAGGCGTTTGATCTGGTCCTCGTGTCCCCGCAGCACGACGGGGTCGCTGCCGCCCGTGAGGTACCAAATGCGCACTTCGCGGTCCACGCCGCCACTGGCGAGATGGCGTCCGTCGGGGCTGAACGCCGCGGCCGAGACCAGGCCCTTGTGCCCGCGCAGCACCGTTGGCGGCCGGATGCCGCGCGAGTCCCAGACGCGCACGGTGCCGTCATCGCTGGCACTTGCGACGTGTCGTCCGTCCGGGCTGAAGACCGTGGCCCAGACCGGCCCTTGATGTCCCTTCAAGACCACGGCCGGCGTGCCGCCGTCGAGGTCCCACACCCGGACGGTTTTGTCGAGTCCCGCGGTGACCAGGCGCCGGCCGTCGTGGCTGAAGGCCGGGTTCCACGCCTCGCCGTCGTGGCCGCGCAGCACCGCCATCGGCGATCCGGACACGCGGTCGCCCGCCCACCGCCAGATACGCACCAGCCCGTCGGCGGTGGTGACCGCCACCCGGTCGCCCCGTGGGCTGAAGGCCACACCCAGCGCGCGGCCCAACCCGGACACCATCCCGAGCTGGTGGTGGTCGATGATGCCCTGCCGTAGTGCGGTCTCCGCCTCGGTGGTGGGCCACTGTGCGTATGCGCGTCTGGCCAGGCGCAGCCCGCGCTCGGGATACAGCTGCAGCGCGTTGTGCGCCTCGGCGGCCAGCTGGCGGGAGAGCGCGATGTCGCGCTGCTGTCTCGCCAGGTTGCCTTGCACGATGGCGACGGCAGCCAGTGCGCTGACCGCGACGACGGCTGCCACCAGCCCGGTCAGGGCCAGCCGGACGCGGCGGCGTCTGGCGGCCCTGTCGCGTGCCTCATAATGGCGGCCGGCGTCGAGGAAGGCGCGTTCCAGATCGTTGAGCCGGTCGGCGGGCCGGGCATCCCAACTCGCCAGCAGGCCGCCACGGTACAAGAACGCCTCGTCCCTGCCGTGCTGCTCCCACTCAGCGGCGGCCTCGCTCAGCCGCCGATGCGCATGCGACAGCTCGCGGTCCTCCTCCAGCCAAGCGGATAGCCGCGGCCATGCCTGAATCAGGGCTTCGTGGACGAGGGTGACGCCCTCCTCATCGGCCGTGACCAGACGGCTTTTGATCAGCGTGTCGAGGACCTCCGCTTCCGCCCCGCCGGCCAGCTCGGCGCGCGGCGCGCGGCGCCGGGCGTCCTCAGTGCCATCACCGGGGAGAGTCAGCCGCAGGAAGATCCGCCTGGCGATCTCGCGTTCCTCCGGGGTGAAGGCGGTGTAGACGCGCTCGGCGGTCTGCGCGACCGCGCCCCGCAGGCGGCCGGCCGCGCGGTAGCCCGCCACCGTGAGCGTCGCGCCGCGACGGCGGCGCCAGGTCTCCAGCAGCGCGTGCGAGACCAGCGACAGCGCCCCAGCCCGCCCCTTCGCCTCTTCCAGCACCAGCTCCACCAGCTCGGGCTCGACCTTGAGGTCCATCCGCTCGGCGGGCAGGCACACCACCTCACGCAGATCGTCCTCCTCCATCGGGCCGATCAGAAGCTGGTTGTCCTGCAGCGCCGCAGCCAGGCCGGGATGCTCGGCGCAGCGCGCGTAGAAGTCGGCGCGCACCCCCAGCACGACCCGGGCCCGGCGCTCCCGGGCAGCGGCCAAGATGGCGGCGATGAATCGATCGCGCTCGCCAGCCCCGGTGCAGTGGGTGAAGACCTCCTCGAACTGGTCCACCACGATCAACAGCCTGGCCGAGGGCGGCGCGCCGTCCAGGACTTCAGCGATGAACGTGGCGACGGCGCCGGGGTCCTCGCAGAGCGCCTCGTACGCCGCAGCCGCCCGCGCATCGGCGAGGTAAGTGGCCAGCTTGCGTAACGGCCGCTCCCCGGGAGTGAACAAGACCACCGGCCACTCCCGGCCGCTCTCGATCCTGTCCGCGGACAGCGCGGCGAGCAGCCCGGCATACAGCAGCGACGACTTGCCCGCCCCCGATGGGCCGAAAAGGGCCAGCAGCCGTGCATGCGCAAGCCGTTCGAGCATCTGCCCCACCAGCCGATCCCGGCCGAAGAACAGCGGCGCGTCCTGGCTACGGAAGGTCATCAGGCCCAGGTACGGCCGTGCCACCTCCTCGGACTCGGCTGGCGTCAGCTCCCTCGCCAGGGATTCCCAGCGCTCGCGCCACGTGTCCTGGTCGCCACCGCACGCCTGCACATACGCGAGCGTGACCGCCAGGCTGGGCATGACCGTGCCGCCCGCAGCCTCAGACAAAGCCGTCACGGAGAAGCCGGCGCGCTTGGACAGTTCTCGGTAGCTGGGCCTGCCCGCGTCCTCCCGCAGCCGCCGCAGCTCATGAGCGAATCGATGAAGTGGATCATTGTCCGGGTCCAGCTTGCGCTCCGGCCGTCCCATAGCCTCCCACTCTCGTCAACGTGTTGTCGTCCCGGCAGGACCGGACAACGTAGCGAGCCGAGTGCCAGCGAAGCCAGATCCGGTGACCGCAGTGGCGTTCAGCCCTGACGGGCAGCATGTAACCAGCACTAGAAGGCAACGGCACGCTCCGCATGTGGCGGCTGACCGGCTCAGAGCCACCGCGTGTCGTGCAGGCAGCCTGGACACGAGGCGACGCTCGCGTCGGCCAAGGCGAGATCACCCAATGACAGATGATCAACCGGGTGATCTCCCGAGGTCATCGCTCGGCCGCCACTCTCTCGGAGGGCCTGAGGAAGAAGATGCCGAGGGCCAGGATCAGGATGAACGGGATATCGGTCAGGAACTTGCTCCAGTAGCGGTCCAGGCTCGTGGCCGCCTGCGCGATCATGAGCAGGCCGTGGGCCAGGTTGGCCCACATCGTGAAGGACAGGAACGACCTGTGGGCGAGCGGGTCCCGAGCCGCCGCCAGGAGGAAGACGCCCCACACGATGTAGATCGTGAACAGCATGGGCGGCACGTGGGCGTGCTCGTGGCCGGAGCTGATGTCGTTCCAGATCGTCCAGTTCAGCGGGCCGCCAGCCTCCGCCAGCAAGGGGGTCTGCACCATGAATCCGAAGAAGAGCGGCGCGAAGATCGCAAGTGACAGCACGCCGTACACGCGCAGGAACACGGCGAGGGCGCGCGGCCTGTTGTCTTGGTTGCGGTCGTCCATGTTTGGCCCCTCTCGTAGCCATTGCATGGTCGGACACTACAACTCTCTAGTTGGAAAATACAACTAGCAAGATGGGATGACGGACTATCGCCGGTAGGATAGGAACATGGTCGGCAAGCGAAGCTACGGCGACGGATGCGCAATCGCGCACGCTCTCGAACTCGTGGGAGAGCGCTGGGCGCTCCTAGTGGTGCGGGAGCTGATCCTCGGGCCCAAACGTTTCACCGACCTGCGCGCCGGACTGCCAGGGATCAGCGCGGACATCTTGACCCAGCGCCTGCGCGAGCTCGGAGAGGCCGGCATCCTGCAGCGCCGCAAGCTCTCCCCGCCCGCCGGCTCCCGGATCTACGAACTCACCGATTGGGGCGCTGAGCTGGAGCCCATCATCACCGACCTCGCCCGCTGGAGCAGCCGCTCCCCCGCGCTGCCACACGACCTCCCACTCAGCGCCGACTCCGCCGCCCTGTCACTGAAGGCCCTGTTCACGCCTCCTGCCGACCAAGCGCTCGACCTCACCGTCAGCCTGCAGCTCGACGAGCACCATTTCCTGCTCCGGATCAACCGCGACCGCCTCCACCTGACCCGCCTCGATTCCAACCCGGCACAGGCGGACCTGCTCATCGAGACCAGCCCACAGGCCCTGACCGCCCTGCTCGGCCGCGCCCGAACCCTCGACGACGCCCTCGCCAGAGGCGATATCACGCTGACTGGACCACGGGCCACCACGGAGCGCTTTCTACGCCTCTTCCCACCCCCAGAACCGATCACCGGAATTTCAGCACGTCAAGGGTGAGAGGCGTGGGCATGCGACTGGGAATGTGTACTCGAGCCGCTCGTATGCCTAGCACTCAGTGCCGCCAGAAGGCACACCCGCTCCGGGGGCCTGGGCTCCCGAGCGGCCCCCTGCAGCCCCCGGTGAAGGCGGGACCTCCCCGTCTCGCGATCCGAGCAAGATCAGCCGACTGCCGACCGTGCCCTCATCTGTCCATTCCCGCCCGGGCTCAAGACCTGCCGGACAAGAGGGGTCAAGCCCTGAAGCGAGCAGCAAGTCAGCGACCGCGCGGCCGCCCATACCGGCAACGTCCTGGCCGCCGCACGTCGTGCGCTGATTCTGGTCGCACGCCTCCTTCATCAGGAGCTCCACCAGCTCCAGCCCGCCGACCGCGAGGCCGCCCGGGCGGCGCGATGGCCGCGGAACCGGCTTGACGAAGGCGGCCGCGAGTGTGCGCCCAGGCGCACGCCGCAGACTGCGCCCACGGGACGACCTGCCTTTCGTGATCTTCCTCAGCCGCGGTCGGATTTGTGGAACCCGGGACCCGAATCCGTGCGTGGCCGGTCGCCGCGGCGAGCCTTTCCCATCCGAGCAAAGAGGAGAAGATCCTTTGGGAACCCGTTGGGCCGGGCGCCGCACTGCGTGCCTGCGGCCCGCTGAACCCGCCGCAGACCGAGCGGGGTTGAGCGGACGCGAGCCGCATCCCGCCCGCTGGGCTGCAGGCCGTACATATTCCGCGCACAGGGCGCTCGCTGCGCTCGCGTCCTTCGGATCGGCCGAAGGCCGATCCTGGACACGGGGCGACGCTCGCGTCGGCCCGAAGACTCCGCTGGCGCTCCGCCTTCGAGCCGGGCTCGCGCCGCCCCGCCTAGGCCGGAGTTCGCACCCCCCGCCCCGCGCGATCCCCGCGGCGACGCCGCATCTTCCCCATGGCCGGGAGGCGACCGGCGACCCGTCCGTACGGCCGTGTCCGTCCACCGTGGGTGGCCGTCTGGCTATTCCGCGCACAGGGCGCTCGCTGTGCTCGCGTCACGCGGGATCGGCCTTCGGCCGACCCTGTGCGCGGGGCTCGCGCCGGCCGGAAGGAGAGGCAGTGCCAGGTGGTCACGGGGTGACCGGCTGGCATCTGGCACGGGGTGGCTGGGGGCTCCGCCGCCCCCAGACCCCCGCGCAGCGGGCGTACCGGCTGGTGCCGTCCCGCTCGCCGGGTCCGGCTGTCGCCTGATGGGGTCCTGGCGCTCACGCACGCTCGCCCCCGGTTCTGGCTGCCGGTGGACAAGCGGCGGCGAGGGGCTGGCCGGGAAATCCTCCCTGGAGCGCTCGGCCCGGCCAACGCCGGCAGCTGGCCGAGCAGGTGCGGCTGGTCGAGGCGGCAGCCCAGGCCGCCGACCGGGTACGGCAGATCCGTCAATCCATCACCGAGACCCGCCAGCAGCTGGAGGCCCTGCGCCAGCGCGAACTGGTCATCAGCGGCGAGCTCGACACCCTGCGACCCTGGAACCGGGCCCGTCGCCGCGACCTGGAAACCGAACTGCCCGAAGTCCGCGACCTTCAGGCCCGCCACCAGGAACGCCTGGATGAGGTCCTCGAGCACGGCAGGGAGCTGGGGCAGCTCGCCCGCCAGGCGGCCGAGCAGGCCCCGCCGCAGGTGGCCTGGCCCCTGGTGCGGCGGCGCCACGCCGACTGGAGCGCGACTTCGACGCCGTCCAGCGCGCCGCTCGAAGTCGTGACGTCACCGACGCCGCCCTGCGCGCCAACGAGGCTCGCGCCTCCCACGCCGTCCTGCAGCAGGAGCTCGCCGCCGTCAGGGAAGAGGTGGCCAGGCGTGCCGACCTGCCACCGGACCGGCGCGACATCGAACAGGCCGCCCGCGCCGAGCACGCCGAGCGTGAGCGCCGCAGCGAGCGTCAGGTCGTGGACGACCGCCGCCAAGGGCGCACGCTGGTCCCGCCCCTCCAGCGTGATCTGCGAGATCGCGTCCGCCCCGCGCCTGCCCGAGAACCCGACCTCGGTATCGAGCGCTGATGCGCGCCGACCGCGCCACCCGCGCGCAAACGGCCCCGCCATTGCCGCCGACAGGCGGACGCGTCGATCATGTTGCCAAGGGCGGGAGTGCACTCACAGCGTCGCGCCGAAGCCTTGCAACGGCGGTGGCGATGCCCCTTCGGCTCCACCCTGCCGATGGATGATGGTGTGGCGCTGTCCCCCCTTTTGCGTCCCAGGATGTTGCCCGGCGCTGAAAATGCCGACGAAGCGGGCGTCGAAGATGCCAACGATCTGCGACGGCAACACCCCGCCGCGGGGGCGCGCGACGGGGTGTTCATCGGTGAGGTGTCGTCGTTCGTGGGCAAGGTGCCGGTCAGTGGATGCGGGTGTCCGGGCCGTTGATCACGATGGCTTGGCCGTCGCGAAGGGTGCTGTGGGCGATGCCCTGCTTGCGGTAGTGGTCGGCGACGGTGCCCAGAATTTCGGTTTCGGGGTGGCCGGGCGAGTCGATGTGCGGCACCACGGCGTAGTCGAGAAGGGCCAAGCCGTTGAAGTCGGCCGGGGCGCCGTAGGCAGCCTGCACCGCGCGTGGATCGTCGCACCGTTCCAGGCCGCGCAGGTCGGGGGCAAGGACACAGGCACCAGCGCTGTAGCCGGCATACGTGATGGCGTCTTGCCGCAACAGTTCGATCAAGGCTTTATCGGCGCCGCTGCGAGCCAGGGCGTGACGCAGGACGAACACGTTGCCTCCCCGCACCCAGACCAGTGGGAACCGACGGAGAGCGGCCTTGACCTGGTTCGGAGGCTGGTCGAAGAAGGCACGCAGATCGAGTTCAACCGGCCGCAGGCCGAGCGCGGTGAGCGAGTTGATCTCGCGTTCGATCGCGGCTCGGCGCTCGGGTTCGGGCTGGGCATCGATGGCGTTAGCGATTATGGCGACCTCGTCCGTGCTGGGAGTGCCCAGCAGGGCTAGCAGTTGCTCGGGGTGGTCGCCGATGCGCCAGGAGGACAGATACATGCGCATCTGTGAACCCTAGATCCCGCTGGCTAGTCGGTCAGTCGACCACCTCGCTGACGGTTAGCTGGAGGCGGCTGTCATGGGATAGGTCGGCCCGGTCCTTGACCTGCTGCCTGGTCAACCAGTCCACTGCCGTCTCCGGAGCCTGAACCTCCCGTTCGAAGATCGAAACGAAGGTGTGGTCCAGGTGTCGGTGGGGCTCGGGAGTGTGGCCGTCGGCGGAGGCCCTGCAGTCGATGATCCACCAGGGGGCAGGGCAGACGGCGTGCGGGTAGCCAGCTGGAGCAGGCATCGACGACAGCCCAGGGATGATCAACGTGCGGCAGCCGAGTTCTTCCACGGTTTCCCGCAGCGCCGTCTCAACCAGCGTTTCCCCGTTCTCCCAGTGCCCACCCGCCGGGAGGAACCCACCGAGACGGACGTGATAGGCCACACCGGCGACCCAATCACCGGTGTCCTCGCTGCGGCGGAACACCAGGTTCGTCGCCGTCATGTCGTACTTCACAGGCGCATCCACCAGCGGATCCTCCTCCATACCACCCGGGGCGAAGGACGGCCTTCCTCCCGGTTCCGCGCCGACGGCCCGGCCACAACCCGGAGACCTGGCACGTCTTCGTCATTGCTGCACCGTAGTCAGCCGGCACGACAGTTCGCGGCTGTTTCGCCGACGACGACCTGGGATAGCGCAGAGTGGTCTGCCGTCGGAGGGGCCGCGGAGCGGGAGCCGGTCAACGCGGCTCCCGTTGCGCGGCAGCAGGCCGCCGACGGACTGTTGGCGGCCTGCTTTCTTGTCATCCAGCCTGGGAGCTGACAGGTCCAGACCCTTGAGCGCCCGCCGCGGACGTGCTCGGGCCTGCCGGGACGTGGCCGCGCAGGAGGTGAACGCCCACGGCGATGATCCAGCCGAAGCCGGTCAGCAGGGAGAGGTGTTCGAGCATGCCCGCGGGGGCTGGCCGCCAAAGGCCCAGAACATCGAGGCGGTAGGCGATGCCGGCGGCGAAGGCGAAGGTGATGATCAGTGCGCCGGACAGGCGTGAGTAGACGGCCCAGGCGCGCCTCGCCTGTCCCAGGCGCCGGGCCAGTACGAACGCGGCTGCGCTCAGCCCGGCGAACAGGGCGAAGCCGGCCGCCTGATGGATGAGGCCGCTCGTGGTGGGCGCGCCGGCTGCCGGGGCGGACCGCCCGGGCGGATAGCCCAGCGCCGGGCCGGGTGGCACCGTCGGCCCACAACACCACCGGTACGAGCACACCGGCGGCGACGCCGCTGCCGGGTAGCGGCTTGAGAGCAGGCGTGGCCATGGGGACGTCCTCCTGCTTCTCCGTGACCCCAATAGGTCACGGGCCGACCAGACTTCCCGGCTCACCAACGGAACGCCCTGCGACGGGACGTCACTTGATCAATACATGGATTTTAGCTCATACTGAAATAACTGCAAGAGGAGGCTGGTCGGGCGTGACCGAACAGGAGCCGTTGCTGGAGTGGGTGGAACGTGTCGCCATGTACTTGGCGCGCGATGGGGTGCCGCCGATCGCGGGGCGGGTGCTGGGCTGGCTGATGATCTGTGATCCGCCTGAGCAGTCTGCCGGGCAGATCAGCACGGCGATCGGCGCCAGCCGCGCCTCGCTCACCTCGAGCCTGCGGCTGCTGACCAGCATGAAGTTCCTCACCTGGCGCACTCGGCCGGGTGAGCGGACCGTCTACTACCGGATGGCCGAGGACGCCTGGGCGGTCGTGGTGCGCCGCCAGGTCGCCTCCATCGCCTCGTTCATGGACATTACGCACGATGGGGTGGACCTGGTGGGCGCGGACGAAGAACGTGCCGCGCGGGTCCGGCAGGCGCACGCCACCTTCGAGTGGATGGCCAAGGTCTTCGACAACGCGCCGCCCCTGCAGGCAGACGGCCCCGACGGCCCTGATAGCGCCGAGCACCCCGACGATGAGGAGACACCATGAGTGGACACGCCATCGTGGTCGGCGGCGGCATTGGCGGGCTGGCCGCGGCGCTGGCATTGCACCGGATCGGCTGGCGGGCCACGGTGCTGGAACGAACGACCGAGCTGGGCGAGATCGGTGGCGGCATGTCCCAGGCGCCCAACGCGCTGCGCGCGCTGGCCGAACTCGGCGTGGAAGGGCGGGCCCGCGCGGTCGGGGTGCCCACCCACGCCTCCGGCAACTTGCGCACGCCGGACGGCCGCTACCTGCAACAAGCGCGGCCCGGGGATGCGAGTGCGCTGCTCGCCTTCCACCGCGCCGACCTGCACCGGGTGCTGCTGGAGGCGGTGCCCGTCGGCTGGGTGCGCACCTGTGCGGAGGTCACCGCCGTCCGGGACAACGCCAGCAGTGTGAGCGTCGGATTCGGCGACGGCGAGCTGACTGCCGACCTGGTCATCGCGGCCGACGGCATCCGCAGCACCGTCCGCCGGCTGCTGTGGCCGGACACGCCGCCGCGCTTCCTGGGCCGCACCGCCTGGCTGGGCATCGCCCCGGTGCCCGGCGTGCCCGGCAGCATCACGCTCGGACCAGGCGGCTACTTCCTCATTCATCCCATCGCACGTGATCGCGCGTACTGGGTCTACGTCACCACCGCCGACCAACCGGGCATCCGCTACGAGGAGGAGAAGACCGAGGCGGCCCGCCGGGTCGCCACCTGGCACGAGCCGATCCCGGCGCTGATCGAGGCCACCCCGGACGAGGCCGTGATCCATATCGACATCTGCGACCTGGACCCGCTGCCCACCTACGTCCGCGGCCGGGTGGCGCTGCTCGGCGACGCCGCGCACGCGATGAGCCCCGATCGTGGCCAGGGCGCAGGGCAGTCCCTCGAGGACGCCGTCGTGCTCGCCGCCGCCCTCGCCGGCGAGCCCGCGATCGAAGCCGCGCTGCGTCGCTATGACGCCGAGCGCCGCCCGCGCACCCAGGCCACCGCCCGAGGCGCCCGCAAGGACGGCGCCCGGACCACCTCCACGGCCGCCTACCGGGCGCTGGTGACCATGATCCGGCTGATGCCCGCGCCGTTGTGGCGCAAGGGCATCGCCGCCGACGGCAACGCGACCTGGCGGTGGCGGCCGCCGCACCTGCCGTCGCCGACCACGTACCACTGAGCCAGGGCCCAAGGCCAGCGCAGCTCAGCGCCGTCTGCTCGCGATCGTCACACCCCGCCTAGGGTTGGTAGCCCTCTCGTCCTGCTCGACAACGACACAGTACGTGGCCTCCGCCAACTCCGACACCCACTTCGGCGGCGCCCCTGGGCGCAATTCATCCGGGTTCGCCGCGGCGTACACGACCTGGACGGCGTCCCCTCTCCCGCAGGCCCATCTTCATGCGGAAGCCTCCCTGCCGTCACCCGCGGAGCGGCACCGGCCTCCTCTTACGGTCCCTCGACACGGCCGCCGTGGCTCACAGGTAGCGCAGCCACAGGTACGGCACGGTCAACGTGATGGTCACCGCCGTGACGATCAGCCCGTACTTGGTGAACTGCCAGAAGCTGATCGGACTGCCGTTGCGGGCGGCGATGCCGAGGATGACCACGTTGGCGGCCGCGCCGACGGCGGTGGCGTTGCCGCCGAGGTCGGCGCCGAAGGCCAGCGCCCACCACAGCACCTGGGCCGGGCCGTTGCCGCCGGCTGCCTGGACCAGTTCGGCGACGATCGGGCTCATCGTGGCGACGTACGGGATGTTGTCCACGATCGCCGACAGCCCGGCCGAGGCCCACAGCAGCCCCATGGTGGTCAGCCCGAGCTGACCTTGCGTCGCCTCGGCCGCAGCCTGCGAGATCTGGCCGATCACGCCGGTCTCCACCAGCGCGCCCACCATGACGAACAGCCCGGCGAAGAACACCAGGGTCGGCCACTCAACCTCGGCGATCGCGTCCTGGGTGGTGACCTTGGTGACGGCCACCAGGATGCCCGCGCCCAGGATGGCCACCACGGACGGCTCGTAGTGCAGCACCGGGTGCAGCACGAACGCGACCATGACCAGGGCAAGCACGGCGAGCGACTGCCACAGCAGCCTCGGGTCGGCGATGGCCTCCCGCTCGTTCAGCGCCATGACCTCCGCCGCCCGCTCGGGGTCGTAGCGGAAGTACTTGCGGAACAAGATCCGGCACATCCCGATGAAGACAATCATGAGGACGACGACCAACGGCGCCATGTGGATGAGGAAGTCGTTGAAGCTCAGCCCGGCGCGGCTGGCGATGATGATGTTCGGCGGGTCGCCGACCAGCGTCGCGGCGCCGCCGATGTTGGAGGCCATCGCCTCGGCGATCAGGAACGGCGCCGCCGGCAGCGCCAGCCGCTCGCACACCAGGAACGTCACCGGCGCGATCAGCAGCACGGTGGTGACGTTGTCCAGCAGCGCGGAAGCGACGGCGGTGATGACCACCAGCAGCACCATCAGCCGGTACGGATACCCCTTGGCGCGTTTGGCGGCCCAGATGGCCAGGTATTCGAAGATCCCGGTCTGTTTGAGCACACCGACGATGACCATCATGCCGAGCAGCAGGAAGATAACGTTCCAGTCGATGCCGGTGTGCTCGTCGAAGAACGCCGCACCGGCGTCGGTGGCGTGGATCAACAGCATGATCCCCGCTCCGCCGAGCGCCGCCACGACACGGTGGATCTTCTCGGTGGCGATCAGCGCGTACGCACCCAGGAAGACCACCACCGCCAGCCACGCGGTGACCGTCACGCGGCCACCGCCCAGTCCAGCAGCGCCTGCAGGGTGACCGCGCCGATCAGCCGCCCGCCCTCGACGACCGCCACCAGTGGACTGCGCGTGCGGGCCATCAACGCCGCCAGCTCCAGCACCGTGGCATCGGGATCGGTGACCGGCAGCTCGCGAGGCTCCCTCGGCAGCGCTTCGCGTACGGTCCGCCCGGACAGCGACCGCAAGAACAGGTCGGCGTGCGCCTCGTCCACCACCCGCGCCAGCGCGGGATCGTCCTGGCAATAGCCCGGTACGGCCAGCCTCAGCACCTGCGTGCCCGGCAGGATGCTCGAGGGCAGCCCCTGCTCGTCGACCACGATGAGGCCGGGCAGATCCTGCTCGGCCAGCAGCCGGGCGGCCTCGACGACGGGGGTGTCCAGAGCGACGGTGGGGAACTCCGTGGCCAGATCGCGCGCACGCATCCGCAAGCCTCTTTTGAGATCGACGACATGACATCGCCGACCAGGCTTCCCGGCACACCTGACACCAACGTATCAATGATCGCCGAACCAGTGGCCACCGCCCTCGGCTGGAACCGGACGACGCCGGGTCGTGGAATCGCCGTGCCCGGGCAAGGGCGTGCCGTGCTATGCCCGCAGGCGGTCAAGGAGGGCGGGCAGCAGTGTGGGGTCCTCGTGCGGGCCGAGATGCCCCAGGCCCGGCACGGCGACCACGTCGGTGCCCAGCAGAGCGCGGGCCGGCCTGCCGATGCGGGCGGGCGGGTAGAAACGATCCTCGGCTCCGGTGGCCACGACCACCGGAGTGCCTGCCCAGCGGCGCACGATGGGTTTGGGCACCGGCGGGGGCGCCAGGCTGGTGCGGCTGTGTCGGGCCACGAGCGTCATCCATTCCGCCAGCCGGTGGTCCGCGCCGGCCATGCCGCGCGTCTGGCCGCTCATGTAGCGCAGCAGGGCCTGACTGCGATCGGTCGTGGCAGCCGCCAGCCAGGGCAGGGTGACGCCGAGCAGAGCGGGGGTCAGTCGGGCTCGGCTCAGTCCGGCCGGGGACGCCAGCACGAGGCCGCTGATCTGCGGTCCAGGTCGCGTCGCCAGGGCCACGGCCGCGCCCAGCGAATGTCCCACCACCACAGCGGGTCCAGCGCTCACCTGGCCGACGACCTCCCCTACCCACCGCCCGTAGGCGGCCAGGCGTCCCGGCCCGGGCCGTTGTGGAGCGCTCAGACCTGGCTGGCCCGGCAGGTCAGCGATGATCACCCGATGGTCTGGCAGCAGGGCATCGGCCACCTCGAGCAGGGTGGCGGCGCAGAAGTTGGTGCCTGGCAGCAGCAGCACGCAGGGGCCGTGCCCGGCGATGACCACCGCCGTGGTCCCCAGGCTGGTCTCCATCGTGCGCATGCGGTGCTCTGTCGTCCAGGAGTCCAGCCGTTCTCGGCACCAGTCGCGGACGCGCCGCTGGCCGGCGGGTGAGACGTAGATGGTCGGGGAAGTCAACAGGAGAGCCTTTCCACGCGGGGACGTCGGGTCAGATCGCCGACCAGGCTTCCCGGCTCACCGGCCACGCGAGGCCGCTTGTCAGCGGCGTGCCCGTGGCGTCCCGCCACCCTGGCAAAGATCGTGGTCGCGCGCAACAGATCCAGCCCGGTCCTGTGCCCGGGCGATCTCGCTGAGTGGCGAAGCATGCCTGCGCTCATGGGCACCCCCTGCGTGATCGATCTTTAGATCGAGGTACGCGGTCGGGATCGAGGCCCTCGGATGGCCCACGGTCGGCAGCCCCTGTCTCCAGGCGGCCTGTGGTGCCTGAACTCCCCTACCACCACACCCATGGGCTACGGGCGATCGGCGGAATTCTTGGCGCTCCCAACTGCGCGCCGTGTTGTGGCGCGAGGGCCTCGCCGACGGCGGGGCCACCTGGCGATGGCAGACGCTGCACCTGCCGTCGTCGGGCACCCGCTACTGAGCCGGGGGCGCCCGATGCGGGCCCCGGCACAGCGGCACCACTCGCCGCCGGTTCAGCCCTTGATGAAGCGTCGGGTCAGGTACCGGCGCACCGGCGGCAGTGCGGCCAGGCGGAGCGGGAGCTGGGTCAGCCACAGCAGCAGCGGGTTGGCGGGCGCGTAGACACCTTTGACCCAGCGGCCGAGCTTCTGTTTCCTATCCACTTCGGGCCGCAGCGCGGCCTCCCACGCGGCGAGGGCGGCGCCGACGTCACCCGGGTGGCGCTCCAGTTCGGTGCCGAGCCGGTCGGCGCCGCCGACGGCCAGAGCGGAGCCGTATCCGGCGAAGAGCGTGACGCACCAGGCGGCGTCGCCGAGCAGGACCACGCGCCCGCGACTCCAGGAGGGGGCCACGACCTGGCTGATGGTGTCGAAGTAGACGGAGTCGGTCCTGTCCAGGCCGTCCAGTGCTTCCGGGATGACCCAGCCGAGGTCGCTGTAGACGCGGCGCAGTTGCGTGGCCGCGTCCTCGCCCGGGACCGCGTGGCTGGTGCGGTAGCCGAAGAAGGCGACGTTGCGGCCGTCACCGACGCTGATCACCGCGACGGTACGGCCGCCGGACGACAGGGTGCCGGTGGTGCCGGGGGCGATGGCGGCCGGGCGCTTGTCGAGCATGTAGACGGCGACCTTGTGCTCAAGGTCGAGCAGGAAGTCGCGCTCGGGGCCGAAGAGCAGGGCGCGGGTGGCCGAGTGCAGGCCGTCGGCGCCGATGAGCAGATCCGCGTGCTCGACGCTGCCGTCGCTCAGGGTCACATGGACGGCGTGGGCGTCCTGGTCGACGGCGGTGATGGTGGTGCCGAAGCGGATCTCGGCGGTGTCGCAGACCTTGTCGTACAGGACAGTTTCGATGTCGCCGCGCAGGATGTTCATCGAGCGGGGGCCCATGGTCGCGGCGATCGTCTCGCGGTTCAGGGAGAACCGACGCCGGCCGTCGGGGCGGTGGTAGACGAGCTCCTCGGTGACGAAGGCCTTCGTCTCCAGGTCGGGCAGGATGCCCATCCGCTCGGCGGCGTCGTAGCCGATGCCGCCGAAGGTGACGGCGTAGCCGCCGCTGCGGCGCTGCGGAGCGCGTTCGACGATGAGGCTGTCCCAGCCGATCTGGGACAACCGGAGGGCGGTGGCCAGGCCGGCGATGCCGGCTCCGATGATGACGGCGCGCATAAAGGTTCCTTGCTGAAGCTGGTGGGGGTCAGAGCTGTTCGAGGACGCGCCGCTCGGCGGCGGGGTCGAGCCAGGTGTCGGGTGAAGGGGCGTCGGGGCGCGGCTGTGGGTCGCCTTCGGCCTGCAGCCAGGCCCACGTGGCGGCGAGCGTTTCCCGCAGCGGTCGGCAGGTCAGGCCGACGGCGAGAGCGGCGCCGACGTCGGCGTCGTGGATACCGGTGGGCGCCGGGTCGTGCGGGTAGCGCAGGCCGAACTCCATCCCCAGCGCGAAGCCCTCTTCTCGGAGCAGGTCCGGCGGCGCCCACAGCAGCCGGGCGTCGAACCCGGTCACCTCCAGCGCTGTCTGCAGCAGTTCGCCGATCGTGACAGCGCCGGGCGGTCCGGCGACGTTGAACGTGCCGCCGACGCCGTTCTCGGCCGACCTCAGCATCCAGACGGCCAGATCCATGGCATCGATGAACTGCAGCGGCGCATCGGCGGGACCGGGCGCCACCACCGGCCCGCCCTTTTCCAGGCGGCGCAGCCACCATGGGATGCGGCCGACGTCTTCGTACGGGCCGAGGATCATGCCGGCCCTGGCCAGCAGGGCACGCTCGCCGAATGCCTCGAGGGCGGCCAGTTCCCCGCCTCGCTTGGCGGCCGCGTAGTCGGCGGCGTCCTCGCTCGCCGCCTCGCCGTCCACGAGCGGAGCGCTCTCGTCAGCGGCGGGCGGCCAGGGCCAGCGGTAGACGCCGCGGCTGGAGACGTAGCCGTAGTGCCCGGCTCGGTCGGCCAGCAGGCGGGCGCTGTCGCGGACCACGCGCGGTGCCCAGGCCCAGGTGTCGATGACGGCATCCCACTCCTGCCGGCCCAGCGCGGCCCGGACCGCCTTGGGGTCGGTGCGGTCGGCGATCAACGCCCGGGCGCCGGGCGCCGGCCCCCGGCTGAGGCCGCGGTTGAGCGTGGTGACCTCGTCGCCGCGCTCCAGCGCGGTCTCCACGACGGCGCGGCCGACGTGGTGGGTTCCGCCGAGGACCAGCAGTTTCATGACGCTCCAGACAAGACGGGAAGCCAGATGGCGGAGGGACGGTCCCGATCGTGGAAGATCTCGTGGCTGGATGAGCGCAGCTCGCGTGATGTGGCGAGAGGGTCGCCGGTGCCGGGGTTGCGGCCGAAGCGGGGATGGGCGCCGCTGGAGACCTGTAACCGGATCCGATGGCCACGTGCGAAGCGGTGGGCCAGCGGCCACAGGTCGATGTCGGCGGTCCGGACGTCGCCGGGCTGGCTGAGACGGACGATGCCGTCGCACAGGTTGGTCGAACGGCCACCGGGTGACACGTCGCACAAGCGGGCGAAGTAGTCGACGTGCGGAAGGGACGAGCGGGCGTACAGGCGGGCTCTGACCGGGCCGATGACGTCGATGTCGTGCGGCAGCGGATCGGAGGTGAAGGTGAGGACGTCCGGCCTGGCCTCGATGCGGCGGTTGTCCTTGCGGCCGGCGGACAGGCCGACCGCGGTGCCGCCGACCGTGGGAGTCGGGTCGCCGGGGTCGTAGCGGTAGCGGCTGGGGTGTACGCCTTCTGTGGCGGGTTCAGCGCTGAGCCGTCCGCCGGAGTGCAGGTGCCAGGAGGTCGGCTCATGCGAGGGCGGCCATTCGGGCAGCTCCTGCCAGCGGTCCGCGCCCGTGATGAACAACCGCACCCCCGACGGCGGTTGCCCGCCCAGCAGCGCGGCGTCCAACGCGGCCAGCGCGTCGCGCATGCCGTGACGGGTGTAGAGGCCCTTGCCGTGCCCCCATGGCCCGATCAGCAGCCTCACCTGGCGTCCCGCGGCCCGCAGCGCGGCGTAGTCGGCCAGCATGCCCGGCAGGAAGAAGTCGTCCCAGCCGCCTTGCAAGTGTACGGCGGGCGGCATGCGAGCGACGTTCGCACGGTGGTCCGTGCGGGCCCAATAGGCCTCGTCCGGGCCGTGCTCGATCCACTCACCGAACCAGGGGACGCGGTGTCCGGTCAGCACCAGGTCGGCCTCGTTCAGCGGAAGCGCCAGAGTAGCGTCGCGGAGCTTACGAGCGGCAGTGATCATGCTGAGCAGTTGCCGGGTGACGGAGTAGCCGCTGGTGAACATCCGGTCCACGAGCTGGACCCAGCCCAGGGCGTTGCCCAGCGCGAAAGCCCCGCCCGGGTACATGAAGCGGTGGGCGAACTCGGCCGGGGCGTCCTGGATGACGGCGATCTTCCACTCGGGGATCTCACGGGCGGCCAGTTCCCACTGCGCGTAGCCGAGGTAGCTGGCTCCCCAGGTGGCCAGCACGCCGCCGAACCACGGCTGGGCGCGCAGCCAGCTCAGCGTGCCGTCGGCGTCGGCCGGGTCGATGGTGAAGCCGTCGAAGCGGCCGCCGGAGCCGGCCGTGCCGCGCAGGCTCTGGTACAGCACCTGGTAGCCGCGTTCGGCCAGCAGTTTCGGCAGCTGGTCCAGCGCGTTGCCGCGGCCGTACGGGCTGCGCAACAGCACCAGCGGCGCCTTGTCCACATCGGCCGGGTAGTAGTGGCTGGCCAGAAGCCGCACCCCATCGGCGGCGGGGATCTCGACGTCGCGCCGCAGGCGCACCGGGTGCCGGATGGCGGGAAGCACATCGAACAGGCGGCTGAGCAGGGTCATCGCCGGTCATCTCCTTGATGGACGGAGCGGATGTCACATCGCCGACCAGGCTTCCCGGCACACCATCGGCGCTCCATACGGCGGAACCCGATACACGCAACATAGCGAATTTTCAGAAACTTCTGAAGCACTCGCGTGATTCGATATCCTGCGCTCGTGAGCGACAGACAAGACCGGTGGCAGGTCGCCGAACATCTCGCCCTGACCCTGGCCGACGGCGGACTGCAGCGCATGGCCGCGCGCACCCTGGCCGTCTTCCTCTTCACCGACCAGCAGAGCGTCACCGCGGGCGAGATCGCCGAACGGCTCGACGCCAGCGCCGGCTCGGTCTCCGCGGCGGTGAAATCACTGCTGTCGGTCGGCCTGATCGAACGCCTGCCCGCTCCCGGCAGCCGCCGCGAGCACTACCGTCTCCGTGACGACGCCTGGGCCACCCTTTTCACCAGCCAGAACACCGTCATCCAGATCATGCTCCAAGCCGCGCAGACCGGCATCGACACCACCCCGGCCGACGACCCCGCCCACCGGCGGCTGACCCAGATGCGCGACTTCTACCACTTCCTGCTGAGCGAGATACCCGCCCTGCTCGAACGCTGGCAGCACCACCAGCACAGCTCACTCCAGTGATCACGCTGTTCCGCGGCCAGCCCGGCCGAACTCAGCTCGCAGGCCACAGCGTGAGCGGCAGCGGGTAGCGGCGGGCGTCCATGGAGCCACGCTGCCGAAGTCGGCTCACTTGTAGGCTCTGCCCGCACCGTCCGATTCGTCATAGGCTGCACTCAGGTGAGCCGGGAAGTCTGGTCGGCACGTCCCATTGGCGGCGGTGGCGGTCCAGGTGGTCGGCGTCGTGTTCGCCGATGAGGCGGCCGTGGTGGAGGATGCCGATGCGGGTGGCCAGGCGGGCGCACATCCTTCTGGGCAAAGCGGATAAGGACCCGCCGACCAGACTTCCCGGCACACCTCCGGACAACTTATCAAGAACCGCCAAGATCACAACGACAGCATCTCCGCCTCCACGTAAGAAAGCTTCCGTGATCGTCCCTTGATGTCCGTGTCACGAAACCATCCAGCAGCCCGGACCACTACCAAGGCCGACAGTCTGGTGCCGAGAGTTCCGCACTGTTAACGTCGGCGATGGTGCGCCGGGAAGCCTGGTCGGCAACATCGCCCCACCCGGGAGGATGCAATGCCCGGCTTGACCATCCCTGCGGCTGTCGCCCATCGGCGCTGGTCCAGCCCACGCACCATCATGGCCGTTCTCTCATTCATAGTCGGGTGCGCCGCCGGCGTGCCGGCCACCGGCGTGCTTGTCGACGCACTGCACGACTACCGGGCCACACACCGCCAAATCGTCGCGCAGGTGGTGGAGGAGCATGCCATCGTCGCGAGGGTGACGTGGCCGGACGAGGTCGGCGTGAAACGGAGCGGCACGGTACGGCAGCCGCTCGATCACCTTTCCGACGGTCAAGCCCGGATCTGGCACCAGCAGGGGAGATTGACGCCGCGACCGCTCGGCCCTGTGGACATCTGCTTCGCCTTCCTGCTTGCCGGCTTCTTCACAGGCTGGCCGACATGGGTGGCGTTGTCGCACCTTCACAACTGGCGGGTCGCCAAGACAGCGGTAGCGGAACTGGACGAGCAGTGGCGCGCCATGAACAGTGGAGGTCGATCGCCACCAGACCTGCGCCTGTAGCAGCGGCATGGAGCCACTCACGCTCGGGTTCCCTACAAGGAGGCGCATGGGTGGTTCCGTTCGCTGGCGACCTTTGAAAAGATCCGCACGCGCTGTCCGATCCCGCTATACGTTCGCTGCCGCTACCTCTTTGGATGCCGCACGTCGCGGCATATTGCGGCCCGGTGGTTTTCTCCTGTCCCAGGGCATGGCCAGGACGAGGAACGGGATCACCAGGACCGAGCTCATGGCCCACCACGAGTGGTGGTGGGCCCAATCGGCGTAGTTGAACTGGGTGAGGTAGATGTAGCCGAGCCCCGCCCACACAGCGCAGGCCGTCAGCGCCGTCTGGCTCCACCGGGTCGGGCGCGCGATCAGGAAAGGAACGAACCACAACAGGTATTGGGCGCCCAGCCGCGGCGTCACCACCATGAAGGCCAACAGCATCGCAGAGGTGAGGTCCACCGGGTCGCCGCGGCGCCACAGCCAGAAGGCCGCGATCAGCACGCTATAGATGAACACCTGGCCGACCGTCGCGTAGGCCGGTTCCAAGGCCCAGTTGCCACCCGTCAACCAGGCCGTCCAACCCCACTCGCCGACGATGGGCCGGACCCATCGCAGCATCGCCACCACATCAGGCAGGCGCGAGACAGGCGTGCCGGCCCCCAGCGGGAGTGTGACCAAGAACAGCAGGGGAAGCGCGCCGGAGGCCAGGAGCGCGATGAGTCGTCCCCGCCACGTCGTGAGCATCATCAGCACGACGGGCAGCAGGACGATGGGCCAGCTCTTGGCGGACAGGGCCAGCCCGAACAAGACCCCGGCGGCCAGCCCGCGGTCGGAGCGCGCCGCGAGGTAGGCGCCGACCAGGAACACCAGGGAGACCGGCTCCACTTGCCCGTGGATGGAGGCGACCATCACGGCAAGAGGGCAGCAGGCGTACTGGAAGCGTCGCAGCGCTTCGTGCCGGCCGCCTGCGAGCTTGCCGACCAGAATGACCAAGCCGACATCGGCCACGACGGTGACGAGCCGCCCGCCGACCTCCCAGGGGATGCCGGCGGCCAGCGTGGCGGCGTAGGCGTAGGGGATCATGGGCAAGAACCGCCATGATCCGTCGGTGGACAGCACCGGGTCCTCATACCGCAGGATGGCCTCTCCGGCCGGTCGGAAGCTTTGCACGAAGTCGACCGGCTGCCAGTCCCCGGCGGCGGCGATGATCAGGACGGCCACACGCAGGCTCACGGCCACGAGCAGAGTCGTGCGCAGCGAGAGGCGCCAGCGGTACCGCTGTGCGGCGATCGCGAGGGCGAGCCCTGCGGCAAGCAGGAGCGCAGTGAGAATCGGCTGGTTCACGCGATGCCGCCCAGCATGGGGGCGGAAATGGGGCACATGGTGATCTGCATTTCGTCTTGTCGGGAGCTCTGCCATGACGCCGACCAGACTTCCCGGCACACCATGTACGCCCTTGGGGACATACGTCAGGGCAGCTTACAGAACCGCGCGGGTCACGTCAGCCGCGCGGGTCCGGGTCTCGCGGCAGGCTGTCAGGTGAGGCGCACGCGGGTTACAGTTGCCTCGGTGCGCCGGGAAGTCTGGTCGGCAATCAGTTGCCGATCTCCCCCTGGAGGCCACACGTGACGAGTCGCCCATGGATGAGTCAGGAGGGTGCGGCTCGATCGATGGCTGCCTGGCCCTTCGTCATGATGGGCGTGGTGGCGGTCGTGGATGTCCTGGCCGGGCCTCAGTACGGCTACCTGTCGCTGCTTGCCCTGGGCCCCGCGTTCGCGAGTCTGGTCGGACGGGTCCGCCGGACGATTTTCATCGGACTTGTGGCCTTGGCGCTTTCGCTGCTGCTGAGCGTCTATGACGAACTGATCGGAACGCGCCAGGGCTATCTGAGCCTGATCTCCATCGTGGGCGTGACGGCCGCCGGTGTCCTGGCCGCGATAGGACGCCAGCAGCGTGAGGAGGAACTGGCCAGCGTCCGGTCGGTGGCCGAGGTGGCACAGCGGGTACTGCTACGCCCGGTGCCGCGCCGTGCCGGGCACCTGCGGGTCGCCGTCTCCTACACCTCCGCCAACGCCGAGGCCCGCATCGGCGGAGACCTGTACGAGGTGGTGACGGGCCCGACCGGGGTACGCGTCATCGTCGGGGACGTGCAAGGCAAAGGCTTGGAAGCGGTCGAGAGCGCGGCGACCGTGCTCGGCGCATTCCGCGAGGCCGCTCACGACGAAGCCGATCTGCCCGGCGTCAGCGAACGCCTGGAAAGAGCGCTGAACCGGCGGCTGTCCGGCGAGGAGTTCGTGACCGCGATCGTCGCCGAAGCCGCCGATGAGACCTTGACGCTGCTCAACTACGGTCATCCGGCTCCGCTGCTGCTACGCGCCGACGGGAAGGTCGTCCCTGCCGAACCGGACGCCTACGCCGCGCCACTCGGCCTGTCCGAACTTCAGGCACAGCGGCCGCAACCGCACCGGATCCCCTTCCAACCCGGCGATCAGATCCTCCTCTACACCGACGGGGTGATCGAGGCTCGCGACCGAAGAGGGCGCTTTTACCCGCTTGCCGAACGCCTGCATCTGCTGGACGGCGATGACCCTGAGGAGGCGTTGGAGAAGCTGCGCCTGGATCTTGTGGCCCATGTTGACGGACCATTGCAGGACGATGCCGCCATGTTGCTCCTACGCTGCAGGGAAATCTGAACCCCGTCACCCTTTCGTCGTGGCGTCGGTGTCCCTTGAGCCAATTCCACAGGCAATTCGGGCTTTTTTGGATGTCTTGTGCGCTGCGCGGGAACTCGGCGGCATCATGCTCGGCCCCGTTCGAGTGGGTTATGGCCTGCACGTCTCCTCGCGACAGCGGGAGGCGAGCACACATGGAGGGCATATGTTCCCAAAACCCGCGTGAGGGTGAATTGCCCTGGTATGGTGTGCGCGGTGCGCCGGGAAGTCTGGTCGGCAATGTCTCAATTCATCCGGCCAGAAAGGCACTCGTGACAAGCACCTCCTTCGGCACGACACGTCGTTTTCGCGCCTACAGTGGAAAGCACCTGGACGACCTCACTCGACGTGCGGGCCTCGGCACAGAGGAACGCCTTGCGGTGCGTGCGGTGGCGACCGTGCTTCCCTTTCGCGTCAACGCCTACGTTCTCGACGAGCTGATCGATTGGTCGGCGGCGCCCGGCGACCCGATTTACCGGCTGGTGTTCCCGCAGCCGGACATGCTGCCTGCGCAGGACGTCGCGCGGCTGGCCGGCCTGATCAGACGTGAGGCGCCGCAGGCGGAGCCAGCGAGATCCGGGCTCGCCTCAACCCGCACCCCGCCGGACAACTCCAGCTCAACGTGCCGAGCATGGATGAGGAGCCGGTCAACGGAGTACAGCACAAGTATCCCGAGACCGCGCTGGTGTTTCCGAAGCAGGGACAGACCTGCCACGCGTACTGCACCTACTGCTTCCGGTGGGCCCAGTTCGTGGGTGAGCCGGATCTGAAAATGGCCACCGGCGAGATCGATCGCATCATCGCCTATGTTCGTGCCCATCCCCAGATCACCAGCGTCCTGTTGACCGGCGGCGATCCGATGATCATGGGCGAGCCGGTGCTGCGGCGCTACATCGAGCCGCTCCTGGAGCTGGAGCAGATCGAATCGGTGCGCATCGGCACCAAGTCCTTGGCCTACTGGCCACAGCGCTTCGTCAGCGATCCCGATGCCGACGACACCCTGCGCCTGTTCGAACGTGTGGTGGCCGCCGGCAAGACGCTCGCCTTCCAAGCGCACTTCTCCCATCCTCGCGAGTTGGAGCCGGAGCTGGTCGGCCACGCCGTCCAGCGCATTGCGGGCACCGGCGCGGTCATCCGCACGCAGGCGCCGCTGATCAGGGGCATCAACGACGAGCCGGGCACCTGGGCGGCCATGTGGCGGCGCCAGCACGTGATGGGCATGGTGCCGTACTACATGTTCGTGGAGCGCGACACCGGTCCGCAGGACTACTTCGCCGTCCCGCTGGCCAGGGCGTTCGAGGTTTTCCGGGATGCTTATGCGTCGGTGTCGGGGCTGTGCCGGACAGTACGGGGCCCGTCGATGTCGGCCACTCCCGGCAAGGTGTGCGTCGACGGCGTGGCAGAGGTCGGCGGTCGCCAGGTGTTCGTGCTGCACCTCCTCCAGGCTCGCGATCCGGCACTGGTGGGCAGGCCGTTCTTCGCCGACTACGACCCCCATGCGCTGTGGCTGTCGGATCTGCGACCGGCATTCGCCGAACGGTTCCCATGGCAGGCATGAGCCCGGCCATGGCCGAGAGCCGGAGCAGCCGCCTGGTACGACGGGATGATCTCCGAGCATAGCCATCTCGCCCCTGCACTCAGCCGACGATCAGGTATTCCTTGGGCAGCGGCGCTGACCGGTCTTGAGACGGGGACATCAAGGTCGTCCACTCGCCGGGAAGTCGCAGTCCATTGCTGCCCGGGACTGCCCGGGGAGTGGGAGACCAACACGGCTTAAGTAAGAACCGCCCATCGGCGCTGGACCGCCTCCTGACAGACCTGGCCTGTCAGCCGGCACGGCGGACCGTGCGGCGCACGGCCAGGCCGCAGAGAGCGCCGACGCGAGCGTCAGCGCCTCCCCACACCTCGTCCGCAGAACTGCACCGGCCCACTCGCCCAGCCCTTGTAATGTGGCCGGCGTGGCCCATAGGTAGCGCAGCCATAGGTACGGCACACACAACGCGATAGTGACCACGGTCACCACCAGGCCATACTTGGTGAACTGCCAGAAATTGATCGGCGTGCCGTTGCGGGCCGCGATGCCCAGGATGACCACATTGGAGCCCGGCGGAGGCCCACAGCAGGCCCATCGTGGTGAGCCCGAGCTGTCCCTGGGTGGCCTCGGCCGCGGCCCGTGAGATCTGGCCGATCACGCCGGTCTCCACCAGCGCGCCCACCATCACGAACAGCCCGGCGAAGAACACCAGGGTCGGCCACTCCACCTCGCCGATCGCGCCCCGCGTGGTGACCTTCGTGACGGCCACCAGGATGCCCGCGCCCAAGATGGCCACCACCGACGGCTCGTAGTGCAGCACAGGGTGCAGCACGAACGCCGCCATCGCCAGGGCCAGCACCGCCAGGCTCTGCCACAGCAGCCGCCGGTCCGCGATGGCCTCGCGCTCGTCCAGCGCCATCACCTCCGCCGCCCGTTCGGGGTCGTAGCGGAAGAACTTGCGGAACAGGATCCGGCACATCCCGATGAAGACGACCATAAGAATGATCACGAGTGGCGTCATGTGGATGAGGAAGTCGTTGAAGCTCAGTCCGGCGCGGCTCGCGATGATGACGTTCGGCGGGTCGCCGACCAGCGTGGCGGCGCCGCCGATGTTGGAGGCCATCGCCTCGGCGATCAGAAACGGCGCCGCCGGCAGCGCCAGCCGCTCGCACACCAGGAACGTCACCGGCGCGATCAGCAGCACGGTGGTGAGGTTGCCCAGCAGCGCCGAGGCGATCGCAGTGATCACCACCAGCAGCACCATCAACCGGTCCGGACACCCCTTGGCGCGTTTGACCGCCCCGATCGCCAAGTACTCGAAGATCCCGGTCAGTTTCAGCACGCCGACGATGACCATCATCCCGAGCAGCAGGAAGATGACGTTCCAATCGATGCCTGTCAACTCAGAGAAGAAGGCCGCTTCGGCGTCGGTGGCGTGGATCAGCAGCATGATCCCCGCTCCGCCGAGCGCCGCCACGACACGGTGGATCTTCTCGGTGGCGATCAGCGCGTACGCGGCCAAGAAGACCGCCACCGCCGCCCATGCGGTGACGGTCACGCGGCCACCGCCCAGTCCAGCAGCGCCTGGAGCGTCACGGCGCCCAGCAGCCGCCCATCGTCCACCACCGCCACGAGCGGGCTGCGAGTGCGAGCCATCAGCGCCGCCCCGGGGTGGTCCTGTCGGTGGTGTCGAGGTGCTGCGTCATCATGGCTTGTCCGGACGTCCAGCCGCCGTCCACCGTGATTTCCGCGCCGGTCATGTACGAGGCCGCGTCCGAGATGAGGAAGGACACCGCCTCGCCGATCTCCTCCGGGACGCCGATCCGGCCCAGCGGGGCCAGCGGGAAGTTGCCTTCTCCCAACTGCGCGTTACGCTCCATGGTCATCGGGGTGTAGATGACGCCCGGGTTGACGGCGTTGACTCGAATCCGGTGGCGGCCCAGCTCCGCCGCGGCGATCTTGGTCAGGCCGCGGACGCCCCACTTGGACGCCCCGTACCCCGAGACCCCAGGAAGCCCGATCAGTCCCGAAATGGAGGCGATGTTGACGATCGAGCCGCCGCCGGCCGCCCGCATCGCTTCGATGACCGCCTTCAACCCGAGGAACACCCCGGTCAGGTTGACCTTCAGCACCCGTTCGAACTGCTCCAGCGTCTCGCTCTCGAGAGGTGCCCCCGCGGCGATCCCGGCGTTGTTGACCAGGCCGTCCACCCGGCCGTAGCGCTCGACGGTCGCCTCAACCACGCTCTTCCAGTCATCCTCGCTGGTCACGTCGTGACGGAGGAACAGGCCCCCGATCGCGGAGGCGGTCTTCGCACCCTGTTCGTCGAGCAGGTCGGTGACTACCACCTTGGCTTCGTCCCGAGCCATGCGGGCGGCCACGGCCGCACCGATCCCGCGGGCGCCACCCGTCACGATCACTACCTTCTCCTGCAGGCCAGACATGCTCGTCCCTTCCTGTTGTGTCGATTCGTTGAGCTGAGTCAGCGGCGCAGCCGGACAGCCGCGGCTGCGGCCTCGCGCAGCTCCTCGGGGGGCTCAGGGCGGAGTACCGCGACCAGTCCGTCGTCGTCCTCCTGGTCGAAGACCTCTGGCGCGGTGAGCGTGCACATGCCGGCGCTGATGCAGGCGGTGGTGTCCGCGGTGATCCGCATGCTCGGCCTACCAGGTGACGGGCAACTCGTGGATGCCGTACGCGAGATTGCCGTGCTTGTAGGGCAGATCGTCCACCGGCACGGCGACCCGCAGGGTGGGGATGCGCCTGAACAGGGTGGAGAAGGCGATCTCCAGCTCCGCCCGGGCGAGGTTCTGCCCGAGGCACTGGTGCACGCCGTAGCCGAAGGCGACGTGGTGCCGGTTGCCGCGGTGAAC
>NZ_VJYI01000041.1 GCF_008065375.1 Nonomuraea sp. SYSU D8015
TCGATGTCACTGGTTCTTGCCGTCACCCTCGCAATCCTCTCACTGTTCCGCTCCCCATCCACATTTTGCGTGGTCACGTCGTCGCATGACGACGAACCAAGGCGGGCGGCACAGCGTGAGCCCGGGACGCCCGAAAACCGGCACGGCGGCACCGGGGAACCCCGCCAGGATGGGCCCCACTCGGGTTCGTGTCGCCAGCCCCAGTGCGCCACGAAGCGCTGATCTGTCCGTACGGAGGCGAAAGACAGCCGTTGCTCTGTCGTCGTGGCGGCGGAGCAGAGAGGTGGAGGCAGCCCAACCCCGGAATCGTGGGGAAGGGCGGGAGCAGCCTCGACAAGGTCGGGTCGGCCCAGCACTACCGGATGGGCCGGGCCCGGTGAGTGAGATGAGAAGGTGCAGCGTGTGAAACCGGTGTCGTTACGCCGCGCTGATGTGACGCCAGCTCAAATCCGGTGGATACGGGCTGGTCAGCGGCAAGTGGGAGAGCCGTTTCCGCTGCGATCCCGTTGCCGGACGGCCGCTCCCGACCGGCGCCCCCTGCTCCGCGCCGTCCTGGTTGCGGCGGCCCTGCTGGTGGCACTTCTGCTGGCGCAACTGCACGCCGCGTAACGCTGGGGTGAAGCCCGACAGCACTCCACAGGAGAGCAGGAGCACCGGCGGCGCGACCCGCATCCGGCGGGCCGGCGTATGCGAGCTCACGAGGCGGGTCGGCGATCTTCTCCCGACCGGCGAACTCCTCCAGGGTGAGGGTCAGTGGCAGCATCGAGAGGAAGTCCCGGACAGCGGGGCTGTCCTGGTCGATCGTCACCTCGACTCGCGTCGAACCTTTCGAGAACCGTACTACGGTTCCGACGACCTGATCAGCACTCGCCTCCGTAGCCACCGTGGGCGGGGCGGACGGTGTCGGCGATGGGGCGGATGTCGCCGACCGGGTCGAGGTTGACGGCGCGCTGATCGTGTCCGATGCGCCGCAGCCCGCAAGGACGACAGTGGTTAGCAGGCTTCCGGTCGCCACGAGCGTTTTCAATCTCACGTGCCATTCCTCTCAGGTCGACGTGGAGTGGATAGGAGCCGATCCACCGTGGTCCAGCCGCGCTCGCGGCGCTTTTCCGATTGAATCGCGGTCTGCGACTGTGAGGGAGTTCCGATCGGGAGGGGTACTGACAGGGCACCCTTCACGCGCCATCAGTCGACCCGGCCACGGATGTCGTGACAGGGACGAGACCGCGAAGGCATGCCGTCGGGGCGAAAGGAGCAACGATGCCGATACCGCTCACTCTTGGGCGGGACCAGGCAACGGGGAACTGTTCGATCATCCCGTCTCACATGAGTTCGCCACGATGCTGCCACTGACGCTGGCTTTCGCGGACTTCAACAAGGTGGAGAGGGTCGCCCGTCTGGCGCGGCCGCTCGCCCTGCGCGGTGTCCCGGATGCTGATCAGCCTCGGCCGGATGAGATCGGCTATTACGCCCCGGCGCAGAGCCTCGTGCTCTACTACTCGCACGTCGGCCGATGGCCCGGTTTGGTGCGGATGGGATCCTTCGCCTACTACCGGGACGCCCTCCGTGCGCTCCTCGACGGCGTTGCCGTGCACGTCGCTGCGGTTACCCACCGCGGAACGGGTGAACGGTGGCCTGGCATCGCGAACGGGCTGCCGTCACCGACTGCTCGCGACGGAGATTTGGTGATCGCCTCGGTTCACAGGAGATCGCCGGCCGCGGCATCGCCATGCGCATGCACTAAAACAGGACGCCCGGTCCTTGGCGCGCAGCTGTGGAAGTCGATCACCGGCCAAGGAACGGGCGAGCGTAGGAGCATAGGACCCAGAGTGCTGATCTCGGTGGACATGGAGGGATTGCAGGCACCGTCCATCCCCTCGGAGACCACCCCGGAGCGGAATGTCCATGAGCGTGGCCGGAGGTTGATGACGGCGGCGGCCAACGCCGTGGTGAGTGCGTGATCGTTGCCGAGCCGAGGGCCGAGGTGCTGGTGGCCGGTGCTCACAGCCGCTACCGCAACATCCTGCCGAGGAACTCGGCGTCGGCGGTCGCCCGATCGGGTGCGGGAAAGCCGCTCTGGGGCCGCCAGAAGGTGTGCCGGTGAACCATGTGTCCAGCCACCGGTGTCTCGGGCGGGGGGATGCGGTTGGGCTCGGGCGGCCGCGACGATTCGCTCCAGGGCCGCCGCGTGTCGCTCGAAGGCTTGCCGCCCTTCCGGGGTGAGCTGTACGTAGGTGCGCCGTGTCCCCTTCTCCTGGCTCTTGCGTACCCAGACGTAGCCGGCGTCGGTCAGTGCCGAGATTTGCTTGGACAGTGCCGAGTCGCTGGTCCCGATCGTGTCTCTCAGGAAGCCGAACTCCACCCAGTTTGCCGGGGCCAGCAGCGCCACCATCGACAGCCGGGCCGGGACGTGCAGGAACTCGTTGAAGAAGGGGTCCATCAGCCGTGCCTGCGGTCCTGCTGGATGATCCACTTGTAGATCCGGCGGGCCAGGGGGTTGGTCGCGATGAACGTGACGACCATCGCCCCAGCGGTGATCGTGGCCGGGGCGGGCAGATCGAGTGCCCAGGTGATGATTCGGAAGACTGCGAAGGCGACCATCAAACCGACCCCCATCCCACGTAGAACACGACTTCGAGCGTGGTGGGCGTCCTGCGGACGGAGGACCTGCGCTGCTGGACGATCAGCGCCCCCCAGCGACCGCGCATCCGACCAGGCCGGCAGCGGCGGCCCATGAGCCCTGGAGATCGAACGGCGCAAACATGAGGAAGAGCACCAGCATCGAGGTGATGACATAGGGGAGGGCGAAGCCTTGGCGTACGAGTTGATCATGGGTCCTGTCCTGGAGGCGGCGGATGTTCTCGAGCGAGGACTGTGTGTGAACGGTCCGGTCCGTGCCGCCAGCCGGCGCCCTCAATGCCAGGGCCCGGGTGGGCCGGAGGCAGGCCTCCGCGGCGGCGTCTACCATTACCGACGACTCACCGTTAGCGATCGGACAATTACGGATATGCAGGTTGTGGGGCGGGGCCGGTTTCTAGGGGGAGCGCCGAGCCTGTCATGGCGCGGGTGTTTGTGCGCGATGACCAGGAAGGGCGGACGTCCGCGCTCCCACCTCCCGCACACCCCAAGGACACCGACGGCGTGGTCGAAAGCCCAGCGGCCTGAGCGCTGCGCCCACGGCCACCTGCAGCCGTGGAGTCCCCGGCTCTCCAGGCTGGCACCACCATGACCGTCGAGGGGTGGCGCCGAGGATTACCCGCTCGTGCGCTTCGTCGTGGTCCTGCGCCCACCGGCGGCCGCCACAGGCCACTCAAGGACCCCGAAGGCCGCCAGCGCGCCAAGCGCCCCGTAGTAGGCGATGCGCTCGGGCGGCGGCACGAACCTCCGGGCGACGTCGGCGTAGCGGCCGAGCTCCTGCCTGCCGATGTGCGGCATCGGGACGCGCGGCTTCGGGACGACCTCCAGGTGCGGCATCCGCATCTCGGGCGGGCGGACCTCGATGCTGAGCATCGGCAGATCCAGCGTGAGCCACTTGGTCCCGTTCCCGTCCGATATGGCGGAGGCGCGCCCGCGCGTCTGGGATACGGCCATGATCCCCGCCTCCAACACAGGAGAATGAACTCTCCAGGAACCCTTTCCCCCGGCCGTGCGCCCATTCCGGACGGGCGGAGAATTGACGATTTCCGGTGGACCATGGCAGCCGGCTCGGCGACCGCTCTCTCTCCGACCGGGCAATGCGCCGGCTCAGGCGCGCCTGCCTGCCGATCCGATCTTCTCGACAGCTCATGGCGATAACGCCCACGCGATGCCCCGCAAGGCAGCTCCGGCACGCCTGGAAAGATCGCCGGTGGTGTTCTTCAATCAGGCGGTGAAGCTCCTCCCGGGCAATCCTGGCCGCGAGCGCCCTTGCCCTTCCCGATCGCACGCCGCCATCTCATGTCCGCTTTCCGACATCACGGGCGGTTGTGGGAGTCGTGTCCGCGTTGCCGATACCGCATCCCACATTCACCACCAGACGTCTCGACGCAGGGATGTGCTTCTCCTGCTGACAGGCAACCTGCGGTGCCGGGAATCAGTCGTGGCCTGAGGGCCGTGAGCAGCGCGTCCGCCGCGGCGTGTGCTCACGCGGCGGCGGACGCGACGGTGTCTCTTGTTCCGCGAGCGGTCGTTGTGGGGGACCCGTCCGAGACTGATGGTCTCCCTTCGGTCTCCCCGATCCACTTCGCCGGCCCTATAGATGTCGAACGAGGTTGGAACGGTCAGGTCAAGGGCCTGATCCAAAGCCTGCTCTGCAGGATTTGAACCTGTGACCGTCGGATCCCAAGTCCGCCGACTGGCCCTGGCTGGTCTCGATCGCGGCCGAGGATCTGCTCGCGCCGGCCCTGCGGCGCGGCCTCCGCAGGAGGAGGCCGGCCAAGCACGACTTCGACCCGGAGGACAACGTCCTTTCCGGCGGTGTCCCGCCTCGGTGAGGAGCGCCGCCCGCGTTACTCGGCGAAGCTGAGGTTCTGCGGCTCCTCCGGGAGGGTCGAGTCGATGACGGGGATCTCCTGGTCGGTCTCGTGGAATTCCAGATCGGTCAGGTCCACCGCGCCCCGGCCGACCAGGAGCATGCCGAATTTCAGCGAGGTCGACTCCTCCGGGATGTCCATGATGATCTCCATCGGGGTCCAGCCGGTGGTGCCGCGCAGCGGGCGGTCATCCATGTTGTCCAGGACGAGCATCTCTTTGCCGCTGTCGGCGCGCAGCCACAGCCCGGCCGAGACGGTGACCTCGTGCGCGCGCATACGGGCCGCGTAGCGCACCCGCCTGCCCCGGAACCTCTTGGCCGAGATGCCCTGGACGATCGCGCCGAACCCGGGGGCGTGCCCGACGCCGGCACGCAGGCGGAGCCGTACGACGGCGGGCTCCGCCAGGCCCACCTCGTAGTCACCGGAGCGGCTGCCGGTCAGCTGCCAGGGCGGCGGCAGCGGCTGCAACTCCTGCCGGGTGATCTGGGCGAGTGCCTCGGTGTAACGCTCTCCGGTGGTGGCCATCCGCTCGCGGACCAGACGCTTGAGATCCTTGTCACGTGGCATGAACGTCTCCTTCGACCGTCCCCAACACCGGCTCGGTGACGACATGCAGGCAACTGTCGGCCCGGGAGTGTGCCCCCCTTCGCCCGCTCGTGGCCCGGTTGGGGACAGGCCTCAGGGCTCGGCGACGGACCGCGCCGTGAGCCCATTGAACCTCATGCCACCGGGGATCGGAACCCTCGTCCCACCCACTTCGCGGCCCGATCAGAGCTGCAGCAGGCTGCCGTGCTGGTCGATGTGGTCGGCCGACTCGTCGTCGAACCAGACGCCGCCGGTCGCCAGGTAGCGGAAGCGGTGGATGCCCGGCGGGAGGATCACCGAGACCGTCCGCATGCCGTGGCGGCGGGCCCGCAGCTCGTGGCGGCCGGGCGCCCAGCCGTTGAAGTCGCCGACGACGCTGACGACGCCCGCGGGGTGGCCGGCGGGCAGGACGAAGGTGATCCGGGTCTTCTTGCCGAACAGGGGTGTACGCCTGAGCACTGCGATCCTCCCAGGGGGGCGATGAACGGCCCCAGCCTGACGGGCCAGGAAGCCGGGAGGAACAGGACACGCGGCACGTAACCTACATTTCACCTGCGGTGCCACCTGGAACGGGCTCGGCGAAGCGGGCTACCGGCTCTGATCGATGAGCTCGCTGACCTGGGCGGCCTCCGCGGAGCCCAGGCCGGTGAACAGGTCGAGCGCCTCGGCCCACGCGGCCATGGCCGCGTCACGGTCGCCGAGGTCGGCGTGCGCGCGGCCGATCTCACGCAGGACGCGGGCCCGCCACAACGACGCGCCGAGCTTGCCGATCAGATCGCCGCTGCGGGTGAAATGCCGCAGAGCCTCCCGTATCCGCCCCTGCCGGTGGCAGATCTCGCCGAAGGCGTAGGTGGTCAGGGCCTCGCCGAGCGCGTTCCCCGATCGCACGAACTCCTTCAGGCTCTGGCCGAGCACGTGGGTGGCCTCGTCGAACCTGCCGACAGCTCCGTAGGCCTCCCCGAGACGGCGGAGCGTCTTCGGCTCTCCGCCGTCGTCGTAGTCGAGATCGCCGGTGAGCCGCAGGCTCTCCTCGTAGTACCTGATCGCCGCGTCCACCTGCCCCTTCTCGTAGTGGGCGATGCCGAGCCCGCGCAGCAGGCGGGACCGGTCGAGGCTGTTGCGGCCGCCGGCGGTCAGCTCCAGCCCGGAGTGGCAGACGTCGATCGCGTCGTCGTACCGGCCGACCTCCAGGTAGACGGCCGACAGATCGAGCAGCGCGTGGAGGGCGCCGCCGTCGTCGCCCAGCTCGCGGAAGACCGACACCGCGCCGGTGAGGTCGGCGAGCGCCGCCTGATGGTCGCTGAGGACGTGCCGGCAGACGCCGCGGCCGGTCATGGCGTACGTCGCCCCGTGCCGGTCTCCGGCGTCGGCGAAATGGCGCAGCAGCGACTCGAACTCGGAGAGCGCGTCGTGGTACCGGCCGCGCTCGATGTCCATGTCCGCGAGGATCAGCCGGGCCCTCATGACCTCGTCCGTGTCCCCGAGCGTCATGACGGCCCGCTGGATGCGGACGACGTCGTCGTAGAAATGGTGGGCCGCGAGGTACGACGTGAGGTGATAGGCGAGCTCCGCCGCGCTCTCGGTGCATTTCAGCTCCACGGCGAGGGCCACGGTGGCGACCAGGTTGTGGCGCTCGGCGGCGAGCCATTCGTAGCCGACGGCCCGTTGAGGAGCCGAGCCGGTCGGCCCGGGCGCGGCCGGCCGGGGAAGGTCGCGCACCGCGGCACGGGTCCGGTCGAGGCATTCGGCGACCAGCCCGTACAGGGCCTGGCGCCGTTGCCGCTCGTTCTCCTCCGCCTCGGCCCGGTCCCGGGCGTACACCCGGAGCAGGTCGTGCATGAGGTACCTCGGCTGACCGGCCGCGTCGGTCTCGCCCGGGGTGAGGAGCCCGGCCAGGACGAGGGCCTCGATCGCCGCGTCCGCGTTGCCCGCGGGCTCGCCCAGCAGGGCCGCCACCGCCCACTCTGCGGCGCTCTCGAAACCGGCCAGGCCCAGCAGCCGGAAGGCGCGCTGCGCGGTGGGCGGGAGCGCCGCGTAGCTCACCGCGAAGTTCGCCCGCACGCTCTGCTGGCCGAGTGCCAGCTCGTCCAGCCGTTTCCTGGTGTCCTCCAGCCGGGCGGCGAGATCGCGGAGCGGCCACGACGGCCGGGCCGCGAGCCGGGCGCCGGCGATCCTGATGGCCAGCGGCAGCCGCCCGCACGCCTGGAGGATCGCGTGCGCGGCCTCGGGGTCGCTGGCCAGCCGGGACTCACCGGCCATCCGCGCGAGGAGATCGCGGGCCTCCGTCCTCGACGGCGGGTCGAGGGAGACGGCGGCGGCCCCTTCCAGCATGAGACGGCTCCGGGAGGTGATCAGGACCGCGCTGCGCGGAGTGCCCGGGAGCAGGGGCCGTACCTGGGCCTCGTCGGCCGCGTCGTCGAGGAGCAGCAGCACCGCGCGGTCGGCCAGCCGCGACCGGTACAGCGCGGCGCGCTCGTCGCACGACGCGGGGATCGCCGCGCCGTCCACGCGGAGCGCCCGCAGCAGCTCCGCCAGCAGGTCGCTCGGGTCCCGGGGAGAGGGGGAGGCCCCCGCGAGCCGGAGGAACAGCTGACCGTCGGGGAAGTGCGGCCGCAGCCGGTGCGCGAGGTGGAGGGCGAGGGTGCTCTTCCCCACGCCGGGTGTGCCGTGGACGGTGGCGATCAGCGGCGCGCCGGCGCCGCCGCCGAGCATCGCCGCGCTCAGCGACTCCAGCTCCTGCTCCCTGCCGACGAAGTCGCCGATGTCCGGCGGGAGCTGGCAGATCGCCGTCCAGCCTGCGGCTTCGACGACGGCGGGCCGGTTCAGCGACGGGTCGTCCGACAGGATCGCGGCGTGCAGCCGGGTCAGCTCGGGGCCGGGCTCGATGCCGAGCTCCGCCACGAGGACCGTGCGCGCCTCGCGATAGACGTCCAGGGCCTCGGCCCGCCGCCCGGCCCGGTAGAGCGCGAGCATGAGCTGCGTCCGGGCGCGCTCCCACAGGGGATGGGCCTCCACGATCGCGCGTAGCTCGCCGGTCAGCCGGTCGTCCCGGCCCAGGTCGAGGCGGACGTCGATCCAGTCGGCCCGCGCCTGCGCCAGCTGTTCCTCGAGCTCGGTGATCCTGGGGGTCATGGCGCTGCTGAGCCGCACGTCCTCGGCCGGCCTGCCGCGCCAGAGCGAGAGGGCGCGCCCGAACTCCCGGTCGGCGGCCTCGAGGTCGCCGCGTCTGGCCTCGCGGCGGCCCCGCTGGACGGCGTCGTCGAAGACGAGCAGGTCGAGCCGGTCGCGATCGAGGGGGAGGAGATAGCTCGATCCCTGCGTGTGCAACGAGGCGATGCCCGACAGCGACCGCCGCAGCTGCGAGATGTAGGTCTGGAGATTGGCCACCGCCGACGAGGGGGGCCGGTCCCACAGAGCGGCGATCAGGCGGTCCCTGGAGATCGGGGTGTTGACGTGGAGCAGGAGCGTGCTGAGCACCGCGCGCGGCTTGCCGCTGAGCTGAACCGGCCCGCCCGGCCCGTGGGCGAGGACCGGGCCGAGAATCGAGAAGTCCGGCCGGGGGATGTCGTTCACCGCGGAACCTCCTGAGCGTCAGCCGGCCTCGGTCGCCGCGTCGAATGCGACGAAAGATCACCGACATCATGACTGGTCTGCCACGGCTCCGCCGGACCTCTGGTGATATGCGGCGTTCTGTCGCCTATGGCGAATTTATGGGGGCCATGTGGAGCCGCCCAACATCATGGATCTCAGCGCTCCGCCCCTGAGAGGAGGATTGACATGAAGATCGAAGTCCGCAAGGTCGAGGCCGTCAAGGCCACCGTCAAGGACGGGTAGTCAGCCGTCCTCTCATCGCGGGGACGGTACCCCCAGCCGTCCCCGCCACAATGCTGCCCGAACGATTGGGAGACCCGATGCGTGTCGTCTTGAAGGAATGCGCCTGGGAGCCGCTCGGCGAGGACCTGATAGTGGTCTATGACCCCCGGGAGGCGCTCACGCTGGCCGATCCCGACGGGCAGGTCGCCGCTTTCCTCACCGAGCTCAGCCGCGGCCCGCAGACAGTGGAGGAGCTCCGCTCCGCCCTGGCCGCGCGCGGCGTGGACGTGACGGAGGAGGACGTGCGGTCGGGCCTGGAGGGCCTCGACTCGCTGGGGCTGGTCGAGAACGCCGACGAACGGCAGCTCGGCGACCCCGTCGCAGACGAACGCCACTTCTCCAACCTCACCTTCTTCGGCAGCTTCGCCGGTCTCGGCCGGTCGCGCGCCGGCCACGTCCGGCGGCTGCGCGAGGCGCACGTGCTGGTCCTCGGGGCGGGAGGGGCCGGCTCCTCGATCGTGCAGTGCCTGGCGGGACTCGGCGTCGGCGCGATGACGCTGGTGGACCGCGATGACGTGGCGCCGCGCAACTTCGCCCGCCAGTTCCTCTACCGGCACGAGGACATCGGCCGTTCAAAGGTCGACCGTGCGGCCGAGTGGGTACGCGAGTACGACCCGGGCATCGAGGTCCGCGCCGTCGACCGGTGGATCTCCGGTCCGGAGGACCTGAAGGACCTGACCGACGGCGTCGACCTGATCGCGGGCGGCCTGGACGGCGAGGACGACGCCCACCTGTGGGTGAACGAGGCCGCTCTACGGGCCGGGATACCCCTGGTCAGCGGTGGGATGGGCCGTACCCAGCTGATGTACTGCTCGGTCGATCCCGGCAAGAGCCCGTGCTTGCTGTGCGACGAGTCCGACCGCCCCGACCCGGGGGAGCCCACCTCGGCAGGCGTCGCCCAGCGGCTCACCCGCGGGATGCGCCTGAACAACGCGCTCATCGGCCCGATCGCGATGCAGATGGGATCGCTGATCGCGTACGAGGCGCTGCGTTACCTGACCGGGTTCGAACCGCCCCGCGCCGCCGGCGCGCGCGTCATGCTGGACCTGCGGACCGGCCTCGTCCCGGTCTGGGAGCCCTTCCCCAAGGACCCCGACTGCCCGGCGTGCGCCCTGGCCCCGGTGAGATCCGCGTGAGCACCCCCGAGGCGACGACGGTACGGCTGCGCCCCCTGAGCCTCGTCGAAGAGGGCGACGAGGTCCTGGTCGGTGACCCGGAGACCGGGGTCTTCATCACCATCCCCGCGGTGGGCGGGGTCGTGATCGCCGCACTCCAGCGCGGCGCGACGATCGAGGAGACCGCTGCGGAGGCGGAGGCCTTCGCCGGAGAGCCGGTCGACATCCCGTCGTTCGTGGAGACCCTCCAGGAGCTCGGCTTCGTCGAGGACGGCTCCGGCGAGGAACGCGAGGCCGCGCGCACCGCGCCCATCCAGGGGCGGCGGTGGCTGGCGGGCATCAGCCAGGAGGCCATCCGCCCCTTCTTCAGCCCCATGGCCTGGGCGTTCTACGCCGCCTGCGGCGTCTTCAGCGTCGCCGTCTTCGTCATGGTGCCCTCGCTGTTCCCCGACCCGGCCGAGGACGCCTTCGCCTTCGCCGACATCGGCCTGAGCGCCGTGCTGCTGATGCCGTTTTCCATGGTCTCCATGGCCCTGCACGAGTGCGGGCACTGGCTGGCCGCGCGGGCGATCGGCATCCGGTCGCGCTTCGGCGTCGACCGGCGCCTGATGCTGCTCGTCTTCGAGACCGACCTCACGCAGGTGTGGGCGGTGCCGCGCCGGCAGCGCTACGGCCCGCTGCTCGGCGGGATGGCGATCGACGCCGTCGTGCTCGCCCTCCTGCTCGGCGCGCGGCTGCTGATCCACACCGGCGTGTGGTCGCCGCCGGACCCGGTGGACTCGACGCTGGCCGTGTGGGTGTTCGTCAAGCTGGCCGGATTCCTGTGGCAGTGCATGATCTTCCTGCGTACCGACCTGTACGCCGTCATGGTCAACGTGCTCGGGTGCCGCAACCTGTGGCAGGTCAAGACGCTGATGCTGCGCCGGGCGTTCGGCCGGCTGACCCCCGAGCAGGCCGCGGAGCTGGAGGCCGCCGCCCCCGCCGACGTCCGGGCCGCGCGCTGGTTCCGCTGGGTGTGGCTCGCCGGGTCGCTCGGCGTCCTGGCCTGGTTCGCGTTCTTCCTGCTGCCGGTCGTCGTGGTGGTGCTCCAGTGGGCGGCGGCCGGCGTCGCGCTCGGCCCGCTCACCGGCCAGTTCTGGTGGGCGCTCCTCTGCGCGACGCTGCTGCTCGGCCAGGAGACGCTCGCGATCGTGCTGGCCGGCAGAGAGTACGCCCGCCGGTTCGTCGCCTGGCGGCGGCAGCGGTCACGCGCCTGAAGCCGGGCGGCGTCACAGGGCGCTCGCGTGGCCGCGCGGCGGGGCGGTGGTGCCGCGGACGACGAGGCGGGCGTCCAGGATGAGCTCGCGGGAGGGCAGCCTGTGGTCGTCCAGGCGCTCCACCGCCGAGCGCACGGCGAGCTGCGCCATCTGCTCGGCGTCCTGGCGCACGGTGGTGAGGTTGATCCGGGACAGGTGCGCGATGTGGCTGTCGTCGTACCCGACCACCGAGACGTCCTGCGGGACGCCGACGCCGGCGCGGCTGAGCGCGTGCATGAGCCCCATGGCGCAACGGTCGTTGCCGGCCAGCACGGCGGTCGGCAACCGGGCGTCGCCGAGCAGCGTATCGCCGGCCTTCTCGCCGGACTCCTCGGTGTGGTCGCCGGGCAGGACCCGGATCTCGTCCTGCAGGCCGAGGTCGCGCATGGCGGCGCGGTACGCGCGGCGGCGCTCGGCGGAGCCCGGGCCGTCGCCGCCGTCGATGTGCACGATGGCGCGGTGGCCGAGCCCCACCAGATGATCGACGGCCTGCCGCATGCCCTTGTTCTCGGCGGTGTGGATGCTGTCGACGCCGTTCGCCGGCACGCGGCGCCCCACGACCACGGTGGGGGTGTGGGCGCCGAGCTCGGCGAGGTAGGCGTCCTCGGCGTTCGGGCCGAGCAGGATCAGCGCCTCGCAGCGGTGGCCCAGCAGTGACTCCACGACCCTCCGCTCGTTCCGCGCGGGGCCCAGCGCGCTGAGCAGCACCTCGTAGCCGAGCCGCTCGGCCTCGGCGTAGATCGCCTCGACGAGGTCGGCGTGGAAGGCGTTGCGGATGTTGATCATCACGCCGAGGACCATGCTGCGTGTGCGGGCCAGCAGCCGGGCGGCGTTGTCCGGCCGGTAGCCGAGCTCCTCGGCGGCGCGCAGGACCCGCTCGCGCGTCTCCTTGCTCGCGCCGGGCTCGTTGCGGAACACGAGCGACACCAGCGCCCGTGACACGCCCACCCGCGCGGCGACGTCGGCCATCGTGGGGCGTTTGGCCCGCGCCGAGCCGCTGCCCCCGGACGACTCGGCTCCCGCACCGTGCTCCACCATCAACCCTTTGACATCCCGTGTGACCCGCCTCATAGTAGCAGCGACTAGAGCGCGCTAGAAGTACGGCACGATACGGCTCCGGGGCGCGGGCCATCGCCATGCGCCCGGCCGACTTCTTCTGTCTGTCTGGCGTGCTTAACCCCTGCTCAATCGTGTATTGCTATGGCGTGACTTTGTTAGGACATCGTATTGACAGGTGACTTCTCCGCCAGGTTACATCGTCGAAACATCGCCGAACGGATGACTGTCGCGCTCTAGTGATGGGAGAAGACGTTGTCGAAAACCGGCCCCCTGTCCAGGATCCGCCTGGGCACGGCCCCCGACTCCTGGGGCGTCTGGTTCCCCGACGACCCGGGCCAGATCCCGTGGGACCGCTTCCTCGACGAGGTCGCCACGGCCGGCTACGAGTGGATCGAGCTCGGCCCGTACGGCTACCTCCCCACCGACCCGGAGCAGCTCCGCGACGAGCTCGGCCGGCGCGGGCTGCGGTTGTCCGGCGGCGCCGTCTTCTCAGGCCTGCACCGCGGCCGGGACGCGCTGAAGCAGGCCATCGAGGAGTGCCGCGCGGAGGCCAGGCTGCTCACCGCGCTCGGCGCGAAATACCTGGTCTCGCTCCCCGAGGGCTACACCGACCTGGACGGGACCCTCACCCAGCCCGTGGACCTGACCCCCCAGCAGTGGAAGGACCTCACCTCCGGCATGTCGGAGCTGGCCCGCGTGCTCCGCGAGGAGTCCGGCGTGGAGCTGGTCTTCCACCCGCACGCCGACAGCCACGTCGACACCCAGGAGCGCGTGCTGCGCTTCCTGGAGGACACCGACCCCGAGGTCGTCTCCCTCTGCCTCGACACCGGTCACATCTCCTACTGCGGCGGCGACAACATCGAGATCATCCGCGCGTTCCCCGAGCGGATCGGCTACGTGCACCTCAAGCAGGTGGACCCCGAGATCGTCCGGCAGGTCCGCGAGGAGAACCTGTGCTTCGCCGAGGCCGTGCGCCGCGGCGCCATGATCGAGCCGCCCGCCGGCGTCCCGGCCATGGAGCCGCTGCTGGCCGAGCTCGGCCGGCTGGACGCCGACCTGTTCGCGATCGTCGAGCAGGACCTCTACCCCTGCCCGGCCGAGGTCCCCCTGCCCATCGCCACCCGCACCCGCACGTACTTCAACGGCTGCGGACTGCGTCCATGAAAGGAGAGGCTGTGACCATCAAGGTCGGTGTCATCGGAACCGGCAACATCGGATCCGACCACGTGACACGTCTGGCATCCCAGGTCGTCGGATCGGCGGTGGCCGCCGTGTTCGACGTCGACGCCGCCCGCGCGCGGCAGGTCGCAGCCGGGGTGGGCGCGGTGGCGCACGCGAGCGCGCTCGACGTCGTCGAGGACCCCGGAGTCGACGCCGTGCTCATCGCCTCGCCCGGCGACCTCCACGCCGAGCAGGTCCTGGCCTGCGTCGCCGCCGGCAAGCCGGTGCTCTGCGAGAAGCCCCTCGCCACCACGGCCGCCGACTGCCTCAAGGTCCTCGAGGCCGAGGTCGCCGCCGGCCGCCGGCTGATCCAGGTCGGCTTCATGCGCCGCTACGACCCGGGCCACCAGGTCGTCAAGAACGCGATGGACGACGGCACGATCGGCGAGGCGCTGCTGGCCCACATGGTGCACCGCAACGCGGTCGTGCCCGACTCGTTCACCAGCGCGATGGCGATGACCGACTCGGTCATCCACGAGATCGACACCACCCGCTGGCTGTTCGGCCAGGAGGTCGTCCGCACCACCGTCGTCGCCACCAGGCCGAGCCCGCTGGCCGCCGCACACCTGCGCGACCCGCAGATCGTGCTGCTGGAGCTGGCCGGCGGCGGCGTGGTCACCGTCGAGGTGTTCGTCAACTGCCGGTACGGCTACGACGTGCGCTGCGAGGTCGTCGGCTCCACGGGCGTCGTGGCGCTGGAGAACCCCAGCGCCGGCGCGCTCGTCAGCGGCGGGCGGCGGAGCGAGGCGGTCCCGGCCGACTGGCGGGTCCGGTTCGGCGCGACGTACCTGGCGGAACTGCAGGAGTGGATCACCGGCCTGCGCGCCGGCGTCGTCGGCGGGCCCAGCGCGTGGGACGGCTACGCCGCCACCGCCGTCGCCGAGAGCGCCGTCGCCTCGCTCGAAACGGGCGACCCCGTCCCGGTCGGGCTGGTCGAGCGGCCCGGCCTCTACGCCTGAGAGGACATGCGACCATGAAGATCGCTCTCGACCCGTACATGCTGCGCCGCACGCCGCTGCTGGAGCTTCCCGGCATCGTCGCCGAGCTCGGCTACGAGTACATCGAGCTGTCGCCGCGCGAGGACTTCCTGCCCTTCTTCCTGCACCCGAGGGCTGACCGCGACACCGTCGCCGCCTTCAGGTCCGCCCTCGACGCCGCCGGCGTCAAGCTCGCCTCCGTGCTGCCGCTCTATCGCTGGGCAGGCCCGGACGAGGAGGAGCGCCAGGCGGCCGTGCGCTACTGGAAGCGGGCCATCGAGATCGCCGTCGAGCTCGGCTGCAACGTCATGAACTCGGAGTTCAACGGCCGTCCCGAGCAGGCGTCCCGCAGCGAGGCCATGTTCTGGCGGTCGATGGAGGAGCTGCTGCCCGTCTTCGAACGCGAGGGAGTGGAGCTGCGCCTCGAGCCGCACCCCGACGACTTCGTCGAGGACGGCAAGACCGCCGTGGACATGGTCCGCGGCATCAACTCCCCGCTGGTCTCGTTCCTCTACTGCGCGCCGCACACCTTCCACCAGGGCGGCAACATGACCGAGATCATGGAGTACGCGGGCGGCCTGCTCACTCACCTGCACGTGGCCGACTCCTTCGACCACCGCGCCTCCTCCGGCCTGCGTTACATCGTCAACCCGCCGGGCTCGACCGCCCGCGTCCACCAGCACCTGAACATCGGCCAGGGCGAGGTCGACTGGGACGAGTTCTTCCGCACCCTCGGCCGCCTCCGCTTCGACGGCATCATGACCGCGTGCGTCTTCGCCTGGGAGGACAAGGCCCGCGAGTCGAATCTGTTCATGCTCCAGGAAATGACCAAGCGGACCGCTTCATGGTGACCTCGCGATAGTGAACGGTGTCTATGGAGGTGCGCACAGATTAGGCGAGCGTCGCCTCGGTCACAAGAGTGAGAGGAGGAATCCGCCGCGCCGGCGGGCTCGATGGCACGATCCAAGACCGCTTCAACCTGGGAAAATGACGATTCGAGGTCGATGTCCGGCCATGTAACGCATGGGTAACGGCTTCTTGTCGATCCTCTAACTGCGGCCTAATCTCCAGGAGACCGGTTTCTATCCGGCTCCCCCTTCTCGCTGGAGATCGATCTGCCATGCCCGCACGGCACGCCTTACGCGGTCTGCTCGCCGCGATCCTGCTGCTCTCCTTCCTCGCCGCGCCGCCCGCCGCGGCCCGTTCCCTGCCCGCGGGACAGGTGGACGTGATCACGTTCGGCGACGCGGCGTCCGAGAGCGCGCACGCGCTGAAGGGCGAGTTCACCTCGGCCGTCGACGGCGCGCTGGGGGAGCGGGCCAGGGTGGCCCATCCCACCAGCCCGCCCGGCGTCAAGGGCGGGGAACTGCGGTTCAGGATGGCCGTCGACCCGGTCGCCCAGAACTACTTCACGCTCAAGTTCTGGGGCGGCGACGCCTCGCCGTACAAGACGATCGCGTACGTCAACGGCGAGCAGATCGGCTACCGGCGCTCGGGCGACTACGAGGCGATCAACATCGGGTCGAGCAGGCCGCTGCCCGGCCGCTTCCACTACAACACGATCATGCTGCCGCTCGAGCACACGCGGGGGCAGCAGGTCGTGGAGATGACGGTCAGGACGTACGACGGCGGCTTCGCCCAGCCGGTGACCGCCGACTCGCGCGGCTACTACCGGGCCTACACGCACACCACGGCCCACCTGGACGTCTCCGGCGAGAAACAGGGATCGGTCACTCCCGACACCACGCCCGCGGCGGGGCCGTCCGAGGCCGAGAGGCAGGCGGTGATCGACCGCTACCGGCAGAGCCAGATCGCCCTGTTCAACCAGTACAGCGCCCAGCTCGACGCGTCGGCCGGGGCCAAGCTGTCGATCGTCCGCTACCAGGACGACCTGCGCTTCTACGCCTCCGCCCTGCTGGAGCCGTGGTCGCCGGCGAACACGCCCGCGCTCAGGAAGGCCGCCCTGGAGCGGATCTTCAAGGTCGTCGACAACCACGTGAAGGACTACTACGCCAACACGCGCCTGCTGCTGCGCGGCGGCCATCAGGGCGACTGGGGCGGCTACTACGGAGCCCTGGGCGAGGCGCTGTACATCGTCGAGAACCTGATCCCCGAGGTCTACGGCGCGCAGGCGTTCCAGGAGTTCCTGGACAGGCCGTTCGCGACCGGCACCCAGGACGGCCCGACGTCGCTGAAGGGCGCGGACTGGGACGGCGGCGAGCTGTCCCGGCGCGAGGCGTGGGAGCGGGTGCTGAAGGCCAACTTCGACTTCGCCCGGTCACGCCTGTCCTACATCTACAACCAGGTGATGTACACCTACGAGGGCGCGTGGGAGGCGCACGAGGGCCTGCGGGTGATCGGGTCGCGCTTCTACGAGGGCAAGGCGAGGAGCCACCGGATCCTGCTGGAGGCGCTCGGCGTGGAGCCCTTCCTCGGCGAGGAGGTGCTGGTGGGGCCGGACGGCCGCGACCTGGACCTCTACCACTCGCTCTTCTACCACGACCAGACCGCCCGCTTCACCGACGACTACGTCCAGATCGTCGGCAAGGGCCTGGCCAGGTCGAAGCTCGACGCGGCCGGGAGGCCGGTGCGTCGCCTGCCCTACGGCGAGCACTACACCGGCATCACCAAAGCGGGCTTGACCAGGGAGAACACCTTCGTCGCCAACTACGGCGAGGCCACCAACTACCTGCCCGAGTGGTTCTTCCGCACCTGGGGCCACGAGGGCGACGAGCGGCTCAACGACGAGATACTCAAGCTCGCGCTGAAGAACCTGCACGCCCGCGGCTACACGCGCTACACCGACACCGACGACGCCGGCAAGCGCGTCGCCCGCGCGGAGATGGTCGTGGACGAGCGCAACACCGCCTACCCCGGCTGGCCCGCCTACGGGCTTCGCAACACCGAGGGCCGGGTCATGGAGTACGTCGCGCTGGAGAAGCACATGACCGAGCACGCCGGGCGCTACTCCGGCGAGGAGTGGGAGGAGTACCGGCGCTACGCGGCCGAGGCCGCCGGGTTCGTCCAGCAGCAGCTCGCCGACAACCAGTACTTCAACACGTTCTCCTCCGTCGAGGCCAAGCGCAAGTACGACCTGTGGCTGCCCGAGACGTACGCCTACCTGCGGGCGAGGCGCCCGGCCGGGCACGTGCTCCCGCAGACCGACTTCGCCGCCTACACACCCGCGGAGATCGCCGCGCTCGGCGTGGACCCGGCCCGCTACGAGCGGTTCGCGTTCGCGGACGTGGACAACATGTTCGTCTCCATGCGCGACGGCGACACCCGCATCTTCGGCTCGCTGTTCGAGCGGCAGCGCGGCGTCGCGGGGAACGGGCGGCTGCACGTCCTGCACCGGGACCACCACCAGATCGTGCAGCTCGCCACGGACACCCGGTTCACCTTCCGCGACTACAACCTGCGGATGGACAACATCGACGTCGACTTCATGGAGGACCAGCAGAAGGCCGACGGCGGCCTGCCGCAGGCCCTGGCCGGTGAGGTCCTGCCCGCCGCCCACCAGCCGGGCGTCGGCACCGTGCGGCGCGAGAACTACGAATTCGACACTCCCTACTCCGGGTACGCCGATTTCCTGACCGCCCGCTACGGGGGCTACGTCTTCGCGTTCAACACCACCCGGGACGCCTACGGGAACAAGCGGTCGTTCATCCTCGACGTGCCCGGCGACGCGGTGGACCTGGTCTCGGGCCGGAGAGTGGCCGCGGGCGCGGTGAGCGTGCCGCCCGAGACCGCCATGGTGCTGAAGCTGGGCGGCGCCGTCGCGGAGCGGCCCAGGCCGCACCACGTCGACTTCGTGCAGGCGTTGCGCGACCGCCACGGCGTCACGCTCACCTGGAAGCCGGCCGCCGGCGCGGAGTCGTACACCATCCGGCGGGACGGCCACGTGATCGCGACCGATGTCCGCGGCACGACCTTCAAAACCGGCAAGCAGGGCTCCTACACCGTGACCGGGGTGAACCGCCACGGCTCCGGCTGGGAGTCGCAGGCCGTCGAGCCGCCCGCCAAGCCGCTCGACCGCGTCGGCGAGGTCACCGGCCGCGTCACCACGACCGGCCGCCGCGTCGAGATCAGCGGCGGGAACGGCAAGGGCCTGGGCGAGGGCGACGACTACTACCTCGACAAACGCGACATCCAGGACACCCTGCTGTTCTCCGGCGAGGTGCTCACCGGCAGCGGGTCGATCAGTGCCAGGATCGACCGGGCGCAGGGCCCGGCGAGCGGGGTGATGCTGCGTGCCGACGCCCGCTACATCTACTTCGGCGCCGACGCCACCGGCAGGCTCGTGCTGCAGAACCGCACCCGCGACTCCCGCCACGACTGGCAGGACGACCGGCGCAGCCCGATCGACGCCGGCCTCCAGGGCTACACCGCCGTCGGCCACCCCTACGTCAGGCTCACGCGCGACGCCGACACACACGTCGTCCGGGCGTGGGCGAGCAAGGACGGCCGGGCCTGGTCGTACGTGGCGGAGCTGTTCACCCCGTTCCCCGAGGGCGTCCACGCGGGGGTGGCGGCCGCGACGGCGGCGACCTTCACCGACGTCGAGGTGGAGCGGCACCGCGAAGGCACCCTCTACGCCCGCGTGGAGCGGGTCAAGGACCAGGTGACGCTGCGGTGGAGCAAGCCGGACACCGCGACCCGGTTCACCGTGTACCGCAAGGATGGCGCAGGCTGGCGGCCGGTGCTGTCCGACGCGCTGACGTTCGCCTTCACCGACGAGCCGCTGCGCCACGGCACCCGCTTCTACCGGATCGCCGTCATCGGCGCCGACGGCACCGAGCGGCCGGCCTCGGGCCTGCTGATGGCCACCGCCGAGCCGCTCGCCACCGTGATCGCCGAGGCGGAGAAGCTCCCCGCGGCCGACTACACCAAGGGCAGCTACCACCTGCTGACCAGGGCGATCGCCGAGGCGAAGTCGGGCGGCGAGGAGGAGACTCTGATCAACCGGCTCTACGCCGCCGTCGAGGGGCTCGTCCCCGTGAGCGCGCTGCTGCGGAAGATCGCCCTCGAACCGTCCATGGTCGAGGCGTCCACGGTGCCGTGGGGCGGCGGCGGCACCAAGGCCGAGAACGGCTGGCGCGCCTTCGACGGCGACACCGCCACCTTCACCGACACGACCACCGCGGCCGGCTGGATCGACGTGCGTCCGGCGCAGCCGGTGGCGCTGGACGGGCTGCGCTACCACCCCCGCTCCACCCACGTCACCCGGCTCAACGGCGCCGTGCTCCAGGGCTCCGCCGACGGCGGCGCCACCTGGACCGCCCTGCACACGATCAGCGGGGTCGACGTCGCCCGCTGGTACGACGTCACGCTGCCGCGGACCGCGGCCTACCCGTGGCTGCGCCTCGCCTTCCCGTCGGGCAACGCCAACGTGGCCGAGCTCGACCTGCTGGCCATGGGGCTCGACCGCACCCTGCTCGACCTGCTCATCGAGGAGGCCGAGGCCATCGACCCCGGACAGCGCACCGAGGCGCTGAACGCCGCGCTGCAGCACGCCACGTCCGGCTTCACGACCCAGGAGGAGATCGACGCGGCGGCCGACCGGCTGCTCGCCGCGATGCCCCCGCAGCCCTGAGCCGACCGGATGCGGGCCCAGGTCGACGCCGGGGCCCAGCCGTGGAAGGAGATGATGCTCACGGTCTACTACCCGCTGCAGGGCCACACCAGCGTCGGCGAGAGCGTCCGCCGCGGGCTGGAGGTGCCCTTCATCGAGGCGTACAGCAAGAAGGCCGCCCCGGAAGGGGGCGGCCGCTCCTCTAGCCGTGCCAGATGCGCCGGTAGGCCTCGCGGTAGCCGCGCGGCTCCCACGAGGTGGAGCCGTCCACGTTCTCGGTCGTGGTCAGGTGCACCGGCGTGACGTAGCCGCTGGGAGGGCGGCCGGCGAACGCGCGGTTCAGCTCGTCGACGATCTGGGCGCCCTGCGCGTTCAACGGCTCGGGGACGGTCGCCTGCTGGAACTGCCGGTCGCGGATGCGCTGGAACGCCGACGGATCGCCGTCCCCGGCGCCGATGGAATACGGGGGCCCGCCGCCGTTCCGGCCGGCGGCACGCAGCGCCGGGGCGGCGTCGGCGAAGTAGACGTCGTTGATGGCGGCCGAGTACGTCCAGCGCTCGCCGAAGCGGGACAGCAGGGAGGAGACCACCACCGGCGTGAGGGTGCCGGTGTCCGGGAGCGGGATGTTCTCGTACGCGAGGAGCTTGACGCCCCGGCAGCTCAGCAGCGTCTTCTTGATCAGCTGGGACTTGTTCTCCGCGAAGGGGATCGAGGAGTCGGTGAAGATCACGACGCCGGCGTCGCCGTCCGACTTCGCGATGATCCAGTACGCGCTGATCCGCGCGACGTCCTCCACGCGGCTCGTGACGTTGGTGAAGAGCTTGGGGTTGGCGCTGGGGCCCGGTGACGTGGTCGCGTGCCAGCCGACGAGCGGGATGCCGGCGTCGTCGGCCTGTTTCACCTGCTGGGCCACGGTGCCCGGGTCGAACCCGCCGATGACGATCCCGGATGACCGGAGCGCGAGGGCCTGGCCGAAGGCCGACCGGATCCCGGCGGGCGTGCCCTGGCCGTCGATCACGCGGACGCGCCAGCCGATGGTCCGCGCCGCCTCCTGGACCCCTTTGGCCGTGCCGGCCACGCCGGGGTTGGTCATGCTGGAGGCGACGAAGGCGATGCTCTTTCCGGGAACGGCGCGGGGCCCGGTCGTGGGGCCGTCCCAGGGGGTGTCGACCGCTTCGGCCCGCGCGACCGCCCGCTTGGCCGCGTTCGCCATGTCGGGGCACGGGCTCGCCGCCCCGTCGCGGCCGGGGGCGCGGTCCGGCGCGGGGCCGCGGGTGCAGCCGCCGGCGAGCACGGCGGCCAGCGCGAGAGCGGTGGCACGACGCAGGAAGCGGTTCATGCCCGGCTCCCGCTGGTGGCGCTGGTGCGGCGGCGTGCCGAGTAGCCGGCCAGTCCGACCGCGATGAGCAGGGTGATCCCGTTGAACAGGGGCGTCACCCAGAAATACGCCCCGAGCTGGCTGAGGCCGGACAGCCCGATGGCGAGGACGGCGACGGCGACGACGGTGCCCCACGGGTTGGCCCGCCCGGGCTTGATCGTGGTGGATCCGAGCAGCGCGGCCACGAAGGCGGGCAGCAGGTGGTCGAGGCCGACGCTCGGGTTGCCGATCTGCTGCTGGGCGGCGAGCAGGATCCCGGCGAAGCCGGTCAGAAGGCCGGAGCCGGCGAAGGCGAGGACGACGTAGCGGCGGACGGGGATCCCGACCAGCTCGGCCGCCCGCGGGTTGGAGCCGATGACGTAGAGGTAGCGGCCGAGCGCGAGCCGCTCCAGCACGATCCACAGCACGGCCGCCAGGGCCAGGACGTAGAAGGCGGGGACCGGCAGGGTGAGGAGCCTCGAGTCGTACAGGTCGGTGAGGCCCGCGGGGAGGCCCTGCGGGCCGGGGAAGATCCGGGCGCCGCCGGTCACCCACCCCGTGACGGCGTACATGATGCTGCCGGTGCCGAGCGTCGCGATGAACGAGTCGATGCGCGCGTACTCCACCAGGAAACCGTTCACCACGCCGACCGCGATCCCGCCGGCGAGCACGGCCAGGCAGGCCTGCGGCCACGGCCATCCGGCGTTGACGATGAGGAGAAGCGTCATGACATGGCTCAGGCCGAGGCCGTAGCCGATCGACAGGTCGAAGTTCCCCGTGATGATGGGGATCATCGCGCCCTGCGCCAGAATCGCGGTGATCGCGTAGGCGGAGATGATCGCCGTGAAGTTGGCCATGGTCGGGAACGTGCCGGGCAAGGCCAGCGCGAACACCACGAACAGGACGAACCCCAGCCCCGGCAGCCCGTAGCTGCCCAGGAGACGGCCGGCGGAGATCCGCCGCCGGACGAGCTCCCTGATCAGCATCGATCCGCCCGGCGGGAGACAGGCGTGGCCGTGGCCGCGTGGGTGAGCGCCGCGACGGTGAGGCCGCCGCCGCTCAGCTCGGCGGTCACGGCTCCGCGTGCGAACACGAGCGCGCGGTCGCACATGTTCACGACTTCCTCGAAGTCGCCGGAGACGAGCAGGACGGCCAGCCCGGTCGCCAGGGCCTCGCCGAGCAGCCGGTGGATCTCGGACTTGGCGCCGACGTCCACTCCCGCGGTGGGCTCCTCGAGGATCAGCAGCCGGCGGCCGGCCCCGAGCCAGCGCCCGATCAGCACCTTCTGCTGGTTTCCTCCGGACAGGGCGGCGAACGGCGCCTCCGGGTCGGCCGGTCGGACCTGCAGGGCCGTGACGACGGCCGCCGTTTCGGCGCGCTCGCGCCCCGGCCCCGTCGCGCTCAGCGGCGAACGGCCGCGTGCCGCCGGGTTGGCCAGCAGGTTCTCCCGCACGCTCAGGTCCTGGGCGGCGGCCTCCTCCGCCCGGTTGCTCGGCAGGAGGCCGATGCCCGCGCCCACGGCGGCCGCGACCGAGGCCGGCCGGTACGGCCGCCCGGCGAGGACCACCCGGCCCGACAGGACGGGGGACGCGCCGGCCAGCGCGCGCCCGACGTCCACGTGCCCCGCCCCGGCGAGTCCCACGAGGCCGAGCATCTCGCCCCTGCGGAGGGCGAACCCGACCGGTCCCGCCTGCCCGGTACGCACGCCGGACAGGCGCAGGAGGACCTTCCCCGGCCTGCGGACGCGGCGCCGGTGGACCCTGGTCTCGCGGCCGACGATGTCGCGGACCAGGTCGGCGGGGCGGCGGCCGGCCAGCGGCCCCCGGCTGACGAGGCGTCCGTCGCGGAGGACGGCGACGCTGTCGGCGATCCGGTAGACCTCGTCGATCCGGTGGGTGACGTACAGGATCGCGTGGCCCCGATCGCGGAGCGTCCGCAGGACGTCGAAGAGGACGGCGCAGTCGGCGGCGGGCAGGGAGGCGGTGGGCTCGTCGAAGACGAGGATCCGCGCGTCCGTGGCCAGCGCGCGGGCGATGGCGACGAGCGAGCGCTCGGCACGCGTCAGGCGTGCGATCGGCGTGTCCGGGTCGAGGCGGCAGGCGACCGTATCCAGGGCGTCCGCGCCGCGGCGGCGTACGGCGCGCCAGGAGATGAGGCCGCCGCGCCGGGGGTATCCGGCGCCGAGGGCGATGTTCTCCGCGACGCTCATCCACTCGACGAGGCCGAGATCCTGGTGGATGAACGCCATGCCGCCGGTGGCCGCGTGACCGCCCAGGGGGGCGGCGGCCACGCTGATCTCTCCCTCGTCGGCGTGGTGGATCCCGGCCAAGATCTTGATCAGGGTGGACTTGCCGGCGCCGTTCGCGCCGAGCAGGGCGAGGATGCTGCCGCCGTGGAGGTCGAGGTCCACTCCGCGCAGCGCGTGGGTGCCGCCGAAGTGCTTGCGGAGGCCCCGGATCCGGACAAGCGGATCGGGGACGGTCGCTGATCCCGGTCCGGCCGGGTGGATGTCGTCGTGCACAGCTGTCTCCGCGGGACTCCGTCACCCGGCGCACGGGCTCGTGGAGCTCGCTCGATGTGATCGTATATGACCCGAGGTCACAGGCTCGGGGATCACCCCTGGTCGAGGTCGCGTGAGGACCAGGTTTTGACGATCTGCGACCGGGACGTGAAGTTCAGCTTGCGGAGGATGTTCTCGACGTGGCACTCCGCGGTGCGTTGCGAGATGACCAGGGCGTCGGCGATCTCCTTGTTGCTGAGGCCCTTGGCGACGCACTCGGCGATCTCCCGTTCCCTGCGGGTGAGGAGGGAGGCCATGTCGGACTCGGGCGGGCGGGCCTCCGGGCGCCGGCCGCGCCTCTCCTCCAGCGCGAAGGCGGCGGCCTGGTCGGGGGTGAGCTGCGCGCCGCGGTCGAAGGCCGCCGTGAACCGCTCTTCCCTGAGGTGTTCCCTGAGGGTGGCCGCGCACCGGTCGTGGGCGCCGGCCAGGTGCCCGACCCCGGACAGCGACGTGCCGATCGACCGCCAGACCCCGTGAGCGGCGCCCAGCATCTGGGCGGCCTGCTCGTACTGCTTGTCGTCGGCGAGGATCCAGGCCAGTCCCTCGACGCACTGGGCGAGGCCCAGATGGTCGTTGCAGCGCAGCTTCAGCCGCACGGCGTCCCGCATCATGGCCGCGGCGTCCCGGAGCGCGCCCTGCCGCCATCGGCCGAGGGCCGTGACCCACAGCGCGTAGGAGACCGACCACTCGGCGTTCGCCTCCCTGGCCGTCTCCAGCACCTCCTCGCAGAGCTCCGTGGAGCGTGGATCGTCCTTGAGCACGGCGGTCATGGCCAGTTGGAAGAGCACCACGAACACGTGCCCCCGATGGCCGAGGGCGCGACGCCGCACGAGGGCCTCCTCCAGGAGCGTGAAGGCCCGGTCGAAGTCTCCCGCCAGCAACGCGGCGAACCCCGTGATGTGGATCGTGCCGGCGAGCTGGGCCTCGTCGCCCAGCCGCGTCGCCAGCGTCCGGCACTCCTCCAGCAGCGGCTTGGCGGCCTCCTGGTCGCCCCGCAGCAGTACCAGCCACGCGTCGACCCACAGGGCCTTGGCCCGGACGGCCCCGGCGTCCGGCTCCAGCGCGAGCCCCCGCTCCAGCCAATGGTGGCCTTCGCTCGGGGAGCTCCACGAGAGCCGGTGGCTCCACATCGCGGCGGCGATCTCCAGCGCGGCCCAGGCCTCGCCGGGCTCGCTCAGGCAGAACTCCAGCGCGGCCCGCACATTGGCCTGCTCCTGGGACAGGCGGCCGAGCCACGTCATCTGGTGCTCGCCGAACCACTCCTCCTCCGCCCGCGCCGCCAGGCTCCGGCACCAGTCGCGGTGGCGCAGCCGAAGGTCCTTGGCGTGGCCGGAGGCGACGAGCCGGTCCCATCCGTAATGGCGGATCGTGTCCAGCATGTCGAAGCGCACGGCAGGGCCCTGCCCGCGGCGCTGCACGATCGACTTGCCGACCAGCCGCCCCAGCACGTCCAGCACGTGGTCCCAGGCCGCCTCCTCCCCGGAGCACACGTACTCGATCGCCTCCAGGCCGCAGCCGCCGGAGAAGACCGACAGGCGCTCCCACAGCACCCGCTCCTCGGGGGTGCACAGGTCGTAGCTCCAGTCCAGCAGCGCCCGCAGCGTCTTCTGCCGCGGCGGCGCGGTGGTCGGCCCGGTCGTCAGCAGCCGGAACCGGTCCTCGAGGCGGTCGACGATCTGCTGCACGGACAGCACCAGCACGCGCGCCGCCGCGAGCTCGATGGCCAGGGGGATGCCGTCCAGCCGCCGGCACAGCCGCGCAACGGCCGGGAAGTTGGCGTCGTCGACCTTGAACCCGGGCACGACCGACGAGGCCCGGTCCTCGAACAGCCGCACCGCCTCGTTCTGCAGGAGCCCCTCGCCGGACGGCTCGGCGTCCCCCGGCACCGTCAGCGGCGGCACCTCGAGGACCTGCTCCCCGGCGTTACGGAGCGGCTCCCGGCTGGTGGCCAGCATCCGCAGCCCGGGGGCGATGGCCAGCAGGTCGCCGGCGAGTGCGGCGCACTGGGGGAGCAGGTGCTCGCAGTTGTCCATCACCACCAGGAGACTCTTGTCCTCCAGGCATTCGGTGAGGACCTCCATGTCCGGCAGCGGGCATCCGAGGGTGCTGGAGACCTCGTTGATGAGAAGGTCCCCGGCCGTCAGCGGCGCCAGGTCGATGAACCAGACCCCGTCGGGGAACTCCCGGGACAGCTCCCCGGCGATCCGCTGCGCCAGCCGGGTCTTGCCCACCCCGCCCACGCCCACCAGGGTCAGCATCCGGCCGGTGGAGAGCAAGCGCTTGCCCTCGGCGAGTTCACGCCTGCGACCTATGAAGCTGGTGAGCTCAAGCGGCAGATTCCCCGTGCGCGTTCGCGCCGTCGCCCCCATAGCACCACACTCCACGGTCCTCGCCCTAGGTACCGCTACCCCCGGCGGGCAATGCCATGACAGGGCGGACGCAAACCCTGCCCTTGTGAGGCCCCTGCCCGCCACGCGCGGCTGAACACATGCCCACGCCCACGCACTCGGCCCTCCCCGGCGGCACCGGCTCCGCGCGTGCCGGAGAAGGCACGACAGCGCGGCTTCCCCAAGGGCCCTCCGGTCGACTACGGCGGGTGAGGAGGAGCCGAGGGCGCTCGTGACGAGGTGCCGAAAAGCGGGCCCTAACGGGATTTCACCCGCGACGACGGCGTGGCCGGCGCCTTCGGGCGGCCGACGCGGGCCACGTGCAGGAGCGACAGGGGGTCGGCCACCTCCAGCCGCTCCGCCAGCACCTCCCGGGTGGGCGCGCAGTCGATGAGCTGGCTCAGCGGGTGCGTGGTGTAGCCGAGGCCGGACAGCGTCAGCCAGTGCCGCATCAGCACGCGGCCCTGCTCCACCTCGTCGCCGGGCGGGCCGACCAGCACCAGCACGTCCCCGTCGTAGTCCAGCAGCCCCCGGGAGGCCCCGGCCAGCAGCCGGGGGAGCCCCAGGGGACGCAACGCCGGATACAGAGCGAGCGAGGCCCGCAGGGCGAGCGCCTCGAACCGGCTCAAGGCCAGCGCGCGGTCGCTGAGGCCGTCGAGCAGGTAGCGGCGGTGCCGCCGGGTGAGCCGCAGCCAGGCACGCAGCTCCCGCGTCACCTCGCCGTCGCCGAACTGGTGCAGGTCCGCCGCGTGCAGCAGGTCCGCCAGGTCCCGGCAGGCCACCCGGCGCGTCCCGGCCAGCCCCTCGGCCACGTCGTCCGGCAGCCGTCCCGGGTGGTACTCGCCGCGGTTCGCGCCGCGCGCCCGCACGTCCGCCGTGGTGAACGGCGTCTCGTACGGCTCGGCCGCCTCCTGCAGCCAGCCTGCGCGCCGCGGCCCGGGATCCGGGCGGAAGCCCACGGACAGGCCCGCGTCCGCGCACACGATCAGGCAGCACTCCACGAACGCGCCCAGGCTGAGGCGCAGGTCGCGGCCCGTGGGGTCGCTGATGGGCAGCGCCCTGTCCGGGTCCCAGCCGACCGCGACCGCGTCGCCGGTGTAGATCAACGTCCAGGGCTGGGTGTTGTGCGCGCTGGGCGCACGCCAGAAGTCGGGCTCCAGCGCCCGCAGCTCGTCCACTCAGAGGTCCTTGGCGTAGAAGGTGTAGCCGTGCAGCGGGCGCCCGCCCATCGCGACGTACTGGGCGGCGGAGCCGGGGTTGGTGCGCTCGACGTACGTGCTGCGCAACGTGTGGTACCCGCCCCGGCGCAGCCCCTCGTGCAGCTCACGCGAGAGCAGCCGCATGTAGCCGTGGCCCTGCTCCTCCGGGACGGTGCCCTTGATGACGAGCACCGCCTCGCGCCGGTAACGGGAGCGGGTGGCGAGCAGGCGGAGCTGGTTCAGCAGATGCAGATCGCCCCGGCATTTCACGACGAACTCTGAAATGTCGGGCAGGCAGAGCACGAACGCGATCGGCCGCTCCGCCTTCGTCAGGTACAGCAGCAGCGCCTCGTCGAGCAGGTGCGCCAGCCCGTCCGTCTGCGCCGCCAGCTGCTCGGCGGAGATCTCGGTGTAGTAGCCGAGCTGCGCGAAACTGGCGTTGAGCATCTCGCGCAGGATCGGCAGCTGCTCCTGGACGCGCCTCCGGTCGCCCCGGTGCACCCGCAGCCCCTCGGCCTCGATCCGCCGGTCGTCGAAGTCGAACACCGGCTTGTCCGGCACCGGGCAGATCCAGGTGTCGGACTCGAACCGGCGGGCGAACCCGTACGCCTCGTACGCGACCGGGTAGTACGGATGGTTCCACGCGCTGTCGATGAAACCGCGCTCGCCGAAGCCCGAGGTGATGACGCCGCCCGCCTGGTTGGGCAGCAGCGAGACCGGGCCGAACGCGGTCTGCCGCCCCGCGGCGCGCCCGGCGGCGCAGACGGCGTCGAACAGCTCCTCGGCCGCTCCCTCCGCGAACTCCGTCAGCCCGAACAGCTGCGCCGGCCGGCCCAGCTCGGCGTCCAGCGCGGCGTCCGTGTGCAGCGTCGTGCGCGCCACCACCTGACCGCGCCGCCGCAGCACGTACATCGGCACGCCCTGCCGGAACCACGTGCGGACCTGCGCGTGCAGCGGCGGGACGAAACGCGGCTCGCCCCGGTAGAGGCGGTCGGTCAGGGTGAGGAACTCGCGCAGCCCGCGGCGGGAGCCGACGCGCTCCAGCGCCGTCACTTCCGCCTCACCCGCGGCCCTTCGCCGTCCTCCGTCGACAGCGGCGTGAACGTCTCGATGTGCGCCATCGGGCCGCCCTCGGCCCGCCAGATCCCGTTGCTGTAGCCCTCGGGCTCGGCGTTGTAGAGCCGGATGTAGCCGCCCGTGGCGTTCTTCGTGCCGTCGGTCACCCACCGCATGAGCTTGCGGTGGTGCCGGCTGCGGGCGAAGCGCAACAGCGCATCGCGGTCCTCGAAGAACGCCAGCGTGCCGAGCGTGTACGGGAACTCCCAGTAGATCTTGTGCCAGCAGTAGCCGCGCATCCGCTTCATGTCGCGCACCATGCGGAACCACGTCAGCGTCAGCGTGAATATCGACAACGGCCCCCGGTAGCGGGTGGCCCCGACGAACATCGCCGTCGCCTGCCCCTGCGGCGGCGTCCTGCTGAAATCGGTGGTCCTCATGCGTCCTTCACCAGGTAGACGTTCTTCATCTTGGTGAGCCCGGTGAACGGGCCCTCACCCAGGTCGTAGGTCCTGACCCGCAGGTCGGCGGCCGTCGGGTCCTCCTTGAGCGACTCGGCGAAGTCGCGCGAGACGGCGCTCAGGTGGGCGACGACGCCCTTGCGGCAGATGGCCGCCAGCTCCTCGCGGTCGACGTCGCCGCGTACCTCGAGGTTGATCACGGGACGATACTCCAGGCCCGGCAGCTCCTCCAGCGACAGGCAGAACCTGTTGATCGCGGCGGCGTACGGATTGCCCTGGTAGAGGCCGTACTCGACGTCCTGCGGATACAGGTTCGCCCCCATGTAGGAGATCGTCGAGTCCTTGCGGCCGAACAGGAACAGCAGCGGCAGGTTGAGCCGCTCGTCGGTCCACGCGCGCTCGTACTCCTCCGCGCCGAGGGCTTCGCGCACCTCGGCGAGGGTGTGGAGCCGGGCCTCGTCGCCGACGTTGTAACGGAGCTTGGGCTGCAGGCAGCTCTTGGTGTTGATGGTGCACAGCAGCTCGCCCTCCGCGTTCACCTCCAGGAACGTCTCCAGCGGGTTGTAGTGGAAGATCATCGGCAGCCGCTGCTCGCCAGGGCCCAGCAGCCGGTCGCGCAGCTTCTGGTCGGTGGCCAGGCGCTTGCGCAGCCACACGCTGAACCCGCTCTCGGCGCCCATGCCGATGGTCAGATCGCTGGCGCCGTAGCCGGAGCGCACCTCCTCGAAGCGCTCCTCCAGGTAGTCGCGCAGCGCCTCGGTCATGCCCTCGCCGCCGACCATCCCGCGGATGCGGTAGTCCCGCCACGGGAAGCCCGTCTCGTCGAGCCGGTCGCGCAGGTGCTTGAGGAACGGCGGGTACGCGGCCACCACGTAGTCGTAGCCGGGCCCGAAGTGCTCCAGCGTGTCGGCGATCTTCTCCAGGTCGGGGCCGGTGTTCTTGACCATCGCGATGCGGGCCATGGCCGTGCCCGTGGTGGTGCCGGTGGCCCAGGCGCCCATCGAGTACGCGTTGATCACGAACAGCCTCTTGCCGGGGAAGACCAGCTCGATGTACCCGGCGGCGTTGCGGTAGATGCCCTTGAGCTCACGCGGCCCGCGGACCCAGTTGTACGGCTTGCCGCTCGACCCCGACGACTCGTCCACGATCACGCCCGCCCGGTGCAGCCTGCCCTCCTGGCAGCGGCTCTCCTCGTCGTAGGCGCCGGCGTAGTTGTGCTTGGTGGTCTCGGGGAAGTCCTCCAGCCGCCTGGCGTGCTCGGCGCCGTGCTCCCGCAGGAAGTGACGGTAGGCCGGCACGTCCACGGCGGCGAACTGGCAGGCCACCCTGGCATGCCGGGCGGCCACCCGGTCCAGCGCGGGATGGTAGGTGCGCGCGACGAGCCGCCAGACGGCGGGATGCATCGCGCCCAGCCGGTACGCGCCGGTCAGGAACCAGGAGTAGGCCTGGAGCCTGACCCTGCGCCAGCGCTGGCGGGGGGTGAGCGGCCCGAGGAAGGGGCTGAGGCGGGTCATGACAGGTGAGGTTAGCGATGCCCGATTGGAGATCACTGAAAGGCGACTTGAACGACATGGGCGGAATCCCGGACCGCGGCGGATCGCCTCCCCACGAATGCGGCACGGATTCTTCCGCATTAGCCCCTACCGTGAAGTCCACCCGATGAGGAGGACACGGTGATCGAACTGTCATGGCCGCAGGTGAGTGCGCGACGGCTGGAGCGGGCCGGGCTCGGCTCCCCGAGACACGCGGAGCCGGCCGAGGTGGTGGCCGCGATGTGCGGGGCGCACGCTCAGGTCATGTCGGCCGCCGAGCTCTCCGTCGGCCTGCGGCTCGGCGGCGTGACGCGGGCGCACGTGCGCGAGGCGCTGTGGGGCGCGCGCACCCTGGTCAAGACGTACGGGCCGCGCGGCACCGTGCACCTGCTGCCCGCGGGCGACCTGCCCATGTGGGTGGGAGCGCTGTCGTCCGTACCGAACCCGCACCGCGGCGCCCCGCCGGCCATCAGGATGACGCCCGAGCAGATCGACCAGGTGGTGGCGGCGATCCGTGAGGTGCTCGACGGGGCCGAGCTGACCATCGACGAGCTGAGCGACGCGGTCGTCGCCGCCACCGGCCCGTGGGCCGGCGACCTCGTCATGCCCGCGTTCCAGGGCATGTGGCCGCGCTGGCGGATGGCGATGCACCTGGCGGCGCACCGGGGCGCGTTCGTCTTCGGCGCGGGCAGGGGCCGCAAGGTCACCTACACCGCCGCGCCCGCGACACCGCCCGTGCCGGACGCTCCCGCCCGGCTGGTCCGGAGCTACCTGACGGCGTACGGGCCGGCCACACCCGAGCAGTTCGCGCAGTGGGTCGAGGCGCCGGTGCGGTGGGCGGCCCAGGCGTTCGAGACGGCGGGGGTGGAGGAGGTGCTGTTCGAGGGGCGGCCGGCCTGGGTGGTCGCGGGCGACACGGCGGTGCCCGAGGACCCGCCGCGGGGCGTGCGGCTGCTGCCGTACTTCGACGCGTACGTGGTGGCCGGGCGGCCGCGCGAGCTGCTCTACCCGGGCGCGGCGGCGAAGCGGGCGCTGTCCGGCGGCCAGGCGGGGAACTACCCGGTGCTGCTCGTGGACGGGACCGTGAGCGGCGTCTGGCACCAGCGGCGCTCCGGCAGCAAGATCGACATCACGGTGGAGCCGCTCCGCGACCTCACCGCCGGCCAGCTGCGGGAGCTGGACGAGCAGGTGGAACGGGTGGCCGAGGTGCTGGAGGGCCGGCCACGGCTGACCATCGGCTCGGTGACGGTCGGCCCGCACGCGTGACACTCCCTATCACTGCCTAACATGCCGTACTCTAGGGAGTGTTATGGAGCAATACACCGTGGAGCAGGCGGCCGGACTGCTGGGGCTGCACGTCAAGACCGTGCGGAACTACGTCCGCGACGGGCGCCTGCCTGCCGTGCGGATCGGCAAGCAGTACCGGATCGCCAAGGACCACCTGGCGGCCTTCGCCGGGATCCCGGTCGGCGCTCCGGAGATGCGGCGGCACGCCGAAGTGTCCAGCATCGTGGAGGTCGACGGCCTCGACAGGCGCGCGATGGACCGGATCAGCACGATGGTCATGGGATCCCTCGCCGGGCGGCCGCACGGGGTGCGTGTGGAATTCGTCTACGACGAGGAACGCGCGCACCTGAAGATCATCGTGCTGGGCGGGCTCGAGGTGAGCGCCCAGGTGCTGCGGATCATCGACGCGCTGGTGCGGGACTGAGGGCGGCTCCCCGCCCACACCCGAAAGATCATGGACTTCCTGGAGACCACCCATGCCTGACGACGGCCTGTACATATGCGCGCCCGACGGCCCGCTCCTGCGCAGCAACCGGGACGCGCTCGACCTCATCGGCGAGGCGTGGGGGAGCGGCGCCACCTGGGTCGCCGTGCCCGCCGAACGCCTGCACGACGACTTCTTCTCCCTGCGCACCGGCGTGGCCGGGGAGATCGCGCAGAAGTTCGTCAACTACCGGCTCGGCCTGGCGATCGTCGGGGACATCTCCCGCTTCACCGAGGTCAGCTCGGCCCTGCGCGCCTGGGTGCTGGAGTCGAACCGGGGCGACCACCTCTGGTTCGTCCGCGACCTGGACGAGCTCGCGGCCCGGCGCGCCTGAGCCAGGAAGGTCACGCCTGGCCGCGCACGGCCGCCTCGACGCCGTCGAGCAGCACGGCCAGGCCCACCCTGAACGTCTCGCCGACCCGGTGCTCGAGGTATGGCTCGCCCTCCGCGGGCCCGTCGTCGTCCTCCGACTCCACCCACCTCACCATGGGGAAGCGCGCCGCGAACCCCGGCGCCACCGCCTCCAGCAGCGACGAGCGCGCCTTCCACCACTCCTCGTCCGACACCCCGGTCTCCGAGGGCGCCTGGCGGGACTCGGCGACCGTCCTGGCCGCCCCGCGCACGAAGTCGTACAGCAGCGCCACCACGCCACGCAGCCGTCCCGGCGGCAGGCCCGTCAGCCGCAGGATGCCGACCATGGTCTCCAGCGCCGCGAACTCGTTCGGCCCCAGCACCGGGCGGGCCTGCGACACCTGCAGCACCCACGGATGACGCAGATAGAAGGCCCGCATGTTCTCGGCCCACGCGGTGATGGCCGGGCGCCAGCCGCCGCTCAGGTCATACTCGGCGGGCAGCTCGGCCATGGCCCGGTCGTACATGAGGTCGACCAGCTCGCCCTTGCCCGGCACGTACGTGTAGAGCGCCATCCCGGTGCGGCCGAGCCGTTCGCCGACCTTGCGCATGGACAGGGCGGCCATGCCCTCGCCGTCGGCCACCGCGATGGCGGCGTCGACGATCTCGTCGACGCTCAGCCCCGGTTTGGGGCCCGGCCGGGTGTCGCCCCGCTCCTCGGTGCGCCACAGCAGCGCCATCGAACGGCGCGCGTCCCCCTGACCGGCGTAAACGACCAACGCGGCGACTCTCCTCGCGGAACAACTCCTTACGGCATAAAGCGTAGCAGCGGCGTCCGGCTCATTCCCGCGGGCGGTGGGCGGCCACGGTGGCCAGCATCTGCCAGGCGGCCTCGGGGCGGAGCGTCTCGTCCGGGTCGCCGATGAACGGGTCGAGCACCACGGTCTCCGCGCCGAGCCGGCGCAACTCCTCAAGGTCGTCGGCGACCTGCTCGATCGTGCCCTCGCCCGCGCGCCGCTCGGGCCCCGTCACCGGAGCGTCGGTCAGCCGCAGCAGGATCCTGGGGGCGAAGACCGGCAGGGGGCGGCCCTGGCCGGCGGCGATCGCCTCCAGCCGCGGCAGCGCCTCGCGCAGCCACGGGAGCGTGTTCCTGAGCGGGTGCCAGGCCTCGCCGAAGCGCACCGCCCGGCGCAGGGCGGCGTCGCTGCCACCGCCCACCCAGATCGGCACCCCGCCGGAGCGGTAGTCGGACTCGTCGGCCCAGGCGGCGCGGATGGCGGCGAGGTGCTCGTCGGTGAGCCTGCCACGCCGCTCGTGCGCCACGCCGAGGGCTTCGAACTCCTGCCGCGCCCACCCGACGCCCACGCCGAGCACCAGCCGCCCGCCGCTGAGGTCGTTGAGGTTGGCGGCCATGCGGGCCACGAGCAGGGGATGCCGGTACGGCACGATGAGGACCGTGGTGCCGAGCCCGATCCGGGCGGTGGCGCCGGCGAGCCAGGCCAGGGTCGTGAACGGCTCGTAGAACGGCGCGGGATACTGCTCCGCTACGTCAGGGGTGATCACCACATGGTCGGACACCATCAGCAGGTCGAACCCGAGCCCTTCGACGGTCAGGGCCCATTGCCGCAGGACGCCCGGGTCGGTGCCGGGGCCGAAGTTCGGGACGTTCACGCCGAGTCGCATCGGATCATGGTAGCCGGGGCCTGTGGAGGACGCGGCGAACGCCCGGGTCCCGGCGCCGCCTTGTGGCCGCGGGGACCCGGGCGTTCGCCGGTGAGATCACTCGCTGATGCGGCTGGTGAGCCCGTTTGCGGTGCCCGGCGAGCTTTCGGCGAACGACGAGGTGCGGTTGAGCCGGTCGCGGTCCCTCATGTCGTCACCGGGGAGGTCGTCGAAGAAGTCGGTGTTCTGGCAGCCGTCGGTGTCGCGGGTGCCGGCGAACACCCCCTGCTTGGTGACGTGGTGGTAGGTCTGGTCGTCGTTGACCCCGACGTCGCAGTGCTGCGGGTAGTGCTGAGACCAGTCGCCCCAGCTGTCGTTCCACCTGTCCCTGGTCCCCGAGTCGTCCCCGGCGGTGGCCGGGGCGGCGCCTCCGAACAGCACGGCCGCGGCGAGGAGCGCACCACCGGTGGCGATGAGGCTACTTCTCATGATTCCCCCTGTGATCACGAAGTGACATCGGCCATCACTATACGTAGCGATCTTGTGGGGGTGTCGTACCGCCACGCCCGCTTTTCGCCCAACAAGGGAAGCTCTTGCCCACGACATCACCGCACCTGGTTGAAGAACTCGGTCAGCACGGGGGCCGGCGTGCCGGGCGCGACCGTCGGGGCGATGGCCTCCCGCGCGGTCACGTCATCTCGCGGGAAAAAGAACCTCGGCGCCGACCGGCAGGTAGCCGGCCGCCAGGAAGGCCCGCACGCTGGCCGCGTTGCCGGGCGCGATCTGCGCCCACACGGGATCCCGTACGAGGTGGCGGGCGGACCGGGCCAGGAGCCGCCCCAGCCCGCGGCCCCGGTGGCCCGGCTCGACCTCGACCGCCGCCTCCCACCGCCCCGCGACGCCGCGTCCCACGGTGAGCAGGCCGCCCTCGCACGTCCACACGCGTACCCCGTCGCGGTAGCCGAGGGCGCGCGCCACCCGCGGATGATCGGTGCCGGTGATCTCCTCCAGCGGAACCGGGGGAGGGCCGCCGAGCGGCCGGGCCAGGCCCAGCAGATCCACGGTGCCGATCCCGCGCCCGGTCCGCTCCGCGAGCGCCTGCAGGAACGGCGGGCCGAGCGGCGCCGAGAGGTCGTCGGGCGGGAGCCGATCCCTGATCCACTCCGGGGCGAGGTCGGCGAAGACCACGTGGTGCCCGGTGAACGCGATGACGCCTGCGTCGCGGGGCGACGGCTGGGGCAGGATCGTCAGGCCGCCGTCCGCCTCGGGCGTCCTGCCGCGCTCCACGTCCGCGAGGAGATCGGCCAGCGACCGCACGCTCATGCCTGCCCCTGGCGGGTCTCGACGGCGGAGAGGTAGGCGAGGATCCGGTCGCGGTTGCGGGACAGGCAGTCGATGCGCTGCTGGATGCGCTCGGCCTCGGACCTGAGCAGGTCGGCCAGCTCCGAGGTGAGGCAGTCCGGATGCAGATGGATCTCCTCGGGTTTGTCGAGGAACGGGATGATCCGGCGGATGATCTCCGTGGTGAGACCCGAGTCGAGCAGGCCGCGGATCTGCTGGACGCGGTAGACCGCCGACTCCGGGTAGTCGCGGTAGCCGTTGCCGGCCCGGCCGGGGTGCAGGAGGTCCTGCTCCTCGTAGTAACGCAGCATCCGGGTGGGGACGCCGGTGCGCTGCGACAGCTGCCCGATCTTCATGGTGCGCTCCCTCACTTGCCTTCACATTGATGAGAAGGTTTCAGCATGGTCGCATGTCTGATGCGATGATCGCCCGGCGGATGCCGTGGCCGGGCCTGCTGGCCCTGTTCACGGCCGCTTTCACCGCCGTCATGACCGAGTTGCTGCCCGCCGGGTTGCTGCCGCGCATGGCCGGGGCGCTGGACGTTCCGGAGGCGCGGGTCGGGTTCCTGGTGACGGGCTACGCCGTGGCGTCGTGCCTGGCCGCGATCCCGCTGACGGCGCTGCTGCGCGGGTTGCGGCGAAGGCCCGTGCTGGCCGGCGTGCTGGCCGGGTTCGCGCTGCTCAACGCCGTGACCGCCGTGTCGTCGTCGTACGCCGTGACGTTCGCGGCGCGCCTGCTGGCCGGGGTCATGGGCGGGCTGCTGTGGGCCATGCTGGTGGGGTACGCGGCCCGCATGGTGCCCGCCGGGCGGCGGGGCCGGGCGATCGCGATCGTCTCCGCCGGGATCACGGTGGCGTTGTGCGCGGGGATCCCGGCGGGCGCGGCGCTGGCCTCGGCCTTCGGGTGGCGTTGGGCGTTCGGCGGGCTGTCGGTCGTGGCGGCCGTGCTGGTGGCGTGGGTGCTGTGGAAGGTGCCGGACTTCCCAGGCGAGGCGGCCGGGGCGCGGACGCGATTGCGGGACGTGGCGGTCCTGCCCGGCGTCCGCACGGTGCTGGGGGTGACGGTGCTCGTGCTCGTCGGGCATCAGGCGGTGTACACCTACCTGGCGCCGCTCGCGGAGCTGTCCGGGGCCGTGGAGACGAGCGTGGTGCTGCTCGTGTTCGGCGTCGGGACGGTGGCCGGGATCTGGGTCGTCGGGGCGGTGATCGACCGGTGGCTGCGGGCGGCGCTCCTGGTGGTGCTGGCGATGGTGGCGGCGGCGATGCCGGCGCTGGGCGGCCCGGCCTGGGTGCTGCTCGCGGCGGTGGCGCTGTGGGGGGCGGCGTTCGGGGGAGTGCCGACGCTGCTGCAGGCGGCCCTGGTGAACGCCTCAGGGCCGGCCGACGCGGACGTGGCCACCTCCATGCAGACCACCGTCTACAACCTCGGGATCGCTGCCGGGTCGCTGACCGGCGGCGTGGTGCTGGAGGGCGCCGGGGCGGGGGCGCTGCCGTGGACCGCCCTGCCGCTGGTGGCCGGCGCCCTGGCGGTCGTGGTCGCGGCGCGGCGGCACGCGTTCCCGCCGCCGCGCCCTACAGGCCGTGCCTGGCCAGGGGCTCCACGAGCTCGCGCTCCTCGTACGACAGATGCGACAGCAGGCTGTCGGTGAGCAGGTCCACGGCGGAACGCAGGTCGCCGAGGCGGCCGGCCGGGTCGCCGACGAACGCCACGAGCGCCCGGTCGATGCGCTCCAGGATCTTGTGGATCGCCTGGTGCTCCTCCTTGAGCCGGTCCAGCACCGGGGCGAGCGCGGGCTCGGCTCGGCGCAGACGCGGGAAGATCATCGCGTCCTCGCCGCTGTGGTGCATGGTGACGAGCCGGCAGTAGGACTCGCAGTAGGCGCCGACGGTCCAGTTGTTCTGGCGCATGGTCATGGTGTTGATGTGGGACCGGGCGGCGGCCGCGTCGAGCGCTCCGGCCGCGACCTGGTCGATCAGATCGCGCAGCTGGGCGAGCTCGGCACGCAGGTGGTCGTGGACGTCGATGAGGTGCCGGCCGTTGGCCACCTCCCTCGGGGTGTAGCTCCTGCCGGGATCGGGCCGCGGGGCGGTGGGGCGGGTGCTCTCGTCCCACACGCGCAGGTCGGACAGGCGTACGCCGTCATCCGGGGTCGGGGTGATCGCGAGCGCGGGGCCGTCGTCGCGCGGCCGTCCTGCCGCTTCGGGCGCGTTCTCCCGGTCTTCCGCCGGGTCGCGGCGTTCGTGGCCGGGCGCGCGGCGTCCGGCGGCGACCAGCTCGCGCACGGCGGGCGCGGTCTCCGCGGCGAAGCGCTGGATCTGGCCGGGGTCGCCGCCGAGGATGAAGACGCTGATGCCGTGCTCCAGCGCCAGCTCGGCGAGCTGGGCCGGCGGCAGCTCCTCGCCGAGGTTGAGCAGGCGGCGGACGTCGCCCGGCGAGCGGCCCGCCTCGGCGGCGGCCTCGTCGATGACGGCGTTGCCCTCGGCGATCTCGGCGGTGGTCCTCAGGTAGGGGAGGGAGGGCAGCCAGCCGTCGGCGAGCCGGCCGGTGAGGCGGAGCATGCGGGGCTTGTACGCGCCCAGCCAGATGCCGATGTCGTGGGCGGGCCGCGGCCCGCGCGGGGCGCCGTCGACCCGGTGGTACGTGCCGTCGTACCGGATGCCGCCGGGCGCGTCGGTGTCCCACGCGGCGCGGATGATCTGGATGCCCTCCTCCAGCGCGTCCACGGCCTGGCCCGGGGTCAGGCGCGGGGCGCCCATGGAGGCGATGGCGTCCCAATACCCTCCCGCGCCCAGCGCCAGCTCGAACCGGCCGCCGCTGAGCAGGTCCAGGCTGGCGGCGGCCTGGGCGAGCATCGCCGGCGGCCGCAGCGGCACCGGGTGCACGTTGCCCGCCAGCCTGATCGTCTCGGTGGCGGCGGCGACGTAGCTCAGCAGCGTCCAGGTGTCGAGGTGGGCCGGCTGGTACGGGTGGTCCTGGAAGGTCACGAAATCGAGCCCGGAGCGCTCGGCGAGCTGGGCGAGTGCCACGACGGTGCCGGGGTGTTGCGCGGACGGCACGATGTTGGCGCTGAAGAGCAGATCGTGGCCGTAGTCGGGCATGGAAGGGCTCCCTGGGGTCGTCGTGCCGCGCCAGATTAGTTGGTGGTGCGAACAGTTGGTTGTACGAAGGAAAATAGTTCGTGTCGCGAACGGCTGTCAACTAGACTCGATGGCGTGGTCACGACGAGAGAGCCGGTCCTGCACTTCACCCAGGCGCTGGTCCGGCTGGCCCATCTGGTGCAGCAGGTGTTCATCGAGGTCGGCAAGGAGCACGAGCTGACGCCCCAGCAGACCCAGCTGCTCTGCCTGCTCACCGGCGGGCCCGTCGGGATGACGGAGCTGTCGCGTTCGCTGCACCTGGAGAAGTCGAGCCTGACCGGACTGGTCGACCGGGCCGAGAAACGGGGCCTGGTGGCCCGGGTCCGAGACGCGCGCGACCGGCGGACCTGCCGGATCGAGCTGACCCCCGAAGGGCGGCGGCTGGGGGCGCTGGCGCACGACGGGGTGAGCGAGCGGCTGGAGGCGCTGGCGGGGGAGCTGCCCCGGGAACACCGGGACGTGCTGGCGTCCGCGATCGGCGGCATCCTGGCCGCGCACACCGCGCGGACCGGCCGCGTCTGGTCCGGCGCCTGAGCCGAGCGCCACGCGAATCAGGCCGGCGTCCGAGCGTCACGCGAAGCACTGCCGCGTCCGAGCATCGCGGGAAGCGGCCCTGAGCCCGGGGCGTCACCTGAAGAAGTCGTCCAGCTCCCGTACCGCCTCGTCGAGGTCGTCCGCGACGCCGCGCCGCAGCAGCCTCACGTAGAGCCCGTCACCGGTGACTCCCAGCCGGCGGATCGTGGCGGCCCGCGCGCGCATGCTCGCCTGGACCTCCTTGATGATCGCCTCCGGATTGCCCGTCCACCCGTAGACGTCCAGGAACAGGCGGAGCCGCGCGGGCCGCGACGCGAAGTCGCCGTAGCCCTCCGACGCGGCCACCCGATGGGCGTGGAGCGGCACCCAGCACTGCGCCATCAGCGCCACGTCCGCGTCGAGCGTCGTCGGCCCGGCGAAGTCCCAGTCGAAGAAGCCGACCAGGCGGCCGGAGCGCCAGGCGGCGTTGCACGGACCGGCGTCGTTGTGCCCGATGATCAAGCCCGGTGACCAGCGCCGCCCGGTGCGCCAATGGGCGTCCGCGGACGGCGTGAAATCGGCCACCGCCGCATGGTAGGCGCGCAGCCAGCGCGCGACCTGGACGAGCGTCTCGTCCGTACGCGTCCACTCGGGCCACACCGAGCGGGCCCCGATGGCGTCGCCGTCGAGGTAGGTGAGGATCTCGTGGGCGTCGGCGTCGACGCCCACGACGCGCGGGGCCCCTTCGAACCCCTTCATCTCCAGATGCCGCAACAGCTCGTGGACCGATCTCGTCCACGCCCGCACCGGCCGCCGGACCGTGTCTCCCACGCGAACCGCGCCGGCGTCATTGCCGCCGCCCAGCTGAGTCCCGGCCACTCGCCACCTCGTCAGGCCTCCGTACACGTCACGGTCACGGCTGACATGTGCGGTCGGCTTTGCCGTGCGGCAACGAAGCGGTCACCCGCCTGGCCGAACGCCTCCCCGAGAGCCGTCGCCTGCCCTCCGATGCCATGAAACATCAAGTGGCAACCGGTTTCCACCACGAGATCCCGCAGCCTGCGGATCGGGCGTTTGATCAGCAGAAGTCGATCCCCGCGGGCGTCGCTCCACGGCGACGCGCCGTCAACGGCGGCGGGGGCGGCGGCCCGTGCCGCGTGGCCGGCCGTGGTGGCCCTGCTCCCGCTTGGGGCGGGGTGACGGTGTCGGCCCGGTGTGGGTGGACGGCCAGTGGGCGGGGCGGGCGAGGGCGTGGGGGAGGCGGGTGGCGGCGTCGCCCTTGGCGGCGTTGACCTGCGCCTGGGTCAGGAAGACGCTGCCGGTCAGGTCGGCCCCCGCCAGGTCCGCGCCCCGCAGGTCGGCGCCGATCAGGTCGGCCTGGCGCAGGTCGGCGCCCCGCAGGTCGGCCCCGATCAAGTACGCGCCCCGCAGGTTGGCTCCCCGCAGGTCGGCGCCCCTGAGCCGGGCCCCGATCAGGTCGGCCCCCCTGCGGTCCTTGCCCCGGTGCCCGGCCCTGACCAGCTCGCTCGTACGCAGCAGCAACCCGTTGACCTCGCCCCGGTGCGCCGCCACGTCGAGCTTCTCCAGCACGCCGGCGGGCTCGCGGGTGAGCCGCTCCGTCTCGTCGAGGGCCTGCCGCAGCTCGGCCCGGATCGGCCGGGCGGGCTCCAGGGTGAGCGCCTCGGTCAGATACCACAGCAGCTCGTGCAATTGCCGCATGACCGGGAACACCGCGTACATCTGCCGCGCCGTCGCCGGCGCCTCACGCCAGCTCCGGCCCTCGAACGTGACCTGCGAGACCTTCTGCCCGGCCCCGAAGCAGTCGAAGACGGTGCAGCCGGGATAGCCGCGCTGTCTCAGCTGCTCGTGGATGGAGCAGCGGAAGTCGTCGCGCAGATTGTGGCATGGGTCGCCGGCCGCCTTGTCGGCGGCGAAGTCGGCCGAGGCCGCGAACGGCAGCGCGACGCAGCACAGCCCGAAACAGCTGCCGCAGTCGGCCACCAGGCCGAGCTCGCGCGGGTCGGTTGCGGGCAACGTGCTGGTCTCCTCGTGGATGGTGGCAGATCAAGGGTACTCAAGGTTGCGAGTACGGCGTCGTCGCGGCGCGGCCGGTCACCCGCCGAAGCGCCGCTGACGGGCGGCGAAGCTGCGCAGCGCCCGCAGGAAGTCGATCTCGCGGAACGCCGGCCAGTACGCCTCGCAGAAGTACAGCTCGGAGTAGGCCGACTGCCAGAGCAGGAAGTTGGACATGCGCTGTTCGCCACTGGTGCGGATCACCAGGTCGGGGTCCGGTTGCCCGGCGGTGTAGAGGTGCTTGGCGATGTCGTCCACGGTCAGCGTCGCGGCCAGGTCCACCATGGACTGGCCGGCCTCGGCCCGCTCGTACAGCAGCTCGCGCAGGGCGTCGATGACCTCCTGGCGGCCGCCGTACCCGATGGCCAGCGTGAGGTGGAAACCGGTCGTGCAGGTGCGGGTGGCCTCGACGGCGCTCTTGAGCGCGCGGGCGGTGGTGTCGGGCAGCATGTCGAGCATGCCGGCGACGTGGACGCGCCAGCGGGCGTCCGGCCGGTCGAGCCGGTCGGCGACCATCTGCTCGATCACCTTCAGCAGGAACGCGACCTCCTCGTCGCCGCGGCGCTGGAGGTTCTCCGTCGAGCAGAGGAACACGGTCAGGTGCTGGATGCCCAGCCCCTCGCACCAGGACAGCACGTGCTCGATGTGCTCGGCGCCGTACTTGTGGCCGATGCTCGGGTTGGCCAGGCCCATCTGCCTGGCCCAGCGCCGGTTGCCGTCCATGATGAGGCCGACGTGTCTGGGCAGCGGTCCGGCCATGACCTGGCGGCGCAGGCGGCGGGCGTACAGGGCGTGGAGAAGATCGGTGATGCGCACCCTTCCAGGATGGCGCGGCCGATGGGCACGGCGTGCCATTTGATCGCGTCCCCGGCGAGGCGACCCCCTGCGAGTTCGGTAAGGCTTACCTTATATGCTGCCTCCTCGTGAACAAGCGGCGTCGTAACGTAAGACAGGACCCACCCTCCATGCGCCCCACCGTCCGCGGCATCCTCATAGCCCTCGCGCTCCCGCCGCTTCTGGCCGGCTGTTTCCCGGCGAGCGGCAGCGACACCGCCGCGGGAGGACCGAAGCGGCTGAGGGTCGCGCTCGCCGTTCCACCCGCCCAGGCTCTCTCGCCTTACAGCAACGACGCCACGGTGCTGAGCAAGCTGTCCGTCGCGGAGGGTCTGACCGCCTTGGACCGGCACGGCGCGGTACAGCCCGCCCTCGCGAGGTCCTGGACCCGGACCGGCGCCACCACCTGGACCTTCGACCTGCGCAAGGCGTCGTTCCATGACGGCACCGAGGTCACCGCCGAGGCCGTCGTCAACGCCCTCGGCCACGCGAGCGCCGCCGAGCCCAAACCGCGGGTGCTCAGCGACGTGACGCTGACCGCGAAGGCAGAGGACGCCGACACCGTCACCATCACCACGAAGAACCCGGACCCCATGATGCCGATGCGCCTGGCCAGCCCCGCCCTGGGCATCCTGTCGGCGAAGGCGTACGGCCAGGACGGCACCGTCAGCCCGGTCGGCACCGGCACCGGCGCGTTCGAGATCAAGAAGCTCGCCGGCAAGACCACGGCCTCCCTCGACCGTTTCGACGGCTACTGGGGCGGCAGGGCGAAAGCCCCCGGCATCGACGTGAGCTGGATCCCGGACGGCGTCGCCCGCGCCAACGCACTGCGCTCGGGCGACGTGGACATCGCCGAGTGGATCCCCACCTCCCAGGCCAAGCTGCTCGACGAGAAGACCCGGCACGAGGTCCCGTCCGTACGCACGGACAGTCTGATACTCAACACCGGCGACGGGATCTTCAGCGACGCCGGCCTGCGCGCCGCCGCCCGTGCCGCCGTGGACGGCTCCGCCCTCGTCGGCTCGGTCTTCGGCGGCTACGCCGACGCCGCTCAGGGCCTTTTCGGGCCCGCCGTCCCGTGGGCGGCCGCCCACCGTGCGGCGGTCGCCGGACGGGCGACGGCCGCGACCACCGGACAGGTGCAGGCCCAGACCAAGGACAAGACGGTGCGCCTGGCCACCTACACCAACCGCAGTGAGCTGCCGGAGGCGGCGACCGTCCTCCAGCAGCAGCTGGAGAAGGCCGGGTTCAAGGTGAAGCAGGACGTCCGGGAATACACCCAGATGGAGGCCGACCTCCTCGCCGGCCGATACGACGCGCTCGTCTTCTCCCGGGTCACGCTGCTCGACACCGGTGACGCGGTGGCCTACCTCGCCAGCGACTTCGCCTCCGGCGGCGCCTACAACATCGCCCGCCTCGAGGACGCCGCGGTCGACAAGGCCATCGCGGCCGCGGCCGAAGAAGGCGACATGGCGAAGCGCCAGCAGAAGATCATGGCGGCGGAGGCGGAGATCCTGCGCACGGACGCCGTCGTGCCGCTCGTCCACGAGAAGGTCGTCCAAGGCGTCGCCGACGGCGTCGAGGGAGTGCTGCTCGACCCGCGCGAGCGCTCCCTGATCGGCACCGGCACGCACATCGGCTAGATGGGCACCGGACCGGCGTGGCGGGCAGGGGCCGGTCGCCTGCTCGCCGGGGCCGCACTCCTGACGACCGTTGCGCTGCTGCCCTGGCTGTCCCGCATCGACCCGGCGCTGACCGTGCTGCGGGCCCGCTCCGGCGAGCAGGATCCGACGCCGGAGGCCCTGGCGGCCATACGGGAACGACTCGGCCTGGACGACGGACCCCTCGCCCTCCTCGGCCGCTGGCTCGGCGGGCTGCCGCGCGGCGACGCCGGGACCTCCTGGGTGTCGGGCGAGCCGGTGCTGCCCCAGGTGACGGCGGCGCTCGGGGTATCGCTCACGCTGCTGACGGGCGCGCTGGCGGTCACGCTGGCGACCGCCGCGGCGGTCTGCGCCCGCACGGTCTTCCTCGGCTCGCGGCGGAGGATGCGGTACGGCCGCGCGGGTGGCGGGGCCGCGCTGGTGGCCGCGCTGCCGAAATTCATGCTCGCTTCGATCCTGGTCACGGTAGGCGGGGTGTGGCTGCGCTGGTTCCCGTCCGGCGGCTGGGAGGAACCGGCCTCGATGGTGCTGCCGTCGCTCGCGCTGGGCCTGCCCAGCGGCGCGATGATCGGCGGGCTGCTCGACCAGGCGCTGCCCGCCGCCTTCCACGAACCGTGGGCCCGCACCTGGCACGTCGTCGGATTCCCGCCCGGCCACGTGGCACGGCACGCGGTGCGCCGCGCCCTGCCCGCGGTGCTGCCGCAGCTCCTGCCGACGCTGGTCGGGCTGGTCGGCGGCGCGGTGGCGGTGGAGAAGATCTTCAACATCCCCGGGCTCGGCCGGGTCGTCCTGGACGCGGCCGTGGCGCAGGACCTGCCCGTGCTGCAGACCGGCACGCTGGTGCTGATCATGCTCGGCACGGCCGCCGGCCTCCTCCTGGGGGCGCTGCGGCGGTCCCTGCTGGGGCCCGCGCTCCGGGACGGCGCGCTGCCCGCCCTTCACCGCCCGCCGCTTGCCGTGAAGAGGTCGCTGCGGTACGCCGCCGGGTTCTGCGCCGTCGCGCTCCTCCTCCTGGTCGCGGCCGGGCTGGCGAAAGACCCCCTGCACGTGGACACCGCGGCCCGGCTCCTCCCGCCGTCCGCCGAGCACCCGCTCGGGACGGATTCGCTCGGCCGGGACCTGCTGGCCAGGCTGGGGCACGGCGCTCTGCGCACGACCGCGGTGGCGGCCGTGGTGACCGTGGCCGGTGTGGCGGCCGGCCTGCTGCTGGGCATGCTGCCGCGGGTGAGCGCCGGGCTGACGGACGTGGCGTCGACATTGCCCGCCGTGCTGGCGGGGATGCTGGTGGCGGGCCTCGCCGGGCCGTCGGTCCTCGGCGCGGCGCTCGCGGTCTGCCTGGTCGGCTGGACCCCGTACGCCGCCCAGGTGTCGGCGCTGCTCGAACAGGAGCGGGCGAGCGAGCACATCGCCGCCTCGATCGGGCTGGGCGCCGGGCGGCTGCACCTGCTGCGCCGTCACCTGCTGCCGGCGCTCGGGCCCGCGCTCCTGCGCAACGCCCTGCTGCGGCTGCCCACCACGGTCCTCGTCCTGGCCTCACTGGGCTTCCTCGGTCTGGGCGAGCAGCCGCCCACGCCCGAGTGGGGGCGGCTGCTGTCCGAGAACCAGGCGTACGCCGAGCTGGCGCCATGGACCGTGTTGGGCCCCGCCGCCGCGCTCGCCCTGCTCGCGGTGCTGGCGGTCACGGGCGCCGCGCTGGGGCGAGAGGTCCGGGCCGGGCGGGGCGAGCGTGCGCTCGTTCGCGCGCGGCGGATCAGCTCGGCCTCGGCCGCCTGATCAACCGGCCTCCTCGGTGGTGGCGGGCCAGGCGTCGCCCCAGCCGGCGTCCCTGGCCTGACGGTAGACGTCGCCCTGGCGCTTGGAGACGATCACGTCGCGGACCCCGTCCTGCTCGGTGCACAGGCGCAGCGACACCACGCCCTTGCGTTTCTGCGGGTGGCGCAGCACCCGGGCGCCGGCCCGCGGCCACCGGCGGGACGTGGCGGCGACGTAGGAGAACTTCTCGTCCTCGAAGCTCAGCGTGCCCGCCTTGACCTGGCGGTGCAGAGAGCTCCTGGGCAGCCTGACGGAGAAGTGGCACCAGTCGCGTCCCTGCCGGATGGGGCAGCGGCCGTCGTGGGGGCAGGGGGCGACGATGGTCATGCCCTGCTCGGCCAGCGTCTCCCTGGCCGCGGCGACGGTGGCGTAGCCGGCGGGGGTGCCGGGCTCGATGATGACGACCATGGCGGCGCCGGAGGCGAGCCAGCGGACGACATGCGGGCGATCCGCCTCGGGGAGCTCGCCCAGCGCGTACGACATGGTCGCCAGATCGGCCGCCGGCCGGTCGAGGCCGGGCCGGATGGAGGCCTGCCGCCAGGTGGTGCCGCGCACGGCGGCGGCCTCCGAGGTGCGGGCCAGGCGCCGGCCCAGGTCGATGACGTGCGGGTCGTGTTCGATGACCGTGACCTGCCGCAGGCTCGGCCACGTCGCGCCGGCGGCCCAGATCGCCGCGCCGGTGCCGCCGCCGGCGTCCAGGTGCGTCGTCGGCTCGAAGCCCGGCGCCAGCGCGGCCGCCTGCCGCATGGCGGTCGCGGCGGCGGCGTAGGTGGCGGGCATGCGGTACGCGGCGTAGGCGGCGACGTCGGCCTCGCCCCGCAGATGGGCGACACCGGTGGCGGCGCCGGTGCGGTAGCGCTCGGTGAGCTGCGCGACCGACCGGGACAGCTCCTGCGGGGAGTAGCGGGCCAGGGCCTGGTCGAGGGCGGCTCTGAGGTCGTCGGGGAGCATGGCGGGTTTCACCTTCGTGGGGACGGGTCGGGGGGTCACAGGGATCGGGCCTCGGCGAGGGGACGCCAGGCGGTCGCGGCGATGGCGGCCATGACGGCGGCGGCGATCCAGTACGGCGCGGTGATCGTGAGCGTGTGCGCGATCAGCCCGCCGACCAGCGCCCCGAGGGCCGCCCCGCCGACGTCGAAGAGCGCGTTCACGCTCCCGACCCGGCCCAGCAGCCCGGCCGGCACGGCCCGCTGCCGCAGCGTCGCCGCGATGACGCCCCAGACCATGGCGTGGATCCCGAACACCACGAGCACCGCCGCGGCCGCCCACGGCGCGGTGACGGCGGCCAGCGCGGCATGGGTGCCGGCCTCGACGAGCAGCCCGGCGCGCAGCAGCGCCGTCGCCCCGAACCGCGCCTGGAGCCAGGCGGCGAGCCCGGTGCCCGCCAGCCCGCCCACGCCGAAGGTGGTGAGCAGCAGCCCGTAACCGACCTCGGACAGGCCGAGCCGCTCGCGGGCGTAGAGCACGAACACCGAGAACGCGGCGCCGAACATGACGTTCGCCAGGCCCATGCTGACCGTGAGGGTGCGCATGAGGCGGTGCCGCCACAGCCACCGCAGCCCGGCCGCGATCTCGGCCCGCAGCCCGCCGCCGTTCCCGTACGGCTGCGCGGGCACCGGCCGCACGGTCGCCACGATCGCGGCGGCCACGGCGAACGACACCGCGTCCACCCCGAAGGGCAGCGCCGCCGCGACCGCGAACAGCCCCGCGCCGACCGGCTTGGCCAGGAACTGGTTGACCACGGTGAACGTCGCCATCAGCCGGGCGTTGGCGGCGGCCAGCCGATCCTGCGGCACGACGGCGGGCAGGAGCGCCGCCGCGGCCGTGTCGGCCAGCGTCTCCCCGACGCCGAGCAGGAAGAACGCCAGGTAGACGACAGGGAGGGCGGCCATGCCAGCCGCCACGGCGCCGGCCAGGGCGGCGAGCACGAGAGCGCGCAGCAGGTTGACCGCGACGATGAGCCGCCGGCGGTCGAGCCGGTCTGCGTACGCGCCGCTGACCAGCGCGAACAACAGCCAGGGCAGTTGCTGGGCGAACACGGCGCCGGCCACGAGCGCCGGGTCGGAGGTGAGCGAGGCGACCAGCAGCGGCCCGGCCGCCAGGGTGATGCCGTCGCCGAGGTTGGAGACCGCGGAGGCGGTCCACAGCTTGGAGAAGTCCGCGCCGAGGCGCGCGGACGTGGGGGCACGCAAAAGAGCTCCTCGAACAAGGTGGGGAACGGTCGGTGACGCGAGCGACCGCTTCGGACGAGGAGCATCGCCCGCCGGCACAAGCCCGACGGCGACCGGCTAGGACGTGACGCGCCCTCGCCGTGAAGCGGCGGCGGTGACCTTGCCGAGACGCATATGAACCCCCATCTATAGCGCGATATCCACCCGGGGACATTATGAACCATGCCGGACGTGCGGGCACCGCTGGTCGGGGCCGCGCAGCAGCGCCTCGATCCCGCCGCCGGCCACGCTGCGCCGCCGGCGAACAACCCCGTCAGGGGTTCCGCCCCGGCGGTAGCGTCGTGCTCATGGTGATCGTCGGCGGCGTCGAGATCGCGTACGAGGAGGCCGGTCCGGCGGCCCCGGCGGGCACGGTGGTGCTGCTGCACGCCGGCGTGGCCGATCTGCGCATGTGGGAGCACCAGTTCCGGGCCCTGGCCGGGCGCTACCGCGTGATCCGCTACGACCGGCGCGGCTCCGGCCGGTCGGGCGACGCCGAGGGCGAGGTGTGCCATCACGAAGACCTGCTCGCCGTCATGGACGCTCTGGAGGTCGAGCGGGCCGCGCTGATCGGCTCGTCGATGGGCGGCGCGTACGCCGTCGAGGCGGCACTCGCCGCGCCCGCCCGCGTCTCGGCCCTGGCGCTGATCGGCTCGGGGCTGGCCGGTCACGCGTGGTCGGCCGACATGCTGCGGCAGGCCCGCGAACGCGTCCACAGCTCGGTGCCGGCCGACCGCCTGGCCCGCTACCGCGCGGGCGCGGCCGACCGGGTCGACCCCGGCGACGTGCGCGCGATGGCGGAGGCGCACACGCTGTGGCAGGTCGCCGGCCCCGGCCGCGGCCGCGACGCGCTGTCCGCCGAGGTGTGGGAGGCGGCGGTGGAGATGTGCCGCCTGGTGTTCGAGCGGGCGTGGACCGGACCCCGATCGTCCGAACGCCACCTGGCCCCGCCCGCCGCCGGCCGGCTCTACGAGGTCGCCGCGCCCACCCTCGTCATCAACGGCCTGTCGGACGTGCGCGGCATCCAGGAGGTGTCGGGCCTGCTGGCGGCGGGCATCCCCGGGGCCCGCCGCATCGACCTCCCCGAGACCGGCCACCTCCCGCCGCTGGAACGCCCGGCGGAGGTGACGGCGGCGCTGACGACGTTCCTCTCGGCCGTCGACCTGGCAAGCGCCGGCCCGGTTTCCTGAGCCTCGGCGGTCGACCTGGCAAGCGCCGGCCTGGTTTCCTGAGCCTCGGCCGCCGACGCTCTCGTGGCGTGCCCTATCGGCGGGCCGACAGGCCGGCGGCGTCGCCGAGCGATTCGAGGAGGTCGCGGAGGGTGCCGGCGAGGGCCTCGCGGCGCTCCGCGCTCAGCGCGGCCAGCACGCGGTGCTCGGTCGCGACGTGGTCAGGCAGAGCGCGCTCGATCAACGCGAACCCCTCATCGGTGAGCGTCACGTAGACGCCGCGCCCGTCCGACTCGCTCGGCGTGCGCCTCACCAGCCCGCGCTCCTCCAGCCGGTCGAGCCGCTGCGTGATCGCGCCCGAGGTGACCATGGACGCCCGCATGAGCTCGGCAGGCGTCAGCCGGTGCGGCGGGTCGCTGCGGCGCAGCGTGGCGAGCACGTCGAAAGACGACCGGTCGAGCCCGTGCGCGGCGAACGTACGCTGCAGCTCCGCGTCGATCAGCCGCGACAGCCGCGACAGCCGCCCGATGACGGCCATCGGGGAGACGTCCAGGTCAGGCCGCTGGGCTTCCCATTGCTTGAGCACGAAGTCGACGTGATCTGCCACGGCTCCACCCTAGCGATGTCTTAGCGGTGAGGTAAATCACTGGCCAAGTCGCTTAGTGCTGAGATACTTTGTCTTAGTGCTAAGTAATCGATGGGGAATCGTCCTGCTGACCGCCCTGACCCCTGCCATCTGGGGCACCACCTACTACGTCACCACCGAGTTCCTGCCGCCCGGCCGCCCGCTGCTCGCCGCGGTGATCCGGGCCCTGCCCGCCGGGATCCTGCTCGTGGCCATCACCCGCCGCCTGCCCCGGGGCGTCTGGTGGTGGCGTGCGCTGGTGCTCGGGGCGCTCAACATCGGCGTGTTCTTCGCGTTGCTGTTCGTGGGCGCGTACCGGCTGCCCGGAGGGGTGGCGGCGACCGTCGGCGCCATCCAGCCGCTGCTGGTCGCGTTGCTGTCGGCCGGGCTGCTGCACGAGCGGCTGACCCCGCGCACCATGGTCGCCGCCGTGGCCGGCGTGGCCGGGGTCGGGCTGCTCGTGCTGCGGGCCGACGCGCGGCTGGACGTCCTCGGGGTCGCCGCCGCATTGGGCGGCGCGGCCGTCATGGCCGTCGGCGTCGTGCTGAGCAAGCGCTGGCAGTCGCCCGCGCCGCTGCTGGCCACCACCGGCTGGCAACTCGTGGCCGGCGGCCTGCTGCTGCTCCCCGTGGCGCTCGCCGTCGAAGGGCCGCCGCCGGACACGCTGACCGTCGCCAACCTCGCCGGGTACGCCTACCTCACGATCATCGGGGCGGCCCTCGCGTACGCGCTGTGGTTCCGGGGGCTGCGGGAGCTGTCGGCCACCAAGGTCACCTTCCTGGGCCTGCTCAGCCCCGTGGTGGCCACCGCGCTCGGCTGGGCGGTGCTCGGCCAGCGGCTCACCACGGCCCAGGTGCTCGGCGCCGCCATCGTGCTGGGCGCCCTCGTGGCCGCCCAGATCCAGCCCACCCGCACCCGGCCGCCCACGCCGGCTGCGGCGCCCCGCGTACTGGCCGGAAAGCAATCCTGACTTCTAATCCGACGGTCGCAGGTTCGAATCCTGCAGGGCGCACTTTGATCATGGGTCTGACCTGTGGGAACGGTCCATCGGATTCGGTCTGGAGCAAAGTTCTAGGGCGATCGTGCCTGCACACCATGATCCATTCACCGTCCGTGAACTCTGCGGAAAGAGCAGCGGCCCCGCAGCCGCCGGAGAAGGCGGCGATCGCGGGGCCGGATGCTTAATCCGACTGTCAGGCTCTCAGGGAGAGGAGTTTTCCGGGCTGTGTCCGGTCTTCGTCGTCGAGGAGCAGGGCGGCGGTCTTCTCGGCCGCCGCGGTGGCCACTTGCGCGTAGACCGAGGTGTAGGTGTCGGTGGTGAATGCTGGAGGTGTGTCCCAGCGTTTCCTGCACCACCTTCATCTCCACCCCGGCCGCGAGCGATGCGGCGCCATGGCGCAGGTCGTGCAGGCGGATCGGTGGCAGGCCGGCCCGGTAGGCGAGCCAGAGGAACTGGTCAGAGACGTGCTGGGGGTGAAGTCGGTCGCCGTCGGGCTGGGTGAAGACGAATCCGCTGTCCTTCCATGCCGACCCTGCGGCGAGGCGCTCCTGACGTTGCCGCTGCCGGTGCGCGCGCAATACCTGAACGGTTTCGGCGTCCAGGGCGATGGTGCGTACGGACGCCTCTGTCTTCGGGGTGCCTTCGTGTACCTGCCACGCCAGCTGTACCAGCTGCCAGTTGACCGTGAGGGCTTGGCCGTCCAGGCGACCTCCTTCCAACGCAGCCCGCAGGCTTCGCCGCGGCGGAGCCCGCGCAGGGCGATGAGCCGATACAGGGCGAACAGCCGGTGGCGTTGGGCTTCTTCGAGGAACAGGCGGGTCTGGGCGGGCGTCCAGAGCATCACCGGGGAGGGGCGCGGCACGCTGGTGTAGGCGTCGATTGGGTCGACCCGACGCCCGCTCCGGCGCTGTTTCTCGGTGCGCCGATACTCGCGGAAGTCGGCCTGCCACGTGTGGACTCGATCCTCGGTCCACACCAGGGGCTTGGGTCGGGTCTTGGGTGGCATCTCCAGTATGGCGGCGGGGTTGAAGCCGATCAGCCGGTCCTGCCGCATGGCCATGTTGAGGGCGTGCCGCAGGGTGGCGCGGATGTTGTGCATGGTGGTGATGCTGATCGGGCGCCGGTATTTGACGCTGGCTCGCACTGCGGGGTCGGGGCTGGCGCGGCGTTCGGCGATGGTGTCGTTGAACTCCTCGATCTGCTCGAACATCAGCGCGATGTCGCTGACCTTGAGCTGATCCAGGCGAAGTTGCCCTAGATAGGGGGTGAGCTAGAGGCGGATGTGGCCTTCGTAGGAGCGGCGGGTGGTCTCCTCGATCTTCCGCTTGCGCGTGAGGAACTCCTCCAACCAGGCGGCTACGGTGAGGTCTTGCCGAGTCTTGATTTTGCGGCGGACGGTCTCCGCCTCGGGTAGCACTCCGGTCTCGGTCAGGGTGCGCTTGATCAGATCGGCGATCTGGGTGCGGGTGGCGGGCTCACGCGGATCGGTCAGCGCCAGCAGCTCACGGACCCGGGCGAGTTCCGCTTCGGCCTCGTCTTGGCTGGCGAAGCCGCCGCGGCGGAGCGGGCCGCGGCGTGTGCCGTCGGGGCGGGGCGGGAGTTCGATCTGGTAGTCCAGATGCCGTGCCGGTAGCTCCACCCGCCGCCGGGGCGGCGCAGCTTGGGACATTTCTGCCCCAGCGCCTTGCCGTCGTCTCCGCGGCAGGAGCAGCGTTTGAACGTGCTGCCATCAGCCATCGCGTGTCCCGACCTTCCTCTCATCAGTGGTGCCGGTGTGGTCGGTATGGCCGAGGAAGGCGAGCAGGGCGGCGGCGGGCACCAGGTACTTCTTGCCGATCCGCAGGATCCGGCAGGGGAACCGGCCCCATCGACGGGGTCACACAGAAGGGACGAGTCCCTCGATACCAGTGGGTCAGGCGCGAGCACAGATCACCGATGCCGACCGGGACTTGGTCGACCGCATGCTGACCCGCAAGCTGGAGGCCGCATGAGCAGCCGCCACGCCACAGCGGGCGTCGAAGGCTGGCTTGTCGGCGACGGCGACCCGTTCGTCAGCCCTGACCGGTTGACCCGGCGGTAGACATCGACGCTGTGTCCCGTTATGGCGCCGACCGATGGAACCTGTCGGTCCTGAACGCCAGCTGCCACGGCAGCGTGGTGATGGTCAAATGGGACGACTACACCGACCTGGTGATGTGTTCCTCGATTCGCCGGACGGGCTGGTGCATGATCAACATGCCCACCCCTGAAGAGCTCCTGGACCGCAAGGCGACCAGCCGGGCCCTCTGGCGTTCCGCCGAAACGATCCGCACGCACATGGGCTATTTGCGTGACTTCGTGAACTGGTCGACGGGAAACGGGATCAAAGGCTCGCACAGGTCACCACCGGCGACCTCGAAGCCTACGCCGCCAGTGTCGGCATCAAGGGCAGCCGAGAAGTCACCAAGATTTTCTACTCCATCAGTCTGCTCTGGGGTTATGGGCCGCATCTGCTGGCGCAGGATCGCATCCCCATGCCTCCCTGGGAAGCGGGAGATCACAGTGATTACCTGCCCGAAGCTGACGCCATGGGCACAACCGCACCTATTCATCCGGCGGTGATGTCTCCGCCGCTGATCTGGGCGCTCCGGTTCGTGGAGGACTTCGCCGAGGACATCATCGCTGGGTGGCGGGTCACGTCCACGGACGTGGTGTATGAATCGATCTTCGCGTGATCCTGTTTCTGCAGGTTAAGCGGTAAGTGTCTGCGGGAGCGGTTGCTGGATCGGTGTGTCGCTGGCGACGAGCTGGACGCGGGCTTTGGCCAGGATGTCCAGGCCCATGTAGCGGCGGGCTTCGACCCACTCGTCGGTCTGTTCGGCCAGCACCGCTCCGACCAGCCGGATGATCGCGGCCCGGTCGGGGAAGATGCCGACCACGTCGGTGCGGCGGCGGATTTCCTTGTTCAGCCGTTCCTGCGGGTTATTGGACCAGATCTGCGGCCAGATCTCGCGCGGGAAGCCGGCGA
>NZ_VJYI01000042.1 GCF_008065375.1 Nonomuraea sp. SYSU D8015
GGAACGCACGCCGCTCGGCTGTCAGTCCACCGCCTTGCGGATACCTCATTGGCCAGGCATACCGCTAGGACCGTCACCTGTCAGCCCTGGACGACATCACGCCTTCAAGCTCGTTAGTTGCCGCAGGCGAGGCCGCATCGGCAGCCGACGGTAAAGACTGCAGGAATAGCAGCCCGGGCAGCAGACTCATGAGAATGACCGCGACCGCGGCGGATGCGCGTCCCGAACGAGCCCATGCCAAATTCCGGCGCATACGCCGTCACACTCCGAACCACAACGAGGGGCATCTGCCGATGCCAGACGTCGCTCCACCCCACCCGGCAGACCTGGACGTCCTGGCCCGTGCGGCTCGGAGCAGCTACCAAACGGGCAAAGCGTAACTTCACCATGATCGGGCAACAAGATCCATTGCAGCTACCAGTCGGGCACGGAATGCGACTTACCGGACTTACCTGACATCGCCTACGTCAGACCTGATCGAACGGTGCCGACGACCGCACGTCGAGCTTCTCGCCAACCAGACGGTCACGCAGCTTGCTAGCCCTGTTCGTGAGGCCCACCAACGGTCTACGCGCGCACGCCAGCTCGGCACACAGGCGGAAGCGGGCGCCCTGGCTCGTCTTCTCACGACCGAGCGGCTATTAACGGCACTCCCTCGAGGTCTTGGGGTGGCCAGGGTTCAGGATCTGCCCCATAGAAGCCGGGGAGTCGCCGGCAGCCTTGACCCAAGCTTTCCCTCCACCGGCAACCCTTGCCGCACCCTTGGGTGCTGCATGGACAGGAACGCCGGCTGCACTCATAGCGAGCCAAGCACTGTGACCGTCTTCCCGAGGGCCCGCATACGGACAATTAAGATGAATCCGGACATCTGAGATCGAATCTGAAGATCAGCTGTGAAGATCGAGCGACTTAGACGGATCCGGCTCCCTATTTGGTTCCTGTGATCTATGTCACATTCAAGTGACTACACAACGTAACATCACACTAACGGAACTTTCGTCCCACACGCCACACCCCCTGCATACCCTGCAAAAACATCTCCTTCCGATAACAACACGGAAAGATTCCTGACAGATAACGGAACGGTCACGCAGGTAACGGCGCCTACCAGACCCCTCAAACCGGGTTCCACCTGCGAAGATCACCGCGCTATGTTCCTTGCCATCCCTTTACTGACGCATGGGACGCACGATGCGACCCACGACAGACCAAGGAGCAGTTCCCTTGAAGCGCATCCTCATCCCCGCCGGTGGCGCGATCATGGCCACCGGTCTTCTGGCCGCCGGTCTCGCCGGCTCGGCCCAGGCCGACCCGACCACGGCCAAGGACCCGATGGCCACCAGCGCCGCCAACGCCAAGGCCATCGCCCAGTTCTGGATGGAGAACAACGGTGCTGCCCTGAAGGCTGCCACCGAGTCCAACGTCTGGGACAAGCAGGACGTCGCCAAGCTGCAGAGCAAGGGCGGCTACAGCTCGGACACCAAGCCGGGCCAGACCGCTCCGATCGGCCAGGAGAAGAAGGCCGCGACGAAGGTCCAGAACGTCAACATGCCGAAGACCATCGGCAAGGTCTTCTTCGTCAACAGCAAGGGCGAGAAGAGGTGGTGTTCGGCCACTTCGATCCAGTCCAAGTACCGCAACCTGGTCGCCACGGCCGGTCACTGCGTGTACGACACGGCCAACAACACCGAGGTCGTGTCCAAGTGGGTCTTCGTCCCCGGTTACTACCAGGGCAAGGCTCCTTGGGGCGTCTACGTGGGTAAGCAGGCCTTCACCCACTACGACTTCGACGTGTACGAGGACTACGACCGCGACTACGCGTTCGTGACCGTGTACAACGGCGTCCACATCGGTGGCGGCACGCCCAAGCAGGTCTCCAAGGCTGAGTGGGACAAGTACCAGGGCATCAAGGATGCCAAGGACGTCGAGATCAGCCGCGAGGAGTTCCGCAAGTGCAAGCTCGACCCCACGTCGACTGTTGCGTGCTGGGTGAAGAGGGGCACGGCGCCTGAGGCGACCGGTCCCGACTACCCGGGCGCCGTGGTGGGCAAGGTCGAGGTCAACGAGGCCACCTACAAGGCGGCCAAGGTCGGCAAGGGCAACGGTTTCAAGTTCGGTGAGCCTGTCACCGAGATCGTGACCGACAACGAGGCCGCTGCCTACCTCGAGAAGCAGAAGAAGGACCCGGAGAAGTACCCGGCCAAGGTCGTCAAGGACGCCCGTGGCAACTGGACCATCACGCACTACTACGTGCAGCAGTGGTACAGGCCGGGTTCGGACACCAAGTTCTACAAGACGGTGTTCTTCATCGTCGAGGGCTTCGTCAAGGACGCCGGCCGTCTGGGCGACAACGTCGGCGGTCAGGGCTTCGCCTGGAACCAGCCCACCGGCAAGTACGTCCGCGTGTTCGGCTACCCGGCCGCGCCGCACCCCGACGGCAACAAGGCCTACACCGGCATCACGCCCAAGTGGTGCTACGGCAAGACCTCGGCCAAGCTTGTCGGCTCCGCCGCCAAGAAGATCGAGGAGCACCTCGCCCTCAAGTGCGCCATGACCGAGGGCGCCGACGGTGGCCCGTGGCTGTACAAGTACAGCAACGCCAAGCGCCTCGGCTACGTCAACGGTGTCACCAGCACCTTCAACGACCAGGACGGCAACGGCCGCGTGGACTACATCTCCTCGCCGTACTTCGACGGTGAGACGAACACGGTCTACAAGGCTGCGGCCAACGTCTGGTCGGGCAAGATTGTCTGAGTGACGGACAGCGATCGGCTCTGAGCCGTTCGTACGACCGTTCCAAGCGAAGGGCCCGGCATCCGCCGGGCCCTTCTGCTTTCCCGGCCCGGAAAGTGAAGGCGTTTGGACGCACGGCGCGCCCAGACGGTGCCATTGATCCGATGTGATGTGCGTCACATCGGACGATCGAGCCGGACAGGAAGGACGCCTCCGCCCCGCGAGTCACACTAACAACTCCCTTATGTTGATCAGGGCAAACAGGTGAGAGGCAGGCCTCCTTCGACTCCTGCGCATCAGCCACTTAAACATCACAGAACGATCACGACCGACTTGTCGCCTCTTTTCCCGTCAAAGCGACTACCCGAGTTCAAGATCGACACTGTAGGTTCCTGGCTATCCCTTTACTGACGCATGGGACGCAAGAGGCGTTCCACGACAGCGCAAGGAGTTCATTGTGAAGCGCATCCTCCTCCCGGCCGGTGGCGCCGTTCTGGCCACTGGTCTGCTGGCTGCTGGTCTGGCCGGCACCGTCCAGGCCGCCGAGCCGACCGTCGACAGCGCGCACCTGGCTGAGACCCAGGCGAAGGCGGCCGAGGTCCTGGACTTCTGGACCAAGTCCAACAACGCGGCTCTGAAGGGCGCCAAGGCCTTCAGCCCCGACTACCTCGAGGTTCCCAAGATCTCGGCCAAGGGTGGCTATACCCCGGACAGCAAGCCGGGCATCGCCGAGCCCATTGGCGGGGAGAAGAAGGTCACCGCCAAGGTTCAGAACGTGAACCTGCCGAAGACCATCGGTAAGGTTTTCTTCGAGGGCCGCGACGGCAACCTCTACTACTGCTCGGGCACCTCGATCCAGTCGCAGTACCGCAACCTGGTCGCCACGGCCGGTCACTGCGTGTACGACCTGGCTGCCAACGACGAGGTCGTGTCCCGCTGGGTCTTCGTCCCCGGTTACTACCAGGGCAAGACTCCTTACGGGATCTACGTGGGTAAGCAGGCCTTCACCCACTACGACCTGAGCGTCTACGAGGACCTCGACCGCGACTACGCCTTCGTCACCGTCTACGACGGTATCGGCGGCACCCTGAACAAGCCCAAGTTGGTCGACTGGAAGACCTACAAGGAGTACAAGGGCGAGAAGTTCGTCAAGGACGTCACGGTCACCGAGGACGAGTACAAGAAGGGCAAGCTCGACCCCAAGACCACGGACTACTACGACGTGGACCCGGGCTCGTCCGACGAGGCCACTGGTCCGGACTACCCCGGCGCTGTGGTGGACCGGGTCGAGGTCACCAAGGCGGTGTACGACGCTGCTGGTGTCGGCCAGGGGAACGGTAAGAAGTTCGGCGAGCCCATCGTCGAGCACGTTACCTACAACGAGGCCATCGAGTACATCAAGAAGCAGGACCCGCGTTGGCGGCCCGGTCGGCCGCTGCCGGCCCCGACCAAGGACTACCCTGGTACCGTTGCGCTGGACGAGCGGACCAACTCGACCATCACGCACTACTACGTGCAGCAGTGGTACAAGAAGGGTAAGGTCGCTCGTTACATCCGTCTCGAGCCGTACATCGTGGTCCACGAGGTCAAGAGCGTTGGTCGCCTCGGCGACAACGTTGGTGGCCAGGGCTTCGCGTGGAACCAGCCGACCGGCAAGTACGTCCGCGTGTTCGGCTACCCGCAGGGTGAGCACCCCGACGGCAACAAGCCCTACACGGGCGTGACGCCGAAGTGGTGCTACGGCAAGACCGGCACGAAGACCTACCAGGCTCCGAAGTACAAGGTCGAGGAGCACGTCGCGCTGCGGTGCGCCATGACCGCCGGCTCGTCCGGTGGCCCGTGGCTGTACAAGTACAGCAACGCCAAGCGTCTCGGCTACGTCAACGGTGTCACCAGCCTCATGGCCGACACCGACGACAACAAGCGCTACGACACGATCACGACCGCGTACTTCGACGGCGAGACCAACCTGGTCTACAGCGCCGCTGCGAAGGCGTGGTCCGGCAAGCTCATCCCGTAGTTTGCCGATCGGACGTAGACCTGGTCTTCGTTCAGCAGTCAGTACCAAAGGGCTCGGCCGCCAGCCGGGCCCTTTGGCCTTTTTGGTGAGAAATCTGAGAAGAACCCTTACCAGAGTGACTAATGGGTCGATAGGGTCTTTACGCACTTCTTGACAACCGTTGTGGAGCCTCCGTTGAAGCGCCTGCTCATCCCCCTCGCCGCCGCCGGCCTGAGCGCCGCCAGCCTCGCCCTTCCCGCCAGCGCGGAACCTCACTGGGCCACCGACCCCCTCGCACCGAAGCCAGCTGACGCCTACAGCAACGCCTACTTCTGGCTCGACGCCAACGGAGCAGCTCTGCGCAAGGCCACGCAGTACCACTGGGACTTCAAGCAGGTTCCCAAGCTCGTGAGCCCCCAGAGCAAGACCCCCGACGACGGCAAGCCGGGCATGACCGCCCCGACGGGCTCGACCGGCGCCGCGACCAAGGTCAACAACATCAACCTGCCGAAGACGGTCGGCAAGGTGTTCTTCATCGACAAGGCCGGCAAGTACCGCTGGTGCTCGGCCACCTCGATCCAGTCGCGTCACCGCAACCTGGTCGTCACCGCGGGACACTGCGTGTTCGCGAACGGCAAGGACGACGTCTACGACAAGTGGGTCTTCGTCCCCGGCTACTACCAGGGCAGGGCCCCGTGGGGCGTCTACGCCGGCGCGTACGCCTTCACCGCCTTCGACCTCGACACCTACGACGACTACGACGGCGACTACGCGTTCGTGGCCGTCCACAACGGCTTCTCCCTCGCCGGGGAGAAGGAGGTGTCGCACAAGGAGTTCAAGGAGTGGGCCGGCGACAAGTGGATCAAGCCGCGTGAGATCGACTCCAAGGAATTCCTCAAGTGCCAGCTGAACCTCGGCGAATGCTGGTCGGAGGGCGAGGACAAGCCGGCTGACCTCGTCGGCCCCGACTACCCCGGCGCCGTCCTGGAGAAGGTCGAGGTCTCCAAGGAGGCCTACGATGCGGCCAAGGTCGGCAAGGGCCAGGGCTTCAAGTTCGGCGAGCCGGTCGTCGAGCAGGTCACCAAGCCCGAGTGGGACGCCTACAAGGGACCCGGTGACAAGGGCACCGACAAGGTCGGCAACTACATCATCACCCACTACTACACGCAGAAGTGGGTCAAGCCCGGCACGTCGCGTAAGTACTACGAGGCCCACTACATCATCGGCCTCGCCAAGGACTTCGGCCGGCTCGGTGACGTCGTCGGCGGCCAGGGCATGGCGTGGAACCAGCCGATGGGCCAGAAGGTCGTGGCCTTCGGCTACCCGAGCGCCCCGCACCCCGACGGCAACAAGCCGTTCTCCGGCCTGACCCCCAAGTACTGCATGGGCAAGACCGGCACCAAGACCTACCAGGTCAACATGTTCAAGGTGGAGACCCACCAGGTGCTCAAGTGCTCCATGACCCCCGGCGCCGACGGCGGCCCCTGGCTCATCCGGTACGACAACAACAAGCGCAGCGGCTACGTCAACGGCGTGACGAGCATGTTCCACGACCAGGACGGCAACCAGCGGATCGACTTCATCAGCTCCGCGTACTTCGACGGCGAGGTGGCCGCGGTCTACAACAAGGCCAACTACGCGCAGACGAAGGCGATCGTCAGCCCCAAGGGCGAGCTCCTGCAGTGAACCTGGGAATGCGGTGAGGAAGGCCCGGAGCGGGGAGAATGCTCCGGGCCGTTCCCGTCTTCGGGGGACCGATTCATACCGCGGTGAGCTCTTTGGCGTGCTCCCGCAGTGCCAGCACCGGTCGTTCGTTCTTGTAGGGCTCCAGCCGCCGCCGCAGATCGGCCGCGTACGACCGGGACCGCGCCGACTGCAGCTCCGCGGCCAGCGTCATGGCGCTCGCCGCGACGGAGCAGGCCTCCTCCAGCTCCCCGCACTGCACCAGCCCGGCGGCCAGCAGTGACAGGTTGAACATGCGCCCCCGTACGTACCGGGAGTCCATGTCGAGCGAGCGCCGCGCGTGGCGGACGGCCCGCTCCCCCTCCCCCAGGTCGCGGAAGCAGTGGGCGAACTTGGCGGACAGGTAGGCCTCGTCGAAGTAGCCGAGCCACGGGGGCTCGTCGGCGGGCCTGCGTGCGTCGAAGGCGCGTTCGGCCTCGAAAAGGGAGGCGCCGCAGGCGCGGGCGTCGCCGCGCCCGGCGTGGGCATGGGCCTCCAGGACGTGCGCGGAGGCCAGCAGGGTGTTGACGCCCGCGCTGCGGGCCGCGAGCTGGGCCGCCCGGGCCAGGTCGAGGGCGTGGGCCGGCTGGCCCATGTAGATCGCCTGGTGGGCCATGCCGGCCAGGATCTCGCCGCCCAGGGTCTGGTCGTCGGCGCCCCTGGCCAGGCGGAGTGCCTGGATGAGGTAGCGCTGGGCCAGGCCGTGCTGCTCCATGTCGTAGGCCATCCAGCCGGCCAGGCGGGTCAGCTGGGCGGCCGCGGCGGCCAGCTGACGGCCGGTGGCCTCGTCGTACGAGCCTTCCTTGAGCAGGGGCGAGACGGCGGTGTCGAGGTATTTGACGACGGACGAGCGGACGCGGCCGCTGCCGAAACGGTTGTCGAGCTCACCGAAGGACCGGGTGACCTCGTGGATGGCGGCGATGTCGGCGCGGCCGACGCGCCGCGTTCCCGTGCCGCTCAGGCGTCCCTCAGACGGGGACGTCAACCAGCGAATGGCTCCGACGGAGCCTGCTCCGATCGCGAACGTCGAGTCGATCAGAAACCTCCGTCTCTCTACGTCGGCCCGCCACAGCGCGGTCACAGTCGCGACCCCCTCCTGCCACGTGTGCGTGAACTCCTGCCCGAGATCGAGGGGTGTAATGATGGCCGGCATCCCGAGGTCCTCCGAGGTGACCGGCCTGCCCAGCCGCATCGCGAAGATCTCCGTGAGCAGGCATGGGACCGGGTCCCTCGGGCGCTGGCCACCGATCCAGCGCAGCACCGAGCTGTGGTCGTACTTCAGACCCGGCGTGCCACGTGCGGCTCCGAGATCGTTGAGGCGTCTGGCCAATCCCTTGTGGGAGAAACCCGCCTCTACGATGAGCTGCTGCAGCAGTCGATTCGGCTCGCGTTCCATCGCTCTCCTCGTCACAGGAGTGGGCCGCCGACATCATTACAGAGAGCTACAGTTATAGCACCTTGCGTAAAGGGTTTATGACAGATTCCAAAGCTTGTCCAAACTCCGTGCTCCTTCCGCCGCCGGCGCTGTGCGCGGGCAGGCAGGTGGCGGCTCCGTCTCGGGCGGGGATCCTCACGTACCCAAGGGAACGCCGGGCAATCGCAAAGCGGCCCCGACCTGCGGCGGGAACCGTTCGGTCCCCGCCGCGGAGCGCTCAGGCGCGGGCGACGCCGTCGGCGCGGGCCTGCGCGGCCACGGCGGCCGCGACGGCGGGCGCGACGCGCTCGTCGAACGGGCTCGGGATGACGTACGTCGGCGCGAGGTCGTCGCCGACGACGCCCGCCAGCGCGTCGGCCGCGGCCACCTTCATGTTCTCGGTGATGTTGGCGGCGCGGACGTCCAGGGCGCCCCTGAAGACGCCGGGGAACGCCAGCACGTTGTTGATCTGGTTGGGGAAGTCGGAGCGGCCGGTGGCGACGACCGCGGCGTGCTTGGCGGCGACCTCCGGGTGGACCTCGGGGGTCGGGTTGGACAGGGCGAAGACGATCGAGCCGGCGGCCATGGAGGCGATGGCCTGCTCGGACACGGTGGAGCCGGACAGGCCCACGAACACGTCGGCGCCCGCCAGTGCCTCCTCCGTCGAGCCGGTGCGGCCGGCCCGGTTGGTGTCGCCTGCCAGTGCCTCCTTGACCGGGTTGAGGCCCTCCCTGCCCTCGTAGATCAGGCCCTTGGAGTCGGAGACCGCAATGTCGCCGATGCCGGCCTCCAGGAGGATGCGGGTGACCGCGACGCCGGAGGCGCCGGCGCCGGCCACGACCGCGCGCAGGTCGCCGAGCGGGCGGCCGGTCAGGCGGGCGGCGTTCTGCAGCGCGGCGAGCACCACGATGGCGGTGCCGTGCTGGTCGTCGTGGAAGACGGGGATGTCGAGCAGGTCGCGCAGGCGGGCCTCGATCTCGAAGCAGCGGGGCGCGCTGATGTCTTCGAGGTTGATGCCGCCGAACGACGGCGCCAGGCGCACGACGGTCTCGACGAGGTCGTCCACGTCGGTGCAGTCGAGGCAGATCGGGACGGCGTCGACGTTCGCGAACTCCTTGAACAGCAGCGCCTTGCCCTCCATGACCGGCATGGCGGCGGAGGGGCCGATGTCGCCCAGGCCGAGCACGGCGGTGCCGTCGGAGACCACCGCGACGACCCTGGAGACCCAGGTGTAGTCGTTGACCAGCGCGGGCGTGTCGGCGATGGCGGTGCAGACCCGGGCCACGCCCGGCGTGTAGGCGAGCGACAGGTCGTCCGCGTCGCGGACGGGAACGGCGGAGCGAACCTCGAGCTTGCCTCCGCGGTGCAGCGCGAAGGCCGGGTCGAGATCGAGTGTTTCGACGGATGCAGAAGCGGGCGTGGCAGCCACAGCGACCCCTGTAGTCATCGGAAGCGGAAGAACCTTCGGCGGACGAGCGCGAGCGGGCTGGCTTCGGTAGCTGCCAGGATCCCCTCGGCGATCATCTCGTGAGGGGGGTTCGGGGGTCACCCGTGATCCCATAGTGCCACATGGTGAGATGGCTTCGGTGTCGGCGCCGACGCCGTTCCGTTGACGCATCGTTAAACGGCCGATGACGGACCGCAGCAAAACCCCATTTAAACTGCACAAAAAGCAAGTTTCATGACTTTTCACTTCTAGGAGGCCGTACATGGCCCTCAGTACTAAGGGCCGCCGTGGTTACGCCGCCGGCGCGCTCGCCCTGGCCGCTGCGCTCACGCTGACCGCGTGCGGCAGCGACACCGGCTCGAGCTCCGGCACCACCAGTGCGAACGCGACCGCTGCCGGCGGCGCCAAGCTGGTCCAGCCCGGCAAGCTCACGGTCTGCACGAACATCCCGTACGAGCCGTTCCAGTTCAAGGACGCGAGCGGCAAGATCGTCGGTTTCGACGTGGACATCGTCGACCTGGCCGCGAAGAAGCTGGGCGTGACCCAAGAGATCGTCGACATCGACTTCGCGGTGATCAAGAGCGGCGCCGCCATGGCGTCGAACAAGTGCGACGTGGCCGCCGCCGGCATGACGATCACCCCCGAGCGTCAGAAGAACATCGACTTCTCGGTCCCGTACTTCGACGCCACCCAGGCGCTGCTGGCCAAGAAGGGCACCGGCGCGAAGTCCCTGGAGGACGTCAAGGCCAAGGGGCTCAAGCTGGGCGCCCAGGCCAGCACCACCGGCCTCGACTACGTGAAGGGCCAGGGCTTCGACCCCACCGAGTACGCCGACTCCTCCAAGGAGCTGCTGGCCCTGCAGGCCGGACAGTCCGACGTGATCATCCAGGACCTCCCCGTGGTGCTCACCTGGTTGAAGAAGCCGGACATCGCCGCGAAGTTCGAGCTGATCGGCAGCCTCGACACCGGTGAGCAGTACGGCATCGGCCTGAAGAAGGGCTCCGACCCGGTCCTGCTCAAGACGATCAACGATGAGATCACCAAGGCCAAGCAAGACGGCACCTACGAGAAGATCTACGTGAAGTGGTTCGGCAAGAAGCCCGGCGAGCTGGGCTGATCCATGGCCGACCAGCCGAAGACGGCTGAGCCTGCCCGCGCCAGGCTCAGCCCCCGGAAGAAGCGGCAGATCAGCAGGGGCGTCCAGTACGTCATCCTGGTCGTCGCGCTCGTCGCCCTCATCCTGTACGCCGACTGGGGCAAGCTCGCCGAGAGCTTCGCCGAGCCGGACGTGGCCAGGACGACGCTGCCCGAGCTGTTCACCATCGCCCTGCGGAACACGGTCATCTACACGATCGGTGGCTTCGCCCTGTCGTTCCTGCTGGGCCTGCTGCTCGCGCTCATGCGGCTGTCGGAGGTACGGCCGTACCGCTGGATCGCGATCGTTTACATCGAGATCTTCCGCGGGCTCCCCGCACTGCTGATCTTCCTCTTGATCAACTACCTGCCGCTGGCGCTGCCCGGGTTCCAGGTGCCCTTCGGCACCTACGGCCAGGGCATTCTCGGCCTCGGCATGGTCGGCGCGGCGTACCAGGCGGAGGTCTTCCGCGCGGGCCTGCAGGCCGTGCCCAAGGGGCAGACGGAGGCGGCCCGGTCGCTGGGCATGTCCGCCATGCGGGCCCAGTTCACCGTGGTCATCCCGCAGGCCATCCGCATGGTCATCCCACCCACCATGAACCAGTTCGTGGCGCTGCTCAAGGACTCCTCGCTCGTGCTGTTCCTCGGAGTGTCCAGCCAGTACGTCGAGCTGGCCAAGTTCGGCAACGACCTGGCCTCCACGCACTCCAACGCCACGCCCATCATGATCACGGGCTTGACGTACCTGATCGTCACCATCCCGCTGGGATACCTGGTGACGCGGCTGGAGGGACGTAAGGGGAGGACCATATGACGCACGCCATCGAGCTCGCGGACCTGCACAAGTACTTCGGCAAGAACGAGGTGCTCAGGGGCATCGACATGACGGTCGACCCCGGCCAGGTGGTCTGCGTCATCGGCCCGTCGGGGTCGGGCAAGTCGACCCTGCTGCGCTGCGTGAACCTGCTGGAGGTGCCCACCCGGGGCAAGGTGTTCGTGGAGGGCGTCGAGGTCACCGACCCCGACGTGGACATCGACGCCGTACGCCGCCGGATCGGCATGGTCTTCCAGCAGTTCAACCTGTTCCCGCACATGACCGCGCTGCAGAACGTGATGATCGCCCAGCAGCGGGTGCTGAAGCGGAGCAAGAAGGAAGCCGAGGTCGTCGCCAGGGACAACCTGAACAAGGTCGGCGTCGGCGAGAAGTGCGACTCCTACCCGGCGCAGCTGTCGGGAGGGCAGCAGCAGCGGGTGGCGATCGCCAGGGCGCTGGCCATGAACCCGGATCTGATGCTCTTCGACGAACCCACGTCGGCGCTGGACCCCGAGCTGGTCGGCGACGTGCTCGCCGTCATGCGCAAGCTGGCGGAGGAGGGGATGACCATGTTGGTGGTCACCCACGAGATGGGGTTCGCGCGGGAAGTGGCCGATCGGGTGGTGTTCATGGACGGCGGCGTGATCGTCGAGGACGGTGCGCCGGCCCAGGTGATCGGCGCGCCGAGCCAGGAGCGCACCCGCACGTTCCTGCGTCGCGTCCTGCACCCGGAGGGCTGACCGGGCATCGACGGCGGGGGCGCTCCTTCGGCGCCCCCGCCGCGATCAGTGCCGGCTGTGTAATACTCCGGCATGGACCTCACCTCTTACGCCGAGTGGGCGGTCCGCCTGGCCAACGACCCCGCGCCGCCGCCCGGCCTCGTCCGGCTCAGGGACGAACTGGCCGCGGTGTTCGACGCCGCGGGCGACGAGCGGGCCGTGGCGGAGCTGCTCAACGCGCTGCTCGTGCGCTATCCCGTACGCCCTCAGCTGACCGACCACGACGGCGGCGGCTGGCATCTGCACCTGGCCGAGGACCCCGCGGCCACCGCCGTGATGGGCCTGGCCGCGGTCGTGGCCGAGCTGGGCGCCGACCGGCTGGGCCGCTGCCTGGAGCCGCGCTGCGGCCGTGCGTTCCTCGACACCTCCTCCAACCGCTCCCGCCGCTACTGCTCGGCCCGCTGCGCCAGCCGCGCGAACGTCGCCGCCTTCCGCGCCCGCCGCAAGAGCGCCTCCTAACGCCGCGGCCGGCGCCGCAGCAGAGGCCAGTAACGCAGCACGACGCGGCCGACGATGTCGTGGACCGGCCCGAAGTCCCAGCTGTCGCGCCGCCCGCTGGCCCGCTGGTTGTCGCTCTCCAGCCACCACCCGTCCGCCCCGTGCCACTGCGCCCGCTTGACGATCAGCCGGTCGGGATCCTCCGGCAGTCTGGCCACCACGAGATCACCGGGATGGACCCTGGCGTTCCTGCGCACCAGGAGCCAGTCGCCGGGAAGCAGCACGGGCCGCATCGAATCGCCCTCGACACGCACTCTCATGCGCCATGACCCCCTACTCCCCAGGAGTTCCGACCCGAGTAAGGTCGGTTGTGGACCAAGCTGATTCAGCATCCAGGAAGGACTTTCTGATGCTCGCACGACTGCTACGACCCAAGCATGTCGCTTCCGCACACTGCGACCTGCCCTGTGGGGTCTACGACCCCGCTCAGGCCCGCATCGAGGCCGAGTCGGTCAAGGCGATCATGGAAAAGTACGCGGCCAACGAGGACCCGGTCTTCCGCGCCCGCGCGCTGACCATCAAGGAGGAGCGCGCCGAGCTCGTCAAGCACCACCTGTGGGTGCTGTGGACCGACTACTTCAAGCCTCCGCACCTCGAGCAGTACCCCCAGCTCCACCAGCTCTTCTGGGATGCCACGAAGCTCGCGGGCGCCGCCGGCGCCAAGGGCACGGTGGACGTCTCCAAGGCCGAGGACCTGCTGGGCAAGATCGACGAAATCTCCAAGATCTTCTGGGAGACGAAGGCGGCCTAAAACGGCACATAAGGCTCTGTGCGGTCGTGGCCGCACAGAGCCTTTTCCGTTGATGGCGAGTCTGATTCGTCCAAGCACCTCTCCGGGGCGGTAAGTTGCAGTTGGCGTCGGATATGCGAGGAGGAACGTGACCGAGGAAACCGAGACGCGCGCGGAGGGCGTGGCCGGCATCCGCGACGTGGTGAGCATCAGGCTCCCCGCCGCGAGCGCCTACCTGTCTGTGCTGCGTACGGCCACCGCCGGGCTGGCGGCGCGGCTTGACTTCACGCTGGACGAGATCGAGGATCTGCGGATCGCGGTCGACGAGGCGTGCGCCATGCTGCTGAGCGAGGCGGTGCCCGGCACCGACCTGACCGCCGAGTTCGAGCTGACCGGGCAGGAGATGCAGGTCCGGGTCGAGGTGGCGACGGTCGGCAGCTCCGCGCCCAAGCGCGACGACTTCGCCTGGATGGTGCTGACCGCCCTCGCGGACGACGTCGACGCGGTGACCGACTCCCCCGATCGCATGGCGATCGTCCTGCGCAAGCGCCGAGGCGCGGCCCAAAGAACGGCGGGGCCGGCGTGACGGAAAGGACTGGAGCCATGGCCACCAGCGAACACGCCGTGCCCGACAGGGTGCGCGCCCGTCAGCTCTTCGCCGAGCTGGCCGAGCTGGGCCCCGAGGAGCCGCGCCGCCAACGCATCAGGGACGAGCTGGTCGAGCTTCACCTTCCCCTGGTCGAATACCTGGCTCGTCGCTTCCGCAACAGGGGCGAGTGGCTCGACGACCTCACCCAGGTCGCCACCATCGGTCTGATCAAGTCCATCGACCGTTTCGACCTCAACCGCGGCGTGGAGTTCTCCACCTACGCCACGCCCACGATCGTCGGCGAGATCAAGCGGCACTTCCGTGACAAGGGCTGGGCGGTCCGCGTGCCGCGCCGCCTCCAGGAGCTCAAGCTCTCGCTGACCAAGGCGATAAGCGATCTGTCGCAGCGCGAGGGCCGCGCCCCGACGGTGGCCGAGCTGGCCTCCTACCTGAAGATGACCGAGGAGGAGGTGCTCGAGGGCCTGGAGTCGGCGAACGCCTATTCGACCGTGTCCCTGGACGCGCCCGACTCCGGCGACGACGACGCCCCGGCGGTGTCCGACTCGCTCGGCATCGTGGACGAGTCGCTCGAGGGCGTCGAATATCGCGAGTCGCTCAAACCGCTGCTCGAGCGGCTGCCGCCGCGCGAGAAGCGCATCCTGCTGCTGCGGTTCTTCGGCAACATGACGCAGTCGCAGATCGCCACCGAGCTGGGCATCTCGCAGATGCACGTCTCGCGCCTGCTGGCCCGCACGCTGGCGCAGCTGCGCGAAGGGCTGACGGCCGACGACTGACAGGCGCCGGCGCGTCTCCGCGGTCGGCCTCGCGTACCTCCGCCACCCCAATGGGGAGGGATCGGGAGGTGACGGCGGCGATGAGCCGGGGTCCTTTTGGGAGACGACCTAGCCGTCGCCGTAGAGCGCGTGCGTGGTGGGGGGCGCCAGCAGGGTGGCGAGCCCGGCCACGGCGATCACGAGCAGGGGGATCCCCAGTTGCGGCTGGCCGGATTGGATGAGCGTGACCGCGACGGGCACCATGAAGATCTGGGTCAGCACGCCCGGCGCCCTCCCCCATCGCTCCATCTTGAACAGGCCGCCCCAGGCCACCCAGAGCAGCCCGGCGCCGACCAGCACGCCGAACCCCGCCTCGGCCGCCGCGGTGGTCATGTCGTCGGGCTTCCCGATCAGGGTCTCCACCGCGACGTAGACGCCGAGCCCGAGGGCGACCAGCCCCTCCAGGGCGACGATGGCGGCGGCGATGAGAAGAGTGAGCGGGCGACGGTTCACGCCCGTACACTACCCGGCCTCCCCGGCGGTCCGGCTTCCGGCCGATCTGCGCCCGCCGATCACGGGCTACCCTGGCGATATGCGCGCGATGCTGCTGGTTAACCCCAAGGCCACGACGACGAACGCCCGCACACGGGACGTGCTGATCCGCGCGCTCGGCGCGGCCGTGCAGCTCACCGTCGAGGAGACCCGCTACCGGGGGCACGCGGCGGCGCTGGCGGCCACCGCCCGTGCGAAGGGCTACGACGTGGTGGCGGTGCTCGGTGGCGACGGGACGATCAACGAGACCGTCAACGGCCTGCTCAACCCGGTCAACGGCGACGACGCCCCCGCTCTTGCCGACCCGAGCGAAGGCCGGCCCGCGCTCATCGTCATCCCCGGCGGCAGCGCCAACGTCTTCGCCCGCGCGCTGGGGCTGCCCAACGATCCCGTCGAGTCGACGGGCGCGGTGCTGGAGGCGCTCAGGGAGGGCCGGCGCAGGACCGTGGGTTTGGGCCAGGCCCTCTGGGAGGGGCAGAGCCGCTACTTCACGTTCTGCTCGGGCATGGGGTACGACGCAGAGGTTGTACGGGCCGTAGAGGGCCTGAGAGGCACCGGCCGCAAGGCTACCCCGGCACGGTATGTCAACACGGCTCTACGGCACTATCTGGCCACGGACAAGCGGCATCCAGCGATGACGCTGACCGGTCCCGGCATCCCCGCCGCCCACGGCATCTACATGGCGATCATTTCCAACACCTCACCGTGGACGTACGTCGGCAGCAGGCCCGTGCGCCCGACCCCGTGGGCGAGTTTCGAGACCGGCCTCGACGTCCTGGGGCTGCGCCGGATGGGGCCGATCGCCCTCGCGCCGGTGCTCCGGCACATCCTCACGGAGAGTGACGCTCTTCCGTCCGGCCGGCACCTCGTCCAGCTCCACGACGAGGCCGAGTTCACGCTCACCGCGGACCGCCCTGTGGCCTTTCAGCTGGACGGTGACTACCTGGGTGAACGTGAAATCGTAACATTCCGGTCTACACCGAACGCGTTACAAGTTCTGGTCTAGCCGGTTACATTCGGTCATTGTGTGACGCATCCGACATCCATATCAGCCAAAACTTCGCCCGAACCCCCTTGCGTGCACTCTCCGTGGCTGAAAAGCTCACTACTGACGTCGGAACGTAGGACCTTTAACAGCCCCAAGGGTCCTCCGGCCGTCAAACGGACGACCCCGGTCCCCAACAGGATCCGGGTACTCGTTCGCGGGAGTTAGTGAAACTCTTCACAAAGTAGTAGCCGCACGGAGCCGACCAAAGGCTTCATCTACTAAGGAGTGGACGCATGGACTGGCGCCACCGAGCTGCCTGCCGTGACGTGGACCCCGAGCTGTTCTTCCCGATCGGCAACACCGGCCCCGCCCTCATGCAGATCGAGGAGGCCAAGCAGGTCTGCCGGTCCTGCTCGGCCATGGATGCGTGCCTGAAGTGGGCCCTTGAGTCCGGCCAGGACGCCGGCGTCTGGGGCGGCCTGAGCGAGGACGAGCGTCGCGCGCTCAAGCGCCGCACGGCCCGCGCCCGCGCTCGCGCCACCGCCGTCTGACCCAGTCCCCCTGTTACGCAGCCGGGAGCGGGATCGACAGCACGACCTCCGTGCCGCCCTCGACGCGCGGCTGAATGGAGATCCTGCCCGACAGCTCGCCCTCGACCAGCGTGCGGACGATCTGCAGGCCGAGGCTGGTGGAGCTGTCGAGGTCGAAGCCCCCGGGCAGACCCCGCCCGTCGTCCCACACGGTGACGTTGAGCCGGTCGAGCGCCGGCTCCACCACCACCTCCAGCCGCTTGGGCCGCCCATGCTGCAACGCGTTCTGCAACAGCTCGGTCAGCGCCATGGCAAGGGGTGTGGCGATCAGCGACGGCAGCACGCCGAACGCCCCGACGCGCCGCGGCGTCACCGCCACCTCCGGCGACGACACCTCCCCCGCCATCGCGATCACGCGGTCGGCGATCTCGTCGAAGTCGACGAACTCCTCCGGCGCGTGAGACAGCGTCTCGTGCACGATCGCGATCGAACCGACCCTGCGCACCGCCTCCTCCAGCGCCTCCCGGCCCTCCGGGACCTGCAGCCGCCGCGCCTGCAGGCGCAACAGCGCGGCCACGGTCTGCAGGTTGTTCTTCACCCGGTGGTGGATCTCGCGGATCGTGGCGTCCTTGGTCATCAGCTCGCGCTCGCGCCGCCGCAGCTCGGTCACGTCCCTGATGAGCACCAGCGCGCCGATGCGACCGCCGCCGACGATCAACGGGATGGCCCTGAGCTGCACGATCGTGCCGCCGGACTCGACCTCGGTCTCCTTTGCCGCGCGTCCGCTGGCCACGATCATGAGGTCTTCGTTGATCGGCTCGTCGGAGTAGCACAGCGTGGCGGTGACCCGGCCCAGCTCGGCGCCGACCAGGTCGGCGTGCAGGCCGAGCCGGCGGTAGGCGGACAGGGCGTTCGGCGAGGCGTACGTGACGCGGCCGGCCCGGTCGAGCCTGAGCAGGCCGTCGCCGACGCGGGGCGAGCGGACCAGGATCGGCTCCTCGCCGGAGAACGGGAAGCGACCTTCGGCCACCATCTGCGCCAGGTCGGAGGCGCTCTGCAGGTAGGTCAGCTCCAGGCGGGAGGGCGTGCGGGCCGAGGACAGGTTCGTGGAGCGCTGGATCACCGCCAGGAAGCGGCCCTCGCCGCCCTCGACCCCGCGCCGGACCGGGATCGTCTCCTCCCTGACCGGGACGCCCGTGGACCAGTCGGGGTCGCCCTCGCGGCAGATGCGGCGCTCGTTCCACGCGGTGTCGATGAGCTGGCGCTCGCCCTTGGCGGCCACGGTGCCGACGATGTCGTCGTGGTAGACGGTGGGGCCGGTGGTGGGGCGCATCTGGGCGATCGCGATCCAGCCGTTCTCCCCCAGCAGCGGCGCCCACAGGATGAGGTCGGCGAACGACAGATCGGCCAGCAGCTGCCAGTCGGAGACGAGCGAGTGCAGCCAGTCGAGATCCGCGCCGTCGAGAGCGGTGTGGCGGGCGACGAGGTCGCTGAGAGTCGGCACGACTGCATCATGCGTGCTTTCCCCCGCCAGAACCAAACCGAACCCCTCAAGGAATGCGCACCATCATGAGCGGGCAGTACTCCGCCGTGGGCCACCGCACGCCCGCGTGCTCGCGCAGTGAACACGGATACGGCATCGTTCACCCAACTGGTCTTTTGCGAAATCTCCTATTGTGAAAAGCGTCACACTGCTGAAGTCGTTCGGGTCCCGGGGCGGGGCTGTGCGGGGCGAGCCGGAGGTGATCTTCACGGGCACGTGGTACCACCGTGACACAGGGCGTGCGGGTCTCGAGACCTGCGCCGGGCCGCGGGACGCGTCCGCTGCGGGACCCTCGGTTGCGGTCGCGCGCGATGCTGTGGATATCCTTCACCATCAGCCTGAGCAGCCCGGACTTCCGCATGCCAGGCACTCGGTGTTGAGGGGCCGCGACAGCCGGCGGTTGACCGCCCCGGCCGATGTGAGTTCCGATGATCTCGCGGTGATCAGACACGCCTCACCGCCGTGGCAGAAGTGAAGGTGAGCGCGTGACAGACGACAGCCCCCGCGTACCGAAGTACTACGACGTCAAACGCAGCCTGCTGGAGCTCACCAAGAGCCTGCCGCCGGGCACGGCGCTGCCGCCGGAGCGGACGCTGGCCGTACGGTTCGAGACCTCGCGCACCACGGTCCGCCAGGCGCTCACCGAGCTCGTGGTCGAGGGGCGGCTGCTGCGCATCCAGGGCAAGGGCACGTTCGTGGCGCAGCCGAAGGTGGCGCAGGTGCTGCAGCTGACCTCGTACATCGGCGACCTGCGCACCGCCGGCCTCGAACCCGACACCAAGATCCTCGAGATGGGCTACATCACCGCGGACGAGGCGCTGGCCCGCCGGCTGGCCATCAACCCGGGCGGGCGCGTCCTGCGCATCCACCGCCTCAGGCTCGCCAACGGCGAGCCGGTCTCGATCGACACCACGCACCTGTCGGCGCGGCGCTTCCCGAGGCTGCGGCGGGAGCTGGAAGTGCACTCGTCGCTCTACGAGACGCTGCACAACGCCTACAACGTGCGCCTCACGGATGCCGAAGAGATCATCGAGACCGTCCTGGCCACCCCGTACGACGCCAAGGCCCTCGGCGTCGACGTCGGCCTCCCGATGCTCCTGCTCACCCGCCACGCCTTCGACGCCGACGGCAACCCGGTCGAATGGGCGCAGTCCCTCTACCGCGGCGACCGCTACAAGTTCGTCACCCGCCTCCGCAGGCCGTAGCGGCCCCTCGATCGTCCCGCTCGGAGGAGACCCGTCGCGACGGATGGCCGTGACGTTCCCTGAAGCGCGCGAGTACGGGCCTACGCTGGGACTATGAGCATCCTCGTCGTCACAGGGACCGGCGCCGGAGTGGGCAAGACAATCGTGACGGCGGCCGTGGCGGTGCTGGCCAGAGGGCGCGGCGCCGCCGTCGCCGTGGTCAAGCCCGCTCAGACGGGTGTCGCGCCGGGCGAGGCGGGCGATCTCGACGCCGTCATCCGGCTCGCGGGCGTCACCACCACGTTCGAGCTGTGCAGGTTCGCCGAGCCGCTGTCCCCGGCCGCGGCGGCAAGGGCGGCCGGGATGCCACCGGTGTCGATGACGTCGGCGGCGCGGCTGGTGCGGGAGCTGGCCGAGAGCAACCGGCTGGTGATCGTGGAGGGCACGGGAGGGCTGCTCGACCGGTACGACGAGGACGGCGCGACCATCGCCGACCTGGCGCGGCTGCTGAGATCGCAGGTGCTCGTCGTGACCGGGGCCGGAGCCGGCGCGGTCAACCAGGCGGCGCTCACCCTGGAGGTCCTCGCCCACCGCGGGCTCGACCTGGCCGGGCTCGTCATCGGGCGGTGGCCGGAGGAGCCCGGGGTCGCCGAGCGCAGCACCGTGGCCGATCTGGAGATGCTGGCCGCCCGGCCTCTGGCGGGCGCCCTGCCGGAGGGGGCGGGCGGTCTGGGGCGGGAGGCGTTCGCGGAAGTGGCGCGCCACGGGCTGGGCGCCACGCTCGGCGGCACGTTCGATCCCGCCGCGTTCCGGCACGAGGTCGGCTAGCAGGCCGGCTTCCGCAGGTCGCGTGCGGACCGTGGTGGGGCTAGCCCCACCATCCACCCGCACACCAGACCCATTTCGCGTCCTCCGCCCGGCTCAATACCGTTGGGGCATGAAGGTCCCCCGTCCGTGGTCGGCACGGGCCTGGCTCGACACCGCGCACCTGATGATCGGTCTGCCGGTCGCGCTCGTGCTCGGCGAGCTGACGCTCGTCCTGATCGTGGCGCCTCCTCTGCTGCGGCGCGCGCTGCCGTGGTTCACCCGGGTGCAGCGCTCCAGGTTCGAGGCGTTCCTCGGCGTGCGCATCCCGCCCGTGCCGACGCCGTCCAACTGGCGCAGCCGGGCGACGTGGCGGCAGATCGCCTACCACCTGCTGTCGCCGTTCGTGGGCCTGGCGGCCGCGTTCCTGGTGGCGGTGGCGTGGGGCGGTGCGATCGTGGGGCTGCTGGCGTTCCTGCCGCAGAAGCTGCAGGAACGGCCGCTGGAGTTCGTGTTCAACCTCAGGGACAACCGGGTCGTGGTCATCTTCATGGTCATCGGGCTCGTGCTGCTGGTGCTAGCGCCGATCCTGGCGCGCGGCATGGCGGCGCTGGACCTGTCGGTGGCGCGTACGCTGCTCGGGCCCAGCCGGTCGGAGCTGGGCCAGCGGATCGAGACGTTGACCGAGAGCCGGGCGGGCGTGATCGACGCGGCCGACGCCGAGCGCCGCAGGATCGAGCGGGACCTGCACGACGGCGCCCAGCAGCGCCTGGTCTCGCTCGCCATGAACCTGGGCCTGGCCAGGGCCACCCTCACCGACCTGCCCGAGCCGGCCCGCGAGGCCATCGCGCAGGCGCACGAAGAGGCCAAGCAGGCGCTGAAGGAGCTGCGCGACTTCGTCCGCGGCCTGCACCCGGCCGTCCTCAACGACCAGGGCCTGGACGCGGCGCTGTCCGGCGTCGCCGCCCGCGCCCCCTTCCCCGTGAAGCTGCGCGTCGACATCGACCGGCGCGCCAGCCCTACGATCGAGGCGGTGGCCTTCTTCATCGTGTCCGAAGCACTGACCAACATCGCCAAGCACGCCGCGGCGACCAGGGCCGAGGTCAACGTGCGGCGCGAGCGCGACCGGCTGCACGTGCTCGTGTACGACGACGGCTGCGGCGGCGCCCGGCTGGACGGCGGCACCGGCCTGCGCGGCCTGGCCCAGCGCATCGACTCCGTCGACGGGGCGCTCCGGCTGTCCAGCCCGCTCGGCGGCCCGACGACGATCGAAGTGGAGCTGCCGTGCGAGTAGGCCCGAGGACGATCGAAGTGGAGCTGCCGTGCGCGTAGTGCTCGCCGAGGATTCCGTGCTGCTGCGCGAAGGGCTGATCCGGCTGCTCGACGCCTCCGGCATGGAGGTCGTGGCGGCCGTGGACGAGGCCGAGGGGCTGCTGCGGGCGGCCGACGAGCACCGGCCCGAGCTGGTGATCACGGACGTCCGGATGCCGCCCACGCACACCGACGAGGGGCTGCGGGCCGCGCTCGTGCTGCGTCGCCAGCAGCCCGGCCTGCCGGTGGTGGTGCTCTCGCAGTACGTCGAGGAGCGCTACGCCGCCCAGCTGCTGGCCTCCGCCGCGAACGGAGGCGTCGGCTACCTGCTGAAGGACCGGGTGGCGGACGTGGCCGAGTTCATCGACGCGCTGCGCAGGGTGGCCTCCGGCGGCACCGCGCTCGACCCCGAGGTGGTCGCCCAGCTCATCGTGCGCGGCAACAGCGACCCGCTGGAACGGCTGACGCCCAGGGAGCACGAGGTGCTCAAGCTGATGGCGGAGGGCCGCTCCAATGCCGGCATAGGCCAGGCGCTGGTGCTCAGCGAGGGCGCGGTGGGCAAGCACATCGGCAACATCTTCACCAAGCTCGACCTGTCCCCGGCGGAGGGCGACCACCGGCGGGTGCTCGCCGTCCTGCAGTTCCTGAAGATCAGGAGCCTGCCGTGAGGGCGGCCTGGCTGGCGGCCGGCACCGTGGCGACCGCGATAGCGCTGCTCATGTCCACGGTGCTGCTCTGGCGCGAGTTCGCCAGCGCCAGGACGCCGGCGGACGTCACCCAGCGGTCCATCCCGTTCATGAAGGACAAGGTCCAGATCCAGGCGGTCGCCGGCCAGGTGAGCCTGGTCCTGATGCCTGGCCGGGCGGGCGAGCTGCTGATCAACAGAACACTGAGATGGTCCAGGGACCGGCCGGACGTCACCGAGGACTGGAACGCCCGCACCTCGACGCTGCGGCTGAAGGCCGTCTGTCCCGGCGCCGATCAGCCGGACGGCCCGGTGTGCCGCGCCACCTACATGATCATGGTGCCGCCGGAGACCGACATCGTGGCCGGCACGACCGAGGGCATGCTGTCCGTGGAGAACACCTTCGGCAACCTGCGTCTGACCTCCGTCTCCGGCTTCATCCAGATCGACGGCGTCTTCGGAACCGTCTGGGCCAGGACCCGCACCGGCGACATCGAGGCGGACCGGATCGACGGCGAGCAGGCCGACGTGGAGGTCGGCGCCGGCAACGTGGACCTGTGGTTCGTGAACCCGCCGACGTCCGTCAGGGCAGTGGTCAGGACCGCAGGTGCGGTCGGCGTCAACCTCCCGCGCACCGGCGCCTACGACGTGACAGCGGAGGCCACGAACGTGACCCTCGACATCAAGAGGGACGAACAATCGCCACGGAAGATCATCGCGACGGTGGGGGACGGCTCGGTGACCCTGTGCTGCCGTTGAATATCTGTTTACCGCTGTGACTGATTGGTAAGTTCCCGGCATGGAGTCTGCGAAGCACGCCGGTGACGCCGCCGTCGCCGTGTCCAAGGCCTATGGCGTCGAGACCATGTTCACCCTCTCCGGAGGACACGTCTTCCCGCTCTACGACGGCGCGGTGCACGAGGACATGCGCATCCTCGACGTACGCCACGAGCAGAGCGCGGTGTTCGCCGCCGAAGCGACGGCCCGGCTGACCAGGAGGCCGGGGCTGGCCGTGCTGACCGCCGGCCCCGGCATCACCAACGGCGTCAGCGGCATCGCGACCGCCCACTTCAACGGCTCGCCCGTGGTCGTCATGGGCGGGCGGGCCCCCAAGTCACGCTGGGGCAGCGGCGCGCTGCAGGAGATGGACCACCCGCCGCTGCTCGGGCCGATCACCAAGCTGTCGTTCACCGCGAGCGACGCCGAGTCGGTCGGCCAGGAGGTCGAGTCGGCCTTCCGCACGGCCATCGCCCCCCATCGCGGACCGGTCTTCCTCGACTTCTACATGGACCATCTGTTCTCGCCGTCGCCCGTGCACGAGGTGCGGACGCAGACGCCGTCCCCGCTGGAGCCCGACCCCGACGACCTGGCCGCCATCGCCAGGCTGCTGGCAGAGGCCGAGCGCCCGGTGCTGGTGTACGGCTCCGACGTGTGGATGGACCGGGCGGAGGAGGCCGCCCGCGACTTCGCCGAGACGTGGCGGCTGCCGGTGATCCCCAACGGCCAGGGCCGCGGCATCCTGCCGTCCGGGCACGAGCTGCTCGTCACGCGCGCCCGCGGGCTCGCCTTCTCCCAGGCCGACCTGGTCATCGTGGTCGGCACCCCGCTCGACTTCCGCCTCGGCTACGGGTGGTTCGGCGGCAAGGACGGCGCTCCGCTGGCCCGCGTGGTCCACATAGCCGACGCGCCGTCGCAGCTGACCACGCACATGCAGCCGGCCGCGTCGGCCGCCGGCGACCTGTCGGTGGTGTTCTGGAGCCTCGGCACGGCCTGCGGCGACGCGGGGGTCAAGCCGGACGCGTACGCCCCGTGGGTGTCGAAGCTGTCGGACGCGGCCTCCGCGGCCATCGCGGGCGACGCCGAGCTGCTGGCCTCCGACTCCGACCCGATCCACCCCATGCGCGTGTACGGCGAGCTGGGCAAGGTGCTGGCCGACGACGCCGTGGTGATCGGCGACGGCGGCGACTTCGTCTCCTACGCGGGCAAATACGTCGAGCCGAAGCAGCCCGGCAACTGGCTCGACCCGGGCCCGTACGGCTGCCTCGGCACCGGCCTCGGCTACTCCATCGCCGCCCGCCTGGCCAGGCCCTCGTCCCAGGTGGTGCTCCTGCTCGGGGACGGCGCGGCAGGCTTCTCGCTGATGGACGTCGACACCCTCGTACGCCACCGGCTCCCGGTCGTCATGATCTGCGGCAACAACGGCATCTGGGGCCTGGAGAAGCACCCCATGCAGCTGCTGTACGGCTACGACGTGGCGGCCGAGCTGCAGCCGCAGTGCCGCTACGACCAGGTCGTGACCGCACTCGGCGGAGGCGGCGAGCTGGTCACCAAGCCGTCGGAGATCGGCCCGGCGCTGCGCAGGGCGTTCGACTCCGGGATCCCGTACATGGTCAACATCGCGACGGACCCGCAGATCGCCTATCCGCGCAACACGACGGGCGTGTGACGGTCATCTCGGCGTGGTGGTCGGGCTGGGGCTCGTCGACGGGGTCGAGCAGTCGCCGTCGACCACGATCAGCTGGACCGGCTTGGTGATGTCCTGCGCCGTCCCGCCGCTCGGCACCGTCCGCTGGATCCTCCCGCAGCGCAGCCCGGCGGTGGTGGTGGTCTGGTCGGTCACGCGCACCTGGAAGCCGGCCCCCTCCACCATCGCCTGCCCGTCCAGGAACGGCATCCCGACGACCTTGGGCACGAGCACCTTCTTGATGGTCGGCGTGGGACTGGACGACGGCGTCTTGGACGGTGTCGTGGTGGGCTCCTTCGTCACGGTGGGGGTGGGGGTCTCCTCCTCGTCCTCGGTCACCGTCGGCTTCGGCCTCGCGGTGGTCGGCTTGGGCTCCGGCGTCCGGGTCTTCACAGGCTTGGGCTTCGTCGTGGTCGGCTTGGGGCTGTTCTTGGGCGTGGTCTCGTCTCCGAGCGGGGGCGCGGTGATCGTCGGGGCGGGACCGGCGGTCATGCCGGTCAGCGCGACCGCCGTGGCGCCCGCCCCCAGCACCACCGCGACGGCGACGCCCGCGATCAGCCCGGTTCTGCGCGGGGCCTTCGCGGCGCGCCGCCCGCGCCGCTCGGCGACCGTCGTCTCCTCCGGCCGGGCCGCGCGGACACCGGTCTGGTACGGCCCCGCGTCGAACTGGCCCGTCGACTGGGCGGGGAAGTCCGGCGGCGGCACCATCGTGGCCCCGGTGGTCAGCGGCTCGGGAGGGGGAGCCGGCGTCTGGCCGGTGGCGATCGCGCGGGCCGCGTCGCTCATGGCCTTGGCCGTCGGGTAACGCCTGGCCGGGTCCTTCGACAGGGCGATCTCGACCAGGGTGCGCACCGGCTGCGGGATGTCGGGCGGCAGCGGCGGAGGGGCCTCGCGGATGTGCTTGAGCGCGATCGTGACCGCGCTGTCGCCGTCGAACGGCCGCTGCCCCATGAGGCACTCGTACGCGACCACGCCGAGCGCGTAAATGTCAACGGCAGGCGTGACCGGCGCACCCTCGGCCTGCTCCGGCGCGCAGTAGGCGGCCGTGCCCAGGACCATGCCGGCGTCGGTCAACCGGCTCGCCATGTCGGAGCGGGCGATGCCGAAGTCGGTGAGCACCAGCGTGCCGTCGCGCTGCACGAGCAGGTTGCCCGGCTTGACGTCGCGGTGCACGATGCCCTGGTCGTGGACGGCCTGCAGCGCCGACGCGGCCTGCGCGATCAGCTCCATGGCGGCCTGCGGCGGGATCCTGCCCAGCCTGGCGAGCAGCCGGTCGAGCGGCTCGCCGTCCACGAACTTCATCACCAGGTAGACGGTGTCGCCGCTGACGCCGTAGTCGTAGACGTCGACGACGCCGGCGTGGTTGATCGTGGCCATCGCCCGCGCTTCCCCCTGAAAGCGGGCGAGGAACCCCGGATCCTGCATGCGGCCGGGAAGCAGCACTTTGACGGCGACGGTGCGGGCGAGCACGATGTCCTCGCCTCGCCACACCTCGCCCATGCCACCGGCGCCGATGCGGGTATCAAGCCGATACCGCCCCGCCAGTGTCGTCCCTTGGGCCACCATGATCCCCCCGCTACCCCCCTACCTCTGTAACCTCTTCCACCCCGCGGTTCTCCAACAAAGCGAACCTTTGTCGCGGTGAGGTAACACAGTGGTCACGGAACTCAGAGAGTGTACGACTCACCTGTCCCACATGCCACTCAAACGTCTCAAGCCGTACAAACACTATCCTGCGACCTCATGGCGGTAGTTGTCCGCGTTTCCAGGTAACTCCCGGGGCCCATTAGCCGGTGTCGCTACACCCCACCTGCGCTGTGCCGCTGAACGCGGCCCACCGTACCCTGACTCCATGGAGTTGGTTGCGGGGCTTCGGGCCCAGTCGGTCGTCGTGGTCGAGATGAAGGACACCGCGAAAGAGGTGGGCAGCGGCGACGTGCCCGTGCTGGCCACGCCCCGGCTGCTCGCGCTGGCCGAGGCGACGACCGTACGCGCCGTCGAGGAGCATCTCGCCCCCGGCCAGACCTCCGTCGGCACCCGGGTCGAGCTGGAGCACCTGGCCGCCAGCCCGTTGGGCAGGCAGGTGCAGGTGGGCGTGGAGCTCGTCGAGGTCGACGGCCGCCGGCTGGTCTTCGCCTTCGAGGCCCACGACCAGCACACCGTCGTGGGCCGAGGCACGATCGAACGCGTGGTGGTCGACCGGGGCACGTTCATGGCCCGTGCTACTCGATGACGGCGATCAGGTCGCCTTCCTGGATCACGTCGCCCTCGGCCACCTTCAGCTGCACCAGGACACCCTCGTCCTCGGCGAGCACCGGGATCTCCATCTTCATGGACTCGAGGATGACCAGCGTGTCGCCCTCAGAAATGGTGTCACCCTCTTTGACGAGGACCTTCCACACATTCGCCACCATCTCAGCGCGTACCTCAGCCACCTGGACTCCCCTCTTACACCGTTGTAGTTACCTTAGGCCCGCATCCGCCCGACCAGGCCCGTGTCGTAGTCGCCGGTGACGAACTCGGCGTTGTCCAGCAGTTCCGCACAGAACGGCAGGTTGTTCTTGGGCCCCTCGACGGCGAACGCCTCGACAGCCTTGCGGCCCTTCTCCAACGCGTCGGTCCGGTTCGCCCCATGGACGCAGAGCTTGGCCATCAGCGGGTCGTAGAACGGGGTGACCGCGTTGCCCGCCTCGTAGCCCGAGTCCACGCGCACTCCGTCGCCGGTCGGCTCCTCCCATGTCGAGATCACGCCGGGCCCGGGGAAGAAGCGCTTGGGGTCCTCGGCGTACACGCGGAACTCGATCGCGTGGCCGCTGGTCTCGACCCGCACGTCGGGGCTCTCCCCCGCGGCCACGCGCAGCTGCAGCTCGACCAGGTCGAGCCCGGTGACCAGCTCGGTGACCGGGTGCTCCACCTGCAGCCTGGTGTTCATCTCCAGGAACACGAAGTCCTGTTCGTCGGCGTCGACGAGGCACTCGACGGTGCCCGCGCCGAGGTAGCCGACCGCCTCGCCGGCCCGCACGGCCGCGGCGAGCATGCGCTCGCGCAGCTCAGGGGTGATGCCGGGGGACGGGGACTCCTCGACGACCTTCTGGTGGCGGCGCTGCACCGAGCAGTCGCGCTCGCCCAGCGCCAGGACGCGGCCGTCGGGCAGGCCGAGGATCTGCACCTCGACGTGGCGGGCCCGCTCGATGTAGCGCTCCAGCAGCACGGCCGGGCCGTCCAGCGCGTCGGAGCTCGCGCCCGCGAACCTGGACGCCGCCCGCGCCGCCTGCTCGTACGCCTTGGCCAGCGCCTCGTCGTCGTGGGCCACGCTCATGCCGATGCCACCGCCGCCGCCCGCGGTCTTGACCATGACCGGGTAGCCGATGGCCTCGGCCGCCCGCAGCGCCTGCGACAGGTCGGTGACCGGCTCACGGGTGCCCGGGGCGACCGGCACGCCGGCGGCCTCCATCAGATTCCTGGCGTTGATCTTGTCGCCCATGCGCTCGATCGCCTCCGGCGCGGGGCCGATCCACACCATCCCGGCGTCGATCACGGCCCGCGCGAACGCGGCGTTCTCGGAGAGAAAGCCGTAGCCCGGGTGGATCGCCCGCGCACCGGTCGCGCGGGCCGCCTCCAGCACCTTCGCGGCGTCCAGGTAGCTCTGCGCGGGACTGGCCGGGCCGATCAGCACGGCCTCGTCCGCCTCGCGTACGAAGGGCAGGCCGGCGTCGGCCTCGGAGTGCACGGCGATGGCGCGCAGCCCCAACCGCTTGACCGTGCGGATGATCCGCCGCGCGATCTCCCCTCGGTTGGCGATCAGAACGGCTCCGAGCGTCTCAGTAAGCACGCCGCCCACCCTATGGCGGTCACCGGCTTGCCCCCTTTCCCCCTAAACCACCGATCCGGCGAGCACGATCTGTAGAAACCCCACAATCGTGAGCTGTCCGAAACGCGGTAGACGGGTGCCGAACTGCCGGAACGCCACAAGAGCTCAGATACGGCGCCGGTCGATCACACGCGCGAGCGCCTCGATCGCGTGCGGATCGTACGCGCCGCCGGGGGCGAGCCGGATGCGTTCGAGCGCCGCGCCCGCGCGGTCGCGGTCGGTCGAGGGGCCCACCAGGTCGTCGTAGGCGTTGGCGACCTTGATGATGCGGCTGGACAGCGGCGGGTCGTCGGCGATCGGGTCGCACTGGCGCTTGACCACCTCGGCCACCCGGTCGAGCACGCCCGTCTGCCTGATCACCTCGGCGCCCAGCTCGGCGATGCGGCGGGCCTGCTCGGGCTCGGTGAGCACGGTGGCGCCGCCCGGGATGGGGTCGCGCAGCGAGAGCTGGCCTATGTCGTGCATCAGCGCGGCGTACTCCAGCTCCAGCAGCTCGGGCTCGGACATGCCGAGCTCTCTGCCGATCGCCACGGCGAGGCGGCTCACCCGGCGCGAGTGGCCGGGCTCGACGTAGCCGCCGACCTCGGTGACCCGGGACAGCGCCCGCACGGTCTGCAGGTAGGTGGCGCGGATGCCGGCGTATTTGCGGAAGGCCACCTGGGTGACCAGCAGCGGCGCCGCGAACACCAGCAGCGCCACCAGGTCCATGCTGTGCGTGGCGAGCGCGAGCAGCACCCCGGACGAGGCGACGGCGGCGCCGAGCGGGAAGGCCATGTTGATCTCGTCGCGCACCGCCACCCGGAACGCGGTACGCACCTGCTCGGCCCTGAGCCAGGCCGCGATGAGCACGTCGATGAGCAGGCTGGCGGCGATGAGCGTGACCATCACGGCGAGCGCCGGCCACCAGGTGCTGGTGGGCGGCTTGGTCAGCTCGTAGAGCGGGTCGGCCAGGGGGCGGAAGGCGAAGGCCAGCAGCGCGCCGGTGAGCAGCCGGCGGGCCATCGCGTCCAGGCGCGGCGGGCGGCCCACCGCCAGGTGCGGGAGCGCGCCCGCCAGCATGCCGACGGCGATCACGGCCACGACCTGCAGCGCGGAGTGGCGCAGCGGGTTTTGGCTCAGGTCGAGCAGCAGGGTGTAGCCGAGCGCGGCGGCGGCGCCGATGGGCGCGACCTCCCTGTTGCCCGGCATGGTGAGCCTGGCCAGCTCGCCGACCGCGATCAGCGCGCCGAACCCGACGGCGATCTCCGGCCGGTCGAGCCCCACCGTGGCGGTGTGGGCGACGCCCGCCACCGCGACCAGGCCCGCCGCGCAGATGAGCAGGAGCTGGCCGGAGTCGAGCCTGCGCAGCACAGTGGTGCGTTCGGTGCGCCTGAGGCGCTCTGTGGTGATCATTGTCCGGTCACGACCTGGATCGGCATGGTCGGGTCGTCGTGGTCCTTGATCGGGGCCTCGGCGGCGTCGGGCGGCGGCGGTTCGACGCGGCGGGGCGGCTGCCACGGCTCGCGCTCGAGCGCGCGGATGAAGGCCGCGACCATGACCGGGTCGAAGTGGGTGCCGGCGCTCTTTCGCAGCTCCTCGATGGCCTCGGGCACGGGCCTGGCGCCGCGGTAGGAGCGGTCGGAGGTCATCGAGTCGAACGCGTCGGCCACCGCGATGACCTTGGCGAACTCGGGGATCTCGTCGCCGGCCAGCCCCATGGGGTAGCCGGTGCCGTCGTGCTTCTCATGGTGGTGCATGATCCCGGCGTACGCCTCGTCGAGGAAGCCGATGCCGCGTACGATCTCCAGCCCGCGCATCGGGTGGAGCTGGATCGCCGCGAACTCCTCCTCGGTGAGCGGCCCGTCCTTCTGCAGCACCTTGGTGGGCACCCCGAGCTTGCCGACGTCGTGCAGCATGCCCGCGTAGCGGATGGCGCGCACGCGTTCCAGCCCCATGCCGATCTCCTGGGCGATCATGGAGGAGGCGTGCGAGACGCGCGTGCAGTGGCCCCTGGTGTAGTAGTCCTTGGTCTCCACGGCCTGGCAGAGGGCGGCGATGGTGGCGTCGTACGAGCGCTGCTGCGCGTGGTATTGCCCGAACGCCCACCGCGCCACGAACAGCGGCAGCAACACCAGCACCGCCGAGATCGACTGCACGGTCGCCCAGAGCCCGGCCACGAGCAGCCCGAACGTGCCGTAACCGAGGTAGGACAGCAGGAACTGGGCCATGCCCCGCATCGGCACCTCGGCCCGCACCCGGGTGGCCAGCCCGATCATGGTGAGCGTGAGCGCGATGTTGAGCGGCACGAACACGGCGGTGGCGGCCGCGTAGGGCCCGATGAGGTCGTCGAACGCGTCGACCTGGGGCACGCCGACCCGGCCGTCGAGCGCCTTGTAGACGTGACCGGCGACGTAGCCGCAGATGGCGAACTGCGCGCCGTTGAACAGCCGTTTGATCAGCGGCAGCCCGGGCCGGACGCTCAGGACGGCGGTGAGCCCCACCAGCGCCGCGCCGTCGGGGCCGATCAGCACCACGGCGGCCAGTGAGGCGGAGAAGCTCACCGACACCGCGAACTGGTCGACGTTGAGCAGCGTCGGCATCGACTCGCACACCAGGAACAGCAGGGCGAGCACGAGCAGGACGTCGAGATCCTCCGGGGCCACCGGGGCACCGGAGGTCACTGCGCTGCGGACGATGAGGGCGGCCGCCGCCCCGATCACGGCGACCAGATAGACCCTCGCGGCCCATGGCAGGTCACGCATTGCGGCCCCCCTACGGCGTCGTCAGATCCAGGACACCCCGGGTGGCACGGCTCCGCCGATCGACGCGACCACGGGAGCGACCAGCACGATGGCCATGAACAGCCGGGCGACCGTAACCTTCAACATCCAGATGCCTCCAGTCGTCTTCTGGAGTTCACGCTACAGAAGACGGCGTGGCCGCACTGGCGGAGTCGGAAATCGCAAGCAAAGCGTAATCAAGCCACTACGCGTGGCAACGCTCCCTGGCCCACTCGACGGTGTGCTTGATGCCCGCGGCCAGGTCGGTGCGCGGCTCCCAGCCGAGCCCTTCGTGGGCCGGAACCGGATCGACGGCCATGGCCGGCAAGTCGCCCACGCGCGGCGGCGCGAAGCCCGGCTTGTCGGGGGCGCCGGCCGCGTCGGCGATCAGCGCGTGCAGGCGCCGGTCTGTGGTCTGGATGCCGGTCCCCAGGTTGAACCTGCGGCCGTCGCCGGCCTGGCCGCAGGCGCGGACGAAGCCGTCGACCACGTCGTCGACGTAGACGTAGTCGCGGGTCTGGGTGCCGTCGCCGTAGACGACCGTGGGCGTGCCGCTCAGCAGGGCGTCGGTGAAGATCGCCACGACGCCCGCCTCGCCGTCGGGCGACTGGCGCGGGCCGTAGACGTTGGAGAGCACCAGCGTGGTGTATTCGAGGCCGTAGAGCGCACGGAAGGTGGCGAGGTAGATCTCGCCGCTCAGCTTCGAGGCGGCGTACGGCGAGCGCGGGTCGGTGGGCGCGTCGCCGGGCACCGGGATCGTGGTCGGCCGGCCGTAGACGGCCACGGACGAGGCGAACACCACCTTGCGCGTGCGCCCTTCGCGGGCCGCGGTCAGCACGCGGGCCGTGCCCTCGACGTTGACGGAGGCGTCGCGCACGGGGTCGGCGACGCTCATGCGCACGCTGATCTGCGCGGCCAGGTGACAGATGACCTCCGGCTGCAGCTCGGCCGCGAGATCGACCAGGGCGGGATCGCGCACGTCGAGCTCATGGAGCCGGAACCGGTCGACGGCGGCGGCCCCGGCCAGGTTTTCCCTGCTGCCGGACGACAGGTCGTCGACCACGACGACCTCGTGACCGTCGGCGAGCAGGCGATCGACGAGATTCGAGCCGATGAACCCGGCGCCCCCGGTGACCAACACGCGCATGCGGTGCATCCTAGTCCGCCAGCTCAGACCTCACCTGCGCGATCCGTGCCAGCACCTTGGAGCGCAGATCGGCCGGGACGGGGTCGCAGCCGCAGTGCTTGTGCACCAGCGCCTTGATCGCCTTGTCCAGGTCGTATTCCTTCAGGCACGGACCGCACTCGTCGAGGTGGACCCGGATGTCCACGCAGTCGCCCTCGTCCAGCTCCCCGTCGAGGTAGGCGTAGACCTTGTCGAGCACCTCACGACAGTCGGTCTCGTGCGGCTTGCCACAGCTCATTTCGATCCCTCCGACGGGACCAGGCCACGCTCGCGAGCATAGTCCTCAAGGAGGCCCCGCAGCTGCCTGCGTCCCCTGTGCAGCCTCGACATCACGGTGCCGATCGGAGTGCCCATGATGTCGGCGATCTCCTTGTAGGGGAAGCCTTCGACGTCGGCCAGATAGACCGCGATCCTGAACTCCTCCGGCAGCGCCGCCAGCGCCTCCTTGATGTCGCCGTCGGGGAGATGCTCCAGCGCCTCGACCTCGGCCGACTTCAGGCCGCTCGAGGTGTGGGACTCCGCACGGGCGAGCTGCCAGTCCTCGATCTCCTCGGTGCCTGACTGCTTGGGCTCACGCTGCTTCTTGCGGTAGCTGTTGATGAACGTGTTGGTCAGGATCCGGTAGAGCCACGCCTTGAGGTTGGTGCCCTCCTGGAACTGGTGGAACGAGGCGAACGCCTTGGCAAAGGTCTCCTGCAGGAGGTCCTCCGCGTCCGCGGGATTCCGGGTCATTCGGAGCGCGGCGGAATAAAGCTGCTCGAGATACGGCATGACGTCGCGTTCGAAGCGCTCGCTCCGCTGCTCCAGCGTCTCCGCGCCTGTCGCGGGCACCGGACCCACCCCCCTAAGATCACCGGTGACCGGCTGTGGCAGGACACCGTACTCAGGGGAGGATACCCGTTGGCCCGAAGCCGGTCGGGCATCGGGGAGGGGGTCTACCAATGTGAGCATGCTCGTCGCAACACCCCCGCACCCCCGTCTGTTCCCGCAAGATAGAAGGTACGAAGGACCCGGTGCGGGGAACGTCATACGTACCGGCTGGTAGCCCTTTTTCCGGAACCCAGGAGTCGCGTGTGCTGCCCATTCCGGCCGAGGAACTGAACGGCTCAGGGACGCTCGGGCCGTACTGGACGTTCTACCGCGCCGTCGCCGCCGAGCAACTGAACCGATGGCTTCCCGGCGAACCCTCCGTGATCCTCGATCTCTCCGGCGGTCGCGGGCGATGGTCCGGCCAGGCGGCCAGGGCCGGCCACCGGGTGATCGAGGTGCTCGACTTCCGTCGCACCGTCGACGGGCAGTCCCGATTGCGGGACGCCGACCGGGTTCGTCACATACGCGCCGACGATCTGGCGTTCCTTCCCGACGCGAGCGTGGACGCCGTGCTCGCCGAGGAACGCGTGATGTCGATCGAGCTCATGGCGGAGTCGGCCATGAGCGACGTGGCCCGGGTGCTGCGGCCGGGGGGCCGGGCGCTGGTGTGCGTCGACTCGCTGGTCCTGGGCATGGCGATCCTGGCCGAGCAGGAGCACTGGCAGCACCTGCGGCAGACCGGCGAGGTCATGCTCGTGCCGTGGCCCGACGGCAGCATCACGCGCTGCTTCAGCAGCGGGCAGCTGCGCGAGCTGCTGATCGGCGCCGGCCTCGAGGTGGAGTGGATGAGGCCGCGCACGGTGCTGTCGCCGTCCACGGTGGACCACGTGCTCGGCTCCGACGCCCGTTCCCTGACCTGGCTCGTGCGCACGGAGCTGGAGGCCCAGCCGGACGACGACGACACGGTCGGCATCCATCTGGTGGCCAGCGCCCGCAAGAGCTGACCACCCGGAGACCGCTGACCGCTGGAGGCCTGCGCCGCTCAAGAGCCGACCGCCCGAAGGCCGCTGCCTTCCGGGAGGCCGACGCCGCTCAGGAGCCGACCCGCCGTTCTTCGTGTCCGGCAGCGCGCTCCTCGGCGGCGTCGTTCAGTGGCGGCGTTCCTGCTTGGACTGACACTGAACGCAGCGCGCCGCCTCCGGACGGGCCTCCAGCCGGCCTTCCGGCACGGGCTTGCCGCAGTCGACGCACCGGCCGTACACGCCTTCCTCCAGGCGCTTGAGCGCCTCGATCACCGCGCGCCGCTGTGCGGTGGCCACGGTCAGCATGGCCTGGGCGCGGTCGGCGTCGGTCAGGTCGGAGCCTGCGTCGGCCGCCGAGTACTCGCGTACGGCGACGGGATCGCCCTGCAGGACGCCGATCGAGCGATCCAGTTCGGCGAGCATTTCTTCCAGCCGCTCACGAGCGGTCGTGACGTCCACGAATCCGCACCTCCGGGTAAACGAGGGCAACCCGCGGCGAGGACTCCCCGGATGTCCCGCCCGGTGTAATTAAAGGGGCAATTATGGCGGTGACACCGAGTTAACGGATGCATCGCTTTCCTCACCGGATGCCCACTTACCGCGCTTCTTACACCTTTAGAAAAGCGCCGTTTCCTGCTCTTCGGGAAGAGGTTTGATGAGGTCGGGCCCGTTGTTTCTGACGTTGTTGACGTCCGTGGAGACCGGGTACGCCGTCAGGCGCCCCTGCTCGGCCGGGACCAGCAGCCGAGAGGCCTGTTCGACGTCGTTGAGCTTGGGGTCGAGCCATTCCTCCCAGCGCTCCCGCTCGATCATCATGGGCATCCTGTCATGGATGCGACCCAGGTGGTCCTCGGCGTTGGTGGTGATGACGGTGCAGGTGACCAGCCATTTGAGCGGGTCGTCGTCATCGCGCGACGGGTCCTTCCAGAACTCGTACAGGCCCGCCATGGCGAGAACCCCGCCGTCGGCCGGATGGATGAAGTACGGCTGTTTCTTCTTCTTTTCGCCATCGACCGGCATCCATTCGAAGTAGCCGTCGGCCGGGAGCAGGCACCTGCGCTTGGCGAAAGCCCGGCGGTACGACGGCTTCTCGGCCACGGTCTCGATCCTGGCGTTGATCAGCCGCGACCCGATCGACGGGTCCTTGGCCCACGGCGGAACCAGGCCCCACTTCACGACCCTGAGCTGCCGCACCGCCCGCTCGGCCTGCTCGGGCACACGGCTCATGACGGCGTAGACGTTCTTGGTGGGCGCGACGTTGTAGTCGGCGCCGAGCTCCTTGTCGGGCTCGGCGTCGTGCTCGACCTGGAACTCCTCGAGGAGCTCGTGCTTCTTGCGCGCCGAGGCGTATCTACCGCACATGACCCCACACTGCCACGTACGGCTTTCGATCGCATGTTTGCTTACCCGACACTTACTTGTCCACAGGCTGTGACCCTGCTCCGCCGCACGCCAGTAGTCTTTGACCATGCCCGCTTCCATGCCCAGTCCGCACTGGCCCGCGCCCACCGCCACCGCCCCGGTCACCGCCACGGTCTCGTTGCCCGGCTCCAAGTCGGTGACCAATCGCGCGCTCGTCCTCGCGGCGCTCGCCGAGGGCCCCGGCATGGTCAGGCGGGCGCTGCGCAGCCGCGACGCGGACCTCATGGTGGCGGCGCTGCGGGCACTCGGCGCGACGCTCGAGCCCGCCGGCGAGACGGCGGCGAGCGTCGACTGGCAGGTGACGCCGGGTCCGATCCGGGGCGGCGCCGCCATCGACGCCGGGCTGGCGGGCACGGTCATGCGGTTCGTGCCGCCGATGGCCGCGCTGGCCGACGGCCCCGTCTCGTTCGACGGCGACCCCCACGCGCGCAAGCGGCCGATGGGCCCCATCCTCGACGCCCTGCGCGCGCTCGGGGCGCGGGTCGACAACGACGCGCTGCCGTTCACGATCAGCGGCCCGCTCACGGGCGGCGAGGTCACGCTGGACGCGTCCGGTTCGTCGCAGTTCGTCTCAGGTCTGCTGCTCACGGCGGCGCGCTTCGAGAAGGGCGTCACGATCCGCCACGTGGGCCCGCCGGTGCCCTCGCAGCCGCACATCGAGATGACCGTGCAGATGCTCAGGGCGGCCGGCGTCACGGTCGACGACAGCGAGCACAACGTGTGGCGGGTCGAGCCCGGGCCGATCGCGGCCAGAGACCTGACGGTGGAGCCCGACCTGTCCAACGCGGCGCCGTTCCTGGCCGCGGCCCTGGTCACCGGCGGCACGGTGACCATCCCCGCCTGGCCGCTGGAGACGACCCAGCCGGGCGACGCGCTGCGCGGGCTGCTGACGACCATGGGAGCCACGGTCACGCGCGCCGACACACGTGCCGACAGCGCCGACCTCGTGGTCACGGGGACGGGCGAGGTTTCCGGCATCGACGCCGACCTCCACGAGGTGGGCGAGCTGACCCCGACGATCGCCGCCCTGGCCGCGCTGGCGACGACGCCGAGCCGCATCCGGGGCGTCAGCCATCTGCGCGGCCACGAGACCGACCGCCTCGCCGCGCTCGCCACTGAGATCAACCGCCTGGGCGGCGATGCCGAGGAGACCGACGACGGCCTCGTCATCCGTCCGCGCCCGCTGCACGGCGGCACCTTCCACAGCTACGACGACCACCGCATGGCCACCGCGGGCGCCGTGATCGGCCTGCGGGTGCCCGGCGTGGAGGTGGAAAACGTCGCGACGACCGCCAAGACCCTGCCGGAGTTCGTCCAGATGTGGACGGCGATGCTGGAGCCGCGATGACCGCGATCCGCGCGGGGGCTGGTTTCGCGTCCGACGCTCCGGGCACGTCGGAAAAGGGCGGCACGTGGTGAGACGCTGCCCGCACGGCGACGCGACGATCCACCGGCACCGCGCCCTCCGGCCACGTTCGGATGGCGCCCACAGCAGTTCACGACACACCACACCCATGCCTGCGGCCCCCGGCGCTTCCCCTCGCCACGGACGTCATCCGGCGGACAGCCGGGCGGGCCGGCAGGCGGCGAGCGAAAGAAGGGAAGCGGAGCGCATGGGAGCGGACCGCTGAGAAAGCGGGAGTACGACGAGGACGACGTACGGGTCCGGCCGGGCAGGGGCTCGCGGCCGCGGACCCGGATCCGTCCTGCGCACGAGGACGCCGTCGAAGGCTTCGTGGTCGCCGTCGACCGGGGCCGCTACACGACCCTGGTCGAGCCCGAACGCCCCAAGGGCTCGGCCCAGAAGCGCAAGCAGCAGCACCAACGCCGGCTCGTGGTCGCCATGAAGGCCCGCGAGCTGGGCCGCAAGGGCATCGTCGTGGGCGACCGGGTCGCCCTGGTCGGCGACGTGTCGGGCCGCCCTGACACCCTGGCCAGGGTGGTCCGGGTGGAGCCGCGCACCTCGATGCTGCGCCGCTCGGCCGACGACACCGAGGACACCGACGGCATCGAGCGCCCGGTGGTGGCCAACGCCGACCAGCTGGTCATCGTGACCGCCCTGGCCGACCCGCCGCCCCGGCCCCGCATGATCGACCGGATCCTGGTGGCGGCGTTCGACGCGGAGATCGACACCCTGCTCTGCCTCACCAAGTCCGACCTCGCCCCGCCGGACGAGCTTGTGGCGCTCTACGAGCCGCTGGGCGTGTCGCATGTCGTCGTGCACAAGGGCGGCCCCCTCGACGAGCTGCGCGACCATCTGACCGGCCGCATCAGCGTCCTGGTCGGCCACTCGGGCGTCGGCAAGTCCACCCTGGTCAACGCCCTCGTCCCCGACGCCAACCGGGCCGTCTCCCAGGTCAACGCGGTGACCGGCCGCGGCCGCCACACCTCGACCTCCGCCGTGGCCCTGGAGCTGCCGGAGGGCGGCTGGATCATCGACACGCCGGGGGTCCGCAGCTTCGGCCTGGCCCACGTGTCGGTGGAGACCGTGCTGGCCGCGTTCCCCGACCTGGTGGAGGGCACGGTCGACTGCCCGAAGGGGTGCACGCACCTGGGCGACGGCTGCGCGCTGGACGCCTGGGTGGCCGCAGGCAACGCCGACCCGGCCCGCCTGGAGTCCCTCCGCCGGCTGCTGTCCAGCCGCGAAGGCACCCTCGACGACCCCAACGCCTGACCCCGCACCCCTGCCACCGGCCTTCGCCAGGCGGGCACCTGTGCCGCGCCAAGCAGCAGATCGCCGCCGGCCTCTGGCACAGAAGGCGGTGTTCGGGGCGCGCGCTAGACGACCACGGCCGCACAGTGCGAGCCGCCCAGGCGACTGGACGGCGCCTGAGCCGCCACCTGGCCGCCGATCACGGGCGCGGGCGGGTGGGGCGGCACGCCGCTGGCCCACGGCGGTCACATGAGCGGCACGCCGCTGGCCCATGGCGGTCACATGGGCCGCGGGCCGACCGCGGTCCTGGCGCCAGCACGCCGGCCCGCGTCCCGCGTGCGGGCGTCCCGCGGGCGGGCCCCACAGCGTCCGGCGCGCGATGTGGCCGCAGGCGGGCGCCACAGCGTCTGGCGCGACCTGCTGGCGGTCAGGCGCCGGTCGCTCCGTGCAGGTCGAGCCATCGTGGCGGCGCGCGACCCCACGCGAGGGCGCGGCGCTCCGCTGGCAGCCCGTCTCCTGCCGGTCAGCCCCTCGCCACTGCGGGACGAGGCAAGGGCCGGTGAATCGCCCCGTCCACGGCCCCGCATGGCCACGCGCGGCGGGGCGGCGTGCGCACGAGCCCAGGACGACGCACCGTGCGCCCGAGTCGGGAAGCGACAAGACGCACCGTGCATCCGGGTCCGGAAGCGACAAAGCGTGCGCCCGGGTCCGCGACGGCGGCCCCGGGGAAGGGACGTGCGTGCGCCCGAGTCCGGGGACGGCGGCGTCTCGGGTCAGGGGCGGTTGGGGTGGAGGGTCCAAGTCACGGTGAGGGTGGAGACCAGCGTGCCGTCGGCGTCCTTGATGTCGACCGCCACGTCGAACACCGGCCGCTCCCCCGCATCCAGCCGGGCCACCACCTCGTCCCGCGTCACCAGCAGCCGCGCCTCGGCGCGGACCTCGCCCATGGCCAGTTTCCGGTACTCGATCGCGGCCTTCGTGGCCAGCGGAACCGCGCGCTCCAGCTGATCCCCCAGGGCGGAGAGCATCGCGGCCCCCGACGCCGACTCGGCCAGGGTGAACAGCGCCCCCGCGTGCGGCCCCCCGACGTGATTGTGGAGATCCGCCCGATCCGGCAGACGGCAAACGGCTTGCCCGTCACCCACCGAATCGAAAGTGATGCCCACAGTTCGGGCGAAAGGAACGGTCTGGAGCAGCAACGCGCCGACATCTAGCGACATGGCCGGCATGCTACTAGTGAGTAACTGGAACGGTAGTTACCAGAAAAGGGGCGTCTGTGACTGATGTTCGTTATACGCGACACGGTAGCGTGGGCGACCGTGCAGGGTTATAACGATGATCTACGCCTCGCGCATGTCATGGCGGACGCCGCCGACGACCTGACCATGCGACGGTTCAAGGCGGTCGACCTCAAGGTCGACACCAAGCCCGACCTGACGCCGGTCAGCGACGCCGACCGCGCCGTGGAGGAGGCGATCCGCGGCACGCTGCGGCGGGCCAGGCCGCGTGACGCGGTCGTGGGCGAGGAGTTCGGCAAGACCGGGTGGGGCGCCCGGTCGTGGATCATCGACCCCATCGACGGCACCAAGAACTACGTTCGCGGCGTGCCCGTGTGGGCGACGCTGATCGCACTCATGGAGTACGGCAAGGTCGTCGTCGGCCTGGTGTCGGCCCCCGCCCTCGGCCGGCGCTGGTGGGCGGCGGCCGAAGGCGGCGCGTGGACCGGCAAGAGCCTGACGAAGGCGTCCCGGATGCACGTGTCGTCGGTGTCCACGCTGGAGGACGCGTCGTTCTCGTACTCGAGCTTCGGCGGGTGGGAGAAGACCGGCAAGCTCGACAACTTCCTCGACCTCGGCCGCTCCTGCTGGCGGACCAGGGCGTACGGCGACTTCTGGTCGCACATGATGGTCGCCGAGGGCTCGGTCGACCTGTCCGCCGAGCCCGAGCTGTCGCCGTGGGACATGGCGGCGCTCACGGTGATCGTCGAGGAGGCGGGGGGCGTCTGGACGGACGTCGCCGGGGTGCGGGGCCTGGAGGGCGGCAGCCTGGTCTGCACCAACGGCATCCTGCACGACGAGGTCATCAACCGCCTCAATTCCACCATCGTCCGCTGACGACCCCGACAGCCCCGAATCGCGCCCGCCCCACGGACGCATACGCCCAAGCCCGCCCGCGCGGCGGCCGCCGAACGCCCCCACGGTGCGCCCGCGTCGTCGGCGGCCGCGCACCGGCGGCAGACATGAGCCGACGGCCTCCCCCAGACCCGCACCATCCCACGGCCTCCCATGCACGAGTCAGCCGGCCACCCCGGCGGGCTCTCGGCAGGCCGGAGCACCGAATCTCCGCATTCGCGCGTCGGCACGGATCCGGCCCGCTCGGAGGACGTCGGCCCGCGTCGCGGTCAGACGGACCTCAGGACTCCGGCCCTCTCCCCGCCGACCTCGACCCCGGCCGCGGGTTGAGGAGCCCGGCCTGGGATCGGATGCGGGCGGTGGCCGCGTTCAGTTCCCGTTCATCTTTGATCGTCACATTCCCTTCGTACGTCACCCCGCCGGGCGGGCTGTCGTGCCCCACCGGATCGGCGTCCCAGTAGTTCCCCCGGTACACGACGTTCTCCAGCGGCGGCGCCACCTCCAGCACGGCCGTGCTGTCCGCCCGCGCGACGACGTTCCCCTCGACCGTCACCCACGAGGCCCCGTAGTCGGTGTAGAGCCCGAAGTTGTACGGCGTGCGCGTGTCCTCGACGACGTTGCCCTGTACGAGCCCCGCGTCGTCCGGCCCGGATCCCTGCGCCCCGGACAGGTAGATCCCGCCCCCGTCGGCCAGCACCAGCATGGTGTCCACGGTGAGGTTGCGCAGCGCCCGCGTCCTCTGGCCCGGCCCGAGGACGATTCCGCAGTGCGGCACGTCCGTGATCTCGTTCCGCACCACCGTGCACCCCTGCGCGTCCGACACCGCGATCCCCGGCGACCCGCTGTATTCGAGCCCGACGTGGTGCACCCAGGTGTCCTCGATCGTGACGTCCCGCCCGCCCGACACCGAGATGCCGCCGCCCGAGACCGTGTCGACGTCGCAGCCGCGCACCGTGACCCCGAGGCCGCCGGACACGCCCAGCCCGAACGCCCCGAGCCGGGTGAACCGGCAGCCATCGATCTCCACCCCCGCCACGCCCTCGAACGTCACGCAGGCCGGGATCGTCGCCGACGCGGCCGGGTACGTCACGGACGCACCCTCTCCCAAGACCGCCGTCTCGACGCCGCCGCCCTCGTAGTAGCCGCTGCCGTGATAGTGCACGAAGCCCTCAGGACGGCTGGGACGCAGCCAGGTGGCGTCGGCGAACACCAGCCCACGGAACGACACGTTCCGCGCCCCCACGACCCTCAGGAGCGTTTCCAGGGCCGGCGCGACCACGTCCGTACGCTCCGGGTCCTCGCCGGGAAGGGGCAGGTAGAGAAGGACGTGCCGCCCGGGCCGCGACCGGTCGAGGACGAAGGTGCCCGGCTCGCTCAGGAAGGCGACGTCGTTCTCGACGCGCGTGGGCAGTCCGGGCCCGCTGGACGTCTGCCCTTCCCAGGTGGAGTTGTAGAGCTCGGCCGCCCAGCCGAACGCCGGCTGCGCCATGGTGATCACGGTCGAGTCGCCGTCGGCCGAGATGCCGGCCACGCCGCAGCGGCCCTCGGTCCACGGGTAGACGCCGCGGTAGACGAACTCGACGTCGCCGGGGCTCTGCCAACCGCGCGGGTCCGCACTGTCCGTGACGTAACCCGTTACGGTCGGGCTCGCGGTCCCGGGCAGGCCCGGGATGCCGGCGCGGACGGCCCGGCGGCCGTCCACGTACAGCTGGCGGAAGTCGAGATCGCCGACGTCGGCGGCCCAGACGCCGTCCCGTTCCCGCAGGCCGGTGATGCGCCGACCGCCGCTCACCACGGCCTCCTCCCGGTCGGGGGTGCCGTAGCCGTACGCCTGGTAGACGACCCCGGAGTCGGCCTCGGTGAGCTCCAGCGGCCGGCTCAGCACGTGGGTGCCCGCCCGGAGGTGCACGACCACGTCGCCGGCCGCCTCGCGGGCCGCTGACCGGGCGCGTTCGAGGGTGGCGAAGGGACGTTCGGCCGAACCGGGCCCGGTGTCGTCGCCGGAAGGCGCGACATGGAAGTGGAACATCTCAATCCCCTTTGCTGTTTATGCCGTACACGTAGTATTACACCATAAACAGGGAGGGCGCCAATGGCGAAGGGCAGAGCCGGGGACCCGGATCACGGGCTCGAGTTGCTGTGGCGGGGGAGGGAGCGCGAGCCGCGGCCCGGGCTGAGCCTGGGCAGGATCGTGCGGGCCGCGATCGAGCTGGCCGACGCCGAAGGGCTCCCGGGCCTGTCGATGCGCAAGGTGGCCGACCGGCTCGGCTTCACGACCATGTCCCTCTACCGCCACGTGCCCGGCCGCGATCAGCTCGTCGACCTGATGGTGGACGACGTCATGGGCGAGCACCCCGACGACGTGCCGGACGCGGCCGGCTGGCGGGCCCGGCTGGAGGGCGCCGCCCGCCAGGCGTGGCGGATCCGCAGGCGGCATCCCTGGCTGGCCGAGGTACGCGGCACGCGTCACCTCCCCGGCCCCAACGGCGTCGCGCAGTACGAGTACATGCTGAGCACGCTCACCGGCACCGCGCTCACCCCGTCCGAGGTGATCGCCGTCGTGGGCCTGGTCGGGCGCTTCGTCGACGCCGAGGCCCTGCACCTGCTGGAGACCCAGCGCGAGGAGCGGCGCAGCGGCGTCTCCGAGGAGGAGTGGTGGGGCTCCCGCGACACGCTCTACGACCGCCTCGACCGCTACCCCACGATCACCTACCTGTGGACGGCGGGCGGCTGGGACGCCCCTGAGGACTCCTTCGAGTTCGGCCTGCGTCGCCTGCTGGACGGCGTGGAGGTTCTCATCGAGCAGCGTGACGAAAAGCGTGACGAAAGTCTGGTGTGCGAGGAGTGCGGCAGGCCGCTGGAGCCCGCCGCGTCCGGCCGCCCCCGCGTCTACTGCTCCCGCGCCTGCCGTCAACGCGCCTACCGCAAGCGCAAGCCGGGCTGACCCCATTCCGGAGAGGCCTGAAGCGCCTGGGGGCACGGGCCCGGCTAGAGCGCCAGCACCCGCCGTACCGCCTCCATCAGGCTGTCCCGGTAGGACTCGCCGAACAGCACCACGTGCACGAGCAGCGGATGCAGCTGGTGCAGCGGCACCCGCTCCCGCCACCCGTCCGCAAGCGGCCACTCCTCCCGATAGGCCCCGAGCACCCGATCCAGGTGGGGGAGTCCGAACAGCGCGAGCATGGCCAGGTCCGTCTCCCGATGCCCGCCGTGGGCGGCCGGATCGATCAGCACCGCGGACTGTCCGGACCACAGCACGTTCCCGCTCCAGAGATCCCCGTGGATCCGCGACGGCGGTTCTGCCGGCCCGGCGACCTCGGCGAACCGCTCCACGGCCCGTTCGACGGCGGCCACGTCCGAGGAGGGCAGTCGCGCCTGCCGCAGGAAGGGCAGCACCCGCCGCTCCGCGTAGAAAGCCGGCCAGTCGTCACACGGGGAGTTGTCCATCGGCAACTCGGCGATGAACCCCGGCCACGGCGCCCCGAAACCCTCGGCCCCGGCGCGATGCAGCCGGGCCAGCTCCCGGCCGAACCGCTCGGCCGCCGCCGCGCTCGGCCGCTCCTCCTCCACCCACGACAACACCAGCCGGTCAGGGCCGACGTCGATCACCTCAGGCACCGCGATCGCCTCGCCGAGCCAACGCAGCCCGGCCGCCTCCGAAGTGAACACTTCGGAAACGACACCGCTCTTCGCGAAGACCTGCCGCCCGTCGTCCAGCACGCCCCGCTGCCGCCGCCAGCCGTGCGACGAGCCCAGGTCCTCAGTCGATCTCATCGGCGACATGCTGGGCCACGCCCTCGGCGGCCGACTCGACCAGCGCGAGCACCTCCTCGAACCCTTCCCGGCCGCCGTAGTAGGGGTCCGGCACCTCGGCGTCCGGCGGCGCCGCGGGGTCGAACGAGCGGAACAACCGCACCTCCACCCCGGCGGGCGCCATCCGCCGCAGGTTGGCCAGATTGTCCCGGTCCATGGCCAGCACCAGGTCGTAGCGGTCGAACCAGTCCCTGGTGAACTGCCTGGCCCGGTGGGCGGAGCCGTCGTAGCCGCGCTCGGTCAGGATCCGCAGGGCCCGTTCGTCCATGGGGTCGCCTTCGTGCCAGCCGCCGGTCCCGGCGCTCTCCACGACGACGCGGTCACCCAGCCCGCGGTCGTCGAGCGCCTGCCGCAGCACCACCTCGGCCATCGGCGATCGGCAGATGTTCCCCATGCACACGAGACATACGCGATAGGTCATCCCACCAGGATGGCCTCTTACAACCTATTCATACGACCCGGAGCACGTCTTTGGGCCTCAGTCACGGGTCGTTCTACTGCTGTTCACTTTTGCCCGGTGTCATCGGATGCGACGACGTACAGATCTCATCACTAGGGACGAGGAAATACCGTGACCCGTGGACAGCGCCGCCTCAGCGCGGTGGCGACGGCCGCCATCGTTGTGGGCCTTTCCGCCGCTTGTGGCGGCACCAACACCACTCCGCCCGCTGGGGAGGGCACCGCTTCCGCCTCTGCCAACACGGGCGCCGGCGCCCAGCTCAGCGGGCAGGTCAAGGTTGATGGCTCCAGCACGGTAGCCCCGCTGACCAGTGCCGCTTACGAGTTCTTCGCCGAGGAGCAGCCCAAGGTCAACGTGACCGTGGCGACCTCCGGCACCGGTGGCGGCTTCGAGAAGTTCTGCAACGGCGAGACCGACATCTCCGACGCCTCCCGTCCGATCAAGGACGAGGAGAAGGCCGCGTGCGACGCCAAGGGCATCAAGTTCGGCGAGCTCACGGTGGCGACCGACGCCCTGACGGTCGTGGTGAACAAGGAGAACACCTGGGCCACCTGCCTCACCGTCGACCAGCTCAAGAAGATGTGGGAGCCGGCCGCGGAAGGCAAGGTCAACAGCTGGAAGGACGTCGACCCCAAGTTCCCGGACGAGCCGCTGAAGCTCTTCGGCCCGGGCACCGACTCGGGCACGTTCGACTACTTCACCGACGAGATCAACGGTGAGGAGGGCGCGAGCCGCAAGGACTACAGCCCGAGCGAGGACGACAACGTCACCGTCCAGGGCGTCGAGGGCACCAAGGGCGGCCTCGGCTACTTCGGCTTCACCTACTTCGAGGAGAACGCCGCCAAGCTCAAGGCGGTGCAGATCGACTCCGGCAGCGGCTGCGTCGAGCCCAGCAAGGAGAACGCGCAGGCCGGCAAGTACACGCCGCTGGCCAGGCCGCTGTTCATCTACCCGTCGGTCGCCGCCATCAAGCGGCCCGAGGTCGCGGGCTTCCTCGACTACTACGTGAACAACATCAACAAGATCGTGACGGACGCCAAGTACATCCCGCTCAACGCCGAGCAGGAGAGCAAGCTCAAGACGGACCTCGCCTCCCTCAAGAGCCAGGCGGGCTGATGGCGGCCCGCGACTCCGCGACCGCGCCGGGGACCCCCCAGTCCCTGGCGCGGTCGCGCCCGCGTTATGGCGAGATGGCTATCAAGGCGGTCCTCATGCTGGCCTCCCTGCTGTCCATCGCCACCACGGTCGGCATCGTGGTCTCGTTGCTCCAGCCCACGATCAAGTTCTTCGGGGAAGTCAGCGCGGTGGAGTTCTTCACCTCCACCAACTGGGGACCGCTGTTCGAACCCCCGCACTACGGCGTGCTGCCCCTGGTCAGCGCCACCCTCATCACGACGGGCATCGCGGTCGTCGTGGCCGTGCCGCTCGGCCTGGCCGCGGCGATCTACCTGTCGGAGTACGCCAAGCCGCGGGTCAGGAAGATTTTCAAGCCGGTGCTCGAGGTGCTGGCGGGCGTGCCGACCGTGGTCTTCGGATTCTTCGCGCTCAGCTTCGTGACCCCGTTGCTGCGCAGCATCATGCCGTTCGAGATGGAGATCTTCAACGCGCTGAGCGCGGGTCTCGTCGTCGGCTTCATGATCATTCCGATCGTCGCGTCGCTGTCCGAGGACGCGATGGCGGCGGTGCCGAACGGACTGCGCGAGGGCTCGTACGCGCTGGGCGCCTCGAAGATGGTCACCTCGCTCCGCGTGGTGCTGCCCGCGGCCTTCTCCGGCATCGTGGCGGCCGTCATCCTGGCGATCTCGCGTGGCGCCGGCGAGACGATGATCGTCTTCATCGCCGGAGGTCTCAAGGCCAACTTCACCTTGGACATCGGCGCGGCCATGCAGACCATGGCCGCCTTCATCGCCGCGGCCGGTTCCGGAGACGTGCCGGTGGGCACGGTCGAGTACGACACCATCTTCGCGGTCGGCGCGCTGCTCTTCGTGATGACGTTCGCGATGAACTACGTCAGCGCTCGCCTGGTGCGGAAATATCGTGAGGTGTACGAGTAATGGCCGTTCTCTCGACGCCCCGCTCCGCCGTGCAGCTGGCGGGCAAGGGCACGCCGATCAAGGAGCGGCTGTTCCAGATCGCCCTGCTCGCGAGCCTGGCGCTGGCGCTCATCTTCCTGGTCGCCCTGCTCGCCTTCGTCCTGGCGGAGGGCTGGCCGCGGATCGACGCCCGGCTGTGGGAGAACATGCCGTCGATCCGCAACCCGGAGATCGCCGGCGCCCAGTCCGCCATCATGGGCACGCTCTGGGTCATCTCCCTGACCGCGGTCTTCACCGTGCCGACGGGCATCGCGGCGGCGATCTACCTGGAGGAGTACGCCGACAAGACCCGCTGGTACAACCGGTGGATCGAGCTCAACATCCAGAACCTCGCCGCCATCCCGTCGATCGTCTACGGCATCCTGGGCCTCGGCATCATCGCCCGGACGATCGGCCTCGGCTTCAGCGTGATCACCGCCTCGCTCACCCTGGGGCTGCTGGTGCTCCCCATCGTGATCATCGCCTCGCGTGAGGCGATCCGCGCGGTGCCGCCCTCCATTCGCGAGGGCTCGCTCGCGTTGGGCGCCACGCAGTGGCAGACGATCTACCGCCAGGTGCTGCCCGCGTCCATCCCCGGCATCGCGACCGGCTCCATCCTGGCGCTCTCCCGGGCCATCGGCGAGGCCGCGCCGCTGATCATGCTGGGCGCCGTGTCGTTCATCCGCTTCAACCCGGACGGCATCTTCGCCAGCTACACCGTCCTCCCGATCCAGATCTTCAACTGGATCTCCCAGTCGCGCGAGGGCTTCCACGTCCTGGCCGCGGCGGCGATCGTGGTCCTCCTCGCGATCCTGCTGCTGATGAACTCCGTCGCGATCTGGCTCCGCAACCGCTACCAGAAGCGCTGGTGAGGGAGAGGAAATGACTGAGATAGGAAACAAAATGGCGAACGTCACCGTTCGCGGTCCGGAAGCCCCGCGTACCGCTGAGGCCCTGGACCCGGTCTTCACCGTCTCCGACCTCAGCGTCTGGTACGGCGACTACGAAGCCGTCCGCGACGTCGACATGACGATCGGCAACCGCGAGATCACCGCGATGATCGGCCCCTCCGGCTGCGGCAAGAGCACGGTGCTGCGCTGCTTCAACCGGATGAACGACCTCATCCCCGGCGCCCGCCCCGAGGGCAAGATCCTCTACCACGGTGAGGACCTGTACGGCGACCACGTGGACCCCATCGAGGTACGCCGCCGCATCGGCATGGTCTTCCAGAAGCCCAACCCCTTCCCCAAGTCGATCTACGACAACATCGCCTATGGCCCCCGCGTCAACGGCATGAAGGGCAAGATGGACGACCTGGTCGAGCAGGCGCTCACCCAGGCGGCCCTGTGGGACGAGGTCAAGGACAAGCTCAAGCAGAACGCCCTGTCCCTGTCCGGCGGTCAGCAGCAGCGCCTCTGCATCGCGCGGGCCATCGCGGTCAAGCCCGAGGTCATCCTCATGGACGAGCCCTGCTCGGCCCTGGACCCGATCGCCACCACCAAGATCGAGGACCTGATGCAGGAGCTGGCGCGCGACTACACGATCGTGATCGTCACGCACAACATGCAGCAGGCCGCCCGCGTCTCCCACCGCACCGCGTTCTTCACGGCGGAGGTCGACGACAAGCAGGTGCGGCACGGCCGTCTCGTGGAGTACGACGAGACCAGTCGCATCTTCACGAACCCGTCCGACAAGCGCACTGAGGACTACATCACGGGGCGCTTCGGCTGATGACCCAACAGCAGGCGGCATCCACGATGAACGGGGACGCGCGGACCAAGCCCGTACTGCTCATCGCCGATCCCGACAACGCCGTGGTCGACGACCTGGCCACCGCCCTCGAACGTGAGGGCGTGGCGGTCACCGGCGCGTCCGACGGCGCACAGGGATTGCTGCAGGCAGGCGCCCTGCAGCCGGACGTGGTGCTCGTCTCGGCCACGCTCCCGGTCATCGACGCGGTCGAGTTCGTCCGCGCGGTACGGCTCGCTCGAGCCGTACCGGTGCTGCTCGGAGTCGGCGAGGGGCACGCCGAGCAGGCCGTACGCGCGCTCGCGGCAGGCGCGGCGGCCTGCGTGGCCAGGCCCTACCGGGTGCCGGAGCTGCTGCCGTTCATCCAGGCGGCCTCGCCCGAGTCACGCAAGGTGCTGACCGTGGGCGGGGTCGAGCTGGACGTGCAGGCCTATCAGGTACGCGTGGGCGGGCGGGCCGTGCACCTGCCGTTGCGGGAGTTCGAGCTGCTCCAGTACCTGATGCGCAACGCCGACCGCACCGTCACCCGCGAGCAGATCATGCGGAACGTGTGGCACACCGCCGCCGCCACTTCGACGAACACCATCGCGGTGCACGTCAAGCGGCTGCGCGCGCGGCTGGGCGACACGGACGACCAGCTCATCCAGACCGTACGCGGCGTGGGCTACCGGCTGGTCACTCCCGGCATGACCGGAAAGACTGCATGATCCGCTTCACGACGCCTTCGACGGTCGCGATGCCGTACCCCACCTCGGGACTGCCCTCGGAGAGCACGGCCACGGCGTAGTCGTGGCCGTCTCCCCTGATCAGGCCCACGCTGGTCACGGCCCAGCGCTTGGTCGAGACGCGCTTGAGCCAGCCGTTCTTCAGCGCCACCCCGTCGCTCCGGCACGCGGCGGCGCTGATGCCCCAGTCCTGCCCCTCGGCCACCTTGCCCATGAGCCCGAGCACCCGATCGCGGGCCGCGGCGGCCAGCGGGCTCTTGCCGGACACCAGCGCGCCCATGAGGCGGATCTGGTCGTCGACGGACGTCCGGGTGATGCCCCAGCAATACAGGTCGAGACAGTCGCCCGGGACGCCCTGCGTGTGCTTGAGCCCGAACCGCCTGCCTGCCTTCGTGAAGCCGGCCGCGCCACCGATGCGTAACCACAGGCGGTCGGCGGCGTGGTTGTCGCTGTAGCGGATCATCAGCTCGGCGTCGCGCCTGACAGCCTCGGGCAGCCGCTTCCACGGCGTCTCCAGAAGCAGCGCCATGAGGATCAGGACCTTGGCGCCGCTCGCGGTGATCAGCCGCTCGCCCGGGTGGTAACGGTAGATCCGCCCGGTCGTCAGGTCCTTCACCATGGCGGTGACCGGCCCAGGACGGCCGGCCAGGAAGCGGTCGAGCCGCTTGGCGATCTGCTTGGCCGGGATCGGCTTCAGCGCCTCCTCGACCGCGGTGCCGTCGATCCTTCCCAGCACCCGCCCGGGGACGCCCGGGACCGCGGCGGCCTGCCACACGGGACGCCGCGCGGCAGGCGAAGGCACGGGCACGGTGACCAGGGATAACAGCAGGGCGATGACGAGCACTACACGTGCTGTCACCTGCCCGCGGCCGGTGATCACCCGGGCATTATCACGAAGAACCGCAACCGCCGCCAGACCCACATTTCTCGACGTCCTCTGCGGGTGCTGTGGTGATGCGACGAACAGGGCTAGACGGCCGCGGTGACCAGTTTCGCGATCGAGTCGTCGTCGCAGGTGTCCCAGAAGCCGCCCACGACGTCCTCGAGGTGGTCCAGGGATTCCGCCTCGAACAACACATCCTGATATTTCGTGATGTCGTAGTGAGTCGTCCCCATGGCCGACAGGTCCAGCGGCCGGATGTCCATCCCGCGGAACTCCTCGATCTCCCCGTACGAGGACAGGATCCCCGCCCCGTACGCCCTGAGCTCGCCCCCCTCCCGCATCACCCCGAACTCCAGCGTGAACCAGAACACCTTCGACACGAACTCCAGCGCCTCCTCGCTCTCGACCCGCCGCGCCGCCTGGCCGGCCAGGCGGTAGAGGGCGGCGTACCGGGAGCTCGCCAGCGCGTTGGCGTGCCCGATCACCTCGTGGATGACGTCGGGCTCCGGCGTGTAGAACGGCACGGAATGGTGGCGGATGTACTGCGTCGAGTGGAAGAGCCCGTCCGCGAGCACCCCGTAGAAGTCCCGCAGCGGCACCAGCCCCGCCGCCGGCAGATACCGGAACCCGGTCAGCGGCTCCAGCAGCCGCGAGACCTCCTCCAGCTGCGGGATCCGGTCGGCCGGCAGGCCCAGCCGGGCCACGCCGTCGAGGTATTCCGCCGTGGCGTACTTGGCGTGCTTGACCGCCAGCTCCTTGCTGACCATCGCCCACACCGCATGCTCCTGCTCGGTGTACTCGGCCGCAGGAATGGGAGTCCCCGGCCGGTAGTCGACGGCGAGCTTCGCGATCGCGTTCCGCCGCGCCCGGTAGACCGGATCCGCGAACCCCGGGTGCGACGCGGACAGCTCGACCACCACCGACCCGTCCGCCTGGGCCGCGACCGGCGCGAAGTACTGTGCTTCCTCAAACATGTCCAGATAACAGCAAGTCTCCGCTTTCCTGGCAAGAGCGCGCAGTTTGACTGCGCGATACGCTTACTTTCGTACGCATATAGCGGCATTTACTAGTCGATTCGCACAGTCCGCGGAGGGCCCAGGATGGACGAGCTGGACACCAGGTTGCTCGTGACCATGCGCGCCAATCCGCGCGTCGGCCTGACCGAGCTCGCCCGCCTCCTCGGTGTCGCCAGAGGCACAGTGCAGGCGCGGGTGGAGAAGCTGACCGCGCGCGGCGTGATCGAGGACTTCGGCCCCACGGTGTCGCCGGCCGCGGCCGGTCATCCCATCCTGGCTTTCGTCTGGCTCCAGATCGCCCAGGGCCGCCTGGAGGAGGCGGTGGCCGCGCTGCGTGCCGTACCGCAGATCCTGGAGGTCCACGGGACCAGCGGCCAGCACGACCTGCTGTGCCGCGTGGTCGCCAGAAGCACCGATCACCTGCAGGAGGTCATCGCCCGCATCCTGGCCTCGCCGGCGGTGCAGCGCACGGACACCACCATCGCCCTGTCCACCCAGATCCCGTATCGCATCGAGCCCCTGCTCGAACAGGGTTAACGCGCCACTACAGGCGATACGGACAACATGTCCCTATTGGGCCACTAACCGCCCACCACGGGTAGGCCCACAACAGAAAAGCCCCCGACCGTGTGGTCGGGGGCTTTCCCTATCAAAGATTGTCCGGCGGTGACCTACTCTCCCACACCCTCCCGAGTGCAGTACCATCGGCGCTGAGAAGCTTAACTTCCGGGTTCGGAATGTAACCGGGTGTTTCCTTCCCGCCATAACCGCCGTAACCCTGAGAAACAGCCGCTTGCTGTCTCAGAATTGCCTAGTGGACGCGAGCAAGAT
>NZ_VJYI01000043.1 GCF_008065375.1 Nonomuraea sp. SYSU D8015
GGACTTCGCCCGCCGCGCCCACCGCTGCAGCACCGCCCGTTCCTCGTCGGTGACCGTCAACTCCGCCTTGGGCCGCCCCGTGCGGGCCTCATCGACCAAGGCGCCCAGCCCGCCCTCGGCGAAGGCGGCACGCCATTTACGCACCGTGCCCACGGCGATGCCCAACTCCCGCGACACCTGCGCGTTACTGGATCCCGGCTCCGCACAGGCCAGCACGATCTTCGCCCGGATCGCCACCCGCGACGGCTCCGCGGACATGCCGATCAGCCGAGCCCGCTCAGCCTCGGTCAGATGGATCTCCACTGCCGGCGGTCCTGAATGCGCCATGTCCGCCAGCATATGAACTTAACCGACAAATTTCAGGCGCATGACACTAGCGATGCGGGACCACGTTGCCTCGCCGTCAACCTCGCCGTCAACCTCGCCGTCAACCTCGCCGTCAACCTCGCCGTCAACGGCGATTTACCCTCATCGATCAGACCACTACTACGCGTAAGTTGTGAAAGCGGATTTGTTCTGGGAGCGAAAAGCCGAATCTGTGATACGTGGGCGTCCGGCCTCGGAGCAGGAAGGCCGGACGCCACGTCCATGTACTGCGCTACCGGACGTCGACGCCGCCATGACGGAAGCGGCGTACGGGCTGGAGAAGTCGATCGCCGGTGCTGCGCGGCGCAGGCGGGTCGCCAGCTGCGCGGCCGCGCCGACACCGGCGCTCGACTGTTTCCTCAGGTGGAGCGGGTCTCGCCACTGCGGTCGACAAAGCCGGCACGAACCTGTCCAACCAGGACGAGGCGGACGCGTTCAGCCATGTCGTGCACCTGTTCGGCGTCGTGGTCCGCGATGGAGGCGGGGAGTTCGGCGATGATATAGCAGACCTGGCGTTCTATCTCCGTCCGGTGCTCGTCATTCCGCGCTGCGGCGGCGACGTCGCGCAGCATGGCCAGCAGCGCCTTCAGCACCGTCGGCTCGGCTGCTCCGTAGCGGCGGACCTGTCCGCAGGCCAGCTCCAGGTAGTAGCGCAGATCCCGATCGGGTACGACCACGCGACCCCGCCCGGCCGCGTCGGTGTGGAGGGTGGGGCCCAACTTTCGCCCGCACAGGGTGACGAGCAGGTCGGCCATGTGCCCGATCGCGTGCGTGGCCGTGACCGGGTCGTTGATGGCCGGGGACAGGGCCTTGACGGCGATGTCCTCCAACTGGCGGAAACCGAAGGCGGCGTCCTGGTCGACGGTACGTTCGTAGTCGAAGTTCAGGGCATCGTGCACGGCTTCGAACACGGATGGGGCGGGCTTGCGAGTGTGGACGAGGCTCCACACCGAGGCCACCGGTGTGCCCTGGACGATGTGATCCCCGGCCCGCACGTCTACTCGTACGAACGCGTCTGCCCGCTCGCAGGCCCGTACCAGCTCGTCGACGTGTATGTAGCGTAGGAAGCCGCTGCGCCTGGCGATGACCGGCTCGCCGAAGTCAGGGTCCATGCCGTGGCCGGCCCCGTGGGGGGACTGGGGCCGCTCATCGCCGTAGGCAGGGTAGAAGGTGGCGATGGTACGTGCGGTCTCGTCGTGCACGGTGAGCATCATGGTGTCCACGCGCAGGACTCTGGTGATGTGGCTGATGAAGGCAATAACCGACGCCAGCGAGGCCAGACCCAGCCCGAAGGCGACCAGCAGCGCCAGTTCGGGCAGCGGCTCCTCCCGGTGCAGACTACGAAGCACGGTCAGCGCGTAGACGAAGGTGCCGACCAGCAAGGCGAGCACGGCTTTGGTGACGCGGTCGCGGATGAAGTCGCGCAGCAGCCGCGGGGAAAACTGTTGCGAGGCCAACTGCAACGCCACCACCGTCAAGGTGAAGGTCAGCGCCGTCACCGTGATCACGGCGGCGGCAATCACCTGGAGCATGGCGGTTGCGGCATCGCTGTCGCCTGGCCACAGCTGGCGGACGCGGGGGCTGTACATCGAGGGGTAGAGCGCCACCAGGCCCATCGCCAGCAGCCAGCCCACGACCGCACCTCCTGTCGGCCACGTCCACAGCTCCGCCCAAGGACCTCGCGCCCGGCGGGCACCGGTCGTCAGACTCCACCTCATGCCGGGGTCCTACCCTCATGCAGCCACCGCACCAGGCGGTACGGGCGCCAGTGCCGGCCCAGGCCAGGATGGTGATGACCACGGGGATACCGCGGCTCGGCTAGCCGCTACAACAACACCTACAGAACCGTCGTTCCTGCGGTGCGTGCCGAACCCGTGGGCGGTTTTCACCGCTTGGTGACGGCACGCAAGGCGGCGATGCCGGTGGCGGCACCTGCCACCACGAGAAGGCCGCGATGCTGTGAGGCCCACAGTTGAAGGCTGCGGGCCTTGGCGCGCTGGTCGAAGCTGCCGTGCGCGCCGAAGTCGCGTTCGAAGTCGGCTGCCTCCCACAGATTGGCGATGCCGGTGGGAGGGCCGCTGGTCTGCTGCGAGTTCATACCGGTGCGGGCGAGATAGCGGTCGAGCAGAGCGGGTGCGAGCTTTTGCGCCAGCACCGTCATGGCGGTGCTGCCGCCGACCCAGAACTCCCGCCGCTGCGGGTGCTGGGCGGCATACAGCAGAGCGTGCGCGGCCACCTCGGGCTGGAAGATCGGCGGGACTGGTTGCGGATGGCGGCGTAGCCGCGACAGCACCCAGTCGAACTGCGGGGTGTTGAGCGCGGGCAGCTGCACCATGGTGATCTTCACCCCGCTGCTGTCGTGCAGCAGCTCGGTCCGTAGCGACTCGGTGAAGCCCTTGATGGCGTGCTTGGCGCCGCAATAGGCGGACTGCAGCGGAATCGAGCGGTAGGCCAGCGCGGATCCGGCTTGGACGATCACTCCGCGGTCACGTCCGCGCATCCGCTCCAGAGCCACCCGGGTCCCCCATACGTATCCGAGGTAGGTCACGCGCGTGGTCCGCTCGAACTCCTCCGGCTTGACGTCGATGAAGCGTGCGAACACCGATGAGAAGGCCACATTCAGCCAGACATCGATGTCTCCCAGCTCACGCTCGACCCGCTCGGCCGCCTCCTCGACCTCGTGATAGTGAGCCATGTCGGTGGGCACCGCCAACGCCGTCCCGCCGGCCAGCTCCACCTCCCTGGCCGCGGCCTCCAGTCCGGCCTCACCACGGGCGAGCAAGGCGACCTTGGCACCCTGACGGCCGAACAGCCGAGCCGTCGCACGGCCAACGCCTGCGCTGGCTCCAGTGACGACGACGACCTGCCCGGCCAGTGACGATCTCTGGTCGGTCATCTGACTTCCTCCTCAGCGCCACCATCGGTCAGTCAACATGCGTCGTGCGCTTTCCCCCGGGGCGCACGCTCATACCCACCACCGCCGTGTGGCGAGCCAGATGATCACCAGGCGGTGGTTGACCGCGGCCGTTGGGGCCGGGATGTCGTCGGGGTCTGCGCCCCTCACCGACTTGGCGCGCTCCCGCCCTGCCGGACTGCGACGCCAAGCACCCGGGAGGCACCCGCCGGGGGCGGGGCACCATCACCGCCTCACCGGTTAGGTCCCGTGCGTGAGGGCAAAGGCACGGCTGGACCCGAGGCGGCCAGATTGTCCGGAAATCCGGGAGGGCGGACCGATCTCCTTCAGGAAAGGAGCCAGCGTGCCAGCGTTCCGACTGCTCGCAGCTCTGGCGATCGTGGCTGGTCTGATGAGCTGCAGCACCCAAGCCCCCACGGCGACGCCGAGCCGGGCGGCGGCCGCCCCGCAGGACACCCTCTCCCGGATCCCGGGAATCGTGCGGAAGGTGGAGCCGTCGGTGGTGACCATGTTCGCCGGAGACTCCCTCGGCAGCGGCGTGGTCTACCGGCAGGACGGCGTCATCCTCACCAACCAGCACGTCGTCGACGGGCGGGAGGAGGTGCGGATCGCCTTCGCCGACGGGACCCTGGTGGACGGCCGGGTGCTGGCGGCCGACGCCAGGACCGACCTGGCCGTGGTCAAGACCGAGCGGACCGGGCTCCAGCCGGCGACCTTCCAGCGGAGGCTGCCCGTTCAGGGCGAGCTGGTCCTGGCCTTGGGAAGCCCACTGGGCTTCGAGAACACGGTCACGGCGGGCATCGTGTCCGGCCTGGACCGCGAGGTGCCGGGCTCGGCCCTCGCCGGGCGCGCACTCGTCGATCTGATCCAGACCGATGCCGCGATCTCTCCGGGAGTTTCCGGCGGCGCCTTGGTGAACGCCCGCGGCGAGGTCGTGGGCATCAACGAGGCCTACATACCGCCTCAGGCGGGCGCGGTGTCCATCGGATTCGCCATCCCGGCCGCCACCGCCACCTGGGCGGCCGACCAGCTTCTGGCCAGGGGCCAGGTCGTTCACCCCTTCCTCGGCATCAGCCTGCGGACGCTGACTCCCGAGATCGTCCAATCCTTCGACGTGGAGACGGAGGCGGGCGCGATCGTGACCGGCGTGGTGGCGGGCGGCCCCGCCGCCGATGCCGGACTCCAGCCGGGCGATGTGATCACGAGCTTGTCTGGGCAACCGGTGCGAAGCACCGAGGACGTGCTGGACAAGCTGCGCGAGGTCCGCCCCGGCACACACATCTCGCTGGAGGTATGGCGGGACGGCGAGGCCAGGAAGGTCACGGTCACCGTAGGCGAGCGCCCCTGACAGAGCGGTCCGCCACCACCACGTCGGTGGAGGAAGTCGGCCAGGGTCGAGTAAGCCACCGCGAGCGCGGTAAGAGCGAAGACTTTCGGGACGCAGATGGTCCCCACGAGCAGGGCCACCGCGAAGATGCTGAAAGGGTTGGTGTCGTGCCGCGGAAGGTCGCCGATCTCCTCGTTGGCCGATGCCGCTCCTCTGCCGGGGGCAGCCGATCGAGACAGCAGCCGGCATCCTCCCTCGTCACCGTGGCACAGCAAGCAGGAGAGTTGGGGCAAGGGCCCGGCAAGTGTCGATCAACGGCTCCTTGTCCGGCGTCGTGGCGAAGCGCCCCGGGCGCACACGGCGGCGTGCACTGGATAAAAGAGCTGCCGGCTCCGGACCTGGCTGTGCCCGATGGTCGGCGCTGCGATCAGCCGCAGGCATGCGCCGAACCGCGGCAGACGGCAAAGGTAGGAGGAGAACGCGGTGATTCGACAGGACGAGCCGGCCAAGGACGGGCTGGTCGCCGTCACCTTCACGCTGCCTGCCGACATTCCCGGGCACATCTCGGTCGTGGGCGACTTCAACCACTGGGATCCCTACGCCCATCCGATGCGGCGCACCGAGCACGGTGTCCACACCGCGGTGGTGCGCCTGCCGCAAGGCGCCAGCATCTGCTTTCGCTACCTGGCCGAAGGCGGACGCTGGTTGGACGATCCGGACGCCGGCTCCCGTGACGATCGCGGCTGCATCCTGCGTGTTTCGAGCGCCGCCAGCGGGAACGGGGAAGGTCAGGCGCGTCGGCGTCGCGGCGAGGACCGCCTGCGCGGCGCCGACGTGAGACTCCCGCCGGAATACTTCGCCGGATAAGAGGCCGCGAGCGTGGGCGAGCACCCCGATGTGATCGCCGTACTGTTCACCGACCACCGCGAGGTCGAGCAGGTGTTCACCGAACTAGAGCAGCTGCGCGGCGCCGCCCAAGCCGACGGGCAGAACCACCAGCAGGTCAAAACACTGGCCGAACGCGCCGTCATCCAGCTGGTCCGCCACTCGGTGGCTGAGGAGGACGATGGACCTGGCCGAGGCTCGGCCAGAAGGCAAGCTGGGAAGCGGCCCGGTCACCGACTTCATGAGCGGCTGGGGTCTGGCTGCCGAGGGTGGACGACGGCTGATCTGGATCAGTCGTCGCTGCGAGGGTAGATGTGAAGACCCTCATGGTTGAGCGGTAGTACGCAGCGGCGTCCGGCCTCGTCGAGGTGGTCACAACGCTCAGCTTCCATGCGCCGGGGGAGCGGCTCGGTGCTCAACGGAGGTCTCCAGCGATGGGTGTGCCCCCGCCTGCCTGGATTCCGAAGAGGCAGGCGGGGGCAGGCGCGGCCACGACGGGGGCACGGGCCGCGCCATAGGGAAGGGCTAAGCACGCTGACGCTATCTCCGACGCGGCGTCGTAAGGTCGCGCCGCCGCAACAATCGCACGTCCGATCCGTCACAGTAAGGGGGGATGGAGCTACCATGAGTAACCCTCATGAGGGCGATCACGAGTCTCCTCCGGCGCGCGGCAGGCGCCTCAGTGTTCACCTGTCGCTGCCAGGACCGTTGGCCGTCCTTGAAAGGTGCGGGCCCCACCTCTGCAGTGGCGCTGGGCGCCCGCGTGGACGCGGGCGCAGTGCAGTCGTTCTCCCTGAATGCGCCGGGCGTCGAGGACCGCTGGCTCTGTGAGGATGCGCCAGATGTGCTGGGAAGGGCTGACCGCCGTGCCGGCTTCGGCTTCCCGGTGGCCTGCGCAGGCAGCCAGGAAGAGCAACGTCATGCTCGTCGGCGCGCCCAGGGAGAGCTTGACTTGGCAGGCGCCCTCCGGCTGATGGCCGAGCTGGTCGTGGAAGGTCGAGGTGCTGCGCGCGTGGAGACCTCACCCGCTGACCGGGCAGTGGCTGAGGTCTACGGGATGGTGAGTGGGCGGTAGGGCTTGATTTCACTCCGACCGGGCGGGCATCCGTAGGACGAACCGGGCGCCGATGTCGGAGTCCTCGATGCTGAGCGTGCCATTGTGGGCGGTAGCAATCTCACGGGCGATGGGCAGGCCGAGGCCTGTGCCACCGGCGTCACGGCCGCGTGCGGCATCCAGGCGAGTGAAGCGCCGGAAAACGATCTCTCGCTGCTCAGGCGCGATGCCCGGGCCGTCGTCACGGACCTCTAGCACCGCTTGCTCGCCCTGCCGGCACACGGTCACGACGATGCGGCTCTCGGCGTGCCGCTCTGCATTGTCCAGCAGGTTGGTCAGCAAGCGGACCAGTTGCAGCCGATCACCGGTGACCACCACGCCAGGCTCCACCGTGGTGACGACCTGCTTCGACCGCGGCCTGAGCGTCTCGGTACCGACGAGCTCGCCCAGATCGACTCTGTCGTAGCGGAGTGGAGCTCCGGCGTCCAGTCTGGCCAGCGTGAGCAGGTCTGTGACGATGGCCTGCAGGCGCTCCAGGCTGGCCAGCAGGCCATCGCTCAGCTGACGCCAATCGGCGTGTTCGGGATGGAGCATGGCCTCCTCGAGTTGCGCGCGCATGGCGGTGATCGGGCTGCGTAGGTCGTGGGAGGCGTCGGAGGCGAATCTGCGCTGCTGTTCCATGGCCGCCTGCTGCTGCTCCATGGCGCTCTGCTGCTGCTCCAGCGCTGTCTCCAGCCGCTCCAGTGTCTGGTTGGCGGTCTTGGCCAAAACGGCGATCTCATCGTCCACCCGCTCCGGCACGGGCACGCGCATTCCGCCGCCGTCCGCGGTGATTTCGGCGAGCCTGGTGGTGATCCGGCTCACGGGCGCAAGTGTTCTTGCCACCACCCGCGATACCCCGAACCAGGTGAGTCCGGCCAATGCGACCGTGAGACAGATCTGGAAGATGAGCACTTCGGGGCTGACGTACCAAGGGACCGCCGAGTCGAAGGCGTAGATGATCCAGTCGCCGCCTGGCTGATACACGCGCATGGCGACCACGAGCTTGCACTGGCCGTCAAAGGCGGGCAGGCCGCAGAGCCGTGCGACGTCGTAAGGACGGCCGGCACGGGGGATTGCCGCCGTCTGCTGCGGCATGCCGGCCAGATTCGCCGTCGAGGAGACCACCTGACCGGCCGGGTTGATGACCTGGATACCGTCGAGATCGCTGGAGATTGTCCGGGGCAGCCGGTTGAGCTTGATGCGTTCCAGGATGGGCAGAACCTTGTCGGTCATCTGGTGTGCCCTGATGTCGACGGCCGCGTTCCGGACGGCGTACAAGACGAACCCGCTGACGACAAGGTTCACCACCACCATGGCGATGCTGGCCCAGAGCGCCAGCCGTACCCGCAGCGATCCACCCACCGTGTGATCACGTGCCTCCTCTCGATATGGAGGAGATCACAGCCGGTGCGGTCGCTCCCAATTCAGGGAGATTCCCCAGCACATACCGCCAAGACGGGCGATGGCGACAACCGCCGGGCCACTTGGCCTGGACCGGTGAGCACGCCGTGCACGGCGACAACAACGATCATCAAGGGAAAGGCCGAGACGGTTCCGCAGAACGCGGTCACAGCGGCTGATGGGGTGAGCCGTTCCCGCACCGCCTCCTGCCGCACCCACGTGGCCATCTCCACCCCGACGTGAACATTCACTGCCACCAACGTCCGAGGATCGGTGCTGTGCGGATCCGTCCGTATCTGGGGCTGAGCTTTGCGCGCCGGCTTGGCGACCACCAGTCGGTCAAGCCGATCTCTTTCCGCTGCCGTGCGTTCATGCGGCGTGTGCGAGGCTGCTGAGCGCGGCGTGCACGGCCGCGCCAGCGGGTGAGGGTCGCCGGACGGCGGTGCCGAGACAGCCGTACCTGCGCTCATGACTTCCGCCCAAACCTCCTGGCGCTCGGGTTGGCCGTTAACGGTCCGGTTCCCACCCGAAGGTGCGGCCCGGCCAGCCGCTGATCCGCCTTACGAGGCCGAGAAGCGTGGGGAGCATCAGCGAGCGGACCACGATCACGTCGAGGAGGATGCCCAAGGCCATCGCGAAGGCGAGTTCGTGGAAGGGCCGCAGCGGGACAATGGCCAGCAGTCCGAAGCTGGCGGCGAGCGTGACGCCGGCGGCGGTGATCGCCCTGGTCGACTGGGGGACGGCGACGATGATGGCCCTGCGAAGGCCGAGGTTTCTTGCCTCTTTCCACACATGGCCGATACCGAAGATGTTGTAGTCGGAGCCCAGGGCTACCAGCAGCACACCTGCGGCGAAGGGGACATAGAACGTCAGCCCGGCGTGGCCGAAGACCGTCTGGAACAGATGCACGGCGAGGCCCAGCGAAGCCGCGACCGACAGGACGCTGCTGGCCAGCAGATACAGCGGGGCGACAAGGGCGCGCAGAAACACCACCAACACCAGCAAATTGACCAAGATGGCGGCCACAGAGATCCGCACGAGGTCATTGGTGGTCTCCGCGACGATGTGCGCGGCGATGGCGGTGTCACCCGCCACGCCGGCCCGGACGCCGCCCAGCCCGGACTGCGCCAGCATCTCCGGCAGCCGATCCTGCAGGCGGTTGACCGTTTTGATCGCGGCCGCCCCCAGCGGTTCGTCATCCAGGATGATCAGATAACGGGCGGCGTGCCGCTCCCGGGAGAGCAGGATGCCGGCCTCGACCGCCGGCAGGCGCTCCCCGGGAGCGATCACGCCGGCCACGCCGGGCAGGCGCCTGAACCGGTCGCCCAGCTTGGCCAGCTCAGTTGGTCGCTCGGCGATCCCGTCTCCCTCGAGCAGAACCACCGTGGGCGACAGGATGCCGGGAGCGAAAGCCTGTTGCGCGGCGACGGCGGCCCTGCGCACCGGGTCGCCGGCGGGCAGCGAGCCGACGAAGTCAAGCCCTAGCCGCATCTTTCCGATGGGCAGCGCCGCCAGCACAAGCGCCAGGATGCAGGCCGACGCGACGACGGCGGCCGGCCCACGCCGGGTCAGCACGCGCATGATGCGGGACTCGCGGGCTCGATCGGCCGGGCCGGCGCGGCCCGCAGTCCGCGGCACCCCATACCGCCCATGAAGGAACGGCCAGAACAACCACCGCCCGACGATCGCCATCAGCGCGGGAACGAGCGTGATCGCGACGAGAAGGGCCACGAGCACGGCCAGCGCCATACCCGGGCCGAAGGCGCGAAACAACTGGGATCGCGTGACCAGCAATGAGGCCGTGCCCGCCGCCACGGTGACCCCCGCGACCGCCACGATCGGCCCGAACTGCACAGCCGAGCGGCAGGCGGCCTCCAGCCGTGGACGGCCCTCCGCCAGCCGGGCGCGCAACCCGGACAGGAAGAAGATGACATAGTCGGTCACGATGCCGAGCTGCAGCGCCACCAGCAACGGCTCCAGTTCGGCCGGCATCGGCACCCCCAGCAGCCGCGCCGCGACCGCGGCCAGCCGGATGGTCAGCACAAACGCAAGGCCCGAGACCAGCAAGGCCAGCAGCGGTGCCGCCACCGATCCGAACGTGACGCACACGATCAACGCGATCACGGTGACAGTGGCCAACTCCACCAGAGGCAGATACCGCTCGACAATGCGTTGCTGCTCCACCCTCGCCGGCACCGAGCCGGTCACGCCCACGTAGGCGTCATCGGGCTCCAGATGACGTTCGGCGAATCGTTCGGCTGCCTCCATCTGGTAAGCGAACCCGGCCGTCGGCGGCATCAACAGATAGGTGACCACGCCCGTGCCGCGTTCGTTCGATTCCAGCAACCCCAGTGAATTGCTCAGCGGCAGCGCGCCCAGGATCGGCCCGGCCTCCTCGAACTGCCCGCGCAGCAGCCCCATCGCCAGGGCGACCGGCTCCGCCTGCGCATACGGGGACAGCCCGGCCGGGTCGTGCTGCACGATGACCGTACGGCCCAGCAGAGGGAAATCGAACAGCTCGACGGCTCTGCGCTCCATCTGCACCGCAGGCGTGTCCAGCGGCACCAGCCCTTCGATACCTCCTCCTCGCGTCTGGGACACATCCGGGAGGACGAACCACGAGACTGCCGCAGCGGTCACCCAGAACCCCACGACCAGGTACCGGAAGCGGACGACGACGCGGGCATATCGCGCCGCGAGGCGTCCCGCCGGGGAGCCTTCCGTACCAGGTGCCGGCACGCTCATGTGCCGGATTCTGATCGCGGGGGAGACTTGCCCGCCTGTCGCCGCTCCCGCCGCGCCGGGAGATAACAGCCGAGCATCGCGACTGTCGGGATCAGGGCGATCGCCAGACCCACAAGAACACCGAGCCGACGCAGGTTGCTCTTCGCCTCGTGCCCGCTCGTCACAATGCGCTCCGCAGCTTCCCGGACCTGCCGGGCAAGCGCGCCCGGCCCCTCCCCGACGACGGGCAACTCGGCGATCGTTTCCAGAGCACGCCCTGCGCTGCCGATCGCCTGGCCCGAAGTCACGATGGTCTCGCCGAGATGCGACAGCTCCCACAGCGACAGCGCCGTCCATGATCCGATCACGAGCCAGAACACCGCCCAGGCCGCCATCAGGCCGTCGAGCATCCGGACGGTCGCGGAGCCGCTCCGTCGAAACGAGGCACTCACCGGTCGGGTCCTTTCTCCTGGCCACGGGACCGCCTTCACCGCCCGGTATGCCCCTGCCCGTCGGGGGGTATGTGACGCTCCGTCATCAATGCCATGACTTTGCTGACAGCACAGGAGGGGGAGATGCCCGTGAACGAGGAGCCTGGCGGCCCCCGCGGGCACGATCGGACGGAGTCCTCCGGGCGGGAAACAGGCGAGATCCGAGAACGTGCCACCAGCAAGCGCAGGCCCGGAGTCCGGGTGGTGTTGTGGACCGTGTCCGTCATGGCATTCCTGCTGGGCGTGGCCACAGGCGCCCTCATCACCAGCGTGGGCTTGCAGAGGCCGCCGGGCGAAACCGATGGGGACCCAGGTCCGGCCACGGCCGAACCCACAGCCCCGCGCTCTCCCGCCGCCACCGTGCCGCCTGGACGTGAAGTGAGCGTACCCGGGGAGTGCCTGGCCGCCCTCGACCGCGCTGAGCAGGCGATGGAAACCATCCGCCGCGGCCTGCGGGCGCTCACCGATCTCGATGGGCCGCAACTGGAGCGCGTCATCGACCAGTTGCAGCGCATCCAGCCGGAATACCAAAGGCTGGCCGAGCGGTGCAGAGCCGAAGCGGAGGTCCGCACCCCCGAGCCGACCATAACCTCCTCCTTACCCGCAAGACTTGTCGTCCCGCGAGGGTCTGGCGTTCGAGGCCCTCGGCGGCCACAAACCGGAGGAAGAGGCGCCCCGGTTTGAGAGGGGTGGCGGAGGGAGGGCCGCCTGATCATGCCCGAGTGGTTCCAGGCGGGCGGGTGGGGGCTGCTGGCCGGGTGCGCGCTCGTGCTTGCCACGCTGGCGGGATAAGTGGTTCGGATGTCGGAGCGGCTGATCGCGTCGGTGATGGCGTTCGGCGCCGGAGTGCTGATGTCCCCGGATCGTTCGAGCTGATCGACGAGGCGCACCAACGCGCAGGACTGGCACCCAGGGTGGCGAGAGCCATCTCCGGCGCCGTCCTCTACCGTCTACAACGTCCTGCTGGCCCGCCGCGGTGCGAGAACATCGTAAGCGCTCCCGTGGGCGACAGCCGCCAGAACAGGAGCAGGAGATCCGTCGAGCACCGCGCCCAGTTTACGCCTTTGCTTAGTTCACCTATGTTACTTACCGGTAACCATACAGAATCTTGAGTCTGTCAGGTTAAGCGCATACAGGCACAAACCGCTCAGTCCAGTCCGGTCGCCTCCCCATGCAAACATCCAAGCTGCCGCCTCAAGATCAAGTTTTCGCCGTGCGCACGCTCTAGCGCCTCACGCAACGCGGCCATCTCCAGTCGGTGCACACGCTTCAACCGGGCGATCTCAGCGGTCAGCGCCAAGACCACGTTGTCGCTGGCTGCACCTTCGCACCCGTCTGCGCGGGCCCTCTCAGCGCGAGGCGGCATGCGCCGTTGCCGGAGCTGTTCAATACGCCGACGCAACATCGGATGACCGTACAAGAAGGAGTGGGAGACGCCGGCCTCGCGCTGCACCGCCTGGAATGTCACCGGCGCATCCTGCTTGATCAGGCGTTTTATCGCCGACTCGGCGGCCGCCAGCTTGCTCTCGGACTTGCGCCGCGCGGCTGCGGCCAGCGCGTCGACCCGCCGCTGGCGCCGCTCGCCGCGGCGGCTTCCGTCGAGCCCTCGCTCATGTCCGGCCCCGTCGGTGGCGTGTGGTGTCGATCGCGACAGGAACCGGTCCGGCGCTGGTGGGCGCGCCCGCACCCTGAATCGCCCGGCCCGGCGTTGCTGGCGGTGATGGCGGACCTCAGGTCGCACAGGAAAGACCTTCCATGATCCAAGAGAAGAAAGTCGTTGCCCGACACGCCCACACAAACCTGGAACCGTGAACCGTAGTTACGCCATGATTAGCGACCATGAGCGGACGGAAGCCTGGCCCCCCGGCCACAGTCGTGCATCGATACTCGCAGTCGATCACCGACGCCGAGCTGCTGCGCCTGCTGAAGGCCCGGCAAGCTCAGGAAGGCGGCTCGTTCGCCGCCACGGTGGAGCGTGTGCTCCGCGAAGCGCTCAAGCCCAACAACAGGTCCGAGCCCAGCGCTCAGGAGGAACTGCCGCTCGGCCGCAACGACGAGATGGTGGCCGCCTAGCCAGTACGGCGGGCGTGCCGAGGAGATGAAACCCGTGCAACAAGAAAGCCCCGCCGGAGAGCGGGGCGTTTCCTGACGAGCGATCCACTACGTCGTTCGGCTCCCACATGGTTTCGCAGGCCCTGTGAGCTGAGCGACAAGGAGGATCGTCCGGCTGATATGACCGCGTCGGCCTGACTGGCCGCCCGCGGGCTTTGTTGTGCCTCCATCTAGCACCGGAGACTCCGCCATTATGGCATCTGAACGTGGGGCCATGCCAGCATGCCCCCAAACGGGAAGTATGGCGTGTCGGACACGCGCCATCAAAACGCCCAACCACCGGCGCCGATCCGGGGTGCGCTGGACGGTGTTCACCGGCATATCCAACACCCAGGACCTGTTCGGGCAACCTTCGCGGGCGCTCATCGCCTCCGCAGTGCCGCGCGGGATGCGCCGAGCCGGCTCGCAGAATGCATGGCTGCGCACCCTGAAGGAAGACCCCGAGGTCCTGGAGTTGCGCTGCGACGGCTTCAGCAACTTGATGTTGGTCGCCAACGTCATCTGCTGGCATGCGGACTGGAGCACGATGTGCTCCCGCCCGACCGTCCATCGGATCGTCGAGCGCACAGGGCTGGCCAAACCAACCGTGAAGCGGTGGGTGCGCTGGCTGCGGGAACGCGGCTGGCTCGGCACCGTCGAGCAGGGAAGCACCTGCCGGTTCCGCAAGAACACCTGCGCAGGCCTGGTCGATGACGGATTCGGCAACAGGGCTGCTGTATGGGTGCTGTGCGTGCCACGCCGCACCGCCGCCGACCGCCGTAGCAACCACACGCAAGATCATGGCGTTGACCAGCAGGAATGCAGAAGTGATCCCCCTTCCGCTTCTTCACGTAGTGAAGAAGCGATCGATCCCACGCGCGCAGGCGAGAGACGCCGCCGCTCCCGTGAGCATTCCCGTATTTCGCCGACATGGCACCTGCACCGCACGCCGAGGACCAAACGCGACAGACTCGCAGCCTGCGAACGACTCCGACGTGAGTCACCCGTGTACCGCCTGATGACGCCGTGGTACCTGCGATGGCTCCTCAAGATCTTCCTCGACGCTGGGGCCACCCCCGCTGACCTGCTGCACGGCCTGGACGTACGGGACGACGGCAGCCACTGGACGTACACGTGGAAAAGCATCCGCGAGATCCGACACCCCGCTGGGTGGGTGATGCACCGACTGTCAGCGTGGATCGGTCCGAACGGCCAGGTGCTGCCGCTGCCGTCCCAGCGCCGGGCGGCGGCCGACGCTCGGCGGCGCGCTGAACAGGAAGCGCGGCGGCGGGAGTGGGAGGCGACGGCCCAGGCGGCCGGCTACGTGCCCGGCCTTGGCCCTGCCACCGACGCCGTCGAAAACGAGGCCGATCTCGAGGATCCTGCGGCGACTCCCGCCGGTCCGGCGACCGGGCCGAACGAGGCGTTCCGGGCGGCGCGTGCGGAGATGGAGCGCCGCTGCCAGGAGAAGGCGGCGCTCGAGGAGGAGATGATCGCCGAATGGAGGGTGCAGCGGGCCCGGAGGGTGTCATGACCGACGCGAAGCAGTGGGCGGCCCTGGCCCGCGAATGGCTGGCCCTCTCCTCACCGCGAGCCGCGAAGGCGATGCAAGAGCGTGAGCAGGAGGCCGCGAGGCAGCGTCGCGCATCGCGGTCGGGTGACATCTGGCGGGGGAACCGCGCCGATCAGGCAGCCGCGCGGGACCTGGCACGGGTGCGCTGGGCAACAGAACCCGAAGCGGCGGCCGAACTGAGCCCGGAGCAGATCGAGGCAGCACAAGAAGCGCTGGCACGGGCCACGGCACTGGCCCGTGCCAGGGAACGGGCGCGGCGGGAGAAAGCCGACCGCGCTGACGGCAAGCATGCTAACGATCCTCAGGAGGACGGGGATATACGGCCAAGAGGCAGCCCGCCGCACGCTGCTGGAGGTGATCAGACAGTCGCGTAGGTGGTGCTCAAGTTGGGACTACTGGCTGTGCCCTGATCACTTCTCATCACGGGCGAGGGAAGCCCGGTGATCGGAGACTATGCCCAGCAGGCGATGAGCTTCAGCTCGCTGATCTTCTCGATGAGCGTGCGCACCAGCCTGCCACAGCCTCTCGATCGCGTGGTCAAGATCCTCGACGTCGCCGCAGGCGTCGAATCGCCGAATGTACAGCATCTCCAAGTCCGTCCGTGCTCCGGCGTTACCGGAGTTGTCCGGCGGCATCGCATCCACCACACGTAGCCGGATCATGATGGCCGCGTCCAACACCTCCGGACTTTCGGTCCGTGAGGCGTCAATATCGAGCAACGCCGCATAGCTATCCAAAGCCCACTGCGCGGCAGGCTCAACCTCGGTAGGCGCCCCTTGTTCCAACGCAGCGTCGACCACCTCACGCATCTGGGGAGCCACTCGGTCAGCGTCAAGCAAGGCAACCAAGGTAAATAGCGGGGCCGCGGCCTGATACTCGTACCGCTCCGCTGGCTCTGCCGCCAATGCCTGGCAGCGAATCATGTGCATCAAGGCAACATCGGCGACGATGTCCACCTTCACCTCAGCGACGCCCAACCGCTGCCCAGACAGCCCAATCGGGACGGCCTCGTTCAGCGCATCAGCGGCCAGGGCAAGCACCGCGGGTTCGAGGACGATTTGCTCGTCCTGCTGCTCGATGGCTTCCTGAAGCCGAGCCCTTCAGAGCGCCCCGAACGGTCGCGGATGGTGGATCATCGGCGAGGTTTTCCCCCTCTGTGACTCGGCCGACAGCGCTCGGCGCCCTGCAAAGGGGGCCGGATCCTTCTGCGTCCACGCGTGTTCTCTTCGGATACCTTACTGAACCGCGTCCTTCTCCCACAGCGGCCGCTCGCATGCTAACCGCGACAGACTGGAGGGGCGTGACACTTGATGGACAGTCCGCAGCATTGCGGCGACCCAATGCGGAAACCCCTCCCCTTGGTCGCCTGATAACTTCAAGTCGGCCGGATGCCCCAGAGGAGCTCGACCAGTAGCGCGATTGCCGCCACTCCGCAAGGGTCAGGTGACATCCGAGCCGACCATTGATCATCGCGTGACCTCGTACTGGCGCTTTGTGTCCTTGCGCAGGAAAGATGACAGTTGCCAATGCCAACGAACTGGGCATTGACAACTAGCGTGGGGCGGGTTGGACGGCATTTCGCTCAACCCACTTGTCATGTTCTTGGCGGAGCCAGCGCATGATGGGGTCCCCGATCGTTGGCCTGGGCGGATAGGGCTCGTCGAGCCGTCGCCCGATCTCGTCGAAGTCGGCGGCGAAGTCTTCGCGGGGAGGTCGGTCAGGCTGGGTTGCTCACTCCATGTGTGCCACGATCGCACGGCGGAAGAGGAGGTATGCCTGCGGGAAGCCCCGCTTGGGATCTTCCTCCGGGGAAACGACTAGCCTTGCTACCTCTGTAAGCCCGGTACCTAGGAGCAGTTCGGCAATGCGGTCAGGCGAATACCTGTAGGCGAGTGACACAGCGTGGTCGAATGACTCGGCCAGCTTGGTGGCATCGTCGTAGGCCGGGAAGCCGAGCAGCAGATGGCCCCCGGGCGCGAGCACGCGGTGGAACTCGGCGAACGTTGCGGAGAGCCGTTCGGGCGGGGTGTGGATGATGGAGTAGTTGGCGAGGACACCGGCCAGAGCAGCGTCCTCGACCTTGAGAGCATCCATCACTCCGACCTCGAAGCGCAGTTCCGGATGCAGGCTCCGAGCCAGCCCGATCATCTCCGGCGACAGGTCCACACCGAAGGCGGTCACGCCGAGGGAATGTAGATGAGCGGTGACATGGCCGGGGCCGCATCCCACGTCTGCCACCAAGCCGCCGCCGTGGGCTTGGATCAGCCCGACGAAAACGGGGATCATTGCATGGTTGAATGGGTTGGCGCGGTAACGCTCAGGGATGTCCTCGGCATAGCGAGGAGCGACGGCGTCGTACGCTGCGCGGGTGGCGGTGAGAAAGTCCGGCTTCGTCATAAGCAGTCATGTTAGGGCCTGGCTGGCAGATCATGATCTTGTTTCCCTACATCTGACGGCCGCGAGACGACGATCGAACGGCGTAGTCGATGAGGTCCCTCACTCCAACGAGGCAGAACGCCAATCGCGACCAACATGACAAGATCAACGATCAACTGCCAACTTCATGACACCATGCATGAGTAATTGCCAACTTCGGTGAGCAACGACACTTTGCCTGATTCCCAATATGCGATCTTGGCAGAAACGATCTTCCTGTGGTGCATGCTGCCCGGCGAACGCGTGACCCGGAAGGGGAATCCATCCAGGAGGGGGCCGCGCGACTCCTCGGCAGTCTCAGCGGCTTCTGGAGCTTTAGGCGAGGGACAACTCGTCCAGGTGTATGCCTTGCGTCGCCGCCAGGGACAAAGAAGCTGGGCAGCAAGGGTTGTGCCTCAGATCGTGGATGCCGCTTGTGTAGTCTGCCGAACGGATGCCTGGTCATCGGGCGCCTGGTATGCCGCGCTGTAGCGGCGGTGACGCCGTTGGAGATCGTCCACCTGAGAGGCCGCCAGGTGCAGGATCTGCGACGTGGGCACGCTGTGATCGGCGAGTGCCGCGGTGAGTGTGCCAGCGATGGTGGCGGCATGTTCCAGAGTTGCGGCCTGTTGGATCTCGGCGGCTAAGACGGAGGCCACGTCAAGGGGAATCCGGTCGAAGCGGCGGAAGAAGTCTTTGCTGCTCACGTCGCCGGCGTCAAGGATCTGCGCCCGGCGTCCAGCCCACATCACGGTGAGAACGTCGATGGGTGTGCCGCTCTCGTGCATCGAGAGCAGCAGGTCGTAGAGCTGGCCCGCGAAGGGTGTGGCGAAATCGGTTCTGTGCAGGAACGTTGCAACTTCGGGGATGTCGTTCGGGCAGTTGATCAAGAGGGTGAGGAGCCGATCATCTTGGTCGATGCGTTCAGGGGATGGGGTTGATACTGGTGTTGCGGTTTGGACGCTGGTTGGTTCCCCGTGGGACAGAGTGCGTGTCTTGAGCTGACTGGCCAGATAGCCGATGTTCGTAGCAGCGTCGAGTACTTCGGACAGATGGCCACGGCCGTCCTTGATGACTTCGATGGTCTCGGCCAGCCGGTGGGTGTAGCGGGCTACGGCGCGGCGGGCGTCGGCTTGCACGACCATGTGCCCGTAGGCGACGGCATGATCTGGCTGAGGGCAGACGTGCATGAGGGTGTGGAGTTGGGGGGCGTCGATGCCGTACGGAGCGAGGCGCTCATAGACGTCCATGGCAAGTTGCTTGAAGGAGATGGTCGGCTGGGCGGTGATGAGCTCGTCGATAGTCTTGAAGATCAGTTGATGGTGTGCTCCGAAGAAGTCAGAGGCACGAAGCCACGGCTTGACCTCTTGCAGTTGCTCTGGCTGAAGGAGCAGGGCACCGAGCAGGGCCTGCTCGGTGCGGGTGTCGAGCCAGGTGGCCGCCACTTGGTCGGCGGCCTGCTGGACCAGCGTGGCGATGTCATGGGGAGAGGAGGGGGCATGCGGCGTGGGGCTGTGGGCAGCCACTCCGGGCTCGGTCATGCCCTTTCTCCTTGGTACAGATCCGACGGGGCCTGATGGACGCGAAGCGCATCAGGGTGCGGCGCTCGCCGGGGCGGTGCGTTGCTGTGGGGTCGCGGGGGTCGGGCCGGGATCGGGCGGAGTGTAGACGTGGGTGTCCCCTGCGGTGATCTGGCGGGAGGTGGTGTAGCGGCTGACGGTCGCCTCGATCTGGGTGAGCGCGGTGATGGCGGTGCCGAGGGCTTCGTCGGCGCGGCCGCGGGTGACCTCGTCGATGAGCTGCTCGACGTGTGTGTTCACGGCGGCGACGAGGGCCGGTTCGATCACTTCGCGGGCGAGGATGACGGCTGCTGGGGCCTCTTCCTTGCAGGCGGTGATGAAGCGGTCGGCGGCTGCCCCGTCGATGGGTTGGTGGCGATGAGCTTCGTAGAGAACGGTGATCGCGTCGATGGGTTCGGCACGGGTGGTGAGCGCCAGCAGGGCCTCGTAGAAGGCGGCAGCGTGTGGAGTGGTGAAATCTTCGGGGCGGAGCCACTGTGTCTCGACGAGCTGTTGAGGGTCTTGAACGAGGGAGGCCAGGAGTTGGAGCTCGCGTTGCTCGCTTTCGCTCGCGCGGGCGGGGCGGCGCATCCAGTTGGGCAGCATGTCGGTCAGGCGTGATCGGGCCTGGGAGGTGGTGGCGGTGCTGTCCTCGGCTTGATGCTGCCGCTCGCCGCTCGGTGGTGCGGCGGCGTGTGCTTCTTCGGCTTCCCCGGGGCCGGGTGGTCCCAGTTGCTGCCAGCGTTGGGCCAGGTTGTGCAGCGTTTCGCGCATCTGGTCGATTTGTTGCTGGGTTTGGGCCAGGCGCTGCGGTGTGGCCCCGGCGAATTCGGCGGCGATGCGCTGCGCGTGGGTGATGATGGCGCGTCGGTGGTCTCCCTCCATGACCATGAGGGCGTAGCGGAGTGCCTGATCGGGGGCCTGTGTGCTGGCGGCGAGCTGCTCCAGCCACCGTCGGTCGTGTCCGGTTTGCGTGGCGTGCTGAAGGATGGTCGTGTGGAAGGCGTTCCAGCCGTCGATGGTGTTGAGGTCGTTGTTTTTGGCGGCCTCGATCAGTGCGTGGTAGAGCATGCGATGGGCGGCGAGGCCGAAGTCGACGGCCCGCAGGCCGGCCAGCTGTTCCACGTCGCGGATTTGGCGTGGGTCGCGCAATAGGGAGCCCAGCAGGGCACGCTCGGCGTATTCGTCGGGGGTCACGGGTTAGCTCCCCTCGGGTGTGTCGGATGGGCGCGGCACATCGAAGGTGAGGGCGATTTGATCGGGGCCGGGCGCGGGCGGAGCGGACTTGGGGGTCTGCCTGCGCGCGCGATGCCGGGCGAGCGCGGCCTCGGCGGCGTTCCACCGGGCCAGCCGTTCGTCGAGGTCCTCGGTCATGGCTCGGTCGAGGACGCGCACCCAGAGGTTGCCGTCGCCGAGCCACCAGGAACCGTCGTGGCGGACTGCGGGCGCGCCGCCGAGCTGGGTGGCGTCGCCGGCGTCGAGGAGTTGCTGCATCTGGGCGTGCTCGAGGACGAAGCCTTGCGGTTGTGCCGGGGGCAGGGTGGTGGGCGGTCCTGACATGGCGGAGTTCCTTTGCGCGGCGTCGGTGGGTGGGGCGGCTTGGAAGGCGTAGATGGCGGCAGGAGCCTGGGACCAGGCGCTAGTGGTGAGCCAGGTGTCGAACTCTTCGAACGGCTGGGCACCGCGTTGATCGTCATGGCTGCGGTGCACGCAGGCGCCCGGGTAGCCGAGGTTGGCGGCGTGCCGGTCGAGCGCGTCGTAGAAGGAGATAAGGGGCAGTTCGCTGTCGGAGGCGTGGACGCGTACCCATTCGGCGTACAGGGCGGTTAAACGATCCAGCGGCCCCGGGTGCATGTACCAGCACTTGGGGATCTTTTCCGGCAGGTCTAAGGGTGGTTCGGTGTGGCGGGCGCACATCCATTCGACCCAGGCCCGCAGCCGGATGAGTCCGGCGCGTCGCTCTGCCGGTGACAGGGCCTCCCAGATCCAGCGAAGCGGCTGGTGCTCCCCCGCGTCCGGCGGCGCCTCAGTCGATGCGGGAGCAGCACCGGGCGGGGAGGTGTCCGATGGTGTGCTGCCGCGGGTGGCCGGCGGGGTGGGGATGAAGGTGCTCATCACCTTGCCCCTTGCTCGCGGGAGATGTGCGGGGTGAGCGCGACGAGGGCGGGATCGTCCAGCACGCTGCGCATGCGGATGCGCATGGGCGCCAGGTTGTCGTATTGCAGGATGGCGTTCCACGCGGGGAGTTGCTGCAGGGCGTGGATCGGGGCGAGCTCGTCTTTTTGCAGGTTGCTGGAGGAGGTCTGGCGGCCGTCGTTGCCGATGCTGAAGCTGGGCCGGTCGACCTGCGCCTGGCCGAGCATGCGGGAGAAGTACTCCAAGGTCTTCATGTCGGCGCAGCCGGGTAGCAGCATGCGGAGCTTGGACTGGCTCAAGATGGTGCCCGCCTGGTCTTGGCCGTAGCGGGTCTGCAGCTGGCCGAGGTCGTGCCAGACGGTCAGCAGCTGGATGCCCATGCCGCGGGCGGTGGTCAGCAGCGTGGGCAGGCCGGGGTAGCGGAAGACATTGCCGGCCTCGTCGAGGTTGAGCAGCAGGCGGGGGTTGAGCGGGCCGTCCTTTTCGTAGCGGCGTTCGGCGGCGTAGATGATGGAGGCGATCAAGGACGTGAACATCGGCGCGAGCGGCTCGGCCTGGCTGGGTGGGGCGACGATGCAAACGGTGCCGCATTGGTCCAGCACGTCCTCGGCGGTGAAGTCGCTGCCGGAGGCGCTGTGCCGGACGCGGGGGTTGTCGTAGGCGTCGACGATCACGCTGGCGGTGAAGAGGATCGATCCGATGCCGTCGGGGTGCAGCCGCCACACCGAGTCGTAATTGTCGGCCATCTGCTCAAAACCGTGCTCGAGCAAGATGGCACGTACGTCGCGCCTTACGTCTTGGCCGTCGAGGCACCAGCGGTAGAACTTGGCGATGCCGCCGCCGGACAGGTTGGCCGCGAGCAGGACCGGCCCCACCAGGGCGCGGGCTTTGAGCGCCCAGGAGCGGGCGCGCACGTCCTCCAGCAGGCCGGATGCCTCGCATTGCCAACGCGCCATGCGTCCGGCGCTCTCTTCGCAGGTGGCATAGGTGACCGGGGACCAGCGCGCGGTGGGCATGTCGTGCAGACCTTCGGGGGCGATGATCCACACCGGGCCCAGGCGCTGGCGGGCTTTGATGATCCATCGCAGGTCGGGGCCTTTGGCGGTGCTGATGACGCACGGGCCCTGCCAGTCCAGCGCGGTGGGAACCACCAGGCCCAGCGTCTTGCCCGAGCCGTTGGTGCCGAACACGGTGGCGGAGATGCAGTCCGCGCCCGCCAGAAGCCGTCCGCTGGTCATGCTACGGCCGGCGACGATGCGTCCGGCGCGCTGGTCGGCGGCCTCGGGCACCGTGATCTGCTTTTCGGCGGCCGCATCAGCCCAGGAGGCACTGGTGTGGGTGCGCGGGGCGCGGCGGCGGCGCCAGCGGCGCAGCGCCCACCCGGTCGCGGTGACGGCGGCCGCGTGCAGGGCCACCAGCAGGGGCCAGAACAGTCCGGCCGGTGGTGGGCGTAGGTCGGTGACGCGCTGCCAGGAGGCGCCGGCATCCAGGCTGGTGAGCAGGTGAGCGGTGAAGGGCACCGCGTCGGGGAAGGAGGCCAGGGGCAGGCCTGCGCCGGACAGCAGTAGTGCCAGGGCGGCGGCCGCCCAGGTGAGGTAGGCCGCGGCCAGAGCGCCGCCGATCAGAGCGAACAGTAGGTAGATCGGCTCACTGGCGAGGCTGTCGCCGCTGGGGGAAGAGCTGGTGGTGGTCATGGGTTCCTCTGCGCGGCGGCGGGAGCGGATGGGTTGGCCGCGTCAGGTACGTCGGCCACGCGAGGCGCGCCCGGGGCGTCGGATGCGCCGGGGGCGTCGGCACGCGAACCGTTCAAGGCAGGCCCGGTCCCGGCGGCGTTGTGCTGATCGGGCTGCGGGCCGGCTGGAGGACCCGCTTCGGAGTCGGTGTGCGGGTCGGTGTGGGTGAAGCGGGCCTCGGCGCTGCTGCGGATGTGCTGCACCAGCGCGGTGCGATGATCCTGGATCTTCCACAGGGCCACGCCTGGGCGCAGGTCGCGCAGCAGGTGTTGCTCGGTTTCATTCAGGCCGAAGTATTGGGCGCACAGCGGCAGCTGCTGGGGTTTTTGCTTGTAGAGGATCACCGTTCCGGTGTCGGCGATCAAGCTCAGCGCCAGGGCCTCGTGTTCGCCGGACAGGATGTCGATGGGCTGGTGGAAGACGAGCCAGTTGCTGGCCAGGTACTGTCTCGACAGTTTCCGCATGGACTGGTACCAGCGCAGGGTGCCGAGGGTGAGGTCGGCCCAGGCCTCATCGGCGATCACATACCGGCGGCGGCCGTCGTGCCGGGCCAGCGCCGAGTGCAGCCAGGAGGTGGCGCAGATGCGTACCAGCGGCAGGGCGGAGCGCCGCATCTCCATGATCTTGGACAGGTTGACGACGATGAACCTGCTGTCGGGGCCAACGTCGATGTTGGTGTGGGTGTCGAACATGCCGCGCAAGTCGCCGTCCAGCAGCCGCTGCAGGCCCATAATCAAGTCGGCCGTCTTCTCGCGCAGCTCGCCACGGTCGACGGGCAGCGCGTCGACCAGGCGCGGGGTCGGGTGCAGCATCGCGTCGATCACCTCCGGCAGCAGCGGCACCCGCGGCCGCCGGCCCGGCTGCAGCAGGGCGGCCGCCGTGTCCGTCGTGTTGGCGCCGGTGCTCGCGGTGGGCTGCAGGGTCGCGTCGGTGACCTCCGCGATGGCGATCTTGCACAGTGACAGCTCCGCTTGGCTGAGCGGCCGATCCAGCACGGCGGTGGATAGCGCCGTCAGCATGGCCAGTTGCCGTTCGGCGACGTCGTCGGCGGCGTCGCGCTCGTGGCCCGGGTCAAAGGGGTTGAGCCGGGCGGGCAGGCCTGGGCCCAGATAGATGGGGTCGACGCCGAGGTGGGCGGCCAGGTCGGAGTACTCGGACTTGACGTCGGTCACGAACGCGTCCCGGCCGAACTCGTGCCCACGGGCAATCATGGTTTTGACCAGGGTGGACTTGCGGGAGCCGATCTCGCCGAACACGATCGCGTTGGGGTTGCTGATCAGCCCGTGTTCGTACCATTCCCAGGGGTCGGCGCAGAAGGCGCTGCCGGACAGCAGGTTGTGGCCGACCAGCGGGCCAAGTGCGCCGAAGCCGGAGTCGGCCATCCACGGGTAGAGGACCTGCAGCACGTCGCTGGTGGCGCGGTGCGGCGGCAGGTGCAGGCGGCGCAGCTGGCGGCCTGACATCGGGCGCAGTTCGCCGTCCCCCCAGATGCCCGGGATCGGCTCGGCGCCGGGTGTGCGCGGCCGGGCGATGGCGCGACGGCGGGCCGGCGTGCCGGTGGCGGCGATCGCGGTGCGGGTGACGGCGGCCACCGGCCCGGCCTGGTCTCTTCGTCGCCGCCGCAACCAGCTCATCGCAGCACTCCCCAGCGCAGGCCCCGGCCCAGCGGCAGGGTGGCGACGAAGGCGGCGTCCTGCTCCCCGTACAGGCGGCGCAGTCGCAGGCCGCGGGTGTGCATCTCCACCTCGGCGCAGGCCCGGTCGAGCTCGCTCACGCTGGGCGCGCTGATGCGGATCAGCCCGAGGAAGCGGAACAGGCTGTGCCCGGCGGCCAAGGCCTCGTCCTGGCGGTTCAAGGTCGCCTGTTCGCGCCGCTGCCGGGCGCCGGTGCGAAAGCCCAGCCGCTGTTGCAGGCTGGTGTTGCTGGCCTTGGCGGTGTCCTTTCTGGCGATCTCGTCTTCGGCGTGGCGTGCGTCCAGGGGTTCCATGACCAGGCTGAAGGTGCGCTCGCAGCGGGTGTTGAGCAGCAGCGGTTGGAGGAAGTCTCCGGTGACGGGACGGCGCGGCCATTCCGAGACCCAGAACGTGGCGTGAAAGGCGTCATCGGTGCGGTAGTAGGACCAGTGCGAACCGTCGGCGGCCATGGGGCCGGCCTCGGCCGGGCTCACGCCGCCGGCGCGCTGCATGTCGGGGCCGCGCGCCTCGATCGCCCACCGGCTGCCGGGCTCATACGCGGTGCGCAGCAGCGCGGCGATCTGCCGGGGCGGCAGCGCGCCCTCGACCTCGACGCCCGCGTTGATCAGCTCGGCTTGGACGGTCGCCGCTTGCTGCAGCAGGTGGGCGCAGGCGCCCCGGTCCCCGCCGCCCAGCGTGCGGATCTGGCGGCGTACCCGGCGCGGCGACAACGTCAGGCAGACGTAGTTCTCGTGGCGCTGCATCGCGGCCCTGCCGCTAGCAAGCAGCTCGGCGTAGGAGGCATGGGTGGCGGTGTTGCCATGTCCGCCTTCGGCGTGCCAGTAGCGGGCCAGCGCATCAGCGGAGTCGGGGACGGTGATGTTGAGCAGTTGCAGTCTGACGATGCCGGTGCCCGTCCCGGCCAAGCTGGCCAGCGTCTCACCCCAGTTGGCCAGGCGCGTGTCCTGCTCCTGGGCGGTCAGCAGACCGAACGGGCTGCCGCGGGTGGACAGCAGCAGTGTGTAGACGCCGCGCCGCCGGTCCTTGATGACCCCGACCTGCAGCCGTCCGGCGCTGTGCTGGACGTGCGCGGTCAGTAGTTCGAGTCCGGCGAGCTCCCCCGGCAACGGCAACAGCTCGGCCGGGCGGCGGGCCCGGGCCGCGCTGCTCGACCTGCCGCCCGACCTGCCGCCCGACCTGCCGCCCGACCTGCCGCCCGACCTGCCGCCCGACCTGTCGGCCGCCGTGCCGGCCGCCGTGCTGGGCAGCGTGTTGGCCGGACTCGCGCCGCTCTCGGCGGCCGGGCCGCCGCGGTAGTGGGCCATGCCGGTGGCGCGGCGCACAGCGAAGACCACAACGATGGGAATCCATTGCGCCAGAGGCCGGTTGGCGATCGGCACCCACACGGCCGCCACCGTGGCCACCAAAATGACCAGTCCTACCAGCAGCTGCGCGCCGCCCGCCGAAGCCAGCGCGGTCAGCAGGAACAAGGCCGCGAACACTGCCAGGATGGAACCCATGCCGAGGCCGAGCACGACGCCGTTGCTCTCGCGCGGCCCGAAGACGTAGGTGTAGCGGGGATATTCGCTGCTCATGACGGCTCCGGCGGGTCAAGATCGGGAATTTCCGGCTGATGGTGCACGGGAGGAAGCGCCACGGGCGGCGGTGGCGGAACGTCGTCGTAGGTGGGCAGTGCGTCGGACTGCACAGGCGGCGGGAGCGGTTGCGGGAGGCGGCCCCAGGAGGTACCAGCGGGGCGGCCGCTGGGCGGGGATGTCCCGGCAGGCGGCGGCGCGGCAGGCGAGACCGGCGGGGAGGGCGGGGTCGAGCGTGCTGGAGCCGTCGACGCTCCGGGCCTGCTGGAGGCCGCAGGCGTTGCGGCCGGGGGCGGGGTGGGGCGAGCGTCACCGGCGACAGCATTGCCCTTCAGGGGTGACTGCGACGACGGCTCGGCACCCGGCGCGCCGGTCGACCCTGCGGGTTGGCCACCGCTGTCTCCGGCGGGCTTGGATCCGCTGTTGGCCCCGGCATCGGCACCGGTATCGGCACGGGCGGCCGGTTGAATGCCGAAAGCCTTCAGCAGGTGCGCGGGGATGGGGCGGATCTTGTTGGGGGCGCCCTCGCCGTTGGCCTGGGCGCCGCCTTCCTGCTCTCCCGCCTTCGCGGGTGCTCCCCCGCCGGCGATGTCCGGCATCGGCGTGCGTCCCCCACCCCGCATCGCGGCCGTCGAGCCGAGCCCCCGTGCGGTGCCACCAGCCAGGCGACGGCCGCGGGCCAGCATCGCACCGGCGGCACCGGCCAGGGCCTCGCGCACCCCCTCGCCGGTCGCACCAGGGTTCAGCCCCCCGCTGACCAGACCGATCAAGCGCATCACCATGAATGGCGAGAAGGCGGCCAGCCAATACAACACCAGCGCCAGCGCCATCTCATCGATGGAGTCGATGTTGCGCAGCATGTTGGCGGCCATCTTGAAAATGGCCACCACGATCAGCTTCATGATTTCCAGCGCGATGATGCTGTCGATCAGCCGCCGCGTCATCGGCCGCGCCCCGGACCACACCGCGCCGGAGACGACCAGCGGCCACATCATCACGCAGATGTCCAGCAGCAGCCGCCGGATCAGCATCTCCACCCACAGCACTAGGAAGGCCAAGATCATGCCGATGGCGATCAGCAGCATCACCCCGGTGGGAGCCAGGGGCGCCGCCATTCCGATCCAGTTGTCGAGCTTGGTGGCTGGCACCATGAGGCTGTCGGTGACCTCCTTCCAGCCTCCTGGCCCGAGCAGGTAGAGACAGAACGCGTCGATCAACTGATTAGCCTTGGCCACGACGATGACCACCATGCCGGTGCTCACCCCCGCAGTGAGCACCTTGAGCAGCGTGCGCATGATCTCGCCGGGATCGCGAAACAGCGCCGCAGCCATCACCGACAGCAGCACGGCAATCAGCGCGATCAACGCCGCGATGCTGGAGATGCTGGAGAAGACCCCCGCAAACCAAGCCTGAGTCAGGTCCAGCTCGCCGGTCGCCTCGAGCGCTTCGCCGATCTTCGACGCCAGCCAGACGGTCATCTCGGCAACCGCGCTGGACAGCCCTTCATTGATGTCTTTGAGGATGCAGACCGGGTTGGTGCTGGCCATCAACAAGAAGTTGTTGTCGCACGCCCACTCCACCATCTGGGTGGCATCTGATGGCCGCGGTTGCGGCGTGACCTGTCCCGAGACCGTGGCCGCCGGTGTCGGCGTTGGGGTGGGCGCGGCTGATGACCTCCTCTCTAACAGGGAGACGCAGTAGGGATTGAGCATGCCGCCCAGCAGTCTGCGCTGCCGTTCGCACTCGGCCACGGCGTCTTCATCGACCGGGGGCGAGGGTTGGGTAGACGCCGACCGTGGAGGACCGGCAGCAGCCGCGCCCTGGTGGCTCGGACTGGGCCAGCCGGTTGCCCCGCCCGCAGACGGATGGGTCGACGGGGCCGCGACCGGCGTCACGGCGAGCGTCGCGGACGAGACTGTGCGTTGCTGGCCTGACTGCGCGATCACGGCGACAGCCGCGACGATCACGGCGATCAACGCCGGCAGTATGGGCACGATGCTCATGCCCCGCGCCCCTCGACGGGCGCGACGCCGCAGGCTCCCCGGGTTAGGGCAGCCCATACGGCGGCGCCGATCCTTGGGACAGCAATTGCCGGAGTTCATACGACAGCGCGATCACGCTCTCTCCGCTGATCGGCCGCCACCCCTCCGCCGGCGCGAAGTAGCCGACCGGCGCCGGCCCGACCGAGGGGGCGTTGCGGTAGGAGCGCAGCCGCCAGCCGCCGCTCCACACCAACTCGACCGTGACGGTGCCATGGCCCAGCGCGGCCGGCTGACTGGTGCTGGCCACATAAACCGCGCAGAACACCGCCACCTGAGCCCGGCCCTGACCGTAGCTGTCAAGCCGCAGGCTGACCGGGACCGTGCGCAGGCCGTAGGCGAGGCCGCGCTCGTCGTCATCGCGCAGGGCCGCCATCACAGGGGTCGCCGCTTCTTGCGCCAGCAGCGCCTCCAGCGCCTGCTGGCGGCCGGGCTCGGCGATCTGCGTGCTCACGGTCTTGCGTCCCTGCTCGGTAAGAATGCGGGGCGAGCCGAGTTGGGCGACCATGGTCGCGGCCGCCGTCAGCGCACCCTGGCGGGAGGACTGATGCGGCGTTCCGGGCGTAGGCGCGCCGGATGGCGACGTCAGGACAGGCGGCAGGGTCGGCTGCTGCTGCGGCGCGGCGCTCTGCCCCTGCTGGCGGCCGAGCAGCCAGGCAAGCGCGAGGAGCACGACCAGCCCCGCGGCCAGTAGAATCCGTCGAAGGCCGCTCGCGCTCACCGGAACCCCGCCCCGATGTCGAAGGCCCACTGCACGAGGAACTGGGCGCCGCCGATGATGATGGCCCCGCCAAGCCCAGCGAACAGGCCGATCCGACCGGCGCCCGAGGCGTAGGCGTTGGAGAAGTAGCGGCCGATGCCGATCACGATGGCCGAGATCACCACAGTCGCGATCATGAATAGCAGGCCATACCAGAGCAGGCCGCCGACGATCTCCTGAAAGGCCGGGCCACCCGGCAAGCCGGTCGGGTTAATCGACACCTCGGGCACCGATACCCCGGAGCCCGAGCCGCGGTCCCCCGGGGCCGGGCTGTTTCGCGGCGACGGCGGGCCGAGCAGCAGCGCTAACACGTGCTCCACCGCCACCACGGCCGCCGTATCGCTTCTGCCCGACCAGTGGGGGACGGCGAGCTGCACCTGAGCTGCGCCCATTTCCGCACGATCACCACCGGGGTCCGGTACATCGCGCTCCTGACATTGCACTTGACGGTCATCCTTGACAGATATGCGATCAGCTCGTCATTTTTACTGACAAAGAAGAGTCAAGGCAAGTAAATGAGAAATTCAGATCCAGAACGGCCTACGCATGACGCTTTTGCCAGCCGCCCCACGGCCGCTCAGGCTTCGCCCACCGCGTACCGGCGCCTGTCATCGACAAGCCGCCACTCCCCCAGCGCGTACGTCCCGGCAGGTGCGTACCGCTCCCCGTGCCCAAGCCTCGATCAGTGGACGTGCCGGCCGCTGGACGAACGGGCTCCAGCGGTGCCAGGCCTGCGACCTGCAGGAGGACGAACGCGGCCACGACGCCCGCCGGCCGTCCGCTGACGGGCGTGTGCCCCTCGCGCCGGTTCGCGCCCATGGCGCCAAGACCGCCATCATGCAGCCCGGCACCAGCACTGCGCGCACCGGCTCGGCCGTCGACCGGTTCCCTCGACGGCTCAGAGACCAGTCTTACGGCGGGCGTGCCGGTCAGCGCCTGCTGTCCCGCCTGCGGCCCTCACTGTCACGAGGCCCATACCGGGCCTGTGCGGTACTCGCCGCCCTGTGCCTGGCCTTCCTCCTGGCCGGCTGCGCCAGCTCGGCCGGCACCGGGCCGCATGCTCCAGCCTCCCAGGCGGCCACGGCCACACCCTTCGGGCAGGTGATCGAGCCGGTCAGTCCCGCTCCGTTCAACACGGCCTCACGTGACACGGCCTCACGCCTCGATGACGCCGCCGTGCTGGCCACGGCCCGCGCCTTCGTGCGAGCCATGCTCACCTACAGCTACCGCCAGCCCGAACACCTGCCTCCGCTGAACCGAGTCGGCACCTTGATCACCCATGGCTACACGATGCGGCTACAGCCTCGCCAGTCCCTGGACCCCGAACTCGCCCTGACCACACGTGAACACTCCACCGTTCACGTGGTCAGCGCCACCATCGCCCGCCAAGCCCCGCACGACGCCACCACCCGCTACGCCACCATCGCCTACAAGCAAACCCTCACCCAAGGCGGCCGCCGCGAGAGGGTCACCCGTATCTGGCAGATCCGGCTGGTGCGCTTTCCCTCCTCGGGCTGGCGCGTCGACGACGTGACGCAGGCGTCCTGACATGGTCAAGGCACGGCTCATCATCCTGGCTGTCCGCATCACCATCATCGTGATCGTCATCGCTGCGATGATCCTCTACGCGATCGTTCTCACCAGTTCCCCCGGCAAGCCCTGCCAGATTGACGATCGAAGTCTGTCCCCCGGCGCCGCGCTCCCCGCCGTCGCGAACGTGACCCTCGACGCCGAACAGTCACGCACCGCGCACCTCATCGCCGCGGTGGTCAGCGAACGTGTACCGGCCCCCCTTCGCCAACAGGCGCTCACCATCGCGCTGATGACCGCCATGACCGAGGCCTCGCTCCGCAACCCCGCCGGCGGGCACCTCGACAGCGTCGGCACCTTCCAACAGCGCGCCGGGTGGGGCACCAAAGCCCAGCGCAACGACGTCCGCACCGCCACCGCCGCCTTCTTAGGCGGGCCAGCGCCACCCTCCCACCCAGGCCTGCTCGACATCCCCCGCTGGCCCGAACTGCCCCCGTGGACCGCCGCCCAGGCCGTCCAACGCTCCGCCTACCCCGATGGCTCCAACTACCGACGCTGGCACGACTTCGCCACCCGTCTGGCCCACGCCCTGACCACCAGCTCCGACGCCATCCCCCTCGACTGCCCCTCCCCCAGCGCCGGCGGCGCGACGGTCACCGTACCTGGCGACATCCCGCCAAAGGCACGGATCGCCATCGCCTGGGCTCTCAAACAGCTCGGCACCCCCTACGTCTGGGGCGGCCGCTGCGAAGACCCCCGGCTCCAGCCCAGCGATCCCCAACGGCAAAACTGCGACTGCAGCAGCCTGACCATGCAGGCATATCGGCACGCCGGTGTCATCTTGCCCCGCACCTCCCAAGAACAGGCCCGCGTCGGAACCCCTGTCACCGTCAACCAGGCCCGCGCCGGCGACCTCGTCTTCTCCGAACCCGGCGCGACCGGCCCAGGCCACGTCACCTTGCACATCGGCAACGGCCAACTCATCTCCGCCCCCGGCAGGGGCAAGGTCGTCCGCCTGGTCGAATGGCGAACGTACGCCCCGCGAGTCATCGCCGTGCGTCGACTGGTCTGAGGGGATCGAGCAAGGCCCGGGCCCACCCAGCGCAAAGTGAGTTGGCGCCACGTCCCGGGCCACCCCGCCACCTGTGCCAATTCAGGACAAACAGACAGGAACGCTGACATACGGCCATTACCGTAATTGACGGCCAGTCAAGACGATTGTCATGGATAAGCGATAAGTGCAATCATGACTGTCCGTAAAGAGATCAGTAAAGTTGTCGATGCGACGGAGTCGTCACATGCCTGGCCGTGCCGAAGAGCCGCAGTTGCGACAGATTCCAGGCCGCCGCCATCCGTATGCGTTGTCCGCTGCGACCGCCGACCGAGAGCCGCCGTCCCCTTCCGCCGGCAACCCGCCTCCCCGGGACGCCACGGCCGCGCGCGGTCCCGCCAGGGGCAGGCACCGCCGCCCGACCGCCTCGTCACACACGGAGGTCCCACCCGATGCCTCACCGTCTGTCCCCCGGTTGGAGGGGAGCCGGTGGCGGCGAGCGGGGGTGCCCGTGGCCCTGGCCGTCGTTGGCTTCACCGCCCTGATCCTCCTGTTCGACCCGTTCCGCGGCTCTCAACAGATGACGACCGCTGCCGCGCAACCCGATCCGGCCGAGCTCGGCCCTTTGCCTTTCGAGTCCCCACCACCACCACCGACAACCGGTGTTACCTCCGCGCCGCCACCTCATGCCACCGCCACGCCCTCCACACGCGCCACCAAAACCAGGCATCGCCCCACGGCCACCCTCAGCACTCTGCGGCCGAGCAGGCGGACCACCACCAGCGCAGCGACGCCCGACGTCACCGAGCAACCAGCCCGCTCCCCTGACGGCAAACACGACGCCACAGGCCCGATGACACTGCCCGCCACCCGCCTGCCGCACCCCGCCCCACCCACAGCGAAGCTGTTTCCAGCCACACTCGACCTTGGCTCAGCACGCACCGGCACCGTCACCGTGAAGATCTCGCCCGGGACCGGCATCTGGTCAACATCCCGTACGGGCACCCGGGTTTCCGTCGCGAGCGACGGGACCGTCCGCGTCGACGCGCCTGCGACCGAGCCCGGCTGCCCAGGACCACCTCGTCGCGTTAGTGAGACAGTGATCATCTCCTGGAGCGGCAGCAAGATCGGCGACGGTGTGCAGACCGAGGGAACGAGCCGCGCCCGCGGCATCCTGACGCTCTCCGTCACGTGGACAGTGATCCAGGACAAGGGCGTCTTCGTGCCTGACCGCAACAACGGCGGCTACTGGAGCAACTGCAGCTCCAACTCCCCGCACTACCCGGGCACGCCGGCCGGATCACGCCCATGAAACGCCTCTAGCCCTCAGCGCCCGCCCGGCCCTGCACCACGCCTGACCACCCATCACGACGTCCAAGGAGAAGCAGCACACGATGAAACGCATCCGTCTTGGCAAACGCGGCTGGATCATCCTGTCGGTGGCGCTTGCGGCCATCATCGGCTCCGCCGGTCTGGCCATCGCCACCCCCAACACCGATCCGAGCGATGCGGCCACATGTGCCTTATGGGGGGAAGGCCCCGGCACCGCCCGCTACCAGCAGTGCCTGGACAACATCGCGGTCCTCAGGAGCGGCAGCGGCCAGGTCTCAGGCAGCCAGCCCGGCGCCCCCACGATCTCGGCCACCAACAGCGGCACCAACTCCCAGCCTCCCATGTACTTCTGCACCGACCCGAGCAAGTCCCAGTTCGCCTCCACCAGGCCGATCAAAGGCTGCTCGGAGGCCAAAACCCTCGTATGCCTCTGGAGCAAGAGCGACAGTAAATACCACTGCGTCAACAGCCAAGGCGCAGCCGCCGATCCTCCGCGCGGAATCTGCCGGGTAAATCCGCACTTCGCCTGCAAGGACGAAGCCATCCAGCCGACCGCCACCGCCGATCCATCCAGCCCTCCCCCGTACGATCAGCCAACGGCCACCACGCCGGGCCCGGCCAGCACACCCACCAGCTTGGCGACCACGCCCGGCACACCCGACCCAACGACGTCACTCACGCCCACACCCGACTCCTCGAGCCCGACCCCGGCGACGCCTTCGGCCAGCAGCACCGCCACACCCTCGCCGTCCGCGACGACTCCTCCCACCATCGCCGCCGACGACCCGGTCGGACAGGCACTTGCGGCAGCCCGCACCCACAACCTGCGCATCTGGCTGGACACCGACCTCGTCAACGCCTGGCGAGCCGGATCGCAGCAACTCACCGCCGCCGCGTCGCGGTTGGCGATGTACGCCACACAGCCAGGCGTAGTCGGCACCAAGATGGCCTTCGACCTCGGGCTGCGCGGAGGGTTCGCCAGCGCCGAAGAGATCATGCGCTTCGTCAGCGAAACCTCCCAGGTCCTGCGCAACACTCTGCCTTCGGGCCGGCGCATTGCCATCGACATCGTCATCCCAGAGCTCGGCTGCGGAGGCAACCAGGAGTGCGTCTCCGCCATGCGGCAGACGCATCCTCTGCTGTCCCTGGCGAACGTGGAGCGCTACGTGCTGACGGGACACATCGACGCGGTCAATGTTTCGACCGGAATCCCCACCAAGCAATACACCGACCGATACAAGATCCAGCCGTCGGCTGTGACCAACAATCTATGGTCGGCACTTCGGCAGCGGAGATGGGAGAACAAGTTCCCGGGCCTCTTCATCGGCGCGCGAGAGATCGGCCTGGCCCACTCCGGCTCGTCCAGCACGGTCACGACCGTTCAAGCAGCGAAACTCGTCAATGAACTCGTTGACATCCCCCTGCGTGGCGGCGACGAACAGGGCGATGACACCGACAGGCTGCTGCCAGTCACAGCCAAGCACATCGTGCTCTGGACGTGGCGCCAATCGTTCGCCGGCCAAACCTGGCGATTGACCGACTCCGGGGGGCAGCCCAACGCCATATGGGAGGAACTGCGCAAACGACAGAACCTCATAGCTCTGAGCGTGGCCTACAACCCCCGTGAGCCCGAAACGAGCATCCAGGACGACATCCGAGCCATCTCCGCGATTGCCTCGGCCGTCTTCGTCTTCGTGCCGTAGCCACAACCCACGGGGGTCGAGCGGTGGAGCGCACCTCGCTGCCGCCTGACCGCCCTGCATGTGCTGGTCCGGAGACGGTGGCCCCGCCGTGACGGCGCCGTGGCCGTCGTCCGCCCTGCTCAGGGCGGGCGACGGCCACCTCTTCATAGCGCCCAGGACGCGAACGACTCGTCAGACACTGGAGCAACTACCGGCGTCAACCGCCGAGGCCGGGCCGCCACCATTCCGGGCTGAACCTCCTGCCGTACTGTCCGTTCTCATCCATCGTGGCAGGGAGCCATGTTGGCGAGCTGCGCACCGACAACTGCCTTGAGACAAGACGGGCGAGCAATCCAGCTGAAATCAATGGGCTTGGACGTCACAGGGTCGATGTCCCCATGGTCTTGTCAGTTCCGGCGAGCGCCGACCAGGCAAGTGACAGAACCGTTGAAACCTCGCGCGGTGGAATCTCATCGATCTTGTCAGTTTTTCCGAGTCAACACCGCCTCTTCGGAACGTGGCGTGGCCGCCGAACAGGCGCTCCCACGCGCACTACGCGGCATGAGCGGAGGTCGTCCGGCGGTGTCCCACCGAAGCGTGGTCCCTCTCGACTGGTTAGGTGACACCTACGGCTTGGCCGACGAGGTGATCGGCGATCCGGCCAGGGCTGCGGAGTCCGGCACCCCCGCGTAGTCGGGCAGCTCGATGCCGTTGATCGCGCGCCCGACCAGCTCGGTGAACCATTCGCCGGCGAAATCGGGGCGCGGCTCGGCGTCTGGCCCGGGGACGTCGCGGCTGCGGGCGTTCAACCGGCCGATCTCCTGGTTGGCCTCGACGAACGAGCGCATCCGCGCCTCGTAGCGGGCGAACCCGGCGTCGGGGTCCCATCCGGCGGCGGCCAGCTCTCCGGCCAGCAGGTAGGCGCCGACCAGCGCCAGCCCGATGCCCTGCCCCGACATCGGCGAGGAGCTGAACGCCGCGTCCCCGAGCAGCCCCACCCGTCCACTCGACCAGCGGTCCATCACCACCTGGGCGACCTGGTCGAGGTAGAAGTCCGGGGTGTCGTCCAGGTGCGCGAGGATGTCCGGGGTCAACCAGCCCAGGCCCGCCATCCGCTCACGCAGCAGGACCTTCTGGGCCGCGACGTCACGGTAGTCGACGTCGAAGTCGGCCGAGGCGAAGGAGAACATGGCCATCGCCCGGGTGGCGTCCTGGATGGGCCGCAGGAGGGCAGAGCGCCCGGACTCCTGATCCTGGTACTCGAGCAGCCAGCGGTCCAGCCCGAACTCGTAGGGCACACTGTAGAAGGCCAGCACGTGCCCGAGGTGGCGGAGGAACCACTCATGCGGCCCGAAGACCATCGCTCGCAGCGCCGAGTGCAACCCGTCGGCCCCGACCACCAGGTCGAAGCGCAGCCGGTTGCCGCCCGCGAAGACCACGTCGACCCCGTCCGCGTCCTGGGCGAGCCCCGCGATTCGGTCGCCGAAGACGTACTCGACGCCATCGCGGGTGTCGTCGTAGAGCACCTGGGACAGGTCCCCACGCAGGATCTCGATGTCCGCGATGAACCCGTCGCCACCGTCGTCGTCGGCACGGAAGGTCTTCAGCACTTGCCCGTCCGCGTCCACGGTGTGCGCGCCGGCGGTGTCGGTGCACGCCGCGCGCACCGCCGCGTCCAGCCCCATGCGCCCGATGACCTCCTTGGCGACCCCGCGCGCGTCCACCGCCTGCCCGCCGGGACGCAGCTCAGGAGCCCGCTCCACCACGGTCACCTCGGCCCCCCGCCGGCGGAGCCAGTGGGCCAGCGCGGGTCCCGCGATGCTCGCCCCCGCCACCAACACCCTGGGGCCGCTCACCCGCGTCCCCTGCTCGCCAGTCCGGATGGTGTGCTCCTGCTTGGAGTCGTCGGCGCTCATCACTGCCTCCATGTGCTTCCTCGCGCGCTGGAGGTTCCCAGCACAGGCCCACCGCTGTCGGTGTGTCCAGCCGTATCGACCACGGATCCGCACAAAACTCATCGGCACGACGAAATCGGGTCCACGCTCCCGCAAACACCCTGAACTCGGCATGTGCGTGCGACGGGCATGGTCATGATCGCCTCGGCCTCGGCAGACATTGATGAGAAACGCCAACTCCGATGACGCTCAGATCAGCCCAGACTGGTGCAAACCAGGCGAACCAGGCCGTCAGCTAGGCCGCCGCCTGAGAATTCGCCAGATCTGCGCGCAACACAGTGAGACGCTGAAAGGACCAGTGAGAACGGACAACCATCTCCCGAGCCGAACCTCCTGCCGTAAACGCCCTACTGTCAACTCCGATGGCCCGCTGTCATGTCCACTTCCAGATGGCGTGACGGACTGTCATCTTCAAGGCCGTCAGACAACAAGGAGTCTCAACCCGTCCGTCAAGACACCTACCCATCGTGATGATCTTTCAATACGATATTGATCGTGCCTGGGAAAGCCGCCGCAGACCTCGATAAAGTCGCAGGTCAGGACGCCATCCAAAGGATCATCGCACGCCGCCGAGCAGCCCGAGATCCGTACGTAGACGAGTTGGAGCACGACGACCCGTTCGAGCATCCATTCCCAGTCGTACAGCACGTCCTACGGATTCAGCCGCTCCATCTGGTTACTGACGACGATGTCATCGACGCCCTCTGGATCCTCGCATACATCCGAAGATGGATACCGCACCTGCCAGCCACGATCGATCAGCTCGAGTTCGAGCTTCTCCTGCTGGGCCGCAAGCTCGGCGTCGCTCAAATCCTCATGGCACCGCCCCTCGGGGTCCGCTCCGCCCAAGCGGTCGATCAACGCATCCTGCGAGGCCGAGCAAAGAGGCTTGGACTGCCGGCCAGCGAACGCGCGGAACGGGACCATCGCCTCCGCGGCATTACAGGGATGAAGGTAGGCCGGAAGGAAGCGGCCTGGTACCGGCGCCACGGACTGAAGCTGTGGGACGCCGCCGGAAAGCTGGTCGAGCTGCGCAGTAAGCACGATGACCTGATCGATGACGAACTCGCGGAAACCATCGTGGACATCGCCAGAGAGCACCGGCGGAAGGTCTGGCCGCTCACCGCTGACAGCTATTCAGTCCTGCGAGACCTGGGGATGTTGGCAAAGGACTTCGTCGAAGAGGTCCAGGACGACAAGTACGAGGAGTTCCGTGCGAAGGCCGGGGATCTAGTTTCGGAGATGGCCCAGTTGGCCCAGGGCCAGTACGCCGCACGCTTCGGGCCCTAGCTATCTGCCCTGAAGAAGTCTCGGCGGTAAGTGCTCCCGACCTCGGCGATCACAGTGCTTGGAGGCCTTACGAATCGAGAATGACGTCGGTGTCATTTCCACCGGAGGTGGTGGCCCGGTGCTGTGGTCTCGGGACAGCAGATCGCGTTCTGGGAGACGTTGTTGCCGGGAGGAGGTGACGCGACTTCCACAGGAGTTGGCCCGGATCGACGCCTACCTGGACGATGAGCGGTTCATCACGCCATGGCGGAGCCTGTTCCACGCCCGACTGGGCCGCTCGTCGGTGCCCGTCGTCAGCCTGGTGCGATTGCTGTACATCAAACACCGCTACCAGCTGGGCTATGAATCGCAGGGCCGCGAGGTCGCCGACTCCATCAACTGACGTGGCTCCTGCCGGATTCCACTGGACGGGCGGTTGCCGCACCCCGCCACATTGATCAAACTGGTCCAGCGGGCAGGGGCCGGAGGTGTTCGAGCAGCTCAACACCGTGCTGGTGGGCAAGCTCGCCGAAGACAAACTGCTGCGAGGACGCGAGCTGCGCATCGGCATCACCGTGGTCGAGGCCGATATCGATCATCCACCGACGCTGAATTGCTGGAGCACGGCGTCCGCAAACTGGGGGTCTGGTGCGGCGGATCAAGGCCGCCGGGGCAGCACGCCGGACCCGATTCCGCGACCGCCGCCGCGCGGCCGGCGGCGCATCCGACAGATCAGCCGCACGCTGCGGTGCCACACCGGCCAGGCGCTGGGAGAAACCGACCGGCTCACCAGCGAGATCGCCACCATCGCGACCCCACACGCTCACCAACGTGACCGCGCCGATCCGCAACGCCCACCGTGCCGTGGCCCGCCGCCCCGTCAGGCCGGCTCCGCCGCCTGATGGTCGATCTGAAGCGGACGGTCGCCGGAGCCGAGCGACTACTGAGGGAGACGGCACAGCGCTTGACGGACAGCCGCACCATCCTGGACCACATGGTGTCACTTGCCGACCCCGACACCCACCCCATCCGCAAGGGCAAACAACAGCATCCCACCCGGTTCGGCCACACCGCCCTGATCGCCGAAGACGAGCGCAGATTCATCACCTTCCACCAGGTCAGCAAAGGCAACCCGGCAGATGCCGGCCAACTGATGCCCACGGTCGAAGGCGTTATTGAGGCGTCTGCCGCATCCCAGCAACTGTGGTCGGCGAGCGAGGCTTCGGTACGGCGGATAAACGACAAAGATGTGGCCGACCTTGACGTCCAGCACATCGGACTGCAACGCGGTGGCACCCTGAGCAAGACCTGCCGACAACACGAGCAGACTAGGTCCTTCCGCCGCTGAGCAACTGGCGCGTGGGCATCAAGGCCCCCAGCCACCTCAAGCACGGGTTCGGACTGCGCCGCACCCGCCTGCGCCACCACGCATGCGCACGTACCTGGACAGGACTCGGGATCTTCGAGCCAACAGCACGCTCCCACCCCTGGAGTGAAGCCTGTGCGCATTGTGCAGCGTTAGGTGCGGAAACCGGTGAGTGGTAGCCGTGAGGCCTTCGCCGGCTGAGCGGCGGGCGGCGGTTGGCTGGCTCCCTCGATGTGTAGTTCAGGAGTGGTGTTGGCCCACTCCAAACTCATGGGCGCATCCCTCGCGAAGCCCTGAGGAGCATTGGGTCCTGCAGGGAACCCCTACCTCTCTGCGGGGCTGTAGGGCCTTGTAGAGCGACGTAGCCCTCCCTTCGGTACTACCTATCCGGGTAGATGCTGTTCGGCGCTCAAGCGCGTTTCCCCAGCACAAAGCCTATTACCAATGGGTAACTTAAGCGTTGATGAACTAGTACCCATCCAGGGAGGCGCTAAATAGCGAACCCACCCCCACCTCCCGGGGGGTTCACGTCAGGGAGAGACCCGAAACCAGTGCCTTAGACCCCGGTGTTAGACGGTGCTCTACATGGCCAAAATGGGCTCTGACCTGCACTTTCACAATCACACTTACAGCACCACACACACTAAAACAGCGCCACGGATGGGGCGCTGATCACGGTTGCCATCCACCCCCATCCGTGATCTTGTGGCCTCCCCTCTTTCGCGCATATGAGAGCCCAGCCACTCAACGCGTACTCATGCCTACATAGGCGTGGGTATAGATGACACACTCACTGCCAGTCCCTTTGCAATCATTCTCCTGGAACCGCTGCTACTCATTGGCACGACGGCAGAATCGCCTCCTCGCGAGGATCCACGTTCGCCAGAACATAAGCGTTCTGTCACAAAACGGCGTGTGAGGCGATTCCTCATCCGCTGGGGAGGTCGGTTGTGGTACGACAGGGGCGGCAGATCGTTCATGCAGTACCGAAACATGAGAGGCTACGTGACATGTCGCAGCCTTCAAGTGCGCTCTCGCTGGGACTGGTGTCCACGTCGTGGGCCCGTGATGCGCTTGAGCAGCGGGAGAGACGCAAGCAGCAGGACGCAGAGGACGGCGATGCGCGCATCAAGGTCCTCGCCTTCGCCAATGGCAAGGGAGGTGTCGGAAAGTCCTCACTGGCGGCTGCGTTCTCAGCGGCTGCCGCCCGCGCCGGACAGCGTGTCCTACTGATTGAACTGGACCAACAGGGCAACAACGCCGAAGACCTGGGATTCGTCGGCGACAAGCAGATCGCGGACGACGGTGCCGCCCAGGCGAGGATGATCCTCGAAGGGGCCAAGCTCCAGCCGACTGGCACGCCTCGTAGAAACTTGGACGTCCTGCCCGGTGGCGAGCTCCTGGAGGACGTTAGCGAGGAGCTCTACTGCCAGCGACGACTCGCCCGGCATACCGGAGATCACTCCTGGGTGGGCATGTACACCGCAGCGATCGAGCAGGTTTACGAGGACTATGACCTCATCGTCCTGGACGTAGCACCTGGCTCGATGGTTCTGCAGTTGCAGGCCCTCGTCGCAGCCGACGTCGTGATAATTCCCTCGAAGTCTGACCCCTCCTCACGCAAGGGCCTCCGCCTCGTGGCCCGGCGTTTCCGTGAAGCTCATGAGCACAACGAGGACCTCCGTTTGCTTGGCGTGGTGCTCTTTGCCACGAACACCTCAGCGACCCGCGTGAAACAGAAGATCCGGGATCAACTGCAGGAGGACCTGGCCGGCAACGCGCCGGTCTTCAGCACCGCGATTCGTCACGTCGAAGCGGTTGCCGTTCAATGTCGCACTCTGGGCAAGGTGCCCGAAGAACTGGCGGATGAGCAGGATTTGGATTCGTCCCTCCAGCAGAGTGCCGCGCAGTTGGCCAAGGACTACCGGGCCCTGACTATGGAGATCCTCACCGCAATCCACCAACTGCGGCTGGACCTCAACGCCGCTGACGAGCCAGACGAGGTGGGGGCATCGGCATGAACGCGCCTGTCAACGATCCGCTCCCGGCAGCTAGTGAGCTGGACGCGTTTGCTGCAGCACTCGGGTCTAACAGAGGCCGCCGTCGTCGTCCGGGGAATCGGGTACCCACGCAGAGCGAGTCGACTGGTTCTCTGCCTGCAGACGACACAAGCGCCAGGCCTGGCAGGCAGGAAGCTGGTAACCAGGACGCGGCACCAGCGGGGGAGCCGGGCCCGCTGTCCCCACCTTCAGTCACCGCCGGTTCAGAGGCAGCAGCTACCGTCGTCGTGTCACCCACCATGCCAGATTCGCCGACGGCACCGTCTGAGCTGGGCAGGGATGCGCCAGTCGCTTCCATGCCCGTGGCTGGTGGCGCTGCGAGCGTGGTGTCAGCGTCGCCGGCAGAAGATTCTGCCCCTGAGGCAGGAGATTCTCCCCACCAGGAGGAGGCGCACCTGCAAACGACGGCCTCAGCGGCCGAGCGCCACGAGGCCACAGAGATAGCACCCTCGCCTGCGACACCCGCCACCGCAATCGAGACCCGAGCCGAGGAGCAACAGGTGCGAACGCCTGCATCGCCGTCGGCTGCCTCGACCGGCAAACCCTCCACTCAAAGTGATTACCCTGCAGAGGCGGCGCATGATGTGAGCAAGGCTCTCAGCCCAGCGAATCCCGTACGAGGCGAACCACTGAATGGGAGCATCGCCGAGACGGCATCGGCTCTGCGGCGTAATTCTCCCCCCGGCGCGGCTTCTGGTTCTTTTCAACCGCGGCGAGCCGACCTTCCCGCTCCTATCAAACAAATCCTCGCGGAGCTCCCACCCAACTATCTTCGTCTCTATCACAGCTATCGCGACGCTCTCAATCCAGCTGTGATCAGTAATGCGCGCACTATGCGTCTCAACGCTGACCTCGCGTCACGTCTGAGAAGGCAGGTCGTGCAAGACAAGAGACGACTGGCTGCAGGGAGACGGCGTCCTGCCCTAGCTGCTAGTCACTACATTGACGCTGCTCTACGGCAGGGGCGCAAGCACCCTCTCGCCAAGCTCGTCGAGATGGGTCAAAACTTTAAGTTTCAGACGGCACATGAAGAGCTGCCGAAGTCAAACACCTATACTCTCACTGCTGAAGTGAATGAGTGGGTCGAGGACCTCAAAGACGAGCTGGCCATGGTTGATGCGTATACGGGCATGCTAGGCCACATCCTCAACGCGTGCATCGAGGTATTCCTTAACGGATTGGAGAATGAGGCCACGAATTCTGCCTGACGAACGCTCGGCGAGCGGAACAGCGGAGCATCTCTCTCAATAAATAGAAATTTAGCGACATCTCGCGATTATGATTCGGTCTGCGCTGGTCGCGGCAGCGTCGGGTGACGGCAGCGCCCGAAGGCTTTGCCGCGGCCATCAGCGGTCCCGGACAGAGACGTAGCTGGAGTGGACCGCCAGCCTCACGAGCGGGCCAGATTCGTCGCGGTGGACGGACGCGCTCTCGTGTTCATGATCAGCGCGCCTTCAGAGGCCTGGCCTGCTCTCTGACCTGACCTGCCAGCCGCGCACCCGCAACCGACAGTCCGCCTTGGACCCCCAGGCAGCGATCAGTGTCGACTTGTCTTCCTTGAAACGGTAGCGTATCGCACAAGTGCACAAGCGATGCGACAGCATTACACACAGCGCCTCCGCAGAATCGTGTCGCCGTGGAGCGGTCAGGGTGGGAAAGGGTCTGGACTGGCTGTCACCCTGCGAAGGCCGCTCTCGGCGTCTGCCGGACGGGTTCTGCCGCAGGCGGGTGTGGTCGATCCGACACGTCCACACCGACACGTCCCGGCCTGTAGCGAAGGGAGCCCGTGATGTATAGGGAGCCTTTTCCATCCTGACGCCGCAGCTCATCATGGGTCTGGCGAGGAGCACTGCTAGGCAGGCCACCGCCGACCCGCTCAGTCTGAGCTGTCCCCATGTGACTGTGCTCGGGACGCCCGGCACGCGGGACGAAGTGGCTCAGTGAACGTCGCTGGTCCCGGTGTCAGGCCTC
>NZ_VJYI01000044.1 GCF_008065375.1 Nonomuraea sp. SYSU D8015
ACCGGCCGGCAGCTGGAGCTGTTCCTCGGCGGCCTCCACACCACGGCGCTGGACGCCTCCGAGCCGCTGCGCCGGCAGCCGCTGACCCTCGACAAGCTGGACCGCTGCCTCAAGACCGCGGAGTAGCCGGCGCCGTTCTTCTCCACTCTGCCGGCCATTCAGGTCGGGGAATTGCCTGGAAGAGACGCAGGCGAAGGTCTGCGGCGACACCACCAGCGCGGACGTGGACCGCAGCCGGCAGGAGTACCAGGCCCCAGGTTCCCAGACGCTCTTTGCACCCAAGTCCTTGTAACGCCCTCCGCCGGTCCTCGTCCTTGGTTCGCGCCTGAGGACCCTTCAGAATTAACGAACCCACGGGAGATCGTTCGGGGACAAGCCGCGCGCCCAAGCGCGCGGCCAGGGATGATGCCTGGGACACCGAAGGCGTCGCTGACGTGAGCAACCAGATACAGATCCGGCCGGGCCCAAGCGTACCCGGTGAGGAGCAGCCGGGGAGTGCCATGTCGGCTGCGTCCTTGGCGACCTGGGTGCCGCCGCGGCCCATGGCGATGCCGATGTCGGCGCGGCGCAGCGCGGGAGCATCGTTGACGCCGTCGCGGGTCATGGCGACAACGTGGTCGCGGGCCTGCAGCGCCTCGACCAGGCGCAGTTTCTGCTCCGGCGATACCCTGGCGAGGACCGTGGCCCGCTCCACCGCTTCGGGGTACTTTTCGTCCGGCAGCGTAGCCAGGTCGGCGCCGGTGAACACCTTCCCGTCATGCTCGCCACCGAAGGGAAGCAGGCCGGCCTGGCGGCCGATGGCGGCGACGGGCCGCGGCGGGTCGTGCATGGCGTGCAGCCCGGTCAGCACCAGCGTGCCGGTTAGCAGGCCAGGGTCGAATCCGGCGGCTTCCATCCGGCTGGCGGGCAGCCGGCCCATGGCGGTGGCCAGGATCCCCGCAGTCCTCGTCCAGCCAGTTCCTCGGCGGTCGCCAGCACGGCGGCGTGCTCCAGCGGCCGGATGGCGCCGGCAGCGTCCATCTGCCCGGCGCACAGATCGATGATCCGCTCCACCGCGCCCTTGGCTGTGACGTGGACCGCTTGATGACGTGATTTTGGGATCGCTATTTGACGTTGTCGGTCCCGACGGCTGGAGGCACTGGGGCGGAGGGCCCGCATGGACAAGGACCCCCCGCCCCTGCCACCGCCCGAGCGGCGGCCGCCCTGTTCTTCGACGCTGCGCGCCCAAGGACGAGAGCGCGGCGGGCCTGGAGCCGACGGCTCCGGCGGCGAGTTCCTCCCGCCGCGCACCGGCTAGGGCCTGGACGAGCGCACCTGCCATGCGGCTTGCCTGCAGGGATCCTCTTCAGGATGGCAGAGGCAGGTAAGTGGGTAAAAAACTGGGGCGTCCCCCCGCTGAACAGCGAACAGGGATGAGGTCTGATGGGCATGGCTGCTGCGCTGGACACGTCGGCGACGGGGGAAGCGCTGGAGGTCGCGCTGGCGGTGCTGGTTCGCGCGTATGGCGACGCGGTCACCGTGATGACGGGGATGTCGGCGTCCGTTGATGTGCAGGCCGCTGTCGCCGGCGCGGCCCGGATCGGTGGTCTGCTGCGCGAACTGGAGGAGGATCTCGCCAGGCGGCGCAGGATGCTGGTTTGGGCTTCGGTAAGAACGTGATCTGATCGACGTTCGAGGCCGGCGCGTGGTGGGACACGCTCCTCAAGCTACGCAATCGAGCGCCCCGGCGAGTTAGCCGTCCGAGGGCGGAACGGTGGCACGTTGGGCATCTCGGCGGGCATCGCGGCGGGCATCGCGGCGGTTGGCGTGCACGCTCGTGATCGTGACGGTCGTCAGGACCACGATGATGACCCCGAGCGAGACCAAGGTGGGGATCTCCGGGACGGCGGGCCAGATGCCGTGCGCCCAGTGCAGGAGGAGTTTGAGCCCGATGAACCCCAAGATGACGCCGAGCCCGTGGTTGAGGTGCCGCAGCTTCTCCAGCACGCCCAACAGCACGAAGTACAGCGCCCGCAGGCCCAGCAGGGCGAAGGCGTTGGTGGCGAAGACGAGGAAGGGGTCGTCGGTCACGCCGTACACCGCGGGCACCGAATCGACCGCGAAGACGATGTCGGTGGCGAAGACGGCCACGATGGCCAGCGCCAGCGGGGTCAGGGCGCGCCGGCCCTGCTCGCGGACCATCAGGCGGGAGCCGCGGTAGTCGCCGGTGACCGGCATGAAGCGCCGCAGCAGGCGGACCGAGCGCATGGAGGAGATGTCCACCTCCTGTTCCTTGCCGCTCAGCGCATCCTTGAGGATCTTCCCCGCGGTGACGATCAGGATGGCGCCGAACAGCAGGAACGCCCAGGTGCCACTCTGCAGCGCGGCCGCGCCCAAGGCGATGAAGACCGCGCGCAGCACCAATGCCCCGATGATGCCGTACAGCAGCACCCGCTGGGCCAGCTCGCGGGGCACCGCGAAAGCCGCGAGCAGCAGCATGAACACGAAGAGGTTGTCCACTGAGAGCGACTTCTCCACCACATACCCGGTGTAGAACTCCACCGACGCCTGCGTCCCGAACGCACGCCACACGTAGAGGCCGAACAGCAGGGGCAGAGCCAGGTAGAAGACCGACCACCCCACTGCCTCCCGCATCCGTACCTCGTGCGGGCGGCGCGTCACGGCGAAGTCCGCGCCCAGGAGCAGCGCGAGGCAGGCAACGGTGATCGCCCACAGTTGCGGCGAGGCGATCGTCTCCAGCGGGGCAGCCGTCATCAGACTTGTAGGGGCGGGCATGGAACCTCCTCGAACGCTACAGGGCTGTTCGAGGTCTCCTTCACCCACGACCTTGCGGGCGGCCGCCCGGGGACGAGGTCACGCCCGTACTGACCGGGCCGGCTCTTGGGAAGTACTCCCCTCGCCCTTCCAGGTTAGGCGAACCTCCTGGTCAGCTCCACTTCGGCGGCTCCTGGGGTGATCGCAGGGGGTTTGACCGGCGCGGCCAGCTGGGCCGATAGTGGAAGAAGCACGCAAGGGGAGTACCCGCCGTCGGACATCCCAGCCGTCATCACGGTCTCCATGCCTGGGGAGGCCCGGCAGGATGGCCCTCCCGCCGTGACCTGGCCGCCCCAGTCCGGCTAACACGGTTTTGGCTGACGTGGAGGGTGCGGGAAGACCTTCGTCCTCATGGCCGCAGGCCCAGGCGAGGCCGAGGGGGAGTCCTCATGTCGATCACCGTGCTGCTTGAGATCCTGGCGGGCATCCTGCTGATTTTCTCGGCGATCATCAGCGCCGCTGCGCTGTGGGTTCCACCGCGGCGGTCCCACGCCGCCGTCCGCCACCGCGCCGCCTCTCGCACGCAGCCTGTCGAGGACCGCCCGGATTGGCCGGGAAGGCGTGGCTGACAAGAATGCCGAACCTGTCAACCGCCAAAGTGCCCACCGGCACCGCCGACAGCGAGGGCAGGAAGCTCAAGCATGCCGCGCCAACGTTTCGTCGATGTGGGTCGCGGTGGCCTCACAGGCTTCGATAAGTCCATGCCGGTGATCCGCCGGGCTGCTGCCGCGACTGCGGCGCAGCCCTTCGCCGCGCTTGCTTGCGACCTGACACTGACCCAGCACGACACCGTGGTCGTGGCTGATCGCCCCGACCAGGAAGACCCTCCCGCCGTCGGCAGTCCGGGCACCGCGGCAGGCCTTGCCGTCCACGGCGGCGCCGGGCAACAGCCCAGGCGGGGCAGGATGGGTGCACTGCCGCTGCTCGGTGCCGCGTTGCTCCCGCTCGGCGGGCCCGGGAGTGTCAGGGATCTGCGGCACCGGCGCCTCCCGGCGGACCAAATCGGCCACATATCCGCTGATCGCCGCATCCAGCGCGTCGGCGTCCAGGCCGGCCAGCACCTGGCGGAAGGTCTTCTCGCTGGGCACGAGCAGGAGACCGGTGAACGGGTCACGGTAGGCGCCCAGCCGCGCCAGCATCTGCTGAGACGTTCGGGCGGCCCACTGTCAGATCGCCGCGATGCTGTCGCTGCCGACCACCAGCCGCACGCGGTCAAGGTCAAGATGGCCACCAGCGGATGGCGCAGCCCGCACGTCGAGCGTTGATCCGGGACCGTCGCCAATCGGCGCATCAGCGCCGATTACACCACGGCTGGGTCGGCGGCCCGTTCTGCTTCCCTCCCACAACGCCAGGTCGGCGAGCTGGTCAAGGCACGAGACGAGACCGGGGCTGGTCGGGGAAGATGGGGACACGAGCGCGACTCCTGCGGCGATCTTCGGATTCGAGACCTGAAAGATCACCAGAAGTCGCGCTCTTTCGCACTCAACCTGCCGAAACCCTCAACCGCGCCATACCGCATCGGAACTCAAGAACGCCGGGGCCCTGTCTCCAGGTCGGGGAAGGGCGAAGGCTCAGGTCCGGCGGCGCCGAGCTGGCGGGGTGCCCCTGCCTTCTCGGCCTCTTGAGCGTCGGCGACGGCTTCGGCGGCCGCTTTCGATGCCTTGGCCACCTCCTCGTCGGCGGCCGAAGCATCGGTGACCTCCTCGCGGGTGGCCGCCGAGCGGGGCAGGATCTCGGTGAACGCATCGGAGACGCCCTGCAGCGCCGAGGTGACCTCGCTCGGGATCACCCAGAACGTGTTGCCCTCCCCCTGCGCCAGCTGCGGCAGCACCTGGAGGTACTGGTAGGCCAGCAGCTTCGGGTCGGGGTCGTTGCGGTGGACGGCCTGGAAGACCTGGTCGATCGCGCGGGACTGGCCCTCGGCCTCCAGGACGGCGGCGGCTCGCTGACCCTCGGCCCGCAGGATGCGCCCCTGCTTGTCGCCCTCCGCCGTGAGGATCTGCGACTGGCGCTGGCCCTCGGCGTTGAGGATCGCGGCACGCTTGTCGCGCTCGGCCCGCATCTGCTTCTCCATCGCGTCCTTGATGGTCTTGGGCGGGTCGATGGCCTTGATCTCGACGCGGTTGACGCGCAGGCCCCATCTGCCGGTCGCCTCGTCGAGGACGCCACGCAGTTGGCTGTTGATGGTGTCGCGCGAGGTCAAGGTCCTTTCCAGGTCCATGGAGCCGACCACGTTGCGCAGCGTGGTGACGGTGAGCTGCTCGACCGCCTGGATGTAATTGGCGATCTCGTAGGCGGCCGCGCGCGGGTCGGTGACCTGGAAGTACAGGACGGTGTCGATCTCGACGACCAGGTTGTCCTCGGTGATGACCGGCTGCGGGCGGAAGGAGACGACCTGTTCGCGCAGGTCGATCTCGGGGTAGACGCGGTCGATGTACGGGATGACGAAGTTGAGGCCGGGCTTCAGCGTGCGATGGTAGCGGCCGAGCCGCTCGACGTTGCGAGCCCTGGCCTGCGGGATGATGCGTACCGCCTTGAGCACAGTGATCACCATGAAGAGGGCGATGACCAGGCCGACGATCAGCAACTCCATGTGATCACTCCCGAGGGTATACGAGGGCGGTGGCGCCCTCGATCTCGATGACGTCGACAGTCGCCCCGGTGGGGATGACCAGCGTCTCGTCATAGGCGCGTGCGGACCACTCCTCGCCTTCGATGCGCACCCTGCCCTCGCGTCCGGTGATCTCGGAGACGACATAGGCGGGCTTGCCGATCAGCGCCTCGACGCCGAACCGGCGCAACTGTGGCTGGCGGATATGACGCATCGCGATCGGGCGGACCACGATCAGCCCAGCCACGGACGCCAGCGAGAAGACCAGCAACTGTAGCGGGATGGGCAGGCCGAGCGCTGCGGTGGCGGCCGTCAACAGGGCAGCGGCGCCGAGCAGCCCGAGCGCAGCGGTGAGGGTGAAGATCTCGGCCACGCCCAGCACGACAGCGAGGATTATCCAGATGACCCATTCATCCATGCTCCGGCCCTCCAATATGTACAACGGGCCCGGATATGCAACCGATTCCTCTCCTACCCGCCAATCTGCAGGTGTACGGCCTTGAGCTGTGCCTGCGTTCGCAGATGTGCAGGAGAAAGGCACATGAATCAGGGTCGTGAGGTGCGGAAGAGCCTGGGGGCACGCTGATGCGGCGTTTCCCTAGACGTGGGTGTTGTGCCTGGTCAGGCGTTTGCAACGGGCGTGGCCTTGACGATCGTCTTCGGGGTGGGGATGTCGAGTTTGGCCAGGATGTCGCGCTGGTGGAAGGTGCCGGTCCGGCCGGTGAAGGTGACCATGGTGAGCAGGTGGAACTTGTCGCGGATGAGCCTCCAGGTGGAGCCGGTGGCGGCTTCGAAGATGCGGCTCAGCAGCAACGCCAGCCAATACAAGAACACGTGCGGGCGCAGAGTGCAGCTACCCGGTTCGCAGGTGAAAGGGCTGAGAGCAGGTCAGGGCAGGTGGCCGGTGTGTTCGCCCCGGCGGCGTTCCACGGCGGCGAGCCGGTCGGCCAGGGGCCGGCTGTGCAGTAGTTCGGCCAGTTGGTCGGCTTCTTCTTAGTCGAGCTCTACGGTGTGCGCCGCAGTGTCGGGTTCGGCTCGGTCGTAAGACATCAGGGTCCGCTGCCCGGTGTCGGTGACGATAACGCCGAGGTGATCTCCTTGCCTGGTGTCGCAGGGGTGGACGGTTCCGGTGCCCGGGATGGTGGTGTGCGTGATGTCCACGGCTCGGTGGCTCCTTTCGCGCTGTTGGTGTGGCTGGTGTGCGGGTCGGGGTCGCCGTGTTCGCCGTGCCAGTGGGCCAGGCGGCCGCGGCGGCCGACGGCGCGCAGCCGTCGTTCGACGCGTGCGCGGGTGGCGGGGGTGGTGACGACGAGTACGTCGTCACCTTCCTGAAGCCGGGTGTCGGGTTTGGGGACGAGGGTGTCGCCGTCGCGGACGATGAGGGTGACCATCGAGGGTGCCGGGAGCCGCAGTTCGAAGATCTCCACTCCGTGCAGGCGGGAGCCGGGCGGGATGGTGAGGGTGAGCAGGTCGGCGTCCAGGATGTCGAGGGGCGCGGCCTCGATGTCGACGTCCCTGGTCTGGCCCGGCTGTGTGACACGGAGCATCCGGGCGATCAACGGCAGGGTCGGTCCTTGGATGAGGGTGAAGATGACGACGAGGACGAAGACGATGTTCAGCAGTTGCTCGCTGCCGGGCACGGCGGCCACGATGGGGAAGGTGGCCAGCACGACGGGCACGGCGCCGCGCAGGCCGGCCCAGGAGATGAACGCCTGCTGTCGCCAGCCGGTGCGGAAGCCGGTCAGGCAGGCGGCCACGGAGGCGGGCCGGGCCAGCAGCAGCAGCACCAGGCCGACCACCACGGCGGGGAGCAGCGCGGCGGGCAGTTCGCTGGGGCTGACGAGCAGGCCGAGCATGACGAACAGGCCGATCTGGGCCAGCCAGCCGATGCCTTCGGCGAAGGAGCGGGTGGCGGCGCGGTGCGGTAGCGCGGCGTTGCCGAGCACGATGCCGGCCAGGTAGGCGGCCAGGAAGCCGGAGGCGTTCGCGGCGCCGGCGGCGGCGAAGGCGATGATACCCAGGCCGACGGTGGCCAGTGGGTACAGGCCGGTGGCGGGCAGCGCGACGTACCGCAGCGCGAGGGTGCCGGCCCGGCCGATCAGCAGCCCGATCGCTGCTCCGGCCGCGAGCTGGTAGGTGATTTTCGCGGCTATGACGGCGGGGTCGGGTAGGTCGGCAGCGGCGGTACTGAACACCAGGACCAGGATGACGGTGGGGGCGTCGTTGAAGCCGGACTCGGCCTCGACCATCCCCGCCGCCCGGCGGGGCAGCGGCAGTGCGCGCAGGACGGAGAAGACGGCGGCGGCGTCGGTGGAGGAGACGATCGCGCCCAGCAGCAGGGCCAGCTGCCAGTTCATGCCCAGCAGCAGGTGCGCCCCGGCCGCGGTGAGCAGGACGCTGATCGCCACGCCGACGGTGGCCAGCAGGGCTGAGGGCAGCAGGAGTCGGCGGATGTCGGTCCACTTGGTGCTCAGGCCGCCCTCGATGAGGATGATGGCCAGCGCGGTGGTGCCCAGGGTCTGCGCCAGTTGGGCATCGTCGAAGTGGATGCCGAGGACGTCTTCGCCGAGGAGCACGCCGAGGGCGAGGAACAGCAGCAGGCTGGGCAGGCCGAGCCTGCTGGCGGTGCGCGCCGCGGCGATGCAGGCCAGCAGCACGATCCCACCGGCCAGCAGTACCACATACAGCTGCTGCAGGCTCATCGCGACACCCTCGATGACCTCGATGACGGGGTGAAACCTCTCCTATCCACGCGGACGCTTCTCCCGCTGCATGCCTGTTCGCTCTTGAGCCCAGGCGATCAGCTCGCCCCTGAGCGGGACCTGGATGTCGGTGATGTCGAGGAGGGTGACGTGGACTCCCCACCGGGCGGCCGAGTCGCTGATGCGATCGGCCATCTCGGCGCAGTCAGCGGTGGCCAGGGCGGGAAGCTCGCCCAGATCCCGTTGGGCGATCTGCCTGCGCAGCACGCCCTCGGCTACGAGGGTGGTGGCCGTCAGCGGCTCGTCCGTCGTCATCGCGAAGCGGACGGGATCGGTTGCGGCGGCCACCGCGGTGGCCTTGACGCGCACGCTCACGCCATCGCGGGTGACCGCCTCAGGGCAGAACAGATCCAGGCACACCAGCCGCAGCGATACCCGCGCCTCCCGTTCCAGACCGGGCCAGAGCAGGACAAGCCCGGGACCGCGCACTCCGGCCCCACGACCCAGCCTGCGCACGACCAGCCGCTCATCCTCGCCGACCACGCGTACCGCCCGCGAGATGATCACGAGAAGGGGCACGGCACCCAGCAGCACCCACACCACCGGCTCCCCCACAGCGGGCGCCTGGAGGGCGAAGATGGTGCGCGCGCCCAGTACGAGCATGGTCCGGCCTTTCTCCCCTGTCGCCTTTGCCCGTCCCTGTGCGAGCCTCCTCATCACCCCGAAGCGGGCATCCGGCTCCCCGTGGGGCCAGTCTGGTCGGCCGACCCGCGTGGCGCCATCGGGTGCAACACCCATTTCGTCGGGTGGACACCCTGTAGATTGCCGCAGGTCAAACCATGACCTGGGTGATGTGATGGGGTGCGCCACCGATGGACAGACACCTGTCGCGGTGGGGAGGCTGGAGACATGACCGTGCTAGCCGGCAAGCATCCCCAGGGATCACCACGCGCGCGCCGGAGGGCTCGCTCCCCGGCCTCGGCGCTGTTCTGGCGGCTCTTCCTGATCAACGGGCTGGTCTTCGCCGCCGGGCTGACCGTGCTGGCGCTGTCGCCGGCCACGGTGTCCTCGCCGGTCCTGCTGACCGAGCTGCTGATCCTGGCAGTGGGGCTGGCGGTGATGCTCGGCGCGAACGCGGTGCTGCTGCGTACCAGCCTGGCCCCGCTCGGTGCGCTGACCGTGCTCATGGAGCGAGTCGATCTGCTGCGTCCCCGTGATCGCATCGCGCACACCGCCAACGGCGATCTGGGGACGCTGATCGCGACGTTCAACGCCATGCTGGACCGGCTGGAGGCCGAGCGCAGCGCTAGTGCCGCCCACGCCTTGGCCGCTCAAGAGGCCGAGCGGCAGCGCATCGCGCGGGAGCTGCACGACGAGATCGGCCAAAGCCTCACCGTGGTCCTGCTCGCTCTCAAACGCGCCGTGAACCGCGCGCCGCAAGACCTGCGCGTGGAGCTGTCCACCGTTGCCGAGACCGTCCGCGCCAGCCTGGACGAGGTCCGGCAGGTCGCCCGCCGGCTGCGGCCGGACGTGCTGGAGGACCTGGGCCTCATCAGCGCGATGAACTCCCTGGCCAGCGACTTCTCCGGCAGCAGCGGCGTGCCGGTGACCCGGCTGCTGGATGCGCGACTGCCGCAGCTGAGCGGCGACACCGAACTGGTGATCTACCGCATCGCGCAGGAAAGCCTGACCAACATCGCCCGGCACGCCCACGCCTCGCACGTGGAACTGTCGCTGCGCGCCGAGCCCGACACGGTGATGCTGCGCATCGCCGACGACGGCTGCGGCGGCCCCATCCGCGACGGCGCCGGCATCGGCGGCATGCGCGAGCGCGCCATGCTCATCGGCGCCGACCTCAGCATCGACACCGCGCCCTCCACCGGCACCGAGGTACGTCTGACCGTACCCTTGGCACCTCCGGTACGTCTTGCGCCCATCGCCAACGAACGAAGGTGATCAGCATGGAAGCGCAGCCGACCCGGATCCTGCTCGCCGACGACCACGCGCTCGTCCGTCACGGGCTACGGCTCATCCTGGACGCCGAACCCGACCTGGCCGTCGTGGCCGAGGCAGGTGACGGCGCCGAGGCCGTCGACCTGGCCACCCGCCCCAGCACCGACGTCGACCTGGCCATCTTGGACATCGCCATGCCGCGGATGACCGGCATCCAGGCCGCCCGCGAGATCTCTCGCCGCGCGCCCGGCATCCGCCTGCTGATGCTGTCGATGTACGACAACGAGCAGTACCTGTTCGAATCACTCAAGGCCGGCGCCTGCGGGTACGTGCTGAAGTCGGTGGCCGACCGCGACCTGCTGGAGGCCTGCCGGGCGGCCATGCGCGGCGAGCCGTTCCTCTACCCCGGGGCGATCACCGCCCTCATCCGCGACCACCTGCAACGCCACCAGCACGGCGAGCCGGTGCCCGACACCCTGCTCACCCCACGCGAGGAGGAGATCGTCAAGCTCATCGCCGAAGGCCACTCCTCCAAGGACATCGCCGACATCCTGGTCATCAGCGTCAAGACCGTGGAACGGCACCGGGCCAACATCTTGGCCAAGCTCGGCCTGCGCGACCGGCTGGAGCTGACCCGGCACGCCATCCGAGCGGGCCTGATCGAACCATGACCCCACCCAGCGGCGCCCCGTCAGCTACGGCCAGGCCGACACAGCCGGTCTCGGCCGCGGGCCCCGGCCAACGGGGTAGGCCGGTCATGACAGTCACCGCGGTCTTGGCGGTGGCGGTGTTCCTCGGCGCCTACCTGCTGATCGCACCGAGAAGGTCCACTGGGTCACCGCCGCGCTCGGCGGAGCCGCCATCATGCTGGCCATCCACGCCACCGGCGCCGAGGCGACGTTCTTCTCCGAGCACGCCGACATCGACTGGAACGTCATCTTCCTCCTGCTCGGGATGATGATCATCGGGATGCTCAAGCAAGACCGGCATCTTCGAATACCTGGCGATCTGGGCGGCCAAACGCGTCCGCAGCCGCCCGTACCGGCTCAGGGTCCTGATGGTGGTGATCACCGCGGCTGCGTCGGCGCTGCTGGACAACGTCACCACCGTGCTGCTGATCGCCCCGGTGACCTTCCTGGTGTGCGAACGGCTCGCCCTGCCGGTGGTGCCCTACCTGATCACCGAGGCGATGGCCTCCAACATCGGCGGCACCGCCACCCTCATCGGCGACCCGCCCAACATCATCATTGCCAGCCGCGGCAATCTGAGCTTCAACGACTTCCTCCTCCACCTCGCCCCGCTCGTGGTGGTACTGATGGCCGCCTTCGCCGGGCTGTGCCGGGGCCGCCGACGCCAGCGAACACCCGCGCGGTGGCCAGCGCTTCGGCCGTCTCGCGATGCGAGTATGGGATCTTCCAGTACGAGGCGCAGCGTGAATGGGCCCGATGGACTCTGGACCAGTTGGAACGCTGACGGTGTGCAGGATGTTGTGCTGGGAGATCACACCAGCGAACATATTCCTCCCCGCACAGGCTAGAGATCTTCGACGTAGCCGGCGGCGATGTTGTCCGGCGGGCGACGCGATCCCGCCGCTGTGCAGGCGGCTGCCTTAATAGCCACGGTTGCCGACTCGGTCGTAGTCATCGGCGGGGGCAGTCGCGGTGCCGAGTAGGTCAGTGACGTTTGGCACGCCGGTCGAGACGAACCGGCCCGAGACGGAGAAACGAAGGGTTGGGTCGGGCTCGTGTTCGCTCGGCCGCTGGTGCGAGAATTCGCGACCCCACGCGCTTCGCCTGGAGGTCACCTGGAGCCGACCAATGCCACGCTGATCGGCGCGTCAGTGCGCGAGTTGGTGGAGGAGACCGGTGTTGACCCCGGCAAGGTGTTTCCAGCGTCGCAGGCCCCTGTCTACGTCGAGTACGGCAGGGTCCCGGCCCTGCCGCAGAAAGACGAGCCGGATCACTACCATCTCGACATCGGGTACCCGTTCCTGACAGATGCGGACATGGGGCGCATCCAGGAGGCCGAGGTGACGGGTGCGCCTGGTACTCGCTCGCCGAGACCGAGCGCCTTGTCGGGCACCGCATTGCGCGAGCGGTCAGCGCCCCGGCCCGGATCGGTTGACCGGACCCGTCGAACGCTTCCGGTCGGCAGCGGCACCGGATCACGGTGCGCACGGCCCGTAGCCTGATTGCGTTGGCCGTGTTCTCAACATGCGGTGATCTGCTCCAACCGCCGTCGGGCACGGCGGCGGCTGGTCAGAACGACCACCTGGGCGTGGTCGGCATGCTGTCGAATCTTGGTCAGCACACGTGGGCGCATCTTGCGCCGATAGGTGGCCACGTAGCGCAGCACGCTCCAGTCGATCAACTTCCCGAAGGAAGGGATCGCCGCCTCGGGTGCTCTCGGCGTGCTCGGGGAGGCGGCGCCGCTGCGGATCGTGCCCGGCCTGGCCGACGCCAAGGGCTACTCGTTCATGGACGAGGACGGCCGCTACCTGCGGCACAAGGATTACCGGCTGCGGTTCGACGCCGACAACGGCACCGAGCTGTTCGAGCGGGACGCGACCTTCCTCGCCCGGCCGGCCTCGGGCGCAGGGAGGGTGCGGCTGGAGTCGCTCAACTATCCCGGCCGGTTCATCCGCCACCGCCACCACCAGCTGTGGCTCGACAAGGACCAGGACACCTCCGCCTTCCGTGCCGACAGCACCTTCAAATCTGCCACTTCCTGATCATCTGCGCACCTCGCGCACGACGATTCATCCCCCTGGAAGGAAGCACGTTTGTTCAGCGGAACCTTGAAAAGACCCGCCCTGCTGGGCGCCATGCTGCTGGCCCCCTCCGCCAGCTGCCGCGGACGCGGGGGGTGACAGGGACCGGCATCCGTGACGTGATCGAGTACGCGGGCGCGCCAAGGTGGTGGCGCCGTTAGCGGGTCGGCCTGCCGTATCCCGCCGCAGGAGCCGCCCGTCCAAGCCTTCACCTCCTGGTATGTACGCTTACCGGTGTGACCCGCCGCCCGCACACCCGCCCTCCCGTCCTCGCGGACGTGGCGAGGGTCGCCGGCGTGTCCGTCCCCACGGTGTCTCGAGTGCTGAGCGGGTCCGCGCCGGTGAGCGCCGACAAGCGCAGGCAGGTCCTGCGCGCGATCCAGGAGCTGGGATACCGCCCCAACGCCGCGGCGCGCGCCCTGGCGACTGGCCGGCGCTCCATCATCAGCGTGCTGACCAGCGACACCACCCGGTACGGTTATGCCAGCACGATCCGGGGGATCGAGGAGGCCGCCCGCGCGGTCGGCCTGGTGGTCGCCCTGACGATGCTGGACGGCGACGACGAGGAGTCGGCGCGGGTGGCCGTGGACCTCGCGCTCGACCAGCCGCTCGCCGGGATGATCGTGCTCGAGTTCGATATCCAGGGCAGCCGCGCGCTGGCGGCACTGCCCGACACGCTCCCCGTGGCGGCGGTATCCTCCGCCGGGCAGGGCAGGAGCGTCCCGCGGGCCCTGTTCGACGACCACGCCGGCGCGCGCGATGCGACGAACTACCTGCTCGGACTGGGCCATCGCACCGTGCACCACGTGGGGATACCGCCCTCCGGCCGGCCGAGCGGGCGGCTGCTGGGCTGGCGGGAGGCGCTGGAGGCGGCGGGAGCCCCGGTTCCGGAGATCGTGGAGAGTGACGGGACCCCGCGCTCGGGCCTCCAGGCCGGCGCGCGCCTGGCCAGGCGCGGCGACGTGACCGCGGTGCTGTGCGGCAACGACGAGGTCGCCTTCGGCGTGATCAAGGCCTTGCAGGACGAGGGTTCGCGGGTCCCCGAGGACGTCAGCGTCGTCGGCTTCGACGACCACCCGCTGGCCGAGATCTGGACTCCTTCGCTGACCACGATGAGGCAGGACTTCGCCGAACTGGGGCGCATGGCGGTCGACTTCCTGCTCGGCAGGCTGGCAGGCGTGCCGGTCGAGGCGCCGCGGTCGACCCCGCGCCTGGTCGTGCGCAAGAGCACCGCTCCAGCCGCCCGCTGACGTCCGCCTAGGAACCCTAGAACCGCGCACGCATGGTCATGTTCCTTCATGACACCTCGTGTTGAAAGCGTTATCACCTCATTTCCCATGGTCCCCTTGTCACATCGCTTGATAAACGCTTTCATGGCTGAACCGCACCGTATGTCCGGCTTAAGGAACGTGATGACGAGCAGAACCATCCAGTGGCGTCCCGGCTCCCTCGACCTAGTCATCGAGCGGCCCGAAGACGCTCCGGCCCGCATCGCGAGGCTCGGGACCGCGTCGCCCACACCGAGCGCCGTGGACCCGTTCCGGGTGCAGCCGCTGGTCGAGCTGATGGTTCTGGGGGAGGGCCGGAGACTGTCCAACACCCGGTTCACTGACACCGCCGCCGGATCGCGGCTCCGGTTCGCGGACGCCGTCGAGCAGGCGGACGGCGACTGGCGCGAGCTGCGGGTGAGGCAGCGTGACGAGGTGACCGGACTGGAGGCGACCAGTGTCTTTCGCGCCAGGACAGACGTCCCGGCCCTGCAGACCTGGACGGAGGTCACGAACACCGGGCCGGCGCCCCGGGTTCTGCAGATGGTGTCGTCCTTCGCCTCCTGCGCGCTGGCCGAGACGGCGGACGACGGCGACCTGGTCCTGTGGCGGGCGCGCGCCGACTGGTGCGCCGAGGGCAGGTGGGCGGCCATCCCGCTGTCCGGGCCGGACGGGCTGGCGGACATCAACAGCGAACTGCACCAGCACGACGGCCGGGGCGCGCTCGTCACGGTGAGCAAGAGCACCTGGTCCTCGGGCGAGTACCTGCCGACCGGCGTCCTGGCGAGCGCCCGCACCGGCCGGGCCTGGGGCTGGCAGATCGAGCACAACGGCGCCTGGCGCTGGGAGGTGGACCGCCGCCGCGACGGGGCGAACGCCGTCTCCCTCGTGCTGAGCGGCCCCACCGACCTCGACCACCAGTGGAGCACCCGGCTGCTCCCGGGGGAGCGCTTCGTCGCTGTTCCGGTGTCCGTCGCTGTGTCCGACGAGGGTTGCCGGGGAGCGCTGGCCGCCCTCACCCGGCAGCGGAGGGCGATCCGCCGCGCGCATCCCACAGGCGACGCGCTGCCGGTCATCTTCAACGACTACATGAACACCCTCATGGGCGACCCGACCACCGAGCGCCTGCTGCCTCTCATCGACGCCGCCGCGGAGATCGGCGCCGAGTACTTCTGCGTCGACGCGGGCTGGTACGACGACGGCGGGAACTGGTGGGACAGCGTCGGCGAGTGGCGCCCCTCGACCGGCCGCTTCCCGGACGGCGGGCTCGCCCGGGTCTTCGACCACATCAGGACCAGGGACATGCGCCCCGGCCTGTGGCTGGAGCCGGAGGTCGTCGGGGTGCGCAGCCCTGTCGCCGCGATGCTGCCTGACGAGGCGTTCCTGAGCCGGAACGGCGAGCGGGTCGTGGAGCACGGCCGGTACTTCCTCGACCTGCGCCACCCCTCGGCCAGGAAGCATCTCGACGAGGTGGTCGATCGCCTCGTGCACGACTACGGCACCGGATTCTTCAAGCTCGACTACAACGTCACCCCCGGACCGGGCACCGACCGCGACGCGCTCCAGCCGGGAGAGGGACTGCTCCAGCACAACCGGGCCCACCTGGAGTGGCTGGACGACCTGCTCGGCCGCCACCCAAAGGTGATCTTCGAGAACTGCGCCTCGGGAGCCATGCGGGCCGACTACGCCATGCTGTCCCGCCTCCAGCTCCAGTCCACCTCGGACCAGCAGGACTGGCGGCTCTACGCCGCCATCGCCGCGTCCGCGCCCGCCACGATGCTCCCCGAGCAGGCCGGCAACTGGGCCTACCCGCAGCCGGGGATGCCCGCGGAGGCTCTGGCCTTCACCATGATCAACGGTCTGGCCGGGCGGCTCTACCTGTCGGGGCATCTCGACCAGATGAGCCCGGCAGAGCGGGAGCTCGTCGCGGACGGAGTGGCCGTGCACAAGCGGATCAGGGCCGAGGTCGCCACGGCCGAGCCGTTCTGGCCGCTGGGGCTGCCCGCCTGGTCCGACGACATCGTCGCGCTGGGCCTGCGCACCGGTGACACGGTGCGCCTGGCCGTATGGCAACGCGACGGCGGACCGCACGACATCCAGGTGGACCTGCCCGGCCTGCGCGGCCGCCGGCTGCGGGTGGAGACCGAATATCCGGCGACGCTACCCGGCTGGCAACACCGGTGGGACGCCTCCACCGCGCGGCTCACGGTCCGTCCTGCCGTACCCGGACCGTCCGCACGCCTGCTCCGTCTGCGGCCGGAGAACTGATCCCTTTCAGCGTGGCAGCCCTCACCTCCCACCACACACAAGGAGAATCCATGAAGACGCGAGGCCTTTCCCGCGCGGCAGCCGCCGCCACGTGCGGGGCGCTGCTGCTGGCCGGCTGCTCGGCGGGCAACCCCGGGACGTCCTCAGCCACAGCCGGGTCGGCCCCCACGACCTGGCCTGACCCGGGCGCCGGCCTGCAGGGGGTGACCCTCACCCTGTGGATGTCGACGCAGACCGCCTCGATGGCCGACAACGTCATCAAGTCGTTCGAGGCCAAGACCGGAGCGAAGATCAACAAGGTCGTCATTCCCGACGTCTACGAGACCAACGCGCCGACCAAGCTGGCCACGGGCGCCAAACCGGACCTCGCCACCTGGCAGCCGACAGGCAGCATGCTCGCGCTGCTCAAGCCGTCCACCGACCTGCAGAGCCTGGACGGCGCGCCGTGGCTGGCCAGGCAGACGCCGGCCATCCAGAAGCTGGGCATGGTGAACGGGCATCACTACGCGGCCTTCGTCAACGTCCCCTCCGTTCTCGGTGTCTTCTACAACAAGTCGGTGTTCCAGAAGGCGGGGATCACGAGCACGCCCAAGAACTTCCAGGAGTTGCTTGCCGACGCCCAGAAGATCAAGGCGAAGGGGGTGGCGCCGTTCTTCGGCGCCGCCGGCGACCAGTGGCCCACCCAGTGGTGGCCGCAGGTCCTGCTGGCCGAGGCGTCGAAGAAGGGCCTGTGGGAGCGGGTCAGCCAGAACAAGGAGAAGTTCACCGATCCGGAGATCCTCGGCGCCGTCCGGCAGTTCCAGGACATGGTGAAGCAGGGTCTGTTCAACAAGGACGACAAGACCTCCAAGTACACCGAGTCCGGCCCGGCCCTGCTCAAGGGTGAGGCAGCGATGGTGCTGCAGCTCACCTCGTTCGCGTCGCTGATGCAGTCGACGGCGGACACGGCGACCATAGACCAGGAGATCGGCTGGTTCCCGATCTCCAAGGACGGCAACATCGCCACGTCGGTGCCCGGCGGCGACAACGCCCTGGTCGCTTTCAAGACCGGAGATCCGAAGCGGGAGTCGGGCGCCCGGCAGTTCCTGCGGTTCTGGCTGGAAACCTACTACCCCGACTACGTGAAGTCTGCGGGCACCGTGTCGATCGAGCCTGCCGTACCGACTCCCGCCGGGGTGCCGGAGGTCGTGAAGCAGGCCTCGGCCGCGCTGGACGACGCGGCCGGCTCGATGCAGCAGAACGCCGCGGTGAACCCGGACTTCTACGTGAACCTGGCGAACATGGTCAACGGGACTATGACCCCCGAACAGGTGACCTCCACTACACAGTCGCAGTTCGCCCAGCTCGCCCAAGCACTCGGGATCCAGGGCTTCTGACGGCGGCGCGGGGCACGGGCGCCCTCCCCCCCGCCACCACACTGAAAGGTGTGCAGGATCGCCATGATCCCTTCTCTGTCGGCCGCTTCCGGCCGCTCGCCGCGGCGAGCGGTGTTGTACCCGAGCTGGTTCCTCGCTCCGGCGTTCGCCGTGCTGGCCGTATTCTTCTTCCTACCGACCGTCTTCAACTTCATCTACGCCTTCACGGATTGGTCGGCCTTCCATGACGACATCCGCCCCGTTGGGCTGGCGAACGTCAAGGCGGTGATGTCCAACGGATCCCTGCTGTCGTCACTGCGGATCACCATCGTCTACGCGGTCCTGGTGGCGATCATGCAAACGGGGTTCGGGCTGGGGCTCGCCCTGCTCCTGGAGCGCGACACACGGATCAACCGGTTCGCCAGGGTCGTCTTCTTCATCCCGGTGCTGATGTCCGCCCTGGCGGTGGGGTACACCTTCCAGGCGCTCCTCAAGCCCGACGGTCCGCTCAACGGGCTCCTCGGCGCTCTCACCGGCCAGCACGTGACGATCCCCTGGCTCGGCAGCACCACGTGGACGGTGGTGACGGTGGCCTTCGTGAACTCCTGGAAGTGGATGGGGCTGGCGATGGTGATCTTCCTCGCCGGTCTCAAGACGATCCCGGCCGACGTGCTCGAGGCGGCCAGGATCGACGGCGCCGGCAGGTGGAGGACCTTCCGATCGATCCGGTTCCCGCTGATCGCCCCCGCGGTGACCTTCAACGTCGCGACCGCGCTGCTGGGCTCCTTCAACGGGTTCGACACGATCCTGGCGACCACGGGGGGAGGGCCCGCACAGCAGACCGAGGTGCTCAACATCTACATCTTCCGCGTCTACGGCAACGGCCTGTTCGCCCAGGCCACCACCATGAGCCTCGCCCTCCTTCTCCTGGTCGCTCTCCTGGCCTTCCCTGTCATCGGCTACCTGCGCAAGAGGGAGCGCGTCCTGTGAGGATCTCCGCCCGGGGCTGGTCCCGCCTCGTTCACCCGGCCGTCGTCATCATCCTGACCGCCGTCGTCATCGGAATCCCGCTGTGGCTGGCCCTGGTGACCTCCGCCAAGTCGCAAGGCGAGGCGAACCTGCCCGACCTGTCCCTCCCACGGGTGTGGCACCTGTGGGACAACTACTCCCAGGCGTTCACGCAGGGCCGCATGCTGTGGGCGCTGTTCGGCAGCCTGCTGGTCATGGTGCCGTCCGTCGCCGGGGTGCTGATCTTCGGCTCTCTGGCTTCATGGGTGCTGGCTCGGCGGGCAGGGCGCGTCATGGCTGTGCTCTACTCGGCTGCGATCAGCGGGATCATCCTGCCCCCGGCCGTCGTCACGATCGTGCTGCTGCTCCGGCAACTCCACCTGGCCAGCACGCCGATCGGCATGGTGCTGGTCTACATGGGCATGTACATGTCCCTGGTGATCTTCTTCGTCACCGGTTTCGTGCGGACCATACCGGTCGAGGTGGAGGAAGCGGCCCGCATGGACGGCGCACGGCCGCTCGGCATCTTCATCAAGGTCGTCCTGCCCCTGCTGCGCCCGGTCATCGCGACGGCCACGATCCTCATCTGCCTCTACATCTGGAACGACGTCTTCTACGCCTTCTTCGTGCTCGGCGGAGGGACGTACTCGACACTTCCTTTGAATCTGTACTCGGTGGCGAGTAGCAACCTGTATCAGAACAACTGGAACCTCGTTTTCGCCTACGTCGTGCTCATGAGCCTGCCGCTGGTCGTCGTCTTCGTCGTCGCCCAAAGACGGATCATCTCCGGCATCACCGGAGGAGCCGTCAAGTGACGTGGTCCACTGTTGGTTGGGCTGCCCGTTGCAGCCCCAGACTGGTCGTCCCCGGCGAACCGGCACGCGCGCGTCCGGTCGTGGACATCCCGGTCAGAGCCGTGGACTTCGACGACTACGAAGGGGTGACGCTCGCCGACACGAACCCCGCCGAGGGCGACTGCGTGACCACCGTCGACGAGGTCCCGGGCTGGATCGTGATCCCGGGACGCGGACCTGGTCGGCGGCACTGCACGGCTGACGGCGCGGGTATCACGCGCGAGCGCCGGAACGCGCGTATTGAGGTGCGCCGGGAGGACCCGTTCGCCGGCCCCGCCTCGGCATGCTCGACGTGGCCTCGACCGGTGGCAGGTACGCCTGGGATGCGGCCACGGCGGACCTGGACGCCCCCTCCGAAGGTCCCGTTCCGCCGCGCCTGCTGCTCTGGGGCGCCGACCCAGGGCCTGTCGCGGCGCTGCCCGCCGCGGAGGGACAGGCGCTGCTGCCGAGCCAGGGCGACGGCTGGTTCGGCCGTCCCCTGCTGGACGGACACCGCGACGGCTCCTGGGAGCCGGCGAGGTTCGAACTGTCCCAGCCCGCGAAGGTGACCGTCCGGGCGGGCGCCGGTGGCGCCGTCGCGGTCCGCGCCGCCGATCCCCTCTGACACGTTCAACAGCCAGGGCTTCAACGCCCGCTTCATCGCCACGGCCTCAAGTCCTACACACAGGCGATCCTCTATGTACTCACCGGCGAGGAGATCTACCGCAAGAACGCCCTCGACATCATCCGCATCTGGGAGCAGATGGACCCCGACAACCACTTCATGAACCAGCACAACTACCCGCTCATGGGTGCGATGGCCGGCTCCATCTTCATGAACGACACCGCCCTCTACAAGCGGTCGGTCGAATGGTTCACGGTCAACGCCACCGCGAAGGACCAGCGCTTCAACGGCTCGATCAAGCGGCTGTTCCGATGGGTCGACACCAACGACGCCACCGGCGAGCCGATCGACGACCCGCACGTCCAGCACGCGAGATGGGACGCGACCAGGCCCACGGCGGTGGCCATCCGCGACACGTACAACCACATCTCGAACCGCTACCGCGGGCGCTATAACACCGCGAGCTTCTGGGACATCTACTACTTTACGCGTTCACCCGCGGCGAGGACGTCAGAAAGCTCGCGCCGTACTTCGGTGGCTCTTCGCGCTGTCGACCGCGCGCCCCGGCTCCGAGATCGCCCATCTCAGCGGCTCGAGCAGCAAGCAGCTCCTTGCCTTCCGGGTCCGCGCCGACGGCGAGGTCCGGTTGCGCATCGACCGCCACGACGACCGCACGATCCTTGTGCCGGACACCGGCGGCGAATGGCGGTACGTCATGTACCCGCACTCCATCGGGGACATGCTGTTCATCCAGGCCACCGGCGACCGGGCGACCATAGACATCCATCACATCACCACGAATGCCTCCGCCGAACTGACACCACCCACCTTCGACGACACCTCGACCGCCGCATCGTGAGCTGGAAGGGCGCGACCGCCACGGCCTACCTCTCCGCGCACTACGCCGGCGCCGAGAATCTCGCCTACACGGCGCGGGGACTGCCTGCCGGGGCGAACCTTGACGCCTCCACCGGGCAGCTGACCTGCACGCCCGCCGCAGCCGGCTCGACCGTCATGACCGTGACGGTCTCCGACGGCACCACCGTGGCAAGCCACCACGTCGTACTCGCCGCCGCCCACAACCGCTCCGGCGCGTTCGCGCTCGCCGAGCAGGGCCACGACGTGGACGCCGAGTACGTCTCCGACACCGAGGCCGCCTTCGACCAGGCACTCACCACCGCCCAGGCCCTGGGCAAGAAGGGTACGGACGACGAGTATCTCGCCGCGCTGACCCGCCTTGTGACGGCGGTCGACGGTCTCTACCTCGTCTCCCCGCACACGGCCGTGGACCGCAGCCTCGACCATCCCTCGCTCGTGGTCACCTCCACGGCCGGGGCCAACATCGGGAACCTCGTCGACGGCGACAACCAGTCGGGAACCGGGTACGCCCAGGCGGTCAACCTCTCCCACACCTTCGACTTCGGGCTCGACTTCCGAGTCTCGGCGACCCGCTTCGGATTCCAGAGCAACATCTTCGCCGACCGGCTCGCGAACTCCACCGTCTATGGCTCGAACGACGGCAAGAAACATCGCCAGCGTGTGCCAGATCGACGAGCCGGTGAAGCCGACGACGGTCGTGACGCCGAGCGCGGCCGCCGAGCGGGCGGTGTTCTTGATCTCTTCGGCGGCGCGCCGCCGTACGCCTTCGGGTTCGCCGTCACCCCAGATGCGGGCGGGCACGATGCCCTTGTGGCGCTCGTCGATGGGATGGTCGCAGACCGCCCGCCGACCAGGTGATTGGAGATCGTCCACACCCCGAGGTGGTACTTGGCCAGGGTCTCCTTCTTGCGTTCGATGTAGGCGTCGTCCGCGAGGGCCTTGTCGACCTCGAAGTGGTCGCCCCAGCAGGCGATCTCCAGGCCGTCATAGCCCCACTCCGACGCCAGCCGGCAGACCTCCTCGAACGGCAGATCCGCCCACTGCCCGGTGAACAACGTGACCGGCCTCGTCATGAACCCTCCACAGTGATGACGCGGCTGTCCTCAGCAGCGCTCTGCTCGACAGCCGCCAGCACGGGCTGCCCCCGCAGGCCGTCCTCGAAGGACGGTGCGGGGTCGGTGCCGTCGGCGATCGCCTCCAGGAAGTCCTTCATCTCGTGGACGAAGGCGTGTTCGTACCCGAGGCGTGACCAGGCGGCCACCACGCCCCGGCGTACACCTAGGACATCCTCTGACGACGTCGTTGCGCGCTGTTACGCCGCACCACCCAGCACGGGAGCAATCGCCAATACCTGTGGATCAGAGCTTCCAGGCAGCTGCTGACTGCTCCGCGACAGCCGAGGATCGCTCGGGCCGCTCGATGAGCTTGCCCTTGCGGAACTTCACCCCGGCGCGGACCAGAGCGACGAGGTGAGGGGCGTTGACCGCACGCCAGCGGGCGCGGGCCGACTCGAAGCTTGAACGCCACAACCCGCGCCTCTTCGAGGAGGTGATGTACCTGGCAGGCCGGCTTGCACCGCATCGACGGACGCGTCCGGCACGGGTATCGCCTCGGCGCTACCAAGCATGACTGGGATGGTGGTCAGTTTGCTGGTTCCGGCGCCGATTCCGGCGCCGAGGTAGAGCACCGGAGGGCCGGGCTCGAGCGCCGAGCGCACCGCAGCGTGCGCGTAGTCCGGACGGTACTCGGCGTACACAGCGGTCCGCGGGTGAGGCCCCGACGGGGTCTGCCATTTCTGCCCCATGCGGATTAAGATCCACCGTGGGAGAACAGGAGTGAGTCATGGCCCGAGTGCTTGTTCTGACCGGCGATGCCGCGGAAGAGCTGGACTCCATGTACCCCGTCTTCCGGCTCCGGGAAGGGGGCCATGAGGCGATCGTGGCCGCCCCCACCACGCGTGCGGTAAAGCTGGTGGTCCACGACTTCGAGCCCGGCTGGGACGCCTACACAGAGAGGCCCGGCCATCAACTGCCGGTAGATCTCGCATTCGCCGACGTGCGCCCTGAGGACTACCAGGCGCTGGTGATCCCGGGCGGCCGCGCGCCGGAATACATCCGCACCGATCCCGACGTCGCCCGTATCGTGCACTACTTCTTCGAGCGCGGCCTGCCGGTGGGCACGATTTGCCACGGCCCGCAGGTGCCGGCGGCGCTTGGCCTGCTGCGCGGCCGTACCACGGCGGCGTTCCCGCCATTGAGGACCGACATGGAGATGGCGGGTGCGACCTTCGTGGACGCCCCCGACGTGGTGGACGGTGTGATGGTCTCCTGTCGTGGCTGGCCAGACCTGCCTGAATGGTCGCGTGCCTTCATGCGCGTGCTGGAAAGCGCGAACGTGTCGTTGTAGGTGGTTCGGTCGTGCCGAACTGCGCCTGCCGATAATTACACCCGTCCAGGCCATGGCCATGTGGGGGCTTGGCGTAGCGTGCGCGAACTCCGGTCACCAGGGTGAGATTTGCCCCGGAAGACCGGGCCTTTCTCGCCGTGTCCGGTGCCACAACTCGCTTGTAGCGTTGGCCCGCAGTTTCGCACGTCATCAAGAGGCTCTGCGATAAGCCGCTCGCGCCGATTCATGGACACAAATCGTTGGGCGACGGCTGCTCGGTGGCTGCTCGTACGGGTTCGATCCGCCGTAAAGCTCAAGCCTCTCCATCGAAGCCGAGTCTATGCAGCCACGCTAAGAAAAAAGATTTATCGGCACATAATGCCGATAGTCAAGAACGCATGGTTGCTCGGTGGTTGCTCGCGTGTTCGCGATACAGCACGGAACGCGTCGGCACAGAATGACACGACAACGGGGATAATTCCGGCCACGGAAATACAAAGCAGCACTCAGTGACACTGAACGACAGCAACCGAGGATTTTCATAATCCGTGGGTCGTGGGTTCAAGTCCCACCCGCCCTATCTCATCTACTACAGGCTCTACCTGCGGTTTCCTTGATCCTGCCGCATCCCTTGGTCGGCGATCATCCAATGGGGAGACCGAAGGGAGACCGCCAGCTTCGGACGCCTCCCCCACGGCGACGCCCGAGGCACCAGAGCGGCACTCGCTTCGGCCGCTTCCCGTGCCACATCCGGCAGCACCGTCGTGTAAAGATCGGCCGTGATCGACGCGCTCGGGCGTTCTTCTCGTCGATGTGGGTGAACACCTGCTCGACCGTGGGCACGAACAGCTTGTCCATCCGCACGTCCTCCAGCACTTCACGGATGTACGTCTCGTAGTGGGAGGTGTAGCTGAGCAGCGTGGACTCGCGGATGTCCTTCAGACGCTCCCGCCGCCAGGTCCGGCCGGTACCTCTTCCCTGCCGTGCCAGGTCCGGACGGCTTAGGGCCAGGCTGCGGCTCCGCCGTTGGTCATCGAGGAGTTGGGATGTGACTTGGATCGCTTGATGACGTGATTTTGGGATCGCTCGTTGTTGTTGTCGGTCTGAGGGCTGGAGACCCCGCCGCGAAGGCTCTCACGCGTGTGGTGCCTGTCCGCGACGTCGGGCACATGCCCGCCGCCGTCGTTGCCACATGGGGCCGCACCACAGCAGAGCCCTGCAGACGGCAGGCAACGCGGTCCGCGCGCAGGACATCGAGAGCCGGGAAAGTGATGAAAGTTTCACCGCTCGGGCCGCCCTGGTGTGCTCGCGAGAGGGCAAACAGACAGGCTGGATGTGCGGGTCTCGCGAAAGGCCTGCCGACGAGGATGGCGGCTCGTTGACGGGCATCGGAGCGTTGGATGTACTCACTGGCATCTCACCACCGCGCACGGGAAGGCGTGTAATTGTTAGCGATAACAGCCCATCGCTCCGGGCCCGCCGCATATTCGGCATCACCGGATTGGTCGGGGTTCCGCTGTGCCTGGACACACTCTGGTCGCGAAGATCTCCCAGCCGGTACCGCTCCGCCACGGGGACTACCGCGGCTACATCGAGCCGGTCAGGTCCTCCTCACTCTGCCCTTCGCCTCCTCGAGCCCTTGGGCGTAACCACCGCACTCTTGCGGAAAGGTGCACTCACGGTAGAAGGCGCTACAGGCCGCGGACGGGCCTGTACCCCGCGGTCAGCCGTGACGGCCTGAAATGGACGCCGCTGAACCAGAACAACGCTGTTGTCACACCGACCGCCAGGACACAGGGCCTGTGTGACCTCCAGCCCCACTGACCGGCAGGACGCCACCTTCCGGGTCATCCCCTAGCCCACGACGGGTCCCAGCCTCCGGTCGGAGGCCGTTCAGATTGGAGTAGTGCGATGACATGGTTAAGCCGACGGGCCAGGCCCCGGGTGGCCCGATGGACGAGCGCGGCAACGACGATTGTCGCGGCGGCCGCGGTCAGCGTCGTGGTCACGACACAGGTGACCACACCCCCGGCGATGGCGCTCAACAACGGCGTGGCCCGGACCCCGCCGATGGGGTGGAACACCTGGAACACGTTCGGATGCAACATCAACGAAACGCTCATCCGGCAGATGGCGGATGCCATCGTGGCCAACGGCATGCGGGAGCTGGGTTACCGGTACGTCGTGGTCGATGACTGCTGGTTCAACCCGGATCGGGACGCGCAGGGCAACCTGCAGGCTCACCCGACACGCTTCCCGAGCGGCATGCGGGCTCTCGGCGACTACCTGCATGCTCGTGGTCTGTTGTTCGGCATCTACCAGTCTCCGATGGATCAGACCTGCGCGCAGTACTTCGACGCCTTCCCCGGGGCGACCGGCAGCCTCGGCCACGAGGCGCAGGACGCCCGCCAGTTCGCCGCCTGGGGTGTGGACTTCCTCAAGTACGACTGGTGTTCGCCGAGCGGAACCATCAATGACCAGGTGGCCGCGTTCGCGAAGATGCGGGATGCGCTGGCCGCCACCGGCCGGCCCATCGTGTACAGCATCAACCCGAACAGCATCCACGAGAAGACCGGCCCACTTCGCAACTGGAGCGATGTGGCCAACATGTGGCGAACCACCGAGGACATCACCAACGCGTGGGACACCGGCCAGACCAACGGGTACCCGATGGGCATCCAGAACATCGTCAACGTCAATGTGCCGCTGGCGTCCTACGCCGGGCCGGGCGGCTTCAACGACCCTGACATGATGGAGGTGGGCCGCAGCGGTCTGACCGCCACGGAGCAGCGTAGCCACTTCGCGCTCTGGGCCGTCATGGCCGCTCCCCTGATCGCGGGGAACGACCTGCGCAGCGCCAGTGCGGAGACCTTGGCCATCTTGAAGAACGCCGACCTCATCGCGGTCAACCAGGACTCGCTCGGACTGCAGGCCGTACAGGTCTCCAACGACGGTACCCGCCGCGTGCTCGCCAAGCGGCTCGCCAACGGCGATGTCGCCGTGGCGCTGTTCAACCAGGGCGGTTCCACGACGACGATCTCCACCACCGCCGCCGCGATCGGCAAGACGGGCTCGTCGTTCACGCTCCGCGACCTCTGGACCGGGGCGACCTCCACCAGCAGCGGCACCATCTCGGCAACGGTGCCGGCGCACGGCACCGCCGTCTACCGCGTCAGCGGAGGCGGGACCTCGACCCCACCGCCCTCCTTCCGGTTGCGTGGCGAGGCGTCCGGCCGGTGCCTGGACGTCAATCAGGCTTCCTCGGCCAACGGCGCGCAGATGCTGATCTGGGACTGCCACAACGGGGCCAACCAGCAGTTCACTGAGAGCGGGCGGGCTTTGCAGGTGCTGGGCAAGTGCCTGGACGCGCCCATCAACGCCACCCCCGGCGCCCGCGTACAGATCTGGGACTGCAACGGCGGCGCCAACCAGCAATGGATCTTCAACGGCAACCGCACGATCAGCAACGCCCAGAGCGGGCTGTGCCTGGACGTCGACGGAGCGAACACCGGCAACGGCACCGCCGTGGTCCTGTGGAACTGCCACGCCGGCGCCAACCAACGCTGGACACGAGCGTAAGCGGCACGCCAGGGCGGCCGCGGAACGTCGCGGCCGCCCGGACGAGTCGTCCACGGCGCCCGGGATGATTCTTGCTCAGAAGGACCCCGGAGCGGGAGCCTGCCCAAGCCCGTGGAAGGCATCGGCGCCTCGGCGATCTCCTCCCCCCGTCACGAGAACAACAGCAGATCCACCGACAGTGCAGGCGCGAGCTCGCTGCCCATGCTTGCGAGTGGCCGGCCGACTGATCATGCGGCGTCACGCGGACATCCGTCCTTGGCGAAAACCCGGTGACGAAGTTCGCTGAGGCGCTTCGGCATGCTCGCCGATTGGCCGGCGAGCCGTCGCTCCGGGACATCAGCATGAAGACCGAGGGCCTTATGCGGTGGGGATGTCAAAATCAACTCTGTCGAGGTTGCTCCGGGGCGAAATCTCTAGCTGCAGACAAAAGAACAGCTCCAGCCCATCCGGCTGTCTGAGGATTCCCACGAGGAACCAGCTTTGGACGAACCGGCGTCCTCTCGTCCAGCACCGAGCAGCACCTCGGCCGCCGGTGAGCCCTTCCTACCAGGACTCCTCCGACCCTCAGGTCTGGGAAGGGTGCGGCCTGCTGATCGGTGACCTCGTTCGGCATCAAGCCTGGCGCTGAAACATCGAACAGCAGATCAGGCGAGCCGCCGTTCACCGGCATCCCCACTTCACGATCCACTTCTAGTTCAGAGAAGCGGCAGGCGAGTTCTTCGCAGCGCTTGTCGGAGCCCGCGGCACGTATCCAGGAATCGCTGCTCGGCGTACTCCCGCCCGGTGCGGGAACGACGGCACCCACGTACGGTTCGCGTGGACGTCGGCGAGAAGTTCGTCGCATGTGGTGTCGATGGCCGCGTTCGTGCCGGTGATCACTGACGACGAAGGGCTCCCGCTGTGCGAGGAGCCCGTGATGGTCGTGGTGGACAGGTTCTTTCCCCGCCTGCGATACGCCGGTGGGGCCGGTCGGGTGTCCGGCTCAGATGGAGCTCAGGTGCAGGTGATGGCGATCGGCGTGGTGGCGACGCGCTGGGAGAAGTCGGGCGGTCCGCCGTCGAGGTTGGCGAATCCGTAGCCCATGACGTGGTAGTTGCCCGGTACGCACGACACCATGTTGATCTTGTAGGCGTAAGCCGCGTTGTTCTGGTAGGTCTCGGCGTAGCCCAGATGGGTTCCGTCCCGGTACAAGGAGAGGTATCCGCCGATGAAGGAAACGCTCTGATTGCACTTGACCTCGACGTAGGCGTAAACGTAGGTCGTGTACAACTGGGTCGGGTTGGTGATGGTGATAGCGCAATTGAGGGCCGCGGCGCTCGCGCTGGACGCGGTCGCCGCCTGAGCGGGGGACCCGCCGAGCGCCAGGGCCGCCGCCGCGCCTAATGCGAGGGCGCGCATTCCACGATGAGGTTTCACGTAGCCATCTCTCCCTACTGTCGGTGGCACTCCGGTGCGCCCGGGCCACGCGAACGCCGCCGAGACGCCGCGGGATGCGTCTTCTCGAGGGGAGGATCACACAATGGCCAGGGGGCGGACAGGCCCATTCGGAGCGCCACTCGTCCCCCGCTCCGAAACAAGCGGGTGAATCGTGGTTTCCGTGCAGCCCGCAAAGGGGCGGCGACCTCCCCGGGCGGATCAACAGGCCGGTCGCAGGCCATGTGACGCGCTGCGATATGGCGATTGCAGCCGCGTCATCCCCGTCGTCCGCGCGACGGCGTTGGTGAAACTTTCAACACGGGGACGCCCGGCGGGAGACGGGCGATCGCCACAGTTTGATCAACTTCGTGGTGGCTCGCCAGGGTCGGGCGCCTTTGTTCGGATGATGTTCACAGCCACACCAAAGCTCAAGCAGGTGTGCTCGGGATCGCAGGGGTTGCCGGTGTCGTCGTCCAGGTCGTCGCCCCTGATCAGTTCGCACGCGATGCCGTAGGCGGTGGCACGGTCGTGGTGCTGACGGTGGCGGCGACGATGTTGTTCGCCTCCGCCGCCGCGCTGGCGGCCCGCGGCCTCGGCTTCCTGCCCCACTGGAGCAGCCAGTGTTAGTACACTACACCGCCCCCGGGCTGAAGCGTTCTCGGCTGGTGGGCGCATGCGGGCATGACGCGGTGGGATGGGTGAGGGGCACCCTGGGGTGCGAATGACAAACGCGACCCCTGGTGATCGTCGGTTGTCTAAGCCAGTCGATCAAGAACAGGGGCCGCGTTCCCGTGCCATCACCTCAGATGATCACAGGAGAGGGTTGAAGACGGTCTCTCCTGGTGAGCTCCAACGCCACCACGCGCGTCCAGGACGCTCACTCAGGGCCAGAGGTCGCAGTGGTGGGCGGTTTTGATGTTGATCGGTCGCACAGCGCTGGGAGCCAGGTGGAGCGCGGCAGGCCGCACCAGACGCATCCTGCTTGAATGGACATGAGACCAGGCCCACACGGACGTGGCGTTTAACGATCGGCAGGCCGGTAACCGACCAGGGAGCCCGCGTACCTCCTTCTCATCCCCGACCCCCGCGGGCGATGACGATGAGTGCGGAAATCGAGCTGCGCTGCCCCATCGGCACCAACCTGGGGTCTCTCCGCGACCTGGTGCGCATCCACGCCATCCGTAGCGGCTTAACAAGTGAGCGGGCAGACGAGCTGGTGCTTGCGGTCAATGAAGCGGTCACCAACGTGCTCGACCACGGGGGCAAGGAAGGCACGGTCACCGTACGCAGTCGCGGCGACGGCATCACCGTGGAGGTTGCCGATGCGGCCGGCCTGCTGACGGGCGACCATCTGGCCGCCGCCGAGGTCGACCCCACGCGCTCGCACGGGTTCGGCCTGTGGGTGATCCAGCACCTGTGCGACGAGGTCACTCTGGAACAGACCCACCGCGGCTCCCTGCTCACTCTCCATATGCGTCGCCGGCCGCTGTCCGACCGGCCGCCGGCGCGCCGTGATGCCGTCGGCCGCGGCTGACGCCACGGTCCGACGTCGTGGCGGACACCGGGTAGTTCGATGGCTCGGTGATCTGCTCGCATGGCGGCCCGGTGTTGGCCGGCGCTGTACGGGTTCAGTGCTCAGGCCCGCCCGATGTGGTGGGGTGCGGCCCTGCGTCAGACTGGCCGTTGAGGGGGGTGTACAGGCGCATGTCGCCACTCAGCCGCCAGCCCAGCATGCCCAGGAGCTTGCGAGCCATCGGCGGGACCGGATCGAGGATCAGCCTGCGCGGGGCGGGCAGCTCGGCGGCGACACCGGCGATGAGCTGCAGCCCGGCCGTGTCGATGAAGTTCAGCCCGCCGAGATCGAGGCGGATGTCGCCTTTACAGGCGGCTACCGCCCAGGCCAGCGCACGGGCCAGCCTGGGCCGGGTCTGACGGTCGATCTCGCCGCTTATACGGAGGCCGCACGGATGCGCCACGGCCGTGATCTCAGCATGGTCATCACCACCAGTCGGGAACGTCATAGCACTCCAAGGAAGAGGGATCTCAGGGTTCGCCAGGGCGGCAGGACGAGCCGCCGCACACTGGGCTCGCGGCAAGCGGGCGCCGCCGGTATGCCTCGTTGGAGCGGGCGAGCCGCGCAGGATTCGCGGTACGGCGTCACGCTAACGAAGCGGCATGACCGGGCCTTGGCTCTTCTGCCAGGAACCGGCGCTCTTGTGTCGAATGCCTCTCGGGCCAGGTCCTGACTCGCTTGCTGTAATGGTCACTGCCCTCGACAGCCCGCGGTATGCCTCCTTCGGCCGTACAACCGTCCTCACCGTCGCGGCCGATTCGCTTGGCGGTGGTATCGCCGCTGCGGTGGGGGCATGTCTCCGGAAGCGGCGCGGGGAAGGGTTACCGCGGGGGTGTTCGGCGCACCGACGATGGCGGAACACTGGGCGCCTGCCAGGCGAGGACTTCCAAGAGCCAAGCCTCGACTCCGGCGGGACGGGCTGGGCTGGGAGGCTGCTTCATGGGTGGACTCCCCTCGTTTCGTCCGACTTTCGCGACGCGATACATGCGTAAGCGACTACCCGGCTTCGGGGGGATATGGGGGTTTCCGCCTCCAGAGCGCTGGCGGCGTTCGCGGTCGGGCTGACGCTGATCGCCAAGGGCCCGCGCCGCCATCTCGCGCTCTGCCTGGACCTGCGCCGCACAGGCAGGCAGGCACGCGAGAGCTGGCACAGTTGCACGAGGCCAAGCAGGCCCGTGCCCGGAAAGCCGGCAAGCCCGCCGCCGCGCCCGAGCACACTGTCCTGCGCAGCCACTTCAGGGACTCGCTCTCGCCGAGCACGCCGAGCCGGTCGACGTTCAGCTTCAACCGGCCGTTGAGCTGATCTTCGAAGCTGAGCTTCGCGTCCTGCCCGGCCTCCTCCAGGCGTTCGGCGAGATCTGGGGTCGGCGCAACATCGCCGACATGGTCAAGGACGTCAAGATCTTCCGCATCGGCAGGTCGGCGTGCTGCTCCTGCACGCCGACTGGATGTGGCTCCAGTCCGGAGGCGGCCGCCGCCTCACGGTCTTCAGTCCCGTCGACGACGAGACCACCGAGAAATTGGAGCGTCTGCATGCCCTCACGGCCTGACCCGTGCCGAACGGCTCGGACGGCCGCGATCACGCCGAGATGAACGGCTCCGTCAGGTGCGGTGTCGCCAGGTGCAGCGTGGTGGCGGTTCCGCGGCCGAGCATGCGCTCCCTTGAGTGCCTGGCCGCCTCAGGGTCGATCTCGTGCGAGTAGGCGAGCTCGGGGTGGAGCAGCTGGAGCGCGTGCACCAGGAGGTCGCCGGTGACGAGCACCAGCTCACGCCCGTCGGGGACCAGCACGCTCTGGTGCCCGGGCGTGTGACCGGGCGTGGCGACCGTGCGCCCGGCGCGCAGCGGCGTGTCCCCGTCGAGGAGCCGGAGCCGACCGGCTGCCGCGAGCGGGTCGGTGAGGGTCTCGCGAAGCTGCGGGTTGAGCGCGTCGAGGGCGTCGAACTCGGCCCGCTGGAGCAGGTATTCGGCGTTCGGGAAGTAGGGGCGGCGGTCGCTGGTCGCGCTGCCGGGCGCAGGGGCGCCGCCCACCGCGCTGCTGGTCGAAGCGTTACCGTCCGTCGCGCCGCTGGTCGAAGCGTTACCGTCCGTCGCGCTGCTGGTCGAAGCGTTACCGTCCATCGCGCCGCCCGCTGATGGGACGGCCGCCTCGGTCACGACCGCCCATCCGACGTGGTCGGTGTGCAGATGCGTGAGCACCACGGTGTCGACCTCGGCCGGGTCGATGCCCGCGGCGGCGAGCGACTCGGGGAGCGCGCCGGGCACGGGCGCCCACGAGCGGGCCGGGCCGTCCGCCGGACCGATCCCGGCGTCCACGATGGTGAGGCCCTTGTCGCTGCGGATCGCGTACGCGCGGAACTGGAGCCGCCAGCGGCCCTCGGCGTCGACCGCGCCCGGGTCGTAGCGGTCGGCCTCGGCCCACTGAGCGGCCGTGGCCTCGGGGAAGGCCTCAACGCGCGGGGAGAAGAACGGGCCCTCGCCATCGGCGAGGGCGATGATCTCAATCGAGCCGATCCGGAGACGGGGAACGCTGAGGGACATGGCCGCGATCCTGCCATGCCTTGCACGCGGGTGGTGACTCGCCCCACCACCGGCTCCTGAACGTGGCTGTGCTCGCGGGCCCCGGTCTGTGTGAGCACGACGATGAGTTGAAGCATGCCGGCCGTAGCGCGTCCGGGCGCCACGCCGTCAGGGGCGGCCGGCCCGGCACCGCCGTGGCGGGCGGCCACAACCGTCTGCTGCTCGCGCCATGCCCGCAGGTCCAGGTGCGCCTGCAGGAGCTGGCGTTGCAGCTCACGCCCCTGCTCGACGATCGTCTCCGGTCATGGGACGGCGTCCCGGCCGCCGCATCGGTGAGCTGTCCGATGAGACAGTTGAAGGTGTTCTTCGCCTCCGCAAAGACGTCGGCGGTGACCTCGGTGTCGTACGGTGCCTGCATAGGGCTCTTCCTTCGTCCGGGGACGATTGGTTGGCACCTTCGAACCTGACGGCGGAAGAGAACAGCCCCGGCCCTTCTTCCCGGGCCCAGCCGCGTTCCACCAGCCGCTTCAGCTTCGACCTTTCATGCCCGGCGGCCACGCCGGCACCGTCACCACACCGAGCACCCGGCACCGCACCCACTCTGGCGGCGTCGGACGACCTCGGCCGCTCGCACGGGCTCCTGGACGGGCCGGGCAGCCTCGACCAGGATCTCCTCCACCGTCTCGCGCCTGATAACCAGCCGTGACAGCCGGTCGTGCTCGCCCTCCAGCCGTGGCTCCAGCGCAGCGATCTGCTCGCGGATCTCCAGGATCCGCTGCCGGGCCACGGCCTCCCGCCGCGCCAGTTCCTCCAGCAACGAGCCCACCGTCACCACCGCCTCACACCTCCGCACTCACAGTGGAAGGCGGTTTTCTCGATCAAACAGTCACGACCGCAAACGCCCAGCTCAGACACTCTCTGAGGAGGAGGAGCTGCACCCAACCCGTTTCCGAGACGCACCCGCAGCCCGTCAGTCCTAGATCAACTCCTGGGCGTTGTTTTCGCCGGAAGCCACGGACGGTGCCCCACGCGCTGACATCCGTGTTGAGCGACAGTCGAATGGGCTCTGGCTCGCTCTCGCACTCCAGATCCCGGCACCACCACGGCGGCTCGTCGCGGGGGTGTTGCTCGTCCACCATCTCTCGCCCAGCCGCAGTCCACAGGGTGTGGCCTAGGCTGAGATGCATGATCAAAAGCCGGTACGATGCGTTAGGCGTGATCAGCGTGCTGAGCTGGGTTGTGGTCATCACAGGCCGGTACCTTCTGTGGCTCGAGTACGACGACCGTCACCTCGAGAAGCTCATCCTGATGTCAGCACACGTCGTCGCGGCGATCTCCACGATGGTATGGGTGCTGCTGGCACGTGGCGGTAGTACCAAAAAATACGTGGCGATTACGGGGATAATCGGACTGACTGTCCTCGTTGCGCTTCTCCCCTGGAACGGCATCTTCGCGCGAACATGGTTCGCGGCGCATCACAGCAGCTTCACTGCCCTGGCCGTACTGGCCGAAGGCAGAAAACTGAAGACGGATATGCCTGAGGACGGGTGGGTTGAGCTGCCCGGCCGGTTCGACCATCTGGCCCCCGGCCGGAACGCTGCGGAGGATGGTCCCTTCGATTCTCATCCCGGACGTGTTCTCATCCTCGGCCTGTCGCACGACGAGGTGCCGGAGAACTCGTTCCTCTACGTCTACGATCGGCCTGATGCGGCGCGGGTGAACCCATGTGAGCTCAAGGGAACCGGCTTCCAGGCGTATTACCGGTGTACTGGTCTGGGCGAGCGATGGTGGTGGTTGCAACGCAGGCCGGACTATCTGGATCGCAGATAGTAGCCGCCACCGATGAACACGCTCCGTGACGGGATCATCGAGAGTGAGACAGAGCGGCCGAATGTCAGTGACTCGCGACAGCAGAGGTCAGCGGCTGGAGAGCCGCGGTGAGGGCTGTCCTCACGTCCGCTGACGGGCTTGCGTGCATCGCGCGGACGCGGCTGCGGCGCTCGGCATGCGATACGAGCTGGCGCCGGAGCTTGCCGTTGCGGCCACCGAGGACTGGCTGGACACGATGACTTCCCGCGGCTACTGGGAGAACAGGCCGGACTTCGCCGATGCGATGCGCGGCGGCGGCCAGACCCTGCATTTCCACGCGACCGACGCCCCCGGGGAGTGGCTGGCACGCCGGGAACCGGACAGGGTCGTCCTGGAACGCACGCACGCCAAGGCAGACGTCGCGGTACGCGGCCCAGCCGCCGAACTACTGCTGGTGCTCAGCAGGCGTCGCCCGCTGGATGCGGCTTCTACGCTGGAACTGCAGGGCGATCGGGCACTGTTCGACCACTGGATCGAGCACATGGACTGGGTCACCGACGCTGACCCGCGCTTGGACGCGACTTCGCGCCCAGAGATCCATGGTGGCGATCGTCTCCGTCGCCCCGGGGCGTCCAGGCCCTCCGCCCACCCTGCGCGCCGACCCGGTTCACGGTGCCCTGAGCATCCGCCGGACACGGCGTCGGGCGCGGCGTACTGTTACGGTCCGATCATCCGAAGGGAATCGTCTCACCCTCCGGACGCCGGGGCGCGTTTTCACATTCGTGAAACTTTCAGCATTCCGCACGCCGCATCGTGGGCGAACGCGGCGGCGGCCAGCCGAATCTGGTGTGGCCGCAATTACGGATCTACGTTGACGTCGTGGCGCGCCAGGCGCCGCGATCCCTCTACGTCCGACGAATTAGAGAGGCCAGATGGAATCTCGCACAGACAGCCGCAGGAGAGCGCTCCTTTGGCGCGTATCGGCCGCGTCCCTTGTCACGGTGACGGCGCTCGGTCTCGGCGCGGTGGCGGCCGACGCCGCCACCGATCAGTCCGCCATGTCCTACACGGTTCCGCGTTCGGCGAGCGCGGTGGGCCAGGGCCGGACCTGGGACGTGGCCAAGCACAACGGCGCACAGCAGGCCAGGGCGGCGGTGCTGGCGGCGGGCGGTGACTGCACGAACTGGTCGCAGACCGATCGCGCTCTGTTCATCGCGCCGGACAGCTCCTGGTACGTCTACGAAGTGACCGTCTCGGCCCTCTGCGTGCACTGACCCGTCGGAGGCGAGCATGTGCCCGCCGTCGCGGACAGGCCCCACACGCGTGAGACGGCCCCCTTGAGGAAGTGGCTCACCCCGCCCACGATCAGATGGCCGACGTCGGCGCCACGGTGTGCTCGAACTCACCCGAATCCGCTCGAAGGAGTGGACCTGTCCCGGCACACTGGGCGAATGGATGTGCCGGCCGGGTAGCCGCTGCTCGAACTCCTAGCTGGACAACCGGTGGTCGTCGTTGGTGGCCGTCACGCGCAAAGCCGTGCCGGGGTGGGCCCACTCGGTGTCGGTCATCCGGAGCATGCGCACCCCGATGGCACCCGACCCGGCCAGGTACAGCAGCCCTCCGGCCACCGTGCCGACCCAGAATATGGGCGCGGTGAACATGCCCACCAGCATGGCGAACGGGGCCCACCACGGCGCATGGCGGCAGTAGGCCAAGACCAGGCCGAGCAGGAACAGCCCCGCCAGCCCAGCGAAGCCCGGGATCTGGAAGCCGAACACGGCCCCGGGATCGGCCAAGGCCCGATCGCCCAGCGCGGTGCCGGTGAAGGGGCCCAGCTCACGCTCCAGCCGGGCGTAGAAGAAGTCGCCCAGCATGAGGGCGGAGAAGTTGACCACGCCCAGCAGCGCGAGAGCGCCCGCGATGTGCCCGAGCAGCACCGTGCGCCGCCGCACGAGGTGGATCATGCCGATCACGCCCGGCACGAGCAGCACCCAGCTCCAGTGCAGGATGGCCGCGCTCAGCGAAACCTGTTCCAGGTGCCGCCCGTAGGCGCCGACCGCATCGGCGTTGCTGTCCAGCCGCAGCGCGGGATCGGCGAGAATCCCCGCGACGTACGTGACCGGCGCGGCGATGAGGCACATCCCGGCGGCCAGGCGGCGGAAACGGATCGGGTCGGACAGCGGTGACACGGGCATCCTCCTTCATCGGCGACGAACCGTCGCCGCGGAAGGACACTAAGGCGGGCCGCTCACAGTGGTCGTCCACCTGACGGGCGACCTCCTCTCCGCAATGGTGCGGGGCTCAGCCGAGCGGAAACCTCGCTCGTACGCAGTAACCGCGCCCGCCCGGCGCGGGCCCTGCGGTCAGTTCGCCGCCGAACATCGCCACCCGCTCACGCATCCCGATCAATCCATGCCCGCCACTGTGGCCACCGCCGTCGCCTCTGCCGTCATCGACGACCTCGACAATCAGCGCGCCGGGCGAGTAAGTGACCGTGACGTCGATGCGGCTCGCGCGAGCGTGCTTGAGCGCGTTGGTCAGTGCCTCCTGGACCACCCGGTACGCCGACAGATCAAGCCCCGGCGGCAACGGCCGCGGCCGCCCCTCCACGCTTACGCTGACCGCCACGCCCGTGTCCTGGACCTGCGCGACCAGCGTGTCGAGTTGGTCCAGCCCGGCGGATGGCGGCTGGACGCCCGTCCCGCCGGGATCGCGCAGCATGCCGAGCATGAGCCGCAGCTCTTCCACGGCCTCGCGGCCCGCCCGCTCGACGCCGAGCAGCAGGTCGCGCTCGCGCTGCGCCTCCTCGCCCAGCATCGTCCGCACCCCGCCCGCCTGCAGGGTCATCAGGCTGACGTTGTGCGAGACGATGTCGTGCAGTTCGCGGGCGATCCTGGCCCGTTCCCCGGCCACGGCCTGCCTGGCCCGTTCCTCGCGCTCGGCCTCCAGCCGGGCGGCCTGCTTCGCCAGGCGCAGCGTCTCGTCGATCTGGCGGCGAAGCAGGATGCCGCTGACGTACGCGACGCCGATGAAGATGGCGCTGATCAGCACCTCGGCCAAGTCGTTGTACTGGAAGGTCTGCAGGAAGAGGTAGGCGAGCAGCACGCAGGCGAGGCCGGCCGCCCCGCGCCGGCTGCGCAGGTCCGCCACGCTGGCCACGGTGTGCACGAGGATGAGGGTGGAGTAGAAATGCCAGGCGGGGTAGTAAAGGCCGCCGGTGACCGCCCGTACGCCCACACCGATGGCCACCAGCACCAGCAGCGCGCCCACGGGGAATCTGCGGCGCACGAGCAGGAGCGCCCCGGCGGCGACGGCGCCTGCAGCGAGCGGCACGGGGTGGCGGATCTGGCCCGGCTCCAGCCCCTGCCGCCCGAACGACTCGACCTGCCCGGCCACCGCTACGGCGAGAGCGAGCAGGAGGTCCATCCGGCTCGGCCGCCATCCGCCGGGCAGGCGGAGTCCAGCCAGAGGCCGCCGACTGCCTCGGGCGCGCGGTATCACGTCTCGCCAGGGCGTACGATGCCGGACTCGTAGGCCAGGACGACCGCCTGCACACGATCGCGGAGGCCCAGCTTGTGCAGGATCTGGGCGACATGGCTGCGGATCGTGGCCTCCCCGACACCGGCCTCGGCGGCGATCTCCCGATTGGACAGCCCACGCGCCAGCAGGAGCAGCACGTCGCGCTCGCGCTCGGTGAGCGTGCCCAGCTCCGGCGGCGGCACCAGCACTGGCCGCGCGGCGAAGGAGGCGATCAGCCGCATGGTCACCGCAGGATCGATGAGGCCGTCCCCCGCCGCCGCGACCCGTATCGCCTCGACGAGATGCTCGGGCGGCGAGCTCTTCAGCAGGAACCCGTTGACGCCGGCGCGCAGCGCCTGCTGCAGGTTGTCGTCACTGCCGAACGTCGTCAGCATCACGATCCTGGGCGGCGCAGGGTCGGCGAGCAGCGTGCGGGCGGCCTCCAAGCCGTCGACGACCGGCATCGCCAGGTCCAGCAGCAGCACGTCGGGACGCTCGCGCCGGGCGACGGCGATGGCCTGGTGTCCGTCGGCCGCCTCGCCGACCACCTCGATGCCGTCCGCGTTCTCCACGACCAACCGCAAGCCCATCCTGATCATGGCGTGGTCATCGGCGACGACCAATCTGATCGTCATCGCGGGTTCCGCTTGAGTGCGAGCACGGCCCGACCTTATCCACCCAGGAAGGCGGCCACGACGGCTGCAACGCGGAGCCGCCCGCGCCCGGTCTCCGCCGTGCGGCGGAGCCCTCCTCCGCCGCAAGACTGGTGCCGCACCCGGAGCCCGCGCTCGCCCCCCGCACCGCCTCGGTGGCCACCATCGCCGGCACCGTCCGCAGCCGCCAGTCCACGGTCGCCGACTACCGCCACGCCGCCCGCACCGCCTGACCCTCCGGCGCTGATGTCGAACCGGTGTCACGACCGCACCGCGTCCCAGCCCCGCCTCGCGCCGCTGCCACAGGGCTCCTGGCCTGGGCGAACCATCCCGAGCAGTCGCCCGCCAAGATCGCCAGGGACGTAAGGGTGAGGAGCCCCGCGTTCTCCGGACAGCTTCCTGATGATCACTTCATGCTGCGAGCTGCTGGCTCAGGTACTCGTTGTGGACCTCAAGCGGAGTCCGGTACCCGTTTGCGGAATGAAGCCTGCGCCGA
>NZ_VJYI01000045.1 GCF_008065375.1 Nonomuraea sp. SYSU D8015
GCTACAACACTCGAAGGAGACACTCCACCCTCGGCTACCTCAGCCCGATCGACTACGAGCAGCAAACTACCGATAAGGTGCTGCTCGTCGCATAACAGCCCGTGTCCACACATCGGGGCGAGCCCCCCAGTGGTCTTTGACGTCGCGTACCCCGCGCCCCATGCCTTGTTCGATCCGCTGGATCTGCCGGATCAGCATGCTGCGGCTGCCTGACAGAACGGCGGCCTCGCGCCGTTCGGTGGCGTCCAGGGGTCGCGGCACACCATCCAGGATCAGCAGCTCGCATGCGCGGTGCGGCAGGTCGATCCCGTCGTACTTGTTCACCAGCACGACCAGACCCACGTGCCCTGTCTTCAACGCGGTCACTGCCTGCTGGAGGTCGCCGGCGTGCACGATCTGATCGGCGTGCCGCTGCCATCGGTCCGCGGCACGGTCGCTGGGCACCAACACGACCACGTTGACCGGCCGGGCCTCCGCGCGGCCGTCACCGTCACGATCGCCATCGGCGTACTGCCGGGCCAGCATCCGAACGGCCTCCTCGTCCAGGTGCGGATTGAGCGCGATCGGCGCGAGGATCATTCGATCGCCCAGGTCTGCGGCGCTGCCCGGGGTGACTGGCTGCTTCACATCGTCAGGGTTGGCGTCCAGATCGGTCACCAGCACACTGTCGTCGGAGAGTGTGGCGGTCAGGTAGACCCGCCGCTGCGCCCTGGCGAACGCCGGAATCATCGCGATCGGCGGGCAGGGCGAGCTGATCTGTATGGCGCGGTTGGTGACGGTGACCGCGCACAACTCCAGCACGTCAGCGATTAACGGCCAGGTGAACTTGAAGTCGTGTTCGTTGGCGTGCGGGTGCAGGATCCGCATGGCCTGTTCCTGCTTGGCGGCCCATGCCCAAAACGGCACCACCATCGCGGCTGTGTAGTCGTCCTCGCACAGATCGGTCCACCGCTTGGGTGATTGCTCTTTCAGATCGCCGGCGAACAGGTCGAGGAGTTCCTCGTAGGCGTCATGCTCGGCTGGGATGGAGAGCCGAAACTGGGCTTCGGTGGTGGCCAGCGCCGCGTGCGGGTCGTCAGCAATCAGGCGCAGCACCCGGGCGTGGTTGGTCAGGAACGTCCAGGTGGGCTGCCGTTGGGTGTCCTTCATGCCCGCGCTGTCCTCTCCTCAGGACGGTCTGAGCGAGCTCCGGGCGTGGCGCGACCCGGCATAGATGAAGTTTAAGTGAGGAATTCATGTTCGGGTGATCTTTCACTCTGCGGCGATGACGGCGTCATTCACGAGGAAGACCGGTGGAAGCGCGAAGATCCCGGCAACGTGAGGGTTGCCGGGATCTTGATGTGCAGAGCCTGGGTGGTGGATCCCTCTCCGCTTCACTGAGCCGAATCGTGTCCTGCCATGTGCTCACCCATGCCCATCATCCGGTGGCAGTCGGCCATCATGCGGTTATGTTCGCCGGTCGTCGGCGGGTCGGCGGGCATCTGGGCGAGTGTCCAGGCTGCGGATGGAACACTGGTCAGAACACCCACGACTGCTCCGATGATGAGTCCGGCGGCGGTGCTGCGAAGCTGCATGCAGACCATCCCCCTCACTGCCCATGCTAGCCAGGCCCTAGCCGTGGCCGGAGCCCCAGAGCTGGAGATTCGAAGGTCCAGACGCCCGCGCCCCTCAGACCAGGAGACCCAGGGTTTCGGACGAGCCAGGCGTCCGCGCGGTCGTGGTCCCTCGTGTGGTCGTTCAACGGCGCTCCGTCGAGGGTCAGCATGCCGTTGTCGTAGGCGATGAGTCGCATGGTCAGGACCAGTCCCTTGTTTCGGCGGTGGGCTGGACGTCCATCGGCTTCCCGGGTCCGGTTCAGGCTGGCCGGCATGTCACGTCCGCCTTTGGCATGTCGCAAGGATCGCAGGGAGCTCTGGTGGAGCGGCAGCAGCGGTGCGGGCAGGGTGGAAGCATCGTTGCGGCCTAGACGTATCTTGGCGCTGAGGCCGCTGGCGCGAGGAGGGAAGCGGATGGATGCAGGGGTGCGATGAGTGTGGGCCACGATAGGGCGTTTGAGCGCCGGGGAACTACGCCAGGCACCGGTTCGGTTGACATCACGCCCGATGCCGGGCCGGACGTCGGCCTGGTGACCTTGACGTTGCCCCAGCTCACCCGGCATGCGCAGGCTGCGCCGCTTCCTGTGCCGATGCAGAACCCGAGGTTGCTTCCGCTAGCGGAACTTGAGCCGGAGGTCTTCGAGCGACTCGTCGCTGAGATGGTCAGCCGCCAAGACAACCGCGGCACTCAGTTCTACGGCCGGAGCGGCCAGAAGCAGTACGGTCTGGACATCGTTGAGCGCCAGAAGGACTCGGCCAGGTCGCTGTATCAGGTGAAGAGGTATGACGAGCTGACAAAGGCGAAGATCCGCGAAGCGGTGCGGGACTACGCGGGGCCGCCCCGGCACTCAGGCTTCACGGGGGCGAAGCGGAGATTTGATCCCCGACGTTTCGTTCTGGTCACCTCGGCCGAATTCGACCGCGATACCCGAAACGTCGACGCCCTGGCCGAGCTGCAGGACGAGTACGCCGGCGACCTGGAGATCGAGGTCTGGGGTGCCGAAGCCGTGGGCCGGAAGCTGCGTGAGGCTCCGTACCTGGTGTTCGCGGTCTTCGGGGCAGCATGGGCGCAGGCGTGGTGTGGCTTCGACCCTGCGCCGGCCGACCCCGCGGCCCCCCGGGCATTGGGGCTGGTCGAGGACCCGGTCCTGGTGCTGGGCCTGGACGCGCTGCAGGAGGAGGCGGTGGCCTGTGAAGTATCCCACCCGCTCACAGCGGCGCGGCTGTACGGCCTGGTCGCCAGAGGGCTCGCCGAGGCCAGCTTCCCGGGCCATGCCGCCACGATGCGCATCCGGCAGGCCAAGGCCGTTCACGCTGGCGGGGATCACGACAACGCGTTCTCGATCTTGTTCGAAGCGGCGCTGGACCGCATCATGGCCGGCACCTCAGTCCGGTCGCTGCGGCGTGATCTGGCCGCCATCGCCCCGCATCTCAACCCGGTTCAGCAGGCTCGGCTGTCGGTCCTGGCGCGTGTGGCGGACTGGCCTGAACACGGCAGCGACCTGGCGACCTGCGTCCCGGCCTTGCGTGAGCTCGCGGCGGCGGGCGATCCTCATGCGCCGTTGCTGTGCTGCCTGGTCCTGGAACAGGCGCTTGTTGATGGACTGTTCGACACTGCCTCCCCACGGCCGATCGTTGGGGATGTCGGGTACGGCCAGGACGGCGTCCCCGATGTATTGGCCGAGCTGCGCGCCTTGGCGGCCGCAGCGGAGGCTTCTGACGTCGTGCTCCGCGCGCGGCTGCGCTGCGCGGTCGCCGATGCCGGCTTGACGGTCTCCTCTTCTTCTTCCGAGGTCCAGGCCGCCTACGGCGAGCTCATCGACGCCGGCCTCGCCGGACGTCTGCTGCATGCCCGTGGCCTGATAGCCTCGCGAGCCGCCTACGCCTTCGCGGTGGCGGGTGACTCAGAGCGTGCGATCGGCTTGTGGCGTCAGTCGATTCTCGCCAGCAGCGAGCACGAATTCTACGGCGATGCTCGGGCCGCCCTCCGGGCCTTGCGGATGCTCGCCTGGGAGATCGGTCTCGATGAGCAGAGTGACCTTGCCGAGCTGGTCAGTGCGTTGCCGAACAGACGGCGCCTCCTCGCAGGCGCCTACGACCCCGCGCTGGCCGCCTTCGAGGCTGCACACCACGGCAAGCTTCCCAACGCCCTCGGCGACACCCGCCGCTATCTGTGGGAGTCCCGCTTGGCCGGCCACTTGCAGGAAGAAGCGCTCGCGCTGTCGCTACTGGGCGATGTCCTGAACACAGGGGGCCGTCAGGACGCAGCCGTACGGGCTTACGTCCTGGCGGGAAACGCGAAGGCGTCCGCCCGTTTGGCTCGCCGGTTGCCGCAGGCCGTCGACGTCGGTGTCTGGGCGACCTCGGCCATGCGCGGGCGGCAAGCCGCGGCGATCCAGGTCCTCGGGGCGCAAGCGGCCACAGTGCGTGATGAGGGCATCGCCGAGGTCGCGCAGGTGCTGCTGCGGGCAGCCGACGGCCTGTGGGAGTCGCGCTCCGTGCAGCCCTGGCCCGAGCTTGACGCGGTCAAGGCGCTGGCATCGTTCGGTGTGCGTATCCCTGCTAGCGCCGTCGATGCCATCCTCGCGCTGGCCCAGCCCGCCTTGCAGGCTCATACCTCGGTCAGTGCCGAGATCGCCGATCTTGTGATTCAAACCTACTGGGCGGTCAAGTCCCGCCGCCACGATCTCGCGGCCGCGCTCGCGCTGATGTTGCGGCAGCCCCAACCCCCGCACGGTTTGTGGGAACGGGTGCGCAACCTGCCAGAGGGCGCCCGCGGCCCCTTGCTCGCCGTGGTTGCCGCACTCGCTGGTGAAAACCACGAAACGGCCATCCAGGTCTTGGCGAGTTGGCGGGTCACATCTGATCCGGTGCAACGCGCTGCCCGCCGAGCCTGCGCCGCCCTGCTGCGGCGCACGGTAGGTCACGCGCGCCAGCCGACGGTCATCGGAAACCAGGAGAAGACGACGGTCGACCTTCTGCTGGCCCTCTTGGACGCCGAGATCCTGGCCGATGTCCCCGCCGCCGAACTCGCCCCCGAGCATGCCGTGCCCGACGACCACCATGCCTCAACCGCGTTCGCTGACGACCCGGCCGGGACAGCGGACGACAGGGAGCTTGATGAAGCCGCAGAGGAAGAGGTCTCTGACGCCGTCGACCGACCACCATCACCGGACTCCCCCGATCCGGCTCTGCCAACCCCGCCGCCAGGCCGTCCGGACCAGGCGGCTCACATCGCCGCAGGCGCCCCCGCCGACTTGGCCATCGCCGTCGCCGAGCAACTCACGGCGATCGCCGAGGACCACCACCACGGTGCCGCGGCCCGCGCGCGTGCGGTATCGGCTCTGCGCCGCCTTCTTCGCCGCCTTCCACCCGGCCTCACCGCACAGCTGGCGACACAATTGCATGCGGTACATCGAGCGCCGCGCCTGTCACAAGCCGACCGGTGGGAGATCGATACAGATACTCCCTTCACGCGGGCACGTTTCCGGACCGGCGGACGTCACCTGGCTGGGCTTGCCCTGGTGGCGGCGGCAGAGGCCTTCGCAGCTGCCCGCGCCCAGGGCGAGCAGGTGACCGAACTCGACCACGCCTTCGTACAGGAGGCGGTGGCGAGCGCCGCTCAACTGCTGCGCGATGGCGATTCGCAGACCCGTCTGCTGGGCGGGCTCACCGTTTCCGCAATCGCCTCCGCCGGCCCGGACCTCTCTCTTCACGCTCTCGCCTTGCTCTTCCACGAAGATGAGCACATCCGGGCGTTGGGCGCTGGCATCGCACCGGCCGACCCGCGAATGGTCGCCGTCCTTGCCAACGACCCGGCCCCCTCGGTCCGCATAGCCTTGGCCCGCCGGGCGGCCGAACTCCCTCAAGCCGTGCGCGAGGCGCTCGCGGCCGATCCCCACGTGGACGTGCGCGGCAACGTGCGCTGGACACAGGTCACCGAAGAGGAACCAGAGACCGGATGAACCAGAGATCTCATCGACGGCTTGTTCCAGCAGGACGCACCAACCAGCCCCAGCTGGACATGAACGTGCCCGGCCGCCTCCTGGCAACGACTGCGCCGGGTCATGGCCGCCCGGCCCTGATTCGTCCGGCGTGACGCCCGGTGACGCTTTCCGGGCTTGCTCGGAGAGCGCGCGGTCCTGCGCGTGAGGCTTTGAGGAGCGACCCCGGGACACGCCGACGACAAGCCGTAGCCGCCGGTGCCGACCGGATCAGGGGTGCGATGAAGGTGCTCGGTGCTCAGGGTGTCGGCGGTGTCGATGATCTCGACGGTGATGCCGTGCTCGTCGCGCCGGGCGTGCAAAGTGCCCTTTTCCGGGGTCGACGGGACAGCCACTAGTGGTACGCGCCGTTAGACCAGGTCAGGGCGGTGCATGATCAACGGTGTGGAGTCAGCTTTCGGCTCGGCCATGGCGGGGACAGTCCGGCGCGATAACGGGATCCTGAGCGTTACCGCAGGTCGCGGTGACCATCTGCACGGTGATCCATCTCACCGCTAATGGCTGTCCGGTCGGTCGAGCCCGATGAAGGCCGTAGGGCGGTGGCCCTGCGCCGTCACACGGCCACCCCTTCCTCCCTCGGTGGCGGGCTCCCGGCCGAAGGACACGCGATGAAACCCCTCCCCACCCCGCCGGACAACGGCTACTACGGGTGGGTTCCGGACGCCCCACTGGAATGGCGATGGCTGTGGCTCGCGAGGCTGCTACAGCGCCGCGGCCGCCCGCCGAACCCTGACGCCATCGCTCGTCGCGGTATGCCTGCTCTGGCCAAGCTGTTCGGCGGCCGAAAAGGCGGAGAAGGCGCTACAGGTCCGGGTAGGGCCAGGGCAGATCGTCCAGGACGACCGCCCGGCGAAGCGGTTGCTGGTCGTGGAGAGTGACATGTAGGCCATTCCTGCCGGGGATGACCAGGGTCGGCTTGCCGCCGCCGGCACGTAGGTGCCGTTGAAGCCAGAGTGCCTGAGCGACGCGGTAACGCGCCGTGGCGTAGGCGGCGTCGTAGTGCTGGACGATCACACCGGCCGGACGCAGCGCGGCGGCGATGGCTTGGATGTCGCGGGTTTGCAGGTGCCAACGGCAGACCGCGGCCCGTTCCGGTGAGGCCTGGAAGTTGGTGCCGCCGACGTGGGCGATCACCAGGTCCGTCTCTGGCGGCAGCGCCGCAACGGCATCGATGAGTCCACCGAACAGATTGGTGTCTCCGGTGTACCAGATCCCGCCGCCGGGGGTGTCGAAGGCGAACCCGATCGCGGTCCGGATCTCGTCGTCCTGTTCGTGGTGCAGGGCCGGAGTGGCGTAGATGGTCAGGTCGGCGAGCTTCACCATCGGCTCTCCCTCGCCGGCGCCGTCCGGATGGGCGAGGGCGACGGGATCGACCCGACGCATGTGGAAGGGCGAGAACGCGCCGAACCGCCGTATCACCGTGGTGTTGGCGGCCAGCATCACCCGCCCGCGCCGGCCCCGGGCGCTCACCGCGCCTTCCAGGCACGGGATGACGTCGGTGTAGTGGTCCGGGTGGAAGTGGGAGACCAGCACCGCATCGACCTCGCCGAAGTCGAACCGTCCTTGACGGGTGAGCCGGACCAGGAGGCCGAGAGCGGCGGGTCCCGGGTCGACGAGCACGCAGGTCTGCCGGGTGCGCACTAGCAGTCCACCGGCGCCCCCAGCGAGCATCCCGTACCGATGCCCGAGAGCACCGAGCAAGGTCACCTCTGTCGCGCCGGCCGCGACGGGATGCGCTGAGCCGAGCTGGGGCGGGTTGGTGTGCATCTCCTCGTCGTCGGCGTCGGCCTGGGCGAGGATGGCCAGTAGCTCCTCCTCGCTGGCCGCGCTCAGTCGCACGGCGAGTTTCTCCAGTTTGTCGGCAGGGCCGTCGTGGTGCACCAGCGTCCCCCTCCGGGCTACTCATCGCGTTTGGCAGCGAGTATTCCGCTGCGCCTCGCCGACGAGGTGGAGGCCGGACGCCCTTTGCGAACTCCTACCTGGCCCTAGGACTAGGCAGTGAGGTCGAGGAAGTTCTCCACAACGGGCGTGTCCCGGTGCTTGAGAAGATCGGCGCGCAGGCCGTTCAGGGCGCTGCTGCCACGCGCCGACTCAACCCCGCCCATCAGCTGCACGACCTGCTCGGCCACCTGCACAGCGGCGTCGAGTTCCCCGAGCGCCAGATGCGCCTCGGCGCGGCGCGCCAGGTAAATGGCAGTGCCCCTCGCCTCCTTCTCCGTGTCGTACGGGTCGTCCCCGTTGACGGCCAGGTCGAAGTGGCACAGTGCGCGCCGTGGCTCCCCGAGGCTGAGCGCGGCGCTGCCGGCGAACTGGTGAAGCTCGCCCGCGTTGAGCCAGTACATCGAGGGCAGGTCCGCTTCGGTCGGTCCAGCGTGCGCGTACGTGGCGAAGGCGGCGTCTATCGCTTGGTAGGCGGCCAGAGGCTCGCCCGCGAGTGAGTAGGCGCGGGCCCGGCGAGCGTGCAGCAGTGCTTTGACTCTGGGCGAGGTGATGCGCTTGGCGGTGTTGAGTGCCCCGTCGAACAGATGCAGAGCGCCGCGCGGATCATCGTTGGTGTAGCGGAGGTTCCCCCAGAAGGCGAAGATGATCGCGCCGAGCGTGTCAGTTCCGGCGCTGGCGGAGGCGCGCAGCGCGATGTCGTAGTGCTTCTCGGCGGCCGCCTGGTGGCCAACGTCGTAGGCGCACCAGCCTGCCAGACGTGATGCCTCTGCGGCGGCGCCGTACAGGCGGCGGCCGATCTGCTCGGTGTGGGTCGTTTCGGTGAGCAGGCGGCGGATCAGCCGGAGCTCGGCCGCGGCGGCGTCGTATACCTGCCCGGCCCCCACCTGATCGTCGAGATGTCGTAACGCGTCGAGGCGGGAGTCGATCATGTCGGCGACTTCGCGGCCGATGCGGCGGCCCCCGGCGAGCGTGGCCTGAGCGGGTTCTGCTGTTGCCCACTGGGCGGCGATAGCGGCCAGTGTTCCGGTTGAGGTGACCAGGAAGCCCCGACGATCCACTGACCCTCCCAAATGGTCCAGTGCCTGCAACGTACCCGCTGGCGTCCACGGCGATTCCCAAATGGTGCGATCGTCGTCAAACGCCACGAGGAGGAAGTACGGCCACCCCCGAGCTTCGACCTCCCGTTCGGGGATGCCGAACACGTCGGCGATGGCGAGCTGAGTGGTTGGCTGCGGGACCGCGACACCGGTGATCCACCTGGTCACCTTCTCCTTGCGGGCGGCCGGCGTCCCGTATCCCCGAGCGCGGTGCCGTTCGGCGACTTCTCCCAGAAACGTCTCGTATGTCCAGTGCTTGCGGTCGAGCAGCACCGTGAGCGGGTGGCGGGTCACGGCGATGTCCACGGTCGCGCCCCCTTGGTTGAGGGTCGCCCTTCAGTGTGGTCCGGCCTCGCGCTCGTGTGAAGCCCCGCCAGCGACAAGGCAACCAGAAGCAACCAGTCGGCAACCCAAGGCAACGCACTTCCTCTTCACCGGAAGCGGTCCGATGCTCACTGTGTGGGGCATGACGACCGAGAAGCATGACTACTTCAAGGACCCGCCGCCGCGCCGCGTCGGTACCCTCGGCCTGCTGGAGCGGGACGGCCAGTTCGTCATCATCAGCCGCTCGTACTGGACCGAGGTGTCACGCTGGGGGCTCCCCGGCGGCACTGCGGACGCCAACGAGCTCCCGAGGCGGGCGTTCAGCCGCCTCATGGCCGAGAAGCTGGGCGGGTTGCGCGTCACCGCCAGCGCGCTGCTCGCCGTCGACCACTCGCCCGAGTGGCCCGGCCGCTTCCACGAGGGCGTCAACTTCGTCTACCACGTGCCGCTACCGAGCGACGCAGACGTCACCGTGACCGATGGCCGCGGCTACGTCGAGGCCCGCTGGGTCGATGAGAAGACGGTCGGAGAGTTGGCCGTCGATCACGAGCTGGCCCGCATCCTCCAGTGCCTGGAGGCGGTACGCGACGGCACGACGAAGGAACTCCTCGTCGGCCTGCCCATGAGGATCTGACGATCTTCACCCCCCATCCGCAAGGAGGCACCACCGTGTTTCTGCCCTACACCGTCATCGAGCAGCTCACCCCGCAGCAGGTGACGACCTGGGAGCAGCACTTCGCCGGAGACCGCCACGAGCGGGCCCGCTCGATCGAGGAAGGCATCTGGCGCCGCACCCAGGAACCCGCCAACGCCGAGCTGTCCGGCTGGGACGCCGACAACCACGGCCGCCGCCGCGTCGTCCACTACCGCTACCAGTACGGCCTGGACTGGACCTTCCCCGTCCCGCGGCTCGTGCTGCAGGATCTATACCTGTTCCACTCGATCACCGCGCCCAAGGCCGAGATCGACGTCTACCTCAAGAGCCTGGACGGCTGGCTGCGGGCCGGCGGCTGGCGCGAAAAACCAGACTGCTGGAGCAAGGGCGACCTGCGGTTCACACTGGCCGACTACGACGAGCACCCGCAGGACGAGCGGGCCGGCCGCGACACCCCGCACGGGTTCCGGTCGGTGGACGTGTGCTTCATCTCGGACGGCTACGAGGTCTCGCGCGTCGTCCGCAACCTGCCCTGGGACGTGCTCGCGGGCGGCATCCGCGTCAAGGAGCAGCGCGGCGAGCCCGCGTTCGCGCCGGACCTGTCCGGGCTGCTCGACTACCTGCCGTTCCAGGTCGAGGTCGGCTGCGGCACCAGCATCGAGGCGCGCATCCCGCCGCTGCACTACCTGCACGAGGTCTACCGGGTGACCGCCCGCAAGGACAACACCCTCACCCAGTCGCACGCCTTCACCATGAGCCCGGAGGCGGACACACTGGTACAGGAGATGCTGCTCGGCGCGCAGGACAAGGCCGCCGACCTGGTGCGCATGTTCAGGGCGTGCTTCCTCGCCGAGCCGACGCCCGCGCACCACGCCCTGAAAGCCCTGCACGACGCGGGCGTGTTCGTCGGCCCGGTCATCACGCACAACTTCGACGTGCTGTCCGCGCGGGCAGGGCTGGAAGAGGTGTTCGTGCGCCGCTACGACCAGAAGATCCCGCCGGTGCCGCTCCTGGACGAGGCCAAGGCGCTGCTCGTGGTCGGGCTGCACGCCGACCGGCGCGCGGTCCAGGCCCGCGCCCGCGACAAGGGCATGAAGATCTTCTACGTGGACCCGGAAGGGCTCATGGAAAACGGCGTCTTCAAGGAGTACCCGATCGAGGGCGCCCGCGAAGGCGACGTCATCGTCCGCGAAGCCGCCATCCCCGCCCTGACACGGCTGTGCGAGCTGCTGGACCTCAAGATCGACGCGACTTCCTGAAGCCTGCCGGTCCGCGGCGGCCGTTCGGGATAGCTTCGGGGGACGCACGCGACCGTGCACCCCACAGGACAATCCGACGAACAGGATCATGATGCGCATTTCCGTGATCGGCTGCGGCCACCTCGGCGCCCCCCATGCCGCCGCGATGGCCGAACTCGGCCACGAAGTGATCGGTGTGGAACTGGACCCAGACAAGTGCAAAGCTCTGGCCACCGGCGTCGCCCCCTTCTACGAGGCAGGCTTCGCCGAACTGCTCGCAGCGCACACCGCCACGGGCCGGCTCCGCTTCGCCACCGACCTGGCTGAGGCCGCCGACTTCGCGGATCTGCACTTCATCGCGGTCGGCACCCCGCTGCGGGCGGACGGGCGCGGCTACGACACCAGCCAGGTGGTCGGCGCGGTCGACGCGCTGGTGCCGCTCCTGCCGCCCCGGCGCATCACGATCGTCGGCAAGAGCACGGTCACGGTCGGCACCGTGGCGCGGCTCCAGCAGATCATCGACGGTCACGCGCCCACCGCCCCGGTGGACCTGGTGTGGAACCCCGAGTTCCTGCGCGAGGGTCACGCCGTCGAGGACACGCTGTACCCCGACCGGATCGTGGCCGGCCTGTCCACCCCCGAGGCAGAGGCCGCGATCGTGAAGGTGTACGCGCCGATCCTCGCCCGCGGCGACGTGGAGCTCATCATCACCGACCCGGCCACAGCCGAAGTGCTCAAGAGTGCGGCGAACGCGTTCCTGACCACGAAGATCTCCTTCATCAACGCCATGGCGGAGGTGTGCGAGATCGCCGGCGCCGACGTCAACACCGTGGCGTACGGGATCGGCATCGACAAGCGGATCGGGCACGGCGGCATGCGGCCCGGGATCGGCTACGGCGGCGGCTGCCTGCCCAAGGACGTGGCCGCGTTCACGCACCGCATCGGCGAGCTCGGCGCCGACGACGCGCACGGGCTGCTGACGGCCGTGGAGCAGGTCAACGCCGGCCGGGCGCGGGCGGCCGGCGAGCTGGTGGAGAAGGCCAACGGCGGGCCGATCAACGGCCGCACGATCGCTTTCCTCGGCGCCGCGTTCAAGGCCGGCACCTCAGACGTTCGTGACTCGCCCGCGCTGCGCCTCGCCGGACGGCTGGTCGAGCGCGGCGCGGTACCGGTCATCTACGACCCCGAAGCCCTCGACGCGGCCCGCAAGCTGCACCCCGAGTTCATCTATGCCGACACCCTCGACGACGCCCTTCAGGGGGCCGACCTCGTAGTAATCGGCACCGAGTGGCAAGAGTTCACCCACGACCCGGGCCTCCCCGACCAGGCAGCCGAGCTGGTGCGCCGCAAGGTGCTCGTAGACGTCCGCAACGCAGTCGAGGCGGGCCCGTGGATCATCGCCGGATGGGAGGTCTGGCAGCTCGGCCGCCAGCCTCAGCGCCCGGCCTACCCCACAAACCAGGCTCACGGCTTGGAGGAAACCCATGGACATGGACACGATGTGGACCCAGATCCGCGCCCTGCGTGAGCGCGACGAGCGCCGCAGCCACGCGCCCGACCCCACCGCCAAGGAACTCCTCCTGATGGCCAAGCCATCCGAGGAGGCAAACGAGGCGTTCGAGCTGTACCGGCGCTCCATGGGATGGGGCACAGACGGCCCCGTCACCGCCAGCCTCGCCGAGGTCCAGGATGAGCTGTGCGCGGCCATCATGGCGGGCATGGTGGCGCTCGACCGAATCTCGCCGGACGGCAGCGCCGGCGCGCACTGGTCCAAGTACCTGGAGTACGGCTATCGGCGGGCCGACGAGGAAAACCGCCGCGCCGCCGCCTGATCCCACGCGCCCCGCGCACGGCCCGCGAGCCGGAAGCTCAGCCGCTCGCCGGATATTCAGACCCGGCTACCCGGGCCCTGCGCGGGGCGACAGGTAGAGGCCGGGTGGCCGGTGGGCAAGTAGAGCCACGCTCCAGAGCGGCCTTGCGTGACTCCGCACCGCGCGCCAGGCGTCTCAGATGAGGGGATCACCCCGGCCTGCCTGGAACTGTTCGGCGCCGCCTGACCCTGCCGCTCTCTGGTTTGCCTCTACTCGACGCGCTGGCACCGACAGTTCGACCTCGATGACCTCCTACGGCGCTCCCAACTCGATCAGCTCCGGCAGGATGGGCCCCCGCGCCGAGTCGTGCGACGGCCACCAGGCCGGTTCGGCGAAGTAGTGGCACGTCTCGGTGGGCAGCGCCACCGGCACGCCTCCCTCCGCGACCACCTTGGTGAGCAGCTGCTCCCGCAGGCGCGCGCTGATGCTTCAGTGGCGGCACAACGGCTGAAGGGTGCGTTCGGACCGCGACAGCAGAGGCGGCCAGGTTCCTAACGCTCCCCGCCTTAGCGCCTACGCTGGGTCAGCGACCACTTCCCCCCAGGAGTCACCGATGACCGAGCAGCCAAAGCGGCACCGTCTGTCCGTCGTCCCGCCCCACCCGGACACGACCGACGAACGCCCGCAGCCGACGCCGACGCGGATGGACGCCGCCGACAAGGCCGAGCACGTGAGAGCCGCGCACGCTGCCGGTAAGTTGTCCCACGAGGAGGCCGCCGGGATGCTCGCGGCTCTGGCCGGCCGGGAGGGCAACGACGCCGAGTACGGCTGGCGCGCCGACATGATCTTCGAAGGGCTCCTTACATGCGGCGCGTGCGGCGCGCACCTGCAGCAGGACCAGGCCGCCGGCGTCATCAGCTACACGTGCACGGCCGAAGGGTGCGGACGGGTCCGCATCGCGGCGCGCGTGCTCGCACCCGCCGTAGCCGAGCAGGTGCTGGAACGGCTGCGAACGCCCGAGTTGGCGCCCGGGCTGCTGCTGGCCATCGCGCAGAAGCGGGGCGCCGACATGGTGCCGCCCGGCACCGACACCGTCGAAAGCTGGTGGGGCAACGCGGACCCGGCGGCACAGAGGGAACTGCTCGCCCTGCTCGTGGATCACATCGCCGTCAAGCCGGTGCACGATTCCGGGATCGACGTGGCCAAGCGGCTGTCCCTGGCGTGGCGGCGCACCGGCTGACGCCGACGCCGCAAGCGGCTATCGCTGGCTGGCTGTCGCTGCTTACACCGTCGCTACGAACGCCGGGCCGATCGCTTCCATCGTTATCTGGGGTTGTCAAGCGTTCTTGCTGGTCAGCCGCTTGAAGGTCGGTTTAGCCACGTAAGGCAAGTAGGCCAGCCGCGGGTGGTTATGGGAGTCGGTTCGCCAGGTGCGGCCTTTCGGCAAATGCGTCGGCCTTAAGACTGCGGCCCTCTTACGGGCGGTCGACACTCTGGCCTGACGCGGCACGTAGCCGCGCTGCCAGTGCCCTGAACTGCGCCATCAGCTGGTTCCAAGTCCGCTCGACCTCCGAAAAGGTCGCATCGTGCTCCGGATCCTGCACGTACGGAAGCGCATACACCAGGGCCTCACCTGCACGGGCCGAGGCCACCGAGGCCAGGACTATATGACCGGCATCCTTGAGGCAGTTGGTCAGGTTCGTCACCAGCTGCGCCCACTGTACTGTTTCCTCGTAGCCGTTCCCGCGCGGCGCCAGGGCGGCGCTCAGCGCGTCCGCGTCCATTTCAGCAGGCCGTTCCGGTAGTCCCATTTCCGGGCGTAGGGCCCGAACGGCCTGCCACTGCACGTGAACGGCCGCCTCATACTCGCCGATCTGGTGCAGCAGATTTCCGTACCGCCCGATTACATTGGCGTGCAGCAGTGCATCTAGGACCTCACGGCCCGACTCGGCTGCCTGTTGGAACAGAGTCTCCGCCTCGCCTACCCGGCCCTGCTGCTTCAACAGCGTGGCCAGCCAGCTGAGTTCGTACGCCCAATCACCGCGTCGTTGCGGGCCGGCCCGGGCAAGCAGGTCGCAGAGGTGATGCCTGGCCACAGCTGCCGACTTCAGCTCTCCGCGGTCCCAGGCGCGCTCGGAGGCCCAGCGCAGTATGTTCTCTATGGAGAGGTGCAGCGGGACATCGGGCGCCGACTCGTACTGGGAGATACCGTCGAGCGCTTCCACCAGTGAGACACCGGGCAGCGGCGGCTCACCCTCGTTACTCCCAAGCAGGTGCTTGACCTGTTCGACCAACAGTTCGCCCGTCCGCTGCTCGGCCTGCTCCACCACCTCATCGGTGAGGAAGTCAAGATCTACCGAGAGCGAGCGGGCTAGGGATGCGACGTCGGTCAGCGCGTTCCCCCTTGCCAGGTGCTCGATTGCGCCGGGTATGTCACTTTCCGCATGCGCCACCCGCGCCAACGCCAGATGCGACGCAGCCCGAAAGTCCTCACGGACCTCGCCGAGGCCAGCCAATTCGGCGAGCGCCTCGAAGTCCCCCTGCTGCCATAGAAGGCCGAGCAGCAGTGCAGCGCAGCCACTCGACGACCCAGTCTCCAGATTGGCGCCCGCCCGCAGCACCGCGGTCCGCTCATCCAGCGGAATCCCCTCCAGCTGACCGAGAACCTGGCTCGCCTCGGCCGCCACCTCGTCCCTGCCTGCGGCGAGTTCCCGGAGTAGCTCCGTCTCCGTCGGATGATCCCCATCGGACTGTAGGTTGTACAAGGCACGCCCCAACGCCACTCGGCGGCTGGATCGCAGAGCTGGGTCGTCGCCAACCGCGTCCAGCACTCGGGCCAGCCGTGCGCGCCAGCCGTCCCCGCGATAGGAGATCGCCACGGCCTCCTCCGCGAGGAACACCACTAGCTTGGTGTTCTCCGCCTGCCGGGCCAGCTCGAGCCCCTCGAGCGCGGTATCCAAGGTGAGCCCCCGGTCAGCAGACGGGCACGCATGCAACGCCGTGTAGAGATGGTGGCGGTTATGCAGCCTCCGATGCAGGGCAGGTGGGTTGAGGGCCCGCTCCTCAAGGAAGTACCGCACCGCCCGCTCCTGACGTCCCTGATGCTCACTCAACTCGCCCAGAAGATGCAGTAGTTCACACTGGTCCCAAAGGTCCAGTCGGCCCATCCGGGCAATCAGAGGCGCGACCGAGGTCATCGCTTCGGGCAGTCGCCCCTGGCGGGCCAGCGCATACGCGTGGAGCTTGATCAGGTTCAGGTCGAGTTCGCCGTGTCTTTCCGCCACTAGAGGGTCCGTGATTTCCAGGACCTTTCCTGACTGGCCCCTGTGCAAGAGGCTCACCGCATACTCGGCGACCTGGGAGAGGTCCTCCAAATTATCGTGCGGGTTCCGGTCCATCCTGTCCTGCGGGTCCCGGTCCCACCGTTCCCACTCGTCGGTGAGCTGCTCGTACTCCGTCCGCGCCGGCTCCTCGAGCGGCTGCCACTCGGGCAGGCCTTGGTGAAAACGCTCCAGCAGGGCGAGGGCGGCACCCCGGCTGAGAGCCGACACAATATGCAGTCCCCAGCGCAGGACGCGGGAGTTGATGAGACCGATCTGGCGCGCGGCCACCGCATGCGCCAGCCAGGAGAGACATGCGAGCTTCGTGCCTGTGGTCCATCTTGCGACGTCAGCATCGAACTCGGCTTCGTCTGATTCTGTGTTGTCGGGCGAATCACTTGCCCTGCGCAGTGTAGAAGCCCAGAACATCCCTACGTCCAACGGGCTCAGAGTCTGACGTACGGCCAACTGAATCCATGGAAACGCCAGGCTATACGCAGCCTTCTCCCCCACGGCAGCCACCGCTACCGCCTTGGTACGCACGAGGGACAAGAAGGCCTCACTGGAACCCCAGCAGAACTGGGGAACCGGCGCGGCGGAGATGGTGTTGATCTGGTAACCGAGGAGCGGCAGGGCGAGATTGAGTGCAGTCCCGGTGTAGAGCACCTGCTGTGCGATCTCGGCTTGGGTTCGACCGCTCAGCATTGCGGCCAGACGTGTCCGAGGAGGGACGAACCCCTCCGTTGGCGGCCACAGGTGTTCAAGGAGCTCGCTGGCCCGCATGGCTTGGTCACGCGGCGCGCCGACGGGATGCGGGCCAAAGGACAAGGCTCGCAGTAGTGCCCAGGCCGCGTTTCCGTCACTGTCGGCGGCTAGTGCGTTGAGGTAGGTCACATCTCCCGGAACCAGATGGCTGAGAAGTTCCAGGAGGGCGGGCTCGCCGGAGAAGCGGGGTGTAATCAGCGAAAGCCGCTCATCTTCCTCCAATGTGCCCACGGCGTAGGTGAGTTCCTCAGCCTGACCTGGAGATGGAACGAATAGAAGGCGCGCAAGGCCGTCTAGGGACTCTATGGAGGCCGCGGAGAGGTCACATGAGTGGCCCGAGGACACGAGCCGGCAACTGTGGCCGTCCCAGGCTGCATCCTCCACGGCGGCGAGAGCCGTGGCGACTTCTCCGCCAACTCCCGCTGTGGCGAGGTATTCGACGCCTTCGGTTGTGGGGCCAGCGCCAGCAGCGGGCGGGGGATCAGAACCTGGGGCGAAGCGGATTCCGAGGTCCTCGGTGCTGCCTGCCCACAAAACCGGCTGGACCGCCCACCGTGCCGCCAGGTCCCAGGCCGTTACAGGCAGTGGCTCGCCCTTAGGCGGGCTCAGCGCCGAGCGGATTAGCCGGGTCCCCGCCTCCGTGTACGCCTCCAGGACTGTACGTCCCATGGCCAGCTGCTCGTACAGCGCATCGAAGAACACCGCAGCGGCGCGGCCCTGAATCGGCTCACGGGCCGCGACCACCAGCCGACGGCCCTGGCGGATGAGTTGGGCAGGAAACGGGAAGTCCATCAGGCCACGCTGCTGGGCGCCGAAACAAGCGTTGGTCATGAAGAGATCACAGCCTACCTCGCGCAAGGCCTCGGCCAGCAGGCGATCGGCCACCAGAGCGGAGTCGGCCTTGGCCGATTCGGACCCATCGGTGGTTCCACTGTGTAGTTCGAAAGCGAACTCCGGAACGGTGAGTCGGTCACTCCCCCCGACCCGCAGTCGTGAAGAGCCATGCGCGTCGAGATGGCAAAGGGTGAGGTTTGTCGGTGCGGACGTTGGCGAGACGAGGGCGCGCATCTCGGCCTCCGTCGCCGTGGAGCGGGCGGCCGCGAAGCGGAGACCGGATCTGGTCTCCAAGATCCAGCGCGCGACCGGCCCAAGCACGAGGTAGCGCGGCAGATCTGCCTCCCCGCGCGGGCGTGCCCCGATCCAGATGACACGTCCAGTTACGGGCGCTGGGGGTACGAAGGCCTGCAAGAGGTCGACGAGAGGCTCATCCGGCATGTGAACGACCGCGACGCGTGGCACGGACGACTTGCTGCGCGGAGCTAGGACCCGCACCGTCTCCCACATCCAGCGATGCACATGAGGTGGCCCTGTGACCACTATTAGTAGTGGTGCTCGCGGATCCTCGGCGACGGGTGCTTCGAGGACGTCAGACAGCGCCTTACGCAAGATCAGCCCGTACTCGTGAGCCGCCGCGGCGAGGTCAGGTGTGTCCTTCTGGCGCAGGGATTTTTCGAAGCCGGTTCGGGCCAGCTGGTGGACAGGCAGAGCCAACGTGACCGGCCCCGCCATCTCCGCGTCATGGCGGTAGGTCACTTCGACAGCGTCCAGTTCGCCTGCTACAGCGGTGACCGTCAGGCACGCGCTGAACGCGAGCCCGCCGGAATTGGGCTCAGGCGGGGGCGGACCCCCGGAGATCGTGGAAATCAAGACGGACGCTCGTGACGGATTGTCACCTCGGTCATACCGCCAGCGGAAACGTTCACGCTGACATGGGTGCCCTCTGGCTCCTCGGTGTGAGCCTGCACAGCGGCCGTTGGGGCCGTCCCGTGCTGATCTGAGGTTGGCTCGGCCTGTTCTTCGGGCGTCTTGCGACTCTGCGAGCGGCCGAGTGCCGCACGTATCGAGGCCGACAGGTTCTCCGCCGTGAAATGAGCGGCGGCAACGATGATGAACTCCTGTACTAGCGAGAGGTCGCCGAAGTCGCCTTCATCGGCGTGTACGGATGAGGCCGGCATCGGGGTCATCAGCTCAGCAATCTCCGGGTCTGCAGCTAGCTCGTCCAGCAAACGCTTCGCGGTTGGCTGGGACCGGCCCTGCACGGAGATCTTGATGAGGTCACCGGTTGTGAGCATGGAAACCCCCCTATGCGCTCAAACGGTGCACATCTCCATCAAATCATCTCGGTAGGCAGCAACGTTCGAGGGCACCTGCGGAGCTCTCTCCACCCCTTGACCAGAGGTGAGGATGCACCGGTCTCATGTGGTGGAAAACGGACGGCCCCAGCAGGCGGCGTCACATCGCCGAACCTTTACAGCATCGTCCAAGACTCCAGGCGTGCCCCACGTCTGGATGTGCGTAAGCCTCCCGCATTCCCTGTCGCGGCATCTCCTCCGATCAAGGTCATCAGGTCACGGATCTGATCGTCATCCATGTCCGGTCTTATCCGTGTCGGCGTGGGCATGACGCATAGGAGGGTTACGGGACCACCCGGAACGCCCCATCGGTGGCTGCGACGAAGTCTCGGCACGATGTGGATGTCCGGCGCGACGAAGCTGCTCATCACGGCTGGCCAGCAGATCCGCGAGCGAGGGATGAAGCGGGGGCCAGGTCCGGGTGTCGGGGTAGAGCGCCTGCGGGGCGAGCACACCGAGGACCAGGTACATCCTCATCCGTGTGTGGTGAGGGCCGACGACCGCGAGCCAGCCGGCACACAGACGTAGCGGGTGGGCGACGCTGGCCGGTGAGTCCTTGTGGCAGGCCATGGGAAGCGCGGCCATCGCTGCTCTATCGTCCTCTGGGGTGCCATGAGCATGGCGGACGCCGCGCTGAGCTTGTGTGAGGCACGCCATGTCGGATTCGCTGAACTGGGTCAGGTCAGCGTCTTTCCGCCAGGGACACCTGCGAATGCCCGAACACGGATAGTCGCGAAACTCTACCTCTTCCACAGATCATCGCCTCTTCGCCGATCGCCGACATGACAGGGATACTGAGCCGCCACGAAGATCGGCAAGCTGCCGATCACACCTGCTGCGGGCCCGGCGGTCTCTTTCACGGGCAGTCTCATCACCGCGGCATGGTGCGGCGATTGATCGCTTCGCTGTCGAGCCAACAGTCCTCTTCTCGCTCTGCGTCGTGCTGGCGAGATGGCCGCATTCGACCACGTGGACGACCTCATCATGGCCGAGGCTCGACAGGCGCGTACACGCCGATGTCGACCAAGTGATCCTCGACGTGCTGAATGGAGGGGAATTGCGCGCCGTCGTCGGGGTGACGGCATGGCTCCGATGACGGTCCGCGGGTCAGTTCCAGGATGACGCCGGGGGCGTAGGTGTCGGGGCCGGTCATCGAACCGTTGGTGGCGGTGTAGGTGTATGAGGTGGCGACCACCCAGCCCTGCTCGGACTGCACCAGCGGAGTGCGCCATCCCCCGCAGCCAGCCGCCGCGGCCATGCGTTCGGCGGCGAACGCCTGGGCGGCTTCGAGGGTGCTGCCGCTGCCGCGCGCCCATGACTCACCGTCAGGGCTGGTGATGGTCCACGAGCACGGCGTTTCGGGAGCGGCGGCGACATGGAGCGTCCAGCCGCGCAGGCGGCCGGTGATTCCGCCGCCGCACCGGGCCTCCCATTCAATGGGAGGTGTGGCGACATGACGCAGAGGCCAGTAGGGGTAGATCCTCTTCGGGACGGGTCGCATGTCGGTTCTCCTGGCGGTGAGTGGTGGTTGAGGGCCGATGCGGATCTTGGCTGGCGGCCTGCTCTCTGGCAGGAGCCTGGCAGCGGTCCTGCCCGAAGGCGCAAGCTGTCCGCGGATGTTGCGTGGGCAAGAAGGCTCAGGCGGCTGGCTGAGGGTGTTGGTAAGCGCGCGCTGACTGGGAGCCGAGCGCGAGGTAGCAGTTCCAGCACAGGTCCTCGTCGCGGAACTCTACGACCGGCACGGCGTCCCCGCCGTCGCACTGGAGCAGGTACGTTCGCCCACAGGCGATGATCGTGCGTGGCTTCAGGCAGGTGAAGATGTTATCCGGGTTAGGTCGTTCCACGGGGCGCAGCGGGCGCACCACATGAACCTTCCGGGACGGCGCGCGGACGAAGAACATGAGCTCGTCGACGTGCTCTTGCAGGTATCGCTCAAGGTCGCGGGTCACAATCTGAACCGGTGAGGGTCGATGACGGGGATGCCACCCCATGCTGGCGGCCGTGCCGCGTACAGCGAAGCACGCATCGGTGGCTGGGGGTCCTAGGGCGAATCCGAGAGGGCTTGGAAGCGCGCAGAGGCGGGCGGCTGCCGAGCGCCGTGGCCGCCCAGGTTTCCCTCGGCGATCTCCTGCAGGATGTAGCGGATCCTGCTCACCATGTCGCGGTCGGCGCCGTTGAAGGCGTCCGGCCACCTCTCCAGGTGGTTCAGGAGGCGCGCGCTGGTCACTTCGGCGGGGTGGCGCCGGTCTCGATTCATCGTCTCTCCTATCGTGATCCGCCCGCGTGGTCCGGGGCTGGATGATCTCAATGATCCGTGGTCGGCCAGGTGCACATGCGGTCGATCGCCCACAGCGTCGGCAGGTTGGGGTGGTGGATCATCAGGTGTTCAACGATCGCCGCGGCGGTCTCCGGCCGGGGATCAGACTCGATCGGGAACTTCTGGCGACATTCCTTCCCCGGGCAGCGCAGCCACTCCATCACGACGGGAGTGCTGCGGGGCTCGGTGACGTGTCCACAATCGTCCTCCAGGCACACTCCCGCGAGCAGGGGTACACCGGGCAGATAGCCCTCTTTGTAGACGGCCAGTTCGTAGACGGATGAGGTGGGGCCGAAGTCGTCGCCGCCGCACGCCGGGCAGCGCATCCGCTCGTCCGGAAGAAGCTCGGCCGCGCCGATGTGGACGGCTACCCGGGCACGCAGGTCCTCGAGGTCGGTGTCGTGTCGCAAGGGGAATCGGCTCCTCTGGTCAGGAGGGAAGGGGACAGATGTCGGTGGTAGCGGCTTGGGGCGGAGCGAGATGCGGTGCGAGCAGCCGTAGAGGTGACCTCGGCGAGCGTTCTCGCGGTATCGCTGTGGCCCCGGTGGGCCGGAGGTCAACGTTGGGGAAAGGATCTTGTGCGGGTATGCGGGAGTGCATAGCCGTCAGGGTTATCGGGTGGTTCGTGCCAGGTTGAGGAGGCCAGGGCCGTGTTCGTTCATCCATGCCTCGTACAGGTCGTGCTCTGGGTTGGTGGGCGGCGTGGGCCAGATGGCCCGCCAGCGTAGGGTCCCCTGGTCGACCCAGCATTCGTGCAGATGCTCGGCACCGTCGAAGGTGGTTCCGGGGAGTACGTGCTCGATCAGGGTGAGGGGGTGCCCGTATCGGGTGGTGAGTTCGGCCCAGATGTGGTCGGCGCCGTTGATGATGGACAGGCCCGTGTCCGTCTCGGACACGATGGCGAGATGGCCCGGTGTGTCGCCAGCGTGCAGGGCGTTCCACAGGGTCAGGTGAGCGCATCCCGTACGAGCTGGCATGGTGGGCGCGCGGTAACTCCACCATGGCTGCGCGAGGAGGACATTGGTGGGGCGGGGAAGCGGGCGGATCGACATGGTGTTCCTCGTGGTCATGCTGTTGCGGGGCGGACGTCGAGGGCGGGGTCAGGTCACCTGGTTACAGCGCGCTCGCCATCGCGATGGAGCGCGGCGTCGATCAACTGGTGGGTGCGCTGAGAGCCGCGGGAAGAGAGGCGGACCTTGGTGGTGCCGCGCTCCTGGACGGGCTCCAGCCAGCCCCGCGCCTCCAGAAGGGCCAGCACGTGGTCGACCGCTGCGCAGCTCCAGCCCGTGGACTGGGCCAGGCTGTCGGCATCGTGCGGCCCTACCACAGTGAGCAGCGACCAGGTCACCGCTCGGGTCAGCACATTGACCGGCACGCGATCGATAGTGCGAACATCTGGGCGGCGCAGCAGCCGGGCGAGCGCTCCGCGCTGGTACCTCAGGGAGGCATCGATAATGCGCCCGCAGCGGATGCATCGGCAGTGGCCGCTCCACTCGATGGTCGGCTGGCAGGCGGCGCCGTCGCGGGTGCAGGTCTCGAATCCGTCTTGGTAGCTGCTGTTCTCGCACGCGCAGGTGAGCACGCCGTCGTGGTCAAGGGTGGGACGCTTCCCGTTGCGCTGGACCTCCCCGTGCAGCGCGGCCTCCAGGCTGACCGCGCGCTGCAGGTCGTCGTCGATCAAGATCCAGAACTCCCACCGATGGTGCGGGTGGCCAGCGATGAGGGGCTCCAGCAGAGCAGCGTAGGTGCCCAGCACACCGTCGTCGTCGGCCGGAGTGAGCTGGGTTCCGTCGCGGTACGGCGTCAGGAGCAGCCGCGGGTCATGAGGGGTGTCAGGGGACAGCGCCGGGCGCACCAGGACCTGCGCGTTGAGGAACTCGGGCATTGTCGGGCCTTTCTATGAGTGGGGTCGATGCGGATCTTGCCCGGCGGCGCGATCTGTGCAGGAGCCGACACTTCCGCGCCGCCGGGCTGGGTGATCCCAGCGAGCCGGAGGCTTCGCTAGGCGGAGCGGCGACGCAGCCACCAGAACAGGTGATCCTCCTCGTCGCCGGGTGTCGGCTCGTCCTGTTGGCGGTTGTGCTCGGCGGCGTGCTGCAGCAGCAATTCCATGACGTGACGGCTGCGTGTGCCGTCTGGGTCGAGATTGTCCCCGTCGCCGAACGAGGCGGTCATGAACTCGTACCGGTGCACTGCGGCGGCGATCAGCCTGCACATGCCTGCGACCTCGGCTGCCTGTCGGGCGCCCTCTGCGATCAGCTGATCAATCGTGTCGAAGGTGTGCGCCTTCTGGTGTGCGGTGACCGCTGACTCCAACTGGACCTCCAGCCGGGCAGCGATGTACACGACTTCCATCACGCCGGCGTAGGCCGCCTTCCCGCGGACGAAACGGTTAGCGACTTGTTCATCGGTTAGGACGCGCGGCTTGGACATGCTGGCTCCATGAGAAGGGGTTAGGTCAGGTCGTAGTGCGACGGTCGTCGGCCTTGGCGGCGGCTTGGCCACCGTCCTTCAGGCGATGAGCGTCACTTCGCTGCAGTGCCGACTTCGAACATCTGGGGACCGTGCCGGAAGCCTCGGACGGAGAGATAGACCTTGGGTCCGCATTCCTGGACGAGCTCCAGCCAGCCTCGCTTGTTCAAGCGGTTCAACACGTGGCAGACGACCTCGGTACTCCAGCCAGTGGATCGCGCGAGGTCGTGTCCGTCCTGAGGCCCGGACGCGATCAGGAGTGACCAGGTCACGGCACGGGTCACTGCGTTGATCGGCACTCGATCGATGGTGCGGACGTCGGGCAGCCGCAGGAGCCGCGCGAGCGGTCCGCGCGGGTACCGCAGTGAGGCGTCGATGAGGAGGTGGCATCGGGTGCATCGGCAGTGGCCATCCCACTCGGTGGTGGACCGCCAGGCTGCGCCGGTGCTGGTGGACGGCACAAATCCGTCCTGGTAGGGGGTGTTGCCGCAGGGGCAGGTGAGCACGCCGTCGCCGTCACTGGCGGAGCCAAGGCGCTTGTGCTCGGTCATCGTTGAGGGCCTTTCTCGGGACAAGGTGGGGGGTACGAGGGTCTAGCGGGTGGCTTCCCTCCGGAGTGCCAACTGAAGGAGGAGAGCGGCAACTCTTGATGAGGAAGGGGCTTGCACAGCTTGCTCTTCAGGAGCACCATGGTGTAACCGGTCCAAGTCCGGACGTGACCATCGAGCCACCAGCGAGCGTCACCGAAGCGACGCCGACTCCCCCGCCGTGGCGGTGGTGAGGTCGGCTCCTCGGAGACGTGGGGTAGGCCGCACGGTCGCGTGTCAGATCTGGGCGCGGGGTGGCGAGTTGAGCAAGATCAACTCCTCGACCCCCCGCGGGTGGGACTGGAGTTCCCTGTGAGATCGCCGTGGCGGCAGTCTAGCCGATCACATGGCGATAATGTCGATTCTCGCCATGTGGATCTAGGAAAAATTTTCACGTACGTATATTCATCTCATCTTCTTATCTCGCGTACGTGAATTTATTGGGGCGCAATATGTCGGCTTCCTGTCACGGTGTCCGATACCTGCGAAGATGATCAAGGTCTACACTGGGATCCGTGATCAGCGAGGGCCCTTCCAGCCACTCCGCCGCGCCCTCCCCCGTGCAGCCCGGCGCCGAAGACGTGGCGGCCGCGCCTGGCGAGCCGGCGGGCACCCGCCGCGGCCACAGCGCGGAGTGCCGTCACGAGCCGGCCACCGACGACGAGACTCGATGTGAGCTGACCAGCGGCTGCGGCTACACCAAGCAGCCGCCCGGCAAACGCGGCCCGAAACCCAAGTACTGCTGCAGGGGCCACGCCGACCTGAACAGCCGCGAGACGAATCAGGCTCCTGAGGCAGCCCTCAGCCTGGCAGCCATCAGCGACTTCAGCTCCGCCTCCGACGACGTGGTGGCCGTTCTGACCCTCCTGCCCGGTCAGCTGAGCGCGCTGCTGAGCCCGGTCACCACGGCGACCGATGCGCTGCTGACCCGGCTGGAAGACGTCGGCACCACGGTGCGGACCCAGATCACGGCCGCCAACGCTCGCGAGACGGCGGCTCGTAACGCCGCCGAACGTGACCGCGCCCTCGCGGCGGCCGCCACCAAGGAAGCACGTGAGGCCCTACAGCGGGCTACCGACGCCGACCTGGCGCGGCGCGAGGCCGAAGCCGCGCAGCTAGCCGCCGAGACCAAGCGGGACGAGATCGAGAACAAGCGCGCCGAGCTCAGCAAGGAGCTCGGCGCGGCCCTCACGGCCCGCGACAACCTGCAGAAGGTCGTCGACGGCCAATACGAACAGTTGCTAAGCGTCCGCGCGCAGCTCACGGACGTTGAACGCCAGAGCAACGAGTTGCGGGAGGCGCTGACAGCCCGGGAACAGGCGCTCCGCGAGCGCTCGCACGAACTGCTGGAAGAGCAGCAGCGTGCCGCCCGCCTGCAGCAGCGCCACGTCGAGCTCGCCGCCGACCTCGACAACGTCAGACGCCAGCTGGCCAGCGCCCAGGAGGAAGCCAGGAGCGCGCATGGCGACCGGCGCGCGGCACACGCCCGTCTCGAGACCTCGGCAGAGCAGCTGGGACAAGCTCGCCAGCAGAACGCGGATCTCACAGCCGAAGTTAGCCGTCTCAGTGCCCTGCGCGAAGGCGACCAGGAACGCATCCGCCTCCTCCAGATGCAGGTCGACGACCTCCACGGCCAACGCGAGGAATTGCGCGCCGAGGTAGCCGCACTGCGGGCCGAGCGCGCCTCCTCCTCCGGCGGCGCGGTCGACGTTGACCCATCCCCCCAGGAGCAACCACGTCTGTGAGACGGCGCGAAACGACCGCCCCGCGTTCTAGCGGAGCGACGCGTCCCCCTCGGAGAGCGGAGGCGAACGTGACCGGTCTCTACGACGACGGCGCGCGCTACGGACCGGCTGCCGGCCTCGACGACCACGCAGGGCCGGACATCGAGGAACCGGACATCGGCGGCATCTATGACGACGGAGCTTGCTACGGGCAACTGGCCGCGCGGCGCCCTGGTGAAGACGAGGCATGACCTCGCTCCTCCATCGCCCAGCCGCGTCCCTGTCGCAGATTCCACCGCGCTGACCAGATAACGCATCCGCCCTTCAGCCCTCGGAAGACGCTTCGATGTCGAGGCCGATCTTGTCGAGGCCGAGGTCGGCGACGGACTGAAGGACGTAGGCCGCGCTCTGCTCGGTGAATCGGCCGGGGTCGTCCAGCGTGTCCATCACATGGCAAACGACGTCGCCGATGAGGTGGCTGAGCAGGACCGGAAAGCCTGCTCCGTCCCGCCAGGCTGCGTCTTCGGTGCCGACGCCCCACGGCCGAAGCCGGCCGGTTCGGCGTCCCACACCGGTTGCCAATCGGTGAGGCCGTTCGGGGAGTTGCGCTGGCGAAGGATGTCGCTGATGTACTCAGATGCTCCCAGCCGCTGGCCGCCGACGTCCGCACCCGGCTGGCGGCCTGGCTGGACGAACGCCGCCGACGGTGGCCCAGAACCGCCAACCCGCACATGTTCATCAACGCCGACACAGCCGTGGTGATCAGCCCGGTCAGCGCCTTCTGGATCAATGCCACCCTCGGTATCTCCGCGCAGGCCCTGCGCGAGGACCGCATCCTCGACGAAGCGGCCGCCACCGGCGACGTCCTCAGGATCTGCGACCTGTTCGATGTCACCGTCGAGACCGCCCTTCGCTATGTCAGCTTTCACCGTGGCCGACGTTAACGGGGCGGGCTTTGCCGCGGCTCAGGTGGTTTCCGCTGGTGAGTCATGGTGCTGTGGCAGGGTGAGCCACACGTCGGCGCCACCGCCTGCGGTTGGAGGCACCGTAGTGGCCTCCTGCGTTGCGGGCGATCGCGGCCACCAGGGCCAGACCCAGGCCGGTGCCGCCGGTGGCGCGGGCGGGGTCGGCGCGGGTGAACCGTTCGAAGGCGTGGGGCCGGAAGGTCTCCGGGAAGCCGGGTCCGCGGTCGCGTACGTGGATGGTGATCTGGCCGCCGGTGGTCTGGGTGAGGATCTCGATGGGGGGTGTGCCGTGGTGGAGCGCGTTGTGCACGAGGTTGGTCACGGCTCGCTCCAGCCGGACCGGATCCATCTGGATCTGCAGCCCCGGCGGGCAGTGCAGCGATACTTCGTGATGGCGGGCGGCGACCCTGGCAAGGAGAGGTGAGAGCGGCGTGACAGCGGTGGTGTGGGCCGGGGCCTGGTCGGCTCGGGCGAGCAGCAGGAGGTCTTCGGCGATGCCCACGAGCCGGTCGGTTTCCTGACGGGCCGAGGTCAGGGCGGCGGTGAGTTCGCCGGCGTCGCGGGGGCGGCGGGTGGCCAGGTCTAGCTCGGTTTTGAGCAGACTGAGCGGGGTGCGCAGTTCGTGGCTGGCGTCGGCGACGAAGCGGCGTTCCCGTTCCAGTGCGGCGTGCAGCCGCACGAGCATGGTGTTGAGGGTGTGGGCGAGCCGGGCGATCTCGTCCCGGCTGGGCGGGACCTCCAGCCGGGGGTCGGGGGTGTCCTCGGTGACCGCGGCGGCTTGGGCGCGCAGCCGCTCAACGGGGCGCAGGGCCGCGGCGGCCAGCAGGTAGGCGCCAGAGGTGCTGGCCAGCAGGATGGCCGGGAGCACGGTGAGCAGCTCGCCCCGCAGGTCCTCGTAGGCGGCCTGGGCGGTGAGGTGGATCGACTCGTCTTGCGCCTCGCGGAAGTGGGTCAAGGTGGCGTATCCGGCGCCGATCAGCACCGCCGTCATGGCGAGGGTGAAGACCGCGGTGAGGCGGATCCTCAGCGGCAGATGCTTCATCGCGCCTCCTGAAGGGGTGTGCCGCCGTCGCGGCGCAGCCGGTAGCCGGCCCCGCGCACGGTCTGGATGGCGGCGGTGCCGAAGGGGCGGTCGATCTTGTCGCGCAGGGCGCGGATGTGCACCTCGATGACGTTGGAGTGGCTGCGGCTGGCCAGGTCCCAGCAGTGTTCGATCAGCATGTCGCGGGTCAGGACCGTGCCGGGGTGGCGCAGCAGGGCTTCCAGCAGCGCGTACTCCTTGCTGGTGAGGGTGATCTCGACGGTGCCACGCCACACCTGACGGGTGGCGGGGTCCAGGCGCAGGTCGCCGGCCTGCAGCACGGTCGGGCGGGAGGCGGGGCCGCGCCGGGCCAGCGCGCGCAGCCGGGCATACAGCTCATCCAGCTCGAACGGCTTGGTGAGGTAGTCGTCGGCGCCGCCGTCCAGGCCGCGGACCCGGTCGGCCACGGCGTCGCGGGCGGTCAGCATGAGGACCGGCGTCCACAGGCCGCGGCGGCGCAGGCGGGCGCAGACCTCGAACCCATCGGTGCCGGGCAGCATTACATCCAAGCACCACCGCGTCGAAGGCGGCCACCTCGGTCAGAGCGAGCGCCTGCTCGCCGTCGGCGGCCACGTCGAGGGCGTGGCCCTCCTCGCTCAGCGCCCGCCGCACCAGGGAGCGCATCTTCGGCTCGTCCTCCACCACCAGGATCCGCATCACCCCACCAGCCTGCCCCGCGTTCATGAAGCGCCCATGAACGACCCATCGATTCATCGTGCCCCGCACGGCTTCATCTGAGCTTCATCCCCGGCCACTACCACGAAAGCAGAGGCCAATCTTTGTTCCGGGAGGTGTGATGACAGCGACCCCACGCGTTCGACGGATGGCCGTGGCGGCGGTGGTGGCGTGCGGCCTGGTGGCTGGATGCGGCACAACGATGACAGGCCAGGCGGCGCAGCCGGCCCGGGTCCACGACCAGCACCAGGGTCAGGGCACGCAGGTTCAGCCGATCGACATGGTCAAGACCACCGAGGCCGACTGGCAGCAGGTGACTCGCGCGCTGGGCCGCCCCGGCAAGCTGTCGGCCGACGGCACCGTCTACCGGGTCGGCTTCCCCCGCAGCGATCTGCAGGTCACCTCGTACGGCGTGCGCATCAAGCCGCCCTTCGCGCTCGGCTCCTATGCTGCCTTCGCCCGCTACGCCGACGGCTCCACGATGGTGATGGGCGACCTGGTGGTCACCGAGCCGGAACTGCCCGAGGTGACCGACGCGCTGCAGCGCCGCGGGATCGCGCAGACCGCGGTGCACAAGCATCTGCTGGCCCATGAGCCGGAGGTGTGGTGGAGCCACCTGCACGCGACCGGCCGGGACCCGGTGGCCATCGCCCGCGCCATCCGCTCCGCGCTCGATCAGACCGCTACCCCGGCCCCGGCCGCGCCGTCCTCGCCGCCGCCCCTCGGTTTGGACACCCAGAGGATCGACGCCGCGCTGGGTGCCAAGGGCACCCAGGAGGGCGGGATCTACAGGTTCTCCTTTGCCCGCAAGGAGACCATCACCTCGCATGGCCGGGTGGTCAACGCGGCGATGGGGGTGAACACCGCGCTGAACTTCCAGCCCACCGGCGGCGGCAAAGCGGCCATCAACGGCGACTTCGTCATGACCGCCGGCGAGGTGCAGAAGGTCATCCAAGCCCTGCGCCGCGGCGGCATCGATATCGTGGAGGTGCACCAGCACGCCCTGGATGACCAGCCGCGTCTGTTCTACATGCATTTTTGGGCCCACGCCGTCCGCCTCGCGGGGGCGCTCCGCGCGGCCGTTCAGGCCAGTGCGGTGAAACCGGCGTGAGACGGCGGCGCTGGTGGTGGCTGCTGGCCGCCCTGGCCCTGCTCGGTGCGGCTGCAGCGGTGTTCTTCACCCAACTGTGGGGCCGCCCGACCGTGATCTACCCAGCGGGCGACGCCACCGGCACGGCACAACGCCTCGACTTTGAGGGCATTCCACCCGCCCGGCCGGGTGCCGGCTGGGGCCGAGGTCTACAGCGGCAGCTGGCAGGTACGCGCCGAACCGGCGCCCCGAGCGGAGACCATGCGCTGTGCCAAAGCGGCACCGCCGAGTTTCCGGCGCTCTCCCTCGGCCCGCAGGTCTACCGCGATGTGGACGTCTCCGCCAAGGTCAAGGCGATCTCCGGCACCACCGACCAGGCCGCCGGGCTGCTGGTACGCGTCCCATCTGGTCGAAGAAGTCGCCGACGGTCGCTGCCTGAGGTTCGCCCTGCAGGCCGATCACCGGGCACACCTCGGAGTGCCACATCCCGATTGTCAGTCCGTCCTTCTGACCCTGGCTGCGGTCCTCCACCGGAATCACCTCGCGTGAACCCCTGCCCGGATTCCCGTTGATCATGTGATGGCCGGGGGCCCAAACCCGCTGATTGTCGGCATATCGGCCGGTCGACGACGCCGATCTACGCGGCGCACCCCCAGGGGATCGTCTTGCAGGAGCGATCGACGGCAGGTTGCGGCTGGTCGGCGGGCTGGTGGCGATCGGCAATCGCCCTGCCTGGAAGGCCAGATGCGGCATCGACGCTCTGGCGTGCAGGTTGCGCAAGCACGGCTTCACCGGCTGATCGCATCCATCCGTGGCGTTAGGCGACACGGGTGGATGCCCCATCGCAGCAGACCTGATCAGGGGGCGGCAGGGGATGCTCTCCAGGTCCAGGTGGCGGCTCATGTCGAGCGCGAAGCGCCCACCGGTACAGGTTCAGATGCGGCCAGAACATGGCCGCTGGTAGGTGCCGTGCTCGGGACCGCCAAGCAGTGCAGAACGATCTAGCGGTTCGGGGACGCGCGTATTCCACCATCCTCGTGTCCGAGCATGCAACCGCCTTCGACCAGCCTTTCCGCTTCCTCGTGCAGGGCTTCGATCAGGAGGAACTCCAGGCGCAAATCGGTTGACAAACCTCGCCTCAGCGATCAGATACCACCCCGTGGTGGCTCGGCTCTTGCTCCAACGCGCGAGGTGGTCAGCTGCAGGCCTGTCGCAGATCCGCATACGGCGGGAAAGCGTCGACCAGTTCGGCGAGAGTCAGCAACTTGGCCAGCTGACGCTGCACACCGACCAGGTGCAGGTAGCCGCCGCGCCCCTCGGCCCGCCGCTGCGCGGCGATGAAGGCGCTCAGGCCGGTGCAGTCGCAAAAGCCGACCCTGCTCACATCCACGACAATCTTGACCTGGCCGCGTGCCAGCAGATCATCGCAGGCGCGCAGGAAGATCTGCTCCGTCGCCAGGTCGAGCTCGCCGTCCACCCTCAGGACGGCCACCCCCTGATGGTCATCGACGCGCAAGGCCAGTCGAGTATCAGACAGCTCAGCCTCGCGCCACAGGCCGAAACAAGACACCGCAACTCACACAAAGCACTGCAGAAGCGAACAAGTGATCCCATAGGCTATCCGCTGACAACGCCACGGTCAGTCAAGTCCTGTCACGCTGGCGGTCAAATATCGCGACGCCAATGGCCCGCCGCCAACTGGCGCCGATGTAGGCGATCCAGGGCTCAGCATGCGGGCAAGGGTGCTGCTCCCCGTCCATGGGCTGTCGCCGCCCTGCGGTATCGCTCGTAGAAGCCTTTGACAGGTGCGCACTGGCCGGTGATGTACCCAGGTCAGGCAGCGATGGCGAGTCTCCAGCTGGCGCAGGGCGACGGTATCGAGCCGGGCAGGTTGCCGGTCGGGCGGGAACTGTTCCGATCTGCCGCGGCGGCTGGGACACATCAGCTCCAGCCCAGGTCGGTATCGAGGGGCAACGACATGCCTCGATCAAAGAAGGAGGGGGTTTTGCCCGGACGTCGGTATCCGATGAGCTGCCGGGTGGAAGGTCCTTGGGTGAGCCCTGGAACCCGGGCCGAGGCTGACCAAAGGCGCTCGGCTGACACCGCGGGATCCAGGGCGCTATTGGCTTCAGCTGGTGCCGCACGGCACGGCCGGCCCACGGACGACGCCCGGTTCAAGGCCCGTTCGTTCCGCCTGAGTGTGGAACAGGCCGGCCCGTCCCTCCAGGGCCGACCGTGGCGGCAGGCGCCCGCTGCCGCCCCACATGGATGACCGTTGTGCGCATATTCACATAGGAAGGTGAGGTGTGATGACGCTTCCCGTTCGTCGCCGACCATCGGCGATGGTCCGGCCCGGTACCGCCCTGGGCGCGCGGTGGGATCCGTTCGCCCAGATCGACGATCTCTACGACCGAATGGACCAGCTGATCCAGTCGGCCTTCGGCGGCCCGGTGGAAGGGATGTGGGCGCCGCTGGCCGATCTGAGGGAGACCGATGAGGCTTACGTCGCCGAGATCGATCTGCCCGGGGTGAAGAAGGACGACATCGACGTCGAGATGAACGACCGGGAACTGATCGTGACCGGCGAGATCAAAGAACGGGAAACAACCGGTCGCGTGCACCGCCGCATGCGCCGTGCCGGACGCTTCGAGCACCGGGTCATCCTGCCGGGCGAGGTCGACCCCGAGCAGGTGTCGGCCACGTTGTCCGAGGGGGTGCTCACGGTGACCGTGCCGAAGGCGGAGAGGGCCAGGCCGCGCCATGTGGAGGTCAAGGCCGGCCCTTGACGCCTGCCTGGTCCTTCCCGCGGGACCGAAAGGCCGCCGTCCGCAAGGTCCATTCCATGGCGGCCGGCAGCCTGGGAGCTACCTGCAACGCCACGTCGTGAGTCGACACGCATGTTGTGGTGCGTGCCTTTGCGAAGGGTCTGTCGCCGGACAGCTCTTTACGTCTGGGGCAGGCTGTGTGCCCCTGCGTGGCGTTGTAGAAGGCCGGGATACCTGCTCTGGGCCGCAAAATCGGCGAGAGATGCCCTTCGGCGCCGGCGCATGGGGCAGAGACGAAACGGGAGGTATCGGTGTCCTCCCGCACGCCGACCGGCTGGGGAGGCCTCGCCGACCTCTCGTTGACGTGACCGGCAAAGGAACCGCTATGACACGCCGCGTACGGGACGTGATGACCAGGGATGTCGTGATGGTGAGCGTCGATTCCACGCTGGTGGCCGCGGCTCGGCAGATGCTCGAGCACGGCGTCGGGGACGTGTTCGTCATGGAGGACGGGCGGTTGTTCGGAGTGCTGACCGACCGCGACATCGTCGTACGCGCGATCGCGCGCGGCCTATCGCCCGTGCTGGTGTCGGCGGGCGACATCTGCAGCAGGAAACTGATCACTGTCTCGCCGGACGACGCGGAGTGGTACGCCGTGGAGCTGATGCGCATGCACACGGTGCGCCGGCTGCCCGTGCTCGACCACGGGCGGCCGGTCGGCGTGCTGTCGCTGGGCGACCTCGCCATCGATCTGGAACGCGACTCGGCGCTGGCGGCCATCAGCGCGGCTCCACCGAACACATGAGGCCCCAGCAGCATGCGCCCGGCGGCGAGCCGGTCGTCTCGACCCGCGAGCCCGTGCGCCATCCGTGGCGGCAGGCGACGATCGCGTTGCGCCGGCTTGCCGGCCTCATGGCCGGCTCGTGCTGGCGGCCGATCAAGCGTGTCCTGCGCCGGCCGGGCGCCCGGCTGCTGACCGGCCTGGCCGCGGTGCTGCACTCCTCCGCCCTGGCCTTGGACATGCAGGCACCGAGGGAGGGGCCCGGCACCGGTGGCCGCACGTCGGCTGCGATCAACGCCGATCCCAGCCTCACCCGACGGCAGCGCCGGATGTTGATCGACATCTATGAGTCGTTCCAGAAAAAGAATCAGGACAAGGCCGCGCCGGCGAAGAACGCGGCGGTAGGGCGCTTGGACGCCCATGCCGTACCAGACGAAAGAACAGGATGGCCGATGAATTTCACCGACAAAGTCAAGAAGATCGCCGAATCCAAGCCGTTCTGCGCCGTGGCAGGCGCCGGCGGCTACGCCGTCGACCAGCTGCGCAGGATGAGATCCCGCGACGTTCCGCGCACCGCCCGCACCCTGCCGGGAAGGACGGCCGAGACCATCACCCAGGAACTGCCCGTCAAGGCCCGCAGCTACGCCGACACCGCCGCAGCAAGAGTCACCAAGGTCTACGACGACCTGGCCATCCGGGGGCGTCAGATCGTCAGCAGCGTCAGCGGCCGGGCCGCCCACGAGTTCGAGGACGTCTCCCAAGCGGCACAGCCCAAAGCGCCCCGCGCCAAGGTCCCCGCCCGCAGGCCCGAACCGGTCGTAACCCCCTCACCGGCCAGGGCACCGGCACGCAAGAAGCAGCAATCCGTGGTGCAGCCATCTCCCGCCGAAGCCCCCGTACGGGACACCACATCGACCGGCCCATCAACCACACCGGGAAAGCCAACTCGCCAATCGACTCGCAAGTCCACCCGCAAGGCGTGACCACCGGCGCCCTCCCCCAGCCCGGGTCCCACGCCGTCCAGGCCGTCGAAAGGTCGGCAACCCAGTCCCTCCAAGTGCTTGCGGGGCGTGTGTCTGAGGAGCCCCGCGTTCTCCGGACAGCTTCCTGATGATCACTTCATGCTGCGAGCTGCCGGCTCAGGTACTCGTTGTGGACCTCAAGCGGAGTCCGATACCCGTTTGCGGAATGAAGCCTGCGCCGA
>NZ_VJYI01000046.1 GCF_008065375.1 Nonomuraea sp. SYSU D8015
CTTCCTTGACCAGCTCAGCGCCGATCTTCTCCCACGGGTCCTCGAGCTCGATCTCCTTGGCGATGGAGACACCGTCGTTGGTGATCGTGGGAGCGCCCCACTTCTTCTCCAGCACGACGTTGCGCCCCTTGGGGCCCAGGGTCACCTTGACGGCGTCGGCGAGCTGGTTCATACCGCGCTCGAGACCGCGCCGGGCGTCCTCGTCAAACGCGATCATCTTGGCTGCCATAAGGCTAGACCTCCCAGATGCAGGGTGGCTTGTCCTGGACCGAGCCGACGCCCGCGACGGCATGAGCCTGCATCTCCGTTCGGCAGACCCCATCGTCTCGATCCGAGTTCGCTGGCACTCTGCCACACAGAGTGCCAACGAACTGTTTAGCACTCTACCCTGTCGAGTGCAAGCGAAGGACTCTCCACCCCGGGTTCCCGCCCAGGTCAGTCCATCTGTGCGGCGGGCCGCTCACCGCACGGCCCGCCGTAGATCGACAAATAGGAGGCTGGCCGGCTCGCACGGACTGCGCTGCCGTGCGATGCGGCCTGTGCGTACGAGTGACGTGAATCAGACCGCGCGGACAGACTCGGCTTGAGGCCCCTTCTGTCCTTGCGTGATCTCGAACTCGACGCGCTGTCCCTGCTCCAGAGAGCGGTACCCGTCCATCAGGATCGCTGAGTAATGGACGAATACATCCTTACCACCGTCTACCGCGATGAAGCCGTAGCCCTTGTCCGCGTTGAACCACTTGACGGTGCCCTGCGCCACTTCCGACTCCTCTTACTGGGCTCACAGATCTCGCCCATTCCTCCGCGAGACCCGTAATCGCCCGACATAACGGAAAATCAGTCAGACGATCGCCCTCGACCATACATGTGGCACGGGGTTTGGCAACAGAGTCAATCTCCAAACAGCGCATTTCTTCGCAGAGAGGTCCTTCAACGTTGAATTATCGGGAAAAGAGAAGGCGCCCACTAGGGGCGCCTTCAAGGATGTGATCTGTCGCACTCAGCCGCCGGCGACCGCCGGGATGATGGAGATCTGAGTGCCTTCCGGGGCCGGAGTGTCGAGCCCCTGGGCGAAACGGACGTCCTCTTCCCCCACGTAAACGTTGACGAAACGCCGAATCTTGCCCGATTCATCCAGAATTCTTGCGCCGATCCCCGGGTAGTCGGAGTCGAGCTTGGCGAGCACGTCACGAAGCGTCGCGCCCTCGCCACTCACTTCCGCGTTTCCCCCGGTGTACGTGCGCAGGATGGTGGGAATCCGCACAGAAACGCTCATGGTTATCTCGCCTTTCCTGGTTGTCAGACAGCCGCGCGGAACGCGTCGAGAGAGGGCCGGATCACGGCCGTGGGCCTGGCGGAGTCGCCGGTGATGGCGTCGAGCGTCTTGAGCCCGTCGCCGGTGTTGAGCACCACGGTCTCGGCCTCGGGGTCGAGTCGCCCCGTCTCGACGAGCTTCTTGAGCACGCCCACGGTCACCCCGCCCGCGGTCTCGGCGAAGACGCCCTCCGTCGAGGCCAGGAGCTTGATCGCGGCCACGATCTCGGCGTCGGTGACGTCCTCGACGGCGCCTCCGGTGCGCCGGGCGATGTCGAGCACGTAGGGCCCGTCGGCGGGGTTGCCGATGGCCAGCGACTTGGCGATCGTGTCGGGCTTGACCGGCTGGACCACGTCGTGCCCGGCCTTGAACGCCGCCGACACCGGCGAGCAGCCGGCCGCCTGCGCTCCGAAGATCTTGTACGGCGTGTCCTCGACCAGGCCCAGCGCCACCAGCTCCTTGAAGCCCTTGTCGATCTTCGTGAGCTGCGAGCCGGAGGCGATCGGGATGATGATCTGCTCCGGCAGCCGCCAGCCGAGCTGCTCGGCGATCTCGTACGCGAGGGTCTTGGAGCCCTCGGCGTAGTAGGGCCGCAGGTTGACGTTGACGAACCCCCACTTGTCGCCCATCGGGTCGCCGATCAGCTCGGAGCAGAACCTGTTGACCTCGTCATAGGTCCCGTCGATCCCGATGAGCTTGCCGCCGAACACCCGGGCCATGGCGATCTTGGCTTCTTCGAGGTTGGCCGGGATGAACACGCAGGCGTCGAGCCCGGCCCGCGCCGCGGCGGCGGTGACCGCGCCCGCGAGGTTGCCCGTGGAGGAGCAGGAAAGCGTGTGGAAACCGAAGTTGCGCGCCGCCTCGACGGCGATGGCGACCACCCGGTCCTTGAAGGAGTGGGTGGGGTTGCCCGAGTCGTCCTTCACGTACAGGGACTTGATGCCGAGCGCCTGCCCGAGGTTGCCCGCCTTGACCAGCTTGGTCCAGCCCGGGTTCATGTTGGGCTTGGTCGCCACGTCGGCCGGCACGGGGAGGAGCGAGCGGTAGCGCCAGATGTTGGCGGGACCGGACTCGATGTCCGCGCGGGTCACGTTGCCGAAGTCGTATGCCGCCTCCAGCGGCCCGAAACACTCCAGGCAGGCGAAGCTGGGACCGAGCGGGTAGCGCGCGCCGCACTCACGGCAGGACAGAGCGACAGCAGGACCAAAGTCGTGCGACATGAAGCGAGGCCTTCCCTCATCTTCGCCCGCGGCCACCTTGACCGCGAACCGGAATTGGCACCTTGTCCCGGTCGGCCTCGCCAGGTCGCGAGTCACAAGCCGGGAGGGTTGCCGGGGCTTCGCAGGGCCGGTCCCTCCACCCCTCTGGATGAGCAATATTCAGTTGGTGAACAGGACTCTACCCGCTCAAGGAGGCGAGATTACCACCCGTCTCAACATGCGAGACGGATAGTCTCAGCGATAGTCCTCTCCGAGCACACCCTGCACGTATTTGCGCGCTTGGTGAATGCGGGACTTGGCGGTGCCCAGCGGGATGCCGAGTTGTTCGGCCACCTCGTTGTAGTCGAGCTGGACGATGTCGCGCAGCACCAGCGCCTGCGCCAGGTCGGGCTTGTCGGCCTCCAGCGCCTCCATCGCGTCGAGCAGGTCGAGGCGGGACCCCGCGATCACACTGACCCGCCGCACGTCGGGCTTCTGCATGGGCAGCTCGTCGGAGGTCTGCTCGGCGGCCCGGCGCTTCAGCGACCGGTACGTGGTCCGCGCGCAGTTGGCCGTCACGATGTGCAGCCAGGTGCTGAACCTGGCCCGGCCCTCGAAGCGCCCGATGTTGCGGGCCACGGCCAGCAGGGTGTCTTGGGATGCCTCCTCGGCGTCCTGGTGGTAAGGCAGGATCCGGGCGCAATGACGCATCACATCGGGCTCGATCCTGGCCAATAGCTCGCCGAGCGCGCGATGATCTCCGGCTGCGGCGGATCGGGCGAGTTCCTCGGTTAGCTCATCTAGCGCCATAGCTGGGATCCTATGATCGAAGGGAGCCTCGATGAACAGCGTTCTGGTGGCCTCCAACAGAGGGCCCGTCTCCTTCACCGTCTCCGACGACGGCGAGCTGACCATGAAGCGCGGCGGAGGCGGCCTGGTGTCCGGGCTGTCCGGCGTGATCAAGGAAGACGGCGTCCTGTGGGTCTGCGCGGCGCTGTCCGACGACGACCGCAGCGCCGTGCGCCTGTCCCCGGGCGGCCGGATCGATCTGGCCGGCTACGACACGGGGCCGCTGCGGATGCTCGACATCCCGGCCGCCACGTTCCACCGCGCCTACAACGCCGTGGCCAACTCCACGCTGTGGTTCGTCAACCACCTGCTCTACGACATCCCCAACGCGCCCAACTTCGGCACCAGGTTCGCCCGCGAGTGGGAGTCCTACCGCGACTACAACGGGGCGTTCGCGCTGGCCCTGGCCGAGGAGGCCGGACACGGCGCCCGCGTCATGGTGCAGGACTACCACTTGACCCTGACCCCCGCGATGCTCCGCGCCGAGCGGCCCGACCTGCGCATCGCCCACTTCAGCCACACGCCGTGGGCGCCGCCGGAATACTTCTCCCTCCTGCCCGACGAGGTGGCCCGCGAGGTGCTGGAGGGCATACTCGGGGCCGACCACGCCGGGTTCCTGACCGGCAGGTGGGCCGGGGCGTTCATGGACTGCTGCCAGGCGCTGCTCGGCGCCGAGGTCGACCGCGTGGGCCACAGCATCACGTACGAGGGCAGGACCACCCGGGTCGGCGTGCACAGCCTCGGCGTGGACGGCGCGGCGCTGTGGGAGCGAGCCTGCGAGCCCGACGTCGAGTCCCACATGGCCGCGATCAGAGACCAGGTCGGCGACCGCAAGCTCATCGTCCGCATCGACCGCACCGAGCTGTCGAAGAACATCGTGCGCGGCCTGGTGGCCTACGGCGAGTTCCTGGAGGCCCACCCCGAGTGGCACGGGCAGGTGGTGCATCTGGCCTTCGCCTATCCGAGCCGGCACGACCTGCCCGAATACCGCGAATACACCGCCTCGGTGCAGCGCTGCGCCCAGGAGATCGAGAACCAGTTCGCCACCGAAGACTGGGACCCGCTCATCCTCAACGTCAACGACGACTACCCGCGCTCGCTGGCCGCGTACCGGATGGCCGACGTGCTGCTGGTCAACCCCATCCGCGACGGGATGAACCTGGTGGCCAAGGAGGGCCCGGTGCTGTCGCCGCGCTGCGCCCTGGTGCTCTCGCGCGAGGCGGGCGCGGCGGCCGAGCTGGGCCCGTACGCGATCATGGTCAACCCCTACGACATCAGCGGCACGGCAACCGCCCTCCACGAAGCGCTGATCATGCCGGAGGACGAGCGCAGGACGCGCCGCGACAAGCTCTGTGCCGCGGCCACCGCCCTGCCCCCGCAGAAGTGGCTCGCGGCCCAGCTTGAAGCCCTCGCCTAGTTCCAATCCGCATACTTGAGCGCGTCGGCCAGGCCCGGCGTGCTCCACTGGTCGACGACGAGGATCTTGCTCTTCGGCAGGTACCACTCGCGCTGGGTGAAACGCGCCTTGGTCGCGTTGCTGGAATAGGGCACGCAGCGGGCCTGCCACGCGTTGTAGGCGGCCTTGTGTCCCGTGCCGACCTGGCGCAGCCCCCTCGACACCTTCGGGCCGATGATCTCGCCCCACTTCTTGTTCAACGGGCAGGGCTGCACGTCGCTCGCCGGGTAGTACGGTCTCTTACCGGTGTAGGGACCCCAGCCTTCGGCGCCGACCTTGATGGCCGAGGGCCCGAGCACGTAGAACGCGTCGCACTCCGGCGTGCCCCAGCCCTTCGGCTTGCCGCACCTGCCGGTGACGACCTGGACCACGTCCGCGCCGAAGCGGTGGACCTCCCACTGGATGGGGATGTAGAGGGTCAGGCCGTTGCGCAGCTTCAGCGGCTGCGCGGGCGCGGCGCTGGCGGGAGCGGGAAAGGCGGCGGTCAGGACGGTGGCCGCGGCCACGGCGGCGACGGCGAGGTAACGCTTGAACATGCGTCAGACCCTAGGGACCGCCACTTGCAGCCCACTCATGAACGACTGAAAGCCGACACCATCTCCGCCAGCAGCGCCACCACCCCGTCCGGCCCGTCCACCACGATGTCGGCGCGTTCCGCCAGCGCGGTCACTTCGGCCGACCCGCTGCACACGGTCACCCCGGGCAGCCCGGAGGCGCGCACGGCGTCGAAGGCGGCCAGATCGCCCAGGTCGTCGCCGACGAACATGACGGACCTGGCGGCCCGCTCGGCCAGGAAGAGGCTGAGCGCGTGCCCCTTGTCCATGCCCGGCGGCCGCAGCTCCAGCACGAAGCGGCCCGGCTCGACCACCAGCCCGTGTTCGTCCGCGACCCGCGCCAGCGGCTCGCGCAGCGTGGCGAGCGCGCCTTCGGGGTCAGGACTGCGCCTGGTGTGGACCGCGACGGCGCGGCCCTTGTCCTCGATCGAGACGCCCTCCAGCCCGAGCGACTCGAGCAGCAGTTGCAGCTCCGCCTCGGCCCGCGGCACGCCGGGCGGGGGCGGTGGGGCGGAGATCCGGCCGTTCTCCCACCGCTCGAAGCCGTAGTGGCCGAGGACGACCAGCCCCGGCACGTCGGCCAGCCCGGGCCCGAGCTCCAGCGCGGTGGCCGGCGGCCGGCCGGTCACGATGGCCACGGCCAAGACGTGCGCGCCCAGCTCGGCGAGGACCGCGGGCGCCTTCGGGTGGATCACGGCGGCGGCCGGATCGGGCACGATGGGCGACAAGGTCCCGTCGAAGTCGAGCCCGATCACGGCGCCCGCCGGATCTTTCAAGATTGCTTCCATTCCAGGGATGTTCTTCACGCGGCTGCCGTACCCAGCGGCTCAGGGGCGCATGCCAAGCCTTCTGGCCGCACGGTCGCGCTGGCGGGTGGAGCGCAACCTGCGGAGCCGCTTGACGAGCATGGGGTCCTGCTCGAGTGCTTCCGGCCGGTCGATCAACTCGCCGAGCAGCTGGTAGTAGCGCGTGGCGGAGAACCCGAAGGTCTCCTTGATGGCCTGCTCCTTGGCACCCGCGTGGCGCCACCATTGGCGCTCGAAGGCGAGGAGCTCGAGATCACGTTCTGACAGCGGTTGGCGGGACGTTTCCTGGGCAGCATCGTCACCGCTGAGCGGTGATCCCATGGTGTCCTCCTCGAAAGGGGCGTGCGACGATCTCGTCACACGCACGCGGCCCGTGCCAATCGTAATGTGCGAAGTGCGCCCGTTCACGGCGGATTGGGAGGCTGTTCAGGGCGGATCTGGAGACGTACAGTCACCAAATGTGGCCTCAGTAATCACACTCCTCACCGACTACGGGCTCGAAGACGGCTATGTGGCAGCCTGTCATGGAGTGATTGCCGGGATCGCCCCGCAGGCCCGGGTGATCGACGTGTGTCACCTGATCCCGTCCGGGGACGTACGGCGCGGCGCGGCGGTCCTCGCGCAGACCATCCCCTACCTCCCGCCGGGCATCCACATCGGCGCCGTGGACCCCGGCGCCGGGGGCGCCAGGCGGGCGGTGGCGATCGAGGCGGGCGGCCGGGTGTTCATCGGCCCGGACAACGGGCTGCTGTCGTGGGCGGTGCACGCCAGCGGCGGCGCGCGGCTCGCGTACGAGATCCGCAACGAGAAGCACTTCCTGCGGCCCGCCTCGCCGACCTTCCCGGGGCGTGACGTGTTGTCGCCGGTCGCGGGGCGGCTGTGCGGCGGGCTGCCGCTCGCGGACCTGGGGCCCGAAGTGCCGGTGGAGCGCCTGGTGGTGCTCCCCGAGCCGACGTCGCTGCTGCGCGACGGGTCGGTCGAGGGCGAGGTCGTCTCCGTCGACCGCTACGGCAACACCCAGCTGTCGATCGCGGCCGGCGACCTGTACGCGCTGGGGGTGCGGGTGGGCGACACACTCGGGGTGTGGCTGGGGCGACGGCAGCTGTCGTTGCCGTACAGGGAGACGTACGCGGCGGTGCCGCCGGGCGAGCTGGTGGCGTTCGCGGACTCGGCGGGGCTCATCGCGATCGCGGTCAACTCCGGTGACGCGGCGCAGCGGCTGGGGCTCCCACCTGGGGCGCATGTCCGACTTTCGCCGACACCGTAGTACGAAAGCCGCAGATCGGAATTACTCGGCGTATCGGTCTGTTTACTGAACCGTCGGATTGAACAGGCGGACGCGTGTCAGAATGCGGTGACTGAACGGGGCGTCCCCTCTTCCCGTACGAGGTTGACGTGTACCACGTGTCCGTTGTGCTGCTCTCCATAGTGTCCGCGCTCTGGCCCACGCCCGAGCCGCCCGTGTCAGAGCGCTGGCACGCGTGGCCGGTGGCGCGGGTCTTCCCCCGGGCGGTGGCCGGCGTCAGCCCGTCGGGCGCCCGGGTCACGTACGTGCTGGCCGGGGTCGCCCCAGAGGCGCCCTGCCGGGCGGCGTTCCAGCCCGCGGCGGTGCGGCCGGGGTGCCGTACCGCGCTGCGGGCCACGTACGCCGACAGCACCCAGACGTACGTCGCCACCGTGGGGATCGCGGTGCTGGACCGGGCGGCGCCCAGGCCGGGCGCCGCCGGGCGGCCCGCCACCGTGCGGCCCGTCGCGTTCCCCGGCGGGCCCGCCGAGCGGTTCGGCGAGCGGCAATACTTCACCGGGGTGCTCATCGGGTCCGGGGAGCGCTACCTGGTGGCGACGGCCGCCGGGTACGCGGACGGCCGGACGTACCGGCCGGGCGACCGCACCGTGCCCCGGCTGCGCGACGCCGCGCGGCAACTGGCGACGACGTTGCACCGGATGCTCACCCGATGAGCCGGCTCATCGTCCCCGCCCTGATCGCCGCCCTCGTGTTAGGGGTGGCCGCGCCGAGCGCCTCCGACGACGTCGGCGAGATCGCGCGCGCCGGGCAGTGGCAGCTGGAGACGCTGCGGCTGCCCGAGGCGTGGCGGGCCGGCAAGGGCGCCGGCGTGCTCGTCGCCGTTCTCGACACCGGGGTGAACGGCCGCCATCCCGACCTGGAGGGGGCCGTGATCCAGGGTCCCGACCTGACCGGGGTGGGGCGGGCCACGGGCCTCTGGGGGCAGCACGGGACCGCCATGGCCAGCCTGATCGCCGGGCGCGGACACGACGGGGGCGGTGTGATCGGCGTGGCGCCGGCGGCCAAGGTGCTGTCCATCAGGGTCACTCTGGAGAACGGCGACCCGCTGCGTCAGAAACACCGCTCCAGCTGGGGCGACGCGCTGGCCAGGGGCATCCGGTACGCGGCCGACCACGGCGCCGGCGTCATCAGCATGTCGCTGGGCGGCGGCAGCGGCGCGTGGGAGGGTTCGGCGGCCGAGGAGGAGGCCGTCCAGTACGCCATCGCCAAGGGCGCGGTGCTGGTGGCCTCGGCCGGCAACGACGGCGACGCGGCCAACAGGAAGAACTTCCCCGCCGCCTACCCGGGCGTGATCGCCGTGGGGGCGGTGGACCGGCGGCTGGAGGTCGCGCGGTTCTCCAACAGGCAGGACTACCTGTCCGTGGTGGCGCCGGGCACGGAGATCGTCACGGCCGACGGCGGCGACTCGTACGTGGTCGGCGACGGCACCAGTTCGGCGGCGGCCATGGTGGCGGGCATCGCGGCCCTGATCAAGTCGGCCCATCCCGACATGTCTCCCTACCACGTACGCACGGCCATCGAAATCGGCACCAGGAGGCGACCGGCGGACGGCTACAGCCCCGCCTACGGGCACGGGGTGGTCGACGCCCTGCTGGCCCTGCGCGCGGCGGACCGGCTGAGCGCGCCCGCCGCCCCGCCGGCCCGGCCGGGCCCCTACTTCGGCCCCGGGCCGTCCCACGAGTCCAGGACGGCCGTGGTGGTGGGGATGCTGGCGCTGGTGGCGACGATGTCGGCCCGGATCCTGGTGACGCATCGGCGGCGGCGCGAGAGGGATTTAACCTAGCAAGCGCTTGTGTGATACTCCAGGCTATGACGTACGCGATCGAGGGCTGGTTCGCCGTCGACGCCGACGGGGTCTTCCTGCTGGGCACCAAGTGCGCGGCCTGTGGCACCGTCTGCTTCCCGCCGCGGAACGGGTTCTGCCCCAATCCGCGATGCGAGGGCGAGGAGATGGAGGTGACCAGGCTGCCCCGGCGCGGGCGCGTCTGGTCGTACACGAACGCCTGCTATCCGCCGCCGGCGCCGTTCGTGGCGGCGCAGCCGTACGTGCCGGTGACGCTGGCCGCCATCGAGCTCGACGGCGCGGGCATCGTGGTGCTCGGGCAGGTCGCCGGGCTCACCGTGGATCAGCTCGAGGTCGGCATGGAACTGGAGCTCACCAGCGGACCGCTGGCCGACGGGCCGCTGGTGTGGATGTGGAGGCGCGCCTCGTGAATGGTGTGGTGGTGCTGGGCACGGGGATGCACCCGTGGGGCAAGTGGGGGCGGCCCTTCCTGGAGTACGGCGTCGCGGCCGCCCGCGCGGCCCTGCGTGACGCGGGGATCGCCTGGACGGACGTGCAGTACGTCGTGGGCGCGGACACGATCAGGAACGGCTACCCCGGCTTCGTCGCCGGCGCCTCCTACGCCCAGGCGCTCGGCTGGACGGGGTCCAGGATCGCCTCCTGCTACGCGGCCTGCGCGTCGGGGGCCCAGGCTCTGGACATCGCCCGCACCCGCATCCTGGCCGGGTTGTGCGACGTCGCCCTCGTCGTGGGGGCCGACTCGACCCCGAAGGGCTTCTTCAAGCCGGTCGGCGGCGACCGCCCCGACGACCCGGACTGGCTCCGCTTCCGCCTCCTCGGCGCCAGCAACCCGGCCTATTTCGGGCTGTACGCGCGCCGCCGCATGGCCGTGTACGGCACGACGCCTGCCGACTTCGCCGCCGTCAAGGTCAAGAACGCCCGTGCCGGGTCGCTCAATCCCATGGCCCGCTACCGCAAGCCGGTGACAGCGGAGGAGGTCCTGGCCTCCCCGATGGTGGCCGACCCGCTGCGCCTGATGGACATCTGCGCCACTTCTGACGGGGGCGCGGCCGTGGTGCTGGCCTCGGAGTCGTACGCCCGCCGCGTGGGCGCCCGCGACCTCGTCCGGTTGGCCGCCGTGTCCACCGTCACCCCGACCTTCCCCAACACGGTCCTGGAGTTGCCGAACTTCGCCACCGACTCGTGCGCGGCCGTACCGGCGCCTGAGAGGCCCTTCAGGGCGGCGATCGCGGACGCGGCGTACGAGGAGGCCGGGGTGGGGCCTGAGGATCTCTCGCTGGCGGAGGTGTACGACCTGTCGACGGCGCTCGAACTGGACTGGATGGAGGACATCGGGCTGTGCCCGTCCGGGGAGGCGGAGAAACTGCTCCGGGAGGGCGAGACCGCGCTGGGGGGCCGCATGCCGGTGAACCCTTCAGGCGGGCTGGCCTCCTTCGGCGAGGCCATCCCCGCCCAGGCCATCGCCCAGCTGTGCGAGCTGACGCTCCAGTTGCGGGGCCGCGCCGGCCCCCGCCAAGTCCCGAACGCCCGCGCCGCCCTGGCCGCCAACCAGGGCCTCTTCGGCCACGGCTCCGCCATCCTCACCACCACGTAAACGCCTCCCGCACCGTCGCACGGTCAGCCCACCCGCCACACAGGACCCCACCGCGCAGGAGCCCGCCGGAGCCCGGCGCGCACGAGCAAGGGGTGCGGGAGCGAGGGATCTCGGAGCGAGGGATCTGGGAGCGAGGGATCTCGGAGCGGACGCCACGTCCGCCACCGACAGCCTCGCCCCAGGCGCGCCGCGTCGGCGAGAAGCCGCGCGGCGGGGCCCGGCGCAACGCGCACGGCGGCCGGCGCCTGTGCAGGGCTGGAGCGGGCGATGGCCAGATCCGGGGCGGCGATGGGTCGGGGCGCGGTGGGAGGTGAGGGGGCGAACGCGTAAGGCCCTCCGAAGAGGATCCTTCAGAGGGCCTGGGAGCGTCGGCAGGCGGTGATCAGCCGATGTGGACCACGTCGTGCGTCTCGGCGAAGTGGCAGGCGCTCTCATGCCCCGTCCCCGGCCGAATCTGCAGCAACGGCTCCTCCTCCGCACAGATCTCCTGCGCCTTCCAGCACCGCGTACGGAACCGGCACCCCGACGGCGGGTTGGCCGGGGAAGGCGGGTCGCCCTGGAGGATGATCCGCTCACGCTGCTCCCGCCCCTCCGGGTCGGGAACGGGCACCGCCGACAGCAGCGCCTGCGTGTACGGATGGGCGGGCTTGTCGTAGATCTCGGTGTCCTTGCCGAGCTCCACGAACTTGCCCAGGTACATCACTCCGACCCGGTCCGAGATGTGCCGGACCACCGACAGGTCGTGCGCGATGAAGATGTACGCCAGGTCGAACTCGTTCTGCAGCCGCTCCAGCAGGTTGATCACCTGCGCTTGGATCGACACGTCCAGTGCGGAGACGGGCTCGTCGCAGACGATGATCTCAGGCTGGAGCGCCAGCCCCCGGGCGATGCCGATGCGCTGCCGCTGACCGCCGGAGAACTGGTGCGGATACCGGTTGATGTGATCGGGGTTGAGCCCGACGACGTCCAGCAGCTCCTGCACCTTCTTGCGCCGGTCGCCCTTGGGCGCCACCTCGGTGTGGATCTCGAACGGCTCACCGACGATGTCGCCCACGGTCATCCGCGGGTTCAGCGAGGTGTACGGGTCCTGCATGACCATCTGGATGTTGCGGCGCATCCGCTTGAGCTCGGCGCCCTTGGCCCGGCCGATGTCCCGGCCGTTGATCAGCACCGAGCCGGACGTCGGCCGCTCCAGCGCCATGAGCACCTTGGCCAGGGTGGACTTGCCGCAGCCCGACTCGCCCACGATGCCCAGCGTCTCGCCCTTGTGCAGGTCGAACGACACGCCGTCGACGGCCTTGATGGCGCCGATCTGCCGCTTGAAGAGGATGCCCTGGGTGAGCGGGAAGTGCTTGACCAGGTCGCGCACCTCGAGGATGCGGTCACCGTTCACCATCGAGGACCTCCCTCCAGTAGTGGCAGGCGCTGCCGCGCGTGCCGCTGATCTGATACAGCGGGGGGACGTCGGTCACGCAGTTGTCCTGCCGGTAGGGGCACCGGGGGTGGAACGCGCAGCCGGTGGGCAGTTCGAGCAGGTTGGGCGGCAGCCCCTTGATGGCGTACAGGTCCTGGCCCTTGAGGTCGACGCGGGGGATCGACTCCAGCAGCCCCTTCGTGTACGGATGCGCGGGCGCCCGGTAGATGTCGTGCACGGAGGCCCTCTCGACGATGCGCCCCGCGTACATGACGGCGATCTTGTCGGCCACGTCGGCGACGACGCCCAGGTCGTGTGTGATCAGGATGAGGCCCATCTGGCTCTCGCGCTGCAGGTCGGCCAGCAGGTCCATGATCTGCGCCTGGACGGTAACGTCGAGCGCCGTGGTCGGCTCGTCGGCGATCAGCACCTCGGGGTCCAGCGCGATCGACATCGCGATCATGATGCGCTGCCGCATGCCCCCGGAGAACTGGTGCGGGTAGTCGTTGACGCGCTGCCTGGCGGCCGGGATGCGGACCCGGTCCATCAGCTCGACGGCCTTCTTCATGGCGTCGGCCTTGGACATGCCGCGGTGCACCCGGAACATCTCGCTGATCTGCCAGCCCACGGTGAACACCGGGTTGAGCGCGGAGAGCGCGTCCTGGAAGATCATCGCGATGCGCTGGCCTCGCACCTGCGTCCGGGCCTCCTCCGACAGCTTGAGCAGATCGGTGCCCTTGAAGCGGATCTCCCCATGGGGGATGTGGGCGGGCGGCATGTCGAGGATGCCCATGATCGCCTGCGCGGTCACGGACTTGCCCGACCCCGACTCGCCCAGCACCGCGAGCGTCTCGCCGGGGTTGACCGTGTAGCTCACGCCGTTGACCGCCCGTACGATGCCGGCCCGGGTGCGGAACTCCACGTGCAGGTCGTCGACGGCGAGCAGCGGTTCGTCGCCGTATACTCCCTCGACAGGCAACACATCCGCTGACGTCTTCTTCACTTGATCCCCCCTTCTACCTGAGCTTCGGGTCGAGCGCGTCGCGCACGGCGTCGCCCAGCATGATGAACGCGAGCACGGTGATGCTCAGGAATACGGCCGGGAAGATCAGCGGCAACGGAGCCTCCAGGAAGCGCCGCTGCGCGTCCGCGATCATGAGACCCCACGAGATCTCCGGCGGCTGCACGCCCACGCCCAGGTAGGACAGCGCGGCCTCGGCCGCGATGAACCCGCCGAGGTTGATCGTCGCGACGACGATCACCGGGGCGAGCGCGTTGGGCAGCAGGTGCCTGAACATGATCCGCCCGGGACCCGCGCCGAGCGCCCTCGCCGCGACCACGAAGTCCTGCGATTTGGCGGTGATGACCGCCGCCCGCATGATCCGGAACGTCATCGGCCAGCCCAGTACGGTCAGCGAGATGACCACCAGCCAGATGCCCAGACCGCTGTCGCGGAAGGTCGAGCCGATGAGCAGCGCGCCCAGGATGCTGGGGATGGCGAAGAAGATCTCGGTGACGCGCGAGGCCACGGTGTCGGTCGCGCCGCCGAAGAAGCCCGCGACGAGCCCGAGCAGGCCGCCGATCAACGCCGCGAAGATCGTGGTGCTGATGCCGATCACCAGCGAGTTCGCCGCGCCGTAGATGGTGCGGGCGTACAGGTCGCACCCCAGGTTGTCGCGGCCGAACGGGTGTCCGGCGCTGGGGAGTTGCCTGGCGGTGGCCAGTTCGCACGTCCTGGCGTTGAACGGGTCCACCGAGCTGAACAGCGACGGCCACATCGCCATCAGCACCAGCACGGCGATGATGCCGCACGAGATGAGGAAGATCGGCTTGCGCCGCAGGTCGGCCCAGGCGTCCGACCACAGGCTGGCCGGCCTGCCCGACTTGGCCTTCGGCAGGCCGCCGGGTGTGGGGGCCTCCGCCAGGGCGCTGGTGTGCCCGCTCTGCCCCGTTGCTTCATTCATAGCGGATCCTCGGGTCGAGCACTGCGTACATCAGGTCCACGGCCAGGTTGGCCACGATGTAGATCAGCACCAGGATGGTCACGATACCGACGACGACCGGCTGTTCGCGGAGATAGACCGAGTCGAACAGCTGGAGGCCGATGCCCGGCAGGTTGAAGATCCTCTCCGTGATCACCGCGCCGCCCATGAGGTTGCCCAGGTCGGCGCCCAGGAACGTGATGAGCGGGATCAGCGCGTTGCGCAGAGCGTGCCGGCCGACGACGCGCCGGCGGGAGAGTCCCTTCGCGGTGGCCGTCCTGATGAAGTCGGCCCGCAGCGTCTCGGCCAGGCTGGTCCTGGTGAGACGGGTGAGATAGGCGATCGACACGCCCGCGAGCACGAAGCCCGGCAGCAGATAGCTGCGCAGGCCGTTGGCGATGCCCGCGATCGGGAAGATGTCGGCGCCCGTCCACTGCTTGAGCTTCACGCCCAGGATGTACTGCAGGATGAAGCCGGACACGAGGGTCGGCACGGAGATCAGCAGCAGCGTCGAGGCGAGGATCATGGTGTCGGTGGCCTTGCCGCGGCGCAGCGCCGCCCAGAGACCGAGGCCGACGCCGACGAGCGCCTCGATGATCAACGCTGTGAGCGCCAGATTGAGCGTGACCTGGAACTTGCCCGCCAAGAGCTGGGACACGGGCACCTCGGAGAAGTTGATCCCGAGATCGCCCCGGAAGAGCACCCCGCTGATGTAGTGCCAGTACTGCAGCAGCAGGGGGTCGTTGAGGTGATACCGCTCGCGAAGGATCGCGACGAGGTTGGGGTTCGACTGCTTCTCACCGGCCAGCGCCGCGATGGGGTCTCCAGGCAGCGCGAAGACGATGGTGAAGATCAGCAGGGTGGCACCCAGCAACACCGGTATCGACTGGAGAAGACGCCGGATGATGTAACGGCCCATTTAAGCCTCCCGTACATGCGAAGAAGGCCACCCTTCGACCTTATGGGTTTCCGGCCGAAGAGCCGCCTCCTTCGCGCCCTGCAGGGGCGGGCGCGCCGCGCCCGCCCCTGGGGAACGAACCGTCAGGCCTTCTCGACGTCAGCCCACTCGATCTGGTTGAGCAGGTTGACCTTGACGTTCTTGACGTTCGTCGAGTAGCCAGAGTTGTTCCGGTAGAAGTACACCGGGATGTACGGAAGCTCCTCGATCAGGATGTCATCGGCCTGCTGGTAGAACTTCAGGCTTTCCTCGGTCGTCGCGGCCTGGTCACCCTTGGCGAGCAGCTCGTCGAACTTCTTGTTCGAGTAACCGCCGTAGTTCGACCCCGTCGCGATGGCGCCGGTGCTGAAGATCGGCGTCAGGTAGTTCTCCGCGGACGGGTAGTCGATGGCCCAGCCCATGCGGAACAGGCCCTTGTACTTCTTCGCCTTGAGGTCGTCCAGGATGCTGGCGAACTTCTCGAACGGCTTGGCCGTGGCCTCGATGCCCAGGTTCTGGCGGAGGTTGTTGGCGACGGCCTCGATCCACTCCTTGTGACCGCCGTCGGCGTTGTAGCCGAGCTCGAGCGTCTTGGGGCCGCCGGCCGCGTCGTACAGCTTCTTGGCCTCGGCCGGGTTGTACGTGCAGGCCTTGCAGGCGCCCTGGCGGTAGCCCGCGATGGCCGGGTTGATGAAGTCGTCGGCCGGCGCGCGGGTGCCGGAGAAGACCGTCTCGGCGATGGTCTTCCTGTCGATGGCCATGGAGATGGCCTTGCGGATGTCGACGTTGTTCAGCTCGGGGTTGTACTTGAGCGGAACGCCGATGTAGCCGATGCCGGCGTCCGGCTGGTCCTGGTAGCGCTCGGCGAGCGTGGACTTGGCCTGCGAGATGGCCGACGGGCTGAGGGAGTCGTGGATGTCGAGGTTGTTGGCCAGGAGGTCGTTGAAGGCCACGTCCGTGTCGGTGTAGATCTTGAACTGGAGCTTGGTCCAGTTCTTGGGCTTCGTGCCCGGGAACTTGTCGTACACCGTCAGGTCGATGGTCTGGTCGGTGCCCTTCCTGTAGGGCTTGTCCATCTTGAACAGACCCTGGCCGATGGGCTGCTCGCCGTACTGCTGCGTCACCTTGCCGTCAGGACCGAAGGCGGCCTTGGGCAGCGGGTAGAAGGCGGTGTAGCCCAGCATGGTCTTGAACTGGGAGAACGGGGCGGTGAGGGTGACCTCGAGCGTCGAGTCGTCGACGGCCTTGAGTCCCTTCATCGTCTTCGTGGTGACCGGCTTGCCCTCGCCGGGGTTGAGGTCGGCGTAGCCGTCGATCCGGCCGAAGAAGTAGCCGGCGCTCTGCGCGTTCTCCTGGTTGGCCGCGTAGTTCCACGCGTCGACGTAGTTCTGAGCGACGACGGGCTCACCGTTGTGCCAGGTGTAGCCGGACTTGAGCTTGATCGTCCAGGTCTTCTGGTCGTCACTGGTGATCGACTCGGCAGCGGCCTCGACGGCGTTCTTGTTCTCGTCGTAGGTGACGAGGGGCTCGAACACGGCGCCAAGGGCTTCGGAGCCTTCGGTTTCAGTGGTGTTCGACGGCACAAGCAGCGCCTGGGGCTCACCGAGCTCCATGCGGACCGGCGTTTCTGCGCCGCCGCCCGCGGCGGTGCCGCCGTTGTCCGAGGCTCCGCCGCCACACGCGGCAACCGCGAGGGCGAGCAGCGCGGTACCGGCGACGATCTGTGCGCCCTTAGTAACACGCATGGTGAAGAAGATTCCTCCCTCTACAGTGGGCGTACAGCACTGAGCTGCGATGTTGTGAGCAACCTGACGGGAGAGTCCTGGTTTCTCCCCCGGGTTTGACTTGACACGGTCAAGCCAGCTGAACGCCCTGCCAGTCGATCGCGACTATCCCTCACTACTTGCCACCAGGGTGTCTCTGGCGCGTTGCAGTTCGGTCACACGTATGCCTATCCACCGTCACAGACATTTCGCACGATCGGTGCGGAGTCGCACAACCCCCCTGCAACGGTTCGGCCGGGACGTGAACAGTCGATGAAAAATACCCCCTACAGCAGAGTGCTCGTGCCCTTGCCACCACACCGCGCCTCGCTGGGCTACGGTTGAGCAGGTCTTGACGACGCCTTGGAACCCGGCGTCCCAAGACTCCGTCCAACTGACTGCCGCACCTCCGTGCGGCAGGCACCTCACCGACCGGGATCCAATAGAGTCCTTGCCATGAGCCAGCCGGAATCCGCTGTCGCGGACGCCCAGGCGGGCGGCCGAAGCGGGCAGGAGCCGCTGGCCAAGCTCGCCAAGAGATACGGGCTTCGCCGTGCCATCGCGCGGCCGAGGTTCCCCGTCTACCTGCGCCAGCTATGGGAGCGGCGACACTTCATCCTGACGTACGCGACCTCGCGCAACGTCTCGAAATATTCCAGCTCGGCCCTGGGCCAGCTGTGGCAGGTGCTGACGCCCCTGCTCAACGCCGCGATCTACTTCGTGATGTTCGGCGTCATCCTGGGCGGCCAAAAGGACATCACGAACTACCCGGCGTTCCTGCTGACCGGGATGTTCATCTTCACCTACACCCAGCGGACGGTCACCGCCGGGGCGAAGTCGGTCTCGAGCAACATGTCGCTCATCCGGGCACTCCACTTCCCCAGGGCGTCCCTGCCGCTGGCCTACACGATCCAAGAGCTCCAGCAGCTCGCGATCTCCATGGGCGTGCTCCTCGTCCTCGTGGTCGCCACGCAGGAGTGGCCCACCTGGTTCTGGCTCATGATCCCGGTGGTGCTGCTCCTCCAGACGATGTTCAACATCGGGGCCGGCCTGGTGATCGCCCGGCTCGGAGCCACGACGCGCGACCTCAACCAGCTGCTGCCGTTCATCACGCGCACCTGGCTCTACGCCTCCGGCGTCTTCTTCTCCATCCAGGACAAGGTGGTGAAGTCCGCGGAGCTTCCGCAGTGGGTCGCCAACGTGATGTATCTCAACCCGGCGGCCTCCTACATCGAGTGGATGCGCGAGATCCTGGTCGGGACCTACCGCACCGAGTTCGGCCACCACCCGCCGACAATGGTGTGGGTGTCTTGCGTATTCTGGGCGGTGTTCGCTCTCGGATTCGGCTTCTGGTATTTCTGGCGGGCCGAGGAGAGGTACGGGCGTGGCTGAAACCAAGGAGCTGTCACAGGTGAAGGGCGAGAAGCCCGCCGTTCCGGGCAAGGATGTGAGGGTGCATCCCAACCCGGAGCCCGCCGGCAAGCGGCCCCTCGACGTCCCCACGGGCACTCCGACCGTCATCGTCGACGACCTCCACATCGTCTACCGCGTCTACGGCGCCGCCTCCGACGCCGAGAAGGGCAACGCGGTCAACGCCCTCACGCGCCTGCTCAAGCGTCAGGGCCGCCCGCAGATGAAGGAGGTCCACGCGGTCAAGGGCGTCACGTTCGTGGCCTACCACGGCGACGCCATCGGCATCGTGGGCCGCAACGGCTCCGGCAAGTCCACGCTGCTGCGCGCCATCGCGGGCCTGCTGCCGCCCCACAAGGGCGCCGTCTACACCGACGGCCAGCCGTCGCTGCTGGGCGTCAACGCGGCCCTCATGCGCGAGCTCACCGGCGAGCGCAACATCGTCCTCGGCTGCTACGCGATGGGCATGACGCCGGCCGAGGTCAAGGAGAAATACCAAGAGATCGTCGACTTCTCCGGCATCGATGAGTTCGTCCAGCTCCCCATGTCCACCTACTCCTCCGGCATGGGCGCCCGCCTGCGCTTCGCCATCTCCTCGGCCAAGACCCACGACGTCCTGCTCATCGACGAGGCCCTGGCCACCGGCGACCGCGAGTTCCGCAAGAAGAGCGAGCAGCGCATCCGCGAGATCCGCGAGTCCGCCGGCACCGTCTTCCTCGTGGCCCACGACCTCAAGGTCATCGAGGAGACCTGCAACCGGGTGATCTGGCTGCACAAGGGCAAGATCCGGATGGACGGCGACCCGAAGGAAGTCATCGCGGCTTACAACAAGGGCTGATTCGATCCCCTGTACGAAAACCAGCGTGACGTGAGGGGTAAATGACTGACAGCGAGCCCCCCGTTCCGATAGGATTCGAACGTCAATTCGAACTGAGGACCGGTGATGGAGTGGGGGCGCGCGATGGGAGAGCTTTCAACCGCGATCGACCACCTGGCCACCGAGGACGTGTCCGAGATTCCCCGGGCACTGCTCGCCGAGCAGCTCATCGAGCTGCACTGGCAGATGGCCAGACTGCAAGCACAGATCGCCCGCCGCACGGGCGTCCGCCTACCCTGAGCGGTTCACGACCGTAGAGGGCAAGCGTGCGTCCAGACTCGCCGCACGAGCTCGATGGTCGCGCTCGCACGGGGCTTCGCTGGTCACGCAAACTACCGCTCTCCGCCCCAGACTCGCCGCTCCGTCAACCGAAGTGCGGCAGGCGGCCGGCCACGGCAGCGCGTAAAGACATGAAAAAGCCGCCGACCCATGGGGCCGGCGGCGGGGCTCGCGGGGCGCCGCTGCCCTGCGATGAACGGCGCAGCACGCGAGCCCGAGCCTGGACGCGTCCGCCCCGGCTCGTCATGACAATCCACATGCGGCCTGCGCCTCGGGCGTCCGGCACCTGGAAGGCGCCCAGAAGGCCCGCCGCGTCAGTACGACGGCGCCCCGGCCGCCTCACCCGGCCCAGGGGACATCACGCCGTCAGGGAACTGCTGAGGCTCCGAACGGATCCGCCTCGCCGCCGGCTCGACCGGCTCCCGAGCGTTGGCACCAAAGACGCCCGCGAACCGCCATGCCTGCCCTCGGCAAGCGACGTCCGTCGCCGCCTCCGTCCCGCCTGATCCCATCCTTCTCGCATGATCGGCTCCGTGCCGCCTCTTCGCCCCGTTCGGCCGTCGGAAACGATCTCTGTCTGACCGCCGTACCGACCACAGGGGAGGTCGAAGCGCAGGAGAGGTGATCATGCGGGAATGTGGGCCTAGCTGCGAGCCCAGGTGCCGCGCACCGAGCTGGTCAGCGCGTCGGCGGTCCAGCCGAGAGCGGTCATCAGGTCACTGTAGGAGCCGGTGGCCTTGGTCCCCTTGGAGTACACCGCGCCGGCGGCCTCCTCGACGAGCGGGGTGAGTTCGTCCATGCTCGCGGTCTGCGTGGTGCCGGGCAGCGCCTCCATGACCGGCGCCATCTCGGAGGGGGCGACCTGGCCGACGACCGGCGACAGCTCGGTGTTCGCGGTGGCCGGCAGCGCGTGCCTGGCCGCCTTGGCCAGGCCGGCCAGCATGGTCTCGCTCGACAGCGCCTCCATGCCCTTGGCCGTCTCCCGCATGGTGCCGGTGGCGGCGGTGCCGGGGTTCGTGACGCCGGCGGCGGAGTCCGGCAGCAGGCCGGCGCCGGGCAGCTTGCCCACCGCGCCCTGGACGTAGGACTCGACCAGGCCGCCCACCGAGGTGAAGGTGTCCTTCACGGCCAGACCCTCGGACTGCTCGACGGCCTTGACCGACGGCTTGGCAGGATGCGCCATGCGGGACGCGCCCACCCCCACGGGCAGCGACTCGGTCAGGCCGCCCCCGCCGAGCGGCACCCCGCCGAGGATCGGCGACAGCTCGGGCAGCGGGCCTCCCTCGCGGGTGACGTCCTCGGCCGCGTTCGGGCCGCCGGTACGCCTGCGTTCCTGCATCTCGATGGCCGCGTCCCGCTCGGCCTCGGTCATCTCGCCGCTCGGCCGGCTGGGAGCGGCGCCGGACTTGGGCTGGGAGCCGCCCAGCAGGCCGCCCAGGAGCGGGAGTCCGCCCAGGAGCCCGCCGAGCGGGCTGCCTGCGACGCTGGCGCCCTCGCCCAGGCCGTCCGCGGGAGCGTGCCTGGCGGTGTTGTATTGAACTTCCGCTTGGGCTGGAACGGCCAGTGCCGCCCCCAAGCCGAATGCTGTGACGGCGACCGCCGCCTTGACTAGTCGATTCATGATTGCCTTCCCGGCTCGTGATCGATCGCTCTCGAATGCGGTGGAAATGCGAATCGATAACCCCCGTATGCCGCGGCGCACGCGCTATGGGCACCACACTGAGCGCGCCGTCACGGCTGAGCTACGCCAGCAGTTCTACCACTCGCTGTGATCGGCCGCAGGAGCATGAATGCCCATGTGGCAGGGGTTTGCAGCCCGGTTACCGAGTAAGGGGGCGGCGTTGAGCGGGAAGACAAAACGGGAACAGGAGGGCCTTGTTTCCGATATTGCACGGACACTTCGCGTGCGCACGCGAGAGCGGCGCAGCGGTCCTCCGGCCCGTGAACAATGGGGTCGCGAAATCAATTGTCACGGGCCGGGGACGGGGATATTCCGGTTGCGGTGGACGCGCTCGACCGCTCAGACCGGCAGGAGAGCTCCGGCGGGCTCGAACGGAAAACGATCGGCGAAGGCGGGACGCAGATCCGTCAGCCAGACCGCCGCGGGGTCGTAACGCGCGAAGAACGGCCGCCCCACCAGAGAGGGGTCGCGCGCCTGAATGAAGTGGAGCATGAAGACCTGCTCCCCGGCGATTTCGGTGACGCCGTCGACGCACACTTTGCCCGGCGTCGCCGACATGGACGGGCCCCGGACGGTCCGGCAGAGCCCGGAAACGCTGGCGTAGGCATCCCTAAAGATCTCGTACGCCTGGGCCAGCGGCACGGCGAAGTAGTCCTGTGGCCCGGTGTCGCGCTCGACGAACATGTAGTAGGGGATCATCCCCATGCGGTGCTGCCGCCGCCACATGGACGACCACACGGCAGGGTCGTCGTTGATCGACCTGATCAGCGGCGCCTGGGTCCTGATCGTGGCGCCGCTGCCGATGATTCGCTTGACCGCCGACTCGACCAGTGGCGACTCCAGCTCGCGCGGGTGTGAGAAGTGGGCCATGAACGCGAGGTTCTTCCCCGCCTCGACTACCTCCTCGAACATGCCGAGCGTGGCGTCCGCGTCGGGGTCGGTGATGAAGCGCTGCGGCCAGTAGGCCAGAGCCTTGGTGCCGATCCTGATCGACTCCAGTTGCTCGAGGTGGAGCAGCGGCTCGATATATCGCCTGATGACGGGCTCGCCCATGATCATGGCGTCGCCGCCGGTGATCAGGACGCTGGTGACCTCGGGATGCCGGCGGATGTAGGTCACCATCTGGTCGATGTCGTCGGAGGCGAACTTCAGGTCCGCGTCACCGACGAACTGGGCCCATCGGAAGCAGTAAGTGCAGTAGGCGTGACAGGTCTGCCCTTGCTTGGGGAAGAACAGCACGGTTTCGTGGTATTTGTGCTGCATACCAGGAACCGGCTCGTCGCCCATCTTCGGGACGTTGAGCTCCTTCTGGCCTGCGGGGTGAGGGTTGAGCTGGGCACGTACCCGGTTGGCCTCGGCCTGGATCTCGGCGTTGGGCGCCTCGGCCTTGAGCAGATCGGCCAGCCGGGCGACGTCGGCGGCGGGAAGCATGTCCTCCTGTGGGAAGACGAGCCGGTATATGGGATCGTCAGGTGCCGCCGACCAATCTATGAGTTCATCCACGACGTAGGCGTTCGTCCGGAATGGCAGCACCGTGGCGACTGCGCGGACCTTCAGCCGTTCCTCGTCGCCGAGCCCGGCTCGCCGCAGGAGCTCGTCGAGGTGCTTGGACGTGTACGCCTTGAAGCGTCGCGTGCCAGCTTGGTTCAAGATCACTAGGCCTTTCCCATCTTTTTTGTTCGATCGGGCGTAAACCTCACGACCCTGTCGCGCGTCTACGGTTCTTAATACCCGGACGTTCCCCGCCGCGTCACCGGTTCCGCTGGCTCTCCAAGTTTTCCCTTAGGTTCATCGCAATCGCGACATATCGCGATTTGTCATAGACTCCCATACCGTGACCGACGATCCGGACCTGCGCGCCTCAGACGCCGACCGCGACCGCGTGGCCGCTGTGCTGGGCGAAGCGCTCGCCACAGGAAGACTCACCAGCGTCGAGCACGCGGACCGTCTCGAAGCCGCCTACACGGCGAAGACGGTCGGCGACCTCGTCCCCCTGACCCGTGACCTGCCCGAGGTGTCCGCGTCCGGCGCGCCCGCCGCCGTCGAGCAGCAGGTGATCAGTTCGCGGTTCAGCAAGATCGTGCGCAAGGGGCGCTGGGTGGCGTCCCGGCACATCGACCTCACGGTCCGGTTCGGCGCACTCATCATCGACCTGTCGGACGCCGTGCTGCCGGGGCGGGAGATCACCATCGAGACGAACGCGCGGTTCGGCAAGATGATCGTGCGGGTGCCCGACAACGCGCATGTGATCGACGAGGGCGGCTCTCTCTTCGGCAAGCGCAACGTGACGGGCGGGTCGCAGGGGGACGGGCCGTTGATCAGGGTGACGGGGGTCTCGAAGTTCTCGAAGGTGATCGTCACCCGCGGCAAGGACGACTGGAACCTCCACTAGGTCCCACCCGGCCACCGCCCCGGCCCGCAGACACCCCACATCCGGCCCACAGCGCGCCACGCGCCCGAGCGCTTTCCCAGCCACTTCCAGTGGTGACGCGCGCGGGGACGCCCGACATGCGAGGGAAGTCGGCGTGGGGACGCGGCGTGGGGGGACACCCCGGCTTGTGCCAGCCCGCCTCTCCGGCCGCACTGGACACCGTGCAGGGGACGCTCGGCCGCGCATCATACGCGCCGCACGGCCGCAACTCCGGCGCACGGTGCCGGGCAGTGCGACCGAGCAGGGACAGCTGGCCCATACTCCGCCCGAGCGCTGCACCGCGACATCCCATGCACGCACAGCGGAACGCCGCAAGCACCAGCGCCGGGCGACCCATGCACACACGGGCAAGCGCCACAGGCAGCCGCGCCCGGGGCAGGACGGCGGGGCAGGACGGCGAGGCTGCGCAGCAGGCGCGGATGGCACATCACACAGCGCCCCGCCCGGGGCTACGCCGAGGGCCCATGCCCGCACGGCGAAGTGCACAGGCAGCCGCGCCCTGAGCCCGGCCGGGGCCGGGACAGTGGGGCCGGGCCGGTGATGGGCCGGGGCAGTCCCGGGCCGGGGCCGGGGGTGGGCCGGGGCAGTCCGGGCCGGGCAAGGGGTGGCGGTGGGCCTGGGGTGGGGCGGGCGGCTGGCGAGGAGAGCCCGATGCACGTCCCGCGTGCCGCCCGGGCACCGCGCCGACACAGCCCAGGCGCGCCCCGAACGCCGCCCAGGCCCGACCCGTGCGCGCGCAGCGGAGCACCACGAGCAAGCAGTCCCAGGGCGGAGTGGCAGGGGTGGGAGTCGGGCTGGGACTGGAACGGGCCAGGGTGGGAACCAAGAGGGCCTACCCGCCGGTTTAACCTGGCACCTGCCTTGCCTGCGATGCGGACATACCGAGCCCGCGTTCCGGCCAAGCCGTGACGGCGGGCGCGATGCCGTACGAGGTGATCATTGTCCGACAGCAAGCCCATCGCGCTGGACGCCATGGGCGGCGACCACGCACCGCACGAGATCGTGGCGGGCGCGGTGCACGCCGTGCGCGAGCGCGGCCTGCAAGTCGTGCTCGTCGGCTCCCCCCGCGTGCTCTACGAGGCGCTCGCCGACCACGACGCCACCAAGGAGGTCCCGATCGTCCGGGCCGAGGAGGCGCTCGCCATGGACGAGGGCGCGCTGGCGAGCCTGCGCCGCCCCCGTTCCAGCATCGCGGTCGCCTGCCACCTCGTACGCCGCGGCGACGCCGGCGCGGTCGTGTCGGCCGGCTCCACAGCGGGTGTCGTGGCCACCGGCAGGCTGAGGCTCAAGTCGCAGCAAGGGGTCCAGCGACCCGCCATCGCCGTCGCGCTCCCCACGCTCCCCCAGCCGACACTGCTCCTCGACGCGGGCGCCAACGCCGACGCCAAGCCGGAGATGCTGGTGCAGTTCGCCCATCTGGGCACGGCCTACGCCGAGCTGGCCTACGGCATCCCCAACCCCAGGGTCGGCCTGCTGACGATCGGCAGCGAGGCCGAGAAGGGCAACAAGCTCGTCAAACGCGCCCACGAGCTGCTGCAGAGCTCCCCCGGCCTGCACTTCACCGGCAACGTGGAGGGCTACGACCTGCTGACCGGCAAGGTCGACGTGATCACGACCGACGGGTTCACCGGCAACGTGGCGCTGAAGACGATGGAGGGCGCGGTCCGGTACGCGTTCGCCGAGCTCCGGCAGACCATCGAGGACAGCAGACTGGCCAGGCTGGGCGCCGCCATGCAGCGCTCGCGCCTGCGCGAGCTGCGCCGCCGCCTCGACGCGGAGGCGTACGGCGGCGCGGTGCTGCTCGGCCTGAACGGCACGGTCGTCATCGCCCACGGCTCGTCCAAGGCGCCGGCGATCAGCGCGGCCTGCAAGCTCGCCGCCGACCTGGCCGCCGACGGGATCGTGGCCAGGATCGGCGAGCGGATCGCCGCCACGCACCGATCCCACAGACTGTGGTGAACCCGTAGTCTGTGAGACCGATCCACAGATACAGGGGGTTATGTGGACGGGCTCACCTCTACGGTGGACGGGCTCACGTCGGCCCAGGTGGCGGTGGCGAAGACCAACCATGTGCCGCGCCGGTCGAGCAGGTCGTTGAGCGCGATCTTCAGGGCGAACGTGCTCACCCTGTTCAATCTCGTCATCGGCGTGCTCTGGGCACTGATCCTGATCTTCGGCGAGTGGCAGGACAGCCTGTTCGGGCTGGTCATCCTGGCCAACGCGTTGATCGGCATCGTCCAGGAGCTGCGCGCCAAGCGCACCCTCGACAGGCTTGCGGTGATCAACGAGGCTCCGGTCAAGGTGCGGCGCGACGGCAGGGAGCAGGAGATCCAACCGCATCAGGTGGTGCTCGGCGACCTGATCGTCCTCGGCCCCGGCGACCGTCTGCTTGTCGACGGCGAGGTGGTGGCCTCCGACGGGCTGGAGGTGGACGAGTCCCTGCTGACCGGCGAGGCCGACCCCGTGCCCAAGAAGGCCGGCGACCAGGTTCTCTCCGGCAGCTTCGCGGTGGCGGGCTCGGGCGCGTTCGTAGCCACGAAGGTCGGCACCGACGCGTACGCCGTCCGCTTGGCCGAGGAGGCCGCCAAGTTCCACCTCGCGCACTCCGAGCTGCGCGCCGGTGTGGCCAACTTCATCAAGTACATCACCTGGTTGGTCGTCCCGATCGGCGCCCTGCTGATCTACAGCCAGGTCAGCAACGCGGTCGACTTCGGCACCGCGATCACCGGCGCCGTCGCGGGCATCGTCACCATGATCCCCGAGGGCCTGGTGCTGATGACCTCGATCGCGTTCGCGGTCGGCGTCGTACGCCTCGGCCGGCGCAGGTGCCTGGTCCAGGAGCTGCCCGCGATCGAGGGCCTGGCCAGGGTGGACGTGCTCTGCCTGGACAAGACGGGCACCCTCACCGCCGGCGGCATGGACCTCGGCCAGGTGCTGCCGCTGCGCGACGACCTGCCGATCGACGACGCGCTGGCCGCCCTGGCCAACCTCGACCGGCAGCCGAACACCACCGCCCAGGCCATCCGGGTGCGTTACCCCGCCGCCCGGGACGGGTGGAAGGCCGTGGAATCGGTGCCGTTCTCCTCGGCGCGCAAGTGGAGCGGCGCCGACTTCGGGGAGCGGGGCGTCTGGGTACTGGGCGCGCCCGACGTGCTGCTGGACGGCGGGGACGCCTACGACCGGGCCGCCGCTCTGGCCGCCACCGGCGCCCGCGTGCTGGCACTCTGCCGGGCCGCCCGCCTTCCCGTGCCGGGCGGACACGACGCGGCGCCGGAGGCGGTCGCGCTCGTCACGCTCGAACAGCACATCAGGCCCGACGCCGGCGAGACCCTTCGTTACTTCGCCGAGCAGGGCGTCACGGTGAAGGTGATCTCCGGCGACAACCCTGAGTCGGTTTCGGCGATCGCCACCTCTCTGGGCATCCCGGACGGTGAGCGTTCCATCGACGCCCGGACCCTTCCCGACGACCAGGACAAGCTCGGCGAGCTGCTGGACGCGCACTCCGTCTTCGGCCGGGTCAGCCCGCAGCAGAAGCGCGCGTTCGTCGCCGCGCTGCAGGCCCGCGGTCACACCGTGGCCATGACCGGCGACGGCGTCAACGACGTGCTCGCGCTCAAGGACGCCGACCTGGGCATCGCGATGGGTGCGGGCAGCCCGGCGACCAAGGCGGTCGCGCAGGTGGTCCTGCTGGACGACAAGTTCGCGACGCTGCCGCACGTGGTCGGCGAGGGCCGCCGGGTGCTGGCCAACATCGAACGGGTCGCCAGCCTGTTCCTCACCAAGACCTTCTACGCCATCGTGTTGTCGCTGGCCGTGGGCGTGGCCGGGGTGATGTTCCCGTTCGCGCCCCGCCACTCGACCCTGGTGAACGCCCTGACCATCGGCGTGCCCGTGCTCTTCCTCGCGCTCGCGCCCACGCTCGAGCGCTCAAGGCCGGGGTTCGTGCCCAGGGTGCTGCGTTTCGCCGTGCCCGCCGGGGTGTTATGCGCGGCGGCGGTGCTGGTGTCGTTCTGGGCCGCGCACAAAGAGTCCTCCACGCTCGTCGAGAACCAGACCGCCGCGACGATCGCCCTGTTCCTCACCACGTGGTGGGTGCTCGTACTGATCGCCAGGCCGCTCACCTGGTGGCGCGTGATCCTGGTCGGCTCCATGGCGGTGGCCTTCGCCGTCGGGCTGACGCTGCCCTTCGTCAGGACGTTCTTCGCACTGAAGCCGGACGATCTCGGCGCCGACCTGACCGCCGTCGGGGTCTCGGTCGTGGCGGCGATATTGATCAGCGGCGCAGTCAAGCTCGCCGGTACCCTTAGAACATGACCGACCCGCAGATAGTGCTCACCGAGCGCGTCCAGCAGGCGCTGGCACGCGCGTTCGGTGCCGAGCACGCCGACGCAGACCCGCTGATCCGGCCCTCCCAGTTCGCCGACTTCCAGGCGAACGTCGCGCTGAGCCTGGCCAAGCGTCTGCGACGGGCGCCGCGGGAGGTCGCCGAGGCGATCGGTGCGGAGCTGTCCGACTTCCCCGGCACGGTCGAGGTCAGCGGCCCCGGCTTCCTCAACATCACGCTCGACGACTCGTGGATCGCCGCCGAGGCCCAGCGGATGCTGGAGGATCCGCGGCTCGGCGTCGGCACGATCACGCCCGCGCAGACCGTGGTGCTCGACTACTCCGCGCCCAACGCGGCCAAGGAGATGCACGTCGGTCACCTGCGCACCACGATCGTCGGCGACTCGCTGGCCCGCCTGCACGAACACCTCGGCAACACCGTGATCAGGCAAAACCACCTGGGCGACTGGGGCACGCCGTTCGGCATGCTCATCGAGCATCTCCTCGACATCGGCGAGGAGGCCGCGGTCGGGCAGCTCGAGGCCGGCATGGGCACCGAGTTCTACCAGGCGGCGCGGGCCAAGTTCGACGCCGACGAGGCGTTCAGGCAGCGGGCCCGCACGCGGGTGACCACGCTGCAGGGCGGCGACCCCGCCACCATGCGGCTCTGGCACGTCTTCATGGACGCCACCATCCGCTACTTCAACAAGGTCTACGAGCTGCTCGGGGTCACGCTCACCGACGACGACATCGCCGGTGAGAGCATGTACAACCCCATGCTCGACAAGACCTGCGACGACCTGGAGGCGTCCGGGGTCGCGCTGATCAGCGAGGGCGCGCTCTGCGTGTTCCCGCCCGGCTTCACCGGCTCCGACGACAAGCCGCTGCCGCTCATCATCAGGAAGAGCGACGGCGGCTACGGCTACGCGACCACGGACCTGGCGGCCATCCGCTACCGCGTCCACGACCTCAAGGCCGACCGCATCCTCTACGTCGTGGGCGCCGATCAGGCTCTGCACTTCCGCATGGTCTTCGCGGCGGCGCGACAGGCCGGCTGGCTGCCGGACACCGTGTCCGCCGAGCACGTCCAGATCGGCATGATGCTGGGCAAGGACGGGCGCAGGTTCAAGACCCGCTCCGGCGAGTCCGTCAAGCTGATGGATCTGCTGCAGGAGGCCGTCGATCGGGCGTCGGCGCTGATCGCCGACAGAGGGTACGACGAGGCGACTCAGCGGGAGATCGCTTATGCCGTCGGCATGGCTGCCGTGAAATATGCCGATCTGTCGGTCAGCCACGACAGCGAATACGTCTTCGACCTCGACCGCATGGTGGCCTTCACCGGCAACACCGGCCCCTACATGCAGTACGCGACCGCCCGGATCCGCTCCATCTTCCGCAAGGCGGGCATGGATCCGGCCGACGCGACGGCCTCCATCGTCCTGGCCGCGCCGGCCGAGCGCGCGCTGGGCCTCCACCTGCTGGGGTTCGGCGAGCTGGTCTCCCAGGTCACCGCAGGTTCCGAGCCGCATCGGCTCTGCGCGTTCCTGTTCCAGACCGCGAGCCTGCTGAGCACCTTCTACGAGGAGTGCCCGGTGCTCAAGGAAGGCGTCGACCCCGCGACCAGGGACCACCGGCTGGCCCTGTGCGCGTTGACGCTGCGCGTGCTGGAGACGGGGCTCGGCCTGCTGGGGGTTCCTGTCCCCGAGCGCATGTAAACCGGCAGTTGGCTCAAAGTCCCCCGTTCTGTCGTGGGCGCGCCTTCACCGGGTTGGCGCGCCCCAACGGTTAGGCTTTACGCGGTCATGAACCGAGGCCGAAATGGGGGAGTTCTCTGCCTTGAGCACGGACCTGACTGCGAGCCCCCAAGCAGCGACGGAGTTGCACCGCTACGCCGAGGCACTGCTCGCGCACCTCGCCGCCAATGGCACCGCGCCTCCACCGGTCGCGTTTCGTGACATACCCGGTTATTGGTTGCCTCCGGCCGTCGAAGCACTGGTCGCCATACTCTCCGGCGACGACCCTCTGGAGCCGCTGAGCCGGGCGGCCGCGCGTGACCAGCAGCGGACCGCGCTCTTCCTGTGCCTGGCGCTCGCGGTGTCCGGGCAGGGCAGCCGCATCCACGCCTCCTGGCTCGGCACCGCCTTCGGTGAGCTGTCGCTCGACCGGCCGGTCACCCACGGCCAGCGCTCGTTGTGGCTGGCCGCCGCCCGGGGCGCGTACGGCCCCGCCGGCAAGATCTTCGTCCTGCGCAAGCTCGATGCCCTGGCCGTCCAGGAGCACGCGGACCCCGAGGAATGGGTCCAGGCGCTGATCCCCGGGGAGCCGTCAGTCGTCGTGCCGCCGTCGCTGGCCGACTTTCCCGAGATGGCGGAGATTCCGGAGCTGGCCAAACCCTCCATGGCCGCCGACCGGCTGGCCAGGCTGCGTGGCCGGTGCGCGGAGATCACCTCAACGCGGCAGGCCGAGCACGACTCCACCGCCCCGCTCGACAACAGCTCCGGCAGCCCCGCCGCCACCTGGGCCGAGAACGAGCCGCTGGCCGTGCTCCGCTCGCTGGTCGGCGCGGGCGGCCCGGCCGGACCGATGGCCTCGCTCGTCACGTACCTGCTGGACGATCTGCGCCCCGGAGCCGACCCCCACCTGGCGGCGATCGCGCTGCACGTGGCGGCGCCGATCCTGCGTGGTGTGGCCGAGGAGCTCGAGGCCGACAGCCGGCTGGAGCCGCCCGCCACGCTCACCGTGCCGCTCCTCGGCCACCGCATCCACCTGCGGCCCGAGGGTCCCGACCGAGCCTCGCTGGCCGCGGCCGAGAACACCATCGTCACCGAGGGCATCATGCCGCGCCCCCGCCCGTGGGCCGCCATGGCGCTGATCGTGGTCGGGATCGCCTGTCTCGTCGGCGCGGTGCTGGCCAACAGCCTGCTCGCGGCCGCCGGCGTCGCCATGATCGGCCTGGCCGGCTGGCAGCTCTGGCAGCGCCGGCAGCTGGTCGCGGCCGACGCCCAATACGTGGCCGCCCAGGTCAGCGAGCTGCGGGAGCTGGCCGAGGCGGCGGTGTGGGCGCTGCACGCGTACGCCCGCGAATCGGACGCACGCGCAAAACAGGCCGCTGACGACGCAGCCGAGCTGACCCGGCTGGTCCGTCGCGGCCCGCGCGCTGCTTAGAAGTCGTCGGTATGCCGCCACCCGGTCGAGGCGGCGGCAGCCCGCCCATCACGTCGTCTCGATCTCCACATGAGCCGGGGCCAGCAGGAAGACGCGGTCGGCGATGCGTTCGATCCGCCCCTCGCACCCGAAGGCCAGTCCGGCGGCGAAGTCCACCATCCTCGTCGCCTCGGGCATCGCCATGCCGGAGACGTCCATGATCACCGTCTGTCCGTCACGGAAATGCTGACCGATCAACGGCGCGTCGTTGTACTTGAGCGGCTGGACCATCACGATGCGTGAGGAGTCGACGTTCGCGCGCCACCGCCTGGCGGCCCGCTCCGTCGCCGGGACGTACTCGTCCTCGTACTGCTCGTCGTCGTCATAGCCCTCGTCGTAGTGATCGACCCCGCTCAGGCCAAGGTAGCTCACCACCTTGCGCACTGCCCCCATCGGCTTGTCCTTTCCTCAGGAACTCACCGTAATCGGCACGTCCCTACACATTGGACGGTAACCGACGATTCCGCATTCGCCACGCGACACGCCCAGGCCTAATTCCATTTTGTACAGCTTGCAGCCCGCTTGCATCCCGATATCCGCCCCCCGGATACCATCGGCCACATGCACCTCTACACTGTGGACGCCTTCACCGGCACGGCTTTCCAGGGTAATCCTGCGGCTGTCTGCCTGCTGGACACTCCGGTCAGTGACGCTTGGATGCAGAGCGTAGCCGCCGAGATGAACCTCTCCGAGACCGCTTTCCTCCTCGGAGATTCGCTCCGCTGGTTCACCCCGGCCGTCGAAGTCACGCTCTGTGGTCATGCCACCTTGGCGACCGCGCATGTGCTCTATTCCACAGGGGCGGCGACGGGGCCACTCGAATTCAAGACGGCCAGTGGCACGCTCACCGTGAATCGTCTCCCGGACGGCACCATCACCATGGATTTCCCGGCCAAGGAGGTGACAGCCGGCCCGGTGCCCGCCGGTCTGGAGAAAGCACTCGGCGTGACGCCTGTGTGGGTCGGAAAAAGCCAACTCGACCTGCTGGTGGAGGTGGACTCCGAGGAAACGGTGCGCTCCCTGTCGCCGGATATCGCCGCCCTGGCGGCCGTGGACGCGAGAGGCGTCATCGTCACGGCGCCGGGCACGGAGACGGATTTCGTCTCCCGCTTCTTCGCCCCCAACGTCGGGGTGTCGGAGGACCCAGTGACGGGCTCGGCGCACTGCGCGCTCTCGCCGTACTGGTCGGCGCGCCTGGGCCGGGCCTCGCTCGTCGGGGCTCAGCTGTCGGCCCGGGGCGGTCTGGTGCACGTGACGCTGGCCGGCGACCGCGTCCATCTGGCCGGCCGAGCCGTGACGGTCCTCTCCGGCACTCTGCATGTCTAGCGACCGTACCTTACTTTAAGCAATCATGTGACGGCTCAAAGTAAGTTTCTCCGTCGGGCGCGCCTCCGGTCCCCTCACCATCGCCCAGACCGCCCATTTCGCCCACCGCTCCGGCGCCCAGGCGTGACGGAGCGGCCAGAGACACGACGCGGCCTACAGTCCCGCTTCAGCCCGCCTTCGAAGGGCTCCGGCGCCCTGAGCCTCAGATGGGCCCCACGCGCCTGCCAGAGCGCCCTCAGAACGCAGAAAGGCCCCGACGCGCGAGGCGTCGGGGCCCTTCCTATCAAAGATTGTCCGGCGGTGACCTACTCTCCCACACCCTCCCGAGTGCAGTACCATCGGCGCAGAGAAGCTTAACTTCCGGGTTCGGAATGTAACCGGGTGTTTCCTTCCCGCCATAACCGCC
>NZ_VJYI01000047.1 GCF_008065375.1 Nonomuraea sp. SYSU D8015
CAGCCAGTCGAAGGACTCGGTCTGCAGGGCCAGAAGGTCAGGAACTTCGAGAGGCTCCTGGATGCGCGCAAAAGAGACGCGACGGGGACCAGCGGGTACGGCGGAGGCGTTGCGCGAGGCTGCCAACAGATGTCCTTCCGAGGGCTCGCGATGGACTGACTACACGCACGCCGGACGACATCACGGCCGATATGAAGGAGTGGGACGCCGAGGGCAAGCGTGGAAGGGCAGCATAAAGCAAAAGGGAAACAAATGTCCACACTTATATAAATTGTCAACCTCGATCCCGCCATTAGAATCGCATGCGCACGTGGAAATCGTCAAGCCACACGTACAAAGTGCCTCTTTCGGTCAGGGGTGCGTCCGCGCGCGCAGGCCGAAGGCGAGTGACGCTCCGATCCCCCGCACGATGTCCGGCTCGGCGGCCTGGACGTCATATGACACACTGCTGCGCATGCGCCGCAAGGCGATGTGCTCAGGACTGGTGGCAAGCGCCACGCCTGCCCCGCCGGCTCGTGCCACCTCGATCGGGACGCCGGGCAGTGGGAGACGTACGAGATCGCGCGCGGCCCGCTCGGCGGCATGGACGGGACACGACACAAAGGAGCCGCCGATGCGGAAGAGCGCAGTGTTACGCCGGCCCGCGGGCCGCGTTCTGACCAGGCGCGCGGCACACGTCATCCGGTTGGCGCAAGAAGAAGCCGAAGCGTGCCGGCGCCCGCACGCGTGCGCCGAGCACCTGCTGCTGGGGCTGCTCAGGCTGGATGACGGCGTCGGCGTGCGCACCCTTCGCGACCTCGGGACGGACCTGCGGGCCGTACGCGACGACGCCGAGCGTCATGCAGGCGACGCCCACGCCTCCGTCAGCGCCGAGGAGATCCTCCGGCTCGCCCGCCAGGAGGCGTTCCGGTTCGGCCATCGGTACGTCGGCACCGAACACCTGGTGCTGGCGATCATCAGAGAGGGCCGGAGCGCGGCCGCGCGTATTTTGACAGGTCAAGGAATAGACCTCGACGAAGCCCGCCGCCGCACGATTTCCGTCCTCCGCGCCTGACCGGGCGCAGCCCCATGGCGGGCAGGCGCGGCACCGCGCACACTGCCCTCAGAGACGACCCTCGACCCCGGCGGGAGGCGCGATGGCCAAAGGCGCGATGATCGTGATGCTGGCGGTCCTGCTGGCCACCCGCTGCGGCGGCCCGCCCGCACCCAGCCCGCCCGCCGAGGCCACACCCACCAGCGGCTGCTCGGCCGCCCACCCCATGGAGCCCGGCCGCCACACCCTGACCCACGGCGGGCTGGAGCGCCGCTTCCTGCTGTCGGTCCCCGACGGCGACGGACCCCACCCGGTGCTGCTCGACCTGCACGGCCTCGGCTCCACCGCCACCCAGCAGACCGCCTACAGCAGGCTGGCCGAGGAAGGCTCGCTGCGCGGCTACGTCGTGGCCACACCGCAGGCCGCCGAAGGCCGCATGGGCTGGACGCTGCCCCACACAGGCGGCCCCGACGACACCGGTTTCCTGGCCGCGCTGCTGGACCGGCTGGAGCAGGGGCTGTGCGTCGATCCGCGACGGGTGTTCGCCGCCGGCATGTCGTACGGCGGCGGCATGGCCGCCGGGCTGGTGTGCGCGCTGGAGGGCCGCCTGACGGGGGTCGCGGCCGTGGCCGGGATCACCATCGTCCGCCCCTGCCCCGACCCGCGGCCCACCACGATCGTCGCCTTCCACGGCACCGACGACCGCGTCGTCCCCTACCGCGGCGGCCACCCGCTTCGCAACGCCACCGGCGACCTGCGCAAACTGGCCGACCTGGTGGTGCTGCCGCCGGTGGAGCAGACGATGGACGGCTGGGCCCGGGCACTGGGCTGCGCCGGCCGCACCACCAGCGGCCTCAGCGAGCAGGTACGGCTGATCGGCTGGAAATCCTGCCCTGGCGGGGCCACACTTCGCCTGTACACGATCGACGGCGGCGGGCACACCTGGCCGGGCCCCATCGAGGTGTCCTGGCTCGGGGCCACCACCCGCGACCTGGACGCCACCGCGCTCATCCTCGACATGTTCGACCGCACCCCTTCCCGGTGAATCCAGCCCGTCAGGAGAACTCATGGACGACGTACGCGTCACCCTCGAAGCCGTCCCCCGCGCGGGGCTGACCGAGCAGCGGCTGCGCCAGGCGGTGGCCGAGCACCCCGAGGCGCTGGCGGCGCTGGAGGTGGCCGACCCCGCCCGGCTCACCGTCTCCTTCGCCCCCGGCCTCGGCCACGACCCCGGCGAGAACGCGCCGTTCCAGGCCACCGTGTTCGACCCGATCGGCAACCGCGCCGTCGAGCTGCGCGGCACCCTGGACCGGCCAGAACGCGCCGAGCTGCGCCCCAGCGCCCACCGGCCCCTGCCCGGCCGCGAGGAGATCCTGGCCGCCGCCGCGATCCTGCGTGCCGACCCCCGCTTCCCCTCCGGCGACGACGTCGTCGTCTACCGGCCCATGCCGCCACTGGCCGACGCCGAGAACCCCGACGGCACCACCGTGCGCCGCCCCACCCTCGGCGTCTACACCCCCGGCGAGCCCACCGGGCTGCGCCACCGCATCGTCGCCGTCGACCTGGTCGGCCGCACCGTCGACTGGACGCCCGCCGGCGTCAACGTGCGCATGCACCACGACTGCGAGGACAGCGTCCCCGAAGGCGTCGACGCCCTGGCCGACCGCGGCGGCCCCGACCAGGTCCGCGTCCGCGTCCACCGCGGCGGCACCGAGTTATGGGACCTGCTGGTGGTGCGCCCACGCGCCTCCGCCCCGCAGAACCCGGGAATGGGCGGCGGCGTCGAGCTGCGCAACGTCCGCTACCGCGGCAAGCTCCTGCTGCGCCAGGCCCACGTGCCGATCCTCAACGTCGAATACGACGAGGGCACGACCTTCCGCGACGACGTCGCCTTCGAAACCCGCTTCTCGGCCACCGGCAGCGACCCCGTCAGCTGGGGCTGGCGGCTGTGCACCAGCGCGCCCCGTACCATCCTGGAACGACCGACCACCGACGCCGGCAACTTCCAGGGCGTCGCCTTCCACCACGACGGCGAGCAGCTGCGCATCGTCAGCGAACTGGCCGCGGGCTGGTACCGCTACGCCAGCGACTGGCGGCTGCGCGACGACGGCGACATCGACCCCCGCTTCGGGTTCGCCGCCACCCGCAACCCCATGACGTGCCTGGTCCACCGCCACCACGCCTACTGGCGGCTCGACTTCGACATCGAAGGCGCCGGCAACGACGTCGTCGAGCAGATCGACGACACCGGCTCCACCATCCCCGAACCCGTCCCGATCATCCGCGAGACCTCCCGCCGGCGCCGCCACCCCGCCCGCTACTGGCAGGTACGCGACAAGTCGAGCGGCCGCGGCTACCAGATCCACCCGGGCGAGTTCGACGGGACGGCCGACGCCTACGGTGTGTCCGACCTGTGGTTCCTGCGCCACCACCCGCGCGAGCTCGACGACGGCAACCCCGGCCCCCGCGACCGCGCCGCCATCAACCGCTGGCTCAACGGCGAGAGCATCAACGGCGCCAACGTCGTCGTCTGGTACGCCGGCCACTACTACCACGACCAGGCCCACCCCCAGCCCCACCAGGGAGAGCTCATCGGGCCGCGACTGTCACTCATCTAGCCTAATCTTGTCGCTCATGAGTCAGGTGGGACACGCGACGGCCCGCGCACTGCTGCGCCGGCTGGCCGTCGAACAGGCCGAATGCAGGGTGCCGTCGCTGACGGCCGCGATCGTGCGCGACGGCCGCACGGCATGGTTCGCAGGCCGCGGCCGCGTCGGCGACGCCACGCCGACGGCCGCCACCCAATACCGGCTGGGCTCGATCACCAAGAGCATGGTCGCGGTGGTCGTCATGCGGCTGCGCGACGAGGGCGTTCTCGGCCTGAACGACACCCTCGACACCCACCTGCCCGGCGCGCCGCACGGCCGGCTGACCGTCGCCCAGCTGCTGTCGCACACCGCCGGCCTGACCGCCGAACCGCCCACCGCCTGGTGGGAGCGGACCCCCGGCGTTCCCACCGGCGAGCTGTTCGAGCGGCTGGGCCCCGGCGAGCTCAAGCACCGGCCCGGCCGCCGCTTCCACTACTCCAACGTCGGCTTCGCGCTGCTCGGCGAGCTCGTCGCCCACCTGCGCGGCACCAGCTGGCTGAAGGCGGTGCAGGGCGAGGTGCTGGCCCCGCTCGGCATGAACGACACCACCGCCCGCCCCCGCCGCCCGCACGCCACCGGGTACGCCGTCCACCCGTGGGCCGACGTGGTGCTGGCCGAGCCCGAGCACGACGCCGACGCCATGGGGCCGGCAGGCCAGCTGTGGTCCACGCCGCACGACCTGGCCCGCTGGGCGGCATTCCTGTGCGGTGACACCGGCGGCGTGCTGTGCCCCGACACGCTGGCCGAGATGCGCGAACCGGCCGGCGTCGACGACGGCGACGCCTGGACGGGCGGCTTCGGGCTCGGCCTGCAGCTGGCCAGGACCGGCGGACGGCGCCTGGCCGGGCACACCGGTTCCATGCCCGGCTTCCTGGCCAGCGTGTGGGCCGACCCGGCCGAGGGGGTGGGGGTGTTGTTCATGGCCAACACCACCTCCGGCCTGAGCGGCCGCCTGGCCACCGACCTGCTCGACATCCTCGACGAGCACGAGCCGCGCCTGCCCGACGAATGGCGGCCCGTCTCCGCCGACCCCGACCTGCTCGCGCTGACCGGGCTGTGGCACTGGGGGCCCAAGCCGTACGCGCTGCGGCTGCTGCCCGACCGCGGCCTGTCGCTGGAGCCGCTCAACGGGGCCGGCCGCGCCTCCAGGTTCGTCCCCCAGGCCGACGGGACGTGGCTGGGGCTGGACGGCTACTACGCCGGGGAGACGCTGCGGGTGGCCGCCGACCACCTCGACCTCAACACCTTCGTCTTCACCCGCGAGCCGTACGACCCGGCGGCGCCGGTGCCGGGCGGGGTGAGCGACTGGCATGCCTGAACGAGCGGCCGGGCTCCGCCGCCGTCGGAGCCCGGCCGATCCACATGGTCCCGGCTCAGCAGAAGACGCCGGTGATGGTGAGGTGCTCGCGGTCACGGATCTTGTGAGGCCCAGCCGCCGGGCCTCCCCCCCGCCTGTCCAGGGATACCGCGCGGCACCCCCGGCTATGGTCTTGTAGCCGACGGCCCGGCACGGGACCCAGACCGCGTCCCAGTCCTCGTACCAGGGAGTGGCCTGCCCGCGGGTGAGACGGTGCTGGTGGGAGTCTCCGCACGGCCCGTTGTTGCCGTTGCACCAGCGCACCGCGTCCGACCCTCCCGAGACGATGCTGGAGCTCGCGGCTCTCGTGGACAGGACCCTGCACGAAGCCGGGGTGCATCCACGGCTCTGGAGCACCGGGACCACCTATACGCTCCCTCTGGAACGCCCGCTGGACGCCGCGACCGCGCGTGCCTTCGCGGCCCGCTATTTCCTCACCGGCCTGTACGCGCGCGACCTGAACGTCGAACGCATGTACTTCTACAACTGGGGCGGCGGGAAGATCCCGATCGTCCGCGACGGCGGCACACAGCGGGCCGCGATCATCTGGACGGTCGCCGGCAGCGCCGAGCTCACGGCACACCGGAGCGCGACGATGCTGCACCGGCTCGACGGCACCTCCCATCCGGTCCGCCGGGGAGACACCATCACCGTCGGCCAGGAGCCGGTCTTCGTCGAAGGCTGACCGGCGGAGATCGTGCCTGCGCCGTTGAGGCTGGGCGCGCTCGCCGAGACGCCGGCGGACTCGCCGTCGTCAGGCCGACAGCGTCCGTGCCAGGTCGGCGGCCGAGCCCGGGGGCAGGGCGCCGTGCAGCAGCTCGACCCGGTGCACCAGGCGGGGCGAGGCCAGCGGCACCCCACGCGCGGCTGCACCGGCTGGCAGGGCCGAGGAGGGCAGGAGGGTCAGGCCGTGTCCGGCGGCCACGAGGTTGAGCAGCGTGTGCACGTCGTCCCCCTGGTACTCCAGCGCCGCCGGGAACCCGTCCCCCACCAGATCCCGCAACCGCGCCAGCGGGCACAGCGGCGTCTGCAGCCAGCGCGCGTCCACCAGGTCCGCCAGCCGCAACGCCGCCCGTCCCGCCAGCGGATGATCGCCCGGCAGGGCCACGACGAGATCCTCCTCGGCGATCCCCACGGTCGTCATCGGACCGGTGTCGGGCAGGCGCAGCGGATCACTGGGCGCCGCGATGCCGTCCGCCAGCCCCAGATCCGCCTCACCCTCGGCCACCAGCGCGGCGACCTGCTCGCGTCCGCACGTCACCAGCGTCACATCAAGCCGCGGCTGCTGGGCGCGCGCCCGGGCCAGGCGGGCGGCCACAACCGCGTTGACGGCCAGCGGGGTGGCGGCCAGCCGGAGCCGGTGCCGGGGCAGGGCCGCCGCACGCAGCACGTCGGCGCGGGCCGCACGCAGGCGCAGCAGCAGCGGCTCGGCGTGCTCCAGCAGCCGCCGCCCGGCCGGGGTCGGCTCCACCGGGCGCCGGCCGAGCAGCACCAGCCCCAGATCGGCCTCGAGCGCGGCGATCTGCTGGGAGATCGCCGACTGGGTGTAGCCGAGCTCGGCGGCGGCCGCGGAGAAGGAGCCGTGCCGGGCGACGGTCACGAACGTGGTCAGCAGATGAGGGTCCATCAGTGTTGCTTATAGCAGGTGCAGATTTCATCGTTGGCGCTTAAGGGGTGGTGCCGACCAGGATGGGGGCATGAGAATCGCCCTTGTGGGGGACCGCTCCCCCAGTGTCCGCTCGCACGTCCGCATCCCGCTGATCATGGAGGCGCTGCGCGAGCGCGACGGGATCGTGCTCGACCCGTACTGGATCCCCACCACCGACGTGACCGGGCTGGCCGCCTTCGACGGCATCTGGCTGCTGCCGGGCAGCCCGTACCGCGACGAGGCCGGCGCGGTCGAGGCCGCGCGCGTCGCCCGCGAGGAGCGGATCCCGTTCCTGGGCACGTGCGGCGGCTTCCAGCACATGCTTCTGGAGGTCGCGCGGAACGTGTGCGGGCTGGACGTGGCGCACGCCGAGAACGACCCGGACGCGCGCGACTTCCTGCTCACACCGCTGGCGTGCTCCCTGGCCGGCCACGAGAGCCTGGTACGGCTGACGCCCGGCTCGCTGATCGAGCAGATCATGGGCGTCCCGGCCACCATGGAGGCCTACATCTGCTCGTACGGGCTCAACGAGTCCTACAAGCGGACGCTGGCCGCGGCGGGGCTGGTGTTCTCCGGCCACGCCGAGGACGACGGCGCAGTGCGGGTCGCCGAGCTGCCCGGGCACCCGTTCTTCCTGGCCACCATGTTCCAGCCGGAGCTGGCCGGCGACGGCAGCCGGGCGCACCCGGTGATCTCGGCCTTCGCCGCCGCGGTCACCCGCCGCGGTGCTCTGGTCCCAGACGTGTCCCCAGCCACCGGGTAGCCGGGGTTTCGGCATGGGACACTCGATCGGGTGCAGCCTGAGGAAATCCGCCGCGTGGCCGCCGCGCTGGGCGCCGCCGTCGTGGCGACGCGCCCCCTGGCCGGTGGATTCTCGCACGAGACGTGCCTGCTCACGCTGACCGGCGGCCAGGTCGTCGTCCGGCTCGGCGGGCCCGATCCCGCCGTCGAAGCGGCCGTCATGGACGCCGCCCGCGGTCACGTCCCCGTTCCGCGGGTGCTGCACGTGCTGCCCGCAGAGGCAGGTGACGGCGCCGCCCGGCCCGCCATGGTCCTGGAATACGTGGCGGGCACGCCGCTCAGCCAGGTGCTCCAGGAGGCCGGGCGAGACGGCGTGTGGGAGCTCGGCGCGGAGGTCGGGCGGCTGGACGCCGCCACGCGACGGGCGTGGTCGGAGTTGTGCACGGCCCACGCCCCGGCGCTCGGCCGCGTCGACCAGCACAGCCGCCTCGTGCACGCCGACGTCGACCCCAAGAACATCCTCGTCGTCACGCGCACGGGCGGCGGCTGGCGCGTGGACGCCGTGCTCGACTGGGAGTTCTCCTACTCCGGATGCCCGTACGGCGACGCGGCCAACATGATCCGCTTCGCCGCGGATTACCCCGCCGCGTTCACCGCGGGCTTCCGCGCCGCCTTCGCCGCCTGCCGGCCCGCCGATCTGCCGCCGCCCGGAGAATGGGCGTATCTGGGGCGCGTGCTGGACATGTTCGCCCTCAGCGACCTGGTCACCCGCCCGGGTGAGCATCCCGTCGCCGACCAGGCGGCCGGCGAGATCCGGCGCTGGGTCGCCGACGGCGTGCCTGACGCCCGATGAGGGGTACGAGCCGCTGACCGAAAGTCCGCAGAAGCCATCGGCCTTGAGGCCGTGGATGAATGCGATCCCCGATAGGGGATGGTCCGGCGGAGCCGGGACAGCCCGGGCGCGAAGCGCGGACCTGGGATCTCAGCGAATCAATGGGGCACGGCCGGAGAGGCGCTGAAGCGGGAATCGATCGAACGGGCGTGCGACAACCAAGCCGTCGGGTGAGACCTCGCCTCTTTAGGGCGAGGAGCAGGTCAAGTTCCGGGGGTTTCGGCGAGTGCGGCGAGTTTGCGGAGGGAGCGGCGCACCAGAGCGGCCGCGATCGGGGCGGCGACCGGCCACAGGGCCCGCCCGAGCACGCCGAACGGCAGGAGCAACTCCTCGGCCCAGACGACGCGGGTGCCGCCCGCGCTCGGACGTACCCGGATCGCGCCCCGGCCGCGCACCACCCGGCCGGTGTGCTCCACGCGCACCAGCGCCGGCGGCTCCCAATGGGTGATCGTCATCGTGTCGAGGAAGCCGAACGGCCGCACCCCGGAGTAGGCCTCGATCCGGTCCGGGCCCACCTGCCGGGCGCTGGTCAGGAACATCCACTCACGGTGCCTGGGCCAGTCGGTGAGCACCGCGAACACCCGCTCAGGTGGTGCCGCCACCTCGACGGCGGCGCCCATGTAGACAGGTTTCACACTCGTCACGATCCCATACCCGCGGGCCCTCGGGGGCTGTCGGCGGCGCTGGCCATCCTCGGCTTTCATGAAGTGTCCGGCCGGGGTGATCAAGGGCGGGGTCGGGCTGCGACCGGCTGCCGAGGCGACCACCGTACGGGTGCGCGACGGCGACGAGATCGGCGGGTTCAGCGTCTTGAACTCCCTGTCGTTCCCTGAAGGAATCAGGCGACTCCGACGGGCGTAACCCGACCTGGGCCGCCTCTGTGCTCGGCGAGTGGGAGCATCAGGGGTGGCGTGGGCGTCGCCGGTCGGCACACGGCTGGAGGTGCTGTCAACGGCCGCCGGTGAACGGGGCCTCGCCCTCCTTGAGCGGGCGGAAGCGCAGCGCCGACCACACCTCGTCCACCGCGACCTGGCTGATGGGCCGCAGGCCGTACTCGCCGACGATCGGCCACAGCATGTCGCGGTTGATGTCGGACTTGTTGCCCTTGGGGTAGGCCACCCACAGCACGCCGGGTGCGGTGAGCTCGTCGCGGTGCCGGTCGAGCAGGCTCCGGGCCGCGGCGGCGTCGGCGGCGAAGACGACCGCGACGCCCGCCTCCTTGAGGTGCTCGACGTGGTGCGCCCCGTCGGGCAGCGGATCGAGGAGGGTCCGGTGGGCGGCGTCGGACACCCACACGGTCGTGTCCGGCTTGATGAGCAGCTTGGCGGCGACGGTCTTGGTGTCCATGTCGGTTCCTCGTGTAGGTCAGGCTCAGCACACCGGCTGGGGCAGGCGTGAGGGGATCTGCCCGATCCCTCCTCGGACAACCTCCCACCGACAAATTGAATTGTCAAGACGGGCGTATTCGTCGGCACAGGCAGGGCTGGGGCGCTCCCGGCTCAGGACTCGAGGAAATGGAGCACGGCCAGCACCCGGCGGCTGTAGCCGGTGGTGTGGGAAAGGCCGAGCTTGTCGAACAGGGAGTTGACGTGCTTTTCCACCGCGCTCTGCGACACGTGCAGCGCCTGCGCGATCGAGGCGTTGGTCAGCCCCTGCGCCATCCGCTCCAGCACTTCGCGCTCACGACCCGTCAGCCGGGAGAGGGGATCCACCTGAGTCGTACGCGCCAGCAACTGGCGCACCACCTCCGGGTCGAACGCCGCTCCCCCGGCGCCCACCCGCTCCAGCGCGTCCAGGAAGTCGCCGACCTGCGCCACCCGGTCCTTCAGCAGGTAGCCGACGCCGGCCACGTCCGCGCTCATCAGCTCGGTGGCGTAGCGCTTCTCCACGTACTGCGACAGCACCAGCACCTTGACCGCCGGCCAGCGGCGCCGGATCTCCAGCGCGGCCCGCAGCCCCTCGTCGGTGTGGGTCGGCGGCATGCGCACGTCCACCACCACGATGTCCGGCTCGTACGCCGCCACCGCCGACACCAACGCCTCGCCGTCGCTGACCGCGGCCGGCACCTCGTGGCCCTCCTCCAGCAGCAGCCGCACCAGGCCCTCGCGCAGGAGCGTGGAGTCCTCGGCCAGGATCACCCGCACGGAAGTACCGCCGTGATCGTCGTCGGCCCGCCCACCGGGCTGCTCACATCGAACCTGCCGTCCAGTGCCGCCACCCTCCTGGCCAGCCCGGACAGGCCGCCGCCCGCCGCGCTCGCGCCGCCCGCCCCGTCGTCACGCACCCGTACGACCACCGCGGCGCCCTCCTCCGGGCCCTCCTCGCGCACCTCGACCGTGATGAGCCCGGCGCCGGAGTGCTTGGCGGCGTTCGTGACCGCCTCGCACACCACGAAGTACGCCGCCGTCTCCACTGCCATCGGCGGCCGCCGGCGCAGCTCGCAGACCACCCTGACCGGCACGCTGGAACGTTCGGCCACCCCCGCCAGCGCCTCGCCCAGGCCCAGCGAGTCCAGTCCGCTCGGATAGACCCGCCAGGCCACCTCGCGCAGCTCGGCCAGCGCCTGCTGCGCCTCCTGGTGCGCCTGCTCCAGCAGCTCCAGCCGCCCTCGTTTGGCCCGCCCGACCAGCATCGACAGCGCCACCAGACGCTGCTGCAGGCCGTCGTGCAGGTCCCGCTCGATGCGGCGCCGCTCGGAGTCGACCGCCGCCACGATCCCCGCCCGGCTCTCGGCCAGCTCGGCGATCCTGCGCTCCAGCGCCTCGGTGCGGTCCGGGGCCAGCATCCGCTCGGCCAGCCGCCGCTCCAGCGCGTGCACCCCCGCCAGTCCCGTCAGCGCGAGGAACAGCAGCACGGTCGCGAAGGCGCCGGTGTAGAGAGCCAGGGGCAGCGAGCGCGCCATCCCGTCGAACGGCTCGTTCCGGATCCACGCCCAGGCCAGCAGTCCGCACTGCCAGGCGCCCCACAGGGTGAGAAGAATCACCATCCCGCCCAGCAGCCCCATGGGCACGCGCGCGGCCAGGTATCGCAGCAGCCGCGGCCCGTCGTCGCCGGCGAGCGCGTCCAGGCGGCCGATGTCCAGGCGCAGCCGGCGCGCCTCCAGCCGGGCCAGCCCCCGGGCCGCCGCGGCGGCCCGCGGCGTGGTCGCGAACGGCAGCGCCAGCACCACGAACGCCACGCCCGTCAACGCGGTGAACGCGCCCAGCGCCACCGCGCCCAGCTGCCGCAGGCCCTCAACGACGAGACGCATGCCGGCCCTTGCGCCTCTCAGCCAGCCGCACGCCGACGAACACCAGCACCGCCGCCACCACCATCGCGATCACCACGTTGGTGCCGATGCCGACGTAGGCCTCGACCAGCGACCAGTTCTCCCCCAGGAAATAGCCTGCCAGCACGAAGGCAGTGTTCCAGATCAGGCTGCCGGCCGTGGTCAGCAGGGTGAAGGTGGGCAGCGGCATCCGCTGCACGCCCGCCGGGACCGAGATGAGGCTGCGGAAGATGGGGATCATCCGTCCGAAGAACACGGTCTTGCGGCCATGGCGCAGGAACCACGCCTCGGTCTTCTCGATGTCGGACACCTTCACCAGCGGCAGCCGGGCGGCGATGGCGAGCACGCGCTCGCGGCCCAGTAACGCCCCCACCCAGTACAGCGCGAGGGCGCCGACCACGGAGCCGAGGGTCGTGCACACCAGCACGTCCAGCAGGTCCATCTCGCCCCGGCTGGCGGTGAAGCCCGCCAGCGGGAGGATCACCTCGCTGGGCAGGGGCGGGAACAGGTTCTCCAGCGCGATAGCGAGGCCCGCCCCAACGGCCCCGAGCGTCTCCATCAGTCCAACAAGCCAGTCAGTCATGAGGGTAAGGCTATGGAAGATCAGATATGGCCGGAATGAGGCAGGTGCCCGATCGAAACTGCGGTAAACCACACCCCTCCCGTACCGTACACTGTACGGTCGTGAGCGTCATGACGGATCTGGCCCGGCACGCAGCAGTCTTCCAACCCGGTGACCCGCCCAGGGCCGGGCAGGTCACCTTCCTCGACCCCGACGGGGCCGACACGGTGACCGTGGCCGAGCCGCACGACGGCACGATACGCACCCGCGAGGTCACGGCGACCCGCGTCCCCGTGGCCGACGCCGTGGCGGCGCTGGCCAGGGCCCGCACGGACGAGCGCGCCCACCCCGCCGCCCGCTTCTGGGGCGCGGCCGCCCTGATCGCCCTGCAGCTCGTCACCCGCGGCCGGATCCTGCCCGGGGTGACGGCCGACGGCCACGACTCCTGGCGCGCCGGCCCGCTGGACGCGGCCGACGTCCAGCGCATCCGCGACCTGGCCGCCGCCATGCCCGCCAGCGCCCGCGCCATCCCCCTGCCGTCATCCGAGGCCTCGGCCCGCCCCGCGGTCGCGGCCGACACCGGAGGAGGCGCCGTCCGCGGAATCGGTCCGGTGGCCCAGAGCGGCGAGCCGGCCGTCGGAGGGGTGAAGACCGTCATCGGCGGCGACCGTAAGGATGGGGCAGCCGCCGCACCCGGTTGGGGAGTCCCGCACGACGGCGCCGACGGCGGAGGCGCTGCGGATGGCGGGGACGCGCAAACGGGCCGAGACGGTCAAAGCCGCAACGGCGTCGACCCGGGCCGCGACCGCGACGCGGGCCAGGGCAGCGGGACCGAGGCCGCCGAGGTGTGGCTGCCCGATGCCGAAGGGCTGGTGCGGGCCTTTCTGGACGCCGTGGCCGACGCCATGCCGCGCTCGCCCGGCGCCGTACGCGCCACCGGCACCACCGCCTACGCCGCCGTCAAACCCGTCAAGGTGCCCCACCTGCGCCCCTGGGCCGAGGAGGTGTCGGCCGGGCTCGACTCCGGCGTGCGACTGTCACTGCGGCTGGAGGCCGACGACCTGGCCGCCGCCGATTTCCGCGCCGTCGTGCAGCTGCACAGCCTCGCCGACCCCTCCCTCGTCGTGGATGCCGGCGACCTGTGGCAGGGCCGCGACCCCGGCCTGGGTCCGCGCGCCAGGATCGAGGCCACCCTCGCCGTACGCCGCGCCGCCCGCGTCTGGCCTCGCCTGGAGCGGCTGCTCGACAACGCCGTGCCCGACGAGCTCACACTGTCCGACGGCGACGTGGAGGAGCTGCTGGCCGGCGCCGCCGACCGGCTGGCGGCCGCCGGCGTGGCGGTGCACTGGCCCAAAGCCCTGGTACGCGGCCTCACCGCCCGCGCCGTCGTCGGCGAACGCGACGCAGCCCCCTCCGACCTGCCCTCCTTCCTCGGCGGCCACCACCTGACCAGCTTCAACTGGCAGCTGGCGCTCGGCGGCCGGCAGCTGACCGCGGCCGAGACGGACCAGCTGGCCGAGGCCCACCGCCCCGTCGTACGGCTGCGCGACCAGTGGGTGCTCATCGACCCCGACCTGGCCCGAAAGGCCCGCCAGCGGGACCTCAAGCCTCTGACCGGCCTGCAGGCGCTCGGCGCCGCCCTCACCGGGACGGCCGAGGTCGAGGGCGAGCAGGTCACCGTCGAGCCCACCGGCTGGCTGCGCGAGCTGCGCGACCGCCTGGCCGAGCCCGAGAAGATCGACCCGCCCGCGGGCCTGGCCGCGCGGCTGCGCGACTACCAGTTGCACGGCCTGCGCTGGCTGGCCAGGATGACCTCGCTCGGCCTCGGCGGCTGCCTGGCCGACGACATGGGCCTGGGCAAGACGATCACTCTGATCGCGCTCCACCTGCACCGCGCCGAGGCCGGGACCGGCCCGACGCTCGTGGTCTGCCCGGCCTCGCTGCTGGGCAACTGGGAGCGGGAGATCACCAGGTTCGCGCCCGGTGTGCCGGTACGCCGCTACCACGGGACCGCCCGCACGCTGGCCGACGAGGGATTCGTGCTGACCACGTACGGCACCATGCGCCTGGACGCGGCCACGCTGGCCGCTCACCCGTGGGGCCTGCTCGTCGCCGACGAGGCCCAGCACGTCAAGAACCCCGCCTCCGGCACCGCCAAGGCGTTGCGCGAGATCCCCGCCGCCGCCCGCGTCGCCCTCACCGGCACCCCCGTCGAGAACAACCTGTCAGAGCTCTGGGCCATCCTCGACTGGACCACGCCGGGCCTGCTGGGGCCGCTGGCCAGGTTCCGGGCGCGATGGGCCAAACCGGTCGAGTCCGGCGACAGCGGCGCCGCCGCCCGGCTGGCCCGGCTCGTGGGGCCGTTCCTGCTGCGCCGCCGCAAGAGCGACCCCGGCATCGCGCCCGAGCTGCCGCCCAAGACCGAGACCGACCACCCGGTCGCGCTCACCACCGAGCAGGCCGGACTGTACGAGGCGGTCGTCCGCGAGATCATGACCCAGATCGCCGGCGCCACGGGCATGGCCAGGCGCGGCCTCGTCGTCAAGCTGCTGACCGGGCTCAAGCAGATCTGCAACCACCCCACCCACTACCTGCACGAGACCGACCCGCGCCTGACCGGCCGCTCCGGCAAGCTGGAGCTGCTCGACGAGCTCGTCGACACCATCGTCGCCGAGGACGGCGCCGTGCTGGTGTTCACCCAGTACGTCGCCATGGCCCGCCTCATCGACAAGCACCTGACCGCGCGCGGCGTGGCCACGCAGCTGCTGCACGGCGGCACTCCGGTCGCCCGCCGCGAGGAGATGGTCCGCCGCTTCCAGGACGGCGAGATCCCCGTGTTCCTGCTGTCGCTCAAGGCCGCCGGCACCGGCCTCAACCTCACCCGCGCCGACCACGTGATCCACTACGACCGCTGGTGGAACCCCGCCGTGGAGGACCAGGCCACCGACCGCGCCTACCGCATCGGCCAGACCCGCCCCGTCCAGGTGCACCGCCTCATCGCCGAGGGCACGATCGAGGACCGCGTCGCCCAGATGCTGGCCGCCAAGCGCTCGCTCGCCGAGTCCGTGCTCGCCTCCGGCGAGGCCGCCTTCACCGAGCTGACCGACGCCGAACTCGCCGCCCTCGTGGAGCTCAGATGAACGCCGCCCGCGGTTTCCGCGCCTTCCCGCCGCAACGCGCCGGCGCCCGCTTCGCGACCTCCTGGTGGGGCCGCGCCTGGGTCAAGGCCGTGGAGGACACCTCGCTCGACCAGGTCCTGCTGCGTAAAGGCCGCGCGTACGCCAAGACCGGCAGGCTCGGCCCCATCACCGTCAGCCCCGGGCGTATCGCCGCCGTCGCCGAAAGCGAGTACGACACCGTCGTCCGCGTCGAGCAGCTCTCCGACGCCGAGTGGGAGCGTTTCCTCGACCAGGTCGCCGCCAAGAGCGGGCACATCGCCGCACTGCTGGACCGCGACATGCCGCACGACCTGGTCAAGGCCGCCGAGGACGCCGCCGTGCCCCTGCTGCCTGCCGTCGGCGACCTGGATCCGGATTGCTCCTGCCCCGACTGGGGGCTCCCGTGCGCGCACGCCGCGGCCCTGTGCTACCAGGTGTCCTGGCTGTTGGACGCCGACCCGTTCGTGCTGCTGCTCATGCGGGGACGCGGCGAGCGGCGGCTGATCGAGGCGCTCCAGCGGCGCGAGCCGCCCATGGGGCTGTCGGCCGGCGCGGGCGGTCCCGGCGCCGCGAGAGTCGCAGCCGAGGTGGCCGCGGCTCGCGGGGCGTTGACGGACTCCGGGATGGCGGCAGACGACGAGGTGTCCCCGGCACGCGGTGCGGCAGCTCGGGGGGTGCCCGCGGCGGAGGCGTTCGAGGCCGGGGAGCCGGTGCTGCCCGATCCGCCGCCGTACGACGTGCCTTTCGCTCCGCCTGCGCTGGACCCGCCGCCGGGCGCCGACGGCCCCAGTGCGGCGGCCCTGCGCGTGCTGGCCGCCTCCGCCGCCTCCCGCGCCCGCGAGCTGCTGGACCGCGGCCGGCTCCCCGAGCTGACCGAATACCAGGACCGGGTTCGCCTGGCCGCCGAGCACGACCTCGACCTCGGCCTGGACACCGCCGTCGCGGCCTGGCGGTACGGCGGCGCCGACGGCCTGGAGGTGCTGGAATCGGCCTGGACACCACCCCGGCAGGACCTGGCCAGGGCACACGCCCGACTGGCGGCCGGCTGGGAGGGCGAGCGGCCGCCCGAGATCCAGACCTGGCGCAACCGCTGGACCATAGGCTCGTTGCAGCTGCGCTACGGCCGTGACGGCCGCTGGTACCCGTTCGTCGAACGCGAGGGCCGCTGGTGGCCCGCCGGCCCGCCCGAACGCGACGCCTCCACGCTCGCGGCCGCGTCCGAACGCGACGCCTCCACGCTCGACGGCCGCTCCTGAACGCCGCATCTGACGCCCACCGCTCACGCCCGGAAGGACGCGACCGGACCCCATCAGAAGCCGATCGAGCGCGTCAGGAGCGGTCAGGAGGTGGTCGCACCGGCCGGAAGGGGGCGGGAGCGGTCAGGGAGGTGACCGCACCGGCCGGAAGGGGAGCGAGAGCGGTCAGGAGACGGTCGAGCACGCCGGGAGGTGATCGGACCGGTCAGGAGGCGTAGCGTGCGACCAGTTCCGCGCCGATCCTCGCCAGTTCGGCGCGGACCGGCTCCGGCTCCACCACCTCCACCCGGGCGCCCCACCCCGCCAGGTGCTCGGCGATCGACAGCGCCATCGGCGCCGCCACCCGCAGCCGGACCCGGCCGTCGGCCTCCTCCCCCAGCACCTCGCTGTGGCGGCCGAACTGGTCCCGCAGCACGCGCACGTGCCGGTCCTCGATCAGCACCACCGCCGACACCAGCGAGCGCCGCTGCTCGACCTCGTCCACGACCCGCTCCCACTCCGCCGACAGGTCGAAGTCGTCGGGCCGCTCCGCGGGCAGGTCCGTCACCACGGCCTCGGCGACGCGATCCACACGGAACGTCCGCCGCCCGGCCTCGGTACCGGCCAGCAGGTACCACACGCCGTCCTTGTCGACGAGCCCCAGCGGATCCACCAGCCGCTCGGTCGAGCGGCCGCCCCGGCCGGTGTACGCCAGCCGCACCTTCCGCCGGCCGACGACGGCGCCCTGCAGTTCCTCGACCAGAGCGGGCAGTTCCCGGCCGACCTCGCCCCAGCGCACCGCGTCCGACACCACCGCCCGCGCCGCGACCTCGGCGTCGGCGCGGAACGTGGCCGGCAGGGCGCGCATGAGCTTGCGCAACGCGGAGGTCAGCGGCGGCGCGGCCGTCGTGGCCGGGCCCAGCAGCAGGAACAGCGCCCGCGCCTCGGCCGCGGTCAGGCCGCTCAGATCGGTACGCGCGCCGCCGACGAGCTGCCACCCGCCGCCCCGCCCCGGCTGCGGGTACACCGGGATGCCCGCCGAGGACAACGCCTCCAGATCCCGGCGGGCGGTGGCCACGGAGATCTCCAGCTCCTCGGCCAGCTCCGCGGCGGTCACCCGGCCACGGGCCTGGAGCAGCAGCAGGGCGGCGACAAGACGATCGGCACGCATGTCCTCATGGTCGCAAACAAAGTGCTCAATCGGTGAGCACTTTGGCAGGAAGGATGGTTCTCAAGGACTCGACGAGAGAGGAAACCGACATGCTGAGCGGGCTCACCACCGTCGCCCTCTACACCCCCGACATGGAGGCGACCAAACGCTGGTACACCGAACTCCTGGGCGTCCCGCCGTACCTCGACACCCCCGACTACATGGAGTTCCGCATCGGCGACTACCTGCACGAGCTGGGCTTCGTCAACAGCGTCCACGCGGGCACCGAACTGGCCATGACCCCGGCCCCGCAGACCACCGGACCGGCGGGCGCCCTGGTGTACTGGCACGTCGACGACGTGCAGGCGGCCCTCGACCGGCTCCTGGCCATGGGCGCCGGACCGCACGACACCCCGCACGACCGCGGCCAGGGCTTCATCACCGCCTCGGTGATCGATCCCTGGGGCAACATCCTCGGCCTGATGTACAACCCGCACTACCTCAGCGTCCGCGACTCGATCAGGAGCGTGTCATGACGACGATCCTCACCGACGCCGCCGCGTGGCGAGGCTGGCTGGCCGAGCACCACGACACCACGACCGAGGTCTGGCTCGTGATCGCCAAGAAGGGCACCACCGATCCGACCACCCTCACCTACCTCCAGGCCGTCGAGGAGGCGCTGTGCTTCGGCTGGATCGACGGCCAGGCCCGCTCCCGCGACGAGGCCACCTACCTGCAGCGCTTCAGCCCGCGCCGCCCCCGCAGCCCATGGTCGCGGCCCAACGTCGCCCGCGTCGAGCGTCTGGAGCGCGAGGGCAGGATGCACACGGCGGGCCTGGCGGCCGTCGAACGCGCCAAGGCCGACGGCCGCTGGCCTGCGCCGGGGGCGGCCTGAGCCGGAGGCGGCCCTGACGGCATCTCCCGCCGGAGCGGCACCGCGCGGACAGGGCCTCGAGCCGCGCCGGACCTCTCCAACCGGCGCGGGCTTCCAGCCACTCGGTAGCAGCGGGCGCGACGGGCGTCCATGACACGGGGATTCAAGGTGGCGACGGAAGCCGCGTAGCGCGCCTGCGGCCGCAGCCGGGCGGTACCGGAAGTCATGGGGTAAACTGAAGACACCGAGGACTTTTCGAGCGTTGGCATTCAGGTCGGCGTCGCCCCCGGCGAACCACCAGCGGCTCCCTTCGGAGGGCCTGGACAGGTCAGGCGACCATGACGCCGACGCTTCTTTCTCAACGCACACCGCTCAGCGCAGTCTCATCCGCGATTCCTCGGATCGATTCCACGCTACGGCTCAGTCTTCATTCGGTGCTGGACCGGCGAGCCGTGGTGGACGGGGCCTGGTGGCCCTACTCCTGCGACGCGGCCGCCGAGCTGCCCGGTCTCATCGCCGCCGTTGATCAGCGGCTGGGGCGGACCACGCTCCTGGTAGGCGTGCATCGGGACGCGTGGCAGCGCATCCCCCGCCGGATCCCGGCACGCGGACGGACGGTCCGCATCGGATGGTTCCGCCACGCCGACCCTCACGTGATCGTTCTGTTCTTCGCCTCGGACAAACCGGTCGCCCTGCTGATCATCCCGCCAGGCACCGCTCCCGGCCCCGCCGAGGCCGCACTCAAGCTCACCGCCCAGGACACCGCCCACTTGACGGGCGAGGCGATCTTGACCATCGCGCACCTGCCGCCCGAGCCTGCTCAGCGCGCGACGGCCGACGGCCCGTCCCGCTGGGAGAACGAGGGCGGGCCGGTCACCCGGCAGGAGGCGCAGTGCTCCACCAGACGACCGCCGACGCCGGCGTGACACGTGCCGCCTGCCGGCCGGATCGAGCGGTTCAGACACCGCCCGTTCTGGCGGCGGACCGATCTCCGTCCGGCAGGCAGCTCATCCCATGTCATCTTCTCCCGTGAGGAGACCTTCCATGACCGTCATCGACACCGCCCCGCTCGGCGCGGCCGGCCCATCAAGGCCCACCGTCGTCCGCCTGTCCGGCGAGATCGACGTCTTCACCAGTGCGGCGCTTCGCCGGCAACTGCTGTGCACGCTGCACTGCAGCAAGAGCCTGCTCATCGTCGACCTGTCGGAGGTGTCCTTCTGCGACGCCTCCGGACTGGCCGTGCTGGTCGGCATCCAGCACCGCGCCCGGCCGATGGGCATCACCGTGGCTCTGACGGCGCCCCGCCCGTTCATGTCCCGGTTGCTGCACATCACCGGCCTGGACCGCGGCTTGCCCATTGTGGCGTGATCGAATGTCCACCCAGGTTTCTCAGCCTCCGGCCCAGGCATACGACGGGCGATCGCCGTTCCCGCGCATCCAGGGCGTCAGCGTCCATGCCGGGCAGGCGGCACTGACGGCCACGATCGTGATCGCGCCGTTCATCGCGCTTGGCGTCGGCATCTGGCTGGCTTGGGGAACCGGGATCACCCTCACCGACCTGCTGCTGGCCGCCGTCTTCTACATCGTGACCGGGCTGGGGGTGACGGTCGGCTTCCACCGGCTGCTGACCCACCGCTCCTTCACCGCCCGGCCCTGGCTGCGCGTCGTCCTGGCCGTGGCCGGGTCGATGAGTTTTCAGGGCAACCTCATCGACTGGGTGGCCGTCCACCGCCGTCACCACGCCTTCACCGACCAGCCCGGAGACCCGCACTCCCCCTACCGCTACGGCACCCATCTCGGCGGGCGACTGCGCGGCCTGGCTCACGCCCACGTGGGGTGGCTGTTCACCAGCGAGCCGACATCGGCCGCACAGTATGCCCCCGACCTGCTGCGCAACGATCCGGTCATGCTGCGTGTCTCACGCGCCTTCCCCGCCTTGTGCGCCGTCTCCCTGCTCCTGCCGTTCGCGGCGGGCTGGGCGATCAGCGGCAGCCTCTACGGCGGGCTGACCGCGTTCATCTGGGCCGGCCTGGTCCGCATCGCTCTGCTGCAGCACGTCACCTGGAGCGTCAACTCCCTGTGCCACATGATCGGTGACCATCGGCACACGACCCACCACCACGACCGCGCCACCGACCTGGGGCCGCTTGCCCTGCTGTCCTTCGGAGAAAGCTGGCACAACGGCCACCACAGCCAGCCCAACTGCGCCCGGCACGGCCGCGGCCCTCGCCAGATCGACCCCTCAGCCGCACTCATCGGCCTGTTCGAACGCCTGAACTGGGCCACCAACGTGCACTGGCACCCTCCTGACGTCCTGCACCACCACCGCACGGTGGCCGGCAAACACACACTGCGCACCGGCGCCCACCCCACCGGCGGGTCATCACTCTAAGTCTCGAGCCTCATGGCCAGGCCCGCCATAGCCCAGCCCGAGCCGGCAGCGCCCCGCCCGGCAGCACTCCAGGGTCTCCGCCGCGGACTCCCGGAGGCCGATCAGCTCGGCGATCCTGGCGTCGATCCGCTCCACCACCGCCTCCAGCCGCCACCGCTCGCTCTCGCACGTCGCCCCGCCCTGATCGTGCGCGGTCAGGGCGTCGACGACCTCGTCCAGCGTGAATCCCAGCTCCTGCAGGGACTTGGCCATCCGGATGCGCTCCACCGCAGCGGCGTTGAAGATCCGGTACCCCGACGGCCGGCGCTCGGCCACGGGCAGCACCCCGCGCCGCTCGTAGAAACGCACCGTGTCGACGCTCACCCCGGCCTGGCGGGCGACCTGCCCGATTTTCACCGGCGCTCACCTCTTGACTCTGGACTCTGGTCCAGACTTTAGGGTTTCCGTGATCGCGCCCACAAGGGCGCCTCCCGGAAAGGAGTCCGCACGTGGACATCCCACCTGCGACCACCCCCGTCGTCTGCGACCTGACCGGTGCCACCGACACCGCGCAGGAGCGGCTGGAGGAGTACCGGCGGCTGTTCGCCCAGGCCCTCGCCGGCCGCGAGCGCACCGACCAGGGCATCCGATTCCGGCTGCGCGCCGAGCCGGGCGTGCGGGCCTGGACGGAGGACCTGGCCGCACGGGAGAAGGCCTGCTGCGCCTTCTTCGCCTTCGAGATCACCGACGACGGCGACCAGATCCTGTGGGACTGCGCGGTCAGCGACGACGACGTCGCCCGCGCCGTGCTGGAGGAGTTCTACCGCCTGCCCGACACCGCCGGCCATAGCCCCGCCGAGGTACGCGACCGCCTGACCGGCCAGGGCCTGGCCTTCACCGCCGACCCCCTGTCCTAAGGTGATCGGCATGGCCGTGCTCCGCTCCATCGCCCTGTTCGCCCTGGCCGCCCTCGCCGAGATCGGCGGCGCCTGGCTGGTGTGGCAGGGCTGGCGCGAGCAGCGCGGCCTGCTGTGGATCGGCGCCGGCATCGTGGCCCTGGGCGCCTACGGCTTCGTGGCCACCTTCCAGCCCGACCCGAACTTCGGCCGCGTCCTGGCCGCCTACGGCGGTGTCTTCGTCGCCGGGTCCCTGGCCTGGGGCATGGCGGTCGACGGCTTCCGCCCCGACCGGTGGGACGTCATCGGCGCGCTGATCTGCCTGGCCGGCGTCGCCGTCATCATGTACGCGCCGCGCTCCTGAGTTTCACGACGCGACCGAGATGACGTGCCGCACCGACGTGTGGTCGTCGATCAGGTCCAGCATGCATTCGGCCAGGTCGGCGCGGGTGGTGGTGAGGCCGCCGCGGATGTTGAGGTCCCTGGCCGTGCGGTAGCGGTTGGTGCGCCCGGCGTCCGTCAGCCGCGAGGGCCGCACGATCGTCCAGTCCAGGTCGCTGGAGCGCAGCAGCCGCTCGGAGGCGGCCAGGTCGGCGTAGGCGTGCCGGAACAGCCGCTGCACGATGAGCGGCTTGAGCACGTACCGCGTGAGCGGGCCGTCGCCCGCGTCGGTCACCATGCCGCTCGCGCCGACCGTGAGCACGCGCCGGACCCGCACCCGTTTCATGGCCTCGATGATCGCGGCGACGCTGGCGGAGTGGACGGTGGTCGGGCCGCGCTCGCGCGTGCCCATGGCGCTGAGCACGGCGTCGCGGCCCTCGACGGCCGGCGCGATGGCGTCGGGGTTCATCACGTCGGCCTCGACGACGTCGACGCGGGTACGCAGGTCGGCGGGCAGGCGGGACGCCCGGCGCACGACGGCGGTGATCTCGTGGGCCAGGTCGAGCCCTTGGCGGACGAGCTCCAGGCCGGTGCCGCCGGTTGCTCCGAAGACGACGAGTCTCATGAGTCTTCCCTTCCGATGGTGGGTAAGTGCTCACTCACCACCTTACCGAGGCAGGCCGCCGCCCGGCCGGGCAAAGCCGCACTGGCCGAGGCCGATCTCTGCACGACGGCCCAGCCCACTGGGCGGATCAGGAACTCCACACTGAGCCGGTGTCAGGCATGGCAGGCGCAGCCCGGAGGCCGATGTGGCCTGCGCCACCGTGAGCGTCGGGTCCAGGGGGCGTTCGGCGCCGGCGCAGCAGGCCGAGACGCCGCAGCACGCGCCACCGGGCTCGGGCCCCGCCGCGGCCGTGACGGGCTTGGTGGCGCGGATGACGGCCGCGTGGAGGCCGTCGCCCACCTCGTGGGTGGAGGTGATCGACACGTCCGTGAAGCCGGCCGCCGTCAGGCCGGTGCGGTATTCGGTGAACGACAGCGCCCCGGCGATGCAGCTGGCGAAGTCGCCGCGCTCGGCCCGCTGCGCCGGGGTGAGGGCGTCGTCGGCCACGACGTCGGAGACGCCGAGCCGGCCGCCCGGGGTAAGGACGCGGAAGGTCTCGGCGAAGACCGCGCTCTTGTCCACTGACAGGTTGATGACGCAGTTGGAGATGACCACGTCCACGCTGGCGGCCGGCAGCGGGATGGACTCGATCGTACCCTTGAGGAACTCGACGTTGGCCGCGCCCGCCCTGGCGGCATTCGCGCGGGCCAGGGTGAGCATCTCCTCGGTCATGTCCAGCCCGTACGCCTTGCCGCGCGGGCCCACGCGGCGCGCGGACAGCAGCACGTCGATGCCGCCGCCCGAGCCCAGGTCCAGCACCCGCTCCCCTTCGCGCAGCTCGGCGACCGCCGTGGGGTTGCCGCAGCCCAGTGAGGCCGCCACCGCCTCAGCGGGCAGCTCGGCGCGTTCGCCGGCGCCGTACAGGCCCGCGCCGAAGCCCGCCTCGATCCCCGGATCGCCGCAACAGGGGGTGACGGCCAGCGCGGCGGCCGCGTACCGCTGCCTGATCTGCTCACGCAGCTCCTGGTCATTCATGGGAGGGCTCCTTTCGGGGCGCCGGCCCGGAGCGCGGCGGACGGGCCGACGGCTTGAATCGATGGCTCTCGAAACAAAGCCTCGCCCTTGATTAGATGCTTGTCAATATAGAAGGGCTTCTAATCAGCGGTCAGGGGAGGTTGACCTGCCAGGAGACGCCGAAGCGGTCGTTCACCCAGCCGAACTTGCTGCTGAAACCGTAGGAGCCGAGCGGCATCAGCGGCCGGCCGCCCTCGGCCAGCGCCGCGTACAGGCGGTCGATCTCCTCCTCGGTCTCGCACGCTACGTAGATGGACATCGACGGCGTGAAATCGAAGGGGTGCGGGGTGTTGCTGTCGATGCACATGTACTCCTGGCCCGCCATCGTGAACGTGGCGTGCTTGATCTTGCCCTCCGGGCCGGGCTCGCCAGGGGCGTAGCGATCGACGTTCACCACTTTGGAGTCGTCGAAGAGGGAGGTGTAGAACGTCATGGCCTCCTCGGCGTCGCCGTGCTGGAACATGAGGAAGGTGGTGGTCTTCTGGGTCATGACCGCTCTTCCTGGGGGGCGTAGAACGCCGTGGTGGCGGCCACGGCGGCGGCGACCTCGTCGGGTGTGCCGCCCGCGGCCGCGTAGGCCCGGCCCCACGCCTGGCTGCTGGCGGTGATGAAGCGTCTGCCCTCGTCGGTCAGGTGGAACGACTCCTCGTCGATCCGGCCTCCGCCCACCGTCAGGTGCAGGCCCAGGCCCAGCAGCGCCAGGTCCCAGCCCACGCCGGTGGCGCCGGGGCCGAAGCCGGACCAGAACTCCGGGGGCACGTCGGCGGCGTGGACGAGCTCGAGCAGGGTGCCGCCGTCCTCGGCGGACAGCCGCACCTCGACCTCGGAGAAGCCGGGGTTGTCGCCGAACAGCCAGCTGACCCTCAGCAGGCGGGGCGGCTCGCACCGCAGGATCTCGCCGCCCGCGTTGCCCTCGAACTGGTAGGTGCCGCCGAGCCGCAGGTCCCCGGTCACGGGCAGGAACCAGCGGTTCAGCCGCTCGGCGCTCGTGCAGGCGTCCCACACGTCCTCGATCTCCGCGTCGTAGCGCCGCCGCAGCGTCATGACCTTGCGATCGCCGTTGAGCAGCTCGCGATGAGCCCTGTTGATCTCGTCAACGATGTCCATCAGGTGTCCTTCGCCTCCTCTGTCGGGGATGCCTCGCTCGTCCTGGGGGTCCCGCCTGTCATGCGCCGCTCGCGCTTGCCGCGAGCCAACTCCGTGGCCAGAGAGTCCAGACGCTGGCTCCAGAATCCGCGAAAGCGCTCCAACCACACGTCGACCTCCTGCAGCGGCCCTGGCTCGACGGAGTAGAGCCGCCGGGTGCCCTGGGCCCGCACGCGGGCGAACCCGTTGTCGCGCAGCACCCGCAGGTGCTGGGAGACGGCAGGCTGCGATATTCCGAACTCGCGCTGGATCACGGCGGTGAGCTCGCCGGAGCTCTGCTCGCCGCCGGCCAGCAGCTCCAGGATCCGGCGCCGGACAGGATCGCCGAGGACGTCGAAGGCGTGCACGACGTCAGCTTTTCAGGAACGGCTTATATAAGTCAAACCTGGTACTGTCAGTCGTCCAGCCCGCGGGCGCTGAGCGCCTCGCCGAGCGCGTCGGCGTGCCGCAGCGCGCCGACCACCAGCGGCACCGCGAAGGCCCGCAGGCTGCGCTCGACACCCCTCGCCCGCTGCGCCTCACGGACGCGGGCGGCCAGCCCGGTCAGCACGGGCACGCTGCGGATGGTCAGCGACAGCAGCAGGGACACCCGGAACGGATCCAGGCCGACGAACCGGGCCGGCGCCAGGCAGCGTTCCAGCGTGGCCAGCATGTCGGAGGTGCGCGTGGTGATCGTCACCAGGCCCGCCAGCGCGACCGCGAGCACCACACGCAAGGTCGTGACGGCCGCGCCCTCCACCCCCACCGTGAACCACTGCAGGGCGAACAGCGCCACCGCGAACCAGCGCACCGGACGCACCTGCGCCCAGGCCGCCGCCACCCCCACACGCGCCAGCGCGTACAGGCCCGCCACGGCCGCCGCCGCCCCCGCCAGCGCCGCCGGCGAGCCCAGCAGCACCAGCACCGTGCACGCGGCGGCGAGCCCGCCCAGCTTGGCCCCGGCCGGCAGCCGGTGCAGCGGCGAGGTGCCGGGCACATACGCGCCGGTGAGCCCGGTCACGACATGATCTTCCGGTAGTGGGCGATGGCCTCGTCCGGCGTGCCGTCGGCGACCACGCGGCCCTCGTCGAGCACCAGCACCCGGTCGAAGCCCGCCAGCAGCGGCAGGTCGTGGCTGACCACCACCACCTGCTGCGGCATCTCCCGCAGCAGGTCGGCGACCTGGCGCGAATGACGCAGGTCCAGCAGCGTCGTGGGCTCGTCCATGACCAGGACGTCCGGCTCCAGCACCATCACCGAGCACAGGGCCAGCAGCTGCTTCTGCCCGCCCGACAGGTGGTGCGCCGGGTGGTCGGCGTGGCCGGCCAGGCCGTAGCGGGCCAGGACCTCCGCCACCCGCCGCTCGACCTCCTCGCGCGGGAGGCGCTTGCGGCGCAGCGAGAAGGCCACGTCCTCGGCCACCGTCGGCATGACGATCTGCGCGTCGGGGTCGGTGAACAGGAACCCGACGCCGCGTCTGATCTTGGCGGCGTGGCGTCGGGTGTCCAGGCCCAGCACGGTGACGCTGCCGGAGGTCGGCAACGCCAGCCCGTTGATCAGGCGGGCCAGCGTGCTCTTGCCCGACCCGTTGGCCCCGACCACGCCGACGCGCCGCTCGGGCAGGCAGGCGGTGATGCCGCGCAGCACGTCGCGTGAGCCCAGGCGGACGTGCACGTCGGCGAACTCGATCAACTCCCACCGCCTCGGACGACCTCGAACAGCGCGGCCACGCCCAGGCCGCCGCCGACCGCGGCGGTGGCCAGCCCGAGGGTGCCCGGCGGCGCCCCGCCGCGCACCAGCCGGCTGAACAGCCGGGTCACCACGACCGCGCCGGTGGCGCCCCACGGATGACCCAGCGCCAGCGCCCCGCCGTCGGCGCAGACCCGTCCGCCGTCGGCGCCCAGCGGATCGAGCCCCAGCGCGTCCGTGACGGCCAGCACCTGCGCCGCGAACGCCTCCACGATCTCCACCGCGGCGACCCGCTCCATCTCCACCCCCGTACGCGCCAGCACCCGGCGCACCGCGGGCACCGGCCCCCACCCGGGCAGCGCGGGATCGCACCCGACGACGGACCCGGCCACCAGCCGCAACCCCGGCAGCCCCGCACGCAGCCGCTCGGGCACGACGGCCACGGCCGCGGCGCCGTCGCTGACCGGGGACGAATTTCCGGCCGTCACTGTACCGCCCGGCACGAACGCCGCGGGCAGCCGGGCCAGCGACGCCTGCCGCAGCGGCCGCGGCCGCTGGTCGTCGTCCCGGCCGCCGACCGGGACGATCTCCTCGGCGAAGCGTCCCGCCTGTCGGGCGGCCAGCGCGGCGGCGTGGCTGCGGCAGGCGTAGGCGTCCTGACGCTCCCTGGTGATCCCGCGGGCCGCGGCCAGCGCCTCGGCGGCGTCGCCCATGTCGGGGTCGGGGTGGCCGCCGGGCGCGAAAGGCGCCCGGCGGTACGGCTCGGCCGCCCCCCGATGCGTACGCAGCGGCGCGGTCGAGGCGCTCTCCGCCCCGCCCGCGATCACCAGCTCCATGTCCCCGGCGCGGACCGCCTGCCCGGCCACCAGGATCGCGGCCAGCCCGCTGCCGCACTGCCGGTCCACCGTGACCCCGGGCACGCCGTGCCCCAGCCCGGCCGCCAGCGCCGCCACCCGGGCCACGTTGCCGCCCGGCCCCATGCAGTTGCCCAGCACCACGTCGTCCACCCGCCGGCCGGCCACCTCGCGGGCCACGGCCGCGATCACGGGTGCCGCCAGCCGGTCCACGGTCAGGTCCTTGAACGCGTGCCCGGCCGTGCCGATGGGTGTGCGCCGGGCGGCCACGATCACCGGTGTGTCGCTCATGTTCAGGTCAGCCGCCGGATGTCGGGGTCGCCGCCGGCCAGCCGGGCCGCGACCAGGGCCCGTGCGGGCTTGCCCGCCTGCGTGCGCGGCAGGCTCGGGACCGCGTACCAGCGGCGCGGCCGCTGCGCCACGTCCAGCCCGCTCCTGGCCACCGCCTCCAGCAGCGCCCGCGGCGGCGGCGAGGCGCCGTCGGCCTCGAGGACGGCCGTGACCACCGAGCCCAGGGACGGGTGCGGCGAGCCGATCACCACGATGTCGCCCACGCCGGGCACCTTCCTGAGCACCTCCTCCACGTCCTCCGGCACGACGGTGGCGCCGCCGGTCTGGATCGCGCCGTCGCCGCGGCCGCGCAGCCGCAGCACCTCTCCTACCCGGTACGGATGCGCCACGTCGCCCACGGTCATCCAACCGTCACCGTCGCGGCGCAGCGGCCCCGCCACCCCGCCCAGATACCCCTCCGACAGCCAGGGCGACCGCACCCACACCTCCCCCAGCACGCTCCCCGGCCGGGGCCTGACCTCGAGCTCGACGCCCGGAAAGGGACGCAGCCCACCCCCGTCGGGGTCCACGGCGACGAAGGACAGCTCGGTCGCGCCGTAGTACGACACGACCTCCACCCCGGCAGGCTCCGCAGCCTCCCGCGAGCGGGGGTCGAGCGCCGCGCCGCCGACCACGGCCGTCCGCAACGCGCCCGGCCGCGCCAGCACGGCGGGCAGCAGGTGCGGCACCACGTGCACGACCGTGGCCCGACCGAGGTGCCCGGCCAGCGACCCGGCGGGCCAGCGGCCGGGCACGACCGCCGTGGCGCCGGCGGACAGGGCGTGCAGGGCGGCGAAGGCGTACAGGGAGGACGCCAGCGGCCCGGGGACCAGCACGACGTCGCCGGGCCCGATCCCGGCCAGGTCGCTCACGTGCGGGAACGACCCGGTCCACGAGGCGCGGGTGCGCACGACCGCGCGCGGCCGGCCCGTGCTGCCGGAGCTGAAGCACGCCCACGCCCGGTCGCCGGGCGCCGCCACGTGCTCCACGGCCGGGCCTGGCCCGTACGGCAGCGGCGCGTCGACCAGCAGGTCCACCGCGGCCGCGCCGATCATCCTGGCCCACCGCCGCCGGTCCCACGCGTGGTCGCCCACCAGCGGCGTCGCGCCCGCCAGGTCCGCGGCCAGCACGGCGACCAGCATCGCGACCGGGTCGGCCACCCCGATCGCGACGAGCGATCCGGGGCGGACGCCCCGGCCGAGCAGGTGCCGGGCGGCACCGTCGATGTCGTCCGCGAGCTCGCCGTAGGTGAGCTCGCACTGCGGCCCGCGCACCGCCGGCCTGGCCGGGCGCACGGCGGCGTGCCGCAGGACGTGTTCCGCTACCGGCATGTACGGGTCAACGCCCCCTGCCGGCCCGCACCCGCTCCTGGTGCACGGCCGGGACCGCGTCCGGGTAGGCCCGCTGCGTGCCGCGGGCCACGAGGGCCGTCAGCACCGCCTTGGCCAGGTCGCCGGGCAGGAACGCGATGGACAACAGCGCCACCTGACCCAGCGACTGCCCCGTGACCAGGGACCATGCGGGAATGCCGAACACGTAGACCACGCCGACGCCGCCCGCCAGGCACGCCAGCACGAGCCGGACGACCCCGGGATCGCGCCCCGCCCGCTCGACCAGCCAGCCGACCATCGCCGCCCCGGGGATCCAGCCGATGAGGAACCCCACCGACGGCCCGGCGAAGACGCCCAGCCCGCCGCGGCCGCCCGCCAGCAGCGGCAGCCCCGCCGCGACCAGCACGAGCAGCACCGCCACGGCCAGCGCGCCCCGCCATGCGCCGAGGATGGCGCCCGCCAGCATCACGCCCAGCGTCTGCAAGGTGATCGGGACACTGCTGCCGAAGACGTTGAACCCTCCCGGGAGCCCGAGCACCGCGATCAACGCGGCGAACACGGCCACCCTCGCCAGGTCGCCCGTGGGGAACCGGCGCTTCTTCCCTGCATCCTTCATGGGGTCGATCCCACACCAGAACGGCACCCTTCAGGCATGGAGACTTCCCACAACATTCCGGGCGATCATCTGCGATCGGACGCTACCTTTCCACACATCGGGACCCGGCCGGTCAGGCCGCCAGGCGGAGGGCGCGGGCCACGTCGGCGGTGGCCGCCGAGGTCTCCGTCGTGGTGTAGCCGTCGCGCAGGGAGGCGTCCAGGTCCTTCAGGCCGTTGCCGCTCAGCGTGACCACCACCCGCAGACCCGGCTCCAGCAGGCCCTTCGCGTGCCGGTCGAGCAGGCCCGCCACGCCGGCCGCCGAGGCGGGCTCGGCGAAGACGCCGTCGCGGCCGGCCAGCATCCGGTACGCCGCGAAGATCTGCTCGTCGGTCACCGCGGCGATCAGTCCGCCCGACTCCTCGCGCGCGGCCACCGCGCCGTCCCAGGTGGCCGGGCTGCCGACGCGGATCGCGCTCGCCTCCGTCCGCGGGTCGGCGACCGGCGCGCCGTGCACGAGCGGCGCCGCGCCCGCCGCCTGGAACCCCCACATACGCGGCAGCCGGGTGGCCAGGCCTGCGCTCCGGTACGTCCGGTAGCCGCCCCAGGTGGCGGTGATGTTGCCGCCGTTGCCGACCGGCAGGCAGTGCACGTCGGGCGCGTCGCCCAGCGCGTCCACGATCTCGTAGGCGACGGTGCGTTGACCGGCCAGGCGCAGCTCGTTGCCGACCGAGTTGACCAGCGCGACCGGGTGGTGGCCGGCCAGCTCGCGGGCGACGCGCAGGCAGTCGTCGAAAGTGCCGTCGATCTCCACGATCCGGGCGCCGTAGCGGACGGCCTGGCTCAGCTTGGCCAGCGCGACGCGGCCCTTGGGGACGAGCACCGCCGCCGTGAGGCCGGCGCGGGCGGCGTACGCGGCGGCCGAGGCGCTGGTGTTGCCGGTGGAGGCGCAGATGACGGTCTGCGCACCGCGCTCGGCCGCCCTGCTGATCGCCACCGTCATCCCGCGGTCCTTGAACGATCCCGTCGGATTGGCGCCCTCGACCTTCAGCCACACCTCACAGCCGGTCAGCTCCGACAGGTGCGCCGAGCGCAGCAGCGGGGTGTTGCCCTCGTTCAGCGAGACGGCCGGGGTGTCGTCGGTGACCGGCAGCCAGCGCCGGTAGCCGCTGTTGATCAAGCCATGCCA
>NZ_VJYI01000048.1 GCF_008065375.1 Nonomuraea sp. SYSU D8015
CTTCCTTGACCAGCTCAGCGCCGATCTTCTCCCACGGGTCCTCGAGCTCGATCTCCTTGGCGATGGAGACACCGTCGTTGGTGATCGTGGGAGCGCCCCACTTCTTCTCCAGCACGACGTTGCGCCCTTTGGGGCCCAGGGTCACCTTGACGGCGTCGGCGAGCTGGTTCATACCGCGCTCGAGACCGCGCCGCGCGTCCTCGTCGAAGGCGATCATCTTCGAAGTCATGTCCGCTCCTGCTCATTGATGGGGGCTCCGGGACGGCGCCCGCGACGGACGCCCTGCCTGCCGACAGAGCTCGCCGTCCCGGCACATACGGCCGGTTGGCACTCTCCAGTCGTGAGTGCCAACGTCCCATCGCACTCTACCCACAACTTGCGTGACGCGCACTATGTGCGTGGCGCGCAATCTCCGATAGAGTTCGGGGTATGAACGATGCGATGGACCTCCGGGCGCGAAACAAGCAGGCCACCCGAGAGGCGATCAGCCACGCCGCGCTGCGCCTCGCCCTCGAGCAGGGCCCCCACGGGCTCGCGCTCGTCCGCGTCCACGACATCGCCACGGCCGCGGGCGTCTCCCCCCGCACCTACAACAACTACTTCTCCAGCAGGGAGGAGGCGATCTGCGCCTTCCAGGCCGACCAGTCCAGGCGCGCGGGGCAGGCGCTGCGCTCCCGGCCCGGCGACGAGCCGCTCGACCAGGCCGTCGTCGCGGCCATGGTCGAGCTCTACACCGACCCCGAGCCCGACAAGGCCGGCCTCCGCATGATCATGTCGACGCCCGAGCTGGAGGGCGAGGCGCTGAAGGCGTTCTCCATGGCGGAGGGGCCCCTGGCCGAGGCGATCGCGGCGCGCACCGGCACCGATCCCCGGCGCGACCTGTTCCCCGCCGTCACGGCCGCCGCGATCGCCGGCGCCATCCGCGTGGCCGGGCGGGCCTGGCTCGAGCCCGGCAACACCGAGTCCTTCGCCACCGTCCTGCGTCGCGCCTTGTCCTGCGTGGTTCCCGCCGCACCGCCCGAAGGATGAGTGACTCGTCCCGGGGCCGGCACGGGCGCGAGCCGCCGGACAGCAAGTGGCCAGAAAGCTGACTGGGAAACGGGCACCTCGCCGTCGGACGCTGACGGAAACGCCGTACGAAGGAGAAGGAGAGCGTCCGTCGTGACCATGGTCGACTCGATCGCCGATCTTGAACAGCAGCTGGCCAACACCCGCGACTACTGGCTGGGGTGGGGAAGGGCCGACCGATCCGCCGGCGACCTCACGCTCTATCGCAGCTCTGTGTCCCACCCCCAGCTGAACGGGGTGCTCAGGGTCGGGCACGGTCAATCCCTGGACGCGGTCGTCGCGGAGGCGGAGGGACGGCTCCGCGGCGTGCCGTGGATGTGGTGGGTCGGCCCGGACAGCCGCAGCGACCTCGCCGACCACCTGCTGGCCACCGGCGCCACCGAGATCGGCACCATGCCCGTGATGGCCGCGCGCGTGGACCGGGCGATCAGCGTGGACACGCCGCCCGAGCTGGAGATCGAGCAGGTGGCAGGGCCGGACTCCCTCCGGGAGTGGGTGACCGCCTACGCCCCCTCGTTCGGCGTCGCACCGGATCAGGTGCACCACGTCATCCGGGCCGAGGACAACCGGCCGGATCAGTCGAACGGTCTCGTCCGGTTCGCCGGCCGATGGAACGGGCGGCTCGTCGGCACGTCCGCGTTGCTCGACCGGCACGGGGTCGCCGGAATCTACGTCGTCACCACGGCCGCGGAATACCGGCGCCGCGGAATCGGGACGGCCCTGACGGCTGCGGCTCTCCGCGAAGCCCGTGAACGCGGACTTCGCGTCGCCACCTTGCAGGCGAGCCCCGACGGCGCACCGGTATACCACCGGATGGGCTTCGAGACCGTAGCAGGGTACCGGATGTTCACCCCTGCCCAGCCGCGGCCGGCGCAGCCGGACACCGCCTGAGATGAGCAGAAAATGGGCTTCTGGATGAGTAGCCGCGCCCCCGATGCTGGTGCGGCGCAAACGACCGCCCCCTCCCCCGGAGCCCGGAGTTGACGTCGACGACGAAGGACAGACCGTCGGCGTCGGCCGAGCGCAAGCTCCGGCGCACCTGGCATCGAGCGCGTCTGCGATGTCCTGTGGCACCGTGAGATCTACGGACGAACCGCATGAACAGGGGAAGAGCGTGACCGTGACGTATGAGCTGGGCGAGGTCGTGGCCGAGCGGCAGCTGGAGGCCGTCGCCGAGGACGGCGCCCGCACGCCGGTGACCGTCAGGTTCGGCAGGCCGCGCCCCGACGCCCTGAGCACGACCGGCGACTGGTGCTGCCCTCACCAGATCCTGGGCCTGGGCGAGGAGGGCGTCGGGGCGTCCTTCGGCGTCGACTCGCTGCAGGCGCTCCTGCTGAGCGTGTACAAGGTGCGGCTGGAGCTGGGCGAGCGCGCCCGGGCCGCGTCGGTCCGGCTGGAGTGGCTGGGCCTGCCGGACCTCGGCCTGGAGGTGACTCCGGATTTCCACGACACGGCCGCCACAGAGAAGCGCTAGGGCTGGCGTGAGTCTCGCTCCGCCGCCTCGGCGATGCGCTTGATCTTCGCCAACCGGCGATCCCAGTCGGCCGCGAGCGCGGCCATCCACCGCGCCGTCGCGTCCAGCGCCGCGGGCCGCACCGCGAACCGCACCTCGCGTCCGACTCGGCTGCCGGAGACCAGCCCGGCGGCGTCGAGGACGGCGAGGTGCTTGACCACCGCCTGCCGTGAGACGGGAAGTCGTTCGGCGAGCGTCGTCGCGGTGGCCTCGCCCTGCGCGGCGAGGAGATCCAGCAGCCGCCGTCGCGTCGGGTCGGCCAGCGCGACGAGGACGCTGTCGACCGCCGCGACGGCGTCGCGGGTTTGGTCCGTCACCCGGATGTCTGCTCGGCGCGCTTCTTGAACGCGTCGAGCACCTGGGGCCACCCGTCGGTGTTGTCCATCACCGCCTGGCGGCGCAGCTCCTCGGACCCGGTGAGCGAGGCGAACCCGCTCTCGACGACGCGGAGCCGCGTCTGGTCGCCTTCCTGGGACAGCGTGAACTCCACGAGCGTGCTGTTGTCCTCACGCAACTCTTCCCCGGGGAATGCGCTGGCCCAGCGGTACGCCACGTAGGTGGGCGGCTCGACCTTCTCCACGCGTACCGGGAAGTCGCCGTATTCGGCGTTCTTCGCCACCATCGACTCGCCTTCTCTGGCCACGGTGCCGGACACGCTGGTCTCGTCGGCCACCCAGAACCCGGGCTCGGCCACCAGCGTCCAGACCCGCTCCAGGGGTGCCGCGATCAGGGTTTCGCGTTCGATCCGATCCTCGCTCATGAGCGTACTCCTTCACCGTCGCATTTCTGATGCAACTCCAGAGTTGCACATCGATGGCATGACGCGCAACCCGTGAGTTGCGCAAAAGACGGTCAGGCCGGCGGCCAGTTTCTGAGCACGGCGTCGAGGGCGTCCAGGGTTCTCGACCACGAGGCGTCCACGTCGCGCGGATGGCGGCGGAATCCGCCCGCCGTCTCCAGGCTCACGTAGCCGTGGAACATGCCGCCCAGCATCCGCACCGCGTCCGTCTGGTCGGGCTCGGACAGGTCGTATCCGCGCAGAATCGCCCGCGTCATCTCCGCGTGCCGCCTTGCCGCGCTCGCCGCCGCCGTCTCCGGGTCGAGCTCCATTTGCGCCGCGGCATACCTGCCCGGATGCTCTTTCGCGTAGTCCCTGTAGGCGTTGGCGAAGGCCACCAGCGCCTCCTTGCCCGCGCGGCCGGCCAGGGCGTCGGCGGCCCTGTCGGCGAGCTCCGCCAGCGCCAGCACCGCCACCCTGACCCGCAGGTCATGCGCGTCCTTGATGTGGGCGTACAGGGCCGCGGGCTTGACGCCGAACGCGCGGGCGAGCGCAGAGACGGTCACGTTCTGAAAGCCGATCTCGTCGGCCAGATCCGCCGCCGCCCGAGTCAGGCGTTCCACGGTCACACCGGCACGTGCCATAGGACACCTTTCACGATGTACTTACAGGCTTTAAGTATTTGCATACTACAGTTAAGGAAACTAGCCTCTCAGCCCATGAGGCCAATCACCGAACGCGACATCCGCACCTGCTTCGTCAACTGCTCCAAGGGAGAGGCCAAGCGTCTCGGTGTCCCCAAAGACCTCGACGACCTTCCCTGGGAAGACCTCGACTTCCTCGGATGGCGAGATCCGGGTGCGCCCGAGCGCGCCTATCTGGTCACGGAAAGCGACGGCGCCCTCGTCGGCCTCGCGCTCCGGGTGACCTCCGGCGCCGCGCGCGGCTTCACCTCCCGCAGCATGTGCTCGCTGTGCCTGACCACGCACACCAGCGGCGGCGTGGCGCTGATGACCGCGCGCCGCACCGGCGAGTCCGGTCGCCAGGGCAACTCGGTCGGGCAATACCTGTGCACCGACCTCGCCTGCTCCCTCTACACCCGAGGCATGAAGGAAGCCGCAGGCGGCGCCGCCATCGACGAGTCCCTCACCCCGGAGGAGAAGATCGCCCGCACCCGGGCCAACCTGTTCTCGTTCCTGGACAAGGTGGTCCGCTGACCCCGGGGCCGTGCCCATAGGAAGGGTGCAACCCAGTCATAGAGGGAGCTTTGGGCACCCATGAACAAATTCTTGACACCATGTCGGTGAGGAGAGGACCGGAGCTGGACCAGCGGGGGAGGTTCGCGCGTGTCCCTGCGTCTCGGCCCGCCATCCGTCCAGACACGTCTCACGGTGGCGACCGCAGTATTGTCACTGATCGGTTTCCTGGTGGTCGCCGTCGCCGCCGACGTGCTGGTGCGCAGCAAGATCGAACAGGACGTCTACCGGAACACGCAGCGCGTGGCCACCGAATGGATCGGATCGATGGGGACCGCCGATCCGCCGCCGGTCACGACGTCGGACGTCAACCTGCTCCAGCTCGTGGACGCCAGCGGGCGGGTGGTGGCGGCCAGCCGCGCCGCCGCCGGACGGCCTCCGCTGAGCAAGCTGTGGCCTCCCTCCGATGACCGGATCCAGAACGGCATCGCATGCTCGGCGGGCGAGTGCGTGATGTTCACGGCCAGCAGGCCCTCGCCGCAGGAGGAAGAGCTGTTGTGGGGCGGCGCCTCCCATGTGGTGTACGCGGGGATGACCCAGCCGGCCATCCTGGGGACGCGGCGTCTGGAGTGGTTCCTCGCCGCCGGAGTGCTGGCCGCCACCGCCCTGATGACCTGGGTGGCCTCGTTCCTGATCCGCCGGACGTTGCAGCCGGTGGAGGCGATGCGGGCGAGGATCGCCGAGATCACGGTGACCGATCTCGGCCTGCGGGTGCCCGCCCCGCCAGGCCGTGACGCGATCGCGCAGCTCGCCCGTACCGCGAACCAGACCCTGGCGCGCCTGCAGGAGGCCGTCGAACAGCAGCGTCGTTTCTCCTCGATGGTCTCCCACGAGTTGCGGACGCCCATCACCGGGCTGCGTACCCAGCTGGAAGAGGCGCTGATGTACCCCGAGGTCGACGCTCGCGCCGCCATCCGGGGGGCGTTGTCCACGCTCGACCGCGTCCAGACGATCATCGAGGAGATGCTCACGCTCGCCCGCATCCGCACGTCCTGCCCGCATCAGCCCGAGCGGGTCGACCTCAGCAGCGTCGTACGGGAGGAGGTGGCCAACCGGCGGAACGGCCCGCCGGTGCGGCTGCACATCGATGAAGATCTCAAGGTCCGCGGAAACTCGGTGCAACTGGGTGAGGTGCTGACGAACCTCCTGGTCAACGCCCAGCGGCACGCCCATGCCTGCGTCGAGGTCAGCGTGGAGCGTTCGAACGGGCACGCCGTGGTCAGTGTGCTCGACGACGGCGAAGGGGTCCCGCCGCAGGACCGCGAGCAGGTGTTCGAGCCCTTTGTGCGGCTGAGCGGCGGGCGGGAACGCGACCCCCAGGGCAGCGGCCTCGGTCTGGCCATCTCCCGCGCGATCGCCCAGGCCCATCAGGGGAGTTTGGGCATCGAGGATTCGCCGCGGGGCGCCAGGTTCGTGCTGCGCCTGCCGCTGGTGGAGTGACGGAGGAGCCGCTCTCCCGGGGACGACGGCGCTAGGCAGGGGGTGTGTGCAGGAGGAACAGGGTGTAGGCGGCCAGCGTGGACCCGTCGGTGATCGATCCGTCGCGGATCATGCCTTCGAAGTCGGCTCGCGAGAACCATCGGCAGCGCAGGTCCTGCTCCTCGAGCTCCGGCGCCGCCTCCCCGTGCGACAGCTCCGAGGCCACGAACACGTCGAAGCCCTGCGACGACATGCCCGTCGCGCAGTTGAGCCGTCCCAGATGGCGCATGGCCGTGGCCGTGATGCCGGTCTCCTCCAGCAACTCCCGCCGGGCCAGCGACTCGGGCTCGCCCGCGGTCAGTCCCGGCAGCGATCCCTGCACGAACTCCCATGAGCGCGAGCGCACCGGATACCGGTACTGCTCCACGAGGTGGAAGCCGCCGTCCTCGACGGCGATGACCAGCGCGAAGTCGGGCTTGTCCACGTAGGTGTAGACGCCCTCGGAGCCGTCCAGGCGGACGATCCTGTCCTCACGCAGCCGCATGTACGGCGACTTGTAGGCGACGTTCGTGGAGATCTGGCGGATCGGGTGCTCGAAGTCCGGCCTCATGCTCACCTTCCTCTGGATCGGCTCGATCAGTATAGCTGTATAGACAGCTAGTGTTATGGTGGGGGCGTGAACGCGCCAGGCAAGCGGCCCGAGGACTTCGCGCCGCGCTACTTCGTCATCGAGCAGGCGCTGCGTGAGCGTGTGGCCGACGCCCGGCCGGGCGACGCGCTGCCCTCGGAGAGCGAGCTGAGCGAAGAGTTCGCCGTCAGCAGGATGACCGCCCGCGCGGCGGTGCAACGGCTGGTCGCCGACGGCCTGGTCGTCAGGCGCCCGGGCAGGGGCACCTTCGTGGCCTCGCCGCCGAGCAGCCGCCGCGCCGACAGCCTGGTGCGCTTCAGCGAAGAGATCCGCCGACGCGGGCAGCGGCCGTCCTCCCGGCTGTTGTCGGCCGTCACCCGCGCCGCCACCTCGCAGGAAGCCGACCGGCTGCGACTGGGCAGGCGCGGGCGGGTGATCGCGGTGGAGCGCGTCCGGCTCGCCGACGACCTGCCGATTGCCCTCGAACGGGCGCTGTTCCCGGGCAGCCTGCGCGGCCTGCTGGAGGCCGATCTCGAGCATGGTTCCCTGCACGCCGCCCTCGACGCGCTCGGCCGCACCCCGGCGCGCGGCCACGCCCGCATCGGCGCCGCCACGGCGGGCGAACGGGAGGCCGGCGTGCTCGCCGTGGACCCCGGCGCGCCGCTGCTGGTCGAGCACCGCCTGATCCTCGATCAGAACGACGAGCCGCTGGAGCTCACCGACTCCCTGTACGTCGCCGCCCGCTATGGCCTCGACGTCTCCTTCACCGTCGAGCCCCCGGCCACCGACGCCGGCCACCCGTGAACCCGTCACCCCCGCTTGCGAAGGAGCCATGCCCTTGACCAGCACCGTCGCCGACGTCGCCAAGATGATCGACCACTCTCTGCTGCGCCCTGAGCTGACCGCCGAGGACGTGCGCGCCGGGTGCGACCTCGCCGCCCGTTACGCCGTGGCCTCGGTCTGCGTGAAACCGTGTGACGTGGCGCTGGCCGCCACGCGGCTCGACGGGACCGGCGTCTCGACCGGCACGGTGGTCGGCTTCCCCCACGGATCCTCTTCCTCCCGCACCAAGGCCGCCGAGGCCCGCGCCGCCGTGTCCGACGGCGCCCGCGAGCTGGACATGGTGCTCAACATCGGGCGCCTGCGCGCAGGCGACGACGCGGCCGTGCTCGCCGACATCCGCGCGGTCGTGGAAGCGGCCACCGGCGCCGTGGTGAAGGTCATCTTCGAGAACGCCTACCTGACCGACGACGAGAAGGTACGCGCGTGCCGCCTGAGCGAGCAGGCGGGCGCCGCCTATGTCAAGACCTCCACCGGTTTCGCCCCCGGCGGCGCGACCCTGGCAGACATCCGGCTCATGCGGGCCAACGTCTCCGAGCGGGTCAAGGTCAAGGCCGCCGGCGGCGTCCGCAGCCTGGACCTGCTGCTGGAGATGGCCGCGGCGGGCGCCGCCCGGTTCGGCGCCACCACTACCGCGGCGATCCTGGACGATCTCGCCGGGCGACTGGCGCGCAGCGGGTAACCACGGCCCGGCTGGACCGATTGCCGAAGAAAGTGCTGATCAGTGAGAACTTTCACATTTTGAAACGATGGTCTAACGTTCGGAACATGTCCCAGTCGACGGCCGAGCCCAGGCTCGTCGGGTCCGACCGCGTGCTGGCGGTCCTCGCCGAGCTGGCGCGTCACCCCGACGGGATCGGGCTGGAGGAGATGGCGCGCGCCGTGGCCAGCCCCAAGCCGACCGTGCACCGCGCTCTGGCCGCGCTGCGCCGCGCCGGCTTCGCCGTCCAGAACGGCCATGGCCACTACGTGCTGGGCGACGAGTTCCTGCGGATGGCCTTCGCCCACCACGAGGCCCGGCCCGACCACGTCCGCGTCGCCCCGATCCTCAAGGCGCTGTGCGACCGGTACGGCGAGACGGTCCACTACGCCGTGCTCGACGGGGCCTCGGTCGTCTACCGCTCCAAGCTCGACCCGCCCGCCGGCGCCGTGCGGCTCACCTCGATCGTCGGCGGCCGCAACCCGGCCCACTGCACGGCCGTCGGCAAGGTGCTGCTGGCCGACACGCTGCGCACCGAGGACGCGGTACGCGAGTGGGTGGGCGACCGCACGCTGGAGCGGCCGACCGAGCGCTCGATCAGCACCGTCGATGAGCTCCACGCCGAGCTGACCCGCATCCGCGAGCAGGGCTACGCCGTCGACGACCGGGAGAACGAGCCCGGCGTCAATTGCCTGGCCGTCCTGGCCTACCTGACCTCACCCACCGTCCCCAGCGGCGCGATCAGCGTCAGTGGCCTCACCTACCGCACTCCTCTGCAGACGCTGGTCGACGACCTGCCCGCCATCCGCGCCATCGTCGCCGGCCGGCAGGTTGCCTCCTGATCCCGAACTCACGGAGAGACCCTTGTACCTCATGCGCATCGGCGCGCCCGGCGCCGAAAAGCCCGTCGTCCGCCTCGACGACACCCACTACGTCGACGTCTCCGACCTCACCGCCGACTTCGACGAACGCTTCTTCGGCGCGGGCGGCACGGCGCTGCTGACCGGGCCGGTCCCCGAGCGGGTCGACCGGGGGCAGGTGCACGCCTTCGCCGGCGAGCGCGTCGGAGCGCCCATCGCCCGCCCGCACCAGATTCTGTGCATCGGCCTCAACTACAGCGACCACGCCGCGGAGACCGGGCAGGCCGTGCCCGACGAGCCGATCCTGTTCACCAAGTCGCCCAACACGCTCATCGGCCCGTACGACGACGTGCGCATCCCGCGTGGCGCCACCAAGACCGACTGGGAGGTCGAGCTCGGCATCGTGATCGGCCGGCGCACCTCCTACCTGGACACGGTCGAGGAGGCCGCTGCCGCGATCGCCGGCTACTGCGTGGTCAACGACGTCAGCGAGCGCGCCTTCCAGATGGAGCGCGGCGGCCAGTGGAGCAAGGGCAAGTCCGCCGAGACGTTCAACCCGGCCGGGCCGTGGCTGGTCACCCCGGACGAGATCGCCGACGTCAGGAACCTCGGCATGTGGCTGGAGGTCAACGGGGTCCGCCGCCAGACCGGCACCACCAAGACAATGATCTTCGACCCGTACGTCATCGTGCACCACCTGAGCCAGTTCATGGTCCTGGAGCCCGGCGACCTGATCAACACCGGCACCCCGCCCGGCGTAGGCATGGGCTTCAAGCCGCCGATCTGGCTCCAGCCGGGCGACGTCATGGAGCTCGGCATCGACGGGCTCGGCCGCCAGCGGCAGACCGTCGTGGGACCGCGCTAGTGCGCGCGCTGGTCCTCACCGGCCCCGGCAAGGCCGAGGTCCAGGAGGTCGAGCCGCCCGTGGCGGATCTCGGGCAGGTGGTCGTGGACGTCGAGCGGGCCGGGGTGTGCGGCACCGACGTGGAGCTGTTCACCGGCGAGATGAGCTACCTGCACACCGGCCGCTCCTGGTATCCGCTGCGACCCGGCCACGAGTGGTGCGGCACGGTCACGGCGCTCGGCGACGGCGTCGATGCGACCTGGCTCGGCCGCCGCGTCACCGGCGACACCATGCTCGGCTGCGGCCGCTGCGACCGCTGCCGCAAGGGCCGCCACCACGTGTGCGCCGACCTGGCCGAGATCGGCATCAGCCGCGGCCGCGCCGGGGCGCTCGCCGAACAGCTGGCCGTTCCGGCATCGGCACTGCACGCGCTGCCGGACACGGTGGACGCCGCCTCCGGCGCGCTCGTCGAGCCCGGCGGCAACGCCCTGCGCTCCGTGCACGCCGCCGGTCTGCAGCCGGGCGAGCGGCTGCTGGTCCTGGGCACGGGCACGATCGGCCTCCTGGTGGCGCTGTTCGCGCGAGCCCGAGGAGCCGAGGTCCACCTGATGGGCCGCGACGATGACGGCCTGCGGCTGGCCCGTCGCCTCGGCTTCGACGACGCCTGGACGCGGCCGTCCCTGCCGGCCCTGCCGTGGAACGCCGTCGTGGACGCCTCCAACGCGCCACACCTCCCGGCACTCGCGCTGGAGTTGGTGGAGCCGGCCGGACGGGTGGTCTACATCGGCCTGGCCGGCACCCCGAGCACCCTCGACACCCGTGACCTGCTGCTCAAGGACGTCACAGCAGTGGGTATCCTGGGCGGCTCGGCCGGTTTGCCGGGCGCCATCGCGGCCTACGCCGACGGGTCGGTCGACGCCCGCCCGCTCGTGGCCGCCACGGTGGGCCTGGCCGAGACCATGGACGTCCTGGCCGGACACCGCCCTGCCGGCGCCGGGCCGGGCCCTAAGATCCACATAGACCCGCGGCGCTGAACCGCCCGTGAAGAGAGCCATGAACCTGATCAAGCCACCGGATCCCGCCGTCCTGGCGGCGGTGGAGAACGCCGTTCCCGGGATCGCCCGCACGAGAGTGAGCGACCGGCTCGGCATGGCGCACGACGCCTCCCACTACCTGCTCACCCCGCAAGCGGTCCTGGTGCCCGAGAGCGCCGAGCAGGTGGCGGCGCTGATGCGGGCCGGCCTGCCGCTCACCTTCCGCTCCGGCGGCACCAGCCTGAGCGGGCAGGGGGTCAGCGAGCACCTGCTGGTCGACACCCGGCGGCACTTCCGCGGCATCGAGGTCCTCGACGACGGCGCCCGCGTGCGGGTGCAGCCCGGGGCGGTGCTGCGGCAGGTCAACGCCCGGCTCGCGCCCTACGGCCGAAGACTGGGCCCAGACCCGGCCAGCGAGTCGGCGTGCACGATCGGCGGCGTCGTGGCCAACAACTCCAGCGGCATGACCTGCGGCACCCACGCCAACACGTACCGGACGCTGGAGGCGATGACCCTCGTGCTGCCCAGCGGCACCGTACTCGACACCGGGGCTCCCGACGCCGACGCGCGCCTGCGCGCCCTGGAACCCGAGCTCGCCGCAGGCCTCGCCCGCCTGCGCGACCGCATCAGGGGCGACGCCGGCTCCGTCCGCCGCATCACCGCCCAGTTCTCGCTCAAGAACACCATGGGCTACGGCCTCAACAGCTTCCTCGACCACGACTCCCCCGCCCAGATCCTCGCCCACCTGGTCATCGGCAGCGAGGGCACCCTGGGATTCGTCGCCGAAGCGGTCCTGCGCACGGTCCCGGCCCACCGCCTGGCCGCCACCGGGCTGCTCGTCTTCCCCACCCTGCGCCAGGCGATGGCGGCCATGCCCGACCTGGTCGCCGCCGCCCCCGCCGCGATCGAGCTGCTGGACGCCGGATCCCTGCGGGTGGCCCAGACCGATCCCAAAGCCGACGACGTGCTGCGCACGCTCGGCGTAAAGGATCACGCGGCGCTGCTGGTGGAGTGGCAGGAAACCGACCCCGGCCTGCTCGGCGAGCGCGAGCGCGCCGCCGAGGAGCTGTTCGGCGCGCTGGCCCTGGCGGCTCCGGCCCGGCTCAGCAGGCAGGCACACGGCCGGGCCGCGTTGTGGCACATCCGCAAGGGCCTGTACGCCTCCGTGGCCGGCGCCCGCCCCAGCGGCACCACCGCCCTCCTGGAGGACGTCGCCGTCCCCGTGCCAGCCCTGGCCGACCTGTGCGACGACCTGACGGCCCTGTTCGCCAAGCACCGCTACGAGCGCAGCGTCGTCTTCGGCCACGCCAAGGACGGCAACCTGCACTTCATGCTCAACGAACGCTTCGACACCGGCCTGCGGCGCTACGCCGACTTCACCGAGGACATGGTGGAGGCCGTCCTCGCCCGGGGCGGCACGCTCAAGGCCGAGCACGGCACCGGCCGCGTCATGGCCCCGTTCGTCCGCCGCCAGTACGGCGACGAGCTGTACGAGGTGATGCGCGAGGTCAAACGGCTGTGCGATCCGGCGGGCACGCTCAACCCCGGCGTCGTCCTCACCGACGACACGGACGCCCACCTGCGCGACCTCAAGACCGTCGTCACCGTCGAGCCCGAGGTCGACCGGTGCGTGGAGTGCGGCTACTGCGAGCCCGTCTGCCCCAGCCGCGACCTGACCACCACCCCACGCCAGCGCATCGTGCTCCGCCGGGAGCTCGCCGCCGCCCACGCCGCCGGCGACCAGGCCCTCGCCCGCGAACTCGAATCCGAGTACGGCTACGACGCCGTCGACACCTGCGCCGTGGACGGCATGTGCGCCACCGCCTGCCCCGTCCTCATCAACACGGGCGACCTCACCAAGCGCCTGCGCGCCGAACGCCACGGGCGCGTGGCGCAGGCGGGATGGAAGGCCGCCGCCGGCCACTGGGACGGCGTGACCCGCGCCATGAACCTGGCGCTCGACGCGGCCGCGGCGGTCCCGTCCCCGCTCGCCGAGCGCGCCGGCCGGGCCGCCCGCGCCGTCGCCGGCCCTGAGGCCGTGCCGCAGTGGGACCGCGACCTGCCCAGGGGCGGCACGCGCCGCCGCCCCGCCGCGGCCGACCGGCCCGATGCCGTCTATCTGCCGTCCTGCCTGAACACCCTGTTCTCCCCGGCCGACGGCGGCCCCGGCGTCATGACCGCGTTCCAGCGCCTGGCCGAACGGGCGGGCCTGCGCCTGCGCGTCCCGGAGGAGATCGGCGGGCTGTGCTGCGGCACGCCCTGGTCGTCCAAGGGCTACACGGACGGCTACGACAGGATGCGCCGCCGGGTGGTGGAAGCGCTGCACGCGGCCACGGACGGCGGGCGGGTCCCCGTCGTCGCCGACGCCGCCTCCTGCACCGAGGGATTCGCCCGCCTCGTCGCGGCGGAGTTCGAGGTGGTGGACGCCGTGGCCTTCACCGCCGACCACATCCTGCCCAAGCTGCCCGCACCGCGCCGCCTGCCCTCGGTGGCGCTGCACCCCACCTGCTCCTCGACCCGGCTCGGTCTGGACGGGGCCATCACCCGAATCGCGACCACGATCGCCGAGCAGGTGGTCGTCCCCACCGACTGGCAGTGCTGCGCCTTCGCCGGCGACCGCGGGCTGCTGCATCCGGAGCTGACCGCGTCCGCCACGCGCGCCGAGGCCGCCGAAGTGGCGCAGGCGGGCTGCGCCGCCCACGCCTCGGTGAACCGCACCTGCGAGCTGGGCCTGACCCGCGCCACCGGCCGGCCGTACCACCACCTGCTGGAACTGCTCGACCATGTCACCGGGTGAGCGGCTGTCCGAGCTCGCGGGGCACGACGCGGGGATGGTGCCGCGCGGGAGGCCGGATACCGCCGGAGTCATCGCGCCGGCCGCGATCGGCGTATCGCATGCGCGCCTCAGGTCGCGGTGGAGACGACCACCCGGCGGTTCTTGGCGCGCCCGGCCGGATTGTCCGAACCGTCGGCCTTGGTGTTCGGGGCGACCGGCTTGGTCTCGCCGTATCCCCGCGCCTTCAGGCGTGATCGCGCCAGGCCGCCCTCGGTCGCCAGCCACTCGGCGACCGCCTGGGCGCGCCGTGCGGACAGCGGCTGGTTGTGCGAGTCGTCGCCCTTGGCGTCGGTGTGCCCCTCGACGTTGATCGTCGCCCTCGCCTCCGCCCTCCCCTCTATCTGACGGGCGATGCGCCTGAGCTCGGCGGCGGCCGCGGGCTTGATGGTGGCGCTGTCGAAGTCGAACAGGACGTCGGTCGTGATACTGAAGGCGATCGAGCCGTCCCCCTCGAGCACCTCGCTCTTGCCGATCTCGTACGCCTTCAGCTCCGCGGCGGGGATCTCCACGGCGGGCACCTCGATCGCGGGCACCTCCACCGCGGGCACCTCGGCGGCGGGAATGCACTCGTTCTGCTCGTTGCAGGCACTCGGCCTGATGATGAGCGGCCTGATGACGAGTGGACGGATGATGAGCGGGCGGATGATGTGCGGACGGATGACAAGCGGCACGATGCCACCGCCCTGTGGCTCGACCTGGCACACCTCGGGCGTCGACACGCCTTCGGCATGCACCGCCTCAGCCCGTGTCCTGTCGGCCCGAACCGGGTCGAGCTTGATCCCGCCCGCGTTGACGCCGGGGATCTCGGCCGGCGGGATCTCCACGGCGGGAATCGAAACCGGCGGGATCGACGCCGCGCCGAGGCAGCCTCCGGGCGCCGGTGCGATCTCGGTGCACTGGGCGGGAATGTGCACCGCGGGGATGTCCACGCCCGGGATGGTGACGGCGGGAATGGTGGCGCCGCCGATCTTCGCCTCCGGGATGACCACCTTCTCGGCGTGCACGGCCGGGCTGTCCACGGCAGGGATGAGCTTCCCGTTCGGGCAGCTCGTCGGCTCGGGCCCGGTCGGTGTGGGCGCCGATGAGGGCGGGCTGCCCGGTGCTTCGGTGGTCGCGGCGGCGCTCGGCGAGCTCGCTCGCGCCGGCGTGTGACGCTCCTCCCCGCTCCCACCGGTCGTGCCGACACCGCACACGGCCAGCACCAACACGAGCAGCGGCGGTAAGAGCCTGGTTCTCGTCATGATGCGTTCCCCCATGACGCACGACGGTAGGCCATCCACCTTCAGAATCTGCATAGTCCCGGCCCTCGTGAGCGCCTCCGGTTGCGACCTTCTCTTGACGCGGTCGGCTGCGATGCTACATTCAACCTACAGGTTGATAAACCGAAAGGTTGACTACAATGCTCCTCGAGAACAAGGTCACCGTCGTCTACGGGGCCGGCGGGTCGATCGGCGGCGCCGTGGCGCGGGCCTTCGCCCGCGAGGGGGCCCAGGTCTTCCTCGCCGGCCGCACCGCCGCCCCGCTCGACAAGGTCGCCGCAGACATCCGCGCCACCGGCGGCAGCGCCGACACCGCGCAGGTCGACGCGCTGGACGAGGACGCCGTCAACGCCTTCGCCGACGCGGTCGCCGCGCGGGCCGGCGGCATCGACGTCTCCTTCAACGCCATAGGCGTCCAGGACGTGCAGAAACCGCTCATGGAGATCACCGCCGAGGAATTCGCGCGGCCCGTCCAGACCGCCACGCGCACCCAGTTCCTGACCACCAGGGCCGCCGTCAAGCACATGATCCCGCGCGGCGGCGGAGTGATCCTCATGTTCGGCGGGAGCGGCCCTCAGACGATGCCCGGGCTGGGCGGCCTCAAAGTCGCGCTCGACGCCATGGAGGGCATCCGGCGGCAGTGGGCCTGCGAGGCCGGCCGGCACGGCGTCCGCGTCGTCACCATGGTGACCGGCGGCGTGCCGGAGAGCATGCCCGATGACCACCCCGCCAAGGAGCAGATCGAAGCGAGCCTGCTTGAGACGACCCTGCTCGGGCGCACCGCTACCCTGGCCGACGTGGGAGATGTGGCCGCGTTCGTCGCCTCCGACCGCGCCCGGACCATGACCTCGGCCACCGTCAACATCTCCTGCGGCGCGATCGTCGACTACTGACGCCGAAGGAAGCCCGGATGCCGGACGATCAGCTCAGCCTCACCTTCGCAGCCCTGGCCGACCCGACCAGGCGCGCGATCCTCGCCCGGCTGGCCGAGGGCGAGGCGACGGTCAACGAGCTGGCCGAGCCGTTCGACATGAGCCTGCAGGCGGTCTCCAAGCATCTCAAGGTGCTGGAGCGGGCGGGCCTGATCAGCAGAGGGCGCGAGGCCCAGTGGCGGCCCTGCCGCCTGGAGACCGCCCCGCTCGATGACGCCTCGCAGTGGATACGCCGCTACCGCGACCGCTGGAGCGACCGGTTCGACCGCCTCGACCGGGAGATCGAGCAGATCCAGCGAGGAAAGGACGCCCATGAGTGACACCGAGTTCGTCATCGAGCCCGGCCGCCAGGACATCATCATGACCCGTGTCTTCGGCGCGCCGCGGGAGGTGGTGTTCCGCGCGGTCACCGACCCGGAGCTGATCCCGCGCTGGTGGGGGCCGCATTTCCTCACCACCAGGGTCGACCTCATGGAGGTCCGGCCGGGCGGCCGCTGGCGCTACGTCAACATCGACGCCCGCGGCAGGGAGTACGCCTTCGGCGGCGTCTACCACGACGTCGTGGCGCCGGAGCGGTTCGTGCGCACGTGGGCGTTCGAGGGCTGGCCGGAGGACGTGGCGCTGGAGACGGTCACCCTCGTCGAGGCCGACGGCCGGACGAAATATGTCGCCCAGTCCGTGCACCGGTCGGTGGAGGCCCGCGATGCGATCGTCCGCGCCGACGGCCCGAGGGGCGGCCGTGAGTCCATGGACCGGCTGGCCGAGGTGCTCGCCTCCCACTGACCTCACCTCGGCGACGCCGCCCGGAGGGTCGCGCGCTTCGTCGTCAATGTCCGCAGCGCACGCCGGGTCAGGGCGCGCCCGACCCGGATGCGCGCCTCAGAACGGCCAGGACGCCGAGGTCGCGAAGGTCAGCGACCGTAGCAGACAGTCGGCGATCAGGAGGGCGTTGGCCAGGAGGTCACCCAGCGGGAGACCGGCCACCTGCCGGTGGCGCAGCACCTCGCGGTAGGACCGGTTGGCCCCCGGGTCACTCCGGTGGACATCGGGCTGGTCTCCCAAGGCTCAAGGCATCCGAAGTCGGCCGGCTCGTCGACGACATGAGGTCGGGGCTGCGATCGCCGGTCGGGTCAGCGTCGTTCCTCGATGCGGATCAGGTTGCCCGCGGGATCGCGGACGGCGCAGTCGCGGACTCCGTACGGCTGTTCGGCCGGCTCCTGGACGATCTCGGCGCCGCTGTCCTGCAGCCGCTTGAAGACGCCGTCGAGGTCGGGGGTGGCCAGGACGATGCCGGCGAAGGTGCCCTTGGCCATCATCTCGGCGATGGTGCGGCGCTCGTCCTCGGTGATGCCGGGGTCGGCGGCCGGTGGCTGCAGGACGATGGAGGTGCCCGGCTGGCCGGGCGGGCCGACCCTGATCCAGCGCATGCCCTCGTATCCGACGTCGTCGCGGACCTCGAAGCCGAGCGCGTCGCGGTAGAACGCCAGGCAGGCGTCCGGGTCGTCGTGCGGGAGGAAGCTGGCGTGGATGGTGATGTCCATGACGGTCACGCTAGCTGCGGCTCGCTGACCGGCGCTTCTCGATTCCTGATCGGCCGCGTCACCTGTTTGGCCACGCACGACGGCATCCCCGCCGTCGCGCGCGCCGCATGGCGCCGGTAGGTGCTGGGCGGCACACCGACCAGCTCGGTGAAGCGCGTGCTGAAGGTGCCGAGCGACGAGCAGCCGACCGCGAAGCAGACTTCGGTGACGCTGAGGTCGCCACGACGCAGGAGCGCCATCGCGCGCTCGATACGCCGCGTCATCAGATAGGCGTACGGCGACTCGCCGTAGGCACGCCGGAACTCGCGGCTGAGGTGTCCAGCCGACATGTTCACGCCGCGGGCGAGCGCCTCGACGTCCAGCGGCTGCGCGTAGTCCCGGTCGATCCGGTCGCGGACGCGGCGCAACCGCGCGAGGTCACGCAGATGCTGCGCTGCGGCGGAACTGCTGGCCACTTGTAAGATCGTGCCATATTGCGGCGGAATTGCCTAGCGCCGACAGGTCCGCCACCTCCGGCTACGTGACCGGCTCCAGCTCCTTCAACCGGCGGCGCCCTCACGACGCGTGAGGAGGTCTCGAGTCCCCTTCACGCAGGTAAACGTTATGTCAGGGGTGGGTGCTAGCCTCCTCCCATGACCCCGGAAGAGCTCGCCAACCTCGCTCATCTGCGCCGAGCGCGGGATTTCATAGATCGCGAGTACGCGCGGCCGCTCGATGTGCCGACGATGGCCCGCCACGCGCTCATGTCGCCGGCTCACTTCTCGCGACGGTTCCGGGCGGCCTATGGGGAGACGCCGTACAGCTATCTCATGACCCGCCGGATCGAGCGGGCGATGGCGCTGCTGCGCGGGGGCATGAGCGTGACCGACGCGTGCATGGCGGTCGGCTGTACGTCGCTCGGCTCGTTCAGCTCGCGGTTCACCGAGATCGTGGGCGAGACGCCGAGCGCATACCGCAGCCGCGAGCACAGCGCCGTGGCGGCGATCCCCGCCTGCGTGGCGAAGGTGCACACCCGCCCGACGAGAAACGCGCCGAGCAGGATCGGAGAAGCGGGCCGCGCCGCCGCCGCCTAACGTTGGCGACATGAACGTCACACTCAAGTACTGCCACATCACCGTCAACGACCTGGACGAATCGCTCGCCTTCTACCGCGACGCGCTCGGCTATGAAGTGCGCAATGACGTCGCGGCCGGCGGATTCCGCTGGGTCACCCTCGGCAGCCCGGCTCAGCCGGATCCCGAGCTCGTGCTCTCCGAACCGCACGCGGGCCGTCCCCCGGCCGACGGCGACGCCCTGCAAGAACTGCTCACCAAAGGCGTCCTGCCGATGATCGTCTTCAGCACCGACGATCTCGACGCGACCTTCGAGCGGGTACGCGCATCGGGCGCCGAGGTCCTGCAGGAGCCCATCGACCAGCCCTGGGGGCCGCGCGACTGCGCGTTCCGCGACCCCTCGGGCAACATGGTGCGGATCCAGCAGACGGCCAAGGCGTAGTGCTCGGCCGTTGACGAGGTCGCGTTCCTCCACATCACTGCGCAGGGGGGGCAGGCTGCCGGTGACACACGACGCAGATCTGATCTTCGCTCATCGGCTCGCCGATCGGGCGGAGACGATAGCGCTGCGCCATCGCGCGGCAGCCCTGATCCCCGCAGAGATCAAGATCGACCGAAGTCCCGTTTCGGAAGCCGATCGGGAGATCGAAACGACCCTGCGCTCCATGATCCACCAAGAGCGCCCCGGCGACACGTTCCTCGGTGAAGAATTCGGCGCCCACGGCGACAGCGACGTCACCCGCCGCTGGGTCGTCGATGCCATCGATGGAACCGCCGCCTTCGTGGCCGGCGAGCCCGAGTGGAGCACTATGATCGCTCTCGAGAACCATGAGACCCCGTTGCTTGGCCTGGTTTCCGCTCCGGCCCTTCGCCGGCGCTGGTGGGCCACTCCCGGTGGCGGGGCGTGGTCACGTCCGGGCGATGACCCGAGCACGACACCCGAGAAGCTCGTGGTCACCACGTCCGCAGCCCTGAAGAACGCCAGAGTGGGCATCTGGCCGCCACCACATCGGCTCACCGCTGCGGGCAGGGCCATCGCCGCGGCGATGGCCGCCAGAGCCGGAGAGGTCCTGCCACGCGTGGATTGGACCCGAGCTTCGGCACCGCCGCTCCCGCCGCGCAAGCCGTCGGCGGGATCAGGGACCTGTCACGGCGCGCTTCTGGTCGCCACCGGTCGTCTGGACGCCTTCCTCCTGCTCGGCGGGGGCCGCTGGGATCTCGCTGCAGTGATACCGATCGTGGAAGAGGCCGGCGGGGCGTTCAGCGAACTGCTCGATGAGCGCCTCATCGACTGCAGCGTCGCCGTGTTCACCAACACCCGCCTCCACGAGGAGGTTCTGAACGTCGCCCGTTCCGCCGCGAGAGCCTGAACGAAGGTCCCGCTGAAAGACCGCGCTCCTGATCTGCCACCGGCCCTGGCGTCAGGCTGTCCTGGAATACATTCTTCGGACCGGGCCCCACGGGGATTCGCCGGACGGAGAGGGCTGGATGTCACGGAGCCCGGACGCGGCCGCGCCCGGGTCAGCTCGCCGACGTCGTGTTCCGGGAGCGTCCGACGTCGCCGAGTTCCGAATCCTCGCCCCCTGCTCGTCGCGCACTGATCGTCATCACGGCGAGTCCGGCCAGGACGATGGCGGCGCCGGCGTACAGCGGAGCGGTGTAGCCGAGGCCGGCGCTGATGGCCAGGCCGCCGAGCCAGGCCCCCAGCGCGTTCCCGACGTTGGAGGCCGACACGTTGGCGCTGGCAGCGAGTGGGACTCCGTTCGCGTAATCGGTGACGCGGGTGATCATGCCGGGGACGCCGGCGAACCCGAACAAACCCAGCAGGAAGACCAGGACCACCGATGCGGCGGGACTGCCGGCCAGCAGCCCGAAAGCGGTGAGCGTGACGGCGAGGCCGGCCAGGGAGACGATCAGCGTGCGGTCCCGGCTGGCGTCCGCGGCCCGCCCGCCGGCTATGTTCCCGATCACCAGGCCGCTGCCGTACACGATGAGCAGCCAGGCGACGTCGGCGTTGGAGAAGCCGGTGACCTCGGTGAAGGTGTAGGCGATGTAGCTGAACGCGCCGAACATCCCGCCGTAACCGAGCGCGGTGGCCGCCAGCGTCAGCCACACCTGCCAGGAGCGGAACGCGCGTAGCTGGACACGCAGCCCGCTCAGGCCGGAAGCCGTCGAGGGGTGGGCGCGGTCCACGGCTCCGGCCCAGCCGGGCACCAGCGCCGCGATGCCGATCAGGGCGATCACGCCGATCACCGTGATCGCCCAGAACGTGGCGCGCCAGCCCCAGCGTTCGCCGACCAGGGCGCCGAACGGCACACCCAGGACGTTGGCGAGCGTCAACCCGGCGAACATCACCGCCACCGCCCTCGACGCCCGCTCCGGCGGAACCATGCGCCGCGCGACGAGCGAGCCGATGCCGAAGAACGAACCGTGGCACAGGGCGGCGACGACGCGTCCGAGCAGCATCGCCGGGTAGTCGGGTGCGACGGCGGACAGGAGATTGCCGGCGACGAACAGCGCCACCAACCCGATGAGGACCGACTTGCGGGACAGTCCGCTGGTGGCGGCGGTCACCACGATCGCTCCGACCGCGACGCTCAGCGCGTATCCGGAGATCAACCACCCCGCCGCGGCTTCGGACACGGCCAGGCTCCGGCTCACCTGCGGAAGCAAGCCCGCGATCACGAACTCGGTCAGGCCGATCCCGAAACTGCCGAGGGTCAGCGCGATGAGCCCGACGGGCATGCGCCGGCTGTCGTTTGCCTGGAATGTCACCCGAACATCATCCACCCCCACCAGAACCGACCTGATCGCGGACCGCCCGTCGCACTCGCCGGCGATCGGGTCGAGGCGGATGGCGGGCCTCAACGCCGCGCGTGGCGGATCTTCAACCGTCCCAACCCCATGGTCCCAGAGATCCGGATCCTCGGCCCGCCGGGGCGAGAGCGCCGCGGGGCCTTGTAGAGCGGCTCCTTCCACCCGGCGCGCAGCCCCTCCACGTCGACGATCGCGTCGCGAGGCACCGTGATCTCGGCCCCGCCGGTGCCGAGGTGCAACTCGATGTCGACCACCGGATGCTCGATGACCGCCCGGGACAGGTCCAGACGCACCCTTCCGAGTGCGGACTCGACCTTGAGGATCCGAGGTACCCGCCATACGCCGCGCCGCCGGATCCGTCCGCTGACGGCGGCGATCGTCGACGTGGGGCCCGCACCCTCCTCCGGGAGCGAGGCCAGAGCCGACACGAGCTCGCTGTGCGTCTCGGCGGTGAGCACCTGATGGAGGCGCTCGTCCAGCTCCTCGTGCGAGAGGTGCCCTTCGGTGTACGCCTCCTGCAAGCGGCGCACGGCGGTCTCGCGGTCGTCTTCGCTGATCAGTGGCGGCCGGTGACCCGGACCACCGGCCCCAGCCTTCACCGTCCCCTGCGCTTGTAGGCTCGGAGCGACAGCGGGACGAACACCACCGGCAGCGCGGCCGACCAGAGCAGGACGGTGGCCACCGGATGCGCGAGCGGCCAGGCCACCTCTCCGGAGGACGCCCCCGGATTGCCGAACAGCTCCCGCGAGGCGGCGGTGAGCGCGCTCACCGGGTTCGCCCGAACGCCTCAGCCGTGGGGATCAGGCCGCGGTGCGGCTGCCAGCCCACCAGCAGGCCGGCCCCCACCATGACGGCCAGCAGCGGCAGGCCGACCAGGGAGTCGGCGCCGGTCTGCCCGGACGGCACCGCCAACCGCGCCATCGGCATGGAGCGGAACCGGTCCATCACACCGCGGGAGGCGTCGGTGGCCGTCCGCACCATGACCCCCGTCACCGCGGAGAAGGTCACCATCGCGAACAGCCCGGGCATGAGGTACTCGCGGTAGTCGCCGCCGCCCGGCACCTGGATCGCGCTGCCGAAGACGTACCCGAACAGCACCACCATGACGGCCGGGAAGACCAGCGCGGCGACGAGTTCCCCGGGATCCTGCCGCAGCCGTCCCACCTCACGGCCGACGAGGGTCAGCCCGTCGGTGAACGTCCAGCGCACGCGGTGGGTGAGGGCGGTCATCGCACGGTCTCCTTCCGGTCAGTGAGGCGCAGGAACACCTCGTCGAGGGTGGGGCGGCGCACCTTCACGTCGGCGGCGGCGACCCCGGCGCGGTCGAGCTCGCGCACGATGTGGGCGAGCCGGAAACCGCCGCCGGGCAGCGGCACGCTGAGCTGGTCGGTGCCGGTCATCGTGGGGTCGGTCCCGGCCAGGGCGTTCAGCACGGTCGCCGCCGGACGCAGCGCGGCGGGGTCTTCGAGAACGACGTCGAGGCGGTCCCCGATCGTGGCCTTGAGCTCGTCGGGGGTACCCGAGGTGATCACCTGCCCGTGGTCGATGACCACGATGCCGTCGGCCAGCTGGTCGGCCTCGTCCAGATACTGTGTGGTGAGCAGCACCGTGGTGCCGTCCGCCACCAGCTCGCGGAGGCTGTCCCAGATCTGGCCGCGGCTGCGGGGGTCGAGGCCGGTGGTCGGCTCGTCCAGGAAGAGCACCTCGGGGCGCAGGATGAGGCTGGTGATCAGGTCGAGGCGGCGCCGCATGCCACCGGAGTAGCCGGCGACCTGACGATCGGCGGCGTCCGTCAGGCCGAAGCGTTCGAGCAGCTCGTCGGCCCGCCGGTGCGCCTCGCGCCGGGACAGGCGGTAGAGGCGCCCAAACATACGCAGGTTGCCCCGGCCGGTGAGCTTCTCGTCCACGGCGGCGTACTGGCCGGCGAGCCCGATCCTGGCCCTCACCTGGTCGGCCTCGCGGACGACGTCGTATCCGGCGATGCGGGCGTGCCCGGCATCCGGGTCTGACAGGGTCGCCAGGATGCGCACCGCGGTCGTCTTCCCGGCGCCGTTCGGCCCCAGCACGCCGCAGACCGTCCCTTTCGGGACGCTCAGGTCCAGGCCCCTAAACGCATGGGTGCCGCCGAAGGACTTGTGCAGCCCTTCGGCGACCACGATCGGATCCGTCATGATCCCTCCACTGGGTACGTTGTACGCGGTTATGAGGGTCAGGCTAGGTTACTGGGTACTATGTACGCAACTAGGGGGTGGAACGGTGACCGACGCCGAGTACGTGACCATCTGGATGCGGCCCGAGCGCCCGGCCCGCGGGCCGAAGCCGACCTACAGCCGCGCGCAGATCACCGAGGCGGCGGTGCGGATCGCCGACGCCGAGGGGCTGGAGGCCGTCACCATGCGGCGGATCGCCGCCGAGATCGGCGCGGGCGCGATGTCGCTCTACCGGTACGTCCCCAGCCGCGACGACCTGATCGAGCTCATGGCCGACCGGTTGATGGGCGAGCTCGACGTCACCGGTCTGCCCTCCGGCGACTGGCGCGCTGACCTGACGCGCTTCGCTCACGAGCTTCGGGCGATGTGGCTGCGGCACCCGTGGATCGCCGGCGTGCACGGGGTGCGCCCCAGCTTCGGCCCCAACCAGCTGGAGGTGATCGAGCGGGTGATGGGGGTGCTCGACGCCTTCGTCCCCATCGACGAAAACCTCGCCCTCACGGCCATCCTGAACGGCTACATCGAGGGCGTCGCCCGCGACGAGGCCGACTGGGCCGAGGAGGCCCGCCGCAGCGGGCTGAAGGAGTCGGAGTGGATGGCGCGGAACTCCTCATATTTCGAGCAACTGGTGAAGAGCGGGGAGTACCCGATCTTCACCAAGATCGCGATGGAGGCGCGCCACCCGCGTCTGAGGCGGGATGACCAGTTCCGGCACGGGTTGGAGCGCGTCCTCGACTGCATCGCCGCGGCCCTCCCCTCAAAGGCCGAGCCTCCGGTGCCGGCGCGCCGGGAGGAGGGGCAGGAAGACCGCGACAGCCAGCTTTGAAGACTCGCCACGAACGTCTCAAGCCGGGCGATCCCTTCACGACCTTCTCATGACGCGTCGAGGTCCCGGGAGTAATGGCGGCAAACCAACGAGGTTGCTGCCGATCTGCTGAGACTTCTTGAGAAACACGATCACTGGACGGCGAGCCAAGATCTATCCATGCGGGTCAGACCTATATCCGTTGGACTTTCCGCGATAACAACCGGGACCCCCGATGACCTCGCAACCCCGATCGGGGAGGGACCCGCCAGTTCAGCGCGGCCTCAACCCTCGGGTTCCGGGCCTACGAACAGAATGGCCTGGTTCTCCGAGCCGCGCAGACCCTCGTGGATGTACCAGTCGGGATCGACTTTGTCGGCGGGGATGCCGTTGGGGTACGGCCGGTCAGACCCACGGTACTGATAGCGGTACTCGATGGGCACGTTACGCGCGCGGAGGATGGCGACCGCCTCCGCCACGGTGTACTTGTCGATGCCGGGCAGGCCGATGCCCTCGCCCGGCTCGTCGTCCGCACCCGTGTCGTACATCTCCCCTTGCTCCACCGCACGGCCGAAGACGATGCTGGCGTAGGACCGGTAGCTCACCGGCACCTTGACGGCCACCGAGCACGCGCGCTCCCCGCACGAGCCCTCAACCACCTCGAGTCGGCCGGCCGGATCGTCGCGGTCCTCCATGAACAGGACCTTGCCGGCCTTGTCCGGGCTGGTGGGGGCCAGCTTGAGGTGGATGTCCATTCCTCGCTGCTGGAACTCCTCCCGGTAACGCTCCGGATCGGCGTTCGGGTCCTGCACCCGGACGACGAGGTATCCGCCCTCTCTCTGGAAGGAGAGGGCCGCCGCTTCGGCGCGCTGCGGCCCGACCCAGCCGGACGAGAATGCGACCACTGCGGCGGCCGTCGCCACCCCCATGAGCGGAATGCCGACGATCAGGCGCCGACACCACCAAGACCGGGGTGCGGGTTCCGGGGTGGCCGCTGTGATGTGCTCTGCCAGCTCATCCCTGGCCTCCGTGCTCACCAGCACGGCAATCTCGTTGTCGGTGACGGGGTTGAGGCGGCTGATCGAAATCTTGGTCATGCGGAGTCTCCTTCCGGCACTTGGGCGCGGGCTGCACGTCGTGGAGGGTCTACCGAGAGAGCGCGGGCCAGGCGGCGACGGGCCCGATGCAGGCGAATCCGTACGGCGTTGGCCGAACAGCCCAGCACAACTGCGATTTCGGCGATGGACATGCCCTCCCAATCCGCAAGCGACAGCACTTCTCGGTAGCCGTCGGACAGTTCCGCGAATGCCTTCGCCAGGGCGTCCACGTCGGCCGACTCCTTCCTCGGCTGCCGCTGGATGGCGCTCAGCTCGGATGCCAGCCGGGCGGTCAGTGCCGTGTGCCGCCGTTCACCGCGGCGATGGTTCGCGAGCACTCGTCGCGCGACTCCGAATAGCCATGGGCGTGCCTTCTCGCCCGCGGGCACGTCGTCCAGCCGCCGCCATACGGTCATAAAGGTCTCGGCTAAAATGTCCGCCGCATCATGGCCGTTTGCCGTCCGCCGTACCACGTACCCGAGCACCGGATCATGATTGGCCTGGTACAACTCCTCGAAGCGGCGACGCCTGTTGTCAGGTGGTCGCACGAACTCACTTCCTCTCTACAAGACCGGGGGTATCCGACACCCCACACATGTCCCGCAGAGAGTGGATGATTTCAGTGTCCGCCGGAATCAGGTTGTCGGGCCCCCGGCGCCCTGATCCGGACCCTACTCAGGCGCATGCTGCACCGCCGCAGCCGGCCGGACCGCGTCCGAACTGCAGGCCAAGAGCCGCTACCAGCACCTGGCCCGCCAGGCGGGGGAAGATCCTGCCCCACTAAAGTGCTGTACGCGACGGCGCCGTCGCCGGGCGACGCGGGCGCCTGCCGTGGTTCGGATCACCGTTGCGGAGGCACGATGGCGTGGTGGAAGCGGTGGAGGGAATCTGCCGCGTTTTGGCGCGTGCTGACTCTCCTCCTGATTGGGCTCCCCCAGCTCTTCAACGCCGAATATCCCTTCGTCGGCGTGGATCCAGCGGACCAGGGCGGGGAGGGAAACGAAGTAGTCGCAGAGGTGACGGTGGTGACCGCCGCCGCCGCTGCCTCTCCGCTCGCTCACCGTTTGCTGGAGTACGCCCTGAACTCAGGCGTGACCCTTTTGCTGGCTGCCACCGTGCTCGTGCTGCCCCGAGAACAGAGTCGACGCATCACATTCGGGGTGGCGGGGATCCTGGCGCTCTTCGGGATCAGCCTCGGATACGTCGGGATGTCAGGGTTGGAGAGCAGCAATATGTCCGCAGGATTCATGCTGTTCCTGTCCCCGTTCTACCTCCTGGCCGCGGTCACCCTTGTGATCGGTGAGCGGCAGGCCGCCTCCATGCAGACGGCAGGCGAAGCGTCCGCAGGAGATGTGCCATAGCACACGGGAGGAGTCACCGGTTGCCCGGGGGCCGTCCTCGCAGGTGGCACCAGGTGAAGATCGGGCTAGTAGCCGGGGAAGAGCCGGCGGAGCAGGTCGAGGTCGGTCGCGCCCGTGGCGGTGATGTCGCTGGGCGTGTGCCGGGGCGCGAGGCGGCCGGCGACGAGCCGCAGCCAGGCCTCGGCGGGAAGGGCGAGCAGCTGTGTCCGCTGGACCGTGGTCCGGGTGGCGGCGATCTCCGGCAGCCGGATGAGGACCTGCCGGATGAGGCTGACGGCGCTCTCGCCGTGGTCGGCAGTGATGGACACGGCCTTGG
>NZ_VJYI01000049.1 GCF_008065375.1 Nonomuraea sp. SYSU D8015
GCGCCTTGGCCTCGTCGCGGGCGAGCCGGTCGATCAGTCGGGAGACGGTCGGGTCGGAAGCGACCGGGCCGAACAGCTCGGGCTGGGCGCGCAGCAGGGCGATGTCGGCCAGGCAGTCTCCGCCGAGGGCGAGGCTGATGGTCAGGTCGGTCACGATTTTGCCGGGGTCGTGGACCGCGCGTGAGGAGCGCCAGCGTTGCAGGCCGGCGGACAGGGCCCTGTCCAGGCCGGTGACACGCAGCGTCTGCAGGGGCAGCAGGGCGCCTGTGTGGGAGAGGAGCCCGGTGGCGTCAGCGGATGCGGTGATCTTGCCGCGCGAAGCGATAGTCTTCACTTGGAAAGTGCCTTCTGATCTGGTGTGGACAGGACTCTCGACAAGCTCCATCCTCCCAGTTCAAAGGCACTTTTCTTATGTGTACGATCAAGCCTGGCGAAATTCACCGCGAAAGCCCGAGGCTAGGCCCACGGTCCCAGGATGGTGGACGTGGTCATGCCCAGCGGCTATCGGACCGTCTGGTCCGAGCACAAGAGCTGCGCAACCTGCACGCGGAAGAGGATCAGCGACTGACAGAGATGATGTGGGTGAGCCCCTCCCGCCGGGGTCTGACCCAGCCTCTGACTGACTTCGGGTCTTCGACGGGATCTGTCGATCCCAGCCGAGAGAGCGGCCTGATCGGCGGGAGCTGCGCTCATCGCCTCCGCCCGCGGGAGGGCGGTCCTGCGGCCGGTATGGACAACCGTGACATCCTGCCGTCAGTCTCAAGGCAGACAGACACCTGAGGGACCGCTGATGCACCGCCTGATTAATCTGAGCGATCTGCCCGCCAGTGACCGCTTCGCCTTCTGGCAGGAGACCGTGGCCCGCACGTACATGCCCGTCGATTTCCACAGCGATCACGCAGGTGATTTCAGGGCGACGATGCGAAGCCTGGACCTGGGCGCGGTACACGTCTGCGGACACACGTACTCGCCGCTGCACGCACGCCGGACAGAGAAGCTGATCCGGCAGTCCGACCCCGAGTGCTACCAGGTCACCTTGGGTATGCGGGGCACACTGGCCGTGTCCCAGGACCGCCAGGACGCCATCGTCGGGGCAGGCGACCTGATGATTTATCACTCCTGGAAGCCCTTTCACGGAGTGGTACGCATCCCCCGGGGCACGGCCGCGGCCATCCAACTCCACGTTCCCCGTGGACTCCTCCGGCTGCCCTCACGCCAGGTCGACCGGCTCTGCGCCGCCCAGCTCCCGGCACGCGACGGAGTCGGCGTGCTGTTCAGCCAGTTCCTCACCCGCGTCGCTCAGGATGCGGCCACCTATCGGCCGGCGGACGCCGCCCGGCTGGGCAGCATCTGCATCGACCTGCTCTCCGCCCTGCTCGCCCACCAATCCGAAACCGGCAACGCAGTGCCCCTCGAGAGCCGCCGGCGAACACTGCTCCTCCAGATACACGCCCACATCGAGCGGTCGCTGAACGATCCACAACTGTCCTCGGGCACGATCGCCGCCGCACACCACATCTCCGTCCGATCCCTGCACCGTCTCTTCGCCGAACAGGGCACCACCGTCTCAGAGTGGATCCGCACCCGCCGACTGGAACACTGCCGCCAAGAGCTGATCGCCCGCCACAGCCGGCACCGCCCGATACATGTAATAGCGGCACGCTGGGGCTACACCGACCCGGCCGCCTTCGCACGCGCCTTCCGCACCGCCTACGGCCTCAGCCCCCGGGAGTACCGCATGCAGCAGGCATTGGGACAGGACGGGCGCGCGCACCACACGGAATAACGTTCCCTTCTTGGAAGGTCCCTTCTTGCGGGGCCGCAAGCACTATTCCCGCAACGAGCGGCATGGTAGCCCGCTGATCGTCACTCGTCGAAAGTTCGCGTACACCGATGACCCTGTGGCGGACTTCTGGGCGCTCCGGCGCTACGAAGCCGTGTTTCAAGATCCCCTGCCCTGAGCCGTCAGGGCACACGGGAACGGTCACGAGCCTGACCTCAGGCCCTCTGTTGATCAAGGCAACACATTCTTTCTCCGGAGGCGACGATGTCCTTGTTCGGCAGCCGGGACTGGTCGGCGGCAAGGATGACCGCTCGGGTGCCCTCCGTGCCGGAGCTCGAGTCGTTGACGATCAGCTCTCGGGCGAAAGGCAGCCGGTAGGACGCGCACAAGCCCACGCCGCCACCGGCCGTCTTGAGCGCGTTGGCGCGGCGGATGATGCCCTCGGTCACGCCCTCCATATCCAGCGGCTGGCCGGGAGGGTAGCCCGGCACGTCCACCAACGCGGTGATCTCCGGCCGGGGGTTCGGGTCCGGCGGCAGCACCCGCGGCTGCCGACGACGCACGCTCGACAGGTCCAGCGCCGGCCGCCGCGCCACGGCGGCGGAGGCGGCGATTGGGTCTGCGGCGGGCTCAGTCTCGGTCTCGCCAGCCGCCTCCTGAGTCTCGGGCGTCTCCAGCTCCGGCTCGGGTTCGGCGTTGGGGTCGTCGCCGCGGACCTGGGCGGCGAGGGCGTCGATCTCAGCGGCCTCGCGGCGGGTGGCCTGCTCGTTGCGGATGTCGTTGACGGCCGTGGCCAGCTGGCGTAGCTGCTCCAGGTCGTCCGGGGTGACGACGGAGGCGTTGGACTTGGCGTCGAAAGCGGCGACTGCGCCGTCGAGAAGTGCGGCGAGCTCGTCGTCGCCCAGCGCGGTGATGTCCTCAGGAAGCTCGAACTCCACGAGCGGCTCTCTCTCGGTGAGAGGTGAGAGCCCGGCCCATAACCAGCGGCGATGTGATCGATGCTAGCGCACCGGCCGCCTCGCGGCTGTGTGGCGGCGCGGGTGCTCGCCAGCGTGAACGTGGTCGGGGAAGGTCGATGCAGATCACCAAAACACCGCCGTTGGCGCGGCCGCGTCCCGAACGGGTTTCCCGGGCTGGTGTGCGTCGTGGAAACGCACGGCCTGCATCAGAAGCCCGCCGCCACCTCTAGATTGAGCGCATCCTCGACGTCGAAAGGCCTGCCACACCGCGTTCTGCACGGATTGTGACAACAAGATCCACTGGGAGTGAGATCCTCAATTTGGGAAATCTGAATTACCGCACTTGGGTGCGATTTATAGAGAAGTATCGACTCGCCCCACCCGAATGTTACACCTTTTACATGCCACCCATTGTGACCTATCTCACATTGCTGGACGATCTTGTAAAAGGATGCGAATGATTAGCCATTCCAAACGCACACCGGATTAAGGAGAGTGTCTGTGGAAAGTTTAGCCACCAAGGCGAGAGGAAGTCGGCCACCCAGCCGACAACTCGCCTTTGCAACGGTGCTCACGGTGGCAGCATCGCTGCTGGTAGCGGGCGCGCCTGGCGCCGCCCAAGCCGATCCGGAACCGGAAAAAGGGCCGTCCGGCCCTTCGGTGACCACGTTCCCCCGCCCCGAGGATCCCGACGCGCCGTTACGCGCAGCGATCCTCGAAGCCAAAAACATGATAAACCGGTGGCGGTCGAGCAGACCTTCACCGAAACCTCGCGCACCTGGGCATATCCGGACGGTCATCTGGCCACGGAATCCTACAGCGGCCCGGCACAATTACGACGTGCCGACGGTTCATGGGCGTGGATCGACACTACGCTCGAGGAAAAGAACGGCATCCTGAAACCACGGCTGGCCAAGGCCGGGGTGCGTTTCTCTACGGGCGGTTCCGGCCCGTTCGCCAGCATGCGCCTGGGCCGGGAAGGCACCTTCGGCCTGTCGTGGCCCACCGAATTGCCCCGCCCGCAGGTCAAGGGCAACGTGGCCACGTACGTCGGCGTGGCCGGCCCCTCGGCGGACCTGGTCGTCACCGCCCTGGCCACCGGCTTCCGGCACGACATCGTGCTGCGGGAACGCCCCACCGGGCCAGTGGAATACCGGCTCCCGGTGCAGGCCCCCGGACTCAAGCTCAAGGTGACCAAGTCCGGCGGGCTCACGCTCTCGGCCGACAAGGGCAAGCAGGTGGCCTCGGCCCCGGCACCGCTGATGTGGGACGCCGCCGCCGATGATCCCAGCCCGGACCACCCGGGACGGCAATCCACGATCAAAACCAGTGTGGAGAGCGAGAGCGGCGGCACCGTGCTGGTGCTGAAGCCGGACCCGAAGTGGCTGGCCGACCCGGCCACGCAATACCCGGTCACCGTGGATCCCACCACCACGCTCGGGATCACTCAAGAGGTCGGGATCCGATCGCCCAGCTCTCAGATCAGCCCGGGACAAGTCGGACGACGCAACTACCAGACCTGCAATCCCTATCCGACCTGCACCAGATATGAGAACACCAGCCGGGCGCTGATGGCCTTTGACACCACGCCCATCACCGGCCGCCATGTCGTCAAGGCGACCATGCAGCTGATGTTGCGTACCGCTGTCTCAACCTGCAGCGAATTCCAGGGCATCACCGCCCACCGGATCACGCAGTCCTGGGTGGCCAACAACACCTTCTGGAGCAACCAGCCCACCACCACCGCAGAGGGACGCGCCTCCATCGACCCGTGCTCCCTGCCCGGCACCGCAGGCTCCGTGTGGAGTTGGGACTTCACCCCGATGACCCGGGCATGGGCCTCGGGGACGCCGAATCACGGCGTGATGCTGCGGCTGTCCGAGGAGAGTCCAGTACCCAAGGACCTGTGGGAGGAGTTCTCCTTCTGGGCACAGTTATCGGGCCAGAACGTGCCCAAGCTGAGCGTGGACTGGGTGCTGCCGCCGGAGATCCCCACCGTCAGCGCCGAATCCATCGACTCCATCAGCGGCAACGACGCCATCGCACGCAGCACCAACGTAAAGGTCAGCTACAAGTCCAGCGTGCCCGAGGCGACACCGCTGAACTACACGGTGAGCGTCAACGACTCCACCATGGCGCCCCCCGCCGCCCAGCTTCCCGCCGGCGAGCAGGCGTACTGGAAACTGGATGAGACCTCCGGCAACACCGCCGCCGACTCCTCCGGCAAGAACGTCCCGGCCACCCTGACCCGTGCCTACAACCGCACGCCAGGCCAGCTTGGCCAGGCCATCACGTTCTCAGGCGGGCATGCGGCCACCAGCAAGCCGGTCATCAACACCAACCAGAGCTTCACCGCCACCGCGTGGGTGAAGCTGGACAACAGCACCACCGAGCAGACGGTGTTCTCGCAGATGGGCACCTACCTGCCCGGGTTCGCGCTGAACTACCACACCTCAACGGCGCCAGAGTATGACCAGCGCTGGTGGTTCACCATGATCAACGAGGACCGGTCCGACGGCCGAATCCACGAAACGCCGATCAACTCCAAGAGCCTCGCGAAGATCCGCGAGTGGACGCACCTGGCCGCCCAATACGATCAGGCGGCAGGCAAGATCCGCCTTTACGTGGACGGTGTGCTGGCCGGGGAGCGTGCCCACACGCCGAGCTGGAACGCTCAAGGCATCTTCGAGGTCGGGCGTGCTCGCGGCACCTTCGGCGGCAGCCTCAACGGCACAGTGGACGATGTCCATGTCTACCAGCGGGCCCTGTCCGAGCAGGACATCCGGGCTCTGGTGGGAGTGCCCGGCACCACCACGCACAACAACATCCCATCCGGGCAGGTGCTGGACAAGGTATTCACCCTGGACAACCCGGCCAGCTTCAAGTTCGTGGTCAAGGCCTGCCGCGCCGGCATCACCCCGCCCTCCTGCAACGAAAGCCCGGCCTACCGCATCACCTCTGATACGCCGGTACTGCGCTCCGACACCGGAACCGGCATGGCCGACCCCACCCAGCCGATCCTGTCCGGCATGGTCAACCGCCCCTCCGGCGGTCCCGTGACGGCCAAGTACTACCTGTACGACAACCAGGGCCTGCCCGTCGGCTCCGCACCACTCGGCAGCCGCACCGTCAACGGCGGCGAACGCGCCTCCTTCCAACTCCCGCCCAACACCGTGCGCCCCGGCACCACGTACAAGTGGCAGATGATGGCCTGCGTCACCGCCCCCCCAAGACCCCGGTGACCCCGGACCAAATCCCAACCCCACACCCACACCGACCCCGACCCCGACACCCACGCCGACCCCGCTACCTCCCGGGCTGGTCGCCGCCTACGGCATGAACGAAGGCAGCGGCACCACCGTCACCGACGCGACCGGCACCAACAACGGCACCGCCACCGACACCACCCGGGTTGCCGGCAAGCACGGCCAGGCGCTGTCCTTCAACGGCACCTCCAGCTGGGTCACCATCCCTCACCACCCGTCCCTCGCGATGACGAACGCACTCACCCTGTCGGCCTGGGTCAAACCCACCACCGTCGACAACTGGCGCACCGTCATCGCCAAGGACTTCACCCTGTTCGACGAATCCTCCTACGGCCTGTGGGCCTCCAACGGCACAGGCCCCGCAGGCGGGATCTTCACCGAGAGGGACTACGGACGGCCCGCCGGCACCACACGGCTGCCCCTGAACACCTGGTCCCACCTCGCCGTCACCTACGACGGCACCACCGCCCGCCTCTTCCTCAACGGCACCCAACTCGCCCAATACGCCCTGGCCGGCACCATCATGGAAGACGGGGGCGCCGTTCACATCGGCGGCAACACCTCCTACGGCGACTACTTCCAGGGTGCCATCGACGACGTCCGCATCTACAACCGCGCCCAAACCGCCGCCGAAATCACCACCGACATGAACAGCCCGCTCGGCGGCACAACAGTTTCGACCAGCGCGGTTCGTGCGAACGCCACCGCCGTAACTACGTCGGGCCCTTCGAGCGGTGAGGTGTGCACCCCCAAGACAGCACCCGTCAGCTTCACTACGCCCGGCACGCCTCCGCCTGACCCGGAGGAGGAAGTCCGGCAAGTAACGCTGAGTAAGGACAACTTCGTCATCAAGACGGTCAAGACCGATCCAGCCGCTTGTGACGGCGGTCCTTGCACAGTCATCGATTCGAGCACCATGCATATCGGCGGCACTGGAACAGACAAGACGGCTACCGTTGTCGGCTTCCGATTGGACGAGCTTCCTGACGGTGCCGGAGTGGTGAATGCCGTCTTGAAACTCGGCACATCGGCATGTGCGTCCGGTACATGCCCGGCAGACACACTGATCACCGCTACGCCGCTCAAGAGCAGCGTCACAGCGGAGACCAAGGGATCGGAACTGGCGGGTGATGCCGACCGGACAGTCACCCCGTGCTCCCTGCCGATCAACAGCATGCAGGCCGACATCGCAGGTAGCGAAGGCAAGTGGCTGCTATTCACATCCAACAAGGACGAGGTCATCACCATCGCCGAGCCGAGCGCCGCGGAACAGCCATCGCTGGCCTTGACCTATCTGCCGGCAGGCCCGCCCAGTAAGGTGCTCAACCTGCGTGCTTATGGCGGCGATGCCAGTGCGACGGCAAGCTGGGGGTTGCCGGAGTCCAACGGTAGCGTAGCGTTCCTGGACGGCTACGACGTGCAAGTCGTTGATCAAAGCGGGGCGACGGTCAAGACCCTAGAGGTGAAAGATCCGTGGGCTCCCATCAGCGGCCTGACCAACGACGTCACTTACACGATCAAGGTGCGGGCCAAGACCGCTTATGGGGTTAGCGAGTGGGAAAGCACTTCGGCCACTACCAAAGCTGTTCACCGCCACCACCAACGGCGTGTGTCCTCGAAGCGTCGAGCACCGCAGCAAAGGCAGTTGCGGCCTCTGAGTCGGAGTCAGGGGCAGAGGTATACATCGAGCAGGTCAGGGACTATTTCGAGGCTCAGGATGCAGTTCTCCAAGGGCGCGCACAAACCATCTGGGATGCGCCCGGTGTCGCTCCGGATGCTAATAATACCGCCAAGCTCTCCCTCCTTAATCACGTCCTGCTGCAAGACAAGCAGTCCTTGGACGCGGCGGGCGTCACACTCTCGAACACCACCGTTGACCTGAACGACGTGGTCGTAAGCATTCACGTTGTGCACAGGATGTAGCAGTTCGAGCGGCTGCGTGACCGTCCGTCACTTTGATCAATCCGGCCTCGGATGATGTGATCTTCAGGTGTCCGGCCTGGAGGAGCTGTCCCGCGAGGAGCTGATCGCTCTGACGCGCGCGCTCGTGGCCGAGAACACCGCCTTGAAGGCGGAGGTAGCCGAGCTTCGGGCCGAGAACGCCGCGCTGCGGGAGCGGGTGGCCAAACTGGAGCGGCTGGTCTCGCGTAACAGCGGCAATTCCGGGATGCCGCCCTCGGTCGATGACCTTCCCGGCCGCAAGCAGCCCAAGGATCGCAAGGTCAGCAGCGGTCGGCGTCGGCCGGGTAAGCAGCCCGGTGCGCAGGGCAAGGCGCTGGCCTGGTCCGATGAGGTCGCCGGCGGCGACATCGTCGAGCACTATCCGCAAGGCCGGTGCGGGTGCGGGACCGATCTGGGCCAGGCGGCCGATCTGGGGGTGACGGCCCGGCACCAGCAGATCGAGATCCCGCTGATGGTGGCGCGCCGGTTCCAGCATCAGGTGCACACGGTCGCCTGCCGGTGCGGCGCCGTGCATACCGCGCCGCGCCCGCCGGGCGTGCCCGCGGCACCGGTCAGTCTCGGGGTCAATCTGCAGGCGTGGTGTGTGTATCTGCTGGTTGTTCACGCGATTCCGGTGCACCGGGTCGCCGAGTTGGTGGCCTCGCTCACCGGTGCGGAGCCCTCGCCCGGGTTCGTGCACGGCTTGATCGGCCGGGCCGCCGCCGCGGTCGCATCCGCGAACGCGCGAATCCGGATGCTGCTCACCCTGGCCTACGTGGTGTGCTGCGACGAGACACCGATCCGGGTCGGGCCGAAGAAGGCTAAGAAGTATCTGCTGGTGGCCTGCGACCAGCTGCTGACCTGGTACATGCTCGGCGGGCGGGACCTGGAGACCTTCAAGAAGTTCGTGGTGGCCGACCTGACCGGCGTGGTGGTCCATGACCGTTACCAGAACTACGACGCCACCGACCTGGGCGCGCGCGATCACCAACTCTGCGCGGCTCACCTCATTCGCGATCTTGAAGACTGTGCCGAGACCTACCCAGGTGCTCGCTGGCCCCGGCAGCTGCAGATGGCGCTGCGCGGCTTAATCCACGCCGCCAACCTCGCCCGCGACCAGGACAAGGACGCCATCGAGGCTGGCACCCTGGCGATGTTCACCAAGATGTTCCGCGGCGGGGTCGCCGTCGGGCTGTCGCAGGTCAAGCGCCTGCCGGGGGCGGCCAAGACCGTCACCCAGCCGGTCGGCAGGGTGCTACTGGAGGTACTGCGCGACCGCGCAGGCGACGTCCTGCGCTTCGCCTGCGAATTGCGGATCCCACCGACGAACAACCAGGCCGAACGCGACCTGCGACCAGCCAAAACCCAGCAGAAGATCTCCGGCAGGCTCCGCTCGGAGAAGACCACCGTGCACCGCTACGCCGTACGCGGTTACCTGTCCACCGTGCTCAAGCACGGCCTCGACGTCGTGACCGTCCTACGCAACGCGCTGCTGGGCAACCTCTGGATGCCACCCGACCCGGCAACCGGATGACCGTCCAGGATCGGCCGTACTCACGCATGCATTAGGACGATCACACAGCGCGATCACCAGATCCCGAAATGCGCTGGAGGTGAATGCTTACACGTGGTCGTGCAGCAAGACAACGACGGAAAGGTGCGAGTGACTGCTTCTGTCATGCGCACCTGGACAGAAGCGTCTTCCGATGAGACAGCGGGAAATGCCGCGAAGAGAAGCAAGTCCACTGCCGGGCAGGTCGAGCCCAGCACCCCGTCCATAGCGATCTTCGTGCATGACCGCTGTGGCGGCCTCACCATCATCGATGTCCCCGCAGACTCCGAAAAGGACTCCACCGACTGGCTGGACAGTTGCGGAGGTATCATCCCAGGTCACTTGACCGCTTCCATGCGCGCGGACGTGCCCCCCGTGGAGGTCCGGTGCGGTGGCGACAAGGACTATATCCCGCCTAAAAGCACCACCCCAGGCCAGTATGACGACTTCACATGCTGGTGCAAATCCGGTCCGACAAAGGACAGAAACGGCGATACCTGCGAGCTATTCCTTAAGACACCATCGATAGGTATATCAGCGATAAAAGGTATCGAATTCAGCGGGAAGGGCTGGCTTGGCTGGGAGGTTCACAACGCAGGTTTCCTCAAAAACGAATGGCTGAGCGTGCCGCAATTCAATGCACAAGGCAACCTAGAAGTCTATCCGTGGTTCTGGAAAAAGGCGCAGTACAAAGACTACAACAAGTACATCCTCGATAACGTCCGACTCAAGGTCACATCGAAGGCCGAGTTTAGAGGCGCGGGAGGTAGCGTAACCTTCGACAAAGTACCAAGTATTACACCTGGCGCGGTTGGGCAGGCCGTATCAAGCGTGGTGATAGGCAACAAGGGTAAGCTCAACTGGCGCGACCCGGAGAGCGGCGATAACAACTTCAACGCAGAGTGCGATCCAGTGCTCGTCGGCTGCGCCTTCCGTGATGGTAGGCTCTCGATCGACGTTGATCTGATTATGCCGCAGCACAAAAAAGACCCTCGCGAAGTCGCAGGAACACCAAGGGCAAGTGGTTGGACACCCTGGAGATCCGTTGCACCGGTCCGTCTTGCTCTGGGGTAAACTGAGCATACGGTAGGCTCATGGGGGTTTGTTCTGGAGTGCTCCACAACAAACCCCCATGAGTTGTTTGCGCCTAATATTCTTATTTTAGCTCTGGACGCCTTAGGCTGAGGAATATTCCCCGAAATCAAGTCCGCCATTGCTAGCTAGAAGGATTATTAGTGGACATGAGCCCCCATCCCGCCGCTTGGAGCAAAGCCCGTACGCCAATCCTTGTGCTAGTCGGAGCACTCATTGCTGGAATCGCATGGGTAAGCATTGGGCTGAATGACTCGATGTCGAAATTTGGCTACCTCTGGGGAAATGCCTTACAAGTAGCGCATCCTGGATATCGAATCGCATTCCAAGGCGACGTTGAGCGACATCTGTTCAACACTTCTATGAAGGTGACCATCGAGTCACACTCGGCGGTGATTAGCGCTGAATCGAGTGAGCGCGTGGCGGAGGTATCCAAGGACTTACTTGGCCGAATCGGCGTCACCAATCTACCCACGGATCCGATGACCGACTACTTGAGAACTTTTAGGGGAGGTCAGGGAAGTGATTCGAAAGCTAAAGCTGTAGCTGTGGCTCAGGCGGAATCACTTAAAGAGAAAGAGGTCGCAACGGTAATAGTCGAACTATCCTCGCCTCTACTGGAGACAGAGGTTGAGAGATTGACTGACTTCAGCGTTGTGGAATGGAAGAGGTTCTTTCTCTCGGGTTCACGCATGCCGTCAGGAAAGCCTTTATACTGGTGGCCAGGGAAAGGGGGTTGCAGCGCCACAGTCCTTGTTGACCGTCATTGCAGCAATCGCTCTGCAATTTCGCAGTTTCGTCTATGGGTGCGTAATTTCAGCGATGATGATCGCGCTAATTTGGCTAAACTTGGGCTCGATCTACAAGCTCTGCGAGACGCGGCCTCTGAAGGAAAAGTCTTTGGCTTTATCGCCAATGTGTTCGATCGTGACCAAGCACTCAAACTTCTTGACATGCCAGAGGTTCGGACGGTGGATTTTGTCGAGCGCGAAATCGATGATGAGAGGTGAGCTTCATGTGATGCGGCTCTCTAGCCTCGATCTTTCTCGATCTTGATCTGGTCGGCTAAGAGGTCCGGCTGGAGGTCGATTTCCTCGCTGTGGTCAGCGGGATTGCCCGGCTGTCGCGCCGGGTGGGCGGGGTTCCACGGGCCCGTGGGGTTCCTTTCTGGTCGTGGGGACGGGTTGGTGATGGTCAGGTCGGTGCCGGCAGAGCGTGCAGCCGGGTCAGGGCGGTGGTGATCGGCCTGGCCCAGGGCCAGTGCGCGGGGATCCGCACGCGGATCCTGCGGCCCCCGTGTACCAGTCGGCCGGCGACGGCGAACAGGCGCAGGCGCAGCCGTTTGGGCTCGTAGCGGCGGGCGTCGGTGTCGTGCAGGGCGAGCATCTGCATCCAGGCGATCAGTTCGCAGGCCAGGGTGACGATCTCCAGCCAGATCTGGTTTTGGGGGAAGTCGTGCAGGGGCAGGTTGCGCAGGCCGGTGTCCTTGGCGGCGCGGATGCGGTCTTCAGCGCGGGCGCGGCGGCGGTGGCGTAGTTCCAGATCGGCGAGCTGGCCGCCTGGGGTGCCGGTGACGAAGCAGGTGAAGCGGTGCCCGTCGATGTCGGTGAAGCGCAGTTGGGCGCCGGGGTGCGGGCGTTCTTTGCGGACGATGACCCGCATCCCCTTGGGCCAGCCGGTCAGGTCGAGCAGCCCGGTGAGCTCGGCGACCCACGCGCCAGGCCGTACTTGGCGTTCAGCGTCGTAGGCCGGTGTCCAGGCGGTGGCGGGGAGCTTGCCGATGGCGGCGGCGATGTCGTCGGTGATGGTGAAGCCGATGGAGTACTTCAGCCATCGTCCTGGGCGGGTGAGCCAGGACAGGAACTCGCGGGTGCCGCCGCCGGAGTGGGTGCGGATGAGCACGTTGCGCCGCAGGTGCTTGGGGAGTTGGGCTAAGGCGAGCCGGGTGGTCTCGATGTGGTCAGCGGCGGTGTTAGGCCTTCCTGCGACCAGAGCGCTTCGAGAGCGGCGCTTCCTGTCTTGGCTGCCTGCAGCGAGGAAGCCACCTCCATGGTGGGAAGCACCTCAGTGAGGACGAACGAAAATATGGTGACGCAGCGCATATGATCTGCTGCGTCACCCGAGGAGTTGTCATGTGCGTCTGCTCGTTCCCACTGCGACGGCTCCGATGCCGAGCAGGAGGATCACGATCCCGGTGACGACGTTGTTCCAGATCGTTGCTGTGTCGGCCTCACGGATGACCCATGGAGACATGATGGTCCACAGGCCAAGGATCGGTGCCACCCAGCTGACGCCATGCGTCCGCCCGTAGGCAGAGGCGAAACCGGCAGCGAGGACCGCCAGTGCCAGCCCGACGATCAGGTTGATGACTGTCAGCCTGGAAAGATCGTTGAAGCCGATCACCCAGGGGGAGATCGCCAGGTAAAGCCCGGCCAGGAGGGCGAATCCATCGATCGCCTGGGCGCTGGGACGCGCGCCAGCCCATTCGTATCGCCGCCGCATTTCCGTGATGTCAGGATGGCTGTCGATTGCAGACGCTCTGGCCATCATCAAGACCACCTTCCTAAGAGAGAGCGGATCGGATGTGAAGCGCCCTTTACCCCTGTCGATGGGCTTATTCACGGAATCTCCACATCGTGGTGCACATGCGATATGGCGATCACCAGGGAGCGCGAGGCGAGAGATAGCCGGTGGTCTCGACTGTCACTCGACACGCGACATTCTCCGACAGTCGGTTGAGCAGTGATCCTTCGCACGAACAAGGTGCCCACCAGCTCCATGTGGCCCGTGAGCCAGAGCGCCGTCCAGTGACAGCGAGAGATACCACCCATCCCCGGACATCTCGTTGACGATGCCGCGAGCACGCGTCCAAGGACGCCAACATGTCCTCCGTGCTGGACGCCTGGGAGGCCTGCCATCGTATGGTTCGTCGGTAACTCGACCGAGACGGAGCGATCTTGCCTCACTCGGGCGGAACCGGGCCTTGCTGCCCCCGCTGGCGCTCGATGGCCCCGTTGACCTCCGCGCCAAGCAGGACCACAAACGAGGCCAAGTACAACCACAACATGAAGACGATCATCGCGGCGAGCGCACCGTAGGTCTCGTTGTAGTTGCCAAAGTTGCCTACATAGAGCGACAGTCCGACACTGATCGCCAACAGTGCTGGCAAGGCGAAGCCCACCCCCCAGCCAACGATACGGTATGCGGACGGGTCCCGCTCAGGGACGAACCGGTACAGGAGCACCAGGGCGGCCACGGACAACAGCACCAGCGAGACCCAGCGCACCACCGGCACCGCCCATGACGTCCCCTGAAGGCCCACCAGTGAAGCGACTACCGGCACGGCCGCCACGAGCGCCACCGTCAAGGTGACCACCGTGATGGAAGCAAGGGTCACCAACAGGGCGACCAGTCGCCGTGCCACGAAGCCGCGGTGAGAATGCTGGCCGTAGACGGCATTGAGTCCTTTCATCAGCGCGGCCACGGCTCGTGAGGAGGCCCAGAGCAACCCAGAGGCGCTGGCGACCAGCCCCCACGTGAGGTCCTGTCTGCCTACCCCGACGGCGGCCACCAGTTGGGTGACGAGCAGGTCTGCCACCTCTTCGGGCAGGATCCGGGTGAGCGGAGTCAGTTGGCGAGTCACCTGGGAGGGGTCGGCGATCAGCCCATAGACCACGACCACGCCGATCATCAACGGGAAGGCCGATACGGTTGCCCAGAACGCTATGCCCGCCGCCAGCAGTGAAAGCCGCTCCTGCGTCGCCTCTTCACGGATGGTTTTGGCTGTGTCCAGCCAGGTGTGAAGGTTCATCTGTCTAGTGGGAACAACGACGTCAAGGTCCTCGTGCTGCCCTCAGCAATCGCGACCAAACGACACCTGTACACGCAAGGTACGGGGCGAGAAAGTCCGGCACGGGTACACGATCCCGCATACTGGCGAGGGCCTATTGTGACGACCGCCTTACGGTTAGCCAGACGCAGGCCACGCCCTGGTCTCATTGGCACCTGGCCGCTGTCACCCGCTCGACGCGTCTTCGCGCTCACCACTGAAAGCAGCGGGGGTGGTCATGCGGCGAATCAACGTATGAAGGTGGGCCCGGAAGCGAAGATGCGCGGCTACATCATCACGCCCCCGACCGGGGTGATGAACTCTGGCCAGCCGGGCACGCGGACTGGTGTGCTGCAGCCCTCCGGTCAGAAATCCGTACACACTCCACACGATCGTCCACAGTAGGTAGTCGGTGTCCACGTCGCCGGGGATCATTTCACGCACCGTGTCGGCCACGACGTTGGCCAGCGGCCTGGAGTACAGCTTTTCCAGCCCTTCCACATCGATCGCATCACCCATCCACCGGTGCATCCACAACGCCAGCACGTGAGGATGGTCTCTGTAGAAGTCGAAATAGGCATCTGCCAGCTCGATCAGCCCTTGCGCGGTAGGCGCGAAGCGGTCCAAGGCCGCCTGCATGGCTTCCCTCTCGGCCCGGTGCGCCAGCAGCATCACCTCGCGATACAACTGCGCCTTGTCACCGACCTGCGCCACCATGGCCTCCAGGTTCATCCCGGCGGCCTGGGCGATCAACTGCGCCGATGTGCCGTCGAAGCCGAGCTCGGCGAACATCCGGGTAGCAACCTGGAGCACATGCGTAGGCTGTGCATCCGTCATTACACCACTGTACGCAACGACGCGAAAGCTTAGAGTGAAGGCTGCTCTCCCAGGGGCGGCTTGCCAGGATAAACGGGGCTGCGTCCCGGGCTCAGCCATCGGCGTAGCCGGGACTGTGGCGATCAGCGGCACGTGGGAACTGCTGGACCCAATCCTGGCGATCAAGATCCGACGCGCTCCGACTGGAGACGGCGAGCCGTCCGCGGATCCGCTCTCGGGGTGCTCGATCGGCTGCACATAGCGCTCCGCGCCCTCTCGTCTGAAGCCGATCGTTGATTCGCGTGGCCTCCTCCGAGATGCGGGGTAGAGGTACATGCTCGCCTGTTTGTCCACGAAACCGGGGAGAAAGCCATGACCACGGGACCGCAGTACCCGACGTCGCCGAACGAGCGAAGCGGGCTGGAAGAGGAGGAGCCGATCCGCGCTCGGGCCGGCGAAGAAGATGACACAGGCGCCGAGGAGCAAGAGCCTCCCCAAGGAGGCCGGCCCGGCAAGGGGCCGCTGGGACATCCATACGGAGGCCGAGGCGACGTTCCCGACAATGCCGAGGGCCTACCCGGAGAGTGGGAGAGCCACGAAGTCCGACAGCAACCACGGCAGCGCCCCAGCGGACCGGGCTAGCCGGCGAGGCAGACTCACCAGCACGTCCGGCCGCCGCCATCGAGCCGCTGCCGGCGGGATCGGCACAGGAGAGTCTGACGTTGAAAGCTCCTCGCCGTCGTCGTGGCAGTCGTTATCTGGCGGCCGCACCCGGCCCGGTTTGCCATCTGCCTGGCGTTGACTTTGCCCGCGGGCAGGGATCAGCGTCTCGACCGGCACCCCGGCAGCCTACGGTCTCGAGGTTGGCGTCGGGCGCTTGAGGAAGGCCAGGGACAGCCGGCCCCGCAGCTGATCCACGCGCCTGACCAGCGCGCAGCGCCAGCGATGTGGACCCGTGGGAAGAGTACTGCCCGCGCCACCTCCGGATGGAGGTGGCCAGCCTGCCACAACCCAGGCGACGATGAATGAAAGATACGGAAATGACCGACCGCGGTGCTAGAGGAGCTGCGACACGCCATCGATGAGGCATTCGGCGGACACGACCGGGTGGCGATATGCGAGGTGTACGCGCGCGCCTGCGAGCACGTGAAGGAGTCCGCCGACCGGCTGGCCCGCCTTGCCGGCCTGCTGGCTTATTTCAATGAACTACCTGAAGCCTCCTCCACCAGGCAGGAGCTGGCCGAGGCGATCAACGACGTCATCCGGCGCCGGGGGAGGGCGACAGTCTCGGGTTGCTGGAGGCGGATATGCCGTCCCGGCCAGTGAAGGAGACGGCCGAAACGCGGGCGGTATGTGACGATGTACCGGACGACGTACCGCTCCAGTACGTCAACCCACGCCCACCAGGCGGGATTAGTCCGATATAGATCCCCGCGATGGTGGCCGCGCCTCTCACATCGCCGGCCACGGGTGATCGACGGTGTCCCGCCGATCTCATCGGCTCGCTCCAGAGTCCTATGATCACCAGTTCCTGCGTGGCGCAGGTCACGCGGGATCGGTGTTCCACTGTTTTGATGCGTCAGATCCTCATCCACCCTGGCTCCCACGTCGAGACGCTGGGCATCCACAACCAGAAAGAGGGTCAGCGTGGTGAATCAGAACTCCGTGGCGGCCGCGGCTGCCACGGCCAGCGGCCCTCCAATTCCACTTCAAGGGAGAAGCTGAGGAAGGTGCGAACCACTACGATTGCCGCCAGCACGCCCACACTGGCGAAGGTTGGCGCAATAGCCACCGTTTTGATGATGTCTCCGGCGACTAGAAACTCCAGGCCGAGCAGGATCGCGCGCCCTAGGCTCCTGCGGTACGTCCGATAGGCATCGTCGATCGGACGATGAAGCACCAGTCGGTAACCGAAGAGGCCGCTCGCCGCCAGCGCACCGACCACAATGACGGCCACGCCGGCGGCATCGACCGCCAGACCAACATTCTCGATCAAGGATTTCACATCCACGAAGAGCTCTCCGGCGACCTTGACCGGCGTCCCCCACCGGTCGGCCTACCCTGCCCGACAGGAGCTGCCGGTAACCGCGGCGACATCGCTCGCCCAGCAGGCGAGCCAGAACGATCAGCACCTGCCGGATAACGTCAGCGGCTCACGGAGCCGGCGCGCGAGATGCACCGATTGCGTCGCTCATGAAGTCCTCGAGGCCGTGGGTGGTGTGGACCTCGGCATCATCGCGATACGGTCCCGTCGGGCTTTGTCTGATGTTTCGCTGCTCACCCCGGTGCCGGTGAGGTGTTCCGAGACACGCCCCAGGCATATCTTCGCCTTGTGACCTCGTAGAGCGCGTGGAACGGATCCGTGTGAGCCCGGACAGGAGGGACGTCCTCAACCTCCTCCATGACGCGGCTGGGAAAACTTTGAGCTGTTGATCCTTATAGCCCTCTTCAGCGCGGGCAAGGGGCCGGCTATGAGCATCGTGCCGCACAAGCCCCGCATGACGAACGTGCCCAAGGCGATTGCTGGTCCGAGCCGATACCTGGACGACCGTCTGGGTGCGGCCGGCTTCGCCAAACGCAACCTGCGCAAGATCTTTCCGGACCACTGGTCGTTCTTGCTCGGTGAGATCGCCTTGTACTCGTTCGTCATCCTGCTGCTGACCGGAACGTTCTTGACGTTTTGGTTCAAGCCGAGCATGCAGGATGTCGTCTACGACGGGCCGTACGCACCCCTCGTGGGCGTGATGATGTCCGGCGCGTACGCCTCGACGCTGGAGATCAGTTTCGAGGTGAGGGGCGGGCTGCTGCTCCGGCAGATGCACCACTGGGCCGCCCTGCTTTTCGTGGCCGCACTCATGATCCATATGCTGCGGGTGTTCTTCACCGGCGCCTACCGCAAGCCCCGCGAACTGAACTGGCTGATCGGTATCACGCTGTTCCTGCTCGCCCTTGGCGAAGGGTTGACCGGCTATTCCCTCCCCGACGATCTGCTGTCCGGTGCCGGGCTGAGGATCACCCAGGGTGTTCTGCTGTCGATTCCGCTGGTGGGCACGTACCTGTCGTTCTTCCTGTTCGGCGGGGAATTTCCCGGCGACGACGTGATCGCGCGCTTCTACGCCCTGCACATCCTGCTCATCCCAGGCATCCTGCTGGCGCTCATTTCCGCTCATCTGGTGCTGATGTGGGTGCAAAAGCACACGCAGATGCCGGGCAAGGGCCGAACCGAGATGAATGTGGTGGGCGGGCCGTTCCTGCCGTCCTTCATGGCCAAGTCGAGCGCCTACTTCCTGTTCACGCTCGCCGTCGTGGCGGGCCTGGCCACCTACGCGCAGATCAACCCAGTCTGGCTGTACGGCCCCTACACGCCGGCGGACATCTCAGCAGGATCGCAACCCGACTGGTACCTGGGATTCCTGGAGGGAGCGCTCAGGCTTATGCCTTCCTGGGAGGTGAATTTCCTCGGCTACACTCTCGCGCTCAGCGTGCTGATTCCTGCGCTGCTCCCGATGGGGATCATCGTCACGGGCCTGGTCCTGTATCCGTTCCTAGAGCAATGGATCACCGGTGACCGGCGCGAGCACCACATCTGCGACCGCCCGCGTAACAACCCGCACCGCACCTCCATCGGCGCGGCGGCCATCACCTTCTACACCGTGCTGCTGCTGATGGGCGCCAACGACGTGATCTCCGCTAACTTCCACATTCCGCTGTATGCCACGACATGGTTCGGCCGGATCGCGGTCTTCGCCGGTCCCGCCCTCGTCTATGTCGTCACGTACCGAATTTGCATCGGTCTGCAACGAGCGGACGCCGGGATGATCGGCCATGGGGTGGAAACAGGGATGATCAAACGTCTTCCCCACGGTGAGTACATCGAAGTTCACGCGCCGCCGGCTGAGGACATCGAAGCCCATGTGGAAGGTAAGAAGCCCATCCCGGCGCTTCCCACCGGAGAACCGGGCCAGGGCGCGCCCCCGCAGCATGCTCGTGGACTGCTCGGCCGGATTCGGATCAAGATGAGCAAGACGTACGCCGACGCTACTGTTCCTCTGGACCATGAACGCGGCCACGGCCACGACGCGGGCAAAGTCCCCGCCGATCGAGAAGCGGGGCAGAGCAGATAGCGCAGTCTTGGCATGATGCTTGGTCTCATGGCGACGGGGTAGGGCCAGCCCATGCCTCATCCGCTCGGAGGAGGACCGAGTCAGGTGAAGGCTCGCGAGCGGGGGCCTGCCGGGTGGGCCGCCGTACCGGGTCCACTGCGTAGCATCGCGGCGGCGAGCACCTGCCTGCTGGTCACGGCTGCCGCGATCGCGCTGCTGGGGTGGGTGCTCAAACGGCTGGCGCCCGTGACGCTGGCGGTGGTGGCCGCGCTGTTCCTGACCGCGTTGCTGTACCCTGTGGCGGCTTTCCTGCGCCGCTTGCACGTCCCCCGGGGACTGAGCGCCCTGGCAGGGCTGCTCCTGCTCGTCCTGGTCGTCGCAGGGCCACTGACCCTGGTGGCCAACCAGGCGATCGCTCAGTTCGACGATCTACAGCGCCAGCTCCTGGCCGGCCTGGACCAGCTACGTGCCTTTCTGCTTTCCGGCCCATTGAGCCAGCAGCAGCTGAACGCGGCGATCGAGGAGCTCACTGCGGCCCTGAGGGGCGCCGCCCCCGAACCCCTCGCCGGAGCGATGACTACGCTGCAGACGCTCGCGGCCATCGCGACCGCGCTGGTGTTGCTGTTCTTCTTCCTGCGCGACGGGGCCGGAATGTGGGAATGGATCGTGCGCCGTTTCCCCGCACGTCGCCGCGAGCGCGTGGACGCCGCGGCGCGCGCCGGGTGGAGCACCCTGGTCGCCTACGTGCGAGGAACGATGGTGGTGGCGGCCGTGGACGGCGTCAGCATCGGCCTCGCACTGGTTCTGCTGCAGGTGCCGCTGGCGCTGGCGCTGGCCTTCCTGACGTTCCTGTTCGCTTTCGTGCCCATCGTCGGTGCGATCGTAGCCGGCGCGGTCGCCGTGCTAGTCGCTCTGGTGAGCAACGGAGTGGCCGATGCGCTGCTGGTCCTTGCCGCGGTCGTTCTCGTGCAACAGCTCGAGGGCAACCTGCTGGAGCCCGTCATCATCGGCAAGGCCGTGCGCTTGCACCCCACCGTAGTCCTGGTGGCCGTCACCGCCGGCACCTTGATCGGCGGAATCGCGGGCGCGGTCGTGACCGTCCCGCTCACGGCGGTGCTCTACCGTGCCGTCGAACGCGGCCTGTCGTTCGCCGATCATGATCCGTCCGAGAAGGCGACGGAATCGCCCGCGCCCAAAAAGCGCGGGGATCCGCATTCCGATCGTCAGGTATAACCGCCACATCGCGGGGCAAGAGCGCCGGCTCCGAGCACGCTATAAGCGGAGAGGCACACCATGCTGACCCTTACCGAGAACGCCGTGAAGGCCATCAAATCCATGACCGCCGACGCCCGGACCCCCGACGAAGGCGGGCTTCGCATCGCCACCCGCTCGCTGATGGACACCTCCCTGGAGATGGAACTGGCCGACAGCCCCGGCCGCAAGGACCAGGTGGTGGAAGCGGAGGGAACCCGTGTGTTCCTCGAGCCCATGGCCGCAAGGATCCTGGAGGACAGGACGCTGGACGCGGATGTGACCCAGGCCGGTGATGTGTCCTTCCGCATCATCAGGCAGCGAGCCTGACGATGACGTCTCCCCATGCGCCGCGCTGTCCCGCGAAGCGATGACGCTGGAAATCACATCGCCAAGCTCCGGCGCCCGCACGGGGGAACTCACCGTGTCGTCGTCCATTGGAGCGTCGACTCCTACAACGACCTGGGATCCGCATCACGCGCGCGGATAGGCAGGATCTGCGCTCGCTGTCGGCGCAATCCGACGCCTTGGCGCAGGGCTGCGCCGCCTCAGTGCTGTACTCAGGTGGCCTACGAGCCGGTGATGTGATGGGGGAGCTGCGGGGCAGATGATTAGGACCGCCTGCGCTCCTGGTTCGTGCCCTCAAGTGGCTCGACGGCCCTTCACGGATCAGTTACGACGGATGGAGTTCGGGCGACTCGCTGGCGACGGGGGCGGCCCACTGCACCAGAAGGAAGCGGCTGATTCCTAGTTGCCTGCCGGTGCCGACGATCGCGTCGGCGAAGTGCTCGGCCGCGTCCAAGATCGTGGTGTATGAGAATGAGGCCACTCTGCGATCTGTGCCTATTTAAGCAGCAATAGCATCAATCGTCACATTAGTGCCATCACCGTCTCCTGGTTCCTTTTTCTCGGCGGCCTTGCGGCATTCGGCCAGCACTTCCAGCCCGAGGTATCGACGGCCCTCGGTCCACTCGTCGTGCTGCTCGGCCAGCACCGCACCGACCAAGCGGATGATCGCCTCCCGATGCGGGAAGATCCCGGCGACGTCGGTCCGGCGGCGGATCTCCTTGTTCAGCCGCTCTTGGGGGTTGTTGGACCAGATCTGCCGCCACACCGCCTTGGGATAGGCGGCGAAGGCCAGGATGTCCTCGCGTGCCTCGTCCAGGTGCTCGGCCGCCTGGGGGTATTTGCCCTCCAGCGCTTGCACGATCTGACGGTGCTGGGCCCGCACTGAGGCGGCGTCGGGCTGCTCGAAGACGGTGCGCAGCATGGTGGCCACCCACGGCTGGGCCGTCTTCGGCACACAGGTGGCCAAGTTGCGCGCGTAGTGAGCGCGACACCTTTGCCAGGACGCGCCGGGCAGCGTCGAGGCGATCGCATCACGCAGCCCGGCGTGACAGTCGGAGATCACCAGCGAAACGCCGGACAGGCCGCGGGCGACCAGGCCGCGCAGGAACGCCAGCCAGCCCGCCCCGTCCTCGGACGACACCACGTCGATGCCGAGGATCTCGCGGTGCCCGTCGGCGTTCACCCCGGTCGCGACCAGGGCGTGCACGTTGACCGTCCGCCCGCCCTCACGCACCTTCTGAGTCAATGCGTCGATCCAGACGAAGGTGTAGGGGCCGGCACCCAGCGGCCGGTTGCGGAAGTCGGCCACCATCTGGTCCAGCTCCCGCGCCATCACGCTGACCTGGGACTTCGACAGTTTGGTGACGCCGAGTTGCTCGGCCAGCTTCTCCACCCGCCGGGTCGACACCCCGAGCAGGTAGGAGGTGGCCACCACCGAGGCCAGCGCCCGCTCGGCTCGCCGCTGCCGCTCCAGCAGCCAGTCGGGGTAGTACGTCCCGTGCCGCAGCTTGGGGATGGCCAGCTCGACCGTGCCCGCGCGGGTGTCCCACTCACGGCGCCGGTAGCCGTTACGCGAGTTGACCCGCGCGTCCGACACCTCGCCGTAGCCGGCGCCGCAGCGCTGCTCGACCTCGGCGTCCATCATCATCTGCGCCATCCGCACGACCATCTCGCGCAGCACATCGGGCGAGGCCTGGGCCAGGGTCTCGTCGAACCACTCACTCTCACCAGGCAGAATGTCCATAGCGGCCACTTCTCGTTCTCCTTCTTATGCCTTCGACAGCTGTGAAGGATCGCGGAGTGGCCGCCCTCATGTCACATGGATCTTCCCTTACGGGCACCAAGGTGACGAGTAGGTTCAAACCCGTACACCACTCGCGTGGACGCTAACAAGTGCTGCTCAGCGGTCAGGGCGATCAATCAATGTGGCTCCCTCGGCAAAGAGCCCGGCCAGCCACCAGCGGCGGATGGGACGTGGGTGGTCGGCGATCCACGCTGATGTGCCGATGAGGTGAGGCCTCGAGACTGGCACCTGCGACAGCCTCCAGGCGTAGAGGCCGAACACCGTGAAAGGACACCGTGAGCATCGGTACCGACATGACAGCCTCGGTCGGGAAGGAGCATGATCGTCGTCATATGCGGACAACAAGGGGTGGCGTGTTGTTGAAGACCCCATCGTCGTGAAGAGCTGGTCATGTCACTGTCGAAGAACCGATCAGCCGGTCGGTGCTGGGTCACGGTCGTCCCCGGCCGGTCAGCGCATCCCGTAGGCGATCCACCAGCCCGGTTCCGGGTGCCAGCAGTTTGTTGCCGGGCGGAGTGTCAGGCGCGGCGGGGTGTGGCCGCGTGGGCGCCGTCTTCTTGGCCTGCTGAACCTTCTCGCCCAGTTCCACGAGCTGCTCAGGAGAGCACGCTTGCCACAGGCGGGGGAACAGGTCATTCTCCTCCTCCCTTACGTGGTGGCGGATCTGGCCCATCAGCTGGTTCAAGGCGGTCCAAAACATGGTGTCCGCGGGTTCCAGCTCTTCCAACTGCTTCATCGTCTGCTCGGCCTCGGCGTGCTCGGCGATCTCCTCGTCAGCGATAGCGTCGCCGTCGGGGACGTACTGGCGTACGACCGGATACAGATACTCCTCCTCCGCTACCGAGTGTCGGACGAGTTCGATGACGACCTTCTCGGTCAAGAGCTCCACTCGTTTACTGTTCTCGCCGGCCAACTGCTCCAGTTCGGTGAACATCTGCTCGACCTCGCGATGGTCGGTCTCGAGCACCGCGATCACATCGTGCTGTTCGTCCACGTTGGGCCTTCCTCTCATGGATGTGCCGTCTGCGAGAAAAATGAGGTCAATGGCCGGGAGGTAGATGGTGTGGCATGCTGAGGTCTTCGACGCCATTCCCGCTGTCAGTCGCTGTAACATGTTCAGCGAGCGGCCTATGGTCACCACAACAGGCCGATCACAAGCCACACCACTGCGACGACCAGCGCCAGCCACAGCAGGTCGGCCATGAGACCCCATTCGTTCTTCCCCCGCCGGTCCGCCGCCGATTCCCGGTGGTAAGCGAGGGCGTCGTCCTGTCGTTCGCCCGGCCTGTAATCGGGGCGCACCTGTGCGGGAAGGTACCGGCGGAAGAATCCGGGATAGGGCATGCTCCAGCGTCGGTAGCCCATGCCGTAGCCCAAAGGTACGACGAGCACCAAGATCACGAATAGCAGCCACAGCCAGAACCACACGGTCCCCTCCTCAGACTCGGCTTTCGCCTCTTGCCCCGAATCCACCACCTGATACGCCTACGCGGTCGCGGACCCTCTGGATCGGGTCACGCATCACGGCAAGAAGGCCCTCCACCGCCATGCGAGAGAGCAAACTCTGCTCACAACATTCTTGGCTGTTGCGTAGGCGGTGCACCGCTTTCTGGGTCGTTCTTCACGCTCCGACGAGGGCTGAGACGTTGCCAGGTATGAGATCGGCGATTTCGGAGAAACGTGCGGCGTAGCCAATGCGAAGGAGCGCACCCGAAATCAAATTGCCGGATAAAGAATCAGCGACACGCCACTAGGTCCAACCCTATTGAGGGCACGCGCTCTCAGGACAGCAGAGCGACCAGGAGCGACACGATTGCCAAGGCCAAGATCAGCCACAGCACATCCGCCATGAGGCCCCACTCGCTCCCCCTGACGAATCGGGGATACGGGACGCCCCAGCGACGATATGCCATGCCATAGACGATAAGGAGGATAAACAGCAACAACAACAGCAGCCACAACCACAACCACATGATCTCCCCTTCCTGGGCGTGATGGCACTTTCCCCCGATCCACCACTCGATACACTGATTAGCCCAGAAACGATCCCTGCTCCATGATCAGGCTGGCAAAGGTGATTGCCTTCCTCCGCTGCATGATCACGGTTTCGTGCAGCTACCGAAGATGACGTTCACCCGGGTGATGCCCACGGAACGCCAAAATGATCAACGTCGCTGCGGCTTCTCCTGATTTATGCCTGTCAGCTGTTGCATTAACACCACCGACGTGCCGTAGCGTTTCGCCACCATAGCCGGGGAAATCAAACCGCAGCACGCCGAGGTGGTCGTCGTGCTCGGTGCCCTCAACGGTGGCGGGGGTGGCGCCGCGTTCCTCGGCCCACTGCCGGATGACCTCATGACTTGTTGTCACCAGGCTGCGGCCGGGGCGCTCGGGCTCGTCCTGCGGTGACCGGATCTCCTGAGCGTACTTCAGGCTCTTGGAGCTTTTCGGTCCGCGTACCGAGCCCCCACGGCCCGATTCGGGCCCCTTGCCTGTCTTGCCGCGTGAAGCTCTGGTCTTTGTGCCGCCCGTTGAGGCAAGGGCTTGCGCCACCGCGTTCACGAGTTCCTGCTTGCGCATGCGGGATACGCCCGATACGCCCGCTTCTTTGGCGCGGTTACGAAGGTCGTCGACCTTGAGACCGGCCAGCTGGCTTTCGCTGACCTCCGGGGTGTTCGGGGTCTGGTTGCCTGGGATGTTCTTGTAGTCACCGGCACTGGCGTGTCGCGGCATGGATCTCACCTCCAAGGGCTGTCCATGTCCTGCTCTCCCGTCACGTACATCGGAAACCCCGCAGGTCCCGTTTGCTCGGCGCTGACTCCACCAGGCGATGCATCAATGAGAGGTACGCAGATGGAGTCCCCTGGCGCTGGGCTCTCCGAGTCGGCGAACCGGCTCGGATGATCATCTTGCTTGACTGGACATCATGCCCTCATCGGCATCGCGGTGCCGAAAGCATGCTGCCCGCTTCCTTGATTGCCAAGTGCGAGCAAACCGTCGTACCTGATGAGTTAGACGCCGGGTTGGGCGGCTGCTGGCGTTTCTCGATACGCGATCCGCACGAGTAAAACTACGCTACGTAGCAAAGGAGGCGAAGGGCTGAGAGTGCAGTTGCAGCTGGGGGACAGCGAGAGGCGCCCCCAGCTGCCGACACACCAGCGCCGTGTGGCCAGGAACCTGAACGCCCCGAGCGCCGAATCGGTCGCGCGGTCGGTCTGCGGTCTGGTTCGCATCACGACGGCGTTAAAGTTCGCATCGCGACGGTGTTGAGTAGGTGGGATCGGGCGCCGATGAGAAATGGCGCCGACAGTCGTCTAAGTAGACGTCCGGTGAAAACGCGCTGCGCGCATCAAGGAGAGCAACGAGATGAGACCACTTCGATACTCGATCAACGTCACGCTCGACGGCTGCTGCCATCACGAGGCAGGGCTCCCCCCGGACGAGGAGTCGATGCGCTACTGGACCGCTGAGATGGAGCGAGCCGATGCCCTGCTATTCGGCCGGGTGACCTACGAGATGATGGAGTCGGCGTGGCGGAAGCCGGCCACGGACACGTGGCCTGACTGGATGGATGAGTGGCAGATCCCGTTCGCCGAGACCATCGACCGGGCGAAGAAGTACGGCCCCTGCCCCCGATGTGTGGACACCTTGAGTACCGGATGATGGAGATCCGGAGACAAGGAGTTCCACGTGGCGATGAAGTCGTATCCGCCGGAGTTCAAGGCGGACGCCGTCGCGTT
>NZ_VJYI01000050.1 GCF_008065375.1 Nonomuraea sp. SYSU D8015
TGCGCTGGTATCGCACTGGGGACCTGGGCCGTTATTGGCCGGATGGGACGCTGGAGTTCCTGGGCCGGGCGGACGCGCAGGTCAAGATCCGGGGGCATCGGATCGAGCTGGGCGAGGTCGAGGCGGCGTTGTCAGCCCACGTGGGCGTCGCACAGGCTGTCGTGGTGGCCTCAGCCGATCGGCGCAGGCTGTTGGCCGCTGTGGTGGCCGGGGGGGTGGATGGCGACGAGGTGCGGGCGTGGCTGGGGGAGCGGTTGCCGGGCTACATGATCCCGGACCGGCTGGCCACCGTGGACGCGTTGCCGCTGACACCCAACGGGAAGATCGACCGCAACGCCGTACAGAACCTGCTCGAGAGAGGCGAAGACGACGCGGGCCGCGACGATCCGCCGCAGGGCCCCGTCGAGGAGGCGCTCGCCGCGATCTGGGCGGAGCTGCTCGGCGTGCCCGCCGTGCCGAGGAACGCCGGTTTCTTCGCGCTCGGCGGGGACTCGCTGGTCGCGACCCGGCTGGTAGAGGCGGTACGGCAACGCCTGGGCGCGGAGCTGAGCGTGCGGCAGGTGTTCGCCACACCGACCATCGCGGCGATAGCCGCACAGCTCGGCACGGAAACCGGCGAAGCCTGGGAGGAAGGCGCGATATGAGCGGTATGGACTGGACACCCTGGCCGGAGGAGTTCGCGGAGCGCTACCGCAAGGAGGGTCTCTGGGCGGGGCGGTCTTTCGGAGAGCTGCTCAAGGGCTGGGCCGGAGAGCGGGGCTCGCGGACCGCCGTGGTCGCGCCCGACCATCGGTGGAGCTACGCCGATCTGGACCGCAGGGCCGACCGGCTGGCCGCGGGCCTGCACGGGGCGGGCATCAGGGCCGGCGACCACGTGGTCGTCCAGCTGCCCAACCTCGCGGAGTTCGTGGCGCTGCTGTTCGCGCTGTTCCGGCTGGGCGCGCTGCCGGTGATCGCGTTGCCCGCCCACCGGCGCAGCGAGATCCGCTACTTCTGCGACTTCACCGAGGCGGTCGCGCTCTTCGTCCCGGACGTGCACCAGGGCTTCGACCACCGCGAGCTGGCCGCCGAGATGCTGGCCGAGGTGCCCTCGCTGCGGCACGTCTTCGTCGCCGGGGACGCGGGCCCGTACACGGCGCTGGACGACGTGGACGCCGACCCCGTGCCCCTGCCGCCCCGAGACCCCGGCGACCTGGCGCTGCTCCTGCTGTCCGGCGGCACCACGGGCGTGCCCAAGCTGGTCCCGCGCACCCACGACGACTGGTACTACAGCGGCCGGGCGGTCGCCGAGGCCTGCGACTACGACAGCTCCACCGTGCACCTGGTCACGCTGCCGATCGGGCACAACTGGACGCTCACCCACGGCATGATGGCCACCTTCCATGCGGGCGGAACGCTGGTGCTGGCGCCGAGCGCGGACCCGGACGTGGCGTTCCCCGTCATCGCCGAGGAACGGGTCACCGACACCGGCATGGTGCCCGGGGTGGCGCTGCTGTGGATCGAGGCGACCGAATGGATGGACGAGGACCTGTCGAGCCTGCGCCAGGTCACCATCGGCGGCACCAAGCTCAATCCCGAGCTGGCCAAGCGGGTGGAGCCCGCCCTCGGGTGCCGGTTGCAGCAGGCGTTCGGCATGGCGGAGGGACTGTGCGGCTTCCACCGCGGCGCCGATCCTGAGGAGATCAGGCTGATCAGCCAGGGCCTTCCCGTCTCGCCACTGGACGAGCTGCGCGTCGTGGACTCCGCCGACCACGACGTGGAACCGGGCGCGGCCGGTGAGCTGCTGGCGCGCGGGCCGTACACGATCCGCGGCTACTACCGGGCGCCCGAGCACAACGCGCGCGCCTTCACCAGCGACGGCTTCTACCGGACCGGTGACGTCGTACGGCTGCTGCCCACCGGCCACGTCGTCTTCGAGGGCCGGGTCAAGGACCAGATCAACCGGGGCGGCGACAAGATCGCGACGGAGGAGTTGGAGAACCATCTGCTGGCCCACCCGCGCGTGCGCGACGTGGCGGTGGTCGGCGTGCCGGACGAGGTGCTGGGGGAGCGCATCTGCGCCTGCGTCATCCCCAAAGGCGACCCGCCGGACCTCGACGACCTGGTGAACTTCCTCGTCGAGCGCGGCGTCGCCCGCTACAAGCTGCCGGACCGGCTGGCGCTCATGGAGTCCTTCCCGCAGACCGGCCTCGGCAAGGTCAGCAAGAAGGACCTCGTGGCCCAGCTGAGCTGACGGGGCTCACGTGGCGGCCAGACGCCAGCCCGCGGCGCGCTGCCGCTCGTTCCAGAAGCGGGCGTAGCGGCCTCCGCGGGCCAGCAGCTCCGCGTGGGTGCCGAGCTCGGCGATGCGGCCGCCGTCCAGCACCGCGATCTGGTCGGCGGCCGCCACGGTGGACAGCCGGTGGGCGATGACCAGCACCGTGCGGTCGCGGGCCAGCTCGGCGACCGCCGCGCCGACGGCGGCCTCGTTCTCGGCGTCGAGGGCGGCCGTGGCCTCGTCCAGCAGCACGATCGGCGCGTCCTTGAGCAGCGCCCTGGCGATGGAGACGCGCTGGCGTTCGCCGCCGGACAGCCGCGAGCCGCCCTCGCCCACCTTGGTGTCCCAGCCCAGCCGGGCCACGACCTCGTCCAGCCGGGCGGCTTCGGCGGCGCGGCGGACCTCGGCGTCGGTCGCGCCGGGGCGGCCGAGGCGGACGTTCTCCTCGATGGTGCCGTCGAACAGGTACACGTCCTGGAAGACCAGGGCGAGCCGGGCCATGAGGTCGGCGGTGGGCAGCTCACGCACGTCGACGCCGCCAATCCGGACCGCGCCCGAGTCCACGTCCCAGAAGCGGGCGACCAGGCGGGTGACGGTGGTCTTGCCCGCGCCCGAGGGCCCGACCAGCGCGGTCACCGTGCCGGGCGGGCAGCGGAGCGTGAGGCCGCTCAGCACGGGGCGTTCGCCGTAGCCGAAGGTGACATCGTCGAGCTCCACGGTGGCGTCGGCCGGGACGGGACCGTTGGAGACGGTCGGCAGTGGCTTGGCGTGCAGGACCTCGCCGATGGCGTCCAGGGCGATGCGGGCCACGCGGAAGGTGCCGCCCAGGTCGCCGGCCTGGATCAGCGGCTCGACGAAACGCGCGGCCAGGATCAGCACCGCGACGGCGTCGGGGACGCGCAGCGTCCCGCCGAGCGCGAGATAGGTGCCCAGGATCATGACGGCGGCGAAGCCCGCCTCCACGACCAGCACGTACACGCCGAACGGGCGGCCGCCCCGGTCGAGCTTGTGCAGGTAGGCGTCGCGGTGCTCGGCCAGCGCCCGATCCAGCGTGGCCCACCCCTCCTCGGTGCGTCCCGCGGCCCTCAGCACCTGCTGCGCCTGGGCGAACTCCACCACCCGGTCCGTCACCTCGGCGTGCATGCGGTCCTCAGGGCCTTGCGTGTCCCGCAGCACCCGGCTCACCCAGGCGAACGCGGCCAGCGCCACGGGCGCGGTGACGACGAAGGCCAGCCCCATCCGCCAGTCCACGAACAACGTCACCACGATCACCGTCACCGGCGTGGCGATCGCCATGACGATCTGCTGGAGCAGCGTCGACGGGATGCCCATGACGTCCTGCACGGAGGTGGAGGTCAGGCGCGCCAGCCTCCCCGCGCGCCCGGCGGTGAACCAGCCGAGCGGCAGCCGTACCACGTGCTCGCCGATCCGCCGCGCGAGCCGGTCGGCCATGCGCTCGATGCCGACGACGTACCCCGTGTCGGCGGCGTGCCACAGCAGCGCCGCCGACACCACCGCGCACCCGGCGGCCAGGCCGAGCCAGGGCAGCGCGCCGGCGCTGTCGCCGGACAGCAGCGCCCGCAGCAGCGGCAGCAGGGCCGCGAAGACGCCGCCCTGGGCGACGCCGGCGAGGGAGAACCACACGATCTGCGCCCGCATGCCGCTGGACGAGCCCATCAGCTCTTCGGCCGTGCCGATCATCAGCCGCTTCCTGCTCACGCCTTGACCTCCGTGTTCTGGGCCCGCCACAGCCTCGCGTACAGGCCGTCCGCCGCGAGCAGGTCCGCGTGCCTGCCGCGCTCGACGATCCGGCCGGACTCCAGGACGAGGATCTGGTCGGCCCCGGCGATGGTGTGCAGCCGGTGCGCGATCACCAGGACCGTGCGGCCGGCGGCCAGCTCCGACAGCGCCTCCTGGATGGCCGCCTCGCTCTCGGCGTCGGCGTGCGCGGTGGCCTCGTCCAGCACCACCACGGGAGCGTCCTGCAGGATCGCCCGGGCGATCGTGATCCGCTGCCGCTCCCCTCCCGACAACCCGCCGTCGATCACGGTGTCGTACCCCCCGGGTAAGGCCATGATCACCTCATGGATCCTGGCGGCCTTGGCCGCGGCCTCCACCTCGGCGTCCGTGGCATCGGGCCGGCCGAGCCGGATGTTGTCCCGTACGCTCTCGCGCAGCAGCACCACGTCCTGGAAGACGATCGCGATCCGGCTCAGCAGCTCCTTTCCGGCGATGTCGCGCACGTCCACCCCGCCCAGGGTGATCGAGCCGCCGGTGGGGTCCCAGAACCGGGGCAGCAGCCTGGCCATGGTGGTCTTGCCCGACCCCGACGGGCCCACGAGCGCCGTCACGGTGCCGGGTGCCAGCACGGCGCTGACACCGTCCAGCGCGAGCGGCGCGTCCGGCGCGTACGAGAACCGCACGTCGTCGAACACCACCCGCCCGTCGGCGGGCAGCCGCGGCTCGGCTGGTTCGGGGAGCGGCGGCAGGGCCAGGAGCCGGTCCACGTGCGTGGCGCCCAGCTGCGCCTGACGCAGCAGGTTGGCGGCCGAGCCGACCTGCAGGTACGGGCCCGGCAGCCCGACGCCGACGGCCAGGAACGGCAGCAGGTCGGCGGGCGACAGCCAGCCCGCGGCGATGAAGCCGGTGCCGCTCACCATGATCCACAGCAGCATGGTGGCCGGGGCCAGCCCGATGTTCATCGCGGTGGCCGGCCGGCCCATCGCCGCCATCCATGCCAGGCACCGCTCGGTGAGCGTGGTGACCGCGTCGTCGAAGCGGCGGAAGGCCCTAGCCCGCACGCCGTAGGCCTTGACGACCTCGACGCCGTCCACGAGCTCGACCGTCGCCTTGGCCAGCTCGGCCTGGGCCTGGTTGTAGGCGCCCATGTGGGCCTGGTAGCCGCGCTTCATCCGGGGTGAGACGACGGCCAGCACCGCTCCGGTGAAGCCGAGCAGGGCCAGGGTCATCCGCCAGTCCACCAGCAGCAGGTAGACGATTCCGACCAACGGGGCGATCACCGCGCTGGTGATGTCGCTCAGCGCGTGGGAGACCAGGTGGTGCATCGCCTTGATGTCGTCGGAGACGGCCTTCTTCACCTCGCCGGAGCCGTGGTCGCCGAACCAGCCCAGCGGCAGCCGGCCCAGGTGGCGGGCCAGACGGCTGCGGAGGCCGTACTCGAAGTGGCCGTTGGCGACGTGGCAGACCGCACTGGACGCGCCCATGAAGAAGGCCCGCAGCACCGCCCCGACGGCGCCCGCGACCGCCCACGGCCACACCGGGTCGCCGGTCAGCAGGGCGCGCCCCACTTCCGCCACCGCGATGAACGGCACCATCGCGAACAGCGCCCCGACCCCTGCCAGCGCCATCCCCAGGATCAGCCGGCCGCGCACCGGCCGCAGCATCTCGGCCAGCGCGCCCGGGCGTACCAGGGCGTCATCGTCCGGCATGTCAGGCTCCCTCAGAGGTGGAACGACGCTCTCGGCGTATGCCGCTCGTCGGGTGAAGATGGGCAATGAAACGATAATGGATTTCATTGCTGTTTGGGAGGCGAAATGGTTATCATTTGACCTCACAGTGACCTGTGGAGGCTCTCTGATGAAGCCGGATGAGATCGGGGCGGTCTTCGACGCGACCGCTGCGGACTTCGCCGCGCTGTCACCGAAACTGTGGGACCCGATCGGCGCCGCCACCGTCCGCGCCCTCGACGTGCGCCCGGGAGAGCGGGTGCTGGACGTGTGCTGCGGTGCGGGGGCTTCGGCGATTCCCGCCGCCGTAGCGGCCGGGCCGGAGGGCGCCGTGGACGCCATCGACCTGGCCGGGTCGCTCCTCGAACACGGCCGGCGCCTGGCCGACGCCCGTGAGCTCGCGAACCTGCGTTTCATCCGTGCCGACGCCACCGTGTGGGAGCCGGGCGTCCGTTACGACGCGGCCCTCTGCGTCCACGGTGTGTTCTTCCTCCCCGACATGGACGCCTCGGTCAAGCGGCTCATCGGCCTGGTCAGGCCGGGAGGCCGCTTCGCCGTCACTACCTGGGCGAAGGGCGCGCTGGAAGAGTACGGCAAGGCGCTCTACGCGGCGGTCGAGCGCGTGCGCGGCGCCGGCGTGGAAACGCCGTCCAGCCGGGAGTCGGCCACCAGGATCGACACCGAGCAGGCCCTGGCCGGTTGGCTGACCGGTCTCGGGCTGGCGGACGTGCGGGTGACCAGGGTGCCGTTCGCCGTGCCGCTGACCCCGGAGCTGGCCTGGCTCATAGTCATGGGCACCGGTTTCCGTGGCCTGCTCACCGGTATGGACGCCGACGCGGTGTCGGCGGTACGGGAGGACCTTGTCGCGAGCCTGGAGCGCGATGGGGTCGACGAGGTGGAGGCGTCCATCCTGACAGGCGTGGGGCGGCGTCCATGACGGGTGCCCCCACCCGATGGGGCCGCATGCTGGAGGAGGCGGGCATCCGGACGACCAGCCAGCGGCTCCTGGTCCTCGACGGGCTGGGCCGTCACCGGCTGCCGGTGTCGGCCCAGCAGATCCACGCCGAGCTGCACGAGCAGGGGGAGCGGGTCGGTCTCACCACCGTCTACCGGACGCTCACCTCGCTGGCGGCGGCCGGGCTGGTGCACACCTTCACCCAGGCAGGGGAGATCGTCTACCGGCTGTGCGGGCCGGCCAAACACCACCACCTGATCTGCCGGAGTTGCGGGCTGGTGATCGAACGGGTGGAGGAGGAGGCCATGGCGGGGTTCCGGGCCGAAGAGGTGTACGGCACCTGCGCCACCTGCGCGGGCACGTCGTGACGCCGTCCGCTAGAGGTCCCAGCGGGGCTCGGCGCTCTCGCGTACGAGGCCGTCCGCGCCGAACACCAGATAACGGTCCAGATCGGCGGCGAACCAGCGGTCGTGCGTGACCGCCAGCACCGTCCCCTCGAACCCCTCAAGCCCCCGCTGCAGCGCCTCCGCGCTGGCCAGGTCCAGATTGTCCGTCGGCTCGTCGAGCAGCAGCAACGTCGCCCCCGACAGCTCCAGCAGCAGGATCTGAAGCCTCGCCTGCTGCCCTCCCGACAAGGTCTCGAACGGCTGCCCGCCGGCCGGTGCGAGCTCGTAGCGGGCCAGCGCCGCCATGGCCTCGTTGCGGGTCATCGCGTGCTCGCGCATCACCACGTCCACGGCCGCCCGCCCCTTCAGATCGGGTCGCAGGTGGGTCTGCGCGAAATGGCCGGGTGTGACCCGGGCGCCGAGGCGGGCCGCGCCGGTGTGCGCGATCTGCTCGCCGGCGAGCAGCCGCAGGAAGTGGGACTTGCCGGTGCCGTTCAGGCCGAGCACGCCGACCCGCTCGCCGTACCAGATCTCCGTGGAGAACGGCCGCAGCAGCCCCGTCAGCTCCAGGTCCTCGCAGATCACCGCGCGCTTCCCGGTACGCCCGCCGCGCAGCCGCATCCGGACGTTCTGCTCCTTCGGCGCCCGCTGCGGCGGCCCCTCCCGCTCGAACCGCTCCAGCCGCGTCACCGCTGACTGGTACGCCCCCGCGAGCGCGTCGTTGTTCGCCGAGCGCTGGCGCAGCGTGTGGACGAGCCGCCGCAGCCGGGCCCGCTCGTCCTCCCAGCGCTGCCGCCGCTCTTCGAGGCGCTCTCTGCGCTGCCTGCGCGCCTCGGCGTAACTCGCGAAGCCGCCGCCGTGCACCCACACCGTGCGCCCTTCCACGGTGACGATCCGGTCGGCCGCCTCGGCCAGCAGTTGCCGGTCGTGCGAGACGAGCAGCACCGTCTTGGCCGAGCCCCTGATCGCCCGCTCCAGCCACTGCTTGGCCCGCACGTCCAGGTAGTTGTCCGGCTCGTCCAGCAGCAGGATCTCGTCGGGGCCGCGCAGCAGTGCCTCCAGCATGAGCCGCTTCTGCTCGCCGCCCGACAGCGTGGCCAGGCTCCGGTCCTTGACCTGCTCGTACGGCAGCCCCAGGGCCTCCGTCGCGCACACGTCCCACACGACCTCCAGCTCGTAGCCGCCAGCGTCGGCGTAGTCGGCGATGGCCTGGGCGTAGGCGAGCTGCGTGGGCTCGTCGTCCGTGCGGGAGATCGCGGCCTCGGCGGCCTCCAGCTCCGCCGCCGCGTCCCTGATCCGCCGCGGCGCCACGTTGAGCAGCAGGTCGTGCACGGTGCCCTCGCCGAGGAACTGCCGCATGACGCCGATGCCGCCGCTGCTCGCGATGCGGCCGTCGGTCGGCTCCAGCTCGCCCGCGATGAGCCTGAGCAGGGTGGTCTTGCCCGCGCCGTTCGGCCCGACGAGCGCCGCCTTGGCTCCGTCGCCCACCTTGAACGACGCCTCCAGCAGCAGCGGCCGGCCGTCGGGCAGCAGGTACGTCAGTCCGCTCACCTCGATGTGCCCCACGACAGTCCCTCCTCCCGTCTCGATCGTTGTTCCATAACTAGACCACCGATCCGGTCACTCGTACAACGTATTATCTCCTCCGTGGACACCGTGTGGTCGCGCCCTCAGAAGGCGCCGAGGCAGACGCTGACGCTGGAGCGGATCGTGGCCGAGGCGGTGGCGCTGCTCGACGAGGAAGGCGTGGGCCGGCTGACCATGCGCCGCCTTGCCGAGCGGCTCGACACCGGCTCGACCACCCTCTACTGGCACGTCAAGACCAAGGACGACGTGCTGGACCTGGCCCTGGACGCGGTCTTCGGCGAGGTGTGCCTGCCCGGGCGGCGGCCGGACGGCGCCTGGGACGAGCCGGTGCGCGAGCTGATCGGCGGCTGGCGGGCGGCCCTGCTGCGCCATCCGTGGTCGGCCACCATCCTCGACCGCCCACTCATGGGGCCGAACGCGCTGGAGCGCACCGAGTTCCTCTACAAGACCCTGGCCGCCGCCGGCTTCCCCGCCCCCAAGACCGCGGCCTACAGCCTGTCCAACTACGTCATGGGCTCGGTCATCATGCAGGTCACCTGGCAGGACCACGGCGACGATGACTCCGGGGAGTTCCTGCGCGACCGCGCCGACCGCTACCCGGCCTTGGCCGAGCACGGCCTCGACCACGACTGGGACGCCACGTTCGACGAGGGCCTCGCCTACCTCCTCACCGGCATGGAACAGGCCAGGAAGCCGGACTCCGGTCGCCCCGCATGACGCGCCCGCCCCGCCCTTCCCGTCTCCTGACCGGGTCGGGCCCGGCCGCCTCCACCGGCCGCTGCGCTCCCACCCCGGCGAGGTACCCACCCATCGGAGCGCCCACCTGGTGACGCCGGTGTGATGGGCGGCGGTGCGACTCGTATGGCACGCGGAGGCGCCCCGCCCGATGACGTGGTGCGTCGGGCGAGGCGCCTGGCGAACGAGGCGGGCCCGCGACGCGGGCCCGGCGGACCTCAGTGGGGCAGGTCGCCCTCCTCGCGGGCCTGCTTGGGAAGCAGCAGCCCGACCAGGAAGGTCGCGGCGATCATCCCGCCCGCCACCCCGAGCGTGACCTCCACGCTCTCCGTCCCGAAGTACACGGTGCCCAGCAGCGCCAGCCCCAGCGCCCCGCCGACCTGCTGCAACGCGGTCAGGGTGCCGGAGGCCGAGCCGGTCTCGCGGGGCTCGACGGCCGCCATCACGATCCCGAAGTACGGCGTCATGATCAGCCCGCTGCCCAGCCCCGTCACCGCGAGCGCCGGAGCCAGCTGCCAGGGGGAGACGCCGGGCGAGGCGACGACGATCAGGCCGACGACACCGAGCGCCATGACGATCGCACCTGCCAGCAGCACCCTGCGCCCGTGCTGCCGGGCGGCCTGCGCGACCGCCATGCCCGCGATCATGCCGAGCGACGAGGGAACCCCGGTCAGCGCCGCCTTGACGGGCGAGAACCCCAGCCCGAGCTGCGTGTAGAGCCCGACCACGAAGAAGACCCCGGCGAACGCGGCGAAGTAGATCGTCCCGGTTGCCATGCCGGAGACGAACGCCCGCTTCCTGAACAGGCTCGGCGCCACCAGGGGGTCACCGCCGCGCGCGGCCTTGCGCCGCTCGTACGCCGCGAACCCCGCGAACACCGCCCCCGAGGCGGCCATCATGCCGAACGACCACGCCGGCCACCCGTGCTCGCCACCCTGCACCAGCGGGAACACGATCAGCACGGTGCCCGCCGAGGCCAGCAGCGCGCCCGGCAGATCGAGCCGCACACCCCCGGCCGGCCGCGTGCCGGGCAGGAAACGCAGGGCGGCCACGGCGGCGACCACCCCGATGGGCAGGTTGATCAGGAAGATGAGCCGCCAGTCGACGCTGGTCAGCACGCCCGCGAGGATCGGCCCGCCCACCGCGGACAACCCCATGACGGGCCCGAACAGCCCCATCGCCGCCGCCAGCTCCTTGGGCGGGAACATCTCCTTCATCAGCCCCATGCCCTGGGGGATCATCGCCGCCCCGAACAGCCCCTGCACGATCCTGGCCGCGATGATGGTCTCAGGGGAGAAGGCCAGGGCGCACAGCAGCGACCCGACGGTGAAGCCGGCGATCCCGATGAGGAACATGCGCTTGCGGCCGACGATGTCGCCCAGCCGCCCGCCGGTCAGCAGGCCCGCGGTCATGGCCAGCGTGTACGCCGCGCCGAGCCACTGGATGAGCGAGGCGCCGCCGCCGAGCTCGGCGCGCATCGTGGGGCCCGCGATGTTGGTGACGGTGGCGTCGAGCAGCTCCATCACCGAGCCGGCGAGGATCACCGCGAGCGCGGGCCAGCGCCACTTGTACGGCGCCGGCTCGACGGGGATCTGCGCCGGACGTATGTCGAGGGCGGTCATCTTCTGCCTCCTGGATCGGAACGGCTTGTTCTGTTCCGACAATATCAGAACGGAATGCTTCATTCCATAGTGCGAATGCGGAAATTCCTGAGGTACCTGGAGGCAGGCATGGCGGGGCCGCCCGGGGGAGCGTCGTCCACCGGGCGGCATCGGCTGCACGTGACGGTGACCGGCTCCTCGGCGTCGCGCGTCCCGAGCGAGAGGGGACGCTACGCTTCACGGGCGCCGGGAGAGGAGCCCTCGCGGGGAGGTCTGGGTCAGTTCTTGGGGCCGCGGGTCTTGTCGGTGGGCTGCCCCGGAGGCTGCCGCGTCTTGCCGGGCGGGGTCTTCTCGGCCTCCGTCGTGGGCGGGGCGGTGGTGGACGGGGCCGGTGTCGGAGCCTTCGCGGTGGTGGAGACGGGCGGGCGCGAGCTCTGTCGCGTGATCGGGTCCTGACTGCGCTCCGCGGGCGTCCTGCTCCGAGTGGGCGTGGGGGTCGCCGTACGCCTGCGCGCCGGCGTGGCCCTGACCGCCGGTGTGGCCGAGTCGGTGTGCCGCGGCTTCGCCGACGCGGTCGGGCGCGACTCCATGACGGCGGGCGCGGACGTCGTGGGCGTGCGGGTCTCGTCGCCCGGCCACTCGACGGCGTCCATTCTGGTGGTCGTGAGCGCACCGCTGATCAGCACGCCGGCCATGGCCAGCATCAGCGTGCCGAGCAGCACTCCAGAGGTCATGAGCACCCGCCGGCGTCGCCCGCCCCGGTCGGCGGGTCCGGCGGGAGTTGAAGATCTATGCGCGCCACTCACGCATCACATGCTAGAGACAGGCGCACACTCCCCTGTCTGATATGACACTATGTCTGCCGAATTCAGGCAGAACCGTGATCAACACGTGCACAGCAGACCGCGCAGCGCCGTCTCCAGGCACAGGCCCGACTTCGCGGGAGTCGGCCACGGGAAGCGCACCAGCGACTCGTCCACCCGTACGGTGGCGCCGAAGCGGTCCAGCTCCCACAACCACACGTCGCCGGGCGTCTCGCCCAGCTGCCTGGTCACCCCGGCGGTGAGCTGCACCCGGTGCGAGGAGTTGACGTGCGCGAGCACCCGCTCGGCGATCTCGGCGAGCGGGTCCGGCCGCGACCCCAGGTAGTCGTCGGCGTCGAGCACCCCCGACTCCTGCCCGGTCAGGTAGACGACCTGGCCCACGTCCACCCGCAGCAGCCGGGGCGCGCCCCGCTCCCCGAACCGCTCCAGCGCCTCGAACAGGCTCTCGTCCGCACTGTGCGCGGCCACCGCCACCGCCGCCGCCCGCGCCTCCTCCTCCGGGACGGCCTCCGCCCAGCCCTGCACCTCGATCAGCCCGCGCGGGTGTGTGACGTCGCCCAGCTGCCGCATCGTCGTGAGGTTCACCGCCACCACGGCGTCCGCGCGCAGACCAAGACCGTGCAGCGGCTCGCCCGGCAGCACCAGCAGCACGGGGCGGCCGCGCTCGTCCACGCCGCCGCGGGCCGGCGAGGGCGCGCCGTCGACGGAGAGCTTGGCGACGCTCGCGGTCGCGGCGAGGGTGCGGACCCGCTCGGGGATCGGCAACATGGCCCGCTCGGGGATCGGCAGCACGGCGCCTCCTTGGGATGTCATTTAGTGGTAGGTTAGCCTTACCTAAGTAAGGACTACCTAATCACATCGAGGTGAATGTGCGCTACACCGGCCCCAAGGTGCGACTGTCGCGTCGCGCGGGCGTCCCGCTGACCAGGAAAGCCGTCCGCTACTTCGAGCAGCGCCCCTACCCGCCGGGCGAGCACGGCCGCAAGACCAACCGCCGCAGCACCGGCGACTACGGGCTGCGGCTGATGGAGAAGCAGAAGCTGCGCTGGTACTACGACGTCTCCGAACGGCAGCTGCGCCGATACTGGGACCTCGCCGTCCGCAAGCCAGGCGCGTCCGGCGCCGAGCTGGTGACGCTGCTGGAGAGCCGCCTGGCCTCGCTCGTGCTGCGCGCGGGCTTCGCCCCGTCGATCTACGCCGCCAGGCAGTACATCAGCCACGGCCACATCGCCGTGGACGGCCGCAAGGTGGACATTCCCAGCTACCTGGTCAAGCCCGGCCAGGTCGTCACGGTGCGGGAGCGGTCGCGCACGATGCAGCCGTTCGTGGCGGCCGCCGAGGGCATCCACGCCGATGAGCGCATCGCCCCCTACCTGTCGGTGGACCACAAGGACCTGGCCTTCACGCTGACGCACCGGCCGGAGCGGGAGCAGATCGTCGTCCCCGTGGACGAGCAGCTCGTGGTGGAGTTCTACTCCCGCTAGCCGCGAAACTCCCGCGGGTCCGCTGCGCGGTGCGGACCCGCGGGCTCGGCTCTCAGCCGAGGCCGGTGGTCGCCGAGTTCTGTTCGCGGTTTCCCGCTGGTGCACGTCAAGCGATGGGCCCGCGCCGCATCGACGTGACGGGCCTGCACTGGGACACATCGACACCCCGGATGCCACGGCCGAGACCCCGCGCGCTCGGCGCCGAACAGTGGCCGGACGTTGATCCACTGGTCCTGGCAGACTTCGGCCGCAACCCACACGCGGCCGAGTTCGGCGTCCGCTATGTCCGGCCGGGAAGGCCAACAAGGGCTCGGCTCCCAAGAGGCGCAGTGTGCTGACCGTCTGGCCCTGGGTGGCCGAGATCGTGGTGGCAGGCATCCTTCGCCGTTCCCGTCGATGCGGTCAGCTCGCTGCTGGTTGAGGTGCGGGTGCAGAAGACTGAGGGCTTCGTGCGCCTGACGCCGACCGCAGCGCCATCTGGAACGCCGCAGCCGGCAGGCTGATCCGCAGCACCTCGTAGACGGCCGTCACGCCGAACTTGACCGGGCCGTGCCAGGCTGGGCAGCGATACCTGGCTCATGTGGTCCAGCATGGCGCCCTACCCGGACCGGTAGTGTCAGGGCAGGGATCGTCGTCCGGCGAACACGACCAACCGCCGCCTGGAAACGCCGTCGTTGCTCCAGGCGCATCCCGGCATCTCGGCCGCTCAACTCGCCGTCCGGCTCGGTGTCACCGAGCGCACCGCACGCCGGGACGTCGCCCAGCCCCGCGAGGTCGGCTATCGCATCGACGCCGAGGCCGGACGGGCGGGAGGCTACCGGCTCGCGTCCGGTCGGACGATGCCGCCGCTGCTGGATGCGGACTAGGTGGCCGCCGTGCCCTCGGACTGCGCACGGCGGTCGCCGTCGAAGGTCTCAATCCGCCGCCGTCACCGCCCTGGCCAAGCTCACCCGGATCGTGCCGTCACGCTGGCGGATGCGGCTCAGTGCGCTCGCCGATGTGGAGGCGCTCCCGGGACGGTCCACACGCCGCGCCGAACGTGATGTGCTCATCCCCGCCGCGCTCGCCTGCCGCACGAACGAGGCCGTCCGCATCCGACACCGCCGCCACGACGTCGTCCATGCGAGCCCGGCCGATGTGCAGCCGCACCGGCTGGTCACGCAACAACGCCGCTGGTACCTTGTCGCGTGCCCCGGGGGCGACGGAGTGGACGGTCTACGCCCTCGACCGCATTGACGACATTCAACCGCTCGGTACCTGCTTTCCCGCTCCAGAGCCGCCCTCCGACGCCGCCGCCTTCGTCGCCGGGATACTCGCGCGATGGTCATGGCGATACCGAGTCCGGGCGCAGGCGCACACGTCCGCCGACTTCGTCCGCGAACTCGTCGGCTCGAGTGTCGCGACCGTGATCGAACCGGCCCTCGCTCAGCGACCGGATGAGCGCGCTGGGACGCTGGCTGCTCGCCCGATATCGAGGACTCGGTCAAGCCGGTTGTGCGGGCTTACGAGCAAGATCTCGCGTCCGGGGTCCGCCGCGAGGGGCTGATGCCGGCGTTCGGCGCTTTCGAGGGCGATGAGTCCAAGAACGAAGCGGCGAGCGCAGCCATTGCGCGAAAGGTGTGTAACACTCTGACCGCTCACGGAGCGCAGGCCAAGTGGAACGGCTCTCATCACGTATTGAAATCGCGCCGTTCCCATGCAAAACCGCCGCTGGTCCTCTGCGCCTTGAACTGTCAATCTCCTCAAAGATACGCAGCGCCTGCAGCGCGGCTGACTTCGACCGCTTGACGCGCATCATGGCGGGCATAGTGACCCGCGCAACCTATTCCGCGTCTACTTCAACATCCCGCCGCGGCCGCAGTTCACCGGTCTGTCCGGTGGGCCAGGCAGGCCAGGGCGCGAGAAGGTCGATGAACGCCGCGAAAGCCGCTTCGACTCTTACCGTGTCGCCGGTGGCGTCGGCATCCATCAGTAGCCCGCGAACTAGGGCGAGTACGGCGGTTGCCACCGCCGGTGCCTTCACACCGCAGTGCGGGCGGAGGCACTGTTCCAGCAGGTCCAGCCAATCGGTTGTGGCGGCCCGCTGGAAGTCGGGCAGGAGCGCCTCCCTGCCGGGCGCGTTGTAGACGGCTGCGAACAGCCGCACATATGAAGACCCCTCGGGGCCGGTTAGCACCTGCCATGCCCGCTTCAACGTCCGCGTGTAGGGCTCCTCGCGAGGAGCAAGAGCCTCGCGGAAAAAGACGAGTTGACGTGTTCGCGCTTCGGTGATTACAGCGCGGAGCAATTGGTCGCGCGTACCGAAATGGTAGATCAGCATGCGCGTCGTGGTGCCGGAGGCTCGTGCGAGCGGCTCGAGACTGGAAGGCAGGCCATGGGCGACAACGTGGTCGGTACAGGAGGCGAGCACTGCCGCTCGTATGTCCGGTCGGGGGCGCCTGCCCAATGTCATCTACCTTTCACGTAATACATGTTACGTTTAAAGCGTATTCGAAGGGCGATGGGAGGTGGTGCAGTGCGGGTGGTTTTCGTTCACGGAGCATGCGTTCGTGACGGTGTATGGTGGTGGCACCGTTTCGACGGGCTCCTGAATAGCAGCGGGGTTCACAGCGTCGCAGCCTTGCTGCCGAGCTGCGGCGAACCCGGGGGAGTCCTGGTGACGGAGGGCCGTCATTGACGGATGCCAGGGCTGTACGCGAACTATGGCAATCGTGCGAGGAGCCGACCACTGTCGTGGCCGTAGTGATGGAGGTATGGTCGCGAGCGAGGCCGCCGCCGGGCTGGATCATGTCCGTCATCTACTCTTCATCACAAGCTTTCTTCCCGAAGCCGGGCAGAGCTTGGCCACGTTCGGTGACGGCGCGTCCGCTCCCCATTTTGACATGGGGCAGGACGGAGCGTTCGGGGTCCGCTGTCCTCTCCGCCCCTGTGACCGCCGCTGCGTGGAAGGAGATCCCTTCCACCTATGTGGTGTGTGCCGGGGACCGGGGCACCCCGCCGGATGTCCAGCGCGTGCAAGCCGGGCGCGCGGGCCGGACCATCGAGTTGCAGGCTGATCATCACCCGTTCCTGTCACAGCCGGCGGCGGCCGTTGCCGATCTGATCCGCGACCTGATGCCTTAAAGCGCGTGGAGGTGTGTCATGTCATCAAGAGCACGTGACGACGGTCAGGCGAACTCTGTGGCGCAGCAGGCGGCTTTGGGTGCGTTGGTGCGCGCCTGGCGTGAGCGGGCACTGCTGACCCAGGAAGAGTTGGCGGCCCGGGCAGGGCTCAATACGCGGACTGTGCGCCGATTGGAGACGGGCGAGCTGCGACGGCCGCGCAGTTCCTCGATGCGCTCGCTGGCTGAGGCGCTGGACCTGGACACCGACGAGTTCGCGCTTTTCACGCGTGCGGCAAGCCCGAATCCACAACAATCTGCGCGTCCGATGCCGGTGCGGGTGGTGCCGCGGCAGCTGCCCACCGATCTGCCGGCGTTCGTTGGCCGGGCGCGGGAACTGGCCTTCGCGGACGAGGCCCGCGGTGCGGGTACGGTGGTGATCACAGCCATTGACGGCATGGGAGGTGTGGGTAAGACCGCGCTGGCGGTGCACTGGGCCCACCAGGTGGCCGATCAGTTTCCTGACGGGCAGCTGTATGTCAACCTCCAGGGATACGCGTCAGGGCCGCCGCTTTCCCCCATGCAGGCGTTGGCCGTGCTGCTGCGCGCCCTGGGGGTCATGGCCGACCAGGTTCCGATGGAACTGGAGGAGGCCGCCGGGCTGTACCGATCGCTGCTGGCCGGCAAGCGAGTGCTCGCGGTGCTGGACAACGCCCATAGCGCCGAGCAAGTCCGCCCGCTGCTGCCGGGCAGCCCGGGATGCGTGGTGGTGGTCACGAGCCGGGACCGGCTGACCGGGCTGGTGGCCACCCACGGCGCCCATCGGCTGACGCTGGACGTGCTGGACCCTGACGAGGCGGTGATGCTGCTGACGCACATCATCGGGGAGGAGCGGGTGGCGGCCGAGCCTGAGGCGGTGACCGCGCTGGCGCAGGTATGCGGCTACCTGCCACTGGCATTGCGGATCGCCGCCGCCAACCTCACCGGTCGCCCGGAAAAGTCGATCGCCGGCTACCTGGGGGAGCTTCAGGCTGGAGATCCGCTCGACGGCCTGACGGTCGCTCACGATCCCCACGCCGCCGTCCGGCTCGCCTTCGACCACTCCTATCACCACCTGGCTCCTGATCGCCAGAGACTGTACCGGCTGCTGGGACTGGTTCCAGGGCCGGAGATCAGCGTCACGGGCGCTGCAGCGCTGGCAGACCTGGAGGTGGAGGATGCAGGACGGGCGCTGGGCGAATTGGCGAACGCACACCTGGTGCAGCCGCGCGGCCCAGACCGGTATAGCCTGCACGACCTGCTGGGGCTGTACGCGCGCCAGCGCGCTCAGCAGCACGACGGCCGGGCGGAATGCGAAGCGGCCCTGGAACGGCTGCTCGACTGGTACCTCTACGGCATCGACGCCGCCGCCAAGCTGCTCTACCCGGAGGATGTGCGTTTGCCCCTCCCGCCGTTGGCCGGCATCCTCTCCCCGCCAACGTTCATCGACCTTTCACAGGCGGCGGCGTGGCTCGAGGCCGAACTCGCCAATCTGGTCGCCGCCACCTTGCATGCCGCCGACCACGGCCCTCATCCGGCCGCCTGGCGGCTGGCTGACGCGCTGCGTGGCTACTTCTGGCAGCGGCGTCCCATGGTGGAGTGGCTGCTGATCGCGCAGGCCGGGCTGGATGCCGCCACCGTCGCCGGCGACGTGCGCGCCCAGGTCTCCGGCCACCTCAGCCTTGGCCAAGCCAATCGGGCCGCCGGCCGCCTCCAGCCGGCCCGCCGGCATCTCAGCACCGCGCTCACCTTGGCCCGCCAGGTAGGCTGGACCAACGGCCAGGCCGCCGCACTGTTCTGTCAGGGGAACGTGGCCTGGGTATCGGGCGACCTCCATCAGTCGGTCGCCGACCTGACCCAAGCGGTAGCGTTGTATCGCCAAAGCGGCTGGCTGGGTGGGCAGGCCGAAAGCCTGTTCGACCTCGCCCTGACGGAGAAGGATCTGGGCTGGTTACACGAGGCCGCCGCCCACCACACCCAGGCCCTGACGATATTCCAGCAGATTGGTTCACGCCTTGGGGAGATGACCACGCTGGCGGCCTTGGGCGAGATCGATCACAGCCTGGGCCGGCTGGAGGTCGCTCGCCGGCGCCTCACCGGCGGACTGCGGCTCTACCAGGAGCTGGGTATGCGGTTCGGCCACGTCTATTTCCTGCGCGCCCTCGCCGAGGTGAACCGCGATGCTGGTCACACTCAGGAGGCGCTGACCCAAGCACAAGACGCGCTGCGGCTGGCCGGCGAGATCGGCGACCGGTCCAGCGAGGCCAGGATCCGGATCGTCCTGGCCGGCGTCCACCTGCAGCTCGGCGGCGCCCAGGACGCTGGTGACCACTACCGGCAGGCCCTCGAGCTGGCACAGCAGATCTCCAGCCGCACACGCGAGGCCGACGCGCTGCTGGGGCTGGCCGACGTCTGCCTCGCCCTCGAAGAGCCTCACCAGGCCCTCGACCGCGCCCAGCACGCGCTGGGCATCGCCGCCGTCGCCGGCATGCGCATCCTGCAGGGCCAAGCCCATACCACGCTGGCCGCCGCCCACCGCCGGCTCGACCGCCACCACCAGGCGCTCACGCACGCGCGGCACGCCCTGGAACTGCAGCGGCAGACCGGCCACCGCCTCGGGGCGGCCCGTGCTCTGCAGGTGCTGGGCTGTGTGCTTCGCGATACCGGCGATCTCCAGACAGCCGTGCACTGCTGGCAGGAAGCTTTGGAGCTGTTCACCGACATCGGCAGCGCCGAGGCCGACAAGATCCGCACGCTGCTGGACACCTGAATCCCCGCTGGCCGCAGTTCTCGGCATCCGTGATGCTGCCGGATCCGCCGGTTCTGTCGTCCTTGGTGCTCGGTGTCGGAGTCAGGCACGCCCACGTGATTCAGTTCAGCGGCGAGAACAGGTCGATTCCATTCCCGTCGGGGTCCTGCACCAAGGCGTAGCGCTGTCCCCACATCGCGTCCCAGGGAGCCCGAAGGCCGGTGTATCCGAGAGAGATGAGCTTGTCGTAGAGCGTGTCCACCTCGGCGGGGGTGTCGACGAGGAAAGCGAGGTTTACGCGGCCGCTGCCCGCGATCGGGGGTTGGAAGCCTGGCATGAACGACGCCACATTCTCCTGGGTGTCCCAGGCCAGTCGCAGTCCTGAGGGAAGCATCGTCTCGGCGTGTGGCTGGCTGTCGAGTTCGTGCGCCAGGTCCAGGCCGAGCTCGCGGTAGAACGCGAGGGACCGTGCCATGTCTTCGACGAGGATGCCGATCATGTCCAGTTTCATGGCCATGTCGGGGCCCCTTTCATTGAGATGGAATGTTCACGGACAGATGCCGCAAAGGATGTTCGCGAGAGTCTATGTCTCCTATAACTCTGGAGCCTGAGCGAAGTGGTCAGGGATATCGGGTGGGCGCGGCCTGCAAGCCGGACAGTGACGGCAATGCGTTGCGACCGCTTTGCTTACTTGCTGCAGCACTCGTGTCGCGTGCGGAACGTGCAAAGCGCGACTGCCGTCGGTCATGTAAGAAATGGACACGGTTGAAAACTCCAACCGTTGGTTACGGTAACACCTCGGCGGCTTCATATCAGCTTCACCTGCTGAAGCCATCGTCGCCGGCGGCTTACGGCACGTCGGGTGCCGGCATCACACCTCGGCGTAAAGTCGCACTGACCTCCTCGTCCCGCTCCAGAGCCCCGTCGTGCTGGGACCTAGAACAACCAGCCGTGGCGATGCGGCAGCTCGCCCGTTGACACCTCCTGGCCTGCTGCAGTTACACCGGCGGACCATTGGTGGATGTCTCCACCTACGCCAATGGTCACGCTGACAGCTCCATGATCAGCACAACTAGTGATGTCAACCGCTTCTTCCGTGCCCTGCTGGGCGGTCAACTACTGCGCCCGGCGCAGGTGAAGCAGATGCAACAGACCGTGCCCGCAAAGCCGTTCCAGGATTTCTGGACAGACGCCGGTTACGGTCTGGGCCTGATGAAACGGCGGCTGCCCTGCGGTGGCTGGGCCTGGTTCAAAGGCGGCGGCGGCTGGAATTCCCTCAGTGACAACGCCATAACGTCCGACGGTCGCCGCAGCGCCACGGTTTCCATCGCCAGCAACGTGGTGCCTGGCCGATCTCTAGTGCCTCAGCTCACGGCTACCGCTGCCCTGATCGACCGCGCTCTATGCTCCGCCCAATGACATGTCTGCGACACTGGAACTCATCCAGGAAAAGCATGGCGGGCGCCAGCGTTTGTAGGTAGTGACGCGTGGCTGAGGCAAATATGGCGAACTGCCCGGGGTGAGAGTGTGTTTCAGGTTGAGTGGCTCGATAATGCGCTCGTGGATCTCCTGCTGCCAGGGGTTGCCGGTGACTTTTCGAGGATCATCCCTATCAGGATGTAGTTGGTGTTGGAGTACGACCAACCTGTGCCAGGGGCGAAGACCCTCTTGTGCCGCATAGCCATCGCGACCAGTTGCTCGGGCCGGTAGGTGCGGAAGCGTTCGTTCCGGAAGGCTTCCGGCGTGGTCGCCTGCTCTAATGGCACGTCGTCGGCATAGTCAGGAAGACCGCTGGTGTGCCCAAGTAACTGTCGTATGGTGATGTCGCCGCCATCGATGTCGGTGCTGCTCATCAGTCCGGGCAGCCACTGCTCCACCGTGTCAGTCAGTTTGAGTTTGCCCTCACCGACCAATTGCAGGGCGACGGTCGCCACGAAGGTTTTGGTGGTGCTGCCGATCCGGCAGTACGCCCCCCAAGGGACAGCCCGGCGGGTTTTGAGATCGGCGACGCCACTGCGCGCGACAAGGCGACGAGACGAGCTGTTCACCTCAGCCAGGACGCTGGTGGCACCCGTGGATGTGATGGCATCCGCATCGCGTTGCAGTTGCGCTCGGTCGTAACGGGACTGATCCAGCGCTCGCGCGGTTGGCGCGGTGACCACGGCCGCGACCATGGCCACCCCGGCAATGCCCGCAGTCAGGCCAAGTCGGCCAGACACACAGGATCGTTTCTTGGAAATCATGCGTGTCGTCATGTCTCGACTTTCGCCGATGAGAATGGACTTCTTCAGTCACGGCTTCCAATCTGCATCGCAGCAGATGAGTATTCACATCCGGCATGCTTCGGTGGGGTGCCTCCTTGGCGAGCGTCTGATCCTGTAAGTCTGTTGGCCCAGGATTTGGTGCCTGGCCAGGCCGGGGTGCGGTTCGCCGGTGAGGCGTCCCAGCCGCTGCTTGCTGTACATGCCCGGCACCGTGATCCCGCTGTCCGACACCGCGGTCAATCGGCGCGCCCGTCACTGCCGAACTCGATGTCGAGGACGGCCAGGAACGCCGCATAGGCCTCGGGGGACCAGTCGGTGTTCACGTGGCCGGCGACCATGTGCGTGCCGTCGCGGTCGCCCATGACGAGGGTGAACGTGCCGTAGTCCGCGCCGCCGTTGCCCCACACGTGCACGCCGCTCTGGAGCTTCTGCTCGACCCATACACCGAGCCCGTAGCGGGTGTCGGGCAGCCACCCCGAGCCGTCGGTGGACACGGTCGTGAACATCTCCTCCATCTGTGCCGGCTTGAGGATCCGCCCGGACAACAGCGCCGAGAAGAACGTGAGCAGGTCGCCGGTCGAGGAGATCATGCCGCCCGCGCTCCAGGCGGTTGTCTCGTTCGACTCGGTCGCGTCGTGCAGCGGCGCCGCCGGGTCGGGCGATTCGAGCCTGGAGTAGTGCACCGGATGCGGTCCGGGGATGACCGTCTGCGTGGTGGGCAGCGATGTTCCGGTCAGGTCGAGCGGCCGCAGAATGAGCCGGTCGAGCACATCGCCGTACGATTCGCCGGTGGCCTTCTCCACCATCATCGCGGCCAGGTAGTACTGCGTGTTGGAATACCGGAACGCCTCGCCGGGCGGGTTGTAGGGCGGATGCCGTAGAGCGATCCTCACCAATTCTTCGGGCGTGAAGACCTTGAAGCGGCGTTCGTACCAGGCCTCGCCTTGGCCGCTGGCGTAGAACTCCGGGTCCATGCTGAAGTTGAAGATGCCGCTGGTCTGGTTCAGCAACTGCCGTAACGTGATCTTGCGGCCGTCATAGGGAGAGTCATCGAGCAGGCCGGGCAGCCACTTTTCCACCGTGTCGTCGAGGCTGAGCACGCCTTCTCCGACCAATTTCAGCGTGGTGGCGGCGGTGAACGCCTTGGCGGCACTGCCGATGCGGAACAGCTCTCCTGGTCGGCGCTCGCGGCCGGTGCTGATGTCGGCTTTGCCCGCAGACGCGAACCAGCGGGAGTCGCCCTTGCAGATCTCGGTCACGATGCCCGGCGTCACGCCCGAAGACACTGCGTCGTCCAGTACGCGCTGTACCGCATCGTGGTTGGCTCCGGTGTTGCCTGTCGTTGCCATGGTGTCTCCTTTTGACCCTGATTGGTCGCGCTTGGTCACCGCTTTCGCTTTGATCGCGGGTGGTTGGTTCCGCCTAGTGCTGTGACCGGAAACGATCACCGGGTTGGGTGAGGGTGTTCAGGCTGCCGGTGTGAGTGGCCGGCCGCCCCAGCGGATGCCCTTCTCGCTGCGGATGCGGGAGCGTTCGCGGCGTTGGGCGGCCAGCACGTCGGGGTGACGGGCATGAGCGTTGCGCCAGCGTAGGTAGGCGTGCAGGGCCCGGGTCTGAACGGTGTGGTTGCGGTGGTTGGAGTTGGCCAGGGTGAACTGGCGCAACGGTCCGAAGTGCGCCTCGATCGGGTTGGCCCAGGAGGCGTAGGTCGGCGTGAACAGCAGGCTGACCTTGTTCTTCTTGGCCCAGGTGCGGATGCGCCAGTTCTTGTGTGCCGACAGGTTGTCCAGGATGACGTAGATCGGGGCGCCGTCCGGACGGGCTGCGCGGATCGAGCGCAGGGCCGCCCAGGTGTGATCGATGCCCTTGCGGGCCCGGTTGACGCCCCAGAGCAGGTCATCGCCGACGGAGTAGCAACCGTGGAAGTAGGTGACGCCCTGGGTGCGGCGGTAGGTGGCAGGCAACCGGGCCGGCTCACCCTGCGGTGCCCAGCCCGATCCGGCGGTCGGACGAATGCCGAGCGGCCCGAACTCGTCGAAGGCGAAGGTGCGCTCGGGCCGGTGCGTCAGCGCGTACTCGATTTCGTCCAGTTTGGCGTCGAAGTCGGGGTCGGGTGAGTCTTTCCAGGTCTTGGTGCGCTGGAAGGTGATCCCGCGGCGGGTCAGCAGGGTGCGTAACGCTTCCCGGCCGATGGTGATGGCGCGGCCGGGAAGGCGGCGCAGGTAGTCGAGGAGTTTGCGGATGGACCAGCGGGTGAAGGGCTGGCCGAGCTTGACGGGTCGGGTGGTGGCCGTCTGCGCGACGAAGTCTTCGTCGTCAGGACTGAGCAGGCGGGGACGGCCTCCCGCCCACTGAGGGTCCAGGCAGGCCAGCCCGATCTCGTTGAAGCGGTGGATCACATCGCGCACGGTGTCCTCATCGGCCTGCACCAGGCGGGCGATGACCGGGACGGTGTTGCCGCCGGCCGAGGCCAGCAGGATCATCGCCCGCCGATAGCGCACCGTGCTCATCGTGCCGCGCCGGACAATCCGCTGCAGCTTCTGCCCTTCTTGGTCCGTGAGCCTGCGGACCTTGACCGGTTGCGTCACCTGGCCTCCCGAGCGCTGATCGAACGTGATCAGCCCATCCAACCGGCACGACCATCCTGCACGCCAACCCGGTGATCGTTTCCGGTCACAGCACTAGTGTCATGCGCCTGAAATTCGTCGGCAATATTTAGCGAGGGATTCCAGGATCTCTTCGGCGGTTTTGGTCCAGACGAACGGCTTGGGGTCGTCGTTCCACTGATCCATCCAGTCGCGGATGT
>NZ_VJYI01000051.1 GCF_008065375.1 Nonomuraea sp. SYSU D8015
TCGCCGGCTTCCCGCGCGAGATCTGGCCGCAGATCTGGTCCAATAACCCGCAGGAACGGCTGAACAAGGAAATCCGCCGCCGCACCGACGTGGTCGGCATCTTCCCCGACCGGGCCGCGGTCATCCGGCTGGTCGGAGCGGTGCTGGCCGAACAGACCGACGAGTGGGTCGAAGCCCGCCGCTACATGGGCCTGGACATCCTGGCCAAAGCCCGCGTCCAGCTCGTCGCCAGCGACACACCGATCCAGCAACCGCTCCCGCAGACACTTACCGCTTAACCTGCAGAAACAGGATCACGCGAAGATCGATTCATACACCACGTCCGTGGACGTGACCCAACGTGATAGCCGGGTACGCTCGTGGCGCACGTTAAAAGACAAGTTGAGAGGTTGTTACAGATCAGGTGCTCATCCAGGTCGGCCGACACGTGTCGCTTGATGTTGATGGCTTGGGGACGCGGAAGTCGACCTCCCGATACCGGGCAGAGTATGGATGGGCCGTCGCTCCGGGGCGCGCCGTCAAGAATCGACCCTGGTGTCGCCGGTGGCGGGTGCGTTTCCCCGATGCCAGGTGGCGAGAATCCTTAGATTATCGTCGGCACGTGAGCCGGGCTCAGCCGTATAGATGGTGAGCAGTTGGTCCGGGTCATCAGGCAAGTGCAGCGTTTCGTAGGTAAGGGTGAAATCTCCGAAGAGTTGGTGCCTGAACTCCTTGACGCCGTGGGTCTTCCTCTGCACCGTATGCATCGCCCAGTGCCGGCGGAACTCCTCACTGTGCATCAAGAGTTCGCCGATGAGGGCCGCGAGCTCAGGGTCGTCGGGGTACCGACCGGCGTCGATGCGCAGGTGGCCGACGGTGTCGCTCACTACCTGCTCCCGATTCGGATACAGGTGCTTGACGTTCTCATCGAGCAGGATCAACCGCGCGAGGTTGCGTTTGCGGGTGGGCAGCGCGGCGAAGTCGCTGATGAGCGCACAGGCCAGTGGATTCCATGCGAGGATGTCCATCCGCCGGCCGAAGACGAAGGCGGGACTGGTCGGCAGGGCGTGCAGCAATTGGCGTAGACCAGGGCGAACTTTCTGCGGGCGCGCGGCCCCGGCACGCGTGTGGGCCGGCTTGGCGAGTTGGTGGAGATGTACGCGTTCGTCGTCGGTCAGCCGCAATGCGGTCGCCACGGCGTCCAGCACCGCTTGGGAAACGCTGTCACAACGGCCCTGCTCCAGCCGGATGTAGTAGTCGACACTGATCCCGGCAAGGTGAGCCAACTCCTCCCGGCGCAGGCCAGGTACTCGCCGTTTTCCCAGCCCCGGTGACAGTCCTACTTCCTCGGGCTGCAGACGTGCGCGACGGGTGCGAAGAAAGTCGTTCAGATCGGTGCGTCGTGCCATCACCACCCACACTAATCGGTTCGAGGCCGCCCGGGGTGATCCTGCGGGACCATAGGTTCACCGTTCCCAGGGCCCGGTTAAGCCCTGGCTACCGGCGACCTCCTGCCTGATCATCGATGGCATACCGAAGGGCGGATCGCAGTGCGCCATCCTGGCCGCCGCGGAGACCGCCCGCAACATCGCACCTGCGGAATCGCACGCTGCACGGCATCCCGGTGACCGCTGTGGCCATCACCTGCACGCCGGGCCCGCGGGGCGTCACGGGGAAACGCGCGGCGCGGGAATCGGCGTTCGCTCTCAACTTCCCGCTGGCGAAAGGAAGGATCTTTGATGCGTGTCCCGACTGTTCGTGTTGCCCTCACGCTCATACTCATGACCCCTCCGATGGAGGCCTCCGCCGAGACCGGACTTCCGGACCCTGTGCCGTTGGCCCCGGCCGAGGAACACCGGCAAAGTGCGCCGGGACAGGTCGTGCCACGGCAGGTCGGCGCCAGGACCGACCTGCCGCACCGATACATCGTCCCGGGCCCGCAGGGGTTTCCTGGCGGGCTGGCGTACGACCGGATCACCGACCGGTTCTTCACCGGAAGCACGCAGGACGGCACGTTGTTCGTGGGAAAGCCCGAACGGGTTGAAACTCAGGTGTGGATGCGGGGCGGGGTGCATGGCCGCACGACGACGTCGGGGATGATGACCGGCGAGGACGGTCGGCTCTACGTCGGTGGCGGCCCGACCAACCGCATGTGGATCTACGACATTTCATCGCGCCAGTTGCTGGCCACACTCTCCGGCGTTCCCGGCGGCTTCGTCAACGACATCGCGCTCGCGCCGGACGGCACAGCTTACGCCACGGACTCGATCAGGCACCTCATCTACCGGATCGCCGAACAGGCTGGGCGGTGGAGCATGGAGCCCTGGCTCGACCTGGACGGCACCCCTGTGGAGCGCGTCGACGGGCACAACCTCAACGGTATCGTCGCGATCGACGACGAGAACTTGATCTCCGTCCACAGCCAGTCCGGCAAGCTGTACCGCATCAATCGGCTGTCCAAGGAGGTCCGCCAGGTCGAGATGGGTGACACCCTCCTCTTCGGTGGCGACGGCCTCGTCTGGCACGGCGATCGGCTCTACGTGGTACGAGGCGGACTCTCCCCGCAGAACCCACAACCGCAAGTTTCGGTGCTGCGGCTTGCGGAGGACCGGTTGAGCGCCGAGGTGGAGTCCGTGATCACGAACCCGGACTTCCTGCATCCCAGCAACGCGCGTGTCGTTCACGATCGCCTACTGGTAGTCAACAGCCAGTACAACACGGGCCAAAATGGCGGCCAGCCGCAGCTACCGTTCACCATCTCAGCCATCCCACTTGCGGACTGATCCCGGACACGCCGGACATCCCCTTGCTGATGCAGGTCGGCGAGGACGATGTGCGCGATGTCACCCACGCCTTTCGCACCTGGCCGAACACCTCACCGACCAGACAAATCCGTTGGAGTCCATCTCGTCCTCGACGCCATGCACGCCGAGTTGGACAGCACCGGCGTGGACATCGGCGTCCCGGCACCGAGCAGGACCTGCCTCGGTTACACCAGCAGGCCGTCGACGCCCTGGAGAACGAGACGCCGATGTGCCGGGAGCCGGCGGGCGCACTCGCCGGGCTTCCAGGTCAGGAGGTTGCCGGTGCGGATGAGCTGGCCGTAGTGGCACACCTACTGGTCCTGCCAGGTCAGGAGCGCGGATGCGGCTGGAGACCGTCTTGCGGGCGCGTTCGGCTGCGTCACCGGTCCGGCGCACGCGTTTCTCCAGCTCCTCGACGAGCCGCCGGCGATCCCGGTCAGGTCCGGCGGCTCGTTCATCGTCGCCCACATGGAGGACCGCGTGATCTCCTCCTGCAGCCGGGCGAGCCGGTCCTGGTAGCCCGCCTTGGCCTGCTCGTCGAGCTCCGCTGGCGCGTCCCAGGCGAGCCGCACGTCCGGGACGTCCACGCCCGGCTGACGGAACAGTACCCTCAGGTCGTGCAGGCCCCTGGCGTCGGGCACCAGAGGGGGTGCGGCCGCGTAGGTGAGCGTCCAGCCTCGCCCAGACCAATGCCATCTGAGGCGCCCGCGATCTCCAGGCCAGCGTCGGCCGCGCGAGGGCGAGTTCCGAGCTCGGCTCGCCTGGTGGCGGGTGGAGATCTTCTCGGAGAAGACCCGGGTGACGCTCGCCGCGGGCCAGGACGTGTCTGCCCGCGCCGCGACGTCCCGCCGAATTGGATGCGCCGCCCGGCTTCCGGAAACGATGCCGTCGTTTCAGTGAATTTTCAGCGCGTGTTCCTAATGTGCAGCGCGAAGAGAGTGTTTCTCATTTCACCGCGTCAGGAGAAAGCATCTTGAAGAAAGACTGGGTACGAGCCATGCAGGCCGCTGCCGGAATCACCTTCGCGCTGGTGATGGCGGTGGCCGTCCAGGGACCGGCATCGGCTGCCGACACCCTCAGAGCCGAGCACGGCTCCGACACCATCGTGGCCCATCTCCCCGGCCGGCAGGTTTACGTGAGCGATCGCGAGGACGACGGTAACGACGTGGTCGGGCAGGTCGAGTGGTGGGATTCGCAGAGGGGCGGCTACCGCATTCAGCCCGTCTGGGACCGGACCGTGGACGGTGACGCCGTCTACTGGCACGCGCCTGGTCCCATCAACAAGGTGCGGGTCTGCGAAGAGACCGGCTCGTGCTCCAACTGGGAGTGGTGAGCCGATGACCTCGCTGGGAAGATTGACGGAACTCCGCGTGATGAAGAGCGCGGTCACGGTCGCGGTGGCGACCTTGGCGATCGTCGGTGTGGCCCCGGCCGGAGCGGCCGCCTCCGTGATCTACTGGAAATACCGGCACACCGTGACCGGCACCTGCCTGACGACCTACGCGAGCGGAAAGATCCTCACGCTGCCCTGCGAGCAGGAGAACAACGCCCAGGAATGGCACTGGATCAACAGCTCATGGAACGGCGACTACCGGCTGCTCAAGAACAAGTGGACCGGTAAATGCCTGATCTCGACGGAACCGGTCAGCTCGGGCAGTTGTGAGGACTGGACGAGCAGGCATTGGGGGAACGTCCGGCTCAACGACGGCACCTACCTGCTGCTGAACTCTCAGACGAGGAAATATCTGATCCCGGTCAGCGGCGGCGTCGGGCTGACTGATTCTCTCGCGTCCAGCGCCTGGCAGGCGCAAGCGCTCGTCATCGTGAAGCCGTGACCCTTCGCCGCTCCCCGCTCCCGCTCGCGACTGCACCCTTCGCATGGACGCCGCAACGTCCACCTCCACCGGAGCCGGCGCGGTGATCCGCTCGCACTGGCTGTGCCCCGAAAACGACTTCGCCGACCGTTTCTACGTCTCCGACGCGCTCGCCGGGCGGTTCCCCCAGCACCTCAAGAGCCGGCCGTTCGAGGTCGTGCGTCGGCGACGGCGCAAACGTGGTCGCCCGCGTCGAGTACGAGCTCGGCGCCTTCCGGTTCCGCCGGATGTCGTCCCACCCCGCCGTCACCGGCGTGCTGCGCTACCGCAACCGTGGGGCAGGCGGCTGACCGCCCGTGTGCCGGGACGGGCCGGGCCGTCCACCGACGAGTGGATCGAGGTGCCCGCCGGCCTCGACGACGACGTCACCGTCGGCTGACAGCGCGCATCGGATGGCTGGTGTCGTCCGGTGCGTCCATCGGTGCTTTCAGGGCATCTGCTCAATGCCCTCGGCGTATCCATTCCTCCAAGCGAGGCTGCTCGGTGCCGATCATGGTGTCGGGTCCGTGGCCGGTGTGCACGATCGTCTCGGGCGGCAGGACGAGCAGTCTGTCGCGGATCGAGGGGATGATCGTCTCGAACGACGAGTACGAGCGCCCGGTGGCGCCCGGCCCTCCCTGGAAGAGGGTGTCCCCGGTGAAGACCGCACCGAGGTCGGGCACGTGGAAACAGCAGGCGCCGGGAGTGTGGCCCGGTGTGTGGAGCACCCGCACTCCCGTGCCCGCCACCTCGATGATCTGCCCATCGGCCAGTTCGCCGTCGGGCTCGCGCCCGGGATGCGTGAGCCGCCACAGGGGCAGGTCGGCAGGATGGAGGAGGATCGGCGCGCCTGTCAGGCGGGCGAGTTCAGGGGCGTGCCGGACATGGTCGTCGTGGGCGAGGGTGGCCAGCATGGCGAGCACCCGCCTGCCGGCGACCAGCTTCATGATGGCCTCGGTGTCGTGCGGGGCGTCGAACACCACGCATTCGGTGTCGTCCCCGAGCACCCAGACGTTGTTGTCGACGTCGAACGTCTGCCCGCCCAAGGTGAAGGTCCCGGAGGTGACGGTGTGGTCGATCATCTAGAAGGTCACCACCGAGCGGAGCACCTCGCCGGCGTGCATCTTGGCGAACGCCTCCTCGACCTCGTCCAGCGCGATGGTCTCGGTGACGAACTTGTCGAGCGGCAGCCGGTTCTGCAGGAACAGGTCGATCAGCATGGGGAAGTCGCGGCTGGGCAGGCAGTCGCCGTACCAGGACGACTTCAGCGACCCGCCGCGGCCGAACACGTCGAGCAGGGGCAACTCGATCCGCATCTCGGGCGTCGGCACCCCCACCAGGACGACGGTTTCGGCCAGGTCGCGGGCGTAGAACGCCTGCTCGTACGTCTCCGGGCGGCCGACCGCCTCGATGACCACGTCGGCGCCGTGGCCGCCGGTGAGGTCGCGGATCGCCTCGACGGGTTCGGCCGTGCTGGAGTTGACGGTATGGGTGGCGCCGAAGTCTCGCGCCCATTCCAGCTTGCGGTCGTCCACGTCCACTGCGATGATCTTCGCGGCTCCGGCCAGCGATGCGCCCAGGATGGCGGCGTCACCGACGCCGCCGCAGCCGATCACGGCCACGCTGTCGCCTCGGGTCACCCCGCCGGTGTTGATCGCCGCGCCGATCCCGGCCATCACGCCGCAGCCCAGCAGGCCCGCCACCTGGGCGGGGGCCTCGGCGGACACTTTGGTGCACTGGCCTGCCGCCACCAGTGTCTTCTCCGCGAACGCACCGATGCCCAGCGCGGGCGCCAGCTCGGTGCCGTCCTTGAGCGTCATCTTCTGCTCGGCGTTGTGGGTGTTGAAGCAGTACCAGGGACGGCCGCGCAGGCAGGCGCGGCACTGGCCGCACACCGCGCGCCAGTTGAGGATCACGAAGTCACCGGGACGCACGTCGGTGACGCCCTCGCCGACCGCCTCGACGACGCCCGCGGCCTCGTGGCCGAGCAGGAACGGGAAGTCGTCGTTGATCCCGCCTTCCCGGTAGTGCAGGTCGGTGTGGCAGACCCCGCATGCCTGGACGTTCACCACCGCCTCGCCAGGTCCCGGGTCGGGAACCAGGATGGTCTCGATGGACACCGGCTCGCCCTTGGCGCGGGCGACGACGGCTTGAACCTCGTAGGTCATGGGATCGATCTCCTTCTCATCGGTGCACGCGGATGGGAAGCGACTCCCAGGCGCGACAAGGTGTTGTTGTGATGGCGATCAAATCTCGACGAGGTAGCTGGTGAAGCAGCCGTCGCCACTGGCGACACCGGAGATCGCCTCGTTGATCTCGTCGAGTGGCCAGCTCTTGGGCTGCAGCACCGAGATGTCGATCACCCCATGACGGATCATCTCGGCCAGCTCCATCCCTTCGGCGGTGGTGAACCAGACCGAGCCGATCAGCTCCATCTGCTCGTCCATCCACCACTTCACGTCGACGCCGAGCTCACCGGCCGTCCCCCCGATGTTGACGATCCGGCCGCCGCGCTTCACGCCGTACATCGCGTCCTTGAGCGAGTCGAGTGAGGCGACGGCGCCGAGCGTGTCGACCATGAGGTCCGCACCCCGGCCGGCGGTCGAAGACTTCACCCAGGCCGCGGTGCCGCCTTCGACGTTCGAGAACGTCTCGATCCGGTCGGGGGCGAGCGCCTGCAGTCGCTCCAGCAACCGGGTCCCGCGCGCCACGTCGTAGATACGTGAGACGCCGAGCGCCAGGGCCACCAGGGTGACGCCGACTCCGAGCGTTCCCGTCGCGCCGTTGATGATCAGCGACTTGCCCGCCAGAGGGCCCAGCTTCTTGACCGCGGCGAAGGACGTCGCGGACCTTCCCCAGCCCGTTCGGAAGAGGGCTGATCGAGTTCGGGGGCCTGCACCTGACGGTGCAGCAGGCCGGGTCGCTGATCACGCTGCTAGCCGTCATGGGCGCGACGGCGCTGCTGTTCAACCGGACCAGTGTCGGACTGCGGCTTCGCGCGGTGGCGCAGAATCCCGCCTCGGCCACGCTCCTCGGCCAGCACCAAGGCCTGTGGCTCATGGTGGGATGGGCCGTCGCCGCCGCGGTCGGCGCGTTCGCCGCGGTCGTGGCCGCGCCGGTCCTCACGCTCTCGCCGGGGATGATGACCTTCCCCCTCCCCCTGGCACTGGCCGCCGGCACGCTCGGCGGGCTGTCCAGCCGCGTGGGGGCGGTCGTCGGGGGCATCCTGATCGGCATCGCCGACAACCTGGCCAGCCGGTACGTGCCCGGGCTGGACAGGGATCTCGCGATCATCGCTCCCTTCGCCCTCACCGCCCTCATCGTCATGCTGCGGCCGGCGGGACTCTTCGGCATCTTCATGGCGCGCTCCCCGATCGAGCCCCCGGCCTGGAGCGGACTCACCGAGGCGCAGTTCGGGTTCCTCATGTGCCTCGTCGCGCTGGCCCTGACCCTCCTCGTGCTGCGCAATCTGGTCACCGGCCGGCTCGGCCGAGCCTTCGCGGCCGTCCGGACGAGCGCACTTCTGGCGGCCGCGAACGGGGTCGACGTCAACCGCACGAAGCTCATGGCCTTCGCCGTCAGCGCGGCGGTCGCCGGGACAGGAGGCGCGTTCTACGCGCTCGTCGCGGCGATCGCCGTACCGGACAGCTATCTCGTGCCTTCTCGATCACGCTCCTCGCGGCGAGCGTCGTCGGCGGCAGCAGGACCTGGGCCGGCGCCCTCGTCGGCACGGCAATCGTGATCTATCTCCCCAAGCTCTCCGAGACCGTCGTCGGCGCCGAGTCCGCGGGCAACTGGTCCCAGCTCGTCTACGCCTGCGGTCTCGTCCTGACCCTCATCGTCGCGCCGTCCGGCCTCGTCGGTGACCTCTCGCGCCTGGCACGTCGCGCCACCGAGCCTCGGGGGGATGTGCCTCCGGTGCTCGGATCCCATGCGCGCCGCGCCGACGAGGCGGCGCCCGGCAAGCAGATGTCCGACCTCACGTAGGCCCCCCACCGAGAGGATTCCCCTGGTGCGCTACAGAAGTACGCAAGAACAACCGAACGGATGTGGAGTATCAATGGCTCGGCTGACGCGAGAGCAGAAGCAGGCACTCACGCGGGAGAAGCTTCTTCTCTCGGCGCTGGATGTCGTCGCGCGCGACGGCTATGACGGCGCCTCGGTCGAACGCATTGCCGAGGAGGCCGGCTTCTCGAAGGGCGCCTTCTATTCAAACTTCTCCTCGAAGGAGGAGATCCTGCTGGAACTGCTCGAAGGGAATGCCGGCCGCGACGTCGACGAGCTCTCCGAACTGCTTCGCGAGGTCACGGATCCTGACGAGGTGATCGAGATCGTCGCCCGGTGGAGTGACTCCCGTGCAAACGAGCAGAAGTGGGGCATCATCGCCATCGAGTTCATGCGCCGTGCGCAGCGCGACGGCACCCTGAGCGATCGGCACCGTCAGCTCTTCGTGAGTCAGTGGGAACAGGCCGGCGCGCTCCTGCAGAGCAAGCTCCTCCCCGGCCGTGAGCCGAGCATCAGCGCACTCGACCTCGGCGGGATCGTCCTCGAACTGACCTACGGCGGTATCTCGAGCTTCCTCAAGGCCAACACTCCGGGCCAGATGATCCGGCACGTGCTCAAAGCGCTGCGGAGCTCGGTCCACGTGACGCACTCGGGATGAGGACCATACGACGCGTATGCATGCGGTGACGTCCGGACGCCGCCACATCCTCTCCCCCTGACATCCAGGCGATGACCGCCTGCGAGTAGTACCCGTTCTCCCTTCACCCTTCAGGAGTTCAGCCATGGACATTGCCTTTCGGCTCGCCTGCATCGCAATCGGCCTGCCCTTCGTCTGGCTCGGCTACGAGGCCGTCGCCTCGCCCGGCGCGCGTGTCGCGATGGCGGCCAAGCTCCGCATCCCCCGCCCGGAGATCGCCGTGCGATTCAATGGGGTCGCGATGGTCGCGGGCGGCATCGGCGTCGCCACCGGCCTGCTGTGGCAGGCCGCGGCGGTCGGCCTGGTGATCTCGCTGATCCCGACGACGCTCGCCGGTCATGCGTTCTGGGCGGACACCGATCCTCAGGTGCGCAAGACCAACCGCATCCAGTTCCTCAAGAACCTCGGGCTCATAGGTGGCCTCCTCGCCGTGGCGCTCGCCCCGTACGTCAACGGCTGAGCGCTCGGCGGGGGGACCGTCCGACGGGCCCTCGTGGGGCTGGTTCAGGGGGCGGCGTGAAGCGCTCGATGTCGTCGAGCACCTTGCCGGCCGCGATGGGTCCGGCGGCGCTGCTCCAGACGTTTCCCTCGACGGCGGCGGTCTGGCCCGCCTTGACGGCCGGGAGGCGGGCGAACGCCTTCGCGGAGCGGTTCGTGCCGAACGCTACGCCGTGAGTGCCTCGATCACCTGCTCATCTATGGTGAGCGGCACCTGCGTAAGGTTCTGGCCGAGTACGAACGCCACGTCAACCATCATCGCCCGCATCAGGGCCGTTCGCTCCGCCCGCCGTTGCACGACCCCGACGAGGTGATCCCTGATCCACCGTCGAAGGACCGTCACCGGACTGATCAGCGAGTACCGCAGAGCGGTCTGATCGCCCTGCAAACGCCCAGCTCAGCAACTGTGTCCGCGTTCTGGCACCGCACAGGCGGCGGCCTGGCCACCGAACTCCTCGACACCGTCCGCACCGCCGCCGGCCGCCCGCTCAGGCTGGAAGTCTCCTCGGAAGGCGCGGCCGCCATCCGTTTCCACGAGCGCCCCGGCTGGACCAGAACCGACAGCAGCCGCGCCACCTGGCTCAACGCCGCCGGCGAACCCACCCCGTGCACCACCAGGTGAGCCCCTGGCTCACTCCCCGACCTGCCCGGACAGGTTCGGGCCCTCGAATCCGGCGAGCAGTTCCCGCAGCAGGCCGGCGAGCTGCTCGCGGCGTTCGGGCGGGAGGTGGCCGACAAGGTTATCCTCGGCCGTGAGCAGGTCGGCGACGACACGGTCGAGCAATCCGTTGCCCGCCTCGGTGAGGGTGACCGCGCGCGCGTGGTAGCCCGACCCGGCAGTGGTCCGTTCGACCAGCCCGGCCTTGACCGCCCGCTCCACTCGCTGGGTGATCGCGCCGCGCGACACCTTGCACGCCTCGGCCAGCTCGCCCGGGCTCATCCGGTACGGCGCTCCGGACCGCCGCAACGTGGACAGCAGATCCAGCGTCGCCACGTCCACGCCCAGCCGCGCCAGGGTACGACGCCGCTCGTCACCGAACACCTTGGCGGCCCACCAGATCCGGGTGATGATCCCGATCGACTCCACCGGAACCCCCGGCAGCTCCCGCCGCCAGGCCTCCTGAATGTCGTCGGCACCGTCGCGAGTCGACTTGCCGGCCGGGAAACCACCGGCGCCGCGCTCACCGGCCTCAAGGGGTGCGGCGCCGTCGGGCGGCGGGTCAGCGGCCACGTTCGGCTCCGCCGTTCACCTGGATGACCTGCGCGGTGACGTGCCCCCCACCGGGCGAGGCGAGCCAGTGCACGGTCTCGGCGATGTCCTGCGGCGTGCCGGCCCGGCCGGTGCTGGTCTGCGCGACCAGCGTCGCGCGCCGCTCGTCGCTCAGGCCGCCGCCGAAGAACTCGGTGTCCTCGATGAGCCCGGGCGCGACCACGTTCACCGTGATGCCGCGCGGCCCGAGCGCGTCGGCCAGGTCGAACGCGTACGGGTGCAGCGCCGCCTTCATCGGCCCGTACGAGCCGCCGCCCGACCCGCGGATGGCCGCGATCGAGCTGAGGAACACGATCCGCCCGGACGGGTTCAGCAGGTCGCGGAACGCCTCGGTCGGCAGCACCGCCGTCAGCACGTTGGCCCGGAAGTTGCCGGTCCACCGCCGCGCGAGATCGCCCGGCCCGCCGTCCAATTCGACGTTGCCGCCGGCGTTGTTGACCAGCACGTCGATGGTGCCGAAGCGGTCGGCCAGCTCGGTGCGTACCCGCTCGACCTCGGCCGGCTCGCTCAGGTCGGCCGGCAGCGCGACGGCGCCGATCTCCTTGGCCGCCCGCTCCAGCACGTCGGCCCGGCGGCCGATGACCACGACCCGGTCCCCGTCGGCCGCGAAACGCGCCGCCACCGCCTTGCCGATGCCGGTGCCGCCACCGCTGACCACGATCGTGCGCGTCATATCAATCCCTCCTTGAGTTTAGGTCTAAACTCAAGCTAGCACAGAGACCCGGATGGCCTTGAACGCGAGGACGGCGTGCCACGCTGCAGTTCTTCATCACGGTTGATGTGACCGTGGTCAATGTCGCCCTGCCCTCGACGGGCGCCGACTTCGGCGTGGACGGTCACGCACTGACCCGGGTCGTGGTCAGGTACACGATCACCGGCGGCGGGTGCTGATGCTCGGCGGCCGACTGGGTGACGTGCTCGGCAGGCGCCGCGTCCTCCTGCTCGGCACAACTCCTTTCGGTGCCGCCGGGCTCGCGCCCTGGTTCGCCGGGCTGGTCGCAGCCCGGCCGTTGCAGGGTGCCGGTGAGGCGATCGCTCTTCCTGCAGCGATGGCAATGATCGTGCTCATGTTCCCCGAGGGCTCACGCAGGTCGCGGCGGTGGATCTTCCTGGTATCCGTACCTTTCATCCTGGTCGTACTTCTTGCAGCGGTCCTCCTCGTGCCGAGCGAACGGCCTGCCGAGCCCGCACCCATGGACCTTCCCGGTTCGCTCCTGCTGATCGCGGCTCCGCTGCTGTTCACCCTCGGAGTCATCGAGGCAGGAGAGGCGGACAGCGCAATGGCGTATCTCGATCTTGTTTGATCAGCGGGTTGGCCGCGTAGTACGGCGGGGGCCGCAGGAAAGGGACCCAGACCACGGGTACCCCTCTTGCGGCCTACCCGGTTCGGGACGAGACCGACGGAAAGGACCCGGCCAAGGGCACCTCGCCGGCGGTCGACTTCTCTCGGCGGCCGGGTCCGGGAACCGGTCTGGAGCAATCCAGGCACACCGCGCCCGGACTCGGCCCAACGCCTTCGCCCTGTTGTACACCCCCTCCACGGCCCTGAGCGGCCAGCGACCGCAGGAATCGGCGCATCCAGATGATGCCGTCGGGGTCCATGCCGTTGAACGGCTCATCGAGCATGATGATCGGCGGGTCGCCCAGCAGGGCCGCGGCGCTCCCGAGCCGCCGGCGCATGCCGAGCGAGTAGCCTCCGGCTTTGCGCCGGGCCACCGAGGCCAGGCCGACCAGGTCGAGCGCGTGGTCCACCCGCCGCACGGCCAAGCCCTGCGCGTGTGCCAGCCACAGCAGGTGGTTACGCCCACTGCGGCCGGGGTGCAGCGCCGCCGCGTCCAGGAGCGAACCGACGTGGTCCAGCGGACGCCGGAGGTTGCGGTACGGCATGCCTCGATGAGCGCCGCGCCCTCGTCGACCGCGTCCAGCCCCAGGATCACCCGCATCGTGGTGGACTTCCCGGCCCCGTTCGGCCCCACGAAGCCGGTCACCACACCCGGACGGACGGAAAAGGACATGCCGTCGAGGGCCAGGGTCGCCCCATACCGCTTGCGCAGTCCGCCGACGACGATCCCCGGGGCGCTCCTCACAGCAAGCTCTCGGTTCGAGATGAACTCATGCCGACGGTTGCACGCGGAACCCGGTTCCCGCCGGGTCGCGCCCGCTGCGACCGGGCTGCGACCGGGGATCTGGCATCGTTGACGGCATGGCATCTCGACCCGGCGGCCGGTTCGGCCGCCCCGCCCACGCGACAACCGGCGGTGCGTGGCGGTGAGGGTCCTCGTCGTCGAGGACTTCGAGGTCCTCGCCCGTTCCATCGGGACCGGGCTGCGCCGCGAGGGCATGGCCGTCGACGTCGTCCTGGACGGGACCGCCGCCCTCGACCGCCTGGCCGTCACCCGCTACGACGTGGTGATCCTCGACCGCGACCTGCCCGGCGTCCACGGGGACGAGATCTGCCGTCGACTGGCCCACGGCCGTTGCGAGACCCGAGTGCTGATGCTCACCGCCTCCGGCACGATCGAAGACCGCGTCGACGGGCTCGGCCTCGGCGCCGACGACTACCTGCCCAAGCCCTTCGCGTTCGCCGAACTGGTCGCCCGTGTCCGTGCCCTGGCCCGCCGCGCCACCCCGCCGCTACCGCCCACCCTGGCATACGGGGACATCACCCTCGATCCCGCCCGACGTACCGCGTTCCGGGCTGGTCGGCGGCTCGAGCTGAGCCCCAGGGAGTTCGCCCTGCTCGAATGTCTGCTCGCCGTACCCGGCCTGGTCCTGTCCGCCGAGGAACTGCTCGAGCGCGTCTGGGACGAGGCCGCCGACCCCTTCAGCAGCGCCGTCAAGCACACCATGCACCGGTTACGGGCCAAGCTCGGCGACCCGCCCGTGATCGAGACCATCCGCGAAGGCGGTTACCGCATCGGACCGTCATGACCTCCCGGAGGCTTGCCGGCAGGTCCCTGCAGAAGCGGCTCGCGCTCGCCTACGCGGCGGGCATCTACGCCGCCGGAGTGTTCGTGCTCGTCATGGTCGCCGTCCCGCTCGCCAGCATCGACGCGGCCGTCCCCAAGGGCCCGCCCTCATCGAGCACGATCACCGAAACCGGGCCCGGGATCAGCCTGCCCCCACTCCTCATCGGATCCGCCGTCGCGCTGGTCATCCTGATCCCGGTCGCCCTGGCTCTCGGCTGGTACGTCGCCGGCCGGTTCCTGCAGCCGCTGCGCGCCATCACCGCCACCGCCAAAGTCATCTCCGCCGGAAACCTCCACCAGCGCCTCGACCTCGGCGAGCCCACGGACGAGCTGACCGAGCTCGGCCACACCATCGACGACCTGTTCGCCCGCCTGCAAGCCTCCTTCGACGCCCAGCGCCATTTCGTCGCCAACGCCTCCCACGAGCTGCGCACCCCTCTGGCCGGGCTGCGCACCCTCCTCGAAGTCGCCCTCGCCGACCCCGACGCCGACACCGACAGCCTGCGCTCGGCGTGCCAGGAGGCCCTCGCTCTCGGCGCGCACCAGGAGCGGCTCGTCCAGGCACTGCTGGACCTGGCCACCAGCGAGCGCGGTGTCACCCGCTGGGACACCCTCGACCTCGCCCACGTCGTCGAAGGCGTGCTCGCCTCCCGCCGCGACCAAGCCACGCGAAAGGGCATCAGCCTGGCCGAACATCTCCCGCCCGCGGTGACGGCCGGCGACCCGGGACTGATCGAAAGCCTCGTCGCCAACCTCATCGACAACGCCATCCGCCACAACCACCCAGACGGGCACGTCCAGATCACCACTCAGACCTGCGGCACGCAGGCGGCCCTCACGGTCACCAACACCGGGCCGCTCATCCTCGGCGACCAGATCCAGCGCCTCTTCCAGCCCTTCCAGAAGCTGGCGCCCGATCGTCACGGCCGCGGCGACGGCTACGGTCTCGGCCTCGCCATCGTCAACGCCGTCACGCAAGCTCACCACGCCACCCTGACCGCCGGCGCCCGCCCCGGAGGCGGCCTGTCCATCACCGTGCGGTTCGCACACGGAGCTCGTCCGAACCGTCCCTGACATCAGGGAGGACTGCGCGGGGGCGGCACCTGCCACCCGTATCGGAGCGCTGGAAGGCGGTAACGCAGCACGTGCCGGCTCGCTGCCGCCATTGACCGATTGGTCGCCGCTCAAGGCCACGCACCGCTGGTCGTCGTGCGGGCGCGGCGGCGCGGACCGGCCGCCGGAGCTGGCCGCCACTGCTCAACGATGTCAAATTCCGGGTCGCAGCCCGGTCGCAGCGGCTGCGACCGGGCCGGTACCGGGTGCCGCGTACAACCGTCGGCATGAATTCATTCACACCTCACCGATCCAGCCGACGGGCCGGCTTCTCCGCGTCGCTGCGCACGGAGTGGGCCACGTTTGTCTCCGTACGGGGCTGGGTCCTCGCCATGGCGGCCTCCGTGCTGGTCACCGTGTCGCTCGGGCTGCTGATCGCCGGTGGTGCCCGCAGCACCTGCGTGACCGGGAAGGGAGAGGGCCCCTGCCCTGCGCCTTTGGTGGGGCCCGATGGCACGGCGGTGAAGGACAAGTACTACTTCGTGCACCAGCCGCTCACCGGGAACGGCAGCCTCACCGCCCGGGTGTCGGACATGACCGGGCAGATCCGACTGCCGGACACCGTACCCGGGGTGCGCAACGTCAAGGAGGGAGTGGTGCCGTGGGCGAAGGCCGGGCTCCTCGTCAGGCAGAGCCTCAGACAGGGCACGCCGTACGCCGCCGTCATGCTCACCGGGGCTCACGGCGTGCGGATGCAGCACAACTACATCCACGACGTGCCCGGCGGCCCTCACAACGGCCCGCAGTGGTTGCGGCTGACCAGGTCGGGCGACACCATCACCGGCTATGAGTCAGACGACGGCAAGGCATGGACCGAGGTCGGCACGGTCGAGCTGACCGGGCTGCCGGAGACGGTCGAGATCGGGCTGTTCGCCACCTCGCCAGGCGCGTTGTGGGACATGGCGCAAGCCTTCGCCCAGGCCACCGCCACCTTCGACCACATCACGCTGCAGGGCGCGAACGGGTCGTGGCGCCGCGACGACGTCGGCGTCGTCATGGAGTCCGACGGCAAGACCCCGCATCACCCGGGCGGGGTCGTCGAATCCGGCGACAAGCTCATCGTCACCGGGGGCGGTGACATCGGGCCCGCCACGATGGAAGGCGGTCTGCGCGCCGACCTCATGCTGATCGGCGGGGCCCTGGGGCTGATCCCGGTGCTCGTGGTGGCGGTCACGTTCGTCACGGCGCAAGGCCGGCGCGGGCTGATCGGGACCGGCCCGCCGGCGCGTCCAGGGCGGCTGCTGGCGGCCAAAGCCGCGGTGATGGGGTCGGTCGCGTTCGTGGCGGGGCTGGTGACCTCGGGGGTCGTGGTCCCTGCCGGGCTGGCGCTGCTGCGCGCCAATCAGAACCCGATCCAGCCGCTCACCCTGGGCACCGGGTTGCGGGTGATCGTCGGCTACGCGGCGCTGACCGCGGCCGCCGCCGTGCTGGCTCTGGGCCTGGCCGCGCTGATCAAGCGGGCCGTCATCGCCAGTGGGCTGGCCATCGCGCTGGTCGTCGTACCCTACTTCCTGGCGACCGCGGGTCTCGCGCCGTGGCTGCTGGTGATCACTCCTGCCGCCGGGTTCGCGATCACGCAGAGCGTGCCCACGTTCGCGCATGTGGACGTGCAGCAGTCACTCGGGGGTTACTACCCGCTCCCGCCATGGGCGGGTTTGGCTGTGACCTGCGGGTATGCCGCCATCACCCTCGCGGCGGCGAGTGCGAGGAGGACGGCGTGATCATTTGGGTAGTGATCGCTGATGAGCAATCGGCCGTCCGCGAAGTACTACGCGTAATGCTGGACGGCGAGCCGGACATTGAGGTGGTCGGTCAGGTGGCCGATGGGGCCGAGGTCGTGCTCCACGCGTTGTGGCAGCGCCCCGACGTGGTGGCCGCGAGGCTGCCGCCCGCGTCCGCTACCGAGGCGCGACAACGGCTCACCGCTCGTGAGCTCGAGGTGCTTCGGCAACTGGCCCGAGGGCTCAGCAACGCGGAAATAGCGACCGCGTTGACGATCGAGGAAGGCACGGTCAAGGCCCACGTTCCCGCGTCCCGTACGCGGTGGGATGGGGGAAGTCGGCGCACACGCGATACGGGAGAAATCGGAGGGGGGACTGGGAACGGGCTGGGCCAGCAGGGAAGCGTCGCCTTGAGATGCCTGGGCCAGGGCGTCGGCCGGGCGGGGCCATGGGGCTCCAGGCCGAACCAGGCGCGCGAGACGATGAAGGACGCGTTCACCGTGACCCCTGGTCCTGCCCCAGGCGCTGGGATCGGTTGTCTGCCCGCCTTGACGATCAGTTCGTCCCAGAGGGCGGCCACGTCCCGGCCGTGCAGGGCACAGGTCTTCTCATCTCGACACCACGAGGCGAACCTGTGCAGGTTGCTCTCCAAAGCCCGGGCGCGGGACAGGAGCCCGTCCAGTAAGGATCGGTTGCTGTGGTCCCGGACGCTGTCAAAGTACATCCGGCCCCACTCTTCCGCGTCGCCGCTCGGCCGCCTTGTCGAGGTGCTGGCCGAGATGCCCTGGACGGCCGTCCCGAACGAGCGGCTGACCGGACCACTCGGCCTCGATCGCACCTTCACCCTGCCCGAAGAGCTCATCTGGCATCGGCTCGCAACGCTAGATGAGAATTCCAGAACACATCCGATCCCGCATAACCGCAGGTCAGACCATGATCAAAGCGCGCCCTGCAGGATTCGAACCTGCGACCGTCGGATTAGAAGCAAGATCATTAAGTGCTGCGCCGTGCCGTTGGGTGACGGTTCGCGCCACCTCAGCGCGTTTTATATGTCACGCGGTGCCGGGTCCTGATGGCGCGTGACGGGGCGTACGAGCACACACCGAGCACGACTGACACCTAATTGATCTTTACAGGCGGCGCCACACAATGAATCCTCCATCCCACAGCACGCCGGCACTCTGTAGCGATGACGGTCGCTGCGCTCGGCCCGTGCTCCAACACCCGAACGTCCGTCAGATCGCGCAACCAAAGGAAGCGAGCAATTCTGTCACGATTCGATATCAATGCGCGAAAAGCCGAGACGATCGCCGACTGTCGGATCTTGACGGAGTGTGCGATTTCTGGCTTGATCAGGGCATTTGGATCTTTCCCATCGCCTCACGAGCGGAGATCTCTGTGCGCCTGTTATCCATGGCACGTTCCCGCCCTCTCGCGTCACCGCCCGCCCGACTCGCTCGCCGGTCGTTGAGCCTCGTCTCGGCCCTGGCCACGGCGGCTGGGCTCCTCGTCGCGCTGAGCCCGGCCGCTTCTGCCGCCGACACCACGACGGACCTCGGCGTGGACCACAGCGCCTACAGACCGGGCGATCTGGCCCTCGGCAATGGAAAGGTCTTCGTCTCGAGCGGGGATCAACTCGTTGTCGCCGATACCGACGGTGATCTCCTAGGCGAGGTCGGCGGGCTGACAGAGGCCTCCGGGCTGGCGATGTCGCAGGACGGCGCGCGCCTGTACGCGGCGCTGGTCGGTCCGCAGCAGGTCGTCGAGATCGATACGGCCACCCTGGAGATCACCCGAAGCATCGACCTCCCGTCGTACCCGTGCCCGACGCACCTGGCGCGGTCCGGCGAGTGGCTGTGGGTAGGCTACGGCTGCGACAGCAACTGGAACGGCGGCGTGGTCGGGCTTGATCTGACGGTGACGCCACCTCAGCCGATCGTGGTCGCATCAGGGATCTTCGGCGCTCCGCTGCTCGCCGCCAACGGGGGCACGCTGGTCGTGGGGCAGGTGGGGACGAGTACCGGCCGCCTGTTCGTCTATGACGTGAGCGGCACTCCCAGCTTGCGCGGCGAGATCGATGGATTCACGCACGACCTCGACCGCCTGGACGATCTCGCCGTCACCCCGGACGGGTCGAACTTCTTCTCGGTGGCCTCTGCCGAGCGCCGGACCGATCTATGGGATGCCAACAGCCTGGAGAGAATCCGCTCCTATACGGGGGAGTCGGCCGCCGAAGGCTCTCCCTCGTCCGTCGCGATCAGCCCGGACGGGGCGTACGTGGTGGTCGGGGAGGCTGACGGCGCAGACCTCGTGATGTACGACGCGGTGACGGGGGCGACAATCCACGCGCTCGACAACCTGGCGGTGGCCGGAGGCACAGGCCGCCTCACGTTCTCGGGCACGGACGTCTTCGCCGTGAAGACCACCTCCTCCAGGCGGCTCCACTTGTGGCGGGTGGAGGACATCACTTTCCCGGCCTCCGCGCTGAGGCTGACGCCCCCGTCCGGCGGGGTGGTGAACCAACCGCTCACGCTGACCGGCCGCCTCGAACTGCCCGGCGGAGCGGCGGCGGGAGCGAAGCCGCTCACGGTGACCCGCCACCTGCCCGACGGGACCACCGAGATGCTCGCCGACGTGACGACCGCCCCGGACGGGACCTTCACCATCACCGACACCCCGGCCTCCGGCGGGGCATACACCTATGCCGTGCTCTGGGACGGTGACGACGACTTTCGCTGGAGCACGGCTTCGGCGAAGGTGACGGTCAAGAAGACTTCGTCGCTCACGGTGACGGGGCCCTCAGAGTGGCCCGTCGGCGCCGCCCTGACGCTCAGCGGCGTGTTGCTGCCCACGCCCCCGCCCTCGGGATGGGGTTACGCGCTCACGGTGAAGCGCACCATCACCAACGCCAATGGCACGGTCACGACCACACTACCGGGCGTGCCCGCCCGTAAGAATGGGACGTACAGCTTCTCCGACAGACCGGCCGAGACAGGGCACTACACGTACACCGTCGAGTGGGCGGGAAACGCCGGCTATACGCCCGCGAAGGCCGACCACGAGGTGGAGGTCAAGGAGAGCATCGAGTAGTCGCGTGCTCGGGGTCACGACTGGGCGGAACCGCCCCTGACCTCCTCGTGGCGCTCACCGCGCACTCATCTCGGGAAGCTCAGGCGGCCGCGGAACTCGGCGGTGGCACTCTGGATCGCGTCTACGACCTCCGCCACGCCTGGTCTCGACCTGGCTCAACGCGGGCGTACCAGCCACCCAAGTCGCAGCCTGGACCGGTCACAGCGTGGAGGTCTTGCTGCGCATCTACAAGTGCGTCGTAGGCCAGGACGAGGCCGCCAAGCGCCGCGTCGCCGACGCCCCCAAGGAGGAGTGCAGCCCGGCGATAGCTGTACACCACCGGACTCATAATGAGGGCCCCTGACCGCATTAGTGCAGGTAAGAGGCCCTCTTGTGCTGCTTGTGAGTTGCGCCTGTTCAGTGTCGGGTGATGGTTGACGTCACAGCCCCTCCTCGCGTGCGGTTTCCCGCACCACTTCGGCGAATCGGTGCAGTAGGTAGGCCAGCCGGGGCGGTGGGCCGGTCACAGCGTGGAAGTCCTGCTCAGGATCTACGCCAAGTGCATCGTCGGTCAGGATGAGGCAGCAAGACGGCGCATCGATCAGGCATTGAGGGACGACGGTAGCGATCCATGATCGAAAATGTCCACCGATCGTGGGTAAGCATTGGGTAGAGACGCCCGTACACGCTCGGCAAGAGCCGTAGACAGCCGGACGTGCGAAACCCCCGTCGTCCTGCATCAGTGCAGGTCAGGCGGGGGTTTTCCCTGGTGGGGACAAGCGCGCCCTGCAGGATTCGAACCTGCGACCGTCGGGTTAGAAGTGGAGCATCTCTTACCTCGCTCTCACCGTCGCCGAGCTGCGAGTACACAAAGCTGGTCGCTGGTTGAGGGGAAGATCATCCCATGTATCCCGCGATGAGTTCTACCGCACGCCCTGCGTGAGGGAACCCAAACGATCTGCATAAGAGTAGTAGCCCACGTCGCAACGCGATCTGATCTTCGGGACTTATATGAGGGGTGTCCACGATTGAGGATGATTGCATTCCCCGACTACCTACTGCTGCGTTCCTCAAAGGGTGTGGGATTGCCTCTGGCCAGGAGCCTTGAGCAGGCGGATTCTCATGGCAGGAGGGTTCCGCCATGCCGAAGCTACTGTTCGCGCGGGCTCCGTGCGATGAGAGGGAAGAACGCACTATGCGCCGGTTGGCCGGTGCCCGGCACGCTCCCGGTGACTGGATCCAGCGAGCCCGGATCGTGGTGGCCAGCTGGGACGGGCTGCGGGTGCCGGCAATCGCGGCCAGACTGGGCTGTCACCCGCAAACGGTGCGCCGGCGGTTACACCGGTTCAACGGCGAAGGGATCGATGGCCTGGGTGATCGGCCCGGGCCTGGGCGACGACCGCGGCTCACCGAAAGCGAGCGCAGCCAGATCATCGCCCTGGTCAAAACGACCCCGCCAGGGCGACCGATGCTTGATCCGTGGCTGAACGGGCTGGCCGCCGCCGAGGAGGAAGATGCACCGGGCGTGTGGACGCTGGACACCGTGCCGCCGGAATCGAGGTCGGTCGCTCTCAAGTGCGCCGGATCCTGCTGAAGGAAGGGGTGAGATGGCGCCGCCCCCGATCCTGGACCACCAGCAAAGACCCGGAATTCGCCGCAAAAGATCCCGGATCGTGGACCTCTATGCGCGCCCGTCGTCCGGCGCGATAGTCATCTGCGCAGATGAGCTCGGCCCCGTGGTGCCGCGGGCCTTCCCACCCGCATCCGGCTGGTCGCCTGATGGGCACCGGATCAAAGCGCCGCTGGACTACTCTCGCGGCCCTGAAAAGACCTGGGTATACGGAGGTCTGCGCATCGCCGACGGGACCGCGGTCACCATGACCGCCCCGTCCCGCAGCAGCCGCTACTACCAGCAGTTTCTCGCCAAGATCGAGAATGCCAACCCTGGCACCGCTCCCATCTTCGTCATCACCGACAACTTATCCAGCCACAACAGCTACGCCACCCGGGAATGGCTGGCCGGCCATCCCCGGATCCGGCAGGTCTTCATCCCGGTCGGCGCCTGCTGGCTCAACCTGCAGGAGGCCTGGTGGCGAATCTTCCGGCGGCATGCCATCGCCGGGCAGTGTTTCGTCGGCCCCGACGACATCGACTACGCCACCCGCATCGCCACCGCCCAGCTCAACACCCAGGCCAAACCCTGGGTCTGGGGACGCCCACCACCGCCACCACGGCAGCTACGCCGACGGTTCACCTACACCCTTTGAGGAACGCAGCACTA
>NZ_VJYI01000052.1 GCF_008065375.1 Nonomuraea sp. SYSU D8015
TCGACCAGCGGGGCTGCGACCTCATCGTCGCGTCCTTGCCGGTGGAGGAGGGGCTGGGCCTGGCGATCGCCAACCGGCTCCGCCGCGCCGCGGGGCCCCGGCCCGCCGAGTGACCGGCAACGCCCCTGGTCAGTGATCACGCTTTCCCCGCCCGTGGCACCCCTCGCAGTCCGCGGCCCGGGCCAGCCGCGCGCCGCGGGCGCGGAGCGAGGTGCAGGGACCGTGAGCGTGGGCGGATCCGTGGGCCATGCGCGGTGTGAGGTGGCTGTGCAACGGTTGGCGGAGCTCCGGTCACGCTGCGGAGCCGGCGGTGACTTCGAGGCCGCGGGCTGCCACCACCTGGGCGCTGCCGTCGGCCAGCCGGTAACACAGGCCCACGACGGCGGCCTGGCCGGCGCCGACCCGTTCGGCGAGCACCCGAGAGCGGTCCAATAGCAGGTCGACCGTGTGCCTGATGTGCTCGGCCAGGATCTCGTCGGCCTCCACGCGACCTGCGGCCCGCGCCGCGAGCACGCTGGGCGTCACCCGCTCGACGACGTCCCGGACGTACCCGGCCGGCGTCATGCCGTCCTCCAGTGCGGCGCACGCGGCGCCCACCGCCCCGCACGAGTCATGGCCGAGGACCACCACCAGCGGGCAGTCGAGCACGTCCACCCCGTACTCGATGCTGCCCAGCACCTCCGCGCCCATCACGTGGCCCGCCGTGCGCACCACGAACAGGTCACCCAGGCCACGATCGAAGATGATCTCTGCGGCCAACCGGGAGTCGGAGCACCCGAACAGGACGGCGAACGGGCGCTGGCCCGGTGCGATCTCGGCGCGGCGTGTCGCGTCCTGATTCGGGTGATCCGGGGCACCGGCAACGAAGCGCTGGTTTCCCGCGAGCAGCAGTTCGAAGGCTTCCATGGGAGTCGGAGTCTTGATCTCGGCCATGACCGCAGCCTAGGCCAAACCCCGGCCAGCCATTGGCCCGCCACGCCTCGTCGGTGTCGGAGTCCAGCGGCGGGGCCGGCTCGGACAGCGCGGCGATCGCCGGCGGTCTGCTCCTGGCGCGGCGCCGTCCCCTTGTGCCAGTGGCAGGCCACCACGACCGCCACCTCGGCGGCACCATAGTGAACACCAAGCGCGTAGGGCGGCGCTTCTGCTGGCCGGGGGCCGACACCAGGCCCGTCCGCTGACCAGGGAAGTCAGTCGTCGCCGAGCACGGTGTGCGGGCCGCCGAGCATGTCGAGCAGGATGTCGATGTCGCCGATCGCGTGAACGAAGCACTCGTGGGCGCCCTCGATCTGCCGCGATGTGCTCCTTGACCTGCTCGACGCTGGGCACCTGACCGGCGGCCACGACGCCGAGCAGGCGTTGCGGCCACCGGGACGGACACCTGACCGGCGGCCCAGCGATCGGCGGCGCCCGAACCAGGACACAACATCGGGTATCGGCGCCACCACGGACAGTCTAGGCTCCGTGCGTGGGAGCCTCTCGGCAGCCCGAGCCTCCGGCCCGCCCGGCCACGCCCGTCACCGCGGCGGCCTTCGCCCTGACGCACCAGCGTCTTTCCCGCGTCCCCGTAATCGTCATCGCCGGCGAGGCCGATCGCAGCACCGGCCCCCGGTCAACCGGCTACCTCCAGCGGGTCCGCCGCGCCGGCGATCACCTGGTCGTCGACTTGGCCGAGGTGCCCTCCTTGGACGGCTCCAGCCTGCACATCCGCTCGCCCGCGCCCGCGCCTGCGCAGCCGACTGCACCGCATCCACCTGGCCGCCGCCCACGCCGCATCCCCCCACCTGCTGCACATCACAGGGGCAGACGCCCATCTGACCGTGCAGCCCACGGTCGAGCAGGCCATCACCACCGTGCCGTCCACGGCTCGCACCAACTGAGCTGCTCTTCTGGCACTGACCAGGACGTCACCTAGTTGCCTGACGCGGTTTCACGGCTCTCAAGCGGGCTGACCATCGGACTCAGCTTGACAACCCCTGGCGGGCGGTCCCAGATCCTCGATGTTGAGCGAGGTTTTCCGGCCTGTCCGGCTGTCTCATACAGGAGCCGGTAGAGGGTCTTCTCCGGGACGCTGACATCGCGGCGGGCGATCAGCCGGTCGGTCGCAGCCTGCCCGAAATCCTGGGATAAACATCGCTTTCACTGCCGTCGACAAACGGAGTGTCGCCCATCACGTGCCGTCGCCAACCATGCGGCAAGACTGAGTCCCTAAACCGCCAGCACGCTGGGCGTCGTCCCCTGTATCGCGTTGGCGCGCCGTAGCCTCACCTCAACTGGGAGGGCGAGATCGTTGACAACCCCTGCAAGAAGCTCTGGCGCGCCCGACCTCGATCACTTGAGGAGTTGTCATGCGGTTCAAGCCTGGCAGATGCCTGGGGGTGCCGGCGGCCGGTGCCACTGTCGTGGCGTTGCTCGGCCCCGTCCCCGCCGCTCGAGCCGTGCCGTGCCCGAGCGGGCAGCCGCCGTCCACGCCGTGCGACACCGTGGTGACATTCGAGGTGTCGTCGGGCGCTCTCGGCATGACGGCACCGTCCAACGTCACCCTCGCCTACAACGCCCCTGCCCGGCAGGCCAGCGGCTCGTGGCCGGCCGGGGACCCGGTGACGGTCATCGACAACCGAAACGGCAACCTGGCGTGGACGTGCACGGTGGTGTCGACGCCGTTCACGGCGACGGGACAGCCCAACATCCCGCCCAGCCAGGCGAGCTACTCCCCCGGGACTGCCAGCACCAACAACGGCACGGTGACGTCCCGGGACGCGAACGGCATGGCCACGCCCACCGAGGTCGTGGAACACGATCCTGGGACCGGAAGCAGCGCCACCACGTGGGTGCCCACGATGACCGTCGATGTGCCCCTGCAGAATGGCGCGGCTACGTACACCGGGACGGTGACGCACTCTGTTACGGGTGGTTAGCGTGGTCCTGCGCCGGGTTGCGGCATGGATGGTGCTGCTTGCGGCGGCCACGCTGGTCCAGGGCGCTGTCGCCGGCGTTGGGGGGGCCGAGCCGGGACGGGACGGCCCATCAGGCGAGCCGAAGGGCGTGTTCAGCATCCGGCTGCTGGAGGCGCCGCTCGTTCGCCGCGACGATCCCCGCGCCTACACCTCGATCGTCGATCACCTCGGTCCGGGCACGACCATCCGCCGACGGGTCGAGGTCAGCAACACGACCTCGCGCAGGCTGAGCATCGATCTTTACGCCGCCGCGGCCTCGATCGAGAAGCGGACGTTCGCCTACGCCACCGGCCGCACCCCGAACGAGCTGACGGAATGGATCTCCGTCGACCATCCGGTGCTCAAACTCCCCCCGGGCAGCAAGAAGACCGCGCGCGTCACCATCGGCGTGCCGCCCACCGCCTCGCGTGGCGAACGCTACGGCGTCCTCTGGGCCGAGGTCGCCGGTGCCGGCACGGGCACGGCCAAGGTGATCAACCGGGTGGGGATCCGGATCTACCTCGATGTCGGCCCAGGCGGTGAACCGCCCTCGGCGTTCGAGATCCTCTCACTCACGCCCGCACGCTCCCCCCAGGGCCAGCCGCAGATCATCGCCCAGCTCCGCAACACGGGGGAACGCGCTCTGGAGATGACCGGAACGCTTGAGCTCGCCGACGGCCCGGCCGGCCTGCAGGCCGCCGGACCATATCCCGTACCGCCGGGCACGTCTCTGCTGCCCGGCGACACGGGAGGGGTAACCGTCACGCTGGACGGACGGCTTCCAGATGGGCCTTGGGAGGCACGCTTGCGGCTGCGCAGCGGCAGAGTGGAACACACGGCCACCGCCACGATCACCTTCCCCGCCGCCGGTGTGGGCAAGCCGGTCAGCGTCGGCACGCCACGCGTCGCCTTCTCCGTGGTTGCCGCGGCGGTGGTCGCCGGCCTGATGCTTGTGTTCATCGTCCGCCGCCGCGCTCACGCACCAGGTAAGCGGAGCAACTGCCTCAGGGAGTGATGCGATCTTGCCGCTGGTGGTGACGGGCTGCTGCTGTGCCTGCACGCCTGGATCGACCGCCGAGACGTGGTGTGGGCGGTCGCGGCCTCCGTGCTTGCCGCCTACACCTACAGTGTCCATGCCCGTGGAGCGATCATCGTAGTCGTACACACTGGCGTGCTGGGGGCCGTGCTGGTACGGCGGTGGGCGGACCGGCGTGATGCCGCCACCGCGATCTGTGTGCCGGCCGCCGGGGCGGTGGCGAACTTCGCCTATGGTCGTTGTCTCGTGCCGCTGTGCGCGGTGGTGGTGTGGGGGTATGCCGGCGCGCGGCTGGAGACCGCCTTCTTCGGGGTGTTCGACTTCCCGGAGATCGCCGCGTCGACGTGGAGCTGGACGGCGTTCAAGCTGGGCTGGACGACCTGCCTGGCCCTGCTCGCGCTGGCGGCGGTGGGATCGGCTGCGTGGTTGTCCGCACGCACCGGTACGGCCGCGACGGCCGTGTTCACCGCCATCGGGATCTGGGGCGTGGCGGTGATGACCGCGATCACCTCGCGATCCACCAATCCCTGGTCCCAGCACCTGCACTCCGCCACCGACCTCAAACCAGCCCGGGCTCACGTCGCGTGACGTAGTGGCCATGGATTACCGAGATATGCCCTGGCAGATCTGGATATGCCAGGCCTTGCAGGTGCCGGCACGGTTCATCCCGATCAACCGGGACGACATCAACACCGTGCCATCGAACACGACGCTGGTGATCATGCCGTGGAACGTCAGCCAGCCGCCGCTGCAGAGCCGGCCCGCCGCGCCGCTGAACTTCGCACCCGTGGCCATCCGCGAAACCTACACCGGGGCCTGGGTCGCCTGGCGGCGTATGCCGTGGAGCCGGACGCCTCCGCCTCCTCCGGACGAAACGCCGCCGGACAAGAAATCCGCGCACGCAGCCTCCGTCACCTGAAGATCCGAACTCCCGACAGAGCCTGCCCACGCTCGCGGACCAGCACGCCGGGTCACCGAGACGGCGACACGACGATCGGTCGGCCCGAAGTGGAGTTTCCCGTGGTCCTTGGTGAGGAGTTTGCCGTACGGGATCAAGAGTGTCGGGCAGGCGGATACGTGGGTGTGATCTAGCCTGTCATCGGTTTGTCGTTGGCTGCTGGACCAGACGCCCGCGCGTCCCCGGGACCCATGGCCGCGCAGGAATGACAAGAGCAATGGGAGGTGGAGTAACGCGTGCCGACCCCCTCAACGCTGCTGGCTTCACTCGCGCTGCTCTTCGGCGTGGGTGCTCCTGCGGCCTCTGCCGAGTCCGGGACAGCGGCGACCACTGTGCCCACGTGGCGGCTGCAGCCGCTTCCGGCTCTGTCGATGTCCGCACCCACATCGGCGAGCCTCGGCAGCGGTAGTGCGGGCGGCACGATCAGCGCCAGCCTCGGCACGGTCACCGTGGCCGATTCCCGTGCCGGCCAGATGAGTTGGACGGCGACCGTGACGGCCACCGACTTCACCACCGGCGCCGGCGGCCCCGCGCAGACCATCACGAGGAACAACGTCGCGTACTGGTCGGGTCCGGTCACCGCCTTCTCGGGTGGTGCGAGAAGCCGCACTCCGGGGCAGCCCACGGCCGCGGATCGTGTCCCGCTGTCCTCGCCGGTGACCGCTTTCAGCTCGCGCAAGTTCCCGAATGCCACCTCGACCAGCTGGCGGCCGACGCTTGTCGTCACCATCCCGGCACAAGCGACGGCGGGGACCTACACCGGCGTCATCACCCACTCGGTCGCCTGACCGCCGCCCCCTCACCACGCTACTCACAGCGTGGTTGAGAAGCAGCGGGCCCCGCAGACCCGTCCGGGCTCAGGAGGCTCTTTCCACTGACGATCAGGGTCCAACGGCGAGGTCGTCGGAGTGTCCGGCGTCGAGTCGCGGCCACTGGGCGATGGGGCGTCCGCCCTCCTCCTCCGACACCGGCGGCCAAACGGGCGAGCCGCCGTAAGTCCTCATGGAGCAGTGTTGCGGCCAGCCGGTGGGTGAGTCCTCCCAGGGTTCCTGGCGTCCGTAGACGGTGAGGTCCATGAGGGAGTAGGCGTAGTCCATGGCCTCCACGCCGCGGCGCTTCGTCCAGTAGGTCTCGAAGACGCGGTCGCCGTCCCGTAGGTAGCACACGAGGTGGAACAAGCCGAGCTCACGACCGACGAGGAGCGCGTCGAGGGAGGGCTGTGCCGAGTACCAGGGCATGTCCCAGCCCATGAAGTCGCGGTAGCGGAGGCTCTCGTCGTACGACACCTGTGGGTCGGCGGGGCCGAACGCGGTGTTGCGGCCCTGGCTGAAGACTGCGTACGTGATGTCACGGGAGTGCAGGTAGGACAGCTCAGCGACCTGGCTGAGGAACATCGTGCAGCCTTCGCACTGCTCGGGCGCGGGCCGGCCGGGCCACCACATGGAGTAGTAGGCGATGAGCTGCCGGCGCCCTTCGAACGCATCGAGCAGGGTGAGCGGCCCGTTGGGCCCGATCAGCTCGAGGTCGGCATCGACTTCGACCATGGGGAGGCGCCGACGGGCCGCGGCGATCGCGTCGCCTTCCCGGGTGTGTGCCTTCTCCCGGGCCCGCAGCCTGTCGAGTTCGGCCTGGAAGGTGGCCCGGTCGACGACCGCCGGCTCGCCGAGGTTTGTTGATTCATCCTTCATGGCTGCTTTCTCTCCTTGTTCCGGTGACTACGTCTCCGCATACAATCGCGCGATGCGCGAGGCGGGTGTCACCAGTAGGTCACGGTCCGCCCCTGGCGGGTGGTGGTGCGGCACGGCAGGGTACATATCCGCGCCCCCGGCGAGTTGGTCCCGGGCTCCAGGCAGTAGCCGGAGGCAGCGTTGACAATCGCCAAGCTCTGGTGCCTCCAATGCTGGTCGGGATAGTCCGAGCACTTGGCAACTCCGGTGTCATAATCAGCGCCGTCGGTTAGGCACTCATTTCGCGCGAGGTTCATGAGGAGCCCACCGTTGTTCCAGCCCCACCGTTGGCCACCGTCCGTGCTGTTGCAAACGTCCGGGTAAACCTCTCTCGGATAGATGACAGTGCCCGAGCAAGCCTGGCTGACCGCGGGGGGCACAGCCAGGACACCGACCCGGACATTTGGCGGACATTTCCCTCGGCGGTTCAGTGAGCGGGATGACGAGGCCGGGTTTCGTCCGCGCACCGCGGCGCGGGTGCTTCTCCGGCCGGCCTCCGGTCTTCACCTGTGACAGCAGAGGGCTCGATCACCGCCCTGCTCGTCACTGGTGTCCGAGGAGTACCGTCGCGCTCGTTGCTCCACCCGGGGCCACTGTTGATCATGTCGACGTCGAGGTCACGCAGACACGCCGCACCTTCTCAAACACCCGCTCAGCCACCACAGGATCGTCGGCTCGCGAAAGCCGGATAAGCCGTCGCTTTGGCCCGAGATTTCCAGCCAGCCAGCCGCAAAAGCAGAAAAATCGACTTATGCAAGTCCGCCGTCTCCGCCGGCCCCGGGCCGGTGATTTAGCGAAGTTCTGACCAGCCGCGAACCATGACGATCGCAGGCGGTCCGCGCCATTGCGAGATATTGAGAGAGCGGGCCGGGCCGGGCGGGAATGACAAATTTCCGCCTGATCGGCCTTCACGACGTCGAGGCCGGTGCCAGAGCTGGACGTACTGCTGCCGGAGCCAATCCCTTGGATTGTCCGACTTCGTCCAGACGGCCCACCGGCGTGCTCGCTGTTCCTTTCTGGAAGGGATGTCATGCGTCTTCGTTCTCGGCTCCTCGCCTGTCCGCTCATGGTCATCGCCTTGGCTCTGACGACCTGCGCGCCCGCCTCCACGGCGGCCGCCGCCCCGCCACCCCGTCCGCCGCACCCGCGTCCGTATATCAAGCTCTGCCTGAAGCTCAAGCAGATGCCGCGCCATCGCAAGATCCGGTGCATGCGCCCGCCCACTTCGCTGCGCCAAGGGGCCGCACGGTCCGCCACGCAAGCCCAGCAGGCCCCGACGATCAATGAGCTGTCCCTACCGACGAGGCCGGCCTCTCCCGTCGGGATCACCGCAGGGCCGGACGGAAACGTGTGGTTCACCGAGACCTCCGGCAACAAGATCGGGCGCGTCACCCCGGCGGGCGTGTTCACCGAATACACCCTGCCCACCCCCGCAGCCGAGCCCGGACACATCACCGTCGGGCCCGACGGCGCCCTGTGGTTCACCGAGTTCGCCAGCAACAAGATCGGCCGGATCACCACATCCGGGACGATCACCGAGTACAACCTGCCGACCGCGAACGCCTACCCCTGGGGTATCACCACGGGCCCGGACGGCGCCCTGTGGTTCACCGAGTCGGAGACGGGCAAGATCGGCCGGATCACCACATCCGGGACGATCACCGAGTACAACCTGCCGGATACAGGCGCCTACCCGATGTTCATCACCACCGGGCCGGACGGCAACCTGTGGTTCACCGAAGCGGTCGCGGCCAGCATCGGCCGCATCACCACCAGCGGAACGATCACCGAATTCCCCGTACCCAGCTCCGGCGCGATGCCCGTGGGGATGACCACGGGCCCGGACGGCAACCTGTGGTACACCGACGGCAACGGCAAGGTCAGCAAAGTCACCACCACGGGCACCTTCACCGAATACACGCTGTCCGACATCAACAGCTTCCCATGGGGCATCACCAGCGGCCCCGACGGCAACCTCTGGTTCGCCGAGCAGGTCGCCGGCAACGTCGCCAGCGTCACCACCACCGGGACCATCAGCGAGTACCCGCTCCCGGACACCCTCGCCGGGCCGCTCCACATCACACGCGGACCCGACAACAACAACCTCTGGACCACTGAGAACAACATCGACAGGCTCGCCATCGTGACCCCTTGACTCAGGGCCGGCGCGGTTCGAACCCGCACGAAGCCGAATCCCGCGTTTCGCCGCCCGGTATGACGCGGAGTCGGTTGCCATATGGAGGCATGGGCGTCTGGGACCTTGCTCACAACGGCCCAGGCGCTCGTGCCGCCCTCGCGTCGTTCCCCTCCGCTGAAGCGGCAGTGACAGCCTCGGGCTCGTACCGCTCTTTCCTGCGCGGTTCCTCCACGACCCCGGATCTGGCGAGGATGGGCGCGCTTCACTCGCCGTCGGCCAGGCTGGTGTCCTGGGGTGAGCGCCGGGCGCGCAGAGCAGTGGCGGCGTTCTGGTGGTCCGGGGCGTTCCCGTCCTCTTTCGGGTTGGGCCGTCCCTCGCCTGTGTTGATCAGACTTCGCAGGCTTCCGCCGAGGTAACCGCCCCACGCGTTGGAGCACACGTCGAAGCACTCGTACTGCGGAACCAGGCCTACATGGGTGAAGCGGACCTCGGCGCCACCGTCCCTCTCGGAGAGCTCGAAGACGATCTCGGTGCCCTTCCATTCGGTCTGGTCGTCGATGAAGTTGAAGAAGTTGTCCAGGACGAGCCAGGCGACCTTCCGGCCGGGCACGAGTTCCGTGACGCGGATGGTGCAGCGGTGGACGTCCTTGTAGCGGTAGTGGAACTCGCCGCCGACCTGGTCGGTGACGCCCTCGACCTCTTGCGACCACCAGCCACGGACATCGGTGATGGCCTCGAAGGCTTCCTGGGGAGTCCGGTCCACCGAGAATGTGGTGGCGAAGTTCTGTTTCTGATCTTGCATCTCGATTCTCCTTCGATCTGGTTCAGCCGGCGATCGGTGGCCTCATCCGTCGTTCTTCTGCCTGTACGTGCGGCGGACGCTGGTGCCGTTGCTGAGATCGGCGCCGTACACGTGGAGCGTGATCGCGACCGTGTCGCCGGTGTTGCGGACCCGGTGGATGTCGTCGGGCGGGGCCACGCCGCTGACCGAGCCGGCGGGCCGGTGGCGCTCGCCGATCTCGACCAGGCGGTCGCCGTCGATGTCGTACAGGGTCTCGGTCTCGGCGCCCTGCAGCACCAGGAACGAGCACCACACCAGGTGGTCGTGGATCTCCGTCACCTGGCCCGGCCGCCACACCACGGCCGACACCGAGAACGCCGCCTCGGTGTGCAGGGTGTGACGGGTGTAGCCGTCGGGAGAGCCGGCCCGCTCGGCTACGGTGAGCAGGTCCACGGCCGGCTTCGTCTCCGCGAGCACGTCGGCCACCTGCCGGGCGATCGCCCGCGGATCCGCCTGCCGGCGGGCGCACGGCTGGATGCGTGCGACGAGTTCGGCCAGGCCGGGCCTGGACAGTCCGTCGGCGGGGGCAGTGATCTGCTCGGTCATGAGCCCGATGCTCCCCCGCCGAAGCCATGACGTCTAATGCCAAAAAATCCCGACTTACATAGATAAAGTTGATACGTGATGAACCTGACGCACCTGCGGGTGCTGGAGGCCGTGGCCCGCTACGAGTCGGTGAGCGAGGCGGCCAAGGAACTGCACTACTCCCAGCCCTCGGTCAGCCACCACCTCGCCCGGCTGGAGGCCGCGACCGGGGCCCGCCTCGTCCAGCGGGTGGGCCGCGGCATCCGGCTCACCCCCGAGGGCGAGCTCCTCGCTCTGCGCGCCAGGGAGATCGTCGGGCGGGTGGAGGCGGCCTCCGTCGAACTGGCCGCCCAGATCGGGCTCCGAGCCGGGCGCGTGCGGGTCGCGGGCTTCCAGACGGTCCTCAGCACGATCATCCCCAAGGCGGCGGCCGAGCTGTCCGCGTCGTACCCGGGCGTCGAGCTGAACCTGGTCGACGTGCACCCGGTGGAGGGGCTGCGGATGCTGCGCGCCGGGCACGTCGACATCGCGCTGGTCTTCCGGCACGCCAGCACCCCGGACGAGGAGGAGGGGTTCCGGCTGACCCATCTGCTGGACGACCCGCTCTACCTGATCAGCCGGGAGCCGGGCCAGCGGCTGGCGGACCACCGGGACTCCGCCTGGGTCGGCGGGTGCGAGCGCTGCCGCTCGGCGCTGGTCACCGCCTGCGAGCGCGCCGGGTTCACGCCGCGGATCGCGTACTCCAGCGACGACATGGTCGTGGTCCAGTCGCTGGTGGCGGCCGGGATGGGGGTCGCCACGCTGCCCGGGCTCGCGCTTCGGGCGCACCGTACGCCGGGGATCCACGCCACCGAGATCGCGGGCAACAGCCGGCAGATCTTCGCGGTCACGTACGGCGAGCCGCCGGACCCGCCCGCGACCACCGCTCTGATCAAGATCCTGAAGGCGATCGTGTAGGCCCGCGGGACGGCTCCCCTGGACATTCCTGCACGCCCCTTCGAAAACTGACACTGCGGGAACCCGGGTCAGCCTGGATCGAGCTGCCCCGCCTCGCCGCATCCGGCGCCACCTCCGGGCATGCCAAGGGCCTTTCCCTGATGCGCTGCGCCGCATAGCCTCTCCGCATTTCGGTACGGCGAGGTCGCGCGTGCCGGTCGAGCTGACCCCGCGCGAGCTGGACCTGCGGCACGTCTCGCTCGGACAGAACAACGCAGAAATCGCGGCGACGCTGTACGTCTCCAAGGAGACGGCTAAGACGCACGTCGCAATGTCCTGGACAAGCTCGGCGCCCGCGACCGCACCCAGGCGGCCGTCCTCTCCTACGAGCTCGGCCTGGTCTTCGCTGGTATCCACGGGCAGGTCCTCAGAACGGGCGATCCGTGAGGGTCCTCGACCCACCTCCGCCTCGATGTTCCCCAGCGTCAGGGGTACGGCCCGCACACGCCGTGGCGGCGCGAACGCCATTATTCTTTGCGTTACTTTCTGTGAGCGAAATGGCGATGGCCAAGCCATCTGAAGCTTGAAGATCATTTCGGTCAAGCCTGCATCGGATGTCCACAGCTTCGGCCGGATCCCGCCCAGATGCCGCGCGGCCGGCCAGAAGCTTGGGGCCATTCGACGTCTGGCGGCCGCTCACACCACCGTCCATCTCGGCATGCCGGGCTTCCGTTCCTCGGCGGCCGCGCCAGGCCCGAGCCCCGACCCTGCTCGACGAGCAAGGTGGGGCGTTACGGGCTACAGAAGCGATGGGGTTATTATGCAAACGCTACCGTTAGCGTTTACGAATTGGAGGTCCGGCCGATGAAGCTCCTCGGCAAGATCGCATTACTGGCCCTGACCCTCGTGGTGTCCGCCGCCTGGTTGGTCGTGCTGCGCCTGAAGGACGTGGCAGCCCCGCTGCTCGTCGGCTATGGTCTGCTGTTGCTCGGCCTCATGATCGGGCTGCTGTGGCCGGGAGTGTTCGGACGGCGGTCCGGCCGGGCCCGCGTGCGTGCGCTTGTCGGCGTTCCTGCCGCTTTGTGCACCCTGGGGCTGTACTTCGCGGTCGTCTTCCACGTCACCGACGTGCCTGTGTTGATCGGCTTGGCGGCCGCAGCCACCCTGGCGGCGGCGCTGGTCACGGGGCTGCGCAGGCGGCGTGCCAGGACGGAGCCGGCCTCCGGACGCGCCCGACGGGCGTTGCTCCTAGCCGGTGCCGGCGCCCTGCTGGGTGTGCTGAGCGGGATCTCGACCAGCCGCGTCGACCGCTATCGCCGAGACCTCCTGGCGCGGGGTGCCGAAGAACGGGAGCAAGCCGTGAACGCCACGGGCGGCAGGCGACGGATCAGCGACGGCGCGGTCCGGGTGTTTCCGATTCACACCGGGGACACCATCGTCACCTACGGTCAGTTCTATGGAGGCCTCGACGGCTGGGAGGGGCTGAACGGCTATATGCGCACCCTGCTCGACAAGGCGCAGATCGCCGTGCCGATCTACGCCTATCTGATCGACCACCCGCGGCACGGGCTGATGCTCATCGACGCCGGTGTGAACTGGGAACAGGCACACGATCACGATGGGTACTACGGCCACGACGGCATGGCCTCGCGCCTGCTGACCGAGCGCAACGAGTACAAGATGACGCCCGAGCAAGACCTGCAGGTCCAGGTGGCCCGGCTCGGCTACGACATCAAGGAGATCAGCACCGTGTTCCTCACTCACGTCCACGACGACCATGCGGGAGGTCTGCGCTACCTGTCCCACGCGACCGTGGTGATGGACCGGCGCGACTGGATCGACGGCGTTCTGTACCCGTACTCGTTCGGCCTGGTCAAGGACCGCCTGTCCTTCCCCGCTTTCGACTCAGGCCGCTATGGCGCCTTCCCCGCCGCCCAGGACCACTTCGGCGACGGCAGCCTGGTCCTGCTGCCCACGCCCGGGCACTCCCCAGGACACATGTGCGTGCTGCTGCGCATGGACGACGGCGCCGCGCTGTTCATGGGCGACACCCTCTACACGTTGCCCCACCTGGCCGTCGACCAGGTCCGCCAGATGACGATCGGCGGCGCCGACACCGAACTCCAACTGCAGGCGGCCCGGCGTATCCAGAGCCTGCTCGCCTCGGCTCAGGACACCGTGCCGCTGTTCGCTCACGACAACACGCCCTACCGATCCGCGGTCGCATCCGTTTTCTCCAACGGTCGCCCGCGCGCGGCCGAATTCCGGACGCTGCGCCGGCATCTGGACACCGTTCTCACCCCCGATTGGCGGCTGCGGCCCGGGCACACGCCCCGCTTCGTGCCGCCGTCCTCCGGCGCGGGAATCGGGGAGGTGGACTTCCGATGACCTCCGCCCGCCGTACTCGGGGTCGGCCGCGTGACCCTGAAGCCGATGAGGCGATCATGAAGGCGGCGCTGGAACTGTTCGCAGAGCGTGGCCTGGAGGGCGCGAACGTCGAGCAGATCGCCAAGCGCGCCGGCGTGGCCAAGGTGACGATCTACCGCCGGTGGTCCTCGAAGGAGGAACTGCTGACCCAAGCCATCGAACAGGCCCGCACCGTCGTACCGGAAGAGGAGATCTGGGCCACCACCGACGCACCGCCGGGCCCGGCCGACGAGCGGCTGATGGACTCATGGGTGCGCACGTTCGGCGATGGGCGCTTCCGCGCGGTGCTGGCTCAGCTCATCGGCTCCAGCGTGAGCCATCCGTCGCTGCTGGACACCTACCGTCAGCAGTACATCGAACCTCGGCGCCGCATCATCCGCGACACGCTCGACCGCGCGAGAAAGGAAGGACGGCTGGCCGTCGACGCCGACATCGACTCCATCATCGACATGGTCGTGGGCGCGGCGATGTACCGCATGCTCATCGACCCTCAGGCATGGGACGACCCCGCCGCGACGCGCCGCTACCTGGAGAGCATCATCCGCCAGGCCGACCGGCTGCTCCGCCACCCCGAGGAAACGACATGAACGGATATCGGCGTCCACCGGCCACGTGATTCCTGCCGGCTACGCGGGATGGCTGCCCAAGCACGGAGTGTCCCCTGCGACCTCACCGATACCCTAGGTCAGGCCCTCACCACAGGAAACGGCCCCGCCCTGGCCGCCAGCGGCGCCGGCAGCTCGCACGCATGCAGCAGCTGCCGCGTTACGACGAGCGCGACCCGACCGGCGCCCCGCCGCCTGGCGACAGCTGACCCTCTCCACGCGAACCCCCGCCGGCACCCGGCGGGAGTTCGCGCATTTCCGGACGTGGAGGACCCATGGTGCACATGCCGGTCGTCGTCGGCCTCAGTGGCGGGGTCGACTCCGTCGAAGCCACACTGGAACTGCTGCGCGACCCATCGCCCTGCGCTACCTGCGGCAAGGCGCGGTGGTGATGGCCCAGACCGGCCATGTTGTCTCCCCGGTTCAACCGTGTTGCAACTCGGGGCTCTCGGATCGGAGGTTCGCTCTATCGAGGGGTAGTCGCCTGTCGGTCGCCCAGACGGCCAGCGCGCAGGCCGCGAATCCGGCCCCGAGGAGACTGGAGCCCGCCCAGCCGTGGGCGGTGAAGATGGCGGTGGTTGCGGCTGCGCCGAGGGCGGAGCCGAGCGCGTAGAAGATCATGTAGCTACCGATGACGCTGCTGGTGCGATCCGGATGCGCGGCGGTGAGCAGGTGCTGGTTGCTCACATGCACAGCCTGGACTGCGAAGTCGAGAACCACGATTCCGACGATGAGGAGCCACAGTGACCACCGCAGTTGCACGATGGCCGCCCACGAGAGGATGAGCAGGGTGAGCGCGAGACCGGTGATCGGGGCCGCCCGTCCCGCATCCGCCCACCGTCCCGCGCGTGCCGCCCCGAGTGCGCCGGCGAGTCCGGCGATGCCGAACAGTCCGATCTGGCTCTCGCTCAGCTGCCACGGCGTGTCCGCCAGCGGCAGGGACAGTCCGCTCCACAGGGTTCCGAACGAGGCGAACAAGAAGAACGTGATGAGCCCGCGCGTCAGGAAGATGCGCTGCCCGAACAGTCCGCGGAGTGAGACGACGGCCCGCTTGTACCCCGCAGGTCGGTTGGGGCGCTCCTCTGGCGGTAGTACGACGAGGACCAGGGCCGTGAGCCCGAGTGACAGCACTGCGAGCACGACATAGACGCTCCGCCAGCCCCACACCTCGGCGAGCGTGCCGGTGACGACCCGCGCGCCCAGGATGCCGACCACAACGCCCGAGGTCACGACACCGATGTTCCGTCCGCGCTCGGCAGGCGGTGAGACCGACGCGGCGTAGGCCACCGTGGTCTGCACCACGACCGCGAACACCCCAGCCGCCGCGAGCCCCACGAACGCCACCCATGCGGCTGACGCCGAGGCCGTCAGGATCATGCCCACTGCGGTGAGCGCCAGGTGCACGGCGATGAGTCGGCGCCTGTCGACCACATCGCCAAGCGGCACCAGCAGCACCAGCCCTGCCAGATAGCCGATCTGGCCGGTCGCGACGATCCACCCGGTGAGTTCTGCCGGCACTCCGAGATCGCGTCCCATCGGCTCCAGAACTGGCTGGGAGGCGTAGATGCTCGCCACAGCGACACCACACGCCACCGCGAGCAGCAACCGCCGCCACACGTCCATCGCGCTCCACTCTCAATCGGTAGCAAATTGAAACCAATTTGACCGTACGGCATAATGGTTTCAATCCGCAACTCATCGGGAGGTGTCATGTCGCCCACCACCATGCGCGCCCCTGACCTTGACTGGACCGACCCCGACTGCCCCGTCGCCCGCACGCTCGACCTCGTCGGCGACAGGTGGAGCCTTCTCGTCATCCGCGACGCGATGGACGGGGCACGATCGTTCACCGAGTTCCGGCGACGCACCGGCATCGCTCGCAACATCCTCACCGATCGCCTCCGGAAGCTCACTGCTCACGGGCTCCTCGCCCAGCGCACGGCGCTATCGGGCCGCCGCCAGGAGTACGTGCTCACCGACGCCGGCCGCGACCTCTTCCCCGTCATCCTCACCCTGCGACAGTGGGGAGAACGCCACGCCTTCGCGCCCGGCGAGACCCACTCCACCCTTGTCGACCAGCACGGCATCCCTGTGCCGGAAATCGCGCCGACCAGCGCCGACGGCACCCTCCTGGACACCGACACCACCCACGTGCGGAAGACCCGATAGAAAGCAGACCCTCGGCGCCTTCAGATCTCACAGACACCTCGCCGCCCACGCGCCCGTCAGAGGAGGCGGTGGTAGAGGAGTCGGCCGCGGCGGCACGCCTGCGCACCGCGGGCCGGTTCGCCCGCCGCCGCGCCAGGCGCGACCCCTGTCGGTTTCCGAAGTCATCTGCACGAATGCGCGACGTGGTCTGCACTCGGCGGCGTTCAGATCACCTGGTGATGTGCGGATTTGGTGTGCTGGTGCGGTGGGAGGTGATGGTGATCGCTCTCGTCCTCGACTCGGAGTCCGGCGTTAACGGGGTCGGGGAACCCAGGAACAGCCGTTGACGCTGAGAATGGCGGGTCAGGCCAGGTGGCCAGATCGGCCAGAGACACCTTGCCCTCGGCGTATCGGCGGCGGATGGAGCGCCGGGCGGGTTCGGGCAGTTTGGGCTGCGTGCCCTTGAGCCTACCGTTCTTCTTGGCCAGCGCCATGCCTTCACGGGGGCGCATGTGCCCGAGGTTGGCCTCGAACTCGGCGACCATGGCGAGGGTCTGCAGGAACAGCCGCCCGAACGGGTCGTTCCAGTCGTAGACCGAGCCGCCGAGTCCGAACAGGACGCCGCGGCCGGACAGGCCGGTGAGGATCTCGTTGGCCTCGGCCATGGTGCGGGCGAAGCGGTCGAACTTGGTCACGGTGAACACCGACCCGTTCCAGACGGCGGCCATGGCCTGGTCGAGGCCGGCGCGGTTGCGGCGGGTGGTGCCGGAGAACCCACGGTCGATGTAGATGCGGTCTCGGGCACGCCGAGGTCAGGAGTTGCTTGGTCTGGATGATCAGGTCTTGCTCGTCGGTCGAGCAGCGACGCGGGTCCCGTTCACGCCCTCCAGTGTTCCGTATAGCCCCCTTCGTTGGGGATCCCCTTCCGCAACGCCGCCATGATCACGCGGCCGTCAGCCCGATTGCGGGGTCAGCGCGCAGACTCGCAGGACTCGCAGGCCATCGGATTCGGTAGGGCAGCCTGAGGCGTCCTGGTCAGGGCGCCGGACGTCGGCCTGTCACCGGTGCTGTGCAGTGCCCAGCTCGTCGCTGTACCGGGCCAGGACGTCCTCGGCCGTGGGGACGGGGCCGAACAGCTGCTCCTGGCGGCGGGTGTCGGCGACGTAGCGGCCGGTGTCGAACCAGCCGAACATCGCGGCCATGTCCTTGATCAGGGGCATGAAGCGGCCGGCGACGGCTCCTGCGGCGCGGGCGACGGCGGACGGGACGGCCCACACCTTGATCTTCTTTCCGGCCCGGCTGCCCATCAGGTCGGCTACCCGGCGCATACTGACCGGACGGTCCCAGCCGATGTCGATGCGCTCACCGTCGTCGGCCTCGGCGTCGACTGCGGCTGCCAGGTACGCCGCGAGATCGGAAGTATGGACGAAGGTCAACGGGACGGTGGTCTTGCCGATCCATATCAGGCGGCCCTTGTCGATCGGGTCGCCCGCCATGCTCGCGATCTGGTCGAGGAACGCCCCCGGGCGCAGTGCGAGGAACGGGACGCCGAGCTGTTCGAGTTCGTCCTCGGCGAGCTTCTTGTGCCAGAAGTGTGGGACATCGGGCGTCTGGTCGCTGGTGAGGATGCTGGTCAGGACGAACCGTCGAATGCCGGCGCGGTGGGCGGCCTCGGCGAGGTTGGCGTTGCCGACGGTGTCGATGGCATGCGCGTTCTTGCCGCCGCGGGTGTAGCCGGCAGCGGTGGTGATGACGGCATCGGCGCCGTTCATGGCGGCGACGAGCGAGTCGAGGTCGAGCATGTCGCCGCGGGCGATCTCCACGCCCCTGCTTTCGAGTCTGTCAGCGTCGCTGGCCGGCCGGACCAGGGCACGGACGTTCTTGCCGCGCTTGAGCAGTTCGTCGACGACCTTGCCCCCGAGAGAGCCGGTCGCCCCGACGACGAGGACCGGGAGGGTGGTGGAGTCGGTGGCAGTCATGAAGTTTTCACTTTCCATGTCAGGAGCGAGGGGCTTGGTTACCGAGGCCGAAGGCGCGGATGGGATGGGGTGATGCGGCCGTTCGATGTGCAGACGGCCAGCCGCACCGGCGAGTTACTCGGATTCTTCTTGCGGAAGCGCGCGACTGGCGAGCGCCTCGGCGATGGCGTAGGCGGTGTCGACGAAGGACTCCGCCTGCTGCTCCGACAGGTTCCGCACGGAGGTCTCCTCCAGCGCCTGCCACAGGGCAGCGATGGGTTCGCGCATGGAACGGCCCTTGTCGGTGAGGTGGACCACCATGACGCGCCGGTCATGTGCGGCCGGCTCGCGGACGAGCAGGCCGGCATCCTGCATCCGGCGCAGGGACTTGGAGACGGTGGAGTGGTCCAGGCCGACGCTTTCGAGCAGCTCAGACTGGGTCTGGCCGTCCCGGTCAAAGAGCTGCATCAGCAGCAGTTCCTGTCCGGGATGCAGGTCCATCGCGCGAAGCAGGGCGGCGGCGTAGGCGCGGTGGGCGCGGGCGAGCTGGAAGATCGCGTAGCTCATCGGCCCTTTGCTGGCCGTCGTGGGGATGTGGGGCATGGTTCGGTGCCTCAATCCGTGTAGGTGGGGTAGTCGGTGTAGCCGGCCGCTCCGCCGCCGTAGAAGGTGTCCGGATCGGGGGCGTTCAGCTCCGCGCCGGCGCGGAGCCGCTCGACCAGGTCCGGGTTGGCCAGCGCGAGGGCGCCGACAGAGACCAGGTCGGCCGTACCGTTGTCGATGTCCTTGGCGCGGGTGGGTACATCGGTGCCGCCCCGGTTGAGGATCAGCGTGGCCGGCCACTGCGCGCGCAGGGTTTCCAGCAGAGCCTCCTCGCCCGCGTGCATCACGTGGAGGTAGGCCAGGCCCAGCGGGCGCAGCGCGTCCAGGAGCGCCGGATACAGCTCGGCGGTGTCGGACTCGGCGATGTCGTTGTAGGGGTTGCCGGGGGAGATGCGCAGACCGGTGCGCTCCGCGCCGATCTCGTCGGCCACGGCGGCGGCGACCTCGACGGCGAAGCGGATGCGGTTGTCAAGGGAGCCGCCGTAGCGGTCGGCGCGCTGGTTGGTGTTGTCGGACAGGAACTGGTGCACCAGGTAGCCGTTGGCGCCGTGGATCTCCACGCCGTCCGCGCCCGCCGCGACGGCGGCCGCCGCGGCGCGCCGGAAGTCGTCGACCGTCGCCGCGACCTCCTGCGTGGACAGCGCACGGGGCTCCGGCATCTCCTGGGGCCCGGACGCGGTGAACATCACGCCCTCGGGGCGGATCGCCGACGGGGCGACCGGCCGGCGCCCGTGGGGGGTGTTGTCGGGGTGGGAGATGCGTCCGACGTGCATCAGCTGGATGACGATCCGGCCGCCGGCCGCGTGTACGGCGTCAATGACCTTGCGCCACCCGGCGATCTGCTCGTCATGGTGAATGCCGGGAGTGAGGAGGTAGCCCTGGCCGTCGGCGGAGGGCTGGGTTCCCTCAGTGATGATCAGCGCGTGCGAGGCCCGCTGGGCGTAGTACTCGGCGTTCAGCTCGGTCGGGACGCCTTCCGGCGTGGAGCGGTCCCGAGTCATGGGCGCCATGACCAGGCGGTGCGGCAGAGGTATGCCGCCGACGGTGGTCGGCGTCCACAGAGAGTCCAGCATGCGTGGTCCTTCGGTGCGGCGAGCCCGGGTGGGCATCGGGAAGACGGCGGGCGGGGTGGATGAAGAGGCGAGCGTGTTCAGCCGACGGTGAGGACGAGCTTGCCCCGGACATGCCCGGCGTCGCTGACCTGCTGGGCCGTGGCGGCCTGGTCGAGCGGATAGGTGGTGACGGTGGTGACGACCTTGCCGGTCGCGGCGTCCTGGGCCAGGGCGGCCAGGCGGTCGGACGAGGCCTCCGCAGGACCGCTGGAGAAGGTGATGCCGAGCTGCTGCGCGCGGAAGTCGGCGATGGTGACGATACGATCGGTGCCGCCCCGCAGGGTGATGGAGTCCTCAAGGGCGCCCTTCCCGGCCAGGTCGAACACCGCGTCCACGCCGTCAGGGGCGAGCGCCCGGACCCGCTCGACCAGGCCCTCGCCGTACACGGTCGCGGTGGCGCCGAGCGAGGCGAGATATTCCTGATTCCCGGGGCCGGCGGTGCCGATGACACGTGCTCCGCGAGCCGTGGCGAGCTGAACCGCCAGGGTTCCAACCGCTCCCGCCGCGCCGTGCATCAGCACGGTCTCCCCCGCAACGACACCCAGCAGGTTCAGGACCCGCTCGGCGGTCTCACCCGCCACCGGCAGCGCGGCCGCGTGCTGCCAATCGAGGGCGGCGGGCTTGGGGGCCACGATGGTGGCCAGCGCGTACTCCGCGTACGAGCCGGTGTCCGACCAGCCCAGCACCTCGTCGCCGACCTGCACGTCCTCCACGCCCTCACCCAGGGCGTCCACCACGCCGGCGAGCTCGCCACCGGGAACGGCGGGGAAGGTCGTTGGGTACACGGCCTCCAGCATCCCGGAGCGGATCTTGCCGTCCAGCGCGTTGAGCCCGGCAGCCTTCACGCGGACACGGACCTGCCCGGGTCCGGGCTGCGGGACCTCGATGTCCGCCTCGTGCAGCACTTCCGGGCCGCCGAAACGGTCGAAAACGATGGCTTTCATGGCAGCTCCTCACGTTGCGCCACACATTAGGTGGCTAGACACATAAGCACTGTACATCAAATATGTGGCTAGCCAAGTATTTGCTGCCGCCCAGACCGCGCCGGATCGACTGCGGCCGGCGGCGAGGCCGCCTGATCACCCCGACCGCACGGGCGTCATGGGAGCTACCGGGAACTGCCGGCTTCTAGAGCGGAGAAGAACGGCGCAGCTACTCCGCGGTCTTGAGGCAGCGGTCCAGCTTGTCGAGGGTCAGCGGCTGCCGGCGCAGCGGCTCGGAGGCGTCCAGCGCCGTGGTGTGGAGGCCGCCGAGGAACAGCTCCAGCTGCCGGCCGGT
>NZ_VJYI01000053.1 GCF_008065375.1 Nonomuraea sp. SYSU D8015
GGGGACCGAGGAGCAGGTCCCGCGTACACTCCCGGCCGAGGCCACGCATCACCACGACTGATCCCACCGACGTCGAGCCGGCCCGCTCGAGGTGCCGCCGTGCTTAGGGGCGCAGCGGCGCCCGGCAGGTGTACCAAGCCACGGATGACCACATTGTGGCGGCGTTCGGCATTTGCGAGTCAGGCGCAGAACCTGCCCGAGCACACCTGGCAGATGCGAGCACTGCTGGGTAACGCGCCTTCAGGTCGGGGTGAGCAGGTGGTGCGCGGTGGCCACCTGTTGATCCTCACCCGCCATCCCATCTTGGAGTCCACCGTCTCCCATGCCTGCCGATCTTGCTTTGCGAAGGTTCATTCCTCGATGAGCAGGGGCGGGCGAGGCGATTTGGTGATCCTCTTTACGAGGTGGCTGCGATGCTGCCCGTCTTGGAGAGGGCAGCCGGTCATCGCCATCGACGTATCCGGGCACCGTACGGGCGAGGGTGACCAAACACCGGATTCTAGCACGCGGGCCGATGAGCCGCTCAGTTTTGAGATCGTCTCTAGCGGCGAGTTGACGATCACGGCGATGGAGCGTCAGACGAACGCCCTGCGGGTGATGATGCCATGGCCGATCGGTTGCTGGCTGCTCCACAACTCGAAGCCGACACCGGTGGTCAGGTAGTCGGGTGCCGTCTCGTCGGTGACACTGATCCGCACCTCGCGAGACTTTTCACCTACCTGGAACGGTTCATTGTCCGCCGTAGCGATGATTGCAGGGAATTGCCGCTCCTTGTCCGGCGTGTGACCGGGTACGCGTATCACCCCAGATCGGGTCGTCTCGGCCATGTCGCCGGATGGATACGCTGCCGGGTCGAGGGTGAGCAAGGCACGGTACAAGATCAGTTTCATGGTCTCCTCCTCACATGACATGCGACAATGACTCTCGTCTACTGCCGGTCCCTTGCGTGACCGCCCTTGCGTTTCTCGGCTCACGATCGTCTTGGAAAGCGGCTTCTGATCGGGGAGCGGTCTCGGGTGCTGGTAGCAGCCGAACTCGATTTCTCGAGTTGTGGCGGCGGACTGGCTTAACCTGCGCCGAATGCAGGCAGTCGGCAGAGGTGCTCACAAGGAGCATTACCTGGGCGAGGCGGATAAACGTGCCTTAGCTGCTGAACTCGGCGGGATAGCTCTATCTCTGAGCTGTGGCGGAAAGTCCGGGGACGCGGACGCACTGCAACGAGCCGCCTGCGGCCAGATGTCTGGTAGTGGAAAACGTGGGTTGGGTCTCGAGCGATCCTGGATGGATGAGCTCCTGCGAGGAGTAGCCACGGCGTTGTTCCGAACGGGCGGTCCTTGCGCAGACGGCACTGAACATCCTGGGAAACAGACCTGGGTCCACCGGGCCCGTTGCCTGATGGGCCGTCATGCGGTTGCCGGGAGGGCGACTCAGCGGTGCCCAGCGAGGCTGAAGCCGAACCGATTGGCGCCCACCTCCGGATACCACAGCCTCCCGGATCCGCCGAAGGGCAACACATGTACCACGCCCTGATCGTCCTCCCATGGCACGCCGACAAGCAGCACATGCTCACCTTGCGCTCCTGCCGAACCCAGCGCGAAACCGAACCCGTCACGGCTGTCAGCCCCTGCGGGCACCTGCGGCGCATCTTGAGACAGCCAGCGGTCCTCGATTCCCGGCGCGTCAAGGGAGAATGACTGCACTGCGCCGGCGTCCACTCGAGTCCCTAAGTCTTCGCTCGGCAACCCCACCACGAGCCGGGCGTGCCCGCCGGCCACCGGCCGTTCCACACCCTCCAGCACGTTGCCGAAGAAATCATTGTTCTCGATCGCATCTGATGCCCCGGCGAGATCCTGATGGAGAACGCGCTGCGGCCGCAGCCCCTCCCCCGCGCCGCGGAACACCTGGACCATCCCGCCGTTGGAGGCGCCACGCAGATCCTCCCCGGGAACGCCGATCGCCAGGTAAAGGCCCTCGGGCGTGACGACGTGCTCGGGATCGGTGCCGAACAGATCACCGGCCTCAACATCACCCGACACACCGGCCGAGTCCTGCGTCCAGGTGACCGCACGATGTTCGGCCACAGCCTCGGCCAAGTCCTCGACCAAAGTCATCGATCCGGCGTTGCGGACTGCGCCGATGTCCTCATAAGGAGTGCCCACGACCAGGTCCCACCGGCCCGAGCTCCCCGACGCCTGCAGAACCTCGATGTCCGAACCGAAAAGATCCCCTGGCTCGGGAACTCCGGAAACTCCGGGAGTGCTCTGGTCGAACCATCGTGCGCTGGCCAGCTCACGTTCTCTGGTCAACCTCACGGATACCACCGCGCCAGCATCTCGGACGGTGCGGATGTCTTCATGCGGTACACCGACCACCACAACCGCGTCGTCGGCGCCCTTGGCCGGCGCAGCACTGAGGCGATGACCGAACTGGTCACCAGCCTCCGGCGTTCCCGGCACCCGGGATGTACCCTGGCCGATCCACAACGTCTCCTGCCCTAGGCCTTTAGGGGAGCCATACAGGACGGCGATCTGGCCTGCGCCATCCCCTGGAGCCGACACCGCCAGATCGGTGCAGCCGTCACCGTCGAGGTCGGCCGCCTCCATATCGAAGCCGAACTGGTCCCCCCTTTCGGCTTCGCCCCGAATGCTGGGGGTGTCCTGAGTGAGCCTCACCCGTTCGCCTTCCCCGACTCGCCCGTCGGTGCTGCCGTACATGATCGTGACGGCTCCTGCACCTGCCGCGTCCCCCACTCTCCGGAACGGATCGCCGACAGCGGCATCAGCATGGCCGTCAGCGTTGAAATCGCTGACCATCCCATCGAGTCCGCCCTCGCAGGCCTGCACTGCGGCCGGGATCTGGGCGGGTAGGAATAACGACCCCATCAGCAGAGCGAGCGCTGTGACCTTCATCGGTTCCACACCTCCTGGAGCAGTCGCAGTATCGAGCGGAGTCGCCCTTTCGCCGCATTGACGCCGGTGAGAAAGACTGCTCGGTGCATGCCTGTCCCACCGTGGCGGCAGCGGCTAGGCCATCCGCTGACGGGACGCCGGTTACCCCTCCTTTCGCCCTCCATACGGACGGTGTTGTGGCGCTGGCCGGTCCCCAGCGGAGGTGTCGGCTTACCGTCGATCACCGTGCATGGGCTGGTCGTGTAACAGCCTGCTCCTGCGCCGCGTCGGCGAACCTGGTCAGCGCCGCCACCACGGCCGCCTGCTGCTCCGGGGTGAGCCGAGCCAGAATCCTTGCCAGATCGGCTCTGCGCTTGCTCGTCACGCCGTCCACCAGAGCACGGCCTTCGCTGGTCAGCGCGATCCGCACCGTGCGCCTGTCGTGCGGCAGGCGGGTTCGCCGCACGAGATGCTTGGCCACGAGACGATCGCACATGCGGGTGGCGGTCGAGCGGTTCACATCGAGGGCGTCGGCCAAGTCGATGAGCCGCTGTGGGCCTCGGGCGGCGATGAGAACGAGCGCACGGTACTGCGGCAGGGTGACCTCCGCACCTGCCGCCGCAATGGAGTGGGCCGCGACCGCCATCAGGGCACGGCTGGCCGTCAGCACCGCCTGCACTACGGGCTCTGCCTCGGATAGCAGCCCGATCAACATCTCGTTCACGCTGCGCCGTTTCCCCCTTCACCCGGGTTTATCCGGTTTTCGGTCGTGCCGACATCGCGAAAGAACCCAAAGGTTGTGTCCGCGTGAAGCCGCGTCGAAGTCAACGAGGTCGAAGAGCACCAGGCCTGATCGCCGAAGCTCTGCGGCGTGCACGATCCGCGCAGGCAGCCTGCCGCGTATACATCCTGGCTCGCTGAACAACAGGTACGGCGAAAGAAGGGAGTCATCGTGCCCAGCCGAGCAACCGCCGTGGCCCTGATCGCGGGTTACGCTCTGGTGACCACCGGGTGCAGCGGGTCAGCACCGTCCGACGTGACAAAGACGGCTACCTCACCACCTCAGAGCTGGTTTCATTCCGCCTCGCCGCTGCCGTCCATCCCGAGAACCGGGCAATCGTCGCAGGAGGGAACCGCCCAGCGGCAACCGGCGAAGGAGCTCCTGCGGCTGGGTGACCGCGGAGCCTACGTCAGACACCTGCAACGGGCCCTGCGGGACAACAGATACTGGGTCGGCCCTGTCGATGGCGTGTTCGACACGCTCACGCGCCAAGCCGTCTACGCCCTGCAGAAAGCGGCCGGTATAAGAGGTCACGCGGATAGGCGCGTGTGATCGGGTTCAGACGTAACACAGGCACGGAGCCTCAAGATCACGTAGGTGTCTACGCTGTGTAATCTCCGATGAGGATCATCCGCTGCCCCTCCCGGAACGGCTTCAAAAGGTCGTCGAGCATCGCCACCGGCGAGTGCAGATCGAACCAAGCCCGCTCGGCAAGCGGCCCGTTCCGGAAACTATCGTCCGGTGTCCGGATCGCGCCGCAGGCCGCTCGCTTACCGGATAGTCCGGCATTCCGGCTCTCCGTACGATTCACCGCAAGACCGAGAGACACAAGCATCAGGAGGAAAAGTGCGCAAGACCGTTCTCGCTCTGGCCGCGACTTTAGCGTTCACCGGGGCTGGACTCGCGTTCGCCGTCGCTCCGGCGATCGCCGAGACTGACTCCAAGCATTGGGTGAACGGCGGGGGCGTGTCCACGGCCTCCAAACATTGGGTGGACGGCGGGGGCGTGTCCACGGCCTCCAAACATTGGGTGGACGGCGGGGGCGTGTCCACGGCCTCCATGAGGTTTGGATGAGCCGCAGAAACTGAGGTTCTGCCGTGCCCTACTTCGTAGCCGGGCTGATTCTGGGTGGTGCTTGACGGCGTGGGCGTCCGGGCCGAGGTGTCGCTGGCGAAGCCGGGCTTCCCGAGTTCGTCCGCTCTGAACAAGGGCCTCCGGCGCGGGCGCCGGAGGCCGGTCCGTTCCGCGCCATAGACCTTGATGGGGGCGCGACCGCTTCTGCGCGCTTGCTCGCGCCGCCAGGCCGCTGTCCCCCGTCTCTTCCTGTCAGCCACGGGTTGGAGCGCCCGGTGCGTGGAGACGCGCACGCCGGGCGGCCGGGGAAACTCACTGTGAGCAACAAGGCAAGGCGCCCCGGTCCGACCCAACCCGGCACCCCTTCTTGAGTTGGCGGAGCACGATGGTGTTCTTGCCGAGGTGCCCGTAGACAGTGGACTGGGGACGCCGAACAGGTCGGCGATCTGCTGCATAAGAGGTCGCACGGATTGGTGACGGTCATCGGCGTCGGTGGGGTCGGGCGTCCCAGCGGTGAGTGTGCCAGGCTCGGCGGATCAGGTTACGGACGGTGATGATGGCGTCGGCGAGGTCGAAGAAGGCTTCCACGACCTTCGCTCGTCGTTCGTAGCAGCGGGCCAGGCGGGTGAAGGCGTTATGCCAGGCGTTCGTCCGCTCGATATGCCAGCGCTGGGTGGCCTGAACAGGGGCTTTTGTGCCCTTGCGTGCGATCTCGCCGGTCAGGTGGTGGCTGGCGAGCAGGTCGCGGGTCTTGCCGGAGTCGTAGCCCGCGTCCAGATGCACGGTGATGTCGTCGGGCAGTGGACCGAGCTCTTCGAGAAGAGCAAAGGTGGGTTCGAGGAGGGGTGAGTCGTTGCGGTTGGCCGCGGCCAGCACCCGGCCGAGCGGGATGCCGTAGCCCTCGACCAGCAACGACCGCTTCATCCCGAGCTTGCGCCGATCGACGGGAGAAGGACCGGCGAGTTCGCCGCCGCCGGGTGCCTTGGTGATGCACCCGTCCACGGCCAAGTCCTCCAGCAGCAGGCCGACGATCCGATCGTAGGCGTCCAGGGCGATCTGTTTGAACTGGGCGAAGATCCCCAGCGCGATCCATTCGTCGCGACGGCTGCGGATCGTGGTGGCCGAGGAGGCGGAGTCGGCGATCGCCTCATAAGAGCAGCCAAACCGGAGGACTTGCAGGAGCTTGTCGAACACGATCCGATCCGGGAGGCGTCGCCGGTGGCAGCCCAGGGGGTGGATGGGGTCGTAGACCGGCCGCTCGGGCAGCAGCGCCTCGAACTGGACCCACAGCGGTTCAGCAAGCCATGATGGGAGGACAGGCACGGATGATCCTCATCGGAGATTACACAGCGTAGACACCTACGTAATCTTGAGGCTCCGTGCCTGTGTTACGTCTGACCCCGATCACACGCGCCTATCCGCGTGACCTCTAAGCCGCGACGGGATCGTGGGGCCGCGGACCCGTAAGGCGCTGGGGCAGAGGATCCGTCCGAACCCGCGCAGCAGCGGCGGCACGGTTGGGGAGGTGGACAGGGACCGCCAGTTGCTCCTAGTGGTGGAAGGCGGCGTCCTTCAACAGACCTTCAACACCTCTACGGGTACCTATAACTTTTACAGCTACGGTGGGCGTCGCCTGCTGGGGCCGACACTCCCCAAGGCCGCTACGACGTTTTCCGGCACGTCGGCGGCTGGGACTCTGGACCTCTGGGGGATCTGTGGCGGCCAAAGTACTTCAACGGCGGCATCGCCTTCCACGGCTACCGGCACGTGCCTCCGTATCCGGCTTCTCATGGATGCGTACGCGTCAGCGTGGCCGCGATGAACTGGATGTGGCGCAACGACGTTCTTCCGCTCAGAACTACCGTCTGGGTTTACTGATCACAAAGGCTTGTGCGCTGCGGAATAGGGGCAGGGGGAGCTCATGAAAGCGCAGACCCTGGCCAGGACCGGTGAGCTGACCGCGCATGCGGTGATCATGGACAAGGGCGACGATGTGATGGCGGAGCTGCGTCGCTGGGCGGAAGCCCACAACGTGGGAGCAGCCAGCGTCACCGGGATCGGCGCGTTCAGCAGCGCCACGCTCGGCTACTTCGATCGCGATCGCAAAGATTACGTGCCCATCCGCGTCAACGAGCAGGCCGAGGTATTGACGCTGGCCGGCGACATAGCGATCGCGAATGGCCAGCCGCAGGTTCACGCGCATGTCGTCCTTGGGCTCCGCGACGGCAGCACCCGCGGCGGCCACCTGCTCGAAGCGCACGTTTGGCCCACCTTGGAAATCATCGTGCAGGAGTCGCCCGCCTGGCTGCGCAAGCGTCACGACCCGGAGACCGGTCTCACGCTGATCCAGCTACCGGCGCACGAGTGATCACGCTCTTCTCGTGCAACTTCGATAGTCCTGCACCATCAAGGTGATGCCGGCGGACATGCCGGAGGCTGCCAGGATGACGGGGAGATCGAAGCGCGAGACGATCGCGGCGAGAAGCACGGGAAGGATCACCGTCAGACCGAATATCGGTTTCCGGCCGACGGGCGTGGCTGCGGGCAGATCGGCGAGCGTTCGCCTTAGCTGTGCGGTTGTAACGGCGTGCTGGGCCGAATCTATGCGTTCGCGGAGCTCATCGATGGTGAGTCGTCCGTCAGCGTAGTGTTGGCCGAGAAGAGAGCACACGTGCTCTCTTTCCGAATCTGACACGCGTATGGCTGAGGTCGTCGTGGCTTCCTGGTCTATCATGGGGCACTGCCTCGGCAACGATGGTGAGGTTTCTTTTCGCATCTCGATACCCCCATACCAGTGCTGCGAAGGTCATGGGCGCGGCGTGTTTCCGGCCGGGCGCGGCGGCCGCCCGGACCCCTATCCGTTCGGTGATCCGTTCGGTGGTTGCCCGCCTCCTTCGGCACGTTGCCGGCTTGGGCCCTTGGCGCGGGTCAGGTCGAAGGCCGCATCGACGAGGGCCAGGTGAGACAGTGCTTGAGGGAAGTTCCCGACCATGCGTCTGGCGGCGGTGTCGTACTGCTCGGCCAGCAACCCGACGTCGTTGCGCAAGCGCAGGACCTTTTCCAGCAGCCGGCGGCCGTGCTCATGCTGGCCTTGCAGGACGTAATTGTCGGCCAGCCACAGAGCGCAGGCGATGAACGCCCCCTCAGGTCCGGCCGGCAACCCGTCGATGGTTTCGGGCCCGGTGGTGGTGTAGCGATGCACGAGCCCTTCGCTGGTCAGCTCGGCGACGATGGCCTGCACCGTTCGCAGGATGCGTTCATCCTTGGCGGGCAGGAAACCCACCGGAGCCATGAGCAGCAGAGAGGCGTCCAGCTCTGAGGAGCCGTAGGACTGGGTGAATGCTCCCTTGTCTGGGTTGTAGCCGTTGGCGCAGACGTCATCGAAGATCGCCTGCCGTAGTCCGTGCCACCGTTCGGCTGGCCCGGGAAGGCCGAACGACTCGGTCGCCTTGATCGCCCGGTCGACTGCCACCCACGCCATCACCTTGGAATGGGTGAAGTGGCGGCGCGGGCCGCGGACCTCCCAGATGCCTTCGTCGGGCTGGCGCCAGTTGGACTCGAGGAAGTCCATCAGCGCGAGCTGGACGTCCCAGGCGTCCTCGTCGGGTTCGATGCCGCTGCAGCGGGCTTGGTGCAGCGCGTCCATGAGCTCGCCGTACACGTCGAGCTGGAACTGGCCGGCGGCGGCGTTGCCGATGCGGACCGGCCTGGAGTCGTGGTAGCCGCACAGCCACGGCAATTGGAGTTCCGTCAGCCGGCGTTCGCCGGTGACCCCGTACATGATCTGCATGTCCTGTGGCCGTCCGGCGACCGCGCGCAGCAGCCATTCCCGCCAGGCCACCGCTTCGCTGACGTAGCCGGCTTGAAGCAGGGCCAGCAGCGTGAAGGTGGCGTCACGAATCCAGCAGAAGCGGTAGTCCCAGTTGCGCACTCCGCCGAGGTCCTCCGGCAAAGACGTGGTGGGCGCGGCAACGATGCCGCCACTGGGTGCGTAGGTCAGCGCTTTGAGCGTGATGAGCGAGCGGACGATCGCATCCCGGTAGCGCCCCTGGTAGACGCATCCCGCGGTCCAGTCCTGCCACCATCGCGTCGTTTCCTGAACGGTCCCCGCCAGATCAGGGAGCCGCTGCGGCTGCTGTCCTAGGTCGGTCCAGCTGAGCTGGAACCCGGCCGACTCCCCCGCGCTGATGCTGAACTCGGCCGTCACGTGCGCGTCATTGATCTGCAGGTCCACATCGGCGTGCAAGGTGAGCGTGTCCGGGCCGGCCTCCATGGTGACGGCCCCCTCATGGCTGCGGACCAGGGGTGGGATGTGGCCGTAGTCCAGGCGCGGCAACAGCTCCATGCGCATCGGCACGGAGCCATGCACGCCTTCCACCCGTCGGATCACCACGATGGGGCCGTGCCGGATCGGCATGCAGTCGACGACGCGAGCCACGCCGGTGCCGGTGGTGAACTCTGTTTCCAGGACGAGGGTGCCGTCCCGGTAGTGGTGCACCTGCTGGCTTTGGGCGTCGGTGGGCGCGATGAGCCACCGGCCGTTTGCTGGCTCGCCCAGCAGGGCGGCGAAGCAGGCGCCGGAGTCGAACCGCGGCAGGCACAGCCAGTCGATGGAACCGTCCAGTCCCACCAGAGCGGCGGTCTGGGTGTCACCGATCAGCGCGTAGTCCTCGATGGGGAGAGGCATCTCCTCGCTCCTCGCATGTTCCTTATGCCGGCCGACGCGGGCGCGGATACGTGCAGTTCCGGCCCTACGATGACGTGCTGCCCATATTTATTGCTTTATGCAACTTTTGCGGTGTGCTTCAGGGCAGGTTCGCCTGCAGCCAGGTCTGCCCCGCCGGCAGGTATAGGACGCGCACGAGGGGTAAGCGGCGTGCGACCTGTTCGGCGACAGACGGGCGGCCCGATCGCATGCCGCCCGCAACTGGGCGGGAGATTCGCCGGCAAAGCGACCGGAAAAAGGAGGAGGCCACCGTGCGGATCATGCTGCTCTTGGTGATCATCATCGTGGTGGGCGGATCACTGTTCTTCATGGCTGTGGGCCTGCTGCAGCGCTGAGTACCCAGCAGCCGCAGCGGACAGCGGACAGCGGACAGCGGTGTGTGACGGCGACCTGCTGGTATAGGTGCCACAAGGCAGGGTAACCGACAGTGGCACAAAGCGCACTCACAGTAATCAGTGAGCCGATGAATTGAGTCTTTGAGGAGTTCTCCCGTGACGATCGACAGGGCGCGAACCGGCGAACCGTTGACCTCGCCGTTGGCGCCGGTCAGCGCCAGAGGCACCGGCCGGGTGCTGGCGCGCTGGCTGTCGACCACGGACCACAAGGTCATCGGCTATCTGTATCTGATCGCATCCTTCGGCTTCTTCGCCTTCGCCGGCGTCATGGCCCTGATCATCCGCGGCGAGCTGGCTCAGCCCGGCATGCAGCTGGTGACCCTGGAGCAGTACAACGAGCTGTTCACCATGCACGGCACCATCATGATGCTGCTGTTCGCCACCCCGTTGTTCGCCGGCTTCGCCAACGTGATCATGCCGTTGCAGATCGGTGCCCCCGATGTGGCCTTTCCCCGGCTGAATGCGGTCAGCTTCTGGCTGTTCCTGTTCGGCGGCCTCATCGTCGTCAGCGGATTCTTCACCAGTGGCGGCGCGGCCGACTTCGGCTGGTTCGCTTACACGCCTCTGTCCAACGAGATCAACTCACCGGATCTGGGCGGCGACCTGTGGATCATGGGGCTGGCGTTGTCTGGCCTGGGCACCATCCTCGGGGCGGTCAACTTCGTCACCACGATCATCGGCATGCGCGCCCCCGGTATGACCATGTTCCGCATGCCGATCTTCACCTGGAACGTGCTGCTGACCAGCGTGCTCGTGCTGATGGCCTTCCCGGTGCTGGCTGCCGCGCTGCTGGCCCTGGAGGCCGACCGCAAGCTCGGCACCCACATCTTCGACCCGGCCAACGGCGGCGCCTTGTTGTGGCAGCACCTGTTCTGGTTTTTCGGCCACCCCGAGGTCTACATCATCGCGCTGCCGTTCTTCGGCATCATCACCGAGGTCATCCCGGTCTTCAGCCGCAAACCGATCTTCGGCTACATCGGTCTGGTCGGCGCCACCATCGCGATCGCCGGGCTGTCGATGACGGTGTGGGCACATCACATGTTCCCGACCGGGCAGGTGCTGCTGCCGTTCTTCTCCTTCCTCACCTTCCTCATCGCGATACCGACCGGGGTGAAGTTCTTCAACTGGACCGGCACCATGTGGCGCGGACACCTGACCTTCGAGTCGCCGATGCTGTTCGCCGTCGGGTTCCTCATCACCTTCCTTCTCGGCGGACTGACCGGGGTGATCCTGGGGTCGCCGCCGCTGGACTTCCACGTCACCGACACCTATTTCGTGGTCGCTCACTTCCACTACGTGGTCTTCGGCACCGTGGTGTTCGCGATGTTCGCCGGGTTCTACTTCTGGTGGCCCAAGATGACCGGCCGCATGCTGCACGATGGGATCGGCAAGGTGCAGTTCTGGATGTTGTTCATCGGCTTCCACACCACGTTCCTGGTGCAGCACTGGCTCGGCGTGGCGGGGATGCCGCGCCGCTACGCCGACTACAGCGCCGCCGACAACTTCACCGACCTGCACCTACTGTCGTCCATCGGTGCGCTCATCCTGGGCGCCTCGACGCTGCCGTTCCTCTACAACATCTGGTACACCGCACGCCACGGCACGAAAGTCACCGTTGACGACCCGTGGGGCTTCGGCAACTCATTGGAGTGGGCCACCTCGTGCCCGCCGCCCCGGCACAACTTCACCAGCATTCCCCGCATCCGCTCCGAACGCCCCGCCTTCGACCTGCACTACCCGCATATCGGCCGCGCGAGCGGCACGTACCAAGCGCTCACTGGAGACGAGCCGGACCCGCTACAGGCTCGTCCAGAAGGACCCGAGACGGGAAGCCGGTGATCACCATGAGATTGCCCCTGCAAGAGCAGCTCATCCTGGCGGCCATCGAGAAGGAGTTCCGCCGCAGCGTCCCACGGCTGGCCGGCCGTCTGGACGCTTTCAGCGCCCGAGCACACCAGGAAGGGCCACAGCGCTTCGCCCCTCACGTCAGCCGTGGGGAAATCCTCGCGATCCTAGGGATCGTCCTGGTGCTTTCCGCGCTCATGACGATCATGGTGGTGGCCACCGGCGATGCATGAGCATGCTACCCCTGCCGGGAAGAGCGAGCCCGTGCCGCACCACTCCCCGCATGGACGCAGGACCAGCGAGGTCATCCGCGACCATCTCCAACTCCGCCGTCGAGGAGACCTGGAGGAGGACCTTCGCCGCAACTACCACCCCGACGTCGTCCTGCTGTCAGCGGAGGGAGTTCATCACGGTCACGAAGGAGTCCGGAAACTGGCCGCGATTTTAAGGTCGTACGTGCCGGCCGCCGGTTACCGATATCGCCAGGTCCTCGACGAAGGACCGTATGCCATGCTGCGGTGGAGCGCTCGTGGGCAGGGCACCACAGTGCACGACGGGGCAGACAGCTACGTGGTAGCCAGCGGCCTCATCGTCGCGCAAACCATCCACTACTCCACCGGGCCACCGCCGGCTCAGGATCGCTGATCCCGCACGTGAGCCTGGCGTCGTCCACGCCTGCGTGGGCAGGGGCCAACATCTGCAATTCCCGGGGGAGACCATATCAATGCGCAAGATCCTCATCCTGGTCGTCACAGCCGTGATGGCCACCGCCGGCTGCACCGTCGCCCCGCAGCAGCCGCCACCCCCTCCGGAGAACACCACGTCGGTCACGTTGGAGGTGACCAAAGCGCAAGGCACCGTCGTCGCCTTGGTCCCCGTTCACATCAACGGGAAAGGCCCGTACCGATTTCTGCTCGACACCGGCGCCTCCATCTCCACGATCGACCAGCAACTCGCCAAGCGCTTGAACCTGACCTTCACCGGAGAAACCGCCGACGTCGAGGGAGTGGCCAGCCGGACCACCGCCGAACTGGTCCGGGTGCAGCAGTGGAAAGTCGGCACCGTCGCCCTTGACCCGGGCAGAATGGCCGCCCTTGACCTACGTCAGGACAAGCGCGGTGTGGCGGGCCTGCTCGGCTCGGATGTCCTATATGACTTCGGCCACGTGACCATCGACTATCGCAGAGAGCGGCTGCTGATCCCCACCCAATCACCTTCACCGAACTGAAAATTGGAACAAACATCTCAGAGTGGACAGAAAGCACAGAAGTAGTCTCCGGCAGAAAGCGGCGTCGAGGAGCCGCTTCCACGCCGGCATTTCCGATGAACCCGGCGACGCTCACCGGTTAAATCCCGCACATGAGGGCAAGGGATGGCCGCGACACCCCACCCAAGGGAAACAGCCTATGATGATCGGCGATTTCTACAACTATTTCGATCTCCTGCAGGAGGACGAGCAGCGCATCGTCCTGCGCGTGCGCGACTTCATGGCCAAGGAGATCGCACCGATCGCCGATGAGGCGTGGATGCGCTCGACCTTCCCGCACCACGTGGTGCCCGAACTGGCGAAGCTGGAGGTTGCCGGCCTGCAACACGGGCGCGCGCGAAGCCTGCTGATCGGATTCGTCGTCCTGGAGATGAACCGCGTCGATCCCTCCATAGGCACCTTCTTCGGAGTCCACAGCGGCTTGGCCATGGGCAGCATCTCCAGGCTCGGCTCGAAGGAGCAGCGGGAACGGTGGCTGCCAGGGATGGCGCGTCTGGAGAAGATCGGCGCATTCGCCTTGACCGAACCCGAAGGCGGATCCGACGTGGCGGCCGGGCTGCGGACCACGGCCGGACGCCAGGACGGCACCTGGGTGCTCAACGGCGGCAAACGCTGGATCGGCAACGCCACCTTCGCCGACCTCGTGGTGGTGTGGGCCAAAGACGAGGCCGACGGCCACGTCAAGGGCTTCGTGGTGGAGAAAGGCACGCCCGGATTCACCGCCACGAAAATCGACAACAAGATTGCACTGCGCACCGTAGAAAACGCCGACATCGTCCTGGCCGATTGCCGCGTGCCCGAGGACAACCGGCTGACCGGAGCCAACACCTTCCGGGACACGGCGACGATTCTCCGGCAGACCCGCGGCGGCGTGGCCTGGCAGGCGGTGGGCTGCATGATGGGCGCCTACGAGCGGGCCCTGTCCTACGCCAAGGAGCGGCGGCAGTTCGGCCGGCCCATCGCAGGTTTCCAGTTAGTGCAGGACCTGCTGGTACGCATGCTCGGCAACGTCACCAGTTCGCTGGGGATGGCGGTGCGGCTGGCGCAACTGCAGGATGCCGGGATCTATCGCGATGAGGACTCGGCCATGGCCAAGGCGTTCTGCACCGCCCGCATGCGAGAGGCCGTCGGCTGGGGCCGGGAGATCATGGGCGGCAACGGCATCGTGCTCGACTACGGCATGGGCCGGTTCGTGGCCGACTCCGAGGCCATCTACTCCTACGAGGGGACACGCGAGATCAACAGCTTGATCGTCGGCAGGGCCATCACAGGGCTCAGCGCCTTCGCCTGACCGCTCCGCCGCTGCCGCATGTGACGCGCCGGCCTGTCGGACTCCAGCACCACGAGGAGGTTGAAGGCGCCTGGAGAAGGCTCTGCGAAAGGACTGCACGATGACGGGGATCGCGCCCGTGAGGGACAGGTTTCAGCGCGCGGCATGTATCGTGATGCTCGTTGGTGTCTGTCCGGCGCTGCCATCATGTGCCCCAGACGACACGACCGGCCCACCCTCGGACGCGAGCACGACAGAGCCGGCAAAAGACTACTTTCAAGGCGACAAATATCTCAACGAGACCGTAACCGTCACCGCGACGGTCACGAAAGTGTTCACACCCACCTCTTTCGAGCTCGCCGCCGGCCAATACGGAGACAACTCCCTTCTGGTCCTCTCCGCCAGATCAAACACCATCAGCAAAGGCGATGTGGTGCAGGTTACCGGACGGGTCCAGGAATTCTCCTATGACTCCTACCACGATCAGTACGATCTGGGAGACGCCAGGATGTACAACCCCTACCCGAAGGAAAACGTACTGATCGCTCAGAGCGTCAGGGTGCAAACGCCTCATCGAACGGGAAAATGACTCCACGCTGAACGACGTGCATGCGCCGGGCCGGGCGCGTGCGCGGTCACTGCTGTTGGAAGCGGCGCGCCACCAGCACGTCGGTGGAGGAGTGGGCCAGGATCGACAGCGCCACCGCCAGCGCGGACAGGGCGAACACCTGGTGGGCCAGCGGCACGCCCGACCCCAGGACGATGATGGCGTAGACCACGGAGGCGAAGCCTTTGGGGCCGAACCACGCCACAGCCAAGCGTTCGCCAAGAGTAAGAGGCGAATGGGTCAGCGCGACGAGTAGCGCCATCGGCCGGGCCAGAACCAGGACGAGGATCGCGAAGACCCAACCCTGCCAGCCCGGCGCGGCCAGCGTCTCGAGACTCAGCAGGGCGGCGAAGACGAAAACGGCCAGCAGTTTGAGGAGTTCGGTGATCTCTTCGCCCAGGTGCTGGAAGGACTCCTTGAGTTCCGGGCCGAACGTCGCGATCGTGACGCCGGCGGTGAACGCGCCCAGAAACATGTTCGCGTGCGTGGCGGCACAGATGGTGAGCACCAGTAGAGCCACCGCGAAGGCACTGAAAGGCTCGTATTTGGCGGTCGCCTCAAAGCCGGACAGGCGGGTCAGGAGGACGGCTGCAAGCGCCACGGCGAAGCCGACGGCAATGCCGAGCCCTACCTCGGCCAGAAGCGTGAGGGGGTGAGCATCACGGTGCCCGGCCAGCCCGATGAGGATGATCACCACCGGCAGGGCAAGGCCGTCGTTGAGGCCGGATTCCACGTTCAGTAGGTGCCGTACCCGCTGGGGCACCTCTGGGCGGCCGATCAGCGCGGCGGCGAACACCGGGTCGGTAGGGGCCAGTACGGCGCCGATCAGGAGGCTGTGCGGCCAGTCGAGACCCGCGACGTAGCGGGCGAGCAGCGCGACGACCGCGAAGGTCAACGGCATGCCGAGGATCAGTGCCCGCCCGGGAAGGCGCCAGGCCTGCCGCAGGTCGGCGAACCCTGCATGCATGCCGTCGGTAAAGAGTACGGAGAACAAGGCTAGTTCCGCGACGATCCGGACGAATTCATGGTCTCCGGACAACTGGATCAGCGATAGGGCGCCGCCGCCCAGCAGGAATCCTGCGCCAAGGAACAACCCTGCGGTCGAGAGCACCGTGCGACGGGCAAGTCCGGAGATCAGCACAGCGATGAACAGGATCGCCGCGAAGCAGAGCCCGATGGTCGTCACATTCAGTGAGCCGGTCATCGTCGAGCATGGCCGGGGCGTTGGCCGGCACCCGCGGAAACCATCGTGAGGGGTGCCTTCCCATAGTGAAGGGACCGCCACGGCGTCACCAGGAAAAACCTCGCATTCATGATCGTCATCGCTGTCGGAACTCTGGTCAAGCTGGACACCTGGGTCACTTCGACCGAGGCAGCGGTACTCCGGCAGGGCTGGGCGGGGCGGTATCCGTGGGCTTGCCCGGTTCCTCGGTCGTGCACCCAGCCGGGGTCGTGGCGGCACATGGCTTATGCCCTGGAGTGTTCCAGGCCAGAGCAATCACGAGCGCGACCGCGGTGTAGATGACGATGACCCACAACCACCAGACTTTCCCTGTCCGGGGAGACTCGTCCAGCGGTCGGGGACGACGTCCGTAGCCCGGGTCGAATCGTTCCAATCGCTCCGACAGCCCCGGATCACTCCATGTGAGGTGTTGCTCGATCTCGGCGAGAATACGCTGCTCTTGACGGCTAAGGCTCATGGCAACCGTCCTCGTGAACGGTCCAAGCCGTTGGCGATCTCCCGTCTGTCCCGACGCCGGATACCACACTCCGATACGAGCGCACGGAGCGTCCGGCGGCTTTTGCGACGATTGGCTATCGCGCACTAACCAGTGCCTGCGGTGACGGCGGGCCAGACTGCCTCCGACCGGACATCTGCATGTCATGCTGGTGCTGATGTTCAGATGTTGGGCAGGGCACCGCTGATGTCGGCTAGGGCTGAGTGAGAGTCCCGCTCCACGGCCACGTCACCCAAAGACACGATCCCTACCAGGCGCCCGTGCTCCACCAGCGGGATGCGTCGCACCGCCCTCTCGCGCATCACCTCAACGACATGTTCCGCGTCGTCCTCAGGCGAGCAGCACACCATCTCGCGACTGCAGACTTCGCTCAGTTGCGTCTGGTGCGGATCCTGGTCTGCTGCGATCCCGCGGACCACGATGTCGCGATCGGTGACGATGCCGCGAAGCCGTCCGTCATCCACCACCAGCACATCTCCGATATTGCAATCGCGCATCCTCTTGGCGGCGTCAGCCAACGTCGCTTGGGAAGGCAACGTCACCGGGGTTGGCGTCATGATTGACCGCGCTTTCTGAGCCATCCATGTCCTCCGTCCATCCGTCCAACACTCAGTGCCCCGTTACCCCCTAAGCGGCCGAAATACCTATGCATGGCGCCTTTTCGCAGCTGGCCGCGACGTGGCGTTGACCTGCTCGACTCGACCTACCTGGTCTGCCGCACGCTCGGAACTGGTGACAGACGAACGGGCCGACCGCGAACCATGAGGAAAGGTTCCGTACGGGGATAGGAGGAACTCAAGCCTTTCGCTCTTGCTGGGCCTTCAACCGCCCGTTGGGCTGCGGCCGGCGAATGGAACCGGTCGTCCCGTACGGCCGCCCGGCCTACCGCCACAATGTGGTCATCCGTGGCTTGGTACACCTGCCGGTGCCGCTGCGCCCCTAAGCACGGCGGCACCTCGAGCGGGCCGGCTCGACGTCGGTGGGATCAGTCGTGGTGATGCGTGGCCTCGGCCGGGAGTGTACGCGGGACCTGCTCCTCGGTCCCC
>NZ_VJYI01000054.1 GCF_008065375.1 Nonomuraea sp. SYSU D8015
GAGCGCAAGCACCGCATCGAGGACGCCGTCCGCAACGCCAAGGCGGCGGTGGAGGAGGGCATCGTCCCCGGCGGTGGCGTGGCGCTGCTGCAGGCCGGCGCCAAGGCGTTCGACAAGCTGGAGCTGGGCGGCGACGAGGCCACCGGCGCGGCGATCGTGAAGAAGGCGCTGGAGGAGCCGCTGAAGCAGATCGCGGTCAACGCCGGTCTCGAGGGCGGCGTCGTGGTGGAGAAGGTGCGCAACCTCACCCCGGGTGAGGGCCTCAACGCCGCTTCCGGCGAGTACGTCAACATGTTCGAGGCGGGCATCATCGACCCGGCCAAGGTGACGCGCTCGGCGCTGCAGAACGCCGCCTCCATCGCGGCGCTGTTCCTGACGACCGAGGCCGTCATCGCCGAGAGGCCCGAGAAGACCCCTGCTGCCCCGGCCGGCATGCCCGGCGGCGGCGACATGGACTTCTAGAGCGCGGCTCGCCACCCGGGCAGGGGGGTGGTGCTGTGTGGCACCACCCCTGGGCCAGGCATGCCGCGGAACACGCCCACCGCGCCAGGGGCCCGTCAAGCGCCCGACCGCACCCGCACGGCGGCGTCCCTGCTGCTCGCCGGGGCGGATCGGCCGGTGTGCGGCCAGAAGCGACGTCCATGCCGAGGCCAGGGCGATCGCGACGGCCGATCCGGCGCCCGGGACGCCGACGGGCCGCGGCCCGCACGTGCCGCCCGGAACGCCGACCGGCCGCGCCCGCACGTGCCGCCCGGCCCGCCGCAGGGGCCGGCGTCCGGCGCAGTCCGCGCGGAGCGCCGCGAACGGCAGGCCCCGCCGATCCCACTGGCCCACCCTCCACGTGCCGCTGCCCTCCGGGTCGGCAATGGCGTCGTGTGCGGACGGCGCCCCGTCCAGCGGCCGCGTCATGGTCGCCGCCGACCCGTTACCCCCTACATGCCCGGACCGCCGGCTAGGCCGTCGTGGCCCGGTTCGCGCGCTCGACGACGGTCTGGAGGAACTCCGTGGCGGCCAGCGCCCGCTCGGGGGTGAGGCCGAAGACGTCGCAGATCGCCTGGTAGATGCGGGGCGCGTGCTCGCGCAGCGCGTCACCCTCGTCGGTGAGGCTGATGATGACCGTGCGCTCGTCGCTGGGGTTGCGGGTGCGGCGCAGCAGCCCGCGGCTCTCCAGGCGCTTGAGCAGCGGCGTCATGGTGCCGTAGTCCAGCTGCAGCTGCTGGATGAGCTCGCGTACGGAAAGGTCGCCGTGCTCCCACAGCGTCGCCAGGACGAGGTATTGCGGGTAAGTCAGGCCCAAAGGCTCAAGAAGCGGCCGGTAGGCGGCCGTTATCGCCCGGGAAGCGGCGTGCAGATGGAAGCACACCATCTCATTCAGGCGAACCCCATCCAATTCCGAACTGCTCACGACATGAACCTTACCAAGTTTCCTCTTCTCCCATTGCCTTGTGCACAAGCTAATAGTGTACGGTGACATCGCAAGCGCGTGATTGAAAGGAGCGCTCATCATGAGCAAGCACATCCTGGAGCCGGCCGCACAGGAGCTCGCGGACGCGACGTCCAAGCCCCCGTTCCTGTACGAGCTCGGCCCCGAAGGCGCCCGCAACGTCCTCGACGACATCCAGTCCGCCCCGATCGACAAGCCCGACGTCGACGAGAAGTGGATCACCGTGCCCGCCGAGGTCGGCGACGTGCGGGTGCGGATCGTCAGGCCCGCCGGGATCGCCGGCACGCTGCCGGTCATCCTGTACGTCCACGGCGGCGGCTGGATCCTCGGCAACGCCGGCACCCATGACCGGCTCGTCCGCGAGCTCGCCGTCGGCGTGAACGCCGCGGTCGTCTTCGTCGAGTACGACCGTTCACCGGAGGCCCGCTACCCGGTCGCCATCGAGCAGGCGTACGCCACCGCCCAGTGGATCACCCGGAACGGCGTCGGCGAAGGGCTGGACGCCTCCCGCCTGGCGGTGGCCGGAGACTCCGTCGGCGGCAACATGGCCGCCGCGCTGACCATCCTCGCCAAGCGGCGCGGCGACGTGACCTTCGTGCACCAGTCGCTGTACTACCCGGTCACCGACGCCGCGCAGGACACCGACAGCTACCGCGAGTTCGCCGACGGCCCGTTCCTGACCGCCAGGGCCATGGCCTGGTTCTGGGACGCCTACACCACCGACCCGGCCGAGCGTGCCGAGATCACCGCCTCACCGCTGCGCGCGAGCCTGGACGATCTGGCCGGCCTGCCGCCCGCCTTCGTCGTCGTGGACGAGAACGACGTGCTGCGCGACGAGGGCGAGGCCTACGCCCGCAAGCTCACCGCGGCCGGCGTGCTCACCACGAGCGTGCGCTACAACGGGATCATCCACGACTTCATGATGCTCAACCCCCTGCGCGGCACCCGCGCGGCCTCGGCCGCCATCGCCCAGGCCATCCACGTGCTGAAGGGCGCCTTCGGCACGGTGAAGAGCACCCGCACGCCGTGATCGGGGCAGCCCTGCCTTTCCGTGAGCCGGCATTCGGCGACGCGCCCGGGACGGCGACGGCGTCCGACGCCCCGGCCTGATCGTCGCGAAGGGCGATCCGCGCGACCTCCCGGCCGGGCGTCCCCGAGCGGACGCCGAGCGGCGAAAGTGTCGGGGCGGCTGGTTACTGTCCCCGATCATGGATCACTGGGGAGAGATCAGGAAGCTGATCGAAGCGCGGCGTGCCGACCGCCTCACGGACATGGTCAAGGGGCTGGGCGACGCCGGCCGCAAGGAGGTCGCCGCGCGATTACCTGAACTGTTGAAGGAGCTGCGGGGCCGATTCGATCGCTGGGACGACGGCCTCGTCGACTACTCCGTCGTGCTGCGGGTGGCGGGCGCCGCCACCTTCGGCGGCGCGGCGGCCGTGGCATCCTGGCTCTACCGGCGCGACTTCGCGCCCCAGTGGGCCGGGCCCGACAACGACGTGGATCTCATTCTGGCGGTGCTCGCCGACCGGCCCGCCGCCTGGCGTGCCGACCTGGCCGAGCGGCTGGTGTTGCGCATGCGCGTCGCCGACGACCGGGGCATGGCGCTCGCCCTGGCCCTGCTCCGCGAGACCGGCATCGAGCCGCCGCCGCACGATCCGCTGGTGGCGGGCTGGGTGTCCGTCGGCCCGTCGCGTCTTGGCGAGGACCCACTGGTCGATCACCTGGTGCCGCGCCTGTTCGAGGCCGAGGGCGTGGGGCGGGTGCTGCAGTGGGAGAGAGATCCGCGCCAGGGCTGGCTGCGGGCGTTGCCGGCGCTGGCCGAGACGGGCCGGGTGAAGCGCGCGGCGCTGATCGACGGCTGCGTACGTCGTTTCCTGCGCGGCGGCACGCCCATCGACCTGCGGTTCTTCGTCCGCCTGCACGAGGCGCTCGACCCGTCGCCCGCCGAGGCGGCCGGCCACGCCCGCGACTACGTGCGCCTGCTGGCCGCAGCGCCCGGACCGGTCGCCGAGCTGGCCATGAAGTGCCTGCGCGCCTGCGACGATCTCACCTCCAGCGGGCCGGCCGCCGGCGACCTCGCCAGCGGCACCCCTGCCCTTGGTGGTCTCACGCCAGGCGACCTCCCCCCCAGCGCGCCTGCCCTTGGTGGTCTCGCGCCCGGCGGCCTCGGCGCAGGCGGTCTCACGGCCGATGACCTCGCCGAGGCGTGGGAGTCGTTGCTGTTCCGCCCCGAGCGCAAGCTGGTGTGTGCCGGGCTCTCGTGGCTCGACCGTTCCGTCCGGCGTACGCCCGCGTTGGCCGACGTGGTCGCCGCGCCGCTGGCCCGCGCGTTCGCCGCCGACTCCGCCGAGCTCCAGGAGAAGGCCGTCGCGCTGGCCCTCGCCCACGCCGCAGGCATGAGCGAGGAGGGACGCGCCACCGTACGCGAGGCGATCGAGCTGCTCCCGCCTCACCTCGGCCACCGGACCGCCACAGCCTTCGCGGGCGGCACGGTCGCCGAGGCCGAGCCGGTGTTCGTGCCCCCGCCGCTGCCCACCGCGCCCGAACGCGCCTCCGCCCTGGAACCCCCGATCGAGTCCGCCGAGGAGGTCGCCCGGCTGGCGACGGAGTGGGCGGGCACCTGGCACGCGTGGGAACGGCTGCTCGCCGGCTTCGTCACGCTCGCGGTCCGCGACCGGGCGGGCCTGGCGGCGGCACTGCGCCCCCAGGTGATCGACGGGCCCGCCAGGGAATGGCACAACTGGTCGTACCGCGAGAGGAGCTGGCAGACAGCCGGTCAATGGTTCCAGGGCGCCGCCCGCTCCCTGACCGGCACCGCGCCCACCGAGCACGCCTGGCGGAGCTTCATGCCGGCGGAGAGGCTGGCCGCCCCCGACCGGCTCCTGCTGCACCGCATGGCCGAGATCCAGCGCGCCGTCGAGGAGGACACCCTTCCGCCGCTGCTGCTGGCCACGCCCACGCACGACACCGGGCACGTCGCGGCGGCCCAGCTGGTCCGGCGGATGGAGGTCATCGAGGCGGCCGGGGCCAAGCCGCTGGCCGCCGACCTCCAGCAGGCGCTGCTGCGCCTGCCGCGCATCCCGGACGCCGAGGCGGCGGAGCGGGCGGCCCGCTTGACGTCCCCCGCGGGCAGGATGCTGGCCGCCTGGACGTGCCCGGAGGCCGTGGTCGAGGTGAAGTGGACCTGCGGGCACGGCGACGACGCCGGCGACCACGACTGGCACGACCGGGACCACCACCACGACGTACGCCTGGTGCCGGCGGTCACCGCCACGCCCACCGGCCTGCCGCTCGTCGACCTGATGCTCGGCGACCCCGCACGCTGGGCCGATGCCCATCACCGCTCGTGGTGGCCCGCGATGCTGCCCTCGCACCGCGAGGTCGCCGCCGCGCACCTCATGCCGTACGTGCTCAGGCGCTACTGGGGCGAGAGCGCCGTGGGACCGGAGGAGGCCCGCCTGCTGGCACGGGCGGATGGGCCGGCGGGCGGGGCCTTGTCTGTGCTGCTCGCCCGCGTCCTGGGCGACCGGCAGATGCCCGAGTCGGTCGAGGTGCTGCTGGAGATGGCCGCGTGGGACGAGCTGCCCGCGGCCGAGGTCGGCCGCCAGGCCGGGCTCCTCCTCGCCGCCGGCGAGATGAGAATGGTCGACATGGTCGCCGCGCTCGACGCCGTGGCCAGGCAGGGCGCCTACGCGCACGTGTGGCGGATCATCGCCGCGGCGCTGCCCGCGCTGCTGCCCCCGCCGGGCCGGCGCCCGCTCAACGGCCTGGGCGCCTTCGTCGCGCTCGCCAGCACGACCGCCGAGTGGTGCGGGGCACGCGGCGAGATTCCCGAGGTAGGGGAGGCGGCCGCCCGCAAGGGGAGCAGCGGCCTGCTCCGCGAGCTGCGCCGCCTGCACGACCTGCTCGTCGGCGGCACCGGACAGGAAGGATGATCATGGCCTCCAAGAAGAGCAGGCGCTGGCGTTCCCGCCTCGACGAGGGCCACGCCCTGCGGATGGAGATCGGCGATGTCGCCCGTGCCGCCGCCGCGCCGGGCTGGTCACGGCTCACCGTCCGCCGCGCCCAGGTCGGGGCGTACGCGCTGACCACCGTCACCTGTGACGGACGCGAAATCGCCGCCGCGGGCATGGACGAGCCGTTCCAGCGCCTGCGCGAGCTGTCCTACAAGGCCGACGCCGGCACCTGGTTCACCTGCGAGCTGGCGTTCTCGCCCGGCTCCAGGGGCTACACCGGACGCGTGTGCTCCGCGGCGGCGCCGTTCGAGGACGTCCCGGCACCGGCGGCGCTGGCAGAGCTGACCACGTTCCCCCGCGAGGAGCCGCCCGGCTGGCTGCTGGCCGCGCTGCCCACCGCCCCGCCCATCGGGCTGCCCACGACGTACGGCGACCACTACGACCGGTGGGCCGCGCACCACGGGGACGGCCGGCCACCCCCGCCGATCGACGGGGAGCTGGCCTACGTCCCGGCCACGACCATGACCGCCCGCACCTTCCATCATGATCAGGAATCCGGCCACCACAGCCTCTACCTGATGGAGCGGACCGACGAGCCCGAGGCCGGCTACTTCACGGTTTCACGCTACGAGGACGCGTACTGGATCGGGCGTCACAGCATGCACAGCACCAACACAGGAGTGCGTTCCATCACGCTGGACGGCGCGCTGCTCCGGCTGGAGCTGACCCCGGAGGCCGCCGACGGGCTCGCGACCGAGACCGCCTTCGAGGTGCGCCTCGACCTTCCGCCCGAGAACATCGGCCGGCTGCGCGCCGTCCTGCCCGGCATGCTGCGGCCCGTCACCCAGGGGCCGGAGCTGATCGGCTTCTGACCACCCCCGCCTACCGGGGGCGGTGCAGCACCTTGCCGGCGAGCTCCTCGATGACGGCGGCGACCTGCTTAGGGTGCTTCAGGTCGGCGCCGTGGTCGCGCCCGCGCATGACCACCCGCTCGGTGTGCGGCATCACGCGTTCGATGGCGTCGAGCCGCTGCGTGATGTTCGCCGGGCTGCGGTCGCCGCCGAGGAGAACGACCGGAACCTCGATCGTCGCGTACGTGTCGAGGCGCACTCCGAGCCGGTCCAGCGCGTCCTGGGCGTCGAGCTGGCACGGGATGAGCCTGCGGTACTTCGGGACGAGCGCACTGGCCAGGCCTGCCGGCACGGCTTGCCGGCGCGGCAGGCCGACGCAGCCTTGCAGGAAGATGGTCATCGCCTTGGCCGGCCTGCCTGCCGCGAGTGCGGCCCGGGCCGGCGTGATCACATGGCTATACGAGCTTTCCAGCGGAGGCCCGATGACGGCGGCGGGCTCGAAGATCACGGCACCGGCGAAGGAGGACGGCGATGCCGCCAGGACTTCGAGCGCGACGACCGCTCCGTCGGAGTGCCCGTAGAGGAGGACCGGCTCGCCGATCGCCCGCACCACGCTCAGGGCGTCTTCGACCTCCTGGGCGATCGTGCACGGTGAGCCGCCGAGCTTCGGATCGGCCTTGAGGTCCCGCCGGTACTGGCGGCGGTGCAGGCGGACCACGCGATGGCGCCCGGCGAGGATCGCGGCGATCCTCTTGCACCGGGTGCCCTCGTCGAGGCCCGGCCCGAGCATCACGATGGCCGGGCCCTGCCCCTCGTCGTACGCGCGGACGTCAGTGCCGTCGGCGGAGATCGTGGTGAGCACGGCGCCTCACCTCCTGTAGCGGGTGAACCTTAGCAACGCTAAGTCCAAGCCTCGCTTAGCGTTGCTAAGGTGTCAACCGGCGTCTCAGAAGGGGATGCCGGAGTGTTCCTGCGTCGCGGCCCGGCTCGCGAGCATCCCGAGCGGCGAGTCCTCCAGTGATCGTCCGGTCACCGCGGCACGGCCTTGTAGGACCTGAGCCGCGTCAGCAGCAGGTGGCAGTTCTGCAGGGAGCCCGACGTGTCGCCCAGGGACCGGTAAATGCCCCACTTGGGCCGCACCCGGTCACCGAGGAAGGTGTCCACGCCCGTGCGGGTGGCGTCCACCACCGTGGCGCCGCCGTTCCTGACCACCCACCTGACCGCTCCGGACGAGCCGTCACCGATCTTGATCTCGTAGTCGATGTCGATCCACTTGTTGTGCAGCGGCTCCAGATCGGTCCGCCCGACCAGGATGTTCGGCTCGAAGACCTTGTGCTCGATGGTCTGCCTGCCGTCCACCCGGCGCAGCGAGGTGACGGTGATCGGCGCCGTGCCCGAGCCGGGCATCTTGGTCTGGAAGATGTGAGTGAAGGTCGTGGTGGCCTTGAGCGTGCTCGGGATGTACATCGAGTACGTGACCCGCCACAGCTCGCCGTTCCTCCACCGCAGATAACTGCTGGTGGAGGTGCGGTTGCCGGTCACCTCGTGCCGCTGCCGGTCGGTGCTGGTGTCCCGGTCGACCGTGTGCATGGTGAAGCGGTAGTTGTCACCCTCGGGGAAGATGTGGGGCGCGCCGGCCGGGTGGGAGTCCGCGCGGTCGTCCTCGATGCTCTCCCACGCTCCCATGCCGTTGGCCGAGGCCGAGGGTGACCACATCAGCTGCCAGGTCATCCCGGACGGGAGCAAGGTCGGAGCGGCGAGCGCGGGGCGGGCCGGCAGGAGGGGGCCGAGCGCTGCGGCGCCTGCGAGGAGTCCGAATCGGCGGCGTGACACCGGATTCATCATGTCAGTACCTCCAGGATCTCGTTGTGGGCATTGCCGAGGTACGGGCGGGCGCCGGTGGCAGCACGACGCCCGCCCGCGATCAGAGGGCGGTCACTGGATGGCGGAGCGCCGGATCGTGTCGGCGGAGCCGTCGCCGTTGTTGTCGGAGTTGGTGGAGCCGAACCAGATGGCGCTGGCGCCCGGCACCTTCTCGACCGCGCGGAGCCTGCCGTACGTGCCGTTGAAGTAGGAGTTGACCGTCGAGACGTTCTCGCCGTTCAACACGATGCGCCACAGCCGTTGGCCGCGCAGCGCCGCCATGAAGATCGTGTTGTTCACGATGGCGATGCCGCTCGGCGAGGCCTCCGCGACGCCCCAGGTGCGCTTGGGGTTGGTCATCCCGGAGGTGTCGCAGGTGCCCTCGCAGGTGGGCCAGCCGTAGTTGCGGCCCGGCAGGATCAGGTTGAGCTCGTCGCGTGAGGAGTTGCCCAGCTCCGACGACCACAGCCGGCCGGCCGAGTCCCAGGCCAGCCCCTGCGGGTTGCGGTGGCCGTAGCTGTAGACGCGGGTGCCGAACGGGTTGCCCGGCGCGGCGGCGCCGGTCTTGGTGATGCGCAGGATCTTGCCGTTGAGCGAGTCCAGGTCGGGGGCGTTGCTGGACTGCTGGGCGTCGCCGGTGGCGACGTACAGGTAACCGTCCGGGCCGAACCTGATGCGGCCGCCGTTGTGGTAGCGGTTCTTGTCGATGCCCTGCAGGACCGAGGCGTAGCCGCTGAGCGTGGTGCCGTTGAAGCTCATCTTGGCGATGCGGTTGCCCTCGGCGGCGGTGTGCATGAAGAACACGTCCTGGTCGGTGGTGCCGTTCCAGGTGGGGGAGAAGTCCAGGCCCATCAGGCCGCCCTCGCCGCCGGTGGTCTGGGAGTTGGGCACGGTCCCGACCTGCGTCTTCGTGCCGGACGTGGTCACTTTGAAGACGCGGAAGGTGTCGCGCTCGGTGATCAGTGCGTACGTGCCGTCGGGTGCCCAGGAGATGTCCCACGGCACGTCGAAGCCGCCGGCCACGGTGGCCGGCGTCTGCGGCACGCTCCCGCAGGCGGCCGTGGTGAACGACGCGGACGGCTGGCTCGGCGCGGACAACTGGTTCGCGGTGTCGCGTGCGACGACGTGCACCTGGTACGTGCGGGCGCATTCCAGCGGCACGGCGGCCGTGGTGGCGGGCGGGGTGCCGGTGACCGTGGCCAGCACCGCGTTGGTGGCGTGGTCGCGGATCAGGTAGGCGCGCACGCCGTTGTCGTCGGTGGAGGCCGCCCAGGTCACCGTGGCCGAGGTGGCCTGCACGCCGCTGACGGTGGGCCGGCCGGGGGCGGTCGGCGGGTCGTCGGCGGGCGCGGGCTGCGTGCGGCAGTTCGCCTCCGGGCTGCTCGGCGAGACGTTGCCGGAGGCGTCGCGGGCGAACACCGACAGCTGGTAGGCGAAGTCGGGGGTGAGCCCGGTCAGCCGGTGCGGCGGCGCGGTGGCGGTCGCGATCTGCTGGCCCTGGTGGTAGATGTCGTAGCCGGCCACGCCGATGTCGTCGGTGGACGGCGGCCAGTCCAGCGTCAGGGCGTTGTGCGTGATCTCCGAGCAGTTGGGCTGCCCGGGCGGGGTGGGCTTTTCTGTGTCGCCCGGGCCGCTGACGCGCAGCCGGTCGAGGTTCGGGCCGCCGCCCGCGGTGGTCGCCGTGGCCGTGACGGTGTTTCCGCCCGCGTTGAGCGCCGCCTCGACGGTCACCTCCTGCCAGGTGCTCCAGGCGCCGGTGCCGGGGAAGTTCACGGTGGCTGCGGTGGTGCCGTTGACGGCGATGGCCATCGGCCGGTTGGTGGTGGTGCCGTTGGCGTAGCGGAAAGTCAGGCTTTGGGTGCCCGAGGCAGCCGCGCTGACGGTGAACTCGACGGACGAGCCGGTCACGTTGTCGTAGTTGACGAACCCGGAGCCGGTGAAGCCGGCGTGGTTCGACTCCACGACGCCTTGCGAGATCGTCGCGGTCTCCGCCTGGTAGTCGGTGAAGCTCGTGGACTGGACCTCGGCGTCGAGGTAGTCGAAGTTGGGATTGCCGCCCGCGCCGGTGGCGGTGGCTCTGACCGTGTTGGATCCCGCGGAGAGCGGGGCGGTCAGCGTGACCGTGGCCCAGGTGGACCAGGCGCCGGTGACGGGGAAGGAGCGGGCGGCCGCGACGGTGAGGCCGTTGACGGAGATGTCGCCGGGCCGGTCGGCGGTGGTGCCGTTGGCGTAGCGGAAGGCCAGCGTGGCGGTGCCGGCGCTGGGCGCGTTGATCGTCCACTCGACGTACGAGCCGGCGACGTTGTCGCCGTTGACGAAGCCGGTGCCGGAGAAACCGGCGTGGTTGGACTCCACGACGCCTTGCGTGATCGTCGCGTTTTCGGCTTCGTACCGGGTGGGCGCTGCCGCGGCGGAGGCGGGAACGGCCGCCAGGCCTAAGACGAGCAGGCAGGCGGCGATGCAGGCCCGGGACTTGCTGAAGTTCATCGGGCGCTCCTGGCTGAGAGTGATGCCGGGTGTAAGAGATTGGAGCTTTCCATGGTGTTCCCACAAACCGCGACAGGCGTCAACCGTTGGAGCGTTCCATTATTTAGTAAGGTTTCCTAACTTAATGGACGAATATACGTGGTCAATAGCGGGCGAATGCATCAGGGAGGCCTGTCGACAGGTTGACGAAACGGCGTCACGCCTCTTCAGAGCCTCAGTGAGACATGGGATGTATTGCTCTCGTCAGGCCGACGCGAGGCGGTGGTAGGCGGCGGGCGGGAGGCCCACCACGGCGGCGAAGTCGCGCGTGAGGTGGGCCTGGTCGGTGTAGCCGAGCTCGGCGGCCAGGTCGGACAGGTCGAGACCGGCCAGCACACGTTCCGCCGCCTCGTGCAGGCGGAAGCGGCGGATGACCCATTTCGGGCCGATCCCGACGTACTCCTGGAACAAGCGCTGGAGCGAGCGCACCGACGTGCCGGCCGCCGCGGCGAGCTGGTCGACCCTGGTGATCGTGCGGTCGGTCTCGGCCGCGGACACCAGCGCGGCGGCCTCGTCGATCAGCGGGTCGGGCGCCGGGTCCAGGTCGAGGAGGAAGCGTTCGATCAGGCGCATGGCCTCCTCCTCCGGGGCCGCGAGGACCTTCCGCCACAGGGTGGCGCCCGCGGTGCCGTACAGGTCGGGCAGGGAGACGAAGCGGCCGGTCAGCGACGACACCGGGCCGTCCATGAACGGGCGGAAGCCGCCCGGCCTGAACCGCAGCCCCACCACCCGCCCGCGTCCCTCCTGCGTGCAGGAGAACTCGCCGGAGATCACGCCCGCGACCCTGGCGAACGCCTCGGTCACGGTCAGGTTGACGACCGGGTGAGAGATCAGCTTCTGCGTGAAGGGCTCCGCCAGGTCCCACGTGACGATCCAGAAATGCTCGGCGAACGGGGACAGCTCGTCCGCGCACGTGTGGCAGCGGTAGTCGAACCCGACACGTGCGGGGTCGATCCAGCCGCGCTGGCGCGTTTGTACAAGACGCCGCCCGGACTCGACGGCAGGCTGCTCACCCATGCATGACATGATGACGCAGGCGGCCGACCGTACGGCAAACTTGATCACGACTGTGCGCGAAGACCAGCTCGATCTGCCCACGCCGTGTTCCCAGTTCGACGTCAAGGGGCTGATCAACCACTTGGAGTGGGTGGCGGACCTGTTCGCCTCGCTGGCGGCCAAGGGGCCGATGGTGGAGCAGCGCGAATACGCCGGCGACTTTCCCGAGCGGGTGCGGCGGATGCTGGCCGCGTGGGAGTCACCGCAGGCGTGGGAGGGCGAGAGCCCCGGCATGGGGCTGCCGATGCCCACGGTGGCCATGATGGCCCTGTTCGACTTGGTCGTCCACGGCTGGGACCTGTCCAGGGCCATCGGCGCGCCTTTCCAGGTCGAGCCGGAGGTGGTGAAGACGCTGCTGGCCTTCGCCGAGCAGATGGCGCCGATGGGCAGGCAGCAGGGCATCTTCGCCGAGCCCGTGCCCGTCGGACCGGACGCGACGGAGTTCGACCGCCTGCTCGGACTGGTCGGCCGCGACCCCGGGTGGTCGGCCCAGGCCACGCAGCGATGACCGGCCACTTCACGATGCGGTAGAGGAGGCGGGTGGCCTCCGGAGTGCCGGCCGCTACCGGAACTCCTCCAGCTTGGCCCGGACCGCCGTCCCGGAATCCGTCCCGCGCAGGACCGCTGCCAGGAGCACGGCGGCGGCGCCGAAGGCCACGATCGAAGACTCCACCGGGTCGTACGCGGCCCGGTCCACCACCATGGTCCCGGCCTGATCGGCTTCCGCGAGCAGGGCTGCCATCACGGCGGCGCCGAATTCGCCGGGAAGCCCCGGGACCAGCGGATGGCCGAGGGCGCCCTCGTAAGAGGGCGCCGCATCGAGATCGATCCGGCCGGACGTCCGCACCTCGACCCTGAGCTCGTCGCCTCCGGACCACGTCATCGTCCCGCCGAGCATCGCACGCTGCGGAAGGCCGCCGACCCGGCGATGAAACTCGATCGAGGCCCGCTTCACGCCCCGCAGGGGAGAGGGCTTCGCGGGCACGTGCGCGACGGTGACATCTCGACCGGCGAAAGCCGTCACCTCATCCTCGGCCAGCACCGCCACCCGGATGTTTCCCTGCTCGATGATCAACGAGGCCCCAAACCCCAGTAGTCGCGCCATGCCTGGTTGAAGAGTTCCGGGAACTGGTCGATGACCTCAGGGTGATAGTTCGCGAAGGTCGGATGCATCTGCATGGCGATCCGATGCGCGTCCTCGTAACTCATCCCCGTGTCCATGAGTATCTTCTCGGTCAGTTCGTGGCGCATGAAGTTGGACTCGCTGATGTGCAGCGGTCTGCCCTCGGCCGCCGCCGCCCGGATCCGGGCGATCATAGCGTCGTTCGCGGGAGAATGATCCAAGCGAGCGAGGTGCTGCTCTATCTTGGTCAAGTCGTCGAGATTCGCCAAGGCCGGCGACCCGGGCACATGTCCGCCGCGCCACGGGAAACGCCCGATAGGCGGCCCGCTGAATTCGCCCATCGGCGCCATCGGCACGTCGTCGAGCTCGTGACGCAGGAGGTTGCCGCAGACGTCCGTCCCATGGTTGCGCTGGAACGTGCAGTACGTCTTGAGCAGTACGGCGGCCAGGTCGCGTTCGTCTATCGCGCCCAGCATGAAGAAGGCGCCGTACGTGTCCAGCCACTCGTCGAAGTCGGTCGCCAACTCGCCGCAGGAGTCCACGCCGAGAGATCGCGGCAGCTTGTAGCCGTTCAGCCAGCAGTCCCCGTTGAAGGTGACCAGCACCGTCCCGTGGTCATACTCGATCACTTTCGGCGGGTTCGCGGGCGGCGTGTTGCGCAGGCGTTCCTGGTCCTCCTCGCGCTTCTTGTCCATCGCGAACTGCAGCGCGTCGAGCGCGGCCTGGGCGGCCTGCGCCGCGCTCTCACCGGCGGCGATGGCCAGCGTTCTGGCGAGCTCCGCCGAGTCCCAGGCGGCGGTCGCCGACGCGCGGGCCTGGGCGGCCGATGTGGTGGCGCGGGCGGCCGAACGGGCCGCCGCCTGTTCGGCCTGGCGGGCCGAGTTCGCCGCCGCCCGCGCCGCTTGCGCGGAGGCCGCCGCCTGGTCCGCCGACTGGCGTGCCTCGGTCGCGGCCTGCCCGGCCTGCGTCGCGAAGCCGTCGGCCGCGTCGCGGGCCTGGCGGGCCTGGTCCGCCCAGTACGCGGCGTCGTCGGCGGCCTGGTTGGCGATCGCCGCGACCCGGGCGGCCTCGGCGGCGTCCCTGCGGGCGATCGCCGCCGAGTGGGCCGCGTCGGCGACGTACCGGCGCACGGTGGCGACGTGGAGAGCCGCGTCCTCGTCCCGCCGGCCCGCCTGGTAGTGACCTAACCGCAGGAAGTCGCGCAGGTACCGGCGTGGACCGGCGAGCGCCACCTGCCCGGCGGCGTCCACCTCCGCGCCGCCCGCCTCGATCGCGGCGGCGACGGCGATGCGGTCGTCCTGCTCGGCCGCGGCGTACTGCCCGCTGCGGAGGAACTCGTGCGCGTCGGCCGGGGTGCCGTTCAGCGCCGCCTGCGCGGCCGCGTCGGTGGCCGGTCCGCCCGTCTCCATCACCTTGGCGATGGCGATCCGGTCGTCCTGAATCTTGCCGTCGTACATGGGAAGCCGCAGGAACTGCACGACCTGCGCGTGCGAACCGGCGAGCGCGTCCGCGGCGGCGGTCTTGAGCGCGGGTTTGTCGCTGGTGTCCGCCAGGCGCACGACGCGGTCGCGGTCGTCCTGCTCGGCGGCTGCGGCGCGGCTGCCGTCCAGCCATCGCCGCAGGTCGGCCTCGGACCCGGCGAGCGCGGCTTCCGCGGCGGCCCTGGTCCAGGTGCCGCCGGCGGTCAGCAGGCGCATCGCGGCGTTGCGGCCCTCCTTCAGGACCGTCTCAGCGGGAGCATCCGGCGCGGTGGCCGCGGCCAGCTGCCGCGCGGTCACGTCGTCGATCCGGCTCTGCTCGGGGGCGTCCCACGGGATGGCGGCCGGCCGGGCCTGCTCGGACTGCTTGGCCTCGCGGGCGGCGGCCAGCTTCTCCGCGGTCTCCGCACGTAACCGCTCGGCATCCGCCTCCCTGGCGGTGCGTTCCGCCGTCTCCGCACTGGCCGCCGCGGCTGCGGCGGTGGCGGCGGCGCGGCCGGCCGCTTCGGCGTGCTCGGTGGCCCGGCGGGCGGCTTCAGCGGCTTCGCCTGCGTGTTCGGCGGCCTCGTCGGCCGCCGCTGCCGCCGCCCTGGCGTGCGCGGCGGCGTCCCGTGCCCAGTGCTCGGCGTCCTGCGCTGCTGCCGCCGCCTGCCTGGCGAGCGACTCGGCGGCGTTGGCCGACGCGTTCGCCCGGGCGGCGTAGGCCCGTGCCCGCGCCGCCGCCTGGCGAGCACGGGCCGCTTCGGAGTCCGCGACGTTGGCGTGGCCGCCGGCCTCCTCGGCCGCCGCGGCGGCGGCCTCCGCGTTCGCGATCGCCCCCTGGGCGGCCCGCGCCGCCGTCCCCGCCTGAGTGACGGCCTC
>NZ_VJYI01000055.1 GCF_008065375.1 Nonomuraea sp. SYSU D8015
GCCGCTGCGCCCCTAAGCACGGCGGCACCTCGAGCGGGCCGGCTCGACGTCGGTGGGATCAGTCGTGGTGATGCGTGGCCTCGGCCGGGAGTGTACGCGGGACCTGCTCCTCGGTCCCCGGTTCGACGACGACGAACTGGCCCATCATGCCCTTGTCCTCGTGCCGCAGGATGTGGCAGTGGTACATGTACGGCGATGCGGGGTCGACGTAGCTGCCGAACGAGACCGCCAGCCGGGCCTTGGCGCCCTTGGCCATGAAGACGGTGTCCTTCGGCCCCCGCTGGTATGCCGGCGGGGGCGCGCCGTTCATCTCCAGGATCCGGAAATGCACCTCGTGGATGTGGAAGTTGTGCGCGTATGAGGTGTTGTCGATCTCCCAGATCTCGTGCGCACCGGCGGGTACGACCTCGTCGATCCGGTTCATGTCCATCTCTTTGTCATTGATCTCGGACCCGGAGAGCTTGAAGGTACGCACCCGGGCGGCGGCCGGCGGCGGGATGGCGGGTACCCCGCCGAGCGCCGAAGGCAGCGCGGCCGAGGAGGCCAACTGCGGCGCGGCGACAAACTTCATCAGCGCGAAATCGTCTTCTTCCGGGTCGCCGGCCTCCCGCGCCGTCTCGCCGATGCTGTTGAGGACGACCTCCTCGCCCGGGGCGAACCGCACCACGATCTGCGCCCGCTCCCCGGGACTTAGCTTGACCCGGTCGACTTCGGCGGGCCGCTCCAGCAGCCCGCCGTCGGTGCCCACCACGTGGAAGGCGCGGTTGCCGGCGAACCCCACGCGGTACACCCGGGCGTTGGAGGCGTTGAGGATCCGCAGGCGCACCGCCTGCGTGGTGACCTTGAAATGCGCGTCGAGCGTGCCGTTGACCAGGATGCTGTCGCCCAGCAATCCCCAGGTGCCGCCCTCCACGCCGCCCTCGTCCAGCCGGCCGTCGCGCTCGAATCTCTTGTCCTGGATGATCAGGGGGACGTCGTCGACGCCGTACTCGCGGGGCAGCTCCGGCTCCTTGTCGTCATCGATGATGATCAAGCCGGCCAGGCCGCGGTAGACGTGCATGGCTGTCTTCTCGTGCAGGTGCGGGTGGTACCACCCGGTCATGGCCGGCTGGTCGACCGTCCACTCCGGACTCCAGGTGGCGCCGGGCTCGATCATCTGGTGCGGGCCGCCGTCCATCTTCGCGGGGACGCGCATGCCGTGCCAGTGCAGGGTGCTGGTCTCGCCGAGCCGGTTGGTCACCCGCATGCGCACCTTGTCGCCGCGGGATGCCCGCAGCGTGGGACCGAGGTAGGCACCGTTGACACCCCAGGTCTCGGTGGTCTTGCCCGGCAGGAACTCCGAGCGGCCCCCGCTCTGCATGGTCAGCGTGAACTGCTTCACGCCGTCCGCGCCCACCTCCGGCATGAGGAGCGGCGGAATCCGCAGCGCGTTGCCGAATCCGGCCCTGCCGCCGGAGGGGCTCTCGCCGCGGGAGGGGCTGTCGCTGTCGGAGGGGCTCTTGGATCCGGCGCTGCAGGCACCGGCCAGGCCGGTGGTGGCCGCACCGGACAGGGCCGCGAGGAGGAGAAAATCTCTACGCTTCACATCAACAAGGGTTTCGCGCTCCAGCGCGAAACGATCTCCGGAGCATCCCCGAAAGACCCCTGACTTCGTGAGCTTCAACCCACAACCCCAGAGGTACACCGCATCGGGCCCGGTACGACCAGAGGTGTATTTCCTATGCACGTTCAAGCAGATAGGCGTGAAGGTGCATGCGCGTGTCGGGCGAACCCGAACGGCTACTCCGGAGAGCGGGACCACGACGGGAAAGCTGACATGATCGCCATCGATCGCTGGCCTGGCACTACCCGACGCGCCAGGCGTGCACCACCCGCAGCGTGCTCCCCCGCAGCTTGGCCTGCTGAAAGGCGTAGGCGAGCGCGGGCTCGCACTCAGGCGAGTCGTCCACCCCGGCCACGATCTCCCCGCGCACCGGCCGCAGATCGCCCCGCACCACCACGACCGGGCAGTGCACGTGACCGGTCACGTGCAGGCTGACCGACCCCAGCAGCGCGCCTGCGAACCCGCCTAGCCCGCGGCTGCCGACCACCAGCTCGGTGGCGTCCTTGGCCTGCTCGCGCAGAACCACGGCAGGCGTGCCTTCGACGTTCTGCGTCTCGACTTCCACCGTGGACGGCCAGCGCGAGGCGGCGATAGCGCGGAGTGGTTCGCCTCCTTCGGGCCCGGTGAAGGCCCTCGTCAACGCTGATCCTGTATGTGTGTAAGCGATCACTGATTGACGTACGCTGCCGAGGCTTGCCTCGGCCACCGCGGCGGCCGCCGGCGACGGGATGATCCGGCCAGAGGGCTATGCGAGGGCGCATCGTGGATCGCTTGTCGCCAAGACGATCGCAATACCCTCAAGAGCAGTGGAAGCTCAAGCCTTCAGGCATGCGTGACCGCGCGGCTTCTCGTAGACGAAAGAGAGGGTTTCCGCGTGGCGGCACGGCCCTCACTCCGCCCTGGCCGCGTGCTGTAGGGCGTGGGCGGCGAATGCCCGCAGGGTATCGGCGTCCCACGCGTGGCCGTCGGTCTCCCGTTCCTCAAGTGAGACCGGTCGAGCGCTGCGATAGCACGCGAGCGCCTGCTTAACGATCGGCCGATGGCGTTCGGGCAGTTCCTCCAGGGCCCACAGGGCTCCCTCCTCCTTGCTCAGTACGGTGCCCGGGGGGCTTTCGAGCATCGCGATCACGCGGCACGCGTTGAGTACCCCGTAGTAGGGGGATTCCAGCAGGCGATCATCCTTGAGCGCCCACGCCAGGTCCTCGAGAACGGCGGCCTTGTAGTCGGACTCCGGCACCGGCGCGAAGATGTCCTGCGGCGACTCCCCGATTAGGGTCACGCCCCGGCTACGTGTCACGGTGATGTGCGCGGCCAGGTCCGGATCGGCCTGATGCCGGTCGTTGTAGTCCATCTGGCCGAGCAGGATCCGCTCCGTCCACGCGGCGGAATAGTGCACCTCGTAAGGTCGCGGATGCTCGTGTGCTCGCGCCTGTCGGCGGGTCAGGATGGACAGTTCCAGATCGCCAGTGATCGGCCGCCGGTCGCTTCGCATGGCCAGGGCGAGGGAGGTGTGCTCCCGTTGCCGGTCGTTGAGCGGCTCCTCGACGACCAGGAGCAGGTCCAGGTCGCTTTTGGCGCGGTAAAAGCAGCCCATCGCCAGGGAACCGTGCAGATAGGCGCCGACAAGTGGGATGCCGACGGCCGCGGGCGTGCCGGTCACATACTCGCGGACATCGGCGTCGCAGTCGTCCCACGACTGGGCGCGGTCGGCCGGATGAAGGAAATCGCTCAGCACTCCAGGGAACCTATGGCGCCGACAGTCGGCGTATCAACCCTTTAATCCGCAGGTTCTGCGTTCGCGTCCTGGGTGTTCTGCGCCAGCGGCCCGCCGTGCAAATATATGTGCGCGCCCGTACGGTCAGCGATCAGAGGAGATCACGAGCTCTCAAGTGGGAGCCACCCTGGGAGCCACCGGACTGGACGATCACGAACGTTGGCGGACTACTGCGGACGTTGCAGTCTTCAGCCACCTGCCCCGCGAACACGTCTGAACGACATTGAAGATCGTTGGGGACCTTGTAAACAGAAGGTCAGGGGTTCAATTCCCCTCGCCAGCTCTGTAGCAGGAAGCTCCTGAACAGGCACAACGCAGTCAGGGGCTCTCTATTTGTCAGGACAATTTTGAGATCTTGCTAACACCCTTGCTAACAGCGGTGGCTCCCCGGTGGCTCCCATTCAGCCGTTGATGGCCTTGGCGAAGACATCGGCAGCTGTGGCCGCCTGCTCATAGATGACGTGGGCGTATACGCGCAGGGTGATCGCGGGGTCGGCGTGCCCAAGGCGCGCCGCGACGACGTGAACCGGAACGCCAGCCAGGAGCAGCGTCGTGGCGTGGATGTGGCGAAGATCGTGCAGGCGAGCGTGGGGGAGGTGGGCCTTCGGGTTCTGCCTGTTGTGGGTCTCGATGAGTTTGGGCATCAGAGAACTGGGCGTATCGGGGAACAGCAGGTCTCCCCAACCGGTCGTGAAGACGTAGGCGCTGGACCCCGGACGCCGCCAAGCGGGTGGTCGGCTTCCAGGTCGACCACCCCTTCACCGTCAAGGAGAAGGTCGAGGCCGTGCACGAGCTCGCGGTCGATGAGCAGGTGGCGGCCAAGGTGGTCACCGACCTGCTGCATCGGCCGGACGTGGCCTTCAAGGCCATGGCCGACGACACCGCCAAGCAGATGGTCAACCGCGCTCAGGTCGACCACGCCTTCCAGGGGATGGAGCGGAACATCGAGCCGGTGGTCCCGATCCTGCGGGAGGGTGGTGCGCCCGCTGCAGTTCGTCGACCTGATCGCCGCCTGCGCGCTGTTCGTCTCCTCCATCGAGCGGGCCATGCCGCAGCTGCACGGGCACCGCTTCACCGTCGAGGAGCAGGAGGCGGTGCGCGATCGGCTGCGCCAGGTCCGCGCGGCGGCGGACTGGGTCGTGCACGCGATCGAGACCGGCGACACGACGCTGGAGGAAAGCCTGGCCGCGCTGCTCCGCAATCCCGGCCCCGATCCGGCGTGAGCAGGCACCGCACGCCATGCCCGCCTCATCAGGTCAGGGCACTCCAGGTCAGGGCGACCCCGACCGGCGCTCCGGCCGGCGCGGCGGCGGACAGCGGGCCCGGTTGCCCGCCAACGTCTGCGGTGAACGCGTCCGGGTCGCGCTGATGGAGGCCCGCCCCGCCGGACTGACGCTCAAGCAGCTGGCAATCGCCACCGGCATGAGCGTCTACTACGTCCGCAAGGGCCTGCTCTGGATCAAAGACACCGCCGCGATGGAACAGCTCACCCCGCTGACCTGGACGGCGAAAGAGGGGTTCCGGTTTCCGCCCGACCCCGCCGACTGGATCGCCTACGAGCGACGCCAGTTCCACACCGAACTCACCCGAATCACCCGGCTGATCACCGCGACCATCGCCCCGCACGCCTCCGCGCGCCCGGGCGACAAGGCCGCCCGGATCATGCTGGCGCAACTGGAAGGGGTCCGTGCGACCTTCGAGTCGCTGGTCACCGGCCAATAGCCGGCCCCCTGCCCTGCTGTTTCGCCTGGGCTGACCGCACCCAGCCCCCCTTCTTCCTCATCTTCCGCCGGGACAGAACCGGGGCTCTGCCATGCGCCGACGCCGTTACCCCTCCGACACCAGCCCAGCCGAGTGGGCGCTGATCGAGCCGCTGCTTCCGCCGCCCGCCTGCCATGGCCCTTTTGGCGGGCGCCCCGAGGTGCACCCGCGCCGGGAGATCGTCGATGCCATTCGCTATGTCTGCGACAACGGGATCAAGTGGAGGGCCCTGCCGTCCGATTTTCCGCCCTGGTCCACGTGTTACAAGTGGTTCGCCAAGTGGGCCCGCACCGGGGTGCTGACCAGACTGCGCGATGCGCTGGCCGAGCAGGTCCGCCAACGCGCCGGGCGCTGCGCCCGGCCGGTGACCATCATCGTCGACAGCCAGTCCGTCAAGGCCGCCGAGACGGTCGCCAAGGCTGATCGCGGCTACGACGCGGGCAAGAAGATCAACGGGACGAAGCGTCACATAGCGGTCGATACGCGCGGGTTGCTGCTGCACGCGATCGTCACCCCGGCCGACCTGCAGGACCGGGCCGTCGCCCGGGACATGCTCACCCGGCTGCGCCTGCTCCACCCTCAGCTCACCTTGGTTTGGGCCGACTCCGCCTACGGCGGTGAACTGGTCGAATGGGCCCGCACCCGGCTCCGCCTGACCCTTAAGATCGTCTCCAGGCCACGCGACCAGCCCGGCTTCGTCGTCTTGCCGCGCCGCTGGATCGTGGAGCGCACCTTGTCGTGGATCATGAGGGCGCGCAGGAACTGCCGTGACTACGAACGCCTGGCCACGCACAGCGAGGCCTTCCTGAACTGGACAGCGATCACCCTGATGACCCGGCGGCTGACCCGCAAGCGCCCCTCCCGGGCCCAGGCGCCGGCCGCGGCCGCGCTGGCCGCCTAGCTTGGCGTTACGTCTAAGCGTCACACCGTGACGCCTGGCGAACGCGTGACGGATAACGAACGCTACTGGCTCGCTCGCGCCCGCAGATCGGCCAGCCACTTGGGCACCTCGCCCCGCCGCTCCCGCCAGGCCGCGGTGCGGCAGCGCCGGCTGCAGTACTTGGCATCGGCGCGCTTTTGCAGGCCAGCCCACCACGTCCGACCGCACACCGGACAGCGCGATCGCGGCCGCCGCTGCTGAACCTCCCGGATGGTCGGGCCCCGGCCGACGCCCTGGGCCGCGAGCTCCTCCACCGCTGCGGCGTATTCGGCGCTGGAGCGACGCAGCTCGCGCCACTGCTGGGCGCGGCACGCGGGCGAGCCGTACCGCCGCGACGACCGGGCCTGCTCCGGCAGAGGCAGACCGCAGTTCGCGCACGTCCGGACCACCGCACGCCGGTTCACGCCACCGATTGTCGCAAGCCCACGAGCTGATCGCCGCCCTGGAGTAGCTCGCCTGCCCCACTACCTCAGCCCTGGCACGCGGCCGCTCCGCGAACGACCTCAACTCTCGGCGCGTTTCACCACATAATCGGTGCCGGTGGTCCGTGACACGTGCGCGATGGCGTCGAACGCCTCGAACACGGGCATGTCCAGGAAATAGTCGGCCATGCGCGAGTGCTGGAAGGACGCCGCGTCGTTGATGTGTGGACGGGCCGCGCGCAGATCGGCGAGCGTCCAAAGCCGGTCGGTGGGAAACGCGGCCTCGATGCTGCCCTCGGCGGGCGTGGAAGCGGCGCGTCGTACCAGGCGCCCTGGGGCCGCTCCGGGGTCGGTTCCCCCAGCGTGGTGGTGCGGCCCAGGCTCGACGTGACGCCGATGGCCCGGTAGTCGTCTCCCAGAGCGGCAGCGAGGTGAGCGCCTGTCGGCAGGAGCGGATTGCCCTGGCTGTCGGCCGCCGGTGTGCGCTGGATGTGCCAGTTGTGCGCCGCCAGCACCCCGCGCGTGCCGCCCTCCACCAGGCGCAGCACGGACTCGGCCATGTTAGACGTCACGAAACGTCGAGGCGGACTCGAAGCCCTCCTGGGCGTTGGCGCGATGGAGCTGGTCGAGGTACCAGGCGCCGCGTAGGTGCCACATGGCCGTGTCGTGCTCGGCCCCGTGGCCGTGGGCGCGTTGGACGAGAGCCAGGCGCTGCAGGTGCCCCATCAGCCGGCTCAGGGCGCTGGTGAGCAGGTCCTGCTCGCCAGGGTCGAGGCTCTGGTAGCGGCCGAGTGCCGTGAAGGTCACCGGGTCGTGGAAGCGCTGCGCCACGCTGAGCGCCTGTTCCAGCGCCGCAAGCGCCTTCGGGGCGGCCCAGCGCACGTAGTCGGCCACCTCCTCCAGCGCGGGCAGCGGCGATGCCGCGGCCCCGGGCAGGTCAGTGCCCAGGCACCGCAGCGGCGGCTCTGCTGTGGTGTGGTTCCGCTCTCTCAGCCAGGTCAGCGCCTCGTGCATTTCCTGGCATTGGCCGAGTGACAGGGCGATACCGTCTGCTGCGACCTGCTCCACGGTCCCGGGGCCGCCGCGGACCCAGCCGTCCAGGACCTGCCCCTGGGTGAACGGGGCCTCCAAGGCGTACACCTCGAAACCGCACCGTTCAACCAGGAACCGCAGGATGCGGTGACGTACCTGGTAGAACTCCCGGATGTGGTGGGAGCTCTCGCCAAGCGCCACGACGCGCGCGCCGCCGACGATGTCGCGCAGCGGTTCGAGGTCGTCCACTGGGAACTGGAAGTCCAGGGTTTCCAAGGCACAGGCACATCGCTGGCCCAGCTGGCGAAACTCGTCTGGCGGCTCGTTTTCACGTTCATGCCCGACAGCGTTTCGTGGTGGGCCTGCCATGGTCGTCATGCCTGAGGAGGGACTTGAGGGTACGACTGGCGGAGCAGACGCGTTCCTGATTACGACATTGGAAGTATCCAGGTGGTCCGTATCCCTTGCCGGAACGCGTGTCCCTTCCGGATGAGGTTGGCGGCCGGGACGGGTTCTGGCCTGCGGCCCGACATCTTAGTCTGAACGGTTTCGAGCGGAGTTGTTCAGGTCTTTCTGTCGGCGAGAGGACTCAAACGTCCGGGGTACATGAGAAGTTCTCCCCATAGGTCGCGAACATCGGAAAGATGGCCGTATGGATCCGGAAGCCCGTGCCTCCGACCGGGACCGGGAGACAACCGTCGTACGCCTCCAGCAGGCGTATGTCGACGGCCTCCTGGCCTCGGAGGAGATGGAGTCGCGTGTCGAACGCGCCCTGACCGCCGTGTCCCATGGCGACCTTGCCATGTTGACGGCCGACCTGCCCGAACGCCCCGGCGAGGTGGTGACCCTCACCGCGAAGGCCGGCAAGATCGTGCGTACCGGCCAGTGGCGGGTACCCCGGGTGCTGCGCATCGAGTCCGAGTTCGGCGACCCGCGCCTGGACCTGACCGAAGCGGAGATCGACTACCTGGAGATCACCCTGGATCTCCACCTGACGTTCGGCTCCGCCCACATCACGTTGCCACAGGGCGCCAGCGCCGACACCGACGAGGTGGACTGCGAGTGGGGCAGCGTGTCGTCCGAGGCCCCAGGCACGGCGCGACCGGGCCTGCTGCATGTGCGGGTAACCGGCAGACTCGGCTTCGGCAAGGTCCGCATCAGCTACCGAGGGACCACAAAGCGCCGCTGGTTCACCCGCTGAGGCGAATCAGAGGGCGGTCTTCCACGTCCGCGGTGACTACGAGAGCTGGCGCCAGGACCACCTCGACGCCGACCCGCCTCGGCCCGACTTCTGGCGCGCCAACGCTGACACGTTCGACTGGGGGCGGCCACTGACGCTCCGCGACAACGGTCCCGACGCCAACGCAGGTTCGAGATCCCCGCCCACTACTCAGCGCAGCGGAGCCACTGACATCTCATGTCGCCGTTACTGTCATTCCGGGGCTCTGGATCTCGGGGTCGCTCAATAAGCATTCTGCCCAAAGATCAGAGCCGAAGGCGAACTCCGACAACTCAACCTGAACACCGACACGAGCGCCGACAACGACACGCGGACACCGACAGCTTCAACTGCAAGCGACAACGCGAATCCAACTGATTCAAGATCAACGGTTCGGGAACAGGCACTAACCGGTGAGGCGGTGATGGTCCCTCTCCCTCGGCGGATACCTCTCGGTGCTTGGCGTCGCGCTCCGGTACGCGGCAGCGCGCCAAATCGGTGATGGGCGAAGATCCCGACGACATCCCCGCCCCATCGGCCGCGATCAACCACCATCTCTTGATCATCAGGCTCGCTATACGGCGGCACGCCGGAGGGAATCACTTTCGGCGCAGGACCTCGCGGACGTCGGCGGCGATCTTGGCCACCACCGCGCGCTGGCCTTTCTCGTCGGCCATGATCGGCGAAACACTCAACTCGACGACCACGAGGAGGACGTCGTCCACACCATCGAACTGCACGCGGATGCCGGACGGCTCCTCCTTCGAGTGGACCGACCCCTGGTCCCAGCCGTCGGCCAACGCCTGCGGCCGGTCCCCCGTGCGCAGAATGCTTTCGTGCGCCCCGCGGGCCATCTCCGGCGTGTCGGAGATCGCGGCGTGGACGATCAACCTGGCCGCCCCGCGCTCGGTCGCAGGGTGGTAGACGCACAGCTGCTGCCAGCGGCCAGTTTGTCCCGGTTCCGGGATCGGGCTGCCCTTATCCACCTCCAAGAGCAGTCCCGCGACCACGGGAGCGGTCACCGTCACGTCGACCTTGCCGCAGAGCCCGGCCACCGGCGCGAACTCGGCGACCGGACGATCAGCACTGCCGTTCGAGCAAGCCATCACCATGAGCACGGTGGCGACGGCGATGGAGAGCAGTCGGCCGGTGCCCCCGACGAGCCGGTCCGCCGGTGCCCGCCGCGACCTGCCCGCCGATGCGATATCCATCAACTCGCACCGGGCGGAGGCGGGAACAGGTCCGGACGATAGTGCCAGGTATTGGCCACCAGTCGATTGTGCGGATTGACCGGACCGGCGAGGCTGAAAGGAATGGCGATCTCATATCTACCTGTGGCCGGATCCCGGCGCTGGGAGTACACAACTTCCGCCTCGCGGCGCGGCATCTCCGCCGGCAACACACGGGTACCCCACCCGATGAGTCCGGCCGAGGGGTGGATCGGCTGCCCGAGCGCCGCGATCTCACGGGCGGCGAACCCCACGGCGCGTGCCAGCAGCGTCGGCGCCCGTCCTCCCTGCAGGTGCACGATCGACGTGATGTCCTCCCAGCGCATCCGCATCTGCAGACCCCTGTGGTCCCGGGCATGCACACCGACCGGAGAGATCAGCACGGTCGTCGCCCTGAACACGCGCCGCCGAAGGGACAGAATGAGCCACACGAGCGCGGCGGCCGTCCCCGGCGGAAAGAGAAGCATGATCAATCCGGAGAGGGGGCCGTCACCGCCGATTGCCTCCCCCACATAGAGCCCCGGTACCAGCGAGATGAAGCAGATCATGAAAAGAGGGAAGGCCCACGGGATGAGGAATGGTACCGCTACGCTGGGCGTGAGTTTTGGATGAAGCACTTCGACGCCGGGGTCGCCAGGTGACGGCCAAACAACCTCACCAGATGAGCCATCGGGGCCGGTGGGACTGGAGGGCTGGGTGTCGCCCATGGTCACACTCCGCAGTCCAACACTGTTGAAATTGCGGCGAGCCTAACGAAACCATTCCAGTGGCCTCAACCCCAGCGCTGGCAGTATGGCACGCCCGGCACAGCCCGCAAGAACGCAATAAGGCCAAAGTGGTGATGGGGCGCGATAAGGCGGCCATACCGGCTGGCCGAACGAGCACAGGCACATGTCAGGTCGGCGCCGGCCACCTCAGCCCATCGCCGTTGGGGGCGGCTGTGTCCTGAACCTCTCTGTCAAATCAGCCTCGTATGGCAAGCAAACTCCTCTCCTCAGCTCGCCGGGAATGCCCGGCTCTGCCGGCTCAGGACGTCTCGACGTAAACGCTCATCTCGATCGCTCCCGGCCTCAGGACAATGTAGTCATCCTGCGCACGCGGCTGTTGCAACAGAGCCGGAAGTCCAGGCCTGCCTGGTGATGAAGACGGCCATGAAGGTCAATGGCGCGACTGTCGACAGCGACATCGAAAATCCGCACACAACACAGAGAGGGAAAAAGCACGAACTTGCCACGAAGCGCGACCATTGCAACAGCATTCGGCCTCGCCACCTGTTCATGGTGGCCGTTGCACCTGCCGCTCAGTCCCATACAGCCAGCGTCGACGCGAGCCGGGTTTTTGCGAATACGTGGGTGCCAGCAGCCACACCTCGGCCATCACGCAGAAGAACTTCGGCAGTTGCGCGGGCCACGCCCGGCTGCGGGGGCAGGATCACGAACGGGAACACAGCCACCACCGGCAACTAGCCTCGATCTTTCGTGATCAAGGTGTGGTCGGCTAAACGGTCCGGCTGAAGGTCGAATTGCGTGGTGTGGTCAGCACGCCGGCCCGGCTGTCGCGTCGGGTGGGCGGGGTTCCACGGGCCCTCGGGTGTTCCCTTTCTTGGTCGCAGGGACAGCCTGTGGCGATCAGGTCGGGGCCGGCAGGGCTTGCAGGCGGCTCAGGGCGGTGAGGATGTCGTGGGCCCAGGGCCATCGTGCGGCTATGCGCAGGTGCAGACGGCGGCCGCCGCGCACCAGCCGTCCGGCCACCGCGAACAGCCGCAGGCGCAGGCGTTTGGGCTCGTAGCTGTGAGCAGCGGTGCCGGGCAGCGCCAGCATCTGCATCCAGGCCAGGAGTTCGCAGGCCAGCGCGACGAGCTCGCACCAGATCTGGTTGCGAGCGAAGTGGTGCAGCGGCAGGTTGGCCA
>NZ_VJYI01000056.1 GCF_008065375.1 Nonomuraea sp. SYSU D8015
TAGTGCTGCGTTCCTCAAAGGGTGTAGGTGAACCGTCGGCGTAGCTGCCGTGGTGGCGGTGGTGGGCGTCCCCAGACCCAGGGTTTGGCCTGGGTGTTGAGCTGGGCGGTGGCGATGCGGGTGGCGTAGTCGATGTCGTCGGGGCCGACGAAACACTGCCCGGCGATGGCATGCCGCCGGAAGATTCGCCACCAGGCCTCCTGCAGGTTGAGCCAGCAGGCGCCGACCGGGATGAAGACCTGCCGGATCCGGGGATGGCCGGCCAGCCATTCCCGGGTGGCGTAGCTGTTGTGGCTGGATAAGTTGTCGGTGATGACGAAGATGGGAGCGGTGCCAGGGTTGGCATTCTCGATCTTGGCGAGAAACTGCTGGTAGTAGCGGCTGCTGCGGGACGGGGCGGTCATGGTGACCGCGGTCCCGTCGGCGATGCGCAGACCTCCGTATACCCAGGTCTTTTCAGGGCCGCGAGAGTAGTCCAGCGGCGCTTTGATCCGGTGCCCATCAGGCGACCAGCCGGATGCGGGTGGGAAGGCCCGCAGGCACCACGGGGCCGAGCTCATCTGCGCAGACCACTATCGCGCCGGACGGCGGGCGCGCATAGAGGTCCACGATCCGGGATCCTTTGCGGCGAATTCCGGGTCTTTGCTGGTGGTCCAGGATCGGGGGCGGCGCCATCTCACCCCTTCCTTCAGCAGGATCCGGCGCACTTGAGAGCGACCGACCTCGATTCCGGCGGCACGGGCCACAGCCGTCAGCGTGTCCAGCGTCCACACGCCCGGTGCATCTTCCTCCTCGGCGGCGGCCAGCCCGTTCAGCCACGGATCAAGCATCGGTCGCCCTGGCGGGGTCGTTTTGACCAGGGCGATGATCTGGCTGCGCTCGCTTTCGGTGAGCCGCGGTCGTCGCCCAGGCCCGGGCCGATCACCCAGGCCATCGATTCCTTCGCCGTTGAACCGGTGTAACCGCCGGCGCACCGTTTGCGGGTGACAGCCCAGTCTGGCCGCGATTGCCGGCACCCGCAGCCCGTCCCAGCTGGCCACCACGATCCGGGCTCGCTGGATCCAGTCACCGGGAGCGTGCCGGGCACCGGCCAACCGGCGCATAGTGCGTTCTTCCCTCTCATCGCACGGAGCCCGCCTCGGTGTGGTTCGAACGCAAGCTCGCGCTAGTGGTGCGTTCCTCAAAGGGTGTGGGATTGCCTCTGGCCAGGAGCCTTGAGGAGGCGGATTCTCATGGCAGGAGGGTTCCGCCATGCCGAAGCTACTGTTCGCGCGGGCTCCGTGCGACCCGACGGCGCCGGCTCGCAGCGCCTCGTGCACATACTCGTCGAGGTCGAACGTGGTGAGCATGACGACCTTCGGCGCGCCAGGCCAGATCGCCATGCGGGGGGCGGCAGCCAGGCCGTCGGTGCCGGGCATCCGCACGTCCATGAGCACCACGTCGGGGCGGCACCGGGCGACCGCGGCGACCGCCTCGTCCCCCGCCTCGGGCACGCCTCCACCGAGACCACCCAGCTGTACGCGCTGCTGGACGACGAGGTCGCCGACGCCGAGATCCGCGCCGCCCGCCGACGCCGCGACCAGGCGATCCACTGACGAGAAACCGCTCAGGGCCATCGCACCTCTTACAGCGTCATCAGCACAGGTCAGAGATGGGTTCGTTGGATTTTCCGCGACCAGTCCGGGACCCCCGGATCACCACGCCGCAGCCTTCACTCGGGATCTCATGCTCACGGTGGCGTCGCACACGAAACCGGACACGCCTAACCCACCCGTCGATCAAAGATCAACACCATCAACGACCGACAACCCCGCTGTGTCCTCATGCAGAGTGACGCGGAACACCCGCGGCGACCAGCAGCCCAGGCTACGGATCCCGCCCACCGCCGACCAGATCGGCCGATTGTTCACCGGCTGGCGTGAGGAGCTGTCGACTTGTCGCAAGTCCGCCCCGGCCGCCCCGCAACTACACCGCTTGCCGGCTGATGTCGGAGGCCGGACTGCGGATGATCGACGCCTGCAAGCTCGACCTGGCCGACATCAAGTGGTAACTGGGCCGCTTCGGCAAGCTGCACGTTCGCCACGGCAAGGGCGCCCGTGGGTCCGGACCGCGAGAACGCATGGTCCCGCTGATCAACAACGCCACAGCGACGCTGCGCTGGTTCGTCGAGGACGTGTGGGCCCAGTTCGGCGACGACCACACCCGCCCCACAGCCCCGTTGCTGCCGTCCGAACGCAAGAACACCGACGGCAGCGCAGCCCGTGTCGGCGATGAGACGCTGTGCGCGGCGCTGGCCCAGGTCGCTCAGGCGCACCTGCCGGACTGGCCCGAGGTGATCACTCTCACGTTCTGCGCCACTTCTGCGCCTCACAGCTCTTCTGACCCATCCGATATTTGTCGCCGTCGCGGTGGCCGCTTCACGGCCGTTGCGGCTCGCGCAACTGCGCGAGCTGGGCTGACGCCATGAGAGACCTTCAGCGGGCACAGGAGCTGCCTGATCAACAGTCCACGACCTGGCAACCCACGCCGGTCATCACGGCTGCCGTCTTCCATCGTCGCGGGCGTCTACGGGCGTCATCACCCACTCGGCCACCTGCACGGGACAAGTCTGGGCTGTCAGCGCTGCCTCACCATGCACTTCGAACGCTTGAGCGTCCCTCCCCGCGCGTATCGACGCCCAGAAGAGCTTAAACAGGGCCTTCGTGGCGCTTAGGGGAGCTGTCTCGCCCGCGACGGGTGAGAGTTGGGGCGTCGCAGCATTGCCGCAGGATAATCCCTGCCGGCTCGTGAATCGGTGCGCCCAGGACCTATTGCTGGGTCAAGGCCAGCTTGACGCCGAGAGCGGCGAAGGCGGCGCCGAAACCGCGTCGCATCCAGGTCAGCACCTTGGGCCGGGAGATCACGTGGTTCCTGACCGCGGCGGCGAACAGGCCGTACCCGGCGAAGACCACGAACGTCAGCAGCATGAACACGCCGCTCAGCTCCAGCATGCGGGCCAGCGCGGCGGGCTCGCCGGCGCTCACGAACTGCGGCAGGAACGCGAAGAAGAAGATCGACAGCTTGGGGTTGAGTATGTTGATCAGCACCCCGTCGATGATCACTTTGGCCGGCGGGCGCGGGGCGGCCTCCTGCTCGACGCTCAGTGCGCCCCGCTCCCGCAGGGTGGACCAGGCCATGTAGAGCAGGTACGCCACGCCCGCGTACTTCAGCACCTGGAAGGCGACGGCGCTGGCGTGCAGCAGCGCCGCCAGGCCGGTGACGGCCGCCGCCATGTGCGGCACGATGCCGAGCGTGCAGCCGAACGCCGCCACGATGCTCGCCCGCCCGCCGCGCGACAGGCCGGCCGCCAGCGTGTAGAGCACGCCAGTGCCCGGGGTGACGACAATGACGAGCGAGGTCAGCAGGAACTCGATGCTCACGGGTGACGGTTCTCCTGAAGGCGAGGGTTGGTCCGTACACGCAACCACTCCCCGCCTTCTATGTCAATATGCGTTTATTTTAGTTTCGGTGCGCCACAGCAGGCGCTAAGGCATGAACCCGCCGTTCCCTGTTCTACTCGCTTGCCGTCGACGTACACCTCGCCGATGGCGCCCAGCATTCCATCCGTCTTCGCCACGCTCTGTATCATCTGCTGGACGTCTCCCAGCCGGGCATGGCCGGCCGCGGTTGCGGGTGCGGGGATGCTCAACGCCAGCATGGCGGAGGCCAGCCCGGTCAGGCCGACCGTTCGTGCACGGCTCATCTCGTCGTGATCGGGTGTTCACGAATGGGCTCGGCCTCGGACGGAAGAGAGACCGAGAAGATCGATTCCCCAGATTGACGCGATCGTTTCCCAGCCGAGGACGTCTACCGCTTCCATTTCCAGCCTCCACGATGACGTTATGCCGAACGACGCAGAGCTCCGCCGCTCACATCAGTTGCCGGCCACGATCGTGCTGGGCAGCCTCGGCCTTGCGTCCGTCCAGCCGGATGCGGTCACAGCGGTCCACGAGGTGAGCGTTCCCGTACTGTCGGAGGATCGTTCTTGCACGGCCAGCAGCCGGCCTGAGGACTCCTCGATGATGATCTGCCTTGTCCCGTCGAGTTCGATGCCAGTTCCGACCCGGCCTAAGGGATCAGCGATGGTGCCGATGTTCTTGACGCTCGAAAGACTCGCGAGCATGCGGTAGAGCGCGGCGCGTACCGGAGGAGTCGTCGGCAGTTGGGAGAGCAGACTGGTGGCCTGGGCGTACAGAAACTCCTCATCGGCCGGGTAACCACCTCGCCAAGCCCGCCCTTGGAGAACTTCCTTGAGCCGCACCGGATCCGCCGGCAAGGTCATGACTTGTTTTGTCGTGACGAGTAAGGATCCGACCTGGGGATAGGAAACTTCGGGATTGTGCTGGTCGTCCAGTCGGAGGGCGAACGGCGGTGGCGGCACCACGCCGCCGATGCCGGGAACGCCGGGTCCTTGACAGGCGTCGAGCCTGTGCGCTCTCTGTTGGCGCCAGATCGCCTCATCGGCCTGGGCAAGCGGTTTGCCTGACTGAGCGGTGACCAAGAGCCAGCTCGGCTCTCGCTCCGACTAGGCAATCCAGACTTCATGCGTGCATGTCACCTGATAGCTGAGCATCTTGGGTGTCATGCCGGCGGGTGCGCATCCTTCTTCCCCCATTGCCATGCTCTGGCCCACGCTGTGCCAGTAGCAGCCCGTCGCCGCGCTGGTGGTCTCGATCCGGTCCGTGGCGGCAAGGAGGACGGTACGGGCGGATACAAGATGAAACGTTGAGGGCTCGGTGTCCGTGCTGCGCACCAGCAGAGTCGTCACGACCGTGACGGCCATCGCGACGGCGGCCACTCGGATGGTGGTCATGACTTTCGATCTCGGCCAAGACGGCCTGAAAGCCGGGCTTGTCTGTGGCTCGTCGCCAGCCTTGATCAGCAAGTCATCAGCGAAAAGGCGCGATCCGCGATCCAACGAGTCCGGACGAGCCATGGTGAGTAGTCGCATCTCGTCGGGCTTACGGCTCATTGAAGCCCCCTCCGGGGATGATCACGGGCTTGAGAGATGGGGTGATACCTGAGGTGTCGATCGCCGATTGCAGCCGACGGCGTGCGCGATGCAGCCGGACGAAGAAGGTGGCCTTCGTACAGCCCAGCACCTCGCCCGCTTCCGCGGCAGGCAGGCCGTGCCACGTGGTGAGAGTCAAAATCTCTTTGTCGTCTTCGGAAGGGGTGGCGAGCGCGCGAAGTATGGTGAGTAGTTCGGTGGCGTGTTCGCCCACGTCGGTGACTGCGTGCTCCATCCACGTTCGCAGGTCGGCCTCCAAAGATTCATGACGGGCGGCCTGCCGCAAGTTGTCACGCACGATGTTCCGGGCGACGCGGAAGAGCCATCGCAACTGGGCGTGTCCGGGGATGTCGTCGAGTCGTCGCCAGGCGACGAGGAAGGTCGCGCTGACCACTTGCTCCGCGAGTTGATGTCCGGCTCGACTCACCGCATAGCCGTACACCCGCGCTTGGTAGGTGCTGTAGAGCGTGGTGAAGCGCTCGTGGGGATTGGGCAAGCCGGTTCCTTGGGTCGGGGAGGCATGTTGTCCATGGAGCATGTGGTCCAGACGAAGGCTTTCTTACATCTCAATTTCGCCCTTCTGTGAGCCGAGTGGTTCGATCCGTTCCCGGAGGTGCACGACGCCTGCCGGGAGCGCCAGATCGCGCGAGGACTTGCCGGTGCGACTGGCCGCGGTCGAGGAACGACTGCAGCGCCTGGCCATCACGCGCGAGACGCCGACAAAGTTCACTGGCGAGCACATCATTAACGCCGACATGCCTGAAGGCGACCACGCGGGCGCCCAGAAGGAATCGTCGGAGGCGGCTCACCTCGACCCCGCAAAGGAGCCGTCACCGCTACCGCCGTTGCGGGGGTTCCGGCAGCAGGTGGTGGCGTTGCTGGCCACGGCCGATGAGCCGATGCGGGCACGGGAACTCGTGCAGGCCATCGGCAAGCCGGACACCCGCTCCCAGGTGGAGGGCATGCGTTCACGGCTGCAGCGACTGGTGACTGATGGATGGCTACGCCGAGAGGCGGACGGCCTCTATGCGATCGCCGCCGGCGTCAGCGGCTACGGGCCGAGCGGGGAGGCCGATTGACCATCCGTTCCTGATCACGGTCATGCCGTGAACGAGCAGGGTGCCGCCGAGGGTTCAGCTCGGTGGCACCCGAGGTTGCACGAGCGACCAGAGCTGACTACCCAAAGTGGCTCGCACATCCACGTGAGTAACCCGGATGGGGTGTCTTGGGGAGACGTCGAGCCCTGATTTCGTCGCGCCCCCCACCAGGGGGCACGACGGAAAGGATCGACGATGCCCTCACCAGGGCCAAGACGCGTTCGCCGCGGGTCGCCGGGATCGCGGTGCGGCATCCGCAGATCGTCGCCTCGGGCCCTGAATCAAGGGGTGGTGTGGAGGCCACCGTCCGCCTGGCCAAGGCCGACCCGGCGCCCACCGAGGCCAACCTCCGCAGCCAGTACGGCAGTTTCGCCGAGCTGGCCGGACAATGCCGGACCTGGTGCGAGAAGATCAACGCCTGCCGGCATCGCGGCAGCGGCCAGATCCCCGCCGAGCAACTGCTGATCGAGCAGCAGGCGCTGCACGTGCTGCCCGCCGAGCCGTTCGCGCTGGCGCTGGGCGAGCAGCGGATCGTCTATGACGACCAGACCATCAGCTTCGCCTCGGTGCGCTACTCCACCCCACCCGGACATATCGACACCAAGGTCTGGGTGCGCGTGGTCGGCGAGGAACTTGTCGTCACCGCCCGGGCCGCTGACCGGGAGCTGACTGAGATCGCTCGCCGTCGAGTGTCTGTCCCGGGTAACCCGCAGATCCTCGCCCAGCACTACGCGCACCATCCCAATGGGCGCAGTGTCCACCAGCCGAACCCGGGGCCGCGCAGCGAGGCGGAGGTCGCGTTCCTGGGTATCGGGCCGGGCGCCAAGCGGTGGCTGACCGAGGCTGGACGCGCCGGAGCCCTGCGCATCCGCGCCAAAATGGCTCGCGCCGTCGAGCTGGCCGTTCGTGCGGTGCGGTTTGAGGTCGAACACCCGCCAGATCCGGCCGATCGTCGACTCCGATAATCTGCTGCGCCGGGCCGTCGAGGCGCGGTGTCGGCGTACGGGTCTAAGTACACAGCCGCGTACAGAACGTGCAAGGCGACATCGTTGAGTTGCCCTATGGGTTTCGATGGTCGAGCCGGATCGCTCGTCACTCGTTCGGGGGCGGCTGAACGACCGTCGGAATGCGGTCTGGATGCGGGTTACGGCACCGACCAGGCGCGTTCAGGCCCTTATCCCGCCGGATTGGGCCAGTTCCAGCGTTCATGGTCCGGTCAGCGTGGTGGCGCAGGCGCGGCAACGATTCCCCCTGTCTCGACCAGCGCCCGGCGCCGTGCAAGGAGGAACAGCAGCCACGCCGCCCCGCTGAGCACGCCGCAGACGAGCAGGGCTGCGCGGTAGCCGAGGACATGGGAGATGCCGCCAGCGGCGATGCCCGACACGAGGGAGCCGGCCGTCGCGGTATTCGCGAACAACGCGGTGGCCCGGCCCGGGGTCGCCGGCAGCAGGTCCTGCATGTGGCTGATGCCAAGCGCGCCCACGACCGCGATGGCGACGCCTCGGGCGATGTGGATGAGCACCAGCGCCACGATCCCGGTAAATGCTGCCACGAGCGCGAAGTACATGATCATGAGTCCCATGCCGATCAGGATCGCGCGGCCCCTGCTCCAATGACGGGGCAACAGCAGCAGGGCGAGTGCCGCAGGGATCTCTGCCCCGGCGCAGACGCTGAACATCAATCCCACTGCGCCGGCCGAGCCGTGTAGCTCCTGCGTGACATACAGCGGTAAGGCCACCGCCCCCGAGAACATTGCGATGTGAAACAGGGCGAAGCTGACGATCGACAGCGCGACGGTCCGCGAGCTGAGCGGCCGGTCTGAGGCGGCCTCGACGGGTTGGGACGCCTGCGGCTTGTCCGCATCGAGTCCGATCATGGCTACGACTACCAGGCAGAACCCGCAGCCTGTGACGATGAGTAGCCCCGAGTAACCAGGCCCGGCGACGAGCGCACCGCCCGCCAGCGGACCGATCGCCCAGGCAAGCGACCACGCCGAGCGCAGGATGGGTGTGCCGCCGCCTGGCCTGGCCGCCGTCCCGTTCGCGTGGCCCTTGCCGAGCGCGAAGAGCTGCGGAAACACCGCGCTGCCGGGACCGAGCAACACCACGCCGATGAGGAGCAGCAGCGGATACGACGTGGTCGCCAGGAGCAGGAGATATCCCGTACCTGCCAGCGAAGCGGCCAGCACCGCCGGCCACCGGCCGGGACGGCGATCGTAGCGGCGGCCGAGCCAGACGCTGGCAGCCATGCCGCTGGCCGCTGTCAGGGAGACGAAGATGCCAATTTCGAGCACAGATAACTGCAGCCGCTCGGCGCCGAACAGGACGAGGTAGGGCCCGATCATGGACTCGGTGATGCCGAGCATCATGATGGCGATTAGGAGAGTGATAAGTCGGCGCCGCGGTCCAGACGCAGTAGTTGCTCCCATCCACATCGCGTTCCCCGTCTGCCCCGCTCGTATACGCAGGCGCCACCGGAGCCACAATGGCCTCGATTGCGGCGCTTCGGAGAGATGGGTCCAGCACCATCATCAGCCGAGGGCTGGGCGTGCCACCGGCGGCGTCGGCCGCAGAAGACCGACACGGAATCACAAGTCTGCTATCTGGTGCCTGTGGAGTTCCGAAGCCAGCTGTCTACAGTTGTTGGACCTGGCCTGAGTCGTTGCCCCGGGGGGCTGGAAGAGGACCTCCAGCCCGCGGGAAGGCAAGCGACGCGCGAGCGCCAGCGGGGACCTCCTCCGTCGGCCGACGACTCGGCCTGCACCCGGCCACAGTCCGGAAGTTCGTCAATGCGACCGTGGAGAGCGTCATCGCCGCCGGCCAGCAACGCGCCAGCATCCTGGACGGCTACCATGAGCATCTTCACCGGCGCTGGAACGAGGGCATCCGTAATGCCACCCAGCTCACCCGGGAGATTGCCCAACTCGGATACCCGGGGACCGAACAGCAGGTCCAGCGCTATCTGCGTCGATTTCGCGTGCCGGGCACCAGCGAAGTCGAGATTCCGCCACCTCGACCGCCAGCGGTCCGTGACATCACCCGTTGGATCATGTCGCATCCCGATAACCTCGATACCGACAGTGTCAACCACTTACGGCAGGTCCACCAACTCAGCAAGGACCTGCGCGTGGTCACCCAGCACGTCAAAGACTTCGCTGTCATGCTCACCCAGCTCCAAGGGCGCCGCCTCAACGACTGGATCATCGCCGCTGAAAGAGTCCACTCCGCGCTCTGGCCAGCTTCGCTCGGAACTTGCGACGTGATCAGGACGCCGTTTATCACCGCCTGACCATGCACCACAACTTCCGGCCGGTCGAGGGCCACGGAACCGCGTGATGCTGAAACGCCAGATGTTCGGTCGAGCCAAGCTTGACTTGCTCAGGAAACGGACCCTCCACGCCACTTAAGATCACGGATATTGCGGCAGAGCCCGGACTTTGACCACGATGGCGTCCCGGAACACCACCGGGTAGACCGCCTCCAGCGGCCTGCTCTGCTAGGCGCGGACGCCTGGCCGACCTGGCCAAGAAGACCTTTAACCAAGTCGCCCGCCTGATCAAGACCGGCTGAAGAAGAACGCAGTACCGGCCTCAGCTGATCACCCGCTTCATCGCCAAGACCGGCCTCGACACCAAGCCCCGTAACTCCCGCCTTTAATGCTCTCTAGCGCCTCGCCCGGGCAACACGAGCGTGTCCACTCAGGTGTCTGGGTGACGGCCGAAGTCGGTGGCGAGCCACGTCGCGAGGTCCTCAGCCGGCTGGCGCTCACCAGACCCCCGTCCCCCTAGTGCCGGCTCGTGCATGCGGTCGATGCGGAACACTCGCCAATCGCCGGCATCAAGGTCGTGGGCGAGTGCGTACCAGTGACCGCGAGCGTACAGACACCGCACTGTCTCAACCCGCCGCCGGGTGACGGTCCCGTGCCGGTCGCGGTAGGCGAACCGCAGCACGAGATCTTCGCCAGCGGCCCGGAGCAGCACCGCCAGGGTCGTCGGATCCACTTCTCCGCGCGCGCCGTCGGCGTTCTCACTGCCCGCGGCGGCGCGGTCCAGAACGGCGCTCAACCGCCGCGGCAGCACCTGCGACAGCTTGGTCAGCGCCCGGTGCGCGGCGTCCCCGGAGAGGACTCCCTCCACCATGCGCAGGGCCACGACCAGGGCCACGACCTCGTCGTCCTGAAAGGTCAGCGGCGGCATCCGGACGCCGGGACGCAGCGCGTAGTGGCCACCCGGCCCAGGCCGGCTCTCGACCGCGTAACCGAGGCCCTGCAGGCGGGCCACGTCGCGACGCACGGTGCGGGTACTGACAGCGAGGCGTTCCGCGAGCTCAGAAGCCGGCCAACTCGGGCGGGCGGCCAGCAGCTCCAGCAGGCGAAGGGTCCGGCCGGCAGGGTCGCCGCCAGCAGACGCGAAGTCGATCACGGCTCCAGTCTGGCAACAGTCGCGGACAGGATCCGGCCACATCTGTCTGTACGGTGGCCGCCATGGAAATCGCTGTCACCACACCGTCGGGCAATGTCGGCCGCTTCCTGGTCGGCCACCTGGTCCGGGCCGGCGTCCGTCCGCGCCTGCTGAGCCGCCACCCGGAGCAGGCCCACACACGCTGGGGCGACCTCGTGGACACGCGCGAGGTCGATCTGCGCGACGCCGCCGCCGTCACCGAGGCGACCCACGGCATCGACGCGCTGTACCTGGTCGTGCCACCCGGCCAGAGCGATGACCCCGTCGCCGCATATGCCGCGATCGGCGAGACCGTAGCCGCCGCGATCGCCGAGAACCGCGTCCCCCGCACCGTCCTGCAGAGCAGCGTGGGAGCGGAGCTCCGCAAGGGCGCCGGCGAGATCGACGGGCTGGCCCGCGTGGAGGAGGCGCTGGACCGTATCGCCGCCGCGGACACCGGCCTGGCTGTCACCCACCTGCGGTGCGGCTACTTCTTCAGCAATCTCCTCTTCGAGCTCGACGCCATCCGCTCGGGCACCGTAGCCGTGCTCCGCCCCACCGACGAGCCGTTCCCCTGGGTCGCCCCGGCCGACATCGCCATGGTGGCCGCCTCCCTGCTGCTCCGCCCTGATTGGTCAGGACGCCGGGTGCAGGCCGTACACGGACCGCGGGACCTGTCCTGGGACCAAGCCCTGGCCGCGGTCGGCGACGTGCTGGGCCGTACGATCATCGCCCACCGCGTCGAGGACGAGGCCATGCGCGCCACACTGACCGGTCTTGGCATGTCCGAGGCGCAGGCCGAGGCCATCATGGGCATGTCGACCGGACTGCGCGAGGGATTCGTGCCCGAGCAACCGCGCACCGCCGAGACCACGACGGACACGACGCTCGAAGCATGGGCCTTGGCCGAGCTTCGTCCTGCTCTCGATGTGACCGGGTGACGAATCGTCGGCGGCGCAGAATGACCCGCCCACGGCCCCTGTATGCCCGACGTCCGCGCCCTCATGATCGACGGGTCATCCGGGAATTCAAGGAGGTTGCTCCGAACGCGCGGTGCCGCTGCCTGTCCTTCTTCCTCGATGGCCTGCCCGGCGCCAGTGGTTCCGTCCAGTGATCGGCTCTGGCCCGTAATCGGTGGTGGCATTAAGTGATCATCACTGCAGCAGGATGCGGTGGCGCAGAAGGTCGAACCCGGCCCGGCCGTGCATCTGGCGCATGATCCTCTTCGTGCGGGTGTTGACGCCTTCGGTGCGGCCGTTGTGATGCGGGAGGGTGAGGGCGGCGTTCA
>NZ_VJYI01000057.1 GCF_008065375.1 Nonomuraea sp. SYSU D8015
CCAAGGCCGTGTCCATCACTGCCGACCACGGCGAGAGCGCCGTCAGCCTCATCCGGCAGGTCCTCATCCGGCTGCCGGAGATCGCCGCCACCCGGACCACGGTCCAGCGGACACAGCTGCTCGCCCTGCCCACGCTGACGAAGTATGCCCAGATCATCGCCGCCTTCCAGCAGTTGCACGACCAGATCGGCATGAGCGGCGAGGACGAGGAGCTGACCGCGAGCGTCCGCGCCCTGTCCGCGCTTGCCAAGGCACACGAGGCCGCCTCGCAGCAGCGCGGCCTGCTCACCGCGGTGGCCTCGGCGGGCGGGTTCCAGAGCGGCGAGCTCGACCGGTTCATGGCCGCCCGCGCCCAGCAGGAGAGCGAGCTGGAGGTCTTCCGGTCGGCGGCCACGATCCAGCAGCGCCAGGCGTACGACGACACCGTCACCGGCACGCTGGTGGACCGGGCCGAAGCGATCCGGCTGCGCGCCCTCGCCCAGGCCGGACAGAGCGGCCCGATCGACATCGTCCCCGGGACCGGCGCGGACGCCGAACGCTGGTTCGAGGCCATGAGCGGCACCGTGGACGGCATGTCGGCGGTCCAGCGGCGGCTCGGCGAGTCGATCATCGTGCAGAGCCGGACGCTGGGAGACGCCGCCCGCCACGACGCCGTCGTGGCCGCCACCGTGATCGTCCTGCTGCTCCTGGCGGTCCTGCTGCTCACGGCCATCGTGGCGCAATCCCTGGTCAGCCCGCTGCGCAGGCTCCGCAGGGAGGCACTGGACATCGCCGGCCACCGGCTGCCCACCACCATGCGCACCGTCCGCGAGACCGGCGACGGAGCCACCCCCGCCGTGGCCCCCATCGACGTCGACTCCCACGACGAGGTCGGCGAGGTCGCCCGAGCCTTCGACGAGGTGCACCGCCAGGCCATCCGGCTGGCCGGCGAGGAAGCCCGCCTGCGCGCCAACATCAACGCGATGTTCGTCAACCTGTCCAGGCGCAGCCAGACGCTCGTCCAGCGGCTCATCCAGCACCTCGACGACCTGGAGCGGGGCGAGCAGGACGAGCACCGGCTGGCCAGCCTCTTCAAGGCCGATCATCTGGCCACCCGCATGCGCCGCAACAACGAGAACCTGTTGGTCCTTGCCGACCAGGAGCCGCCCAGGCGGTGGAACCGGCCCATCCGCCTGATCGACGTCGTACGCGCCTCGCTGCAGGAGGTCGAGCAGTACCAGCGCGTCGATGCCCGGGTCACCATCGCCGACGCCATCGCCGGACAAGCCGTCAACGACATCGTCCACCTGCTGGCCGAGCTGATCGAGAACGCCCTGTCCTTCTCGCCGCACGACAGCCGCGTCACCGTCGGCACCGAGGCGCTCGACGGCGGCGGCATCATGCTGTCCATCACCGACACCGGCATCGGCATGACCGCCGACGAGCTCGCCCACGCCAACGAACGCCTGGCGCACGCCGTCGAGGTGGATGTGTCCGCCTCCCGCCGCATGGGCCTGTTCGTGGTGGCCCGGCTGGCCCACCGGCACGGCATCCGCGTCCGCCTGCGCCCGAACGAGCAGGGCGGCCTGATCGCCGTGGTGCTCGTGCCCGACACGCTGCTGCGCGCCGCCCCGGGCCCGTACCCGGTCGCCGCGGCCGGGCATGCCCCGCCACCTCGCCAATGGCGTCCGCCCCCACCCATGAGCCCGTCCGACGCCGACTGGCCCTCGTTCGCCACCGACCCCGGCCCCGGCCCGCTATGGGGTCGCCATCCCGCCCTCGTGCCGCTGCCGGACCCGCCTTTCCGCGAGGCGCCGCGCGCCGACGCGGCGGCCACCGGCCCGATCCCCGCCGTCCGGTCCGTCCCGTCCGGCGACGACTACCTGCCGATCTTCGCGGAGGTCGAGTCGGCCTGGTTCAACCGCGAGCGCACCGACAGCTGGAGCTCGCCCCAGACCGACGCGGGCTGGAGCGCCGCCCAGGCCGCGGCCAACCCGGCCGACGACGGCCCCACCACCTCCGGCCTGCCCAAACGTGTGCCCAGAGCCAACCTGGTGCCCGGCACGGCCGACACCCTGTCGACCCCCAAGGGCGTCGCCCCGATCCCCCGGCTGTCCCCCGAACGGGTGCGCAGCCGCATCACCAGCTTCCAGGAGGGCTTCCGCCAGGCCCGCATCCGCATCGGCGCCGGCGACCTCCCGCCCTTCGGCACGGGCGGCATGACCAGCGGCGACGGGATCGGGTGAACGCGTATGGACGATCTCGACTGGGACATCCCGCCGGGCTCCGGCGACCCGGAGGACTCGCCGGTGCGGCCCTACGCCGTCACCGGCGGACGCACCACGCCCTGCATGAGGCTCGCGGTCGAGGCGCTGGTCAGCTCCGCCACCGCGCCACCGCACGACTTCGCCCTCATCAACCCCGAGTACGCCGACATCGACCAGCTGTGCCGGCAGGCCCGCTCGGTCGCCGAGGTCTCGGCCCTGCTCCGCCTGCCGCTCGGCGTCGTCCGCGTGCTGATCGCCGACATGGCCGCCCAAGGACTGCTCCAGGTGGACCAGCCCCGGCTGCGCGACGGCCGCCCCGACCCGGCCCTGCTGGAACGGGTGCTCACCGGGCTGCGCCGGCTCTGATCTAGGCGACGGTGCCGTACGAGGGCTTGCCCGCCCACTCGTAGGTGAGGTAGACGACGCCGGTGCCGGTCGTGTCGGACCCGGTGAGCTTCAGCCCGGCCGGGACGGTGCCCTCGGCGAACAGCCGCTTTCCCTGGCCGAGGACGACGGGGAAGACCAGCAGGTGGTATTCGTCGACCAGCTCGGCGCTCTGCAGCGTACGCAGGAGGTCGCTGCTGCCCTGGACCAGGATCGTGCCGTCGGTGCGCCGCTTGAGGTCGGCGACGGTCTCGGCCGCCTCGCCCACCAGGACCTCGGTGTTGGTCCACTCGGCCGTCATCGGCTTCCTGGTGGTGACGTACTTCCGCATGCCGTTGATCTGCTCGGCGCCGTCGGCCTCCGGCATGTTGGGCCAGGAAGCGGCCATGATGTCATACGTCCTGCGGCCCAGCAGCATGGCGTCGGCGCGGTCGACCAGCGGCCCCATGATGCGGTCGAACCCCTCGTCCAGGTGCGGGGGCAGCCATCCTTCGTGCTGGAAGCCGTCAGAGGGGTCCTCGCCGGGCCCACCGGGGGCCTGCATGATCCCGTCCAGGGTCACGAAGGTGCCCACCACCAGCTTGCTCGCCATCTCTCGCTCCTTCTCCCCGCGGAGGCCCTGCCGGCCCTCCGCCGTTCTCGTGTACGCCCCGAGCCTCGCCGACCCCGCTTACGGAATCCTTAAGGGCGGGTCATCGGCCGGCCTCAGGTTCTCGTACGACGCCGCCGACGACGGCGGTCACCATCTTGCGGACGGCCTCGGTCTCCGGCGGGCCCCCTTGCCGGTCGGCGAACAGCAGGTGCCCGGCCCCGATCAGGGTGGGCGCGAGCGTGTCGACGTCGGCGTCCGCCGCGAGCCGCCCCAGGTCCCGCTCGGCGGTGAGATAGGAGGCGATCATCCCCACGGCCTCCGTCAGGACGGGGACGCCGGCCGGCCATGTACGGCGCAGCCGGGCGCGCAGCTCGTCCCGGAAGGTCACCAGGGCGACGATCGCCACCGCCACCGACCCGAACAGCGCCGTCAGCGCGTCGGCGAGGTTGCCGGCGACGGTGCCGGTCCCGGCGGCCTCGCGCAGGGCCGCGGCCTGGGAATCCATCCGGTCGACGCGATCCAGCACGAACTCGGCGAGAAAGGCGTCGAAGTCGGCGAAGTGCCGGTGCAGCACGCCCTTGGCGACGCCTGCCTCGTCGGTGACCGCCCGGCTGGTCAGCGCGCTCGGCCCGTCCCGGAGCAGGACGCGCTCGGCGGCGTCGAACAGCTGCTGTCGCACGTCGCGGATGGCCACCCCTGTCGGCACCGTGCATACCTCCGTCCCTGGCCGGACTCGGCCGGTTGATGAGTGGGCGAGCGCCCACTTATAGTGGGCGCATGCCCACTATAGCTGAGGCCGGAGCGCCTCTTCCTGAACGCGAGCCTCATCAGGCCAGGCAGATGGCCGTGTCCTTCGGCACGGACGCCGAACGCTACGACCGGACCCGCCCCCGCTACCCCGACGCCATGGTGGGCCGCATCGTCGACGCGAGCCCCGGCCCCGACGTCCTCGACGTCGGCTGCGGCACCGGCATCTCCTCGCGGCCGTTCCAGGCGGCCGGCTGCCGGGTGCTCGGGGTCGATCCCGACGAGCGCATGGCCGACGTCGCACGCCGCAGCGGACTCGAGGTGGAGGTGGCGACGTTCGAAGCCTGGGACCCGGCGGGCCGCACCTTCGACGCGGTCGTCGCCGGGCAGACCTGGCACTGGGTGGACCCGGTCGCGGGCGCCGCCAAGGCGGCCCGGGTGCTGCGCCCCGGCGGCCGCCTGGCGGTGTTCTGGAACGCGTTCCAGCCACCGCCCGAGGTGGCGGCGATCTTCGCCGAGGTCTACCGCCGGGCGCTGCCCGACGCACCTGCCGCCCCGCGCTCGGCGCCCGGCTCGAACGGCTACTCGCTCTTTTGCGACAAAGCGGCCGACGGCATACGGCAGGCGGAGGCGTTCGGCGAGCCAGAGCAGTGGCGATTCGACTGGGAGCACCCCTACACCCGGGACGAGTGGCTGGACCAGCTGCCCACCTCCGGCATCTGGACCCGGCTACCGCCGGACAAGCGGGAGGAGGCGCTGGCGGGCGTCGGCCCCGCGATCGACGCGATCGGGGGCGGGTTCGCCATGCGTTACACCGCGATGGTGGTCACCGCCGCGCGAACCGGCGCGACCTGATCCGGCTTGACGGGCCTCGGCGGCGGCCCCGCCCATCCAGCGGGGAATGCCTGGTGACAGGCGTGCGTTGAGGCGGGCGTCACCAATTGAAAATTCAACCATATGGAGGGGTCATGCCCGCCGTCACCGCCGACACCCTGACGCTGCCGCGCGTCGCCGTACCCGATCCGGCCTCCGTCGAACGGCGGCCCGTGCGGTCCGTGACGACCGCCCCGAGCGGATTCGAGGGAGAGGGCTTCCCGGTACGGCGCGCGTTCGCCGGTGTGCCGCAGTCCGTGCTCGACCCCTTCATCCACATGGACCAGATGGGCGAGATCGAGTACGCCCCCGGCGAGCCCAAGGGCACCCCCTGGCACCCGCACCGCGGCTTCGAGACCGTCACCTACATCATCGACGGCATCTTCGAGCACCAGGACTCCAACGGCGGCGGCGGCACGATCACCAACGGCGACACCCAATGGATGACCGCGGGCTCAGGGCTGCTCCACATCGAGAAGCCCCCAGAGCACCTGGTGGTCTCGGGCGGGCTGTTCCACGGCGTTCAGCTGTGGGTCAACCTGCCCCGCGCCCACAAGTTCCACCTGCCCCGCTACCAGGACATCCGCGGCCGCCAGGCGGCGCTGCTCGCCTCGTCCGACGGCGGCGCGCTGCTGCGCGTGATCGCCGGCGAGCTCGCCGGGCACGCCGGTCCGGGCATCACCTTCACCCCGATCACGATGGTGCACGCGACCGTGAGCCCCGGCGCTCGGCTGGAGCTTCCGTGGAACCCCGGCTTCAACGCCCTCGCCTACGTCCTGGCCGGACAGGGCTTCGCCGGGGACGAGCGCACGCCGGTGCGCAAGGGGCAGCTGGCCGTCTTCGGCCAGGGCGGCGCGCTCACCGTCGCCGCCGGCCAGGCCCAGCCGCAGGCCGAGCCGAACCTGGAGGTGCTGCTGCTCGGCGGGCAGCCGATCCGCGAGCCCGTCGTGCACTACGGCCCCTTCGTGATGAACACCCGCGCCGAGATCCTCCAGGCGATGGAGGACTACCAAGCCGGCCGCCTGGGCGTCGTCCCCGCCGAACGGGTTCCGCACGCCGCCGGGCCGGTGCCGGGAGAGGAGTGACCTCCCTCTAGGGCGTGCCGTCCTCGTACCGGGGCGTGAGGATCCGCACGCCCCGACGAGGACGGCCGGATCAGCCGAGGCGCGCGAGCTCCTCTTCGGTGAGCTCCAGCGTGGCGGCGCCGACGGAGTCGAGGATCGTCTCGGGGCGGCTGGCGCCGGGGATGGGGATGACCACCGGGCTGCGGGCCAGCTCCCAAGCGAGGCAGACCTGCTGCGGCGACACGCCGCGCGCTTCGGCGATCTCGCTGAAGGCGGCGTTCTGACGGCTCAGCTCCCCAGTACGGCCGATGCCGCCCAGCGGCGACCACGGCAGGAACGCCAGGCCGAGCTCGGCGCAGACGTCGATCTCCGGGTCGCTGGAGCGGAAACGGGGAGAGTACTCGTTCTGCACGCTCACCAGGCGGTCGCCGAGGATCTCGTGGGCGAGCCTGATCTGCTCCGGGTTCGCGTTCGAGATGCCCGCCATCTGGATCTTGCCGGCGTCGTGCAGGTCCTTGAGCGCCCCCATGGTCTCCTCGTACGGCACCTGCGGATCGGGCCGGTGGTGCTGGTAGAGGCCGATGCTCTCCACGCCGAGGGCCTTCAGTGACCGATCGCAGGCCTCCTTGAGGTACGAGGGGCGGCCGTCGACGGACCAGCCGCCGCCGGGCGTGCGGGTGTGGCCGCCCTTGGTGGCGACGAGCACGGTGTCGGCGTCGCCTGCCCACAGGGACAGAGCGCGGGCGACCAGGCGCTCGTTGTGGCCGACGTCCGTGTGGGAGGGCGTGTAGGCGTCGGCCGTGTCGATCAGGGTGACGCCGGCGTCCAGAGCCGCGAGAAGGGTACGGATCGACTGCGCCTCGTCCGGCATGTGCCCGGCCACCGACATGGGCATGGCGCCGAGTCCGATGACCCCGACCTGGCGGTTTCCGATGGCGCGCGTTCTCATGGCGTTGTGCATGGGTCCACCTTGTCTGCTGGAGCGCACTCCAGGTCAAATGCCCGCACAGACCAGTGGAAACGCCGGGACATTGCGCCAAGGTGGCTCCATCATGTCCCTGTTCCATGCCATCGCGAACCCGGACGCCCGCATCCGCGGTGACCCGATTCTCGCCCTGGACGAGCCCGGCGACATCTTCTCGCGCACCAAGATCGTGCTGTCCACCCTGGTGGGCTGCACCTGCTCGACGGCGCGATCCGGTTGGAGTCGTCGCCCGTCGATCTCCTCGGCGCCGCTCAGGGTCGGTTTCCTCCTGGGCGCACTCGTTGATCAGGTCGGCGAGGGCTTGCGCTCCTGGACCGAGATCTTCCCCCGAACCCCGGCGACCTGAGGGCTCGCTCCGCCGCCTCCTCGTCCGTGTGCTGCGGTGACGCCGTCGTGAAGCGGATCTGAAGGCGGTCATCGCGACCATTGTGCACGGGGCGGTTTGTGTGCGGCCGCCTTGATCGCGATCAGGGTGGAGGTCGTTCATGCGTGTTCTGTTACGGCGCGGTTTAGTCGGGCTGGTGGTCGGCGGGGTGATGGCCGCCGTGGCGCTGCCCGCCGGTCCGGCTTCGGGCCTCGCGGGCGGGGCGGCGGCGCCCGCCGACGGGTACGGGTTCGTGGCGGACATCAGAGTGGGCAGCGCGGTGCGCGGATGTTCCGGCGCGCTGGTCGATCCGGAGTGGGTCGTCACGGCGAAGTCCTGTTTCGTCGAGGGGTCCGATCCCGTGCCGGTCGGCCCGCCGTCGCAGCCGACCACCGTCACGGTCGGCCGCGAGGACCTCACCAGCATCGATAAGGGCCAGGTGCGCGGCGTCACGCACGTGGTGCCGCATCCGGCGCGTGACCTCCTGCTGGCCAAGCTGGCCAGCCCGGTGGTCGAGGTGGCGCCGGTACGGGTGAGCGCGACCGCGCCGGCGCCCGGCGAGGTGCTGCAGGTGGCCGGCTTCGGGCGGACGGCGACGGAGTGGGTGCCGGAGCGGCTGCACAAGGCGCCCTTCACGGTGCACACGGTCAACGCCGGGGCCGTCGAGATCACCGGTGACCCGTCGGCGCCGGCGACCATCTGCAAGGGGGACGCCGGCGGGCCGGCGGTGCGCAGCGTGGCGGCGGGGTTCGAGCTGGTCGCGGTGAACAGCGCGTCCTGGCAGGCGGGCTGCCTGGGGACCGGCGCGTCGGAGACCCGTACCACGGCGGTCGAGGCGCGGGTGGACAACGTACGGGACTGGGTGCGGCAGACCGTGCGCGGGGGCACATTTGTGCGCCTGCCCACCAGCGCGGCGGCCCTGGACACGCGCTCAGGGCTGGGCGCGCCCGCGGGGGCGCTGGCCGCGGGCAGCCTCACTCCGTTCCAGGTGACTGGGGTGGGTGGCATACCGGCGACCGGTGTGAGCGCGGTGCTGGTCGACGTCACGGCCGTGACGACCGCGCCCACGTACCTGACGCTGCTGCCGGAGGGCGCGCCGCGCCCGCCGCTGTCGATGCTGAACGCCGTCGCGAACCAGATCATCTCCAACACCGCGGTGGTGCCCGTACCCGCCAGCGGAAGGATCGCCGTCTACAGCCATGGGGCCGGCGCGCACGTCTTGGTCGACGTCCAGGGTTACTACACCACCTCAGGGAGCGCGGGGCGGGGCTTCGTGCCGGTCGACCACACCCGTGTCGTGGACACCCGCAACGGCCTGGGCGGACCGGCGGGCATCGTGCCGCCGTGGGGGACGCGTACCTTCACCCTGACAGGTGGCGCCATCCCGGCCGGGGCCAGCGCGGCGTACCTGGACCTGATCGTGACCGACGCGACCGGGCAAGGCTGGGTCGGCGCCTTCCCGCCCGGGGGCGCCAACAACCGCAGCGTCATGGACTACGTGCCCGGTACGACCGCGCACGGCGTGGCGGTGCAGCTGGGCACGGACGGGCGGGCGACGTTCACGAACAACGGCGCCTCGGCGGTGCACCTGGTGCTGACCGCGGTGGGCTACTTCACCGGCAGCGCGGACAGCGGCGCGGGGCTGCGGACGATGCCGGCGGTGCGCCGGCTGGACACCCGCGAGGTCGGCACGGGCGTGCCGGTGCCGGCCAACAGCACGATCGACGTGCCGCTCGGCGTGCCCGCGGGCACCACGGCGGCGCTGAACCTGACCGTCGTCGGCAACACGGCCGACGGGCATCTGAACGTGTGGCCGCTCGACGGCGCCGAGACGAGCACGTCGCTGGTCAACTACGCGCCACCGGCCGACGGCGTCCGGGCGGGGCACACCGTGGTCAAGGTCGGCACCGGCGGCAAGATCAGGATCAGGAACAACAGCTCGGGTTCCGCGCACGTCCTGGTCGATCTGCAGGGCTGGTACGCCGCCGACCTCGTACCGGCCGGAGGCACGTCAGCGGCCTCGGCGAAGGCGGCCGGGGACGTGAACGTGCCGGGTTCGGTGGTCGAGGACTTCAGGTATCCCGGCGCGGAGTCCATCGAGGAGATCGAGCTGATCCGCGGCGACGGCCGGATCATGCTGGTGGAGTGCACCACCGACCCGCAGCTGATCACGGTGGAGAGTGTCGGCCGGTCGAAGTTCTGCTTCCGGGTCAAGGGCGACACCGGATGGCTGAGCCTGCGGCTTGACTCCGTCTTCCTGGTCGGTTCCGGCGACCAGGTCGTCGAGGCGACCATCACCGCCAATGGTGAGGAGCAGACGGTCGTCGTGCCCGAGGGCCAGGTGCGGCCCACCGGCACCACAGACCCGGACTTCGCGGTGCTGCTGGAGCTGCGCGCCGCGCCGTGAGCGCGGCGGGCTGAGGATCCGAATCGGCGCACGTCCTTATGAGGGAGAGCGATCGTGAAGGCGACGCGTATGTGGCTCGGTGTGAGACGCGTGCTGGTGGTGGCGCTGCTGGCGACCGGCACGATCGCCGTCCCAGCGGCGCACGCCGCGGAACCGGCGGTCGCGCGGGAGCAGGCGCTGGAGCTCATGAAGACGGCCGGACCCGGGGTGGCGAGGGCGGCCAGGGCCGCGCTCCTGGGCACAGACGAGGAGGTCCGCCAGTTCCTGGAGGACGACCTGCCCGGGCTGCGGGCGCAGGACGACCGGGTACGGGTCGCGCAGCTCATGCAGCTGAGCGGCCCGGCCATGGTCCAGGCCGGGCAGGCGGCGCTCGCCGGCGGTTCTGAGCAGATCCGGGCGTTCGTCGAGTCCGGTTACCGGCCGGTCCTGGGCCAGGACCGGCGGATCCGGGTGGCGAACCTGATGGCCGTGGGCGGCCCGTCGACCCGGCAGACCGGCCAGGCGGCGCTGACCGCGGGCGACACCGCCGTCGTGGAGTTCCTGCTGGACGGACGGTACCGGGCGGCGGAGCAGGACGACCGGATCGAGGCGACCAAGCTGCTCGCGACGGGTGGGCCCGAGGTGGCGCGGGCGGCGCAGGTCGCGTTGCAGGGCGCGCCGGAGGACGTGCGGGAGTTCCTCGACCACGGCCAGCACGTGGCCAGGGCGCGGGACGAGGAGATCTCCACCGTCGCGCAACTGGCCTCAGTGGCGCGGCAGGCGCAGTTGATCGCGGAGGAGCAGACACAGGCCGCGAAGGTGCAGTCGGAACGGGCGGTGAAAGCGGCCGAGCTGGCCAAGGAGGCGGCGCAGCGGGCGGCGGCGGAGACGGCGGAGGCGGGGACCTCGGCGAAGCGCGCGACCGAGGCCGCGGGCCGGGCCGCGGATGCGGCCGCGCGGGCGGCGGCGGCAGCGCAGGACGCGATCAACGCGGCCAACGCCGCCAACCAGGCGGCGCGGGTCGCG
>NZ_VJYI01000058.1 GCF_008065375.1 Nonomuraea sp. SYSU D8015
CGACTGGATGGATCAGTGGAACGACGACCCCAAGCCGTTCGTCTGGACCAAAACCGCCGAAGAGATCCTGGAATCCCTCGCTAAATATTGCCGACGAATTTCAGGCGCATGACACTAGTAAGTGACGTACTGAGGGACGATTGAGGCGTACGAGCTCGGACGCTCGCGGACTCTCGGAAACTTCCGGCGCAGGTCACATGCCATATTCGCCCTACTGGCGACCACGGTTAAGTGGCTTCGCATCGAACGGGTCGGAGTCCACTCCCTCATCTCCACATGGGCCGTAATCGAGGCGGCCTGAATCTTTGACGTAGTTCTGTTCGATCGTCCGGTTCGGGCAGGGCCCCGGTTCTTCGAATTAGAGCCCCGTATCTCGCGCCGTTGAGGGTGTTGATCCGCGGGTCGGAAATCGGCCCACATCCGCTGCGTTCCCTGTGGGCTTGATCGGTAGAGTGGCCGGCCATGGGCGTTCTCGTCGACTACTTCACGGCGGACTCCGACCAGTCCGCCCGGCTGGCCCTGGATGGCGGGCCGGAAGGCATGAACCTGACGTACGTCGATTGCAAGGGGTGGCTCGACGAGCTCGACACGCTGGTCGCGGAGCTCAGCGGACGCGATCTCAGCGAGTTCGGGGACAGCGAGACCAGCGTGGACGACGGCGAGTCAGCGGGGGTGGACCGGGCAGCGTCCGAGACCGTTGCCGCGCTCGCCGCCGTGGACGACGTGCGGTTGCGTGAGTACGCCGAGGAGGAGCTGCTCGACGAGTTCGAGGTCGAACGCATCACGGCCTTGCGGGATCTGGCCCGTGAGGCGGTACGGCTCAATCAGGGGCTGTACCGCTGGACGTGCGTCTGAACGCCTCGAACAACTCCTCGCGGAGCGCGGGTGGCAGTTTGCGGCCCATGTCCAACGGACTCACCAGCGCCTGGTTGTCGTTCTGTGCCAGGGCTGTGTCCGCGAGGAACTCCAGGCTGAAACGGGCCTCCTTCCGGTGCTGTGCGTCCTGCCACCGCTCCACCAGGGGCAGCACCGCGTCCACACGCACGCTGATCCGGTCGAGGAGCGCGTAGCCGGGCAGGCCGGGCCAGCGCTGAGCCTGCAGGTCGATGTGATGGAAGGCGACGTAGTCCAGCTCCGCGCCGGTGAAGTCGTTTCCGGTGAAGTCGTTGCGGTCCCTGCCCAGGGCGGCCTGGTGGTCGGTCGGGCGGCCCCAGAAGTTCACCTTCCGCACGCGACCGAGGAAGACACAGTCGACGAACTCTGCTTCGAAGGTGTTCGTCTGGTCTCTCAGTCGAGACCGGTCGAAGGTGCATCTCTCGAAGCGGACATTGCCGAAGAAGGTGGAGGACGCGAAGCGAGTGCGCCGGAACACGCAGTCGCGGAAGACCGACTGCGGCCAACCGACGCCGTCCCATGTCCCTTGCCTGCAGGTCGTGGCCATCGAGAGGCGCTGGAAGACGACGCCCGTGAAGTCGCATTTCTCGAACTCGCTGCCGTGAACGGTGAACTCGGCGAACCGCATTCCGGAGAAGTCCACGTCCACCAGCCGTGCCCTGTCGAAGGTCACGCTCGACACTCCGGCGGGCAACTCGAACCGCTGACCGCGAAGCTCACCGCGCGCGATCCACGCAGGATCCCATCCTTCTGGACTGGGCTGGAGGCTGAGTTGCTCGAACGCGCTCATGTGAGCCGCCTGCTGCGGCCGCGATAGGAACGCGTGTCCGCGGAGCGTCTCATCGCGCTGGGAGGCCCGGCTGCGATGGTGTTCGCTGAGAGAGCCACGTCATGCATATGCGGAGTCTGGCAATCCCATCCGACAAACTGCCGGGATCGGGGCGGCGTCTCAACGGAGAGCTTGGGCGATCGTCCGTCCGAAGGCTCCGCCCAAGATGGCGCCGAGCGCGTAGCCGATCGCCACGCCGAGTAACGCACGGAAACGGGGAACACCTCGGCGTACATGGCCGACATGGGCCCATAGGACAGGCCAAACCGACGGTCAGTACGACGATCGCCGTTGCGAAGAGCCAGATGTTGCAGGTCCCCATCAACAGGAAGAGAGGGATCATCCACACGAACATGAACGAGTAGCCGATCTGGAAGGTGCGGATCCGGCCGATCCGATCGGACAGCACCCCTCCGTACAGCGTGAAGACCAACCACGCGGGTGCCCGGCTGGGGAGCTATGCGGCGCGGGAGCTGCACGCCGAGATCGTCCAACAGCGGCTGTTCCACGCTGTGCGGATGGATCCGATGCTGCGGACAGGATTCGGCCGGATCATGTTGCGCACGATCTCGCGCATGGCACCGCCTACCGGGCGACGCTCTTGTCCTATCTCGAGAATTTCGGAGATGCCCGAGCTGCGAGCACAGAGTTGACCCTTCGCGAGAACACCGAGCAAGCGGGTCAGACGCTCGCAGGAACTCTTCGGGATCATGCTCGAGAATCCGACGCGCCGATTATTGCTTGAGTTGGAGCTTGGGGCGGAGGTGCCTGGCGCCACGGGTGACTCCGGCTGAACTGGCTGAGGCGCGGGCCTTCTGGAGGCGCTCGGTGAATCGAGGGAGAGACCACCGCGCGCGTTTGCGACCGCGAGTCCACGGAATCAGATAATCTGATTCCATGAAGGTGATGACTGCCACAGAAGCGTCTCGGAGCTTCGCGACCGTCCTCGACGAGGCCGAGCGCGGGGAAACGATCGTGGTGACCCGTGGCGGGAAGCAAATCGCCGTGATCGGCCCCGCGCCCTCTGCGCCGGGGCGTATGGTCAAGGCGTTTCTGGCCAGAAGCGCGGGAACACTGGATGCGGATTTCGAGGCTGACGTCGCGGCGGCCCGCGAGGCGATCACTGACGAGATGAGGGGCACGTGGCCCGACGCCTGATCCTGGACACGGGTGTGCTCATTGCGGCCGAGCGAGGCAAGGCGTCCGTGGACACGGTGATCGACGACGCCGATGATGTGGCGATTGCGGCGATCACCGTGGCCGAGCTGCTCGTCGGTGTGGAACTGGCCGATGCGGCCCGACGACCTAATCGACAGGCCTTCGTGGACGAAGTCCTGGCGTTGATTCCCGTCGAGGAGTACACGACTGACGTCGCCAGAGTTCATGCGCGGCTCATGGCGCATGTCCGACGAGAAGGCAAATCGCGGGGAGCGTACGATCTGCTGATCGCGGCGACGGCCGCAGCCACCGCGCGAACAGTGATCACGATGGATGCCTCGGCCGCATTCCATGATCTGCCAGGCGTTCGCGCTCAGGTGGTTCCTCGCTGACCGTCGACGGCAACACTGACCCCGTGCCGTGACCCTGAAGCCGGGCGCGTCGGCGCTGACTCGCACGGGCCGGTCAGCGGGTGGTCGCACAGGCCTGCGGGCGTCTTCGAGGGTGGGGGCACGAGCGCGTAGCCGGCCTGGCTCGCCTCGTGGGTACGACGCGGCGGCCGCCGAGCAGGATATCGGCGCCGGCCCCGACGAACATCCGCCACTGCGCGCAGGATGAACTCGACTGCATCGTCCGGGTGGATCGACGTCAGCCACTGCGTACCAGGGGCGAAGTAGGCCGCCTTGCCTTTGCGCGCCTGCGCAAGCTGGTACGGCAACCCGCCGCCGTCGGCGGCGAGCACGTAACCCATGCGCAGCGAGCGTCAGGCCGGGCATCCCCGGTAGCCCTGGTAGGTCGTTCCTCTACTAGCGTGTCACTGGTAGGCGGATGCCTGGAGGTCGTACAGGTGGGCGTACCGGCCTCCGAGAGCGATGAGCTTGGCATGCGTGCCGCGCTCGATGATCCGCCCGCCGTCGAGCACGACGATCAGGTCGGCCATCCGGATGGTGGCGAACCGGTGCGAGACCAGCAGGGTAATCCCGCCGGTCGCGTGCTGCCACTCCTGGGCCGCCTCCGCGTACCGCCGGTAGACCTCGTACTCGCTGGCCGCGTCCAGCGCGGCCGTCGGCTCGTCGAGGACGGCGAGGAGCGGCGTGGACCGCATGAAAGCCCGCGACAGAGCGACCTTCTGCCATTGGCCGCCGGAGAGCTCGACGCCGTCGCCGAGGGCCTTGCCGAGCCGGGTCTCCTCGCCCTCCGGCAGGCGGGCGAAGACCTGGGCGGCGCCGCCCTTCTCGGCGGCTTCCGCGATCTCGTGCATCCCGGGCAGGTGCCCCACGCCGACGGCCTCGCGGGCCAGGAAGGGGAACCGGCTGAAGTCCTGGAAGGCCGAGGTCATGCGTTCCCGCCAGGCGGTGGGATCCATCTCAGTGAGGGGTGTCCCGTCCACGGTGATCGTTCCGTTGGTCGGCTGGTAGAACCCGCACAGCAGCTTGACCAGCGTCGTCTTCCCGCTGCCGTGGTCGCCGACCAGTGCCACCGTGGCCCCGGACGGGAGATGCAGGTCGATGCCGCGCAGCACGGGCGGCCCGCCGTACGAGAAATCCACGCCTGAGAAGGTGATGCCATCGCGGAGCCGGCCGGGCGGGGAGAGCGGGCCGCTGGAGCCCGCACCGTACAGGTCGCGCAACCACAGGTAGTGGCCGGCCATGGTGAGGCCGCGGCCGGCGAGGGTGAGCGCATGGGTGAGCAGGTCGAGCTGGCCCCTGATCTGGCCGCCGAGCGTGGCTACCAGCAGGAGCGCGCCCGGACTGACCGCGCCGGAGAGTGCCAGCTGGACGGTGAGGTACAGCGCTCCGAGGAAGGCCGCCACGAAGATGAGCGAGCCGATCAGGGTGAGGCCGCCGACGGTGAGTGTGGCCCGCCCGAGGATCGCGGCCCGCTCCTCACGCAGGCGGCGCGCGATTGCGGCGGCGTGGGCGCCGGAGGTGCCGAGCCGGAGTTCCTTGGCCGAGTTCGCCTCGGTGATCGTCGTGAAGAGGTGCTGTTCTGCCCGGTTGCGCTCGGCGGTCTCCGCCCTGGCCGCCTCGGTCCTGCGCGAGGTGGTCCGGGTGAGCAGGATCGACGGCACCGCGAACAGCGGCAGCGCGAGCAGCACGGGATGGACTCCGGCCAGCAGGATCGTGGTGATGACCAGCCAGAGCCCGCTCTGCACCACGTTCAGGCCGGCCAGCCCGGTGGTGACGGTCCGCCCGCCGAGGCCGCGGATCTGCTCGATCCGGCGGAGCGACTCGGTGTCCTCCAGATGCGCGGTGGTCGGCAGGGTCGCGCACCATCGGATGATCCGCCGGTCCAGTACGGTGCCGACCTCGTTGCCCAGCAGGCCGGCCTGCACCTGCATGACGCGACCGCCGGCCAGGACGAAGGCGCCCGCCGTCGCCGCGCAGAGCGCCCCGCCGATGAGCAGCGGCCGGGACCCGGTGAGCACACCGTCCACGATCCATTGCAGGCCGAGGGCGGTCAGCCCGGGGGTGACCGCGCCGAGCGGGGTCAGGATGAGCAGCAGCCAGGTGCGTCCCGGCGCATGGCGCAGGCACTCGGTCAGCAGGGTACGGATCTCGGAGAACTTCATGCGCCCTTCTCGAACTGCTGGGCCTGGAGGCGGAACATTCGCGCGTACTCCCCGTCGGCGGCGAGCAGCTCGTCGTGGGTGCCGTCCTCGGTGATCCGCCCGCCGGACAGTACGACGATCCGATCCGCCTTCCGCACGGTGGAGAACCGGTGTGAGATCAGGACGACGGTCGCCTGGCCGCGCACCTCACGGATGCGGTCGAAGGCCTCCAGCTCGGCCTCGATGTCCAGGTTGGCGGTCGGCTCGTCCAGCACCAGCAGCCGCGCTCCGCAGGCGGCCGCCAGCGCCACCCGGGCAAGCGCGATCTTCTGCCACTGGCCACCGGACAGGTCGCCGCCGTCGGCGTACTTGGGCGAGAGCACCGTCTCCCAGCCCTTGGCCAACCTCTCGATCAGCCGGGTCGCGCCCACCGCGGTGGCCGCCGCCTCGACCTGCTCCCGCGTCGCCTCCGGCGCGGCGATCCTGATGTTCTCGTACGCGCTCAGCTCGTACCGGTTGAAGTCCTGATAGACCGCGTACGCCGCGGGATCGGTGACCACGGTGCCGCCCTGCGGGCGATATTGGCCGGTGAGGAGCTTGGCGAGGGTCGTCTTCCCGGCCCCGTTCACGCCTACGACCGCGATCACCTCGCCGGGCCGGAGGGTCAGCGTCAGGCCGTTCAGCACGCGGACCTCCCCGTACCCGAAGTCCACGTCCCGAAGGGCGATCTCTCCGGCGCCGTCCGGCCGGGGCGGCGGCTCCAGGTCGGGGGCGAGCGCGCGAATCCGGGTGACCGCGTCCACGGCGGGCATCGCGATCTCGTCCATGTCCTCGCCCTGGCTGGTCATGGTGATGACGAACATGGCCGAGACCGCGCCGATCGTCGCCGCGATCCGGCCGACCGACACCTCACCGGAGGTGGCCACCGCCACGTACACCGCCGACGCGGTCGCGGCCCACCCGAGGAAGACCGACATCTCGCGCCGGAGGAGCGCCACTCTCGAGTCGATGACCCGCCGCATGGCGTCGGCGATGTTCTCGTCCGCGTGTTTCTGCAGCCAGTCGGTCAGCCCGAAGATCCGTACTTCCTTGGCGTCCCGGTTGTCCGACATCATCGCGGCCCACGCGCGTCCGCGCATCGCGGCCGGCATGGTGCCCGACACCACCTTGAAGAACTCCCGCCACATGCTTGCTCGGTAACGGCCCAGCAGCAGCGCCACCGCGGCCGTCACCGGACCCCACCACCACACCACCTGGGAGAGCACCAGCATCGCCGTCACCAGCCCCGCCATGGTCAGCCCGGCACGGAACCGGCCCACCGCCGCCGCCCCGATGCCCTCGTCGGTCCAGGTCAGCAGCGGCGACCGCATGGTGGTCAGCTCGTCCTGGACGGCGACGTCCTCCACCCGGTCCAGGGTCGGCAGCGCCAGCACACGGGAGGTCAGCTCCTCGCGGACCGCGGCGTCGATCCGCCGCCCCACCCGTTCGGCCAGCGGCCGGCTGATCGCGCGGAGCACGTTGCCGGTGACCAGCAGCCCGCCGAGCAGCGCCAGCACCGTTCCGATGCCGGTCGCCACGGGCGCGGCCACGCCCTGCGCCAGGCGGCCCACCAACTCACCCGTCACCAGGGCCACCGCGGTGGGCTCCACCAAGAGGAACAGTTCGAGGAGGGAAAGGGCTGTCAACCACGGCCAGCCGGCAAGCATGAGGAACCCCAGCAACCGGCGCTTGGGGGATAAGGGCACGACCGCACCCTATCGACGACGCTTCGACAGCGCGTGGCGGAGCGGCTTGCTCCGGCGGATTCTTTTAAGTAGCTTTCCTAATAATTCTGGGCCTGTGATATCTCGCCTCTCAAATGCCCCCCACGAAAGAGGATCACATGCGTCGACGATTGATCACTGCCATGATCGTGTCCTCGTTCGCGGTCCCCGCACTGGCTCCCGCCGGCCCGGCGACCGCCGCCCAGGTGTTCTTCCAGGACACCGGAACCCTGACCGGCTGGAGCAATTACCCACAAAAGCCACAGAAGCAAGGCGTGATCCGTACGGTCAGCAGTCCCGTGTACAAGGGGGCCACCGCCATCGAGGCGCGGCAGACGTACGTCAACGAGGGCGGGGGGTATCACTCCGAGACCGTCCAGAGCCGGACCCAGTCGGTGGGCCAGGACCGCTACTACGGCCAGGCCATCTACCTGGCGCCGAACTGGCAGTTCCACAACCAGAACGTCACCTTCCAGCAGTGGTCGCCCGAGGATCCGGAAGGGCCCTGGGAGCTGATGTTCGTCCAGAACGACGAGCTGCGGATCGGCGGCTCCGGCGGCTTCGCGGCCACACTCGCCAAGATCACGAACCTTCGTGGCACGTGGATCCGGATCGTCACCCGCCTGAAGTTCCACAGCACCGCGGGCGCCTTCGAGGTCTGGGTCAACGGACGGAAGGTGTGGAGCAGGACCGGGGTCGCGGTGCTGCCCAAGACCTCGCAGACCATCCGGTGGTCGTCGGGCATCTACTGCACCGCTTGGCGAAACGGCACGCCCGCCGGCCCGAGCGTGCTGTCGATCTATCACGACCACGCCAGGATCGCCTCCTCGTACGCCCTCGCCGAGCCCGCCAACTGGTGACACGCCCTGACGCTCGGCCGTGACCGTCACGATCTCCTGCCGTCCGTGAAAGTTTCACCGGCAGTTGACGCGAGGAAAGCGCTTTCCTACTGTGGCGTCGGTTTCATCGATGTTTCCATGCTTCGCCCGGGCAACGACACACAAGGCGACCTCGTACGCGGCGTCCCGGCGCCTCAACATGCGCCCGCGCCGCCGTACCCACACCACTGGAGAACGATGATGCGCCTGAAAGCCGCCCTCGCGTGCGCCGGCCTGTTAGCCGGCACATTCGTCGCCCTGTCACAACCCGCCGCGCATGCCGCGCCGACGCGCTACGAGGCGGAGACCTCGCCCGCGGTCTGCACCGGCACCATCGACAGCAACCACTCCGGGTACTCCGGCAGCGGGTTCTGCAACGGCAACAACGCCACCGGGGCCCACGCCCAGTTCACCGTCAACGCCGGCGCAGCCGGCACGGCCACGCTCGGCGTGCGCTTCGCCAACGGGACCACGAGCGCCCGGCCCGCCGCCCTGATCGTCAACGGCTCCACCGTCCAAAGCGTCTCCTACGAGGGCACCGGCGCGTGGAACACCTGGGTCACCAAGACCCTGACCGTGTCGGTGAACGCGGGCAGCAACACCATCCGGCTCAACCCGACCACCTCGGGCGGCCTGCCCAACATCGACTACCTCGACTTCGAGGCAGGCGGCACA
>NZ_VJYI01000059.1 GCF_008065375.1 Nonomuraea sp. SYSU D8015
GTGGTCAAGTCCTCGGCCTATTAGTACCGGTCAGCTCCACACGTTACCGCGCTTCCACCTCCGGCCTATCAACCCCATCGTCTATAGGGAGCCTTACCCCATCACTGGGTGGGAGACCTCATCTCAAGGCAAGCTTCCCGCTTAGATGCTTTCAGCGGTTATCCCTTCCGAACGTAGCCAACCAGCCATGCACCTGGCGATACAACTGGCACACCAGAGGTTCGTCCGTCCCGGTCCTCTCGTACTAGGGACAGCCCCTTTCAAGTCTCCTGCGCGCGCAGCGGATAGGGACCGAACTGTCTCGCGACGTTCTAAACCCAGCTCGCGTACCGCTTTAATGGGCGAACAGCCCAACCCTTGGGACCTACTCCAGCCCCAGGATGCGACGAGCCGACATCGAGGTGCCAAACCATCCCGTCGATATGGACTCTTGGGGAAGATCAGCCTGTTATCCCCGGGGTACCTTTTAGCCGTTGAGCGACACCGCTTCCACACGCCGATGCCGGATCACTAGTCCCAGCTTTCGCTCCTGCTCGACCCGTCAGTCTCACAGTCAAGCTCCCTTGTGCACTTACACTCAACACCTGATTGCCAACCAGGCTGAGGGAACCTTTGGGCGCCTCCGTTACCCTTTAGGAGGCAACCGCCCCAGTTAAACTACCCACCAGACACTGTCCCCGATCCGGATCACGGACCAGAGTTAGACGTTCAAAACGACCAGAGTGGTATTTCACCAATGACTCCACCCGAACTAGCGTCCGAGCTTCCCAGTCTCCCACCTATCCTACACAAGACGCTCCAAACGCCAATGTCAAGCTGTAGTGAAGGTCCCGGGGTCTTTCCGTCCTGCTGCGCGTAACGAGCATCTTTACTCGTAGTGCAATTTCGCCGGGTCTGCGGTTGAGACAGCGGGGAAGTCGTTACGCCATTCGTGCAGGTCGGAACTTACCCGACAAGGAATTTCGCTACCTTAGGATGGTTATAGTTACCACCGCCGTTTACCGGCGCTTAAGTTCTCACCTTCGCCAGCTCACGCCAGCTAAGCGGTCCCCTTAACGTTCCGGCACCGGGCAGGCGTCAGTCCGTATACATCGTCTTACGACTTCGCACGGACCTGTGTTTTTAGTAAACAGTCGCTTCCCCCTGGCCACTGCGACCCCCACCAGCTCCGAGTGCAAAACTCATCACCAGCAAAGGTCCCCCTTCTCCCGAAGTTACGGGGGCAATTTGCCGAGTTCCTTAACCACAGTTCACCCGATCGCCTTAGTATTCTCTACCTGACCACCTGAGTCGGTTTAGGGTACGGGCCGCCACAACACTCACTAGAGGCTTTTCTCGGCAGCATAGGATCATCCACTTCACCACAATCGGCTCGGCATCACATCTCAGGCTGAATGGAACGCGGATTTGCCTACGTTCCGCCCTACATGCTTACCCCAGGACAACCATCGCCTGGGCTGGACTACCTTCCTGCGTCACCCCATCGCTTACCTACTACCCGATCGGACCGAGCGTTCGGCCTCACACCAGTCCCGAAGGACCAGCGGACTTAAGGACTCTTAGCATCACGAGGTTCGATATGGGCGCATTGAAGCGGGTACGGGAATATCAACCCGTTGTCCATCGACTACGCCTGTCGGCCTCGCCTTAGGTCCCGACTTACCCTGGGCGGATTAGCCTGCCCCAGGAACCCTTGGTCATCCGGCGCGAGGGTTTCTCACCCTCGATTCGCTACTCATGCCTGCATTCTCACTCGCATACACTCCACGGCTAGATCACTCTGCCGCTTCACCGCATACACGACGCTCCCCTACCCACCCAGACTAGGTCTGAGTGCCACGACTTCGGCGGTGTGCTTGAGCCCCGCTACATTGTCGGCGCAGAATCACTTGACCAGTGAGCTATTACGCACTCTTTCAAGGGTGGCTGCTTCTAAGCCAACCTCCTGGTTGTCTCTGCGACTCCACATCCTTTCCCACTTAGCACACGCTTAGGGGCCTTAGTCGGTGATCTGGGCTGTTTCCCTCTCGACTACGAAGCTTATCCCCCGCAGTCTCACTGCCACGCTCTCACTTACCGGCATTCGGAGTTTGGCTGACGTCAGTAACCTTGTCGGGCCCATCGGCCATCCAGTGCTCTACCTCCGGCAAGAAACACGCGACGCTGCACCTAAATGCATTTCGGGGAGAACCAGCTATCACGGAGTTTGATTGGCCTTTCACCCCTACACACAGGTCATCCCCCAGGTTTTCAACCCTGGTGGGTTCGGTCCTCCACCCAGTCTTACCTGAGCTTCAACCTGCCCATGCGTAGATCACCCCGCTTCGGGTCTACAGCATGCGACTCAAACGCCCTCTTCAGACTCGCTTTCGCTACGGCTCCCCCACACGGGTTAACCTCGCCACACACCATAACTCGCAGGCTCATTCTTCAAAAGGCACGCAGTCACATCACACAACAGCAAGCTGCTGTAAGCTCCTACGGCTTGTAGGCACACGGTTTCAGGTACTCTTTCACAACCCCTCACCGGGGCACTTTTCACCTTTCCCTCACGGTACTCGTGCACTATCGGTCACCAGGGAGTATTTAGGCTTACCAGGTGGTCCTGGCAGATTCACACAGGATTTCTCGGGCCCCGTGCTACTTGGGATCCCCTCCAGAAG
>NZ_VJYI01000060.1 GCF_008065375.1 Nonomuraea sp. SYSU D8015
CAGCCGGACAGCCGCGGCTGCGGCCTCGCGCAGCTCCTCGGGGGGCTCAGGGCGGAGTACCGCGACCAGTCCGTCGTCGTCCTCCTGGTCGAAGACCTCTGGCGCGGTGAGCGTGCACATGCCGGCGCTGATGCAGGCGGTGGTGTCCGCGGTGATCCGCATGCTCGGCCTACCAGGTGACGGGCAACTCGTGGATGCCGTACGCGAGATTGCCGTGCTTGTAGGGCAGATCGTCCACCGGCACGGCGACTTGCAGGGTGGGGATGCGCCTGAACAGGGTGGAGAAGGCGATCTCCAGCTCCGCCCGGGCGAGGTTCTGCCCGAGGCACTGGTGCACGCCGTAGCCGAAGGCGACGTGGTGCCGGTTGCCGCGGTGAACGTCGAGCCGTTCGGGCTCGGGGAACACTGCGGGGTCCCAGTCGGCCGCGGCCAGCAGGGCGAAGACCCCCTCGCCCGCGCGGATCGCCATGCCGCTGAGCTCGGTGTCCTCGGCCGCGATCCGGGTGGTGACGAGGTCGGCGATGCTGAGGTAGCGCAGCAGCTCTTCGATGGTGTCGGGGAGCAGCTCGGGGTTGTCCCGAAGGGCGGCGAGCTGGTCGGGGTGCTCCAGCAGCGCCACGGTGCCCAGTGAGATCATGTTCGCGGTGGTCTCGTGGCCGGCGTTGAGCAGCATCAGGCACATCATGAGCAGTTCATCGCGGCGGAGCTCGCCGGCGGGCTCCAGGTGCTCGGTGACCAGCTTGCTCAGCAGGTCGTCGGCGGGCTCGTGTTGCTTGCGGGTGATCAGGCCGTCCATGTAGGCGCGCAGCTCACCCAACGCGGCCGCGAACTGCTCCGCGGTGCTCGTCCCTGACACGCCGACCTTGCTCCTGCTCTGGAAGAACTCGTGGTCGTCGTAGGGCACTGCGAGCAGCTGGCAGATCACCAGCGATGAGACGGGGAGCGCGAACGCCTCGACCAGGTCGACCGGCGGGGTCATGGCGAGCAGGTCGTCGAGCAGCCGGTTCACCGTGGCCTGGATGCCGGGCCGCATCGTCTTGATGCGCTTGAGGGTGAACTCCTGGATGAGCATGCGCCGGTAGAAGCTGTGCTGTGGCGGGTCCATCCGGATGAACGGTGGCCGCTGCAGGACCTGTGCCTGCCCGGGCAGAAGCGTGGGGAAGCCGGGGCGGGTGCCGTCGGCGCTGAACGCCGGGCTGCTCAGCACGGTCCGGACATCCTCATACCGGGTCACCAGCCAGGCGGTGCCGCCGGTGGGCAGCCGCACCTTGGAGACAGGTTCCTCGGCGCGCAGCCGGTCGTACTCCGGCGGTGGGGCGAACGGGCATTGCCGCCGGAGCGGGAAGCTCCGGCTGTCAGGAGTCGTGGTCTGGGGCATCAGCCTCTCCTCAATAAACGGAGGGTAATCCTTCGCTTTCTGCTGAGGGTAAGCTAACACAATCGAAGGGACTCCCTCCACATCTCAAGGAGATGGGTACCGGTTGACCGAGAACCCGACCCGGCTGCGGGCCGACGCCCGCCGCAACCGCGAGCAGATCATCATCACGGCCCGCGAGATCTTCCTCGAGCAGGGCATCCATGCGCCGCTGGAGGAGATCGCCCGCCGCGCCGGCATCGGCATCGCCACCCTCTACCGCCGCTTCCCCGACCGCCACACGCTCGTCCAGCAGGTCGCCCTGGACACCCTGACCCTGGTCGGTGAGGAACTGGACCGCGCCACCACCGCGCACCCCGACGCCTGGGGCGCGCTGGCGCAGCTCATCCGCCGCCTGGTGGAGTCGCGGCTCAGCGTCCTCATGCCGGTGCTGCTCCCCGGCCTGGAGGAGGACGCGCGCAGCGAGGGGGGAACGCTCAAGGCGCGACGCGACCAGCTCTTCGAGCAGATGGAGCAGCTCACCCGCACCGCCCAGCAGGAGGGGCGGCTGCGCCAGGGCATCAACCCCATCGACATCTGGCTCGGCGTCATCAAGCTGTCCCGCCCGCTGCCCGTCATCGGCGCCGAGCTGAACGAGCTGATCACCGGCCGGCAGCTGGAGCTGTTCCTCGGCGGCCTCCACACCACGGCGCTGGACGCCTCCGAGCCGCTGCGCCGGCAGCCGCTGACCCTCGACAAGCTGGACCGCTGCCTCAAGACCGCGGAGTAGC
>NZ_VJYI01000061.1 GCF_008065375.1 Nonomuraea sp. SYSU D8015
TTCGGCTTCGTCGAGACGCCCTACCGCAAGGTCGTCGACGGCAAGGTGACCGACCAGATCGACTACCTGACCGCCGACGAGGAGGACCGCTACGTCAAGGCGCAGGCCAACACGGCGCTCAACCCCGACGGGTCGTTCGCCGAGTCCCGCGTCCTGGTGCGCACCAAGGGCGGTGAGACCGAGCTGGCCCGGGCCGAGGAGGTCGACTACATCGACGTGTCGCCGCGCCAGATGGTGTCGGTGGCCACCGCGATGATCCCCTTCCTGGAGCACGACGACGCCAACCGCGCGCTGATGGGCTCCAACATGCAGCGCCAGTCGGTGCCGCTGCTCAAGAGCGAGGCGCCGCTGGTCGGCACGGGCATGGAATACCGTGCCGCGACCGACGCCGGTGATGTCATCAGCGCCGAGAAGGCGGGCGTGGTGGAGGAGGTCTCGGCCGACTACATCACGGTCATGAACGACGACGGCACCCGCACCACCTACCGGGTGGCCAAGTTCAAGCGCTCCAACCAGGGCACCAGCTTCAACCAGAAGCCCATCGTGGCCGAGGGCGACCGGGTGGAGGTCAACCAGGTCATCGCCGACGGCCCGTGCACCGACAAGGGTGAGATGGCGCTGGGCAAGAACCTGCTGGTGGCGTTCATGCCGTGGGAGGGCCACAACTACGAAGACGCCATCATCTTGTCGCAGCGGCTGGTGCAGGACGACGTGTTGTCCTCGATCCACATCGAGGAGCACGAGGTCGACGCCCGCGACACCAAGCTGGGGCCCGAGGAGATCACCCGGGACATCCCGAACGTGTCGGAGGAGGTCCTGGCCGACCTGGACGAGCGGGGCATCATCCGCATCGGCGCCGAGGTCGTGCCGGGTGACATCCTGGTCGGCAAGGTCACCCCGAAAGGTGAGACCGAGCTGACGCCGGAGGAGCGGCTGCTGCGCGCGATCTTCGGTGAGAAGGCGCGTGAGGTGCGGGACACCTCGCTGAAGGTGCCGCACGGTGAGCAGGGCAAGGTCATCGGGGTGCGGGTGTTCTCCCGTGAGGAGGGCGACGAGCTGCCTCCGGGGGTCAACGAGCTGGTGCGCGTGTATGTGGCGCAGAAGCGTAAGATCACCGATGGTGACAAGCTGGCCGGCCGGCACGGCAACAAGGGTGTCATCTCCAAGATCCTGCCGGTGGAGGACATGCCGTTCCTGGAGGACGGCACTCCGGTCGACATCATCCTCAACCCGCTGGGCGTGCCCGGCCGGATGAACGTGGGCCAGGTGCTGGAGACCCACCTGGGGTGGATCGCCGCCCGAGGGTGGGACATCACGGGCATCCAGGAGGCCTGGGCCGACCGGCTGCGCGAGAAGGGCTTCGACCGCGTCGAGCCGCACACCAACGTCGCCACCCCGGTCTTCGACGGCGCCAGCGAACAGGAGATCATCGGCCTTCTGGGCAGCACCCTCGTCAACCGCGACGGCGACCGGATGGTGATGCCCAGCGGTAAGGCCCAGCTGTTCGACGGGCGTTCCGGCGAGCCGTTCCCGTACCCGATCGCAGTGGGCTACATCTACATCCTCAAGCTGCTGCACCTGGTCGACGACAAGATCCACGCTCGGTCGACCGGCCCCTACTCCATGATCACCCAGCAGCCGCTCGGCGGTAAGGCCCAGTTCGGTGGCCAGCGCTTCGGTGAGATGGAGGTGTGGGCGCTGGAGGCGTACGGCGCCGCCTACGCGCTGCAGGAGCTGCTGACCATCAAGTCCGACGACGTCCTGGGCCGCGTGAAGGTCTACGAGGCCATCGTCAAGGGCGAGAACATCCCCGAGCCCGGCATCCCGGAGTCCTTCAAGGTCCTCATCAAGGAAATGCAGTCGCTGTGCCTGAACGTCGAGGTGCTCTCCAGCGACGGCATGTCCATCGAGATGCGCGACACCGACGAGGACGTCTTCCGCGCCGCGGAAGAGCTCGGCATCGA
>NZ_VJYI01000063.1 GCF_008065375.1 Nonomuraea sp. SYSU D8015
GCTTCATTCCGCAAACGGGTATCGGACTCCGCTTGAGGTCCACAACGAGTACCTGAGCCGGCAGCTCGCAGCATGAAGTGATCATCAGGAAGCTGTCCGGAGAACGCGGGGCTCCTCAAACTGCCGGCCAGGGTACAGACCGGCAACCCCGTGGTGATCTCGACGTTGCACGGCATCGGCGGAATAGGCAAATCGGCCCTGGCCATCCATGCCGCCCACCGGCTGGCCGAGGAGTTTCCCGATGGCCAGCTCTATGTGGACCTGCAGGGCACCACAGCGGGTCTGGATCCGCTGCAGCCGCTGGAGGTTCTGGGCGGTTTCCTCCGTGCACTGGGCGTCGAGGGACAGCGGGTGCCCGCGACACCGGCAGAGGCGAGCGCACTGTTCCGCAGCCGACGCGGTGCTTCTCGACGCGCTCCCGGAGGAGGAGGCGGTCGCTCTCCTCTCCCGGCTGGTCGGCGCAACGCGGATCGCGGCCGAGCCAGGCGCGGCGGCGGAGGTGATCCGGTGGTGCGCCTGTCTCCCGCTGGCCGTGCGCGTCGCCGGGGCACGGCTTGCCGTACGCCCTCAGTGGTCGGTGGCGGCGTTCGCCGCGCGGCTGGCCGACGCCCAGCGCCGCCTGGATGAGCTGCAGCTGGGCGACTTGCGGGTACGCACCAGCGTGGCCGTCTCCCTCGCGGAGCTGCGTACCAGCCGGGACCCCGCCGACGCGGCCGCCGCCGAGACGTTCGCCTGGCTGGGCGTGCCCGACGGCCCGGACATCTCCGTGCCCGCCGCGGCCCGCCTGCTTGGCCAGGACGAGTCCGCTGCCGAGCGGTCCCTGGATCGGTTGGTCGACGCCAGTCTCCTGGACACTCCGGCTCCCGGCCGGTACCGCTTTCACGACCTGCTGCGGCTGCTGCGCCCGGACGATCGACGCCTGCCCCACGCCCGAGCCGAGTGGACACACGACAGCCTGCCGCTGACGGACACCTCCGCCGCCCTGACCTGGCTGGACGCCGAACGTCTCAACCTGCTCGCCGCCGCGCGACAGGCCGCCGACGAGGACATCGCGTGGACCCAGCGCCTGCGTTGGGCGAAGGCCAACGGCCTCACCCCACTGCAGGCGCTGCGGCACTGGGCGGGACAGCAAGGGGACGACCGGGCGGGCAGGGTGCCCGCGGACGTGGAGTTCGAGCTGCCCACCCTGCGGGAGCTCGAGGAGCTGGCCGCCGAGTGAGGTACGCCACGCATGTGCTCAGGCGCGGCCCGCGCCGCTGGGCTCGACCCGGAGGTGATCGTGCTCAGCGGCGGGGTCGGGTCGCAACGATGGCGCCCCAAACACCACCCTGGTTACGCGACCGACTCTCTAGCCTCGGGCTTTCGCGGTGAATTTCGCCAGGCTTGATCGTTCACATAAGAAAAGTGCCTTTGAACTGGGAGGATGGGGCTTGTCGAGAGTCCTGTCCACACCAGATCAGAAGGCACTTTCCAAGTGAAGACTATCGCTTCGCGCGGCAAGATCACCGCATCCGCTGACGCCACCGGGCTCCTCTCCCACACAGGCGCCCTGCTGCTCCTGCAGACGCTGCGTGTCACCGGCCTGGACAGGGCCCTGTCCGCCGGCCTGCAACGCTGGCGCTCCTCACGC
>NZ_VJYI01000064.1 GCF_008065375.1 Nonomuraea sp. SYSU D8015
AGCAGGATGCGGTGGCGCAGAAGGTCGAACCCGGCCCGGCCGTGCATCTGGCGCATGATCCTCTTCGTGCGGGTGTTGACGCCTTCGGTGCGGCCGTTGTGATGCGGGAGGGTGAGGGCGGCGTTCACGGCGTCGCGGTCGAGTTCGAGGCCGTTGGCGAAGCCATGCAGATGGGGCAGATCCTCGGCTCGGACGGTGGTGATCCAGGTGGTGAGCATGGCGTCGTTGCCTTCGGCTGGGGTGAGGAGTGCGGCGAAGTCGCGGACCAGGCGGGCAAGGGCGGTCAGTTCGGGGCAGGCGGCCGTGAGTTCCTGCACCAGCTGGGTGTCGCTCTCGCGTAACCGGTCGGGGTGGGTGAGCAGGAGACGGGCCAGGCGGCGCGGGGTGGTGACGGGCCGTTCTCCTTCGGCTCGGCCTTGGGTGATGTAGCGGTAGAGCAGGTTGAGGCTGCCGGTGTAGCCGAGCTCTTTAATTTCGCGGAACAACTGCAGGACAGGAACGGCCGGGTCGGCGGCGCGCCGTTCTCGCAGGTGATCGCGATAAGGATCGACAAGAGTGGGCCGGTAGCGCGGAGCGCGGCGCAGGGCATCAGGTTCGCGAGTGCGGGCGTAGCGTTTGACGGTGTTGAGGGACAGGTTCAGGCGGCGGGCGCATTCCAGGAGGCCGACGCCCTTGTCCAGCAGGTCGTGGATCTGCTGCCGGCGTTCACGGGTGGTCTGTTCGTGGACGCCGGCGGGCCGGGGCTGGTTGACTGTGGCCCAGCAGGCGCTGTGGGAGCGAACCTCGGCGAGGGTCTTGTCGCAGAGATTCGCCCACAGGTGCCACCGGTCCCCGACCTGCACCGCATCCGGCAGGGCACGTCGAATCGCCTCGCCGTAGGCGCCCGACCCGTCGCGGCAGACGATCTCGACCCCAGGGTGGGATCGCAGCCACGCCTCCAGCTGATCGGCACCGCGGCCGGGCAGAACGTCGATTCGCTCGCCGGTCTCGGCGTCGATCAGGATGGTGGCATACCGGTGCCGGCGCTTGAGCGCAAAGTCATCGACCCCCAGCACGCGCGGAATCCGCAGCGCCGGTAGCGGCAGCCGCACCAGCAGGCGCAGCGCTGTGGACCTCGAAATCGCGATGGCCAAGACCGCCGACAACCGAGCACCCGCCCGGCCGGCCAGTTCCTTCACCATCGCGCCCAGTTGGCCGGTGAGCCTGCTGGTGCGACGCTGGTAGCGCTCGAGCAGCCCAGGCACCTGCTCACGAAACGTCTGCCGAGGGCATCCCCATACTGGGCAGACCAGACGTCGTACCTGTAGCGACACCACCACCCGGCGACCATCGACCGGGACATCGGTGACCGTCCGGCTCACGTAGCCGTGCACCCGACCAGTCAGCGCCCCGCACACCGGACACGGCACTGGCTCATGACGTGTACGAGCCATGACCCGGATAAGGTCGTCCTCGTCCTGTACTGCCTCGATGACCAGGGAAGACAGTCCCGCAAATACCACACCCACAAGATCGTCGATCTTCAGCACGGCCCAGCCTGGCAGGGATCACTCAGTGCCACCACCGATTACGGGCCAGAGCCGA
>NZ_VJYI01000065.1 GCF_008065375.1 Nonomuraea sp. SYSU D8015
GGCCCCTGCCCCCGATGTGTGGACACCTTGAGTACCGGATGATGGAGATCCGGAGACAAGGAGTTCCACGTGGCGATGAAGTCGTATCCGCCGGAGTTCAAGGCGGACGCCGTCGCGTTGTATCTATCCGATCCGGGACGGACGCTGGCCTCGGTGGCCGAGGACCTGGGGATCAGCCGGGAGACGCTGCGTAACTGGGTGCGTCAGGCCCAGGCGGAGGGCACCGCGGGCGCGAAGAAGCGGGGCCCGCACAAGCGGCCGGCGCGGGGCCCGCTATCGTCCGACGACGTGCTGGAAGAGGAGAACAAGCAGCTCAAGGCACGGATCCGGGAGCTGGAGATGGAGCGCGACATCCTGCGCCGGGCGGCGAAGTATTTCGCCGGAGAGACGAACTGGTGAGCCGCTTCGAGTTCGTCGACGACCACGCGGGCGCCTTCGGCGTGAAGCGGCTGTGCCGGGTCCTGAAGGTGTCGCGCTCGGGCTTCTATCGGTGGCGCAAGGCCGCGCCGGCCCGGGCGGAGCGGGCCGCGGCCGATGCCGCACTCGCCGCGGAGATCAGGCAGATCCATGGGGAGTTCGACGGCACCTACGGCAGTCCGCGCATCACCGCCGAGCTGCGCGCTCGGGGCCGCAGGGTCAACCACAAGCGGGTCGCGCGGGTGATGCGCCGTTCCGGCATTGTCGGGCTGCACCTGCGTAAGAAGGTGCGCACCACGGTGCCGGAACCCTCGCATCACAAGGTGCCCGACCTGATCAAGCGGGACTTCACCGCGCCGGCCCCGAACCGGCGCTATGTCGGCGACATCACGTACCTGCCCGTCGGTGAGGGCCGGTTCCTGTATCTGGCGACTGTGCTGGATCTGGGTTCGCGGCGGCTGGCGGGCTGGTCGATCGCCGATCACATGCGCACTGAGCTGGTGAGTGACGCGCTGCGCGCGGCCGCTGCGACACGGGGCGGTCTGGACGGCGCGATCTTCCATGCCGATCATGGGGCCCAGTACACCTCGGCCGAGTTCGCCAAGGTCTGTGCCGAGCTCGGTGTGCGCCAGTCCATGGGAGCCGTCGGCACCAGCGCTGACAACGCCGCGGCGGAGGCGTTCAACGCCACCCTCAAACGCGAAACGCTGCAGGGCGCCAAGCGCTGGTCCTCGGCGCGTGAGGCCCGCCTGGCCGTCTTCAAGTGGATCATCCGCTACAACACTCGAAGGAGACACTCCACCCTCGGCTACCTCAGCCCGATCGACTACGAGCAGCAAACTACCGATAAGGTGCTGCTCGTCGCATAACAGCCCGTGTCCACACATCGGGGCGAGCCCCC
>NZ_VJYI01000066.1 GCF_008065375.1 Nonomuraea sp. SYSU D8015
GCCGCCTCGACCTCGCCCAGCTCGATCCGATGCCCCCGGATCTTGACCTGCGCGTCCGCCCGGCCCAGGAACTCCAGCGTCCCATCCGGCCAATAACGGCCCAGGTCCCCAGTGCGATACCAGCGCACCCCATCAACCGTCACGAACCGCTCAGCCGTCTGGCCGGGATCGCCCCGATAGCCATCGGCGACACCAAGACCCCCGATCCACAACTCCCCCGCCACCCAGTCCGGGCAATCCCGCCCCCGCGCGTCCACCACCCGGAAGCGCTGGTTCGTCAGCGGTCTTCCATAGGGCACCGACCGCCACCCCACAGGCACCTCGGCAGGCACCGGGCAATAGTTGGACCAGATCGCCGCCTCCGTCGCCCCGCCCAACGCCACGAGCGAAGCCTCCGGCGCTCTGTCCGCCAGCCGGGGTGCCAGATCCAGACCCACCCAGTCCCCCGAGACCAGCGCCAGCCGCAACCCCGCGCCCCCGCCAGCGGTCAGCAGCATGTCCAGCAACGCCGGCACCGAGTTCCACACCGTCACCCCATGCGCGGCCACCAGCCCAGCCCAGCGGTGCGCGTCACGCCGCTCGGCCTCGCCGATGAGCACCACCGCGCCCCCGACACTCAGCACCCCGAACAGGTCGAACACCGACAAATCGAAGTCCAGCGCCGACACCGCCAGCACCCGATCCCCCGCACCGACACCGAACCGGCGCACCACATCCTCCACCGTGTTGACCGCCGCCCGATGACTGACCTGCACCCCCTTCGGCTCCCCGGTAGAGCCCGACGTGAAGATCACATACGCCGCCTGCTCCGGGTCCACCCGCACCGGCTTGCTCAGCGGTTCGGCCTCAGGCAGGGGCCCGCTCAGCACGATCTCCACCTGGGCACGCGCCAAGATCCGCTCCCGGCGCGCCGCAGGCTGATCCACACCGACCGGCACATACATGCCCCCGGCCGCCAGCACCCCGAGCACGGCGATCACCTGCTCGGGCCCCTTCGGCAACACGACGCCCACGGGCGTGCCGGGGCCGACACCCTGCGAACGCAACCACCCGGCCACCCGCAACGCCCGATCGGCCAGCTCGCCATACGACAGCGAGCCGCCGTCCCACACCAACGCCACCCGATCCGCCGCCTGCGCGAAAAAGCCCTCGTGCAACAACCGCCCCGACACCGGACCCGCCGTGTCGTTCACCCGCTCCCGCACCACCGCCTGCGACTCAGGCATCAACGACGGCACCGGATCCGACCAGTCC
>NZ_VJYI01000067.1 GCF_008065375.1 Nonomuraea sp. SYSU D8015
CGGGTGGCGATCCGGGCGAAGATCGTGCTGGCCTGTGCGGAGCCGGGATCCAGTAACGCGCAGGTGGCGCGGGAGTTGGGCATCGCCGTGGGCACGGTGCGTAAATGGCGTGCCGCCTTCGCCGAGGGCGGGCTGGGCGCCTTGGTCGATGAGGCCCGCACGGGGCGGCCCAAGGCGGAGTTGACGGTCACCGACGAGGAACGGGCGGTGCTGCATCGGTGGGCGCGGCGGGCGAAGTCCTCGCAGGTCTTGGCGATGCGCTCGAAGATCGTGCTGGGCTGTGCGGACGGCAAGGACAACCAGCAGATCGCCGCTGAGCTGCGGGTGCACCCGGACACGGTGTCCAAATGGCGTCATCGGTTCCTGCGGTTACGGCTGGACGGGCTAATCGACGAGCAGCGTCCGGGCCGGCCGCCCTCGATCACCTTGGACCAGGTCGAAGAGGTGGTGGTGGCGACCCTGGAGGAGACGCCGAAGAACGCCACGCACTGGTCGCGGGCCTCGATGGCCAAGCGCAGCGGGCTGAGCAAGTCGACGATCGGGCGGATCTGGCGGGATTTCGGGCTCAAGCCGCACCAGGCCGACACCTTCAAGCTGTCGACGGATCCGTTGTTCGTGGAGAAGGTCGTCGATGTGGTCGGGCTGTATCACGACCCGCCCGAACGTGCAGTGGTGTTGTGCGTGGACGAGAAATCGCAGATCCAGGCCCTGGACCGGTCGCAGCCGGTGCTGCCCATGATGCCGGGCATGCCCGAGCGGCGCACCCACGACTACGTCCGCAACGGGATCACCAGCCTGTTCGCCGCCTTCAACGTCGCCGACGGCAGCGTCATCGGCGAGTTGCACCGTCAGCACCGCGCCGCCGAGTTCAAGAAGTTCCTGACCACGATCGACCAGACAGTGCCGGCCGAGCTGGATGTCCACCTGATCTGCGACAACTACGGCACCCACAAGACCCCGGCGATCAAAGCCTGGCTGGCCCGCCACCCTCGCTTCCACATGCACTTCACCCCGACCGGCTCTTCCTGGATCAACCAGGTCGAGCGCTGGTTCGGCTACCTGACCGACCAGCTGATCCGCCGCGGCGTCCACAAGAGCGTCCAAGCGCTGGAGAGGGACATCCGCGACTGGATGGATCAGTGGAACGACGACCCCAAGCCGTTCGTCTGGACCAAAACCGCCGAAGAGATCCTGGAATCCCTCGCTAAATATTGCCGACGAATTTCAGGCGCATGACACTAG
>NZ_VJYI01000068.1 GCF_008065375.1 Nonomuraea sp. SYSU D8015
CGCGAGCCCTCGGAAGGACATCTGTTGGCAGCCTCGCGCAACGCCTCCGCCGTACCCGCTGGTCCCCGTCGCGTCTCTTTTGCGCGCATCCAGGAGCCTCTCGAAGTTCCTGACCTTCTGGCCCTGCAGACCGAGTCTTTCGACTGGCTGCTCGGCAACGAGAAGTGGAAGGCCCGGGTAGAGGCGGCTCGTCAGGCCGGGCGCAAGGACGTCCCGACCCAGTCGGGCCTCGAAGAGATCTTCGAAGAGATCAGTCCGATCGAGGACTTCTCGGGGACCATGTCCTTGTCGTTCCGCGACCACCGGTTCGAGCCGCCGAAGTACTCCGTAGACGAGTGCAAAGACAAGGACATGACCTTCTCCGCCCCGATGTTCGTCACGGCGGAGTTCATCAATAACACCACCGGTGAGATCAAGAGCCAGACGGTGTTCATGGGCGACTTCCCGCTCATGACCCCGAAGGGCACGTTCATCATCAACGGCACCGAGCGTGTCGTCGTCTCGCAGCTGGTCCGTTCGCCAGGTGTCTACTTCGAACGCACCGTCGACAAGACCTCCGACAAGGACCTGTACGGCTGCAAGGTCATCCCGTCCCGGGGTGCCTGGCTGGAGTTCGAGATCGACAAGCGCGACAGCGTCGGCGTGCGCATCGACCGCAAGCGCAAGCAGGCCGTCACCGTGCTGCTGAAGGCGCTGGGCTGGACCAGCGACCAGATCCTGGAGCGGTTCGGCCAGTACGAGTCGATGCGCGCCACCCTGGAGAAGGACCACACGGCCGGCCAGGACGACGCGCTGCTGGACATCTACCGCAAGCTGCGGCCGGGTGAGCCGCCGACCAAGGAGTCGGCGCAGACCCTGCTGGAGAACCTGTACTTCAATCCCAAGCGGTACGACCTGGCCAAGGTGGGCCGCTACAAGATCAACAAGAAGCTGGGCGTCGACGCGGAGATCACCCAGGGCACGCTGACCGAGGACGACATCGTCGCCACGATCGAGTACATCGTGCGCCTGCACGCCGGCGAGGAGTCGATGCCGGGCGTCAACGGCGAGGTCATCGTCGAGGTCGACGACATCGACCACTTCGGCAACCGCCGTCTGCGCAGCGTCGGCGAGCTGATCCAAAACCAGGTCCGGCTGGGCCTGGCCCGCATGGAGCGGGTCGTGCGCGAGCGCATGACCACCCAGGACGTCGAGGCGATCACGCCGCAGAC
>NZ_VJYI01000069.1 GCF_008065375.1 Nonomuraea sp. SYSU D8015
TAACGAGCTTGAAGGCGTGATGTCGTCCAGGGCTGACAGGTGACGGTCCTAGCGGTATGCCTGGCCAATGAGGTATCCGCAAGGCGGTGGACTGACAGCCGAGCGGCGTGCGTTCCGGGAGAGCATCCGCAGGCAGGCGGCTGAGCGTTTCCTGCAAGGCACGCCCAGCTCGGTCATTGCCAAGGAGTTACGGGTCAGTGTCCGCTCGGTGCAGCGCTGGCGTGCCGCATGGCAGGCGGGCGGGCCCGCGGCGTTGCGCTCCAAGGGCTCGCCAGGGCGACCGAGGCTGAGCCCGGCGCTGCTGCAAGCACTGGAGCACGAGCTGGACAAGGGCCCCCTCGCGCATGGCTGGCCGGATCAGACGTGGACCCTGCGACGGATCCAGACGGTGATCGGGCGACGCTTCCACAAGAGCATCTCCTTGTCCGGGATCGCGCAGCTGCTCCGGCGGCGTGGCTGGACCCACCAGCTGCCGGCACGGCGCGCCCTCGAACGCGATCAGGCGGCGGTGACCGGATGGATCAAGGAGACCTGGCCACAGGTGGAAGCACCGCGGCCGCGCTCGGGGCATGGATCGTCTTCGAAGACGAGGCCGGCTTCTCGATGACGCCGCCGACCCGGCGGACCTGGTCCCGGCGCGGCCATACCCCCGTCGTCACCGTGCGCGGCCGTTCCCAGCGCCGCTTGTCCATCGCCGCCCTGACCTGCTACCGGACCGGACACCGCTCCCGTCTGATTTACCGGCCCAAACGCCATCCCGATCACCGAAGCGGGCAGCGGCGCAGCTTCGCCTGGACCGACTACCGCGACCTGCTGATCGCCGCTCACCACCAACTCGGCGCGCCGCTCGTGCTCATCTGGGACAACCTCAACGTCCATCGCGATGCCCGGCTGCGTGCCTTCATCGACGCGCAGGACTGGCTGAGGGTCTACTACCTGCCGCCGTACGCACCCGACCTCAACCCGGTGGAGAGCATCTGGTCACTGCTGCGGCGCAGCAGCCAGGCCAACCGCGCCTTCACCGATCCAGACCACCTACTCGGCGTCCTTCGACGAGGGCTTCGCCAACTCCAATACCGCCGCGAAGTCATCGACGGATGCCTCGCCGTAACCGGTCTGAATCTGACGACATCACGCCTTCAAGCTCGTTAA
>NZ_VJYI01000070.1 GCF_008065375.1 Nonomuraea sp. SYSU D8015
TCACGCTGTGCCGCCCGCCTTGGTTCGTCGTCATGCGACGACGTGACCACGCAAAATGTGGATGGGGAGCGGAACAGTGAGAGGATTGCGAGGGTGACGGCAAGAACCAGTGACATCGAGAAGGCGGCCGGTGTGCTGCGCGCCGGAGGCCTGGTGGCCTTCCCGACCGAAACCGTCTACGGCCTGGGCGCCAACGCCGAGGACCCCGCCGCCGTCGCGCGTGTCTTCCAGGTCAAGGGGCGCCCGCCCTCCCACCCGCTGATCGTCCACATCGGCGGCGCGGAGCAGCTGGGCGACTGGGCCGAGAACGTGCCCGCGACGGCGCGCCTGCTGGCCGAACGCTTCTGGCCGGGGCCACTCACGCTGGTCCTGCGGCGCGGCCGCCGGGTGCCCCTCGAAGCGACCGGCGGCCTGGAGACGGTGGCCGTGCGCGTGCCCGGCCACGTCGTCGCACTCGCCCTGCTGGCGGCCTTCGGCGGCGGTGTCGCGGCCCCGTCCGCCAACCGCTTCGGCTCGGTCAGCCCCACAACGGCGGACCACGTCCGTGCCGAGCTCGGTGATGCCGTCGACTTCGTGCTGGACGGCGGCCCCTGCCAGGTCGGCGTCGAGTCGACCATCGTCGACGCCACGGGCGACACGCCGAGCGTCCTTCGGCCCGGCGGGGTGACGCGCGAGGACCTCGAAGCGGTGCTGGGGCGCCCGCTTGCGGTCCACTCCACGAGCCGCGTCCGGGTGCCGGGCCAGCATCCGTCACACTACGCGCCGCGTGCACGGGTCGTCCTGGTCGAGCCCGAGAAGGTCGTCGCCGAAGCGGAGCTCGCCCAGGAGCTAGGGCACCAGGTGGGCGTCCTTCTTCCCCCCTCCTTCGCCGGCGCTGCGGTGAAGGCGCACGCCGTGGTGGCGGTCCCCGCTTCCATGGCCGCCTACGCACGCGGGCTGTACGGGTTCCTGCGCGAGCTCGACCAGCGGGGCTGCGACCTCATCGTCGCGTCCTTGCCGGTGGAGGAGGGGCTGGGCCTGGCGATCGCCAACCGGCTCCGCCGCGCCGCGGGGCCCCGGCCCGCCGAGTGACCGGCAACGCCCCT
>NZ_VJYI01000071.1 GCF_008065375.1 Nonomuraea sp. SYSU D8015
GCCTCCTTGGCGGCTTGGTCGATGGCGGTCAGCTCCTCGTCGGTGAAGTCGAGGCGGTCCACGGCGGCCACGTTGGCCTCCAGTTGTTCCGGGCTGGAGGCGCCGACCAGGACGGAGGTGATGCGGGGGTCGCGCAGTGCCCAGGCCAGGGCGAGCTGGGCGACGCTCTGGCCGCGGGCGGCGGCGATGTCGGACAGTGCGCGGACGAAGGCCAGTACCTGCGGGGTGACTCGGTCGGGGGTCAGGAAGCGGCCTTCGGCGGCGCGTGAGTCGGCCGGGATGCCGTTGAGGTAGCGGTCGGTGAGCAGTCCCTGGGCCAGTGGCGAGTAGACCACGCAGCCGATGCCGTGCTGTTCCAGCACGTCCAGCAGGGCCTGTTCGATGCGGCGGTTGAGCAGGGAGTAGGACGGCTGGTGGACCAGCAGCGGGGTGCCGAGCTCGCGTAGCAGGGCGGCGATGCGGGCGGTGTTGTCCGGGGTGAAGTTGGAGACGCCGGCGTACAGTGCCCGGCCGGTGCGGACCATGTGGTCGAGCGTGGCGGCCTGTTCCTCCAGCGGCGTCTGTTCGTCCTCTCGGTGCAGGTAGAAGATGTCGACGTGGTCGAGGCCGAGGCGGGTCAGGGAGCGGTCGAGGGTGGCCAGCAGGTGTTTGCGGGAGTTGCCCTTGCCGTAGGGGCCGTCCCACATGGGGTTGCTGCCTTTGGTGGTGATCACGACTTCGTCGCGCAGGGAGCGGGGCAGGAGGCGGCCGAGGGTGGCCTCGGCGGCGCCGAGGGGCGGGCCGTAGCGGTCGGCGAGGTCGAAGTGGGTGATGCCCAGGTCGAAGGCTTTGTGGAGGATGGCGCGCTGGCTGTCGAGGGGTTTGCCTTCGCCGAAGTTGTGCCACAGGCCGAGGGAGACGGCGGGGAGCAGCAGACCGCTGCGGCCGCACCTGCGGTACGGCTGACGTGCGTAGTCCAAGG
>NZ_VJYI01000072.1 GCF_008065375.1 Nonomuraea sp. SYSU D8015
AGCAGGGCTTGCCGGGCCGCATCCAGGCGCCGCCACCGGCAGCGCCGTTCGGCCCGCCGGGCGCGGATCAGCTCGGCCAGGCGGATCAGGGTGTGATTGGACAGCGGTATCGCGGCAGGGTAAGACAGCAACCAGGCTCTCCGGTAGAGGCATCGGATCTTGGTCGACTGCTGTCTTACCGAGAGCCTCTTGTCATGCCAACCCGTCTCCTTACGTGCCCGCGATGACCTGCGCGATCGTCCAGGCTGTCCTCGTCCTCCAAACGAATGAAGATGGCCGTTACTGACCCGCGATCATGTTGTGACCAGCAGACTGGGGTTTCGGCGACGAAAGTCGCCCAGCACTACGCCAGGCTGCGGGACATGACCGCCAACAAGGTTCTGGATAACGCGGTGCTCGCCGTTCAGCACGACATGGACGCGACCGGTGTCGCAGGACGACTCGGCTTCGACACCCCGGAGTGGGACGACCTCGGCTACCTGCGCGTCGAGTACAAGGGTCAATACTCCAGCATCGGGCTGCGTGATGACGAAGATCATGAGCCGGTTGTCACCATCGTTCTGATCGCGGATCTGGCCCAGGAAGTGATCGCCGAGCAGGACGGGAAGATCTGGCCGACCTGTCCAGCACACTCTCTCGGGTTGCATCCGAAGCACACGGGCGGGGCGGCGCTTTGGACATGCAAGGGCGGAGGCGGTCACGCGGTGGCTGCGATCGGAGAACTGGAGTGACGAGGCCTGACACCGGGACCAGCGACGTTCACTGAGCCACTTCGTCCCGCGTGCCGGGCGTCCCGAGCACAGTCACATGGGGACAGCTCAGACTGAGCGGGTCGGCGGTGGCCTGCCTAG
>NZ_VJYI01000073.1 GCF_008065375.1 Nonomuraea sp. SYSU D8015
GCTACAACACTCGAAGGAGACACTCCACCCTCGGCTACCTCAGCCCGATCGACTACGAGCAGCAAACTACCGATAAGGTGCTGCTCGTCGCATAACAGCCCGTGTCCACACATCGGGGCGAGCCCCCTACGTCGTGTCGAGCACGCTGAGCGGGGTCGATTGGAATGCCGAGCTGGTGCGAGGCGACTTGGGGCAAGCGGTTCAGCGGCTCAAGCAGGAGTCAGGCGAGGGCCTGTGGGTGGGTGGCGTAACGCTCCCCCTGGCGTTGGCAGATCTGGGACTGATCGACGAGTACGAGTTCCTTGTGCAGCCGGTCCTTGCCGGACACGGGCCGACGTTGCTCGCCGGTCTGCGCGAGCGCATCCAGCTCGAGCCCGTGGACCGCCATGAGTTCCGGTCGGGGGCGGTCGCCCTGCGATACCGGCCCACGCGAGTCACGGCTTGACGTGATTTATCCTGGCACGTTGACCGCTCCCTCGCGACGGAACGACGGCCCGGGGTCGCGTTGGCCGCGCTGGCCGTGCCCCCGAACGCGCGGATATATCGACGGGGACATCGCCCCGAGGTGCCGGTAGCGGACAGGGCAAACGTTGCCTGACGTGGCACTAGTGTCATGCGCCTGAAATTCGTCGGCAATATTTAGCGAGGGATTCCAGGATCTCTTCGGCGGTTTTGGTCCAGACGAACGGCTTGGGGTCGTCGTTCCACTGATCCATCCAGTCGCGGATG
>NZ_VJYI01000074.1 GCF_008065375.1 Nonomuraea sp. SYSU D8015
CGGGGTTGAGCGCCGTGTTGGCCTGCGCCTTGACGTAGCGGTCCTCCTCGTCGGCGGTCAGGTAGTCGATCTGGTCGGTCACCTTGCCGTCGACGACCTTGCGGTAGGGCGTCTCGACGAAGCCGAACGCGTTCAGCCGGGCGAAACTGGCCAGCGAGCCGATGAGACCGATGTTCGGGCCCTCCGGGCTTTCGATCGGGCACATCCGCCCATAGTGGGACGGGTGCACGTCGCGGACCTCGAAACCCGCCCGCTCACGCGACAGACCACCAGGACCCAGGGCATTCAGGCGCCGCTTGTGCGTCAGCCCGGCCAGCGGATTGATCTGGTCCATGAACTGCGACAGCTGCGAGGTGCCGAAGAACTCCTTGATCGACGCCACCACCGGGCGGATGTTGATCAGAGTCTGCGGCGTGATCGCCTCGACGTCCTGGGTGGTCATGCGCTCGCGCACGACCCGCTCCATGCGGGCCAGGCCCAGCCGGACCTGGTTTTGGATCAGCTCGCCGACGCTGCGCAGACGGCGGTTGC